>NZ_LGRA01000021.1:0-132172 GCF_003116095.1 Azospirillum sp. TSO35-2
CAGGACGGTTACGGCGGTGCCGCGGGCCAGATACTCGAACCCGCCATAGACGTTCAGCACCCAGACGCCGAAGGTCACCACGACGTAGAGGATGGCCAGCACGTGCCAGATCTCGGCGAAGCGGCGGCGGGCGGAGCGCAGGACCGCGCCCTGCCCTTCCGCCTCGCGCCGCGCGGTGGCGACCGGGTCGCCGTCGCCCGACAGCGGGTTGCCGCGCATCCAGGCGGCGACGCTGGCACGGTTCTGCAGGATCAGCACGATCAGCATGCCGGCGATGACGACGCCCAGCAGCTTCAGCAGAGCGCCGTAGGCGCCCAGCGGCAGCCCCAGCACATAGGCGCCCTCGGCCAGGAAATAGCCGTAGACCGCGGCGGCGATCAGCCGGCGCGACCAGACATAGCAGCGCTGCGCCCCCTCGTCGCTGGTGTGGACCAGCCGCAGGTTGGCGGTGTCGGGCGAGAACAGCATCCGCACCAGGATCAGCAGCGCCTGGGTGATGACGGTGGCGTTGACCACCGCCAGCGCCACCAGACGCACGCGCGGCGCCGGTTCGGTCACCGACAGGATGGTGTAGGCGACGACGATGAAGCCGACGATCGGCGCCAGTTCCAGCACGGCGCGGCCCAGCAGCAGCGGCACGCGCAGCAGGGTGGAGCCGATGTGGCGCGACGCCAGCGCCCGCCGCGGCCGGCTGAGCAGCCACGCCACCCCGCGGCCGACCACCGCGCCGATGCCGAGGATCATCGCCAGTTGGACGCCGATCTGCACCCAGCGCTCGCGCGCGGTGTCGTCGCTCGCCTGCCGCTGGACCCAGGACAGCGCCCCCGGCAGGTCGGAGAAGACGTTGACCACCTGCACCAGCTGGCGGCTGACCACATCCATGCGCGCCGCCAGGAAGGACAGCGCGCGGGCGCCGATGGTCTGCGGCAGGGCCGACTCACCCTCCGCCTCCTTGGCCTGGGCGAGGCCGCGCTGGGCGGCGATCAGGCTGCGCAGCTGCGTCACCAGCTGGGTCCGCGCGTCCTGGTTCTCCAGCGTCGAGACCATGGATTCAAGCTGGTGGATGGTCGCCTCGTCGACCACGACGGGGACAGCCCCGCCCTGGGGCCCACCCTGGGCCGGGGCCGACGCGCCGCCGGCCGGCGCTGGTGCGGCAGCGGCGGGTGCGGGCGTGGACGCGGCGGCCAGGGTGGGTGCCGCCACGCCGAACAGCAGGGCGACAAGCAGCAGGACGGCCAAGCCGCCGGAAATGGACAAACGCCAAGCGCGTGCGAAGGGCGTGCGTGCGACGGGCGCTGCGAACCGGATCATCGGCAAATCACTCGACTGGTCTTGAAAACGGGCGGCGGGGGGCTCCCGGCCGGCCAATATCCACGGAATTGGGCGGCGGGAACCATCACCCGGAACTGTGGCTCGAATAAGCCGGGCTTCGGGAAGGTACGTCTCCCGCTTCCGCTTGCCAACCCGGCCATCCGTACCTTTTTTAAGCCGTGCCCATGCTTGACCCCCATGCTTGACCTCCATGGCTGGGATGACGAGATGTGGGCCGACACCACAGGGAACCGCCATGACCGACACACCCGCAGGAGCCAATGACGAGCCCGGCAACGGATCGGACGGCCCGGTCGAACGCGAGGGCGCCGTCCGCGACAAGCTGGTCGCCACCAAGGAGCAATGGGCCCGCGACGGCCGCGCGCTCACCGGCAACGCCGCCGACCCGGCGCGCGACCGGCTGCCGCCCGGCCAGCGGCTGGTGACGGACTGGCCGGTGCTCGACCTCGGCATCACGCCCAAGGTGACCACCGGCAACTGGACGCTGACGGTCGACGGGCTGGTGGAGAACCCGCTGTCCTGGCGCTGGGAGGATTTCCAGGCCCAACCGCAGGAGCGCTTCGTCTCCGACATCCACTGCGTCACCACCTGGTCGCGCTACGACAACCAGTGGGAGGGTGTCAGCGCCCGCCGCCTGCTGGAGCTGGCCCGGCCGAAGCCGGAGGCGCGCTTCGTCGTCTTCCACTCCTTCGACGGCTACACCACCAACGTCGCGCTGCCGGATTTCGACGATGACGGCGTGCTGCTGGCGACGAGCTGGGAAGGCCAGCCGATCAGCCGCGACCATGGCGGGCCGGTGCGCGTCGTGCTGCCCAAGCTGTATTTCTGGAAGAGCGCCAAGTGGGTGAAGCGGATCGAGCTGCTGGCCGGCGACCGCAGGGGCTACTGGGAGGTCCGTGGCTATCACAACCACGCCGACCCGTGGACGGAGGAGCGCTATTCGGACTGAAGGGCGGGAAAACCCACTTTCACCGCGGGAGCGAAAACGTTAAGGTGCGGCCCGTGGCCCCGTAGCTCATCAGGATAGAGCGCGAGTTTCCTAAACTTGAGGCAGCAGGTTCGAGTCCTGCCGGGGTCACCACCGCAATCTTATCCGTCAATGGGCGACGATCGCGCAGACCGTCGCCTTCGCCGCCTTGGCCAGATCGGCCGGCGCCAGCAGGATTTGCAGGCCGCGGCGGCCACCGTTCACCACCATCTCCGGCAGCGCTTCGGCGCTCACATCGATGAAGGTCGGCAGCGCCTTTTTCTGGCCGAGCGGACTGATGCCGCCGACCAGGAAACCGGTGGTTTTTTCCGCCAGCGCCGGGTCGGCCAGATCGGCCTTCTTCGCCTTGGCCGCCGCGGCGATCGCCTTGAGGTCGAGCTTGGCGGCGACCGGGATCACGGCGCAGGCCAGCCCCTTGGGCTCCAGCTGGACGATCAGCGTCTTGTAGACGATGGCGGGGTCGAGTCCGAGCGATTCCGCCGCGTGCAGGCCGATGGCGTCGGCCGACGGGTCGTAGTCGTACTCCATCAACCGGAAGGCGACGCCCGCCGCCTTCGCCGCGTTGACCGCCGGTGTCACCTTCGCCGCCATGCCCAGCATCCGTTCACTGCCCGATCACGGCCGCGAGCTTGGCAGAGCGGCCGACGCGGTGGCAAGGGGCTTTGCCCCCTCCCCAACCCTCCCCCGCTCCCGGCGGACCGAAGGTCCGTCCGATCGCGGGAGAGGGAGGGGGCACCGGCGCGAGGATCACTCCATCCCGCGCGAGGACGGGTTGCCGATCATCGTCAGGAACTCGCGGCGTGTCGACGGGTCGGTGCGGAAGGCGCCGAGCATGCGGCTGGTCACCATGGTCACGCCGGTCTTGTGGACGCCGCGGGTGGTCATGCACTGGTGCTGCGCCTCGACCACCACGGCGACGCCCTCAGGCTGGAGGACCTCGTCGATGGTGTTGGCGATCTGCGCCGTCATCTTCTCCTGGATCTGCAGGCGCTTGCCGTAGGCCTCGACCAGACGCGCCAGCTTGGAGATGCCGACGACGCGGCGGCGCGGCAGGTAGGCGACGTGCGCCTTGCCGATGATCGGCACCATGTGGTGCTCGCAGTAGGATTCGACGCGGATGTCGCGCAGCACGACCATCTCGTCGTAGCCGTCGGTCTCCTCGAAGGTGCGCGACAGGATCTCGACCGGGTCGATGCCGTAGCCGGCGAAGAACTCCTCGTAGGAGCGGACGACGCGGTCTGGCGTGCCGACCAGCCCCTCGCGCGACGGGTCGTCGCCCGCCCAGCGGATCAGCGTGCGAACCGCGTCCTCCGCCTCGGCACGGGACGGCTTGGCGATGGCGGGCGCGTCGGGACGGGGCCGGCCGGGGCCGCGAAGCACGTTCTCGGCGAGCGGAGTCTTGGTAGCCGTCACGGGGACTTCCTTTCCATGGCTGGGCAGCGCCTTGCGCCAGGCCGGCGGCGGGAACCGCGCAACGCGCCCATCGGTGTGTAGCGTCTGTACGGAGCGGGAACCCCGGTGGATCATTCCGCCGGCTCGAAAGCCGGTTTGGCCGCCAGCCCGAAAGCCGGTTTGGCCGCCGGCTCAAAGGCCGGACAGGCCGCCGCCCCGCGAGCCGGACCGGATGGCCGCTCCGGTCCGGGCAGCCCATCGCGTCGTTCTTCGGGAGTCCCAACATGGTTCCCGTCCTATGGCTTTCAAGATACGGACGGCAAGTGTGGTTGTCAAAGTCCAGATAAAATGCAACCTTGAGGTTTCTTTTCCGGTTCCGGCCGTCAGTTGAGCTGCATCGGCTGGTGCGGGCTGTCGAGCGAGAAGGCCGGGATGGTCACGTCGAAGGAACGGCCGTCCGCCCCCTCCATGCCATAGCTGCCGGCCATGATGCCGGACGGCGTGCCGAGCGGGGTGCCGCTGGTGTATTCGAAGTGGCCGCCCGGCTCCAGCACCGGCTGTTCGCCGACGACGCCGGGCCCCCGCACCTCCTGCACGCGGCCCATGGCGTCGGTGATGCGCCAGTGGCGGGTGCGCAGCCGCACCGTCTCGTTCCCCTCATTCTCGATGCGGACGTGATAGGCCCAGACGAAGCGCCCTTCGGCCGGGGCGGACTGGTCTTCCAGGAACACCGGCTGGACGGTGATGCGGATGTCGTGGGTGACGGCGGTGTACATGGCGGGGATCCGGTTGCGGGCGGTCCGGCGGCAAGGGGTTCCGCGGACGGGGTCCGGGAGCCGAGCGGCGATACGGCGCAGAATAAAGTCTGCCCCTCCCCACTGTCCAGAATCCAGGGGGCCGGAGGGCCGCGGGCCGGCGGTCCACCAAGTGGTACGACAATGGAAAAGCCGGGGAAAAGCCGGGGCGGCCACTCCCGCGACATCACCATCCCAAACCGATTCCAGGCCACGCACGGACATTGACACAGTCATGCAGGATGTCCGGGTCAGCATGGTCTTGCGACGGGGGGGCGACGATGATATATGCGCAAGTCCCAGCAACGGCCGATGAGCCTTGTCCATGTCTCGTTCGCACGTCCTTCGCATCCGACGACGGAGCCTCGCACCGCGATACGCGGTTGCGGCCGTCCTTGGGTCGCGTGCGAACGCCAAAGGCACATCGGGGACCTGACACCCCCGGCCTTCCGGCGGCGGCGCGATCCGCCCTTCAAAAGCCTTCTGAGAAGACTTTCTTCCCGCCGGGAGCCCCACGCATGATCATCATCGTCGAAGAGCCGAAGCACGCCGCCGCCATCGAAGCCCTGCTGGACGCGTCGTTCGGCCCCGACCGCTTCAACAAGACCGCCTACCGGCTGCGCGACGGCGTCGACTCCATCCCGGCGCTGAACCTCGTCGCCATCGAGCATGACGAGCACGGCCACGAGATCGTGGTGGGCACCATCCGCTATTGGCCGATCCTGGTCGGCGGCACCACCCCGACCCTGCTGCTCGGCCCCATCGCGGTGGCGGCGCACCTCCAGGGCAGCGGGCTCGGCAGCAAGCTGATCCGGATGAGCCTGAACAAGGCGGTGGCGCTCGGCCACAAGTCGGTCATCCTGGTCGGCGACGCCCCCTATTACGAGCGGTTCGGCTTCTCCCGCGCGCTGACGCTGGGCATGCAGATGCCCGGCCCGGTCGACATGAACCGGCTGCTGGGCCTGGAGCTGGTCGACGGCGCGCTGAGCGGCGTCGCCGGCATGATCGGCCAGGCGCCGAAGGCCGACGCGCTGGGCCGGCCGATGGCCGTGCCGGCCACCATGGCGGCCAACCTGGCGGGAGACACCTCCGTCCCTTTCAGCTTTCTGTTCAGCCGGACGGCGACGGAGCGAGTCTGGACTGACCGGGTGCGGACCGACTGGTTCTGGCGCGGCGGACTGCAAGCCGGGGCGGCGTGACGCTTTCGGATTGCGGAAAACGCCGTCTTTGCAAACATGGGTGGGGCGGAGCGGGATTGACTCGTTAAGCCCCACACGCGATACCATCTCTTCAGGAGCGGCGCCGGTCGGACGGCGTGCGGCGCGCCACGCAGCATCGTGAGCGCGCTATTCGTTTTTGTTCTGAGCGGAAGGGTGCGGGTTGACCAAGAAGCTGTTCATCAAGACCTGGGGCTGCCAGATGAACGTCTATGACTCCGCCCGCATGGCGGACGTCCTGGCACCGCTGGGCTACCAACCGGTCGATGAACCGGACGGCGCCGACATGGTGATCCTCAACACCTGCCACATCCGCGAAAAGGCGGCCGAGAAGGTCTTTTCCGAGCTGGGCCGGCTGCGGATCCTGAAGGACGGCAAGGCCGCCGCCGCTGCCAGGGGTGAGACCGACGGCCAGGACGGCCGGATGATCCTCGCCGTCGCCGGCTGCGTCGCCCAGGCCGAGGGCGAGGAGATCGTCGCCCGCGCGCCCTTCGTCGACATGGTCTTCGGCCCGCAGACCTACCACACCCTGCCGGAGATGGTGGCCAAGGCCAGCCGCGCCGCCGGCAGCGTGCTGAACACCGACTTCCCCGCCGAATCCAAGTTCGACTTCCTGCCCGAGGAGGCGGCGAGCCAGGGCGTCTCCGCCTTCCTGGCGGTGCAGGAGGGCTGTGACAAGTTCTGCACCTTCTGCGTGGTGCCCTACACCCGCGGCGCCGAGTTCTCCCGCCCGGCGGCCCAGATCCTGGCGGAGGCCCGGCGCCTGGTCGCCGGCGGCACGCGCGAGATCAACCTGCTGGGCCAGAACGTCAACGCCTGGCACGGCGACGGGCCGGACGGCGGCAGCTGGGGCCTCGGCCGGCTGGTGCGGGAGCTGGCGGAGATCGACGGGCTGGAGCGCATCCGCTACACCACCTCGCATCCCCGCGACATGGACGACGACCTGATCCGCGCCCATGCCGAGGTGCCGCAGCTGATGCCCTACCTGCATCTGCCGGTGCAGGCCGGGTCGGACCGCATCCTGGCGGCGATGAACCGCAAGCACACCGCCGACGATTACCGCCGGCTGGTCGACCGGCTGCGCACCGCCAAGCCCGACCTCGCGCTGTCCGGCGACTTCATCGTCGGCTTCCCCGGCGAGAGCGACGCCGATTTCGCGGCGACGCTGAAGCTGGTGACCGAGGTCGGCTATGCCCAGGCCTACACCTTCAAATACAGCCCGCGCCCGGGCACCCCGGCGGCGGTGGACGGCGCCCAGCTGTCGGAGGAGGTGAAGGAGGCCCGGCTGGCCGCGCTGCAGCAGTTGATCAATGCGCAGCAGGTCGCCTTCAACCACGGCTTCATCGGCCGCACCGTGCCGGTGCTGTTCGACCGGGTCGGCCGCCGCAGCGGCCAGCTGCTCGGCCGCAGCCCGTGGATGCAGTCGGTCCACGCCGAGGCGAACGAGCGGCTGCTCGGCCGCATCGTCACGGTGCGGGTCGACGCCGCCCTGGCCAACAGCCTTGCCGGCACCGTCGCCACCGGCGAATTCTCGACGTCTGCCATCGGGCCATCTTCCATCGGGTTGGCGCCCACCGGTCCCGTCACCCAAACTCTGGAGGCCAGCGCTTGAACGGTCAGCCCGAACGGCGTATCGACGTTCAATTCGACGACAACCGGCTGCTGCCGATGCTGTATGGCGAGCATGACCGCAACCTCGCCCGCATCGAAACCCTTCTGGGCGTGTCGCTGATCTCGCGCGGGAACACCCTGACCATTTCCGGCCCGCCCGAAGCCGCCGAAACCGCGCAGGCGGCGCTGAACACGCTGTACGCCCGGCTGACCCGTGGCCAGACCATCGACGGCGGCGAGGTCGACGGCGCCGTCCGCATGGCGACCGCCGACGGCGGCTCGACGCCGGGTGCGGACGAGCCGCGCAGCGCTGCCCAGGCCACCATCACCCGGGCCGAGATCGCGCTGCGCACCCGCCGGCGCGGTCCGATCACCCCGCGCTCGCCGACCCAGGCCGCCTATCTCCAGGCCCTGGCGGAAAGCGAGCTGGTGTTCGGGCTCGGCCCCGCCGGCACCGGCAAGACCTATCTGGCGGTCGCCCACGGGGTGGCGCTGCTGACCACCGGCCAGGTCGACCGCATCGTCCTGTCCCGCCCGGCGGTGGAGGCCGGGGAGCGTCTGGGCTTCCTGCCCGGCGACCTGAAGGAAAAGGTCGATCCCTACCTGCGCCCGCTCTACGACGCGCTGCACGACATGCTGCCGGCGGAACAGGTGAAAAAGCGGCTGGAATCCGGCGAGATCGAGATCGCGCCGCTCGCCTTCATGCGCGGCCGGACGCTGGGCAACGCCTTCGTCATCCTGGACGAGGCGCAGAACACCACGCCGATGCAGATGAAGATGTTCCTCACCCGCCTGGGCGAGGGCGGTCGCATGGTCGTCACCGGCGACATCTCGCAGATCGACCTGCCCACCGGCACCCGGTCGGGCCTGCGCGACGCGCTGGAGATCCTGCAGGGGGTGGAGGGCGCGCGCTTCGTCCGCTTCACCGACGCCGACGTGGTCCGTCACCCGATGGTCGCCCGCATCATCCGCGCCTATGACCAGGCCGATGCCCGGGCGGAGGCGCGCAAGCAGGCGCGCCGGGCCGCGTCCGACACCGGAATGACCACCGATGACGCCAGGATCGTTGGAGAACCGGAATGACCAGCGCGGTCGACGTCACTGTTTCACGTGAAGCCGGCGACTGGGCCGAGGACGCCGACTGGCTGGCCGAACGCGCCGCCCTGGCGGCGCTCGGCGCCACCTACGACGACGCGGACGGCCCGGCCGAACTGTCGGTCGTGCTGGCCGACGACGCGCTGGTCCACCGCCTGAACCGCGAGTATCGCGGCAAGGACAAGCCGACCAACGTGCTGTCCTTCGCCCTGACCGAAGCCGAGGAGCCGGACCCGGAAGAGGGCGTCCCGGTGATGCTGGGCGACGTCATCCTGGCCTATGAAACCGTCGCGCGCGAGGCATCCGAACAAGGAAAAGCCTTCGCCGACCACATGACTCACCTTGTGATGCATGGTGTTCTGCATCTGCTGGGCTATGATCACGAATCGGACGACGAGGCCGAGGAGATGGAGGCGCTGGAAACCCGGCTGCTCGCCACCCTCGGAATCGCCGACCCCTACGCCGCCAACCACCAACCACCGGACCAATGAGCGAGATATCCGACAGTCGCACGCCCCGTGATGACCACGGGGCCGAAGACCATTCCCTGGGCCACCTGTTCAAGGGGTGGATCCGCACCGTCTGGGGTGGGCGGGAAGACACGTCCCTGCGCGGCACGATCGAGGAACTGATCGCCGGGCTGGACGACGCCGCCGGCGAGGAGGGGGAGGAGTCGCTGGGGGCCGGCGAGCGCGCGCTGCTCACCAACATCCTCAAGCTGCGCGACCGCACCGTCGTCGACGTGATGGTCCCGCGCGTCGACATCGTCGCCGTCGACATCGACACCCCCTTCCCCGCCCTGGTCCAGCGCGTCGCCGAGGAGGGGCATTCCCGTCTGCCGGTGTACCGCGACACGCTGGACGACGTGGTCGGCGTCATCCACATCAAGGATGTGCTGACCCTGCTGGCCCAGCAGGCCATCGCGCCCGAGGGGCTGCGCCACAAGCCCGACCTGTCCGGCATCATCCGCGAGGCGAAGATCGTCGCGCCCTCCATGCATGTCCTCGACCTGCTGGTGCAGATGCGGCAGACCCGCCAGCATCTGGCGCTGGTGGTGGACGAGTTCGGCGGCATCGACGGCCTCGTCACCATCGAGGATCTGGTCGAGGAGATCGTCGGCGAGATCGAGGACGAGCATGACGAGGCGACCGCCCCGCGGCTGGTCGAACGCCCCGACGGCAGCCTGATCGCCGACGCCCGCCTGCCGATCGAGGATTTCGAGGAGCGGGTCGGCCCGGTGCTGACCGAGGAGGAGCGCGAGGACATCGACACGCTGGGTGGGCTGGTGGTCTCCATCGCCGGCCGCGTGCCCGGCCTCGGCGAACGGCTGGTCCACCCCTCCGGACTGGAGTTCGAGATCGTCGACGCCGACTCCCGCCGGCTGAAGCGCCTGCGTGTCCACAACGTCCCGGCCAACAGCGTGGAACTGGCGGAGACCGGGTGAGCGGCAGCGCCGACACCCCTCTCCCCCTGGTGCTTCTCTCCGGCTGGTGACGGCCCCCCGTCGCCACCCGCCACAGCAGGCTTGGCTGCCATCCCGCGCGGCATTACCTATGGCGCCGCACCACCCATGGCGCCGCACCCCCGGCGCCGCTCGCTGCCGCTGCCGGAGTTTCCGCTTTGACCGTCACCGACACGCTGCCCGTCCCGGCCCGGCTGGGCCGCGTCTCCATGCGTCTTGCCGCGCTGTCCGGCTGGCGCCGGCTGGCCGCCGCCGCCGCCCTGGGCGGGCTCGCCACCCTTGCGCTGCCGCCGGTGGACGCGCTGCCGGTCCTGCTGGTCGCCTTCCCGGGCCTGATCTGGCTGCTGGAGGGCGCGCGGAGCGGGCGCAGCGCCTTCGCCATCGGCTGGTTCTTCGGGTTCGGCCACCATCTGCTGGGGCTCTACTGGATCAGCGCCGCCCTGTTCACCGACATCGGGCGATTCTGGTGGGCGCTGCCGCTGTCGGCGGTCGGGCTGCCCATCCTGCTGGCGATGTTCAGCGGCGCCGCCACCCTGACCTTCCACGCGCTGCGGGGTCGCGGCGCCGGCGGCGGTCTGGCCCGGCCGCTGCTGTTCGCCGCCTGCTGGTGCCTGTGGGAATGGCTGCGCGGCCATGTCCTCACCGGTTTCCCATGGAACCTGATCGGCTATGGCTGGGTCGGGGTGCTGCCGGTGCTGCAGACCGCGGCGCTGATCGGTATCTATGGCCTGACCCTGGTGACGGTGCTGGTGGCGTCGCTGCCCGCCGCCCTGCCCGACCCTGCCAGCACGCCGCGCCGCGCCTGGGCGGGGTTCGCCGCCGGACTGGCGCTGCTGGCGGCGCTGGGCGGCTGGGGAACGTGGCGGCTGGCCGGCGCGGTGGACGAGCCGGTGCCCGGCGTTCGGCTGCGGCTGGTCCAGGCCGCCATCGACCAGCGGCTGAAATGGGCGCCGGCCGAGCGGGTTCAGCATTTCCAGAGCCACCTCGCCCTGTCGGCCGCACCGCCCGTCGATCCGTCGGCCCCGCCGCCGAACGTGATCATCTGGCCGGAGACCGCCGTCCCCTTCTTCGTCGAGGACGACGCGCGGGTGCGGCAGGCCCTGGCCTCGGTCATACCGTCCGGCGGGTTGCTGATCACCGGGGCGCCGCGCACCGACCTCGATACCTCCGGTGAGCGGCATTATTACAACAGTCTGATCGCGGTGGACGGCAGCGGCGCGGTGGTCGGCAGCTTCGACAAGTTCCACCTCGTCCCCTTCGGCGAGTACATGCCGCTGCGCCGCTGGGTGCCGGTCGACGCCATCGCCACCAACGGGGCCGAGTTCTCCCCCGGCCCCGGACCGCGCACCCTTCACCTGGGGACGGACCTGCCCCCCCTCAGCCCGCTGATCTGCTACGAGGGCATCTTCCCCGGCGCGGTGATCGACGGTACCGACCGGCCGCAATGGCTGCTGAACCTGACCAACGACGCCTGGTACGGCCACACCGCCGGACCGCACCAGCATTTCGCCATCAACCAGGTCCGGGCCGTCGAGGAAGGGCTGCCGCTCGTGCGCGTGGCGAATACGGGAATTTCCGGGGTGGTCGACGCCTACGGACGTGTGCAACAATTGCTCGGTCTGGGTGAGCGAGGGTTCATCGATACCACGTTACCGAAAGCACCGCAGGGAGCCACACCCTACGCCCGTATTAGGGACTGGATGTTCGGCATACTGCTTATTGCCTGTTTCTTTGGGTCCTTGGTCTCGCGATATCACCGGTGACGCCGCAATACGGGCATTCCGCCCCCACGTGTGAAGAAAATTCGTGTGACAGGTTTGACGCAAGCACACTTGACTGCATACGTGGATATGTCTTAACTAGGTTGCACAACCGTTACAGGGATAGACGAGATGCAAACAGAAACTGGAGCGCCGCGCGGGCGCCGTGCGGGTGCCGGCCGTCCGAAGACCGGAAAGCCGAATCCGATCGACGTGCATGTCGGATCCCGCGTCCGTCTGCGCCGCACTTTGCTCGGAATGAGCCAGGAGAAGCTGGGCGAGGCCATCGGCCTGACCTTCCAGCAGGTGCAGAAGTACGAACGCGGCGCGAACCGCATCGGCGCGTCCCGCCTGTTCGATCTCAGCCGCGTCCTGGACGTGCCGGTGTCGTTCTTCTTCGACGACATGCCGGCCGACGCCGCCGCCGCCCGGGTCGAGGACGATGAGGACGGCAACCCCGTCGAAGAGCGGGCCGCCGGCGCTTACGAGCCCGACCCGATGGCCAAGCGCGAGACGCTGGAACTGGTCCGTGCCTACTACAAGATCAGCGATCCGTCGGTGCGCAAGCGCCTGTTCGAGCTGACCAAGGCCGTCGCCAGCGCCGCCGTGGCCGAAGCTGCGGCGTAACACCACACGGCCTTGCCTTCGCCGAACGGGGGAACGCGCGGCTTGACCGCGCTCCCCCTTCGTCTACGTGCGGTGCGCCAAGGGGTCCCGAACTGCCACCGGCAGTTTTCTTGACCTCGGGGAAATTCCTTGTCAAAACCGGTCTTGGATCGGTGTCCTGCGGCCGCTGTACCGATCTGTCGTTTCGACTTATGAAATAGCGCGCCGCCGAATGCCGAGGTTCCCCGTGGCAAAGCTGAATTATGTCTTCACCAGCGAGTCCGTGTCGGAAGGTCATCCCGACAAGGTTTGTGACCGCATCTCCGACGCCATCGTCGACCTCTATCTTTCGCACGACCCCCACGCGCGCGTCGCGGTGGAGACGCTCGCCACCACCAACCAGGTCGTGCTGGCCGGCGAAGTCCGCGGGCCCGACAGCATCAAAGCCGAGCAGATGGTCGAAGTCGCCCGCGCCGCGGTGAAGGACATCGGCTACGAGCAGGACGGCTTCCACTGGGAAAAGATGGACGTCAAGTGCTTCGTCCACTCCCAGTCCGCCGACATCGCCGTCGGTGTCGACGCCGCCGGCAACAAGGACGAGGGTGCCGGCGACCAGGGCATCATGTTCGGCTACGCCTGCCGGGAAACCCCGGCGCTGATGCCCGCGCCGATCTACTACTCCCACGCCATCCTGAAGTCGCTGGCCGAAGCGCGCCATTCCGGCGCCGCCCCGCAGCTCGGTCCCGACGCCAAGAGCCAGGTGACGCTGCAGTACATCAACGGCAAGCCGACCCGCGCCACCGCCATCGTGCTGTCGACCCAGCACGCCGAGGGGCTGGACCAGGACGCCGTGCGTGAGATCGTGCTGCCGCACATCGTGAACTGCCTGCCGGAAGGCTGGATGTGCGATGCGCCGAACCTGTACGTCAACCCGACCGGCCGCTTCGTCATCGGCGGTCCGGACGGCGACGCCGGCCTGACCGGGCGCAAGATCATCGTCGACACCTACGGCGGCGCGGCCCCGCACGGCGGCGGCGCCTTCTCCGGCAAGGACCCGACCAAGGTCGACCGTTCGGCGGCCTACGCCGCGCGCTACCTCGCCAAGAACGTCGTTGCGGCGGAGCTGGCGGAGAAGTGCACGATCCAGGTGTCCTACGCCATCGGCGTGTCGAAGCCGCTGTCGGTCTATGTCGACACCCACGGCACCGGCAACGTCGACGAGGACCGTCTGTCCGACGTGCTGCAGCAGCTGGTCGACCTCAGCCCGCGCGGCATCCGCACGCATCTGGGCCTGAACAAGCCGATCTACGCCCGCACGGCCGCCTACGGCCATTTCGGCCGCGAGCCGGACGTGGACGGCGGCTTCTCCTGGGAGAAGACCGACCTGGTCGCCGATCTGCGCACCGCCTTCACCTGAACGCGCACATCCGTGTCTTGGGAAACGCAGGGGCCGGAAACGGCCCCTGCGTTCTTTTTTAGAGACCCCCTCTTTTCCGAACTGCGTCCCGCCATGACCGATCCCAAGCCGTCCGATCCCATGTCCCCCGATCTGGGCCCCGACTCCGGCACCCGCCTGTTCGGACGCCGCAAGGGCCGCCCGCTGCGCAAGCGCCGGACGGAGCTGATCGGCACGCTGCTGCCGACCCTGGAGATCCCGGTGCCCAAGCCCGGCGACCGCCTGGATCCGGCGACCCTGTTCGCAGCCCCCAGGCGCGACATCTGGCTGGAGGTCGGGTTCGGCAGCGGCCATCACCTCGCCTGGCAGGCGCGCCACAACCCGGACGTCGGCATCATCGGCGCCGAACCCTTCGTCAACGGGGTCGCCGCCCTGCTCGGCCTGCTGGAGGATGACGGGCTGGAGGACAATGTCCGGGTCCTGCCCGACGATGCCCGGCCGCTGCTGGATGCCCTGCCGGACGCGTCGATCGGCCGCGCCTTCGTGCTGTTCGCCGACCCCTGGCCGAAGAAGCGCCACGCCGACCGCCGCTTCATCGGGCCGGAGAACCTGCCGCGGCTGGCCCGCGTGCTGAAGGACGGGGCGGAGCTGCGGCTGGCCAGCGACGACATGGGTCTGGTGCGCTGGATGCTGGAACACACGGTCAAGCACCCCGACTTCGAATGGACGGCCCGACGCCCGGCGGACTGGCGGGTCCGGCCCGACGATTGGCCGGCGACGCGCTACGAGGAAAAGGCGATCATCGCCGGCCGCAAGCCGGTTTTCCTGCGCTTCGTCCGCCGCCCGCGCGCCTGATCGCGCCTGAACGCGGTCCATCGCAGCCGCCGATCCCCAGCCGCCCGTCACGCTTATCGCGGCCGTTGCACCGACCGTTCCGGAAAAGGCTTGCGGCTTCGGGCGGAATGGCTATATTCAGCCTCTGAGAACCCATACGGATCGGCGGCCCGGGCAACCGGGCCGGCGAGACGCTTTGCGGGTGGGCTTTTGCCCACTTATTTTTTTATCAGCGTGTGGCAACACGCGCTTCCTAAACCTCGTGTTGTGGAAACCTCGTCCGGTTCGATCCCGGCCGCAGGCTCAGGTCAGGTGGAATGGACGCTTCAGGTCGCATCGAACAGATCATCACGCCGTCAATCGAAGCCATGGGCTATGAGGTCGTGCGCGTTCAGATCTCCGGCGGCCAGCGCGCGGTTCTCCAGATCATGGCGGAACGCGCCGACGGCGCGCCCATGACGGTCGAGGATTGCGCCGACATCAGCCGGTCCGTTTCCGCCCTGCTGGACGTGGAAGACCCGATCCGCGAGGCTTATACACTGGAGGTCAGCTCGCCCGGCATCGACCGGCCGCTGACCCGACTGAAGGATTTCGAGCGTTTCGCCGGCTTCGAAGCCAGGCTTGAGACCCGACAGGCCGCCGACGGCCGCAAACGTTTCAAGGGCATGCTGAAGGGCGTCGAGGACGGCCTGGTGTGCATCGATACCGAACAGGGAGCCGCCCGGCTGGAGTTCGACAACATCCTGCGCGCCAAGCTGGTGCTGACGGACGATCTGATCCGCGCCAGCCAGGAGCAGCAGGACGGCCACCAGGCCTGACGGGTTCAGGACTGACCGGCTGACGCCGACCCGCCGTCCATGCATAACGCAAGACCGGCATCACGCAAGACCGACTCAGGAAGTGTAACGGATGGAACTGCTGCAAGTCGCTGACGCGGTCGCCCGCGAAAAGAACATCGACCGGGACGAGGTCCTGGAGGCGATGGAGCAGGCGATTCAGAAGGCCGGCCGCTCCAAGTACGGCCATGAGCACGACATCCGCGCCCGCATCGACCGCAAGACCGGCGACATCCACCTGACCCGCCACCTGGAGGTGGTCGAGACGGTGGAGAACGAGGCGACGCAGGTCACCCTGCCCTACGCCCAGCGCCGCAAGCCGGGCGCCAAGCTCGGCGACTTCCTGGTCGATCCGCTGCCGCCCATCGATTTCGGCCGCATCGCCGCGCAGACCGCCAAGCAGGTCATCGTGCAGAAGGTGCGCGACGCCGAGCGCAAGCGCCAGTTCAACGAGTACAAGGACCGCAACGGCGAGATCGTCAACGGTCTGGTCAAGCGCGTCGAGTACGGCAACGTCACCGTCGACCTGGGCCGCGCCGAAGCGATCCTGCGCCGCGACGAGCTGCTGCCGCGCGAGCACTTCAAGAACGGCGACCGCGTCCGCGCCTACATCTTCGACGTCCGCGAGGAACCGCGCGGCCCACAGATCTTCCTGTCGCGCACGCATCCCATGTTCATGGCGAAGCTGTTCGCCCAGGAAGTGCCGGAGATCTACGACGGCATCATCGAGATCCGGGCGGTCGCCCGCGATCCGGGGTCGCGCGCCAAGATCGCCGTGCACAGCAACGACAGCTCGATCGACCCGGTCGGCGCCTGCGTCGGCATGCGCGGCAGCCGCGTCCAGGCCGTCGTCGGCGAGCTGCAGGGCGAGAAGATCGACATTATTCCCTGGGCCAGCGAGGCGGCAACCTTCGTCGTCAACGCCCTGGCCCCGGCCGAGGTCGCCAAGGTCGTGCTGGACGACGACAACCACCGCATCGAGGTGGTGGTGCCGGACGACCAGCTGTCGCTGGCCATCGGCCGCCGCGGCCAGAACGTGCGCCTCGCCTCGATGCTGACCGGCTGGGACATCGACATCCTGACCGAACAGGAAGAGTCGGAGCGCCGGTCCGAGGAAATCCACAGCCGGTCCGGCCTGTTCATGAAGGCGCTGGACGTCGACGACGTGATCGCCCACCTGCTGGTCGCCGAAGGCTTCACCTCGGTCGAGGAGATCGCCTACGTCGAGACCGAGGAGCTGGCCGAGATCGAAGGCTTCGACGAGTCGGTCGCCGACGAGCTGAAGCAGCGTGCGCTCGCCTTCCTGGAAGAGCAGGATACGGTGGCGAACGAGCGCCGGCTGGAGCTGGGCGTCGAGGACATCATCGCCGAACTGACCGGCTTCACCGCCGTGCAGTTGGTCAAGCTGGGTGAGAACGGCGTGAAGACGCTGGACGATCTGGCCGACCTGGCCGGCGACGAGCTGGTCGAAATCCTGGGCAAGGACGGCCCCTCGGAAGAGGAGGCGAACGCGATCATCATGGCCGCGCGCGCCCACTGGTTCGAGGGTGAAGGCCAAGGTGGCGAAGCCGCCGCGGTCGCTCCGGTCGCCGAGGGTTCGGCCGAGGGACAGGGCGCGCAGGCCTGACAAGGGCCCGCACGCCGATTGGAACAATTTTGGGACCGCGTGAGCGGATGACGATCGGATGACCGAACGGAACGACGAACGGACACCGACCGCCGCCGAGGACGCGGTGCCCGACCTCGACGCTGCAGAGCACGAGGTCGCAGAGACGGAACGCCTGCCGGCGGACGACGAGAAGGGGCCCCTGCGCCGCTGCATCGCGTCGGGCACGGTCCACCCGAAGGGGGGTATGATCCGGTTCGTGATCGCCCCCGACGGCGAGGTGGTTCCGGATCTGGAAGAAGCGCTGCCTGGCCGAGGCCTTTGGGTCACGGCCGACCGGGATGCCCTGGCGAAGGCCATGAGCAAATCGGTGTTCGCCAAGGCGGCACGGCGGGCGGTCAAGGTGCCGCCCGATCTGGCCGAAAGGCTGGACCGGCTGCTGGAGCGGCGTTGTCTGAACGGCTTGGGCCTCGCCCGCCGTGCCGGACACGTCCTGGCGGGGTATGAGAAGGTGCGCGAGGCGTTGAAGGCCAACCAGGTCGGTCGTGCGGGTCCCCCGCCGGCCCTGCTGGTCGAAGCCGCCGACGGCTCGCTGGACCAGCGCGGCAAGGTGACGGCGCTCGCGCCGTCGCTGCCCGTGATCGACCTGTTCGTGTCGTCGGCCTTGGCCGCGGCGCTGGGGCGCGATCACGCGGTGCACGCCGTTGTGGCGCGGGGCAGGCTGGCTTCAGGGCTGGCCCGCGACGCGGCCCGCCTCAAGGGACTCCGAGGTCCTGCGGGGCAACAGGTATCTGATAAGGGCTGGGGAGTCGGCGATTCGGCCGGCCGGCCTGCGATGTAACGTCTGACCACTCGGGAACCGATGACCGATAGCAACGACCAGGACCAGAAAAAAGTCTTGCACCTAACCGGCGCCAGCAAAGGAAAGCTGGAGTCGAAGAAGCCGGTCGAGACCCAGGTCCGGCAGAGCTTCTCCCATGGCCGGTCAAAAGCGGTGACCGTCGAGGTCAAGCGCAAGCGTCATGTTGAAAAGGGTGCCGTGCCCGGCGTCGCCGACGGCGGCGCCGCCGCCCGTCAGGCTGCCCAGGGCCTGCCCATTCGCGGTGCGTCGGGGGGCCAGCGGCCCCGCGGCGGCGGTGCCCCTGCCGGGCGCCAGTTGACCCGTGAAGAGCTGGAATCGCGCCTGCGCGCGCTTCGTGGCGCCGCCGCGTTCGAAGAACAGCGCCGTGTCGAGGCCGAGGAAGAGGCGGTCCGCGCCGAAGCCCGCGCCGTCGAGGCCGCCGAACGCGCCGCCGCTGAACCGGAGATCGCTCCGCCCGACGCCGCCCCGCCGGCATCCGCCGATGCCCAGGCCCCGGCCCCGGCCGCGCAGGACGACATGCCGCCCGTCATCCTGGACGCCGACACCTTGCGCCAGCGCGAGCTGGACGAGATGCGCGCCATCCAGGAGGCCGAGCGCAAGATCGCCGAAGAGGCCGAGCGCCGCCGCAAGGAAGAAGAAGCCAAGCGCAAGGAAGTCGAGGACGCCAAGCGTCGCGACGCCGAGCCGGCGCCCCGCCGTGACGGCGGCCGCGACGGCGCCGGCCGCGATGGCGCGCGTCCGGTGGGTGCCCGTCCGGGTGCCGACCAGCGCCCCGGTGGCGCCGCTCCGGCCCGCCCCGCCGCCGACGCCGCTCCCGGCCGTCCGCAGCCGGGCGTCGGTGCCGCCCCGGCCCGCGCCGAGGAAGAGGACGACACCCGCCGCAAGGGTGGGCGCAGTGGTGCTCCGGCCAAGGCCGCGCCGGCCCGTCCGGCCGCCAAGGCTCCGGTCGGCGCCGACCGCCGCAAGGGCTCCAAGATGACCGTCTCGCAGGCGCTCAGCGACGATGGCAGCGACCGCACCCGGTCGCTGGCCGCCGTGCGCCGTGCCCGCGAGCGTGAACGCCTGCGCCAGATGAGCCGTCAGGAGACGGCGAAGGTCACCCGCGACGTCGTGCTGCCGGAAGTCATCACCGTCCAGGAGCTGGCCAACCGCATGGCCGAGCGTGGCGCCGACGTCATCAAGGCGCTGATGCGCATGGGCGTGATGGCCACCATCAACCAGACCATCGACGCCGACACCGCCGAGCTGCTGATCACCGAGTTCGGGCACCGCGTCCGCCGCGTGTCGGAGGCCGACGTCGAAATCGGCCTGCGCGCCACCGAGGAAGAGGGTGCGGTCCTGGTCTCGCGTCCCCCGGTCGTCACGATCATGGGCCACGTCGACCACGGCAAGACCTCGCTGCTCGACGCGCTGCGCCAGACCGACGTGGTGTCGGGCGAGGCCGGCGGCATCACCCAGCACATCGGCGCCTATCAGGTGCAGCTGGAGTCGGGTGCGAAGATCACCTTCATCGACACACCCGGTCACGCCGCCTTCACCGAGATGCGTGCCCGCGGCGCCAACGTCACCGACGTGGTCGTGCTGGTGGTCGCCGCCAACGACGGCGTCATGCCGCAGACCATCGAGGCGATCCGCCACGCCAAGGCCGCCAAGGTTCCGATCATCGTCGCCATCAACAAGTGCGACCTGCCGGATGCCAAGCCGGAGCGTGTCCGCCAGGAACTGCTCCAGCACGAGCTGGTGGTGGAAGAGATGGGCGGCGATGTGCTCGACGTCGAGGTGTCGGCCAAGGCCAAGCTCAACCTGCACAAGCTGGAAGAGGCCATCCTGCTCCAGGCGGAAATCCTGGAGCTGCGCGCCAACTCCGAGCGGGCCGCCGAAGGCGTCGTCATCGAGGCGAAGCTGGAGCGTGGTCGCGGTTCGGTGGCCACCGTGCTGGTCCAGCGCGGCACGCTGAAGGTCGGCGACGTGTTCGTGACCGGTGCCGAATGGGGCCGCGTCCGCGCCCTGATCAACGACCGCGGCCAGACCGTCAACGAGGCGGCCCCGGCCGTGCCCGTGGAGGTCCTGGGCCTGAACGGCACGCCGATGGCCGGCGACGACTTCTCCGTCGTCGAGTCCGAAGCCCGTGCCCGCGAGATCGCCGAGTTCCGCCAGCGCAAGAAGCGCGAAGCGGCGGTGGCGGCCTCGGCCCGCGGTTCGCTGCAGGACATGTTCAGCCGCATCCAGGCCGGCGAGGCCAAGGAACTGCCGGTCGTCATCAAGGGCGACGTGCAGGGCTCGATCGAAGCCATCGCCAGCTCGCTGGAGAAGCTCACGGCCGAGAACACCGAGGTCAAGGTCCGCGTCCTGCACAACTCGGTCGGTGCGATCAACGAGTCCGACATCACGCTGGCGAACGCGTCCAACGCGATGATCATCGGCTTCAACGTCCGCGCCAACCCGCAGGCCCGCGACCTCGCCAAGCGCGACGGCGTGGAGATCCGCTACTACTCGATCATCTACAACGTGATCGACGACGTGAAGGCGGCGCTGACCGGTCTGCTGTCGCCGACGCTGCGGGAACGCTTCATCGGTTACGCGACGATCCGCGAGGTGTTCAACATCACGAAGGTCGGCAAGGTTGCCGGTTGTATGGTCACGCAGGGCACCGTCAAGCGCGGCGCCGGCGTCCGCCTGCTGCGCGACAACGTCGTCATTCACGAAGGCACGCTCAAGACGCTCAAGCGCTTCAAGGACGAGGTCAAGGACGTCCGCGAGGGTTACGAGTGCGGCATGGCCTTCGAGAACTACGACAACATCCAGGCCGGCGACCAGATCGAAGCCTTCGAGATCGAGGAAATCGCTCGGGAGCTGTAAGGTCGACGCTGTAGGATCGACGGCCCGCCCGGCCCCTTCCGGCCCATCTTGCGATGGATCACCGGAGCGGGCCGGGCGGTTCTTCTTCTGTGTGGGGGCGTGGGACATGTCCTGCGCCCTATTTCACTGCGGTGATCGGAACTTCTGTTGCTTTGCTCCCGCGGGAGCAGCCGACACAAACCCCCACCCCATCCCCTCCCCCAATGGGAACGGTTCAGGGGTAGGTTGGGGTGGCAGGTCCCCATGTGTGATCAGCCGGAGACCTGAACCGGCCCCGGCACAAGACACCGACGAAAGACATCGACCATGGCCAGCAAGAAGCGCGGCGCGTTCGTCGCCGGCAAGCCCCCGTCCCAACGGCAACTGCGCGTCGGCGAGGAATTGCGCCACGCGCTCGCCGACCTGTTCCGCCGCGGGGACTTCTACGATCCGGAGTTGGCCTCGCTGAACGTCACCATCACCGAGGTGCGGGTCAGCCCCGATCTGTCGAATGCCACCGTCTTCTACGCGACGCTGGGCGGCGAGCGGATGGAGGAGGCGCAGACCGCGCTGCGGCGGGCCGCCGCCTTCCTGCGCGGCCAGGTCGCCCGCATGGTCAACCTGCGCCACGCGCCGACGCTGACCTTCGAGGCCGACACCTCGTTCGACTACGCCCACCACATCGACAACATCCTGCACAGCCCGGAGGTCGCCCGCGACCTCGGCGGTCATCCGCTGGGCCGCGTCAACGGCGACGACGACCATGACGAGGATGAGGACGACGGCTGGGACGAGGACGACGACGAGGACGGTGAGGACGACGACCTCGGCCCCGACGAGGCGGACGAGGACGCCGAAGACGAGGACGAGGACCGCGCCATGCTCGACGATGAGAGCAAGGGCGAGGCCGACGACGAGAGCCGGGGCGGCCGTCGTGGCTCGTAAGCGCAAGGGTACGCCGATCCATGGCTGGATCGTGCTCGACAAGCCCGAAGGCATGACCTCCACCCAGGCGCTGTCGAAGGTGCGCCGCCTGCTGAACGCCGAAAAGGCCGGACACGGCGGCACGCTCGACCCGCTGGCGACCGGCATCCTGCCGATCGCGCTGGGCGAGGCGACCAAGACGGTGTCCTACGCCATGGACGGCGCCAAGACCTACCGTTTCTCCATCCGCTGGGGCGAGCGCACCAGCACCGACGACCGCGAGGGCGAGGTGATCGACCGCTCCGACCACCGGCCGTCGACCGAGGCGATCCGCGCCGCCCTGCCCGCCTTCCTGGGTGAAATCGAGCAGGTGCCGCCGCAGTTCTGCGCCATCAAGATCGGCGGCGAGCGCGCCTACGACATCGCCCGCGAGGGCGACGCGGTCGATCTGGCCGCCCGCACCGTGCGCATCGACCGCTTCGAACTGGTCGAGGAACCCGACGCCGATCACGCCCTGTTCGAGGTCGATTGCGGCAAGGGCACCTACGTCCGTTCGCTGGCCCGCGACCTGGCGGAAGCGCTGGGCACCGTCGGTCATGTCGGGCTGCTGCGCCGCCTGCGCGTCGGTCCCTTCACGCTGGACGGCGCGATTTCCCTGGACGAATTGGCGGCAATCGAGCAAGGTGCCGCCGTCGAACGACTTCTGTTGCCGATCGAGACCGCGCTGGACGACATCCCGGCGCTGGCCCTGACCGAAGCGGAAGCGCACCGACTGAGGCACGGCCAGACGGTCGCTCTCCTCACCCGGCAGGACCGTGAACGCCTGATGGCGCTTCAGGGGGCTGACGGTGGGGATGGCACCGTCATTGCGCTTTTCGGCGGAAAGCCGGTGGCGTTGGCCCGTGTCGAGGGGGCGGAGGTCCGTCCGGTGCGCGTTCTCAACCTCTGAAGATTTAGGAGACCCCGATGTCGATTACGCCCGAGCGCAAGCAAGAGCTGATCAAGGAATATTCGCGCGGTGAGGCCGATACCGGTTCGCCCGAGGTCCAGGTGTCGATCCTGACGGAGCGCATCAGCAACCTGACCGAACACCTGAAGAGCCACAAGAAGGACTTCCACTCCCGCCGTGGTCTTCTGGTGATGGTCGGCCAGCGTCGTCGTCTTCTTGACTATCTCAAGAAGAAGGACAACTCGCGCTACGCCACGCTGATCGAGCGTCTGGGCCTGCGCCGCTGATCGGCGCACGGTTTCCGTGACCGGACGCGACCCCCGGCCCAACCGCCGTCCCGCCGAACCTTCGGGTTCCGGCGGACATGGCGCGATGGCCGGGGCGTCGGCCCGCGAGGCCGCGGTGTTTACGGCTGCATCATTTCGGAACTCGTCATTGGTTTATGGCAATAGAAACTCGATCTTGAGCGTTTCGTGACGGTTGGGCCGGCCCGTTTTCTTCGGGGACCGGCCTTTTTTGCATCCGCCGCGCCTCTATCTTGCTTCGTTATTCCTGTTGTCGTGCACCACATCCAATGCTTTCTCGCGGGGTCCTACGACCGATGGCCCCGGCCTTGAGCGGCAATCCGGCCGTTTTTCAGGGTGTCGGATGGAAGGAAAGAATCCATGTTCACTGTTCATCGTAAAGAAATCGAATGGGGCGGCCGCAAGCTGGTCCTGGAGACGGGCAAGATCGCTCGTCAGGCCAATGGCGCCGTTCTGGTGACCTACGGCGACACCACCGTCCTGTGCACCGCCGTCGCCGCCAAGGCGCCGAAGCCGGGCGTCGATTTCTTCCCGCTGACCGTCAATTACCAGGAAAAGGCCTTCGCGGCCGGCAAGATTCCCGGTGGCTTCTTCAAGCGTGAAGGCCGTCCGACCGAGAAGGAGACGCTGGTCAGCCGCCTGATCGACCGTCCGATCCGTCCGCTGTTCGCCGATGGCTTCCGCAACGAGACCCAGGTCGTCTGCACCGTGCTGAGCCACGATCTGGAGAACGATCCGGACGTCGTCGCGATGGTCGGCGCCTCGGCCGCGCTGACGATCTCCGGCATCCCGTTCCTGGGCCCGATCGCCGCCGCCCGCGTCGGCTACAAGAATGGCCAGTACATCCTGAACCCGACCCGGGACGAGGTCGGCGACAGCGATCTGGACCTGGTCGTCGCCGGCACCATCGAAGGCGTGCTGATGGTCGAATCGGAAGCCAAGGAGCTGACCGAGGAGGTCATGCTGGGCGCCGTCATGTTCGGCCACACCAACTTCCAGCCGGTGATCAACATGATCATCGACCTGGCCGAGGAAGCCGCCAAGGAGCCGTGGGACCTGCCGGAGCCGGCCTATGACCGCCCGGCCCTGAAGGCCCGCCTGCGCGCCACCGTCGGTTCCGACGTCGAGGCCGCCTACACCGAGACGGTGAAGCAGAGCCGCTACGAGAAGGTCGGCGCCGCCAAGGCGAAGGCCCTGGAAGCCCTGGCCGAAGAGTTCGACGCCCAGTCGATCGGTTTCGAGTTCAAGGAGCTGGAAGCCGACATCCTGCGCGGTGCCGTCCTGAAGACCGGCCGCCGCATCGACGGCCGCGACACCAAGACCGTGCGCCCGATCGTGTCGGAGGTCGGCATCCTGCCGCGCGCCCACGGCTCGGCCCTGTTCACCCGCGGCGAAACCCAGGCGCTGGTCGTGACCACGCTGGGCACCAGCCAGGACGAGCAGATCATCGACGCGCTCGAAGGCGAGTACCGCGAGCACTTCATGCTGCACTACAACTTCCCCCCGTACTCGGTGGGTGAAGCCGGCCGCATGGGCAGCCCGGGCCGTCGCGAGATCGGCCACGGCAAGCTGGCGTGGCGCGCCATCCACCCGCTGCTGCCGAAGAAGGAAGATTTCCCCTACACCCTGCGTGTCGTGTCGGAAGTCACCGAGTCCAACGGCTCCTCCTCGATGGCCACCGTCTGCGGCACCTCGCTGTCGCTGATGGACGCCGGTGCGCCGCTGATCCGTCCGGTCGCCGGCATCGCCATGGGCCTGATCAAGGAAGACCACGGCTTCGCCGTCCTGTCGGACATCCTGGGCGACGAGGATCACCTCGGCGACATGGACTTCAAGGTGGCCGGGACGGAAGTCGGCGTCACCGCGCTGCAGATGGACATCAAGATCACCTCGATCACCGAGGAGATCATGAAGATCGCGCTGGGTCAGGCCAAGGACGGCCGCCTGCACATCCTGGGCGAGATGTCGAAGGCGCTGACCGGCGCCCGTGAAGGCGTCAACGAGAACGCCCCGCGCATCACCGTGATCAACATCCCGAAGGAGAAGATCCGCGACGTGATCGGCTCCGGCGGCAAGGTGATCCGCGAGATCGTCGAGCAGACCGGCGCGAAGATCGACATCGACGACGACGGCACCGTCAAGGTGTCGGCGGTCGACCAGAAGAAGTCGGACGCCGCCATCGAGTGGATCAAGGGCATCGTCGCCGAGCCGGAGATGAACGTCGTCTACACCGGCAAGGTGGTGAAGGTCGTCGATTTCGGCGCCTTCGTGAACTTCCTGGGTTCGCGCGACGGCCTCGTCCACATCTCCGAACTGGCGCAGCAGCGCGTCGGCAAGGTGTCGGACGTCGTCGCCCAGGGTGACTCGGTGAAGGTCAAGGTCATCGGCTTCGACGACCGCGGCAAGGTCAAGCTGTCGATGAAGCAGGTCGACCAAGCCACCGGCGAAGACCTGACCAAGAAGGCGGAGTGATCCGTCCCACCCGGTTCGGGTAACGAAAAGCCCCGGTTCGCAAGAACCGGGGCTTTTTCTTTGCCGTCCGCGGGGACGTCAGCGCCCGCCAGCCACGTCGAGAATCGCCCCGGTGGTGTAGGACGCGGCGTCGCTCAACAGCCAGACAATGGCCTCGGCCACCTCGTCCGCCCGACCGGCCCGGCCGAGGGGGGCGTTGACGCCCAGACGCTGGGCGCGGCCGGGCTGACCGCCGCTGGCGTGGATGTCGGTGTCGATCAGACCGGGCCGGACCGCGTTGACCCGGACGCCTTGCGGCCCGAGTTCCTTCGACAATCCAATGGCCAGCGTGTCGAGCGCCGCCTTCGACCCGGCATAATCGACATACTCGAAGGGTGAGCCGAGCCGGGCCGCAGCCGAGGACACCAGGACGATCGATCCGCTCCCGCGTGGCGCCAGACGGCGTGCGCTCTCCCGCGCGCACAGATAGGCGCCGAAGACGTTCACCTCGAACACGCGGCGCATGCGCTCGGCCTCCATCTCGGCCAGCGGGCAGGAGGGCGCGACGATGCCGGCGTTGACGACCACGCCGTCGAGCGGCCCAAGCCGCTCTTCCGCCGCCTGGAACATGGCGACCACGTCGGCTTCGACCGCCACGTCGCCGCGCAGCGTCTCCGCCTGCCCGCCCGCCGCCCGCACCGCATCGGCGGTTTCCCGGGCGGCGGCGTCGTTGCCGACGTAATTGATGGCCACCGACCAGCCGCGGCCGCCGGCCAGCAGCGCGACGGACCGGCCGATTCCCCGCCCGCCACCGGTGATCAGGATGGTGGTCATGAGGTCCCCCTGGGTTGAGCCGCAACCATCGCGACACTATGCTCGACAGACCGGGGCGAACAGCCCAAACCCACCGTCCCGCCCCCTGCCCTCCACCCGCGGGTCCCCATGTCGCGCGCCGAACGTCTCCTCGATCTGATGCAGGTGCTGCGGCGGCATCGCCAGCCGGTCAGCGGGCGAGCGCTCGCGGCCGAACTCGGCGTCAGCCTGCGCACGCTCTACCGCGACATCGCGACCCTCCAGGCGCAGGGCGCGGCGATCGAGGGCGAGCCGGGAGTCGGCTATCTGCTGCGCGCCGGATTCCTGCTGCCGCCGCTGATGTTCACCGAGGAGGAGATCGAGGCGCTGGTGCTGGGGTCGCGCTGGGTGGTCGACCGCGGCGACAGCCGGCTGGGCGGGGCGGCGCGCAACGCGCTCGCCAAGATCGCCGCGGTGCTGCCGCCGGACAAGCGCGACGGGCTGGACGGCTCCGCCCTGCTGGTCGGTCCCGGTGAGCCGATCGGCGCAGGCGATAAGAGCGTCGCGGCCGGCGACGCCGAACTGGCGACCATCCGCGCCGCCATCCGCAGCGAACGCAAGCTGGAGCTGTCCTACCGCGACCGCGACGGATCGGACAGCCGGCGCACCGTCTGGCCCTTCGCGCTGGGCTTCTTCGACCGGGTGCGGGTGGTGGTGGCGTGGTGCGAGCTGCGCCAGTCCTTCCGCCATTTCCGCACCGACCGCATCCAGGCGCTGACGCTGACCGACAGCCGCTATCCCCGCCGCCGGCAGGCGATGCTGAAGGAGTGGCGGGCGGCGGAGGGCATTCCGCAACCCTGATCGCGCCACCCCGATCACCGCTGCCCGATCACTGCTGCCAGAAACTGACAGCATGGCGGCTTAGGCTTCGCTCCATCACCACACGACGATCACCCCATGATGGAGCCAGCGATGCCCACCCTCGATTTCGTCCTTCTCTACGTCGACAGCCCGGTCGCCAGCGCCGCCTTCTACGCCGACCTGCTGGGCAAACCGCCGGTGGAAGCCTCCGCCACCTTCGCGATGTTCGCCGCGGGAGAGGGGTTGATGCTGGGCCTGTGGTCACGCCACACGGTGGAGCCGGCGGCGACGGCACCCGGCGGCGGCGAGATCGCCTTCACCGTGGCCGACGCGGCGGCGGTCCGCGCCACCCACGCCGACTGGAGCGCCCGCGGCCTGCCGATCCTGCAGGCGCCGACGGCGATGGATTTCGGTCATACCTTCGTGGCACTCGACCCCGACGGTCACCGGCTGCGCGTGTTCGCGCCGTTGCCGCCGCAGGCCGACGACGCCGGGGCCCACCAATGAGCGGCGTCGTCACCGGGGCCGGCGCCTGGATCGCGGTCGCCAGCGCCGAGCATGTCCGGCGCGGACGGGCCGGCGGCTTCATGCAGGTCTGCCACGGCAAGGCGGCGCCGCTGCGGCGGATCCGGCCGGGCGACCGGGTCGCCTACTACTCCCCGACCGACCGTTTCGGCGCGGCGGACGGGCTGAAGGCCTTCACCGCCATCGGCAAGGTCCTGCCGGGCGATCCCTACCCCTTCGACATGGGCGGCGGCTTCGTCCCCTTCCGGCGCGACGTGGCGTGGTGGCCGGCCGACGAGGTGCCGATCCAGCCCCTGCTCGACCGGTTGGAGCTGACCGCCGGCCAGCGGAACTGGGGGTACAGGTTCCGTTTCGGCCTCGTGCCGGTCAGCGGCGGCGACATGGACCTCATCGCCGCGGCCATGGGGGCGGTCCTGGCGGCGGCGAGTATCGCAGCCTGACAAAATTCCGGCCGATGGCGGGGAAGAAACCACCCGCCGCCGGCGTCTCCTTCCTGGCAGCCCATCCCTTGTCCCAGTGTCGGTTCCCCATCCAGGCGGAACGGGGTGGCACCCCTCATACCTTCGTGTCAGAGTCGAACCTGCCGTGACGCTTCCTGACCGAGATCAAGGCGAAACCCCTCGCAGTCCGCCATACATGCGCCTATATCGTCCGCTAGCCTGACCAAGGTCATCTTTGTACCGAGGCCATCGTTCCATGCACCGTTTCGCCAACCCCGCCCGCTTCCTGCGCCTGTCGGCCGCGCTGCTGCCGTGGTGCGCCGGGGCGACCGTGATCCTGACGATCCTCGGGCTGTGGCTCAGCCTGTTCGGCTCGCCGCCCGACTACCAGCAGGGCGAGACGGTGCGGATCATGTACATCCATGTGCCCGCCGCCTGGATGAGCATGTTCGTCTACACCAACATGGCCGCCGCCGCCGCCGCCGGGCTGGTGTGGAAGCACCCGCTGGCCGACCTGTTCGCCAAGGCGGCCGCGCCGATCGGCGCCGGCTTCACCTTCGTCTGCCTGGTGACGGGGTCGCTGTGGGGGGCGCCGATGTGGGGCACCTGGTGGGTGTGGGACGCGCGGCTGACCAGCGTGCTGATCCTGTTCTTCCTGTATCTCGGCTACATGGCGCTGGTGAACGCCTTCGACGATCCGCAACGCGGGACGAAGGCGGGCAACATCCTGCTGCTGGTCGGCATCGTCAACGTGCCGATCATCAAGTTCTCGGTCGACTGGTGGAACACGCTGCACCAGCCGGCCAGCGTGGTGCGGATGGGCGGCCCCGCCATCGATGCCAGCATGCTGGCGCCGCTGCTGGTGATGGCCGCCGCCTTCACCGCCTATTTCCTGTCGGTCGTCATCCTGCGCCTGCGCACCGAGATCGCCCTGCGCAAGATCCAGACGCTGCGGCTGGCGGTGGCCGGTGATGGAATGCGGGGGTAAGGGACGATGAACGAGTTTTTTGCCATGGGCGGCTACGCCGCCTACGTCTGGCCGGCCTACGCCCTGGCGGCGCTGGTCCTGCTGGGGCTGCTGGCCGCGACCTGGAAGGGGCTGCGCGACGCCGAGACGACGCTGAAGGCGCTGGAAAGCGCCCGCCCGGCGCGCCGCCGGCCTCGCAACGCCGGACGGGCGTCCCTGAACGGCAGCGCCGACAACAGCGCCGGTTCGCCGGCGGAAGCGAGCGAAGGATGACCCGCAAGAAACGCCGCCTCTACATGCTGGGCCTCGCCCTCCTGGGGCTGGGCACGGCGACCGCCCTGGCGCTGACCGCCTTCCAGGACAACATCGTCTTCTTCTACAGCCCCAGCCAGCTGCAGACGCAGCAGGTCGGCGAGCGCAATTTCCGCCTGGGCGGGCTGGTCGAGGAAGGCAGCGTCCAGAAGCTGCCCGATGGCGTCACCACCGCCTTCCGCGTCACCGACACCGCCCACACGGTCGACGTCCGCTACCGCGGCCAGTTGCCCGACCTGTTCCGCGAGGGCCAGGGCGTGGTGGCCGAGGGGCGGATGACCTCCGGCGTCTTCGTCGCCCGCGAGGTGCTGGCCAAGCATGACGAGAAATACATGCCGCCCGAGGTGTCGGAGGCGTTGAAGCAGGCCGGCATGTACAAGAACCCTGCCGAATCCGCGACGAAGACCGCGAAGAAGGAGTAGCGGGACCGTGATCCCCGAACTCGGCCATTACGCGCTGGTGCTGGCGCTGTTCGTCGCGCTGGTGCAGACCGTGCCGCCACTGGTTGGCGCCGCCACCCGCAACGCCGCCTGGATGAACGTCGCGGTGCCCGCCGCCATCGCCCAGATGCTGCTGGTGCTGATCGCCTACGGCGCACTGACCTGGGCGCATGTGGTGTCCGATTTCAGCGTGCTGAACGTCGTGCAGAACAGCCACTCGCTGAAGCCGATGCTCTACAAGGTGTCGGGCGTCTGGGGCAATCACGAAGGCTCGATGATCCTGTGGATCGTCATGCTGACGGTGTTCGGCGCCGCGGTGGCGGTGTTCGGCCGCAACCTGCCGCCGACCTTGAAGGCGCGCGTGCTGGCGGTGCAGGGGCTGATCGGCATCGGCTTCCTGCTGTTCATCCTGATGACCTCCAACCCCTTCATCCGCGTCATCCCGGCGCCGCTGGACGGCAACGACCTGAACCCGCTGCTGCAGGATCCGGGGCTGGCCTTCCACCCGCCCTTCCTCTACGCCGGCTATGTCGGCTTCTCGATGGCCTTCTCCTTCGCCGTCGCCGCCCTGATCGAGGGGCGGGTCGATCCGGCCTGGGCGCGCTGGGTGCGGCCCTGGACGCTGGCCGCCTGGTCGACGCTGACCATGGGCATCGCCATGGGCTCCTGGTGGGCCTATTACGAGCTGGGCTGGGGCGGCTGGTGGTACTGGGACCCGGTGGAGAACGCGTCCTTCATGCCCTGGCTGGCCGGCACCGCGCTGCTGCACTCCGCCATCGTGGTGGAGAAGCGCGACGCGCTGAAGAGCTGGACCATCCTGCTGTCGATCGTCACCTTCTCGCTGTCGCTGATGGGTACCTTCCTGGTGCGCTCCGGCATCCTGACCTCGGTGCACGCCTTCGCCGTCGATCCCAAGCGCGGCATCTTCATCCTGGTGCTGCTGGCGGTCGCCACCGGTGGGTCGCTGCTGCTCTACAGCCTGCGCGCGCCGGCGTTGAAGGCTGGCGGCCTGTTCGCACCGATCAGCCGCGAGGGCGCGCTGGTGCTGAACAACCTGCTGCTGTCGACGGCGACGGCGACGGTGTTCATCGGCACGCTCTACCCGCTGTTCCTCGACATCATGAAGCTGGGCAAGGTGTCGGTCGGCGCCCCCTTCTTCAACGCCACCTTCGTGCCGGTCGCCATCCCGGTGGTGATCGCCATGGTGGTCGGCCCGTTCCTATCGTGGAAGCGGGCGGATCTGGGGGCGGCCCTGACCCGGCTGTGGGTCGCCGGCGTCGCCGTGGTGGCGGCGGTCGCCGTCACCGCCTATGTCCAGGCCGGCGGCGGTCCGCTGACGGCGCTGGTCGGCATGGCGCTTGCCGCCTGGGCCTTCGTCGGCTCGCTGGTCGAGTTCGCCGAGCGCATCCGCCTGTTCCGCGTGCCGATGGCCGACAGCTGGAACCGCGCGGTGCATCTGCCGCGCAGCGCCTGGGGCATGACCATTGCCCACGCCAGCATCGGCCTGTCGATCCTGGGCATGACCGGCACCTCGGCGTGGCAGACCGAATCGATCACCGCGATGAAGCCGGGCGACCACACCGCGGTGGCCGGCTACGAGTTCCGCTTCGACAGCGTCGGCCTGGTCGACGGCCCGAACTTCAAGGCGGAGCGCGGCGTCTTCACCGTCACCCGCGACGGCAAGCCGGTCGCCACGCTGGAGCCGGAACGCCGCAGCTACAGCACCACCCGGATGACGACGACGGAATCGGCGATCCACACCACGGTCTTCTCCGACCTGTATGTGGCGCTGGGCGACCCGACGCAGAACGGCTCCGCCTGGATCGTCCGTATCTACCACCACCCGCTGGTGCCGTGGATCTGGATCGGCGGCGTCGGCATGATGCTGGGCGGGCTGGTCAGCCTGACCGACCGGCGCTTCCGCGTCGGCGCGCCGGAACGGCGCCGCCGGCAGGGCAAAGCGGCCCCGCTTCCCGCCGAATGAGCGTGTCGGGTCGGCGTTTCGCCGGGCGAGTTGGCCGAGCTTGAGGATAACGAACGACGATGCGCCGCCTGCTGTATCTGCTGCCCTTCCTGCTGTTCATCGGGGTGGGCGTCGCCTTTTACCTGGGGTTCGAGCGTGACCCGCGCGACATCCCCTCCGCCCTGATCGACAAGCCGGCGCCGGTCTTCGACCTGCCGCCGGTGCCGGGCCAGCCGGCGACCGGCGGGCTGTCCTCCGCCAAGCTGGCGGGCGACGTCACGCTGGTGAACGTCTTCGCGTCCTGGTGCATCCCCTGCAAGGCGGAACACCCGGTCATCACCCGGCTGTCGCGCGAGCAGGGGGTGCCGGTCTACGGCATCAACTACAAGGACAAGCCGGAGGACGCGCTGACCTGGCTGTCGCGCAACGGCAACCCCTACGCCGCCATCGGCGCCGACCAGGATGGCCGGGTGTCGATCGACTGGGGCGTCTACGGCGTGCCGGAAAGCTACCTGATCGACCGCCAGGGCCGGATCCGCTTCAAGCATGTCGGCCCGCTGACCCCGCAGGTGGTGGAGGAACAGATCCTCCCGATGGTCAAGCATCTGAGGCAGGGCTGATGAAGCGCGTCCTTCTCGCCACGCTGCTGGCGCTGTCCACCCTGTCGCCCGCCCTGGCGGTGCAGCCCGACGAGATGCTGCCCGATCCGGCGATGGAGGCGCGCGCCCGCGACATCAGCCAGGAGCTGCGCTGTCTGGTCTGCCAGAACCAGTCGATCGACGACAGCAACGCGCCGCTGGCCCGCGACCTGCGCCTGCTGGTGCGCGACCGGCTGAAGGCCGGCGATAGCGACGACAAGGTGCTGGCCTTCGTCACCGACCGTTACGGCGACTATGTGCTGCTGCGCCCGCCCTTCAAGGCGACGACGCTGGTGCTGTGGCTCGGCCCCTTCGCGATCCTGCTGCTGGGGGCCATCGGCACCTTCCTGTTCCTGCGCGGGCGGCGTGGCGTGGCCGCCGGCGCCGACACCGCTCCCCTGAGCGCGGATGAGCGGCGGCGGCTGGACGCCCTGCTGCGGAAAGACGAGTGATGCTGTTCTGGATTCTCGCCGCCACGATGACCGCGGGCGTGCTGTTGCTGATCGTGCCGCCGCTGCTGCGGTCGCCCGGATCCGGCTCCGACCGTCCGCTCGGCCGTGACGCCTTCGACCGTGAAGTCTACCGCGACCAGCTGGACGAGCTGGAGCGCGACCGCGCGCGCGGCCTGATCAACGACGCCCAGACCGAGGCCGCCAAGGCCGAGATCGCCCGCCGCATGCTGGCGACCACCGACACGGAGGGAGGCGCCGCCGGCGCCGCGCCGCGCGGTGGCCGGATCCTGGCCATCCTGCTGGCGCTGGTGGTGCCGGTCGGCGCGCTCGCCGTCTACAGCACGACCGGCCATCCGGAGCTGCCGGCCCAGCCGCTTGCATCGCGCAACCTGGAACAGGAACGCGGCGGCCCGCCCAAGAGCGTGCTGGCGGCGATGGACAAGCTGAAGGCGCAGCTCGCCGAGAATCCAGCCGATCTCCAGGGCTGGATCATCCTGGGGCAGGCCTACGTCAAGATGGGCCGCAACACCGACGCCGCCGACGCCCTGCGCCACGCCGTGGCGCTGAACAAGGACGATCCGGAGCTGCAGGGCCTGTTCGGCGAGACGCTGGTGTCGGCCAACGACGGCACCGTGCCGGAGGAGGCGGTCATCGCCTTCGACGCCGTGCTGGCCAAGGAGCCCAAGGACGCGCGCGCCCGCTTCTTCGTCGCGCTCGGCCGCTACCAGGCCGGCGACCAGCGGGGGGCGCTCGACCGCTGGCGCGCGTTGATGGCGGATTCGCCGGCCAACGCGCCGTGGGTGCCGGTGCTGCGCGACCAGATCCGCGAGGCCGCGGTCGCCCTGAACCTCGACCCGGCCAGCGTGACGCCGCAGCCGCTGCCGGCGCAGACCACGGCGGACAGCTCGGGCGCGGCGCAGCCGGCCGGGCAACCCGAGACCGCGCAGCCCGCCATGCCGGCGGAGCAGCAGGAGATGATCCGCGGCATGGTCGCCAACCTCGCCGCCCGGCTGGAGGCCGACCCGTCGGACATCGACGGCTGGCTGAAGCTGGTCCGCTCCTACGGCGTGCTGGGCGAGCCGGCCAAGGCGCTGGACGCCGCCCGCAAGGCGCGCGACCACGCGCCGGGCCGCGCCGACGTGCAGGTCGCCTACGCCAACGCCGTGCTGCAGAACGAGCCGCGCAGCGAGACGCCGCGGGCGTTGCCGACCGAGGCGACCACCGCGCTGCGCGCCGCGCTGCAGGCCGATCCGGACAATCGCGACGCGCTGTGGCTGCTCGGCCTCGACGCGATGGCCGCCGGCCGCCGGGACGAGGCGGTGGCCCATTGGGGCAAGCTGATCGCCCAGTTCAAGCCGAGCGACCCGGAATACACCCTGTTGAAGGGGCGTTTGGACGCGTTGAAGGCCGGGGGCTGAGCGCTCTCCCGCTGTTTGGCCGATCGCACCTTTTCGTTTGCGTTGCGGCAACACACATTGACAGGGGCGCGCCGACGGGCTTTATCCGGCGGCGTCGCCCCTTTTCCCTGTCCGCAGAAGGTTCCGCGCCGATGACCCGCAGACGACTGCCCACGCCCGACGAGCGGCGCCTGTGGCGGATCGCCATGCGCGACGCCGAGCCGCTGCCGGGCCGTCAGGCCGAGCTGGAACCGGAGCCGCAGCCGCTGATGACCGAGCTGATGGACGAACCGGTCGCCACCAGCCTCGTGCCACCGCCCAGCCCGCGCCGTTCCTCCTCCCCGGGCGGCGGCGGCCGGCCGCCGCTGCCGCCGCTGACCCCCGGCTCGACCGCCAACATCGACCGCCGCACCGGCGACCGCTTCCGCCGCGGCGAGCTGTCGATCGACGGCCGCATCGACCTGCACGGCATGACCCAGGCCCAGGCGCACCACGCGCTCGCCGGTTTCGTCCATCGCGCCTGGAACGAGGGGCGGCGCTGCGTGCTGGTCATCACCGGCAAGGGCAGCTTCGGCAGCCTGGGCATCCTGCGGCAGGCGACCCCCCGCTGGCTGGCGGATCCGGCGCTGCGGCCGATGGTGCTGGCGATCCAGCCGGCGCAACCCAAGGATGGCGGCGACGGCGCGCTGTATGTCTTGATCAAACGGCGCCGCGACCGTAAGGACTGAGTCCCAACCCCTGAGGGACGTCTCATGACCCCGTTCGGCGAACGGGTCCGGTCGCTGCGCGACGCCAAGGGCGTGACGCTGAAGCAGATGGCGACCGACCTGTCCATCTCGTCCGCCTATCTGTCGGCGCTGGAGCATGGCAAGCGCGGCCAGCCCTCGCCGCAGCTGGTGCGGCAGATCTGCGCCTATTTCGGCATCATCTGGGACGAGGCGGAGGAGCTGGAGCGGCTGGCGGATCTGTCCCACCCGCGGGTGACGGTCGACACCGCCGGCCTGACCGCCAAGGCGACCGAACTGGCCAACCGCCTGTCGGAACGCATCGCCGACCTGGACGAGGAGCGGATCGCGGCGCTGCTGGCGATTCTGGACGCCGCCCCGCCGCCGAAGCTGAACGGCCGGCGCCGGGTGGCGGCGCGGCGGCGGTAGGGGCGATGGAGGAGTGTCGGCTGGCGATGCCCCCTCCCCGACCCTCCCCCGCTTGTCCGCGGGAGAGGGAGTAAGTTCCGAAGCGGCGGCAGTCCCCTCCACCGCGATCGGACCGGCCTTCGGCCGGCCGAGGGCGGGGGAGGGTTAGGGAGGGGCAGAACGCCTGTCAGCCTCAACCTTTGCCGATCATCCGCCCGAGGTCGCGGCCGGCGAAGAGGTGGATGTGCAGGTGGGGCACTTCCTGGTGGGCCGCTTCGCCGCAGTTGGACAGGGTGCGATAGCCGGGGCCGTCGGCGCCGAGCATGCGGGCGACCTCGCCCACCGCGCGGAACAGGCCGGCGATCTCGGCGTCCGACCCCTTGGCGGTGAAATCGTCCATGTCGATGTAGGGCCCCTTGGGGATCACCAGCACATGGACCGGCGCCTGCGGGTCGATGTCGTGGAAGGCGAGCGCGTGCTCGGTCTCGTGGACCTTCTTGCACGGGATTTCGCCGCGCAGGATGCGGGCGAAGATGTTGTTGCTGTCGTAGCTCCTGGCCATCGCTGTCCCTTTCCTGGTTCCGCCTCGGTCCTGATCAGGATGCCCTGTCAGGACTTGCGGGACTTCTTCTCGTCGATGCCGCTGGTGCCCTCGCGCTGGGCCAGCTTGCTCCAGACCTCGGCCGGCTCCAGCCCGCAATCGGCCCACAGCACCAGCAGGTGATAGAGCAGGTCGGCGGATTCGGCGGCCAGCGCCGCCTTGTCGCCGCGCACCGCCTCCAGGATCGCCTCCACCGCCTCCTCGCCGACCTTCTGGGCGATCTTGGCGGTGCCGCGGCTGTAGAGCTTCGCGGTGTAGGAGCTTTCCGGATCGGCGCCCTTGCGCGACTGCACGGTGACGAACAGCCGGTCCAGCACCTCCGCCGACGGCATCGGCGGTGCCTTGTCGGCGCCCTTCTTTCCGTCAGCCATGCGTGGCCTCCAGCGTGGCGGCGGCGGCCGGGCGCACCGGCACGCCGGCGGCGCTCAGCGCGACCTTCGCCTGACCGATGGTGTAGGTGCCGAAATGGAAGATCGAGGCGGCGAGCACCGCGGTGGCGTGCCCCTCGCGGATGCCCTCCACCAGATGGTCGAGCGTGCCGACGCCGCCCGACGCGATCACCGGGATGCGGATCGAGTCCGCCACCGTGCGCGTCAGCTCCAGGTCGAAGCCGCTCTTGGTGCCGTCGCGGTCCATCGAGGTCAGCAGGATCTCGCCCGCCCCCAGCGATTCCATCCGCTTGGCCCACTCCACCGCGTCGATGCCGGTGGCGTTGCGGCCGCCGTGGGTGAAGACCTCCCACTTGCCGGGCGCCGTCTTCTTGGCGTCGATGGCGACGACGATGCACTGGGCGCCGAACTTCTCCGCGCCCTCGCGCACGAAGTCGGGGCGGTGGATCGCCGCGGTGTTGATCGACACCTTGTCGGCGCCGGCCAGCAGCAGCTTGCGGATGTCGTCGACCGTGCGGACGCCGCCGCCGACGGTCAGCGGCATGAACACCTGCTCGGCGGTGCGGCGCACCACGTCGAAGATGGTGTCGCGGTTTTCATGGCTGGCGGTGATGTCGAGGAAGGTCAGCTCGTCCGCGCCCTCGCGGTCGTAGACGCGGGCCTGCTCCACCGGATCGCCGGCGTCGACCAGATCGACGAAGTTGACCCCCTTGACGACCCGGCCGTCCTTGACGTCCAGGCAGGGGATGACGCGCATCTTCAGCATCAGTCGGCGTCCTCGATGGCGGGGGCGGACAGCAGCGCCAGCGCCTCCTTGGGGTCGATCCGCCCGTCATACAGCGCGCGGCCGCAGATGACGCCCTCGATCCCGGTGTCCTCCTCGACCTTCAGGGCCTTGAGGTCCTCGATCGACGACACGCCGCCCGACGCGATCACCGGCGTGGTCAGGTGGAAGGCGAGGTCGGAGGTCGATTCCACGTTGACGCCGCCCATGGCGCCGTCGCGGTTGATGTCGGTGTAGATGATGGCGGCGACGCCGCAATCCTCGAACTTCAGCGCCAGATCCAGCGCCCTGATGTCGGAGGTCTCGGCCCAGCCGGCCACCGCGACGTAGCCTTCACGGGCGTCGATGCCCACCGCGATCTTGCCGGGGAATTCCCGGCAGGCGGCCTTGACCAGATCCGGGTCACGCAGCGCCACCGTGCCCAGGATGACGCGGCTGATGCCCTTTTCCAGCCACATGCCGATGGTGCTCAGGTCGCGGATGCCGCCGCCGAGCTGCACCGGGATGGTCACCGCCTTCAGGATGCTCTCCACGGCGGCGCCGTTGACCGGCTTGCCTTCGAAGGCGCCGTTCAGGTCGACCAGATGCAGCCACTCGAAGCCCTGGCTCTGGAACAGCCGGGCTTGGTCGCCGGGGTCGTTGTTGAAGACCGTGGCCTGGCTCATCTCGCCGCGCAGCAGGCGGACGCAGGCACCGTCCTTGAGGTCGATGGCGGGATAGATGATCATCGCGGGCGTCTCGTCCTATGGCGTGGCTGGCGAGGTGGAGTCGGGTTGCAGGTCTTTGCAGTAGAAATGTCCGGCCAGGGGCTTGCCCTGCACCAGCGCGTAGAAGGGGTGGGTGCCCCATCGCTTGAAGCCGAGCGTCTCGTACAGCGCGATGGCGGCCTCCTGCGTCACGCGGACGTCGAGGTTCAGCACCTTGAATCCGGCGGCGCGCGCCTCCTCCACCACGGCCAGCGTCAGCCGGCGGGCGAGCCCGTGGCCGCGCGCCCAGGGGGCGACGAAGCTGGTGGTGAGCTGGGCGGAGTGGGCCTGCGCCTCGTTGTTGCGCGGCGGCTTGACCAGCTGGGCGGATCCGGCGACGACGCCGTCCAGGCGGGCGACGAACAGGATGCGTTCCGGCACCACCAGCACGCCCTTCCAGAAACGCTCCATCACGTCGCGCGGCGGCGGCTCGACCCAGCCGAAGCCGCCGCCGGCGCGGATGGCATCGTCGGCCGCGTCGCACAGGTCGTGGAGGTCGGCGGTCTTGAGCGTCTCCACCCGGTCGACGGCGATCTCCGCCATCGTCAGACCTTCCAGCGCAGGAAGTTGGCGATCAGCGCCAGACCGGTCGCCTGGCTCTTTTCCGGGTGGAACTGGGTGCCGACCAGATTGTCGCGCCCGACCACCGCGGCGAACGGCCCGCCGTAATCGGCCGAGGCGATCAGCGTGTCCGGGTCGTCCAGCTTGAACTGGTAGGAATGGACGAAATAGGCGTGCGCCCCCTCCGGCAGCCCGGCCAGCACCGGGTGGGGATGGCGGATGTTCAGCTCGTTCCAGCCCATGTGCGGGATCTTCAGGGCCGGATCCGCCGGCTCCAGCTTCACCACCTCGCCCCTGATCCAGCCGAGCCCCTCGGTCACGCCATACTCGCGCCCGCGCTCCGCCATCAACTGCATGCCGACGCAGATGCCGAGGAACGGCCGACCGCGGCGGTGCACCACCTCCTCCAGCGCCTCCAGCATACCGGGAACCTCCGACAGGCCGCGCTTGCAGTCGGCGAAGGCGCCGACGCCGGGCAGCACGACGCGGTCGGCGTTGCGCACCGCGTCGGCGTCCGAGGTGACGAGGACGGAGTAGGAGGCTTCGGCCTCACCGGCGGCGCGCTCGATCGCCTTGGCGGCGGAGCGCAGGTTGCCGGAGCCGTAATCGATCAGCGCGACCGTTTCCATGGACGTGACATACCTTCACATGGGCCGACAGAACGGCCTTCAAATGGGACGGCGGAAAACCCGGATCCGGCCGTCAGAGCGAGCCGCCCAGCGTGCCCTTGGTGGACGGCACCGCGTCGCGTTTGCGCGGGTCGATCTCCACCCCGGCGCGCAGCGCGCGGGCAAGCGCCTTGTAGCAGCTTTCCACGATGTGGTGATTGTTCTCGCCATACAGGTTCTCGACGTGCAACGTCACGCCGGCCGCCATGGCAAAGGCCTGGAACCACTCCCGGAACAGCTCGGTGTCGAAGTCGCCGATCTTGTCGCGGGTGAAGTTCACCTTCCAGATCAGATAGGGCCGGTTGGAGAAGTCCAGCGCCACCCGCGTCAGCGTCTCGTCCATCGGGATGTAGGAATGGCCGTAGCGCTGGATGCCCTTGCGGTCGCCCAGCGCCTTCGCCACCGCCATGCCGATGGCGATGCCGCTGTCCTCGGTCGTGTGGTGGTAATCGATGTGCAGGTCGCCGTCGGCCAGCACCGTCAGGTCCATCAGGCTGTGGCGCGACAGCTGCTCCAGCATGTGGTCGAGGAACCCGATGCCGGTCTTGACGTCGTAGACGCCGGTGCCGTCCAGGTTCACCGCGACCCGGATCCGGGTTTCGGTCGTGTTCCGCTCGATCGAGGCGCGGCGGCCGCCGTTGGTAGGGCTCTGGTCCATGGCGGTTTTGTAGCAGGAAGCTTACGCACGCGCCAGCGCGCGGCACGAATGCCCGACCCCTGTCCACTCCGCCATTGGTTCTAATGATTGTCGGGAAAAGGTGTGCGGGGTACAGTCCTTCACACTTCCTGCGTGCATAGTCCGATATGAAGCCCGACCCGCGCCGTTTCGCCGCACTCTCCACCGCCCTCCTGCTGCTGCCAATTCTGGCGGGCTGCCAGACCGCGGTCCCCGCCTCGCCGTCGCGGCCGGCGCCGGCGGTCGCTCCCGGTACGACGGCGCCCTTCCGTTTCGGCGAGCTGGCGATCGGCTCGATGCGACGTGGGATGCAGATCGGCCGCTATGTCTGGGGCCTGGACTGCGCCCCGCCCTACGACGACGTCTATTGGACCAGCGGCGTCAACATGCGGCGCGGCGCCACCTTCGACGAACGCTTCGGCGAGACGATGACCGCCGCCGGTTTCGACGTGGTCGGCCGGCTGGGCGGACCCGACAGCCCCGACGGCAACCGCAGCCGGGCGCGCTTCACCGTGCAGGGCGACCTGACCGACGTGCGGCTGGAGCTGTGCCACCGCAGCCACTGGCTGACCGGCGCCGACAAGGGCACGTCGGGCAGCGGCAGCGTCAAGGTCGATTGGACCGTCTACGACGCGCGCAGCGGCCAGCTGGTCCACCGCCTCGCCACCACCGGCACCGCCACGCACGACAATGGCGTCCCCCAGGGCGACACGCTGCTGATCGAGGAGGCCTTCGCCGGCGCGGTCGAGGCGTTGGCCGGCGACGGCGGCTTCCGCACTCTGCTGTCGGGTGGCGGCGTGCCAGCCGCCTCCGCAACTCCGGGAATGGCACCGCGTCCCGTGGCGGCCGCAGCCGGATCCGCAGCCGGATCCGGCCCGCTTCCGCTGACGCCGGCCGCGCCATCGATGGCTTTCCCGCCCGCTGCGGCAAGCCGTCTGCTGCTACGAACCAGCGCCGGATCCGGCCGGACCGCCGTGGCCCGGGTGCCGGTCGCCGGGGTCCATGGTCTGGTGATCGGCGAGACGGAGGTCGGGGGCGAGGCGCAGGCGGTGCTGCTGGCGCCGGTCCCCGGATCCGACCCCACCGTCACCGTGCGTCCGGCGCGCGGGGTGGAATTGACCGGCTGGGTGGTCGGGCGCGACACCGCCAGCGGCTTCGCCCTGTTGCGGGTGCCGGCACGGCTGGCCGCCCTGCCCCTGCGCACCGTCGCCCTGCGGATCAGCGAACCGGTGCGGGCGGTTCCGGACGGAGGGGGGCGGGAGATCGCCGGGATCGTCGGCGGGCTGCTGTCCGATGACGGCGCCAAGGGCTCGCTGATCCAGGCGGATCTGGGCTCCGCCGCGCTGTTCGGTGGGGTGACCGAGGCCGGCGACCCGCTGCTGGACGGCAACGGCGCGCTGGTCGGGGTGGCGGTGGCGTCCGGTCGTTCGGTGGTGACACCGGCCGGGCTGGTCGAGTTCCTGGCGCTCGGTCCCCTGCTGAACCGGCTGGGGGCGGATCCGGTGGGCGGGGCATCGTCGGACCCTGCGCTGTCCGGGTCGTCGCCCGACCGTGGTGGACCGCGCGCGACGGATCGCGGTGGCCGGCGCCGCGACGCCAAGGCTCCACCGGCGTGGCAGGAGGACGCGCTTGACGGGGACGGCGACCCTCCCACATAGACCGGATGCCCGAACGAACGCCGTCGAGATTGATCGCGACGGTGGGCGGTATCCCCTTTTCCCAACGTGGTTCCCGCATGACCTACCCAGCGTCCAACCCCCACGATCCCATTCAGTGGCACGGAACCACCATCCTGTCGGTGCGCAAGAACGGTCAGGTGGTGATCGCCGGCGACGGGCAGGTCTCGGTCGGTCCGACGGTGATGAAGGCGAACGCGCGCAAGGTGCGCTGGTTGGCCGGCGGCGCGGTGATGGCCGGTTTCGCCGGCGCCACCGCCGACGCGATGACCCTGTTCGAGCGGCTGGAAGCCAAGCTGGAGCAGTATCCCGGCCAGCTGACCCGCGCCTGCGTCGAGATGGCGAAAGACTGGCGGACCGACCGCTACCTGCGCCGGCTGGAAGCGATGATGGCGGTGGCCGACAAGACCGTCAGCCTGGTGCTGACCGGCAACGGCGACGTGCTGGAGCCGGAGGATGGGCTGATCGGCATCGGCTCCGGCGGGTCCTACGCCCTGTCGGCGGCACGCGCGCTGATCGACATCGACGGCATGGACGCGGAGGCGGTGGCGCGCAAGGCGATGAAAATCGCCGCCGGCATCTGCGTCTACACCAACGAAAACGTCACCCTGGAAAAGCTGTGACCGCCATGACGACCCCGACTGTCTCCCCCGACACCGCCGCCTTCAGCCCGCGCGAGATCGTCTCCGAACTGGACCGCTACATCGTCGGCCAGAACGAGGCCAAGCGCGCGGTCGCCATCGCCCTGCGCAACCGCTGGCGCCGGCAGCAGCTGCCCGAGGGCCTGCGGGAAGAGGTCCTGCCCAAGAACATCCTGATGATCGGCCCGACCGGCGTCGGCAAGACCGAGATCGCCCGCCGCCTCGCCAAGCTGGCCCAGGCGCCCTTCCTGAAGGTGGAGGCGACCAAGTTCACCGAGGTTGGCTATGTCGGCCGCGACGTCGAGCAGATCGTCCGCGATCTGGTGGAGGCCGCCATCGGCCTGACCCGCGAGCGGCTGCGCAAGGAGGTCGCCGCCAAGGCGGAGCTGCGGGCGGAGGAACGCGTGCTCGACGCGCTGTGCGGCGACAGCGCCAGCCCCGACACCCGCGCCAAGTTCCGCAAGATGCTGCGCGAGGGCACGCTGAACGACAAGGAGATCGAACTCCAGGTCGCCGACAGCGGCGCCGGCGCCATGCCGACCTTCGACATCCCCGGCATGCCGGGCGCCCAGATGGGCATGCTGAACCTGAACGACATGTTCGGCAAGATGATGGGCGGCCGGACCAAGACCCGCCGCATGACAGTCGCCGAAAGCCACGGCGTGCTGCTGGCCGAGGAATCGGACAAGCTGCTGGACCAGGAAAAGGTGGTGGCGGAGGCGATCCGCGCCGTCGAGCAGAACGGCATCGTCTTCCTGGACGAGATCGACAAGATCTCCGCCCGTTCCGACGCGCGCGGCGCCGACGTCAGCCGCGAGGGCGTGCAGCGCGACCTGCTGCCGCTGATCGAGGGCACCACGGTGTCGACCAAGCACGGCCCGGTGAAGACCGACCACATCCTGTTCATCGCGTCGGGCGCCTTCCACATCGCCAAGCCGTCCGACCTGCTGCCGGAGCTGCAGGGCCGCCTGCCGATCCGGGTCGAGCTGAAGGCGCTGAGCCAGGACGATTTCAAGCGCATCCTGACCGAGCCGGAAGCCAGCCTGATCCGCCAGTACAAGGCGCTGATGCAGACGGAGGAGGTCGATCTGGTCTTCACCGACGACAGCATCGCCGAGTTGGCCCGGCTCGCCGCCGAGATCAACAGCTCGGTCGAGAACATCGGCGCGCGGCGCCTGCACACCGTGCTGGAGCGCCTGTTGGAAGAGATCAGCTTCGCCGCCAGCGACCGCGCCGGCGAAACCATCACCATCGACGCCGCCCTGGTCCGCGAGCGGGTCGGCGATCTGGCGAAGAACGCCGATCTGTCGAAGTTCATCTTGTAATGGGGTGTGGGGGTGCTTGCTTCGGGTGCCCCCTCCCCATCCCTCCCCCGCTTCGCGGGAGAGGGGGCAGGATACTTGCCAGGAGCTTTGACACGCAGCGGCGGAGTTCCCTCTCCCGCGAAGCGGGGGAGGGTTAGGGAGGGGGCAATCGACGCCAACACCCTCCACCCTGCTTCACGTGAAACATTCCCCGCCCGGGCGCCCTACCCGCCCGCCGCCGCCACCTTCACGCTCTTCGGCAGCAGCAGGGCATAGCTCCCGCGGCTCTTCATCACGCCGGCCTTCTGCTCCGCCTCCGGGCCGTGACCCCAGAAGACGTCGCCACGCACCGGGCCGCGGATGGCGCCGCCGGTGTCCTGGGCAACCAGCAGGCGCTGCAGGCGCTGCTTGCCGTCCAGCGGGTCCTCGGCGTCCAGCCAGACCGGCACGCCGTAGGGCATGAACTTGGAATCCACCGCCAGGCTGCGGCCCGGCGTCAGCGCCACGCCCTGGGCGCCGTTCGGGCCGTCGCCGTTCAGGACCTGGAAGAAGACGTAGGACGGGTTGACGTTCATCAGCGCCGTCGCCTGGTCGGGATGGGCGCGCAGCCAGTCGCGGATGGTCTGCAGCGAGACCTCCTCGCGCTTCAGCGCGCCGCGGTCGATCAGCTCCTTGCCGATGGCAACGTATTTGTGGCCGTTCTGACCGGCGTAGCCGACGCGCATCTCGCTGCCGTCGGCCAGCCGGATCCGCCCCGATCCCTGGATGTGCAGGAAGAAGGCGGCGATCGGGTCCCTGACCCAGGCCAGTTCCAGCCCCTTGCCGGACAGCGAGCCGGCAACGATGGCGGCGCGGTCCTCATAGGGTTTCAGGCGGCCGTCGACCACCCGGCCGGCGGTGCGCTCGCCCTTCCAGCGCTCGGCGAACTCGCCGAGGTCGACCATCACCAGATCGGATGGCCGACGGTAGAGCGGCACCGGGTAGGCCGGATCCGGGCTGCGGCTGCCCTCCAGCTCGGCCTCGTAATAGCCGGTGAACAGGCCTTCGCGTGCGCCGTTGTTGCCAGCGGCGTAGGGGGTGAAGTTGGCCTCGAAGAAGGCGCGGACGGCGGCCTCGTCACCCGGCGGCAGCGTGGCGAGCCGGGCGCAGGGCGCCAGCCAGTCGCCGATGCTGCCGCCCACCCCGTTCGGCCCGACCGGCCGATCGGCCGGCTGGCCCTTGAAGCGGGCGCAGGAGCGGGACAGCGCCGGAACCGCTTCGGCGACGCGGTCGGACGACCAGCCCGGCAGGGCGGTGAAGGGGATCGGCGCCAGCGTCAGCGCGTCGGGCGCCGGCTTCGCCTCCTCCTTGCGGTCGCAGGCTGAAAACAGCAGCGCCACCGCACCCAGCAGCAGGGCGGTGGCGCGAAACCGGCGGGACACCGCCGGAACCAAAGCGGACATCGCGGAAGCCCCAGTCACTGAAACAGTCACTGAACCGGGCGAACCTCGACCAGCGACCAGTTCGGGTCGCGCGAGCGGGTGTTGCGGGCGAAGGTCCAGACGTCGACATTCTCGACCAACGCCTTGGGATCGCCGTCGATCACCGCGCCGTTGCGGTCGCGCACGACGTTGATCTGGTCGGTGACCAGACGGACCGTCACCCGGGCGGTGCGCGCGGCGTCGAGCCTGGCCTCCACCACCTCGGCCTCGCGGACATACTCGATGCGGGCCTCGTGCTGCTCGCCGGCGGCTTCGCGGTCTCGGATGACGCGGTCAAAGCTGGCGTAGACATCGTCGGCCAGCAGCGGGCGCAGCGTGGCGGTGTCGCCCCGGGCAAAGGCGTCGACGATCATGCCGAAGGCCGCCTTGGCACCTTCCAGGAAATGCTTTTCATCGAAGGTCGGGTCGGCGGCCCGGATCTGGTCGATGGAGGCGGCCAGCGACAGCGGCTCGTCCGACACCGGCGCGTCCGACAGGGGTGCGGCATCAGGTCGCGGCCGGTTGCGCTCCGGCAGGGTGACGACGTTGTCGGGCTTGGTCGGGGCGGGGGACGCGGTGAAGGGATTGGGACGCTCGCGCTCCTCCCCCGTCCGGCGGCCCAGGACGCTGCGCAGCCGGTAGACGAGGAACGCCGCGATCATCGCGAAAATGATGATCTCGATGAACACGAACCCGTCTCCCATCATCTGTTCCTTCCCGAGCGCCCCTGGCGCGTTCGGCCTGGGGCTGCCTGATTGTGTGAGGCCGGCGCATCTGGCGACGCCACCCCTGGACCTTGCGGCCGGGCGGCATTACGTGTTGCGAGGCCCGGCAAACGAAACCGCCGAATGGATGGGCCCAACCGGCTTTCGACCGGACGACCTATCCAAACCTAGATAGGGGCAGAGAGCCCGAAGAGCAAGGACACCATGAATCCCCTGCTGTTGATCCTTCTTCTGCCGATCCTGGAGATCGTCGGATTCATCCAGGTCGGCGACTGGATCGGCGCCGGGCCGACGATCGGCCTGCTGGCCTTGTCGGCGCTGGTCGGGATGATCCTGGTCCGGCACCAGGGGCTGGGATCGCTGACCCGGGCGCAGGCCGCGGCCGCGCGTGGCGAGGCACCGATCGGCACCGTGCTGGACGGCTTCTGCGCGGTGTTCGCCGGCATCCTGCTGATCATCCCCGGCTTCCTGACCGACCTGCTGGGACTGGCGCTGCTGGTGCCGCCGTTGCGCCGCGGCCTGGGCCGCTGGCTGCTGGGCCGGATCGGCGGCGGGTTGCCGGTCTTCACCACGGGGCCGGGGGCTGGCTTTGGCCGGGGAACCGGAGCCGGGGGGTTCGAGGGCTTCGGCGAAACCGCCGGCGATCCGTTCCGGCCCGGCCAGGATCACGGCCGCGGCGCCAGCTCCGCCCCCGGGGTGATCGACGGCGATTACCGCGACGTCACGGCGGACGAGCACAGCCGCCGGACCGGCGCCGAGGCGCCCCGCCTGTCGGATTCACAATGGGGGAAGCACCGCCCGGATGAGCGGGGCTGAGGCGTCCGCCGCGTGGTGGTTTCCGTTGGCAGGACGGCCGATCCGTGATAGCCAGCCGTTGGGCGAAGGTACAACCATCGCGAACCAAACCCTGTCACCCCACCATATCCGGGTCGGCCCGCCACCCTGCCCTGCCCCACGCCGACCTGACGGCGATCCGGGGCAACCGGGACGGCCGGGCCGGCGATTCAGGAGTCCGTTATGTCCGATCAGATGAGCAACGGTGCCGAGCAGCAGCAGGCGTCCTCGCTGCCGATGCATATCCTCGCGCAGTATGTGAAGGACTTCTCGTTCGAGAACCCCAACGCTCCGCAGAGCCTGCTGCCGAACCAGCCGCAGCCGCAGGTCAACATCGGCGTCGACGTCCAGGGCCAGAAGGTCGGCGAGGACATCTATGAACTGACCCTCCAGCTGCGCTGCGAAGCCCGCCAGGAAGAGACCGTCGCCTTCATCGTCGAGCTGTCCTACGGCGCGCTGTTCCAGTTCCCCGGCCTGCCGGAAGAGCATCACCGCCCGGTGCTGATGATCGAAGGCGCGCGGATGATCTTCCCGTTCGCCCGCGCCATCATCTCCAGCGCGACCCGCGAAGGCGGCTACCCGCCGCTGATGATCAACCCGATCGACTTCGCCGAGCTGTACCACCGCCAGAGCGGCCAGCAGGCCCAGGGCGGCGCGCAGCCCCAGCAGCCGCCGTTCTGATCCGGGACGGTTCGCTGCCGGGCTGAAAAGCCGGCATGAAAAAGGGCGGGTGGCCGACAGGCCCCCGCCCTTTTTTCTGTCCGGTTCCCGGCAAGACCGTCCCGGATCCACGGCGGAACCGCCGCGGATCCGGAGGGTGCCGGGTGGATCCGGCTACTGGTTCATGCTTTCGAAGAAGTCGTTGTTCGACTTGGTGTGCTTCAGCTTGTCGACCAGGAAGTCGACCGCGTCGGTCACGCCCATCGGCATCAGGATGCGGCGCAGGATCCACATCTTCGACATGGTGCCCTTGTCGACCAGCAGCTCCTCCTTGCGGGTGCCCGACTTGGAGATGTCGATGGCCGGGAAGGTGCGCTTGTCGGAGAGCTTGCGGTCCAGCACGATCTCGGAGTTGCCGGTGCCCTTGAACTCTTCGAAGATCACCTCGTCCATGCGGCTGCCGGTGTCGATCAGCGCAGTGGCGATGATGGTCAGCGAACCGCCCTCCTCGACGTTGCGGGCGGCGCCGAAGAAGCGCTTGGGCCGTTGCAGCGCGTTGGCGTCGACACCGCCGGTCAGCACCTTGCCGGAGCTGGGAACCACCGTGTTGTAGGCGCGGGCGAGGCGGGTGATCGAATCCAGCAGGATGACCACGTCGCGCTTGTGCTCGACCAGGCGCTTGGCCTTCTCGATCACCATTTCCGCGACCTGGACGTGGCGGGTCGCCGGCTCGTCGAAGGTGGAGCTGATGACCTCGCCGCGGACCGAGCGAGCCATGTCCGTCACTTCTTCCGGACGCTCGTCGATCAGCAGGACGATCAGGTAGGCTTCGGGGTGGTTGGTGGCGACCGAATGGGCGATGTTCTGCAGCATCACCGTCTTGCCGGTGCGCGGCGGCGCCACGATCAGCCCGCGCTGCCCCTTGCCCAGCGGCGCCACCAAGTCGACGATGCGGCCGGTCAGGTTCTTCTTGGTCGGGTCCTCGACCTCCATCCGGATGCGCTCTTCCGGGTAGAGCGGCGTCAGGTTGTCGAAGTTGATGCGGTGACGGACCTTGTCCGGCGTGTCGAAATTGATCGTGTTGACCTTCAGCAGGGCGAAGTAGCGCTCACCGTCCTTGGGCGAGCGGATCTGCCCTTCCACCGTGTCGCCGGTGCGCAGGCCGAAGCGGCGGACCTGGCTGGGGCTGACATAGATGTCGTCGGGACCCGGCAGATAGTTGGCTTCCGGCGAGCGCAGGAAGCCGAACCCGTCCTGCAGCACCTCCAGCACGCCGTCGCCGAAGATCGGAATATCGTTTTCGGCCAATTGCTTGAGGATCGCGAACATCATGTCCTGCTTGCGCAGCGTGCTCGCGTTCTCGATCTGCAACTCCTCCGCGAACGCCAGAAGTTCGGCGGGGCTTTTGCACTTCAGCTCTTGGAGATGCATGGGAATGCCTGTGAAATCATCATGCGGGGAGTGACCTGGGGAAGTGCCTGATATCCCGGCCGCATCCGGTGGGGCGGCGAAGGCCGCGATGCGGTCGCGTCGGTCGGGCGGCGAGTGGCGCCTGGACAGCCGGGCGATGAGCGTCCGGAAGGTGGACGCACGGAACCGGGTTGCCAGCCACCAGGCCCGGCTCAAGAACGGAGCGTCGGATCGGCAGATGTGGGCGTGGGAGGCCACGGAGCGAAAAACCCCGTGGTCCTCACATGGTTATCGGATCGGCACGCGCAAGTCAAACGAAAGCGAAACCCGCAAAGGTCGTGAAACCCGCTTTTTCCGGTGCTTGGAAGGTTGCCGGACGCTCAGAACGGCTTCACGATCACGAAGATGACGATGCCGATCATCAGCAGCGTCGGCACCTCGTTGGCGATGCGGTAGAAACGCTGCGGCCGGGTGTTGCGGTCCTGGGCGAAGTCGCGCTGCCAGCGGCCCATCATGATGTGGCTGACGGTCAGCAGCAGCACGAACAGCAGCTTGGCGTGCAGCCAGCCCTGCTTCATCCATTCCGGCGTCAGCACGATCATGGTGATGCCGAACACGTAGGACGCCGTCATCGCCGGGTCCATGATGGCGCGCAGCAGGCGGCGTTCCATCACTTTGAAGGTCTCCGACGCCTCGGATCCGGCCGCCACCTGGCAATGGTAGACGAACAGCCGCGGCAGGTAGAGCAGCCCCGCCATCCAGGCGATGATGCTGATGACGTGCAGCGCCTTGATCCATTCGTACAGCACCGGGCGTGTTCCCTTCGGTCGTTTCGGTTCAGCGCCGCGCCTGCGGACAGCCGGAGAAGTTGGCCGGGCAGATCCGGTCGCCGTTCTGGGCGCAGATCGGCGCCTTGTTCGCGACGGTTTGCCGCACCAGCCGGGCCAGCCCGTCGATGAAGCCGGGATGCACCCCCACCGTCGGCACCCGGGTGAAGTGCGGCACCCCGGCCTCCTTGGCCAGGTGGCGGTATTCGATCTCGATCTCGACCAGCGTTTCGGAATGCTCCGACACGAAGGCCATCGGCACCACCAGGATCGGCACGCCGTCCTGCCCGGCCCGGCGGATCTCGGCGTCGGTGCTGGGGCCGATCCACTCCATCGGGCCGACGCGGCTCTGGTAGCAGCTGACCCAGTCGAGCTGGTCGACGCCCAGCGCCGCGGCGATCGACTCCGCGGTGCGCTCGCACTGCCACTGATAGGGGTCGCCGGCGGCCACCACCTTCTTGGGCAGCCCATGGGCGGAGAACAGGACGCGCGGCGTGCCATGGGCCTTGGCCGCCTCGTACAGCGGGCGGATCTGATCCGCCGCCGCGTCGATGAAGCCGGGCTGGGTCGGGTAGCAGCACAAGAGCCGGGTCGGCGCGGCCAGCCCGACGGTCTGCGCCGCCTCGTCCCACGCCTTGGCGCTGGACGCCGTCGTGGTGGTCGAGAATTGCGGGTAAAGCGGCAGCAGCACGACCAGATCCGGGTCGTAGGCCTTCACCTGCGCCGCCGTCTCGGCGCTCATCGGGTGCCAGTAGCGCATGGCGATGAACACCCGCGCCTCGGCCCCGCCGCCAGCCGGATCCGCCTCCCGATCGGCCGCCAGCCGCGCCTCGAGCGCGGCCGCCTGGGCCTGGGTGTTCTCCAGCAGCGGCGACTTGCCGCCGATCTGGGCGTAGATCGCCGTCGCCGGCTTCGCCCGCCGACCCGAGATCAGGCTGGCGATCAGGAAGCGGAACGGGTTCGGCAGCCGGATGATGGCCGGGTCGGCGAACAGGTTGAACAGGAACGGCCGCACCGCCTCGGGGGCGTCGGGCCCGCCGAGGTTGAACAGGACGACGGCCACACGCCGCGGTTGACGGCCGGGGCCGGTGGAAGGCTGGGGAGGCTGCTGGCTCATGGTCCCGCTAAACTGGAGCGTCGCAGCAGCTCTGTCCAGCCCCCCGTCACCGCTTTTTCAGCCGCTTAGCCGCCCGGTCAGCCGCGGTTCGGCCACGCGCGCAGCAGACGCGCCAATTCGGCGACATGCTCCGGCGGCGTCGACTGGATGACGCCATGGCCCAGGTTGAAGACGAAGGGCCGCGGCGTCAGCGCCTCCAGGATGTCCCAGGCCGCCTCCGCCATCGTCTTGCCGCCGACGGCCAGCATGATCGGGTCGAGGTTGCCCTGCACCGGAACGCGCGGCTGCAGCGTGCGGGAGGCCCAGACCGGCGACACCGTGGTGTCGAGCCCGACGGCATCGACCCCGGTGTCGGCGACGTAATCCTCATAGGCGTGGCCGGCGCCGCGCGGGAAGCCGATGATCGGGGTGTCCGGGTGCTTCGCCTTCACCAGCGCGACGATCCGCCGCGTCGGCTCGATCACCCAGCGGCGGAACTGGCCGACCGGCAGCACGCCGGCCCAGCTGTCGAACAGCTGCACCGTCTCCGCCCCCGCCTCGATCTGCCGGCAGAGATAGTCGGCGGTCACCTCGACGATCAGGTCGATCAGCTGGCCGAAGCCCACCGGGTCGCCGTAGGCCCAGCGCTTGACGTGCGCGTACTCCTTCGACCCCGCCCCTTCGACCATGTAGCAGGCGATGGTCCAGGGAGCCCCCGCAAAGCCGATCAGCGTCGTCTGCTCGGGAATGGCGGTGGAGAGCCGGCGCACCGTCTCGTAGACCGGCGCCAGCGTCTCGTGGAAGCGGTCGCGCGACAGCCGCTTCAGGTCCTCGACGTTACGGACCGGATCCAGCTTCGGCCCCTCCCCTTCGAGATAGGCCAGCGGCTGGCCCAGGGCGTGCGGCACCACCAGGATGTCGGAGAACAGAATCGCCGCGTCCATGCCGTAGCGGCGCAGCGGCTGCAAGGTCACCTCGACCGCGAAGTCGGGGTTGTAGCAGAGGTCGAGGAAGCTGCCCGCCTTCGCCCGCAGCTCCCGGTACTCCGGCAGGTAACGCCCGGCCTGCCGCATCAGCCAGAAGGGCGGACGGGCGTGCGCCTCCCCCGCCAGGGCGGCGAGCATCGGTTTGCGGGCGGGCTTCTGATCGGCAGGGTTGGAAGCGGACAAGACGGTGCGTTCCCCTAGGGTCGGGTTTCGTGTCCCGGCGTTGGACAGCCGGATTCCGGGCAGGGTTCCGGGCAGGTTTTCGGAACCGGTTTATCCCCTCTTCTTCACTATATTCTTTAATGGGAGAAAGGAAGAGGAGGTAGTGGATGCCTGTGGATAACGGTGATCCCCGACCGCCGCGGATCTATCCACAGATCCGGCCCGGCTTTGCTGCATGTGCGCGGATCTGTGGACGATTCGGAGCACTACCGTCGGAAACGGCGGAAATGCTATAGCTGGGCGAACGGGAGTCCCGTGGATAACAGCGCGGACGGGGGCGGATCTTCCCAGCTTCCGAACCGGTCGGCGAAGTTGTCCCGCAGAGGGCCGTACGGGGGAGGAGACATCCCCCATCTGGGATGGAACGGAGGCAGATCCGGTTGTCCACAGGACAGGCCGGAATTCTCCACAGCATGTTGGGGACGGATGAAACAGTTCCACCTACATCTCGTATCCGATGCGACCGGCGAGACGATCAACAGCGTGGCGCGCGCCTGCGTCATCCAGTTCGACGACGTCCGGCCGGTCGAGCATTTCTGGAATCTGGTGCGCACCGATCGCCAGCTCGACCTTGTGCTGGAGGGGATCCGGGACAACCACGGGCTGGTGATGTTCACCCTGGTCGACGAGACGCTGCGCCGCCGGCTGCAGGATTTCTGCCGCGAGATGCAGGTGCCCTGCATCCCCGTGCTCGATCCGCTGATCAACGCGCTCGCCGCCTTCCTGGGCGTCGAATCCCAGCGCCAGCCCGGCCGCCAGCATGTCCTGGACGCCGAGTATTTCAGCCGCATCGACGCCGTCGACTTCGCGCTGTCGCACGACGATGGCCAGTCGAACTGGGACCTGCACGAGGCCGACGTCGTGCTGATCGGCGTGTCGCGCAGCTCCAAGACGCCGACCTGCATCTATCTCGCCAACCGCGGCATCAAGGCGGCGAACATCCCGCTGGTTCCCGGCAGCCCGCTGCCGGCCGAGGTCGATCTGCTGACCCGGCCGCTGATCGTCGGGCTGACCAAGGACCCCGATCGCCTGGTGCAGATCCGCCGCAACCGGCTGAAGCTGCTGAACCAGGGCGAGGGATCGAGCTACGCCGATCCCGAGGTGGTGCGGTCGGAGGTGCAGGAGGCACGGCGGCTGTTCAGCCGGCGTGGCTGGCCGGTGATCGACGTCTCCCGCCGCTCCATCGAGGAGACCGCGGCCGAGATCATGATGCTGCTCGCCCGCCGGCAGAGCGCCGGCTTCACCCCGGAAGGGAAGAAGACGTGAGCGTGCCGTCCCTGGTCCCCAGCCTGGTCCTGGCGTCGGGATCGCGCACCCGCGCGGAGATGCTGGAACGGGCCGGCCTGACCGCGACGCTCGACAAGCCGCTGGTCGACGAGGAGGAGGTCAAGCTCGCCGGCCGGGCCGAGGGCGTCTCGGCCGAGGCGGTCGCCGAGACGCTGGCCGAGCTGAAGGCCCAGCGCGTCACCCGCCGCCACCCCGGCGCGCTGGTGATCGGCGCCGACCAGATGCTGGAGTGCGACGGGGTCTGGTTCGACAAGCCGACCGACCGCGCCGCGGCGCGCACCCAACTGCTGGCGCTGCGCGGCAAGACCCACCAGCTGGTCAGTTGCGCCGTGGTCGTGCGCGACGGCGCGCGGATGTGGCACAAGGTGGACCGCGCCCGGCTGGCCATGCGCGACTTCAGCGACGCCTTCCTCGACGACTATCTCGACCGCGTCGGCGACGACGTGTTGCACTCGGTCGGCGCCTACCAGTTGGAAGGGCTGGGCGCGCAACTGTTCCAGCGGGTCGAGGGCGACTTCTTCACCATCCTCGGGCTGCCGCTGCTGCCGCTGCTCGGGTTCCTGCGCGTGCATGGAGTGGGCAAGGAATGACGACCGTCCGTACGATTACCGGGAAGGCCAAGCTGGCCGGCGTGATGGGCTGGCCGATCGGTCATTCGCGCTCGCCCCGGCTGCACGGCTGGTGGCTGCAGCACTATGGCATCGACGGCGCCTATGTGCCGCTGGCGGTGGCGCCGGAGCGCGCCGAACAGGCGATCCGTGCCCTGCCGGCACTGGGCTTCCGCGGCTGCAACGTCACGGTGCCGCTGAAGGAGATCGCCTTCCGCACCGTCGACCGGCTGGACGACACCGCGCGGCGGATGGGGGCGGTCAACACCATCGTCGTGGCGGAGGATGGCGCGCTGGAAGGCGGCAACACCGACGGCTTCGGCTTCCTCGAGAATCTGCGCGCCGAGCAGCCGGACTGGACGGCGGAGCGTGGCCCGGCCGTGGTGGTCGGCGCCGGCGGGGCCGCCCGTGCCGTGGTGGTCGCCCTGCTCGACGCCGGCGCGCCGGAGGTCCGGCTGATCAACCGCACCCGCACCCGCGCCGAGGAGCTGGCGGCGGATCTGGCCGCCGTTGGGGTGACGGGCGCGGTGACGGTGGTCGATTGGGTTTCACGTGAAACAGCGTTGGACGGCGTTGCGTTGCTCGTCAACACCACGACCCAGGGCATGGCGGGCCAGCCGGCGCTCGACCTGTCGCTGCGCGCCCTGCCCGTCTCGGCGCTGGTCAACGACATCGTCTATGTGCCGCTGGAAACGCCGCTGCTGGCCGAGGCCGGGGCGCGCGGCAACCCGGTGGCCGGCGGCATCGGCATGCTGCTGCACCAGGCGCGGCCCGGCTTCAAGGCGTGGTTCGGCGTCGAGCCGCAGGTGACGGCGGAGCTGACCCGCTTCGTGCTGGAAGGCTGAGGCCGGCGATGGTCGTGCTGGGCCTGACCGGCTCCATCGGCATGGGCAAGAGCACCGCGGCCGGCATGCTGAAGGCGATGGGCGCGCCGGTCTGCGATTCCGATGCGGTGGTGCACCGGCTGCTAGGCCCAGGTGGCCGTGCGGTGCCGGCGATCGACGCCGCCTTTCCCGGGGTGGTGATCGACGGCGCGGTCAGCCGACCGGCGCTGGGGGCGGCGGTGTTCCGCGACCCGTCGGCGCTGAAACGGCTGGAGGCGATCCTCCACCCGATGGTCCAGGCGGGGCAGCGCGACTTCCTCGCCGGCGCGGCGCGGCGCGGCGCCAAGATTGCCGTGCTCGACATCCCGCTGCTGTTCGAAACCCACGGCGAGCGGCGGGTCGACGCCACGGTGGTCGTCTCCGCCCCCTTCCCCGTTCAGCGGGCGCGGGTGATGGCCCGCCCCGGCATGACCGCGGAGAAGTTCGCCGGCATCCTCGCCCGCCAGATGCCCGACGCTGAAAAACGCCGGCGCGCCGACTATGTCGTGCCGACGGGTGCCGGTCGGCTGGTGACGCGGCGGGCGCTTCAGGGCATTGTGCGCGACGTGGTGCGGCGACGTGGCCGTCATTGGCCGCCGCGCGGCTATCAACCGGGGCAAATGGGACAAGTCCATCATGCGTGAGATCGTTCTCGACACCGAAACCACGGGCTTCAAGCCGGAGGAGGGTCACCGGCTGGTCGAGATCGGCTGCATCGAGCTGGTCAACCACCTCGCCACCGGCGAACGCTTCCACGTCTACATCAACCCCGAACGCGACATGCCGCCCGACGCCTTCGCCGTCCACGGGCTGAGCACCGAGTTCCTGGCCGACAAGCCGCTGTTCAACGACGTCGCCGCCGACTTCGTCGCCTTCATCGGCGACGCGCCGCTGGTGATCCACAACGCCGCCTTCGACATGAACTTCCTGAATTGGGAGCTGAAGATCGCCGGCTACCCGACGATGCCGAAGGAGCGCGCCATCGACACGCTGCTGATGGCGCGCAAGAAGTTCCCCGGCTCGCCGGCCACTTTGGACGCGCTGTGCAAGCGCTTCGGCGTCGACAACTCCAACCGCACCCTGCATGGCGCGCTGCTCGACGCCCAACTGCTGGCGGAGGTCTATCTGGAGCTGCTGGGCGGCCGCCAGACCGGCTTGGCGCTTGCCTCCGGCCCGGTGACCCGCAGCGGTTCGGCCGGCAGCCTCCGCATCGACCGTCCTTTCCGGGAGGCCCGCAACTTCGCCGTCAGCGACGACGAGGCCGCGGCGCATGCGGAGATGGTGAAGAAGCTGAAGAACGCGCTGTGGGCGGTGGAGTAGATCCCGCCAATCACCCTCACCCCATCCCTGCCGCCGCCTTACGGGAAGGCGGCGGCAGTCCCCCCTCCCACAACGCGGGGAGGGTTAAGGTGGGGGCAATCGCCAGCCTAACCCTCTACGGTGCCAACCCTTACGGCACCAGCACCGTCGACCCCGTCGTCGCCCGCGATTCCAGCGCCCGGTGCGCCTCGGCGGTGTCCTTCAGCGCATAGCGCTGGTTGACCGTGAAGGTCACCCCACCGTTCTTCACCGCGTCGAACAGCTCCGCCGCCGACGCCATCAAATCCTCGCGCTTGGCGGTGTAGGTCGCCAGCGTCGGCCGGGTCACGTACAGCGAGCCCTTGGTCGCCAGCAGCGCGAGGTCAAGCGGCGCCGGTGCGCCCGACGCGGCGCCGAACAGCACCATCAGGCCACGCGGCCGCAGGCAGTCCAGCCCGCCGAGGAAGGTCGTCTTGCCGACGCCGTCATAGACCACCGGCACGCCCTGCCCGTCGGTCAGGTCCTTGACCCGGGCGACGAAATTCTCGCGGGTGTAGTCGATGGTGTGGTGGCAGCCATGGGCCCTCGCCAGCTCGGCCTTGTCCGCCGACCCGACGGTGCCGATGACGGTGGCGCCGAGATGCCGCGCCCAGGAGCACAGCAGCAGCCCGACCCCGCCGGCCGCCGCCTGGACCAGGATGGTGTCGCCGGGCTGCACCGCGTAGGTGCTGCGCAGCAGATACTGCGCGGTCAACCCCTGGAGCAGGGTGCCGGCGGTCGCCTGCTCGTCGAGCCAGCTCGGCAACGGGACCAGACGGTCGGCGGCGATCAGACGGCTCTCGGCGTAGGCGCCGATCGCCATGGCGTAGCCGACGCGGTCGCCGACCTTCAGCGTGGTGACGTCCGGGCCCAGCGCCTCGACCACGCCGGTCGCCGCCATGCCGATCACCGCCGGCAGATCCGGCAGTTTGTAGACGCCGGCGCGCTGATAGACATCGATGTAGTTCAGCCCGACCGCGGTCTGGCGGATGCGCACCTGACCGGGGCCGGGCTCGCCGACCTCGATCTCGTCCCAGCGCAGAACCTCCGGCCCGCCGTGTTCGTGAATGCGGATCGCGTGCACCATGGTGGTTGGTTTCCTTGACGAGTGGTTGTCTGATGTCCGGGGGTCAGAGCAGCGCGAACTGTTCCGCCGCCGCGCCGTTGCCCTGCCCGATCGCCGCGTGCCGCCGTTCCAGCGCCAGCAGCCACGCCTTGGTGTCGAGCCCGCCATGCCCGGAATAGCCGCCGGCCGCGCCGCCGCTGGCCAGCACCCGGTGGCAGGGAATGATGATCGGGATCGGGTTGGCGCCACAGGCGCCGCCGACCGCGCGCGGCCCGCTGCTCAGCATCCTGGCCATCCCGCCATAGGTCGCGGTGCCGCCATAGGGGATCGCCAGCATCGCCGTCCACACGCTCTGGCGGAACGGTGTGCCCGCCGGCTTCAGCGGCAGATCGAAGCGCTGCAGCCGCCCGGCGAAATAGGCGTCCAACTGCCGCGCCGTCTCCGTCAGCACGGCGTCGGGCGCGTCATGGTCGAAGCGGCCCCAGCCGACCGAAGTCAGGGCGCTTCCGTCGCTCGTCAGCATCAGGGAACCCAGCGGGCTGTCGATGGTCAGGCGTCCCATGAACTCCTCCCTCATTGTATGGTTCAGCCGTGCGCCGTCAGCAGCGCCGCCAGATCCGCCGGCGTCGTCACCGGTGCCGAGCAGGTCATGCCGCGGCAGACGTAAGCCGTCGCGACGCCGTCGCGCATGCCCTTTCCCTGCGCCGGATGGCTGGCCGGCAGATCCGCCCCAGGCGCGAGCACGGTCAGGATGCGGTTGGGCAGCGAGCGGCCGAGCACGGTGCGGCGCAGGGCCTCCGTCTCCGCCGCCTTGGGCGGGCCGACGATGACGATCTGCAGCGGCGCGTGCATCAGCTCCACCGCGTTCAGGAAGGTCGGCAGCGGGAAGAAGTTGCGGGCCAGTTCGCCGGAGAAGGCGGCGGCGAGCGCGTCGGCCCGCTCCCGATAGGCGTCGTCGCCGGTGCGGTGGAACAGCGTCGTCAGCACCGCCAGCATGGTGCCGTTGCCGCTGGGCGTCGCGTTGTCGTAGGCGCTCTTGGTGCGGACGATCAGCCCCTCCGCGTCGTCGGCGGTGAAGAAATAGCCGCCGCTGGTGCTGTCCCAGAAATGCGCGTCGAGCGTCGCCACCCAAACTTTCGCTTGGTCGAGCGCCGCCGGATCCCCCGTCGCCTCGTGCAGGGCGAGCGCCGCCCGCGCCATGTGGGCGTAGTCGTCGAGCATGCCGGCGTGCTTGCCCTGGCCGTGGCGCCAGCTGTGGCAGAGCCGCCCGCCACGGTCCATCCGGTCGCGGACGAAGGCGAAGGCGCGGCCGGCGGCGTCCAGCCACTCCGGTTCGTCCAGCGCCAGGGCGGCGTGGGTCAGCGCTGCGATCATCAGGCCGTTCCAGTCGGCCAGCACCTTGTCGTCCCAGCCTGGCCGCACCCGCTTGGCGCGCGCCCGCAGCAGCACCTCCCGCCCCTTGGCGAGCGTCGCCTCATCGGCGTCGTCGGCCAGCGGCAGGCTGCCCAGCCGGTTGAGGATGGTCGCCCCTTCCCAGTTGCCGCCCGGTATGACCTCGTAGACGCGCTTGAACAGCGCCAGCCCGTCCGGACCCAGCGCCGGGCCGAGCAGCCGGTCGACCTCCTCCTCGTTCCAGACGTAGAAGAGGCCCTCCTCCCCCTCGCTGTCGGCGTCGAGCGTCGCGGCGAAGCCGCCGCCGTCGGCGATCATCTCGCGCAGCAGCCAGCCGACCGTTTCACGGACGCGCGTCTCCAGCAGCGGGTCGCGCGTGTCCTGCCAGACCAGAATCATCAGGTCGAGCAGCTCGGCGTTGTCGTACAGCATCTTTTCGAAATGCGGCACCAGCCAGCGTTCGTCGACCGAATAGCGGGCGAAGCCGCCGCCGAGATGGTCGTAGATGCCACCCTGCGCCATGTTGGCCAGCGTGTTGGTCACCGCCTCGCGGAACGGCTCGCGCCCGGTGCGCTGCCACGCCCGCCACAGCAGTTCGAACAGCGGCACCTGCGGGAACTTCGGCGCGCTGCCGATCCCGCCGTGGATCGGGTCGACCTCGCGCAGCAGCCGTTGGGCGATCTGGTCGAGCGCCCCGGCGTCGACTGCGCCGGCCGACCGGTTCTCGCCCAGCCCGGTCAGGGCCGCTTTCAGCGCGCCGACATTCTTGGCGACCTTGTCCGGTTCCTGGGCGTAGGTGCCGGCGATCCCGCGCAGCACGTCGGGGAAGCCGGCGCGGCCATAGCGCGGCGCCGGCGGGAAATAGGTCCCGCCCCAGAAGGGTTCGGCGTCCGGCGTCAGGAACATGGTCAGCGGCCAGCCGCCCTGCTGCCCCAACAGCGCCAACGCCGACTGGTAGATGGTGTCGAGGTCGGGCCGCTCCTCGCGATCGACCTTGATGCTGACGAACAGCTCGTTCATCAGCTCGGCGATCGCCGGATTCTCGAAGCTCTCATGCGCCATCACGTGGCACCAGTGGCAGGCGGCGTAGCCGATCGACAGCAGCACCGGCTTGTTCTCCGCCTTCGCGCGGGCGAAGGCATCATGTCCCCAGGGCATCCAGTGCACCGGGTTGTCCTTGTGCTGCAGCAGATAGGGGCTGGTCTCCCGGCTCAGCAGGTTCGCGCCCAACGGAGTGGCCGGCATGGCGGTGTTCCATCTGTTGGTGGTCTTACGGGTGAGGTCCCGTGAAACAATAGGTGGCGCCGGGGTGGCGTTGCGCCAGTGCATCCTATCTGTATAGTGGGACATGAGCCGCAACCGGGCTCAACCCCAAAATCGTCTTGGTCGGTGCACGCCATCCCCGGTGGGCGCCGCGCAGAGGGGGCAGCCATGAAAATCACCGTCGACATCGACTGCACTCCGGACGAGGCCCGGCAATTCCTGGGCCTGCCGGATGTGAAGCCGATGCAGGACGCCATGATGCACGAGATCCAGGAACGGATGCGTGCGAACCTCCAGGCGATGGACCCGGACACCATGCTGAAGACCTGGCTTCCGGCCGGCATCCAGGGCATGGAGCAGATGCAGAAGATGTTTTGGTCCCAGATGGCCTCGGCCCTGGGCCAGGAAGGACGAAAGTGAGCGACCCGAAATCCTATTTCGAAGCCCATGTCTTTTGTTGCACCAACCGCCGCCACGATGGCCACCGGCGCGGATCCTGCGCCGCCCAAGGTTCGGAGAAGCTGCGTGATTATATGAAGGCCCGCGCGCGCGAACTCGGCTTCGACGGCAAGGTGCGGATCAATTCCGCCGGTTGCCTCGACCGCTGCGAGCTGGGGCCGACGCTGGTGATCTACCCGGAAGGCGTCTGGTACACCTATCACAGCACCGCCGACATCGACGACATCCTGCAGACCCATCTGGTCGAGGGCCGGCGGGTCGAGCGGCTGATGCTGACGCCGGAGCAGCGGGAGCTGCGGCCCGAGCAGCGCGGTTGATCGGCCGATCCCCACCATGACCGCGACCATCTTCGCGCTCGCCACCGCCCCCGGCCGATCCGGTGTGGCGGTGGTTCGCGTTTCGGGACCGGGGGCCGGATCCGCCCTCGCCGCCCTGACCGGCCGTTCGCTCCCCGCGCCGCGCCGCGCCGTGCTGACCCACCTGCGCGATCCCGCGACCGGCGACGCGCTGGACGACGCGCTGGTCCTGCGCTTCACCGCTCCGGCCAGCTTCACCGGCGAGGATGTGGTGGAACTGCACCTGCACGGCGGCCGCGCCGTGGTGACCGGGGTGGTCGAGGCGCTCGGCGCCCTGCCCGGCCTGCGGCTCGCCGAACCCGGCGAGTTCACCCGCCGCGCCTTCGAGAACGGCAAGCTCGACCTGACCGAGGCCGAGGCGGTGGCCGACCTGATTGACGCGGAAACCATGGCGCAGCGGCGCCAAGCCCTGCGCCAGATGGACGGCGCGCTCGGCCGGCTCTACGACGGCTGGCGGGAGCGGCTGACCCGCGCGCTCGCCCACATCGAGGCCGACATCGACTTCGCCGAGGATGATCTGCCCGGCGGCGTCGCCGACGCGGTGCGGCCGGTGGTCGCGGCTCTCGCCGACGAGATCGCCGCGCATCTCAACGACGGCGGTCGCGGCGAGCGGCTGCGCGAGGGGCTGCACATCGCCATCGTCGGCGCGCCCAACGCCGGCAAGTCGAGCCTGCTGAACGCGTTGGCCCGCCGCGACGCCGCCATCGTCTCCGCCCGCGCCGGCACCACCCGCGACATCATCGAGGTGCATCTCGACCTCGGCGGTTATCCCGTCGTGCTGGCCGACACCGCCGGCCTGCGCGAGGCCGCCGCCGACGAGGTCGAGGAGGAAGGCATCCGCCGCGCCCGCGACCGGGCGGCGCGCGCCGACGTGAAGGTGGCGGTGTTCGACGCCACCGCCCTGCCCGACCTTGACCCGGCGACGCTGGCGTTGATCGACGGCGACACGGTGGTGGTCTTCAACAAGACCGATCTCGCCGGCCCGGTCGACGTCCGGCCGGATCTGTCCCCGGTCCTGGTTTCGGCCCACACCGGTGCCGGGTTGAAGGAACTGGAGGAGCGGTTGACCGCTTTCAGCGCCGACCGCCTTGCCATCGGCAGCGCGCCATCGCTGACCCGCGCCCGCCACCGCGCGGCGCTGACCGAATGCCGGGAGTCGCTGCTGCGCGCCTTGGATGCGTCGCTGCCGGAACTGGCGGCGGAGGATGTCCGCCTCGCCAGTCGCGCGCTCGGCCGGATCACCGGGCGGGTCGATGTGGAGGATTTGCTGGACGTGATCTTCCGGGACTTCTGCATCGGCAAGTGAGGCGGTGTTTCACGTGAAACAAGGGATGGGACGGGGACGCCCGCAACCACTCTTCCCATATGTCTCCGCCCCGCCTCTTGGATCCGCCGCAGCGTTCCGCTATGGTCCCGCGCATGCGAAGCTTTGACGTCATCGTTGTCGGCGGCGGTCACGCCGGCTGTGAAGCGGCCGCGGCGGCCGCGCGCCTGGGTGCGCGCACGCTGCTGCTGACCCACAAGATCGAAACCATCGGCGAGATGTCCTGCAACCCCGCCATCGGCGGCTTGGCCAAAGGCCATCTGGTGCGGGAGATCGACGCGCTCGACGGCGTGATGGCGAAGGCCATCGATCGCGGCGGCATTCAGTTCCGCATCCTGAACCGCAGCAAGGGACCCGCCGTCCGCGGCCCGCGGGCCCAGGCCGACCGCAAGCTGTACCGGCAGGCGATGCAGAGCCTGCTGGCGGCGCAGGAGAACCTGGTCATCGAGGCCGGCGGTGCCGAGGACCTGATCGTCGACGCCGATCACCGGATCACCGGCGTGGTCACTGGCGCCGGCGAGACCATCGCCGCCGGTGCCGTCGTGCTGACCACCGGCACCTTCCTGCGTGGCCTGATCCACATTGGCGAGGAACGCACCCCGGCCGGCCGCGTCGGCGAGGCGCCGTCGATCGGTCTGTCCGACACGCTGGCTCGGTTGGGCTTCCCGCTCGGCCGCTTGAAGACCGGCACGCCGCCGCGGCTCGATGGCCGCACCATCGATTGGGACGCGCTGGAGAAGCAGCCGGGCGACACGCCGCCGCCGCCCTTCTCCTACCTGACCGAGCGGATCGACACGCCGCAGATCGATTGCGCGATCACCTGGACGACGCCGGAAGCGCACGCGCTGATCCGCGCCAACCTGCACCGCGCCCCGATGTACTCCGGCCAGATCACCGGCACCGGTCCACGCTATTGCCCGTCGATCGAGGACAAGGTCGTCCGCTTCGCCGAGAAGGAGCGGCACCAGATCTTCCTGGAGCCGGAGGGGTTGGACGATCCGACCGTCTACCCGAACGGTATCTCGACCTCCCTGCCGCGCGACGTGCAGCTTGGTATCCTCACCAGCATGCCGGGGCTGGAGCGGGTGGTGATGATGCGTCCCGGCTACGCCATCGAGTACGACTATGTCGACCCGCGCGAGCTGAAGCCGACGCTGGAAACCCGCCGGGCGCCGCGGCTGTTCCTCGCCGGTCAGATCAACGGCACCACCGGTTATGAAGAGGCGGCGGCCCAGGGCCTGATGGCCGGCATCAACGCCGCGCTGTCGGCGGGCGGCAATCGCGACGGCTTCGTGCTCGACCGTGCCGACGCTTACATCGGCGTGCTGATCGACGACCTGATCGGCCGGGGCACCAACGAGCCCTACCGCATGTTCACCTCGCGCGCCGAATACCGCCTGCTGCTGCGCGCCGACAACGCCGACCAGCGGCTGACCGCCAAGGGCGTCGCCATCGGTTGCGTCGGCTCGGAGCGCCGCGAGGCCTTCGCCGCGAAGAGTGCCGCGCTGTCGGCCGGCCGTGCCATGGTCGCCGCCTTGCAGGCGACCCCGGCGGAGCTGGCGCGGCAGGGCGTTCCGGTCAACCAGGACGGCGTGCGCCGCAGCGCCGCCGACCTGCTGCGGTATCCCGACATCGACCTCGCCGCCCTCGCCCGCCTGTGGCCGGAGCTGGGCGGCATCGCGCCGGAGATCGCAGAGCAGTTGGAGATCGACGGCAAATACGCCGGCTATCTCGGCCGGCAGGAGGCCGACATCCGCGCCTTCCGCAAGGATGAATCGCTGGCCCTGCCCGATGACATCGACGTCGACGGCATCGGCAGCCTGTCGGCGGAGATCCGTCAGAAGCTGCGGCAGTCACGCCCGGCGACGCTGGGTGCGGCGGCACGGATTCCCGGCATGACCCCGGCGGCGCTGGTCGCCCTGCTCCGCCATGTGAAACGACGCGACGCGGTGGCGGCGGAATGACGAACTTCGATGCGGTGGCGTTCCAGGAGGCCACCGGTGTTTCACGTGAAACACTCGACCGCCTGAGCGCCTACGAGGCGCTGCTGCGCAAGTGGCAGCAGACGATCAATCTGGTCGGCCCCTCCACCCTGCCCGAGGTCTGGCGCCGGCACTTTCTCGACTCCGCGCAGCTCTACCCGCTGCTGCCGCCGGGGACCCGGGTGCTGGTCGATCTCGGCAGCGGCGCCGGCTTTCCCGGTCTGGTGCTCGCGATCCTCGGCGTGCCGCAGGTCCATCTGATCGAGAGCGACGTGCGCAAAGGCGCCTTCCTGCGCGAGGTGGCGCGGGTCTGCGCCGCCCCCGCCACCGTCCACACCAAGCGGATCGACGCCGTCACCGGGATCGAGGCCGACGTGGTCACCGCGCGCGCCCTGGCGCCGCTGGCGGATCTGCTGGCTTGGGCGCATCCCTTCATCGGGTCGCGCGGCACCGGCCTGTTCCTCAAGGGCCAGAACCTGGACGACGAATTGACCGCCACCACGCAATATTGGAGAATGCGGCCCGAGCGATTCGACAGCCGCACCGACCCGACCGGAACCATCCTGCGCGTGAGCGCGCTTGAGCGTGTCTGAGCCCAAGCGCGTCCGACAGCACCGTCCGTCATCATCCTGCCAACCGGTTTCCCGAGAGGCTGCCATGTCCGCCGTCACCCGTCCCCCCGCCACCCCCCATGCCCGAGTGGTCGCCATCGCGAACCAAAAGGGCGGCGTGGGCAAGACCACGACGACCATCAACCTCGCCACCGCGCTCGCCGTCATCGGCAAGCGGGTGCTGGTGATCGACCTCGATCCGCAGGGCAACGCCTCCACCGGGCTCGGCATTCCGCGCTCCGACCGCCGCGTCGGCATCTACGACGTGCTGTTCGACGACGTGGCGTTGGAAAGCGCGGCGATCCCGTCCGCTGTGCCGAACCTGTCGATCATCACCTCGTCGGTCGACCTGTCGGGCGCCGAGATCGAGCTGGTCGGGGCGGAACGGCGCGAATTTCGCCTGCGCGAGGCGGTCGCCAACAGCGCGCTGGAATACGACTACGTCCTGATCGACTGCCCGCCGGCGCTGGGCCTGCTGACCCTGAACGCCCTGGTGGCGTCGCACGCGGTCATGGTGCCGCTGCAGTGCGAGTTCTACGCGCTGGAGGGGCTGAGCCATCTGGTTCGCACCATCGAGCGGGTGAAGCGCGCCTTCAACCCGAACCTCGACATCCATGGCGTCGTGCTGACCATGTTCGACAAGCGCAACAACCTGTCGGACATGGTGGCCGCCGACGTCCGCGGCTTCTTCGGGGAGAAGGTGTACGACACCGTGATCCCGCGCAACGTCAAGGTGTCGGAGGCGCCGTCGCACGGCAAGCCGGTGCTGATCTACGACATGCGCTGCCCCGGTTCGCAGGCCTACATCCACTTGGCGGGCGAGGTGCTCCGCCGCGAGAAGAGACTGAGCGCATGATCGACGACACCAAACGCGCCGACAGCGGCGGCGCCCGCCGTGCCAGCCTGGGCCGCGGCCTCTCCGCCCTGTTCGGCGAATCGACCGAGGATTACTCGGCGCTCGACAAGGTGCGCCAGTCCAAGCAGGTGCCGATCGAGTTCGTCCATCCCGGCAAATACCAGCCGCGCCACCGCTTTGACGAGGAGGCGCTGCAGGGCCTCGTCGAGTCGATCCGCGACAAGGGCATCCTCCAGCCCCTGCTGGTCCGCCGCGACGCCGAGGATTCGAACTCCTACGAGCTGATCGCCGGCGAACGGCGCTGGCGTGCGGCGCAGATCGCCGGCCTGCATGAGGTGCCGGTCGTCATCCGCGACCTCAGCGACCGCGAAGCGCTGGAAATCGCGCTGATCGAGAACATCCAGCGCCAGGATCTGACCCCGTTGGAAGAGGCGGAGGGCTACCGCCGACTGATGGAGGAGTTCGAGCACACCCAGGAGGATCTGGCCCGCGCCGTCGGCAAGAGTCGCAGTCACGTCGCCAACATGATGCGTCTGCTGGCGCTGCCGGATCCCGTCAAGACCATGGTGCAGGACGGCGCCCTGACCGCCGGCCATGCCCGCGCCCTGCTGACCGCCCCGGATCCGGTGTCGGTCGCGCGCGAGGTGGTGACCCGTGGCCTGAACGTCCGCCAGACCGAAGACCTGATGCGCGGCGACGCGCCGAAGGCGAAGAAGGGCAACGGTGCCGCCGGCGGATCCGGCGCCGCGCCGTCGGTGAAGGACGTCGACCTGATCAATCTGGAGGAGGAGATCTCCGCCCGCATCGGTCTGAAGGTCGCGATCAACCCGCAAGGTCAGCGCGGGACGATCACCATCCACTACCAGACGCTCGACCAGCTCGACGACGTGCTGCACCGCTTGGGCGGGGAGGATTGAGGGGGCGCTTTCCACGACGGACGTGAGCTTACCGTTGCCCTCGCCGTAGCATCCAACGTGATCGTCATTCCCGCGAGGGCGGGAATCCAGCCGTTTGAAGCGCTCGAGCCGGAGGTTTGGATCCCCGCCTTCGCGGGGATGACATCGAAGTGCGAGCAAGCGGGTTCTGCAGCCTCCGCGTCATGAGCAGAAAAAGAACGCTGCCACAAGGCCGCCTCTACCCCCGCACCCGCTCCAGATCGATGTAGCGGTAGGTCAGCCCATTCTCCCTCATCGGTTCGCTGGACCACAGCTCGGTCCAGTCCGGGCCGATCTCCGGCATGACCGTGTCACCCTCCACCGCTTGGTCCAGGCGGGTCAGATGGAGGCGGTCGGCGATCGGCAGCGTCTCGTGGAACAGCGCGGCACCGCCGATGACGCACAGCTCGGCCGCTCCGGCCTGCCGTGCCCAGGCGATGGCGGGCTCCAGCCCGGAAAACCAGCGGGCGCCCTCTTGTTCGTCGGGGGGCACGTGACGGCTGACGACGAGGTTGTCGCGTCCGGGCAGCGGCCGGCGGGGCAGCGAGTCCCAGGTCCGGCGGCCCATCAGGATCGGCTTGCCGAGGGTCAATTCCTTAAACCGTTTCAGGTCGCCGGGCAAATGCCAGGGCAGGCCGCCGTCGCGGCCGATCACGCCATTCGCCGCCATGGCGACCACGAGGCTGATGCGCATGCCCTGCCCTCTCCCACCCTGACGGAACCAACGTTACGCCAGCAAGGCGCTTAACACCGCGTTCAACCGCTGCAACCCGCCCGGCGTCGCGCGCAGGCGGCCGGCGTCGCGGACCAGAAAACCGCCGTCGACCAGCCGGGTCAGCGCCGCCGGATCAACCAACGCGTCGAGCGGCCGGCCGGTTTCCTCGACCAGACGGGCCAGTGGCACGCCTTCGCTCAGGCGCAGCCCCATCATCAGCAGCTCGGTGCCGCGGGCGTCGCGGTCGACCGGATCCGGGGTGGCGGCGCCGTGGCCGTCGCGCTCGACCCGCTCCAGCCAGATCTCCGGGGCGCGGTGGGCGCGGGTGGCGAACTTCTCGCCGTTCAGGGTCAACCGGCCATGGGCGCCGGGACCGATGCCGACATAGTCGCCATAGCGCCAATAGGTCAGGTTGTGACGGCTTTCCTCGCCGGGACGGGCGTGGTTGGAGATCTCGTAGGCCGGCAGTCCGGCGGACGACAGACGGCTCTGCGTCGCCTCATAGAGGTCGCCGGCCAAGTCCTCGTCGGGCAGCACCAGATCGCCGCGGGCGTGCAGCGGGTAGAAGGCGGTGCCCTCTTCGATCGTCAGCTGGTAGACGGACAGGTGGCCGACGGCGTAATCCAGCGCGCGGGCCAGCTCCGCCTCCCACGCCGCGACGCTCTGGCCGGGGCGGGCGTAGATCAGGTCGAAGGAAAAGCGGTCGAAGGTCCTGGCCGCCAACTCGATCGCGCCGGTCGCCTCCGCCGCGCTGTGCTGGCGGCCGAGAAAGCGGAGCGAGGCGTCGTCCAGCGCCTGGATGCCGAGCGACACCCGGTTGATGCCGGCGCTGCGGAAGGCGCGGAACTTGTCGGCCTCGACCGAGGTCGGGTTGGCCTCCAGAGTCACCTCCAGCCGGTCGGCGACCGGCCAGCGTTCGGCGATGCGGTCGAGCAGGGCGCCGACGGTCGCCGGCTCCATCAGCGATGGGGTGCCGCCGCCGAAGAAGACCGAGGTGACGGTGCGGCCGGATGTCAGGTCGGCGTAATGGTCCAACTCGCGCAGCAACCCGGCCCGCCAGCGGTCATGGTCGACCCGCTCGCGGACATGGCTGTTGAAATCGCAGTAGGGGCACTTCGACTTGCAGAAGGGCCAGTGGACGTAGACGGCAAAACCGGGATCGCTGCTCAACGGAAACACCGCTCCACCAGCTGGCGGAAGGCCTCGGCGCGGTGGCTCATCTCGTGCTTCTTCGCCGGGTCCATCTCGCCGAAGGTCAGTTCATGACCATCGGGCAGGAACATCGGGTCGTAGCCGAAGCCCTGGGACCCACGCGGCGGCCACACCAGCGTGCCGTAGCAGCGGCCTTCCACCGTCTCGACATGACCGTCGGGCCAGGCCAGCGACAGGGCGCAGACGAAATAGGCGCTGCGGTCGGCCTGCCCGGCCAGACCGTCCTCGACCTTGCGCATCGCCAGGGCGAAGTCCTTTTCCGGACCGGCCCAGCGGGCGGAGTAGATGCCGGGGTCGCCGTTCAGCGCCGGCACCACCAGCCCGCTGTCGTCGGCAAGCGCGACGTGGCCGGCCGCGGCGGCGGCCTTCGCCTTCAGTTCGGCGTTGGCGATGAAGGTCGTGCCGGTTTCCTCCGGCTCGGGCAGGCCCAGCTCCCCGGCCGCGGTGAAGGTGGCGACGTAGGGGCCGAGCAGATCGGCGATCTCGCGCACCTTGCCCTTGTTGTGGCTGGCGATGACGAGGGTGTCGCCGGTGAAGCGGCGGGGAGCGGACATGGTCATGAACCCTTACTTGATGCCGAGGACCTGCCGCTGCAACGCCACCAGCTCATTCACGCCCTTGCGGGCGAGGGCCAGCAGTTCCATGAACTGCGGCTCGGAGAAGGGGGTGTCCTCGGCGGTGCCCTGGATTTCGACGATGCCGGCCTTGCCGGTCAGCACGAAGTTGGCGTCGGCCTGCGCCTTGGAATCCTCGTCGTAATCGAGGTCCAGCACGGCGTTGCCCTTGTAGAGGCCGCAGGAGACGGCGGCGACCTGGTCGGTCAGCGGCATGGTCTTCAGCGCGCCGATCTGCATCAGGTGCTGGCAGGCCAGATGCAGCGCGACATAGCTGCCGGTGATGGCGGCGGTGCGGGTGCCGCCGTCGGCCTGGATGACGTCGCAGTCGATCTTGATCTGCTTCTCGCCGAGCGCCGAGCGGTCGGTGACGGCGCGCAGCGCGCGGCCGATCAGGCGCTGGATCTCCTGGGTGCGGCCGGACTGCTTGCCCTTCGCCGCCTCGCGGTCGGTGCGGCTGTGGGTGGAGCGCGGCAGCATGCCGTATTCCGCCGTCACCCAGCCCAGCCCGGTGTTCTTGAGGAAGCGCGGCACCGTCTCGTCCACGCTGGCCGTGCACAGCACATGCGTGTTGCCGAAGCGCACCATGCAGGACCCCTCGGCGTAGCGGCTGAAGCCGGGTTCGAGGGAAACGGTGCGCAGTTGGTCGAGGGCGCGGCCGGAGGGGCGCATGGGCATCAATCCGATGGTCGTTTGCAGTCGGCCGGAAGCTAGCGACTCCGCCCTGCCCCGTCCAGAGCCGTGTCCGTGCTCATTGTGGGGGCACCGCGGGGACGGCGGCCGGGAGGACGGGCCGGGTGGAGCGTTCCAGCAACAGCGTCAGCACCGGCACGACCAGCCCGAGCGCCAGGGACACCGCGGCCATGGTCGTCACATGCTCCAGCCGGCCGTCGGGCGCGTTGGTCAGGATCTCCGCCGACAGGAAGGCGCCGAAGGCCGAACTGAGATGCTGCACGGCGGACACCAGCGCCATGAAGCCGGCGCGCTCCTGCGGGTCGGGCACCCGGGAAAAGGCGGCGCCGTTGGCGACCATGCGGATGCCGACGAACATCATGAAGAAGGGGAACAGGGCCAGCACCGGCATCCAGGGCCGGTAGCCGACAAAGGCGGTGTAGATCACCGCGCACAGCCCGACCGTCGCCGCGAAGGTCACCGGGGCGGCGCCGTGGCGGTCGACCAGCCGCCCGGCCCAGCGCGCGGTGAGCAGGCTCAACGTGCCGCCGGTCAGGTAGACCAGGCTCAGATGGTCGCGCGGGAAGCCCAGGTTGCCCTGCACATAGGCGGCGATGTTGGGGACGATCATGAATTGCTGGACCTGCACCGCCGCCACCGTGGCGTAGGCGAGCAGCACCTTGCGCCGCGACAGCAGCGCCGTCATCCGCACGATCATGCCCGCCATCCCCTCCGTCGTCCCGGCGGTCAGATGGCCGCGCTGCGGCGGCAGGATCGTGATCGCGGCGGCGGTGACGATCAGGCCGGCGAGCGCCACGGCGAAGAAGGGGGTGCGCCAGCCACCCCACAGCGCCAGCTCCAGCCCGACCGGCACCCCGGCGATGGCGGCCAGCGAGAAGGCGGACATCACCGTTCCCATCGCCAGGCCGCGGCGCTGCGGCGCCACCTGGTCGGTCACCGTGGCGATCGCCACCGCCATCGCCGGCCCGCCGAACAGCCCGGCCAGCACGCGCGCGGCCAGCAGCGACGGGAAATCCCAGGCCAGCCCGCCGAGCGCGGTGGCGATCACCAGCCCGGCCATGGCGACCGCCAGGGCGCGGCGGCGGTCGAAGCGGTCGAGCACCATCGATCCGACCAGCCCGGCCAGCGCGGCGGCGGCGGTGTAGGCGCCGCCGATGTAGCCGATGTGGGCGGCCGGAATGCCGAGCGCCCGCGCGAAGTCGGGGCCGAGCGGCATCACCATCATGAAGTCGAGGATGTTGATGAACTGCACCGCCGCGATCACCAGCGTGATGCGGCGCTCGCCCGGCGTCAGTGTGGCGGGCAGCCTGTTGGGCGTCGGGGACACGGCTGGCGGCTCCGGCGTGGACGGTGGCGACGAGAGGGGTGGGACCGGTTGTGCGGGAGGCTCCGATCACATCGCATGGTAACAGGCCCCGGCGGCCGGCCCCAACACCCGGGGCATGCGTGCGGAGCGCATCAGATAGGACCGTCAATGAACGGGATATGTCGCCAATCACCTTGGAAATGCATGATTCGTACAAAATCCGGACAAAGGAGACTTGGCGGATTGCGCATCGGGCGTTTAACATCGCGGCCCCACCGTCGGCAGCGCACGCAAAAATGCCCAAAGACGACCGACGGGCATCAGCACTCCGTTGAGGAACACGACACCCATGTCCGACAACAAGCGCGTCACCGACGAAGAGGCCCTGCTGTTCCATTCCAGCGGCCGACCCGGCAAGCTGGAGATCACGCCGACCAAGCCGCTGACGACCCAGCGCGATCTGGCGCTGGCCTATTCGCCCGGTGTGGCGGTGCCTTGCCTGCGCATCGCCGACGACCCCTCGCTCGCCTATGACTACACGGCCAAGGGCAACATCGTCGCCATCATTTCCAACGGCACCGCGGTGCTGGGGCTGGGCGACCTGGGCGCGCTGGCCGGCAAGCCGGTGATGGAGGGCAAGGCGGTGCTGTTCAAGCGCTTCGCCGACGTCGACGGCATCGACCTGGAGGTCGACACCCGCGACGTCGACGAGTTCGTCAACTGCGTGCGCTTCCTCGGCCCCAGCTTCGGCGGCATCAACCTGGAAGACATCAAGGCGCCCGACTGCTTCATCATCGAGGAACGTCTGCGCGAATTGCTGGACATTCCGGTCTTCCACGATGACCAGCACGGCACCGCGATCATCGCCGCCGCCGGCCTGATCAACGCCTGCGACATCACCGGGCGCAGGCTGGAGGACATCAGGATGGTGGTGAACGGCGCCGGCGCTGCGGGCATCGCCTGCGCCGAGCTGTTCTGCACCATGGGTGTTTCACGTGAAAACATCACCCTGTGCGACACCAAGGGCGTCGTCTACCGCGGCCGCACCCAGGGCATGAACCAGTGGAAGTCGTCCTTCGCGGTCGACACCGACAAGCGCACGCTGGAAGAGGCGGTGGCGGGTTCCGACGTGTTCGTCGGCCTGTCGGCCAAGGGCGCCATGACCCCGGCGATGGTGGCGTCGATGGCGGCCAAGCCGATCATCTTCGCGCTGGCCAACCCCGACCCCGAGATCACGCCGGAGGAGGTCAAGGCGGTGCGCAGCGACGCCATCGTCGCCACTGGTCGCTCCGACTATCCGAACCAGGTCAACAACGTCCTGTGCTTCCCCTACCTGTTCCGCGGTGCGCTCGACGTCCGCGCCACCACGGTCAACGAGGCGATGAAAATTGCCGCCGCCAGGGCGCTGGCCGCGCTGGCGCGCGAGGACGTGCCGGACGAGGTCGACGCCGCCTATTCCGGCCGCCGTCTGCGCTATGGGCCGGACTACATCATCCCGGTGCCCTTCGACCCGCGCCTGATCGTCACCGTTCCGGCCGCCGTGGCGCAGGCCGCGATGGAAAGCGGCGTGGCGCGCAAGCCGATCGTTGACCTGTCGGGCTACCGGCATTCCTTGCGCACCCGCCTGGATCCGACCGCCGACAGCCTGGAGCTGATCCTGGAGAAGGTGCGGGCCAACCCGCGCCGCGTCGTCTTCGCCGAGGGCGAGGAGGAGCGGACGATCCGCGCCGCCATGGCCTTCCGCAGCGGCGGCTACGGCACCCCGGTGTTGATCGGGCGTGAAGAGGTGATTCAGGAGCAGCTGGTGGCGATGGGCCAGCCCCACATCCAGTTCGAGATCCACAACGCCCGCCTGTCCGACGCCAACCGCCGCTACGCCGACCATCTCTACCGCCGGCTGCAGCGCAAGGGCGCCCTGCTGCGCGATTGCCAGCGGATGGTCAACCAGGACCGCAACGTCTTCGCCGCCTGCATGGTGGCGCAGGGCGACGCCCACGCCATGGTGACCGGCCTGACCCGCAGCTTCGGCGTCGCCTACGAGGAAATCCGCCGGGTCATCGACCCCAAGGCGGCCGAGCCGGTGTTCGGCCTGCACCTGTTCATCACCCGCAACCGCACCGTCTTCATCGCCGACACCACCGTCCATGTCCGTCCCGACGGCAAGACGCTGGCCGACATCGCGGTCGGGGCGGCGGCCAAGGCCCGGCAGATGGGGCACGAACCGCGGATTGCGCTGCTGTCCTTCTCCAACTTCGGCCAGACGCCGCATCCGAACACCGACCCGCTGCGCGAGGCGCTGGCGATCCTCGACAGCCGCCGTGTCGATTTCGAGTATGACGGCGAGATGTCGGCCGACGTGGCGCTCGACTACCAGCTGATGAAGCGGGTCTACCCGTTCTCGCGGCTGTCCGGTCCGGCCAACGTGCTGATCATGCCCGGCCTGCACTCGGCCAACATCTCGGCCAAGCTGCTGAACAAGATGGCCGGCGGGCAGATGATCGGCCCGCTGCTGATCGGTTTGGACAAGCCGGCCCAGATCGTCAGCATGGGCTCCTCGGTCAACGACCTCGTCACCGCCGCGGCGCTCGCGGCGCACGATTCGCTGCCGTGGTGACGTGAGGCGTTCCACTCCCGGCGTCCCCTCTCCCCGCTTTCGCGCGAACGTCGTTAGCGCGAAAGCGGGGAAGTAGGAGATCCGTCCGTCACCCCAGCGCCTTGTAGAAATAGGTCGTGTCGCAGAAGCCGCCTTCGGGCCACAGGGCGTAGTTCGGGATGACGCCGACCTTCACCCAGCCGGCGCGCGCGTACAGGCGTTCGGCGTCGGGGGACGCGGTGTCGAGCACCAGCAGGGTCTTGCCGGCGGCCCGTGCCGCGTCCTCGGCGGCCTGCATCAGCAGGGCACCGACGCCGCGGCGGCGGGCGCGGCGGTGGACCAGCATCTTGGACAGGTCGGCGCGGTGCGGCTGGTTCGGCGGCTGATCGACGACCAACTGGACGGTGCCCAGAATCCCCTCACCATCCTGCGCCACCAGCAGGATGCGTTCGCCGCGCTCCACCCCGTTGGCCACGCCGTGCCAGAAGCCCGTGGCGGTGTCACGGGCGAGCGGCGTCATGAAGCTGACCGACGCGCCGCCCGCCACGCAATCCATCAGCACGTCGGCCAGGGCGGAAACGGCGGCGCGGGCTTCGGAACCCGACAGTGCGCGGACCGTGACGGCGGCCGCTTCCGTTCCCGGATCGGCCGGACAGACGCCTTTCATGGTGGTTCTCCCCCAGCGTTTAACGGCGTTTAACGGGGTCGCCCGTCGGTGGTCAGCGCCACGATGTAGCGGGCGGGCCGGTCGGTCGGGTTGTGGAAGCCGGTCGGCCGGTCGAGCCGCATGGCGAGGCAGTCGCCGCCGGACAGGCGGTGCGTCTCCTCCCCCACCGTCAGCTCGATGGTGCCGTCCAGCAGATAGACCTGCTGGTCGACCGTCGTCGCGCGGGCCCCGCTGTCGTAGGACACGCGGGCGCCGGGCGGCAGCTCCACCTCCACCAGTTCGATCGGCGAGGGGAAGCCGGGCGGCGACAGGTTGCGGCGGCGGTAGCCGGTCGCCGGGTCCTGCCACGCGATCTGGTCGGCACGGCGGGCGACCGGGCTGGCGTTGGCGCGCTCGGCGTCGGCGAACAGCGCCGCCAGCGTCACCCCCAGCCCGGCGGCCAGCCGGTCGAGCACGGTGGCGGTCGGGCTGCTTTCCCCGCGCTCGACCAGCGAGATCATGGAGCGGCTGACGCCGGAGCGTTCCGCCAAGCCGTCCAGCGTCAGGCCGCGCTCCGCCCGCAGGGCGCGCAGGCGCGTGGCGAGGCGGCGGTCGATGTCGTTTTCCGTAGGTTCCATGATGGTAGAATGGCTGTCCAATTTGTTGGAGTCAACGCTCCGCCCCATTGTGGCCGGCGTGAATCTTTTATGACCGCCGCGCACCGGCCGCGGCGATGGTGTAGAACGGCCCATCACGCCCCTGCCCCACATCGGTGCCGACCCCATGCGCCTGAAGGCGTTGCCGCCCACCCCGCTGCTGATCGCCGTCCTGCTGATGCTGCTGCCGCTGCTGGGCGTCCTGGCGCTGGCGGTGGAGGCCGGCGCGTTGCATGGCGGATTGGCGCTGGCCGCCGCGGTGGCGGCGCTGGCCGGCGCCGGGCTGGCGCTGCGCACTTACCGCCGCGACGCCGACGCGATCACCGATTATGCCGCGCAGCTGGCGGAGTCCGACGAGCCCTCGGCATCGGGGGGGCCGCCGGCCGGCACGCCGTCGGCGCTGCGGGCGCTGGCGGTCACCATCGGCCGGCTGCACCGGGTCGGGCTGCGGCGGGCCGAGCGGGTGCGGATGCAGCTCGACGCCAACGATTCGATGTTCGACGCCCTGCACGACCCGCTGCTGCTGATGGACGCCGAGCGGCAGGTGGTGCGCGCCAACCTCGCCGCCCGCGCGCTGTTCGGCGACAAGGTGGTGGAGCGCGACCTCGCCTCCGCGCTGCGCACCCCGGCGGTGCTGGAGGCGGTGGACGCCGTGCTGCGCGGCGGTGCCTCCCGCGTCGTCGAGTTCACGCTGCCGGTGCCGGTCGAACGCAGCTTCGAGGCGCAGGTCAAGCCGTTCCAGCGGCTGGAGCCGCAGCCCGACCCCACCCTGCTGGACGGCGAGGAGGAGGACGGCGAACCGGCGCCCCGTCCGCCGATCGTCGCCCGTCTGGCGATCCTCACCCTGCACGACGTCACCGCCGCCCGCCGGTCGGAGCAGATGCGCGCCGACTTCATCGCCAACGCCAGCCACGAGCTGCGCACGCCGCTGTCCTCGCTGCTCGGTTTCATCGAGACGCTGCGCGGGCCGGCCCGGGACGATCCGGAGGCGCAGGATCGCTTCCTGGCGATCATGCACGACCAGGCGAGCCGGATGACCCGGCTGGTCAACGACCTGCTGTCGCTGTCGCGGATCGAGTTGGACGAGCACATGCCGCCCAACGGCCGCGTCGACGTGGTGGAGGAGCTGGAGAACGTCATCGCCGCGCTGGAGCTGAAGGCGGCCGAGCGCCGCATCCGCCTGCGGCTGGAGGCGCCGGACGACCTGCCGCCCGTCGTCGGCGACGAGGACCAGCTGACCCAGGTCTTCCAGAACCTGGTGAGCAACGCGATCAAGTACACGCGCGCCGACACCGACGTCACCGTCACCGTGGCGCTGGCCGACGGCGCCGCGGTCGGCTTCACCGGCCTGCCGCCGGGCGCCACCGCCGGGAGCGGGGCCGGTCCCGGCCCCGGCCCCGGCCCCGGCAAGGACCGGCGTGCCCCGCGTGGCGGCACCGCCATGGTGTCGGTGTCGGTGCGCGACCATGGCGACGGCATCGCCCGCACCCACCTGCCCCGGCTGACCGAGCGCTTCTACCGGGTCGACGCCGCGCGGTCGCGCGCCATGGGCGGCACCGGGCTGGGGCTGGCCATCGTCAAGCACATCCTGAACCGCCACCGCGGCCGGCTGACCATCGAGAGCGAGGTCGGGGCCGGCAGCGCCTTCACCGTCTACCTGCCGGCGGCGAGCGAAGCCGTTTCCTCCTCTCCCCCCGGGGGAGAGGGCCGGGGTGAGGGGGACAAGCGGCAGGACGCTCGGGGAAGGGCTGCGGCGCTTCCCCCTCACCCCAACCCTCTCCCCGGGGGGGAGAGGGGGCTTGGCGGTCTGTGAGAGTGCCGGCTCCGCTTGTCATTTCGGTGACGGTGTCATGAAAGCGTCATAAAACTGCAATCAATTGGTCGCCCTCGCCGGCTATGGTCCGCGCCATCGGAACGACCGCCGACATCCCGCAGGAGGGGCTTCCCCGTGACCACCCGGACGCACGTCTTCACCGCGGCCGCCCTGGCCCTGGCGCTTTCCGGCGCGGCGGGGGCGGCACAGGCCCAGTCGCGCGACCAGATCCGCGCCGTCGGCTCCTCCACCGTCTTCCCGTTCACCACCGCGGTGGCGGAGGCGTTCGGCAAGACCGGCAAGTTCAAGACGCCGGTCGTCGAATCGACCGGCACCGGCGGCGGGCTGAAGCTGTTCTGCGCCGGCGTCGGCCCGGCCCACCCCGACATCGCCAACGCGTCGCGCCGCATCAAGAAGTCGGAGATCGACCAGTGCGCCGCCAACGGCGTCACCACGATGACCGAACTGAAGATCGGCTACGACGGCATCGCCCTGGCCTCGTCGAAGAAGGCGCCGCCGGTGGCGCTGTCGACCGTGCTGCTGTGGAAGGCGCTGGCCAAGGAGGTGCCGGTCAACGGCGCCCTGGTCGCCAACCCCTACAAGCTGTGGTCGGACATCGACCCGTCGCTGCCCAAGGCGGCGATCGAGGTGCTGGGCCCGCCGCCGACCTCCGGTACGCGCGACACCTTCAACGAGCTGGTGATGCTCGAAGGTTGCCGGAAGCTGGCGGAGGTCGCGGCGGCCGTGCCCGACGACAAGGCGCGCGAGCGCGCCTGCATGACGATCCGCGAGGATGGCGGCTACGTCGAGGCCGGCGAGAACGACAACCTGATCGTCCAGAAGCTGGGCGCCAACCCCAACGCCTTCGGCGTCTTCGGCTACAGCTACCTCGACCAGAACCACGACACCCTTCAGGCGGCGACGATGGACGGGGTGGCGCTGACCGCCGAGACGGTCGCCGCCGGCCGCTACGAGCTGTCGCGCCCGCTCTACATCTACGTCAAGAACGCGCACGCCGGCGTCATCCCGGGCATCCGCGAGTTCATCGGCGAATACACCTCCGAACGCGCGCTGGGCGACGACGGCTATCTGGTCGACAAGGGCCTGATCCCGGAGCCGAAGGCGCTGCGCGAGGCGGCCCGCGTCCTGGCGGTCAACCTGACGCCGCTGCAGTTCTGAGCCTAAGCCCCACGCCATCCTTCCCGGCCCCGAGCGACCCCGCATGCAGCTGACCCTTCTCGCCCTGATCCTGGCCCTGCTCACCGTGATCGGCTTCCAGCTCGGCCGGTCGCGCGCGGCGGCGTCCGTCGGCGGGCGGGTGGCGGAGCTGCATTCGGTCCCCTCCTACCACGGCCTCTACGTCGCGCTGTGGGCCGGGCTGCCGGCGGCGGCGCTGTTCGTGCTGGGAACCGCGTCGGAAGGCTGGCTGGCGATGCAACTGGTGCTGTCCGGCCTGCCCGACCGGCTGACCGCCGGCGACGTCCAGTCGCTCAGCCTGCTGAAGGCCGACATCCTCAACCTCGCCCATGGCGTCGCCACCGGGCGGGAACCCGACCCGGCGGTGGTTGCGGCGGCCCGGCGCTACACCAGCCTGCGGAGCCTCGCCGACTGGAGCCTGCTCGCCGTCGGCGCCAGCCTCGCCGTCGCCGGGCTCGCCTGGGGCCGGCACCGTGTCGGCCCGGACCTGCGCGCCCGCACCGCGGTGGAGCGGGTGACCCGGGTGGCGCTGGTGGTCTGCTCGCTGGTCGCCATCGTCACCACGGTCGGCATCGTGCTGTCGCTGCTGTTCGAGGCGCTGCGCTTCTTCACCGTCGTCTCGCCGCTCGACTTCCTGTTCGGCACGCATTGGAGCCCGCAGATGGCGATGCGGGCCGACCAGGTCGGCTCCAGCGGGTCGTTCGGCGCCATCCCGCTGTTCGCCGGCACGGCCTTGATCACCGTGGTCGCCATGCTGGTGGCGGTGCCGATCGGGCTGATGGCGGCGATCTACATGTCGGAATACGCCGGCCGCGGCGTGCGCATCTGGCTGAAGCCGGCGCTGGAGATCCTGGCCGGCATTCCGACCGTGGTCTACGGCTTCTTCGCCGCGCTGACCATGGCGCCCTTCGTCCGCTCGGTCGGCGGGGCGTTGGGGCTGGACGTCAGTTCGGAATCGGCGCTGGCCGCCGGCATCGTCATGGGGGTGATGATCATCCCCTTCGTCAGCTCGCTGTCCGACGACGTCATCAACGCGGTGCCGCAGAGCTTGCGCGACGGCTCCTACGGCCTCGGCGCCACCAAGTCCGAGACGATCAAGCAGGTGGTGCTGCCCGCCGCCCTGCCCGGCATCGTCGCCGCGGTGATGCTGGCGGTCAGCCGCGCCATCGGCGAGACGATGATCGTTACCATGGCGTCGGGCCTGACCGCCAACCTGACCGCCAACCCGCTGCAGGCGGTGACCACCGTCACCACCCAGATCGCCACCCTGCTGGTCGGCGACCAGGAGTTCGACAGTCCCAAGACGCTGTCGGCCTTCGGCCTCGGCCTCGTGCTGTTCGGGGTGACGCTGTGCCTCAACGTGGTCGCCCTGCGGGTGGTCCAGACCTATCGGGAAAAATATGACTGACCTTGTGGAGCACGAGGCGCGCCCCGCCCCGCCCCCCGCACCGCCGGCATCGTTGAAGTCCCGCCACCGCAGCGAGGCCTTTGCCCGCCGCCTGCGCGCCCGTCACGCCGCCGAACGCCGCTTCCGGCTGGCCGGGGCCGCCGCGGTGGGGCTGGCGGCGCTGATGCTGGTGCTGCTGCTGGGCTCCATCGTCTCCAAGGGCTACAGCGCCTTCTGGGAAGCCCGGATCCGGCTGGAGGTGACGCTGGACCCGGCCGAGGTCGCCGACCGCAACTACAACGCCCTGCTGCGCCGGGCGCTCTACGCCCAGTTCCCGCAAGTGACCGACCGGGCCGGCAAGCGCACGCTGAACGACCTGCTGTCGTCCGGCGCGCCCTACGAGCTGGAGGCGATGGTCGTCAAGGATCCCGCCATCGTCGGCACCACCCGGACCCTGTGGGTGCGTGCCGACGACGAGATCGACCAGCTGCTGAAGGGCCATTACCGCCGCGACCTGCCGGAAGCCGAACGCGGCCTCAGCGACGCCAAGGTCGCCGCGGCCGACGCGCTGCTGGCGTCGGCTGCGCTGGCGCAGGGCTTCAACACCACGCTGTTCACCGCCGGCGACAGCCGCGAGCCGGAACAGGCCGGCGTCGGCGGCGCCATCGTCGGCTCGCTGCTGACGCTGCTGGTGACGATGGCGCTGTCGGTGCCGGTCGGTGTCGCCGCCGCGGTCTATCTGGAGGAGTTCGCGCCGAAGACCCGCTGGACCGACCTGATCGAGGTGAACATCAACAACCTCGCGGCGGTGCCGTCGATCATCTTCGGCCTGCTCGGGCTGGCGGTGTTCCTGGGCTTCTTCGGGATGCCGCGCTCCGCCCCGCTGGTCGGCGGGCTGGTGATGGCGCTGATGACGCTGCCGGTGATCATCATCGCCTCGCGCGTCGCGCTGAAGGCGGTGCCGCCCTCGATCCGCGAGGCGGCGCTGGGCATCGGCGCCTCGCCGCTGCAGACGGTGCTGCACCATGTGCTGCCGCTGGCGATGCCCGGCATCCTGACCGGCACCATCATCGGCATGGCCCGCGCGTTGGGCGAGACGGCGCCGCTGCTGATGATCGGCATGGTCGCCTTCATCGTCGACGTCCCCCACGGCCTGACCGACAGCGCCACCGTGCTGCCGGTGCAGATCTACATGTGGGCCGACAGCCCCGAGCGCGCCTTCACCGAGCGCACCTCGGCGGCGATCCTGATCCTGCTCGGCTTCCTGATCCTGATGAACGGGCTGGCCGTGATCCTGCGCAAGATGTTCGAGAGGCGGTGGTGATGGCCACGACCATTCAGACCCAACTGAAGCTGCGGCCCAGTGGTGACCGGCGCGCCGACCAGCGCGGCGACGGGGCGCCGGCCAACAAGATGACCGCCCGCGGCGTGGCGGTGTTCTACGGCGCCAAGCAGGCGTTGAAGGGGATCGACCTCGACATCCCCGAGAACCGGGTGCTGGCGCTGATCGGCCCGTCCGGCTGCGGCAAATCGACCTTCCTGCGCTGCCTGAACCGGATGAACGACACCATCGACGGCTGCCGGGTCGAAGGGCGCATCGCGCTGGACGGCGAGGACGTCTACGGCAAGACCATCGACGCGGTGCAACTGCGCGCCCGCGTCGGCATGGTGTTCCAGAAGCCGAACCCCTTCCCCAAGTCGATCTACGACAACATCGCCTACGGCCCGCGCATCCACGGCCTCGCGTCGGGCCGCGACGAGCTGGACGAGGTGGTGCAGACCTCGCTGAAGCGCGCCGGCCTGTGGGCCGAGGTGAAGGACCGCCTGCGCGAACCCGGCACCAGCCTGTCCGGCGGCCAGCAGCAGCGGCTGTGCATCGCCCGCGCCATCGCCGTCAGCCCGGAGGTGATCCTGATGGACGAGCCCTGCTCGGCGCTCGACCCCATCGCGACCGCCCACATCGAGGAGCTGATCGACGAGCTGCGGGCCAACTACACCATAGTCATCGTCACCCACAACATGCAGCAGGCCGCCCGCGTGTCGCAGCGCACCGCCTTCTTCCACCTGGGCGAGATGGTGGAGTGCGACGACACCGAGGACATCTTCACCAACCCGCGCGACGAGCGCACCCAGGGCTACATCACCGGCCGCTATGGCTGAGCCCTTCCGGTCGCTTCCGCCCCTCCCCTCCTTTGTTGAAAAGGCTGTGCCATGCCGGTTAACGTCGAGACGCGCGCTGTGAACGGAGCCACCATGAACGCGGCCCTGAAGCCGCTCGTCCTGATCGTCGAGGACGAGGCCGACATCCTGACGCTGTTGAAGTACAACCTGGAAAAGGAAGGCTTCCGCGTCGCCACCGCCAGCGACGGCGAGGAGGCCCTGCTGGCCGCCGGCGAACAGACGCCGCACATCGTGCTGCTCGACTGGATGCTGCCGCTGATGAGCGGGCTGGAGGTCTGCCGTCAGCTCCGCCGCAACGCCAAGACCCGCGACATCCCGATCATCATGCTGACCGCCCGCGGCGAGGAAGGCGACCGGGTGCGCGGCCTGAACTCCGGCGCCGACGACTACATCACCAAGCCCTTCTCGCCGACCGAGCTGGTGGCGCGGATGCGCGCGGTGCTGCGCCGCGCCTCCCCCGGCATCACCGACGAGATCCTGACCTTCGCCGACGTCACCATGGATCTGGCGGCCCACCGCGTCCGCCGCAACGGCCGCGACGTCCATCTCGGCCCGACCGAATTCCGCCTGCTGCGCCACTTCATGCAGCATGCCGGCCGGGTCTTCTCGCGTGAGCAACTGCTGGACCTGGTGTGGGGCCACGACGTCTATGTCGAGCCGCGCACCGTCGACGTCCACATCCGCCGCCTGCGCAAGGCGATGAACGAAGAGGACGAGCTGGACCTGATCCGCACCGTGCGGTCGGCGGGGTACGCGTTGGATACGAAGTCGATGTGAGGGTTTCCGCTACGCGTGCCCCCTCCCCATCCCTCCCCCGCCCTCGGCGGGAGAGGGGGTAGGAGCTTTGGGGACGTGTGGTGGAGTCCCCTCTCCCACCGAAGGTGGGGGAGGGTTAGGGAGGGGGCACAGCACTCCCCCCTGACATCCCCCACCCGGCGGCGCTACACTGCCCGCCATGATCCTGCTCTTCACCGATTTCGGCCTGACCGGCCCCTACACCGGGCAGATGAAGGCGGTGCTGGCGCAACAGGCGCCCGGCATCCCCGTCATCGACCTGTTCGCCGACGCCCCCGCCTTCGACCCGCAGCTCTCCGCTTATCTGCTGGCCGCCTACGCCCCGGCCTTTCCCGTCGGCAGCGTCTTCCTCTGCGTCGTCGATCCCGGTGTCGGCACCGACCGGCGGCCGGTGATGGTGGAGGCCGACGGGCGCTGGTTCGTTGGGCCGGACAACGGGCTGTTCGCCCTCCTCGCCCGCCGCGCAACATCGCTAAACGCCTGGACCATCGACTGGATTCCGGACCGGCTGTCGGCCAGCTTCCACGGCCGCGACCTGTTCGCCCCCGTCGCCGCAAATCTGGCAACCGGACAACCGGTGGAGCGCAGCCTGCTCCCCTCTGCTGCCATCGACCGCCCAGGCTGGCCGGATGAGCTGTCGCGCATCGTCTATGTCGACGTCTACGGCAACGCCATGACCGGGATGCGCGCCGCGACCGTCCCGCCCGACGCGGTGCTGACCGCCGGCGGCACCCGCATCGGCCGCGCCCGCACCTTCGGCGACGTCCGGCCCGGTGAAGCGCTGTGGTACGGCAATTCCAACGGGCTGGCCGAGATCGCCGTCAACCAGGGGCGGGCCGACCGCGCGCTGGGGCTGACGGTGGGCGAGGCGGTGAGCGTCGGTCCCTGAAGCGCACAAACAAAACCGCCCGGAAGCGGTGGCTTCCGGGCGGCTGGTGAACGGTCGGCGTCTGAACCCCAGGTGACGGGCCTCGGGGATCAATCGTTGTTGCGCTGGCCCATGAACTGCAGCAGGAACTGGAACAGGTTGATGAAGTCCAGGTACAGCGTCAGGGCGCCCATCAGGGCGAGCTTGCCGGTGCTCTCGTGATCGTAGCCCTCGGCGTAGCTTTCCTTGATCGCCTGGGTGTCGTAGGCGGTCAGGCCGGTGAAGATCAGCACGCCAATGGCGGAGATCGCGAAGTGCAGGGCCGGCGACTGGAAGAAGATGTTCGCCAGTCCGGCGATCACCAGGCCGACGACGCCCATGATGAGGAACGAGCCCATCTTCGACAGGTCGGCCTTCGTCGTGTAGCCGTACAGGCTCATCGCCAGGAAGGTGGCGGCGGTGACGAAGAAGGTCAGCGCGATCGACGCGCCGGTGAAGACCAGGAAGATGGCCGACATCGACAGGCCCATCGCGCCGCAATAGGCCCAGAAGATCATCTGGGCGGACGCGAAGGAGAGGCGCTGGATGCCGAAGGACAGCACCATGACGAACGCCAGCGGGGCCAGCATGACGACCCACTTCAGCGGCGTGCCGAAGATGGCCTGGAGCATGGCCGGGCTGGACGACACCAGGGCCGCGACCAGACCGGTCAGGATCAGGCCGGCGCCCATGTAGTTGTACACGCGCAGCATGTGCTGCCGCAGGCCTTCGTCGAAGTATCCCCGATCTGTCGCGCGGCCCACGGTCGCGAAGCGGTTAAAGGTCGGGTCTGCCATGGTTCGGTATCCTCGGTGGAATAGGGTGGTCCCGTCGCCATGACATATTGGCGAGTCCGTCAGGCGGTTCAATAGGAATCGAAAGCGGTTTTCCTAGATGAAAAAGCTTTCACGATTTGTTTTGAGTCCCGCTTTTCCGCAGTCCAATCATTCGTTCCGAAGCAATGGCGCCGACGGCTGGCCCAACGCCCGCCAAGTACCATAGAACCCGAAAGCAAGCGTGATCGCCGTGCTCAGCAGCGCGGTGGTGACGACCGCCGACGGCAGGAAGCTCCACTCCCAGTGCATCAGGAAGCGCAGCACCGCCCAGGCGGTCAGCGTGCCGATGGCGCCGGCGATCAGCGCGGTGGTCAGGCCGAGCAGCCCGTATTCCAGCAGGAAGGCACGCAGCACGTCGCCCCGGGTTGCCCCCAGCACCTTCAGCACCACCGCGTCGTAGACCCGGCGGCGGTGCCCGGCGGCGACGGCGCCGGCCAGCACCAGCGTGCCGGCGGCCAGCGTGATGCCGGCGACGATGCGCACCGCGGTGCCGATGTTGCCCAGCATCTCCGCCACCGTGTCCAGCGCGTCCTTCACCCGCACCAGCGTGATGTTGGGGAAGCGCTGCAGCACGGCGCGCTGGACCGCGGTCTCGGCGTCCGGGGTGGCGCGGACGGTGGCGATCCAGGTCTGCGGCGCGCCCTCCAGCGTGCCGGGGGCGAAGACCATGGTGAAGTTGATCGCCATGCTGCTGAAATCGGCGGCGCGGATGTTGGCCACCTTGGCTTCGATGGTGCGGCCCAGGATGTTGATCGCCAGCGTGGCGCCGGGGCCGATGCCGAAGGCGTCGGCGACGCTCTGGTGGATGGAGATCAGCGGCGGCCCGGCATAGTCGGCCGGCCACCACGACCCGGCGGTGACCGACGAATGCTTGGGCAACGCCGCGGAATAGGTGATGCCGCGGTCGCCGGCCAGGATCCAGGCCTGCTCCGGGTTGACCAGCGCCTTCTCGGCGTCCTGGCCGTTCACCCGCTCGATCCGGCCGCGCAGGCTGGGCACCGCCTCGAAGGCGCTGGTGCCGGGGATGCCGGCGACGAGGTCGCGCAGCGGGTCGAACTGGTCGCGCTGGATGTCGACGAAGAAGAAGCTGGGGGCGTCCTGTGGGATCGTCTCCGACACCCGGCGGGCGAAGTTGCCCTGGATCAGCGCGATGGCGACCAGCACCGTCAGCCCAAGCCCGAGCGACAGCACCACCGCCCCGGTTGGGTTGCCCGGCCGGTGCAGGTTGGCGAGCGCCAGCCGCAGCCCCGGCCGCCCGGCGCGGACGAAGGGGCCGCGCCCGACCCGCGCCGCCGCCCAGGTGACCCCTGCCGCCGCGGCGCGGAAGGCCAGGAAGGTGGCGATCGAGCCGCCGACGAACCACAGCGCGAACAGCTTGTTCTCGGCCGTCAGCACCGCCAGCCCGGCGAGCGCCAGCGCCGCCAGCCCCATCGCCGCCAGATAGGGCGCGCGCGGCCGCCCGCCCGCCGGGGTGATGACGTCGCGGAACAGCGCGCCCGCCGGCACCTCGCGCGCCCGGCCCAACGGCCACAGCGAGAAGGTCAGCGCGGTCAGCAGGCCGTAGAGCGCGGCGAGCGCCAGGGCGCCGGGATAGACGCCGATGTGCGCCGACACCGGCAGCACGCCGTCCAGCAGCCGCCCCAGCGCCAGCGGCGCCACGGCGCCCAGCGCCAGCCCGATGACGATGCCCAGCAGCGCCAGTGCCAGGATCTGTGCCAGATAGAGCTGGAACACCAGGGCACCCGGCGCGCCGACGCATTTCAGCATGGCGATGGTGCGGGCGCGCGAGTCGAGATGGCTGCGCACCGCGTTGCCCACCCCGACCCCGCCGACCAGCAACGCGGTCAGCCCGACCAGCGTCAGGAACAGCGTCATCCGGTCGATGAAGCGCTCGACCTGCGGCGAGGCGTTGGTGTAGTCGCGCAGCCGCCAGGGCGCGTCGGGGAACCGCGCCTTCAGCCGCTCCTGCCACGCCGTCAGGTCGGTCGCCGGCGGCAGCGCCAGCTTGACGCTCCACCAGGTCAGGCTGCCCGGCTGCAACAAGCCGGTGCCCTCCAGCGACGGCAGCGCCACCAGCAGCCGCGGCCCGAGCGAGAAGGCGTTGGAGGAGGCGCGGTCCGGCTCGCGGTCCAGCACCGCGGCGACGCGGTAGGCGCCCTCGCCGACATGGATGGTGTCGCCGGGCTTCACCCCCAGCCGGTCGACCAGGCTGGCCTCGACCACCGCGCCCCAGCGGCCGTCCGTCTTCGCCAGCGCGTCCTTCAGGTCGCCGCCGCCCTGCAGGGTGACGGTGCCGTAGAGCGGGTAGAGGTCGTCCACCGCCTTCAGTTCGACCAGCGAGGCGCGCGCGTCGTCGGCCCCGCGCGCCATCGCCCGCATCTCGGCGGCGGTCGACACCCGGCCGTCGGCCCGCAGCGCCGCCATCTGCTCGTCGGTCGGCGGGCTGTAGAGCTGGCGTACCGCGACGTCGCCGCCCAGGATGGCGCGTCCGTCGCTGGCCAGCCCGTCGAGCAGCCCGCTCGACACCGACTGCACCGCGGCGATGGCGGCGACGCCGAGCGCGAGGCAGGCGAGAAAGACCCAAAACCCTTTCAGCCCGGTGCGCAGCTCGCGCCGGGCCAAGCGGAGGGCGAGGCGGAGGTTGGTCATGTGGGCCTCGCTGGCGTGCAACGCGTGGTGGCGGACGCCCCCTCCCTAACCCTCCCCCGCTCTCGCGGGAGAGGGAACTGCCGCGGCCTCGCAAACTCCCCCTCTCCTGCCGAAGGCGGGGGAGGGAGGGACCCGCGGCGAAGCCGTGGGAGGGAGGGGGCACTCAACGCTTGCGCAGTCATCCCCCTCACTCCCCCGCCACCTGGACGCGCGGGCGCCGTGCCGCGGTGCCGTCGTCGGCGATGCGGCCGTCGGCCAGCCGGATGGTGCGGTCGCAGCGGGCGGCGAGGCTGGGGTCGTGGGTGATCAGCACCAGGGTGGTGCCGCGGCGCTCGGCCAGATCGAACAGCAGCGACACGATGGTGGCGCCGGTGTCGAGGTCGAGGTTGCCGGTCGGTTCGTCGGCCAGCAGCAGCGTGGGCTCGGTGACGAAGGCGCGGGCCAGCGCGGTGCGCTGCTGCTCGCCGCCCGACAGCTGGCCGGGGTAATGGTGGATGCGGTGGCCCAGCCCGACCGACTCCAGCCCGGCGCGGGCGCGGTCGAAGGCGTCCGACACGCCGGCGAACTCCAGCGGGATGGCGACGTTCTCCAGCGCCGTCATCGTCGGCACCAGATGGAAGGCCTGGAAGACGATGCCGACGTGGCGGCGGCGGAAACGGGCCAGACCATCCTCGTCCAGCCGGCCCAGATCCTGGCCGGCGACGCGGACGGTGCCGCCGCTGGGGCGCTCCAGGCCGGCCATCACCATCATCATCGTCGACTTGCCGGACCCGCTGGGACCGACGACGCCGACCCGCTCGCCGGGCTCCACCCGAAGATTAACGCCCCGCAGGATGTTGACGGGTCCGGCACCGCTGTCCAATCTCAAGTGGACGTCGTCGAGATCGACGATGGAGTTCGGCGACGTTGCAGAGGACTGGACCTTGGACATGCGGATCTCGCACAAGCGGAAAGGACCATCGCCATATGGCATGGTCCGCAGAGCTTTCAACGCGTGGGCTTTCAACAACGGGTGGCGTGGCGCCGTTCTCGCGCTGCTCTTCACCGCAGGGGTATCGATGACCAGTCCGACCGGCGCCATCGCCGCCGCGCCCGTCAAGCTGCTGGCGCTGGGCGACAGCCTGACCGCCGGCTATGGCCTGCCGGAGCCGCAGGGCTTCACCAGCCAGCTGCAGAAGGCGCTGACCGCCAAGGGCTACGCCGTCACCGTCGTCAACGCCGGGGTGTCGGGCGACACCACCGCCGGCGGCCGCGCCCGGCTGGACTGGGCGCTGGCCGACAAGCCGGACGCCGCCATCGTCGAGCTGGGCGCCAACGACATGCTGCGCGGGCTCGACCCCGGCCAGGCCCGGGCGAACCTCGACGCCATCCTGAAGAGCCTGCAGGAGCGCAAGGTGCCGACGCTGCTGGCCGGCATGCTGGCCTCCCCCAGCCTGGGCAAGCCCTACACCGACGCCTTCAACGCGATCTATCCCGATCTGGCGGGCCGCTACGGCGTGCCGCTCTACCCCTTCTTCCTCGATGGGGTGGCGCTCGATCGCGCGCTGATCCAGCCGGACGGGCTGCATCCGAACGCCCAGGGCGTCGCGGTGATCGTGGAGCGTATCCTGCCCGCGGTCACCAAGCTGCTCGACAGCCTGCCCCAAACCGCCAAGACCGGAGGCTGAGACCGCCATGACGATGTCCGACGCCGTTCCCGCCTCCACCGCCGCCGCCGATGCCACCACCGCCGATGACGGCCTGCGCTTCCACGCCGCCTGCGCCGCCGGGGCGGAATGGGGACCGGTGGTGAAGGCCTGCCTGGACCGGCTGGGTCCGGTCGCCGGCTGCAACATCGGCTTCCTCTACCTCACCGACGGGCTGGCGGAGCACGCGACCAGCATCGTCACCCTGCTGCGCAGCCTGACCGGCATCCGCAACTGGGTCGGCACCGTCGGCATCGGCGTGATGGCCAACGGCGACGCCCTGTTCGACGAGCCGGGCATCGCGGTGATGGCCGCCCGCCTGCCGGACGACGGCTTCCGCCTGTTCCCCACCCTGACCGACGGGCTGGACCCGCTGCGGCGCAGCGCCGGCGGCTGGCTCGACCGCAACGGCGCGGCGCTGGCGCTGGTCCATGTCGACCCGCGGCACGCGGACATGGCCGGGCTGGTGTCGGCGCTGTCGGAACAGGCCGGCGTCTTCCTGGTCGGCGGCCTCGCCGCCTCGCGCGGGGAGTACCCGCAATTCACCCTGACGGAGGATGGCGGCGCGGTGTCCGACGTGTCGGACGGCGGCGTGTCGGGGGTGCTGTTCGCGCCGTCGGTCGCGGTCGCCACCGCCCACACCCAGGGCTGCCGCCCGATCGGGCCGACGCGCACCATCACCGCCAGCGACGACAACATCATCCTGGAGATCGACGGCCGCCCGGCGCTCGACGTGTTCAAGGAAGACATCGGGCCGGAGCTGGCGGCCGACCTGCGGCAGGTCGCCGGGGTGATCTGCGCCGGGCTGCCGATCGCCGGGTCGGACACCCAGGACTATCTGGTCCGCGACCTCGTCGCCATCGACCCGCGCGCCGGCTGGCTGTCGATCGCCGAGCGGGTGACGACCGGCCAGCCGCTGCTGTTCACCCGCCGCGACCCCGAGAGCGCCGCCGCCGACATGCGCCGGATGCTGGACAGCCTCAAGAAACGGGTGAAGGCGACGCCGAAGGGGGCGGTGTATGTCAGCTGCATCGCCCGCGGACCCAACCTGTTCGGCAGCGCGGACGCCGAGCTCGCGATGATCCGCGAGACGTTCGGCGCGGTGCCGCTGGTGGGGTTCTTCGCCTCGGGCGAGGTGTCGCACAACCGGCTTTACGGATACACCGGCGTGCTAACGCTGTTCCTGTAAAGACCACCACGGATAAGGAACGTTCGGGATGCAGCATCGTCCGCTCGGCCGCACGGGTCTGTCGGTCAGCGCCATCGGCCTCGGCACCATGACCTGGGGGGGCCAGAACACCGAGGCCGAAGGCCACGCCCAGATGGACGCTGCGCTCGACCGCGGGATCAACTTTTGGGACACGGCGGAGATGTACGCCATCCCGCCCACCGCCGACACCTACGGCAAGACCGAGGAGATCATCGGCAGCTGGTTCCAGTCGCGTGGCAAGCGCGACCGGGTGATCCTCGCGAGCAAGATCATCGGCGCGCCGGCCGGCGGCTTCGGCTGGGTGCGCGAGGGCAAGTCGCGCCTCGACCGCGCCAACCTCTTCGCCGCGGTGGAGGCCAGCCTCGCCCGGCTGAAGACCGACTACATCGACCTTTACCAGCTCCATTGGCCAGACCGGGTGACCAACCGTTTCGGCCAGCGGACCTACCAGCACAAGCCGCAGCAGGACGGCGTGCCGATCGAGGAGACGCTGGCGGCGCTGGGCGAGCTGGTCGCCGCCGGCAAGATCCGCCATGTCGGCCTGTCGAACGAATCGCCGTGGGGCGTGATGCGTTACCTGCGCGCGGCCGAGGTCGCCGGGCTGCCCCGCGTCGCCTCGATCCAGAACGCCTACAACCTGCTGAACCGGACCTTTGAGAACGGCCTGTCGGAGGTGGCGCTGCGCGAGGATGTCGGGCTGCTCGCCTACTCGCCGCTGGGCGCCGCGACGCTGACCGGCAAGTACCTGCACGGCGCGGTGCCGCCGGGCAGCCGCCGCTCGCTCGACCACCGGGGCTCGCGCTACGCCACCGTCAACGCCGACGCCGCGACGGAGGCCTATCTGGACATCGCCCGCCGCCACGGTCTGGCGCCGAACCAGATGGCCATCGCCTTCACCCTGCAGCAGCCCTTCGTCACCTCGTCGCTGATCGGGGCGACGACGATGGAGACGCTGATCTCCAACATCGAGTCGATCGACGTCACCCTGTCCCCGGAGCTGCTGGCGGAGATCGACGCCGTCCACAACCGCATGCCGGATCCGTGCCCGTAAACCGCCCCTGAAACCTGTCCCGGGAGTTGGCCCGCCGATGCTCCGCCTGTTCGTCGCCCTCGACCTGACGGCGGAAATCCGCCAGCGCCTCGCCGGGCTGGGCGGCGGGGTGCCGGGCGCGCGCTGGACCGAGCCGTCGAACCTGCACCTGACCCTGCGCTTCATCGGCGAGGTGCCGGACGACCAGGCGATGGACATCGACGCGGCGCTGGCGGAGCTGCGGGCGCCGGCCTTTTCCCTGACCTTCGATGGGGTCGGCGTCTTCGGCACCGGCCGGCGGGCGCGCGTGCTGTGGGCGGGGGTCGAGCGCAACGAGGCGCTGGCCCACCTCCAGGCCAAGGTGGAATCGGCGGTCGTCCGCTGCGGCCTGCCGGCGGAGGAGCGGAAATTCTCGCCCCACATCACGCTGGCCCGGTTGAAGGACCCGCCGGCCGACCGCATCGGCCGTTTCCTGTCCGACCGCGGCCTGTTCCGCGCCGGCCCGATGGCGGTGGAGCACGTCACGCTCTACCGCAGCCATCTCGGCAACGGCGGCGCGGTGTACGAGGCGCTGCGGGAGTATCCGCTGGGGAGTGTTGAATAAGCATCGCGTTCGCCGTCCGACGGGCGCCGTCCTGCGTTCACACCTTCAGTGCCCATGGGAAATCCAAACGGACGGATGGTCGATGCAGAAGCCGGTCGAGCCGCGACTCCGCGACAGGCGGCGGGCCAAGCCTTCGCTGCGCAACGGGCGGCTTCTGCATGTCCGCTCCGGCCTGTCGCCGGAAAAGACCCTGCTTGTCCGCGTCACCATCGTCGTTGCGCTGATCGCGCTGGTCATTGCGGTGTTCTGGTTCGACCGCGACGGGCTGAAGGACCAGATCGACGGCACCATCAGTTTCCCCGACGTCCTCTACTTCGCAATGATCACGGTGACCACCGTCGGCTATGGCGACATCGTTCCGGTCAGCCACACCGCCCGGCTGATCGACGCCTTCGCGGTTACGCCGATCCGTGTCTTCATCTGGTTCATCTTCCTGGGCACCGCCTATGAACTCGTCGTGCAACGGATCGTGGAGGAATTCCGATTGAGCCGGATTCAAAAGCAGCTGCATGGGCATGTCGTGCTGTGCGGCTTCGGTCACAGCGGGTTCATCGCCGCGCAGGAAACCCTGTCCAAGGGCCATCCCGGCGACCAGATCGTCATCATCGACGAGTCGGAGGAGCGTATCCAGCTGGCCGCCGACGCCGGCTTCATCGGTCTGCGCGGCGACGCCACCAGCGAGGACACGCTGATCAAGGCCTGTGTCGGCCAAGCGAAGGCGGTGATCGTCAGCACCGGCCGCGACGACACCACCATCCTGGTGATCCTGACCGTGCGCCACCTGTCGGCCGCCACCAAGATCGTCGCCAGCATCAAGCAGGAGGAGAACATCAAGCTCGCCAACCTCAGTGGCGCCGACCTCGTCGTGTCGCCGCCGAAGATCGGCGGCTACCTGATGGCCGACGCGGTGGAGAGCCAGCACGCCACCCCGTTCCTGTGCGACCTGATGTCGGCCGGCGGCCAGATGGTCCTGGCCGAACGCCGGGCGGAACCCGACGACGTCGGCAGGACGATGGCGGAGGTCGCCGCCGGCCTGGTGGTGCAGGTCCACAGCCATGGCCGCACCGTCGCCTTCACCGAACGCAACCGCTACATCATCCAGCCGAACGACCTGCTGCTGATCATCAGCCCGCCGCAGCCGGGCGGAGAGGCGGAGCCCCGGTAGCCTCCACCCCGACGACGCGGTTCTTGCCGTCCTGCTTGGCGCGGTACATGCGGTGGTCGGCCAGCTCCACCAGGGCTTCCCAGTCGGCCGGACGGTCGACGTTCTGTTCGGCGATGCCGATGCTGGCGGTCTGGCTGGCGCCGTCCGGCCGCTTGCCGAAACCGGCGCGGCGCATCCGCTCCACCGCGATCATCGCGCCTTCCACCGGGGTGTCGGGCATGATGACCAGGAACTCCTCCCCACCCCAGCGGACCAGCGCGTCGGACTGGCGCAGCAGGCTGCGGATGGTGTTGGCGGCGTGGCGCAGGACGCGGTCGCCCTCGTCATGGCCGAAACGGTCGTTCACCGCCTTGAAGTCGTCGAGGTCGACGAAGATCGCCGACAGCGGCTGTGCCGCCCGCTCGGCGTGGGCGACCTGGAGCTTCAGCAGCTCCTCGCCGATGCGGCGGGAGAAGGCGCCGGTCAGCGCGTCGTGCGACGCCTGCTCCAGCAGCGCGACCATGAAGTGAAGCTGGCTGATCGCGGCGAGCGTCGCCACCACCGCGATCAGCGCCAGCAGCCACAGCGCGCTGATGTAGGACGGGAACGGCATCACCAGCGAGCCGTAGAAGCCGGCGGCGAGATGGGCGGCCAGCATGGGGGCGGCGAACACGGCACCCTCCACCGCGGTCAGCGGGAAGACGCTCAGCCCGGCCACCATGACGAAGGGCAGATAGCCGTAGCCGGCGCTGACGGCGATGCGCAGGTCGTCCATCCCCTGCCCGTAGAGCAGCGGATGGGAGATGGCGAAGAACAGGGTCGGGATCGCCAGCAACGCCGCCAGCCGCCGCCAGGCGCCGGCCAGATCCTCGCAGGACCGCCGGTCGAAGGCGAGCGTCAGGAAGGCGGCGCTGGCGGCCAGGCGCAACGCGATCAGCCAGACGGCGAGCGACCAGTCGAAGACGGTGACGTCGATGGCGATCCACAGCGGCGTCAGCACGCCGAACACCATCGCCACCATGCGCACGCGCGACTGGATCATCGCCGCGCGCCGACGATGAAGGATCGGCGTGTGGCCGGCGGGGTGGATCAGGTCGGGCAACTCATCGCCGCGAACGAAGGCGGCGAGCAGCGTGTCGGTCAGCATGCAGCGGCCCACCCCCGGCGCGCGGCCGGACATTTCGGCGAAAGAGTTACCATGAAGGGTGATTACACGCGCGTGCGCGGCCCGGCAACGGGTTTCGTGCGGGCCCGCCGGCCGAAGCAACCCGGTGGCACGGCGAAGGCTTGGGCATGCGACAAAAAGTAACGGGCGGCGCGTTGAAGCGCCGCCCGTCCTGTTCGCCCATTCCTGCCCGGCCGTCTTTGCCGGCGATGTGCCCGTCAGTCCTTCAGGTCTTCCCACAGCTCCTTCACCTTGGCGAAGAAACCTTCGGACTGCGGGTTGGACCCTTCCTTGGCGGCGCCTTCGAACTCGCGCAGCAGTTCCTGCTGGCGCTTGGTCAGGTTCACCGGGGTTTCCACCACCGCCTGGATGTACATGTCGCCGCGCTGGGCGCTGCGCAGCACCGACATGCCCTTGCTCTTGATGCGGAACTGGTGGCCGGACTGGGTGCCCGGCGGCACCGTCACCTTGGTGCGGGTGCCGTCGATGGTCGGCACCTCGACCGAGCCGCCCAGCGCCGCCGTGGTCATCGGGATCGGCACCCGGCAGTGGATGTTGGCGCCGTCGCGCTGGAAGATCGGGTGCGGCGCCAGGGCCAGGAAGATGTAGAGGTCGCCCGCCGGCGCGCCGCGCAAGCCGGCCTCCCCCTCCCCCGCCAGGCGGATGCGGGTGCCGTCCTCGACGCCGGACGGGATGTTGACCTGGAGCGTCTTCTCCTTGCGCAGCCGGCCGGAGCCGCCGCAGTTCTTGCAGGCGTCCTTGATGACCTTGCCGGCGCCGTGGCAGCCGGGGCAGGTGCGCTCGATGGTGAAGAAGCCCTGCTGTGCCCGCACCTTGCCGTGGCCCTGGCAGGTCGGGCAGGTGATCGGCTGGGTTCCCGCCGCAGCGCCCGAGCCGCTGCAGCTGTCGCACTGCACGGTGGTCGGCACGCGGATGGTGGTCTGGGTGCCCTTGAAGGCATCCTCCAGACTGATCTCCAGGTTGTAGCGCAGATCCTGGCCACGGCCGGACACCCCGCCGCCGCCACGGCCGCCGCGGCCGCCCATGAACTCGCCGAACATCTCGTCGAAGATGTCGGCAAAGCCACCGCCGCCACCGCCGAAATCGAAGTTGAAGCCGCCGGCGCCGGCGCCCGCACCGGGTCCCCGCCCGCCTTCGAAGGCGGCGTGGCCGAACCGGTCGTAGGCCGCGCGCTTCTGATCGTCCTTCAGGACCTCATAGGCTTCGCTGATTTCCTTGAACTTCTGCTCGGCGTCCTTGTCACCCTGGTTGCGGTCCGGATGGTACTGCATCGCCATCTTGCGATAGGCTTTCTTCAGCTCATCCGCACTGGCGCTCTTCGCCACACCGAGCAGCTCGTAATAATCCTGTTTCGCCATGGGGGCCGACCGCCTTTGAGTCGTTCTGGTCCAAACTGTCCGCGTCGCGTCGGACCCTGACCCCAGCATACCGAAGGCCCGCCGCCGGGAAAAGGCGGCGGGCCATCGATGCTCGCGTCAGATCCGTATCAAAAAGAGGCTGGCGTCCTTACGCCGACTTCTTCTTGTCGTCCTGGACCTCTTCGAAGTCGGCGTCGACGACGCCCGGCTCGTTCGGCTGGGCGCCCGGCGCCTCGCCGCCCGCAGCCGGGGCCTCGCCCTGGCCGGCCTTGTACATCGCCTCGCCCAGCTTCATCGACACCTGGGCCAGCGCCTCGGTCTTCGCCTTGATCCCCTCCAGGTCGTCACCGTCGAGCACCGACTTCAGCTCGGTGACGGCGGCTTCGGCCGCGGACTTGTCGGAGGCCGGGATCTTGTCGCCGTTCTCCTTGATGGTCCGCTCGGTGGTGTGGATCAGGGCGTCGGCGTGGTTGCGGGCGTCGACCAGCTCGCGGCGCTTCTTGTCCTCGGCCGAATGGGCCTCGGCGTCCTTCACCATCTTCTGGATGTCGGCGTCCGACAGGCCGCCCGACGCCTGGATGCGGATCTGCTGCTCCTTGCCGGTCGCCTTGTCCTTCGCGGTGACGCTGACGATGCCGTTGGCGTCGATGTCGAAGGTCACCTCGATCTGCGGCACGCCGCGCGGGGCCGGCGGGATGCCGACCAGATCGAACTGGCCGAGCGCCTTGTTGTCCTGCGCCATCTCGCGCTCGCCCTGGAAGACGCGGATGGTGACGGCGTTCTGGTTGTCCTCGGCGGTCGAGAAGGTCTGGCTCTTCTTCGTCGGCACCGTGGTGTTGCGGTCGATCAGGCGGGTGAAGACACCGCCCAGCGTCTCGATGCCCAGCGACAGCGGGGTGACGTCGAGCAGCAGGACGTCCTTGACCTCGCCCTTCAGCACGCCGCCCTGGATGGCGGCGCCGATGGCGACGACCTCGTCCGGGTTGACGCCGCGGTGCGGCTCACGGCCGAAGAACTGCTTCACCGCGTCGATGACCTTGGGCATGCGGGTCATGCCGCCGACCAGGATCACCTCGTCGATCTCGCTGGCCTTCAGGCCGGCGTCCTTCAGGGCCGCCTTGCAGGGCTCGATCGTGCGCTGCACCAGCTCGTCCACCAGGGCTTCCAGCTTGGCGCGGGTCAGCTTGATGTTCAGGTGCTTCGGACCGGTCTGGTCGGCGGTGATGAAGGGCAGGTTGACTTCGGTCTGCGTGGTGGACGACAGCTCGATCTTTGCCTTTTCCGCGGCCTCCTTGAGGCGCTGCAGCGCGAGCTTGTCCTTGCGCAGGTCGATGCCCTGCTCCTTGTGGAACTCGTCGGCGAGATACTCGATGACGCGGCTGTCGAAGTCCTCGCCACCCAGGAAGGTGTCGCCGTTGGTCGACTTCACCTCGAACACGCCGTCGCCGATCTCCAGCACGGAGATGTCGAAGGTGCCGCCGCCCAGGTCATAGACCGCGACGGTGCCGGAGCCCTTCTTTTCCATGCCGTAGGCGAGCGCCGCGGCCGTCGGCTCGTTGATGATGCGCAGGACTTCCAGCCCGGCGATCTTGCCGGCGTCCTTGGTGGCCTGGCGCTGGCTGTCGTTGAAGTAGGCCGGGACGGTGATGACCGCCTGCGTGACCTTCTCGCCCAGATAGTTCTCGGCGGTTTCCTTCATCTTGGTGAGGATGAAGGCGCTGATCTGGCTGGGGCTGTACTTCTTGCCGTGCGCCTCGACCCAGGCGTCGCCGTTGTCGCCGGAAATGATGCGGTAGGGAACCAGACCCTGGTCCTTCTTCGTCAGCGGATCGTCGAAACGGCGGCCGATCAGACGCTTGATGGCGAAGAGGGTGTTTTCCGGATTGGTGACCGCCTGACGCTTGGCCGGCTGGCCGATCAGCCGCTCGCCGCCCTGGCTGAAGGCGACCATCGACGGTGTGGTGCGTGCACCTTCCGCATTCTCGATGACCTTGGCGCTGCCGCCTTCCATCACGGCGACGCACGAGTTCGTGGTGCCGAGGTCGATACCAATCACTTTGCTCATGTTCAGCCTCTTTCGTTCGGCAGATGCGTGGCGGCCCGTCGATTCCGGCACCGCCGCGATCCCCTGGGGTCGGTGAAACGTCGGTGGAACGCTGGGGGTCTATCCCGTGCTGGCGGAGATATAGGCGGAGCCGTTTCGGGCTGCAACAGGGTGGCGCCCCTTTCGACCCGCAAAAGCGGCGAAAAAGCACGCGCCCCAGTGGGCGGGCGGGGTGCGCCCGGAAAAGCTTCGCTTCCGAAGAGAATACGTGCGTATTCAAAGACGCGGGGGTATATACTCGGGTATTCTCCCGGTTCTGATTCAAATCGTCACATCGGTTACAAGTCACTAACGCTTCGACTGTAAACGAACTGCCGACGTTAACCTTTCATTAACAAGCAATGGCGTGATCGTCCTGCGAGAATCAATTCCGAGTTGCTGTAATTATTCATGATCCGGCGAATCCAATAGTGAAAACCCGAAAGGAATATGCTATCTCCTTTGCGCTATAGGGGATAACCGCATGGCAGCCGTGACGAAACGGGTCCGGCGACTGCGGATGGACCGACCGGCCGCGCTTTCGTCCACGGGACGGAACGCCCGGCGGAACCGCGGACGTCCCTCCTGAGGTTGTGAGCAAAGCCGGTCGTACCGACGCTGGTCGTACAGTTGTGAAAGGGACGTGCGATGATGGATGAACGACGCGACGTGGCCTTGGCCATCAAGTCTTGCCTGGACAGCCTGATGAGCGACGCGGCGCGTTGCGATCTGGAGGACCTCGTGCGCTTCATCAGCCTCGCCGCCATGGCGGCGGAGGAGGCGGCGGTCGCTCACGATCCCAAGGCGGGGCATCTCAAGGCGCTGATGGCCAGCAGCGCCGGCCACTGCTGACCGGCCACCGCTGACGGGGGAAACGGCCGCGCGTCAGCGGCCTCATCCCGTCAGATTTCGGGACCGGATTTCGGGACCGGATTTCGGGCCGTGAGCGACAGCGTGCGCCCACGACCGCCTGTGTTCCCAACGGCGTGCTCTACAGAATCTCCGCGGTGCGGATCGCGTCGTCGATGCGGCCCAGCGTCTCGGCGCAGGATTCGTCACCGTCCATCAGCGCGGGCAGCGCGAAGCTGAACATGGCAACGGCCGCCGCACCCGCGCGCACGGCCCCGACCAGCCACAGGTAATGGGTTTCGGCCCGGCCGTCCTCGTCCGTGCGCATCATCGCCTGGGCGATCACGGCGCCGTCGGGTCGGCTGTCCACCGTGCGGTCCCCCGCCCGCGGATCCTGCGGCCGGACGAACCGCAAGGCAATCTCCTGAAGGGTGTCGGCGACCGGGGATCCGCCATCCGGCCGCGGGACCACCCGGTCGGTGACCAGGCGCAGCACGCCGGCGGCCGGCGGCGGCGGCCGGAAGGTGCCGACGGGCTGGCCTTCATGCTCCTCCACATCGACGGCCCAGCCGGGCGGCAGCCGGAACCGCACCGTGTCGGCCCAACCGATATCCCGGCCGATATCCCGGCCCGGCTCGCCGCCGTCCGGTCCTGCTCCCTGTGGCCCCGCTCCATGCTGCCCGCCGGCACCGCCACCGTGCGTGTCGTCCGCCATCATCCGCTCCCACGACGTTCAGACGGCGCGCCGCATCCGCGCGCCACCGGCCGCAGCATAGGCGGCGGCGCCGCCGGAGCCAATCCCCGCCCCTTTGGGCGGTGCGATCATTCCGGAATGAGGAACTGCACGCCCAGCCAGCGCCAGCGCCCGTCGGAGGTCGGCAGGGTGCAGTTGACGCGGGCGCGGCCGGGCGGGAAGGCGTCCTTGATGCGGACCTCCACCCGATCCTCGGCGATGCGCTCCAGCGCGGTCCGGCCCTGGCCGGCGGCGAAGCAGGCCAGCTTGGAGCTGTCGCCGACGCCCTCGCCGATGGTGAAGCCCAGCGGCGGCGGGTTGACGGTGACCAGCGGGTCGTCGGGCGTCAGGTCCGACACCGGCAGCGGCAGGGCGTTGGCGGCCAGTTCGAACCGGTCGGCGCTGCCATAGGTCTCGTTCATCACGAAGCGCGGCAGGCTCCACGGATCGGCTTGGCCGTGCAGCACGCCCGACTGCTGGCCGAAGGCGGCGACGAAGCCCTGGTCGACGACCAGTTGCCGCACCGCCAGCGAATATTCCCCTTGCGGGTAGGCGAACAGGGTCGGGCGCCGGCCCAGCTCCGCCTGGAAGCGGTCGGACATCCGGCGCAGGTCGGCCGCGACCTCCTGCGGGCTGCGCGGCACCAGCGACTGGGTGGAGGTGCCGAGCGCGCCGATGGTGACGCCGGCCGCCGCCATCTGCCGGATCTCCGCCCAGGTCATGTGGGCGGGCGACCCGCGGTCGACGGCGTCGGTGGCGACGAACAGGGTGAAGGGCAGGCCGGCCGCCTTCAGCCGCGGCCACGCCTCGGCGTAGGCGGAGCGGCTGGCCTCGTCGATGGTGATCGCCACCGTGCGGTCGGGCAGCGGCTTGCCGTTGCGCAACGCCTCCAGGATCTTGGGCAGCGGCAGGACCTCATAGTCCCCGTCGGTCAGTTCGTTCAGATGCGCTTCGAACTGGTCGAGGCGGATGCTGATCGAGGGATTCTGGTCCTCGCCGAAGCGGTCATAGGCGAACACGACGGCGCTGGCGCCGGACGCGGACGGCGCGGATTCGGCGGCGGCGGGCCACGACGCCGGGGCAAGCGCCGTCCAAACGGACAGCACGGCGGCGGTGAGCATCCTGACGGCACGACGGAACGGCATGGCGTCCTGCGGAAACGGCTGGTCGGGACGACCTCCGCCCCGACGCAAAGGGTGTGCCACAGTCTCCGCCGCCCGAACAAGCGCGGACCACGTCTTTCTTGCGGAGGGTTGCGATGCGGTGCGCGCATGCAACAATCGTCTGCGGGCGCCGGTGTCGCACGCGCCGGTGGAGGCGGCGTTACATCAGCCGCCCGCCCGCCGCCGCATCGGTCAGCAGCGGGTAGCGTTCGGCGTTCGGCAATTGATAGTGCCACCATTCCGACGGGTAGTGGTCCCAGCCGGCGGCGGCCATCACCCCCAGCAGCATGGCGCGGTTGCGCTGCTGTTCGGTGGTCAGGTCGCTGCGGCCGTGGTGGGACCGTTCGGTCATCGCGTCGAACCCGGTGCCCATGTCGAGCGGCACGCCGGCGGTGTCGGCCAGCGTCAGGTCGACGGCGACGCCGCGCGTGTGGTTGGAGCCCAGGCGCGGGTCGGCGATGTAGGTCGGGTCGGCGAAGGCGTGCCAGAGCCGCCATTGCGCCTCGGCCGGGCGGAAGGCATCGTAGACCCGCAGCCGGCAGCCGATGCCGCGGGCCAGCCGGATCGCGTCGGTCAGCCGGCGCGCGGCGTCCGGGTGCAGCAGGCACACCGGCGCGCGGTAGATCGGCGCACCCGACAGGTTGTCAGCGGTGGCGTAGAGAAGCTCCAGGTCGACGTCAAAGGCCGGCGGCACGATCTCGGTCAGCATGATGTGGGCAACCATAGGGGCGGGAACATGGATGGACGGCCGGTCTAGCATGATCCCGCATCGGCCATGAAGATGCAGTCTGCCATGGGGCGTCTCCCGCAAATGAGGGATTGTGCCGGCGGTGGGTTTGTGCTGAAGGCTGCGGTTGCAACAAGGGTGGGATAATGAAGGTTCTGGGTCTGGATACCGCGACGTCGGGCTGTTCGGCCGCGCTTTGGCAAGGACAGGCGCCGGGGCAAGCGGGCGACGGCGAACCCCGCGTGACCGTCCGCCGCCACGCTCCGATGGCGCGCGGGCAGGCGGAGGTGCTGGTGCCGCTGGCGCAGGAGGTGCTGGCGGAGGCCGGCGTCGGTTTCGCCGACCTCGACCGCGTCGCCGTGACGGTGGGGCCGGGGGCCTTCACCGGCCTGCGCATCGCGCTGGCGGCGGCGCGCGGCATCGCCGTCGCCCACGACCTGCCGGTGGTCGGCGTCACCAGCTTCGACGCCATCGCCCACGGCATCCCGTCGGCCGAGCGCGCCGGCCGCGCCGTTCTGGTCGCCGTCGACAGCCGGCGGGTGGAGCCGTTCCTGCAGTTGTTCGACGGCGACCTTACCCCGCTGGGCGATCCGGCGATGCCCGACCCGGCGGCGATCCCGGCATGGCTCGACGCGCTGTGCCCGTCGGGGCCGCTGCTGCTGGCCGGCGATGCCGCCGCCGCGCTGCGTCCGCTGCTGGCCGGCCGGCCCGACCTGATCATGGCGGCGGGCGACGGGCTGCCCGACGCGGCGGTGGTCGCGGCGCTGGGGGCGTCGCGTCCCACCGGTTTGCCAGTAGAACCCTTCTATCTGCGCCCGCCCGACGTCACCCTGCCGAAAGCGGCCATCCCGAAGGCCGGGGCATGACCGGCCCCTCCCCCTCCCCTGCCCCGGGCTTCCGCCTGCACCGCGCCGGTCCGCTGGAGGCCGGGGTGGTGGCCGCCCTCCAGCAGGCCTGCTTTCCCGACGATCCCTGGGACGAGGCGTCGGTCGCCACGCTGACCGGTCCACCCGGCGGCTTTGCCGTGCTGGCGCTGGGCGGGGAACCGGATGGCGCGCCGGTCGGCTTCGTCATGGCCCGCGTGGCGGGCGAGGACGCCGAGATCCTGGCGATCGGGGTGCTGCCGGCCGCCCGGCGGACCGGTGTCGGCCGCCGGCTGGTCGAGGCCGCTGCCGCCGGGTCGCATGACCTGGGCGCTACTGCGCTGTTTCTTGAAGTCGCCGAGGACAATCAGGCGGCTTGGACTCTATACAAGGCCTGCGGCTTCTTTTCCGTCGGCCGGCGGCCCGGATATTACAAGCGCCCCGACGGCCGGGTGGCCGCGCTTGTGCTGCGCCGCGATCTGGGTGGGGCATAGGGGTTAATTTTTTCGCACGATCAGGCGGTGGACCCCATGGGGGTCATCCTTCCGTTCAGGCTGCACAGACAGAATGCTGTGGCCCAATTCGATCAAGGATCGTGGTACATTTTCCAAGGGTTCGCCGGCATTCAGCCGGACTTCGAGGGTTTGGCCCGCGTCCATCCGCTCGACCATCAACTTGGTCTTGACGAAGGTTAACGGACAAACCTGCGAGGTGATGTCGAGAAACAAGTCTGTGGAGCTTTTTTCGGTCACCGATTCCTCTTGGTTCCAAAGGATGGATATTGCGCGCCGCAGAAAACCTCTTTATATGGAGAGGTACGAATGCCGCGGAGCAAGCTTACATGAGCAACGGGTCCCCTTCCAACGCGCTGTTGTCTCTGACCACGGAGATCGTGGCGGCGCATGTCTCGAACAATACAGTGGCTCTGACCGATCTTCCGACGCTGATCGAGCAGGTCTACAAGTCGCTGGCCAACGTCGGCACGGAACCCGTGGTGGCTGAAGAGCGCCCGCAGCCCGCGGTGCCGATCAAGAAGTCGGTCACGCCGGACTATATTGTCTGCCTGGAAGATGGCAAGAAGCTGAAGATGCTGAAGCGCCATCTCAAGACAGCGTACAATATGACCCCAGAAGACTACCGTGACCGCTGGGGCCTGCCGGCCGACTACCCGATGGTCGCGCCGAACTACGCCCGCCAGCGCAGCTCGCTGGCCAAGCAGATCGGTCTCGGCACGCGCGCTCGCCGCGGCGCCTGAACCGTTGCCGGGTCGCGCGCCCGCATGGCTCGGGCGCGCCGTGGCCCGCCGCACCGCCTTTCGCCGCCGCCTCGTCCCGCTGATCGCGCGCGGCGCTGCCGCCCTGACGCCGTCGGCCTGACGATGTCGGTTGACCGGCAACCTGCGCTTCGTGTTATGCCTTGCGGTGTGTGCGACGCTGTTCGTTCCGACGTGGCCGCCCGGGCCCGACGGTGACGAATGGCGGCATGGCACAACGTCCCGAACCACCGCAGCGGACCGTCGACATGGCTGATGCAAGCTTGGACCAGACGGGCATGGCCCGGCCGCGCCCGGAGCGGAGCGAGGCGGACGCCCGGACGGCGGAGGCCGCAAACGCGACGGCCAAGGCGATGGACGGCATCCGCCTGGGCACGCTGGAGGTCCGGCTGGCCGAAACCGCCGCCGAGATCGACTGGGCGCAGGCCCTGCGCTACCGCGTCTTCTATGACGAGATGGCGGCGATCCCTTCGGCCGCGATGCAGGCGCAGCAGCGCGATTTCGACGATTTCGACGGGGTGTGCGACCATCTGCTGGTCATCGACCACGCCCGCGGCAACGGCCCCGACATGGTGGTCGGCACCTATCGCCTGATCCGTCGCCCCGCCGCGGCGAAGACCGGGCGTTTCTATTCCAGCGACGAGTACGACATCCGCCCGCTGCTCGACTACCCCGGCGAGATCCTGGAGCTGGGGCGGTCCTGCGTCGACGCCGGCTACCGCTCGCGCGGCAGCATGCAACTGCTGTGGCAGGGCATCGCCGCCTATGTCTTCCAGCATGACATCGCCCTGATGTTCGGCTGCGCCAGCCTGCCCGGCACCGATCCCGGCGCGCTGGCCGAACCGCTGTCCTACCTGCACCATCACCATCTGGCCCCGCCGGAGCTGCGGGCGACGGCGCTGCCCGAGCGCTACGTCTCGCTCGACCTGATGCCGAAGGACCGGATCGACCCGCGGCGCGCGCTGAACGTGCTGCCGCCGCTGATCAAGGGCTATCTGCGGCTGGGCGGCTTCATCGGCGACGGCGCGGTGATCGACCACCAGTTCAACACCACCGACGTCTGCATCGTGGTCAAGACCGACCTGATCACCGACAAGTATTTCAAGCATTACGAACGTCGCAGCCGCGACGGCCAAGCCGGCTGAGGCGGTGATGACCCGTACCGCGCGCGCCCTGGGGTCCTCCCCCCGCGGGGCTCTGCGTCTGACGCTGTATCTGCTGTGGACGGTGATCCTGATCCCGGTGCAGGCGCTGGCGGTCGCGCGGGGCTGGCGGCTGAACCGCGGCCTGCCGGTCTTCTATCACCGCGTCTGCACCCGTCTGATGGGGCTGGACGTGGTGGTGCGCGGCGACCGGGCGGCCGACGGTCCGGTGATGTTCGTGTCCAACCATTCCTCCTACCTCGACATCACCGTGCTGGGGTCGCTGATCCCCGGTTCCTTCGTCGCCAAGACCGAAGTCGGGAGCTGGCCCTTCTTCGGCCTGCTCGCCAAGCTGCAGCGCACGGTGTTCGTCGAACGCAAGGCGCGCTCGACCGTCGGGCAGCAGCGCGACGATCTGGGCGGTCGCCTGGAGTCCGGCGACAGCCTGATCCTGTTCCCGGAGGGCACCTCCAGCGACGGCAACCGCACCCTGCCCTTCAAGACGGCGCTGTTCGCCGTCGCCTCGCGCCGGATCGACGGCCGTCCGCTGACGGTGCAGCCGGTCAGCATCACGCCGACCCGGCTGGACGGCATCCCGATGGGTTTCGCCTTCCGCCCCTTCTACGCCTGGTACGGCGACATGGACCTGGTGCCGCACCTGTGGCAGGCCTTCCGTCTCGGCGGCATGACGGTGGAGGTGGAGTTCCACCCGCCGGTGACCATCGACGGCTTTTCCAGCCGCAAGGCCCTGGCCGACCATTGCCACCGCGTGATCACCCAGGGCGTGGCCCGCGCGGTTTCCGGCCGTCCCGACGCTCCGCGCCCGACCGACGCCTCCCTCGCCACCACCGAGACCACGCCCTCTCCCGCCGCTCCCACGATCAGCGATGCGGCGCACGGGAGTGCTTGAATCCGCTGCCGCGGTCGCCTATAAACAGCGGGCGCGCGGGTGTAGCTCAATGGTAGAGCAGAAGCTTCCCAAGCTTACGACGAGGGTTCGATTCCCTTCACCCGCTCCAACCGCACCGCTTTGGTTGGCGCTCGCACACTCCCCGTTTTAAAATCTGGTCCCTAAAACCTAAAAGTCTGGTCGGTGACGTCCGATCGATGAGCGGTTTGCCGTGATCGTGCAAACGGGCGCTCTCTTTTGCGTTTCGGGTTCGCCGTGCGCGCCGTTGCCGGAAAGGTGGAGGGCCGTAGGCTTGCTGGGTTCCACCCCCAGCCGCGAGGGAAACGCCGTGCCCCCGATCGAACGAGCCCGCCGGTTGAGCCGGTCCCTGCAAGCCCGCTTCCGCATCGACCTGTTCTCCGCTCTCGTGGAACGGGATTTCGAACGGCGCTTGGCCGAAGCCATCCTCGACGCGGAGCGCGACGCTTACCGGCGGGGTCGGGATGCCGCGCTGGCGGGGTCGGACGGTGATGCTGCCGTCACTTGCCCAGGCGGGAGCGCTGACCGGGTGTGGCTGGCTGGGCGCTCCACGGCCATGTGAGGCCGGCGCGTTCGGCACAGCCGTAATGCCAGGGGTTCTGGTCGCCGTGGCCCGCCCAATGCGCCTCGCCGGTTCGGATCGCCCGGCCGCAGGACCGGCACAGCGGCACGTTGCGCCCCGGCTGTCCGCCGGTGGTGCATGGCGCGCCGGCCCAGGCCAGCGAGGCGGGATGTCGTCCGTACAGCGTCATCGATGGCCCCCTTATCGCTGTTCCCCCATTCCGATCCGGTCCCGGCATAGGTGGCAGGACCAAGGCGAGCGGAGCATGCCGTCCTTGGCCGCCGCTGCCAACGGCACGGAAGGACAGGTCCAACCTGATCGGTCGGCGGCGGCTCCGCACCGGTTCAGACGATGGGGCCGCCCAGGGAAGGCGCAATATTCGCCACCGGACTCTCCCGCGAACACATGGTCGGTCGGGTGAACAGTCGAGGTCACCCGAGCGGTCATCTTTTCGTCCGCTTCCGGTCACACCCCTGTTCATACCCAGTTAACCATCAGGACCTAGCGTGCGACGCCTTCGCTGCGGTGCAGCGTGTTCTTCACGCGAAGGCGTTCCATGACGGTCTTTCTGCTGGATTATCTTCCGACCCTCTCCGCCATCTCCCTGATCACGGCGACCGGCTGTGCCGGTCTGGTGGCCGGAACCCTGTCGACCCTGCTCGGCGACCGGCGGGCGATCCTGGCGGCACAGGCGACGGCGTCCTCGCTGTTCCTCGTCCATTTCCTGTGCCTGGGCGCCCGGACCGGCACGCTGATGTGCCTGCTGGGGCTGGTGCAGATGGCCGTACGCTGCCGGACCCGACCGTCGCGCGGGCTCGAGCTGCTCTATGGCCTGACGGTGCCGGCCGCCCTGGCGGTCGCGGCGCTGACTTGGCAGGGGCCGCTGTCGGCGCTGTCGGCCGCCGGTTTCCTGCTGGCCACGCTCGGCCGCTGGCAGGGCGCGGTCGGGCCGATGCGGCTGTTCTTCGTGGCGGCGACGCTGGTCGGCGCCGGTCACAACGCGCTCGCCGGATCGGCCTTCGGGCTGGCGTCCGACGCGATGGCGCTCACCGGCCATGGCTGGAGCCTGTGGCGCGCCGGTGTTGGCCGTGGCGCCGCCACGGCCACGGCGTGAGCTGGTCACGGGGGCGGATGGACGCGGATGGATGGTGAGTGGCCCGCTCCGAATGGTCATGACCCCCGGTGGGAACATTCGGCCCGGCGGCCGGGTTGTGCCAGCGACGGGGATGCACCGGAGGACCTGCCACCATGGAAAAAGCCGAGATCGTCGATACGCTCAACGACCTGATCCGCATCGTCGAAGACAGTCACGAGGGCTATCGCCAGGCGGCCGAGAGCGCCGAGGACGAGGATCTGAAGGCGCTGTTCAACGACCTCGCCGCCCAGCGCGGCGCCATTGTCCGCGAAGTCCAGCGTCTGGTCGCCGAACAGGGCGGTGCGCCCGACATGGGCGGCACGATGATGGGCGGCGCCCACCGTTTCTTCCTGGAGCTGAAATCCGCGGTGCTCGGCCATGACCGGGCCGCCATCATCACCGAGGTCGAGCGCGGGGAAACCGAATGCCTGCGCCGCTATGACGAAGCGATGGCCAAGGAGCTTCCCCTGCCGATCACCGCGGTGATCGCCCAGCATCTCGACCGCATCCGGGTCGACCGTGACCGCATGGCGGCCTTGCGCGACGTGGTGGCATGATGGTGCGTCGCAGCATTGCGGGGGGTCCAACCAGGGCGTAGGCTTTCGTTGGTGGTCTTAACCACCGCTCCACCGTTCACCTGGACATGGATTGATGAACAGCAACAAATCGACCAATGATCTGGTCACCGAGGGCGCCTTCGCCCTGTACCGGGCGGAAAACGCCCACCGCGTGGCCGAGTTCAAGAAGTCCGACAACGCCGAAGCGGCCATCGCCGCCGATTTCGACGCCTATCGCAGCCGCTATCTGCGGAAGTTCAAGGACTTCATCGACAGCCTGTCCGAACAGGGCCTGACCGTCACCCGCGCGGCGTGAGACCGCCGGGCAGCCGGCCCGGCAGCCCCGTCGTCTCCGGCAGCCCCGCACCCGACACCCTGCCCTCTGCCGCCGTACGGCGCCGGCCCGCTGCGGCCAGCGCTGCACGGCGGCCGGCGGGGTCCAGACCACGCCACGCCGTGATGTCCTCCAGCGTGCGATAGCAACCGACACAGATTCCATCGGCGTCCAGCGTGCACAGCCGGACGCAGGGTGATGGAACGGGCTCCGGATCGGGATCGCGGCACAGGGGCATGCCCGGACTGTGCCAAGCCGGCGGAGCCGCGGCAAGCGTCCAGGCTCGGAACAAGCGCCCGAAACGGATGGGAAAGCCGCGGGCGCGCCGCTATACTGCGGGCATGGCCCGCATGCTGTTCCTTCGTGACATCGACGCCGACGTGCAATTGCGCTGCCGCGCCTGCGGGCATGGCGGCGTCCTGCCCCGTGCCATGCTGGAACGGCGGTTCGGCCCCAATTACCCGGTGCTGTCGATCGCGCCGCACTATCGCTGTTCGCGCTGCGATTCCCGCGACATCGAAAGCCGCCCGATCCTGGTCGAGCCGCCGGCCGCCGCCAACGAGGAGCCGTCCTTCGACGCCCCGCTGGCGGCGTTGCAGGGGCTGCTCGCCTCGTTCCGCGGCACCGGCCGGGAAGAGGATGAGCCGGAACCCCCGCCGCCCGCCCGCCGTGCCGACCCCTCTCCGCCGGTCGCTCTTCAACCGGCTTCGCCGGCGCGTCCACAACCGGCTCCGCCGGCTCGGCCGAAGCCGGTCCCGCCGACCAAGCCCTTGGCCGAACTGGTGGCCGACGGACCGCCCGACGACGATGCCGACCCGCTGTGGGAACCGGTGTCGCTGGCCGACATGGCCGCCCGGCTGGGCAACGCCGAGCCGCCGGCCGACGACGACGCGGCCGAGGAACTGGACGACGGCTGGGACGACAGCGGGAGCGCCGACTCTGGCAAGGCCGGCATCGCAAAGCGTGATCAGGCGCCGGCCGACGACGACGCGGAGGACGACGGTGCGGACGAAACGCTGACGGCGCTGCATCGCCTGTTGGCGCAGACCGGTTGGAACGACGACCCGCCGGAACAGGGACGCGTTGCCGGAAGGCGGCGGTCCGACGACGACTTTGACAACGCGCCGGACGATGGCTGGGGCGAGCCCGACCGGCGCGGCAGCCGCGCCGCGGCCTTCGACATTGAGGACCGGGGCGACGACGACCAGGACGAGGGCGATGAAGGCGCGCCCGCCGTCTTCTCGCACAAGGCGCTGGTGCGCGACGATTTCGAGGACGAGCCGGAAACCGGGGAGACCGGTGACGAATCCGAAGACTGGTCGGCCGAACGGTGGAACGCGGAGGATGAACCGTCGGACGACGACATCCTGTCCTTCGCGATCCGCGACCCGGAGAAGCCCACGCCGCGGCCGGCCCGATCCGAAGCGTCCGCCAAGTCACCGTCCAAACCGTTGCCGCCCCAACCGGCTACGGAACCGCTCGATTTCGACCAGCACCGGGCGGAACGGCGCGCGCAGCGCCCGCCCCCGCCGGCGGATGACGAGGATGGGTTTGACCGGACGTTGGCGGCGTTGCGGTCGATGATCGAGGACGCGGCGAGCGAACCGCTGGCCCCGACCGCCGGCGGCAAGCCGCGCGCCGCCGACCGCCGCCCTGCCCCGGCCGCCGACGACAGTGCGATGGACGACAGTGCGATGGACGACGGCGAGCCGGATTCCGATCCGGCCGCGCAATCCTGGGCGGGACCGACGGATGATCGGCCCCATGACCCGCCCGATGATCGGATGGACGATCACGACCGGCCGGCGTCGGGCCGCCGCTCCGCCCAGGAGCGCGAGATCGAAGAGGCGATGAAGGCCCTGCGCACTCTGGTCGAGGAGGACTCCCCGGCGGAGCCGCCCTTGCCGAAACCGCGCGCCGGCAAAGCCCGCCCGCCCGAGCCGCTGCCCGAACGTCGGGCGCCCGAGGCGGATGCCCCACCGGACGATGCCAAACCGGGAAAGCCGGCGGCCGGGCACGAGCCGACGCCGCTCAGCAAGACCATTGCCGCGCTGCGCGGCATGCTGGAACTGGACGGCCGCCGCAAGCGCTGACCGGGACGGGAGTTCGCCCCGGTTGGACGTGGTCGGCGGACGGCGCTCAGCCGTTGTCGGCCAGCACCGATCCGGCGAGATAGAGCGAGCCACAGATCAGCACGCGGGCCGGGCCGGGCCGGTGGGCGACCAGATCGGCCAGGGCGGCGTCGACCGTGTCGGCCGCCGCGCTGTCGCGGATGCCGCAGATCCGGCCGGTTTCCGACGATTCCTCGGCGGTGAAGCTGGCCTCCTCGCCGGGAATCGCCACCGCGCGCAGGGCGTGGGTGAATGGGGCGATCGGGCCGAGGAACTCGTACGGGTCCTTGCTCGACAGCATGCCGTAGATCAGCAGCAGCGGCAGCGCGCGGCCATCACCGCCGCCGCCGGACCGCTCCTGCGACCAGTCGACCGCCTGACGGGCCAGCGCTTCACCCGCGCTGTCGTTGTGGCCACCGTCCAGCCACAGCTCCCAGCCCGGCGGCAGCCGGTCGGCCAGCGGGCCGCGCGTCAGGCGTTGCAGCCGCGCCGGCCACTCGACGGCGGTCAGGCCGCGGCGCACGGCGTCGTTGTCGACCGTCAGCGGCAGATGGTCGAGGCAGGCGATCGCCACCCCGGCGTTGGTGATCTGGTGCGCGCCGGCAAGGCCCGGCATCGGCAGGTCGAGGCGTCGCGTCGCGCTTTCGAAGCGGAATCCACCGGCTTGCGGCGTGACCGACCAGGGCTGGATCGGCGCGGCGATGGCGGTGGCGCGCAGGGTCAGCGCCCGCAGCGCGTCGGCCTCGGGCTGCGGCGCCAGCACCACCGGCACGCCGGGCTTGAAGATGCCGGCCTTCTCGCTGGCGATCTCCAGCAGGGATTCGCCGAGGAACTGGCGGTGGTCGTAGGAGATGCGGGTGATCGCCGTCACCGCCGGCCGATCCACCATGTTGGTGGCGTCCAGCCGGCCGCCCAGCCCGGTTTCCAGCAGCACGACGTCGGCCGGCACGCGGGAGAAGGCGAGGAAGGCGGCGACCGTCGTCACCTCGAAGAAGGTGATCGGGTGGCCGGCGTTGGCAACCTCGCATTCCTCCAGCAGGGCGGCCAGATGGTCGTCGTCGATCAGCCGGCCGGCCAGCCGGATGCGCTCGTGAAAACGCACCAGATGCGGCGAGGTGTAGACATGGACACGGTACCCCGCCGCCTCCAGCATCGCGCGCAGGAAGGCGACCGTCGACCCCTTGCCGTTGGTGCCGGCGACATGGACCACCGGCGGCAGCTTGCGCTCCGGATGGTCCAGCGCCGCCAGCAGCCGCCGCACCCGGTCCAGCGACAGGTCGATGACCTTGGGGTGCAGCCCCTTCAGCCGGTCCAACACCGGGTCGGCCCGGTTCGCGGCGGAACGGGCTGCTGGCTGGGACGGGGCGGGCGGAGGGGCGGCGTCGATCATGGTCGTCTCGAAGGTCGCGAGGGTCAGTCGTCGCCGGCCTGGACCGGGGCGGCCGGAGCGGCGGCCTGTCCCGCGGCCTGGGCGGCGACCGGCTGGGCGGCGCTGGGCTGGGCGGTCGGCGGGATCACCTCCGCCTCCACCGGCTGCGCGGCGCTGAGGTCGACGTCCACCGGTTCCGCCGCGTCGATGCGCGGGGTCATCAGCAGGCCGATGCTGCGCGACAGCGTCGGGCGCAGGTCGCGGCGGTGGACGACCATGTCGACCATGCCGTGCTCCAGCAGGTATTCGGAGCGCTGGAAGCCCTCGGGCAGCGTCTCGCGGATCGTGCTTTCGATGACGCGGGCGCCGGCGAAGCCGATCTGCGCGCCCTTCTCGGCGATGTGGATGTCGCCCAGCATCGCGAAGCTGGCGGTGACGCCGCCGGTGGTCGGGTCGGTCAGCACGACGATGTAGGGCAGGCCGGCTTCCTTGACCATCTCCACCGCGATGGTGGTGCGCGGCATCTGCATCAGCGACAGGATGCCTTCCTGCATGCGGGCGCCGCCCGACGCCGACACGACGATCAGCGGCGCGTGCTTGGCCACCGCCAGCCGGGCGGCGGTCAGCAGCCCCTCGCCGACGGCGATGCCCATCGAGCCGCCCATGAAGCCGAAGTCGAAGGCGGCGACCACGGCGGCATGGCCGCCGATGCGGCCCTCGCCGACGACGATGGCGTCGGTGCGGCCGGTCTTGGTCTGCGCTTCCTTCAGGCGGTCGGTGTAGCGCTTCTGGTCACGGAACTTCAGCGGGTCAGCGACCGACTTCGGCAGCTCGACACCCTCATAGGCGCCGTCGTCGAACAGCGATTCCAGCCGCTTGATCGGGTCGAGCCGCATGTGGAAGCCGCAATGCTGGCAGACATGCAGGTTGTCTTCCAGATCGCGGTGGAACAGCATCGACTCGCAGCTCGGGCATTTGTGCCAGAGGTTGTCGGGCACTTCCTTGCGGGCGTAGAGCGCGCGGATCTTGGGACGGACGTAGTTGGTAAGCCAGTTCATGGAACGCCTTTCAACGACACGGCGATATGCTGAAGCCCGGCGCCGGCCCGACACATGGGTCGGTGCCTCGCCGGGCCGTTTCAGCCGTCTGCCGCCGTGAGCGATCGTGTTGGGGGTGTCGTAAAGCTGTTTGCCGTTCTTGTAAACCGTCCGCCGGTCACCCCCGCGCCGCGCGCACGCCCTCGGCCAGTTCGCGGACGAAGCCCAGCACGTCCTCGACCGTGCCCGGCCGGACCGTGCCGCTGCCGTCCAGCCCGTCGGCCAGCCGGGTGACGATGGCAGAGCCGACCACCGCGGCGTCGGCGATGCGGGCGACGTCGGCGGCCTGCGCCGGCGTCTTGATGCCGAAGCCGACGGCGACCGGCAGGTCGGTGTGGCGCTTCAGCCGTTCCACCGCCGCGTCGATGGCGGTGTTGGCGGCGCTGGCGGTGCCGGTGATGCCGGCGATCGACACGTAGTAGACAAAGCCCGAGGTGTTCTTCATCACCACCGGCATGCGCGTCTCGTCGGTGGTCGGCGTCGTCAGGCGGACGAAGCTGACGCCGGCCTTCACCGCCGGGATGCACAGCTCCTCGTCCTCTTCCGGCGGCAGGTCGACGACGATCAGGCCGTCGACCCCGGCGTCGCGCGCGTCGGCCAGGAAGCGGTCGACCCCGTAGGCGTAGATCGGGTTGTAATAGCCCATCAGGATGATCGGCGTGTCGGCGTCGCCCTCGCGGAAGCCGCGCACCAGCTCCAGCGTCTTGCGCACCGTCATGCCGGCGTGCAGCGCCCGCAGTGACGACGCCTGGATCGCCGGACCGTCGGCCATCGGATCGGTGAAGGGCATGCCCAGCTCGATCAGGTCGGCGCCGGCGGCCGGCAGGCCGTGCAGCACCGCCCGCGAGGTGGCGGGGTCGGGGTCGCCGGCGGTGACGAAGGTGATCAGGCCGGCGCGACCCTCCGCCTTCAGCGCGGCGAAACGGCGGGCGATGCGGCCGGACGACAACGGATCGGCACTCACAGCTCAACTCCCAGATGCTTGGCGACGGAGAAGATGTCCTTGTCGCCGCGGCCCGACAGGCACAGCACCATCAGGTGGTCCTTGGGCAGTTTCGGCGCGCGCTTGATGACCTCGGCCAGCCCGTGCGCCGATTCCAGCGCCGGGATGATGCCCTCGGTCCGGGCGCAGAGCTGGAAGGCGTCCAGCGCGTCCTGGTCGGTGGCCGACGCGTATTCGACGCGGCCGACATCGTGCAGCCAGCTGTGCTCCGGCCCGATGCCGGGATAGTCGAGGCCGGCGGAGATCGAGTGGCCTTCCAGGATCTGGCCGTCCTCGTCCTGCAGCAGGTAGGTGCGGTTGCCGTGCAGCACGCCGGGGCGGCCGCCGTTGATCGAGGCGGCGTGGTCCAGCGGACCCTTCTCGATGCCGCGTCCGGCGGCCTCGACGCCGATCATCTGCACCGTCGGTTCGTCCAGGAAGGGGTGGAACAGGCCGATGGCGTTCGACCCGCCGCCGACGCAGGCGACCAGGCTGTCGGGCAGCCGGCCTTCCAGCTCCTGCATCTGGGTCCGCACCTCGTCGCCGATCACCGACTGGAAATCGCGGACGATGGTGGGGTAGGGGTGCGGGCCGGCGGCGGTGCCGATGATGTAGAAGGTGTCGGCGACGTTGGTGACCCAGTCGCGCAACGCCTCGTTCATCGCATCCTTCAGCGTCTTGGCGCCGGAGGTGACGGCGCGCACCTCCGCCCCCAGCAGCTTCATGCGGAAGACGTTGGGCGCCTGGCGGGCGATGTCGGTCTCGCCCATGTAGATGACGCAGGGCATGTTGTAGAGCGCGCAGACCGTCGCCGTCGCCACGCCATGCTGGCCGGCGCCGGTCTCGGCGATGATGCGGGTCTTGCCCATGCGCCGCGCCAGCAGGATCTGGCCGATGCAGTTGTTGATCTTGTGGGCGCCGGTGTGGTTCAGCTCCTCGCGCTTGAAGTAGATCTTGGCCCCGCCCAGATGCTCGGTCAGGCGTTCCGCGTAATAGAGCGGGTTGGGACGGCCGACATACTGCTTCAGCTGCTGGCGCATCTCGCCTTCGAAGGCGGGATCGGCGCGCGCCTCGCGATAGGCCTTCTCGACCTCCAGGATCAGGGGCATCAGCGTCTCGGCGACGAAGCGCCCGCCGTAGATGCCGAAATGCCCGCGCTCGTCGGGACCGGAGCGGTAGGTGTTGAGTTTGGTCATCGTCTGCGACACTGCCTAGGGTCGAGGGAGCATGAATCGTCCGGGCCTGAAAGTCCGGACGCCGGCCAAGCGCGCCACCATACCGGTGCGCCGCGCCGATTTGAAGCGGCCGATTCGAACCGACCGATTCCGGGGCGGCCGATAGGGGAGCAGCCACCCCGAAAGATGGAGCGGGGGTTTCCAGGAACAAGCGGGCCACCTACACTGACGCTCCCGCCCATCGAGGAGCTTATCGCCGATGCCTCCGCGGACGCCGCCGTCGCTTCTCCCCACGGACACCCGGCCGGCGCCCATGGCGCGGGAGCCCCGCCGCATCCTGGTGGTGGAGGACAGTCCGCTGAACCAGATGCTGGTGACTGCCATCCTGGCGCAGGCCGGGCATCGCACCGACACCGCCGGCAACGGGCTGGAGGCGGTGATGGCGGCGCAGGCCGGCGGCTATGACCTGATCCTGATGGACCTGTCGATGCCGGAGATGGACGGTCTGACCGCGACGCGGCTGCTGCGCGACCTGCCGGGCGCCGCCGGGCGGGTGCCGGTGATCGCCATGACCGCCGACGTCGGCGAGGCCGACCGCGCCCGCTGCCAGGATGCCGGGATGAACGACCACATCGCCAAGCCGGTCGACCGCGTCCAACTGCTGGAGACGGTGGAGAAATGGCTGTGCCCGGCGGCATCGCCCGGTTTCGGCCCCTGCGCCCCGGTGCCGGTCGCGGCCCTGCCGGACCAGGACGTGCTGGACCGCGAGGTTCTGGCCCAACTGGCCCAGGATCTGGACGGCGACCTGCTGGCCGATGTGCTGCGGCAGTTCGTGGCGGAAACCCTGGAGCGGGTCGGGCGGATCATGGCGGAAACCGACCGCGCCGTGCTGATGCGCGAGGCGCACACGCTGAAAAGCACCGCCGGCACCTTCGGCGCCCGCGCGCTGTGCGCCGCCGCCCGCGGGCTGGAGCTGGCCTGCCGGGCGAGCCTGGCCGAGGAGGACCCGGCCGGGGATGCTCTGGTGGGAGAAGGGGCGGGGGAAGGGGCGACGGACGCGGTCGACAGGCTGCGCGGCGACATTCCCCGGCTGGCCGGGGACGCCATCGCGGCCTACCGCGCCGCCGGTTATCTGGTCGCGGACCCGGACCGGGATCCGGACTGAGCGTCGTTGCCGGTCACTCGACGACGCTGATGTTGACCGCGGAGTCCTTGCCGTTGTTCCCGCGCTCCACCTCGAACTGAACGCGCTGGCCCTCCGACAGGGCGTGCAGGCCCGAACGCTGGACCGCGGTGATGTGGACGAACACGTCCTTCGCACCGGCTTCCGGCGCGATGAAGCCGTACCCCTTGGTGGTGTTGAACCATTTGACGGTGCCGTTGGTCATGGGCCTCCCCCTGAGGATGACGAAGTGCTTGGGTCCCGCTTGCGTGGGTTCCGTTGCCCGGATCCCTTTGCCCAGTTCCCATTGTCCTGGTCGTGATCGCCGGCATCGGCCGCGCCGTGAGGCCTGCCGGGCAAGCGGAACCAAGACATTGTGCGGGGAGGCTAGCCGCAGGCTGCGGTTGTGAGCAATTCCGTCTCACGGCATAGGACGAATGACGCCGTTTTCCTGGCCGGCAGTACGACCAACGCGCCGGCTTTTCGACGAAGGGTATTAGCCATGATCTTTTGCGGAAGCGGAATCTGTGCCGAAATTAAGGCTTAGAGCTTGCCTTCCGCTTGCCAGGTGAGCCTTTTGCGGTAGATCGTCGAGGCGCTGATCTGCAACAGCGCCGCGGCGCGCGGGATGTTGCCGTCGCAGGCGGCGATGGCGTCCTCGATCGCGTCCTTTTCCACCTCCCACAGCGGCTTGATCGCCTCCGGCGTCAGCGGAACCGGCGGGCGCGGGGCGGGGGAGGGGGTGTCCGCCGCCGGCGCCGCCGGGGCCAGCGGCGTGCCCGGCTGGTGGGTGCCGAGCGGCGGCGGCAGCATGGCCGGCACCACGGTGTCGCCGTCATGCAGCACCGCGACGATGCGCACGACGTTCTGCAACTGGCGGACGTTGCCCGGCCAGTGATAGTGGCGCAACGCCTGCTCCGTTTCCGGCGAGAAGCGGACGAAGCCCTTCTTCTCCTCCTTCGCGAACTCCGCCAGGTAATGGCGGGCGATCTCCAGCACGTCGTCCTCGCGGTCGCGCAGGGGCGGCAGGTGGATGGGGATGACGTGCAGCCGGTAATACAGGTCTTCGCGGAATCGCCCCTCCTCCACCTCGCGCAGGGGGTCGCGGTTGGTGGCGCAGACGATGCGCAGGTCGACCTTCTCCAGCTTGGACCCGCCGACCGGGGTGAAGGTGCCGGTCTGGATGAAGCGCAGCAGCTTGGTCTGCAGGTCGGGCGCCAGCTCGCAGATCTCGTCCAGGAACAGGGTGCCGCCGTCGGCGCGCGCCGCCGCGCCCTCGCGGTCGGACACCGCGCCGGTGAAGCTGCCCTTCATATGGCCGAAGATCTCGCTTTCCATGAGATCCTTCGGGATGGCGCCGCAGTTGATGGCGATGAAGGGGCGGGCCGCCCGCTGGCTCTGGCGGTGGATCGCCTCGGCGCAGACCTCCTTGCCGGTGCCGGATTCGCCGGTGATGAAGACGGTCGCGCGTGAAGACGCGGCGCTGTCGACGATCCGGTAGACCGCCTGCATCGCCAGCGACGAGCCGATGAAGCCGTGGTAGCGCCCGCGGTTCAGGTCCTTCTCGAAGGTGTCGACCAGCTGGGCCAGCCGCAGCCGTTCCATGGCGTTGCGGACGGTCACCACCAGCCGGTCGGCGGAGAAGGGCTTGACCAGGAAATCGTAGGCGCCGTAGCGCATCGCCTCCACCGCCGCCTTCACCGACCCGTGGGCGGTGATGACGATCACCGCGCAGGGCAGCGCCTGCTCGGCGATGCGCTTCAGCACCTCCATCCCGTTCATGTCCGGAAGCTGGAGGTCGAGCAGCACGACCTTCGGCGCGCCGTCCCTCAACTGCTCCAGCGCCGCCGCCCCGGTTTCCACGGCGATGACGGTGTGGGATTCCTTCTTCAGGAACTCTGCATAGACACGGGCCAGCGACGGCGTGTCTTCGATGAGCAGGACGGGAATGGGGCCGGACGGCATGCTGCGCGGCACGCAAAGGTAGGGGAGGGTCGCCGTAGTGTTTAGCAGATTATTCCGAAAATCCCACCCCCACACATGTTGCGTCGTCGATGAATTGGTGGAACCGGTACTGGAAATGAAATGTCGCGGCGCAGGGTTGGTCCGCCATCCGGCCCCGACGCTCCGCGCTTGTCGCGGCCGGCTTGATGAACTATCAGCAGCGTCTACGAGAACCGCCCGTTCCGGGCGTCTGTGAGAACCGCCCCTTCCGGGCGGGGAGCGGGGGAGGCGGCCTTGACCGATCACGCCATTCTGTCCGGCAAGCGCGTGCTGCTGGTGATCGCCGGCGGCATCGCCGCCTACAAGAGCCTGGAACTGATCCGCCGCCTGCGCGAACGCGGGGTGGCGGTGCGTGCGGTGCTGACCGCCGCCGCCGCCCGCTTCGTCACGCCGCTGTCGGTGCAGGCGCTGACCGAGGACACCGTCTACCAGGACATGTGGTCGCTGACCGACGAGTCGGAGATGGGCCACATCCGCCTGTCGCGCGAGGCCGACCTGGTGGTGGTCGCCCCGGCCACCGCCAACCTGCTGGCGCGGATGGCAGCGGGCATGGCCGACGATCTGGCCGCCACCGTGCTGCTGGCCACCGACACGCCGGTGCTGGTCGCCCCCGCCATGAACGTGCGGATGTGGACCCACGCCGCCACCCGCGCCAACATGGCCCTGCTGGAACGCCGCGGCGTGCGGCGCATCGGCCCCAACGAGGGGGCGATGGCCTGCAACGAGTTCGGCCCGGGCCGCATGGCCGAGCCGATGGAGATCGTCGACGCCATCGCCGCCTTCTTCGCCGGCGAGGCGCGCAAGCCGCTGGCCGGCCGGCGCGCCATCGTCACCAGCGGCCCGACGCACGAGCCGATCGACCCGGTGCGCTACATCGCCAACCGCTCGTCCGGCAAGCAGGGGCACGCCATCGCCGCCGCGCTGGCGGCGCTGGGGGCCGAGGTGACGCTGGTCAGCGGCCCGACCCAACTGCCCGACCCGCCCGGCTGCACCGTCCGCCGCATCGAGACGGCGCGCGAGATGCTGGCCGCCTGCGAGGCGGCGCTGCCCGCCGACATCGCGGTCTGCGCCGCGGCGGTCGCCGACTGGCGCGTCGCCGGCGAGTCGGACCGCAAGCTGAAGAAGGACGGCGGCGGCCCGCCGGCCCTGGAACTGACCGAGAATCCCGACATCCTCGCCACCCTGTCGCGCCCGGGGGGCCGGCGCCCGGCGCTGGTCGTCGGCTTCGCGGCGGAAACCGGCGACGTGCTGGCCTACGCCACCGCCAAGCGGGCGCGGAAGGGCTGCGACTGGATCGTCGCCAACGACGTCTCGCCCGGCACCGGCACCTTTGGCGGCAACGACAACACCGTCCACCTGATCCGCGCCAGCGGCGTGGACTCCTGGCCCACCATGGGCAAGGACGCCGTCGCCGCCCGGCTGGCGGAGGCGGTTGCCGGGCATTTCGAGGGCAAGTAGGTTCTGCGGATGTCCCCTGCACAGGAAACCCCCATGCCTCCCACCGTCGCCTTCCTCCGTCTTGCCGGCAACGACGACCTGCCGCTGCCGTCCTACGCCACCGAGGGGGCGGCCGGGTTCGACCTGCGCGCGGCGGTGCCGGCGGGAGAACCGGCGGTGCTGGCGCCGGGCAAGCGGATGCTGGTGCCGACCGGCTTCGCCGTCGGGCTGCCGCCGGGGTGGGAGATGCAGATCCGGCCGCGCTCCGGGCTGGCGGTCAAGCATGGGGTGACGGTGCTGAACACGCCGGGCACCGTCGATTGCGACTATCGCGGGCCGGTCGCGGTCTGCCTGGTCAATCTGGGCGACGAGCCCTTTTCCATCGCCCGCGGCGACCGCATCGCCCAGGCGGTGATCGCCCCGGCGCCGCAGGCCGCGCTGGTCGAGGTGGCCGATCTGGACGAGACGGCGCGCGGGGCCGGCGGCTTCGGGTCGACCGGGGTGTCCTGACCGGGCTGTTCTGACCGGGCTGTCCTGACCCTGGGGCGCGAACGGCCGGCGGCGTTTCAACCGTCGCTCTTTGCGCGCCGAGTTGTGTCATGATGGCGCCGGTCATCATGGCGCGATGGGGGTGGGCATGCGGAGTCCCCGGCGGAGCGTGGCGTTCCGCATCCTGGCGGGGTTGACGGTCATCGGCGGGCTGGCGGCGGCGACCAGCGTCGTCGCCGTCTCGCTGTTTTCCCGCTTCCATCTGGGGTTCGAGCAGATCGCCACCGCCAAGGTGCCGGGGCTGGTCGCCGCCGCCCAACTGGTGCAGCAGAGCGGCGCCGTCGCCGCCATCGCCCCCGCCCTGGTCGCGGCGCAGGACCAGCCGGCGCGCGAAGCGGTGATGGCCCGGATGGGCGAGCAGATCGTCCTGCTGGAACGGCTGATGGCCCGCCTGATCGCGCATGGCAGCGCAATGGGCGGAGCGATGCCGGGGGAAACGGCGCAAAACGGCACCGCCCAGACCGGCAACCGCGCCGACCTGGGCGAGTTGGACCGCCGCAAGAACGAACTGGTCGGCACCCTGCTGACGCTGAACGCGCAGGTCCAGCAGCAGCTCGCCCTGACCGCCGACACCAACGCCCGCGCCCAGGCCCTGGCCGACCTGACCACCCGCCTCGGCGCCGCGGAAATCCGCGAGCAGGAGACGCCCGGAGGACCGGACGCCGAGCCGGACCCCGCCCAGCCGGCCTCCGTTCACGACGCGGTGGAGCGCTGGCACCGCGAGCTGGCGGACGCCACCACCATCCTGCTGGCCGCGCTGCGCGCCGACCGCGAGGGCCAGCTCGCCCGGCTGCGGGCCGACACCCGCGGGGCGCTCGACCGCGCCGCCGCGGCGCTGGCCGCCCTGCCGCCCGACCGCGCCGCCCGGCTGGAGCCGCTGCAGCGGGAGGTGGAGGAGGCGGCCTTCGGACGTTCCCCCCTGTTCCAGGCGCGCACCGCCGAGCTGTCGCTGCAACGCGCGATCAAGCGGTCGGCGGTGCGCAACCAGGCGGTTTCCGACCGGCTGGTCGGCATCGTCTCCGACTATTTCCTGGCGGTCGAGCAGGATGTCGCCCGGCGTTCCGCCGAGTTCGAGCGGGTGATCCGCGACGGCGAGCGGGCGGTGATTGCCATGGCGCTGCTGTCGATCCTGGGCGCCGCCGCCATCTTCGCCTACATCCACCGCAACGTCGTCGCCCGGCTGCGCGCCCTGCGCAGCGCGATGCAGGCGGTGGAGGACACCGCCCCGGCCGAGATGCCGCACCTCGCCCTGCCGATCGGCGACGGAGGCGTGGCCGGCTCCGGTGACGAGATCGGCGAGATGGCCCGCGCGCTGGCCTATTTCGTCGCCACCATCCGCGCCCGCGAAGGCGCGCTGGCCGACAGCGAGCGGCGGCTGCGCGCCATCCTGGAACAGAGCCCGGTCGGCGTGTCGATCGGCCGCACCGACGGCACGGTGGCCTTTGCCAACGCCCGCGCCGCCGAGCTGGCCGGCCGCGCGCTGGACGCGTTCGTCGGCAGCCGCCACACGCTGGCCCTGCCCCGCACCATCCCCGGGGCTGCCGTCGAGGCCGGCGACGTGGTGGTCCGCGACGCCGAGGTGGCGGTCGACCGTCCCGACGGCAGCCGGGTCTGGGCGTTGCAGACGCTCCAGCGCACCAGCTTCGAGGGCGAGCCGGCGGTGCTGGCCTGGAGCTACGACATCACCGCGCGCAAGCGGGCGGAGGAGGCGTTGCGCGCCGCCAAGGAACAGGCGGAGATCGCCGCCCGCTCCAAGGCCGAATTCCTGGCGACGATGAGCCACGAGATCCGCACGCCGATGAACGGCGTGCTGGGCATGCTGGAGCTGATGGCGCTGACCCCGCTGGACGAGGAGCAGCGGACGCTGGTCGCCACCATGCGCGACAGCGGGGCGGCGCTGCTGCGGATCATCGACGACATCCTGGACCTCTCGAAGATCGAGGCCGGCAAGCTCGACCTGGAAGAACAGGACCTGCGGCCGGCCGAACTGGTGGAGGGGGTGGCCGACCTGCTGGCGCCGCAGGCCCACCAGAAGGGGCTGGCGCTGATCTGCGACATCGACCCGTCGGTGCCGGTACGGCTGCGCGGCGATTCGGGCCGGCTGCGCCAGATCCTGTTCAACCTGACCGGCAACGCCATCAAGTTCACCGACCGCGGCCGGGTCGTCCTGCGCGTCCACGCCGACGGCGGTAGGGCCGACGGGGCCGCTCCCGATCGGGCCGACCTCGGCCGGGTGCGGCTGCATGTCGCGGTGGAGGACACCGGCATCGGCATCGGGCCGGAAGGGCAGGCGCGCCTGTTCCAGCCCTTCAGCCAGGCCGACAGCTCGACCACGCGGCGTTTCGGCGGCACCGGGCTGGGGCTGGCGATCTGCACCCGGCTGGTCGAGCGGATGGGCGGCGGTCTCGGCGTCGAGTCGATGCCCGGCCAGGGCTCCACCTTCTGGTTCACGGTGGAGCTGTCGCGCGGCGCCGGGGCGGATTTGGCCGGGCCGGCGCCGCTGGCCGGGCTGGCGGTGCTGGTCGCCGACGAGGACGAGGTGCAGCGCGCCGTGCTCGCCCGTTACCTGGAGCAGGGCGGGGCCGAGGTCGTGACCGCCACCACCGTGGCGGAGGCGGCGAAGCGGTTGGGGCGCGGCGGCTTCGGGCTGCTGGTCACCACGGTGGCGCTGGCCCAGCGGCTGGAACCGCTGGCCGGCGCCTGCGGCCCAACCCTGCCGCGCCTGCTGCTGGGCGACGGGCGGGGACCGGGACCGCAAGGCGCGGCCCATCCGGCCGCCGGGCTGGTCCAGCCGGTCCACCGCACCGCGCTGGTCCGCGCCGCCGCCGCGCTGACCGGGCGGGCGCCGCCCGACCCGGCGGGCGAGTCCATGGCCGTCCCGCCCGACGATGGGACGATGGACGGCCGGGCAGGGGGGAATGGCGCGGCGGACGCGGCGCCCGGTTCGAACCCGGGGTCGATCCTGGGCCCGATCCTGGTCGCCGAGGACCACCCGACCAACCAGCAGGTGGTGCTGCGCCAGCTCCGCCGCCTCGGCTGCGCCGTGGAACTGGCCGCCGACGGGGCGCAGGCACTGGCGGCGTGGCGCAGCGGCCGTCATCGGCTGGTCATCACCGACTGCCACATGCCGACGATGGACGGCTATGAACTGGCCCGCCGCATCCGGGAGGCGGAGGCGGTGGCCGACGCCTCCTCCGCCGTGCAGACGCCGGCCCGCACCCCCATCGTCGCCATGACCGCCAACGCCCTGTCGGGCGAGATGGAGCGCTGCCTCGCCGCCGGCATGGACGATTACCTCGCCAAGCCGGTGACGCTGGCGCAACTGGCGCGGATCCTGGCGCGTTGGCTCGATGCCGCGCCGTCGTCGGCGCCGTCCTCCGTGGCGCCATCCCCGCCGCCCGGGCCGGTCATGCCCGCCGCCAACCCGCTGCCGGACGAGGCGGACGCCCTGCCGGTGCTCGACCTCGACCATGTGCGGGAAACCTTCGGCGGCGGCGCTCAGGAGGAGGGGTTCGACGCCGGGACGATCGAGATGATGGCCTTCTTCATCGAGACCACGCGGCCGATGCTGGACCGCGCGCTGGCGGCGCTGGCGGCCGGTGAGGCGGAGGAGGTGCGGGCCGCCGCCCATTCGGTCGCCGGGGCGGCGCGGACGGCGGGCGCTCGGGCGCTGGCCGCCGCCTGCACCGGCCTGGAGCGCGCCATCGTCGAGGGCCGCGCCGCCGACGCCGACCGGCACGCCGGTGAGATGGCGCGGGCCTTCCCGGCCGTTGAAAAAGCGATTCGCGCGCTGCATCACACGAAAGAGACGGTGGCCCGCCCAAAAGAGACCATGGTGTGACCGGGACCGGAGGACCGATTTCCACCTGGAAGAGAATGCGGTTTGGAAAAGGCGCACGGTGGGCGCGTGTTGCTTGTCGGTGGGGAACGGCTGAACTACTCTGCGCGTCTTGGATTGTGTCGTGTGATCATGCTGGGCGGTCTGCGTTCTGCTGACGTTGGCGGCCCGGCCCTGCAAGTTTCCGGGTGGACTGGGGGTGTCGGACGTGGTCGGTTTCGCTGGATTCTTTCGGAACAAGGATTCCCGGCGCCAAGCCGAACACGTCGCCGCAGACCGTGATCGCTGGCGGGCGATGCTGGCCGCCGCCCCCCACCCCTGGTGCGCCTGGAGCGCGTCGGAGATCGCCGACACCGATCCGGCCGCCGATGCCGACCCGGGCGTCGGGCAGAGCGCGCTGTCGGACGACGCCGCGGCGCTGCTCGGCATCGCGTCGGCCGACGCGCTGACGGTGGCGCTGCCCGCCCCGGAACTGGCGGTGGCGCTCGATCGCTTAAGACGCCACGGCGAACCCTTCCGCTGCGAGACGACGGCCCCGAACGGCCGCCGGCTGGTGCTGACCGGCCGCCGGGGAGCCGCCGGTGTCGAACGCTGCGACGTCGTGTGGATCGAGGACGTCACCTCGGCGCGCTACGCCGCGCAGGACACCGCCCGCCGGCAGGAGGAGGAGGCCGGCGCCGCCCGCTCCCGCCTTGCCGAGCTGCAGGCCGCCGCCGACGCGCTGCCGATCCCGGTGTGGATGCGCGACCGCGCGCTGCGCCTGTCCTGGTGCAACCGCACCTACGCCCGCGCCGTCGACGGCGACCCCGCCACCGTGCTGGCGGAAGGGCGGGAGCTGACCGGCGCCGGGCCGGCGCTGGCCGAGCGGGCGCGCAGCGGCGGCTTCGCCCAGTCTGACCGGGTGCCGGTGGTGATCGGCACCGAACGCCGCCTGCTGGAGGTGACCGAAGCGCCGCTGCCCTTCGCCGGCGAGGCTGGCGGCGGGGAAGCCGGAACCCTGGTGGTCGGCTACGCCCTCGACCTCACCCCGCTGGAGGAGATGCGCGGCGAGCTGGACCGCCACCTGACCGCCCATGCCGAGGTGCTGGAACGGCTGGGCACCGCCATCGCCATCTTCGGTCCCGACACCCGGCTGCGCTTCTTCAACCAGGCCTACGCCCGGCTGTGGGACCTGGACGAGGTCTGGCTGCGCACCGAGCCGACCAACGCCGAACTGCTGGAAGAGCTGCGCGCCCACCGCCGCCTGCCCGAATACGCCGATTACCAGACCTTCAAGCGCGAGCGGCTGACCCGCTACACCCATCTGGTCGAACCGCTGGAAGAACTGCTGCACCTGCCCGACGGCACCACGCTGCGCCACCTGGCCGCACCGCACCCGTTGGGCGGGCTGATCACCATCCTGGAGGACGTCACCAACACGCTGGCGCTGGAATCCTCCTACAACACCCTGATGGCGGTGCAGCAGGAGACGCTGGACAATCTGGCGGAAGGCATCGCCGTCTTCGGCGGCGACGGCCGGCTGAAGCTGTCCAACCCGGCCTTCGCCCGCATCTGGGACCTCGCCGACGACGATTTGCACGGCGAACCCCACATCGCCGACGTCATCGAGCGGATGCGGCCGCTGCTGGAGATGCCGCCGCCGGGGCTGGACAAGGCCGGCGAGAAGGCCGCGGCCGACAAGACGGTGGGCGACCGCGACGGCGCCTATCCCGGGGCGGCGACCTGGGACGCCCTGAAGGAGGAGCTGATCGGCGCCACGCTGGAGCGCAGCGTCCGGTCCGGCCGCGTGGAGCGCAGCGACGGGTCGATGGTGGAGTTCTCCACCCTGCCGCTGCCCGACGGGGCGGTGCTGAACAGCTACCTCGACGTCACCGACGGCGCCCGGCTGGAGAACGCGCTGCGCGCCTCCAACGCCGCGCTGGAGGCCGCCGACCAGTTGAAGAGCGAGTTCATCGCCAACGTCTCCCACCATCTGCGCACGCCGCTGAACGGCATCATCGGCTTCGCCGAGGTGCTGGCGAACCAGTATTTCGGCGAGCTGAACGGCCGGCAGATGGAGTATGTCCGCGGCATCCTGGCCGCCGGCGAACGGCTGCTGGAACTGATCGACGACGTGGTCGACCTGACCAGCCTGGGCGCCGGGGTGACGACGCTGGACCGCGGGCCGGTCAACCTGCCCGACCTGCTCGACTCGGTGGCCGGCCTGACCCGCGAATGGGCCCGCCGCGAGGGCCTGCGGCTGGAAGTGATCGCCCCCGCAGGGCTGGGCGAGATGGAGGGCGACGGCAAGCGGCTGAAGCAGGCGCTGTTCACGCTGGTGGTCGGCGCCATCCGCAACCCGCCGCCCGACCGCCGCATCCGCCTGTCCGGCGAACGGCTGAACGGCAGCGTCACCCTGTCGGTCAGCGGCGCCGCGGCGCCCGAACTCGACCCGCAGGGGGCGGCGGCGCTGGGCGTCTCGCTCGCCCGCAGCGTGGTGGAGTTGCATGGCGGCCGGCTGGAACTGGACGAAACCAACGGGCGCGGCGCCCATGTCCGCTGCGTCATGCCGGTGCAGGCCCCGGTCAATGGGGTGCGGGCGTAAGGCGGGCGGTGGGCCCGGCCGGGACCCAAGCGCCGCCGCCGGTGTTCCTCCTAGAGTGTGATCGGTTCAAGCGGAGTCGCTTGAACCGTGGATCGCACGGAAAATCCAAGGTCTAGAGTCTGTCAGGTGCTTCAGCAAGAACCTGACAGACTCTGGGACCATCGCCACAGATCCATCCCAGCCACCCGGAGCCGCCGACCATGTCGAAACCCCTGACCCTGTCCATCCCCCACTCGCTCGGCCGGCAGGAGGCCAAGCGCCGGCTGGTCGACGGCATGGGCGACGCGCGGGCGCGGCTGGGCGCGGTGGCGACCAGCATTGAGGACAACTGGACCGACGACCGCCTGCATTTCCGTGTCGTCGCCCTGGCCCAGACCATCGCCGGCCACGTCGACGTGCTGGACGACCGCGTCGAGATGGAGGTGCAGCTCCCCTGGGCGCTCGGCCTGCTGGCCGAGAAGATCAAGAACAAGGTCTCCCGCCAGGGCACGCTGATGCTGGAGAAGAAGTAAGGATAGGCTCCCGTTTGCCGCCGTGGCCTTGGCGGTGTGCAAGGCCCTCGCGGGGCTGGAGACGCGGGGCAGGGTGATCGCGTTTGGCCGGTATGATCCTGCCCACGGAAGTCCTCGTCATGGCAATCCGCCTCTGAAATAGGACAGTCCTGCGACGCGGCCCCGACCGTCCTCCCGCCCGCTATCCTTACCTCCGCGCCGCCGTCACTCGGTCGAGGACGGCTCTTCCTGCTTGCGCCGGGCGAGCGGGTGGTGGTCGTGCATGACCCGCTTCAACCGCTCCGTCACCACATGAGTATAAATCTGCGTCGTCGCGATGTCGGCGTGGCCCAGCATCTTCTGGACCGAGCGCAGGTCGGCGCCGTGGTCGAGCAGGTGGGTGGCGAAGGCGTGGCGCAGGACGTGCGGGCTGACCTTTTCCGGGTCGATGCCCGAGTCGATGGCCAGTTGCTTCAGGATCTGGGCGAAGCGCTGGCGGGTCAGGTGGCCCTCGCCCGAACTGCGCGACGGGAACAGGAAGGGGCTGGGCGCCGCCTCCGCACCGGCGGACGGCACGACGAAATGGCCGCGCAGCGGGATGTAGGCGGCCAGCGCCGTCAGCGCCGGGTCGGACAGCGGCACCATCCGCTCCTTGCCGCCCTTGCCGCGCACCAGCAGGCCGCGGCCGTCGCGCATGATCGCGGTCATCGGCAGGCCGACCAGCTCCGACACGCGCAGGCCGGTGGCGTAGAGCACCTCCAGCAACGCCACCAGCCGCAACCCCTCCGCCCCGCCCCGCGCCTCGGCGGTGGCGATCATCGCGGTGACCTCCGCCTCCGTCAGGATCTTGGGCAGCGGCCGGCCCTGCTTCGGGCTGTCAAGCGGGGAGGCCGGGTCGTCCACCCGCCGCCCCTCGGCCAGCAGGAAGCGGTAGAACTGCCGCAGCGCCGACAGCCGGCGCGCCACGGTGCGCGGGGCGCCCTCCTTGCTCTGCACCGCCAGATAGGCGCGCAGATCCTCGGTGCCGGCGTCCTCCAGCGGCAGGCCGCGCTGGGCCAGCCAGCGGCCGAGGTCGGCCAAGTCGCGCTCGTAGGCCAGCCGGGTGTTGACCGCCGCCCCGCGCTCCGCCGTCAGCATGTCGAGAAAGGCGTCGACGTGCGGCGAGGTGGCGAGCGTGCGCGGCTTGCACGGCCGGCCCCGGCGTTTGGTTGGCATGCCCGATCCGCTCATCGTCAATAGGTCCCTGTCGGGCTGGAGGTCGTTGGTCCCGCCGCGGTGGGACCGGCAAGCGTCGCCATCGCCTCGCGGACGAGCGCGCGGGCGTCGGGCTCCAGCCCGACCGCCTTCAGGTTGGCGGCGACCCGCGCCACCACCACCGGCGCCACGCCGGCCGGTCCGCCCTCGCCCAGCAGCAGCAGGGCAACGGTCACCGTCTCGCCGATGCGCCCGCCGCTCGCGGCGTCGCCCAGCCGTTGCCACAGCGCCGGATCGACGCCGGCATCCTTGCCGGACGGCGGGCCGGCGCCGTCGGTCGCCTTCAGCCACGCCTCGTCCGGCACCACGACGCCCACCGCCTGCAGCAGGGCGAGCTGGCCGGCGATGCGGCCGCGGGCGGCGGTGTCGGCGCCGCGCAGCGCCTCGTCCAGCCAGGCGGTCAGCGCCACCGGGTCGTTGCCGCCGCGCGCCGTCGCCACCACCGCCAGCGGCCACAGCCAGGCGGTGTCGGCGCTGCGCCCGCTGCGCAGGGCGAGGTCGTGCCAGCGCCGGGCCGGATCAAGCCGGCCGAGCGCGTAATAGAGCTGCGCCGCCGCCGGGGCCAGCGCCGCGGCGTCGGCGGTCGGCGACACGCTGTCGAGCAGCCCGGCGGCGGCGTTGCCGACCGGCCCGGCGCGCAGGCGCGGATCGACCAGCCCGACCGCCAGCCCGGCCAGGGCGACCCGGCGCCGCCCGTCCATCGCCGCCGCCATCGCCTGATGGACCAGCGCCCGGCTGCGGGCGGTGCGGTCGCGGCCGGCGATCTCCGCCACCCGCAGCAGCTCGTCGCCCTGGGCCGGGACCTGGGCGTAGAGGTCCAGCAATTGCCGGCTGTCGAGGAACAGCGCCGCCGCCGCCCGTTCGCCCGCCGCCGTCCGCGTCGCCGGGTCGGTCGACGGGTTGGTGGCGATGGCGGCGAGCGCCGGCGGGTCGTTCAGCGGCAGCAGGCCGGGCGGCACGCCGATCCGCGCCGTGCGCATCGCCGCCAGCGTCAGCGCCACGCCGTCGCCCTCGCCGCTCGTCAGGGCCGGCGCCAGGAGGCGGGCGGGCGGCGGGGCGGCGCCGGCCAGCGCATCGGCGACGGCGAGGAAGGGGTCGGAACGGCCGCCGCCGCGGCGCAAGGTCGCCAGTGCCGCGTCGGTGCCGGCACGGTCGCCGACCCGGGCGCGGCAGAACAAATCGAGCTTCGTCCAATAGGCCGACGCGAAGCCCTTGCCGCGGGCCAGCGCGCGCGGGCAGTCGATGCCGCCGCGGATCAGTTCGGCGTCGGTCAGGGCGCGCGCCGCCGGCTCGTCGGCGGCCAACGCGTCGGGCAGCAGCGCGGCGAGGTCGGCGGCGCCGGCGGGATCGCCGAGCCGCGCCAGCGTCGCGATGCGCAGCGCGCCGAAACGGCGGGGCGGCGGCGGCTCTGCGGTCGCGGTGGCGAGGGAGCCGGCGCTCAGCAGCAGCCGACGCTCCAGCGCCTTGGTGGTGGGGGAGGGGGTGTCGACCGGCAGCGCCGCGATCAGCGGCAGCAGCTCCGCCCGGCCGATGCCGCGCCAGGGGTCGCCGCCCAGCCCCTGCTCGCCGCGCAGGGTGCCGGCGCCGTCCGGATCGGGCGCACCGAGCGCTGTCGCGGCGACCGGTCCGGGCCGCGGCACCACCGGGGAGACGGGGCGCGGGATGGTGGCGGCCTCCGCCGGCGTCGCGGGCGGGATGACGGCCGGCACCGGTGCGGCCGGCACTGGTGGCGGAACCCTTGGTGCCGGGGCGGCGGCATCGGGCACCGCGGAGGCCGCGGGCGCGTCCGTGGTCAGCCGGACCGGCGGGCCCAGGGCCTGCGCCGCGGCGCCGATCGTATCAGCCGTCCCGAACAGGCCCAGCAGGACCGAGCCCAGAATCAGGGCCGGCGCGATGTCCGGAACCGCCGCCGCCTTCGGTCGCGGCTCAGCGCGGGAAGCGCTCATCGGGCAGGACCTTCTCCACCGTCTTCGATGGAGCCGGCATGTCCCACGACGCAAGGAACACCATGCCACCGGCGATCACCAGCAACAGCAGAACGAACAGGATGGAGAGAAACCGGCTCATGGCACCAAGGACGCGTTGTGTCGGAGAGAAGGGGCGGAACGGGGCGGAGCTATCACGGTCCGCGACCGCACGGCTTGGGACAAGCAAGGGCTTTTCTGCTAAAGCATCCGCACCCCGGCCGCCAGCAGAGCCCAGCGGTCGGGCCACCGGCGATCGGCGGCGCAGTGTAGCCACAGGTTGGACCGCCGCGCAACCCGCCCACCATCCGGCCTTCCCGGCCGGAGGGCATACTCTTGTGCCGGCCGGGGCGGGGCGGGTATGAGTCGGGTGACGGGCGGTGAGTGCCGGGGCTTGCGGGCTGGCGTGTCGAGTTGGGGTGATCGGGTGGATGTCATGGGACTGCGCAAGGCGATGACCGCTCAGCTTCCGGGTGTGGCCGCGGATGCGGAGCCGCTGCTGCCGCGCACCGTGGTGCTGGTCGGGTTGATGGGCGCCGGCAAGAGCGCCATCGGGCGCCGGCTGGCGGCGCGGCTCCACCTGCCCTTCCGCGACGCCGACACCGAGATCGAGGCGGCGGCCGGCTGCAGCATCGCCGAAATCTTCGCGCGCGACGGCGAACCGGTCTTCCGCTCGGTCGAACGCCGCATCATCACCCGCCTGGTGAAGGACGAGCCGGTGCACATCCTGGCGACCGGCGGCGGCGCCTTCATGGACGCGGAAACCCGCGCCGCCATCCGCCAACACGGCGTGTCGGTCTGGCTGCGCGCCGAACTGGACGTGCTGGTCGCCCGCACCGCGCGGCGCACCCACCGCCCCATCCTGAACCAGGGCGACCCGCGCGCCATCCTGGGGCGGCTGATGGAGCAGCGCTATCCCATCTACGCCGAAGCCGACCTGACGGTGGTCAGCGACGAACGCCCGCCCGAGGTGACGGTGGAGCTGGTGATCGACGCGCTGGAGGCGCATTTCGGCGTTCAACTGCCCCACCGCCCGGTCCCGCCGCCGCGCGGCGGGCGGACCGGCAAGGCCGAAACCGCCTGACCGGTCCGCAACCGGACCCCGAAACGCCCCTCTCTCGCGGATTGCCCGAATGACCAGTGCCCCCGCCGCCATCGACACCGTCCGCCTCGACCTCGGCGCCCGCAGCTACGACATCCTGGTCGGCGACGGCGTGCTGGCCGACGCGGGCGAGCGCATCGCCGCCGTCACCCGCGGCCGGGCGCCGATCGTGGTGACCGACGCCAACGTGGCGCCGCTGCACCTCGACACCCTCAACGCCGCGATGGTGGAGGCGGGGATCGCGCCGCAGCCGGCCATCGTGCTGCCGGCCGGCGAGAAGACCAAGGATTTCGGCCATTTCCAGCAGCTGATGGACGATGTCCTCGGCCGCGGGATCGAGCGGTCGACGGTGCTGCTGGCGCTGGGCGGCGGGGTGATCGGCGACATCACCGGCTTCGCCGCCGCCTCGGCGCTGCGTGGCATCGACTTCATCCAGGTGCCGACGACGCTGCTGTCCCAGGTCGACAGCTCGGTCGGCGGCAAGACCGGCATCAACAGCCGGCACGGCAAGAACCTGATCGGCGCCTTCCACCAGCCGCGGCTGGTCATCGCCGACACCGCGACGCTCGACACCCTGCCGCGGCGCGAGGTGCTGGCCGGCTACGCCGAGGTGGTGAAGTACGGCCTGATCCGCCAGCCCGACTTCTTCGCCTGGCTGGAGCAGAACGGCCGGCGCGTGGTCGACGGCGACAGCGACGCGCGCCGCCACGCCGTCACCACCAGCTGCCGCGCCAAGGCCGCCATCGTCGGCGTCGACGAGCGCGAGAGCGGCGACCGCGCCCTGCTGAACCTGGGCCACACCTTCGGCCACGCGCTGGAGGCGGCGACCGGCTTCGGCCAGACCCTGCTGCACGGCGAAGGGGTGGCGATCGGCATGGTGCTGGCCTTCGACCTGTCGGTCCGGCTCGGCCTGTGCCCGGCGGAGGACGCGCGGCGGGCCCGCGCCCATCTGGCCGCCGTCGGGCTGCCGGTGCGTCCGGCCGACATTCCCGGCGTCGCCTGGGACGTCGACGGGCTGGTCCGGTCGATGGCGAAGGACAAGAAGGTGCAGGACGGCCGCATCACCTTCATCCTGGCCGACCGCATCGGCAACGCCTTCACCCGCCGCGACGTCGACGCCGCCGCCGTCCGCGCCGTGCTGGACGAGGCGGTGACGCCGGCCTGAGGCCGCACCGTCCGCCCCGGGTCCTACTTCCGTGTGTATGACGGACGATCAGCCTATCGTACCATAGCCACGGCCGTGCTTGCCCGCCCATACTCCGCCCAGGCCGCCGCGATTCCGCGGGCGGCGACGGGGAGGATGACGAATGAAAAAGGCGATTGTGGCGGCGGTTCCGTTTGTGACTGCGGCCCTGTGTGCGGCGGCGCAGCCCGCCCTGGCGCTGGAGGTCCGCGAATCGGCGACGATCAAGGCGCCGATCGCGCAGGTGTGGACGCAGATCGAGCCCTTCTGCGCCATCGCCGACTGGCACCCGGCGATCGAGGGCTGCACCCTGCGCCAAGCCGGTGGCGGGCAGGAACGCGACATCGCGCTGAAGGGCGGCGGATCGATCCAGGAGCGGCTGCAGTCGGTCTCCGCCGCCAAGCACCGCCTGCGCTACACCCTGCTGGGCGGGCCGCTGCCGGTGAAGAACTACGTCTCCACCATCCGGCTGAGCGCGGTGGATGCCCGCACCACCCGGATCGTCTGGTCCTCGCGCTTCGACGCCAACGGCGCCTCCGACGCCGACGCGCGCAAGGCGATCGCCGGGATCTACACCAGCGGCTTCGACGGCCTGCGCCAGAAGCTGGCGGCGAAGTAGGTCTCCCGAGACGAACGGGAGTCACCGTGCGGATATGGAAAGTCTCCAACAATCAGTTCTATTGACGATCAGCAGTCCAAGCTGACAGGATCGGTGTTGCGCGGTGCGACACCGCGTCCATGTGCATCGTTCGTCCACAAAACCTGAAATCACCGAGGGAGCTGGGACACATGCCGACACGCCGACTGATGCCGGACGTCATCAAGAACCAGGAGCTGTCCTGCCTGCCGCCGGACGCCACCGTCCGGGACGCCGCCCTGCTGATGGCCGAACGGCGCATCGCCGCCGTGCTGGTCACCCAGGGGCGGACGCTGAAGGGGATCGTCACCGAACGCGACATGACGGTGCGGGTGCTCGCCGCCGGGCTCGACCCGGCGACCACCCCGCTGTCGGTGGTGATGACCGCCGATCCCGACACGCTGGAACCGTCGGCCGCCGCGCTCGCCGCGCTGGAGCTGATGGAGCGCCACCATTACCGCCACCTCCCGGTCGCGGTGGATGGCGAGGTGGTCGGCATGGTGTCGGTCCGCGACCTGTTCGCCGTCGTCCGCTCCCACCTGGAGGACGAGATCCGCAATCGGGAGGCCTTCATGTTCGGCTCCGGCTATTCGGCCGAGGCCACAGTCGGGTGAGGGGCGTCGGATGAGGGGACCCGCGGGGGTGACGTAAAGGTAACGCTGCGTTGCGGCGGGGGCGGGGTG
>NZ_LGRA01000021.1:132182-132275 GCF_003116095.1 Azospirillum sp. TSO35-2
CGGATGCGGTGCCTCGGCGCTGCGGGATCATGGACAAGTTTATACCGTGTTGTGAGAAGGGATGCGCAGGCGGCGGTTGTTGGTAACCGTTGC
>NZ_LGRA01000021.1:132285-132704 GCF_003116095.1 Azospirillum sp. TSO35-2
GGCCGGTCCGGCGGCGATCAGGGCGCCGACGATGATGACCGACGACACCGCGTTTGTGACCGCCATCAGCGGCGAATGCAGCGCCGGGGTGACGCGCCAGACGACGTAGTAGCCGACGAAGCAGGCGAGCACGAGCACCGTCAAGCCGGTGACGAAGAAGTTGCCGTGACCGCCGGCGGCCTCGGCCACCGGTTGGGTCGAATGCGCGACCTGGGCGGCCAGAAGGTCGGCCTGCTGGCCGAGCGCCGCAAGGTTCGCCTTCAGCTCGGCAATACGGGCGGACAGTTGGATCTGATCCATGGGTTGTGTCTCCTCGGGCGCCCGGTCAGCCGGCGAAGGCGGGGTGGACGACGGCGCCGTCGCGGGTCAGCGCGATGGCCTTGACGATCTCGTCATCCCAATTGAGCGTGATGCCGGTG
>NZ_LGRA01000021.1:132714-412450 GCF_003116095.1 Azospirillum sp. TSO35-2
CCGCTTGCCGGTGACCGCGACGACGCCGCGGTCGAAATCGGCCAGCACCCCGTCAAGGTCGAGGAACAGCGCCGGCGTCACCTCATGCCCCCGTCAGCTCGTCGCGCTCGCGGAACTCGTCGAGCGCCTGCGGGTTGGCCAGCGCCTCCGTGTTCTTGATCGGGCGGCCATGGACGGCATCACGCACCGCCAGCTCGGTGATCTTGCCGGAGCGGGTGCGCGGGATGTCGGTGACCTGGACGATCTTCGCCGGAACGTGGCGGGGCGAGCAGTTGTCCTTGATCCGCTTGCGGATGGTCGCGGTCAGCCCGTCGTCCAGCGTCATGCCCTCGCGCAGCACGACGAACAGCACGACGCGGACGTCGCCGTCCCACTCCTGGCCGATGCAGACCGCCTCCATGATCTCCGGCAACTGTTCGACCTGGCGGTAGATCTCCGCCGTGCCGATGCGCACGCCGCCGGGGTTCAGCACCGCATCCGACCGGCCATAGATCACCCAGCCGCCATGTTCGGTCTGCTCGATGAAGTCGCCATGGACCCAGACGTTGGGGAAGCGGTCGAAATAGGCGGCACGGTACTTGGCGCCGTCCGGGTCGGCCCAGAAGCCGATGGGCATGCTGGGGAACGGGCGGGTGCAGACCAGTTCGCCCTTCTCGCCGCGCACGGCATGGCCGTTGTCGTCGAACGCCTCCACCGCCATGCCCAGGCCGCGGGTCTGGATCTCGCCCTTCCAGACCGGGGAGATCGGGTTGCCCAGCACGAAGCAGGACATGATGTCGGTGCCGCCGCTGATCGAGGCGAGATGCACGTCCTGCTTGATGGCGCGGTAGACGAACTCGAAATTCTCCGGCATCAGCGGCGATCCGGTGGAGGTCAGGGTGCGCACGCTGGCCAGCGAATGGGTCCTGATCGGCTCCAGCCCGGACTTCTCCAGCGACTGGATGAATTTGGCCGAGGTGCCGAACAGGGTGACCTTCTCGGCGTCCGCATAGTCGAACAGGATGTTGCCGGTCGGCGCGAAGGGCGAGCCGTCATAGAGCACCAGCGTCGTGCCGCTGGCCAGCCCGGTCACCAGCCAGTTCCACATCATCCAGCCGCAGGTGGTGAAGTAGAACAGCCGGTCGCCGGGCTTCAGGTCGCAATGCAGCCGGTGTTCCTTCACATGCTGCAGCAGCGTGCCGCCGGTGCCGTGGACGATGCACTTGGGCTTGCCCGTCGTGCCCGACGAATAGAGGATGAACAGCGGGTGGTCGAAGGCAACCCGCTCGAAGGTCGGCTCGGCGGCCGGGAACGGCGCCATGAAGTCCTGGAGGCCGACGGCGCCGGGGATCGCCGAGACGTCCGGCGCCGGATTGACGTAGGGCACGATCACCGTGGCGGCGACCGACGGCAGGTCCTTCAGCACCTCCGCCACCTTGGCGCGGACGTCGTGGCTCTTGCCGTTGTACCAGTAGGCGTCGGGGGCGAAGACCACCTTCGGCTCGATCTGGCCGAAACGGTCGGTGATGCCCTGGATGCCGAAATCGGGCGAGCAGGAGGACCACACCGCGCCCAGGCTGGTGGTGGCGATCATCGCCGCCAGCGTTTCCGGCATGTTCGGCATGATGGCGGCGACGCGGTCGCCCTTGCCGACGCCCTTGGCCTTCAACGCCTGCTGCAGGCGGGAGACGGTCGCCTTCAGCTCCGCCCCGCTCCAGCGGTACTTCACCTTGTCCTCGCCCCAGAACACCAGGGCGTCGCCGTCGGGTGCCCCCGCCAGCAGATTCTCGGCGTAGCTGAGGCTCGCCTCGGGGAACCAGCGGGCACCCGGCATGCGGTCGCCGTCCAGCAGATCGACCGTGCCGAGATCGCCGGTCAGGCCGGCCCACTCCCACAGGAAACGCCAGAACCGTTCCTTTTCCGCGATGGTCCAGTTGTAGAGCGCCTCGTAATCGTCCAGCCGCAATCCAAAGCGCGCGTTGGCCGCTTCACGGAAGGCGGTCAGATTGGCGTGCGCGACGCGATCCGCGCTCGGGCTCCACAGCGGAGTGTCCATTCTCGGTTCCCTCAGGTCTTCGTTGGCGCTGGAGGTGTTCGACCCCCGGATTGCGGGGCAGCATAAACCAAGCCCGAGGCGGTTGTCTTTTCTCCGGTTGACCCTGCCGATCGACCAGCGGGTTGGGGGTGGCCCAAAACGAAGGCGGCGGGGAATCGCTTCCCCGCCGCCGTTCGACCGTGAAACCGGATGCGCGCGATGCCGGGTGCCTGCGGTCAGGCCGCCCGGATGGTGGCGATGAAGTTCTGCACTTCGCCGCGCAGGCGTTCGGCGTCGCGCGCCAGCCCCTCGGCGGCGTGCAGAACCTGGGTGGCGGCCGAGCCGGTTTCCGACGCCGCCTGGTTGACGCCCAGGATGTTGGCCGAGACGTCGCCGGTGCCGCGGGCGGCCTGCGACACGTTGTTCGCGATGTCGCCGGTGGCGGCGTTCTGCTCCTCGATCGCGGCGGCGATGCCGGTGGAGATGTCGTTGATCTGGTCGATGGTGCCGGCGATGTCGGTGATCGCGGTCTGGGCACCGGCCGTTGCCGACTGGATTTCCCGCACCTTCACCTGGATGTCCTCGGTCGCCTTGGCGGTCTGGTTGGCGAGCTGCTTCACCTCCGACGCGACCACGGCGAAGCCCTTGCCGGCCTCGCCGGCGCGGGCCGCTTCGATGGTGGCGTTCAGGGCCAGCAGGTTGGTCTGGCTGGCGATGGAGTTGATCAACTCCACCACCTGTTCGATCTGCTGCGCCGCTTGCACCAGCCCGGTGATCGCCTTACCGGTCTGGCGCGCGTCGTCCACGGCCTTTCCGGCGACGCGGGTCGAGGTGGTGACCTGCCGGCCGATCTCGGCGATGGAAGCCGACAGCTCTTCGGTCGCCGCCGACACCGTCTGCACGTTGACCGAGGCCTGTTCGGCCGCGGCCGCCACGGTGGAGGCTTGCACGCTGGTCTGGTCGGCGGTGGCGGACATCGCCGACGCCGTGCCCTGCATCTCTGTCGCCGCGGAGGCCACCGTCTCGACGATGCCCTGCACGCTGCTTTCGAAGCGGTCGGCAAGCGCCAGCATCCCGGCGCGCCGTTCCTGGGCGGCGCGGGTTTCAGCGGCCTTCGCCTCCTCCTCCATCCGACGGGTCTGGATCATGGTGTCGCGGAAGACCTGGACGGCGGCGGCCATGGCGCCGATCTCGTCGCGGCGGTCGGCGGCGGGCAACGCGACGGACAGGTCGCCCTGCGCCAGCCGTCCCATCGCGGCCGTCATCGCCACCACCGGGTTCGCGATGCTGCGGCCGATCAGCCACGCCATCAGCATGGCCAGGACCGTGGCGGCGGGGGTGAGGATCTTGGCCAGCGTCTCGGCCGACTCCGCGGTCCGGGTCGCGTCCTCGCGCAGCGCCGCCTGATTGACCGCCACCGCCTCGCGGATTTCCTGCAACTGCTTGCCGATGGCGTTGCCGATCGGAACCAGACGGTTGTTCTGGATGTCGTCCTTGCCGTTGATGCGGCCTTCCATCGTCTTCAGGCCGGTGGCGAAGCTGGCGAGCATGGTCCTGGCCGAGGCGATCCGCGCCTCCTGCCCATCGGCCAGCGGCAGGCTGGCCAGTTGCTGCACCGCCTCCGATGCCTGGGTCAGACGTTCGACCACCCGGTCGAAGCCGTACTCCTTGTCGCCGTCCAGCAGGCGGAACACCAGGATGCGCGTGGTCCAGACCGCCTCGCTGAGCTTGTTCAGCATGACGACCGTGCTGATGTGATCCGTGTTCTCCTCCACCGTGCGCATCTCCAGCAGCAGCGCGCGCAGGGCCGAACCGGTGTCGTAGACGATCTCCTTGTTCAGGCGCTCGATGTCGGTTTGCAGGGCCTGGAAGTCACGAACGGCGGCGGTGTAGGACTGCAGCTTCGCGTTCACCTCGTCGATCGCGCGGCGCTCCGCATCGGTCGCCAGCATCGACTTCGTCGTTTGAAGTTCCTGCTCGGCCCTGGCCAGTTCGGCGTAGGTGCGTTCGGTGTTCTCCGGCTTGTTGGTGGCCATATACCGTATGAACGCCATCCGGCCGTTCAGGACGGCGAGGTCCACACGCTGCATCCGCTCGACGATCAGTCCCTGGTGGGAGAAATCGTTCAGGCTGTCGTTGGAATGCTGAGCCGAACGCCAGGACACCACGCCGAGCAGGATGAGAAGCAGAACGATCAGGCCGAAGCCGGAATTCACCCGTGCTCTGATCTTCAAGCCACCAAACATTTCGTGTACTCTTGTCTGTTGTTTCCTTGAGCGGTCACGACGTTGCCGAGCGTGTGTGTCCGCAGCGGGTGACTACGGGAGTATGAGAACAAATTGTGGGAAGTGGATCAATGAACGTTTTCCCTGATTCGCGGACCCGTTTTAACGAGTTTTTATAAAGAGACTTCGCTGTATGATTTCGGATCTCAGCCATCGCTAATGCCGGTACGTTTGAGCTTTGGATTGTTACTGTCGATAATATAGAAAAAGAAACTTCAGATTCTCCGAGACTTTGCCTGACGGTGTGAAGACGAACCGAGCTTGATTGTGGCGCCGGGCCGGACGGCCTATGCCGTTAGGGGCAGTTTTATTACCGATCCGACAGGCTCGATCGGTTGCTCCATTCGCAGCGATCTCGGCTGCCGCCGGTGGAGTGGCGAAAATCGTGGCCGTCGTAGCCCGCTGTTACCTGCCCGGTGGTTCCGCCTCCTACAATCCGCCGCACAAGCGGACTTTGACCCACTTTGGAGAGGGCGTGATGGCGGCGAAGAAAATTCTGATGCTGGTGGGTGACTACGCCGAAGATTACGAGACCATGGTGCCGTTCCAGACCCTGCTGGCCGTGGGGCATGCGGTGGACGCGGTGTGCCCCGGCAAGGTGTCCGGCGACCGCATCGCCACCGCCGTGCATGATTTCGAAGGCGACCAGACCTACAGCGAGAAGCGCGGCCACAACTTCACCCTGAACGCCGATTTCGAAACGGCGTCGGCCGACCGGTATGACGGGTTGGTGATCCCGGGCGGTCGGGCGCCGGAGTATCTGCGGCTCAACCCGGCCGTGCTGGCCCTGGTCCGGGCGTTCGACGCCGCCGGAAAGCCGATCGCCGCGGTCTGCCACGGGGCGCAGTTGCTGGCCGCCGCCGGGGTGCTGAAGGGCCGCCGGGTGTCGGCCTATCCCGCCTGCCGGCCGGAGGTGGAACTGGCGGGTGGCGAGTACGCCGACATTGCCATCGACGACGCCGTGACCGACGGACACCTGATCACCGCGCCGGCTTGGCCGGCGCACCCCGCCTGGATGGCGCGCTTCATCGCCGCGCTGGGAACCCGCATCGAACTGTGATGTGATCGGGAGAGGCGGTGGGTGTTCCCCGTCGCCTCTCACCCTGCCGCCGGACTGGGAGGACGCCGCCGATGTGCGAAATCTACGTCAAGGCCGACCCGATCCTGTACGAACCGCGCTCGCGGTCGGTGCGGATCCACGGTGTCGTGACGACGATCCGCCTGGAATCGCTGTTTTGGGACGTGCTGGCGGAAATCGCCGCCCGCGACGGCATGACCACCAACCAGTTGATCGCCAAGCTGTATGACGAGATCGTCGAGTACCGCGGCGAGGTGCCCAATCTGGCGTCCTTCCTGCGAGTCAGTTGCCTGCGCTACCTGTCGCTGGTGGTCAACGCCGCCGAAACCCGCGCGTCGCCATCGCCATCGCCGCGGCGATTGGGTGACAATGTGGTGAGCCTGCGCGCGGGTTTATGAAGCAGGGCGGCTTTTCACGCCGCCTTCTTCTTGCCCGCCCCGATCTTCGGCTCCTCGCCCTTCAGCAGGCGGCGGATGTTCGCCTCGTGGCGGATGAAGACCAGCACGGCGATGAACAGGCACAGGCCGCCGACCAGCGGACCGCCGAAATACCAGCCGGTCAACGGGCTGACGGCCAGCGCGGTTAGGGCCGACAGCGACGAGATGCGGAACAGCCCGGCCATCGCCAGCCAGGTCAGGATGGCGAGCAGACCGACCGGCCAGGACACCGCCAGCAGCACGCCGATGGCGGTCGCCACCCCCTTGCCGCCCTTGAAGCCGAGCCAGACCGGGAAGGTGTGGCCCAGCATGGCGCCGCCGGCGGCCAGGATCGCCGCCTCCAGCCCGATGCCGCTGCTGTTCGCCAGCCACAGCGCCAGCAGCGCGGCGATGGCGCCCTTGCCGCTGTCGAGCAGCAGGGTCGCCAGCGCCAGCGGCTTGTTGCCGGTGCGCAGCACGTTGGTCGCGCCGATGTTGCCCGAGCCGATCTTGCGGATGTCGCCGAGGCCGGCCAGCCGGGTCAGCACCAGGCCGAAGGGGATCGAGCCCAGCAGGTAACCCAGCAGGGCGGAGAGGACGAGGATCGGCACCGGGTCAGCCCTCCGCTTGCCAGACGGTGCGGCCGTCGACGATGGTGCGCAGCGGCCGGCCCTGGACCGGACGGTTCTCGAACGGCGAGTTCTTGGACTTCGACCGGAAGCCCTCGACGTCGATGCGCCAGGGCGTGTCGAGGTCGAAGGCGACCAGATCGGCCGGCCCGCCCTTGACGATGCGGCCGACCGGCAGGTCGAGGATGGCGGCCGGCTTCGACGTCACGCAGGCCAGCGCGTCCAGCAGCGACATCTTGCCCTTGTGCACCAGTTCCAGCGTCAGCGGGAACAGCGTCTCCAACCCGATCACACCGCAGGCGGCCTGGGCGAAAGGCAGGCGCTTCTGGTCCTGGTCCTGCGGCACATGGTCGGACGCGATGGCGTCGATGGTGCCGTCGGCCAGCCCCTCCACCACCGCCCGGCGATCCATCTCGCCGCGCAGCGGCGGCGACACCTTGGCGTAGGTGCGGTAGTCGCCGACATCCGTCTCGGTCAGGGCGAAGTAATGCGGGGCGGTGTCGCAGGTCACCCGCAGGCCGCGCGCCTTGGCCCGGCGGATCAGGTCGACCGATTCGCCGGTGGTGACGTGGGCGAAGTGGAGCCGTCCGCCGGTCAGCTCGGCCAGCCTCAGGTCGCGTTCGATCATGATGATCTCGGCCTCGCGCGGGATGCCGACGAGGCCGAGGCGGGTGGCGATCTCGCCGGAGTTCATCATGCCGCCCGAGGCCAGCGACGGCTCCTCCGGGTGCTGGACGATCAGCTTGTCGAAGGTCTTGGCGTAGCTCAACGCCCGGCGCATCGTCTTGGCGCTGGCGATCGCCTTGATGCCGTCGGTGAAGGCCACCGCCCCGGCGCGGGCCAGCAGGCCCATTTCGGTGATCTCGTTGCCTTCGGTGCCGCGGGTGGCCGAGGCGTAGGCGAAGACCTTGACCAGCTTCACCTCGCGGGCGCGGTGGGCGACGAACTCCAGCCCGGCGACCTCGTCCAGCACCGGGTCGGTGTTGGGCAGCAGCGCCATCGCGGTGATGCCGCCGGCCACGGCGGCGCGCGACGCGCTCTTGATCGTGTCCTTCTCCTCCTCGCCCGGCTCGCCGATCAGCACCCGCATGTCGACGAGGCCGGGGGCGAGGCACAGGCCGGCGAGGTCGACGGCTTCCGTCCCCGCGGGGGTGGCGCCGCCGAACAGGTTGGGACCGAAATCGGCGATGCGGCCGTCTTCGGTCAGCAGGTCGGCGCGCTGGTCCAGCCCGGTCGCGGGATCGAGCAGGCGGGCGTTGAGATAGGCGACGCGGCTGGTCATTGCTGGGCGTTCCGGCGTTCGCGGGTCAAAAGGTCGAGCACGGCCATGCGGACGGCCACGCCCATCTCCACCTGTTCCAGGATCATCGACCGCTTGAGGTCGTCGGCGACGTCCGAGTCGATCTCCACGCCGCGGTTCATCGGGCCGGGGTGCATGATGACCGCGTCGGGCTTCGCCACCTCCAGCTTCTCGTAGTCGAGGCCGTAGAAGTAGAAATACTCGCGCGTCGACGGGATGTACTGGCCGCTCATCCGCTCGGTCTGCAGGCGCAGCATCATGACGACGTCGGCGTCCTTCAGGCCGGCCTTCATCGAATGGTGGACCTCGACCCCCAGCCGTTCGATCTGCGACGGCAGCAGCGTCGGCGGCGCCACGCAACGCACCCGCGCGCCCATCGCGTTCAGCAGGTGGATGTTGGAGCGCGCCACCCGGCTGTGCAGGATGTCGCCGCAGATCGCCACGATCAGCCCGTCCAGCCGGCCGAGCCGGCGGCGGATCGCCAGCGCGTCGAGCAGCGCCTGGGTCGGGTGTTCGTGGTGGCCGTCGCCGGCGTTGATGACGGAGCAGTTGACCTTGTCGGCCAGCAGCTTGACCGCGCCCGAGTCGGCGTGGCGCACCACCAGCGCGTCGAGATGCATGGCGTTGAGCGTCATCGCCGTGTCGATCAGCGTCTCGCCCTTCTTCACCGAACTGCCGTCGGACGACATGTTGATGACGTCGGCGCCCAGCCGCTTGCCGGCCAGCTCGAAGCTGGTGCGGGTGCGGGTGGAGTTCTCGAAGAACAGGTTCACCAGCGTGCGCCCGTCCAGCAGGCTGGACTTCTTCACGGTGCGGCGGTTCTGCTCGACATAGCCGTTGGCGAGGTCAAGAATCTGGGTGATCTCGCCGGCCCGCAACCCCTCGATACCGAGAAGATGGCGGTGCGGGAAGACCGTGTCGGGGGACGGGTTCGCGCTCATGGCCGCGGACTATAGGAGCGGTCCGATTGCCCCGCAAGCCGTTCACTGCGGCTTTCCGCCGACACCCTCAGGTCGCCTCCGCCTCTTCGAACAGCCAGTCGCGCAGCGCCTTCACCTTGGGCCGGGAAAAGTAATGCGGCGGCGCCACGACATAGTAGGCGAGGCTGCCCGGCAGCCGCACGTCGAACAGCCGCACCAGCCGCCCGGCGGCGATGTCGTCGGCCACCAGCACGCCCCGGGCCAGCGCGATGCCGTGCCCGTTGATCGCTGCCTGCAGGGTGAAGGACGAATCGTCGAAGCGCAGGCCGCGTTCGGTGTCGACCCCGTCGATCCGCGCCGCCCGGCACCACACCGCCCACGAGATGTTGTAGTCGTCGTGCAGCAGGGTGTGGTGGCACAGGTCCTCCGGGTTGACCAGCGGACGGTCGCCGTTCAGCAGCGAGGGATGGCCGACCGGATAGATGTCCTCGGTCAACAGCCGCTCCACCCGCAGGTCGGGCCAGTGGCCGCTGCCGAAGCGGATCGCCAGGTCGACGTCTTGGCGGGCGAAATCAACCACTTGCGACGTGCTCTGCACCCGCACGTCCATGTCGGGGAAGCGGTTCTGGAAGCGCATCAGCCGCGGCACCAGCCATTTGGACGCGAAGCTGGGCATGGTGGAGATCGTCAGGGTGCCGGAGCTGTCGGCGCGGATCAGCCGGTCGGTCGCCTGGGACAGCGTGTCCATCGCCTCGCGCACCGGCGGCAGGTAATTCTGCCCGGCCTCCGTCAGGGCCAGAGCCCGGTTCATCCGGCGGAACAGCGGCAGCCCGAGCCACTCCTCCAGCGCCTTGATCTGGTGGCTGACCGCCGCCTGGGTGACGTGCAGTTCGTCGGCGGCCTTGGTGAAGGACAGATGCCGCGCGGCGGCTTCGAAGGCGCGCAGCGCGTTCAGCGGGGGCAGGCGTCGGGACATCGGGGGACGGGCATGGGGATCAGGAACCGGAGTCGGATGGTTTCGGATTAGGATAGCTAATCGATTCTATGAGAAACCGTCGTTTGTCCGCAAGCCGTGTCTGACCGATCCTCAGTTCCGGAAACGATCATTGTCACGAGGGAGCGGACCGGCCGACGAGGCGGCGCTCCCCATTCCCCGGAGGAGACCGATCATGGCTCACGGTACCCAGTCCTCGCTGTCCCGTGGCGTGTCCGCCCACACCGGCGCCGACACCGGCCTGGGCAACCGGCTGGTCGCGCTGTTCGACCGGCTGGCGACCTGGAGCGAGCGGCGGCGGCAGCGCCGGGCGCTGGAGGCTCTGCCCGACCATCTGCTCTCCGACATCGGCGTGTCGCGCGCCGACGCGGATTACGAGGCCGAGAAGCCGTTCTGGCGGGGCTGAGATGGCTGGCGATCCCACCACCAACCGCGATGACGATCGGCTCTGGACCGGCGGCTGCCTGTGCGGCGGCGTGCGTTACGCCTTCGACGTCCGGCCGGAGCCGATCTCCTTCTGCCACTGCGCCCAGTGCCGGCGCCAGCACAGCCATGTCGGCGCCTACACCGGCCTGCCGCGCTCGGCGTTGCGTCTGCTCAACCAGGAGACGCTGAGCTGGTACGACTCGTCGGCGAGGGCACGGCGCGGCTTCTGCGCGCGTTGCGGTGCCGGCCTGTTCTGGGAGGCGCTGAACCAGGATGACGCGGTGGCCGGTCCGCGCATCACCGTGACCGCCGGCAGTCTGGACGACGCGTCGGGGCTGTGGGTGGACCGGCACATCTTCGTCGACCACAAGGGCGCCTATTACGAGATCGGCGACGACGGCGTCGAACGCCGCACCAGCGCGGGGGAGGTGGTGGAATGAGCGATGTGGCGAACGGGAACGACGGATTGGCCGGCGGATGCCTGTGCGGCGGCGTGCGCTTCCTGCTGGCCGAGCGGCCGGACGGGGTGGTGACCTGCCATTGCGGCCAGTGCCGCCGCTTCCATGGCCACATCGGCGCCTACGTCACCGTGCCGCGGCGGACCGTGTTCTTCGACGCCGACGGCACGCTGGCGTGGTACCGCTCGTCCGACATCGCCGAGCGTGGGTTTTGCAGCCGTTGCGGCTCGTCGCTGTTCTGGAAGGGCGACGGCAGCCCGGACATCGAGATCGCCGCCGGCAGCCTGGACCAGCCGACCGGCCTGACCACCCTGCGGCACGGCTATGTCGCCTGGAAAGCGGACTATTACGACATCACCGACGGGCTGGAACAATTCCCGGGCTCGTCCGAAGCCGGCTGACGGGCAGGTGCGCTGTTCCGTCGCAGGTGGGTTGCGGCGGGGCAGGGCAGCTTTTTGTTTGACCGAGGGTGCCTGGAGTGAGAATGATTTGCAGAAGCAAACGCTCACCATGCCTGAGGTTTCCCGCGAATGCGTCGCATCCAACCGCTCGCCGCCGCCTGCGCTCTCGCACTGTTCGGCGCCACCCTGGCGACGGCCGCCCCCGCGCGGGCCGATGACGCCCCGGTGACGATCGTTATCAAGGATCACAAGTTCCAGCCGGCCGAGGTCAAGATCCCGGCGAACAAGCGGGTGACGCTGCTGGTCGACAACCAGGACGCCACGTCGGAAGAGTTCGAAAGCGGCGAGATGAAGGTCGAGAAGATCGTCGGTGGGCGCAAGCAGATCAAGGTCATGGTCGGTCCGCTGAAGCCGGGACGCTATCCCTTCTTCGGCGAGTTCCACGAGGCGACGGCGCAGGGCGCCGTCATCGCCGAATAGTCCTGTCCTGACCGCCCGACCCGCCGTCCCGCATCGGAGTCGACCATGCTCGCCAGTCTGATCATCGTCTTTCGCGAGGTCCTCGAAGCCGGCCTCATCGTCGGCATCGTCCTGGCCGCCACCAAGGGGGTGGCCGGCCGCGGCCGCTGGGTCACGCTGGGGATCGTCGGCGGCATCACCGGGTCCTGCGTCGTCGCCGCCTTCGCCGACGGCATCAGCGCGCTGTTCGCCGACACCGGGCAGGAGCTGTTCAACGCCGGCGTCCTGCTGGTCGCGGTGGCGATGCTGGCGTGGCACAACGCCTGGATGGCCCAGCATGGCCGCGAGTTGGCCTGCGACATGAAGGCCGTCGGCCGTGCGGTGTCCAGCGGCGAGACGTCGCTGGCGGCGCTGGCGGTGGTGATCGGCGTGGCGGTGCTGCGCGAAGGCTCGGAGGTCGTGCTGTTCCTGACCGGCATCCTGGCGTCGGATGACGGAGGCTTCGCCACCGTCGTCGCCGGCGGGCTGGGCGGCATGGCGCTGGGCGCGCTGGTGTCGGTGCTGCTCTACGCCGGCCTGCTGCAAATCCCGACCCGCCACCTGTTCGCCACCACCACCTGGCTGCTGACCCTGCTGGCGGCCGGCATGGCGGCGACCGCGACCAACTTCCTGGCGCAGGCCGGCATCCTGATGGCCGGCGGCACCGTGCTGTGGGACACCTCCGGCATGCTGCGCGACAACAGTCTGATCGGTCAGGCGCTGCACATCCTGGTCGGCTACACCGACCGCCCGACCGCGGCGCAGCTCGCCGCCTATCTGGCGGTGGTGGCCGGCATCCTGCTGCTGACCCGCTGGGCTTCCCGCGGCAACACGCCGACCAACGGCCCGCGCATGGTCAGCCCGGCCGAGTGAGTGATACGAACATATAGGGTCACGCCGACGGTTTAGTGTCTGGCCTTACGCGTTGATATCACGCCATAGTCGTCCCGCGACAGCGAACGGGCGAGGGACATGGCGGAGTTGGTGACGTTGGTGGTGCTGCTGGCGGCGATGGTGATCGCGGTGCCGGTGGCGAAGCGGTTCGGGTTCGGCGCGCCGCTCGGCTATCTCGCCGCAGGGCTGATCGTCGGACCGGCCGGCATGGGGCTGGCCAGCGGCGCCGGGGCCATCGGCCACGCCTCCGAATTGGGCGTGGTGATGCTGCTGTTCCTGATCGGCTTGGAACTGCGGCCGGCCCGCCTGTGGGTCATGCGCAAATCGGTGCTGGGGCTGGGAGGGGCGCAGGTCGCGGCGACCGGCGCCGTCATCGCCGCCCTGTGCGTCTGGATCCTGGGGCTGGAGTGGCCGGGCGCCATCGTGCTGGGCTTCGGCTTCGCCCTGTCCTCCACCGCCATGGCGCTGCCGATGATGGCGGAGCGCGGCCTGCTCGCCAACCAGTCCGGCCGCAACGCCTTCTCCGTCCTGCTGTTCCAGGACCTCGCCATCATCCCCGCCGTGGCGCTGCTGCCGCTGCTGGGCGGCGGCGAGGTGCCGAATGCGGACGGCGCCTGGATCGCCGTCGGCAAGGCGGCGGTCGCGGTGGCGGTGGTGCTGATCGGCGGCCGATATCTGCTGCGCCCGATCTTCCGCACCGTCGACCGGGCCGGCGCGCCGGAGATCTTCACCGCGACGGCGCTGCTGATCGTCATCGGCACCGCCGTGCTGATCCAGGAGGCCGGCCTGTCGATGTCGCTGGGCGCCTTCATGGCCGGCGTGCTGCTGTCCGATTCCGAATACCGCCACGAGGTCCAGGCCGATATCGAGCCGTTCGAAGGGCTGCTGCTCGGTCTGTTCTTCGTCACGGTGGGCATGGGCGCCGACGTGCCGGCGCTGATGGCCCACCCGTTCCGTTTTCTTGGGCTGGCCGTCGGCCTGCTGGTGGCGAAGGCGCTGGTGATGCTGGTGCTGGCGCGGCTGGCCGGGGTGCCGCTGGCCGGCGCCGTGCGGATGGCGACGGTGCTGAGCCAGGGCGGCGAGTTCGGCTTCGTGCTGTTCGGGCTGGCCGCCGGCGGCGGGTCGATGGCGCAGGAGCAAGCGTCCTCGGCCATGCTGGTGGTGACGCTGTCGATGCTCGCCACCCCCTTCCTGTTCGCGGCGGAGGAGCGTTGGCTGGTGCCGCGCCTGCTGACGGCCAAGCCCAAGCGCCCGTTCGACGCCGTTCCCGACGACAACCCGTCGATCATCATCTGCGGCTTCGGCCGGGTCGGGCAGGTGGTCGGTCGCGTCCTGCGGATGCGCGGCATCCCCTTCACCGCGCTGGAGCAGAACGCCGCCCAGGTCGATTTCGTCCGCAAGTTCGGCAGCAAGGTCTATTACGGCGACCCGACCCGGGTCGATCTGCTGCGCGCCGCCGGGGCGGAGAAGGCCAGGGTGCTGGTGGTGGCGCTGGACGACATGGAGCAGTCGTTGCGCGTCGCTGAGATGGCGCGGCGCCACTTCCCCAACCTGACCATCGTCGCCCGCGCCCGCAACCGGCGGCACGTCCACCACCTGATGGACCGCGGCATCACCCACATCTTCCGCGAAACCTTTGATTCCAGCCTGCGGATGACCGGCGACGTGCTGCGGCAGATGGGGGTGCCGGACGGCGAGGTGACGCGGACGCTCGACACCTTCCGCGCCCACGACGAACGCACCCTGATCCGCCAGCACGCCGTCCACCAGGACGAGGCCAAGCTGATCCAGACCTCCCGCGATGCGGCGGCCGAGCTTCAGGCTCTGTTCGAGGCCGATCGGGAGAATGGGTAGGGGGCACCGCACCCCCCAACCTCACCCGATCAGCAGGCTGTCGTCGCTGATCTCCACCCCGCCGCGCTGCTTGGCGAACAGCGCCAGCAGGTGGGGCACGTCCAGGCCGGCGCGTTCGTCGCCGGCGACGTCCAGCACGACGCGGCCTTCGTGCAGCATCAGCGTGCGGTCGCCGTAATCCAGCGCCTGGCGCATCGAATGGGTGACCATCAGCGTCGTCAGCCGGTTGTCGCGGACGATGCGGCGGGTCAAATCCAGCACGAAATCGGCGGTGGCGGGGTCGAGCGCGGCGGTGTGCTCGTCCAGCAGCAGGATCTTGGAGCCCGCCAGCGTCGCCATCAGCAGGCTGACCGCCTGCCGCTGGCCGCCGGACAGCAGGCCCATGCGGTCGTGCAGCCGGTTTTCCAGCCCCAGCCCCAGCGCGGCGATGCGGTCGCGGAAGCCCTTGCGTCGCTCGCCGCCCAGCGCCAGGGCCAGCCCGCGGCGGCGTCCGCGCGCGGCGGCCAGCGCCATGTTCTCCTCGATCGTCAGGGCGGCGCAGCTGCCGGCCATCGGGTCCTGGAAGACGCGGGCGACCAGCCCGGCGCGGCGCGGCGTGTCCCAGCGGGTGACGTCGGCGCCGTCGATCGCGATGCGCCCCTGCTCCGCCAGCACGTCACCGGCGAGCGAGCCGAGGAAGGTCGACTTGCCGGCGCCGTTGGAACCGATGACGGTGACGAACTCGCCCTCCGGGATGGTCAGGTCGACGCCGCGCAAGGCGTGCTTTTCCAGCGGCGTGCCGCGCCCGAAGGTGACGTGGATGTCCTCGACGACGATCATCGTGCGACTCGTGTGCTGCGGGCCTTGGCCTTCAGGCGCGGCAGGATCAGGGCGACGGCGACCAGGACGGCGGTCACCAGATTGAGGTCGGAAGCCTGGAGGCCGATGCTGTCGGCCGACAGCGCCACCTGGACCGCCAGACGGTAGAGGATGGAGCCGGCGACGCAGCCGACCAGCGCCAGCGCCAGCGCGCGCGCCGGCAGCACCGTCTCGCCGACGATCACCGCGGCCAGCCCGACGACGATGGTGCCGATGCCGGTGGTGACGTCGGCGAAGCCGTTGGTCTGGGCGAACAGCGCGCCGGCCAGCCCGGTCAGCCCGTTCGACAGCGCGATGCCGGCGTAGATGTGGGCGTCGGTGTCGACGCCCTGGGCCCGCGCCATCCGCGCGTTGACCCCGGTCGCCCGCATCGCCAGCCCGAACTCGCTGCCCAGGAAGCGGGCCAGCAGGGCGACCACCACGGCGACGATCGCCCCGACGACCAGCGGCCGCACGATGTGGTCGGGCACGCCCAGGCCGTAAAAGGGCGTCAGCACGGTGTCCTGCATCAGCAGCGCCACGTTCGGCCGGCCCATCACCCGCAGATTGACCGAGAACAGTGCGATCATCGTCAGGATGCTGGCGAGCAGGTGCAGAATCTTGAAGCGCACGTTCAGCGTCGCCGTCACCAGCCCGGCCGCCGCCCCGGCCAGCGCCGCGGCGAGGCTGGCCAGCCACGGGTTGACGCCGGCGATCAGCAGCACCGCGCAGACCGCCGCCCCCAGCGGGAAGCTGCCGTCGACCGTCAGGTCGGGGAAGTCGAGGATGCGGAAGGACAGATAGACGCCGATGGCGACCAACGCATAGACGAGGCCGATCTCGATGGCGCCGAAGAGGGCGATTTCGGACATGGGGATGCTTTTGTTAGATGCCGGCGCTTGCCCCCACCCCGACCCTCCCCGCTCTCGCCGAGGAGGGAGGTGCGTGCGTGATCGGGAGAGCGGCGGAAGCCCCTCCCCTGCGAAGCGGGGGAGGGTCGGGGTAGGGGCAACGAGCCTTGCGCCCTTACTGCCCGACCACCTTGGTCGCGCGCTTCACCAGCGCGTCCGGCAGGGTGACGCCCATGGCGGCGGCGGACTTGGGGTTGACGAACAGGTCGGTGCCCTTGGCCAGGGCGACCGGAATGTCGCCCGGCTTCTCGCCCTTCAGCACCCGGGCGACGATCGCGCCGGTCTGCTTGCCGACCTGGAAATAGTCGAAGCCGATCGAGGCGACGGTGCCGCGGGCGACGCTGTCGGTGTCGGCGGAGAACAGCGGCAGCTTGGCCTGCTGGCCGACCGCGATCACGCTTTCCAGCGCCGAGACGACGGTGTTGTCCAGCGGGATATAGACCGCGTCGGCCTTGCCCACCAGGCTGCGCATCGCCGGCTGCGCGTCGGAGGATTTCGGCACCGACGCCTCGACGACCGACAGGCCGGCCTTGCCCGCCTCGTCCTTCAGCGCCTTGATCAGCACGACGGAGTTCGGCTCACCGGGGTTGTAGAGCACGCCGATGCGCTTGGCCTGCGGCAGGATCTCGCGGATCAGCGCCACATGCTCGGCCACCGGGGCCATGTCGGACAGGCCGGTGATGTTGGCGCCGGGCTTGTCCATCGACTTGACCATCTGGGCCGACACCGGGTCGGTCACCGCGGTGAAGACCACCGGGATGTCGCGTGTCGCCGCCGCCACCGCCTGGGCCGACGGGGTGGAGATCGGCACGATCACATCCGGGCGCGACCCGGCGAACTGGCGGGCGATCTGCGCCGCGGTGGCCGGGTTGCCCTGGGCGCTCTGGTATTCGACCTTCAGGTTCTGGCCCTGGATCCAGCCGGCATCCTTCAACGCCTCCACCACGCCGTCACGGGTCGCGTCGAGCGCCGGGTGCTGGACGATGGCGGTGATGGCGACGGTCTTGCTCTGCGCCAGCGCCGGGAGCGGCGCGGCAAGCGGAGCGACGAACGCGGCGAGTGCCGCCGCGGCGCACAACAGACGGGTGACGGGCATGGCTACGGTTCTCCGGAACGCAGAAGGACTTCCCCTAGACCGCGGCGGGGTCGGCGTCAACTCGGCAGCATGGCCGGATGCCTGCTACGCGTGTCGGCGGGGGTGCGGTTTGGTTGGGAAGAGCCTATATTGTGCGCTTCACGGAAGGAACGGGCATGATTGCTGAAACCCGGACGGCTCCCTCGAAATTCACCGCATCGCTTCGCGGCCTGATCGGCGCCTGCCCCAACTGTGGCCAAGGCCGGTTGTTGCGGAATTTCCTGAAGCCGGTGGATCACTGCGCGGTGTGCGGCGAGGCCTACGGCCATTTGCGCGCCGACGACGCGCCGCCCTGGATGACGATCCTGATCGTCGGGCACATCGTGATCCCGTCGCTGCTGGCGGTGGAGCAGAGCTATGAACCGCCGACCTGGGTGCATCTCGCGGTGTGGCCGCTGCTGACCCTGCTGCTGACGCTGATCTTGCTGCCGCGCTGCAAGGGTCTGGTGCTCGGGCTGCTGTGGAGCACCGGGGCGCCGGGGTCGGAGCAGGGCTGAATCCTGGTCGCGACCAGGGTCCGGACACGAAAACGGCGCCGCGCATCACCGTGCGGCGCCGTTTTCATGGTGTTCTCCCGACCTCGCGCGGTTCTCTTAACAAAGGGCGCGCGTCAGTGGGCGTGCGGCGTCAGGCCTGGGCCATGGCTGGCGCGCGCGCCGAACAGGCTGGTGCGCAGCTTGCCGAACCACTCGCGCAGGTAGGCGGCACGCATCTGGCGGGCGGCCAGTATGATTTCGTCGTAGGTGCGAGCGTCGCGCTCGTCGGTGTGCAGCGTCATCGACATGATTGGGGAATCTCCACGTGAGGTGAGAGACGTCCGCTCCCTGGTGCTTGTTCGTTTGCTGCCACCAAGGTAGGGCAGAGCTTCTGCCCTAGGAAACGCTCACCACGCAACGCGGCCCGACCTTTTCCGTATCAGCTTTCCCAATCAATGGATGTGCGGACGGTTGCGCCGGCGCATCGACCCGGCCCGAACCGTCCGCGCGTCCGGTCACCGGCGGTCGCGGGCACCGTCGACGGCGACGTTGCGGTCCGACACGATACGGTCATCGGGCCGATCACCCGGGGAGCCGTCATCCCGCCCGCCGGCCGGCCGCTGCGGATGATCGGGCTGGCGCGGCGGCAGCGGACCGGTGCCGAGGCCGCTCGCCTCCTCGCTGCCCGGTATGCCAAAATCCTCCTCCCGGCCCTGGCGGTCGGTGGCGGTTCCCGCGCCGGGGCCGATGACGCGCTGGAAACCCTCGACCTGCTCGTCGATGTCGGGGTGATCGCGGGTTTCACGGATGTCGAGCGGGATGGGGCGCTCGTCGATGCCGCCGCTGTCGCTCGGGCCACGGTCTTTCGGGGTGTTGCGGTCGTCGGCGGCCATCAGAGTCTCCCGTCCGTTGCTGGGGTGTGTCCCTCCTTCAACAGGGCGCGATGGCGCTTGTCACCGCGTGGACATCGAACCAGCCGCCGACGCTGTGGCGCAGGTCGCGCCGGCGATCCTGTTCGGGGGCCGGGGCGATGTCCCACAGCCACGACAAGTCGGGGGCGGGCAGGGCGAGGCCCCAGGTCGACTCCTCGATCTCCAGCACCCGCTCGCCGTTCAGCCAGCGGCTGTCGACGTCGGTGAACAGCGCCGAGCGTTCGGCCACGGCGCCCAGCCAGTCGAGGTGGCCGCGGACCATGCGGTGGGCGAAGGCGAGCCGGTCGGTGTCCGGCGTGCCGGGGGCGTGGCGCTCCACCGCCTCCAACGGCAGCAGCGGCAATTGGGACAGCAGGTTGCAGGATACCGCGAAGCGGACGGGCGCTCCCTCCACCACCGGCGGGGTGAAGGCGGTCGGCAGGGGGGCGTGGCGGTCCAGCGCGGCGGCCAACGGCGCCAGCGCGCCGCTGACGTCCAGTTCCAGCAGGCGGACGTTCGCCAGGGCGGCGGCGCGGCGGCGCACCGCGCGGGTGTGCAGGACGTCGACCAGCAGCACCTCGTCGAATCGGGTGCTCAGTGATTCGAGCGGGATTTCGATCAGGAGCCCCGACCCGGCGACCAGCGCCCGACCGCCCGGCGCGACCCGTTGCATCGCCTGCTCGACGAAGCGATGGCAGGCGGCGACGTGCGGTGCCCAGGCCCGCCGCTGCCGCCGGTAACGGGCGCCGAGCGCCACCGTTTCCGCCAGATAGCCGAAGCGGCGGGCGAGCGGGTCGCAGGGGGTGGTCAGGTATTGGAAGGCTTCGCGCAACATGCCCGGCCTCTGCGTTCCATCACACCTCTCTCCCCTTGACCCGCGCCGGTGGCAAGGTACCTATGGCGGCATGGTCGAGATCAAGAGGAAAACGGCCCTGGTGACCGGGGCCGGCAAGCGCATCGGGCGGTGCATCGCGCTCGATCTGGCAGCCCAGGGCTGGGACGTCGCCGTCCATTACCGTCGGTCACGGGACGAGGCCGACGCCGTCGTCGCCGAGATCGCGCGGGCCGGCGGCCGTGCCATCGCCTTCGCCGCCGACCTCGACCGCGAGGCGGAGGTGAAGACGCTGGTTCCGGCGGTGTGCGACCGGTTGGGTCCGCCGACCCTGCTGGTCAACAACGCCTCCCGCTTCGAGCGCGACGAGGTTGCCGACGCCACCCGCGAATCATGGGACGCCCACATGGAGGCGAACCTGCGCGCCCCGTTCGTGCTGTCCCAGGACTTCGCGTTCCGGTTGCCGCAGGACGAGCGCGGGCTGATCGTCAACGTGATCGACCAGCGGGTGTGGAACCCGACCCCGCACTTCGTTTCCTACACCCTGTCGAAGATGGGGCTGTGGGCGCTGACCCGGACGCTGGCGCTGGCGCTGGCCCCGCGCATCCGCGTCAACGGCATCGGACCCGGCCCGACCCTGCGCAACGACCGCCAGACGGAGGAGGAGTTCGCGGCCCAGTGGGACTCGACCCCGCTGCACCGCGGCACCACGCCGGAGGAGATCTGCGCCGCCATCCGCTTCATGATCGCCGCCCCGGCGATGACCGGCCAGATGATCGCGCTGGATGGTGGGGAGCATCTGGGATGGGCGCAGCCGGCGCATGGCTTCGTCCCCACCGAATAGCGCATTGTTTCAGTGCGGAAACCGACGCGGACAGGGTCGATCAAGGCCCGGACAAGGCCGTGGCGGGTGCGGTGCGGTGACAGGGACCGCGCGTTTTACACAGGTGTCCCACCCGGCGCAAGCACCGCCTTTACGCCTGGGACAATTTTGTGGCCGCGCGTCAATTGCCACCCTTGACTCAAGCCTGACCTAGGGAAATCAATAGCTTAGCCAAAATGCCTAAAAAATAGGCGGACGCATGGGAGTCCTTGCGGCGCCTAGCTCCCGACGGTGTACCCCCTTCGTTATCGACAAACTTATCCACAGGAATGGTGGATAGTCTGTCGGGGTGGTGAGTCGTCCCGGATGCGCCGGAGGCGTGCCGGACGGTTGACCCGCGAAGGCGGCTCGACGACATTCTGGTCATGTCCGAAACGCATTCCTCCACTCCCCCCGACACCCCCGAGGCCGCCGCCGCTCCGGACGGGTCCGCGTCATCCGGCGGCGCTTCCGCTGGTCCGGCCGCCGCGGACACGGTCGCGGCGCGGCCGAAACGGCGCCCGGCCGACATCAACCGCGGCGTGGAAATCATTCGTGAGCATCTGAAAACCCTGCCGCAGACGCCGGGTGTCTATCGCATGCTGGCGGGTGACGGGGCGGTCCTGTATGTCGGCAAGGCGCGCAATCTGAAACGCCGGGTGACCAACTACACCCAGGTCGCCAAGCTGCCGATCCGGCTCCAGCGCATGGTCGCCGAGACCGAGACGATGGAGTTCGTCAACACCCACACCGAGGTGGAGGCGCTGCTTCTCGAATCGAACCTGATCAAGAAGCTGATGCCGCGGTACAACGTGCTGTTGCGGGACGACAAGACGTTTCCGCACATCATGATCACCAAGGACCACGACTATCCGCAGCTGACCAAGCACCGCGGCGCCCGCGGGCGCGACGCCGACTACTTCGGGCCCTTCGCCTCGGCCGGGGCGGTGAACCGGACGATCACCGCGCTGCAGCGCGCCTTCCTGCTGCGCAACTGCGCCGACACGGTGTTTTCCGCCCGCACGCGGCCCTGCCTGCAATATCAGATCAAGCGCTGCACCGCGCCTTGCGTCGGCCGGGTCTCGCCGCAGGAGTATCGGGCCCAGGTCGATCAGGCCCGCGCCTTCCTGTCGGGCAAGAGCCGCGACATCCAGACCGAGTTCGCGGAAAAGATGACCGCGGCGTCCGACGCGATGGATTTCGAGACGGCGGCGCGCTACCGCGACCGAATCCGGGCGCTGACCGCGATCCAGGCCCACCAGGACATCAACGTCGAGGGGGTGGTGGAGGATGCCGACGTCATCGCCGCCTACGCGGAAGGCGGGTCGACCTGCGTCCAGGTCTTCTTCTTCCGCGGCGGGCGCAATTACGGCAACCGCGCCTATTTCCCCAGCCACGACAAGGCGGCGGACACCGACGAGGTGCTGTCGGCCTTCATCGCCCAGTTCTACGAGAACAAGGCGGCGCCGCCGCTGGTGCTGGTCAGCCACGCCTTGCCGGAGCTGGACCTGCTGACCGAGGCGCTGAGCCTGCGCGCCGGCCACAAGGTCGAGTTGGCCGAGCCCAAGCGCGGCGAGAAGCGGCGGATCGTCGAGCACGCGCTGACCAACGCCCGCGAGGCGCACGGCCGGCGGCTGGCCGAAAGTTCCTCCCAGGCGCGGCTGCTGGAAGGGGTGGCGGCGGTCTTCGGCATGGACGCGCCGCCGGAGCGGGTGGAGGTCTACGACAACTCCCACATCCAGGGCGCGCACGCGATCGGCGGCATGATCGTCGCCGGGCCGGAGGGCTTCATCAAGAACGCCTACCGCAAGTTCAACATCCGCGCACCGGGGGCGGCCGGCGACGACTTCGCCATGATGCGCGAGGTGCTGACCCGCCGGTTCGGCCGGGCGGTGAAGGAGGATCCGGAGCGCACGCTCGGCACCTGGCCCGATCTGGTGCTGATCGACGGCGGGCTGGGGCAGTTGAACGTCGCGCTGGAGGTGTTCGCCGAGCTGGGAATCGACGATGTGACGCTGGTCGGCATCGCCAAGGGGCCGGACCGCGACGCCGGGCGCGAGCATTTCTTCATGGAGAATCGGCCGCCCTTCCAGATGGAGATGCGCGACCCGGTGCTGTATTTCCTGCAACGACTGCGCGACGAGGCGCACCGCTTCGCCATCGGCACCCACCGGGCGAAACGGACCAAGGCGATCGGCAAGTCGCCGATCGACGAGATCGCCGGCATTGGTCCCGCCCGCAAGAAGGCGCTGCTGCACCATTTCGGCAGCGGGGCCGCCGTGGCGCGCGCCGGACTGGCCGATCTGGAGGCGGTGGAGGGGATCAATCGGACCGTCGCTAAAAAGATATACGATCACTTCCATCCCGATGGTTAGAATGCGGGCACCCGCGTGCGGCCACACGGCATCCGGCCGCACGGCGTTCGGATGGTGGCCGATCCGGCCCCGTCCAGCGATCTCCTCCAGCGGTTCGAGTCCTCCGTCATGCTGACCAGCCTGCCCAACCTGCTGACCCTGTCGCGCATCGCGGTGATCCCGCTGGTCGTCGGGCTGTTCTATGTGCCGGAGGCGTGGGCCGCCTACACCGCCTGCTCGCTATACGCCGCCGCCTGCATCACCGACTGGTTCGACGGCTATCTGGCGCGCGCCTGGGCGCAGGAGAGCGTCATCGGCAAGTTCCTGGACCCCATCGCCGACAAGCTGCTGGTGGCGGCGACGCTGATCATGCTGGCGGGGTTCCACCGGCTGACCGGGCTGTCGATCCTGCCGGCGGTGGTGATCCTGCTGCGCGAGGTGCTGGTGTCGGGCCTGCGCGAGTATCTGGCCGGCCTACATGTCGGCGTGCCGGTGACGTGGCTGGCGAAATGGAAGACGACGATCCAGATGATCGCGCTGGGCTTTCTGATCGTCGGCGATTATGGTCCACCCAACCTGCCGGTCACCTTCATCGGTACCGTCGGGTTGTGGATTGCGGCCGCGCTGACTTTCTACACCGGCTGGGATTACATGCGCGCCGGATTGACCCACATGATGGCCGAGCAGCCGGCGAAGTCGGCCGCCGCCCGTTCCGCCCGAAGCGCCGGTTGAGAGTTATCCGATGAAGATTTTTGGGCTGACCGGCTGGAGTGGCAGCGGCAAGACCTCGCTGATCGTCCGCCTGATCCCGGCGTTGACCGCCCGTGGCCTGCGGGTGTCGACCGTCAAGCACGCCCACAAGGGCTTCGACATCGACCACCCCGGCAAGGACAGCCACAACCATCGGCTGGCCGGCGCCACCGAGGTGCTGGTCAGCTCCCCCCGCCGCTGGGCCTTGATGCACGAGATGCGCGACGGTGAACCGGAGCTGACGCTGGACGTCCTGCTGACCAAGGTCGCCCCGGTCGACCTGCTCATCATCGAGGGCTTCAAGCGCGAACCCCACGAGAAGCTGGAGGTGTGGCGCGCCGAGGTCGACAAGCCGCTGATCGCCCCCGATGACCCCACCATCGTCGCGGTGGCCAGCAACGGCCCGGTGCCCAACTGCCCGGTCCCGGTCCTGGATCTGAACGACGCCGAGGCGGTTGCGGCCTTCGTGGTGGAGCGCTGCGGGCTTGCCCGGTGACGCCACCGGGCTCCGCCGGCTCGCCATCTTCGACTTCGACGGCACGCTGGCCGACAGCTTTCCCTGGTTCGTCGGGGTCCTGAACGGCGTGGCCGAGCGCTACGGCTTCAAGCCGGTGGAACCGGATGAGGTCGAGCAACTGCGCGGGTACGACGCGCGGCGGATCATGCGGCACCTGCGCGTGCCCGGCTGGAAGCTGCCTTTCATCGCCAACCACATGCGCGGGCTGATGGCGCGCGACATCGACGGCGTCCGGCTGTTCGATGGTGTGCCGGCGACGCTGCAGGCGCTGCATGGCCGGGGTGTATCCATCGCCATCGTCAGTTCGAATTCGGCCGACAACATCCGACGGGTGCTGGGGCCGGAGAACGCCGCCCTGGTCACACATCTTGGCTGCGGCTCGTCGCTGTTCGGCAAGCCGGCCAAGTTCCGCCGGATGATGCGCCAGACCGGTATTCCCGCCGACCGGGCGATCGCCATCGGCGACGAACTGCGCGACATCGACGCGGCCCGGCGGGTCGGCATGGCTTGCGCGGCGGTCGGCTGGGGCTACAGCCGGGTCGACGCGCTGGCGGCGCACCGCCCGGATCGACTGCTGACCCGGGTGGAGGAGATTGCGGGCCTGTTCGACGGCTGACCGCGATCGCCTTTTCCCTCTTCGCAGCCACCGCCGCGACGGACTAGAGTGCCCCCATGGTGCAGCTCGACAATGATTGTTTCGCCTTTGGCGGCCCGATGATGGCTGTGGGACCGGCGCTGGCCTTGCTGATGCAGCGGGTCGGGCCGGTGACGGGTCGCGAGGAGGTGCCGCTGACCGCGGCGTTGGGCCGTGTTCTGGCCGACGACCTCGTGGCGCCGTTCAGCGTGCCGCCGCACGACAACGCGGCGGTGGACGGCTACGCCGTCTTCCATGACGACCTCGCCGCCGCCGGGCCGACAACGCTGCCGGTGACGGCGCGGGTCGCCGCCGGCCAGTCGCTCGGCCATCCGGCGGTGCGGGGGGAGGCGGTGCGCATCTTCACCGGGGCGCCGATGCCGGCCGGCATGGACACCGTCGTGATGCAGGAGGACTGCCGCAGCGACGGCGCGACCGTCACGCTGCCGCCCGGCATCCGCCGTGGCGTCAACCGCCGGCTGTCGGGCGAGGACGTGACCAAGGGATCGGTGGTGCTGGCCGCCGGGCGCCGGCTGCGGCCGGAGGACATCGGGCTGGCCGCGTCGCTCGGCTGGCGGACGCTGGCGGTGCGCACGCGGTTGCGGGTCGCCGTGTTCTCGACCGGCGACGAGTTGCGGGAACCGGGGGCGGCGCTCGATGCCGGTGCGGTCTATGACGCGAATCGCTTCACCCTGATCGCGCTGCTGGCTCGGCTCGGTTGCGCCGTCACCGACCTCGGCATCCTGCCCGACCGTGTCGAGGCGATCCGCGACGCGTTGGCCGCGGCGTCGGCCACCCATGACGCGCTGATCACCTCCGGCGGCATGTCGACCGGGGAGGAGGACCACGTCAAGCCGGCGGTGGAGGCCAACGGGCGGTTGGATTTCTGGCGCCTGGCGATCAAGCCCGGCCGGCCGGTGGCGTTGGGCCGCGTGCGCGACGCGGTGTTCGTCGGATTGCCCGGCAACCCGGTGGCGGTGGTGGTGACCTTCCTGCGCATCGCCCGTCCGATCCTGCTGCGGCTGATGGGGGCGGCGGACGAGACGCCGACGCCGATCCCGGTGCGCGCCGCCTTCACCCACAAGAAAAAACCCGACCGGCGCGAGTATCTGCGCGGGTCGCTGACGCGCGCCGCCGACGGCGGGCTGACGGTGACCAAATACCCGCGCGATGGGGCGGGCGTCCTGTCGTCGTTGGTCGACTCCGATGGACTGATCGAGCTGCCCGAGGATCTCGACTGTGTCGAGCCCGGCATGATGGTCGATTTCCTGTCCTTCAAAGAACTCCACTAGGAGATCCGGTGATGAAGATTCTCTATTTCGCCTGGCTGCGGAGCAAGATCGGCGTGCCGACCGAGACGGTCGATCTGCCGGCGGAGGTCACGACGGTCGGCGCGCTGGTTGACTGGCTGAAGACCCGCAGCCCCCGCCACGCCGAGGCGCTGGCCAACAGCAAGGTCGTCAAGGTGGCGGTCAACCAGGAGCATGTGCCCTACGATCACCCGCTGTCGGCGACCGACGAGGTGGCGCTGTTCCCGCCGGTGACGGGGGGCTGACGACATGACGATCCGCGTCCAGGCCGAGGATTTCGACGTCGGCGCCGAATATACCGCCTTCACGGCCGGCCGCACCTCGATCGGCGGGGTGACGCTGTTCGTTGGGCTGGTGCGCGACATCGCCGGTGGCGAGGCGGTCAGCGCCATGACGCTGGAGCATTATCCCGGCATGACCGAACGGCAGTTGGAGGCGATCGAGGCGGAGGCGCGGCGACGCTGGCCGCTGGACGATGTGCTGGTCATCCACCGCTATGGCCGGTTGGAGCCGGGCGACCAGATCGTGCTGGTCGCCACCGCGTCGGCACACCGCGACGCCGCCTTCGACAGCTGCCGGTTCCTGATCGACTGGCTGAAGACGAAGGCGCCCTTCTGGAAGCTGGAGGCCACCCCCGACGGTGAGCGCTGGGTCGAGGCGAAGGACAGCGACGATGCGGCCGCCGCGCGGTGGGCGGAATAGGGGTGTGTTGGGCTCGAAGCCGTGGCGTCGGGGGCAAGATCTCCACGGATGTCACGGATTACACGGATGCCGCCTCGCCATCGTGGCTGTTTTCCCACAAGGTCGGAGCGCCTCCAGGTTCAAAAAATCCGTTAAATCCGTGTCAATCCTGCCCGCTGATCCTGGACTGAACCCTGCAATCAGAACCTCTCACGCGTGGCCGGCCTCGCCCGACAGCATGGAGACGCTGACGCCCAGCTTGCCGATCGCGCGCTCCCACTTGGCATCAAGGTCGGTGTCGAACAGCAGTTGTTCGTCGCAGGGCACGTTCAGCCAGCCGTTGGCCTGGAATTCGGCGTCGAGTTGCCCGGGGCCCCAGCCGGCATAGCCCAGCAGCAGCAGGTTTCGACGCGGGCCGCGGTCCTCGGAAATCGCGCGCAGGATGTCGATGGTGGCGGTCAGCGCCACATCGTCGTTCACCACCAGCGTGCCGTCGCGGACATAGTCGGTCGAATGCAGGACGAAACCGCGGCCCGATTCCACCGGCCCGCCGTAATGGACCGGCAGGTTGTTGGCGGGCTGCGGGATGTTCATATCGAGCTGTTCCAGCAGATCCTCGAAGGTGATCGACCCGAACAGCCGGTTCACCACCAGCCCCATGGCCCCATCCTCGTTGTGGGCGCAGACGTAGATGACGGTGCGCTGGAAACGGGGATCTTCCATCCCGGGCATGGCAATCAGCAACTGGCCGGTCAGCGATTCCGTGGTCTTGGAGTCTGGAGACTTGGTCAGGCGCGGCATGGGCGGTTATCCTTGGTCGTCGGTCCGGATCAGGTGGCCTGTTCCGTCCGAACGTTCGGTTGTGGTTGGCGCTCTGGTGACGCTTTCACCCGAGTTTGACAGCACCGGCGGAGTTTTGTCACCTATATATGGGCTATATATATAGGGCGTCGGGACGCCGATGCGCCCCCTGCACGGAAGAGAACAGTGCGCGCGATGAAAAGACATGCCTCCTTCTTCCAGCGGCTGGCCGGGCTTGCCGTGGCCGGGCTGATTGGCGCGGCGTCTCCGGTTCTGGCTCAAGACGGCGCGCAGGACGGCGTCGGTGCCTGGGTGAAGGCCGGCCCGGTGGAGGCGCGGCTGGTCTCCGCCGTGCGCGCCGCCGGCGACTTGACGGCGCTGCCGCTGGGGCTGGAACTGCGGATGGAGCCGGGGTGGAAGACCTATTGGCGCTCCCCCGGTGACGCTGGATTCGCCCCGCGCCTGGACTGGAGCCGCTCGGCCAACCTCAAGGACGCTACGCTCGCCTATCCGGCACCGCATCGCTTTTCCGTTCTCGGGTTCGAAACGGCCGGCTACGACACTGCGGTGCTGTTCCCCGTCCAGGGCGTGCCGGCGGCACCGGGCCAGCCGGTCGGTCTGGCGCTGACCGCCGAACTGCTGGTCTGTTCGGAGATTTGCGTGCCGCAGACGCTGGATCTCGCGCTGGCGCTGCCCGCCGGTCCGGCCGACCCGTCGGGCTCGGCCAACGAGGTCGCCCGCGCCCAGGCGCTGGTGCCGAAGGGGCCGAACGGTCTGTTGCGCATCGATGCGGTGCGCGGTCGCGGCACCACGCTGGAGGTCGAGGCGACCGCCGCCGATGGCTTCGTCACCCCGGACGTTTTCGTCGAAACCGACCCGCCGCTGAGCTTCTCTGCGCCCAGGACGGTGTTTTCCGACAACGACCGCCATGTCCGCCTGACCCTGTCGGCGACCGACGCCCAGCCCGGCCTGGATCTCGCCGGTCGGCCGATGACGCTGACCCTGGTCGATGGCGACAAGGCGGTCGAGGCGCCGGCGACCGCGAGCGCGACCGCGAGCGCGGGCACCGCCGCCGCTGGGGCGCCGGCCGGTGCCGGGCTGCTGGCGATGCTGGGGGTGGCGCTGCTCGGCGGGCTGATCCTGAACCTGATGCCCTGCGTGCTGCCGGTGCTGTCGCTGAAGCTGTTGTCGGTGGTGAAGCATGGCGGGCGGGCGCCGGCCGCCGTGCGCGCCGGCTTCCTGGCGAGCGCGGCCGGCATCCTGACCTCGTTCCTGCTGATGGCGTCGGTGTTGGTGGCGGTCAAGGCGGCGGGCGGGGCGGTCGGCTGGGGCATCCAGTTCCAGCAGCCGCTGTTCCTGGTCTTCATGGTGGTGCTGGTCACCCTGTTCTCCGCCAACCTGTGGGGCCTGTTCGAGGTGCCGTTGCCGCGCGCGCTGGCCGACCGGCTGGGCGGGGAGGGGCTGGCCGGTCCGTTCGCCACCGGCGCCTTCGCCACCCTGCTCGCCACCCCCTGTTCGGCGCCGTTCCTGGGCACCGCGGTCGGCTTCGCGCTGGCCAAGGGGCCGCTGGAGGTGTTCGCCATCTTCGCCGCGCTGGGCGTCGGGCTGGCGCTGCCCTATCTGGCGGTGGCGGCCTGGCCGCGCATCGCCGCCTGGATGCCGCGTCCGGGACGCTGGATGGCGACGCTGCGGACCGTGATGGGCTTTGCCCTGATGGTGACGGCGCTGTGGCTGCTGTCGGTGCTGACCGCGCAGATCGGTGACGTCGCCGCGGCGACGGTCGGGCTGTTGATGGCGGCGCTGGTTCTGGCGCTGTGGCTGGGCCGTTACCTGCGCGTCGCGGGGCGGCGCGGCGGGCCGGTGCTGGCTGGTGGGTTGGCCGGCGTTCTGGCGCTTGCCGCCTTCGCCATGCCGGCGGCGGTCGGCCCCTCCGCCGGTGCGGCGCCGATGGTGAGCGAGGCCAAGGCGCGTTGGGTGCCCTTCGCCGAGTCGGCGATCCGCGACGATGTCGCCGCCGGCCGCACCGTCTTCGTCGACGTCACCGCCGACTGGTGCATCACCTGCCAAGCCAACAAGAAGCTGGTGCTGAATCGCGGCGACGTCGCCCAACGGCTGGAGGATCCGGCGGTGGTGGCGATGCGCGCCGACTGGACGCGGCCGGATGCGACGATCGCCCGCTTCCTGGCCGATCATGGCCGCTATGGCATTCCCTTCAACATCGTCTACGGGCCGGGCGCGCCGGACGGCATCGCGCTGCCGGAACTGCTGAGCGATGGCGCGGTGCTGGAGGCGCTGGCCAAGGCCGGCGGCCCCCGTTCATAGGCGTTCCATCCGCGGAGCGGAACAGGGGGCCGGCCGATCGTCGGCCCTCCTTGCGGCCAACGGTCGCGGGGTCTAGAAGGGAGACAGGGCCGCGCTCCGCCAAGAGGGTCCGGCCTTACCAAAAATGGAAGGGTTAGAGACGATGAGCATCCAGGTTGGCGACACCATTCCCTCCGTCACGCTGAAGTGGCTGACCGACAACGGCATGCAGGAGGTGACCACCGACGAGCTGTTCAAGGGCAAGACGGTGGTCCTGTTCTCCGTCCCCGGCGCCTTCACCCCGACCTGCTCCGCCAAGCATCTGCCGGGCTTTGTCCAGCAGGCCGACGCGCTGAAGGCCAAGGGCGTCGACAGCATCATCTGCCTCGCCGTCAACGACCCGTTCGTGATGCGCGCCTGGGGTGACAAGGGCGGCGTCGGCGACAAGGTCGCCATGCTGCCGGACGGCAACGCCACCTTCACCACGGCGCTGGGCCTGACGATGGACGGTTCGGGCTATGGCCTGGGCACCCGCGGCCAGCGCTTCGCCCTGGTCGCCAAGGACGGCAAGGTCACCCACGTCGCCGTCGAGGCCCCCGGTAAGTTCGAGGTGTCGTCGGCCGAGGCGGTTCTGGAAGCGCTGTAAGGATGCATCTCCCTCTCCCCATACCTTGTGGGGAGAGGGGCGTCGTTACGACCGCGCCCGCACGTCGGCGACGCCGCGACGGGCCAGTTCGTCGGCGCGTTCGTTTTCGGGGTGGCCGGCGTGGCCGCGGACCCAGTGGAACTCGATGCGGTGCTGCTTCTGCGCCGCGTCGAGCCGCTGCCAGAGATCGACGTTCTTCACCGGCTTGCGGTCGGCGGTGGTCCAGTTCTTGGCCTTCCAGCCATGGATCCACTTGGTGATGCCGTTTTTCACATACTCGCTGTCGGTGTAGAGATTGACCGTCACCGGCTTTTTCAACGCTTCCAGCGCCTGGATCGCCGCCATCAGTTCCATGCGGTTGTTGGTCGTCGCCGGCTCGCCGCCATACAGCTCCTTTTCCACCGCGCCGTAGCGCAGGATGGCGCCCCAGCCGCCGGGGCCGGGATTGCCGCTGCACGCGCCGTCGGTGAAGATGTCCACCGCCTTGGGGCCGGACTCGGCGGATGAAACCTCGGCGGAAGAAACGTCGTCGGTCATCGCCTCAGCTCTCCGCCACGTCGGAATCGTCCAGGAAATAGTCGCCAAGCCCGCGGACCGACTGGTGGAAGCGCAGCTTGCGCAGATACTCCAGCGGATCCTTCGGCCGGACGAAGGCGCCCGGCGGGTGGTTCAGCCAGTCATAGAGACGGGTCAGCAAAAAGCGCACGGCGCTGCCGCGGCACAGCCAGGGCAGGGCGTCCAGTTCCGCCCGCGACAGCGGCCGGACCCGGCGGTAGTGGCTCAGCAGCAGCCGTGCCTTGGTGGCGTTGAACGAGCCGTCGATCTCGAAGCACCAGGCGTTGATGCAGATCGCGACGTCGTAGACGAAGAAGTCGTTGCAGGCGAAGTAGAAGTCGATCAGCCCGGACAACTGGTCGCCGCGGAAGAAGACGTTGTCGGGGAACAGGTCGGCGTGGATGACGCCCGACGGCAGGCCGGCCGGCCAGTTGGCGTCCAGCGCCGCCAGTTCGTCTTCCAGGGTCGCGCGCAGCCCCGGCGCCACCTCGTCGGCGCGGTCGGCCGACTTGGCGAACAGATCCTTCCAGCCGGGCAGGGCGAGCGCGTTCGGCCGCTCCATGCGGAAATCGCCGACGGCCAGATGCAGGCGGGCCAGCGCCTCGCCCAACTGGGCGCAATGCTGCGGCGTGATGCGGCGCGGCCACATGCCGGCCAGGAAGGTGACGATCACCGCCGGGCGGCCGCACAACTCGCGCAGCGCCACCCCGTCCCGCCCGGCGACCGGCAGCGGGCAGGCGATGCCCTTGTCGGCCAGATGCTCCATCAGGCCGAGGAAGAAGGGCAGATCCTCCTTCCGCGTGCGCTTTTCGTAGAGCGTCAGAATGTAGGGTCCGCGTTCGGTCACCAGCAGGAAGTTGGAATTCTCCACCCCCTCCGCGATGCCCTTGCACGACAGCACCGCGCCCAGATCGTACTGGGCGGCGAAGGCGCTGAGATCCTCGTCGGTGACTTCGGTGTATACGGCCATGATGCCCAGCGCCTTACCGGGTTTCCGGCTGGCGGTCAACCGGGCGCCGCTCGATCTCCGGCGTGATCGGCTCGTAATACTCCGGCCCGAAGCCGGCCAGCCGCCGGCTGTCGATGTTGAAGGGCCGTTTCAGGCCGCCGCGAAAATGGCGCCCGACCAGTTCCTGCCACAGGGTCACCGGTTCCGCGCCGCGCTGGGCGCAGAGATGGACAAACCAGCGCCGGCCGGCGGCGACATGATGGATTTCCTCATCATGGATGGTCTGGAGCAGGTCGGCGCTCTCCGCGTCGCCGAAGTCGCGCAGGCGGCGGACGGTGTCGGGGGTGACGTCCAGCCCGCGCGCCTCCAGCACCATCGGCACCACCGCCAGCCGGGCGGCGACATCGTGCGCCGTCTCGGTCGCCGCCTGCCACAGCCCGTCATGGGCCGGCAGGTCGCCGTAGGAGGCGCCCAGCGCGTTCAGCCGGCTCTCCAGCATCTGGAAATGCCGCGCCTCGTCGTCCGCCACCTGGATCCAGTCGTCGGTGAAGCCCTGCGGCAGGCCGCAGCCGGCGAATCGGGCGACGAGGTCCCAGGCCAGATCGATGGCGTTCAGCTCGATGTGAGCCAGCGCGTGCAGCAACGCGACGCGGTTCTGCGCGCTGCCGCCGCGCCCGCGCTTGGGCATGTCGCGCGGCAGCTTCAGCTCCGGCCGGTCGGGACGTGCCGGGCGGTCGGGGGGCGGCACCGGCACGTCGGCCGACAGCCGGCCGTCGCGCCATGCCGCGGCGAACGCGTGGGTCAGGCGCACTTTTTCCAGCGGCGCCGCGGTGGTGAGAACCGCGGTCGCCGCGTCACCCAGGCACGAAACCGTCAACGTCATTTCCAGCCGTAGGCGACAAAATGCGGGTTCAGGATGTCGTCCTTGCCATAGACCAGCGGCGAGCCGTCCGGCTGTTCGACCCGGCCGCCGGCGCCGATCAGCACGGCGTGGCCGGCGGCGGTGTCCCACTCGCTGGTCGGACCGAAGCGCGGGTAGAGGTCGGCCTTGCCGCTCGCCACCGTGCAGAACTTCAGCGAGCTGCCGCAGGACACCCGGTCCTTCACCGTGAAGCGGGTCAGGAAATCGTCCAGCACCGAACCGCTGCCGTGCGAACGGCTGGCGACCACGGTCAGCCCGTCCGACGGCGGGTTGCGCACGGAAATCGGGTGGTCGTGCCGCCCCTCCGCGCAATGGACGGCGGTGCCGGGGCCGGCCGCGGCGTACAGGTCGCCGGTGGCCGGGGCGTAGACGACGCCCAGCACCGGGACGCCCTGCTCGATCAGCGCGATGTTGACGGTGAACTCGCCGTTGCGGGAGATGAATTCCTTGGTGCCGTCGAGCGGATCGACCAGCCAGAAACGCCCGCCGGAAATGTCGGGCTTCGGACCCACCGACATCGCCTCCTCCGCCACCACCGGGACGCCGGGCAACAGGTGGTGCAGCGCGGGAACGATCACCGCCTCCGCCGCCTGATCGGCCTGGGTGACCGGGCTGCCATCCACCTTGGTAGCGACGTCGATGCCATCGTTGTAGAAGCGCAGGATGACCTGACCGGCTTCATGAGCGATCGTGCGGACCGTCGGCAGCAGGCGCGCCACAGCGGCGTCGGGCATGGGGTAGTCTCCCTATGGTATGAAGAGTCAGCATAGCCTGCCCAACGGGCGGCTGAAAGCTCTTGAACGGCTTGTGGAATGGAGAAGGCGGATGACGGTGGGGATTGTGGCGGATCGGACAGCATCGCGCGCGCTATGGCGTGCTATGACCGAGGCCGATCTCGACCGGGTGCTGGCCATCGCCGACATCGTGCATCCGGCCTATCCGGAGGAGCGTAGCGTCTTTGAAGAGCGGCTGGCGCTGTACCCCGCCGGCTGCCGGCTGGCCGAGCGCGACGGGATTGCCATCGGCTACGGCGTCATGCATCCCGGCCGCCTGGGCGCGCCGCCGCCGCTCGACACGCCGCTGGGCGCGCTGCCGGCCGATGCAAACTGCCTCTACCTGCACGACATTGCGCTGCTGCCCGAATCCCGCGGGTCGGGGCTGGGCGCCGCGGTGCTGGAGCATGCCCACGCGCTGGCGGCGCGGCAGGGATGGGGTTGGCTGGCGCTGACCTCGACCCCGGGTGCGCGGAGCTATTGGGACCGCGCCGGCTTCACGCCCTTTGAGGCCGGCGACCCGGCGCTGGCGGCCAAGTTGGCGAGCTATGGCGGCGGCATGAGCTACATGACGGCGCCGGTGAGGGCGCGATAAGACCTCAGGCCGCCAGCGCCGCCAACTCCGGCTCGGTCACCAACGTCTGGAAGGCCGGCTTGGCGAACAGATAGCCCTGCATCAGCGTGACGCCCAGGTCGCGCAGGGTCTTCGCCTCGTCGGCGGTTTCCACCCCTTCGGCGACCGGGGTGATGTCCAGATCCTCGCACACCGCCAGGATGCCCTTGACGATGCTGCGGCGCGCCCGCTCGCGGTCGATGTTGCGGGTCAACTCCATGTCCAGCTTGATGATGTCGGGCTGGAATTCCGCCAGCAGGTTCAGGCCGGAATAGCCCGAACCGAAATCGTCGATGGCGGTCTGGAAGCCCTGGCGCTTGTATTCGTTGAAGATGCTCTTCAGATGGTCATGGTCGACGACCCGCTCGTTCTCCGTCACCTCGAAGATGATGCGGTCGGTGGGGAAGCCGGTGCGCCGCGCGGCGGCCAGCGTCGCCTGGATGCAGGCCTCCGCCTTGTAGACGGCGTTGGGCAGGAAGTTGATCGACAGGCGGGCGCCGTCCATCGGCAGGCCGGAGGCCAGTTCGATCGCCTTGATCCGGCAGGACTGGTCGAAGGCGTAGCGGGTGGCATCGGTCACCTGGCCCAGCACCCAGCCGGCTCCCTGGCCCTGCGTGCCGCGGACCAGCGCCTCATGCGCCCAGACGGTCCCGCCGGCCACGTCGACGATCGGCTGGAACGCCATCGTGAAATCGAGTTCGAACCGCTCGGCGCACCGTCCGCCGCACCCGCCATCGCCAAACGCCATCGCCCCCTCGCCCGTCATGCACGCCGATCATCACCCGAAGGTGGGCAGCGCCGCCACAGGTTTAATCCGACGGAGGTGTGACAAGAGCCACACCTCCGTCCAGGGCGTTTCGCCTATGCCCCTGCCGGGGCCTGGACAACGGTCAATCCGCCGCCATCCGGCCTTCGGCGTGGCGGATTGCCGCCCACACCGATTCCGGGGTCGCCGGCATGTCGATGTGGGTGATGCCGAGGTCGGACAGCGCGTCGACCAGCGCGTTGATGATGGCCGGCGGCGCGCCGATCGCCCCGGCCTCGCCGGCGCCTTTCATGCCCAGCATGTTGGTGGTGCTCGGCACGCTGTTCAGCTTGACCTCGATCGGCGGCATGTCGACCGCGCGCGGCATCTGGTAGTCCATGAAGGAACCGGACAGCAGCTGGCCGTTGTCGGGATCGAAGACCACCCGTTCCTGCAACGCCTGCCCCAGCCCCTGGGCGACGCCGCCGTGGATCTGGCCGATCACCAGCATCGGGTTGACGACGGTGCCGAAATCGTCGACGACGGTGTAGCGCAGCACGTCGACCACGCCGGTGGCCGGATCGACCTCCACCTCCGCGATGTGGCAGCCGTTGGGGAAGGTGCTGGCCGGCGGGGTCCAGCGCGCCACCTCGGAGAAGGCGAGCCCATCCGCCCCGGCCGGCTTGTCGGCCGCCGCCTTGGCCGCGACCTCCTTCAGCGTGACGGCGCGGTCGGTGCCGACGACGGTGAAGCGGCCGTCGGCGAACTCCACGTCGACCTCCGCCGTTTCCAGCAGGTCGGCGGCGACGGCGGTCGCGGTCTTCACCACCATCGCCGCTCCCTCCGCCAGCGCCGATCCGCCGACCGGCACGGAGCGGGAGCCGCCGGTCCCGGCGCCCCAGGTGACGCGGTCGGTGTCACCCTGCACGACCTCGACATCCTCCGGCGGGACGCCCAGACGGTCGGCCAGGATCTGCTTGTAGGCGGTCTCGTGCCCCTGGCCGTTGGTCTGGGTGCCGATCAGCAGCACGACCTTGCCGTCGCCGTTGACCTGCACCGTCGCCTGCTCCGGCCCGCCGCCCGAGCAGGCCTCGATGTAGGTGGACAGGCCGGCGCCGCGCAGCTTGCCGCGCGCCCGGGCCTCCGCCTTGCGGGCGGGCAGGCCGGCCATGTCGGCCAGGACCAGACCGTCCTCCAGATTCTGCACGAACTCGCCGGTGTCGTAGACCTGCCCCATCGGGGTGGCGTAGGGCATGGCGGTGGGCGGGATGAAGTTGCGCCGCCGGATCTCCGCCGGGCCCAGTCCGGTGACGCGCCCGGCATGGTCGATCAGCCGTTCCAGCAGATAGGCGGCCTCGGGACGGCCGGCGCCGCGGTAGGCGTCGACCGGCTGGGTGTTGGTGAAGACGCCCTTCACCCGCACATAGACCGCCGGCGTCCGGTAGGAGCCGACCAGCATCGCCGACCCGGCGTCGGTCGGGATGAAGGGGCCGTAGTTCGACAGGTAGGCGCCCAGGTTGGCGACGGTGTCGACGCGCAGCCCCAGGAAACGGCCGTCGGCGTCCAGCGCCAGCCGCGCCTTGCTGACATGGTCGCGGCCGTGGTCGTCGCTGACGAAGCCCTCGGTCCGGTCGGCGGCCCACTTCACCGCGCGGTTCAGCCGGCGGGCGGCGAACAGGCAGGCGACATATTCCGGGTAGTTGAACAGCTTCATGCCGAAGCCGCCGCCGACGTCGGTGGTCAGCACGCGGATGCGCTCGTCCGGCTCGTTCAGCATCTTGGCGAACTGCTTCTGCAGGCCGTGGACGCCCTGGCTGGTCACATAGATCAGCAGCCGGCCCGGCCCGCCGTCCGCCCCGGCCTCGACCCCGGCGACGCAGGCGCGCCCCTCCATCGGGTTGGCGACGACGCGGTTGTTGACGATCTCCAGCTCAACCACGCGGGCGGCGCCGGCCAGCGCGGCCTCCACCGCCGCCTCGTCGCCGGTGTCCCAGTCGAAGCAGAGGTTGTTGGGCGCCTCGTCCCACACCAGCGGCCGGCCGGGCTCCAGCGCGTCCATCGTGCCGGTGACCGGCTCGCGGTCCTCATAGTCGACCATCACCAGTTCGGCCGCGTCGCGGGCGGCGTCCAGCGTCTCCGCCACCACGATGGCGACCGGGTCGCCGACATGGCGGACGAAGCCCTTCGCCAGCGCCGGGCGCGGCGTGCGGACGTAGCGGGAGCCGTCGCGCTGCTTCAGCACCGCCTGGCAGGGGATCATCCCGACCTGCTCGGCGTCGAGGTCGGCCACCGTGTAGACCGCCAGCACGCCCGGCTGGGCCAGGGCATCGGCCGTGTCGATGGCGCCGATGGCGGCGAAGGCATGGGGTGAGCGGACGAAGGCCGCGTAGGCCTGTCCGGGCAGCGACACGTCGTCGGTGTAGCGGCCGCCGCCAGTCAGCAGCCGAGCGTCCTCGGTGCGCGGAACCGCCTGTCCGATGCCGAACTTCATGGGTGAACTCCCGCCTTGCCGGTTCGAAGCTTGTTGTGCCCCGCGAAGATAGGCCGGCTGACGCGCCAGGGAAACCCCACCGGGCGGCATGGGTGACGCTTGTTTGCTGCAACGACTGTCGGAACGGCCAACCGTCCTGCCGAAGCGGGTGGCGCCGGTGCGGCGGAGGGCCCATACTCAGGGGCATGTGTGGACGCATGCTTCTCACCACCCCGGTCAATGAAATCCAGCGCGTGTTCGGCGTCCCGGAACGGCCGAACCTGAAGGAGCGCTGGAACGTCGCCCCGACCCAGGACATCCCGGCCATCCGCCGCGAAGAGGATGGGCGGCATCTGGCGCTGCTGCGCTGGGGGCTGGTGCCGCCCTGGGCCGACGATCCGTCGATCGGCGGGCGGATGATCAACGCCCGCGGCGAATCGGTGGCTGACAAGCCGGCCTTCCGCGACGCCTTCCGCAAGCGCCGCTGCCTGATCCCGCTCGACGGATTCTACGAATGGACCAGCGTGGGGGAGGGGGCGAGGCCGCGCAAGCAGGGGCACGTCATCCGCCGCCGCGACCGCAGCCTGTTCGCGCTGGCCGGCCTGTGGGAGCGCTGGCGCGGGCCGAAGAGCGGGCCGCCGCTCGACCATCCGCTGGAAACCGCGACGGTCGTCACCACCGGCACCAACGCCACCCTGTCGTTCCTGCACGACCGCATGCCGGTGGTGCTCGATCCGGCGGACTGGGACGCTTGGCTCGACCCGGCGACGCCGCTGCCGGTGGTGGAGGGCCTGATCCGGTCGGCGCCGGAGGATTGGCTGGACGCGGTGCCGGTGGGGCCGCGGGTGAACAGCGTGCGCAACGACGACGCCTCCTGCCTCGACCCGCCGTCGGACGCCGTGGAGCGGAAAAAGCCCGATGACCAGCCGCGCCTGTTCTAGGGCCGCGCTGGCGCTGGCGCTGTGTCTGGCGGTCGCGGCCCCGGCGGCGGCCCCGGTGGCGGCGCAGACCAAGCAGGCGGCCAAGGGGCGCGGCCCGATCGCCAACACGCCGGACCAGACCATCAAGGGCTCGGCGATGGCGGTGGAGGGCGACCTGCTGACCGTCAACGGTACGGCGGTGCGGCTGATGGGCATCGATGCCCCCGATCCCGGTCAGAAGTGCAAGAACCGCTATGGCCACGAGCTGGACTGCTTCAAGGTCGCCACCGCCGTGCTCGCCAACATGGTGAAGGACGAGGAGGTGACCTGCACCATCACCGAACAGGACCGCACCGGCGAGAAGAAGGGCGAATGCCGGGTGCGTGGGGTCGATCTGGGGGCGGCGATGGTGGCGCGCGGCTGGGCCTTCCAGTACGCCAGCCTCTCCCCTGCCTATCAGAAGGGCGAGGCCTACGCCCAGAGCAAGAAGATGGGGCTGTGGGCCGGGCAGGTGGAAAAGCCCTGGCAATGGCGGTCGCGGCGGATCCGCGAAACGGCGCGGTGATACCGCCAGGCCCCCAAGGATGCTGACCGTCGGTTCACGGTGCATCCGTCCCCGGCACCCCCCATTTCCCATTCGCCACTTTTGTCCGCCGTGGTAGGATTCGGGCGCGACCGACGACCATTTCGACATAGCGACGCGGTTCCCGCGGGGGTGCTTCCAGACGGTTGGCTCCCTCGGGGCAACTCCCATCGGGGAGCGGAGTCACGGGCATGCTCGTTTACGAATGCGAAGTTTTCGACATTGTGCCGGTGCTGCGCCGCTACGCGCGCGCCCTGTGCGGAACGACCGACCGCGGCGACGCGCTGGTGACCCGGTGCGTCGAGGCGGCGGTGATGGCGCCGTCGCGCTTCGGGCTGGACCGGGGCGAGGGCGCGCGCCTGCCGCTCTACGCCCTGCTGAACCTGCTGTTCGACCGCTCGACCGAGGCGGATGGCCCGCCGGGCCGGCCGCTGCCCTCGCCGCATCCGATCGAACGCGCGCTTGCCGAATTGCCGGAGCCCGACCGCCGGCTCTACCTGCTGACCGCGCTGGAAGGGTTGAGCCTGCCGCAAGCGGCGAAGGTGCTGCAACTCCCGCGGGCCGCGGCGGTCGACCGGCTGAAGGCGGCCCGGGCGCATGTGCGCGCCGCGATGGTGCAGCGGGTGATGGTGGTGGAGGACAACGCCCTGCTGGCGATGGAACTGGGCGAGCTGGTCGCCGACATGGGCCATGTCGTCTGTGGCACCGCCGGCAACGAGCTGGAGGCGCTGGCCCTGCTGAAGGCGGAAAAGCCGACGCTGGCGCTGCTCGACGTCCGTCTGGCCGACGGCGGCAGCGGGATCGAGCTTGCCCGGCGGCTGAAGCGTGTCCGCGACCTGCGCACCATCTTCGTCACCGCCTTTGACGGTGACATCCACGCGCGGGACGCCCGGCACCTGGGCCAGATCGTGCGGAAGCCCTTCACCAACGCCGGAATCCAGGCTGCCATTTCCCGGGCGATCTTCATGCCGCAGCCGGTGGCGCTCGCCTGACCCGGTCTTTTTTCAACAGGACGTAAAAAAGGGACCGCCCAGCGGAGTGGCGGTCCCTTCTGCACTGCTGCACGGCTTCGGTGCAAGCCGGCCTTGTCGCTGCCGTTACACCGTCGTACGGCGGCCGACGATCATCCGGTAGATGGCGAGGATGACGATGGCGCCGACGATGGCGCCGATGAATCCGGCCCCTTCACCCGGCCGATACCAGCCGACCGCGGCCCCCAGATAGGTGGCGACGAAGGCACCGGCGATGCCCAGCAGGGTGGTGATGATGAAGCCGCCCGGATCGCGACCCGGCATCAGGAACTTGGCGACGATGCCGGCGAGAAACCCGATGATGATCGTCCAGAGAATGCCCATGGTTGTTTTCCCTTCCGTTGCGGGACCGTCTTCCCATGCCCAATAACGGGCAAAACCGCGTTTGGTTCTGTTGGCCGGCGGATCTTTTGGCCCCAAGGAACTTTTCGGGGTGCCCCCATGTTGTCGGCTGCACGTGATCGCTGTCGCGCGTCCGGCGCCGACGCGGTCATCCAGCACGCCCCACCCGGGCCGTACTGCAATAATGTTGGGAGAACCCGCATGACCAAGACCTTTGTTTTCACCGCGATGGGCGCGGTTCTGTTGTCGACCACCGCGATGGCGCAGGTGGGCGGCGCGACGACGCCCCAGGCCGGGTCGAGCTACACGCTGGGCGCGTCGTCCGGTTCGACGACCATCCCGCCGCTGAGCGCGCCGGCGCGCGGCCTGCCGGTCACCGACACGCCGCAGGGCGGCAAGGTCGTGGTGCTGGGCGAGGGCATCGGCGCCCGTCAGGCGGCCGAGCAGCGGCGGATGGAACAGCAGATGACCACCGGCATCGCCGGCTCCAGCGCCGGTGTGGCCGGTTCGGAGATGAGCGGCAGCGGCATGGCCGCGCAGGACCGCAACGCCCGCATGGCCCCGGTCGCCAGCGCCGCCGACTTCGTGAACCGCGCCGCGCAGAGCGACCTGTTCGAGATCGCGTCGAGCCGCATGGCGGTGGATCGCTCGACCAGCGAGCCGGTGCGCCAGTTCGCCCGCCACATGATCATGGACCACACCACCACCAGCGAACTGGTCAAGACCCAGGCCCGTGCCAGCGGCCTGGAGCCGCCGGCCCAGCCCGACCTGGACCAGCAGCAGAAGCTGACCCAACTGCAGGGCCTGCGCGGCGCCGCCTTCGACCGCACTTACGTCAACCAGCAGGTGATGGCGCACCGCGAGGCGGTCGACCTCTACCAGACCGTCGCCAGCAGCACCGATCCGGATCTGCAGCCCTACCGCAGCCTTGCCCAGCAGACCTTGCCGAAGCTGCAGCAGCATCTGAGCGACATCCAGGCGATCGCGGCCAGCGCACCGATGGCCAGCGCCCGCTGACGGATCCCGGTCCGTGCTTGAAAGACCGGGCCTTCCTTGAAACGGCAACGGCCCCGCACCGCTCCCCAACCGGGGGCGGATGCGGGGCCGTTGCCGTGTGGCCGGGCGCGCCGGTCAGCGCAGGGCGCGGATGTTGGCGGCGTAGTGCTCCGGACCGCCGGTGAAGGTGGCGGTGCCGGCGACCAGCACATCAGCGCCGGCCTCCACCGCCAGCCGGGCGGTCTCCGGATTGATGCCGCCGTCGATCTCAAGGTCGATCGGCTTGCCGATGGCGTCGATGCGGGCGCGCAGGTCGCGGATCTTCGGCAGTTGGCTCATGATGAAGCTCTGGCCGCCGAAGCCGGGGTTGACCGTCATCACCAGCACCAGGTCGATGTCCTCCAGCACATGCTGGATCGCGTCCACCGGCGTCGCCGGGTTCAGCGAGACGCCGGCCTTCTTGCCCAGCGACTTGATCAGCTGGATCGTCCGGTGCAGGTGCGGCCCCGCCTCCGGATGGACGGTGATGATGTCGGCGCCGGCCTTGGCGAACTCGGTCACGAAGGCGTCGACCGGGGAGATCATCAGGTGGACGTCGAAGACCTTCGCCGTGTGCGGCCGCAGCGCCTTCACCACGCCCGGGCCGATGGTGATGTTGGGCACGAAATGGCCGTCCATCACGTCGATGTGGATGTAGTCGGCGCCGGCGGCGTCAACCGCGCGGACCTCCTCGCCCAGCCGGGCGAAATCGGCGGAGAGAATCGAGGGGGAGATTTTGACGGCGCGCATGGCAAGCTTTCCTGGATGAAAAATCGGGAAACACGGGCGATTCGCGACCCTCCTTATCACGCCGCAGCCTGCCGAGTCATGACGCGAAGTGGCCGTGGCCGGCCGCCGGGCCGGGCCAAACCAGCGTGAACCGGGCGTTTCCGCTTTACCGCATCTGCGAAGCGCTGTATCCGTTGAGATATAGGTTGAACCGCAAGCAGGTCGGAGGGGCGATGTTCGGTTTCCGTATGGGCGTGCGCGGACAGGGGGTTGCGCGGGCCGTGTCGGTGCTGGTGGTCGGCCTTGGCCTGACGCTGGCGGTGACCCCGGCGGCGATGGCGCAGGACCCGCTGGTCCTGGCTGCGGCATCGACCAAGAACGCGGTGGAGAAGCTGGCAGCCCAGTTCAAGGCGAAGACCGGCGCGTCGATCACCGCATCCTTCGCCGCGTCCTCCGCGCTGGCCAAGCAGATCGAGAACGGCGCGCCGGCCGACATCTTCATCTCGGCCGATCTCGACTGGATGGATTACTTGCAGACGCGCAACCTGATCAAACCGGGAAGCCGCGTCAACCTGCTCGGCAACGATCTGGTGGTGGTTGCGCCCAAGGGGTCCAGCCTGAAGCCCGACCTGTCCAAGGGCGGCCGGCTGGCCGAACAGCTCGGCGACGGCCGTCTGGCCACCGGCGACCCGTCGAACGTCCCGGTCGGGAAGTACGCTCGCAAGGCGCTGGAGTCGCTCGGCCAATGGCAGGCGGTCGAACCGAAGCTGGCGCGGGCGGACAGCGTGCGCGCCGCGCTGGTGCTGGTCAGCCGCGGCGAAGCGCCGCTGGGCATCGTCTACCGCACCGACGCGGCGATCGACCCGGGGGTGGAGGTGGTCGCGACCTTCCCGCCGGACAGCTATCCGCCGGTCGTCTATCCGGCGGCGCTGACCGCGACGTCGACGAGCGGCCCGGCCGCCGCCTTCCTCGACTACATCAAGTCGCCGGACGGCATGGCGGTGTGGAAGGAATTCGGCTTCGTTCCGGCGCCCAACTCGCCGTAAGCTGGGCGGCATGGACATCCTGACGCCGATGGAAACCACCGCGTTGCTGCTGAGCCTGCGTGTCGCCGGGGTGGCCATCGCGTTGGGGTTGCCGGTCGCCGTGGTCGCCGCCTGGATCCTCGGGCGTTATTCCTTTCCGGGAAAGACGCTGGTCGACGGCTTGGTGCATCTGCCGCTGGTTCTGCCGCCGGTGGTGACCGGCTACATCCTGCTGGTGACGATGGGCACCAAGGGGGTGATCGGCGGCTGGCTGTACCACACGTTGGGCATCAAGCTGATCTTCACCGCGGAAGGGGCGTCGCTGGCGGTCGCCGTCACCTCCTTCCCGCTGATGGTGCGGGCGATCCGCCTGTCGGTCGAGGCGATCGACGGTGGGCTGGAGGCGGCGGCGCGCACGCTGGGCGCCGGGCCGGTCGACCGCTTCTTCACCATCCTGCTGCCGCTGATGGCGCCCGGCCTGCTGTCCGGCGCCATCGTCGCCTTTGCCGCGGCGATGGGCGAGTTCGGCGCCGTCATCACCTTCGTGTCGAACATTCCCGGCCAGACCCAGACCCTGCCGCTGGCGATCTACGCCGCGACGCAGGAGCCGGGCGGTGACGCGGTGGCGGCGCGGCTGGCCACCATTTCCTTCGCGGTGGCGCTGGTGGCGCTGACGCTGTCGGAGGTGCTGGCAAGCCGGGTCCGCCGGCTGATCGGCCAAACCTGAGCCCCGGGGACACGACCGCCATGCTGGACCTGTCGATCCGCCAGACGTTGGGCGCCTTCACCCTCGACATCGCTTTCACCGCCGAGGAGGCGGGCGTGACCGCGCTGTTCGGCCGGTCGGGGTCGGGCAAGACCTCCGTCATCAACGCCATCGCCGGGCTGACCCGTCCGGATTCCGGGCGCATCCGCGTCGGCGACACCGTCTTCTTCGACAGCGCACGGCGCATCGATGTGCCGGTGGAAAAGCGGCGGGTCGGCTATGTCTTTCAGGATTCGCGGCTTTTCCCGCACATGACCGTGCGCGGCAACCTGGACTATGGGCTGCGCCGGGTTCCCGCCGGGGATCGGCGCATCGCCTTCGGCCCGGTGGTGGATCTGCTGGGACTGGCGCCTCTGCTCGACCGCCGGCCGCGCGGGCTGTCCGGCGGCGAGAAGCAGCGCGTCGCCGTCGGCCGGGCGCTGCTGGCGCAGCCGCGCCTGCTGCTGATGGACGAGCCGATGGCGTCGCTCGACGCCGCCCGCAAGGCGGAGATCATGCCTTACATCGAGCGGCTGCGCGACGAGATGGCAATCCCCATCGTCCTGGTCAGCCACGCGCTGGACGAGGTGGTGCGGCTCGCCACCACCATGGTGCTGATTGGGGAGGGCAGGGTGCGCGCCGTCGGGCCGGTCGGTACGGTGATGGGCCGGCTCGACCTGTCGGCGGCGACCGGGGCGCAGGACGCCGGCGCGGTGCTGGACCTGACGGTGGAACGCCAGGAGGAGGCCGACGGGCTGACTGTGCTCGCCTTCGACGGTGGCCGGCTGACAGTGCCGCGGGTCGACCGGCCGCCGGGCGCGGCGGTCCGCCTGCACATCCACGCCCGCGACGTCATCGTGGCGCTTCAGGCGCCGACCGGGGTCAGCGTCCGCAACGCCCTGCCGGCGCGGGTGGTGGAGGTTGCCGAGTCCGGCCCCTCCTCTGCCGACGTGCGCATGGCGGTCGGCGGGTCCTTCCTGATCGCCCGCATCACGCGGGCCGCGGTGCGCGAACTGGGCTTGGCGCCTGGGCGTCCGGTGGTGGCGCTGGTCAAGGGCATCGCCTTCGAACCGGAATCCGGCAACGGCGGCGGAACGGGCCGGGGCCGTGTCGTGGATGTCTGAGCCCCGACACGGCCCCTGGTCCGTCGTCTATGCCGCGGTCGCCTTACTGACCGCCGGACGGGGTCGCCGTTCCGGTGCTGGCGCCACCGCCGGCCGAGCCGCCGGCGGTCGCCCCACCGGGCACCGTCGCGCCGCCGGTCGATTCGCGGCTGTTGCCCATGGTCGTGCCGCCGGAGGTGCCGCCCGCCGTGCCGGCGTTTCCACCGCCCACACTGGTCGACGGCGTGCTGGTGGTGGCCCCGCTGCTGGTGGTCGGGTGCGAGTCGGTCGCCGCGTTGGAGTTCTTGGCGTTCTGTTCGTCGCAGGCCGCCAAGCCCAGAAGCAGGGCGGGCAGGGCCGCGATCAGAAGCTTGCTGCGCATGGAGTGTCTCTCCTTAGCCATGGGTCGCATGGGTGGGTCGGTCATCGCCGGGGCGGGATGCCTCCGGGGGATGCACGGTGACGCACGGTCGTCGCGTGGTCCTGCCGACGCCATGATGACCCAAACACGCCACAACCGTTTTTCATTCCCAGACCCGATAGGACTATGCCGGGTGGTGGTAGGCCGGGCGGACAGGCCCCGCGGGGGTGGTGCCGGCGAGGCAGTCCCAATCCGCTGCCGCTCCGACCGCCGTCATTTTCACGGAACGTTTCGGCAACTTGTGCCGAAGAACTCATCGGTACCCATTACTGGGTTGCGCAAACATCACGAAGCTTTCGCGACGTGTCTGTTCCACTTTTTTCGTTTGACCGGCGGAAAGTCGCTGTGATTCCATCCTCGCACCATGACCATGATCGCCGACATCACCGACAGCCTCGCCCGCGCCGCCAAAAGCGCGCTCCGCCAAGCCATCATGCCGGCGCTGTGCGCCTGCGTGGTCGCCTACTTCGCCTACTACGCGGTCCACGGCGACCGCGGACTGGTGGCGATGAAGCAGATGCAGGGGGAGATCGCCCAGACCGAAGAGGTGCTGACCCAGTTGCGCACCGAGCGCGAGGATATGGAGCGCCGCGCCCAGTTGCTGCGCGCCGACGGGCTGGACCGTGACATGCTGGAAGAGCGGGCGCGGCTGATGCTGAACTTCTCCAATCCCCGCGACGTGATCGTGAAGCTGCCCAAAATCGCCGACCAGGAAGGGGCGGTCCCGCAGAAGTAAGGGGGAAATCAGCAGATTAACCGAAAGGCGGTTAATCGCGAATTTGCCATCAAAAACAGGTATTTGCGCGGGCCCGCAAGCTCGTGTACTGTGCGCGCCATATTCGCTTCCGGTGCGGGATCACTCATGCCCGCAACGCGTGGCGGCAACGGCTGTCTTAAGGCTGTTGCCGCGTGAACCCTGGGGAGGAATCATGGCCGCGTCCCGACGCCGTCCGACCAAGGCGCAGACCGACACCGCGCCCGCTGCTCAAGCCGTCTCTTCCGAAGAACTTCTTCACTATTACCGCGAGATGCTGCTGATCCGCCGCTTCGAAGAGAAGGCGGGCCAGCTCTACGGCATGGGCCTGATCGGCGGCTTCTGCCATCTATACATCGGCCAGGAAGCCGTCGTCGTCGGCGTGCAGGCCGCGCTGAACGAGGGCGACAGCGTCATCACCAGCTACCGTGACCACGGCCACATGCTGGCCTGCGGCATGGACGCCAAGGGCGTGATGGCCGAGCTGACCGGGCGCCGCGGGGGCTACTCCAAGGGCAAGGGCGGCTCGATGCACATGTTCAGCCGCGAGAAGAACTTCTACGGCGGCCACGGCATCGTCGGCGGGCAGGTTCCGCTCGGCACCGGTCTGGCCTTCGCGCACAAGTACGCCAAGGACGGCGGCATTGCGGCCGTCTATTGCGGCGACGGCGCCATCAACCAGGGCCAGGTGTACGAGAGCTTCAACATGGCGGCGCTGTGGAAGCTGCCGGTGCTGTTCGTCATCGAGAACAACAAGTACGCCATGGGCACTTCGCAGGAGCGCGCCTCGGCCGGCGAACTGCACCAGCGCGGCGCCGCCTACGGCATTCCGGGCTATCAGGTCAACGGCATGGACGTGCTGGACGTGAAGGCCGCGTCCGACCAGTGGGTGAAGTACATCCGCGAGGGCAACGGCCCGGTCATCCTGGAGATGAAGACCTACCGCTACCGCGGCCACTCGATGTCCGATCCGGCCAAGTACCGGACGAAGGAAGAGGTCGAGAAGATGCGGTCGGAGTCCGATCCCATCGACCAGCTGAAGTCGAAGCTTCTGGCCGGCGGCCATGCCGACGAGGACAAGCTGAAGGAGATCGATCGCGCGGTGAAGGCGATCGTCACCGAATCGGCCGAGTTCGCGCAGCAGAGCCCCGAGCCCGATCCGGCGGAGCTGTGGACCGACATTCTCGTCGAATCCTGACATCAACGATAAGCGGGAGCGGCGCCTGTGGGCCGGTTGACCCTGAGAAGGGTAACCGATCGCCCCGCGCCGCCGGAGGTTGAGGAATGCCGATCGAAGTGCTGATGCCGGCCCTGTCGCCCACCATGACCGAGGGCAAGCTGGCGAAATGGATCAAGAAGGAAGGCGACGCGGTGAAGTCCGGCGACGTGCTCGCCGAGATCGAAACCGACAAGGCCACCATGGAAGTCGAGGCGGTCGATGAAGGCCGCGTCGGCAAGATCCTGGTGCCGGAAGGCACCGACAACGTCGCGGTGAACACCCCGATCGCCATCCTCCTGGAGGAGGGCGAGGACGAGAGCGCGCTGTCGAAGGGTGGCAACGCCCCGACCACCGCCGCGCCGGCCGCCGTTGCCCCGGCCCCGGTGGCGGATGCTGCTCCGGCCCCGGCTCCGACCGTGCCGGCCGCCCCGGTGGCAGCGCCGGCGTCCGACGAGGACAAGTTCTTCGCCAAGACGGTGAAGAAGACGGTCCGCGAAGCCCTGCGCGACGCCATGGCCGAGGAAATGCGCCGTGACGCGAAGGTCTTCGTCATGGGCGAGGAGGTCGCGCAGTACCAGGGCGCCTACAAGGTGACCCAGGGCCTGCTGCAGGAGTTCGGCGAGGATCGCGTGATCGACACGCCGATCACCGAGATCGGCTTCGCCGGTCTGGGCGTCGGCGCCTCCTTCAAGGGGCTGAAGCCGATCGTCGAGTTCATGACCTTCAACTTCGCCATGCAGGCGATCGACCACATCATCAACTCGGCCGCCAAGACGCTCTACATGTCCGGCGGCCAGATGGGCAGCCCCATCGTGTTCCGCGGCCCGAACGGCGCCGCGGCCCGCGTGGCCGCCCAGCATTCGCAGTGCTACGCCTCGTGGTACGCGCATTGCCCGGGCCTGAAGGTCATCGCGCCGTGGTCGGCGTCCGACGCCAAGGGCCTGCTGAAGGCGGCGATCCGCGACCCCAACCCGGTCGTCTTCCTTGAAAACGAAATCCTCTACGGCCAGAGCTTCGAAGTGCCGGAAGACGAGGAGTTCGTGCTGCCGATCGGCAAGGCGAAGATCGAGCGTCCGGGCAAGGACGTGACCATCACCGCCTTCTCGATCATGGTCGGCCACGCGCTGGCCGCCGCCGAGATCCTGGCCAAGGAAGGCATCGACGCGGAGGTCATCAACCTGCGCACGATCCGTCCGCTGGACACCGCCACCATCGTCAACAGCGTCAAGAAGACCAACCGCCTCGTCTCCGTCGAGGAGGGCTGGCCCTTCGCCGGCATCGGGTCGGAGCTGTGCGCGCTGATGATGGAGCAGGCCTTCGACCACCTCGACGCGCCGGTGGCGCGCGTGGCCGGTCTGGACGTGCCGATGCCCTACGCCGCCAACCTGGAAAAGCTGGCGCTGCCGCAGGTCGATCACATCGTCCAGGCCGCCAAGCAAGCCTGCTACCGCTGAGAGGAGGGCTGATAGGATGACCGTTCAGATTCTGATGCCCGCCCTCTCGCCCACGATGACCGAGGGCAACCTCGCCAAGTGGCTGAAGAAGGAAGGCGACACGGTGAAGTCCGGCGACGTGCTCGCCGAGATCGAAACCGACAAGGCCACCATGGAAGTCGAGGCGGTCGATGAAGGCCGCATCGGCAAGATCCTGATCCCGGCCGGCAGCCAGGGCGTCGCGGTGAACACCCCGATCGCCATCCTGCTGGAAGAGGGCGAGGACGACAGCGCGCTGTCGGCCGCCGCCGCTCCCGCTCCGGCCGCTGCCCCGGCGGCGGCCCCGGCTCCCGCGGCGGCTCCGGCCGCTTCGGCGCCCGCCGCTTCCCCGGCTCCGGCCGCCGCTCCGGCGGCGGCGTCCGGTGACCGCGTGTTCGCCAGCCCGCTGGCGCGCCGCATCGCCGAACAGGCCGGCGTCGACCTGAAGACCGTCAAGGGCACCGGCCCGAACGGCCGCATCGTCAAGGCCGACGTCGAGGCCGCCAAGGCCGCCGGCCCGGCCAAGCCGGCGCCCGCTGCCGCCGCTGCTGCTCCGGCCGCAGCCTCGGCGCCCGCCGCCGCTCCCGCTCCGGCCGCCAAGCCGGCGGAGGGCATCGACGCCAAGGGCCTCGCCGACAAGCTGGGCATGGCCTACACCGCCGTGCCGAACAGTGGCATGCGCAAGACCATCGCCAAGCGTCTGGGCGAGGTGAAGCGCACGGTTCCCGACTATTTCCTGACGGTGGATGTCGAGATCGACGCGCTGATGAAGGTGCGTGCCGAGCTGAACGGCCGGTCCGACGCCTACAAGCTGTCGGTGAACGACTTCATCATCCGCGCCGTCGCGCTGGCGCTGAAGAAGGTCCCGGCGATCAACGCGTCCTGGACCGACGAGGCGATGCTGAACTACCGCCACGCCGACGTCTCGGTGGCGGTGGCGACCCCGACCGGCCTGATCACGCCGATCGTCAAGAAGGCGGAAACCAAGGGTCTGGCCGAAATCTCCAACGAGATGAAGGCGCTGGCCAAGAAGGCGCGCGACAACGCGCTGAAGCCGGAAGAGTACCAGGGCGGCACCATCTCCATCTCCAACCTGGGCATGATGGGGATCAAGCAGTTCCAGGCGATCATCAACCCGCCGCAGGCCTGCATCCTGGCGGTCGGTGCCAGCGAGCAGCGCCCGGTGGTGAAGGACGGAGCGCTGGCCATCGCCACGGTGATGAGCCTGACCGGCACCTTCGATCACCGCGTCGCCGATGGCGCGGTCGGTGCGGAATTCCTTGCGGCGGTGAAGAAGCTGCTTGAGGATCCGCTCTCGATGCTGCTCTGACGGTCGAGAGGATCCGGATCGTGTCCCACAGCCTTGCCCCGCTTCGCGCCGAAATCGACGCCATCGACGACGAGATCGTCGCCTTGCTGGGCAAGCGCCTGTCCGTCGTCCACCGCGTGGCCGTGGTGAAGATGGCGGAGGGGTTGCCGGCCGTCCTGCCCGACCGCGTTGAAGCGGTCAAGGCGTTGGCGGCCGAGCGTGGCAAGGCTTACGGCCTCGATCCGGACTTCATGGCCACCCTGTACCAGACGATCATCGACGAGGCGTGCCGGGTCGAGGAAGGCATCTTTGCCGCCGGCCGCGAGGATGCGCCTCGCTCCTGAATGGGGAGAACACCCTTGGCCGACATGAATTACGACGTCATCGTCATCGGCGGCGGGCCGGGCGGTTACGTGGCGGCGATCCGCGCCGCGCAGCTGGGCCTGCACACCGCGGTCATCGAGCGCGAGAACCTGGGCGGCATCTGCCTGAACTGGGGCTGCATCCCGACCAAGGCGCTGCTGCGCTCGGCCGAGGTGCTGCACCTCGCCAAGCACGCCGCCGACTATGGTCTGGTCATCCAGAACCCGTCCTTCGATCTCGACAAGGTCGTGGCGCGGTCGCGCAAGGTCGCCGGCCAGCTCAACGGTGGCGTCAAGCACCTGCTGAAGAAGAACAAGGTCACGGTGATCGAGGGCTCGGCGAAGCTGGCCGGCAAGGGGCTGGTCGCGGTCACCAAGGGCTCGGCCGCCGTCGGCACCTTCGGCGCCAAGCACATCATCATCGCCACCGGCGCCCGCGCCCGCACCCTGCCGGGGCTGGAGGACGACGGCAAGCTGGTCTGGACCTACCGCAAGGCGATGACCCCCGACACCATGCCGAAGTCGCTGCTGGTCATCGGATCGGGCGCCATCGGCATCGAATTCGCCAGCTTCTACAACGCCTTGGGCGCCAAAGTTACCGTGGTCGAGGTGATGGACCGCATCCTTCCGGTGGAGGATGAGGAAATCTCCGGAATGGCCCGGAAAGCCTTCGAAAAGCAGGGCATGCGGATCATCACCGGCGCCAAGGCCGGCAACCTGCGCAAGGCCGCCGACAGCGTGACCGTAGCCGTCGAGGCCGGCGGCAAGACCGAGGACATCACGGTCGACCGCGTCATCGTCGCCGTCGGCATCAGCCCGAACACCGAGGGGCTGGGGCTGGAGAACACCAAGGTCAAGACCGACCGCGGTCACATCCAGACCAACGCCATGTGCCAGACCGACGAGCCGGGCGTCTACGCCATCGGCGACGTGACCGGCGCCCCCTGGCTCGCCCACAAGGCCAGCCATGAAGGCGTGATCGTTGCCGAACACATCGCCGGCAAGCACCCGCACGCGCTGAACGTCCGCAACATCCCGGGCTGCACCTACTCCCACCCGCAGATCGCCTCGGTCGGCCTGACGGAGAAGAAGGCCAAGGAGCTGGGCTACGAGGTCAAGGTCGGCCGCTTCCCCTTCATCGGCAACGGCAAGGCGATCGCTCTCGGCGAGGCGGAGGGTCTGATCAAGACCGTCTTCGACGCCAAGACCGGCGAGATGCTGGGCGCCCACATGATCGGCGCTGAAGTGACCGAGCTGATCCAGGGCTACGGCATCGCCAAGACGGCGGAGCTGACCGAGGCCGAGCTGATGCACACCGTGTTCCCACATCCGACCCTGTCGGAGATGATGCACGAGTCGGTCCTTGATGCCTATGGCCGGGCGATCCACTTTTAACTAAGCTTTTCCGAGGTGACGTTTTCCCGAAAGGCGGAGCATGGACCGCAGCAGCGCCGCGTATGACGAGGATTTCTGCGCCTGGACCCAGAACCAGGCGGCGGAGCTTCGCCATGCCGGCGCCGAGCGCAACAACGCCCCCGTCGATTGGGAAAACGTCGCGGAGGAGATCGCGTGCTTGGGCCGCAGCCAGAGGTCCGAGATCGACAGCCGCCTGGGCGTGCTGCTGGTCGACCTGCTGAAATGGCTGTGCTGTCCGGATTTGCGCGAGCGGTGCGAGCGCGGCTGGCGGCTGACCGTCCGGGAGCAGCGGGAAAAGCTGCTGCGGGAAATCAACGACAGCCCGAGCTTGCGGCCCTACATCGCCGAGGCCTTCGCCGATGTCTATGCGGACGCCCGCCTGCGGGCTGCCGTCGAGGCGGACGCATCGGATGGACAATTCCCGGTCGAGCCGCCTTTCACGCTTGACCAAGCGCTCGATCCGGCCTATCCGGCCGAACTGTTTCCGCCGGAATGGCGGGTTTGACACCCTCATCGCACCTATGTCGGGGCCGGGGCATCGCGTCGGCCGTCGGGAGCTTTAGACCATGACCCTCGTCGACCAGACCGAGAAGCTGCGCCACCCCGAAAAGGCCCACAAGCCCGACAACCCCATCCAGCGCAAACCGGCCTGGATCCGGGTCAAGGCGCCGATGAGCCAGGAATACAGCGAGACTCGCCAGCTGATGCGCGGGCTCAAGCTGAACACCGTGTGCGAAGAGGCCGCCTGCCCGAACATCGGGGAGTGCTGGAAGCACAAGCATGCCACCTTCATGATCCTGGGGTCGATCTGCACCCGCGGCTGCGCCTTCTGCAACGTCGAGACCGGGCGTCCCGACCGGTTGGACCCGCATGAGCCCGACAATGTGGCCGACGCGGTCGGCAAGCTGAAGCTGTCCCACGTCGTCATCACCTCGGTCGACCGCGATGACCTGGAGGACGGCGGGGCTGAGCATTTCGCCCGCACCATCCGCGCGGTGCGCGCCGCGTCGCCCAGCACGACCATCGAAATCCTGACCCCCGACTTCCAGAAGAAGAAGGGCGCGGTCGAGGTGGTGGTCGAGGCCAAGCCCGACGTGTTCAACCACAATCTGGAAACCGCGCCGCGGCTCTACCCGACGATCCGTCCGGGCGCCCGCTATTTCGCCTCGCTGCAGCTGCTGGCGCGGGTGAAGGAACTGGACCCGACGATCTTCACCAAGTCCGGCCTGATGGTCGGGCTGGGCGAGACCAAGGAAGAGATCGGGCAGGTGATGGACGATCTCCGCTCCGCCGATGTGGACTTTCTGACGATTGGGCAGTATCTCCAGCCCACGCCCAAGCACGCGGCGGTGGACCGGTTCGTGACTCCCGAGGAGTTCGACGGTTATATCACCGTCGGTCGCGGCAAGGGCTTCCTGCTGGTGGCGTCGTCGCCGCTGACGCGGTCGTCCTACCATGCGGGCGCGGATTTCGAAAAGCTGCGCGAGGCCCGGCTTCGCAAGCTGGGTGCTGTGGCCGCGGACTAAGGCGGCGGAACAAAAGGATACGGGACGGGTATGCCGACGCACGCGGAAAAGAAGGTTCTTCCCTACACGCCCATGCAGATGTACGCGCTGGTTGCCGATGTGGAGAAGTACCCGGAGTTTCTGCCCTGGTGCCTCGCGTCCCGCATCCGCAAGCGCGACGGCAACGTGATGTTCGCGGACCTGATCATCGGCTTCAAGATGGTCCGCGAACGCTTCACCTCACGGGTGGAGTTGAACGAGCCCGAGTGCCGGATCAACGTCCAGTACACCGAGGGGCCGTTCCAGTACCTGAACAACCACTGGATCTTCAACGACCATCCCGGCGGCTGCTGCGTCGACTTCTTCGTCGATTTCGAGTTCCGCTCCAAGATGCTCCAGAAGATCATGGGCCTGCTGTTCAACGAGGCGGTGCGCCGCATGGTGCAGGCGTTCGAGACGCGGGCGAACCAGCTCTACGGGCCGGCCGGGGCCACGCAATCGGCGTGAGGCCCCGTGCCATGCGGAGGGCTCTGCCCGCGAAGCCAAGGCCCGCGGGCGCGGGCCGCCCGGCGTCTGAGGGAGCAGAAAAACTGCGTCAGGTCTTGTCGGACCACAGCTCGCCGCCGCTGGCCCAGTCGCTCTTCTTCACATCCTGAAAGATGATGTCGACCGCCGAGGGCGAGCAGCCGAGCACCGCGACGGTGGCCTCGGTCAGCGCCTTGGCGTAGGCGCGCTTCTGTTCGACGGTCCGGCCTTCGAAGAGCTGGATGTTGATGGTCGGCATCGATTTTCCCTTTCCTGTAAAAGAGCTTGCCCGGCGGTCTTCAGCGCAGGCTCGAGGTTGGCCGGGCCAGCCGCAGCCGCTCCAGCGCCGCCTGGACGGTTGCCATCCGCACGGCGTCGCGGTCGCCGGGGAAGGTGTACTCCTTGGCCTTGGCGGCGCCGCCGCGCACCGCGGTGGCGATGTAGACCCGGCCGACCGGCTTGTCGGCGGTGGCGCCGCCGGGGCCGGCGATGCCGGTCACCGCGACCGTGACGTCGGCCCGCGATTTGGCCAGCGCCCCGACCGCCATCGCCACGGCGACCTCCGGGCTGACGGCGCCGTGGGCGTGCAGCAGGCTGGCCGGGACGTTCAGCATCTCGGTCTTGGCGATGTTGGTGTAGGTGACGAAACCGCGGTCGACGACCTTCGACGAACCGGCGATGTCGGTCAGCGCCCCGGCGATCAGTCCGCCGGTGCAGGATTCGGCGGTCGCCACCATGTAGCCGGCCAGCCCATATTCGGCCAGCGTCTGGGCGGCGAGTTCGCGGATGTGGTCGGGAAACATGTCGGCCTCTCCCGGCTCGTGTCGCCGTGCTGTTTGACGGATCTTATCCCGGAAGCCGGACGGTCGCCACCGCCTGCGCGGCGATGCCCTCGCGCCGGCCGGTGAAGCCCAGCTGTTCGGTGGTCGTCGCCTTGACGCTGACCCGGCCGACCTCGATGCCCAGGATTTGAGCAACGCGCTCGGCCATGGCGGCGCGGTGCGGACCGACCTTCGGGCGCTCGCAGATGATGGTGATGTCGGCGTGGGCGATGACGCCGCTGCGCTCCGCCACCAGATCGGCGGCGTGGCGCAGGAAGCGGGCGCTGTCGGCCCCGCGCCAGCGCGGATCGGTCGGCGGGAAGTGGCTGCCGATGTCGCCGGCGGCCAGCGCGCCCAGGATGGCGTCGGTCAGCGCGTGCAGGCCGACGTCGGCGTCGGAATGCCCCTCCAGCCCATGGCTGTGCGGCACGCGCAGGCCGCACAGCGTCACGAAGTCGCCGTCGGTGAAGCGGTGGACGTCGAAGCCGCTGCCGGTGCGGATGTCGTTCAGACCGGCCATCACGATCCGCGCGGCGCGGGTCAGGTCGTCGGGGGTGGTCACCTTGAAATTGTCCTCGTTCGACGGCACCAGCGCGACCGGCAGCCCGGCGCGCTCGGCGACCGCGGCGTCATCGGTCAACGACAGGCCGGATGCTGCGCGGTGCGCCTCCAGAATGGCGGGAAAGCGGAAGCCCTGCGGAGTCTGCGCCCGCCACAGCCCCTCACGGTCGACGGTGCCGGCGCTGACGCCGTCCGTGCCGCGCTTCAGGGTGTCGGCGACCGGAACCGCGGCGATGGCGCCCGGCGCGCTGTCCAGCGCGGCGATCACCCGGGTGATGGTGTCGGCGTCGACCAGCGGGCGGGCGGCGTCGTGGATCAGCACGAGGTCGGGCGCGCCGGCCAGCGCCAGCGCCTCCAGCCCGTTGCACACCGACTCCTGCCGGGTGGCTCCGCCGGCCACCGGCTCCGCCAGCCCGAGGCCGCCGACCGCAGCGTCATAAGCGTCGCGCCACGCCGGGTCGATGACGACGCGCACGCCGCTGACCTGGGGGTGGCGTCGGAACGCCTCCACCGTCCGCCGCAGCACGGGTGCGCCGGCGAGGTCGAGATACTGTTTCGGCCGTTCGGCTCCGAAGCGTTGGCCGGAACCGCCGGCGACGATCAGAGCGATGCAGGTGGGCATGGGGCGAACCGTACGATATGATAGCCACTTGACGGAAACGTCGCGGAGCCTAGCCTGTCGCCGTGGTTCCGCCAAGTGTCGAGCCCGACCCGCACCGGAGACGATCTCCGGCGGGCCGGCGCCGGCATGACGTGGCGGAAAACGGGAGTGCGTTCGGGTCCATGTCGCAGAACATCCTACTCAGCCTCACGGCGCTGGTGGCCTTGCTGCCGGCCGCCCTCTATCCCTATCGTCGCATCGCCGGGCAGGGGGTGGACGGGCGTGGCTGGTCCTTTTGGGGCGCCTTGCTGCTCGCCGCCGCCGGTCCCGGCATGTGGGCGATCTTCCAGGTCGCCGGGCAGTGGCACACCGGCTTCTCCACCGCCCTGTGGGTCACCACCGCCGCCTGCATGGCGCTGTTCATCGGGCTCAGCCTGATCCACCGGACGGCGTGGCGTCTGGCGCCGCTGCTGCTGCCCTATCTGCTGGCGGTCTGCCTGCTGGCAACGCTGACGGAGGACGCGCCGGCCCCGCTGCTGCGTGGCAACGCGCCGGGCGTGTGGATCGACCTGCACATCGCGGTGTCGGTGTTCACCTACGCCCTGTTGACACTCAGCGCCGTCGCCTCTTTCGCGGCAGTGATCCAGACCCGGGCGCTGAAGAGCAAACGGCCGACGCCGCTCAGCCGTTTCCTGCCGCCGGTGGCGGAGAGCGAGCGGCTGCAACTGGCGCTGCTGGTGGCGTCGGAGGTGGTGCTGGGTGCCGGACTCGCCACCGGCATGGCGGTGCTGTATTTCGAACGCGGTCTGCTGTTCCGCCCCGACCACAAGACCTTGCTGTCGCTGGCAACCTTCGTGGTGATCGGCATTTTGCTGCTGGCGGAATACCGCACCGGGGTGCGCGGGCGGACCGCGGCGCGCACGATGTTGATCGTCTATCTGCTGGCGACGCTGGCCTATCCCGGCGTGAAGTTCGTGTCCAACGTCCTGCTCGGGCAATGGACCTGGAGTTGACCTCCACCCGCTGAAGGCCGGTTGCAGCCCGTGCCGGGTTGAGTCGAGGGCAGGGGAGCCGTACGGCTTTGGCTTCGCCCTTGCACACTGGCGTATCTGCGTGATAGCCTGCCCAAAATGTTGGCACTTTGTTGATTTGCCCATCAATCGGGCAGGTGAGAATGACCATTCAAATCGGCCCCATCACGCTCGCCGGACCGGTAATCCTGGCGCCCATGTCGGGCGTGTCCGACCTGCCGTTCCGCCGTCTGGTGAAGCGCGCGGGCTGCGGCCTTGTCGTGTCGGAGATGATCGCCAGCCAGGCGATGATCCGCGAGAACCGCCAGACCCTGCGGATGGTCGAAACCGAACCGGAAGAATTTCCGATGGCGGTGCAACTCGCCGGCTGCGAGCCCGAGGTGATGGCCGAGGCGGCAAAGCTGAACCAGGATCGTGGCGCCGCCATCGTCGACATCAACTTCGGCTGCCCGGTCAAGAAGGTGGTCAACGGCCACGCGGGCTCGTCGCTGATGCGGGACGAGGCGTTGGCCGGCCGCATCCTGGCGGCGGTGGTCAAGGCGGTGGACATCCCGGTCACGCTGAAGATGCGGCTGGGCTGGGACGACGGCAACCGCAACGCCCCGAACCTCGCCCGCATTGCCCAGGACTGCGGCATCAAGATGGTGACGGTCCACGGCCGCACCCGCATGCAGTTCTACACCGGCACCGCCGACTGGACCTATGTCCGCCAGGTGAAGGACGCGGTGTCGATCCCGGTGGTGGTCAACGGCGACATCGACAGCCTGGAGGCGGTCGACCGTGCGCTCGCCGAGTCCGGCGCCGACGGCGTGATGATCGGCCGCGGCAGCTACGGCCGGCCCTGGTTCCCGTCGCAGGTCATGCATCACCTCAGCAGCGGCGAGCGTCTGCCCGACCCGCCGCTGCACGAGCAGATGGGCATCCTGCTGGAGCATTTCGACAGCATGCTGAGCCACTACGGCCGTGACGGCGGCATGAAGGTCGCGCGCAAGCATGTCTCCTGGTACTCGACCGGCCTGCACGGCTCCAACGAGTTCCGGCAGGAGGTGAACCGCTTGGGTGATCCCGACGCGGTGCGCGACCGCATCCGTGCCTTCTATGAACCGGCAATCGAAAGGATGGCCGCCTGATGGACCCCGTACCCATGACCGCCCCGACCCAACGCGGCCGGCCCCGGTCCGGCGGCGCGCGGTCGCCCCGGCTGGAGGCCCTGGTGGTGCTGAACAGCCTGCCCGATCCGGTGCTCGTGGTCGATGGCGACGGCGAGATCCGCTTCGTCAACCTGGAGGGGCAGGAGTTCTTCGACCTGTCGGCCAACGCCATGGAAGGCATGCCGCTGCCCGACCTGCTGCCGCCCGACAGCCCGGTGATGGGGCTGATCGAGCAGGTGCGCCGCGGCAGCCGCCGGGTGTCGCAGGACGGGGTCATCATCGACACCCCGCGCATCGGCCCGCACCACGTCACGGTCCAGGTCGCGGCGATGGGCGATCCACCGGACCATGTGGTGCTGACCATCCACGAGCGGTCGCTGGCCCGCAAGATCGACAATTCGCTGACCCATCGCCATGCCGCCCGTTCGGTCACCGCGATGGCGGCGATGCTGGCGCACGAGGTGAAGAACCCGCTGTCGGGCATCCGCGGTGCGGCGCAGTTGCTGGAAGAGAATGCTGACGAGCAGGACCGGGTGCTGACCCGGTTGATCTGCGACGAGGCCGACCGTATCGTCGCGCTGGTCAACCGGATGGAGGTGTTCTCCGATGAACGGCCGCTGGAGCGGGCGGCGGTGAACATCCACACGGTGCTGGAGCATGTGCGGAAGGTCGCCCAGAGCGGCTTTGCCCGAAAAATACGCTTTGTCGAGCGCTACGACCCGTCGCTGCCTCCTGTTTATGGCAATCGCGACCAACTTGTGCAGGTTTTCCTGAATCTGGTGAAAAATGCGGCAGAGGCTGCACCGGAATCGGGCGGCGAGATCACGCTGATCACCTCCTACCAGCATGGTGTGCGCATGGCGCTGCCGGGCGGCGACGTGCGGCAGCATCTGCCGTTGCTGGTGTCGGTGCAGGATAACGGCGACGGCATTCCGGAAGATCTCCAGTCGAACCTGTTCGATCCCTTCGTGACCAGCAAGGTGAACGGGACTGGCCTTGGTCTTGCATTGGTGGCGAAACTCATCGGCGACCATGGCGGAACCATCGAGTTCGACAGCCAGCCTCGCCGAACCGTCTTCAAGGTGTCGCTGCCGATGTACGATGATTCGAAATTCGATGGTTCGAAGAGTGCCGAAACCGGCCCGCTGACCAGAGGCGGCCGAGGGAGTCGTTGATGAGCGCGGCGACCATTCTGATCGCGGATGACGATCGCGCCATCCGCACCGTCCTGACGCAAGCGCTCGCCCGCCTCGGGCACGAGGTGCGCACCACCGGCAACGCCGCCACGCTGTGGCGTTGGGTGGCCGACGGGCAGGGGGATCTGGTCATCACCGACGTGGTGATGCCGGACGAGAACGGCCTGGACCTGATCCCGCGCATCAAGAAGCTGCGGCCCGAGCTGCGCGTCATCGTGATGAGCGCGCAGAACACGCTGATCACCGCCGTCAAGGCGGCGGAGCGCGGCGCCTTCGAGTATCTGCCGAAGCCCTTCGACCTGAAGGAGCTGATGTCGGTGGTCGAGCGGGCGCTGAACACCAACAACCCGCCCGCCGCCATGCCCGGCGGCGACATGGAGGGTGAGGAGCAGCTTCCGCTGATCGGCCGGTCGCCGGCGATGCAGGAAATCTACCGGGTGCTGGCCCGTCTGATGGGCACCGACCTGACGGTGATGATCACCGGCGAGTCCGGCACCGGCAAGGAGTTGGTCGCCCGCGCGCTGCACGACTACGGCAAGCGGCGCAACGGCGCCTTCGTCGCCATCAACATGGCGGCCATCCCGCGCGAGCTGATCGAGTCCGAGCTGTTCGGCCATGAGAAGGGCGCCTTCACCGGCGCAACCAACCGGTCGACCGGCCGGTTCGAGCAGGCGCAGGGCGGCACCCTGTTCCTGGACGAGATCGGCGACATGCCGCTCGACGCCCAGACCCGGCTGCTGCGCGTCCTGCAGGAGGGCGAATACACGACGGTCGGCGGCCGCACCGCCATCAAGACCGACGTGCGCATCATCGCCGCCACCCACCGTGACCTGCGCACCCTGATCCGCCAGGGCCTGTTCCGCGAGGATCTGTTCTACCGGCTGTGCGTCGTGCCGATCCGCCTGCCGCCGCTGCGCGAGCGGACGGAAGACATCCCGCTGCTGGTCCGCCACTTCCTCAACCTCGGGATCAGCCAGGGGCTTCCGGCCAAGAGCATCGACCAGGCGGCGATGGACCGGCTGAAGCGCTACCGCTGGCCCGGCAACGTCCGCGAGCTGGAGAACTTGGTCCGCCGCCTCGCCGCGCTCTACTCGCAGGAGGTCATCGGCATCGACGTGGTGGAGGCCGAGCTGGCCGACGCCACCCCGGCGGCCCAGCCGGTGGAGGAACCGCAGGGCGAAGGGCTGTCCTCGGCGGTCGAGCGCCACCTGAAGGACTATTTCGCCGCCCACAAGGACGGCATGCCGTCGAACGGCCTGTACGACCGCGTGTTGCGCGAGATCGAACGGCCGCTGATCTCGCTCAGCCTGTCGGCGACGCGCGGCAACCAGATCAAGGCGGCGCAACTGCTGGGCCTGAACCGCAACACCCTGCGCAAGAAGATCCGCGACCTCGACATCCAGGTGATGCGCGGCATCAAGTAGCGGCGACCCGGGCTCCGCAACCCGCCCGTGCCAAAATTGTGACACAGCTTTGGCGCGGGCGCCGGGGGCGGCGGACAGGGCGACAATCGTGCAATCGGGCCGCGATCGCTCGACATAGAGCGTCCTGTCCGAAAGACAGAGCCATTGCAGCTTGGCAGAGCCGCAACAGAGGTGTATCTTTCCGGCAACAGATTAGCGCCGGACCATGTCTTCGACCTCTGAGAACCCGACATCGAGCCCCGCGCCCGGTCCGTCCCCCGGACCGACGCCTGTGTGGCAGAAACTCCTCCTGTGGTCCCGGCGGGTCGGCCTGGGCAAGCGGATGGCGTTCGCCCTGTCGATCGCGGCGCTCGCCGCCGGCTTCGCCACCTACGCGGCGATGACCGAAAGCGCGCCGTTCGGTCAGGCCAACCCGCGCACCGTCACGCTGCTGCTGACGCTCGACCTTGCCATCCTGCTGACGCTGGGCGTGCTGATCGCCCGGCGCATCGTGGCGATCCTGATCGGGCGGCGCCGCGGGTTGGCGGGATCGCGGCTGCACACCCGGCTGGTGCTGGTGTTCAGCGTGCTGGCGGTGGCCCCGGCCATCATCATGACCGTCTTCTCCACCGTGTTCTTCTATGTCGGGGTGCAGAGCTGGTTCAGCGACCGGGTGCGCACGGCGGTGAACGAATCGCTGGTGGTCGCCAGCGCCTATCTGCACGAGCATCAGCAGAACATCCGCGCCGACGCACTGGCCATGGCCAACGACCTGTCGCAGGAGGCGCGGCTGTCGAGCGATCGCCAGCGCTTCGAGCAGATCGTCGCCACCCAGGCGATGCTGCGCGCGCTGTCGGAGGCGATCGTCTTCAACGGCTCCACCGGGGCGATCGTCGCGCGCTCCGGCTACACCTTCACCCTCGAATTCGACCCGATCCCGGAAGACAAGCTGCAGCAGGCCCGCAACGGCGAGGTCGCGCTGATCGTCAACGAGTCGGACGACCGGGTGCGCGCTCTGGTCAGCCTCGACCGCGTGTCCGACACCTTCCTCTATGTCGGCCGCATGGTCGAACCGCGGGTGCTGCAGCACATGGCCTCGGCCGAGGGGGCGGTGAAGGAGTACACCGCGCTGGAGAACCAGCGCGGCAGCCTTCAGGTCACCTTCACGCTGATCTTCCTGGTGGTGGCGATGCTGCTGCTGCTGGCGGCGGTGTGGGCTGGGCTGAACTTCGCCACCCGGCTGGTCCGCCCGATCAGCGCGCTGATCGGCGCTGCGGAGCGGGTGCGCGCCGGCGACCTGACCGTCCGCGTGTCGGAGCCGCCGGGGGAGGACGAGTTCGTCCTGCTGTCCCGCGCCTTCAACCGCATGACCACCGAGATCGAAGGCCAGCGGCGGGAGCTGCTGTCGACCAACCGCCTGCTGGACGAACGGCGCCGCTTCACCGAGACGGTGCTGTCCGGCGTGTCGGCCGGTGTGCTGGGGCTGGACGCCGACGGCGTCATCAACCTGCCGAACCTGTCGGCGGCGCGGCTGCTGGGCGAGAACGATCCCGACCGGCTGGTCGGCGTGCCGCTGGTCGAGCTGCTGCCCGACATGGGCGACCTGATGGAGAACGCGCCGCGCCGGCCCGGCCGCGTGGTGCAGGACCAGATCCAGATCCGCCGTCCGGGCCGGCCGATGCTGACCCTGCTGGTTCGCATCGCGGCCGAGGTGCGCGGCGGCGACGTGCGCGGCTATGTGGTGACCTTCGACGACATCACCGAACTGGTGTCGGCGCAGCGCAAGGCCGCCTGGGCCGACGTGGCGCGGCGCATCGCCCACGAGATCAAGAACCCGCTGACGCCGATCCAGCTGTCGGCCGAACGGCTGCGCCGCAAATACCTGAAGGAGATCTCCAGCGACACGGAGGTCTTCACCATGTGCACCGACACCATCATCCGGCAGGTCGACGACATCCGCCGCATGGTCGACGAATTCTCCGCCTTCGCGCGCATGCCGCAGCCGGTGATGAAGCCCTGCAACATCAACGATCTGGTGCGTCAGGCGGTGTTCCTGCAGTCGAGCGCGCACAGCACCAAGATCCATTTCGACACCCGACTGCCCAGCGGCCCGCTGACCGTCGCCTGTGACAGCCGGCAGATTTCCCAGGCGCTGACCAACCTGCTGCAGAACGCCGCGGACGCCATCGAGGGGCGGGCGCCAGCGCCCGACGGGACGGAGCTGCCGCCCGGCGAGGTGTCGATCGCGGTCGAGGATGATGGCGAGAAGGTCACGGTCGTCGTCGAGGACAACGGCAAGGGCCTGCCCACCGACGAGCAGCGCGACCGGCTGACCGAACCCTATGTGACGACGCGGGTCAAGGGCACCGGCCTGGGGCTCGCCATCGTCAAGAAGATCATGGAGGACCATGGCGGCGTGCTGACCCTGGAGGACCGCGACGGCGGACCCGGGGCGCGCGTGATCCTGGTCATTCCACACCCGGTTGCGACCGTGGCGGACGCAGGCGCGGACGCGGGCGGCCGTGACGACAGGCCGGCGGAGACCGGCGGAGAGATGAGGCACGAAGCCCATGGCGCATGATATTCTGATCGTCGACGACGAAGCCGATATCCGGATGCTGATCGCCGGCATTCTGAACGACGAAGGCATCAAGACCCGCGAGGCCGCCGACGCCGATCAGGCCTTCGCCCAGGTGGCGGCGCGCCGGCCCAGCCTCGTCGTGCTCGACATCTGGCTCCAGGGCAGCCGGCTGGACGGCCTGCAGATCCTGGAACAGCTGATGCGGGACCACGGCAACCTGCCGGTCATCATGATCTCCGGCCACGGCAACATCGAAACCGCGGTGCAGGCGATCAAAGTCGGCGCCTACGACTTCATCGAGAAGCCGTTCAAGGCCGACCGCCTGCTGCTGATGGTGGAGCGCGCCATCGAGGCGGCGCGGCTGAAGCGCGAGAACCAGGAACTGAAGCTGCGGGCTGGCGGCGACATCGACCTGATCGGCCGGTCATCGGCGATCAACCAGGTGCGGCAGTCGATCGACAAGGTCGCCCCCACCGGCAGCCGCGTGCTGATCTCCGGCCCGGCCGGCGCCGGCAAGGAGGTGGTGGCCCGGATGATCCATGCCCGCTCGCGGCGCTCCGGCGGCCCCTTCGTCGGGCTGAACTGCGCCACCATGCGGCCGGAGCGGCTGGAGATGGAACTGTTCGGCACGGAGGCCGGCGTCGACGGTCCCGGCCGCAAGATTGGCACCTTCGAGCAGGCCCACGGCGGCACGCTGCTGCTGGACGAGGTCGCCGACATGCCGCTGGAAACCCAGGGCAAGATCGTCCGGGCCCTGCAGGAGCAGGTGTTCGAGCGGGTCGGCGGCGGCCAGCGCGTCGAGGTCGACGTCCGGGTGATCGCCACCTCCAACCGCGACCTGCAGGCGGAGATCGAGCAGGGCCGCTTCCGGCAGGACCTGTTCTACCGCCTGTCGGTGGTGCCGATCCGCGTGCCGTCGCTGGCCGAGCGGCGCGAGGACATCCCGGTTCTGGCCCGCCACTTCATGCAGCGTTCCGCCGAGGCGTCGGGCCTGCCGATCCGCGAGTTCGGCGAGGACGCAATGGCGGCGCTCCAGGCCTATGACTGGCCGGGCAACGTCCGCCAGCTCCGCAACGTCGTCGACTGGCTGCTGATCATGGCCCAGGGCGACCCGAAGGAGCCGATCCGCGCCGACACCTTGCCGCCGGAGATCGGCGCCATCACCCCCACCGTGCTGAAATGGGACAAGGGCGGCGAGATCATGGGCTTGCCGCTGCGCGAGGCGCGCGAGGTGTTCGAACGCGAGTATCTGTTGGCCCAGGTCACCCGCTTCGGCGGCAACATCTCGCGCACCGCGTCCTTCGTCGGCATGGAACGCTCCGCCCTGCACCGCAAGCTGAAGTCGCTCGGCGTGCATGGCAGCGAGAAGGGGAAGATGTTCATCGAGTGAGCGGCGGCTTGCATCCCGGCGCAGAAATGGTCATATAAGAATGACCATTTCTTTGGAGGTCAAGATGGGCTTGCCGGTGGTGACCGTCAGCGTGACGGAGTTCAAGGCGAAATGCCTGTCGCTCTTCGATGATCTGGAAGATCGCCGGGTTGCCAAGATCGTGGTGACCCGCCATGGCCGGCCGGTTGCAGAGTTGAATCCGCCCGACCGGGAATTGCCGCCGCTGTTCGGCGCCCATCCGGGGTCCGCAATGGTGGTGGGGGACTACGACCTGACACAACCGACATTCGAAGACGATGTCTTCGATGCAGAACGTGGGATCCTTCATCGGTGACCGCGGCATGATCCTTCTCGATACCCACGCGATACTCTGGCTCGACGCCGGGATCGAGATCACATCCGCGGCCCGCGACCGGGTCGAAGAGGAGAGGGGGGCAGGCGGAGTTCTGATCTCCACCGTTTCGGCGTGGGAAATTGGGACGCTGGCTCGCAAGGGTCGGATTCGCCTGGATCTGGAGCCGTCCACCTGGATGCAGCGCTTCCTCGCTGGTGCCGGGCTGCGCTGCATACCGTTGTCCGTCGAGGCGGCGCTCGGCGCGTCGAGTTTGCCGGAGCCGCTGCACAACGACCCTGCCGACCGGATGCTGATCGCCACCGCCCGTGAATTCGGCATTCCCCTGATGACCCGGGACCGACTGATTCATGACTATGCCGCCTCGACGGGCACCATTCGGGTGATCGGCTGCTGAACTGCAGACCGCGATCCCGCGACTTCACCGGAGCATCCTCTTGTCCGCCCCCATCACCCTGCCGCGCGCCGTCATCTACGACTGGGACAACACCCTGGTCAGCAACTGGGACACCGTGCGCGAGGCGCTGAACCACGCGCTGGTGTCGTTCGGCCTTGACCCGTGGAGCGCCGAGGAGGCGCGGGAGCGCATCAAGGCGTCGTTGCGCGACAGCTTCCCACGCATCTTCGGCGAGCGCTGGACCGAAGCGCGCGACCTGTTCTACGGCTATTTCGCGGCGCATCACCTGGACGGGTTGAAGCCGTTGCCCGGCGCCGGGGCGCTGCTGCGCCATTTCCACGAGCGCGGCGTCTATCAGGCGGTCGTGTCCAACAAGAACGGCACGTTCCTGCGGGCGGAGGCCGAGGCGCTGGGCTGGACCGGCTATTTCGGCCGGCTGGTCGGCGCCCAGGACGCGGAATTTGATAAACCGCACCTCGCCCCGGTGCGGATGGCGCTGGAACCGGCGGGGCTGGAACCGGGGCCGGACGTCTGGTTTCTCGGCGATGCCGACATCGACATGGAATGCGCCCATGGCGCCGGGCTCGTTCCGGTGCTAATAGGGCTCGGCGAGGGGAGCGGCTTCGACCGCTTTCCCCCCGCCCATCGTCACGCCGACTGCTCGGCCCTGCACAGCGTCGTGTATGGCTTGGTTGGCGGCGATGGTGATACCATATCCCTCAACACGGTTGTCGAGACGGTACCCACGCGCACCAAACCTTCACCGTAAACGGGGAGCGGACCGCCTAAGACAAGGGGTCCCAAGAACATTGAAGAAGGGGGCATGTTAAATGTCTGAAAAAAGCCAGAACGTGCAGGACGTGTTTCTCAATCACGTCCGCAAGAACAAGACTCCCGTAACCGTCTTTCTCGTGAACGGCGTGAAACTCCAGGGTATCATCACTTGGTTCGACAACTTCTCGGTTCTTCTGCGTCGCGACGCGCACTCTCAGCTTGTGTACAAGCACGCGATCTCGACGGTCATGCCCGCGCATCCCATTCAACTGTTCGAGCCGCCCAAGGAAGGTGAAAGCGTCTGATCCCTTGACCAATGGCGACGGCGGGGCCCCCCAGGGCGCCGCGCGGGCCATCGTGGTCCACCCCGTCCTCCGCAGCGAGGCGGACGGGGACATGCGTCCTCCCGAATCCCGGCTTGAGGAGGCGGTCGGTCTTGCCCAGGCGATCGAGCTGGACGTCGTCCACGCCGAAAGCGCCAAGGTGAACCGCCCGCAGCCTTCGACCTTGCTCGGCTCCGGCACGGTGGAGCATCTGGCGGAGATCGTGGAGGAGAACGAGGTTTCCCTCGTCATCATCGACCATGGTCTGTCGCCGGTGCAGCAGCGCAACCTGGAACGGGCGCTGAAGGCGAAGGTCATCGACCGCACCGGCCTGATCCTGGAGATCTTCGGTGCCCGCGCCCGCACGCGGGAAGGCATGCTCCAGGTCGAGCTGGCGTCGCTGACCTACCAGAAATCGCGGCTGGTGCGGTCCTGGACCCACCTGGAGCGTCAGCGCGGCGGTTTCGGTTTCCTCGGTGGCCCCGGTGAATCCCAGCTTGAGCTTGACCGGCGTCTGATCGGCGACCGCATCATCAAGATCAAGAAGGAGCTGGAGGATGTCCGGCGCACCCGCGGCCTGCACCGAAAGGCGCGCGCCAAGGTGCCTTATCCGGTGGTGGCGCTGGTCGGCTACACCAACGCCGGCAAGTCCACGCTGTTCAACCGGCTGGCCAACGCCGACGTCTTTGCCCAGAACCTGCTGTTCGCCACGCTCGACCCCACCATGCGGCAGGTGACGCTGCCGTCGGGGCGCAAGGTGATCCTGTCGGACACGGTGGGTTTCATCTCCGACCTGCCGCACGGCCTCGTCGCCGCCTTCCGCGCCACGCTGGAGGAGGTGGACGCCGCCGACATCATCCTGCATGTCCGCGACATCGCCCACATCGACAGCGACGCCCAGAAGGCCGACGTCCATGAGGTGCTGTCCGGCATGGGCATCGACCCGGAGACCGACGACCGGGTGATCGAGGTGCTGAACAAGATCGACGCGCTGGACGGCGACAGCCGCGCGGCGATCCTGACCCAGACCGCGCGCAACCCGCGGGCGGTGGCGGTGTCGGCCCTGTCCGGCGAGGGCATCGACGACCTCGACCGCCTGCTGGACCAGCGGATGAACGTGCACCGGCAGGTTGTCGACCTGGAGGTGGACCTGGAGGACGGCGCAGCGCTCGCCTGGCTCTATGCCAAGGGTGAGGTGCTGGAACGCCGCGACGACGAGGAGAGGGCGCACCTGCAGGTGTCCATCGATCCCGCCGACCTCGCACGGTTCGAAAAGCGGTTCCAGCCGTCCTCCGAACTGCCGTCGGACCCGCCCGGTCCGCCGCCGACGACGCCGTAAGGCGGACCTCGCCGAAGGGTATGGGGTGCAACCATAGGCTATGACCTGTTGCACCCCACTCCGGTCTTAAGACGAATGCGGCGTGGTCATTTCCTCCTGGGGCTCCGATGATGACAACGGAGCAAGGGCGCTCCCAGGAGGAGGACTGCCAATGCGGTTGCAAACCGACCCATCGTGCTTTTCGATCACGGCTTTCCTCGCCGATCAGGTTGCGCTGGTGGCCCGACAGGAGAAGCTTCCGCCCGGCGCGGCGCTTTTGCGCCTGCAGGAACTGTCGCGAACTCCCGAAGGACGGGCCACCCTGATGCGGCTGATCACCGCGGCCGCCGAACGGGAACCGAACGCCGACGAAGCGGCGAAGATCGCCGCCATCTGCCTTGAACTGACGGCGTGGGGCTATGGCGACAGCCGGCCGCGCGGCCGTTTCACCGACGGAACCGGCCGCGGACCGACCCACCGCGCCGCGGCATGACGCAAGCGGGGTTGTTGATGGGTGACGGCGTGGGCGGTGGCAGGCCATAATGGGTCCGTTCGCCATCGTCGCGGTTTCGTCGTGTTCCGTCCCGTCCCGTTGCCCATCCTGACCAGAACCGACCGCGTCTCCACCGTGTGGCGGGCGTTGCCGGTTCTGTTGGCGTTTGCTGCCGTGCCGATGGCGTGGGCCGAACCTCTGCCGCCCGGTGCGCCGCTGCCGCCCGGCTATGTCGAGGAACCGGAGGTACCGCCCGAAGACCCGCTTCCGCCACCGCCGGAGCCGCTGCCGGTGGCTCCCGACGAACCGGTGATCGTGGCGCCCGACGCGGTGGAACTGCTGAAGGAATGCAAGCAGCCGGTCTTCACCGACTGTTTCCGCCTGTGGCAGCCGCCCCCCCCACCACCCGCGCCGCCCGAACCGGAAAAGGACACCGCCGGCCCGGCGCCGCCGGCGCCCCCCGACCCGAGGGCGCCGCGCGAACCGGCGCAGGGCGGCCCGGTGCCGCCCCGGCCGCCCGATCCCGGCAAGGAGGCAGCGGCCGCCGCGGCCGATCGGGCGACCCTAGACGCGCTGTCGAAGGCGCTGAAGGACAGCGGGTTGGGCGACAAGGTGCTGCTGACCAACCCGGCCGGCGGCGACCCGACCCTGAAACTCGACAGCATGCCCGCCAAGCCCCCGTCGAAGCGCTGAGGTCCGGAGGGGGCAGGGGTCAGGCCGGCGCCATGCTCCGATACTGGAAGGCGGTCATGGCGCGCTGCGACAAGTCATACCGGCGTGCCACGTCGCTGCTCAGCGCCGCGGGGGCGAGGCTGCGGGCGTGGTCGTCGCTGGCGATGTCGACCAGCAGGACGATCCGCTGGGATTCGGGGGCGTTTTCCACCTGATGGGGAAAGGTGAAGTCGCCCGTCCACACAACGCCCGGCGGATAGGCGGCGGCACCGTCGCCGATCAGCGTCAACGCGCCCGGCGGCGCCAGGACCGGCACGATCAGCCGCGCCTCGGGCAGGTGCAGCGCCTGGTTGTCGAAATGCCAGCGCAGGAAGCCGCCCGGCGCCTGACGGTGGAGGTCGCAGCCCAGGACGCGGCAACCCAGCGCCTCCAGCAGCCGGCGCGCGCTCGGCATCGTCTGCAAGGCCGGTGTGGCGACGCCTTCCCGGAAGCAGCCGTCGGATCCCTGCAGGCGCCGTTCGACCAGACAGATCGACGACCAACTGCCGTCGTCGGCCAACATCAACCGCTGATCGGCGGGCCATTCCGCGTCGAGCGCGGCGAACTCCCGCTGAAGCGGCACCGGGTCGGCGGTGACGCTCAGCGGCGCGTGCAGCATCAATCCGCTGCCGACGGTGACCTGCTGCCAGGGATGCAGGACGGGTTGCGCAGGGTGGTGCATGGGGGCCGCGACCAATTCGGTTGTATATCCTCGCGATCATTAAACCATCTTGCGGTGGCCTGCCAGCCGGTCCGCAGGCAAGATGCCAGCGACCTTTCATCACCGCGAGCAGTCCACCATGACGGGCCTCTCCCTTCCAGACCTCGGCCTTCACGACGTCGAACAGGTGTCCGACCTGATCCGCGCGGTCGCCCGCAGCGAGATCATGCCCTATTTCCGCAAGCTCGACGCCTCCGGCATCCGGCAGAAGACCGGTCCGACCGACCTCGTCACGCTGGCGGACGAGGCCGCCGAACGGGCGCTGACCCCGGCGCTGTCGGCGCTGCTGCCCGGCAGCCGGGTGATCGGCGAGGAGGCGGCGTCGGAGGACGAGCGCGTGCTCGACCGCATCCACGGCGACGAGCCGGTGTGGATCATCGACCCGGTCGACGGCACCATCAACTTCGCCCAGGGGCGTGCGATGTTCGCGGTGATCGTCGCCCTGGCGCATCGTGGCGAGACGGTGGCGGGCTGGATCCACGATCCGGTCGACGGGCGGATGGCGACCGCCGTGAAGGGGCAGGGGGCGTGGCTCGACGGCCGGCGCGTCCAGGTCGCCCCGGCGGTGCCGCTGCCGGACATGGTCGGCGCCCTGTCCACCCGCTTCTGCGGTGAGGCGATGGGTCGGCAACTGGAACAGCGCGGCGCGGCGCTCGGCGAGCGGGTCTGCCTGTCCAGCGCGGCGCAGGAGTATCTGCGGCTGCTGGAAGGCCGGGCGCACTACTCCCTCTATCATCGGCTGATGCCGTGGGACCATGCCGCCGGCGTGCTGCTGCACGCGGAGGCCGGCGGCCATGCGGCGCTGATCGACGGCACGCCCTATGGACCGGGGCTGCTCAATGGCAGCATCCTGCTGGCGCCCGATGCGGTGAGCTGGCGGGCGCTGCGGGACCAACTGTTCGGGTGAGGCGCCGGCGGGGTGCCGAAGGTCGCGCTCAGTGCGCCATCAGCGCCGGCAGGGCCAGACCTTCCAGCACCTTGCGGGTGGCGCCGCCCAGCACCAGCTCGCGCAGGCGGGAGTGGCCGTAGGCGCCCATCACCAGCAGGTCGGCGCCCTGGTCGGCGCAGCAGGACAGGATCGTGTCGCCGACCTCGCCGGCGGAGCCGATGACCGACTGCGGCCGGGCGGCGATGCCATGGCGGTGCAGCCAGTCGGACAGCGCCGCCGCGTCGTTGGTGCGCTGGCCGAGCGGCTCCACGGTGACGACGGTGACGCTCTCCGCCGTTTCCAGGAAGGGCATGGCGGCGCGGACCGCGCGGGCCGATTCCCGGCTGTTCTTCCAGGCGATCAGCGCATGGCGGCCGATCGGCGCACCGACCGGTTGGGCCGGTGGCAGGACCAGCACCGGCGTGGCGGTCTCCAGCGGCAGCCGGTCGGGGATGTGGTGCAGCGAGATCCGCTCCCCCGCCCGCACCGCGGCCGACTGCGCGACGATGACCAGGTCGGCGTAGGAGGCCCGTTCGGCCAGCAGCTCGACATGGTCGCCCTCTTCGACCGCCCAGTCGTAGGGCAAGCCGTCCAGGGCGGCACGGACCTCCTGCTCCACCTTCTCGGCGTTCTCATGGGCGATGGCCGTCGCCTCCGCCATGAAGCCGTAGGAGGCGGCGCGGCCGGTCGCGCCCGCCGGCATCGACACCGGCGTGGCGATGTAGAGCACCTGGACATGGGCGGAGAAACGCTTGGCCAGCGCCGCCGCAACGGCAAGCCGGCCGGCGTGGGCATCGTCGTTGGCCATGTGCAGCAGGATGGTCTTGATCGGCATGCCCTCGCTCTCCCGTTGGTCTGGCTCTTCGTCGCCGGATGCTCCTGGCGCGCGACCCCGGTCGGGGTGCTGCGGCGGAGCGGTTGCCACTAGGTAACGCCCCGCCGGGCCGGATGGCAACGCCGCAAGCGACGCCGCCCGGGCCGGTTACTTGACGACAACGGCGTAATGGTCGACCGGCTCCACCGTCTTGATCAGGCCGCGCGCCTTCAGGAACTCGGCGAAGCGGCTGTAGCGCTCGGCGTCCAGCGCCGCCGGGCTGTGGGCGAAGCGGGGCAGGGTGTCGGCCCAGGCCCGGCGGTTCAGCTCGTCGTTCAGCTCCGGCCGGTCCTTGACGAAGGCAGCCTGCGCCTCTTCCGGGTGGTTGAGGATGTAGAGCGTCGCGCGCTCCACCGCCGCCAGGAAGCGCTTGAAGCGCGGGTCGTTGGCCTTGTCCTTGCGCGCCTCCAGGATCAGCTCGTCATAGGGCGGGACGCCCTCCTCCTCGGGGTAGAAGGCGCGGCCGGGGTGCTGTTCGATCGCCATCTGGTTCAGCTCGAAGTTCCGGAAGGCGCCGATCACCGCGTCGACCTGCCCCGACAGCAGCGACGGCGACAGCGAGAAGTTGACGTTGACCAACTCGACATCCTTCAGGCTGAGCCCCTGCTTTTCCAGCATGGCGCCCAGCAGCGCGTCCTCGAACCCGGCGATGGAATAGCCGACCTTGCGGCCCTTCAGGTCCTTCAGCGTCTTCACCGGCCCGTCGCGCAGCACGACCAGGGAGTTCAGGGGGGTGGACACCAGCGTGCCGATGCGGACCAGCGGCAGCCCCTCCGACACCTGAAGGATCAGCTGCGGCTGGTAGGACACGGCGATGTCGGCGCCGCCGGCGGCGACCAGCTTGGGCGGGTCGTTGGGATCGGCCGGGGCGGTCAGCGTCACCTCCAGCCCGGCGTCCTTGAAGAAGCCCTTTTCCTGGGCGACGACCAGCGGCGCGTGGTCCGGGTTCACGAACCAGTCCAGCATGACGGTCAGCTTGTCCTGCGCGGCGGCGGGCCATGCTGTCAGAAGGCTGGCGGCCATCAGGCCGGCGGTGAACAGGTGCTTCATCGGGAACATCCCCTTCTTACGGAACGGCATCGTCGGTGGGTTGCGTGTCGGGTTGCCAGGGCAGCGCCCAGCGGGCCAGCGCGTCGACGGCGGCGTAGAGCGCCACCGCGAACAGCCCCAGCACCAGCACGGCGGCGAACAGCAGGTCGATCTGCATGCGGGCGTTGGCGTGCAGCATCAGGTAGCCGAGACCGGAGGAGGAGCCGACCCACTCGCCGATCACCGCGCCGATCGGCGCCACCGCGGCGGCGACCCGCACCCCGGACCAGAAGGCGGGCAGGGCGGCCGGCAGACGGATCGTCCATAGGATGGCGGCGGGGGAGGCGCCCATGGTGCGGGCGAGGTCGAGCCAGCCCGGATCGGTGCGGCGCAGCCCGTCGAACAGGGCGGTCGTCACCGGGAAATAGATCACCAGCACCGCCATGGCGATCTTGGACAGCATGCCATAGCCCAGCCACAGCACCAGCAGCGGCGCCAGCGCGAAGACCGGAATGGCCTGGCTGACCAGCAGCAGCGGCATCAGCCAACGCCGCGCCGTGCGGAAGCGCGCCAACGTCAGCGCGCTGACCGCTCCCAGCGCCACCCCGGCGACCAGCCCGATCACGATTTCGGCCAGCGTGGTCAGCCCGTGCGTCCACAGCAGCGGCGCCTGCCGGACCATCGCGTCGGCCACCGCCAGCGGGCCGGGCAGCAGATAGCGGGGCAGGCCGGTGACCGACACCAGCGCCTGCCAGCCGGCGGCCAGAACCACCAGCGTGATCGCGCCGCGCAGCAGCGCCTTCATTCCCCGAGCCTCCGCAACAGCTCCGCCTGGAGCGCCAGCAGGGCGGGATCGTCGACGCGGCGCGGCACCGGGCCGGGCGGCGTCAGCGCCGGACCCATGGTGGCGGGCCGGCCAGTCATCACATGCAGGCGGTCGCCGATGCGCAGCGCCTCCAGCGGATCGTGGGTGACCATCAGGACGGTGCGGCCGGCCAGCGTTTCCGCCGCGGTGTCCTGCAGCCGCAGCCGGGTCAGTGCGTCAAGCGCCGAGAAGGGCTCGTCCATCAGGACCAGCGGCTTGTCCTCCATCAGGGTGCGGGCCAGCGCCACGCGTTGGCGCTGCCCGCCGGACAGGGCGGCCGGTCGGTCGCGCTCGCGGCCCGACAGGCCGACGCGGTCCAACAGGGCGCGGGCACGCTCCACCCGGGCGGCGTCGGGCCGGCGGTGGCGCAGCCGGTCGCCCAGCAGCACATTGTCCAGCACGGTCAGCCAGGGCAGCAGAAGATCCTGCTGCGCCATGTAGGCGATGCGGCCGGCCAGCGGCAGCCCGTCGCCGGTGACGACGACGGTCGGCGGCTCCGGCTCGGCCAAGCCGGCGAGGATGCGCAGCAGAGTGGTCTTGCCGACGCCGCTCGGCCCCAGCAGGCAGGTGGTCCGCCCCGCCGGAAGGTCCAGCGTCAGGTCGGCGAACAGCAGCGTCCCGCCGTAGGTCAGGCGCGCGCTGTCGATGGTGACCGCCAGCGGGGTCATCGCACACACAGGCGGTGGATGGAGGGGGAACGGGCGCGCGCGGCCATCACTGATCCCTACGCCGGCATGAACCGGATCAGGTTCCAGGGGTCGTCCCGTACCGGGACCTCTCAGCCGCCCATCGGCTCCCCCCAGTGAAGGCGGCGACTATAGGCGCGGATCATCCGTGACCGCAAGCGTCGCCGGTCGGGCCTGCCATCCTGCGGGATGGCACGGCTGGCTTGACCATAGCGTCCGCACCCCTAGTTTCTGGCGGGCATGATGGAGAGCACGTCCCTGACCCACACCATTTCGGCCCGTACCCCCCTGTTCATCGGCGGCGAGATCTACCGCGGTTCCACCTATGGCCCGAAGCATCCGCTGGCGATTCCCCGCGTCTCGACCGCCATCGACCTCAGCCGCGCCATGGGCTGGCTGCCGGAGGAGGTCTATCTCGACACCCATGTGGCGAGCGAGGCGGAGCTGGCGCGCTTCCACACCGCCGATTACATCGCCGCCCTGAAGCGGGCCGAGGCGGAACAGCGCGTCGACGAGGCGACGGCGGCCCGCCACAACCTCGGCAAGCTGGAGAACCCGGTGTTCGCCGAGATGTACCGGCGACCGGCGGCCAGTTCCGGATCGGCGCTGCAGGCGGCGCGGCTGCTGGCCGATCGCCCGGCCGGGATCGTCTACGCCCCGGCCAGCGGCACCCACCACGCCCGCCCCGACCGCGCCAGCGGCTTCTGCTATTTCAACGCGCCGGTGCTGGGCATCTTGGAGCTGCTCGACCACGGGCTGGAGCGGGTGCTGTACGTCGACCTCGACGCCCACCATGGCGACGGGGTGGAGGCGGCTTTCGCCGACGACGAACGGGTGCTGACCGTCTCGATCCACGAGGATGGCCGCTGGCCCTACACCGGCAAGGCGGACGATCGCGCCGGCGGCATGGCGCGCAACCTGCCGGTGCCGCCGGGCTTCAACGACAGCGAGATGGAGCATGTGATGGCGGCGGCGGTCCTGCCGCTCGCCTGTGCCTTCCGGCCGCAGGCGATGGTGATCCAGACCGGCGCCGACGCGCTGGCCGAGGATCCGCTGAGCCGGCTGGAGCTGTCCAACCGCGCGCTGTGGGACGCGGTGGCGGCGCTGCTGCCGCTGGCGCCACGGGCGCTGGTGGTGGGCGGCGGCGGCTACAATCCGTGGTCGGTCGGGCGCTGCTGGGCCGGGATCTGGGCGGTGTTGAACGGCATCGACCCGGCGGTGCCGCCGACGGCGGCGGCGGAAGTGGTGCTGCGGGCGCTGACCTGGTCGCGCGCCGCCGGCCGCAACCCGCCGGACCACTGGTTCACCACGCTGGCCGACGAGCGCCGGCCGGGGCCGGTGCGCGACGCGGTGCGGTGGGTGGCGGAGCTTGCCGCCGGTTGACGGGGGCGGCCAGTCCTCGCTTCTGACGAAATTCGATCCATCCTGTGACGATTCGTTGACGGCCTCGGATTGTTCGTCGATCCTCGTAGGTCAGCGCCGGCGCGGCCGCCACCGCATCCGGCGGGTGGCGGCGCCACCGGGTTCGGGAGGAGCAGGGGACGGGCGGATGTCGAACACCACGCTGTTCCTGATCGCCATCGTCATCATCATGCTGGCCGCCGTCCCGGTGGCCATGATGCTCAAGGATTTCCTGCCGAACATCCTGGAAAAGAGCAGCGGCCTGGAGCAGATCGAGAACCGGGTCTATGTGCTGCACGCCGAGGCGCACGAGTTGCAGAACCGCGTCAACCATCTGGTCCAGCGCCGGAACAGCCAGTCGTCGGACCGCAACCGGCTGGAAAGCGACATCCGCAAGGCGGAAAAGCTGATCCGGGAACTGGCAAGCCAGCCGCCGCTGTTCGTCCACGAGGTGGGCGACCCGCAGGCCGGCCTGATGAAGTTCGTCGCCACGGTCACCCAGGAAAAGGCGTCCTCCGCCGCCCGGGCGAACGGGGAGAGGGTGGCGGTCAACCCGATCTGGCGCTGCGCCAACGTGGCGGAGGTCTGGGCCTCCAGCTTCGACGAGGCCAAGCAGATGGTCGACGTCGCCTTCCCCTTCAAAATGGGCTTCGAGAAGTCGTTCATGCGCGGCGACGCGCGCAAGGGTGGCCGCCCCGCCGCCCCGGCGACGGCCGGTTCCGGCATGAAGATGGGTGCCGGCGCATGATGGTGAACTTCATCATCGTCCTGGCGATCATCGCCATCGGCGCCTGGCTCGGCAACGTGCTGCTGTCGGTCGAGCAGCGGGTGTCGCAGGCCCGCCAGCGGGTGCGCGGCGTGCGGGGAACGCTCGACAAGCTGGACGCCACCATCCACCGCCTGCACCGGGAAGAGGAAACGCTGCACGGCGAAATGGACGAGTTGGCGCGCGAGATCGTTGAACTGCGCCGCAAACAGTCCGAGGTCCAGCAGCGCCTGACCGAGGCCCAGGCCAAGCGTCGGCCGCAGATCCTGATCCTGACCGACCGCCGCAACCCGGGCGACAAGGAATGGCTGGTCACCGTGGTCAACCAACAGATCGGCGAGATCGACGCCACCCACCCGCTGGCCGTCGACTGGGCGCGCGGGCGCGAGTATCTGGTGTGGGCGGAATCGGACCGCGAGGCGGCCGAACGCGCCAACCGGCGGTTCAGCGCCCGTCCGGGTTATCAGGTGCGGTCGGTGACACCGGTCAAGGATGACCTCTACAACGCCGCCCCGGCCTCCCGCACCGCCGCCGCCTGAACGCGCGCATGAAAAAGGGGCGCCCTGCCGGATCGGCCGGGCGCCCCTTGTCTCATCCAACTCGTATCAGCGGCTGGACTTGGTGGCCGGCTGGGTCGGGCGGAGGGCGTCGTGCAGGTAGGGCGACAGCGCCAACCGCATGTTGCGCAGCCACTCGTGGATGATGATGAGCGAGCGCGAGGCCACCGGCGGCGTCATGCCCAGCTTTACCAGATCCTCGCGGGTCATCGTCGCCACCTGGTCCAGCCGGTGGCCGGTCAGGCGGGCCCAGGCCGGGGCGGTGCAGGGCGGCATGGAGATGACCTGCACCCCCTCGCGCTCCACCATCTCGGCCTTGCGGCGGGCGTACTGGCTGTCCTCCAGCTGCGAGAACGGGCCGGAGAAGCCGTTCTCCACCAGGACGCGCTTGGCCTTCGGGGCAATGGTCGCCACCCGCTCCAGCGTCGCCATGCCGGTCGACAGCGAGGCGAGGTCGACGGTCACCGGCACCATGAAGGTCAGCCGTTCGCCGTCGCCGACGTAATAGTCGAAGCCCGACACCTCGGCCCAGTTGAAGAACCACTGCGAGATGTTGCCGCCGAAGTCATACAGGCGGCCGCCGCGCTGCAGCTCCGGCCCGATCAGATCCCAGAACTCGTAGAAGCCGTCGCCCGACCCCATCATGTTCATGAAATCCTGGGTGATGCGGCGATGTTCGACCAGATCCGGGCCGAACAGGCGGGCGAGACGCTCGTTCACCTCGTATTCGACCACCTTCAACTGCAGGCCTTCGAGCATGGCGGTGGCCATCAGGTGATGGGACAGCAGCGTCTTGCCGACGCCGCCGCGGTCATTGAGGACGAAGATCGTGCCCAGCATGCGATCGCCTTTCCAGTGTACGTTTGTTGTTTCGTCGTGGGACATCACGGAGCGGGGGCTTTGCGCGGCCGCTGCGGGTGCCGGTTCGGGCTTGGGAATGGGGTCGATGGACGCCGCCGTGTCGGTCGCCTTGTCGGCCGCCCTGTCGTTCACGGGATCGCGGGCCACAGAATCGGGGACCGGCTCGGCGGGCGGGGGAGGGGATGCCTGGTCCGGTTCGGGCACCGGCACCGGCACCGGTCCGGCGGCGACGTCCGGGACAATCCCGTCAATGGGCACGCTCTCCTCCGGCTCGACCTCCGCCCGTGCCTCCGGTTCGGAGACGGCGGGTTGCTCCGGCTCCGGCTCCGGCTCCGGCTCCGGCGCGGCCTCCGCCGCCGCCGGTTCCCCGGCGTCGGGGCGGCCGACGGCCAGCGCGGCCTCGTGCACGGCGGCCAGGGTTTCCGCGGGCGTCGCGGCGTGGCCGTGGACAGGTTCGGCGGCGTGCTCCCGCCCCTCGTTCCCGACCAGGAAGAAGGCGGACCGCAGGGTCACGGCCGAGATCGGCTGGTTGTCGCGGGCGGTGACGCCCAGCTTCGCCAGCAGATCGGAGATTTCGGCCCAGGACAGGCCGCGTTCGCGCATCAGGCCGATGTCGGCATAGCTTTCGCGCACCGCCTGCATGGCGCTGCGGTTGCCAGCCGGGCGATCGGCAAGGAGCCGTTCAAGTTCCGAGCGGTCGATCGACACCGTATGGTATTCCGGCAAGATGAAATGGCGGCGGGGGGCCGCCCAGGCGTCGGATCACAAGGAATCCTTTCCCCCGGGGCCGAAAAAATAGTACAAGCGGCCGACACGCGCAAACGGTTTCCAAACGACTTCAACGGCGCTAAACATCGGTCCCGGACCGGGGGCGCGGATTGCGACGCGCCGCGACTTCGGCGTCCCTCCCGTGCCTCGCGTCGACGTCGCTGTTGGAACCGCCGTTCGCCTGTGGTGGTTTGCAGTGCAGGGGCTTGGAACCGGGGTAGTGCAGGATGCCTCACGATTTTGGTTCGTCGCGGGACCGGCGGTCACCATCCAAAGCCGGTGAGGGCGCCGGGATCGGCTTTCACGAATTGCGGCAGGCGTGCGAGATCTCGGCGTTGCGCGAGGATCTGGAACGCTTGGCCCACGAGGCCGGCGCCCTGCGCGACAGCGTGGAACTGGCGGTGGAGCAGGTGCGCGACCGCTTCGCCGCGCTCGGTGCCGAGGAGATGACCGACCCGGTCGCCCTGGCGCCGTTGCTGCAACTGGCGGTGACGACCCTGCTGGAGATTCGCGAACAGGCGCGGCAGCTCGACACCCGCACCGGTCCGCTGTCGGACGATGAGCGGCCATCCTGGCTGGGGGCCGCCGACGCCCCGCGGGTGCGCACCACGCTGCCGGACGATCTTGGCGAATCCCTGCCGCTCGTGCCGCCGGAGCCGCCGGCCCGTGTCGCCGTCCGGCCGGCCCCGGTCCTGGCCGCACCCGTTCCGCCGGCCCCGATGTCCGCTGCGATGACGCCGCCTCCCGCCAGGCCCGCTCCACCGCCTGTTGCCGCACCGCTTGGGCCGGTGGCGACCCAGCCGGCGCCGGAGCGGCCGGTGGAGGGCCGCCCCGCCTCCTGGCTGGCCAGCGAACCGGCCCCGGCCCCGCCGCCGTCGCGGGCGGCCACCGTGCGCAGCAATGGGTCCGGCACCCCGCGCCCGCCCGGCGGGATCGACTGGCTCGGGCCGGCCGGCCGCTGAGCGGGTGTCGGAGTCGCTGCGCTTTTTCGGCACCAGATCGCAAAAATGATCAGTATCTAAGCGAATTCGCTTGCAAATTCGGGTGACCACTATTACCTATAGCCTATTGGTAAATGGATTTTTACCAAAACACCAACGTGACTGTTGAGGTCGGTCGGATGCTGAAGATCGACGCCCCTGCCAGAGCCTGCACCGTTCCGCGCGGCCGCCTTCCCGGGCAGCCGTTGCGCCTGATCGTGGTCGAGGACGATGTGCCGGCCGCCGAGGCGCTGTCGGCCGTGGTCACGGATTTGGGGCACACGGTTTGCGGCGTCGCCCGCAACGCGGCGGAGGCGGCCGAACTGGTGGGGCGCGAGCGGCCCGATCTGGCGTTGATGGATGTGCGGCTCGGTGGCGACGGCATCGCCGCGGCCCGTCGGCTGAACCTGGACCACGGCATCCGTTCCATCTACCTGTCGGGCAACAGCGATCACGGCACGCTGGCCCGTATCACCGAAACCTATCCGCTCGGCGTGGTGCACAAGCCGTTTTCGCACGCCCAGTTGAAGGTGGTGCTGGATCTGGCGGCCCGTCGTCTGCGCTGACCGCTCATCCTCGGGCCTCCACCACGCGCTAAGCCGAAGGAATCGGTTTCCTGCGGCCTGTTCCTCTGCTATATTTGTTCATGGAGTGTTCTGGTGCGGACCGACGGGGCGAGTGCGTCGGGTCCGGCGTCGCCGGGGCATTTCCGACGGCGGTTGACCGGCGTCGGTCCGGCGTGCTTCGTTGCGCGGGACCGGGGGGATGGTCGCCATGAACAAGCCGGCCCTGCGAATGGGAACCCTCGGCATCTGGGTGCCTCCGCCGGGCATCCTGACGGGTCGGCATGGATGCTGGGACACTCGCGCTTAGGAGCAACGAGCGATGAATGTTTGGACGTTTACGGGACGCCTGGGCGCGGACGGCGAATTGCGCACCACCCAGAGCGGCGAAAAGGTGCTGGGTTTCCGCGTCGCCAACGACGTTGGCTTTGGCGAGCGCAAGACGACCCAGTGGGTCGACTGCTCGATCTGGGGCCGTCGCGCCGAGTCGCTGGCGCCGCACCTGACCAAGGGCAAGAGCGTCGTCGTGTCGGGCGAGGTGACGCTGCGCGAGTATGAGAAGCGCGACGGCACCCGCGGCGCCGGCCTGTCGGTCCGCGTTGCGGAAATCGACTTCACCGGCGGCGCCCGTGAAGAAGGCGCCGGTGGCGGCTTCAGCGGCGGCGGCAGCGGTGGTGGTTACGAGTCGCGCGGTGGCAGCGGCGGCGGCGGTGGCTATGGCGGTGGCTCGTCGTCCGGCGGCGGTGGCCGCAGCGGTGGCGGCGCTCCGCCCCGTCACGAGGACCTCGACGACGAGATCCCGTTCTGACCGTGGCGTTGAGCCGGTCGGTTCGAGAATTGGTCTGAAGATCGGCCGGATGCCCGTCATCCGGCCGATTTTTTTGGTTGGCCTTTTGTCATGCGGACGGCCTCACCCCGCCAGCCGGGCGCGCAGGCGGGGGGTCATGAAGTCCAGGAAGGCGCGGACCCGGCGCGGGGCGCGGTCGCGGCCGGTGTAGACCGCGTGGATGTCCTCGGTGTCGGCCAACGCATCATCCAGCACCGTCACCAGACGCCCGTCCCGCAGGTCGTCGCGGACGTGATACTCGGCGAGCCGGGCCAGCCCAAGCCCGAGCAGCGCCATGTGGCGCACCGTCTCGCCGTTGTTGGCCAGCACGCGGGTGAAGACCTCGCGGTCGATCAGGCGCCCGCCGGATTTCAGGGGCCAGACCGCAGCGGCACGGCGGAAGTTGAAACCCAGGCAATCGTGCGATTCCAGATCGGCGGCGGTCAGCGGCACCCCCTTGCGCTCCAGATAGTCTGGGGAGGCGACGATCCGCCGCCGTACCTCGCCCAGCCGCTGGGCCAGCAGCGCCGAATCGCTCAAGGGGCCGGCGCGAAAGGCGATGTCGACCCGCGCGGCGTAGAGGTCGACCACTTCGTCGGTCATTGTCGCGTCCAGCGTGATGCCGGGATGCGCGGCCAGGAACTCCGGCAGCAGCGGCAGCAGGCAGTGATGCCCGAATGGGACCGAGGCGTTGATGCGGATCAGCCCGGTTGGCGCCCGCGCCCCGCCGGCGATCTCCGCATCCAGCGCGTCCATCTCCGCCAGCAGGGTCTCCGCCCGCTCGCGGTACAGTTCGCCCTCCGCCGTCAGGCGCAGTCGGCGGGTGGAGCGCTCGACCAGCCGCACGCCCAGCCGCTCCTCCAACCGGCTGACCAGCTTAGCGGTCGAGGACGGCGTCATGCCGACATCGCGCCCGGCGGCGCTGAAGCTGCCGCGTGACGCCACTCGCAGGAACACCCGCATCTCCCAGGCCCGTGGATCGCTCATGCCGTCACCCGTCTCCGCCTTGTCATTGAATGACACAATCATGGGAACACGCTGGGCATTCCCGTTCCAGACCTTATGACGCACATGTCGTCGCCTGCACAGTCCGCAGGAATGGAGCCTGGATATGCCTCTCGCACTGCTGGCGCTGGCGATCAGCGCCTACGCGATCGGGACGACGGAATTCGTCGTCGTCGGTCTTCTGCCCACCGTCGCGTCCGACCTGAACGTCAGCCTGCCGCTGGCGGGCCTGGTGGTCAGCGTCTATGCCCTGGGCGTCACCTTCGGCGCCCCGGTGCTGACCGCCCTGACCGGGCGGATGCGGCGCAAGCCGCTGCTGCTCGGCCTGATGGGCGTCTTCATCGCCGGCAACCTGCTGGCCGGCGTCAGCCCCAATTACGAGACGCTGCTGGTCGCCCGGGTGCTCAGCGCGTTCGCCCACGGCGTCTTCTTCTCGGTCGGTTCGACCATCGCCGCCGATCTGGTGCCGGAGGACAAGCGCGCCTCCGCCATCGCCATGATGTTCTCCGGCCTGACCATCGCCATCGTCACCGGCGTGCCGATGGGCACCTGGATCGGCCAAACATTCGGCTGGCGCGCCACCTTCCTGGCGGTGTCGGCGCTGGGCATCGTTGGTGCGCTGGGGGTGGCGGCGCTGGTGCCGGCGCGGCTCAGCCAGCCGGCGGCGGCCGGGCTGGGCGCCCAGTTCGGCGTGCTGGCCAAGCCGCGCCTGCTGCTGGCCTTCGCCATCACCGCGCTCGGCTATGGCGGGACCTTCGTCGCCTTCACCTTCCTGGCGCCGATCCTGGAGACGATCACCGGATTCTCCAGCGCCACCGTCAGCCTGGTGCTGGTGCTGTACGGCGCCGCCATCGCGGTCGGCAACGTCGTCGGCGGCCGGGTGGCCAACCGCCGGCCGGTGCGGGCGCTGGCCTGGCTGTTCGCCCTCCAGGCGCTGGTCCTGATCGTTTTCACCTTCACCGCCGATTCGAAGATCCCGGCGCTGGTCACGCTGGCCGGCATGGGCGCCCTGGCCTTCGCCAACGTGCCGGGCCTCCAGCTCTACGTCGTCCAACTGGCGCAGCGCCACGCACCGGGGGCGGTCGACGTCGCGTCGGCGCTGAACATCGCGGCGTTCAACCTGGGCATCGCCGCCGGCGCCTTCTTCGGCGGGCAGGTGGTGTCCTCGCCGCTCGGCCTTGGCGCCACGCCGTGGGTCGGCGGGCTGTTCGTGCTGGGCGGGCTGGTGCTGACGCTGGCGAGCGGCGCGCTGGACCGCCGCGACCGCGCGGCGGCGGTGGCGGCGGCCTGCTGACCGCTCTCAGGCCGCGGCGGCTTCCAGCGTCAGGGTGTCGAGCAGGAAGCTGCCGTCGTCGGTGATGTCGAAGTAACGCCGGACTTCGGCCGAGGCGGTCCGCTGGATCGAGCGGATCGCCTCGGCATGCAGGTCCGGTGTCCGCGTCCGCGCGGTCCACACCGCGAACTCCATGCGCAGGCGGCGCGGCGTCAGCCCGGTCACGGCGAAGCCGGCGCGCGCCAGCGCCGCCATCCACTCCGCCGCGGTGAAGTTGCGGACGTGGGAGGGATCGCGCAGCACCTCCACCACCTGCAGGTGGGTGTCGAGGAAGGCTGGCGCCGGGGCGACGCAATCGATGAAGATCGCCCGGCCGTTTGGGGTCAGCACCCGCCGCGCCTCGCGCAGCCCGGTTTCGAACTCGCGCCAATGGTGGGCGCTGAAGCGGCAGAGCACGACGTCGAAGCGGCCCGCCTCGAAGGGCAGGGACTCGGCGGCCGCCTGTCGCGGGACGATGTTGGTCAGGCCACGCTCGGCCGCGGTGCGGCTCACCGCCTCCAGCATCTCCGGCGTCAGGTCGACCGCGACGACCTCAGCCACATGGGGCGCGGCGCAGTAGCTGACATGGCCGCCGCCGCAGCCCAGATCCAGCACACGCGCGTCGGCGCAGCCCGCCAGGGCGGCCTCGATCTGGTCCAGGTCGGCGCCGCCGGCGTGGACGGCGCTGGTGACGTAGCTGTCGGCGCGCGGGCCATAGCTGTCGGCGACGACGCTGTGATGGCTTCCGGTCATGCGATGTTCTCCCGTTCGGCGGTCATGGTCGATGACGGCAGCCTCGTCCCTTCCACAACCGGGTACAAGGCGGGTGTTTATCCTGGTATAAGCGCTTCCACCATGCAGACCTTTCCCGATTCCGCGGCCGACCAGCGCCGCGTCCTCGGCGCCTTCCTCCGCCGCCACCGCGAACGGCTGACCCCCGCCGAGGCCGGCATCCTCACCGGTGTCGCCGGTGGCGTCCCCTGGGGGGCGGGCCGCCGCCGCACACCCGGACTGCGGCGGGAGGAGCTGGCCCAACTCTGCGGGATGAGCCCGACCTGGTACACCTGGCTGGAGCAGGGCCGCGACGTGTCGGTGTCGCCGCAGGCGCTGGCCCGCATCGCCCAGGCCCTGCACCTGACCGCGGCGGAGCGCGCCTACCTGTTCGAGCTGACGCGCAAGCGGGATCCGGAAGCACCGCCCGCGGGCGTGCCGGACCGTCCGCCGCCGGCCCTGGTGGCGGTGCTGGACGCGATCTCCGCGCCGGCCTATCTGCTCAACCGGTTGTGGACGGCGGTCGGCTGGAATCCGCCGGCGGCGCGGCTGTTCGGCGACTGGCTGGGCAGCGGTGCGGAGGGTGAGCGGGAGCGGAACCTGTTGCGCTATGTCTTCCTCCACCCGTCGGCACCCGGCTTTATCCGGGATTGGGAGCACCGGGCGCGCCGTCTGCTGGCCGAATTCCGTGCCGACACCGCCCGCCGCTCCGACGATCCGGAGTTGCGGGCGCTGGTCGACCGGTTGCGGCAGGACAGCCCGCTGTTCGCGCGGCTGTGGGACGATCACGGCGTCCTGGAGCGGGAAGGGGGCCTGCGCGGTTTCAACCACCCGCTGGACGGCCCGCTGCTGCTGGAACAGGTGACGCTGCGCCCCGGCGGCCGGTCGGACCACACGCTGGTGATGCTGCTGCCTCCCGCGGCCTGACCGGCGCGACCCCGGCTCAGGAAAGCCAAAGGCCGCCGTCGGCCGCCGTGATGCGGCGTCCCTCGCGCGCGCCGAAGTTCAGGAAATGCGCCATCGGATCGACGCCGGCCGCGGCGACGTCGGGGTTGGCGGTCAGGTAGGCGGTGGTGTCCATCCAGGCCGACGGCGTGCGCCCCTCTTTCCAGCCGAAGGTTTCGTAATGCTCGTAGGCGCTGGTGACGGTGCCGGCCTGAAGGGCGGCGGCGACATCGGGGTTGTGGTCGAGATACCAGCCGGCATCGAACAGCGCGTTGGGGTCGCGTCCCTCCGCCTCGCCGAAAAGAAGGAAATGCTGCAGGCCGCTGGTGAAGTCGCCGTGCGTCACTGCCTGGGCGACGTCCGGATTCTGGGCGAGATAGAAGCTCTCGTCGAGCGCCACCGGCTTGAGCCGCCCTTCCGCGGCGCCGTAGCGCCGGTAATGATCCATGCCGCTGGTGAACTCGCCGCGCGCCACCGCCTGGGCGACATCCGGGTTGCGGGCGAGGTACAGCGTCTCGCTGATCTGGGAGGCGCCGGTGTCGGTGACGATGCCGGTGGGGGCATTGACCAACTCCACCCGGTCGTCGAAACGCAAAAGCTCCACCCCCTCCATCCGGTCGGTGCCGAGCGTGGCGCTGGTCATCACCAGCGAGCCATAGACGCCGCGGGTGATCTGCACGTCGTTGAATCCGGCCTCGACACGGACCGCGTCGATCCCCTCGTCCCCGCGCAGCAGGTCGTCGCCGGTGCCGCCCTGCAAGCGGTCATAACCCAGCCCGCCGAACACCGTATCGTTCCCGGCGTCGCCGTACAGCAGGTCGCGCCCGCCGCGGCTGCCGACGATGTCGTCGCCGGCCCCGCCGCGCAACGTGTCGTCGTCGGCCCCCAACACCATGATCTGCGCCGACGAATCGCCGATCGCCACCTGGGAACCGGCGCCGCCGCCGACCTGGACGCTGCCGACGATCACCAGGAAGCCGACATTGTCGACGTTCAGGATGGTGCCGGAGGGAAGGTTGCGGGCATCGACCACGATGGCCTCCGCCCCCGCTCCCGACCCGGTGATGGTGATCGGCTCGCCCGTTGCCGCGCCGCCGCTGAGGCTGGGCGTCACGGTGCGCACCGTCAGGGTGGCGGTGGATGGCAGGGTCGCGCCATAGGTCGTGATGGCCCCGGTCAGCGAGGCGCGTTGCGTCGGGTCGGACGACAGCGTGGTGACGCTGGCGGTCAGGGCATCGACCGCCGCACCGCGGTCCACCCGGTTCTGCGGCCCGGTCGCCGACAAGCCGACCCCCATCGGCAGCGCCGCCGTCAGGCCGGATCCGGACGTGCCGCCGATGGGCACGGACACCGGCGTCGCCGATGTCGGCGGGCTGATGGACACCGCAACCACCGTGGTGCCGCCGCCGCTGGTAACCGTGGTCTGCACCGACGTGCCGCCGATGGTTTCCGTCGTCGTGCTGGTGTCGGGAGGCGGGGACGGGGGCGGTGGAGGCGGCACGTAGAACCGGATGTCGCTGCCGCTCAACTGAAGATCCCCGGCGCTGTAGGACCCGACCAGCTTGACGACCATCTCCGCCGCGTCGGCGATGCCGTCGGTATCGATGTACAGCGACGTCACCCCACCGTCGGTCGCTCCAACCTCCACGCCATGGGCTGCGGTGGCGGTGCCGTCGCCCAGGCTCAGCAGATCGGCGAAGCTGTGGCCGATCAGACGAATGGTGTCGCCGAGGCCGAAATCGGTGATGGTGTCGGTTCCGTCGCCACCGTCGTTGAACAGGAACAGGTCCGATCCGCTGCCGCCGGACAGCGTGTCGTCACCGACGCCGCCGGTCAGCGTGTCGTTGCCGGTTCCAGCGATCAGGCTGTCGGTGCCGTCGCCGCCGCTGAGCGTGTTGACGCCATCGCCGCCCAGCAGGGTGTCGTTACCGGCCCCACCGTCCAGAGTATCATCGCCGACACCGCCAACCAGGCTATCGTTGCCGTCGTCGCCGTACAGCAGGTTGGCGCCGGCGCCGGCCGACAGCGTATCGTTGCCGGCTCCGCCATAGAGCGTGTCGTTGCCGAGGTCGCCGATCAGGCTGTCGTTGCCATCGTCGCCATACAGCAGGTTGGCGCCGCCGCCGCCCAGCAGTGTGTCGTCGTCGGCGCCGCCGGCCAGGGTGTCGTTGCCGTTACCGCCGGTGAGGCGGTCGAACCCGGTGCCGCCGCTCAGTGAATCGGCGCCCTCGCCGCCGATCAGGGTGTCATCGCCGCTGCCGCCGATCAGGGTGTCGTTGCCCACCCCGCCGTCGAGGCTGTCATTGCCGCCGTTGCCGGTCAGCGCGTTGTCGGCCGTGTTGCCCACCATGATGTCGTTGCCCGACCCGCCGAGGGCGTTCTCGATCAGCGACCGCGTGTCACCGTCGTAGAGGTAGGGGTTGGACAGATTGGCCGACGCGGTGATCCGCGGCACGGCCTCGCCGTCCACGATGTCATAGTCCAGGATCGCGTGCTGGGTTCCGAAATCGGTCCAGGCGCCGGGCTGGAGATCGACCGACAGGTTGGTGGTGTAATTGGACAAATTATAGGTGTCGATTCCGCCGCCATCCCAGATGGACGTGAAGACGACGTTGGCGGACGGATCGAAGGTGTAGATCGTCTCACCGTTGTTGGTCGTCCAGTTCGCACCATAGAGATGCTGGACCGCCGCGATGTCGTTCAGCATCGGCGCGAACGGGTAGCTGCCGTTGAGGATCGTGTAGCCGCTGATCGCCTCTCCCGGATAGCTGCGATAGCTCATCACCGAGGATGCGACCGAATCCGTCGCCGCGTCGGCCGCGGGGTAGCCGTTGATGCTGTCGTGCGGGTGCTTCAGCCCGAGAGCGTGGCCGAGTTCGTGGAGCAGCGTGAAATAGCCGTAGGCCCCGGCGGACCAGTCGCTGCCCGCGCCGGGCCAAACCGAGTTGCCCAGTTGCAGGTCGCCGCCTTCCGGCGCTGCGGACGGGAAATCAACGACGCGAGCGGTCGGATTGTCGGGTGATCTGTACCAATAGATGCGGAGATCGGCGTCGCTGGGCGTCGCCGCCTCGGTGAAGCTCAGCCCTGAGATGGCGCTCCAGGCTTCCAAAACCTCTTTGAAAACAAGCTTCTGAGAGCTGTTCAGAGTGTCGAAGTAGGTTGGATTTAGCGAATTTTCTAAAGAATAGTCCGACAAATCGGACGCGGCTGTCGGAAAACTGTAGGTCAGTGACGTCGACGTCCACTTCGTACCGTATAAAATGCTGTCGATCGCCGAATTGCCGGTCGGTCCGTCGGCAATGGAAATGCCCGTCGCCATTGATCACTGATTCCTCATCCGTACGGCATTTCTCTGCAATACGCAGGAAAATGCCGGCGTGCCGCGCTCTGCTATCCGTTCGGTTGGCTAGCGGGCTCACGTTATTACCACGAATGAGAAAGAAACCTGCGCACCCGTCCTGAATCAACCCATACGAAAGTAACATTGGGTTGCAGCCACACGATCCGAGCGATCTATGCCCCAGCGTTCGATCGGAGCGGCGGAGACTTTGAGGTGTGGCCAGGGAAGGGCGCTTGCCAGCGATGCGAAACGCACGGTGGTGGATCGGCTCAAGCCGACGCGCTGACGATGCTGGAAGGATTTTTGAAGTTGGCTGGGGCGGCAGGATTCGAACCTGCGAATGGCGGTACCAAAAACCGCTGCCTTACCACTTGGCGACGCCCCAACCGGCGCGGCGATGGTCGATCGCCGGAAGGAGCGGCACCATAATCGGAAGGTCGGCGGAGTGCAACAGGCTCCGCACAAAAATGTGGTTCCGCGTTCCGATGGCGTATGGCGAGGTCAGCGGCCCTCCCGCCGCCATGCCATCAGCAGGCCGCCCAGCACCAGGGCCAGCACCGCCCCCACCGGCAGCAGGGGCACGTCGGTCACGCCGGTGACGGTGAAATCGCCGTTGGCGCGCAGGCCGATCCAGCCGGCACCGGTCTGGCTGCGGCCGGGCTGGGTGCGGCGGACCTCGACGCCGGGATTCGGGCCGTCGTCGGTGTCGGTGATCCAATGGATGCTGCCGCCGGTCGCCTCGGCCACCGGTTGCATGCGGTCGCCAGTGGAGCGCACGTCGGCCAGTTCCGGCGTGTTGACGGCGCCCACCACCGCCAGGGTCGTCCGCTCGCCGTCGGAAATGCGGTAGATGCCGGGGGCGCTGGCGGTGACGGTGGCGACGGCACGGCCGGTCTTGTCGTCGGCCAGTTGCAGCGTGCTGGTCTCGTCGGACGGGGTGGTCACGGTGACCGCGCGCGGGTCGGGGGTCAGCGAACGGCGTTCCACCGTGATGCGGTTGCCGTCGACGTGGGCGCGCAGGTCATTCTCCTCCAGCTCCGGCTCCTTCATCAGCCAGTGGGCGAGGCGGCGCAGCAACTCCGCCTGGGGGCCGCCGCCTTCGAAGCCGCGGCTCCACAGCCAGATCTGGTCGGAGGCGAGCTGCGCCACCCGTCCCTTGCCGACCCGGTCCAGCACCAGCAGCGGGTGGTTGTCGGCGCCCTGCATCACGACGGTGCCGCTGTTCGGCGTCACGTCGACCTGATGGAGCCAGCGGCCCCAGGTCGGCGCGGCGTCCGGCCGGTCACCGGGCAGGCCGGCGGTCACCGGGTGCCGGCGCCCGACATCGGTCACCGTCGGCAGGAAGGGGCGGTCCATCGTCTGCCCGGTCGGCGCCGCCGGCAGGATGGCGCCCAGCGGCGTGCGGTAAAGCGACAGCGGGGTGGCGTAGCCCTGGCCGGAGGTTTCCAGCAGCGCACCGCCCTTGCGCACATATTCGGCGATGTTTTCGAGATACATCTGGGGCAGCACGCCGCGGCGGCGGTAGCGGTCGAAGATGATCAGGTCGAACTCGTCCAGCTTCACCTCGAACAGCTCGCGGATCGGGAAGGCGATCAGCGACAGCTCGCGGATCGGCGTGCCGTCCTGCTTTTCGGGCGGGCGCAGGATGGTGAAATGGACCAGATCGACCGCCGGGTCGGCCTTCAGCAGGTTGCGCCACGTGCGTTCGCCGGCGTGCGGCTCGCCCGACACCAGCAGCACGCGCAGCCGGTCGCGCACGCCGTTGACCACCACCGCAGCGCGGTTGTTGGCCAGCGTCAGCTCCTGCTTCGCCGCCTCCACCTCCATCTCCAGCACATTCTGGCCGCCGTGCGAGATCGGCAGGTCGAGGCGGAAGTCGCGGCCGACCGGCACGCGGACGGTCTGCGGGGCGCCGCCGTCCTGGCGCAGCGTCACCGCGGCATCGGCGGATTGGCGGGCCGGCATGTCGTCGACGCGGATGGTCAGCTCCACCGGCTTGCCGACGAGGCCGTAGTTCGGCGCCTGGACGATGGCGATGCGGCGGTCGCCCTCGTTGCGGTCGCCGCTCAGCAGGGTGTGGACAGGGCCGATGTCGGCCAGCTTCGACGGCACCTGCGGCACGTCATGGACCTGCCCGTCGGTGATGAAGACGGCGCCAGCCATCCGGCGGCGCGGCACATCGGCCATGGCGCGGTTCAGCGCGTCGAACAGGTGGGTCTCGTTGATGGTGCCGCCGCCCTCCGCCCCGTCGCCGGTGCGCACGACGCGGACGTCCAGATCGGCGAACGCCTTCAGCCGCTGGGTCAGCGCTGCCAGTTCCCGTTCGGTGCGGGCGCGGCGGTCGCCGATGGCCTGGCTGGGCGAATCGTCGACGACGATCACCGCGACGTCCTTGATCGGCTCGCGCTTCTCCTGGACCAGGGAGGGGTTGATCAGCGCCAGCGCCAGGACCGCCACCGCCAGCAGGCGCAGCAGCGTGCCGCGCGCCCGGCGCAGCGCCGCGACCAGCACCACCAGCAGGGCGAAGCCGATCAGGCCGCCCAGCATCGGCCAGGGCAGCAGCGGCGCCAGCGCCACGGAGGTTCCGGTGAGCAGATCGACGGGCATTTACTGGCCGAGCCTTTCCAGGATGGCGGGCACATGGACCTGATCGGCCTTGTAGTTGCCGGTCAGGGCGTACATCACGAGGTTGATGCCGAACCGGTAGGCCATCTCGCGCTGGCGCTCGCCACCGGGGATGACGGCGAACATCGGCTGGCCGTTGCGGTTGGCCGCCCAGGCTGCCGCCCAATCGTTGCCGCCGACGACCACCGACGACACGCCGTCGTTGGCCTTGCCTTCGCGCGCTTCGATCCACAACTGGCCGCCGGCCCAGCGGCCGGGGAAATCCGACAGCAGGTAGAAGGACTTGCGCAGCACATGGTCCGGCGGCACCGGGGCCAGCGGCGGGATGTCCAGACCGTCGACCAGCCGCTGCAGAACCTCCGCACCACCGCCGGGCGCCTGATCGCGGGTGTCGAACAGGATGGTGCCGCCGTTGCGCATGTATTCGTTCACCCGCTGCCGCGCCTGATCGGACAGCGGCCTCTGGCGGTCGGACACCGGCCAGTAGAGCAGGGGGTAGAAGGCCAGCTCGTCACGCTCCGGATCGATGCCGACCGCGCCCATCGCCTCCACCGCCGTGCGCAGGCCGAGCACGCTGACCAGCCCCTCCAGCCCGGCGCGCGAGGTGTCATCCAGCGTGCTGTCGCCGGTCTGGACATAGGCGAGGTAGGTCTCCGCCGTCACCTTGACCGCCTTGTCGACATCCAGCCCGACATCCAGCGCCCGGGCCGGCTGCGGTGCGGCGAGCAGGAGGGCGAGCAACAGCCCGGCCGCCGCCCCGCCGGCCCGGCGCAGGCTGGGCAGACGCAGCAGCCCGCGGAGTGCCAAAGCGATCAGCAGGTCGATCGACAGCAGCGCCAGGGCCAGGGCGAGCAACGTCGGCTTCATCGGCACCTCCCCACGGCCGCCATACCCGGACCGGCCGACGCCGGCGGGCAGGGGCGGCATCGGCTCGATGCTGGTGACGGCCGCCGACAGGTTCAACGCGCGGCGGGCGTCGTCGGTGCCATAGAAGCCCGGCGGATGGCGCGGACCGATCACCTCCGGACCGGCGTTGCCGGGAATCGGGAAGGCGGTGGGCGGCGGCGGCACCAGCCGGCCGGTGCCGTCCAGAACCTCCACCGGGTCGAGCGAGGCGGTGGCCGCCATGCCGGTGACGCCGCTGCTGAGGCCGGTCAGCCGGCGCAGCATGTCGACGAACAGGCCGGACAGCGGCAGGTTGGACCAGTCCGGGCTGGCGGTGGTGTGGACCAGCACGATCCAGCCGTCGCCGCGCTTCTGCGAGGTCACCAGCGGCGTGCCGTCGGCCAGCCGGGCCCAGGTGCGGTCGGCCAGATCCAGCGCCGGTTCGGCCAGGACCTGCCGGTTGACCTGGACGTCGGCGGGGATGCCCAGCCCCTCGAACGGCGACTTCGGCGGGAAGGGCTGGAGCTTCGCCGGCTCCGACCAGGACAGGGCGCCGCCCAGCGCGCGGTCGCCGATGCGCAGCCGCACCGGCACCAGCGCATCGGCGTGCTGGGCCAGTCGTGGGCCGGCGAAGCGGACCAGAACGCCGCCCTTCTTCACCCACTGCTCGATGTCCTGCACCTCGCTGCCGGTCAGGGCGCCGATGTCGGACAGGATCAGCACGGCGAGGTCGCGCTTCAGCAGGTCGAGCGTCTCGCCCTTGCGCACCTCGTTGTAGGGCGACAGCGCGCGTTCCAGGTAATAGAGGTCGGACAGCAGCGGCTGGCTTTCCCCCTCCGACCGGCCCGACACCAGCCCGACCGGGCGGCGGCGCCAGCGCTCGTCGAGCAGGACGGTGGCGCCCGCCGTGGTGTCACCCTCCACCCGCAGGCTGGCGGCATCGTTGCGCAACTCGGCCGGCAGGTCGAGCCGGACGTCGCGGACCTTCTGGCCCGGTTCGAACGCCACGGTCTGCCGGGTCAGCAGCCGGCCGTCGGTGGCGCCCAGCCGCACGGTCACCGGTTCCGGCTTCGACGGGTCGGCACGGACGATGCGGGCGGTCAGGGCGGTGCCCTCGGTCGAGGGCGGCAACAGCAGGTGCGGCGGGTGTTCCGCCGAATCGTCGAGCACGTCGGCGGACCCCAGCCGTTGCAGCGCCTCCGCCAGCGCGGTGGCCGAACGGTCGGCGGCCTTCCGGTCCGCCGCCTTCGGGTTGCCCAGCCCGTCGCTGAGCCACACCGCGTGGATCGAGCCCTGGCCGTTGCCCGGGGCGCCGAGGCCCTTCAACGCCTCCAGCGCCGCGGCGCGGTCGCTGGGCCAGGGCAGGGGGACCAGCGCCTGGGCCAGCCGCCGCGCCTCGGGCGCGGGCAGGGCGGCGGTTGCGCGGACCGGCAGACCGTCGGCCGGCGGGGCGGTCGGCAACAGGATCACCGGGCGTTGCTGGCGCTCGGCCTGGGCGATCAGCTCGTCCATCGTCCGCTTGCGGGTCGGCCAGTCGCGGCCGGCGGCCCAGCCATTGTCGACGACCAGCAGCAGCGGCCCGCCGCCGGGCAGCGCCGCCCGCGGGTTCAGCAGAGGCCCCGACAGCGCCAGGATGACCAGCGCCGCCACGATCAGGCGCAGCAGCAGCAGCCACCAGGGGGTGCGGGCCGGCGTCTCCTCCCGCGCGGTCAGGTCGCGCAGCAGGCGGATGGCGGGAAAGCGCACGGTGCGCGGCGCCGGCGGCGTGACACGCAGCAGCCACCACAGCACCGGCAGCGCGACCAGCGCGGTCAAGACCCAGGGGGCGGCGAAGGCGATCGGTCCGAGACCCAGCATTGGCGCGTCTTCAGGAGGAGGAAAGACAAGGGCGAGACGGACGCCGAGACGAAAACCGCATCGGTTTCCGCCCCGTTGTGGCCGTCATCCCCGCGAAGGCGGGGATCCAGGCTCCGCACCGCGTGACGTGGCGGGCCGCTCTGGATCCCCGCCTTCGCGGGGATGACGGTGCTTGATGCCAAGGAGTCGACCGCCCGCTCACACCGCCTCCATCGCCATCGCACCCCAGAGGGTGAGCAGCGCGGATTGCGGCGACCGGTCGGTGCGGTGGATGGCGAAGCTCCAGCCGGCGGTGCGGGCCAGCGCGGACAGGCCGTCCTGCTGCGCCTTCAGCCGCTCGCGGTAGGCTTCGCGGACGGCGTCGACGCGGGGGATCAGCAGCGGCTGCTCGCCTTCCATCCCGCGGAAATCGACGCGGCCCTCATAGGGCAGCGTCTCTTCCGCCGGGTCGAGGATCTGGACGAGATGGCCGCGCAGGCCACGGCCGGTCAGCCCGGCGACGGCGGCGTGGATGTCGGCCAGCGGGGACAGCAGGTCGCCGAACAGCACGACCTGGGCGTGGCGGGGCAGCGGTTCCACCCGCGGCAGCGGCTCCGGCGCCGCGGCGGCCTGCGGGTCGGTCATCAGGCGGGCGATGCGGTCGATGGCGGTCTTGCCGTGGTCGGGCCGGGCGCCGCCGTTCAGCAGCGCCACCCGCTCGCCGCCGCGGGCCAGCAGCACGGCGGTCGCCAGCGTCAGCAGGTCGGCGCGCTCGCGCTTGGTCGGCAGCGACGGGGCGGAGCGGAAGTCCATCGAGGCGGAGCGGTCGCGCCACAGCCAGACGCTCTGCGCCGCCTCCCATTCATTCTCGCGGACATAGACCGGCTGGGTCTTGGCCGACTGGCGCCAGTCGATCATCGAGGGCGCGTCGCCGGGCTGGTAGCGGCGGAACTGCCAGAAGGTCTCGCCCAACCCGACGCGGCGGCGGCCATGGACGCCCTGCGCCACGGTGGCGGCGACCCGCTCGGCCGCGACCAGCAGCGGCGGCAGGGCGGAGGCCAGCTCCTCCGCGCGGTGCCGGGCCAGCAGGGTGGCCGACTGGGGTACGGTTCGCGGCATCGCGGCTCCGGGTTGGGGGAGGGGCTGGACTGTGGCTCAGGCGAGCGGGGCGCAGAGGCGGTCGATGACGTCGTCCAGCGTCACCCCGTCGGCCCGCGCGGCGAAGTTCAGCGCCATGCGGTGCTTCAGGATCGGCTTGGCCAGCGCCACCACGTCGTCCAGCGAGGGCGCCAAGCGACCGTCCAGAACCGCACGGGCGCGGGCGGCCAGCATCAGCGACTGGCTGGCGCGCGGCCCCGGGCCCCAGGCGACGTGCTGGCGCACCTCCATCAGCTCCGACGTTTCCGGCCGGCCACGGCGGACGAGGTCGAGGATGCCGTCCACCACCCCCTCGCCGACCGGCACACGGCGGACCAGCCGTTGCGCCTGCTGCAGGTCTGCGGCGGTCAGCACCGTCACCGCGCGCTCGTCGGCGGCGCCGGTGGTGGCGATCATCATCCGCCGCTCGGCCTCGCGGTCGGGGTAATCGACGTCGATCTGCATCAGGAAGCGGTCGAGCTGGGCTTCCGGCAGCGGGTAGGTGCCTTCCTGCTCCAGCGGGTTCTGGGTGGCCAGCACGTGGAAGGGCTGGGGCAGCGGGTGGTACTGGCCGGCGACCGAGACGCGGTGCTCCTGCATCGCCTGCAGCAGCGCCGACTGGGTGCGCGGGCTGGCTCGGTTGATCTCGTCGGCCATCAGAAGCTGGCTAAAGACCGGGCCGGGGATGAAGCGGAAGGACCGGCGGCCGTTGTCGCCCTCCTCCAGCACCTCCGATCCCAGGATGTCGGCCGGCATCAGGTCGGGCGTGCACTGGATGCGCTTCTCGGCAAGCCCCAGCACGGTGCCCAGCGTCTCCACCAGCCGCGTCTTGGCGAGGCCGGGGACGCCGATCAGCAGCACATGGCCGCCGGCCAGCAGCGTGACCAGCGTGCGGTCGATCACCTCGTGCTGGCCGAAGATGACGCGGCCGATGCGGTCGCGCACCGAGGCCAGCCGGTCGCCCAGCGCCTCGATCTCCTCCATCAGCCGTTGCGGGTCCTCAGGCACGGGCGGCTGGCCCCTCAGGATGTCCTGTGCGCTCAAGGTCTGCTGCTCCCCGATAAAGGCCGGTCGTTAAAGAGGGATCCGATGGTTGACCCTGTTCATGCGCGTTGTCGACAACCATTTTCCGAAGGCCATTCCCAGAACGCTGGCCACGGCCGGAAAAACCAACAGGGTGGATCCGACGGCCGAGTGTGGCAAAAACAGTGTGGCGAAAATACGTTTCCGCAGGGGTCAGACGAATCCCAATCCCAACAAGGTCGGTAACCCGATGCCGAATGACAAGCACCCAGATGGGCAGGACATTTCAGGACAACCGACAAGGCTGCCCGCGCCGTTCGGCCGGATGCCGACGGAAGAGACTTACGACATCCGCATTGCGCGCGACGGCACCTGGTTCCACAATGGCGATCCGATCCGCAGGATCGAACTGTCGAAGCTGTTCTCCACCGTCCTGACGCGCGACGACGCCGGCGAATACTGGTTGGTCACCCCGGCCGAGCGTGGCCGGATCGTGGTGGAGGACGCGCCCTTCGTCGCGGTGGAGATGACGGTGTCGGGCAGCGGGACCGATCAGGTCGTCGCCTTCCGCACCAACCTGGACCATTGGGTGGAAGCCGGGCCGGACCACCCGATCCGTGTCGTGTTGAACGCTGAAACCGGGGAGCCGGCTCCCTACATCGACGTCAGAGGCCGGCTTGAGGCGCGTATCCTGCGGCCCGTGTTCTACGACATGGTGGAGCGCAGCGAGACGCGCCGCACCGAAACCGGCGAGTCCGAGGTGGGTCTATGGAGCAACAAGGTCTTCTTCGCGCTGGGCACGCTGCCTGGCGATTGAGCCTGGAGGAGGTTCGCCGGCGCTTCCCGGCGATGAGCACCGACGCGGTCGTGGAAAGCGCCGTGCAGTCCAACCGGTTACCGGCCCACCGGTCATCCGGCACCATCCGCGGCGACCACGACCTGAACCCCGAGATGGGACCGCCGTCGGCGTTGCGCGAGGCGGCGGTGCTGGTGCCGCTGGTCGACCGGCCGGAGGAACTGACGGTCATCTTCACCCAGCGCACGGCGACGCTGAGCGCCCACGCCGGCCAGATCAGCTTCCCCGGCGGCCGGATGGAGCCGGAGGACGAGCGGCCGGAGGACACCGCGCTGCGCGAGACCGCCGAGGAGATCGGGCTGGAGCGCGGGCGGATCGAGATCGTCGGCCGGCTCGACACCTATGTGACGCGCACCGGGTTCCGGGTGACGCCGGTGGTCGGGGTGGTGACGCCGCCTTTCATCCTGACCCCCGACCCGACCGAGGTGGCGGAGGTGTTCGAGGTGCCGTTGTCCTTCATCCTCGACCCCTCGAACCCTCAACGCCACAGCCGCGAGTTCCTGGGCAAGCCGCGCTGGTTCTACGCCTTTCCCTACCAGCAGCGCTACATCTGGGGCGCCACCGCCGGCATGCTGGTGAACCTGCGCGACGTGCTGGGCGTGCCGCGCCGGGGCGGGGCGGGGGAGGGTGGGTCCTCAACCGAGACGGCGTGATCGGCGTGCGTTGCCGGGTGGATCGCATCCCGGGAATCGGGTAGCGTCGCGCGCCATGACCGTTGCCGCACGCCTGTCCCCCCAGCCCTGGATGACCGCGCCCGAAAGCCGGGCGGTGTTCGCCGCCCTTGCCGCCGGCGGCGCCGACGCCCGCTTCGTCGGCGGCTGCGTGCGCGACGCGTGGCTCGGCCGGCCGGTCAAGGACATCGACATCGCCACCCACGCCCCGCCGGAGCGGGTGATGGAGCTGCTGGCCGCCGCCGGCATCCGCTGCATCCCCACCGGCATCGCCCACGGCACCGTCACCGCGCTGGCCGGCGGCAAGCCTTACGAGATCACCACGCTGCGCCGCGACGTCGAGACCTTCGGCCGCCACGCCCGCGTCGAGTTCACCGACGATTGGGTGGAGGACGCCGCCCGCCGCGACCTGACGATGAACGCGCTGAGCTGCACGCCGGACGGCGCCATGTTCGACCCGTTCGGCGGGCTGGCCGACCTCGCCGCCGGTCGGGTGCGCTTCGTCGGCGAGGCGCTGCGCCGGATCGACGAGGATGTGTTGCGGCTGCTGCGCTTCTTCCGCTTCCACGCCCATTACGGCCGCGGCGAGCCGGATGCCGAGGCTCTGGCCGCCTGCCGCGCGATGGCGCCGCGCCTGCCCACCCTGTCGGGCGAGCGGGTACGCGGCGAGCTGTTCCGCCTGCTGACCGCGCCTAACGCCGCCATGGCGTGGCGGCTGATGATGGGGCAGGGGGTGATGGTCCACCTGCTGCCCGAGGCCACCGACACCGGCCGGCTGGAACGGCTGATCGCCATCGAGCATGATCTGGCCCAGCCTGATCCGATACCGCCCGACCCGACCCGCCGGCTCGCCGCCGTGCTGGACAGCGACCGTGCCGGCGCGTTGCGCGCCGCCGACGCGCTGCGCCTGTCCAACCACGAGCGCGACCGCCTGCTGGCGCTGGTGGAGCCGCCGGTGGCGGTCGCCCCGGCCCTGACCACGGCGGAGGACCGCCAGGCGCTGCGCCAGGCGCTCTACCGCGTCGGCGATGCCGGGCTGTTCGGCGACCTGCTGCTGATGGCGGCGGCCGGCCGGGACGGCCCGCTCACCCTGCCGGCCCTGCGCCGGGCGCTGGTGGTCGCCGACGATCTGCCGGCCTTGCGCCTGCCCATTGCCGGCCGCGACCTCCTGGCGTTGGGCCTGCCGCGCGGGCCAACGATCGGCGACACGCTGAAGCGCGTGGAGGCGTGGTGGATCGCCGAGGACTTCCGTCCCGACCGCGACGCCTGCCTCGCCATGGCCGGCGCGTTGACCGCCGATCAGACGTCCGAGCGTTCGGCGTAGCGCCGGCAATGCTCCAGATAGGCCGCCTCGTGGCCGACCATCAGGTCGACGATGCTCGACCACAGCCAGGACGGCGCGTCCAGGCTCTTGGTGCGGTTGCGCGCCAGTTCGCCGCGCCAGGATTTGCGCGTCGCCTCGTCCATCTGGCGGGCGTGCGCCTTGCCGACCACCGCGGCGAGGAAGAAGGCGGCGCGGGTCGCTTCCTCCCGCGTCAGATGGTCGAAGTCCAGCTTGATGTCCTGCGGCAGCAACTCGCGCAGGAACACGGCGCGGTCGAGCAGGCGGGCAGGGCGCATGCGGTCGCCCAGATAGGGTGACAGGTTCTGCGCCCCGGTCACCACGCGTTCGGCGTTGTCCCGCGGCATCGACGCCTTGGCGGCGCGTGGGGCGGCGGCCTGCACCGCCTCCTTGATGTCGATCAGGCTCAGCCCGCCCTCGTGGTAATGCCCGTCGCCGACGCCCAGCAGCACGGCGATGCGGATGCGGCCGAGCGAACTGCACCCCTTGACCCAATAGGCGGCGTCGAGCAGCTCGATCCGGTCGTTGTCGTCGCGGGAGTGCAGGGCGGTCACCAATCGCCGCACCTGGTCCTTCTTGAACAGTTCCTCGACCGCCGCCCGTTCCTCGTCGGTCAGCGGCCAGAATCGCTTGCCGAGCGGGATGGTCGGCCGGACGTCCTTGATCCGGTCCTTCGCCAGATGCTTCCACGTCCGTCCGATCGCCTCGCGCATGCCGACCCGGACCACCGACGGCTTCTTGCGCATCGCCGAGCCGCCCAGTTCGTCGTCGAGGACCATCATGTAGCCCTCAATCATCTGCTCCAGCATCCGCGCCGTGGTGACGCCGGGCAGGTCGGAGCCGCGCGCCGCGGTCGCCAGCGACAGGCCAAGCCGGATCAGGTCGTGCCCCGGGTTGCCGATCACCGTCTGGTCGACATCGCGGATCTGGATGTCGATCCGCCCCTTGGCGTTGGCCACCGGCCCGAGATTCCCGACATGGCAGTCGCCGCAGATCCAGACGGGTGGTCCATCGGGCACCTTTCCGGTAGAGGCCTCCAGCCAGTCGTAGAACTTCACCGTGCTGCCGCGCACATAGGCGTGGGCCGACTGGGCCATCTTCAGATTGCGCCGCTGCGACAGAACCGCCTGGCGCTCGTCGGGGGGAATGCCGTGGTTTTTGGACGATGTCATTCATCAGGATCCGAAGTTGCGGTGCCGAACATGGGCACCACACCCGGACGACGCCATGCCGCAAGCTGTTGACCCAGAAGGAACCCACGCGCATGCCTTCGGAGGGAGGGGCTCTCCGGCGCGGCCAGTCCAACTTTGCGCTTACGCACGAAAAACGCATAAGCTAGATTATGGAAAATAATCGACACGCCGCGTCGATCGGGAGAGCACTGAACCGGACGGTTCCGTGACATCCGGTTCCAATCCGTGCAATCCGTATCAATGATCGCACGCGTTTCCAGCACCGTCGCCTTCAAGCGATTGCCCTGGGTCCGGCCCGTGCTGGCGCGTCTGCGCAGGCGCTCGAACCGGATTGGTGCTGGGGCCGCCCGGTCTGCCAGAACGCGTCTGCCAAACCGCGGCTCATGTGCGCCTCAAGGGGCGGCGCAACCCGTCCGTCGTCGCAGGTTTACTCCGCCGCCTGCGGCCGCAGCGGTTGCACCACGTCGCCCTTGAGGTTCATTGCCTTGGCCAGCGCGTCGATCCGGCGTTGAACCGCTTCGCCGGTCGGGACGCTGCCGTCGTCGGGCAGGGTCAGGACGATGCGGCCGTCGCCGACCTTCAGGCTGGTGCGCTCCAGCAGCGCGGTCGCGCCGCCCGACAGCGTGTGGGCGAGGCGCAGGGTCAGCCCCAGGACCAGCGCCTTCATCCCCTGCCCTTCGCTGACCAGCGACCGTGCGCCGGCCGTCATCGCGCCTTCCAGCGTGCCGGCGTAGCGGGCGTGGGCGACCAGGGCCAGGAAGGCGCGTTCATCATGGTCCAGCGCCGGGAATGGGTAGCGCAACACGCGCAGGAAGGCGTGTTCGGCGCGATAGTCCGGGTGGTCGGCCCAGCCGACGTCGCTCAGCAGGCAGGCGGCGTGGCGCAGGCGGATGGCGTTGTCGTCCTCGCCGGCGAACAGCCCGGCGGTCCAGCTCATCAGCAGCGACGGGTCGCCCATCCGCACGAAACGGCGGGCCCAGTCGCCGGCGGACGCCATCAGCGGGTCTTCGCGGCGGCCCTCCGGCGACAGCAACGAATAGAGATGCCCCTCGCGCAGGCCGTAGGCGGAGAAGACCAGCTTCGACGGTTGGACGACGCGCAGCAGCCGTTCCAGAACCAGGGCGGCGTAGGGCAGCGTGTCGAGCCGCCGGCGCGAGCCCGCCATCTTCTCCAGCGACGAGCGGCTCTGCCGGCCGAGCAGCGCGGTGAACTCCCGCGCGTCGGTCGCCGGGATGGTGTAGTGGTGGATGATGTGCAGCGGGTGGCCGGACTGCTCCATGTGCAGCTTGGCGATGGCGCGCCAGCTTCCGCCCACCGGGTAGAACGGACGCCCCTTCATCGCCGACAGCCAGGGCAGCGATTCCAGATGCTGGTCGATCAGCTTGGCCAGCCCGCCCTTGGCGCCGCTTTCCATCAGGCGCAGCGGTCCCAGCGGCAGGGTGACCTGCTCGCCGATCATCCCACGGTCGAGCGTCACCAGTTCCAGGCTGCCGCCGCCAAGGTCACCGACCAGGCCATCGGCCCCCGGCGTGCCCGACAGCACGCCCATCGCCGACAGCCGTGCCTCCTCCTCGCCGCTGATGACGCGGACGGTCAGGCCGGCGCGGCGGCCGATCGCCTCGACGAAGGCGGCGCCGTCCTTGGCGTCGCGCACCGCCGCGGTGGCGATGACGTCGAGCCGGCCGACGCGCATCCCCTCCGCCAGGCTGGCGAAGCGCTCCAGCGCGGTCAGCGCCTGGGCGACACCCTCGGGGTTCAGCGCGCCGGACCTCTCCACGCCGCGGCCGAGGCCGCACAGGACCTTTTCGTTGAACAGGGCCAGCGGCGACCGGGTCAGCCCGTCATAGACGACCAGACGGATCGAGTTCGACCCGATGTCGATCACCGCGACCCGCTCCGCCGCTCCGCCATCCGACAGCGCGGCAACCGGGCTGTCCTGCATCAGGTCGGCGGACCGGACCGGGCGCTTGTCCTTGATCATCGTCTCGACTCCGTCACCCACCTCAGGACACCGTCTGCAGCATCAACCGCGGCGGCGTGCGCTTGTTGCTCAGCGCGCTGCCGCGGCCGGACAGGCTGGGGTTCGTCATGAAGTAATTATGAGCGCTGAACGCGTCCGGGCCAGCCTTGATGCGATGATACACGCCGTCCGGCCCGAGCTTCCAGGTGCTGGCGTCGTCCTTCATGTTGGCGACCATGATCTGGTCCAGCACCTGTTCGTGCACGGTCGGATTCTCGATCGGCACCAGCGTTTCGATCCGGCGGTCGAGGTTGCGGGTCATCCAGTCGGCGGAGGAGATGAAGACCTTCGCCTGGTTGCTGGGCAGGCCGTGGCCGTTGCCGAAACAGATGACACGGCCATGCTCCAGGAAGCGGCCGACGATGCTGCGCACCCGGATGTTGTCCGACAGGCCCTTCACCCCCGGCCGCAGGCAGCAGATGCCGCGGATGATCATGTCGATCTGCACCCCGGCCTGCGACGCCTTGTACAGCTTGTCGATGATGACCGGATCGACCAGCGAGTTCAGCTTCACCCAGATCGCGGCCGGCCGTCCGGCGGCGGCGTGGGCGATCTCCGCCTCGATCAGGTCGGACAGGCGCTGGCGCAGGGTGATCGGCGCGATGGCGATCTTCTCCAGCACCTTGGGCGTGGCGTAGCCGGTCATGAAGTTGAACATCACCGCGGCGTCGTGGCACAGCGCCGGGTCGCAGGTGAAGAAGGACAGGTCGGTGTAGACCTTGGCCGTGATCGGGTGGTAGTTGCCGGTCCCGAAATGGACGTAGCTGCGCAGCGCCTTCTTCTCGCGCCGCACCACCAGCGACACCTTGGCGTGGGTCTTCAGGTCGACGAAGCCGTAGACCACCTGGGCGCCGGCGCGTTCCAGGTCGCGCGCCCAGCGAATGTTGGCCTCCTCGTCGAAGCGGGCCTTCAGCTCGACCAGGGCGGTGACCGACTTGCCGGCCTCCGCCGCCTCGATCAGCGCGGCGACGATCGGGCTGTCCTTGCTGGTGCGGTAGAGCGTCTGCTTGATGGCGACGACCTGCGGGTCGCGCGCCGCCTGCCGGATGAACTGCACCACCACGTCGAAGCTTTCGTACGGGTGGTGGACGACGATGTCCTTGTGGCGGATCGCCGCGAAGCAGTCGCCGCCGAAATCGCGGATGCGCTCCGGGAAACGGGCGTTGAAGGGGCGGAAGACCAGATCCGGACGCTCGTCGACGATCAGCTGCTTGGTGTCGGTCAGGCCGATCAGCCCATCCAGGATGAAGACGTCGTCGGAGGCGACGTTCAGCTCGTGGCGCAGGAACTCGCGCAGGTCGGTGGCCATGCCGCTGTCGGTGGCCAGCCGGATGACGCTACCGCGGCGGCGGCGCTTCAGCGCGCTTTCGAAGGTGCGGACCAGATCCTCCGCCTCCTCCTCGATCTCGATCTCGCTGTCGCGCAGCACGCGGAAGACGCCGTGCGCCTTGACCTGGAACGGCGGGAACAGGCGGTCGATGAACAGCATCACCACCCGTTCCAGCTGGATGAAGCGGATGTCCGACCCCGGCAGCCGGATGAAGCGTTCCAGCTGGGTCGGCAGCGGGACCAGCGCGTCGATGTGGCGGCCCTTCACCGGGTCATGCAGTTGCAGCGCCAGCGAAAATCCCAGGTTCGGCAGGAACGGGAAGGGGTGGGCGGGGTCCACCGCGATCGGCGTCAGGATCGGGAAGATGTCGTCGAGGAACTTGGCCTCCAGCCAGTCCTTCTCGCCCTCCGTCAGGCTGGCGGGATCGACCACGGTGATGCCGGCGTCGCGCAGATCGCTTCTCAGGATGCGCCACATCGTCTGCTGGCTGCCCATCAGGTCGCTGATCCGCTGCTTGACCGCGGCGAGCTGCTGGGCCGGCGTCAGGTTCTCCGGGCTGGGCGCCTTGACGCCGGCGGCCACCTGCCCTTTCAGGCCGGCGACGCGGACCATGTAGAATTCGTCGAGGTTGCTGGCGGAAATCGACAGGAAGCGCAACCGTTCCAGCAGCGGGTGGTTCGGGTTGGCCGCCTCGTCCAGGACGCGCTGGTTGAAGGCCAGCCACGACAGCTCCCTGTTGATGAAGCGTTCGGGAGCGCTGGGCTCGATGCCAACCGAATCGAGTTCCTGGAGATGGGTCACGTCAACCTCTGAAGTCTTTGCTCTGGACGTCGCAGCCCGGCCGCCGCGTGCGGCCGGAGCCCGTTATATGGTGGGCAGACAGAGTATCCCACATGCGTTACGGTTTCAGGACTCCCATTTGGCGATAGCCTCCCCTGCCCCGGCTTGCAGAAACCACCGGAAAACCGACGCCGCCATGAAGACGCTGTTCCTGCTGCGCCACGCCAAGTCGTCCTGGGACGATCCGTCGCTGGGCGACCACGACCGGCCGCTCACCCCGCGGGGTGAAAAGGCGGCGACGTTGGTCGGCGCCCATCTCGCCCGCCACCACGCCCGCATCGACCTCGTGCTGTGCTCGACCGCGCTGCGGGCGGTGGAGACGCGCAAGCGGGTGATGGCCGCCATCGGCGCGCCCTTCCCTCCGGTGGAGCACGAGCGCGGCCTGTACCTGTGCGGCGCCCGCACCCTGTTGGAACGGCTGCGCGACGCGCCGGATTCGGCGACCGGGGTGATGCTGGTGGCGCACAACCCGGATCTCCACGACCTCGCCAACGATCTGACGGGAAGCGGCGACCACGCTCTGCGCCACGCCATGGCGGAGAAGTTCCCGACCGCCGCCTGCGCCGTCCTGGTGTTCGAGACTCCGCACTGGGCCGACCTGGAGCTGGGCGCCGGCCGGCTGGCCGATTTTGTGCAACCGCGTAAACTCTCTTAACCTGCGGCCGGGGATTGGGGTATCCACGGATCCACCTGTTCTTGACCGGCCGCTGTGGCCGGCTTCGGGAGGATGCCGACCCGTGCCACCCACGATTCCGCCCGCAAGCCCGTCCCTGAGCCCGCCCGCCGTCCAGGGTGCCCCGGCGCCCGCCACCGTTCCAACCGCGTCGGTGCGCGAGGTGGAACTGAAGCTCCATGCCTTCCCCGCCGACCTCGCCCGGATCGCGACGCTGCCGGCGCTGCTGGCGCTGGCGGACGGACCGGCGGTGTCGCAGCGGCTGCGCACCGTCTATTACGACACGCCCGACCTGCGCTTGGCGGCCAACGGCGTGGCGCTGCGGGTGCGGCAGGAGGGCGACCGCTACGTCCAGACGCTGAAGACGGTCAACAGCGCCAGCCCCGGCGATTCGGCGGCGGTCGCGGTGCGGCGGGAGTGGGACTGGACGGTCCCCGGCGAGGCGGTCGACCGCGGCGTCCTGACCGATCCCGGCGTTGCCGGACTGGTGCCGGCGGCGGCGCTCGACGCGCTGGACTGCCTGTTCGTTACCGACTTCCAGCGCACCACCCTGCTGGTCCGTCCCGACCCGCTGACCGCGGTGGAGGTGGCGGTGGACGACGGCCGGGTCTACGCCGGCGGCCGGTCGCTGCCGATCAGCGAGGTCGAGCTGGAGCTGAAGGCCGGCCGGGTCGCCAACCTGTTCGATCTTGCCCTGACGCTGCAGGCGGCGGTGCCGATGCGGATCGGCACCGAAAGCAAGGCGGAGGCGGGCCTGCGGCTGGTGACCGGCCGCAAACCGGGACCGGTGGAGGCCGAACCGCTCGGCCTGTCGCCGCTGACCACGGTGGCGGAGGCCTATCGCCACATCCTGCGCCACGCCCTGCGCCAGTTCCTCGCCAACGAGGCCTGCGCGCTGGCCGGCGGCGACGTGGAGGGGCTGCACCGCATGCGCATCGCCCTGCGCCGGCTGCGCATCGCCCACCGCCTGTTCGCGCCGCTGGTCGCCGCGCCCGACGCCGACCGGCTGGTGGCGGAAAGCCGGGCACTGGCCAAGCGGCTGGGGCCGGCGCGCGGCTGGGACGTGCTGATGTCGGGGACCCTGGAGCCGCTGCTCGCCGAATCGCCATCCGCCGGGCCGTCCATCGACCGGGCGGCGCTGGAACGGCTTGCCGAGCTGGCGCGCTGCGCCGGGGCCGGTCCGGCGCGCGAGGCGATGGCGGCGATCCTGGCGCCCGGCTGCACCACCACCGTGCTGGCGCTCGCCGGCTGGCTGGAGCATGGGCGCTGGCTGTCCGACGCCGACGCGGGCCGCCGCGCCGCCCTGAACGCACCGGTCTCCGGTCTGGCCGGCGGCTGGCTGTCGGCCAAGCACGGCAAGCTCGGCATCAGGACGATGAAGCTGCCCGACGACGCCAAGGGGCGCGACAAGCTGCGGCGGCGCCTGCGCACGCTGCGCTACACCGCCGACTTCTTCCGCGGCCTCTACCCGGAGAGCGCCGCCCTGCCCTTCTTCGCCGCGCTGGACCCGTTGCAGGCCGCGCTGGACGCCGAACAGGATGCCGCCACCGGGGCCAGGATGCTGGCCGGGCTGCGCGGGGCCGACCGCGCGACCGTCGCAGCCGTCGCCGCCTGGATCGACCGCCGGTCGGACCGGCGGCGCAAGACCCTGTCGGAACTGTGGAAGCGATTCCGCGCCACCCCGCCCTTCTGGTCATGACCGCCCCGCGCCGGGCGTGCTGGCAAAGCCGACCCAGGCGCCTATATCGTCACGGCCGGCGACGGGTCTGCACAGCGAAAACGCGGCCGGCCCGTTTTTGGTGATGCCGCGCGGCGCAAAGCCGCTTTCCAACCGACCGGGCTTCGGGTAAAAGAACACTCCATGAACAAGTACATCAGCGTCCGCGGCGCGCGGGAACACAACCTGAAGAACGTCGATGTGGATCTGCCGCGCGACGAGCTGATCGTCATCACCGGCCTGTCGGGATCGGGCAAGTCGTCGCTCGCCTTCGACACGATCTACGCCGAGGGCCAGCGGCGCTACGTGGAGAGCCTGTCGGCCTACGCGCGCCAGTTCTTGGAGCTGATGCAGAAGCCCGACGTCGATTCGATCGAGGGGCTGTCGCCGGCCATCTCCATCGAACAGAAGACGACGTCGAAGAACCCGCGCTCCACCGTCGGCACGGTGACGGAGATCTACGACTACATGCGCCTGTTGTGGGCGCGCGTCGGCATCCCCTATTCGCCGGCCACCGGCCTGCCGATCGAAAGCCAGACGGTCAGCCAGATGGTCGACCGCGTCATGGCGATGCCGGAGGGCACGCGCCTGCTGCTGCTGGCCCCCTTCGTGCGCGGCCGCAAGGGCGAGTACAAGAAGGAAATCCAGGATCTGCGCAAGCGCGGATTCCAGCGCGTGCGGGTCGACGGCACCATGTACGAGATCGACGAGGTGCCGACGCTCAACAAGAAGCTGAAGCACGACATCGAGGTGGTGGTCGACCGCATCGTGGTGCGCGAGGGCTTGGGCAACCGCCTGGCCGATTCGCTGGAAACCGCGCTGGGGCTGGCCGACGGCATCGTCTGGGTGGAGAACGCCGAGACCAGCGAACAGACCGTCTTCTCGCAGAAATTCGCCTGCCCCGTCAGCGGCTTCACCATCCCGGAGATCGAGCCGCGGCTGTTCTCCTTCAACAACCCGTTCGGCGCCTGCCCGGCCTGCGACGGGCTGGGCAGCAAGATCTATTTCGACCCGATGCTGGTGGTCCCGGACGAGCGGCTGACGCTGGCCAAGGGCGCCGTGGCGCCGTGGGCGGGGTCGACCTCCAAATACTACGACCAGACGCTGGACAGCATCTGCAAGCATTTCGGCGTGGCGATGACGACGCCCTGGCAGGAGCTGCCGGAGCCGGTGCGCCAGACCATCCTGTTCGGGTCGGGCGGGTCCGCCATCACCATGACCTACGACGACGGCCTGCGCAGCTACCAGACCAACAAGCCGTTCGAAGGCATCGTCAACAACCTGGAACGGCGCTACCGCGAGACGGACAGCGCCTGGACGCGCGACGAACTGTCGAAGTACCAGTCCTCCCAGCCCTGCGAGGTGTGCAAGGGCGCGCGCCTGAAGCCGGAGGCGCTGGCGGTCAAGATCCGCGGCTGCAGCATCTCCGAAGCTACCGAGCTGTCCATCGCCGGCGCGGCCACCTGGTTCGGCGAGCTGAACGCCCATCTGCGCCCGAAGGACCAGGAGATCGCCTACCGCATCCTGAAGGAGATCAACGAGCGGCTCGGATTCCTCAACGCCGTCGGGCTCGACTATCTGACGCTCAGCCGCGGATCCGGCACGCTGTCCGGCGGCGAGAGCCAGCGCATCCGGCTGGCGTCGCAGATCGGCTCCGGCCTGACCGGCGTGCTGTATGTGCTGGACGAGCCGTCGATCGGCCTGCACCAGCGCGACAACGACCGGCTGCTGGAAACGCTGAAGCGCCTGCGCGACATCGGCAACACCGTCATCGTCGTCGAGCATGACGAGGACGCCATCCGCAGCGCCGACTATCTGGTCGACATGGGCCCCGGCGCCGGCCAGCATGGCGGCACCGTCATCGCCCAGGGCACGCCGGAGGAGGTCCGCAAGAACCCCGACAGCATCACCGCCCAATACCTGAACGGCACCCGTTTCGTGCCGGTGCCCGACACCCGCCGGCCCGGCCATCCCGGCCAGTTCCTGGAGGTGCAGGGCGCGCGCGCCAACAATTTACAGAACGTCTCGACGAAGATCCCGCTCGGCACCTTCACCTGCGTGACCGGCGTGTCGGGCGGCGGCAAGTCGACCCTGATCATCGAGACGCTGTACAAGGCGGTGGCGCGCAAGCTGATGGGCGCGCGCGAGCATCCGGCGGAGCATGACGCCGTGCTGGGGCTGGAGCATCTCGACAAGGTCATCGACATTGACCAGTCGCCGATCGGCCGCACCCCGCGCTCCAACCCGGCGACCTACACCGGCGCCTTCACCCCGATGCGCGACTGGTTCGCCGGCCTGCCGGAGGCCAAGGCGCGCGGCTACGGTCCCGGCCGCTTCTCGTTCAACGTCAAGGGCGGCCGCTGCGAGGCCTGCCAGGGCGACGGCGTCATCAAGATCGAGATGCACTTCCTGCCCGACGTCTACGTGACCTGCGACGTCTGCCACGGCAAGCGCTACAACCGCGAGACGCTGGAGGTCACCTACCGCGACAAGACCATCGCCGACGTGCTGGACATGACGGTCGAGGAGGGCAAGGAGTTCTTCAAGGCGGTGCCCGGCATCCGCGACAAGCTGGACACGCTGGAACGCGTCGGGCTCGGCTACATCCACATCGGGCAGGCGGCGACCACCCTGTCCGGCGGCGAGGCGCAGCGCGTCAAGCTGTCGAAGGAGCTGAGCCGCCGCGCCACCGGCCGCACCCTCTACATCCTCGACGAACCGACCACCGGCCTGCATTTCGCCGACGTCGAGAAGCTGATGGAGGTGCTGCATGCCCTGGTCGACCAGGGCAACACGGTGCTGGTGATCGAACACAATCTGGAGGTCATCAAGACCGCCGACTGGATCATCGACCTGGGGCCGGAGGGCGGCACCGGCGGCGGCGAGATCGTCGCCGAAGGCACGCCCGAAGAGGTGGCGACGGTGAAGCGCAGCTACACCGGACGGTACCTCGCCCCCTACCTGAAGGCGAAGCCGGCGGCGCGGAAATCGGCAACCCGAAAGAGAGCGTGAACAAACGCGACCTTCACCGTGTTCTTCCCGGCAGAGTTCGCAATGCACGGGAGAACAAGGGCGATGACCAAGACCATTCTGACCGGCGTCGGCGCCGCGCTGGGCGCGGCCCTGCTGCTGGCGGCCTGCGGTTCCGACAGCACCCGCACCACCAGCACGACGACGACCACGACCACCCCGAGCTATGGTTCCTCGACCGTCGCCCCGCCCCCCAGCGGTGCCACCACGATCGAACGCAGCACGACGACCAAGAGCGAGTGAGCCTGCGCGCTTCCTCCTGGTTCTGACAGACTCCTGATCGACTTGACGGCCGGCCTCCCCAACGGGGCCGGCCGTTCTGTTTGACGGGACCCCACGCAGGAATTCCGTTTCGGGGCTGTCGTTTTTGGATCGAACGACCTAGATTGCCGGCCAGTCATCCGCAGTCCTGTTTGGAAAATTGTTTCAATGACCGACACCCTTCGCCCCGTCCACGTCATCGGCGGCGGTCTCGCCGGCTCGGAAGCCGCGTGGCAGCTCGCCTCCCGCGGCGTGCCCGTCGTCCTGCACGAGATGCGTCCGGTCCGCCGGACCGAGGCCCACGACACCGACAAGCTGGCGGAGCTGGTCTGCTCCAACTCCTTCCGCTCCGACGACGCCGAATACAACGCCGTCGGGCTGCTGCACGAGGAGATGCGGCGCTGCGGCTCGCTGATCCTGCGCTGCGCCGACGCGCACAAGGTGCCGGCCGGCGGGGCGCTGGCGATGGACCGTGACGGCTTCGCCGATGCGGTGACGGAGGCGGTGTCGACCCACCCCCTGATCACCATCGAGCGCGAGGAGGTCGCCGGCTTGCCGCCCGAGGACTGGGACAGCGTCATCGTCGCCACCGGCCCCCTCACCTCCCCCGCCCTGGCCGAGGCGGTGCGCGACCACACCGGCGAGGAATCGCTGGCCTTCTTCGACGCCATCGCCCCCATCGTCTATCTGGAGAGCGTCGACCTGTCGAAGGCGTGGTTCCAGTCGCGTTACGACAAGCCCGGTCCCGGCGGCACCGGCAAGGACTACATCAACTGCGCCTTCGAGAAGGACGAGTACCGCGCCTTCATCGACGCGCTGATCACCGGCGAGAAGCTCGACTTCAAGGAGTGGGAGAAGAACACCCCCTACTTCGAAGGCTGCCTTCCCATCGAGGTGATGGCGGAACGCGGCGTCGACACGCTGCGCTACGGCCCGATGAAGCCGGTCGGCCTGACCAACCCGCACAAGCCGGAACGCCGCCCCTACGCCGTGGTGCAGTTGCGCCAGGACAACGCGCTGGGCACGCTCTACAACCTCGTCGGTTTCCAGACCAAGCTGCGCCACGCCGAGCAGGCGCGCATCTTCCGCATGATCCCCGGCCTGGAAAACGCCGAGTTCGCCCGGCTGGGCGGTATGCACCGCAACACCTTCCTCAACAGCCCGCGCCTGCTGGACGGCGCGTTGCGGCTGAAGTCGCTGCCCCGCCTGCGCTTCGCCGGTCAGGTCACCGGCTGCGAGGGCTATGTCGAGAGCGCCGCGGTCGGCCTGCTCGCCGGCCGCTTCGCCGCGGCGGAACGGCTGGGCCGGGAGATCAGCACTCCGCCCGTCACCACGGCGCTGGGTGCCATCCTCGGCCACATCACCGGCGGGGCGGCGGCCGAGACCTACCAGCCGATGAACGTCAACTTCGGCCTGTTCCCGCCGATCGACGACAAGATCCGCGGCCGCGACCGCAAGCTGGCCTACACCCGCCGCGCGATGGCCGACCTGGAAGGTTGGCTGTCGGCCTGACGCCGGCGCTGCGCGGGCGTCAATAGCGCCCGCGCGTCGCCGCCCAGCCCAGCCGAAGCTGTCGTAACGGGTGGGGCAGCAGCACGCGCGGCGCGAAGACGTCGTTGCCCGCGCGCGCGATCACGCCCAGATGCAGATCGGCCAGTGTCGCCGGCAGCAACGCCGGCAGCCCCGCCTTCGGCACCTGCCGGCGCAGGGCGCGCGCGTCGGCCAGATGCTTGCGGGCGACCGCCGCGATCTCGCCCACCACCGGGCGCAGTTCCGCGGTGGAGCGCCCGGCGAACAGGTCCTCGCTGGTGGCGCCGTGGCGGGCCATCAGGTCGGCCGGCAGGCGCTGCCGGTGCTGCCGCGCCAGGAAGGGCACGGCCCGCAGGATGCCGGCAAGCGCGTAGGCGATGCCGACATGCCGCCCGGCCGCCATCGCCGTCGCGTCGCGCACCCCCAGCACCTCCAGCGCCAACTGCACCAGCGGCGCCCCGGTCACCTCGGCGTAGTTGATCAGGCAGCTCAGATCGGCCGGCGGCGTGTCGTCCAGGTCGGCCTCGCGCGCGTCGATCAGCCGGTCGAACAGGGGACGGCTCAGATCGAGCCGGCGGGCGGCCTCGCTCAACGGATCCATCACGCCGTGGTGCGGTACGGGTCCATCCTCATAGACAGCCTCGATTCCATCGCGCCAGAATTGCAGGCGCATCTGGCCGAGGATCGGCTCGCTGACCACCTCGCGGGTCTTGGCGATCTCAAGGTTGAAGGCGTACAACGCGAACAGCGCCTCGCGCCGGTCGGCGGGGGCGAACAGACCTGCCAAAAAGTGGTCGTTGTCATATTTCCGGACCTCACGTCCGCAATAGGACAGGTCGGCGGCAGACTTCACCATGGGATGCCCGACTGGAAAAAAGGAGTGGAGTGAGCGAGGAGACAGGCCAAAGCCTTGCGCCACGCCTATATGAAGCACACACGGTCGCACCGCCAGCCCCGACGCGCAGCAGGCACGGATCCCATGACGGATTTCAACATCGCTCCGACGAAGCCCCGTAAGCCGAACCCGGTTGCCCGCAAAGACGAAAGCACGGAGAATTTCCCCGTCGCGTCGCGCCTGCTGCCGAAGCATCTTCGCCCGCACGTCATCGCCTTCTACCGCTTCGTGCGTCTGGCCGACGACATCGCCGACGACACGGACCTGGAGCCGGAGACCAAGCTGGCCTATCTGGAGGCGCTGGAACGCGCGCTGACCTCCGGCCAGGCCAAGCACGCCTACCTGAAGCCGGCGCTCGACCTGCGCGAGAGCCTGCAGACCACCGGCGTCAGCGACCGCCACGCGCGGCAGGTGCTGCGCGCCTTCCGCCGCGACGCGGTCGGCGCCCGCTGCCACAGCTGGAGCGACCTGCTGCTGTACTGCCGCTTCTCCGCCAACCCGGTCGGGCGCTACCTGCTGGAACTGCACGGCGAGGGCGTCGCCGCCGGTCCGGCGTCGGACGCGCTGTGCTCGGCGCTGCAGGTGCTCAACCATCTCCAGGACGCGCGCGACGACTGGACCCAGCTCGGCCGCTGCTACATCCCGCTGGTCTGGTTCGACGAGGCGGGGATGAGCGTCGAACGGCTGGTCGAGGTGGAAAGCGATGCCAAGCTGCGCGCCATCTTCGACCAGACGCTGGAGCACACCGACCGGCTGCTGGAACGCGCGGCGTCCCTGCCCGGCCTGATCCGGCACCGTGGCCTGCGGATGGAGGCGGCGGTGATCCTCAGCATTGCCGAATCGCTGTCGCGCCGGCTGAAGGCGCGCGACCCGATGAAGGCGCGGGTGACGCTCGGCACCCATCACAAGCTGGCCGCGGTGGCGCGGGGGCTGGCGCGGAGCTTCTCCGCCGCCTAAACTCCGGGGCCCACGCGCCTGCCCCGCGTGCAAGGCCCCGGACGCTCCCCCGAGAAGGTACCGATGACCCACCCGCCGCTGGAGTCGGCCCCGCCGGACCCGATGTCCGCTGCGACACCGGCCATGGCTGAGACCGTGCCTTCCGACACGGCGACGACGGTCGCCGCGCGGTCGGGCAGCACCTTCTACTGGCCGATGCGGCTGCTGCCCGCCTCGAAACGGGCGGCGATGTTCGCCATCTACGCCTATTGCCGCTGTATCGACGACATCGCCGACGAACCGGGCGACCCCGCCGCCAAGCGCGCGGCGCTGGACGTGTGGCGCCGTGACATCCGCGGCCTTTACCGGGGCGATGCCCCGACCAGCCCGCTGACCGCCGCGCTGAAGGGCGCCATCGAGCGCTACGGTCTGCCGCGCGCCGAGTTGGAGGCGCTGATCGACGGCATGGCGATGGATGTCTGCGACGGCGTGAGCGGCCAAGGGGTGCAGGCGCCCGACCTCGCGACCCTAAGGCTCTATTGCCGCCGCGTCGCCGGTGCGGTCGGCCTGCTGGCGATCCGTGTGTTCGACCGGGCCGACCCGGCGACCGAGCGTTTCGCCCTGGCGCTGGGCGAGGCGCTGCAACTGACCAACATCCTGCGCGACCTACGGGAGGACGCGGCGCTCGGCCGGCTCTACCTGCCGCGCGAGCTGCTGCTGGCCGCCGGCATCGCCACCACCCGGCCGGACGAGGCCCTTGCCCATCCCGCCCTGCCCCGGGCCTGCGAGGCGCTGGCCGCTCTGGCCGAGGCGCAGTTCGCCGAGGCGCGGGCGGCGCTGGCGGAACGTGGAGCGACGGCACGCGGCTCGCTGTGGGCCGCCACCGCGATGATGGTGCTGTACCACCGGCTGCTGCGCCGCCTGCGGGCGGGCGGCTGGCGCGACCTCGACGCCCGTGTCCGGGTCGGGCGGCGGGAAAGCGCCTGGGTGGCCCTGCGCTGCCTGATCGGCCTGCCGCCGGCCAGCTGAATGGCCGAGCCCACCCCGACCGTCCATGTCGTCGGCGCCGGCCTTGCCGGGCTGGCCGCCTCCGTCCGTCTGGTCGAGGCCGGGCGCCGGGTCGTGCTGTACGAGCAGGCACCGCAGGCCGGCGGGCGCTGCCGCAGCTTTCCCGACGCGACGCTGGGGCGGTCCGTCGACAATGGCAGCCATATGGTGCTGAGCGGCAACCGGGCGCTGCTGGACTATGCCCGGCGGATCGGCGCGGGCGACGCGCTGATGGAGCTGCGGTCGGCGGCCTTCCCCTTCCTCGACCTGCGCGACGGTGCGGAATGGACGCTGCGCCCCGGTGGGCTGTGGCTGTTCGATCCGGCGCGGCGCGTGCCGGGAAGCAGCCCGCGCGATTACCTCGCTGCCCTGCGCACGCTGACGGCCGGCCGCGGCGCCAGCGTCGCCGACCGCCTGCCGCCCGGTGGACCGCTGTTCGACCGGCTGTGGCGTCCGCTCGCCGTCTCCGCGATGAACGGACCGGTGGAGCGGGTGTCGGCCCGGCTGTTCGGCGCGGTGCTGCGCGAGACGCTGTTGCGTGGCGAGGCCGCCTGCCGGCCGGTGCTGACCCCCCATGGTCTGTCGGCCGCCTTCGTCGATCCGGCGCTGGAGCGGCTGCGCGCCGCCGGCGCCACGCTGTCCCTCGGCAGCCGTGTCGATGGGCTGCGCTTCGACGGCGACCGCGTGAGCGAACTGTCCGTTGGCGGTGTCGCCGTCGCGCTGGGGCCGGCCGACAGCGTCCTGCTCGCCGCCCCGGCCTGGGTGGCGGAGCGGCTGGTGCCCGACCTCGTCGTGCCGCCGCCCGGTCCGGCCATCGTCAATGTGCATTTCCGCCTGGACGAGCCGGTGCGGCTGCCGGGCGGCCTGCCCTTCCTCGGGCTGGCGGGCGGCACGGCGGAGTGGCTGTTCGCCCGCGACGGCCTGCTGTCGGTGACCGTCAGCGACGCCGATGCGCTGGCGGCCATGCCGGCGGAGGCCGTCGCGGCGCGCCTCTGGCCGGAGGTGGCGCGGGCGCTGCGACTCGATGGCCCGATTCGGCCCTACCGGGTGGTGAAGGAACGCCGGGCGACCCCCGACCAGTCCCCCGACTCGGTGGCGCGGCGTCCGGGGACGCGGACGCGCTGGCGCAACCTGCTGCTGGCCGGAGACTGGACGGAAACGGGACTTCCCGCCACGTTGGAGGCTGCCGTGCGCTCGGGAAACCGGGCTGCTGATGCTGCTTTGTCCAACGGAAATAACCCTATACGGCGCTTCGCCCCTTTTCCGGTCTTCACAATGTTCCGCCGTCGGCCTATTTGGACGGACGGAGGTGCCGTGCTCGCCAGGCCCGGCCCGGAAGGACAATCAAAGAAGAGAGGGTGATTCAAATGGCGTTCGAACTTCCGCCGCTTCCCTATGCGTATGATGCCCTGGCTCCGTACATCTCGTCGGAAACCCTGCATCTGCACCACGACAAGCACCACCAGACCTACGTCACCAACCTGAACAACCTGACCAAGGACACGCCGCTGGCCAACGCCAGCCTGGAGGAGGTCATCAAGGCTTCGGTCGGCGATGCGTCCAAGGTCGGCATCTTCAACAACGCCGCCCAGGTGTGGAACCACACCTTCTTCTGGCAGTGCCTGAAGAAGGACGGCGGCAAGATGCCGGCGGCCCTGGAGCAGCGCATCGTCGCCGACTTCGGCAGCGTCGACAAGTTCAAGGAAGAGCTGACGCAGGCCGCCCTGACCCAGTTCGGCTCGGGCTGGGCGTGGCTGTACCTGGATGGCGGCAAGCTGAAGGTCGGCAAGACCGGCAACGCCGACACCCCGCTGGCCCACGGCCAGAAGCCGCTGTTCACCATCGACGTGTGGGAGCACGCCTACTACGTCGATTTCCAGAACCGCCGCGCCGACTTCGTCAAGGCGGTCATCGACAACCTCGCCAACTGGGACTTCGCCGCCGAGCAGCTGGCTGCTTGATCGGTTTCTGTCCGAGGTATGAAAACGCAAAGGCGCCCCATCTGGGGCGCCTTTGTCGTTTCGGCGTCATGTTAGCTAAGGCCGCAGCCGCCGCCTACACCGGCAGCATCGCCGCCGCGACCCGCCGGCCTTCGGCGAGCAGGACGTTGTAGGTGCGGCAGACGGCGCGGCTGTCCATCAGCTCGACGACGATCCCGCGCTCGCGCAGGGCCTGCCGCAGTTCCTTCGGGATCAGCCTCATCGTCGCACCGGTGCCGAGCAGCAGGATCTCCACCTTCGGCTCGGCCTCGGTCACCGCGGCGAAGTCCGCCAGGGTGAGGGAGGCGACGTCGCCGACCTCCCAGGCCTGGGTGCGGTGGGGCAGCACGACCACCGCGCCGACCCGCCACTGCCCGGACACGCAGAACTGCCCTGGACCGTAGCCGTCGATGACCTGACGGTCGGACGGGATCATCGGCATGATGTCGGCCATGCTGCCCTCTCCTCTCGCTTTCCGGACGTCCTGCCCCGGTCAGGGCGTCGTCGCCGGCTCCTTTGCCGCCGGTCCTTCGACCGGGGCGCCGCGCCGCAGGCGGTTCTCGCCCAGGAACAGCAAGATGGGGGCGGCGATGAAGATCGACGAGGTGGTGGCGATGAACACGCCCAGCAGCAGCACGATGCCGAAGTCCTGCAGCGCCTCGCCACCGAACAGCGCCAGCGGGATGACCGACAGGAAGGTGCACATCGAGGTGCCGACGGTGCGGTTCAGCGTCTCGTTGATCGACAGGTCGATCAGGTCGCGCAGCGGCATCTTCTTGTAGATGCGCAGGTTCTCGCGCATCCGGTCATAGACCACGACCTTGTCGTTGATCGAATAGCCCATGATCGTCAGGATCGCCGCCACCGCCACCAGATTGAACTGGAGCCCGGTGACGGCGTAGAAGCCGACGATCTTGGTGATGTCGAGCAGCAGCGTCACCACGGCGCCCAACCCGAACTGCCATTCGAAACGGAACCAGATGTAGATCAGCATCGCCAGCATGGCGAGGCCGAGCGCCAGCATGCCGTTGGCGAACAGCTCGCCGCTGACCGAGGCGCCGACGGCCTCGACACGGCGCACCTGGGTGCCGGGAATGGCCTGGGCCAGCGTGCCGCGCACCTTGTCGGCGGCGACCTGCTGGGCGGCGTCGTCGCCGGGCTGCCGTTCCAGCCGGATCAGCACGTCCTGCGGCGAGCCGAACTCCTGCAGCGCCACCGTGCCCATGCCGAGGCCGCTGAGCGTGTGGCGCAGCGAGGCGAAGTCTGGGGCCTGCGGGGTGCGGGCCTCGATGACGATGCCGCCGCGGAAGTCGATGCCGTAGTTCAGGCCCGGATGGAAGAACAGGATGAGCGAGGCGATCGACAGCACCGCCGAGGTGATCAGGCCGGCGAACCGGCCGTTCATGAACGGGATCTTGGTGTTGTCGGGGACGAGGCGGAGATGGAACATCGGATGACCTTTCAGACCGGCAACGCGGCCGGACGCGTCCGGCGCAGCCACGTCACCATCATCAGGCGCACCAGCACGGTGGCGGTGAACATGGAGATGAGGATGCCGAAGGTGATGGTGACGGCGAAGCCCTTGATCGTGCCGGTGCCGAAGATGAACAGCAGCGCCATCTTGATCGCGGTCGTCAGGTTGCTGTCGACGATGGTGCTGTAGGCGCGGCTGAAGCCGGCCTCCATCGAGGCGAAGACGCCCCGGCCCTTCTTCGATTCCTCACGGATGCGCTCGTTGATCAGGATGTTGGCGTCGACCGCCAGACCCAGCGTCAGCAGGATGCCGGCGATGCCCGGCAGCGTCAGCGTCGCGTGCAGCAGCGACAGCGCCGCCAGCGTCAGCACGATGTTGATCAGCAGGGCGAAGCAGGCGAAGGCGCCGAACAGCCCGTAGGACGCGATCATGTAGGCGCAGACCATGACGAAGCCGACGACGACGGCGGTCAGGCCGGCGCGGATCGAATCGGCGCCGAGGTCGGGGCCGACCGTGCGCTCCTCGATCACCTTCAGCGGGGCCGGCAGGGCGCCGGCGCGCAGCAGGACGGACAGGTCGTTGGCGGCGGCGGCGGTGAAGTTGCCGCTGATCTGGCCCCGCCCGCCGGTGATCGGCTCGCGGATGACGGGCGCGCTGATGACCTTGTTGTCGAGCACGATGGCGAAGGGCCGTCCGACATTCGCCTTGGTCACCTCGGCGAAGCGGTTGGCGCCGGCGCTGTTGAACTCGAAGTTCACCACCCACTCGCCGGTCTGCGAGTTGGTCGAGGCGGTGGCGTTCTTCAGCGTGGCGCCGTCGACCTCCACCTTCTTGCGGATCACGTAGCGCGACTGGTAGCGGTCGCCCTCGGCCGACGGCAGGATCTCGGTGCCCGGAGGGGCGCGGCCGCTGTTGGGATCGGCGGTCACGTCGACCAGACGGAAGGTCATCTTGGCGGTGGTGCCGAGCAGCCGCTTGACGCGGTCGGGGTCCTCGACACCGGGCAGCTGGACCAGGATGCGGTCGTTGCCCTGGCGGGCGATCGTCGGCTCGTTGACGCCGGTCTCGTCGATGCGGCGGCGCACGATCTCGATCGACTGCTCGATGGCCTGGGTCGAGCGGTCGCGCAGGGCGACCTCGCTCAGCGCCACCGTCACGACACCGCCGTCGGCGGTCACCGTCAGGTCGGGCTGCCCGCCGCCGAGCGCCGTGCCGCCGACCGGGCTGGCGAGCTGGCGCAGCGCCTTCACCGCCTCGTCGGCCTGGGCCGGATCGCGCAGTTGCACGGTCACCGCCTTGTCGGCGGCGTTGATCGCGGTGTAACCGACGTTGGCGGTCCGCAACTGCTGCCGGGCGCCGTCGATCAGGCTTTCCACCCGGTCGCGGATGACCGTCGCCATGTCGACTTCGAGCAACAGATGCGATCCGCCGCGCAGGTCGAGGCCCAGCGCCACGCGGGAGTTGGCGTACCACGACGGCAGGGCGGCCAGCGTGTCGCGGCCCATGAAGTTGGGCAGCATCATGATGAACCCGGCGACGCAGGTCGCCACGATCATGTAAATCTTCCAGCGCGAAAAATAGAGCATGCGTCACTCGAATCCGATCAGACACCCGGTCCGGACGGCCCGGCCGCCAACCCGACATCAGCCCGGCATCGTTTCCGATGCCGGGGAGGCCGGCCGCCCGGACGGGAAGCGCCTTCGGGCTGGCCCTGTGTGAGAGGAGCCCGGCCGGTTCTTACTTGCGGCCGAACAGCTTGCCGATACCACCGGCGGCGGTGGTCGTCTCGGCCGGCTTGGCGGCGCCGTCGGCGGGGGCCGCCGGGGTGCCGGCGTCGCCGCCCTTGGCCGGCTCGGTCTTGGCCAGGACAAGGTTGACCGTGGAGCGCAGGCAACGGACACGCACGTTCTCGGCGATCTCGACGGTGATCTCGTCGTCGGCGCCGACCTTGGTGACGATGCCGATGATGCCGCCGCCGGTCACGACGCGGTCGCCGCGGCGGATCGCCGACAGCATGGTCTTATGCTCCTTCATCTTCTTCTGCTGCGGACGGATCAGCAGGAAATAGAAGACGACGAAGATCAGAACCAGGGGCAGAAACTGGACGAGCATGTCACTGCCGCCGCCAGCCGGCGCCGCCGTCTGTGCATAAGCCGTCGAAACGAACATCGGAAAGCTCCTTCAGAGTTTGGTCTCGCGCGGGGGTCGGCGTGCCGCCGGGACGCCGCGACTATAGCCGCCCATGAACGGGATGCAACGGTGATGCGCCACAATCCGCGGGGCGGCCACAGCTTGTGCGCTTGCGTCGCTGTGTTACGGTGCGGACGCGTCGGAAAGATGGCTGCGCAGGCGCCGGCTTTCCATGAAATTTTGCGAAAAGCTGCCAGGAAAACGATGTCCCCTGAAACGCTGCTTCCCCTGCTGACCCGCATCGCCGCCGCGCTGGAGCGTCTGGCGCCGCCGCCGCCCCTGCCGCTGGACGTCACCGCGGCCGACGCCTTCGTCTGGCATCCCGACCCCGACCGGCTGGAACCGGTGCCAGCCGTCAACCGGGTGGATATCGTCCTGCTGCAGGGGGTGGAGCGGCAGCGCGACATCCTGCTCGACAACACCCGGCGCTTCGCCGCTGGTCTGCCGGCCAACAACGCCCTGCTGTGGGGCGCCCGCGGCACCGGCAAAAGCTCCCTGGTGAAGTCGGTTCACGCCGTGATCTGCCAGGAACGCCCGGCCGAGCTGGCGCTGGTGGAAATCCAGCGCGAGGACATCCCCACCCTGCCCCGCCTGCTGACCCGGCTCAAGGGCGAGCGGCGGCGCTTCGTCCTGTTCTGCGACGATCTGTCCTTCGACCATGACGACGCGCATTACAAGTCGCTGAAGGCCGTGCTGGACGGCGGGATCGAGGGGCGGCCGGACAATGTGGTGTTCTACGCCACCTCCAACCGCCGCCACCTGATGCCGCGCGACATGATCGAGAACGAGCGGTCGACCGCCATCAATCCGGCGGAGGCGGTGGAGGAGAAGGTGTCGCTGTCCGACCGGTTCGGGCTGTGGCTGGGCTTCCACAACTGCGACCAGGACGCCTACTTCGCGATGATCGAGGGCTACGCCCGCCACTACGGCCTGGACATCCCGGCCGATCGGCTGCGCGCGGAGGCCGTCGAATGGTCGGTCACGCGCGGGAGCCGGTCGGGCCGGGTGGCCTGGCAGTTCATCCAGGACCTGGCCGGGCGTCTCGGGACGCCCCTTCGCTGAGCTTGCGGTCCATCTGATCGGACGGGTCGACCGCCTGGCTCCCCTTGCGCAGCTCGAAATGGAGCTGCGGCGAGGACACCGAGCCGGTCTGGCCGACCCGCGCGATCACCTGGCCGCGCTTCACCGTCGCGCCGCGCTCCACCTCGATCTTGTCGAGGTGGGCGTAGGCGGTGATCCAGCCGTCGGAGTGCTTCAGCAGCAGCAGGTTGCCGAAGCCGCGCAGCTCGTTGCCGGTGTAGGCGACGACGCCGTTGTCGGCGGCGACCACCGCGGTGCCCTTCGCCGCCGCGATGTTCAGGCCGTCGTTGTGCAGGCCGTCGGGCTTCGGGCCGAATCCGGAGATCAGCTTCCCCTTCACCGGCCACAGGAAGCGGGCGCCGCCGCGCGGTGGCGGGGCGCCGACCTCCGCCTTCGGCTCCGGCTTCGGCGGGGCGGCAGCGGCCGCGACCTCCTGCGGCGGGGCGGCGGCGGGCGGCGGGACCGGCGCACCGGCCTGGACCGGCTTGCTGCCGGGCGGACGCAGCATGGTCGGCGCCTGCCCCGGCTGGTAGGCCGGCTCCGGCGAGCCGGCCGGCTGGCTCTGCACCGGTGCGGGTTCGGACGGCGGCGTGGCGGGCTTCGACGGCGGCAGGGCCGTGGCGGTGATGCCCCCGGCGGGCGACGACGCGCCCGGAGGCGGCAACTCGGCCGCCTGGACCGACCCGCGGCCGGCCGGCGTGCCCTGCGGCATGGCCTGGGGCGTCAGCGGCACCGCACCACCCGACGCCACCCCCGACGCCGTCATGGACCCGCCGGTCCCGGACGCGTTCGATCCCGGCAGGCGCAACGGCTGGCCGACCTGCACCGCGTAGGGCGGGGTCAGGCCATTCAACTGGGTCAGTTCGCTGACGTCGACGTTGTGCATGCGCGAGATGCCGTAGAGCGTATCGCCCTTCTGCACCACATACTGGCGCGAGGTCGGCAGGACCAGCCGCTGCCCGACGTCGAGCTTGTAGGGCGGCGACAGGTGGTTGGCTTCGATCAGGTCGCGCAGCGGCACGTTGTAGCGGCGTGACAGGATGTAGGCGCTGTCGCCCTTCTGCACCGTGATGGCGCCGCCGGCCGAATCCGGCACGTCGCTGACATGGGTGAAGGGGGCGAGCCCGCCCGCGCGTTCGCAGGCGCCGAGCGCCAGGACCGCGGTGGACAGGAGAAGCGCCGTAAGAACCGGTTTCATGCGGAATGGACCTGTTGCGGCGGGTCGGACAGCAGCGGAACGAAACGGACGGGCCACAGGTCCTCCCGGGAAAGGCCAGCTTCGGAACGCCGGAAGCGCACGACCTTCTGGTCGCGGTGGTCGCTGCCGAGCGGAATGACCATGACACCACCAACGGCGAGTTGATCCGTCAAGTCTTTTGGAGCTTCCGGACCGCCGGCGGCTGTGACCAGTATCCGCGCGAAAGGCGCCTGCTCCGGCCAGCCGCGGGTTCCGTCGCCCAGCCGCGTGGTGATGGTGTGGATGCCCAGCGCCTGGAAACGCGCCTCCGCCTCGCGCAGCAGCGGTTTCAGACGCTCGATGGTGAAGACGCGGCGGCACAGCCGCGACAGCACCGCCGCCTGATAGCCGGATCCGGTGCCGATCTCCAGGACCAAATGTCGCGGGTGCAACTCCAGCGCCTGGGTCATCAGCCCAACCACCAGCGGCTGGCTGATGGTCTGGCCCAGCTCGATCGGAAGTGCGGCATCCTCCCACGCCCGGTCCTGGAAGGCCTCGGGCACGAACAACTCGCGCGGGATCCGTTCGATGGCGGCCAACACCTTGGTGTCGGTGACGCCGGCCCCGCGAAGGGCCATCAGCAAGCGGATCTTGCGCGGGTTGTAGCTCACACGAAAGCCTGCCTCAGCGTCTGCAGCGTCGGGGTGTGCGTCAGGTCGAGGAAGACCGGCGTGATCGAGATGCCGCCGTTGAACACCACATGGATGTCGGTGTCGTCGGCTACATCGGCCTCGCCGCGCAGCGTGCCGATCCAGATGTAGGGCTTGCCGCGCGGGTCGACCCGCTCCAGCAACTCGTCGCCGATCTTGCGCTTGCCGTGGCGCACCACCCGCATGCCGGTGACCTCCGCCGCCGGACGGGCCGGGAAGTTGACGTTCAGCAGCACGTTCTTCGGCCAGGCCACCGTCACCGCCTTGCGCACCACCTCGGCGCCGTAGGCTTCGGCGGCGGACCAGTCGATCGGCTGGCCCGTCTCGTAATGCTGGCTCATGGCGATGGCCGGGACGTTCAGCAGCGTCGCCTCCATCGCCGCGGCGATGGTGCCGGAATAGGTCACGTCCTCGCCGATGTTGGAGCCCTGGTTGACGCCCGACAGCACCAGCGTCGGGCGGGCGTCCTTCATGACATGGTTGACCGCCAGCAGCACGCAGTCGGTCGGCGTGCCGTCGACGGTGAAGCGGCGCTCGTCCAGCTTGCGCAGGCGCAGCGGCCGGTTGATGGTGAGCGAGTGGCTGGCCGCCGACTGCTCCATCTCCGGCGCCACCACCCAGACATCGTCGGACAGCGACCGCGCGATGGATTCCAGGACCTTCAGCCCCTGCGCGTGGATGCCGTCGTCGTTGGTGACGAGGATGCGGGTCTGGGACAGGTCGAGCGGCAGGTCGAACATCAGATGGAAATCCTCTCAACACCGCGCATGTACGGCCGGAGCGCGTCCGGGATCAGGATCGAACCGTCGGGCTGCTGGTAGTTCTCCAGCACCGCGATCAGGCAGCGCCCGACCGCCACACCCGATCCGTTGAGGGTGTGCACGAACTGAGTTTGCTTCTCGCCCTTGCTCCGGCAACGGGCCTTCATCCGCCGCGCCTGGAAATCGCCGCAATTGGACACGCTGGAGATCTCGCGGTAGGCGTTCTGGCCGGGCAGCCACACCTCGACGTCATAGGTCTTGCGCGAGGAGAAGCCCATGTCGCCGGTGCACAGCACGATGGTGCGGTAGGGCAGGCCCAACCGCTCCAGGATCGTCTCGGCGCAGCGGGTCATGCGCTGGTGCTCGGCCTCCGACTGGTCCGGCGCGGTGATGGCGACCATCTCCACCTTCCAGAACTGGTGCTGGCGGATCATGCCGCGGGTGTCGCGCCCGGCCGACCCGGCTTCCGCCCGGAAGCAGGGGGTCAACGCGGTGTAGCGCAGCGGCAGATCCTCCGCCGCGACGATCTGGTCGTTGACCAGATTGGTCAGCGGCACCTCGCTGGTCGGGATCAGGTAATGGTCGGACCCGGTCGTCTTGAACAGGTCCTCCTCGAACTTCGGCAGTTGGCCGGTGCCGAACAGCGCGGTGTCGCGCACCATCAGCGGCGGCGCGATCTCGGTGAAGCCGTGCTCGCTCGTGTGGATGTCCAGCATGAAGTCGGCGAGCGCGCGTTCCAGGCGGGCCAGCCCGCCCTTCAGCACGGTGAAGCGGGCGCCCGACATGCGGGCTGCCGCCTCGAAGTCCATCAGGCCCAGCGCCTCGCCCAGCTCGTAATGCTGCTTGGGGTTGGCGATGTCGGCCGGGGTGCCCCAGCGGCGCACCTCGACGTTGTCGGTTTCGTCCTTGCCGAGGGGCACGTCGTCGGCCGGGATGTTGGGCAATCCTGCCAGCAGGGCGTCGAGTTCGGCGCCGAGCGCGCGTTCCTCCTCCTCCACCTGGGGAAGGCGGTCCTTCAGGGTCGCCATCTCGTCCAGGATCGGCTGGGCGTCGCGGCCCTCGCGCTTGGCGAGGCCGATCTCCTTGGCCGCTTCGTTCCGGCGGGCCAGCATCTCCTGCATCTGGGTCTGCGCGGCGCGGCGGCGGCTGTCGAGGTCGAGCAGGGACGACGACATCGGCGCCAGTCCACGGCGGCCGATACCGCGGTCGAAGGCTTCGGGATTCTCACGGATGGCGCGAAGGTCGTGCATGGCTCGAACAGACTTCGAATGAGTGGGAGGCTGGTTATACGGCGCGCCCCGCCGAAGGTCCAGAGCAAGGCCGTTTTCACGCCTTCATCGAAAGGACTGCCCGGCAAACCCGTCGGTCCGGCAAGGTTCTGCGCCGCGGGCATGGCCGCCCCGCCGCCGCATCCTTGGACAGCGGGGCGATGGCGCGTCACTGTCGCTTTCGCACCGCAGCGACGGTGACGGAACAAGCGGGAGCCCAGCGCGTGCGCGACGACATCAAGACCGGTGCGGACAGCGCCGATCCCGGGACCGCCTATCTGGAGGCCGGCACCCCGGCCTACCGCCGCGCCAGCCGCATCCTGTTCGTCGCCGGCTTTTCCACCTTCGCCACGCTCTATTGCGTGCAGCCGCTGCTGCCGGACTTCGTGCAGGAGTTCGGGGTGTCGCCCGCCGAGTCCAGCCTGTCGCTGTCGCTGACCACCGGCGTGCTGGCGGTGGCGCTGCTGGTCGCCGGCGCCATTTCCGACGGGATCGGCCGCAAGCCGGTGATGGTCGCCGCCCTGGCCGCCGCCGGCCTGCTGGGCGTCGTCGGCGCGCTGATGCCGAACTGGCATGGCTTCCTCGCCGTCCGCGCACTGGAGGGGCTGGCGCTGAGCGGCCTGCCCGCCGTCGCCATGGCCTATGTCTCCGAAGAGGTCGATCCGAAATCGGCCGGCGTCGCCATGGGGCTCTACATCGGCGGGACCGCCATCGGCGGCATGTCCGGCCGGGTGCTGACCGCGGTGGTGACCGACCTCGGCAGTTGGCGGCTGGCGGTCGGCGTCGTCGGCGCGCTGGCGGTCGCCGCGGCGGTCACGGTGTGGCTGGCGCTGCCGCCGTCGCGCCATTTCGTCCGGCGTGCCGCCGGGTTGAAGGCGCTGGTGCGGGCATGGCGCGACCTGCTGACCGACGTCGGGATGCTGGGGCTGTTCTCGCTCGGCTTCCTGCTGATGGGCGGTTTCGTCACCGTCTTCAACTACATCGGCTTCCGCCTCAGCGAACCGCCGTTCGAGCTGCGCCCGGCGGTGGTCGGCGCCGTGTTCCTGGTCTACAGCTTCGGCGTCGTCAGCTCGCCGCTGTTCGGCGGCTGGGCCGGGCGGTTCGGCTCGGGCCGCACGCTGGCCGGCGCAGTGGCGCTGATGGTGGCCGGGCTTGCGCTGATGGAGGTCGACAGCCTGTGGGGCATCGCCCCCGGCATCGCCCTGTTCACCTTCGCCTTCTTCGGTGCCCATTCCATCGTGTCGGCCTGGATCGGCCGCCGCGCCGCGGTCGCCCGCGGGCAGGCGTCGTCGATCTATCTGTTCTGCTACTATCTGGGCTCCACCCTGGCGGGAACGTTGGGCGGGCTGTTCTGGCACCGCTATGGCTGGAGCGGCGTCGCCGGCTTCGTCGGCCTGCTGCTTTTGGTTGCCGTGGCGGTGACCGCCGGGCTGCAGCGCAGCCGCTGAGCAAGCGGCGAACCGTCGCACCCGCGCATCCGGCCGTTGCACCGCGCCCCGCGGCGTTCCAGTCTTGAAGCGGCGGGGTCGCCCCCGTCGCCGAGGGAGTGCGAATACGGTGAGTCACCTGACCGTCTACCTGGAACAGGACGCCCGGCGGCCGGAGCTGGCAACCTCCGATCATGCGCTGATGGAGGCCCATCTCGCCCTGGTCGGCGTGCTGTTCGAGCACTGGCACGGCGACCATGCCGTTTCGTTGCCGGCCGACGCCGGAACGGACGCCGTTCTGGATGCCTACGCCGTCCCGGTCGAGCGTCTGGCGCAGGCCCGCCGCTTCCAGTCGGTCGACGTGGTGCGCATCACGCCCGGAACGGCCGGCGTGGCGGCGCTGCGCGGCCGGTTCCTGGATGAACACACCCACGACGAGGACGAGGCCCGCTTCTTCGTCGAAGGGTCCGGCGCCTTCTACCTGCACGCGAACCGCCGGGTCTTCCGCGTGGTGTGCGAGGCCGGCGACCTGCTCAGCATCCCGGCCGGCGCGCCGCACTGGTTCGACATGGGGCCGCGTCCCCACGTCACCGCCATCCGCTTCTTCACCCGTCCCGACGGCTGGGTCGCCCATCCGACCGGCGACACCATCAGCGCCCGCTTCCCCCTGTACGAGCCGCAATCGCAGACGCTGTGCGGACCCGGGGATCCAGCCGACGCCATCGCCGCGGAATGACCGGAACTTCCGGTGCGGACGACGGCGCCGGCGACGCCCGGCGTCCCAAAAAATTCACTTGAATCGCGGCGCGAATAGCGTAAATGACTGCGAACGACGCACCCGCACGTGCCTATGGCCCTCTGTGGTTATGCTACGACGTACCGCGTCCTTTTTGGCAGAACCGACCATTCCAGTGGGTCGGTCCCGAGAGGGAGGTCAGTATGTACGCTGCCCACGGTGGGGCTGTGAGACGGTAGCCCGTCAGCCGGTAAACGACGCGCTGTTGCCCGGAGCTTCACAGCCCGGGGCCGCTGCTCGCACCGGCTGTTCCCGTCTCCCCCCTTCCCCATCCAATCGATCGCCGATTCCGCCGCGCCACCGCGCCTGACCGTCATTGCGTCCGGGCTGGTGACGTCGCGTCGCATCGCCGTCTGACCGCTGGGCCGGCTTTCATGCCCCGGCCCAGGGATAGGAGTGCGCCATGGGCTTCCTGCGTTCCCGTTCCGCCGTCACCCCGCTCCGCCGCGTCGGCCTGAATTCCGCCACCGTCAACGCCGTCTCGCTGTCGAGCGGCCGCCGCTCGTCGGTCGTCCAGGCGGTCGCGCTGCACCGCCCGGAAGAGCCGATGCACTGCATCCGCCCCGGCGTGCTGGCCGACACCGCGTCGAGCTTCCTCTCCGCCTTCGCCGAGGCCACCGACGCCGTGGCGCGCGGCGGCGACGTGCTGTACGCCGTCAAGTGCAACCCAGAACCCGCGGTGCTGCGCGCCCTGTGGGCCGGCGGCCTGCGCCATTTCGACGTCGCCTCCCCCGGCGAGATCCGGCTGATCCGCCAGATGTTCCCCGACGCCGTGCTGCACTACATGCACCCGGTCAAGGGCCGTCAGGCGATCCGCAACGCCTACCACCAGTACGGCGTCCGCGACTTCGTGCTCGACAGCCGCGAGGAGCTGGCCAAGATCCTGGAGGAGACGGACAACGCCGCCGACCTCGGTCTGGTCGTGCGCCTCGCGCTGCCGAAGGGCAACGCCGTCTACGACCTGTCCGGCAAGTTCGGCGCGGCCATGGCCGACGCCGTGGAACTGCTGCGCGACGTCCGTGCCGCGGCGCCCAAGGTCGGGCTGTCCTTCCATGTCGGTTCGCAGATGCTCGACCCGTCGGCCTACGAGCGCGCCATCACGCTCGCCGGCCGTGTCATCGCCGAGGCCGGCGTGGCCATCGACGTGCTCGACGTCGGCGGTGGGTTCCCGGTGTCCTACCCGGGCGTCACCCCGCCGCCGCTGGGCGACTTCATGGCCGCCATCGCGCGGGGCATCAAGGCGCTCGACCTGCCGGAGAGCTGCCGGCTGTGGTGCGAGCCCGGCCGCGCCCTGGTCGCGCCCGGCGTGTCGCTGGTCGTGCAGGTGGTGAAGCGGCGTGGCGACGAGCTGTTCATCAACGACGGCGTCTATGGCGCGCTGTCGGACGCCGGCGTCCCCGGCTTCCGCTTTCCGGCCCGCCTGATCCGCCCGTTCGAGGTGATGACCGACGCGGCCGACGCGGCGTTCAGCTTCTACGGCCCGACCTGCGACAGCGCCGACAAGATGAACGGTCCGTTCCACCTGCCGGCCGACGTCAAGGCCGGCGATTGGATCGAGCTGGGCCAGCTCGGCGCCTACGGCTCGTGCCTGCGGACGGCGTTCAACGGCTTCGACCAGGCCCGCGTGGTCGAGGTGTCGGACGCCCCGCTGCTGGCCACGCCGGGCTATGTCCTGCGCTCTTGCGCCGCCTGATCGGGACGTCAGGCCAAGCGCAAACGCTGGAATCTGTGGATAAAGCGTAAAGACACCCGTAACATTCACCGGTCCGGCGCGCCTCGCCCCTTCTTGATCGAAGAGGCGGGGGCGCCGGTCCATGTCGTTGTCAAAAACTACCTGGGGGGGACCAAACATCATGGCCCTGGACACGAAGCTCTGCACGTTCACAGGCCGCATGGTCATCGTTGGATTCGGTTCGATCGGCCAGGGTGTCTTGCCTCTGCTTCTGCGCCACATCGACGGTCTTACGCCCTCCCGGATCACCATCGTCACCGCCGAGGAACGCGGGCGTGAGGAGGCGGAGCTGTATGGCGTCGCCTTCCACAACAACCCGCTGGACAACGACAATTTCTTCCAGGTCCTGAAGCCGCTGATCGACAAGGGGGATTTCCTCGTCAACCTGTCGGTCGACGTGTCGTCGATCGCGTTGATCGAGTTCTGCCAGCGCATCGGCGCGCATTACACCGACACATGCACCGAACCCTGGGCCGGCGGCTACACCGACTCCAGCCTGTCGCCGTCGCTGCGCTCCAACTACGCGCTGCGCGAGTCGGCGCTGGCGCTGCGCGAGCGGTACGCCGGCGGGCCGACCGCGCTGATCACCCATGGCGCGAATCCGGGGCTGGTGTCGCATTTCGTCAAGCAGGCCCTGCTGAACGTCGCCGCCGACACCGGGGTCGTGACCGACGTGCCCACCGACCGCGACGGCTGGGGCCGGCTGGCGCAAACGCTGGGCGTCAAGACCATCCACGTCGCCGAGCGCGACACCCAGGTGTCGAACCAGCCCAAGCGGATCGGTGAGTTCGTCAACACCTGGTCGATCGACGGCTTTGTCAGCGAGGGCTGCCAGCCGGCCGAGTTGGGCTGGGGCACGCACGAGGCGCATTTCCCCGTCGACGGCCAGCGGCACGAGTTCGGCTGCGGGTCCGCCATCTACCTGATGCGGCCGGGCGCCGCCACCCGGGTGCGGACCTGGACCCCGCTGGAGGGGCCGTTCCACGGCTTCCTGATCACCCACAGCGAGGCGATCTCGATCTCCGACTATTTCACGGTGCGCGAGGGCGACCGGGTCGTCTACCGCCCGACCTGCCATTACGCCTATCACCCCTGCGACGACGCGGTGATGTCGCTGCACGAGCTGGCCGGCAAGAACTTCAACATCCAGGCCGAACAGCGCCTGATGATGCACGAGATCGCCAGCGGCATGGACGAGCTGGGCGTGCTGCTGATGGGCCACGCCAAGGGCGCCTACTGGTACGGCTCCCGTCTGGCGATCGACGAGGCGCGCGGGCTCGCCCCCTACAACAACGCCACCTCGCTGCAGGTCACCTCGACCGTGCTGGGCGGCATCGTCTGGGCGCTGGAGAATCCGAATCGGGGCATCGTCGAACCGGACGAGGTCGACTTCCGGCGCATCCTGGACATCGCCGCCCCCTATCTGGGCGAGGTGGTCGGCGCCTACGGCGACTGGACCCCGCTCCAGGACCGCAACGTCCTGTTCCCCGAGGACATCGACGAAGACGATCCCTGGCAGTTCAAGAACTTCCGGGTGGTTTGACAGAAACCGCATGAAGCGCCGCAGCCGGTGCCGCCGAACCGGCGGTGGCGGCTGCGGCAGCGGCGCCACAGGGCGGGGCGTCCGGTGGTAACATCGATCGTCCGACCACCGCGAAACCGTTGACTTGGCGGGGCGCTTCCCCCAATCGTTCCGGCATGCCCACGCACGTCTCCCGGCGCGTCCGCGCCAACGCCCGCACCGTCACCTCCCCGATCCTGCGCTCCGGCATTGTCGGGCTGATGGTCGCGTGCGGGGTCGTCGCCGCGGATCTGGCCAGCCCGGAAATGGCCAACGCCCAGTCGCAGAGCCCGGCCAAGCCGGCCGCGAAGCCCGCGGCGCCATCCGGGACCCAGCCGTCCGACGGCCAGAACGGGCCGAGGAAGCCGCAGGAACCGGTCCTGCTGACGGCCGACCAGGTCACTTTCGACGAGGTCAACAACCTCGTCACCGCGTCCGGCAACGTGGAGCTGGCGCAGGGCAAGCGCAGCGTCCGCGCCGACAAGATCACCTACAACCAGAAGACCAAGGTCGTCACGGCGACCGGGGCGATCCGGCTGGTGGAGCCGTCGGGCGACATCGTCTTCGCCGACTACGCCGAACTGACCGACGACATGAAGGACGTGTTCATCGAGAACATCCGCGTCCTGATGACCGACAACGGCCGCATGGCCGGCAACGAGGGCGAGCGGCGCGAGGGCAAGCTGACGCGCGTCAGCCGCGGCGTCTACAGCCCTTGCGACCTCTGCAAGGAGGACCCGACCCGCCCGCCGCTGTGGCAGATCCGCGCCGTCCGCATCGTCCACGACAATGAGGAGCACGAGGTCCGCTACAAGGACGCGACGATGGAGATCTTCGGGATCCCCGTCGCCTACACGCCCTACCTGTCGCACCCCGACCCCAGCGTCGATCGCAAGAGCGGCTTCCTGACGCCGTCCTTCGGCAACAACTCGAACCTCGGTGCGATCCTCAAGACGCACTATTACTGGGACATCGCGCCCGACCAGGACGCGACCATCGACCTGCACGAATACACGCAGCAGGGCCCGCTGCTCGGCGGCCAGTACCGCAAGCGGTTCGAGAACGGCCGGCTGGAGCTGGAGGGCGCCATCACCCGCGGCGACGTGTCCAACAGCAAGTCGGTGCCGAAGGAAACCCGCAACCGCGGTTACATCGCCGCCCGCGGCCTGTTCGACATCGACGAGACGTGGCGGGCTGGATTCGACGTCAAGCGGGCGAGCGACCCGACCTTCCTGCGCCGCTATTACGACTTCCGCGAAGACTACCTGACCAGCAAGGCCTACATCGAGGGCTTCCGCGGCCGGAACTACGCGGCGATCACCGCCTACAGCTTCCAGGACATGCGCTACGGCAACACCATCCCCGAGCCGGTGGTGCTTCCCTATGCCCAGTACAACGCGCTGGGCGAGCCGGGCAGCCTGCTGGGCGGACGCTGGTCGTTCGACAGCAGCCTGCTGTCGGTGTCGCGCTTCAAGGATGCCGGCCCCGACACCCAGCGTTTCGTCGCCAAGCCGGGCTGGGAACGGAACATCATTTCCAACACCGGCTTCATCACCACGCTGTCGGGCAGCGTGCTGGTCGCCGGCTACACCGCGCAGAACTTCAACGGGTCCGACGCGACCACCCGCGGCACCCAGAACATCGGCCGCACCCGCCTGTTCCCCCAGGCGCAGGCGACGGTCCGCTACCCGTTCGTCCGCTATGGCGAGAGTTCATCGCAGTTGGTCGAGCCGATCGCCCAGTTGACCGCCGCGCCGAAGCTGTCCAACCGGAAGCTGTTCCCGAACGAGGACAGCCTCGACGTCGAGTTCGACGACGTGAACCTGCTGGAGCCGAACCGCTTCACCGGCATCGACCGGCTGGACGACGGCGCCCGCTTCACCTACGGCCTGCGCACGGCGATCTACGGCAACAGCCAGGGGTCGGCCAGCCTGTTCCTGGGCCAGAGCCGCCGCCTGACCGACAGCAGCGCCGGCTTCACCGGCGGTTCGGGGCTGGAAGACCGGGTGTCCGACTATGTCGGCCGGCTCGACCTTCAGCCGGCCGACTGGCTCGACGTGAATTACGGCTTCCGCATCGACCATGATACGCTGCGGCCGCGGCGCCACTCGCTGAACGCGTCGGCCGGCGTGCCCTTGCTGCGCCTGTCGACCTCCTACGCCTACGTCGACCAGACCACCTCGCGCAACGCCATCACCCGTGACCGGGTGGAGCAGGCGTCGTTCGGTATGTCGTCGCAGTTCACCGACCATTGGAGCCTCGGCGTCTCCCACACCCAGGCGATGGAGCCGCAGCCGGGGCCGCGTTCCAGCCTGGCGACGCTGACCTACAGCGACGAGTGCCTGGTCTTCCAGACCATCGCGCGGCGCGACTACACCGTCACGACCAACGGCGAGAGCGACGGCAACACCATCTTCTTCCGGTTCGTGTTCAAGAACGTCGGCGAGTTCAAGTCGCCGGGCATCAACGCCAGCTTCCTCGGCGGCGGGTCGGCCAACCAGTGATGCCGGGCCAGTGATGCCAGGGCGGTCGGGCCGCCGATGAACGAGGTACCGACCCTTCCCTGCGGCCAACCGTAAGCGTTGCCGTAAGACCGTCGTCAAGGGGTTGCATCCCTTGGCTGTTACCGGTAGCCATAGTCGCCCGAACCTGACAGCCTGCTGCGACGCATCATGACCCTGGGACGTTACGACTACGAACGACGGTACCGCCGGCGCGTGTGGGCCGGTCTGATGAAGTTCGGGCTGCTGGCCGCGCTGGTGCTTGGCGTCGGGCTGTTCGCCTATCAGATGGGGATCGAGCAGCTCAAGGGCCGCGACGTCACCCTGCGCGAGGAAATCGCCACCCTGTCGCGGCAGAAGGCGGAGCTGGAGTTGCTGGCCACCCAGATGCAGCACGCCGCCAAGACCGCCGAGGCGCGCACCGCCGAATTGGAAGGCCGCCTGCAGCGCGAGGTCCCGACCGGCGATCTGGCGAAGCTGACCCAGCTGGTGGCGGAACGGCTGAAGGGCGGGCTGGACGCCAACCGCCTGGGCTTCGTCATCACCCAGGCGCAGACCCAGCGCAACTGCCAGCAGGCCGACACCAAGCGCTTCACCCTGTCCACCCCGCTGCTGAAGGGCGGCGCCCGCGGCGTCACCTTCGCCAACGGCGCGGTCAGCGTGTCGGGCGAAGGCCAGTCGGCCCACAACCCCCAGGGCAACGCGGAAAGCTGGTTCGATCCCGGCCAGCCGGTGACGATCAAGATCACCGGGATGGGCGGCAAGAGCACCTCGGTCACCGGCGTGCTGCCGCTGCACCAGTCGCTGGTCATCGACAACAACGAGTACCGCTTCACCATCGCCGCCGCCCAGCGCTCCTTCGTCGAGGTCACCGCGGACCGCTGCGCCTATCCGTAACGGCGCCGCCTACCGCACGGTGAAGCCGCGCGGCGCCTCGCCCGCCGCGTGGATCGCCCACATGGTGTCGTAGGCCGTCTCGATGGAGCGGGCGAAGCGGTCGGTGTCGAACAGCGGCGCGGTTGGCAGCGCCTCCGCCAGCCGGCGCTTCAGCGCGGCACGCTCGTCCGGCCGACCCGCCAGACGGACGGCGGTCTCCTCATAGGCATCCCAGTCCGCCACGGCCAGTTTCGGCAGCCCGACCGCGCGCAGCAGGCTGGCGGCGACGCGCCCGGCGAAGGACGGGCCGGGCACGGTCAGCACCGGCAGCCCGGCCCACAGCGCATCGCTCGCCGTGGTGTGGGCGCCGACCGGCGCGCTGTCGAGGAACAGGTCGGCCAGCCGATGCCGCGCCAGATGCGCCGGACCGGGCAGGCGCGGGGCGAAGACCAGCCGCTCCGCCGCGATCCCGCGCGACGCCGCCACGCGCCGCAGGTTGGCCGCGACCTCCGCCGGGCCGGCCAGCAGCCACAGCACCGATCCCGGCACCCGCGCCAGCAGGCTGCACCAGCGGTCGAACAGCGCCGGGGCGATCTTGTAGGGGGCGTTGAAGGCGCAGAACACCACGGCATCGTCCGGCAGCCCGCAATCGGCGCGGCTCGGCACCGGTCCGATGGCGCGCTTGCGGTCGTTGGGCTGGTAGCTGTCCGGCAGATGGACGATCCGTTCGCTGAAGAAGGGCTGGTGGTCGGCGGGGGCCACCACCGCGTCGGCGATCACGTAATCGATGGCCGGATGGCCGACGGTGCCGGGATAGCCCAGCCATTGCGCCTGGACCGGCGCCGGTCGGTGGGCGGCGATGCCGGGCCGGGCGTTCTGGGTGTGGCCCTTCAGGTCGACCAGGATGTCGATTCCGGCCTCGAAGATGGCCCGCGCCGCCGCCTCGTCCGGCCGGTGCGACAGGTCGATGAATCGGTCGAAGCCGGCCGCCAGCCGCGCCCGCAGCGGGCCATGGTCGTCGGGGCCGTAGGAGCAGCCGACGATCTCGAACCGGCTGCGGTCGTGCCGCTCGACCAGCTCGGCGATCAGCACCGCGGTGGCGTGCTCGTGGAAGTCGGCGGAGAGATAGCCGATGCGCAGACGGTCGCCCCGGCCGATGCGGCGGGGAAAGGCCGGCTGGATGCCGCGGGTACGCCACGCGCTGTAGCGTTCGGCACAGGCGCGCTCCAGCGCCGGCCCGGCGCCCTCCCCCAGGAAAATCCAGGGATGTGCCTGCTCGGTCCGCCCCTCGCGCACCAGCGCCACCAAGCGGTCGGACAACGCCGCCAGCCCGTCCCAGCGGCAGAGGTGCCGGCGCTGCTGCACCAGTTGGGCGAGTGCGCCGCCGGGATCGGGCAGGCCGATGCGAAGCGCGCGCTCGAACCCGGTGATGCTGTCGGCCCCATCCGCCGGGGAACCACCGCCCTGCCCCCGTTCCTTCAGCGTCAGGGCGAGGTTGGCGTGCCCCTCCGCCAGATCGGGGCGCAGGCACAGCAGCTTGCGGAAGCCGGCCACCGCGCGGTCGAGGTCACCGCGGTCGCGGTCGAGCGCCGCCAGCGCCAGCCACGCCGGCGCCAGACCGGCGTCGAGCGCCAGCGCGCGGCGCAACGCCGTCTCCGCTTCGCCCAGCCGGCCGAGTTCGCGCAGCAGGACGCCCTGGTTGCAAGGGGCGGGGGCGAAGCGCGGCATCAGCCGGGCCGCCTCGCCGTAGGCCGCGGCCGCTTCGGCCCGGCGGCCGAGCGCCTGCAGGGTGACGCCCCAGTTGAAATGGTTGCCGCCAAAGTCGGGCAACCACGCCAGGGCTTGGCGGTGGTGGCTCTCCGCCTCCGCCAGCCGGCCCTGGCGCCGCAGCGCCTCGCCGAAGTTGGAGCGGGCGACCGCCTCCTCCGGCGTGCCGCGCTGCCCCAGCCGGTCGAGCGCCGCGAACAGCGCCGCCAGCGACACGCCGTCGCCCGGCCGCTCGGCCAGACGGCGGCGCCACTCGGCGACGGTGACGCCGGCCTCGCTCACTTCCGCTGCCATTGCCCGGACGCGGTCATCACGTACTGGCCGGCCGGCGTGCGCTCGATCAGTTGCTGGCCGGCGACCGCCTGCACCTTGTCGAGCGCGGTGCCGTTGCCCTGGGCGATCTCGCGGTAACGGGCGAGGCGCTGGGCGTTCACCTGTTCCGCCAGCGCCTGGGCAGCGGCCGGCGCGCCGGACACGGCGCCGACCAGGCCGTCGGGCCGCTCGCCGATCTGGCCGGCGGCCTTGGCGGCGGCCAGTGGATCCTGCGCCAGCGCCAGGGTCGGCAAGGTGGCGGCGAGCAGGCCGGCGGCCAGAACGGCGCCGGATAGCCGCAGCATGTGGCGGCGGGAGATGGAACCGGTCATCATGGCGTCTTTCCCTTGGCCGTCTTGGGCACGGACTTGGTCGGCGCCGAATCGGTCGGCAGGCCGAACAGGGCGGGATCGTTGCGAATGGCGTCGTCCACGTCGCGCTCCAGCTTGACACGGACCTCCTGCTCGATGCGGACGTTCAGGTTGATCTCGATCGGCTTGTCGGGGGCTTCGATCTTGACCGTCGGCGAACAGCCGGCCGCCGCCGGGATCAGCAGGGCGGCCAGCAGGCGCAACGCCGGGCGAACGCGTGGGGGGGACGATGTCGTTACCATGGGGCGATCAGGGGTCCTTGTGGTCGGAGCCGGTCATACGGTCCCGCACGGTGTCGGGAATGCGGTAGACGTCGAGGTTCTGGCGCAGAATCCGGTCGAGCGCGCCCGACAGCTTAAGGTTAAGCGCAACCGGATGACCATCGTAGAATGACGGGTTGGCGCCGCGCAGCGACAGCCCGGCGACCAGCTCGCCGCCGGCCTCGCCGTCGACGGTGACGCGCAGGCCGTCGTAATGGAAGTCGGTCAGCGCCCCCAGCAGCAGCGCGGTCGGGCTGCCCTCCTCCCCGCTCAGGGCGGCGGGGGGATGGGCGGGGTCGTAGCGGAACGTGCCCGGCGCCGCGGCTTCCAGCACGCCGCCGTCGATGGTGACGCGGTCGCCAGCGAAGGTGACCGGCAGGGTTCCGGTCAGGCTGCCGGTCGCGTCCAGCCCCTCGACCTTGACCAGGGTCAGCAGCTTGGCGGCGTCGATGCCGTCGGCGTGCAGGGTGACGGTGCCGCTGGGCTTGGTCGGGCTCAACTCGAACGGGTCGGCGCTCACGGTGCCGCCGGCCCAGCGCCATTGCGCCTGATCGACGTCGAGCCGACCATCGCGGCCATAGCCGAACCGCAGCGTGCCGTCGGTCAGCGGGATACCGACGTCGAGCAGCCCGATGGTCAGCCGCTGCCCGTCGGGGATCACCAGCGGCGACAGGCTGGCCAGCGCGATGGTCCCGGCCACCCCGGCGAGCGTCACCGGCCCGGCCTGCCCCGCGACGGACTTGAGCGTCGCCTGACCGCTCGTCGTCAACCCGTTCTTGCCCCAGCCGACGATCGCCCGGCCCGACAGCGTGCCGGAGGCCTTGGCCAGCGTCGCCGCCGCCAGGGGCGAGATCGCGGCCAGACCGGGGCCGTCGGGCGGCAGGACGATCGGCCGGGTCACCGCCTCCACCTGCCCAGCCCGGGCGACCGGGTCGTAGCGGCCGGTCAGCGCCGCATTCAGCAGATTGTTCGCATCCTTGGCGGTGCCGGTGATCCGCCAGGGATCCTCCCCCGCCCGCTCGGCGGTGACGGCGACGGCCAGCGGGACGAACGGCGCCGGCTTCGCCGTGCTGCGCAGCCGCGCCACCGTCGCGTTGACCACCATCACGTCGGCCATCGCGCCGTCGGTCGCCACCGGGGCGCCGCCCTGTCCGGTCTGCGACAGCGTGACCGCCAGCCCCTCGCCGCTCAGCCCGCTGGACGGCGCGTCGAGCCGCGGCGCCCGCAATTCCGCCGCCAGCGCCAAGGCGGATGGTGACCAGCGCAGCAGCGGCCCACCCGCCGCGGCGCACAGCGTCGCCCCCTGCGGCAGGGCGAGCGGCTGGCCGCTGACCGTCAGCGCCTCCGCCGTGGCGGTCAGGCAGTCTTCGGGCGCGACCGTCACGCTGCCGCCGCCCACCGCCACGACCAGGGCGCCGGACAGCCGGACCCGGCCGGACAGCGGCAGGTCGAGCGTTGCCGCGGAGTCCGCCAACGCCCCGCTGTCACCGGCAACGCCCAGGCGCAGCCCGTCCCAGCCGTCGGCAAACCGCAAATCGGTGACGGTGATTTCGGCCCCGACGAGGCCGGCGCCGCGCAACGCCTCGGTGGCGGCGCGCCCCAGCAGGGTCGGTCCCGCCAGGATCGCGCCGCCGAGCGCGACGACGCCCAGCGCCACGGCAACCGCCGCCGTCCCTGCCAACGCCCGTCCCAGCCGCACCGCCCGTCTCCCCGCCCGTCCCTGTCGCCGCATGGCCTTGCCACGGTCACGCCAGGATGAACACCGGAAAAGGCTCCTGTCTTCCGTGACCTTTGGGGGATGACCGTCCTCGCCCTCTGCGGCTTTGCATTCGGGCACTTTTCCCCTATGGTCCGGGGCGCGGATTTCGGCTCATCGGAGTGTTTCGCATGAAGCGGTGGACCCGCGCGTTGCTGGCGGCCCTGTTCGCCACAATCTTCACTGTCTCGTTCTTTACAGTCTCGCAAGGGGAGGCGAAGGCCTTGGATCCGGAAAACACCCTCTACCTCGACCTGAAGGACGGTCGCGTGGTCATCGAAATGCGCCCCGACCTGGCGCCGAACCACGTTGCCCGCATCAAGGAACTGACCCGCCAGGGCTTCTACAACGGCGTCGTCTTCCATCGCGTGATCGAGGGCTTCATGGCCCAGACCGGCGACCCGACCGGCACCGGCTCCGGCGGCTCGGGCAAGAAGCTGAAGGCGGAGTTCTCCGCCACGCCGCACATCCGCGGCACCCTGTCGATGGCGCGCACGCCCGATCCGGACAGCGCCGACAGCCAGTTCTTCATCTGCTTCGCGCCGGCCGCCTTCCTCGACCGCCAGTACACCGTCTGGGGCCGCGTCGTCGAGGGCATGGAGTTCGTCGACATGATCAAGAAGGGCAGCCAGGCCCGCAACGGTCAGGTCAGCGACCCGGACAAGATCATCAAGATGCAGGTCGCGGCCGACGCGAAGTAACGTCGTCGTTCGTTCCGTCCATCCGCAAAAAGGGGACCGGTGCAGACCGGTCCCCTTTTTTCGTGTCCGCAGCTCAGGCCCCGCCGAGCGCCGCGGTCATCCCCCGCAGCAGGTCGCGCATCGACTGCGGCCGGTCCTGCCAGCGCATCGCCAACCCCGACATCAGCACCTTTTCGAATGCCGGCGTCAGCGCGACGCCAAGCTCGCCCGGTCGTGGCACCTTGTCGTTCATGAAGCGGGCGGTGGCGTCGGGCGGGGTGCGGCCGGTCAGCGCCAGATAGATGGTGGCGCACAGCGCGTAGACGTCCGACCAGGGGCCCTGCCGGCCCTCGTTCGAATATTGCTCCGGCGGGGCGTAGCCCGGCTTGAGGATGACGGTCAGCCCGGCGCCCGGCCGCACCGTCTGCCGCGCGGCGCCGAAATCCAGCAGCTTGCGGTCGCCGGCGTTGGTCAGGAAGATGTTGTCCGGGCTGACGTCGCGGTGGATCAGCCCGAGGTCGTGAATGGCCTGGAGCGCCTTGGCGATCGGCATCACCACGCCCAGCGTGCGGCGCACGTCGATCCGGCCGCCGCTGTCGGCCAGATACCTCTTCATGGTGCGGCCGTCCAGCAGCTCCATCACCAGATAAGCCGTGCCGTTCTCTTCGAAGAAGTCCTGGACGCCGACGATCTCGCGGATGTCGCGCAGCCGGGCCAACGTCCGCGCCTCCTCCAGGAACTTGGCGAGCCCGGCGGCGAAGGTTTCCGCGTGCTCGTCGGAAAAGGGCGAGACGGCGGCGGTGTTGGGAATGCGGGCGATCAGGTTGGCCGGGTAGAACTCCTTGATCGCGACCTTGACCTGCAGCCGCTCGTCCCAGCCCAGATAGGTGGCGCCGAAGCCGCCCTGCCCCAGCACGCGCCCGGTCTGGTAACGGCCGTGCAGCGGCGTGCCCGGCGCCAGATGGACGCCCGGCCGGTTGTCGGACCGCGCCGGAAACCCGCAGTCCCCACAGGTGACCGCATCGGGCCGGGCCCGGCGGGTGAAGCAGTTCGGGCACAGCGCGGCGCTCCACGCCGCGATCGGCGGTGCCGACGGCGGGACCGACGCCGCCATCACGGTTTCGCTCGTCCGCCGGGTGTCCGACGGTGCGCCCATGACGGTGTCGGCGCTGCGGGCCACCGCGGGTGGTGAGGCCGGAGGCGGCGGCAGGGGTGTCGGCGGCGGTGCCGGTGCGGTCGCCATCTGGCGCAGGCGGTCGAGCAGTTCCAGCAGGCGGCGCACCTCGGCCTGGGCGACGTCGCTGTCGGGCTGGGCCAGATCGGCCTGGAACTGCGGCTGGCGGACGATTTCCAGGATGTGCTGACGCATCAGCGGCAGGGCGCCGTCCTCGCGGATCAGGCTGGAACAGGTGACCTCGGCCAGCCGGATGGTGCGGCGGCGTAGCACCGGCTCCACCTGTTTCAACCGGGCGGCGAGCCGGCCGGACTTGACGTAGTCGTCGACCGACCGTTCGGCGCGGAGCGCGATGCGGTCGCAGGCGTCGGCCGGCAGCGGGGCGGAGCGGATGGCCGCCAGCGCGCGGGCGAAGGCCTTTTCCAGCAGCGCCGTGTCCGGCGTCTGCACCAACATGTTCTCGATCAGCAGCTCGTTGCCGACCGCCGCCTCCAGCGAGGCCATGATCTCGTCGGCGTGGCGTTCGCCGGCCGGAACCGCGGCGATGCGGGTCAGGTAGTGAATGCGGCAGATCAGGTCCGGCTGTCCTTCGCTGAGCCCGACGATGGAGCGGCGGTAGGCGCTGGCCCCCCCCTGCTCCAGCCGCCGCGAATAGCGCACGGTCAGCGCGTCGGCCATCGCCGCCCCGCCGATCAGCCCGTCGCGCGTCAGCAGATGGCCGGTCAGCGTCTTCAGCAGCTCCGCCTCCTGGTCGAAGGCGCCGCGCCCCAGCGGCTGCGGAGTCTTCAACTGCCGGCGAATGCGGTCGAGCACCGCGGCACGGGCCTGGGGCAGCTTGCCCTGGCGGAACAGGGCGTTCAGCACGCCGATGCGGTTCGGGCCGATCGCCTCCATCCCGATGCGGCCGAACAGCATCTCGCACAGCGTGCCGAGCAGCGTGCCCGGCAGCAGGTTGGCACCGAACAGCTCCGCCCCCGCGGCGGCCGAGGCGAGGATGTCGCCGATCATGCCGTCGGCCACCACCGCCAGCCGCTCGTCACGGTCCCACTGGTGCAGTTCCAGCAGGCGGTCGAGCTTGCCGGCCCAGCTCTTTATCTCGACCAGTTCCAGGCACAGCGCCACCCGCAGGTCGTGGTCGGCGTCGCCGGTCGGGGTCTTGCCGCCCAGCGCCAGCAGCCAGTCGACCGGGGCGCGCCCCTTCGGGATCGCGGCGAAGGCGACCTGGGCGGTGCGCGCCTTGCTCCAGCTTTCATCGACGGCGGCGCGGATCGCCTTGCGGCGTGCCGACTGCTCCTGTCCCGGCACGCGGGCCTGGACGGTGGCGATCTTGCCGATGGTGGTGTCGACCAGTTGCCCCTGGTCCAGCAGCGTCTTCAGTGGCTTGGCGAGGTGGATCAGCTCGGTCGGGGTCAGGAACAGCGGGTCCAGATACGACCGCAGCGCCACCCCGATCACCATCCGGGCCGGCAGGGCGTGATAGTCGGCCAAGTGGCTGCACAGCTCCGCCTCGTCGATGCCGCCGACGGAAGGGGACGGCACCGACGCCGCACGGCTGAGCAGGGAACTGGACACTCCGAACCTTTCGTACCGGTGGGCCCGACAGGATGGCCGATGCAACAAACCGAACGCGACCGCGTTCTTCGGTCCCACGACCGGCGCCGGCTGCGCCGGTCATGATGACGGGACGAGTGTAAAGAACGGGTGTAGGATACCGACATTTTTCCTCAAAGGCACACCAACTGTGTCAGCGGTGCGGTGTGCGGCGGCTGCCGTTTCCTTTGCTCTTCGCATATGCGATAAATGTTCAAACGCCGACGGTGGGAGAGACGTATGGTTCGGAACGACACCATCATCGCGTTGAGGCATGGTTCGATGCGGCTTGTGGCAACCCCCTGTTGCGGCGGTGCCCTGGCGCGTTGGAGCCTGTCAACCGACGATGGTCCGGTCGAGTTGTTCCGTCCCGCCACCGACCATGCGATGGCTGGCGACTTCGCGCCGGACATGGCCTGCTTCCCGCTGCTCCCCTTCTCCAACCGCATCGCCGGCGGTCGCTTCGTCTTCCAGGGGCGCGAGGTCGTGCTGGCGACCGATCCGGGATCGCCGCACCGCATCCACGGCCATGGCTGGTCCAGGCCCTGGACGGTGGAGGCCGCGGCCGACGACGCCCTGCGGATGGGGTTCAGCCATCACGCCGACGATTGGCCGTGGAGCTACCGCGCCACCCAGACGGTGGCGCTGGACGAGGAAGGGCTGACCGTCGCGCTGGAACTGATCAACGACTCGGACAGCGACATGCCGGCCGGGCTGGGGCTGCATCCCTACTTCGCCAAGCCGCCCGGCAGCCGGATCACCGCCGACGTCGCCGCGGTGTGGGACAACGACGACACCATCCTGCCGCTCCGCCGCCACCCGCCGCCGCCGGCCTGGGATCTGCGGCACGGCGTGGCGATGGACCATCTGGCGCTCGACAACGGGTTCACCGGCTGGACCGGGTCGGCCACGCTCGACCGGCCGCGGGACGGGCTGCGGCTGACCATGCTGGCCGACGGGCCGGTCGATCACCTGATCGTCTACGCCCCACCGGGCGAGCCCTATCTGTGCCTGGAACCGGTCACCCACATGACCGACGCGCTGAACCGGCCGCAGGAGCCCGACGCCGGCGTGATCGCGCTGCCCCCGGGCGAGCGGCTGTCCATCACCGTGCGGTTCCTGCTGTCGCGGCTCTGACCGGGCTCAGCGGCAGCGCACGAACTCCGCCGCGAAGGTCGCCGGCGGCGCCATCCGCAGCAACAGGCGGTCGAGCCCCCGCGAATCGGCCGGCAGGATCCGCAGACTGACCGACGCCTCGGAAACGGGCTCGGCCGTCGCCGTGCCCTCGGCGGCCGGCGGGGCGTTGCGGGTCAGCGCGACACCCTGCTGCGGGTCGCCGCCGGCGGCCAGTGCCCCGTCGAGCGGAAACAGCGGCAACCGTGAATCGACGGCGTGCACCGTCAGGTCGCGCCCAACCTCCAGGTAGGAGGTGCGGCAATCGTCGATCACCGTCCGGTCGACCGGATCGGCCTTGGCCCAGCGCCCGACCAGCGCCGTCATCGAGATCTGCCGGTTGATCGCCAGGGGCTGCTGCGGCACCGGCGCCAGACGCGGCGCCGCGGCGCCGCTGACCGTCAGGGGCAGATCGGCGACCGGCTTGCTCCGCGCCAGCCGCTCCGCTTCCAGCGCCGCGGTGCGCTGCTTCATCGACCGCAGCAGGCAGTCGCCGCGCGTCTTGGCAGCCTTCGCATCGGCCAGGTCGGCCACGGTCACCGGGCAGGCCTCGTCCCGGCGGGAGCGCCACAGGGTCTGCCCGGCGTCGATCGCGGCACGGCCGGTGTCGTCGGTGGTGGCGGCCAGGGCGTCCAGCGCCGCCGACAGGTCGGCCACCGCCTTGGTCAGCGCCGGCTCGCGGCACAGCAGCTGCTCGGCGGCGCTGGCGGTGGTGGCACAGCCCGGAGGCGTTTCCGCCGGGGCATCGTCGGCCAGCGCAGGGTGGATCGCCAGGACCGCAAGCAGGGAGCCGGCGGTCAGAAGGCCGCTCACCAGAAAGTTGGCACGCATCGGGGGGACCTTGCTCAAGACGCGGACATCAGGGGACCGGAAAGGCTTCCAGCACGGCCTTCACCTGCCGTTGGAAATCCTGGTCGGTGCGATAGCGCGTCACGACCGTCTTGTCACGCTCGACGAAGAAGAACAGATCGTCGCGGCTGGGCAGCGACCGCGGGTTGGGCTTGTCCAGCAGCTCGCCGTTCCAGTCGACGCGCGCCATGAAATAGACGGCGCGGGCGTACAGCATGAACAGCTTGTTGTCCGGCGCCAGCTTCTCCCGGCGCAACAGTGCGAAGTAGTAGTAGTTGCGGCCGTGGAAGTAGTTGGTGTGGATCGCCTGAAGCGCAGCGAACCGCTCGTCCGGGCTGTTGACCTTCTTGATCTGCTTTTCCAGCCGGAAGCCGGCGAAGAAATACTCCCGCGCCTCGTTCTCGAAGGAAAAGGGCATGCCCCGCATCAGCGCCATCTGCTCGCCGTAGCGTTTCAGGGCGCGGGTCATCAGCAGCTCCAGGAACCGCCGCTCCGCCGCCAGACCGTCGGGGATCTGCGGCAGCATCTCGAACACATGGCGCAGGTGGTAGGGGTGGCGCACGACGACGACCGGGACCGACAGCTTGCGTTTGCGGGCCGGCGCCCGTTTTTCCGCCACCAGCGTCACCGATGGCGACAGCGAGGCCATGGTCGCCTGGATCGTGTCGTGCAGTTTCCAGCGCATGCGGGTTTCCGCCGACTGGCTGCCCAGGTTCATGCGGGCGAAGAAACGCCGCATCCGGCTGCCGAAGGTCTCCCGCGGCAATTTGTGCGTCGGCAAATTGGGGACGACCAGAGGGTTGCCCAGGATGTCGGGCGTCGGCGGCAGGGGCTTGAAATTGAAATATTTTCCCGTGACGACACCGCGGCCGGCACCGCCTGCGCCGCCGCCGGACAGGCGCGCGTCGCCACTCGTCGAAGAAGCGGCCAATGACACCATCCAGACGCGATTCCCTGCATGAACGATGCGCCGATCAACACAGGATATAAAGGCTAACGCGAACGGAAGGAAGCCGCCGCGCGCGTCTCGCGTAACTTCGTGACTTTTTCGCAACTGCGGTAGGGTTGGAACGCTGGCGCCCTGTCGGGGTGGTTTCTTCGGTGATAGCGTTGCACAGGTGACCCCGGAGCGAACCGGGGCGCGAATATCACGGAACAGGCATGAGGCGGGGTTTTACATGGCGATCCACGTCGCGCTGAACCACAAGACGATCTATCGCTACGATCGGTTGGTGGGCCTCGGCCCACAGATCATCCGGCTGCGCCCGGCCCCGCACTGCCGGACGCCGATCCTCAGCTACTCGCTGAAGGTGACGCCAAAGCAGCATTTCCTGAACTGGCAGCAGGATCCGCAATCGAACTTCCAGGCCCGCTTCGTCTTCCCGGAGAAGACGCGGGAGTTCACGATCGAGGTCGATCTGGTCGCCGAGATCGCGGCGATCAACCCGTTCGACTTCTTCCTGGAGGAGAAGGCGAGCCACATCCCCTTCACCTACGACGACTGGCTGCTGCGCGAGTTGCGCCCCTTCCTGGAAACGGAGGAGCCGGGTCCGGAACTGGCCGCCTACCTGCAGGCCATCCCGCGCGAGAAGACGCCGACGATCGACTTCCTGGTGGCGGTGAACCAGCGCCTGCAGCAGGACATCGGCTACGTCATCCGGATGGAGCCGGGCATCCAGTCCTGCACCGAGACGCTGGCCAAGCGCACCGGATCCTGCCGTGATTCGGCGTGGCTGCTGGTGCAGATCCTGCGCAACCTGGGGCTCGCCGCCCGGTTCGTCTCCGGCTACCTGATCCAGCTGACCGCCGACCAGAAGGCGCTGGACGGCCCATCCGGCCCCGAAGCCGACTTCACCGACCTGCACGCCTGGACGGAAGTGTTCCTGCCCGGCGCCGGCTGGGTCGGCCTGGACCCCACCTCCGGCCTGCTGGCCGGCGAGGGGCACATCCCGCTGGCCTGCACGCCCGATGCGTCGTCGGCGGCGCCGATCTCCGGTCTGGTCGACGAAGCGGAGGTCGAGTTCACCCACGAGATGTCGATCAGCCGCATCTATGAGGCGCCGCGCGTCACCAAGCCCTACAGCCCGGAGCAATGGGCGGCGGTCGAGGCGCTCGGCCACCGGGTCGACGAGGAACTGACCGCCAACGACGTCCGCCTGACCATGGGCGGCGAGCCGACCTTCGTGTCGATCGACGACATGGACGGCGCGGAATGGAACACCACCGCGCTCGGCCCCAACAAGCGCAAGCTGGCCGCCGACCTGATCCACCGCCTGATGGCGCGCTTCGCCCCCGGTGGGCTGCTGCATTTCGGCCAGGGCAAATGGTACCCCGGCGAATCGCTGCCGCGCTGGGCGATGACGGTCTACTGGCGCCGTGACGGCGAGGCGCTGTGGGCCAACAGCGATCTGCTGGCGCGCGAGGACACCGACTACGGCCACACCGCCCAGGACGCCGGCGTCTTCCTGATGGCGCTGGCCAAGCGACTGGGCCTCGACCCGAACCTCGTGCTCGGCGCCTATGAGGACCCCTGGCACTATCTGCGCAAGGAATCGCAGCTTCCGATCAACGTCGACCCGCTGAACAGCAAGCTGGAGGACAAGGAGGAGCGCGAGCGCCTGGCCCGCGTCTTCACCCGCGGCCTGAACGAGCCGGTCGGCTTCGCCCTGCCGATCAACCGCCGCATGACCCAGCAGGGCCCGGTCTGGCTGTCCAGCACCTGGCCGCTGCGCCAGGACAAGCTGGTGCTGATGCCCGGCGACAGCCCGGTCGGCTACCGCCTGCCGCTCGGCTCGCTGCCCTGGGTGTCGAAGAGCGACTACCCCTACGCCTGGGAGACCGACCCGTTCGAGGAGCGCGCCCCCCTGCCCCCACACCCGGTCCAGCGCCGGCAGGAGGTGCGCGGCGCGGTGCAGGACGCCGACCGCGGCGTCCACGGTGACAAGCGCAGCGCCCAGCGCCAGCGCGTGATGGCCGAGATCCGCGACGAGTTGCCGGAGGACGGCAAGTCGGCGTGGTGGATCGTCCGCACCGCCCTGACCTGCGAGGCGCGGAACGGCCGGCTGCACCTGTTCATGCCGCCGATGAGCACGCTGGAGGACTATCTGGCGATGCTGGCCGAGATCGAAGGGACCGCGGTCGAGCTGGAGATGCCGGTGGTCATCGAAGGCTACCAGCCGCCGAAGGACCCGCGCCTGAACTCGCTGGCCGTCACCCCGGACCCGGGCGTGATCGAGGTGAACATCCACCCGGCCCACAGCTGGGACGATCTGGTCCGCAACACCATCACGCTGTACGAGGACGCGCGGCAATCCCGCCTGGGCGCCGAGAAGTTCATGATCGACGGGCGCCATTGCGGCACCGGCGGCGGCAACCATGTCGTGATGGGCGGCGCCACCGCGGCGGACAGCCCGTTCCTGCGCCGGCCCGACCTGCTGCGCAGCCTGATCACCTATTGGCAGAACCACCCTGCCCTGTCCTACGTGTTCTCCGGCCTGTTCGTCGGCCCGACCAGCCAAGCGCCGCGGGTGGACGAGGCGCGCGACGACCAGCTCTATGAGCTGGAGATCGCCTTCAACCAGATCGACCAGGCGGCGGCGTCCGGCCATTGCCCGCCCTGGCTGGTCGACCGGGTGCTGCGCAACCTGCTGGTCGACGTTCAGGGCAACACCCACCGGGCGGAATTCTGCATCGACAAGCTCTACTCGCCCGACAGTTCCACCGGGCGGCTCGGGCTGGTCGAGTTCCGCGCCTTCGAGATGCCGCCGCACGCGGAGATGAGCCTGACCCAGCAGCTTCTGATGCGGGCGCTGGTCGCCCGTTTCTGGAAACACCCCTACAAGGGCAAGCTGGTGCGCTGGGGCACCGATCTGCACGACCGCTTCATGCTGCCGCACTTCCTGCAGCAGGACATAGGCGACGTGCTGCAGGATCTGCGCGACCATGGCTATCCGCTGCAGGACAACTGGTTCGCACCGCACGTCAACTTCCGTTTCCCGACCTACGGCCACGTCAACCAGCGCGGCATCACCATGGAACTGCGCATGGCGCTGGAACCCTGGCACGTCCTGGGCGAGGAGCCGGGCGGCGGCGGCACGGTGCGCTACGTCGACAGCTCGGTGGAGCGGGTGCAGGTCCGCGTCGCCGGCCTGATCGACGCCCGCCACGCCATCACCTGCAACGGCCGGCGCGTGCCGCTGATCCCGACCGGGGTGGAGGGCGAGTTCGTCGGCGGCGTGCGGTACCGCGCGTGGCAGCCGCCGTCCTGCCTGCACCCGACCATCCCGGTGCACACGCCGCTGATCTTCGACATCCTGGACACCTGGGCCAACCGGTCGATCGGCGGCTGCACCTATCACGTCATGCATCCGGGCGGCCGCAACTACGAGACCTTCCCGGTCAACGCCAACGAGGCGGAGGGCCGGCGCCTCGCCCGCTTCTTCCCCTTCGGCCACACCCCCGGCCCGATGGACGCCCCTCCGGAAGAGCGCAACCCGCAGTTCCCGATGACGCTGGATCTGCGACGCGGATGATGGAGGCAGTGCCGTGCACGGTGCAGAAGGGTTTTGTTCGCGGCACTCTCCTTTCCATCGGTATAAGATGAATTGACTACACGCTTTACGATTATCAGGAATACCCTCACCCACTGAAGGCCGAGAACGCCGACGATCAGAGTGGGGGTATATCCAGAATGAAGCTGTCCGTTTACGCGACCCTGGGGGCGGCCGCGCTGCTGCTGAGCGCCTGTGCCGAACCGCCGCAGCCGCCGCGTCCGGTGCCGGTCAAGCCGCCGGTCGAGATCAACGGCCTGTGGTACCTGGACCAGGGCTGGTCCGACGACGCCCGCCAGTGGTACTACAACACCACCCAGGGCTCGCAGATCATGCGCTATGACTGGTTCATGGCGTTGGAGGATCCGCAGACCGGGCAGCCCTTCGTCAAGAGCATCCCCCGCTACGGCTACGCCGCCGGCACCGCCAGCGGTTGGAACCCGAACCTGTTGCCGGTCGGCTTCGTCAAGGACACCGATCCGGACAAGACCGAATGGTTCGGCATGACCTGCGCCGCCTGCCACACCGGCGACGTGACGGTCAACGGCAAGACCATGCGCATCGACGGCGCGGTCACCACCGGCGACCTGTACGGGTTCATCAGCGGGCTCAGCGCCGCCGTCCACGCCACGGTGACCAGCGACGCGGCGTTCCAGCCCTTCGCCACCCGGGTGCTCGGCGCGACCGCGACCGACCAGCAGAAGCTGGCGCTGTACAACGGGCTGAAGGCGTTCGACCAGTCCTTTGCCACCTTCGTCAAGGACAGCACCCCCGACACGCCGTGGGGGTCGATGCGCACCGACGCCTTCGGCATGATCTTCAACCGGGTGTCGGTCATCGACCTGAACATCCCGAAGAACAACCGCCCGCCGAACGCCCCGGTCAGCTACCCCTACCTGTGGGACGCGCCGCACCAGCCGAAGGTGCAGTGGAACGGCCTGCTGCCCAACACGACCGCGTTCGACGCGCTGGGCCGCAACGCCGGCGAGGTGCTGGGCGTGTTCGGCAAGGTGACGCTGAAGCCGCCGGCCGACGCCGCGCATTACTACTACGCCTCGACCGTCCGCGGCACCAATCTGGTCGACATGGAAAACCAGCTGCGCAAGTTGCGGTCGCCGGTGTGGCCCGACAGCCTCGCCGGCAGCGTCGACATCGTCAAGGCGGCGGCCGGCGAGACGCTCTACAAGGACAATTGCGAGAGCTGCCACGCCATCCTGCCGCGCGGCGAGACCTACAGCACGGCGCCGATCAAGATGGTGTCGCTGTTCGACTGGGCGCAGCCGGACAACGCCGCGGCGGTGCTCGCGGCCTTCAACACCATCTGCACCAAGGGCGTCGACGCCGCCGTCGCCGACAAGTCGATCTCCATCAACTACGGCGCCGATCCCAAGATGGCGGTCGACGCGCTGTGCCGCACCGTCGACACCGGCGCCATCGCCAACGTCGCGATGCCGCCGCAACTGCTGGGCGGCACGCCGCTGAAGAACCCGGATCTGGCGGCGAACCTGCTGTCGAACGCGGTGATCGGCGCGGTCTTCGGCGATCTGGTGCGCGAACCGAAGCTGCTGATGGCCCTGCTGAAGGGCGACGACGCTCCCGCGCCGTGGCTCACCGCCTCCGCCCCCGCCGGATGGGCGCCGGAGTCGCAGACCAAGGGCGGCACCCTCGACACCACCCCGCTCGTCAAGCCGGGCGTCAAGGGCACCGCCGACCATCAGAAGGTTATCGCCGCCCTGACCGGCCGCGGTCAGGTGAAGCCGACCGTCGGCGCGGTTCCGGCGGGCAACCGGACCGTCAGCGCCCTGGCGAAGGCCCAGCCGACCGTCTCCTCGAAGACGACGGCCACCAAGACGGCGACCTCCGCCGACGAGGCGCTGGCCGCCAAGATCAAGGAGCTGATGGCCTACAAGGCGCGTCCGCTGGACGGCGTCTGGGCGACGGCGCCCTACATGCACAACGGCTCGGTCCCCAACCTGTACGAGATGCTGCTGCCGGCGTCGCAGCGATCGGCGGCCTTCCGCATGGGCAGCACCGCGATCGACCCGGTGAAGGTCGGCGTGGATTCCGCCTCGCCCGCCGCGACCTTCGTCTACGACACCAGCAAGCCCGGCAACCGCAACACCGGCCACGAGTTCGGCGCCGGGCTGACCGACGCCCAGCGTTGGCAGCTGCTTGAGTATCTGAAGACGCTCTGACCCGCCACGGTCACCCGTCTGCCTTGACAGGCCGGAGCGTCGCCCCCGCGCGGCGCTCCGGTTTTTCGTGTCGGCCCGACCTGCCGGCGCGGTTTCCGGAAAGCTTGGCCTAGCGACATGATCGGCCTGGAATCTTTCCTCTTTCGGATGGTTCCGCCGGTCGCCAACCTTGCATCGCCGGGCGGGGACGTTCAGACTGCTGCTCTGTTCATAGGCAAAAAGCATCAACCCGACCTTGTCCCAGTTCGATCCCCCCTTCCGTCCGCCGGCGTCCGCATCCCTGCCCGGGATACCGCCGGTGCCGTTCACCCAGGGATCGCTGTTCGGCGAGGCCGACGCCATCGGCTACGGTTCCGGCCAGGTCTATGACGAGATGGTGACCGGCCAGGGTCGGCTGCGGCCGCACTGGCAGACCTTCATGAGCACGCTGGGCCCGCTCGACGCCGGTCAGATGGCCGAGCGGTGGGAGGAGGCGCGGCGCCTGCTGCACCAGAACGGCGTCACCTACAACATCTATGGCGACCCCAACGGCATGGAGCGGCCGTGGCCGCTCGACATGATGCCGCTGCTGCTGCCGTCGCACGAATGGAAGGCCATCGAATCGGGGCTGATCCAGCGGGCGTCGCTGCTGAACGCGATCCTGACCGACCTCTACGGCCCGCAGACGCTGACCCGCTACGGTCGCCTGCCGCCGTCGGTGATCCACGCCGATCCGGGGTTCCGCCGCGCCGTCCACGGCATCCGCGTGCCGAACGACGTGCATCTGCATTTCTACGCCGTCGACCTCGCCCGCGCGCCGGACGGGCGCTGGTGGGTCCTGTCCGACCGCACCCAGGCACCGAGCGGCAGCGGCTACGCGCTGGAAAACCGTGCGGTGATCGCCAAGGTGCTGCCCGACAGCTTCCGCCATTGCCAAGTGGAGCGGCTGACCGGCTTCTTCGACACCTTCAAGGAGACGCTGCTGTCGCTGGCCCAGCGGCCGAACGGCGCCGGCGGCACCCCGCGCGTCGTCCTGCTGACGCCCGGCCCCTACAACGAGACCTATTTCGAGCACGTCTATCTCGCCCGCTACCTCGGTATCACGCTGGTCGAGGGCGCCGACCTGACGGTGCGCGACCGGCAGGTCTTCCTGAAGACGCTGTCGGGGCTGGAGCCGGTCGATGTGATCCTGCGCCGGCTCGACGCCGACTTCGCCGATCCGCTGGAACTGCGGGCCGACAGCTCGCTGGGCGTCGCCGGCCTGATCGAGGCGGTGCGCGCCGGCAACGTGGTGATGGCCAACGCGCTCGGCTCCGGCCTGATGGAATCGATGGCGATGAAGTCGTCGCTGCCGACCCTGTGCCGCCATCTGCTGGGCGAGGAGCTGCGGCTGCCCGGCGTCGCCAGCTGGTGGTGCGGCAACGACGCCGAGCGCGCCTACGTCATCGACCATCTCGACGGGCTGGTGGTCAAGCCGGCCTTCCCGTCCCTGTCCTTCGAGCCGATCTTCGGTGCCCAGCTCTCCGCCGCCGAGCGGTCGGCGCTGATCGAGCGGATCAAGCGCCGGCCCTGGTACTTCGTGGCGCAGGAGCAGATGGCGCTGTCCACCGCGCCGGTCTGGCAGGACGGTCGCTTGCAGCCGCGCCCGCTGGTGCTGCGCGTCTTCCTGTGCGCCACGCCCAGCGGCGGCTACGCCGTGATGCCCGGCGGCCTGACCCGGGTGTCGAGCGAACCGGGCCGGCTGGTGGTGTCGATGCAGAGCGGCGGCGGCAGCAAGGACACCTGGATCCTGGCGCCGCGCCGCGCCGACGTCGCGACGTCGCAGCCGCGTCTGGCGCTGGCCAACGAGCCGTCCGCCGCCGGCATCCGCACCTCGGCCAACGACCTGCCGAGCCGGGTCGCCGACGGGCTCTACTGGCTCGGCCGCTACGCCGAGCGGGCGGAGGGCGCCTTGCGCCTGCTGCGCGCGACGCAGAGCCGCCTGATCGACAGCAACACGCCCGGCGCCGGCGCCCAGGTGCGGCCGCTGCTGGAGCTGCTGGCGGCGCTCGGCATGATCCCGGCGGAGATGGCGCGCATCACCGAATCCGGGGCCAACCGCGGCCTGCGCGAGGCGCTGCACGCCGCCGTCACCGACCCGGAGCACCCCAACAGCCTGCGGTCCCAGGTGCTGCGCCTGCACCGCACCGCCTATTCGGTGCGCGACCGCCTATCGATGGACATGTGGCGGGTGGTGTCGGCGATCGACCGCCAGACCCGGCCGCCCAAGACCCGGTTCGACGCCGCGGCGCTGCTGCTGCGGCTGGACGACGTGATGATCGGCCTCGCCGCCTTCTCCGGCCTGGAGCAGGAGAGCATGACGCGCGGCGCCGGCTGGCGCTTCCTCGACATCGGCCGGCGCATCGAACGGGCGCTGCACATGGTGGCAGTGATGCGCGGTATCCATGTCGTCGACCTCGACCGGCTGGAGGAGCCGGCGCAGGCCGCGACCCTGTCGGTCCTGCTGGAACTGGGCGAGAGCGTCATGACCTACCGCGCCCGCCACCTGACCAGCGTGCAGCGCACCTCGGTGCTGGAACTGCTGCTGGCGGAAGAGGCGAACCCGCGGGCGCTGGCCTTCCAACTGGCGGCGCTGGAAGCCCACATGCGCGCCCTGCCCAACCAGGGCGCCGGCAGCGGCGCCGACCCGACCGGCGGTGCGCTGTCCATCATCGCCGCCGCCCGCGCCAGCCTGGGCCGGACCGAAGGGCTGGCCTCCAGCGAGACGGTGCGCGCCCTGCTCGACACGCTGGCGATGTCGCTCCCCGACGTGTCCAACTTCCTCGCACACGCGTATTTCAGCCATGCCTTCGCCCGATCGGCCTGACCCGATGACGTCCCCCGCCGACACCTCGATGCGCTACCGCGTGCGCCACGCCACCGAATACGACTATGGCGAGGACGTGCCGATTTCCCACCATCTGCTGCACCTGACCGCCCGGCCGCACCCGCGCCAGCGCATCCGGCGCAGCCAGTTGACGATCGACCCGGTTCCGGCGGTGCGCAGCCAGCGCATCGACTATTTCGGCAACACCGTCACCTACGTCGCGGTGCAGGAGCCGCACCGCGGCTTTTCCGTCGTCGCGGAGAGCGAGGTGGAGGTGTTCGACGCCCCGCCGCTGGCGCCCGACGACTCGCGGCCCTGGGAGCAGGTGCGCGACAGCCTGCGCGCCCTGTCGGGCCCCGACGACGGGGCGGAGATCACGCAATACTGCTTCGACAGCGCGCTGGTGGTGTCGAGCCCGGAGCTGCTGGACTACGCCCGCGCCAGCTTCACCGCCGGCCGTCCGGTGATGGCGGCCTGCATCGACCTGATGAACCGGATCAACGCCGACTTCGCCTTCGATCCCACGGCGACGACGATTGCCACGCCGATGGCGGAGGTGATGCGCAAGCGCCGCGGCGTCTGCCAGGATTTCGCCCACATCGCCGCCGGCTGCGCCCGCGCCATCGGCCTGCCGGCGCGCTACGTGTCGGGTTATCTGCGCACCCTGCCGCCGCCGGGTCGGCCCCGGCTGGTCGGCGCCGACGTCAGCCACGCCTGGGCGTCGATCTGGTGCGGCAACACCGGCAGCAGCGTCCAGAGCGGCATCCCGGGCGGCTGGCTCGACATCTGCCCGACCAACGCCTGCGTCGTGAACCGCGACTTCATCACCGTGGCCTGGGGCCGCGACTACGACGACGTCAGCCCGGCCCGCGGCGTGCTGGTCGGCGGGGCCGGCCACGGGCTGACGGTCAGCGTCGACGTGGAGCCGCTGGAGGACTGATCAGGCGTCCTGCGGTTCCGGTACCGGCCCCAGCATCCGCTGCAAGGTTTCGTAGATCGTCCGCGGATTCACCGGCTTGCTGAAGATCTCCAGCGGCTTCCAGCGCTCGTGCGTCAGGTCGCTGTCCTGGGTGAGATAGCCGGTCATCACCACCACCGGCAGGTTGTTGTCCTGCTCCCGCACCGCACGGATCAGCGCGTGCCCGTCCATCTTCGGCATGCGCAGGTCGGTGACCAGCGCATCCGCCGGATCGCGCGCCAGCCGTTCCATCGCCTCGACGCCGTTGGCGGCGACGCTGACGCGGAACCCCCTGAAGGTCAGGAAATCCTCCAGAGCCATGGCCGCCAGCACCTCGTCTTCGGCAATCAGGATGTGGAACGGCTCAGGCATGCGACAACTCCCAATCGCGTGAGGGCACCGGCTGGCTCGGCAGGGTGATGGTGAAGCGGACGCCGCGGCGCCCGCCGCCGAGGTCGATGTTGTGGGGCTCGATCCGGCCGCCCATGCGGTCGATGATGCCGTAGCCGATCGACAGGCCGAGGCCGGAACCCTTGCCGACCTCCTTCGTGGTGAAGAAGGGATCGAAGATCTGCGGCAGCACCGCGGGGGCGATCCCGCCGCCGTCATCGGTCACCTGGATGACCGTGCTGTGTGTGTCGATGTCATCCACGACCGCCACCATGATCCGTCCCGACGTCCGACCGGCCGCACGCTGCGCGTTGATCGCGTCGCGCGCGTTCGAAAAGAGGTTGAGGACGACCTGCTCCAATTCAAGGGGGCGTCCGCTCACCGGCAGTCCTGACGTCGTCGATGTCGTGGTGATCTCGATATTTTCCAACGAATACTGGTGCCGCACCAGATCGATGGCGTTGTGGACGCTGTCGCCGGGGAGGAAGAGCTGGGTGCCGCCACCGTCGCGCCGGCCGAAGGCGCGGACATGGTCGATCAGCTTGGCCATCCGCTCGGTCTGCTCGATCACCAGCGACAGGGCGCGTTCGGTGCGGGCGGCGTCGGCGACCCCCTCGCGCAGGCGGGTCAGCGTGTTCTCGGTCCACAGGCGGATGACGTTCAGCGGCTGGCTCATCTCGTGCGCCATGCCCGCGGCCAGCGTGCCCAGGGTGGCCAGCTTGGAGGTCTGGACCATCTCCTCCTGCAGGCGCTTGCGTTCGGTGACGTCGCGGCCGCTGCCCAGGATCTGGATCACGCGACCGTCGGCGTCCTTCACCGGCACCAGCATGGTGTGGAACACCCGCTCGCCCACCGGCAGGGACAGCGTTTCCTCGTAATCGATGCTGTCGCCACCATCACGGCACTGGACGTAGCGGCTGAGCACCGCCGACGCGACCTCCGGCGACAGCGCATCGTCCACCGGCTGGCCGCGCAGCCGTTCGGCGTCCAGCCCGGTCGCGCGCGCCAGCGCCGGGTTGATCGCCTCGTAGACGAACTGCCCGTCGGGGCGAACCTCGACGATGAACAGCGCCTCCGCCAGATTGTTGAAGAAGCTGGAATAGCGCAGTTCCATCTGCCGGCGGACGGCGATCTCGCGTTCCAGCGCGGCGTTGCTGCGTTCCAGCTGTGCCGGGCTGGGCAGAGCCAGCAGGCGCGGCATCAGCCACCACAGCGCCGCCGCGGTGGCGAGCGAGGCGAAGGCGGTGATCAGCTTCACCACCCCTTCCACGACGTAATCCGCGCTCCACAGCGTCCAGACGCTGAGGAAATGGGTGCTGCCGCAGGCGACGATGAACAGGGCGAAGAGCTGCGCCACCCAGCCGAAGGCGAGGTCGCGCCGGCGCTGGACGAAATAGATCAGCGCCAGCGGGATCGAAAAATACGACAGGCCGATGAGGATGTCGGAGCCGACATGGAGCGCCAAAATGTCGGGACGCCACAGCAGGCAGACGCCATGCGGAATGAATCCGCTCGTGTCCAGAAGCTCGTCTAATCCCAACGCCATGACCGCCCCCTTCCGACCCTACCCGTTCGCCGGATGCTGATGATTAAGCGTCGAAACCATAACCCGTTGGCACACGTTCGGACACCGAACGAACGCCGTCAAGACGCCATCCGTCCGGTCCATTGAGACAACGTGTTTCCGAAACAAACCGCCGCGTGCGGGGAGCGGCCCGGCCGACGGGGTGACGCCGGCCGAACGCCATGGACACCGCGGCGTCACGCCGCGGTGTGGACCTTGCGGTTCTGCTCGCGCGTCTTGAGGAAGCGCAGGGCGGGAAAGTCTTCCTGCGAACGGTTCAGGTGCCAGGCGTTGCGGGCCAGGAACACCAGGGCGCCGTCATGGTCCTCGGCCAGCGCCGACCGGTTCAGCTCGATGAATTTCTCCAGCTGGACCTTGTCGTCGGTCTCGATCCAGCGGGCGGCGTCCAATCCGGCCCCTTCGAAGCGGGCGGCGATGCCGTATTCCGCCTCGATGCGGGCGGCCAGCACTTCGAACTGGAGCGGACCGACCACGCCGACCACCCAGTCGGCGCCGGTCAGCGGCTTGAACACCTGCGAGGCGCCCTCCTCCGCGAAATGCTCCAGCGCCTTGCGCAGGTGCTTGACGCGCATCGGGTCGTCGGGCCGCACGCGCTGCAACAGCTCCGGCGCGAAGCTCGGCACGCCGGTGAAGCGCAGATCCTCGCCCTCCGTCAGCGTGTCGCCGATGCGCAAACTGCCGTGGTTGGGGATGCCCATGATGTCGCCCGGCCACGCCTCTTCCGCCACCTCGCGGTCGCGGGCGAGGAACAGCACGGCGTTGTTCACCGCCATCAGCTTGCCGGAGCGGATGTGCTTCAGCTTGGCGCCGCGCTTGTAGCGGCCGGAGCAGAGGCGGACGAAGGCGATGCGGTCGCGGTGGTTGGGGTCCATGTTGGCCTGGACCTTGAACACGAAGCCGGTGACCTTGTCCTCGTCCGGCTGGACGGTGCGTGGGTCGGCCGGCTGCGGGCGCGGCGGCGGCGCGTTCTCCGCCAAGCCGGACAGCAGCTCGCGAACGCCGAAATTGTTGATGGCGGAGCCGAAATAGATCGGCGTCAGGTGGCCGGCGCGGTAGGACTCCAGGTCGAAGGCCGGCATCAGCCCGCGCGCCATCTCCACCTCTTCGCGCAGCTTGGCGACGGCGTGAGCCGGCAGCAGCTCGTCCAGCTTGGGATCGTCCAGGCCGTTGCACTCGATGCCGGCGTCGATCTCGTCGCCCTTGCTGCGGTCCATCAGGACCAGCCGGTCGCGGATCAGGTCGTAGCAGCCGAGGAAGTCGCGGCCCATGCCGATCGGCCAGCTCGCCGGGGTGACCTCCAGCGCCAGCGCGCTCTCGATCTCCGAAATCAGGTCGAACGGGTCGCGGGCCTCGCGGTCCATCTTGTTGCAGAAGGTCATGATCGGCACGTCGCGCAGACGGCAGACCTCGAACAGCTTCAGCGTCTGCGCCTCGATGCCCTTCGCGCCGTCGATCACCATCACCGCGCTGTCGACCGCGGTCAGCGTGCGGTAGGTGTCCTCCGAAAAGTCCTCGTGGCCCGGCGTGTCGAGCAGGTTGAAGGTGCGGCCGTCGAAATCGAAGGTCATGACCGAGGCGGTCACCGAGATTCCGCGCTCGCGCTCCACCTTCATCCAGTCCGACTTGGCGCGCCGCTGCTCGCCGCGCGCCTTGACGGCGCCGGCCATCTGGATGGCACCGCCGAACAGCAGCAGCTTTTCCGTGAGCGTGGTCTTACCGGCGTCGGGGTGCGCGATGATGGCAAAGGTCCGACGGCGGGAGACGGCGTCCTGAAGTTCGGACATGCGCGATATTCCGTGACTGAGGCGTGACGAGGTGCGAACGGCGAAAGGGCCGACAGGCGAAACACGCCCATCGGCCCCCGTCGCATTACATAGCAGTGCAGGCCCTAGGATTCCAGAGCCTTGCCTCCGCCCCGGTTACAGCGCCAGTTCGGCGATCTGCACCGCGTTCAGCGCCGCGCCCTTCAGCAGCTGGTCGCCGCAGACGAACAGGTCCAGGCCATGGTCGCCGAACACCAAGTTGGTGCGGATGCGGCCGACCTCGACATCGTACTGGCCGGTGGCGTTCAGCGGCATCGGGTAGACGCCGTTGGCGGGATCATCCACCAGCTTGACGCCGGGGGCATCGGCCAGCACGGCGCGGGCGGCGTCGGGCGTGACCGGCTGGATCGTCTCCAGCGTGATCGCCTCCGAATGCGCGCGGTAGGTCGGGATGCGCACCGCGGTGCAGCTCAGCGCCAGATCGTCGAGCTCCAGGATCTTCCGCGTCTCCCAGGTGACCTTCATCTCCTCCTTCGTGTAGCCGTTCTCCTGGAAGGCGTCGATCTGGGGGATCAGGTTGAAGGGGATCGGGTGGCGGAAGACGCTGTTGGTGACCGGCTTGCCGTCGAGCTGGTTGCGGGTCTGCTCCTCGAGCTCGGCCATGCCCTCGGCACCGGCGCCGCTGGTCGCCTGATAGGTGGAGACGATGGCGCGCTTGATGCCGAACGCCTTGTGCAGCGGCCCCAGCGCCACGACGGCGATGGCAGTGGTGCAGTTCGGGTTGGCGATCAGGCGGGCGCCGGCGGCGTAGGCGGCGCGGAAGACGTGGGCGTTGATCTCCGGCACGATCAGCGGGATGTCGGCGTCGTAGCGGAAGGCCGAGCTGTTGTCGATCACCAGCGCCCCGGCCGAGGCCAGATCCTTGGCGTGCGCCTTGGCGAAGTCGCCCGACACCGCCAGCAGCACGACGTCGTAGCCCTTGACGAGGTTCGCGTCGAAGGCGGTCAGCGTCAGCGCGCCATAGGGAGTGTCCTGCACCTTGCCGGCCGAACGCTCGGAAGCGAACAGGCCCAGTTCGCCGACCGGGAACTTGCGGTCGTGAAGGACCTTGACCATCTCGCGGCCGACGGCGCCGGTGGCACCGACCACGGCGACGCGGAGGGACTTGGAAGAGGCGGAGGCGTTGTTGCTGCTCATGTCGGGGTTCCGTCCTGTCTATCGCACTGTTGATCGGACCGGCCTATCGGTCGTTCGGACAGCGGACCCCGGATACGACGAGGCCCCGTCCGATGTCCGGCGGGGCCTGCCTCGTGGAAGAAACGCTGGTCGATCCGATCAGCACGCACCACGCAGCAGCCCGCCGAAGCGAGTCGCTTTTTTAGTCGTGGTGGTGGTGATGGCCTTGCGGTTCATGGTGGCTGTCTTATCCGAATGCGCAGGCTTTGTAAAGCGCCTGCGCATTCGCCCGATCCGATGTTACCGGAACCCTTCGCCGTCGTGGTTCGGGTGCACCGGGTGTACGTCCCAGATCTCCTGGGCGTACTCGTTGACCGTACGGTCGGACGAGAACCAGCCCATGTTGGCGGTGTTCAGGATCGCCTTGCGGGTCCATTCCTCCGGATCGCGGTACAGCTCCATCGCGGCGTCCTGGGCCCGGCAATAGTCGGCAAAGTCGGCCGTCACCAAGAAATGGTCGCCGCCGTCGGTCAGCGCCTGGACGATGGGGTGGTAGCGGTTGCGGTCGTCCGGCGAGAAGGCGCCGGTGGAGATCATGTCGAGCGCCCGCTTCAGGCTGGGGTTCGACGCGATGACCTCGCGCGGGTTGAAGCCGCCGCTGGCCCGCAGGTCGTTCACCTCGTCCGCGGTCATGCCGAAGATGAAGATGTTGTCGGCGCCGACATGCTCGCGGATTTCAACGTTGGCGCCGTCCAGCGTGCCGATGGTGAGCGCGCCGTTCAGCGCCAGCTTCATGTTGCCGGTGCCCGACGCCTCCATGCCGGCGGTCGAGATCTGCTCCGACAGGTCGGCGGCCGGGATGATGATCTCCGCCGCGGTGACGTTGTAGTTCGGCAGCAGCACGACCTTCAGGTTGTCGTGCACCGACGGGTCGTGGTTCACCACCTTGGCGACGTCGTTGATCAGTTTGATGATCAGCTTGGCCATGTGGTAGGACGGCGCCGCCTTGCCGGCGAAGATCTTGGTGACCGGCACCCAGCTGACGGTCGGGTTGTCGCGCATCTCGTTGTAGAGCGCGATGGTGTGCAGCACGTTCAGGAGCTGGCGCTTGTACTCGTGCATGCGCTTGACCTGGACGTCGAAGATGCTGTCGACCAGCACCTCCTCGCCGGTCTGGCGGGTGATGTAGGCGGCCAGCCGCTTCTTGTTCTTGCGCTTGGCCCGGCGGAACTCCTCGCGGAACACCACGTCGTCGGCCTTCTCGACCAGCGCCGAGATCTGCGACAGGTCGGAGATCCAGCCGGTGCCGATGCGGGTGGTGATCAGCTCCGACAGGGCCGGGTTGGCCTGCTTCAGCCAGCGGCGCGGGGTGATGCCGTTGGTCTTGTTGGTGATGCGGTCGGGGAATTCCTGGTGGAAGTCGGCGAAGACGGTCTGCTTCATCAACTCGGTGTGCAGGGCCGACACGCCGTTGACCTTGTGCGAGCCGAGGAAGGCCAGGTTGCCCATGCGCACCCGCCGCTCGCCCCGCTCGTCGATCAGCGAGAGCTGCGACAGGCGGGCGTTGTCGCCGTCGGCCCGCGCCTTGGTCCGGTTCAGGAACTTGGCGTTGATCTCGTAGATGATCTGCATGTGGCGCGGCAGCACCCGCTCGATCATCCGCACCGGCCAGGCTTCCAGCGCCTCGGGCAGCAGGGTGTGGTTGGTGTAGGCGAAGGTGGCGCGGGTGATGTCCCACGCGTTGTCCCAGCGCAGGGCGTGCTGGTCGACCAGCAGGCGCATCAGCTCGGCGATGCCGATCGCCGGGTGGGTGTCGTTCAGCTGGATCGCCGCCTTGTTGGGCAGGTTGTCGAAGCTGGTGTGGTGCTGGAGGTAGCGGCGCAGGATGTCCTGCAGCGAGGCCGAGGTGAAGAAATACTCCTGCTTCAGCCGCAGCTCCTTGCCGGTCTCGGTCGCGTCGTTGGGATAGAGGACGCGGCTGAGGTTTTCCGACAGGATCTTCTGCTCGACCGCCTTCATGTAGGCGCCGTCGTTGAAGTGGCCGAAGTTGAAGTCGCGCGTGGCGCGCGCCGACCACAGGCGCAACGTGTTGATGGTGTCGCCGCCATAGCCGACCACCGGCGTGTCGTAGGCCATCGCCAGCACGCGGTCGGCGTCGACCCAGCGGTAGGCGCGCTCGCCGACGCTGTCGCGGAACTCCTCGACGCGGCCGTAGAACTGGACCGGGTACAGCACCTCCGGCCGGGCGAATTCCCAGGGGTTGCCGAACTGCAGCCACTGTTCGGGGTATTCGACCTGCCAGCCATTCTCGAACCGCTGCTCGAACAGGCCGAACTCGTAACGGATGCCATAGCCGTAGCCGGGCAGCCCCTGCGACGCCATGCTGTCCAGGAAGCAGGCGGCCAGGCGGCCAAGGCCGCCGTTGCCCAGCGCCGCATCGGGCTCGGAGTCGACGACGTCGTCCATCGACAGGCCCAGCCGGTCGAGCGCCTGCCGGCATTCGTCCATGATGCCCAGGTTCGACAGGCTGTTGGTCAGGAGGCGGCCGATCAGGAATTCCAGCGACAGGTAGTAAACCCGCTTGGCGTCTTCCTGATAATAGCTGCGCGTCGTATCCATCCAGCGGTCGACGACACGGTCGCGCACCGCCAGCGCCACGGTGTGGAACCAGTCACGCCGTGTCGCGGCCCGGGCATCCTTGCCGACCGAATAGACCAGCCATTCCAGAAAGGACCGTTTTAGGCCGTCCACATCCAGACTGCGGCGTTCGATGTCACGCGATTTGTACCGAGCGTCCATGTCCTGACTTTCTGCTTGAAAGGCCAACGGGAGCGGGCGGCTGGAAGGACGGCGCTCCAAACTTGCGGGTCAGTGTCGAGGTTCTTGGTTAAACAAAGCTTTCCCTGAGCGGACTGCACCGTCGTTTTGCTGCGGGAAAAGGGAGTAGGATGGAATCCTCCACACCCATTCGACCGTCAACGATGCGTCACGAAATCGATCCTGTCCACTGCGATGCAGCATCCGCCGGCCTTCGCCCGGCCGAGGCCTCCGACATTCCCGCCCTGCTGGCGATCGAGGAGCAGTGCTTCCCGACCGACCGCATGACGCGGCGCAATTTCCGGTACGCGATCCTACAGGCGAAAGGTGTGGTCCTCGTGGCGGATTGCCAGGGGTGCCCGGCCGCTTACGGCGTCGTCGGTTTCCACGCCGGCACGCGACTGGCCCGGCTGACCTCCTTCGCGGTCGATCCCGCCCACCGCGGGCAAGGTGTCGCCCGCCGCCTGCTGGCGGCGTTGGAGGACGCGGCGGCGGCCCATGGATGCCGGGCGATGCGGCTGGAGGTGCGGCAGGACAACGCCGCCGCCATCGGTCTCTACACCGCGGCCGGCTACCGCTGCTTCGACACCTACCCGGCCTACTATGAGGACGACATGGCCGCGCTGCGGTTGGAAAAACCGCTTCCCTGAGGATGGCCATGGCGCCATGCCGGCCGGTCGGCGCCGTGCGATCGATCGGGGTAAGCCCGGCAAGCGGAGGCGTGACCGGAATCGCCGCCATCTGCCACCGATGTCACTCTTTCCCGATCCCGTGGTGGAACATCGGCACCGGGCGCTGCGTTTAGAACGCGAGACGATCAACGACGGGCAACAACGGGACCGCCTTCATGACGCAACCGCCGACCGGATCGTTCCGCAGCGCCCCGCCAGGGCCGGCGACCGGAACATGATGATCGGGTGGCCGCCGGCCGGCGTTCGGGCCACGCGCAACCGAACCCGGGCCACGCAGGCCGCCTGACACCGCCAGACTGCAAGACACCGTCCGTCTATCGAACCGGCAGCCCAATGAACCGGCAGCGCATCCATCCGTGCGCCGGAACGACCATCGACGTCCCTGTCGGCGCCCACCAGCGGCGCAAGCCCCGATGTGGCGGACAGCGGACGCACAACAGACCGCGGAGGAAGGACAACCATGGCGTACTCGTTCGAACACGAACTGATCCGCTGCATGCCGAACCTGCAACGCTACGCCTGCAAGCTGACCCGTGACGCCAACGCGGCCGAGGACCTGTTGCAGGACTGTCTGGCCCGCGCTCTGTCGCGGCAGCATCGTTTCGAACCCGGCACCAACATGCAGGCGTGGCTGACCACCATGCTGAAGAATCTGCACTTCAACAACCTGCAGCGCGACCGTCATGTGACCAAGGTGGAGTTGTGGGACGGCGCCATGTCGGTCGACGCGGCGCAGATGTCGCGGCTGGTCTTCCGCGACGTCGACCGCGCCTTTTCCTCCCTCACCCCCAGCCAGCGCAAGGTGGTAAAGCTGGTCGCCATCGAGGGACGTCCCTACCAGGAGGCGGCGGAGACGCTGAACGTCTCGATCGGCACGATCCGCTCCCGGCTGTGCCGCGCCCGCGAGCGGCTGAACAACCTGATGACCGCCTGACCTCATCCTACGCCTTGCGTCGACGCCCCCGCACCGGTCGTGCGGGGGCGTTCGCGTTCCGCGTGTCCACCACCCAGGTGAAGCAGACATGAAGAGCGCTGTGACTTCGGCAGTCCATATCCCTCAACCGCCCAACAACTTGACGCAGATCAAAATGCCAAGCCGTCAGCTCATGGTAGGTGGTGGCAAGGCCTGACAAAACCTTTGAAATCGAAGAAAGTCATTGTTGGATAAATTTTTCCCGTTAAGGTTTCGTATAGACTTGTCGCGCTTAGATAGAAGAACACTGCATGTATATCCCCCAATACATGCAAGTTCTGGCGATATTTTATCGAATGAGGAACCGCGATGAATCCGCTCGCACGTGTTGGCGTCGGTCCGAAAATCTATTCCGTTGTGTTCCTTCTCAGCGCTGTCACGGTCGGGCTGTTCGCGTACATGAGCAGCACCCTGAACAGGGTCGATGACAGCTATTCCCTCCTGATCAGCACCGATGTCCGCTTCGCCCAGAGCGTCGAGCGGATGCGTGGTGACGTCGCCAATTTCGGGCGCCAGGTGAACAACCTTCTGCTGCTGCAGGATCCGTCCGGGGTTCCGGCCCTGGTCAAGACGATGTCGGGCATCCAGGCAAAGATCGCCGAATCCGAGGCCGAGATCACGCGCCTCGTCAAACCGGAACACCGGGCCACCGTCAGCCGGATGAGCGAGATACTGGCGTCAGTCAAGCGCGCCATCCCGGAGATCGTCACCGCGAAGGAAAACGCCGACCACGCCGGGGCGATGGCGCTCTACGGCAAGGAAGGGCGGCCGCTGATCGTCGAGGCCTTCAACACCGCCGCCAAACTGTCGGACGACGTGAACGTCGAAGTCGGCAAAGCGTCGGACCGGTTGAGCGACGAAACCGATACCGCCACTTGGCGGTCGATCATGGTCGTCACCGTCATGCTCGCTCTGGGTAGCGCCGTTTCGGTGGTCATCGCGGTGTTCGGCATCGGCCGCCCGATCCGGGCGCTGGGGGTGGTCATGGGGCGGCTGGCGAGCGGCGATGCGTCCGTGACCGTCGACGGCAGCGATCGCGGCGACGAGGTCGGGGCGATGGCGCGGACGGTCGAGATCTTCAAGCAGAACCTGGTCCGCAACCGCCAGATGGAGGAGGAGGCGCGGGTGGCCGAACAGCGCGCCGCCGCCGAGAAGACGCGCGCCATGAACGACCTCGCCACCAGCTTCGAGGCCAGCGTGCAGGGTGTGGTGGGCGCGGTGTCGACCGCCGCCAACCAGCTTCAGGGCAACGCCCAGGGCATGTCGTCGGTCGCCGAGGAAACCACGCGGCAGGCCTCCTCCGTGGCGGCGGCGAGCGAGCAGACGCTGTGCAACGTCCAGACCGTGGCGTCGGCAGCGGAACAACTGTCCAGTTCGATCAGCGAGATCGCGCGCCAGTTGGAAACCGCCACCCGCATCAGCCGTTCCGCCGTGGATGAGGCGCAACGCACCAACACGACGGTCGAAAGCCTCGCCCAGGCGGCAGAGCGGATCGGCAGCGTCGTGCAGCTGATCCAGGAAATCGCCAGCCAGACCAACCTGCTGGCGCTCAACGCGACCATCGAGGCGGCCCGGGCGGGCGAGGCCGGCAAGGGCTTCGCCGTCGTCGCATCGGAGGTGAAGAGCCTCGCCAACCAGACCGCGCGGGCGACGGAGGAGATCTCCGGCCAGATCCAGGCGATCCAGAAGGAAACCCAGGGGGCGGTCGGCGCCATCCGCGGCATCGCCGACACCGTGCAGCAGGTGAACCAGATCGCCACGTCCATCGCGTCGGCGGTGGAGGAGCAGACCGCGGCCACCGGCGAGATCTCGCGCAACGTCCAGCAGGCCGCGCAGGGGACCGCCGAAGTGTCGCGCAGCATCGTCAGCGTGAACGAGGCGTCGCAGGAGGCCGGCCGGTCCGCCTCGGACGTGCTGCAGGCCGCCGGCAGCCTCGGCGTCCAGGCCCATGAGCTGCGCGCATCGGTCAATGACTTCATCACCCGCATCCGCGCCGCCTGACCGCCACCACGAACCGGTCCTCACGGCCCGTCATGCCATAACGTCATGAAAAGGCCCCCTGCACCCATGGTGCGGGGGGCCTTTCCGATTCCGCCAGGGTTGCGGCCTCAGCCGTTCACCACCGTGCCGCCGTTCGGGTGCAACACCTGCCCCGACATGTAGGACGAGTCGTCGGAGGCCAGGAACACGTAGGATGGGGCAACCTCGTCAGGCTGGCCGGCGCGCTTCATCGGCACGTTGCCGCCGAAGCTCGCGACCTTCTCCTCGTCGAAGGTGGAGGGGATCAGCGGAGTCCAGATCGGCCCCGGCGCAACGGCGTTGACGCGGATGCCGCGCTCGGCCAACGCCATCGACAGCGACCGGGTGAAGGCGACGATGGCGCCCTTGGTCGCCGAATAGTCGAGCAGTTCCGGGCTGCCCTTGTAGGCGGTGACCGAGGTGGTGTTGATGATGCAGGCCCCCTCGTGCATGTGCGGCAGGGCGGCCTTTACCATGAAGAACTGAGCGAAGATGTTGGTGCGGAAGGTCCGCTCCAACTGCTCCGCGGTGATGTCCTCGATCGACTTCTGCGGGTGCTGCTCGGCAGCGTTGTTGATCAGGATGTCGATCCGGCCGTGCTCGCCGATCATCCGCTCGACCGCCTTGCGGCAGGTGTCCTCCTGGCCGGCGTCGCCGCTGAGGATGGTGCAGGGCTGCCCCTCCGCCTCCACCAGACGGCGGGTTTCGCGGGCGTCCTCGTCCTCGTTGAGGTACAGGATGCCAACCTTCGCCCCTTCGCGCGCGTACAGAACGGCGATCGCCCGGCCGATGCCGCTGTCGCCGCCGGTGATCAGCGCCACCTTGTCGCGCAGCTTGCCACTGCCGCGGTAGCCGGGTCTGGTTTCCGACGGTTGAGGTGTCATCGGAGCCTGATGGCCCGGTTGGGTGTTCTGGTGTTGGGGCGGCTGTCGGCTCTCTTGCTGAGCCATTGGCATTCTCCTTGCTGGCCAGTCCTCATCGGAGACTCGGATGGGATGCGTTGCACAATGACAACAGCCTCCAATGCGCCGCGTTCCGGCTGACGGCGGGCAGGAACAATCGGTCACATCGGCCTGTTACTTGGCCGGATGACGCGAAAGAGGATGTCGATGCCGGATTGCTCGCCTCGAAAGGGGGCGGAGATCGCGCCGTTTGTCGGACTGGTACGACCGAGGATCATGCCCGTAAGATGGTCGGGAATGCCCTTTCGGCGGACTTCCCGGCAACGGCGGAGCCACCGGACGTATCACGGTTGATCGTGTCCCAGGGGTAATCCCCGGCGACCCATCCGGGAACGACAGAAGATGAAGCGTGTGACGATGACCGATATCAACGCCTATCTGGATGGCGCCCTGGATGACCAGGAGCGTACGGAGTTCGAAAACGCGGTGGAGGGTGATCCCGACGCCAAGGCGCTGCTCGCCCTCCACCGCCAACATGTGGAGGAGCTTCATCGCCTGTACGACCCGGTCCTGAACGAGGAGGTTCCCCCACGCATGCTTGACCTGTTGCGCAAGCGGAACGGTTGACGCCGCCGCTGCTCCGCCGCGGGCCCGCGTCCGGCACGGGCGTGGTCGCGGCGGTGGCCGCATTTTTTTCATCCCTCACGCCTCGCCATGCGCTATGGGAGACGCGGTGGCCGGACGCCCCTCCCCCGGCCCTTTCCCGGGCGACCCGTCCCAGGCGGGCACGACCGGATCGGACGGATGAAGCATGGCGCGCAGACGAGCGGAACCGAGCATCCTGCTCGGTCCCATCCTGTATTTCCGTGGTGAGCAGCGTGACCGCTGGTGGCTGTCGGCGCTGTTCGTGCTGGACGGCGAGGTCGAACCTGACGACTTGCGGGTGGACGGCGTCACGCTGCCCGTGCCGCCCCGCCATCTGGCCGCCTGGCGTCGCCGCCATGTCTGGCGTTTCGACTTTGCGGTGCCGCGCGGCATGCGGGACACCGACGTCGCCTATGGCTTTCCCGACGGGCCATCCTGGAGCGTGGTCATTCCGGGTCGGTCATCCTATCCACGGATAGCGGTTCTTTCCGGAAGCGGAATGAATGGCGGGGCCTCGGCGGAACGCGATGAGCCGGCGCTGTGGCCCGAATTGACCGAGCAGCACCGCAGCGACCGCTACCATCTGATGCTGCACACCGGCGGGCAGGTCGACGGCAACGCCGTGCTGGAGGCTTCCCCGCAGCTTGCCGCCTGGGCCGGCGCGCGGGCGGGCCGCCCGGCTCTGGCCGGTCTGGCCGAAGAGATGATGAACGCCGGGTTCGAACGTTACCTCCGGACCTGGAGCGGCGCGGCGGCGGCGCAGGCGCTGGCCTCGATCCCATCGGTGATGATGTGGGACGGCCACGACCTCGGCGATGCGCTGGCCGCTGCCTGGGAAGGGCACGGTGAGGCCGACGACGCCACCCGGACGTTGCGTCCGCTGGTGATGGCCGCGCGCCGGCATGTCCAACTGTTCCAGACCGGCTCGGTCCCCGACGCGCCGCCGGACAGCCTGTGGGGCTCCGCCTGCGGCACGCTGGCGCAAGGCTTCACCGTGGGCGAGGCCGGGCTGCTCGCGCTCGACCTGTGGAGCGACCGCAGCCGCGGACGGATGCTGTCGGAGCGCAGTTGGGTCCTGCTGCCGGACTGGCTGAACCGCTTCGCCCAATGCCGCCACCTGATCCTGCTCAGCGGCACGCCGCTGCTGGCCCCGGGCATCGGCCTGCTCGACCGCCTCGGCGCCCTGCCCGGCGCGCTGCCGGGCGCGCTGGTGCCGGACGCGGTGCGCCGGCGGCTGGGTGGGATGTGGCCGGCGCACCGACGCCGCGCCGACTGGGAACGGATGGTCGGCGTCCTGGCCGATTTCTCGCGGCGGAGCGGCTGCCGGGTCACCGTCGCGTCGGGCGGGCTCGCCGGGGTGGCCGGCCGCGGTGTGCTGCGCGGTGGCGGGTTGGAGATGTGGCAGCTTTATGGCCCCGGCTTTGCCGTCGCCCCTGCATCGGGCTGGCGGTCGCGTCTGCTGGGCGGGCACCTGCTGGGCGCCCGGCACGACCACACCCTGCCGGGCCACCGGTTCGAACTGCCGGCCTTTGCCGATGGCGGACGGCGCACGCTGGAGGGACGCGGCTGGCTCGCCTGCACCTTCGACGGCAAGGGCCAGTTGCACGCCCGCTGGTGCCTTCCCGGCTCGCCCGGCCGCCACGTCCAGGCGATTTGACCGGGTCTTACGCCGCAACCATCCGGCGGTGTCGCGGCAAAGACACCCGCGCCTTGCGTGCAAGATGGTTGAACCCCGGCTGCACACCCGGCTAGGCTCATGGCGTTTTTGCCATCGCCCAAGGTCGTCATGACGCGCAACTTCGCCATCACGTGGCAACTCACGGAGATTCACGGCTGGGGGATGGTCGGGGTCCACACCGCCCTGCACCTGATGGAGCGCGGCGCTCCCCCGCTTCTGCTGGACACCCCGGCGTTGGAGACCCTGCGGCCGGAGAACCGGGCCAAGCTGGAAGGGCTGCTTGAGCCTCACCGGCGCTTCATGGCGCAGGCGGCGGCGTACGCCGGAACGACCATCGTGGTCCCGGACGTCGACATGCTGCACGCGCTGGGGAACGGCTTTGACGGCGCTCCGATGAGGCAGTCGTTCCGGGGGCGAAACAACATCGGCGTCATCGCCTTCGAAGACACGCGGTTCGACGCGGCGGTTCTGGAGCGGGCACGCTCCTTCGACCGTCTGGTGGTTCATTCCACCTACAACCGCGACCTGCTGGTCGAACAGGGTTTCACCGACGTCGGTCTGGCGTTCCAGGGCATCGACCCGACCGAGATCCGGCCGCTGCCGCCGACCGGGCGTTTCGGCGACCGTTTCGTCGTGTTCTCCGGTGGCAAGCTGGAGTTCCGCAAGGGGCAGGACATCGTCCTGTCCGCCTTCCGCGCGTTCCAGCAACGCCATCCGGAGGCGCTGCTGGTCACCGCGTGGCAAAGCCCGTGGCCCGGCCTGGCCGAGAGCATCGCGGAATCGCCGTTGACCCGCGTCCCGCCGGACATCGGGCCCGACGGGCGCCTGGACGTCGTCGGCTGGGCGACCCGCTACGGCATCCCGCCCGACGCCGTGGTCGACCTGGGCATGCTCGGCCGTGGCGACATCGCGTCGGTGCTGGCCGACTGCAACGCGGCGGTGTTCCCCAACCGGTGCGAGGGGGCGACCAACCTCGTCGCGATGGAGGCGATGGGCTGCGGCGTGCCGGTCGTGCTGTCGGCCAACACCGGCCATCTCGACCTGATCGGCCCGGCCGACGCCCCACATTGCTGGCCGCTGACCCGGCAGACCCAGCTGTTCAGCCCGCAGGGGCGGCGCAAGGGCTGGAAGGAGTCCTCGGTCAACGAGACGGTGGCCCATCTGGAGACCATCCACGCCGACCGCGAGGAGGCGAAGCGCCGCGCCCAGCGCGCGCTGGCCTTCATCCACGGCCAGCGCACCTGGAGCCGGTTCGCAGAAACCTTCATCGAGGCGTGCAGCGTCTGACCCGGCCACAGCCGGCCAGTCGGCGGGAGACTACGTTGCCGGCCGCTCCACCACGAACAGCAGGCCGGCGACCGGCACGCCCTTTTCCCGGCGCGGCGCGCAAGGCTCGATCAGCCGGATGGTGAATCCGGCCGCCGCGGCGGTGTCGCGCACATAAGCCTGGGTGTGGGCGTAGCGGCGGGTCGCCCCCAGGATGATGGGGTCCGGCGACTCGTCGGGCAGACGCTCCACCGTGGCGGCGAAGCGGCCACCCGGCACCAGCGCCCGCGCCGCCGCCGCGAAGACCGGCGCAAGGTCGCCGATGTAGACCAGCACGTCGGCCGCCACCAGCAGGTCCCAGGCGCCCAGCGCATCGCCGGACCCAGGGGCCATCGCGTCCACCACGTCGCCGACGCCCAGCGCGTCGTAGAGGCCACGTTGCCGGGCCTTCTCCACCATGCGTGGCGACAGGTCGACACCGGCCAGATGCCCGGCCAGCGACCGGAACACGACACCGGCCAGCCCGGTGCCGCAGCCGAGGTCGAGCACCCGCGAGCCCGCCGCTGGCGCAGGACCGCCGAGCCGGTCCACCGCCGCCCGCAGCAACTCCGGCGCGGCGTATCCCAGCTTGCCGACCAGATCCTGGTCGAAGCGGTCGGCGTAGCGGTCGAACAGGGCACGGACATAGGCGGCGGACAGGTCGGCACCCTCCCCGGCTTCCAGCGCCGTGATCAGCCGTTCAATGGCGAAGGCGTCATCTCCGTCGGCCAGCGCGCGGGCGTGCCGCAACGCCGCCAGCGCCTTCACCGGCTCCTGCAGCGCCAGCCAGCCGCGGCCCAGCGCCTGATGGACCGCCGCGTCGTCATCGAACCGGTGCGCCAGCGGTTGCAGCAGTTCAACCGCCGCCAGCGCGTCGCCGGCCTCGGTCAGCGCCTCGGCCAGAGCCAGGGCGGCGTCGCGGTCGTCGGGACGCAGGGCCACCGCCTCCCGGAACTCATCCAGCGCCTCTTCTTTATGGCCGGTGGCGGACAGGCAGCGCGCCAGCCCGAGTCGGGCCGGGGCCGAATCGCTCCGCTCGGCCGTCAGCGCCGCGTAGATCGCGTGCGCAGCATCAAAATTTCCGCAACGCAGCAGCGCTTCGGCATGGCTGAGCCGCCACGACCAGCCGGTGGGATCCAGGGCGACGGCGCGTCCGAAAGCCAACGCCGAAGCCGCTGCGGCGGTGCCGTCGGCAATCCCGCCGAAAGCGTCGGCCAGCGCGGCCCAGGCCTCGCCGTTCGTCGGATCGGCGGCGACGACCGCCTGGAATCCACGAGCGGCTGCGGTGAAATCCCCGGCATAGAGCCGGTCGTAACCCAACCGGAACAGTTGATCGAGATCGGGGGCGGACGGCACTCCCGCAATGGACGGCTCCGCGGACACGGATGTGATCCCTCAAAGATCGGGCTTCGGCCGGAGGAAAGCCGTCGGCCCGGAGATCCCGCATCCGCCCGTCGCCGGGGCCATCCCGGCCGTCCCTGCGGCACCACCCACGCCGCCGGCATCGAGTCCGGGGCAATGGGGCGGCAAATCTTACTGCCCCAACATGCTGCGCTGCGCAAGGGGGTGGTGAAAATCGTCCGAACGTGTGATTCCGGCGACACGCGGTCGCAGTAGCCCCTTTTTCATAGGGTCTCCGGCCGACGTCCATGGCCGATCGAGCCACCCCTTTCGAATGTGTCGGCGACCGAGGGGATTCAAAGGCTTACCAGCCGGTCCCATGGGCCTAGACCGTCCGTCCTGCACCCCCGGGTGACATCGGTCGGACGAAAGCTGTGGTATTACCAGGGTGCAATCGTGTTGACGATGGATCAAATTTTTGGAAGTGTGGCCCCGGCGCCCGATTGGGAGGCGCTGAACACTTGGGTAGGAGGCGGTCACCGTAAGCGACTCGGTGACCGGAACAACGGCCCCGCGCAGGGGGTCAAACAGCTGCCGTGACAGCCGATTGGGCAACGGGGCGACACACAGAAGGAGATCAGGGATGCAGGGACGAAAACAGCGCGTGAGCACCACAAGGGGTGGACGCTTCGCACTGGCTGCCGGACTGCTGACGGCTCCGCTGGTGACCCTGGCGGTCGCGACGCCCGCGATGGCCCAGTCGAAGGAAAGCTGCGTCACCCACGCCGTCGAGGCCGAACAGCAACTCGGCATTCCCTCCGGCATGCTGGTGGCGATCGCGCTGGTCGAAAGCGGTCAGGACGGTGCCCCCCATCCCTTCGCCATGAGCCTTCAGGGCCGCGCCTATTACGCCCGCAGCGTCAGCGACGCCGCACGCCATCTGCGCGACCAGCGCGGCCAGATCCGCTCCAACACCTTCGTCGGCTGCATGCAGCTGTCGGTGGCCAGCCACCGCGGCGAGTTCCAGCCGGTGGAACGCATCGTGGAGCCGCGCGACAACGTCTTCTACGCCGGCCAGATGCTGGTCCGCTTCCATGGCGAGGAAGGCAACTGGAAGACCGCGCTGGCGCGCTACAACGGCGGTTCCGGCCGTCGTGCCCAGGCCTATGTTTGCAAGATCTGGCAGAGCCTGTCCGAGCTCGACCCGCAGAGCGCCAAGCTGCTCGCCTCGTCCCGTTGCGAGGACACCGATCCCGTCAGCGTCGCCCCGCGCACCCGCCGCAGCTTCCGCAACGCGCAGCAGGTCGCCGCGATCAACTGAGCACACCGTCCGAGCACTCCCCAAGAGCCCCGTCCCGCCGCTGCCGGTTCATCCGGCAGTCATCGCCCGCACCGTGGGGCTGGCGCCGTGGGGCTTGATCGGGTAGATCCCGGCGTATGAACTACCGCCACATCTTCCACGCCGGCAACCCGGCCGACGTGATGAAGCACGCCGTCCTGGCGCTGATCCTCGATCACCTGCGCGCCAAGCCGGCGCCCTTCTGCGTGATCGACACCCATGCCGGGATCGGCCGCTACGACCTGACCTCCGACGCGGCCCGCAAGACCGGGGAGCATGAGGACGGCATCGGCCGGCTGTTCGGCAGGACGCCGCCGCACGCGGCGCTGACGCCCTATCTGGACGCCGTCGGCGCCCTCAATCCCGATGGCTCACTGCGCTGGTATCCCGGCTCCCCCCGCATCGCCCGCGCCGCCTTGCGCCCGCAGGACCGTCTGGTGCTGGTCGAACTGCACCCGGAAGACGCCCGCAGCCTGAAGGCGGAGTTCGCCGACGACCGGGCGGTCGCCGTGCACCAGGGCGACGCCTACACCGCGCTGAAGGCGCATCTGCCGCCCAAGGAGAAGCGCGGGCTGGTGCTGATCGACCCGCCGTTCGAGCAACCGGATGAGTTCACGCGCATGGCCGAGGGGCTGGCCCTGGCCCACCGGCGCTGGTCCAACGGCATCTTCGCCCTGTGGTACCCGATCAAGGAGCGGGCGGCCGTCTGGCGTTTCCAGGACGCGGTCGAGAAGACCGGCATTCCCAAGATCCTGATCGCCGAACTGACCTGGCACCCCGAAGACACCCATCTGCGCCTGAACGGCTCCGGCCTGCTGATCGTCAACCCGCCCTGGCGGCTGGACGAGACGCTGCGCGCGATGCTGCCGGCCCTGCACGATGCCCTGCCGTCGACCGGCGGCGGCAGCGCGGTGAGTTGGCTGACGCCGGAGGCGCCGTAGAGGGCGGCCGCCCGGCCACAGAAAAACCGGCGACAGAAAAACCCCGGCCGTTGCCGGCCGGGGTCCAGGTCAGGATGGAAGTCGTTGCCGCCCGGCCCGCTGCCGGGCGGCCAAGCGATCAAACGGGGCGGTCGGCCTGCTGTGCGGCCGCGTCAACGCCGGCGTTCAGCTTGCTGACGGCATCGCTGGCGGTGCGGGCCGACATCTCGGAAATCTTCACGCTGCGGTTCAGCACCATCTGGACGCTGTCCTTCAGCATGCTGCTCTGCGCGGCGTAAAAATCGGGGACGGTACGGCTGCGCATCAGCGCGCCGACCCCCTCGGCGTTGCGGGTGGCGACGTCCTGCGCCAGCCCCAACCATTCGCGCACGGCGCTCTGCCAGCCACCGGCCAGCACGCTGCCGCACTGGACCATCACGTCCATGGTTTCGCGCGCCTTGCTGGCGACCTCCCCCTGGGCGTCACGGGACAGACCCAGCGCGCGCTGAAGCTGCCCGGACTGGCGGCCGGCCGCCTCGGTCATGGTGTCCGCAACCGATCGCGCGGTGTCGGCTCCCTGATCGGCGGCGCGGCGCCCGGCGTCGGCCGCCTCGTTGCCGATGGAGCGCGCCGCGTCGGCGGCCCGGTAGGTCGTGGCCTCGCCGTCCCGGGCCATCTGGTCGACCGCCCCCTGGGTGCGGGCAACGCCCTCACGGACGATGGAAGGCATGTCTTTGTCGGTAGCCATGCGGGATGCTCCTTGAATTGCTTCGTCCAGTTGGACGCTTCTTTCCAACGCTCGCGCCGGTCATTTTGCTGCACCGCCACACGAGATGCATCCTATAACACCGCATAAGCAGAACGTTCCAGAACGCAAAATAATAGGTTGCATACTTTCTTGCGAGGTACATGACGACTTGCAACCATTGTGTCGTCGATCTGCAATGAGTTTCGCGACATCTGCCGAAGGCTATTAAGACTCTTAATTACTTCGCCTTTTGCTGCCCCATCCGCGCCAGAACCTCGCCCGCGATGCCGCGGCGGAACAGCAGGACGCAGACGACGAAGATGACGCCGATGACCACCGGCACCGGCAGGCTGGTCGCCGCCAGATAGTTCTCCAGCGCCACCACCAGCCCGGCACCGACCACCGGGCCGAACAACGTGCCCATGCCGCCCAGCAGCGTCATCAGCACCACCTCGCCCGACATCTGCCACGTCACGTCGGTCAACGTCGCCAACTGGAAGACGATGGCCTTGGTCCCGCCGGCCAGGCCGGTCAGCGTCGCCGACAGCACGAAGGCCAGCAGCTTGTAGCGGTCGGTGCGGTAGCCAAGCGAGATGGCGCGCGGTTCGTTCTCGCGGATCGCCTTCAGCACCTGCCCGAACGGCGAATGCACCGTCCGCCAGATGATGGCGAACCCGATCAGGAACACCGCCAGCACGGTGTAGTACATCGCCAGCGGGTCGTTTAGATTGAACAAGCCGAACAGCGTGCCGCGCGGCACCGCCTGGATGCCGTCCTCGCCGTGGGTGAAGGGCAGTTGCAGCGCCAGGAAGAACACCATCTGGCTCAGCGCCAGCGTGATCATGGCGAAATAGATCCCCTGCCGGCGGATGGCGATGGCGCCGAAGGCGAGCCCCAGCACGGCGGCGGCGGCGGTGCCGAGCAGGATGCCCAGCTCCGGCGGCAGCCCCCATTCCTTCACCACATGGGCGGTGACGTAGGCGGCCGAGCCGAAGAAGGCGGCGTGGCCGAAACTGAGCAGTCCACCGAAGCCGATCAGCAGGTTGAAGGCGCAGGCGAACAGGGCGAAACACAGCACCTTCATCAGGAAGACGGGGTACAGCAGGAAGGGTGCGCCCAGCAGGACCGCCAGTGCGACCAGCGCCGCCAGCCGCCCGACCGTCGCTCCACCACGTCCGGCCGCCTCGCCAGCCGCCCTGCCGGCCGCGGCACCGGTCGCGGCGGGGGGCGCGCCCCGGGTGCCGCGCTGCGCGCCGCTTTGCGAATGAAGGCTCATGACGTCACCTCTCGCGTCCGAACAGGCCGGCGGGCTTGATCATCAGCACCACCGCCATGATGACGAAGACCACGATGTTCGAGGCCTCCGGATAGAACACCTTGGTCAGCCCCTCCAGCAGGCCCAGCCCATAGCCGGTCAGCACTGCCCCCAGGATCGAGCCCATGCCGCCGATCACCACCACCGCGAAGACGACGATGATCAGGTTGGAGCCCATCAGCGGCGACACCTGGTAGATGGGGGCCGCCAGCACGCCGGCCAGCCCGGCCAGGGCGACGCCGAAGGCGTAGGTCAGGGTCACCATCCGGGGCACGTTGATGCCGAACGCCTGGACCAGAACCGGATTTTCGGTCGCCGCGCGCAGGTACGCGCCGAGCTTGGTCTTCTCGATGGCGAGCCAAGTGCCGAGGCAGACAACCAGAGAGGCGACCACGACCCAGCCGCGGTAGTTCGGCAGGAACATGAAGCCCAGATTCTGGCCGCCGCGCAGCATCTCCGGGATCGGGTAGGGCTGGCCCGACACGCCGTACTGGTGACGGAACGCCCCCTCCACGATCAGCGCCAGCCCGAAGGTCAGCAGCAGCCCATAGAGATGGTCGAGCTGATAGAGCCGCGACAGCAGGGTCTTTTCCAGGATCACCCCGAACAGCCCGACGATCAGCGGCGCCAGCAGCAGCGCCCACCAATAGCCGATGCCCAACTGCGTCAGCAGCAGCCAGGACACGAAGGCGCCCATCATGTACAGCGCACCGTGCGCGAAGTTGATGACGTTCAACATGCCGAAGATCACCGCCAGCCCAAGGCTGAGCAGCGCGTAGAACGACCCGTTGATCAGCCCCAGCAACAGCTGTCCGAACAGCGCCTGGGGCGGAATACCGAAAATCGTCGCCATCATGAGCGTCGCTCTCCCCAACGGCATCGCCACCGTCCCGCGTCAGCAGCGCGGAAGCGGCGACGACGCCGTGTCCTCACGTCCGTCAGGCCCGCGCTTTACTTGGCGGCCAGCTTGCAGCCGCTTTCCTCCAAGGACGCGAAGGCCTCCTTGCCGGGAATGGTGCGCAGGATCTGGTAGTAGTCCCACGCCCCCTTCGATTCGGACGGCTTCTTGACGCGGGCCAGATACACGTCGTGGACCATGCGGCCGTTCGGCAGGATGGTGCCGTTCTTGGCGAACATGTCGTTGACCGGCATCTCCTTCATCTTCGCGGCGACGGTGGGGCCATCGTCGGTTCCAGCCGCCTCGACCGCCTTCAGGTAGTGGCGGACGGCGGAGTAGCTGCCGGCCTGCACCATCGTCGGCATCTTGCCGAAGCGGTCGAAGAACTTCTTGGACCAGGCGCGGGTCTCGTCGTCACGATCCCAGTAGAAGCCGGTGGTCAGCACCAGATCCTGCGCCACCGGCAGCCCAAGCGCGTGCACGTCGGACAGGAAGATCAGCAATCCCGCCAGCTTCTGCTGCCCGCTCTGGGTCAGGCCGAATTCCGACGCCTGCTTGATCGAGGTGATGGTGTCGCCGCCGGCGTTGGCCAGCCCGATGATCTTGGCACCCGACGACTGGGCCTGCAGCAGGAAGGAGGAGAAGTCGGCGGTGTTCAGCGGCGCCTTCACCGACCCGACCACCTTGCCGCCGGCCTTCTTCACTTCGGCCGATGTGTCGGCCTCCAGCTGATGGCCGAAGGCGTAGTCGGCGGTGATGAAGAACCAGCTGTCGCCACCCTCCTTCACGATGGCCTGACCCGTGCCGACGGCCAGCGCGTGGGTGTCGTAGGCCCAATGGAAACCGGTGGGCGAGCAGGCATCGCCGGTCAGGCGCGAGGTCGCCGGCCCTTCCATCAGGAAGATCGTCTTCTTCGCCTTCGTCACTTCCTGCACCGCCAGCGCGACGCCGGAGTTCGGCACGTCGACGATGGCATCGACCCCATCCTGGTCGATCCACTGCCGGGCGAGGTTGGAGCCGATGTCCGGCTTGTTCTGGTGGTCGGCGGTGATGATCTCGATCGGCTTGCCCAGGATCTTGTTGCCGAATTCCTCCGCCGCCATGCGGGAGGCGACGACCGATCCCTCACCGCCAAGGTCGGCGTAGAGGCCCGAACGGTCGTTCAACACACCGATCTTGACCGTGTCGCCGGACAGCTTGCCCTGCTGGGCCGCGGCCGGCCCGACGGACAGGGCACCGATGGTCAAAGCGGTCAGGGCGGCACCGGTCAGAAGACGTGCGATCATGCGTGATTTCCTCCCCCTCAGCGTTGCGTTGCGCGTGGTTGCGGGTGATCGGACAGCGATCCCCGGACGGTCGCGTCGACGCACGGCAAAGGTTTCATCGGAAACCGTTGCGGCGTCCGCGCCGCCCCTTCCCATTCACTATGCAGGCGCAGCGCCTTGTAAGCGAAGCGGAATTTCAGCTTCACGAACAATTTTCATCAAGGGTCGGGCGAAACGCGGGCTTTTTCCATTCGGGGGTGTATGGCGCGGCCGGGCGGCGCGTCGACGGCGCGACGGCGCTGGTCGACTCGGCGCATCACCGGGGTCACGGTGGTGCCGTGGACGATGATCGACAGCAGCACGATCACCCCCGTCACCGCCCAAAGCGCGTTCGGAACGTCGAATTCAGCCGCGTTCAGCGCATAGGCGATGTAATAGACGCTGCCGATGCCGCGGATGCCGAAAAAGCCGATCGCGAGCTTCTCCCCCAGCGGCATGCGGACACCGGCCAAGCCGGCCAAGCCGGCCAGCGGACGCACGACGAACAGGATCACGACGGCCGCGCCGATCGCGCCCCAGGACAGCGGGTCGATCAACCCGTGGGCCAGCGTGCCGCCGAACAGCACCAGCATCAGCATCATCAGGAGCCGTTCGGTCTGTTCGATGAAGTCGTGCAGGCGCTCGTGATAGTGGCTGTTGCGCTCCGCGTCGCGCAGGGCCAGCGCCGCCACGAACACCGCCAGGAAGCCATAGCCGCCGACCAGTTCGGTGATGCCATAGGCGATCAGCGTGATGCCCAGCGACACGAACCCGTCGCCGGTGCGCGACAGGTTGGCTCGATTCGGAACGCGGAAGGTGACGAAGGCCAGGAGCTTGCCCACCAGCCACCCCATCCCGATCCCGGCCGCCAGCTTCCACACCACGTCCAAGCCGAACCAGTGCAGCAGCGCCCCCCAGGGCTGGTTGCCGTTCAGCAGCGCCACCGCAATGGCGAGATGCACGAAGGGAAAGGCCAACCCGTCGTTCAGCCCCGCTTCGGAGGTCAGGCTGAAGCGGATCTCGTCCTCCTCGCCCGAACGCGGCGGGCCGACCTGGATGTCGGAGGCGAGGACCGGATCGGTCGGGGCCAGCGCCGCACCCAGCAGGATCGCCGCCGCCGGCGGAAAGTCCAGCCACAGCCAGCCGATCAGCGCGATGGCCAGGATCGACAGCGGCATGGTGATGCCCAGCAGCCGCCAGGTTATCATCCAGGTCCGCCAGCCGATGCGGCGGTCCAGCTTCAACCCGGCGCCCATCAGCGCGACGATGACGATCAGTTCGGTCAGCCGCTCGGTCGCGTCGGGGAAGGCCAGCGGTTCGGGGTTTTCCAGCGGGAAGAAGGTGAAGGCCGCGTATCCCAGCCCGACGCAGATGATCGGCAGCGAGAGCGGCAGTTCCTTCAGCACCATCGGCAGCCACGCCACCAACAGCACCAGGACCCCGACCCCCACCAGCATGACGACGTAAGACATGCACCATCCGTTTCCTTGGCGCCCCTTGCGCACTGGTCGGACGCGCAAGCAGGCAAACCCTTCTCAACAGGCGATCACACCGGATGGTTCACCAATGGGATGCACCGGAGGGTGATGGGCCGTCGGATGCGGATTTTGAGAAACGGAAAGGCCGGCTCGGTTGGCGCTGCCCCTTCGTCTTGCGACCACCCGAACAGCAGGGCGTTGCAGGAGTCGGATGAAGAGGCGTTGCCAGAGATGCCGCCCGCGGGAGCCGGAAACCGCGGGGGCCGTCTGACGGTGAAACGAGAACGCGGCGTCAGGCCGCGGAGGTCATCGGAAAGCCGCTGTAATCGAGCGAAGCCGACCAGAAGCGCTCCAGCTTGCGCAGGGTTTCGTTCGCCTTGGTCAGTTCCTCGTCGCTGAAACCGGCCTTTTCCAGGGCGGTCAGGTGACGTTCGAACATGATGCTGATCTTTTCGCGCAGATCGAGACCCTTCTCCGACAGGCGGACGCGCACCGACCGACGGTCGTGCGGCGAACGTTCCTGGCCGAGATAGCCGTTCTCGACCATCTTCTTGACGTTGTAGGAGACGTTGGAGCCCAGATAGTAACCACGCGCGGTCAGTTCGCCGACCGTCATCTCATCTTCGCCGATGTTGTACAGGATCAGGCTTTGGACGTTGTTTATGTCCTGGATCCCCAACCGGTCCAACTCGGTCTTAAGCACCTCGAGAAAATGGCGGTGAAGCCGTTCAATCAACAGGATGCTTTCGTAATAGGGTTTGCGCACCGCGGTCTCCTTTGGCTCTAACCGGCCGTTCCCCGCGCAAGGACGTTACCGGGACCTTAGGGCGAGATTAACCGATCATTCGTCGGCAATCATCCTAATAATTCCGGAAAAAGCCATGCACAACCGGTGTTTCCTTGCAGATTTATAGGTTTCCCCCACCCGAACGTTCAGGAACGGGTGGGGTGGTATTAACTTACGACCTATGCGGGACTGGCCGGCGGTGTGATTCAGTCGCGGAACACCAGGTCGCCGCCCGCCGGCTCGGCGAAATGACGCTCCACGTCGGACGGGCCGACATCGGCCAGACTGGCCGGCTTCCATGCCGGATTCTTGTCCTTGTCGACCAGAACCGCACGGATGCCCTCGTAGAAGTCGTCGCCGGCCAAGCAGGCGAGACTGAGGCGCAGTTCCTGGACCATGCAGCCTTCGAAATCCAGCTTGGCCCCGCGGCGCAGCGCCGCCAGCGTGATCTTCAGGCTGGTCGGCGACACCCGGCGCAGCGTGGCGAGCTGGCCGGCGGCCCAGTCGGTGCCCTCCGCCTCCAGCGCCGTGACGATGGCCTCCACGCTGTCGAAGGCGTAGCAGCGGTCGACCGCCGCGCGGACCGCGGTCACCGCCGCCTCGCCGGCGTCGCCGCGCCGGGCCGCGACCACCTCGTCCGCCGGGGTGCCGGCGGCCAGATCGTCGATCAGCGCGTCGAGTCCGGCGCTGGGCACGAAGGCGTCGGCGGCGCCGATCGCCAGCATGTCCGCCGCCTTCAGCCGGTCGCCGGTCAGGCCGAGCCAGACGCCGACCTGCCCCGGCAGGCGCGGCAGGAAGTAGGTGCCGCCGACGTCGGGATAGAGGCCGATCCCGGTTTCCGGCATGGCGAACAGCGTGCGTTCGGTGACGATGCGGTGGGTGCCGTGCTCCGACAGGCCGACGCCGCCGCCCATGGAGATGCCGTCGATCAGCGCGACATAGGGCTTGGACAACCGCTTGATCCGGCGGTTCAGCACATACTCCTCGCTGAAGAAGGCGCGGATCGGCGCCCCGTCGCCCGTCCCCTGCTTGGCCGCCTTGCCGGCCTCGTACAGGCTGACGACGTCGCCGCCGGCGCAGAAGGCCTTCTCGCCCGCGCCGCGAATCACCACGGCCTTGACCGCCGGATCGGCGTCCCAGGCCCGCAGCTGCGGATCGAACAGCCGGATCATGCCGAGGGTGAGCGCGTTCAGCGCCTTCGGCCGGTTGAGCGTGACGAGGCCGATGGCGCCCCGACGTTCGAACAGAATCTCAGCAGCGTCGCTCATCGTCTTGGTTTTTCTCGGTTATCGTTGTGGCTTCGGGCGGTGGCGGGCCGGTCCCCGATCGCAAGCGCCCACAAGGGGCCTTGCGGCGGCACGGGAGCCGACCGGCGCCGATGATACGGGACCGTGCGGCGCTGTCAAACCAACCATACGGATGCGGATGTTCAGGCGCTGCGCAACCATCGGGCCGCGCCGGCAAAAGGAACATCGCGCCTCTTGGACCGTTGCGCCCACGCTCACATCTGTTGTCGATCCATCCCAACGAAAGCCCGACGCCGATGCCTGTTTCCCTGACGCCGCGGCCCCGATCATGAAGGTCGGCATCATCCTGAACCAACAGGCCGGATCGCTGGTCGGTCGGCCGATCGACGCGGCCAAGGAGACGATCCGCACCGCCTTCGAACGCCACGGCGCCACGGTGGATCTGCACGCGGTCGACGGACCGCAATGCACCGAGACGATTCGCCGGGTGCTGGACTCGGACGCCGAGATGGTCGTGGTTGGCGGCGGCGACGGGACGCTGCACAGTGCGGTCACGCTGGCGCTGCCGACCGGCAAGGCGCTGGGCGTCCTTCCCCTGGGAAGCCTCAACCTGTTGGCGCGTGATCTTCATATTCCACTTGAGCTTGAGGCCGCGGCCCAGGCGCTGGCGGAGGGGCGGTTGCGTGCCATCGACATCGCCGAGGTGAATGGCGAGCCCTACACCAACAGCTCGATCCTCGGTTTCTACCCGTCGGTCGTCCAGGAGCGCGAACGCCAGCGCAAGCAGCACCGGCTGCTGAAATGGCCGGGCGCGGCGCTGGCACTGGCCAAGACGCTCTATCGGCTGCCGATGCTCGACGTCCGGCTCGATTGGGGCGACGGGCCGCGCCGCATGCGGACGCCGATCCTGGTGGTGTCCAACAACGTCTATGACGACGGATTCGGGCTGATCCTGAGCCGGCAGGCGCTGGACGCCGGAAAACTGGGCGTCTATGTGGCGCGGGAACGGAACGCCTTGGCGATGCTGCGGTTGATGGGGCGTCTGGTCGCCGGGTCCTGGAAGCAGGACGAGGCGCTGGACACTTACGCGGTCACCAGCCTGACCGTCCACAGCCGCCGCCATCATCTGCGGATGGTCAACGACGGCGAGGTCCGGAAGATGGTGGCACCGCTGCATTACCGGATTCGTCCGGGAGCACTGAAGGTTCTGGCGCCCTCTTGAGACAACGGATGAGGTTGGCGTGAAACGGCTCGCTCACATCTCCGACCTGCATTTCGGGCGGATCGACCAACGCGTCGTCGATGGGCTGCTGGCCGACCTGACGGCGCAGAGCCCCGACATGATCGTCATCTCCGGCGATCTCGTGCAGCGCGCCAAACCGCGCCACTTCGAGGAGGCGCGGGCCTTTCTCGACCGATTGCCCTTTCCTTACATGGTCGTACCGGGAAATCATGACATCCCGGTTTACAATGTGTTCCGCCGCTTCACCAACCCGTTCGGCCATTACCGCCGCTACATCAGCAGCGATTTCAGCCCGCTGCACGTCGACGATGAGCTGGCGGTGCTGGGCATCAACACGGCGCGGCCGGTGATCATGGACTTCTCCGAAGGGCGGATGAACCACCGGCAGATCGAACGGGTGCGCGAGGTGTTCTGCGACATGCCCGACACCGTGTTCAAGGTGCTGTTCACCCACCACCCGTTCCTGCCGCCACCCGACCTGCCCCGCACCCGGCTGGTCGGCCGGCATAAGCTGGTGCTGCCGGCGTTGGAGCATTGCGGCGTCGATCTGCTGCTGGCCGGCCACCTGCACAAGGCCTACTCCGGCGACATCATGAGCTTCCACACCCAGGTCGCCCGGTCGATCCTGGTCGCCCAGGCCTCCACCGCCACCTCGACCCGCCTGCGCAACGAGGCCAACGCCTACAACCTGATCACCGTCGACCAGCCGCAGGTGACCTTCGAGGTGCGGTCGTGGGAGGGGGCCTTCTTCACCGGCGGGCTGGTGTCGACCTACCGCAAGCACGGGCAGCGCTGGGCGCTGCAGGCGCAGGACACCGGATTCCGTCCGGTCGCCGGACGGTCCCTGGGCGCAGTGGCGGGCGCAGCCGGGGGCGCGGCGGAAAGTCCGGCGGCATGAGACGCATGCAACGCAGCAGCCGGTGGTCCGAAGGTGCCGGGCACGGCCCAACGGCTTGAGTTCCCTCTGCGGGAAGGCGTAGGATCGCCGCACTCGTACTAAGTGCATGGTTTCCGCGATGCCGATCTCCCTGCCCGCCTCCTTCCCGCGCACCCGTCTGCGGCGCAACCGTGCCGACGCCTGGACGCGCCGTCTGGTCGCCGAGAACACCCTGACCGTCGACGACCTGATCTGGCCGGTCTTCGTGATCGAAGGCGAAAACCGGCGGGAGCCGGTGGCTTCCATGCCCGGCGTCGAGCGCCTGACCATCGACCTGCTGTGCGAAGCGGTGGCGCAGGCCGGCTCGCTCGGGATTCCCTGCGTCGCGCTGTTCCCGGTCGTCGGCTCCGACTGCAAGTCTGAGGACGCGGCCGAAGCCTATCGCCGGGACAACCTGATGAACCGCGCCATCCGCGCGGTGAAGGCGGCGGCGCCCGACGTCGGCATCCTGGGCGACGTGGCGCTCGACCCCTACACCAGCCACGGCCATGATGGCATCCTGCGCGACGGCTACATCCAGAACGACGAGACGGTCGAGGTCCTGGTCCGCCAAGCGCTGTCGCAGGCGGAAGCCGGCGTCGACATCATCGCCCCGTCCGACATGATGGACGGCCGCATCGGCGCGATCCGCGACCGGCTGGACGCCGAAGGGCACCAGCTCGTCCGCATCTGCTCCTACGCCGCCAAATACGCGTCGGCCTTCTACGGCCCGTTCCGCGACGCGGTGAACTCCGGCGGGTTCCTGAAGGGCGACAAGACGACCTACCAGATGAACCCGGCCAACACCGACGAGGCGCTGCGCGAAGTCGCCTGCGACCTGCAGGAGGGCGCCGACATGGTGATGGTGAAGCCCGGCCTGCCCTATCTCGACATCATCCGCCGGGTGAAGGACGCCTTTGCGGTGCCGACCTTCGCCTACCATGTCTCGGGGGAATACGCGATGCTGCGCGCCGCCGCCGGCAACGGCTGGCTGAACTACGACAAGGCGCTGCTGGAGACCCTGATGGGCTTCAAGCGCGCCGGCTGCGACGCCATCCTGACCTACGGCGCCGTCGACGCGGCCAAGCTGTTGCGGCAGGGCTGAGCCGGGCGGAACTGAACAGTTCCGGATCGTCTTTGAGCAGATCGGGGCCGCGGAGCGATCCGCGGCCCCGTATCGTTCGGCCATCCCGTCATGGATGGAGACCTTCCCGATGGCCCCGATTCGCACCGCCCTGCTGACCGCCGCCCTGCTGTCGGCCGCCACGCCCGCGATGGCGTTCGAGCTGCGCAGCCCCGACTTCACCGCCAACACCCCGATCCCGGAGCGCAATGTCTTCGCCGGATTTGGCTGCACCGGCGGCAACCAGTCGCCGACCCTGAGTTGGAGCGAGCCGCCCGCCGGCACCCGCAGCCTCGCCGCCACCGTCTACGACCCCGACGCGCCGACCGGCAGCGGCTGGTGGCATTGGGTGGTGTTCAACCTGCCGGTCCAGACCCGCGCTCTGCCGGCCGGCGCCGGCGACCCGGCCAAGCCGGCCCTGCCGGCTGGCGCGGTGCAGAGCCGCACCGATTTCGGCGGCCCCGGCTATGGCGGCCCCTGCCCGCCGCAGGGCGACACGCCGCACCGCTACATCGTCACCGTCCATGCCCTCAAGGTCGAGTCGCTGCCGCTGCCGGCCGACGCCTCCGGCGCCATGGTCGGCTTCAACCTGAACGCTGCCACCATCGCCAAGGCGACGCTGACCGCCCGCTATGGCCGTTGATCGCGCCGCGGCGGCGACCGTAGAGTGATCGCCATGGGTCCCGACCTCCTCGCTCGCCTGTCCCGCTTCGCCGCCCGCGACCATCGCCCGGACGGAAGCGACCGGCCGCAGCGCCCGGCGCTGTGGTCCTTCGTCGCCCACGACCGCGAGCGGATGGCCGACGTGCGGATCGAGCGCACCGCCCTGATCGCCGTGCTGGAGGGCACCAAGGAGGTCGTCGATCCCTCCGGCACGCTGCGGCGCTTTCCCACCGGCACGGCCATGCTGCTGCCGCCGGGCTGGTTGGGATCGGTGGTGAACGAGCCCAGCGACGGCGGCCGCTACCGCGCCCTGGTGCTGGAGTTTCCCGCCGACATGGTGCGCCGGCTGCTGCGGGCCCATGGCACCGAGGGCTTGGGCCCGCGCGCCCGGCCGGGGGAATGGCGGGTCACCCTCACGCCGGGGCTGACCGACGCCATCGACCACGCCGCCGCCGGCCTGACCGCCGACCCGGCCCTGCCGCCCAAGCTGGCCCAGCATCGCTGCATGGAGGTGCTGCTCGCCCTGCTGGAGGATGGCGTGTGGTGGCTCGGCCCCATCGCGCCGACCGGCGCCGCCGACGCCGTGCGCCAGTTGGTGCGCACCCGACCCGACCACGCCTGGACGGCGGAGGGGGTGGCCGGCGCGCTGAATCTCAGCACCGGCACGCTGCGCCGCCGCCTGTCGGACGAGGGCAGTTCCGTCCGCCGCATCCTGACGGAGGAACGGGTCGCCCACGCCCGCGACCTGCTGGAACGCGAGGGTCTCAGCGTGCAGGAGGCGGCGGAAGCCTGCGGCTACGCCAACCGTTCCCACTTCGCGCGGCGGATCCGGGAATCGACCGGGGTCAATCCGTCGGGTCTGCGGGGCGGCTGACCACGCCACCACCGGCGGCGGTGCCATGGGCGCGCAGCAGCGCCGCGACCGAGTCGGCGACCACCCGCTCCGGGTCGGCGGTCACCGGCAGGCCGAGCATGGTCGGCCAGAACAGCACCTCCTTGATGCCACCCAGCAGTTGGGTCGCCACCACATGCGGGTCGGGCGCGTTCAGCCGGCCGCGCGCGTGCTGCGCCGCCAGATAGCCGTCGAGCAGCGCGTAGGCGTGGCTCTTGCCGCCCTCCAGATAGTCCTGCGCCAGTTCGGGAAAGCGCTGGTGCTCGGCGATCACCAGCCGCAGCAGCCCGCGCACCTCCGGCCGGCGCATGTGGATGAGCAGCGACCGCAGGAAGGCCGGCAACGCCTGCTCCGGCGGCTGGTCCGGCGGCATGGTCAGTCCGCCGTCGGTGTAGAAGCCTTCATAGAGGCGGGACACCACGGCCTGGAACAGGTCGCGCTTGCCAGGGAAATGGTTGTAGACGGTGCGTTTCGACACCCCGGCGTCGGCGGCGATGGCGTCCATCGACGACGCCTCGTACCCGTGCGTCAGGAAGGCGCTGGTCGCCGCCTCCACCACCGCGTCCCGTTTGGCCGATCCGCGCGCACCCGCCTGAGCTGTTGACATTCCCCATCCCCGAAGTACACTGCACAGTGTAGTGTATTTGTTGCCGACGGCTCCCAGGGTAATGCGCCCGGCCGCGGCACGGGAGAGGGAAAGCGATGAAACAGCGCAACATCGGTGGAGTTTTGCCCGTCGCGGAGATCGGTCTCGGCTGCATGGGCATGTCGGAGTTCTACGGCCCGACCGACGACGCCCAGTCCCTGGCGACTCTGGAACGGGCGTTGGAGCTGGGGGTGTCGCTGTACGACACCGCCGACATGTACGGCGCCGGCCACAACGAGACGCTGCTCGGCCGTTTCCTGGCCGGCAAGCGCGACCGGGTGGTGGTCGCCACCAAGTTCGGCATCGTCCGCCAGCCCGGTGACTACGCCCGGCGCATCGACACCAGCGCCGCCTATGTGCGGCAGGCCTGCGACGCGTCGCTGAAGCGGCTGGGGGTGGAGACCATCGACCTCTATTACGCCCACCGCCTGAACCCCGACACCCCAGTCGAAGAAACCGTCGGCGCGATGGCGGATCTGGTCAAGGCCGGCAAGGTCCGGGCGCTCGGCCTGTCGGAGGTGTCGGCCGCCACGCTCCGCCGCGCCCACGCGGTCCATCCGATCGCCGCGGTGCAGAGCGAATATTCGTTGTGGACCCGCGACGTCGAGGAGTCGGTGTTGCCGGCCTGCCGGGAGTTGGGGGTGTCGCTGGTCGCCTACGCGCCGCTCGGCCGCGGCATGCTGACCGGGACGGTGAGCAACCGCGACCAGCTCGCCGAAAACGACTTCCGCCGCATCTCTCCCCGCTTCGCCGAGGGCAACCTCGACCGCAATCTTCACCTGGTCGAGTCGGTGAAGGCGCTCGCGGCGCAGAAGAGCTGCACCCCCGGTCAGGTCGCGCTGGCTTGGCTGCTGGCCCAGGGCCCGGACATCCTGCCGATCCCCGGCACCAAGCGGATCAAGTATCTGGAGGAGAATGTCGGTGCCGCCGCGGTGACACTGACCGATGCGGAGGTGAAGGCGCTGAGCGACGCCCTGCCGCCGGGCGCCGCGGCCGGCGACCGCTACACGGCGGAGGGGATGAAGGGGTTGAACGCGTAAGTCGCCAATAGGCTGACGTTAGACCCCCACCTATCCTCCCCCGCTGGGCGGGGGAGGGATTGCCGCCACTCTCCCGAACAAGCACTTGCTCCCTCCCCTGCGAAGCGGGGGAGGGTTGGGGTGGGGGCAGTGTCGGCGCTTACTTCGGCGTCCCCGACCACACCTGGAACTGCGGGGTTTCCAGCAGCATCTCGCTGTGGCCGAAGGCGGTCTTGAACAGCTTGCCGACGCCCGCGGTGCGCTGGGTCACCGCGACCAGCGCGCCGCGCAGCTTCAGGTACTGCTTGGTCCCCGTCACCAGCGCGTCGAGCATGCCGAAATCCTCGTCCTTGCCACGGTGGAGCGGCGGGTTGGACAGGATCAGGCCGAAGCGTTCGCGGGCGCCCAGACCCGACAGGCCGTCGCTCAGCACCAGTTCGGCGCCGGGGACGTTCTGGCGGGCGGCGTGCAGCGCCACCGCGTCGATGTCCAGCAGGGTCAGCGGCGCGTCGGGCTGGCGTTCCTGCACCGCGCGGGCGATCACCCCGGCGCCGCAGCCGAAATCCAGCACGCGGGTGCCGGCCGCGACCTCCGGCAGCACCCGCAGCAGGCACTCCGTGCCGGCGTCGAGGTGGCCGTGGGCGAACAGGCCGGGGTAGGACACCAGCTCCAGCGTCCGGTCCGGCAGCGTCACCGTGACGGTCTGCCGCCAGTCCTCCAACTCGCCCTTCGCCGGCGCGTTGGTCCGGCCGGTCTGGAGCAGGCGGGCGCGGCGCTTGATGATCAGCGTTTCCGGATCGGTGACCAGCCCGTCGAGATGCTTCGACGCGCTGGTGATCCCCTCGTCGTTGCCGCCGGCGATCCACAGCGGCGCTCCCGGCGACAGTCGCGACGCCAGCGCGTGCAGCGCCATGTCGAAGCCGGCCCAGCCGCGCGGCAGCCGCAGGACGGCGCCGTCGAAGGCACCCTCCGCCGGCCAGGGCGTGGCGTACTGCCCACCGGTGGCCAGCCGGTTCCAGGCGACCACCTCCGCCCCGCCGTCGCGCAGCGCCTCGGCGATGACGCCGTCGCTGTCGAAGGCGACCAGGATGCGGCCCTGCGGACGGATGTCGGACAGGGCTTCGGCGGCCACGGCGGCGACGGTGGAGTCGCGGTCCGTGGCCCGGTTGTCGAGACGTGCCACCCGGGTCAGCCCTTGTCGCGCATCAGCCGCGCCTTGTCGCGCTGCCAACTGCGTTCTTTCTCGGTTTCACGCTTGTCGTGCTTCTTCTTGCCGGTGGCGACGCCGATCTCGACCTTGGCCATGCCGCGGTCGTTGAAATAGACCGACATCGGGATCAGCGTCACGCCCTTCTGCTTGATGCCGGCCGCCAGCTTGTCGAGTTCGCGGCGACGGATCAGCAGCTTGCGCGGGCGTTTCGGCTCGTGCTGCAGCCAGCGGCCGGCCTGGAGATATTCGGGGATGTACGCGTTGAACAGGTACAGCTCCCCACCCTTCAGGCCGGCATAGGCCTCGTTCACGCTGGCGCGGCCGCCCCGCAGCGATTTCACCTCGGTCCCGGTCAGCATGATGCCGGCCTCCAGGACGTCGTCGATGAAGAAGTCGAACCGCGCGCGGCGGTTCTGCGCCGCGTATTTCTTAACTTCCTGGTCGCGCGGGGACAATGCTCTCTCCTTAAGGACCTGGGCCGTGCCTTACGACAACAGGCCGGCTTTGGTCAGGGCACCGCGCACGGTGGCGCGGGCGGCGTCGGACGCGGCGACCAGCGGCAGCCGCACCTCGTCGCTGCACAGGCCCAACAGGCTGGCGGCGAACTTCACCGGGACCGGGTTGCTCTCCACGAACATGGAATCATGCAGCGGGGTCAGCAGGTCGCGCAGGCGATAGGCTTCGGTCAGGTTGCCCGCCGCCCAGGCGTTCTGCATTGCCGAGCACAGGCCCGGCGCGATGTTGGCGGTGACCGAGATGCAGCCGACGCCGCCCTGGGCGTTGAACGCCAGCGCGGTCACGTCCTCGCCCGACAGCTGGATGAAGTCCGGGCCGGCTTCCACCGCCATGCGGGCCGGGCGGGCCAGATCGGCGGTCGCGTCCTTCACGCCGACGATGTTCGGCAGCTTCGCCAGCCGGGCCATCGTCGCCACAGACATATCCACGACACTGCGGCCCGGAATGTTGTAAATGAAGATCGGCAAGTCCGCCGCGTCATGGATCGCCTTGAAATGCTGGTACAGACCCTCTTGAGTTGGCTTGTTGTAGTAGGGCGTGACCACGAGCGCCGCCTGCGCGCCCGCTTGGCGGGCGTGGCGGGTCAGCGCGATCGCCTCCTCGGTCGAGTTGGAGCCGGTGCCGGCCATCACCGGCACCTTGCCGCCGGCCGCCTCGATGCACAGCTCGACGACACGGTTGTGCTCGTCGTGGGACAGCGTCGGCGACTCGCCGGTGGTGCCGCAGGGGACCAGACCGTGGGTGCCCTGGGCGACCTGCCACTCCACAAAGGACTGGAAGGCCTTCTCGTCCACTTTCCCGCCCTTGAACGGAGTCACGAGGGCGACGATGGAACCGTGGAACATGGCTGCCTCCTCAGTCGGCTTAGCTGGAAAAAAGAGTTGCGCACATTATCCCTCCCCGCCGCCCTGGGCAAGAGCGCCCGGACCACTGTTTTCGCGGGTCTCCTGACCCTTTTCGCCGGCCTGCCCGGCGCGCTTCCCGCCACGGCGGCGCTGCTCAGCCCGCAGGACATCGCGATCTACCGCGACGCCTTCAAGCTGGCCGATGACGAAAGGCTGGTCGACGCGCAGGCCGCGGCGGCCCAGGCCCGCGACCCGCTGCCGGCCAAGGTGATCCGCTGGATGGCGCTGGCCAGCCCCGGCGGCGGCAGCTTCGCCGACATCGCCGCCTTCCTGCGCGACAACCCGGACTGGCCCAACCAGAACGGCCTGCGCAAGCAGGCCGAGATGGCGATGCCCGACCTGCCGCCGGCCGAGGTGACGGAGTGGTTCCGGCTGTACCCGCCGCTGACCAACGACGGCTTCGTCCGCTACGCCGACGCGCTGATCGCCACCGGCAGCGCCGAGCGCGCCACCCCGCTGATCCGCAAGCAGTGGGCCGACGCCACCTTCACCCCGGACGAGGAGGCGACCTTCCTCGCCCACTACACGCCCTACCTGCGCCAGCAGGACCACAAGGCGCGCATCGACCGGCTGCTGTGGGCCAGGCAGGACGGGCCGGTCCGCCGGATGCTGCCCTTCTTCGACGACGCCTACGACACGCTGATCGAAGCGCGCATCGCGCTGGATGGCGACAGCGCCGGGGCCGAGGCGGCGCTGTCGCGCGTCACCCCGTCGCTGCGCGACGATCCCGGCCTGATGTTCGACCGTGCCCGCTACCTGCGGCGCAAGGGCGACGATTCGGGCGCGCTGGAGATCATCGCCCGGGCCGGCCAGGACATGGGCCGTCCGCAATCCTGGTGGTCGGAACGCCACCTGCTGGCCCGGCGCGCCATGGAGCGCGGTGACCACAACCTCGCCTACCGGCTGGTCAGCGCCAACGGCATGAGCGAGGGCAGCGCCTTCGCCGACGCCGAGTTCCTGTCGGGCTTCCTGGCGCTGCGCTTCCTCGACAAGCCGTCGGAAGCCTTCGCGCATTTCCACAAGCTCTACCGCTCGGTCACCGCGCCGATCAGCAAGGCCCGCGGCGCCTATTGGTGCGGCCGCGCGGCCGAGGCGCTCGGCCAGTCCGCGCCGGCGCGCGAGTGGTACGGCAAGGCGGCGACCTACCCGACGACCTTCTACGGTCAGCTCGCCGCCCGCCATGTCTCCGGGGGCGCCGTCACCCTGCCCGCGCCGCCCGCCGTTCCCCAATCGGAGGCGGCGGCCTTCGACCGGCGCGAGCTGGTGCGCGTCGCCCGCCTGCTGGCGGAGATCGGCGGCGGCGACGACCGGGTGACCAGCTTCGTCCGCCGCATCAGCCTGAGCGCCAAGACGCCGGCCGATTACGCGCTGGCCGCCCGGCTGGGCAGCGAACTGGGGCGCCGCGACCTCGCCGTCGCCGCGGCCAAGGACGCCGCCCAGAACGACGTGTTCCTGGTCGAGGCCGGCTACCCGATGATCGACTTCCGCCCGCCGTCGCCGGAATTGGCGCTGGTCCACGGCATCATCCGGCAGGAGAGCACCTTCAACCCGCAGATCGTCTCGTCGGCCGGGGCGCGCGGACTGATGCAGCTGATGCCGACGACGGCGCAGCTGGTGGCGACCAAGCTGGGGCTGAAGCACACCAACGCCCGGCTGACCGCCGACCCCGGCTACAACGTCACGCTCGGCTCGGCCTATCTGGCCGAGCTGATCGACCGCTTCAACGGATCGTGGGTGCTGGCCATCGCCGGCTACAACGCCGGGCCCAACCGGGTGCGCCAATGGATTCAGACCTACGGCGACCCGCGCACCGAGGCGGTCGACGTGGTCGACTGGATCGAGCTGATCCCGATCTCCGAAACGCGCAACTACGTCCAGCGCGTGATGGAGGCCGTGCAGGTCTATCGCGTTCGGCTGACCAGCGAGCGGGCAGAGCCGAACCTCGACCGCGACCTGCGGCGGTAGGGGGACGGCGTAGGGGCGGTCGCCGCCGCCCCCTTCCCCATCAGCCCTTCGGCCGTTCCGACCGGCTGTAGTTGCTGAAATGCCCCTCCCGCGCCGCCATCTTGCGGGCGCCCTGGATGATGGCGCCCGACTTGCCCTCCGCTGCCACATTGGACAGCAGGCGGGCCAGCTCGGCGCTGCCGCAGGACGGGCAGACCGGCGTGTCGGTGGAGCGGACCAGGGTTTCGAAGCCGTGGTCGCAGGCTTTGCAGCGGAAGGAATAGAGCGGCATCGGGACCTCGCGGGACGGTGCGGACAAGGGGCTGGTCCGCCGAGTATCCCGCAATAGCCCTACCAGGAAAACGGTTTTGTTGCACCGCACCAGAAACCGGTCGGCGGCTTCGGTCAGGCGGGGCCGCCGAAATCGAAGCCGGCGGCCTCGACCGCCGCGCGGACGGTGTCGGCGGCGATGTCGCCTTTCACCATCACCGTGCCGGCGGCCAGATCCACCGTCACCACGGCGTCGGGCGCCGCCTTGGTGATCGCGTTGGAGACCGATCGGGCGCAGCCGCCGCAGGTCATCCCGTCCACCCTGTACGCATCCGCCTTATACGCATCCGCCATCGTCACGACTCCCTCAGACCCGGAATTCGGGCCCCGGGATCAACCGCCGGCGTGGTGCGTGCGCACCACCGCGCTGACCGGGACCAGAACGAAGCCACGCTTTTGCACCTCCGGCAGCCAGGATGCCAGGGCTTCGATTGTCGCATCGTGCGGATGACCGATGGCGACGGCGTAACCCTGGTGCTTGGCGACCTGCTCCACCTTGGCCAACTGGGCGCGGACGGCGGCCACCGTCTCCTCGTTGTCGAGGAAGACGTCGCGGCCGACCCAGGGCATCTTCAACTCCTGGGCAAGGCCAAGGCCGGCGCTGTTGGGCGTCGTCCGGCTGTCGAGCCACAGCAGGCCGCGGCGATGGAGTTCCGCCAGCACCGGCGCCAGTTGCGCCCGGTCGGCGGTGAAGCGGCTGCCCATGTGGTTGTTCACCCCGACATAGCCGTCGAAGCTGTCCAGCGCGGCGCGGAACCGCCGCATCACCTCGCCCTTGTCCAGCGAGACCAGCAGCGCGTTGGGCCCCGGATCGGCGTGGACGCTGGGCTCCATCGGCATGTGCAGCATCAGTTCGTGCCCGTTGGCGCGGGCGGCGCGGCTCTGCGCCGACAGGTCGCGGGCGTAGGGCAGCCAGGACAGGGTCAGCGGCCCGTGCAGCCCGGCCATCCGCGTCGAGCGTTTGCGGTCCAGCCCCATGTCGTCGACGACGATGGCGATCATCGGCTTGCCCGGCGGCACCGTCATCGGCAGGGCGTTCCGGCGCCACAGCGCGGCGTTGCCGGCGGGCGGCTGCACCGGCGCGATGGCGGGCGGCACCGGCGGTGGCAGCATCGCGACGGTCGTCGCGGCCGGGCGCTGGGCCGGTCCGTCCGGCACCACCGTCGCCGCCTCCGGCCCGGTTCCCCCCGCGGCGGACGGCGGGGACGCCGGTTGCGCGGCCGCCGGGGCCGCCGGGGCCGGGGCGTCGGTCTTCGCCGCCGGCAGCGGCGGGACCGCGGGCGACTGGACCGCAGCCTGCTGGGTGGCCTGCGGAACGCGCGCCGTCTCACCCCCACGGCCGCTGCGACCGCCGGTCAGCGTCGACACGCCGATGGCCACGGCGAACACCGCGACGACCGCGGCGAGCGCCAGGACGAAGGGGTTGGAGAGAAGGGGCGGAATGCGCGGCTTGCTGGCCTTCGAAGGCGCCTTGCGGGCCATGGTGACGACGTCCATCCTGCGACACGGGGCGGCGCACAGTGGCACCCTGCCGTCCGGGCCGCAATCGCCCAAACGGTCCAAAGCGCCGCGGCCGGCGGCGCCGACGCCCGTCCCTCAAGCCTGCCGCACCGCCTTCCTGCCGCACCGCCTTCCTGCCGCACCGCCTTCCGAGGAGCCTGCCATGCGTCCCATCCTTGTCACCGCCGCGCTCACGCTGGGCCTGACCTCCGGCGTCGCGACTCCGGCGCTCGCCGCCGCGCTGCAATGCCCGCAGACCCTGACGGTGCAGGCGCAGCCGGAGGCCCCCGGCGGCTGGTCGCCCTACCCCGGCAAGGACACCCACAGCCTGACCGGCATCACGCTGGTGGAAGGCGACCGCGCCACCCAGATGACCAGCGCCGCCCCCGCCACGCTCGCCCCCGACCACGAGACGCCGCGCGGGCGCAGCCTGGTCCAGGTCTGGACCTTCGACGCGGCCCGGCGCGAGAACATCATCCTGGTCTGCCGCTACCGCAACACCCAGGCGACGCTGGCCATCGACCTGCCGCGCCACGCCCGCCGCTGCACCCTGACGCTGGAAACCGACCCGCGCGGCCGGGTGATCGAGGAACCGAAGACACCGCTCCAGCTCGACTGCCGGTGAAACCATTGAAGAACGTCGCGGAGGCTGGAAATCCGCCCCCTCAGCCGCTAGGGTGTCGGGCGTTGGAACAGGGCCGGAACGGCCGGCGGGCTTTCCGTCCCGCCGCAGCCCGACCGATCAGGACGAAGGCGGAAGGCGCATGCTGCTGCTCATCGACAACTACGACAGCTTTACCTACAACCTCGTCCATTACCTGGGCGAGTTGGGCGCCGACGTGCAGGTCCGCCGCAACGACGCCCTGACGGTGGAGGAGGCGCTGGGCCTGCGCCCCGACGGCATCGTGCTGTCGCCCGGCCCCTGCGACCCCGACCGCGCCGGCATCTGCCTGCCCCTGATCGACGCCGCCGCCAAGACCGGCCTGCCGCTGCTGGGCGTGTGCCTGGGCCACCAGTCGATCGGCCAGGCTTTCGGCGGCCGGGTGATCCGCGCGCCGGTCCCGATGCACGGCAAGGTCGACAACATCCGCCACGGCGGGCGCGGCGTGCTCGCCGGCCTGCCCTCGCCCTTCCGCGCCACGCGCTACCACTCGCTGATCGTCGAGCGCGACACGCTGCCGGCCTGCCTTGAGGTGACGGGGGAGACCGCCGACGGCCTGATCATGGCGCTTGCCCACCGCGAGCTGCCGATCCACGGCGTGCAGTTCCATCCCGAGAGCATCGAGAGCGAGCACGGCCACCAGATCCTGCGAAACTTCCTGGACCTGACCGGTCCGCGCCAGGAGAGTGCGGCGGCATGAGCGGCGATCTGACCGATATGAAGGCGATCCTCGGCAAGGTGGCCACCGGCGCCGCGCTGACCGAGGCGGAGGCCGGCTTCGCCTTCGACATCATCATGTCCGGCAACGCCACCCCGTCGCAGATGGGCGGCTTCCTGATGGCGCTGCGCGTGCGCGGCGAGACGGTGGACGAGATCGCCGGCGCCGCCCGCGTCATGCGCGCCAAGGCGATCCCGGTCGAGGCCCCTCCCGGCACCATCGACACCTGCGGCACCGGCGGCGACGGCGTCGGCACCTACAACATCTCCACCGCGGCGGCGCTGGTGGTGTCGGCCTGCGGCGTGCCGGTCGCCAAGCACGGCAACCGCGCCATCTCGTCCAAATCCGGCGCCGCCGACGTGCTCGGCTCGCTGGGCGTCAACCTGGACTGCGACTTCGCGCTGGTGCGCGAGGCGCTGTGGGAGGCCGGCATCGCCTTTCTGATGGCGCCGCGCCACCATCTGGCGATGCGCAACGTCGGCCCGACGCGGGTGGAGCTGGGCACCCGCACCGTGTTCAACCTGCTGGGCCCGCTGTCCAACCCGGCGACCGCCAAGCGGCAGGTGCTGGGCGTCTTCGCCCGCCAGTGGGTGGAGCCGCTGGCCCAGGTGCTGAAGCGCCTCGGCTCCGACGCCGCCTGGATCGTCCACGGCTCCGACGGGCTGGACGAGATCACCACCACCGGCCCGACCACCGTCGCCCAGTTGAAGGACGGCGCGGTCACGGTGTTCGAGGTGACGCCGGAGGACGCCGGCCTGCCGCGCGCCCGCATCGAGGACCTGAAGGGCGGCGACGCCCAGGTCAACGCCGCGGCGATCCACGCCCTGTTCGACGGGGTGCGCAGCCCCTACCGCGACATCGTCCTGCTGAACGCCGCCGCCGCCCTGATCGTCGCCGGCAAGGCCGACACGCTGAGGGACGGCGTGGCGCTGGCCGCCGAGGCGATCGACAGCGGCGGCGCCCGCGACCGCCTGCGCCGGCTGGTCGCCATCACCAACGAGGCCCCCGCCGAATGAGCGACGTCCTGACCCGCATCAACGCCGACAAGCGCGCCCTGGTCGCCGCCCGCAAGGCCGCCCGCCCGCTGTCGGAGGTCGAGGCCGCCGCCAAGGCCGCCAACGAGAGCAACCCGCCGCGCGGCTTCATCCGCGCGTTGAGCGCGGCGGTGGAGGCCGGGCGCTACGGTCTGATCGCCGAGATCAAGAAGGCCAGCCCGTCCAAGGGCCTGATCCGCGCCGACTTCGACCCGCCGGCGCTCGCCCGCGCCTACCGCGACGGGGGGGCGAGCTGCCTGTCGGTGCTGACCGACGAGCCCTATTTCCAGGGCAAGGACGAGTATCTGGTCGCTGCCCGCGCCGCCGTCGATCTGCCGGTCCTACGCAAGGACTTCATGGTCGATCCCTACCAGATCGCCGAGGCGCGCGCGCTGGGCGCCGACTGCATCCTGATCATCATGGCCTCGCTGTCCGACGCCCAGGCGGCGGAAATCGAGGACGCGGCCATCGCCCAGGGGCTGGACGTGCTGGTCGAGGTGCATGACCGGGCCGAGCTGGAGCGGGCGCTGCTGCTGCGCACCCCGCTGCTGGGCATCAACAACCGCAACCTGAAGACGCTCGCCGTCGACATCGCGACGACGGAGGAACTGGCGCGCGACGTTCCGGCCGATCGCATGCTGGTCGCCGAAAGCGGTCTCTACAGCCCGGCCGACCTTGCCCGCATGGCGAAGGTCGGGGCGCGCTGCTTCCTGGTCGGCGAATCGCTGATGCGGCAGGACGACGTCGCCGCGGCGACCCGAACCCTGCTGGCCCCAGCGTAACGACGGGCGCAACGCCGATGCCGGACATCACCATCGCCGCGGAAAGCCCACGCCAGGAGGCGGTGACCGCGCTGATCGCGGCGCTGGACGACTATCTGCGCGAACGCTACCCGGACGACGCCTGCCACCTGCTGGACGTGGACACGCTGGCGGCGCCCGATGTGCGCTTCTTCGTCGCCCGCAAGGGCGGCCACCCGGTCGGCTGTGCCGCGCTGCGCATCGACCCGGCCGGCTACGGCGAGGTGAAGCGCATGTTCGTCAGCCCCGGCGTCCGCGGCGGCGGCATCGCCCGCCGCCTGCTCGACCGGCTGACCGAGCAGGCCCGCGCCGAAGGAATCGGCACACTGATGCTGGAAACCGGAATCCACCAGCCGGAAGCCGTCGCGATGTACCGCAAGGCCGGTTTCACCGACCGCGGCCCCTACGCCTGCTACGCCGACCATCCGCTCAGCCTTTTCATGGAGAAGACCCTGTGACCGGCTTCACCCATTTCGACGCCGAAGGGCGGGCCGTCATGGTCGACGTTTCCGACAAGGCGGACACCGAACGCACGGCGACGGCCGCCGCCACGGTCCTGATGCGGCCGGAAACGCTGGCTCTCATCATGCAAGGCGGCATGAAGAAGGGCGACGTCCTATCGGTCGCCCGGCTGGCCGGCATCATGGGGGCCAAGCGCACGCCGGACCTGATCCCGCTGTGCCACCCGCTGGCCCTGACCTCGGTCAAGGTCGACCTGACCTGCGACCCGGCGCGCCACGCCGTGGACGTCACCGCCACCTGCAAGCTGAAGGGCCAGACCGGCGTGGAGATGGAGGCGCTGACCGCTGTCTCGGTCGCGGCGCTCACTGTCTACGACATGTGCAAGGCGGTCGACCGCGGCATGACGATCACCGACGTCCGCCTGCTGCACAAGGCCGGCGGCAAGAGCGGCGAATGGAACGCCACCAAGCCCGAAACCCCGGCGGAGCCGGCCGATGATCTCGGTCGCTGAGGCGCGCGCCCGCATCCTGTCGGCCTTCGCGCCGCTGCCGGCGGAAACCGTCGCGCTGCCCGACGCGCTGGGCCGGGTGCTGGCCGAGCCGGTGGTGGCGCGGCTGACCCAGCCGCCCTTCCACGCCGCCGCGATGGATGGCTGGGCGGTCCGCGCCGCCGACATCGCCGCGGCCACCGCCTTGGCTCCGGTGCCGCTGCGCCGCGTGGGGGAGTCCGCCGCCGGCCACGCCTTCGACGGTACGGTCGGGCCGGGCGAAGCGGCGCGCATCTTCACCGGCGCGCCGCTGCCCGACGGCGCCGACGCCGTGGTGATGCAGGAGGACTGCAGCGCCGACGACCGATTTGTCCGCGTCGGCCGCGCCGTCGTCGCCGGCCGCTTCATCCGACAGGCCGGCTTCGACTTCGCCCTCGGCGACGAACTGCTGCCGAAAGGGCGGCGGCTGACCGCGCGCGACGTGGCGCTGGCTGCCGGCGGCAACGTGCCCTGGCTGTCGGTGCACCGCCGGCCGCGCGTCGCCATCCTCGCCACCGGCGACGAGATCGCCCTGCCCGGCGACCCGCTGGGACCGAGCCAGATCGTCAGCACCAACGCGCTGGGCCTGTGCGCCCTGGTCACCACCCAGGGCGGCATCGCCCACAATCTGGGCATCGCCAGGGACACCGCCGACAGCGTCGCCGCCATGGCGGCCGGCGCGGCGGGCTGCGACCTGCTGGTGACCACCGGCGGCGCGGCGCACGGCGACTACGACCTCGTGCGCGACGTGCTGGCCGGCAAGGGCGTGACGCTGGACGTGCAGACGGTGGCGATGCGGCCGGGCAAGGCGCTGATGTTCGGCCGGGCCGGCGCGGTGCCGCTGCTGGGGCTGCCCGGCAACCCGGTGTCCACCGGCGTCACCGGGCTGCTGTTCCTCCGCCCGATCCTGCGCCGGCTGCAGGGGCTGCCGCCGGAGGACGAGCGCGCGCCGACCCGCGCCCGCCTGACCACCGCGTTGCGGGCCAACGACCGCCGCGAGGATTATCTGCGCGCCACCCTGGCGACCGACACCGACGGCGTTGCCACGGTGACGCCCTTCGCCCGCCAGGACAGCGCCATCACCTCGCTCTACGCCCAGGCCGATTGCCTGATCCACCGGCCGCCGAACGCCCCGCCGGAACCCGTCGGCGCCATGGTGCCGGTCATCCCGCTGTCGGACGGCGCGCTCAGCCTTTAGCGCATTACCTTTGGTGTAGCGACACCGCAGGGGCTTGACGCGTGGCGGGAACCAAACTAGAACATGGGACAACGTTTTGTATTTGTTCCATCTCCAGTGTGGCGACCGCCGGGAGGCATCAATGCTCACGCGCAAGCAGCATGAACTGCTGCTGTTCATCCACGAGCGGCTCGGCCAGGGTGGTGTTTCGCCGTCGTTCGACGAGATGAAGGACGCCCTCGGCCTGAAGTCGAAGTCGGGCATTCACCGGCTCATCACCGGGCTCGAGGAGCGCGGCTTCATCCGCCGCCTGCCCCACCGTGCCCGCGCGCTGGAGGTGCTGCGCCTGCCGGAGGGGCTGGAGGCGGCCCGCACGCGCGCCGCTGCCGCCGCTGCCGCCGCTACGACCAAGCCGAAGTTCCAGCCCAGCGTCATCAAGGGTGACTTCGCCTTCGGTGGCCGCGAGATCGCGGCACCGGTCGCGGCGCCCAAGGCGCCGGCCGCGGCGAACGAGACGATCCAGCTTCCGCTTTATGGCCGCATCGCCGCCGGCACGCCGATCGAGGCGTTGCGCGACAACAGCGCCTTCGTCGACATCCCCGCCTCGATGCTGACCGCCGGTGACCATTACGCCCTGGAGGTCGCGGGCGATTCGATGGTGGAGGCCGGTATCCTCGACCACGACACCGTCATCATCCAGCGCTGCGACGCGGCGGAAAACGGCAGCATCGTCGTCGCCCTGGTCGACGACGGCGAGGTGACGCTGAAACGCCTGCGGCGCAAGGGCAACACCGTCGCTCTGGAGCCGGCCAACGCCGCCTACGAGACGCGCATCTTCGGCGCCGACCGCGTGCGGGTGCAGGGCAAGCTGGTCGGTCTGGTCCGCAAATACTGAGTCGGCAAGGCGGGCTGCGGCTCATGGCCGTCCGCCCGCTGGTCCGCCGGTCCAAGGCCGGTCGCCGCGGCGGTCACGCACCGTCTCCACCCGTATGCTGTCCGGCGTCACCGTCAGCGCGTGCGCGCCCTCTCGGCGCAGGCGCCAGCGGTCGATCACCAGCGGCGCCCGGCAGCCGCGTGCGACGGCCGCGGTCACCACCGCATCGACGACTCCGCAATCCTCGTCCAGCGCATCGCCCAGGCGCGGCAAAGCCACCGTGCGTCCCTTGACGCGGTACAGACAGCCCCAGGCGTCGCAACTCAGTTGCGGACCATCGCCCGACCCAGGATCGGACCAGGCGCCCACCAGTGGCCAGGGGTCGCCCGGCGTCGGATCGCCGTCGCGTTCGCGCCAGATCTCGGCCGCCCGGCCGCCGCTCTTCGCCGAGACGCTGAGGCGCCCGTCGGCGGCGCGCACCGCCATCACCGCTCCGTCGCCGGCAACCAGCAGATCGGGCCGCGCCACCAGCGCCGGGGTGGCAAGACCGACCAGAATCGGCACCATCCCCAGCCATCGCCAGCGTTGCGTCCAGACGCACAGCCAGAGTCCGCCCAGCACCACCGCGGCGAACCCTTCCGCCGGCATCGCCGGCACGGTCAGCGAGGCCCAGGGCAGACCACCGAAGAACTCGGCGGTCCAGATCACCGCGCGGTCGCCCCAGTTCATGGCGATGACCGCCGGCGCCTCCAGCCCCAGGGGCAGCAGCGCGTAGGCGATCAGGCTCCACGGCATCACCCAGAAGGAGGTGATCGGGATGGCGATCAGGTTGGACAGCACGCCGTAGAAGGCGATCTGCTGAAAATGGTAGAGCGCGAAGGGCAGCGTCGCCAGCGTCGCCACCACGCTGGTCAGCACGATGCCGCCGACATAGAACAGCCCGCCGATGATCCAGCCGGAGTCGCGCCGCCACGCCGCCAGCCGGCGGCTGCCGCGTTCGAAGGCGGCGATCAGCGACGCCACCGCGGCGAAGGACATCTGGAAACTGGGGCCGAGCATCCCCTCCGGATCCATGGCGGTGGTGACCAACCCGGCGAAGGCGACCAGCCGCATGCTCAACGGGTCGCGGTCCAGCATGATCGCCCCCATCACCAGCCCGGTCATCAGCACCGACCGCACCGTCGGCAGCGGTGCGCCGACCAGCAGCGTGTAGGCCAGCGCCGACAGGATGCCGAACAGCGCCGCGATCTTCTTGATCGGCCAGCGCAGCGCGATGAAGGGCACCGCCGCCAGCAGCGCCCGCACGACATAGAACAGGATGCCGGCGGCGATGCCGACATGCAGGCCGGAGATCGACAACAGATGGGCCAGCCCGCTGTAGCGGAAGGCGTCGAGCGTCGAGTCGGGAATGCCGAACTCCTCGCCGTTCAGCAGCGCGGTGGTCACGCTGGCCTCGACCGGGTCGGTGATGGTCGCGGCGACCCGTCGGGCGATGTAGCCGCGCGCCTGCTCGAAGGCGACGGCGACGATGCGCCAACCGGTGACCGGCGGCGCCTCCACCAGTTCGGCGGCGCCGATGGCGAAACCGGTGCCGCCCAGCCCCATGAACCAGGCGCGACGCTGGAAATCGAAGGCCCCTGGCTCGGCCGGCGGCTGTGGCGGCGACAGGGAGGCGCGCAGCCGGACGACCGATCCCGGCTCCGGCGGCGGGTGGCGGTCGGACAGGCGGATGCGCAACGCCGCCGGGGTTTCCGCCGCGGCCAAGCGGCTGACAGTGACGTCGTTCAGCGTCAGCCGAGCCGAGCCGGGCCGCCGTTCCACCGCCATCACCCGCCCGGTGACCGTCGCCGCGATGCTGCGGGTCAACACAGGCGCCGCGATGTGGGCGGCCTGCCCCTGCGCGACCAGGAAGCCGGCGGCCATGAACAGCAGCCCGGCGACCACCATTGCCACGGCGAACCAGCGGCGGACGACCAGCGCCACCGCCAGACACCCCGCCACCGCGGCCGGCCCGACCCACCAGGGCGGTTCCTGCCGCAGCGCGAAATACAGCGACGCGCCGCCGCCGAAGGCGACCGGCGCCCACAACACCCAACGCCCGCGCTCCGCCTCCGCCAGGGTGGCGATTCGTCGCCCGGCCCAGCCCAGCGCCCGCCGAAGCGGCCCGCCGGCCACCACCGGACCCTCGGCCTCCTCCTCCCGCCAGCCGGCGGCCGTCACCGGTAACGGATTCCGACGGCGGCACCATTCGGTTTAACTCGTGCCTCTACATCCGCCCATGCGCGCATGGCATTGCCTCCCAACCGGGTGGCTGTGTTAAACCACCCTTGTCGATACCCCGGCGCATCATACCAGCGCCGAACCGAAAATTGAGAGACCGATGACCGTCGTCACCCGCTTCGCTCCGTCGCCGACCGGCTTTCTCCACATCGGCGGCGGCCGTACCGCACTGTTCAACTGGCTGTACGCCCGCCGCATGGGCGGCAAGTTCCTGCTGCGGATCGAAGACACCGACCGGCAACGGTCGACCCAGGCGGCGGTCGACGCCATCCTCGACGGCCTGTCCTGGCTGGGCCTGGACTGGGACGGCGAGGCGGTCAGCCAGTTCGAGCGCAAGGACCGCCACGCCGAGGTCGCGCACCAGATGCTTGCGGCCGGCAAGGCCTACCGCTGCTATTGCAGCCCGGAAGAGCTGGAGCAGATGCGCGCCGCCCAGAAGGCCGCCGGCCAGCCGATGCGCTACGACGGCCGCTGGCGTGACCGCCCCGACTCCGACGCGCCCGCCGGCGTCGCCCCGGTGATCCGCCTGAAGGCCCCGCAGGAGGGGCAGACGGTGCTGAAGGATCTGGTGCAGGGCGAGGTGACGGTGCAGAACGCCCAGCTCGACGACCTGATCCTGCTGCGCGCCGACGGCACCCCGACCTATCTGCTGGCGGTGGTGGTGGACGACCACGACATGGGCGTGACCCACGTCGTGCGCGGCGACGACCATCTGACCAACACCTTCCGCCAGATCCAGATCTTCAACGCCATGGGCTGGGACCTGCCGCAGTTCGGCCACATCCCGCTGATCCACGGCGCCGACGGCGCCAAGCTGTCGAAGCGGCATGGTGCGCTCGGCGTCGACGCCTACCGCGACATGGGCTACCTGCCGGAAGCGCTGCGCAACTACCTGCTGCGGCTCGGCTGGTCGCACGGCGACGAGGAGATCATCTCGACCGAACAGGCGATCGAGTGGTTTGACTTGGAGAGCATCGGCCGCTCGCCGTCGCGCTTCGACTTCGCCAAGCTCGACAGCCTGAACGCCCACTACATGCGGCAGGCCGACGACGCCCGGTTGGTCGATCTGGTGGTGCCGCGGCTGGAAGCCGACCTCGGCCGCGGCCTGACCGACGCCGACCGCGACCTTCTGACGCGGGCGATGAGCGGGCTGAAGCAACGCGCCCGCACGCTGGTCGATCTGGCGCAGAGCGCGCGCTTCTACGTTGCGCCGCAGCCGCTCAGCTATGACGAAAAAGCCGCCGCGCTGCTGGATGAAAAAGGCCGCGGCCTGTTGAAGGAGCTGGCGACGATGTTCGCCGAGGAGCCGGCGTTCACCGCCGCCGCGCTGGAGGGCCGCGTCCGTGCCTTCGCCGAATCGCGTGGCGAGAAGCTTGGCAAGGTGGCACAACCGTTGCGCGCCGCACTGACCGGCTCGACGGTATCGCCGCCGATATTCGAGGTGGCGGAACTGCTGGGCCGCGAGGCGACGCTTTCCCGCATGCGCGACGCAGCGGGTGCAGCATAAAGGTCATTTCCGTGCGTTGCCATCGGGCGGGCATGGAACTATGCTGCGGCGACGAAAAAAGGGCACCAAGCCCGACCCTCAACGATAAGGACGTGCCGAGATGACCCAGACCGAGGACGGCAAGGATACCGTAACCCTCATCGACAACAAGACGGGCAAGCAGGTCACGATGCCGATCCTGCACGGCAGCGTCGGGCCGAGCGTGATCGACATCCGCAAGCTCTACGCCGCGACCGGCTATTTCACCTACGATCCGGGCTTCACCTCCACGGGCAGCTGCGAGTCGGGCATCACCTACATCGACGGCGACGAGGGTGTCCTGCTGCACCGCGGCTACGCCATCGACGAGCTGGCCGAGAACTCGACCTTCCCGGAAGTCTGCTTCCTGCTGCTGAACAACCATCTGCCGACCGCGGCCGAGCGCACGGATTTCGAAAACATCCTGCGCCGCCACTCGATGGTTCACGAGCAGCTGACCAAGTTCTACAGCGGCTTCCGTCGCGACGCCCACCCGATGGCGATCATGTGCGGCGTGGTCGGCGCCCTGTCGGCCTTCTACCATGATTCGACCGACATCGACGATCCGAAGGAGCGCACCATCGCGGCGCACCGCCTGATCGCCAAGATGCCGACCATCGCGGCGATGGCCTACAAGTACTCGATGGGCCAGCCCTTCATGTACCCGCGCAACGACCTGTCGTACGCGGAAAACTTCCTGTACATGACCTTCGGCACGCCGTGCGAGCCGTACAAGGTCAACCCGGTCCTGTCCGCGGCGATGGACAAGATCTTCATCCTGCACGCCGACCACGAGCAGAACGCCTCGACCTCCACCGTCCGTCTGGCCGGTTCGTCGGGCGCGAACCCGTTCGCCTGCATCGCCGCCGGCATCGCCTCGCTGTGGGGTCCGGCCCATGGCGGCGCGAACGAGGCGGTGCTGAAGATGCTGGAAGAGATCGGCTCGGTCGATCGCATCCCGGAATTCGTCCGCCGCGCCAAGGACAAGAACGACAACTTCCGCCTGATGGGCTTCGGCCACCGGGTCTACAAGAACTACGACCCGCGCGCCCAGGTCATGCGCCAGACCTGCCACGAGGTCCTCGGCGAACTCGGCATCAAGAACGAGCCGCTGCTGGACATCGCGATGGAGCTGGAGAAGATCGCCCTGTCGGACGAGTACTTCATCGAGAAGAAGCTCTACCCGAACGTCGACTTCTATTCGGGCATCATCCTGAAGGCGATGGGCTTCCCGACCAGCATGTTCACCGTGCTGTTCGCGCTGGCCCGCACCGTCGGCTGGATCAGCCAGTGGAAGGAGATGATCGAGGATCCGGTGCAGAAGATCGGCCGTCCGCGTCAGCTCTACACCGGTCATTCCAAGCGGCACTTCGTGCCGCTGGCCGAGCGTGGCTAACCGGCCCACAGCCCATAAGGGAACGGGCGGCTCCAACGGGGCCGCCCAGGACCCGACTGCGTACATCGTTCCGGCCCGGCGGGTGCGTCTGCGCCCGCCGGCCAACGACAACCGGGCGCCGTTCGGTTGGCGCCTCCGCCGTCTGGTCGTCTATCTGCTGATCCTGGCGCTGATCGCCGGGATCGTCCTGATCTGAGCCGCACCGTCAGCCGCCGCCAACGGTCCGCTCCAGCGCGAAGCCTTCGTCGATCCAGCCCGTTACGCCGCCGATCATCAGCTTGACCGGCCGCCCGATCCGCGCCAGGCGCAACGCCGCGCGATCCGCCCCGTTGCAGTGGGGCCCGGCGCAATAGACGACGAACAGCGTCCCCTCCGGCCACTCCGCCATCTTCCGTTCCGTGATCTTGCCATGCGGCAGGTTCAGCGCGCCGGGCACATGCCCCGCCGCGAACGCCGCCGGTCCACGCACGTCGAGCAGGACGAAATCCGGGGCAGCGGCCTTCAACGAGTCGTGGACATCCCAACAGTCGGTTTCCAGCGCCAGCCGGCGGGCGAAATGGGCAGCGGCATCCGCCGACGGCGCAGCGGGGATCTCGGTGACGAGGCTGGGCATGGTGCTCTCCAATGGCAAGGCGGGTTTCGCTCGGCCATCACTCTCCCGTTTGGCGAGGCCACTGGAAAGTGGCGCGATGGACAGCTACCGTGCAGTTCATGCCAAACGTCACGCCCCCGCTCGTCGTCGCCCTCGCCTATGACGGACTCTGCACCTTCGAATTCGGCGTCGCCGTCGAGGTGTTCGGGTTGCCACGGCCGGAACTCGGTCCCGGCTGGTACCGCTTCGCCGTCGCCGCGGTGGAACCCGGGCCGCTGCGCGCGGTCGGCGGTCTTCGGGTCGAGGTCGATGGCGGTCTGGAGCGGATCGACGAGGCCGACATCGTCATCGTCCCCGGCTGGCGCGGCGCGCGCGAACCGGTGCCGGCGCCCTTGACGGCGGCGCTGCGCCGGGCCGACGCCCGCGGCGCCCGCATCCTGTCGATCTGCTCCGGCGCCTTCGTTCTGGCCGCCGCCGGGCTGCTGAACGGACGGCGCGCCACCACCCACTGGCGCTATGCCGCCCTGCTCGGCGAGCTTTACCCGAACATCCGGGTGCAGCCGGACGTGCTGTATGTCGACGAGGGCAGCATTCTGACCTCCGCCGGCAGCGCCGCCGGGATCGACCTCTGCCTGCATCTGGTGCGCCGTGACTTCGGGGCGGAGGCCGCCAACAGCGTCGCCCGCCGTCTGGTGGTCCAGCCGCACCGCGAGGGCGGGCAGGCGCAGTTCATCGAAACCCCGGTGCCGACCGCCCGGGAGGGCGCGCGTCTGGGGCCCCTGCTCGACCGGCTGCGGGACACGCTGACCGAGGAGCACACGCTGGCGTCCATGGCCGCGACCGCCGGCATGAGTCTTCGCACCTTCCTGCGCCGCTTCCAGGCGCTGACCGGCATGACGCCCGGCGAGTGGCTGCTGACCGAACGGCTGTCGCGCGCCCGCGACCTGCTGGAAGGCAGCGCCCTGCCGGTGGAGGAGATCGCGACCCGCGCCGGTTTCGGCTCCGCCGCCACGCTGCGTCACCATTTCCGCCAACGCCTCGGCCTCAGCCCGGTGCGCTACCGCGCGCGATTCCACCGCGGCGTCAGCGTTCCGGCAACCGGATAAGGAAAAGGCGCGGACCGTCGCCGGCCGCGCCTTTCTCGTCACCGGTCCCGCCGGTGGATGTCTACTTCCGCTCGATCAGTTCGACCTTGTAGCCGTCCGGATCCTCGATGAAGGCGATGACGGTGCTGCCATGCTTCATCGGGCCGGGCGCGCGCGGGATCTTGACGCCCTCGGCGGCCAGCTTCTCGCAGGTCGCGTAAATGTCCGGCACGCCCAGCGCGATGTGGCCATAACCGGTGCCGATCTCGTACGGCTCCTTCTGATCCCAGTTGTGGGTCAGTTCCAGAACCGCGGTGTCGGATTCGTCGCCGTAGCCGACGAAGGCCAGCGTGAAGCGCCCGCCCTCGTAGTCGTTGCGGCGCAGCAGCTTCATGCCGAGCAGCCGGGTGTAGAAGTCGATGGATTTGTCCAGGTCCAGCACGCGCAGCATGGTGTGCAGCAGGCGGAATTCGCTCATGGTCTCAGTTCTCCCGCATTTGGGTGTTTGGCGCGGTTGTCCGCGATGACGGCGAGGATGGCACGGGCCGCGCGTTCGCTGGGTGGCGTGTCGCCCTGCCCCAGCCAGCGCGCGACCTCCGCAACGCCGTCGATCTGCTCCCGCCGCGCCGTCGGGTCGTCCAGCAGGCGCCCGAGTTCGGCCGCCAGTCTATCGGGCCGGCAATCCTGTTGCAGCAGTTCCGGCACCAGCATCCGATCGAGCATCAGATTGACGAGGTTGACGTACTTCACCCGGATCAGCCGGCGGTACAGTGCGACGGTCACCGGGTTCAGCCGGTAGGCGATCACCGTCGGCAGACGGGCGAGCGCCAGTTCCAGCGCCACGGTCCCCGATGCGGCGAGCGCCACCTCGGCCGCGGCGAAAGCGTCGTATTTCTCCGCATCGCCCTCGACCAGCAGCGTGCGCACCGGCCAGTCGGCGATGGACGCGGCCACGCGGTCGCGCACCGTCGCCACCGTCGGCACCACCGCCACCAGGGTCGGGTGGCCGGGCCGCAACCGCTCCAGAGTCGCGCGGAAGTCCGGCAGCAGCCGCGACACCTCGCCCTTGCGGCTGCCGGGCAGCACCGCGACGATGCGGTCGGCAGGGGCGAGCCCGTGCCGCGCGCGGAAGGCCGCGCCGTCGCCCTTGCCCGCCCCACCCTCGACCACCGAATGGCCGACGAAGGTGCAGGCCAGCCCTTCACGTTCGAAATAGGGCGGCTCGAAGGGCAGGATCGCCAGCAGATGGTCGTAGATCGCGGCGTATTTCGCCGCCCGCTTCGGCTTCCAGGCCCAGACGGTCGGCGCCACATAATGGATCAGCGGAATGCCGGGGTCGGCGGCGCGGACCTTGGTCGCCACCCGGACGGTGAAGCCGGGCGAGTCGATGCCGATCACCGCATCCGGGCGCAGGCGCCGGATCTCGGCCACCGTCTGGTCGATCCGGCGGATCAGGTTTGGCAGGTGCGGCAGCAGCTCGAAGATGCCGAACAGCGTCAGTTCGCCCATCGGGAACAGGCTGACCAGCCCTTCCGCGATCATCTTCTCGCCGCCGATCCCGACGAAACGCACCCGGCCGCCGGTCAGCCGCCGCGCCGCCGCCATCAGCCGGGCGCCAAGCGCATCGCCCGACGGCTCCCCGGCGATCAGGAACAGGGTCGGGCCGTCGCCGGCCGGGTCCGAGTGCGTCATGACGGGATCTCGATGCCGACCACGAACAGGCCGAGCCGGTCGGCCGTCGCGGCCACCGCCTCGCGGTCGACCAGCAGGCTGCCGCCGGCCTCCACCGCGATGCCGCGCAGACCGGCGGCGGCGGCGTTCTCCACCGTGGTGACGCCCATGGTCGGCAGGTCGATTCGGCGGTCCTGCTTCGGCTTCTTCACCTTGACCAGCACGCCGCCGGGTCCAGGCCGCGCCAGAGCGGCGCAGCGGGCGAGCATGGCGTCGGTGCCCTCCACCGCCTCGACCGCCAGGACGATGCCCTGCTGGACCACAGCACCCTGGCCGACGTCGAGCGCCCCCGCCGCACGGGCGACCTCCACCGCGCGGGTGATGTCGCGTTCCGCCTCGGCGTCCGGGGTCAACCGGCCGACCGGGCCGGGCAGCGTCAGCAGATCCTTGAGCAACTCGTGCAGGCCGACGACGCGGAAACCGTCCTCCTCAACCTCGCGGACCACGGCGCGCAGCAGGCCGTCGTCCCCCAGCGCGCGGGTGCCGACGCGGGCGAGAAAGCGCGTGGTGCGCCAGTCCGGCATCAGTTCGGTGAAGGATGGGCGTCGGACCGGGCCGGCCAGCACGACCTCGGTCACGCCCTCATCGTGCAGGCGGCGCAGGATGGTGCCGGCGGCGCCGAAACGGCTCCACACATGCGGCAGCCCGGCCACCGTCTCCGGGTCGGTGTGGCCGTCGAAGGCGACGACGAACACCTCGCGCCCCTGCCCGCGCACCGCGGCGGCGATGCGGGCGGGCAGCGTGCCGCCGCCCGCCATGATCGCCAGCTTTGGGCCGGCCGCTGTCCGGCTTGCCGCCTCTGGGGAATCGGCCATCGGCCGGCCGCCTCAGCCTTCGCGCGGCTGGCAGAGGGAGCGGGCTTCCTTGGCGCGGATGAAGCCAAGCACGTCGGAGATCAGCGCCCGGTCGCCAAAATCGCGACCGACCTCCTCGACCCGCTCGGCAAAGGTGCCTTCCGGACCGAACAACATGCGGTAGGCGGCACGCAGGGCGTGGATGTCGTCCTTCTTGAAACCGCGGCGCTCCAGCCCGACCAGATTGAGCCCGGCCAGACGCGCGCGGTCGCCCATCACCAGACCGAAGGGGATGACGTCGTTCTCGACGCCCGACATGCCGCCGATCATGGCGTGGGAGCCGATGCGCACGAACTGGCGCACCGCCGACAGCCCGCCGATGATGACGTAGTCGCCCAGGGTGACGTGGCCGCCCAGCGTCGCGTTGTTCGCCATGATGATGTGGTTGCCAACGACGCAGTCGTGCGCGACGTGCGAGCCCATCATGAACAGCCCGTCGTCACCGACGCGGGTGATCATGCCGCCGCCCTCGGTGCCGGGGTTCATCGTCACATGCTCGCGGATCTGGTTGCGGGCACCGATGACCAGTTCCGACGGCTCGCCGTGGAACTTCAGGTCCTGCGGGCGATGGCCGATCGACGCGAAGGGGTAGATGACGGTTTCGGCGCCGATGCTGGTGCGCCCGTCGACCGCCACATGCGACACCAGCCGAACGCCGTCGCCCAGCGTGACGTCGGGCCCGACGACGCAGAAGGGACCGATGGCGACCCCCTCACCCAGCTTGGCGGCGGGATCGACGATGGCGGACGGATGGATCGTGACGGTCATTTTTCGTCCAGAATCATGGCGGAATAGACGGCTTCGGCGACGAGGACGCCGTTGACCTTGGCCTCGCCCTTGAACTTCCACACGTTGGCGCGCTGGCGCTGCTTGGTGACGTGGATGTGGATGGTGTCGCCGGGGGTGACCGGGCGGCGGAAACGGCCCTCGTCGACCGTCATGAAATAGACCAGCTTGCCTTCGGCCTCCGCCCCCAGGGTGGCGACCACCAGCACGGCCGAGGTCTGGGCCATCGCCTCGATGATGAGGACGCCGGGCATCACCGGGCGCGACGGGAAATGGCCCTGGAAGAAGGGTTCGTTGCTCGTCACGTTCTTGACGCCGGTGGCGCTGTCGCCCAGCGTCACGTCGATGACCCGGTCGATCATCAGCATCGGGTAGCGATGCGGGATCATCTGCATGATCCGCATGACATCGATGTCGTCGATCTTCTTGCCTTGCGCGTTGTTGTCCGCCGTCACGTCCATAGTCCGGCCGCCCGCCTTTCCAAACACAAACCGAGAGGGTTCAGCGTTCCCGTTGAATCGGGAACGGGCACCGATGCCCCGATGGGGCCCGGCGCCTGTTGATTTACACCGCCTTCTTGCCCCATTTCCGCGGCGACCGCAACCGCCGCAACCCCGAACGGACAAAGCCGCCGCCATCCCGCGCGGGATGGCGACGGCCCTGCCCCAAGTCGGGATTACTGCTTCGGAACGTTCAGCGCAACCTGGGGCAACTTCTTGTTCACCCGCTCCATCACCGTGTCGGTGACGTCGAGCTGGGTGTCGACCAGGACGAACTGCTGGCGCGCCAGCACCAGGTTGGCCCCGCGTTCGCGCGAGATGTCGGCAACCACCTCGACCATCGTCTTGTGGACGACGGCCATCGCCTCGTTCAGCGCCGTTTCCAGAACGCGCTTGCGGTTCTGGACGGTCTTCTGGACGTCGGCGACCTGCTTTTCGAAGTCGCGGCGCTTGGCGGCAAGGGCCTCCGGCGCCAGAACGGTCTGCTGCTTGCGCAGCTCGTCCTCGTTCTTGCGCAGCTTGTCCTCAAGCGACGAGATTTCCTTCTGATAGGAATCGCGCAACGCTTCAAAGGACTTGGTGATGCCCTTCGACGCGCTGGATTCCTGCATGATCTTCTGGACGTCGATCACCGCGATGACCGGAGCCTTCAGATCGGTGTGCACCGCGTCGGCCGCCTTGGGGGCGTCGGCCTTCGGAGCCTCGGCCTTGGGCGCGGTCTGCGCCTGGACCGACGTCGCGGCGAAGAGAAGACCGGCGGTCATGGCGACCGACAGGGCGGCGACGCGGAGCGACGCCTTGGACTTGATGGGTTGCATCTTAGAACCTGGTTCCAAAGCTGAAGCGGATGAGTTCTTTCTTGTCGTAGCTTTCCTTGCGCAGCGGCAGCGCAACGTCCAGCCGGATCGGGCCGAACGGGGACTTCCACGACACACCGGTGCCGACCGACACACGGATGGACTCGTCGTCCTTCACGTTCGGGTCGTTGATGTCGGCCTTGCCGAGGGTGCCGACGTCGGTGAAGGCATGACCGAGCAGACCGAACTCCTCCGGCAGGCCGAAGGGGAAGCTCATCTCGACCGACGCACGGGCGTAGCGCGTACCGCCCAGCGCGTCGCCGGTCGAGGTGTCGCGCGGGCCGATGCCGGCGGTGTTGAAGCCGCGCAGCGTGTCGCCGCCGATGAAGAAGCGGTCGCCGAGCGCGACCTTCTGGCCGAGGCCGAAGATGTAGCCGACCTCGCCCGTGGTGCTCAGCACCCAGCTGTCGGCGCCCAGCGGCAGGTAGTAGCCACCGGCCAGCTTGTTGCGCAGGAAGCGGACCGAGCCGCCCAGACCGGCGATGTCGTTAGTCAGGCGGATGAAATAGCCTTCGGTCGGCGTCAGCTTGCTGTTGCGGGCGTCGTAGGTCAGCTCCTGGCCGATCAGCGAGGTCAGGCGCTCACCGCGCTGCTCCTGGATGTACTTCGACGCGGTGGTCGGCACTTCCTCGATCAGCGTGTCCTGCAGCTGGTAATAGACGCGCTGGCGCAGGCGTTCGGTCAACGGGAAGCCCAGGCGCAGCGCGAAGCCGGTGTTCTTCTCGTTGAACGAGCTTTCGTCCTGGTAGTTGTAGCGCGTCCGGAACACGTCCACGCCCGCCGACAGGTCGCGGTCCATGAAGTACGGTTCCGTGAAGGAGAGGTCGTACAGCTGGCGCCGACCGGACAGGGTCGCACCCAGGCGCAGATCCTGGCCGCGGCCGAGCAGGTTGCGCTCGCGGATCGAGAAGTCGCCCAACGGGCCGTCGGAGGTCGAGAAACCGGCACCGATCGAGATTTCACCGGTCGACTGCTCGGCCACGTCGACGTTCACGACGGTGCGGTCGGGGGCGGCGCTCTCCGCGGTCGTGATGTTCACGCGCTCGAAGAAGCCAAGATCCTTGATGCGCTGTTCGGAGCGCTTCAGCTTCGACGCGTTGAAGGGGTCGCCTTCCGACAGCAGCATCTCGCGACGGATCACCTTGTCCAGCGTGCGGACGTTGCCGGTGATGTCGATGCGGTCGACGAAGGTGCGCGGCCCCTCGTTGATCTCGTAGGTGATGTCGATCGAGTGGTTTTCACGGTTGCGCGTGATGCGCGGCCGGACGTCGACGAAGGCGTATTGCAGGTCGCCGACGGCGGTCGTCAGCTTGGTGATGGTGTTCTCCACCTCCTGCGCGTTGTACCAGTCGCCCTCGCTGGTGGTGACGCTGTTCTGCAGCACCGCGGGGTCGAGCTGCTTCAGCGAGGTCTTGATGTCGACCTTGCCGAACTTGTAGCGCTCGCCTTCCTCGATGGTGAAGGTGATGAAGAAGTCCTCGCGGTCCGGCGTCAGCTCCGCCACGGCGGACACGACGCGGAAATCGGCGTAGCCCTCCTTCAGGTAGAAGCGGCGCAGCAGGTCGCGGTCGAAATTCAGGCGGTCGGGGTCGTAGTTGTCGTCCGACGTCAGGAAGCGCCACCACGCCGATTCCTTGGTCTGGATCGACTCGCGCAGCGTGCCGTCGGAAAAATGCTCGTTGCCGATGAAGGTGATGCCACGCACGCCGGTGCGCACACCCTCGTTGATCTCGAACACCAGATCGACGCGGTTCTGGTCGAGCTGGATGATCTTGGGCTCCACCGTCGCCGCGAATCGGCCCTGGCGGCGGTAGATGTCCTGGATGCGCTGCACATCGCTCTGGACGCGGGTCCGGGTGTAGACGACGCGGGGACGAAGCTGGATTTCCTTTTCCAGATTCTCCTTGTCGATGCGCCGGTTCCCTTCGAACGCGATGCGGTTGATGATCGGGTTCTCCGCCACCGTCACCACCAGCGTGTCGCCCTCGCGCTTCAGCACCACGTCGGCGAACAGCCCGGTGTTGAACAGCGCCTTCAGCGACTGGTCGACCCGGTCGGTTTCGAACGGGTCGCCGGGCTGGATCGTGAGGTAGGAGCGGACCGTGGAGGGTTCGATTCGCTGGGTGCCCTCGACCCGGATGTCCCGCACCGTGCCGCCGTTGAACACCTGGGCGATGCCGGAGCTGGCAGCGGCCATCGGCGCCTTCCCGGGCGGCGTGGATTGGGCGTGGGCGACAGACACCGTCGTCATGGCGCAGCCGGCCAGCAGGCCCGCCACCAGAACTTTGCTCGACACCGGCAAATCACGCTCCCTGGCAAGGGGCTGGCTTAGGACACCAGTCCCCGGAAGAAATCGACCACGCGCAATTGAACAAGGTCGTTCCACGTGGCGAAGACCATGAGCGTTAATACCAAGGCCAATCCAATTCGGAAACCGTATTCTTGCGCTCGCGCTCCAAGCGGCCGACCGAGCAGCTTTTCGATGCCGTAGAACAGCAGGTGCCCGCCGTCCAGCATCGGCACCGGAAACAGGTTGATCAGGCCCAGGTTCACTGACAGGAAGGTCATGAACCAGACCAGCGGATACCAGCCGGATTGCGCCACCTCGCCCGACATCTGGGCGATGCGCAACGGCCCGCCCAGCTCCTCCGTCCCGCGCGATCCCTGGACCATCTGGCCCAGCGCGGTGAAGGTGCCGGTGACCATGCCTGCGACTTCACGTCCCGCCTGCCAGACCGCGGTCAGCGGGTCGTGACGCTTCATTCCGACGCTGCCGCGGCTGATGCCGAGCAGCCCGACCTGGTGCGCGTTGCCGAGTCGGTCGGTGATGGTCTGCGACTCCGGCGTCGCGGTGACCGTCATCAGGCGGTCGTCGCGCTTCAGCTCGATCGCCAGCGGCTCGCCCGGACGGATCGAGACGATCTGCCGGATCTCCTCGAAGCGCTGCACGGCGGTGCCGTCGACGGTGACGATCAGGTCGCCCGGCCTGATCCCCGCGCGCTCCGCCGCGCTGCCCGGCTGCACGCCGCCGACGTCGGCGGGCGTGAAGGACTGGCCGGCGGTGGCGAACAGCAGCGACAGGACGACGATGGAAAAGACGAAATTGGCGATCGGCCCGGCGGCGACGATGGCCGCGCGCTGCCCCAGCCGCTTGTGATGGAAGGAGACGGCCCGCTCGTCGGCGGTCATGCCGGTCAGGTGCGCGCCGGGCGTGCTGGCCGGGTCGGCGTCGCCGAACATCTTGACGTAGCCGCCGAGCGGAAGGGCGCTGAGCTTCCAACGGGTGCCGACGCGGTCGGTGAAACCGAACAGCTCCGGCCCGAAGCCGATGGAGAAGGTTTCGATCCGCACGCCGTTGCGCCGGGCCACCAGGTAATGGCCAAGCTCGTGCACGAAGACGAGCACGGTGAGGACCAGCAAGAAGGCCAGCACCGAGGTCCAGAAACCGCCGATAACGTCCATACTACCCTTTGCGCCTTCCAGCGCCTCGAACGCGGATCATCGGCTGCCAACCGCCGTCGCACCGCCGGCCAGGACGCGCCCGGCGGCGTCGCGCCGGGCCTCCGCGTCGGCCTCCCGCACGGCGGCGAGATCGCGCAGCGGGCGGTGGGGCAATGCCGTCAACGTCTCCTCGACGATGCGTTCGATGTCGAGGAAGCCGATCCGGCGGTCGAGAAACGCCTGAACGGCCACCTCGTTGGCGGCACTCAGAATAGTAGGGGCGCCACCCCCGCTTTGCAAGGCGGCGCGGGCCAGCCGCAGGGCGGGAAAGCGGACGGGATCCGGCGCCTCGAAGGTCAGGGTGGCGGCCTTGGTCAGGTCCAGCCGCTCCGTCGGGGTGGCGATGCGGGCCGGCCAGCCCAGCGCGTAGGCGATCGGCGTGCGCATGTCGGGCGTGCCGAGCTGCGCCAGCACCGAACCGTCGACATACTCGACCAGCGAATGGATGACCGACTGCGGGTGGACCAGCACGTCGATCCGGTCCTCCGGGATGGCGAACAGGAAATGAGCCTCGATCAGCTCCAGCCCCTTGTTCATCATCGTGGCGCTGTCGACGGAAATCTTGGCGCCCATGTCCCAGGTCGGATGCGCCACCGCCTGCTCGCGCGTCGCCGTCGCCATGAAGGCGCGGTCGCGGGTGCGGAACGGGCCGCCCGACGCGGTCAGGATCAGACGCGCCACGCTGTCGATCCGGTCGAAATCAAAGACCTGATAGATCGCCGAATGTTCGCTGTCCACCGGCAGCAGCGTCGCGCCATGGGCGCGGACCTCCTCCATCATCAAGGCGCCGGCGCAGACCAGCACCTCCTTGTTGGCGAAGGCGACGATGGCGCCGCGGCGCACCGCGGCCAGCGTCGGCTCAAGCCCGGCGGCACCGACGATGGCGGCCATCACCCAGTCGGCCGGCCGCTCCGCCGCCGCGGCGACGGCCTCCGCCCCGGCGGCGACCTCGATGCCGGTGCCGGACAGCCGGTCCTTCAACTCCGCATAGGCGGTCGGATCGGCCACCACCGCCAGACGGGCGTTGAGCCGCCGGGCCTGGTCGGCCAGCAGGACGGCGTTGCGGTTGGCGGTCAGCGCCTCAACCGGGAAACGCTCCGGATCGCGGGCGACGAGGTCCACCGTCTGGGTCCCGACCGAGCCGGTCGACCCGAGGATCGTCACGCTGCGCGGCGTGTCCGACCCCACTCCCGCCTTTACCACCATGAGAGAACCGTTCCGAGGGTCGCGTGGAACAAGGCCAGCACCGGAGCCGCGACCAGAAGCCCGTCGATGCGGTCGAGAATGCCGCCATGCCCAGGGATGAGCTGGCCGCTGTCCTTCACGTTGTAGCGCCGTTTGACCGCCGATTCGAAGAGGTCGCCGATCTGCCCCACCACCGCGATCGCGGCGCCGACCGGCAGGGCGATGTCCGGGCGGGCCGCACCGGAGACCAGCGCCACCAACCAGCCGACCAGCGCCGCCGACAGCATGCCGCCGATCAGGCCGGCCCAGGTCTTTTTCGGGCTGATGCGCGGCGCCAGCTTCGGCCCGCCGATGCTGCGGCCGGCGGCGTAGGCGCCAATGTCGGTCGCCCAGACCGCCAGCATGGCGAACAGGAACAGCGCCAATCCGATAGTGGGCAGGTCGCGCAGCCACATCAGGCCGACGATGCCGGCCGCGACATAGACAACGCCGAAGCCCAGCAGACCGCGGTCGTTGCCGCCGCCGGCGATCGCGGTGATGACGGAAAAGGCGATGGCAAGCCCGATCGCCGCGGCGGGGCCGGCGGCGATCTGCGCCATCAAAGCAAGAAGGATGCCGAAGGTCGACATCAGCCGCGCCGGCAGCCGGCGCGCGCTGGGAACGAGGTTGCCCCACTCCGACACGGCGACCACGGCGCCGAAGGCGATCAGGGCGTGGAAGACCCAGCCGCCGGCCCAGACGGCGCCCAACACGATGGGCGCCATGACCAGGGCGGACAGCACGCGGACCTTGAGGTCGCCGGCCTTCGACGGCGCCTTGGACGCGGTTGCCGCCGGGTCGCCCGGCGGCGTCGCCTCAGCGGCTGCCGGCTGTGGTGGCGCCGAAGCGGCGTTCCCGTCGGTGGAACTCTTCAATCGCCGCCTCCAGGTCGCGCTTGGTGAAATCGGGCCAGAGGGTGTCCACGAAGACCAGCTCGGCGTAGGCCGCCTGCCACAGCAGGAAGTTGCTGATCCGCTTCTCGCCGCTGGTGCGGATGATCAGGTCGGGATCGGGGATGTCGGCGGTGTAGAGCCGCCCCGACAGCGCCGCCTCGTCGATGGCGTCGGGCGACAGCCGGCCGGCCGCCACCTCCTCGGCCAGCCGCCGGGCGGCGTGCACGATCTCCTGCCGGGAACCGTAGCTGAGCGCCACCACCAGCGTCATCACCCGGTTGCCGGCGGTCAGACCCTCGGCGTTGGCGATCAGGCGGTTGATGTCGTCGGACAGCCGGTTGCGGTCGCCGATCACCCGCAGGCGGACGCCGGCCTTGTGCAGTTCGGCCACCTCGCTGCGCAGGTAAAAGCGCAGCAGACCCATCAGGTCGCTGACCTCTTCCTCCGGCCGGCGCCAGTTTTCCGACGAGAAGCTGAAGATCGTCAGAGTGCCGATGCCAAGCTCGCGCGCCGCTTCCACGGTGCTGCGGACGGCGTCCACGCCCTTCTTGTGTCCGGCGGTGCGCGGCAGGCCACGCGCCTTGGCCCACCGCCCGTTGCCATCCATGATGATGGCGACGTGCGCAGGGGCCGTGTTGGACCGGTTGTCGTCCGCGTCGCGCATTCCGGATCAGACCTGCATGATGTCCTTTTCTTTTTGCGCAAGCGCGTCGTCAACCAGCTTGATGTGCTGGTCGGTCAGGGTCTGCACCTTGTCCGACAGGCCCTTGAGCTCGTCCTGGGTGATCTCGCTGGCCTTCTCGGCGCGCTTCAGCCCGTCCATGCCGTCACGACGGATGTTGCGGACGGCGATGCGGGCCTGCTCGGCGTACTTGTGGGCGACCTTCGCCAGCTCGGCGCGGCGCTCCTGCGTCAGGTCCGGCAGCGGCACGCGGATGACCTGACCCTCGGTCTGAGGATTGAGGCCCAAGCCGCTGTCACGAATGGCCTTTTCGACCGCCTTGGACATGCCGCGGTCCCACACCTGCACGGTGATCAGGCGCGGCTCCGGAACGGACACCGTCGCGACCTCCTTCAGGTGCATGCGGTTGCCGTAGGCCTCGACGGTCACCGGCTCCAGCAGGCTGGACGAGGCGCGGCCGGTGCGCAGGCCGGTCAGTTCCTTGCGAAACGATTCGAGCGCGCCTTCCATGCGGCGCTTCAGATCCGATAGGTCGGGCGCAGCCACGGGCCTACTCCCTTTCTTCCGTTATGATGGTGTGCTTGCCACGGCCCTGCATCACTTCGGCGAAGGCGCCGGGCGTGTGGATCGAGAAGACCAGGATGGGAATGTGGTTCTCGCGCGCAAGCGCGATCGCCGACGCGTCCATCACCTGAAGGTCCTTGGTCAGGACGTCCATGTAGCTGAGACGGTCGTAGTGGGTGGCCGTCGGATCCTTCTTCGGATCGGCGGTGTAGACGCCGTCGACCTGCGTCCCCTTCAGCAGACCGTCACACCCCATTTCCGAGGCGCGCAGCGCCGCGGCGGTGTCGGTGGTGAAGAAGGGGTTGCCGGTGCCGGCGGCGAAGATCACCACCCGGCCCTTTTCCATGTGACGGACGGCGCGGCGCCGGATGTAGGGCTCGCACACCGACGACATGGGGATGGCCGACTGCACGCGGGTGATGACGCCCATCCGCTCCAGAGCGCTCTGCATCGACAGGGCGTTCATCACGGTGGCGAGCATGCCGATGTAGTCGGCCGACGCGCGTTCCATGCCGCCCGCCGCACCCTTCACACCCCGGAAGATGTTCCCCCCGCCGATGACCAGACTGACCTGGACGCCGAGGCCGATCACCGTCTTCACCTCGTTGGCGATCCGGTTGACCATCTCGGGGTCGAGGCCGTAGTCGCGCTGACCCATCAGCGCCTCGCCCGACACCTTGAGAAGGACCCGCTTGTAGCGGGTCTCCCCGACCGGTGCTGTGGTCCCGGTGGTCTCGGCCATGGGGGGAACGCTCCCTTGCTGTTTCGGAATGCGGTGGTCGGCGCGGACCGTCAGGCCTGGCCGCCGGCGGCGGCGGCGACTTCGGCGGCGAAGTCGGACTGGGCCTTCTCGATGCCCTCGCCCAGGGCGAAGCGGGCGAAGGCCGTGACCTTGACCGGGGCGCCGATGTCCTTGGCGGCGTTCTCGACCACCTTGCGGACCTTGGTCTCGCCGTCGATCACGTAGGTCTGCTCGAGCAGGCAGACTTCCTCGTAGAACTTGCGGACGCGGCCTTCGACCATCTTCTCGATGATGGCTTCCGGCTTGCCCGAGGCGCGGGCCTGTTCGGCCAGCACGCTGCGCTCACGCTCCAGCGACGAGCTGTCGACGTCGGCGATGTCCAGGGCGTCCGGACGGGCGGCGGCGATGTGCATGGCGACCTGCTTGCCCAGATCGGCCAGCTTGGCGGTGTCGCCGGTCGACTCCAGCGCGACCAGCACGCCGATCTTGCCCAGGCCCGGCGCGATGGCCGAGTGGACGTAGCTGACCACCACGCCGGCCGAGACCGACAGGGTGACGGCGCGGCGCAGGTTCATGTTCTCGCCGACGGTGGCGATCAGGCTGGTCAGCTCGTCCTGCGCGGTGTGCGCGGTGCCCGGATAGGCGGCGGCCTTCAGGGCCTCCACGTCGCCGGCGCTGGTCAGGGCCAGTTCGGCGCAGGTGGCGGCGAAAGCCTGGAACTTGTCGTTGCGGGCGACGAAGTCGGTCTCGGCGTTCACCTCGACGACGGCACCCTTGGTGCCGGCGGTGGCGACGGCGACCAGGCCTTCGGCGGCGACGCGGCCCGACTTCTTGGCGGCGGCGGCAAGGCCCTTCTTGCGCAGCCAGTCGACGGCGCCCTCAAGGTCGCCCTGCGTCTCGTTCAGCGCCTTCTTGCAGTCCATCATGCCCGCGCCGGTCTTCTCGCGCAGTTCCTTGACGAGCGAGGCGGTAATCTCGGCCATGTTGCGCCCTCTTCTTTCCAAGCGATCCGGCAGGCGGATCGGATTGAGTCACAAAGTCAAAACGGGTGGCAACCCATAAAAAAGGCAGCCGGGCCATAGGTCATAAGGCCCGGCTGCCCTTCAACCGTCAGGGTCAGGCCTGAGCGGCGGGCTCGGCAGCGACCTCTTCTTCCGGCAGCTGCTCGGCCGGAGCGTCCTCGGCGGAACCGACGTCGATGCCGGCGGCGCTCATCTCGGCCTGCAGGCCGTCAAGCACGGCGCCGACCGTCAGGTCGCAGTACATCTCGATGGCGCGCAGGGCGTCGTCGTTGCCCGGGATCGGGAAGGCCACGCCGTCCGGATCGGAGTTGCTGTCGAGGACCGCGATGACCGGGATGCCCAGCTTGTTGGCTTCCTTGACCGCGATCGACTCCTTGTTGGTGTCGATGATGAAGATGACGTCCGGCAGGCCGCCCATCTCCTTGATGCCGCCCAGCGCGCGCTCCAGCTTGTCGCGCTCGCGCGTCAGCTCCAGGACTTCGCGCTTGGTCAGGCCCGAGGTGTCGGCGCCCAGGCGCTCTTCCATCTCGCGCAGGCGCTTGATCGACTGGGAGATCGTCTTCCAGTTGGTCAGCATGCCGCCGAGCCAGCGGTGGTTGACGTAGTACTGGCCGCACTTGGCGGCGGCCTCGGCGATGCGCTCCTGGGCCTGGCGCTTGGTGCCGACGAACAGGACGCGGCCACCGCCGGCGACGACGTCACGCACGGCCTGGAGGGCGCGGTGCAGCATCGGGACGGTCTGTTCCAGATCGATGATGTGCACGCCGTTGCGCACGCCGAAGATGTACTGGTTCATCTTCGGGTTCCAGCGGCGGGTGTGGTGACCGAAGTGGACACCGGCCTCGAGCAGCTGGCGCATGGTGAAGGTGGGCATGGTCATGTGGAAAAAATCCCTTTTTCCGGTTGCTCCGCCGCGGGCATTGTCGACAGCGCATGAGAACCATGGCTGACGACACCGGATCGGGCCATCGGGGTAAAGCCGAGGGTCCGCCAGCCCGCGTGAGGTTTTGACGACGGCGCTTACATAGCCCCGCGCACCTGGGTTGACAAGGAAAAAGGCCACGCAGGGCGCGCCCCGCATGGCCTTTTTCCCAAAGCACAAATGGCCGGCGACGACCCGTTACGCCTGCGGCGCGGCGACCTTCGGCTTCGGCAGGTCGAGCTTCAGGTGCAACTCGCGCAGGCGGGCGGTATCGACCGAGGCGGGGGCCTGCATCAGGAGGTCTTCGGCCCGCTGGTTCAGCGGGAAGGCGATGACCTCGCGGATGTTCGGCTCGTCGGCCAGCAGCATGACGATGCGGTCGATGCCGGGGGCCGAGCCGCCGTGCGGCGGGGCGCCCAGCTTGAAGGCACTCAGCATGCCGCCAAATCGGGCTTCCAGCTCTTCCGGCGGGTAGCCGGCGAGCGCGAAGGCCTTGTACATCACCTCCGGCAGATGGTTGCGGATGGCGCCGGACGACAGCTCCACACCGTTGCAGACGATGTCGTACTGGTAGGCCTTGATGTCGAGCGGGTTCATCTCCTCCAGCGCCTTCAGGCCGCCCTGCGGCATGGAGAAGGGGTTGTGGCTGAAGATGACCTTGTTGGTCTCCTCGTCCAGCTCGTACATCGGGAAGTCGACGATCCAGCAGAAGCGGAAGGCGTTCTTCTCGATCAGGTCCAGCTCCTCGCCGATGCGGGTGCGGGCGAGACCGGCCAGCTTGGCCGCCGGGCCGGGCTGGTCGCAGACGAAGAAGACCGCGTCGCCGTCCTCGAGACCCACCAACTCGCGCAGCGCCGCCTGGGCGGCCTCCGGCACGAACTTGGCGATCGGGCCCTTGCCGCCGCCGGCCTCCATGATGATGTAGCCGAGGCCGGGGGCGCCGAGCCCGCGGGCCCAGTCGTTCAGCTTGTCGAAGAAGCTGCGCGGGCGGTCCGACACCTTCGGCGCGCGGATGGCGCGGACGACGCCGCCCTTCTCCACCGTCTGCTTGAAGGCGCGGAACTCGACGTCGTCGCGCTTGAACACCGCGGTGACGTCGGTGATGACCAGCGGGTTGCGCAGGTCCGGCTTGTCGTTGCCGTACTTCAGCATCGACTCGGCGAAGCTGATGCGGCGGAACGGCGGCTTGTCGATCACCGGCACCGATTCGCGGCGGAAGCCGCCGAACTCGTCGAACAGGCCGAACAGCACCGGCTCGATCGCGGCGAACACGTCCTCCTGGGTGACGAAGGACATCTCGAAGTCGAGCTGGTAGAACTCGCCCGGGCTGCGGTCGGCGCGGGCGTCCTCGTCGCGGAAGCAGGGGGCGATCTGGAAGTAACGGTCGAAGCCGGCGACCATCAGCAGCTGCTTGAACTGCTGCGGCGCCTGCGGCAGCGCGTAGAACTTGCCCGGATGGTTGCGGCTGGGCACCAGGTAGTCGCGCGCGCCTTCCGGCGACGAGGCGGTCAGGATCGGCGTCTGGAACTCGGTGAAGCCCTGGTCGATCATCCGGCGGCGCGCCGACGCGATGACGCGCGAGCGCAGCAGGATGTTCTCGTGGATGCGCTCGCGGCGCAGGTCGAGGAAGCGGTAGCGCAGGCGCACGTCTTCGCCGGCGTCGGTGTCCTGGTTGACCTGCAGCGGAACCTGCTCCGCCTCGCCCTCGACCGTCATCTCCTGGATCTGGAGTTCGATCCGGCCGGTCGGCAGCTTGTCGTTGATGGTCTCGGCCGAGCGCTTCACCACCTTGCCGGTGACGGTGATGACCGATTCCAGCTTCAGCCGGTTGGCGACCTCGAAGGCCGGGTTGGACGTATCGACCACGCACTGCGTCAGGCCGTAATGGTCGCGCAGGTCGATGAACAGCAGCTGTCCATGGTCGCGCTTGCGGTTCATCCAGCCCGACAGACGGACGGTCTCACCGGCATTCTCTTCACGAAGCTGGCCGCAGGTGTGCGTGCGGTAGGGGTGCATGGGTCGAAACACCTTGAAAAGGTCGGATTCCGGCGGAAAAAGCGGTCCGACACACCACACCGGACGCGCCCGAAAGTCAAGCTGCCATCCGGCCGCCATCCGGCGGAACGGCCAGCCCCCGGGGCGCCGATGGTCGCATCGCGGTGCCGGCCACCCCGGCAGCCCCCGCCGCCGCGCGCGTCGGCTCCGCGTTTCGGCGGACTTTCACGCGCCCGCACGGTCGTGTATGAAGCAACCATGACGCTCATCACGACAAACGACGCCCTCCAGGCCTTCTGCCAGTCGCTGGCCGGGGTGGACTACATCACGGTCGACACCGAGTTCCTGCGGGAAAAGACCTATTGGCCCCAGCTCTGCCTCGTGCAGATCGGGGCGCCCGACGGCGCGGTCGCCATCGACCCGCTGGCCGAGGGCATCGACCTGGCACCGCTGTTCGCGGTGATGAGCGACCCATCGATCCTCAAGGTCTTCCACGCCGCCCGCCAGGACGTCGAGATCTTCTGGCACCTGTCCGGCCAGATCCCCACCCCGCTGTTCGACACCCAGGTCGCGGCGATGGTCTGCGGCTTCGGTGAAAGCGTCGGCTACGAGACGCTGGTGACCAAGCTGGCCGGCGCGCGCATCGACAAGTCGAGCCGCTTCACCGACTGGTCGCACCGGCCGCTGACCGAGCGGCAACTGACCTACGCGCTGTCCGACGTCATCCACCTGCGCCCGGCCTATGAGAAGCTGAAGCGCCGCCTCGCCCGCACCGGCCGGTCGCACTGGCTGGAGGAGGAGATGGCGATCCTGACCGACCCGCGCACCTATCAGGTCGATCCGGACAGCTCGTGGCTGCGGTTGAAGGTGCGCACCAACAAGCCGCGCTTCATGGTCATCCTCAAGGAGCTGGCGGCGTGGCGCGAGCGCGAGGCGCAACGCCGCGACCTGCCGCGCTCCCGCGTGCTGCGGGACGAGGCGCTGCTGGAGATCGCCGCCCACGCCCCCACCAGCGTCGACGACCTCGCCCGCACCCGCGGCATGGGCCGCGGCTTTGCCGAGGGACGGCAGGGCGCGGATGTCCTGGCCGCGGTGCAGGCCGGGCTGGACCTGCCCGACAGCGCCCTGCCCCGCGTCGAGCCGCGCGACGAACCGCCGCCCGGCCTGCAGCCGATCGTCGAGCTGCTGCGCGTCCTGTTGAAGATGAAGTGCGACGAGAACAACGTCGCGGCAAAGCTGGTGGCATCCTCGGCCGATCTGGAAGCGCTTGCGGCTGACGACCAAGCCGTAATTCCGGCGATGCAGGGCTGGCGGCGCGAGTTGTTTGGCAACGACGCGCTGGCGCTGAAGCACGGGAAGATCGGCTTGGCGGTCATCGAACGCCGCGTCCGCATGGTCCCGGCGGCCGAACCCCTCCCGTCGGCACCACCGGCCGAAACGGAACCTTGACCTTTTCGCATGGCGTCGGTTCGATGATCAAGGCGACCGGATGACCGACGGGGTGCCGATGCGCCCGGTTGACGGTCTTAAGGGCTTTTTAAAGAAAGTTACGGTTAATGTAAGTTCGGCTGCGTAGGATCGCGTTGGGAACGATCGATTCCGATACGGTTCCTGCGTCCAGCCGGACCGTGGATGTCGGACGGGTATGATCCGGGGCCACGGGAAAGAGCCGCAAAAGCGGCCGGTCATACAGGTGGTGGACAGGCGTGACGCTTGTTGTGGGAGTGAACGACTGATGAGCAGGTTTGGCGGCAGACCGCCGATGGGACGCGACCGGGTCCGGCTTTCCACAACGGAAAAGCAGGCTGCCGTCGCCGCCGCCAAGGATCAGAAGCCGGAGTTCGACAACGACAAGCTGCTGAACCTGCTGCGCTCCGCCAAGAGCGAGCTGCAAGGCATGCGGCTGATCCACATGCACCTGTCGCTGTTGAAGGATCGCGACCCGACCAGCCAGATGATGGTGCGCAGCATCATCCAGGAACTGGCGAGCAAGGCGTCCTACCTCCAGTCCTTCAACATCTCCAACGGCGACGTCATCATCCTCTACAAGGGCCTGAAGCTGACCGGCGTCACCGACGTCTGCCAGACGGTGGAACAGGTCTTCCTGTCGAAGACGACGCTGACCGGGCCGAACCCCTACAAGGAATATTCGCTCTATTCCATCATGGAACTGGCGTTGAACTTCATCAACGTCATCCGTTTCATCGAGGAATTGCAGGCGAGCGAGACCGGCACCCACGTCACCGAGACGAAGCCGCCGATCACGCTGGAAGAATTGGGCAAGCTCGAACGCTCCATGCAGATGTTCGATCTGTCGCCGTTCCTGTTCAACCAGGGCATCGCCAACATCGGCGGCGGCGAAGCGGACATGGAGTATTACGAACTCTACATCTCGATCAAGCTGCTGCAGGAACGGCTCTGCCCGGACTACGACATCACCGCGAACAAGTGGCTGTTCAACTACTTCACGGCCAATCTGGACCAGTCGGTGCTGCGGGCGCTGAACCACGGCCTCAGCTTCATGCGCGGGCGGCGGATCGGCATCAACATCAATCTGTCCACCGTGATCTCGACCGGTTTCGTGAAGTTTGACGAACGGCTGCCGATCGACTTCCGCGGGCAGGTGGTGCTGGAGGTGTCGAAGGGCGACCTGATCGAGAATCTGTCGCTGTTCAACGAGGTGGTGGAGTTCGCGCAGGACCGCCGCTACCAGATCGCGGTGGACGGCCTGAACCCGTTCTGGGTGACGAATTTCGACCTGGAATACCTGAACGCCGACTACGCCAAGATCTTCTGGTCCAACGACATGCTGGAGATGGACCCGACCTTCGAGAAGTATTTCCGCGACCGCATCGCCGAACAGGACCGCTGCAAGTTCATCCTGGCGCGCTGCGACAGCGTGTCGAGCCTGGTCTACGCCCACAAGATGGGCATCAACCTGGTCCAGGGCCGCGCCGTCGACAACATCCTGCGCAAGGGCGTCAGCGTCCGCGAGGCGATCGCCCACGCCAAGGTCGACTGAGGCTCACGGCTTGCGCGGGGCCTGCCGCAGCAGCCGGTCGGTCCAGGCCGGCGGCAGCAGCGCCAGCAGCCACACCGCCGCGACCATCGGCAGCGGAAAGCCGATTCGCGCCGCGTTGCGCGCCAGCCCGCGGCGGATCACCCGGGCGGCGGCGTCGGTCTCCATCAGGAACGGCATGGGAAAGCGGTTGACCGCGGTCATCCGGCTTTTGACGAACCCGGGACAGATCACCGACAGCTCAATACCCTCCCCGGCCAGATCGCCGCGCAACGCCTCGCCATAGACCCGCACCGCCGCCTTGCTCGCGCAATAGGCCGGCGCCCCCGGCAACCCGCGGAACCCGGCCAGCGAAGCCATCAGCGCGATTTGCCCGCGCCCGCGCGCCCGCATCGCCGGCAGCAGCGGATGGACGCTGTTCAGCACGCCGTCCAAATTGACCGCCAAAATGCGGCGCGCCTGTTCCTCGGTTTCGCCGCCGTCGCCGGTGCCGGCCGACACGCCGGCGTTGGCGATCAGCAGATCGACCGGCGTCCGCGCGTCCACGCTGCGCAGCCAGTCCGCCATCGCCACCCGGTCGGCGGCGTCAACGACCGCCGTGACGACTCCGGCACCAGTGGCGCGGCAGTCGGTTGCCACCGCCTCAAGCCGCGCGGAGTCGCGCCCGGTCAACGCCAGCGACACCCCGGGCGCGGCGTAGAGCCGGGCCAACGCCGCGCCGATCCCGCTGGAGGCGCCGGTGATGACGATGGAACACGGCTGTTTCATGAAACATGGTCCTTGTGCGCTTGTTGCGGGATCATGGGGCCGGTATAACGGGCGCCACACCCATCCGCCGCGTTTGAACCCACCGCTTTCCAGAGAGGCCGCCTTGCCCGCTCATCGCCCCGTCATCGCCAGCATGACCGGATTCGCACGCGTCGATGGGCACGGCGACGGCTATTCCTGGACCTTCGAGGCCAAGAGCGTCAATGGCCGCAGCCTGGATCTGCGCTGCCGGCTGCCGTCCGGCTTCGACAGCGTCGAGGCGATCGCCCGTGCCGAGGTGCCGAAGCGGCTGGCCCGCGGCAACGTCAACCTGACGCTGACCGTCAACCGCGCCCAGGCGGTGTCGCAGCTTCGCATCAACCGCGACCTGCTGGCGCAGGTGCTGGAGATCGCCCGCGAGATCGAGGGCGCCGGTGCCGCCGCACCGCGGCTGGATTCGCTGCTGTCGGTCCGCGGCATCATCGAACCGGTGGAAGAGGACGAAACCGAAGCGCGCGAGCGTGTCGAATCGGCGCTGAAGGGCGACCTGACCCGGCTGATAGACCAGCTCGTCGTCAACCGCCTCGCCGAAGGGACCCGCATCGCCGAGGTGCTGAACGGCCATCTGGACGAGATCGCGCGGCTGGTGGATGCGGCGTCGGCCTGCGCCTCGACCCAGCCGGAGGCGCTGCGCGAGAAGCTGCGCGCCCAGGTCGCCGCCATCCTCGGTTCCTTCCCCGCCCTGTCGGAGGATCGGCTGGCGCAGGAGGCCGCCATCCTGATCGGCAAGGCCGACGTTCGCGAAGAGCTGGACCGCCTGCGCGCCCACATCCAGGCCGCGCGCGACCTGATGGCCGAAGGCGGCGCCATCGGCCGTCGGTTCGATTTCCTGTGCCAGGAATTCAACCGCGAGGCCAACACGCTCTGCTCCAAATCGGCGGACGTCGAACTGACCCGCATCGGCCTGTCGCTGAAAGCCTCGATCGAGCAGCTTCGCGAGCAGGTCCAGAACATCGAGTGACCGCCATGGCCCAGACCACCACCTCCCTTATCCACCGGCGCGGCCTGATGCTGGTGCTGTCCTCCCCGTCGGGCGCCGGCAAGACCACCATCGCCCGCGGCCTGCTGGAACGCGATGCCGGCATCACCATGTCGGTGTCGGTCACCACGCGGGCGATGCGGCCCGGCGAGGCCGAGGGCCTCGACTATTACTTCATCGACCAGCCGCGCTTCGACCGCATGGCCGAGACCGGCGACCTGCTGGAACACGCCCGCGTCTTCGGCAACTGCTACGGCACGCCGCGGCACGCGGTGGAGGACGCGCTGGGCGCCGGCCGCGACGTGCTGTTCGCCATCGACTGGCAGGGCGCGCAGCAACTGGCGCAGAACGCCCGCGACGACCTGGTCAGCGTCTTCGTCCTGCCGCCGTCGGTGGTGGAACTGGAACGCCGCCTGCGCGGCCGCGGCCAGGATTCCGAAGAGGTCATTGCCAACCGCATGGCCAAGGCGTCCAACGAGATCAGCCACTGGCCGGAATACGACTACGTCATCGTCAACAACGACGTCGACGAGAGCATCGCGTCCGTTGAGTCGATCCTGCACGCCGAACGCCTGCGCCGCCGCCGGCAGGTCGGCCTGCCGGAGTTCGTGCGGAGCATCCAGGACACGCTGTAAGGCGCCGCGCCGCCCCTGCCCAGGGCCGTCTCAGCGCCCCGGAAAGGGCTTCGGCCGCAGCTTGATCTCGTGCTCCGGCGGACCGTCGCTGCCGTCGGGGTGTTTGCCGCGGTAGTAGCCCTTCTGCCAGCGTTCCTGCGCGGCGGGGCTGCCGGGGGTCTTCAGGTCGGTGTTGAACTGGCTGCGCGCGGCCGCCCACTGGCGGTAGCGCGCCGCCGTCTCCGGGTCGCTGTCGAGGTCGCGGACCTCCGGCGTCAGGCTTTCCAGCAAGCCGCGCTGGATCGGCATCAGGTGGGCGAACGGTTCGCCCTTCTCCCAGGTCACCGGCACGTCCGGCGCCGTGAACTTCCAGTTCATGGTGAAGGGATAGGGCGACCAGTCGGTTTCGATGATCCCGGACAGGCCGGCGACGCCGTGCTTCGGGTGGTTCAGCGGACCGGTCACCATCAGGTTGACGCCCGGCGGGGTGCGCAGCAGCGCCGCGACGTGGAAGGTCAGCACGCCGCTGCCGAAATGGCTGGCCGGCAGCAGAGGATGCCGCTCCTCCGCGGTGATGCGGATGGCGTCGACGCCGGTGCCGCCGTCCCACACCGCCGTCGCCCGAACCGGGCAACACACCTCCCACCCGTGCATGCTGGCGATGTTCAGCGGCAGGCAACGGTAGCCGTACTGTTCCGGCAGGGCGTCGATCCAGTCGCGCGTCGGGCGCGCCGGGCGGATGTCGGGGAGTGCGCCCGACAGTGGGTAGGCGATCAGCGTCATGGCACCGCATCCTGCCAGACTTACCCGCCCGGCGTAACCCGGCTGACGCCCAAGATCACAACCCGCAGCGTGTCGGTTGGGGTAATCCCCAGCTATCCTTTAGAGGGTATACAGAGCGACCATATTCCAGTATGAGCGACGCTCTGCATCAGAAATTCATCATTTAGCAATCAATGATGTACGGACGGACCGGAGCGGCAACGCGGTGTCCCCAACCGTACGTCACCGTATGGGGCGGTGTTCGAGCCATGGCCATCACACTTCACAGCATCAAGGCGAAGCTCCTGGTTCTCCAGGGGCTGTTCCTCATCACCATTCTCGTGGCCGGGATCTGGTCGGCGACGTCGAAGCGCGCGACGATGGTCGAGGGCTACCAACACTCGATCCAGGCGGTGGTGCAGACCTCGCTGTCGATCCTGAAGTCCTACGACGAGCGCGCCGCCAAGGGCGAGTTCAGCCAGGACGAGGCGCAGACCCGCGCCAAGGCGACGCTGCGGGCGCTGCGCTTCTTCGGCAGCGAATACATGTTTGCTTACACCTTCGACGGCACCAACATGTTCCACGGCGTTCGCCCCGACCTGGAGGGCACGCGCAAGCTGGCCGACTTCAAGGACAGCAACGGCGTGATGGTCATCCGCGAGCTTCTGAACACGGCCCGCAGCGGCGACGGTTTCCTGATCTACAACTTCCCCAAGGCGAGCGGCGGCGAGCCGATGCCGAAGCTGGCCCACGCCGCGATCTATGAACCCTGGGGCTGGATGATCGGCACCGGCGTCTACATCGACGACGTCGACGCCGCCTTCCGCGCCACGCTGCTGAACACGCTGGCGGTGACGCTGACGGCGGCGCTGCTGCTGGGGCTGTTCGGGTTCCGCCTGGTGTCGCGCATCACCGCCGGCCTGGACGGAATCGGCCGCGCCACCGACCGCATCGCCAAGGGCGACCTCGCCACCGAGGTGCAGGGCGCCGAGCGCCGCGACGAGGTCGGTGGGCTCGCCCGCTCGGTCGAGATGCTGCGCCGCACCGCCATGGAGGCCGACGCGTTGCGCCGTCGCCAGACCGCGATGGAGGCCGAGGCCGAGCAGGAGCGCCGCGCCGCCATGGCCCGTTTCGCCGACGAGTTCGAAAACAGCGTCGGCGCCCTGGTCCGGTCGGTGGCGGAGTCGGCCGGCCAACTCACCCAGACCTCCGGCGCGATGAGTGCGGGAGCGGAGCAGACCACCCGCCTGATGGACGGCGCCGCCCAGGCCGCCGGGAACACCTCCGGCAACGTCCAGGCGGTCGCCGGCGCCACCGAGCAACTCGCCGCGTCGATCCGCGAGATCGCCCAGCAGGTCGCCGAATCGACCAGCGGCTCGGCCCGCGCGGTGGAGGATGTGCGCCGCACCTACCAACTGATCGAACAGCTCGACGGCGTTGCCCGCCGCACGGTCGAGGTGGTCGACCTGATCCGCTCCATCGCCGCGCAGACCAACCTGCTGGCGTTGAACGCCACCATCGAGGCGGCGCGGGCCGGCGAGGCGGGCAAGGGCTTCGCCGTCGTCGCGCAGGAGGTGAAGAGCCTCGCCAACCAGACGGCGAAGGCGACCGACGATGTCCAGGCCCAGATCGCCGCGATGACCGACGCCACCTCCTCGGTGGTGGAGGCGATGCGCGGAGTCGGCGGGGCGATCGAGACGGTGAACAGCGTCGCCTCCAGCATCTCCGCCGCGATCGAGGAGCAGGGGGCCGCCACCCGCGACATCAGCCAGAACGTCAACGAGGCGGCGCAGGGCGTCACCTCGGTGTCGAACAGCCTGACCCTGGTGTGCAGCCACGCCACCGCCACCGGCCAAGCCTCCACCGAGGTGGCCGCCGCCGCCCGCAAGGTGGGCGAGCGGGCCGACCGCATGCTGTCGGAAGTGTCCGCCTTCGTCGCCCGCATCCGGCAGGGCTGAAGGCAGAGCTGAACGGCCGGCCGGAGGAGGCGACAAGAGGGGGCGGAGCGCGGGCCGGGTGCATTCCGCAACAATCCGCGCTATGGATGAACCCGGCCCATCGCTGGACAGGAATCCATGACCACCCCCTCCCCCGCCCTCCGGGGCTGGCTCGACGAGGCGCTGCGGCGCATCGAGGCGGACGTGAACCGCTCCGCCGACACGCACCTGCTGCGGCTGCCGATCCCGTCGGTGCCCGGCGTCACGCTGTACCTGAAGGACGAGTCGACCCACCCGACCGGCAGCCTGAAGCACCGGCTGGCGCGGTCGCTGTTCCTCTACGCCCTGTGCAACGGCTGGGTGCGTGAAGGCACCACGGTGATCGAGGCGTCGTCGGGCTCCACCGCCGTGTCGGAGGCCTATTTCGCCCAGCTGCTCGACCTGCCCTTCGTCGCGGTGATGCCGCGCGGCACCTCGCCGGCCAAGATCGCGCAGATCGAGTTCTACGGCGGCCGTTGCCACATGGTGGAGCGCGCGGCCGACGTCTGCGCCGAGGCGCAACGGCTGGCCGAGGCCTGCAACGGCCATTTCATGGACCAGTTCACCTACGCCGAGCGGGCGACCGACTGGCGCGGCAACAACAACATCACCCAGTCGATCTTCGAGCAGATGGCGCAGGAACCGCACCCGATCCCCGACTGGATCGTCTGCGGCGCCGGCACCGGCGGCACCTCGGCCACCATGGGGCGCTATGTGCGCTACCGGCGGCTGCCGACGCGGGTCTGCGTCGCCGATCCGGAGCATTCCGCCTTCTTCGAGGGCTTCCGCGACGGCAACCCGCAGGCCACCGTCCCGCGTGGTTCCGGCATCGAGGGCATCGGCCGGCCGACGGTCGAGCCGTCCTTCCAGCCGGGCGTGATCGACCGCATGATCCGGGTGCCCGACGTCGCCAGCATCGCCGCGGTGTGGGTGCTGCGTGACCGGCTGGGCCGGGCCTGCGGCGGTTCCACCGGCACCAACCTGGTCGGCGCCATCGACCTGATCGCCGACATGCGGCGGCGGGGCCGGCAGGGCAGTATCGCCACGCTGATCTGCGACCCCGGCGACCGTTACCGCGGCACCTACTTCAACCGCGACTGGCTGTCCGCCGCCGGCATGGACATCGGCCCGTGGATGGAGCGGATCGACGGCTTCTTCCGCACCGGGGCGTGGACCGGCGACGGCCTCGCCACGGCCGAGCGCTGACGGAGGGCGGCCGGCATGACCCGCATGCGGATCCGCATCGACTTCGAGTCCGGCGGCTCGATCGGCCCGGGCAAGATCATGCTGCTGGAGCGGATTCGCGAAGCCGGTTCGATCTCCGCCGCCGGGCGGGCGCTCGGCATGTCCTACCGCCGGGCGTGGCTGCTGGTCGACGACCTCAACCGCATCTTCCGCGAACCGGTGGTCAGCGCCGCGGTCGGCGGCAAGCATGGCGGCGGCACCGTGCTGACCGCCTTCGGCGAGCAGGTGATCGACCATTACCGCGCGGTCGAACGCGAAGCCGCCGTCGCCACCGCACACCGGCTGGCGGCGTTGCAGGCGGGGGTCAACCCCGACTACGGCGTCGACAAGTCGGTCGACGACGGCAGCTTCGCCAGCGATCCGGTGGTGAAGCCGGGCTGCGCGACCGAGGGGTAGCCCGTGCTCACTCCGCCGGAACCTCGCGCGGCTTGCGGTCCTCGCCGATGGCGACGTAGGTGAACACGCCCTCCGTCACCTTGATCGGGTCGGATCCCGACCGCTCGCGCCGCACCCAGGTTTCGATCCGCACGCGCAGCGAGGTCCGGCCGATCTTCTCGATCCGGGCGAAGCAGCTGACCTCGTCGCCGACGAAGACCGGCTTGTGGAAGGTCATCGCCTCGATGCCGACGGTGGCGACGCGGCCATGGCAGCGGCGGACGGCGACGGTGCCGCCGGCCAGATCCATCTGGGCCAGCAGCCAGCCGCCGAAGATGTCGCCGTTGGGGTTGGTGTCGGCCGGCATGGCGATCGCCCGCAGGGCGGGGCCGCTCTCGAAGCTCGCGGGGTTGAAGTCGAAACCGTCCGTCGTGCCCATGGTCCCTCCGCCGTCACGAAAATTTCGCGCACAAACGCTTGTGGCATCGCACTATAAACGCCACAGGATGCGCTTGCGCACCCCTGACGAAATTCCTATCATCCCGGCATGAGCGATCTTTTCGAGAACAAGGCCCCCAAGGCCGACAGCTATTCCGCCCAGGATATCGAGGTTCTGGAGGGGCTGGAGCCCGTTCGCCGTCGACCCGGCATGTACATCGGCGGCACCGACGACCGCGCGCTGCACCATCTGGTGGCCGAGGTGCTGGACAACGCCATGGACGAGGCGGTGGCGGGGCACGCCAGCCGAATCGACCTGGAGCTGTTCGCCGACGGTTCGGTGATGGTGCGCGACAACGGGCGCGGCATCCCGATCGACGACCACCCGAAATACCCCGGCAAGTCGGCGCTGGAGGTCATCGTGACCACGCTGCACTCCGGCGGCAAGTTCTCCAACAAGGTATACGAGACCTCGGGCGGCCTGCACGGCGTCGGCCTGTCGGTGGTGAACGCCCTGTCGGACCGGCTGACGGTGGAGATCGCCCGCGACAAGCAGCTGTTCGTCCAGGACTACAGCCGCGGCCTGCCGCAGGGGCCGCTGACGCCCAAGGGCAACGTCAACCGCCGCGGCACCACCATCCGCTTCCATCCCGACCCGGAGATCTTCGGCGATACGATGCATTTCGAACCGCACCGGCTCTACCGGCTGGCGCGGTCGAAGGCCTACCTGTACCGCGGCGTCGAGATCCGCTGGAGCTGCGACCCGGCGCTGCTGTCGGTCGACGCGACGACTCCGGCGGCGGAGACGCTGCATTTCCCCGGCGGCCTGCTCGACTACCTGACGGCGGCGCTGAAAGACCGCAAGATGCTCACCCCCTCGCCCTTCGCCGGGTCGGTGGACTTCCCGAACGGCCAGGGCCGGGTGGAATGGGCGGTGGCGTGGCCGGACGACGACGAGGGCTTCTCGCACACCTACTGCAACACGGTGCCGACTCCGCAGGGCGGCACGCACGAGGCCGGGCTGCGCGCCGCGCTGACCCGCGGGCTGAAGGCGTACGGCGACCTGACCAACAACAAGCGCGCCGGGCAGGTCACCGCCGACGACGTGGTGGGCGACGCCTGCATCCTGCTGTCAGTCTTCATCCGCGAGCCGCATTTCCAGGGCCAGACCAAGGAAAAGCTGGTGACGGCGGAGGCCCAGCGCCTCGTCGAAACCGCGCTGAAGGACCATTTCGACCATTGGCTGTCGGGCAACCCGCCCAGCGCCAACGCCCTGCTCGAACACCTGATCGAAAAGGCGGAGGAGCGGGCGCGGCGCAAGCAGTCCAAGGACATGACGCGCAAGTCGGCCACCCGCCGGCTGCGGCTGCCCGGCAAGCTGGCCGACTGCTCGCGCAACTCCCCCGAAGGCACCGAACTGTTCCTGGTGGAGGGCGACTCGGCCGGCGGTTCGGCCAAGCAGGCGCGCCAGCGCGAGACCCAGGCCATCCTGCCGCTGCGCGGCAAGATCCTGAACGTCGCCAGCGCGTCGGTCGACAAGATGAAGGCCAACCAGGAGCTGAACGACCTGACCCAGGCGCTGGGCTGCGGCATCGGCAAGGATTTCTCGACCGACAAGCTGCGCTACGAGCGGGTCATCATCATGACCGACGCCGACGTCGACGGCGCGCACATCGCCTCGCTGCTGATGACCTTCTTCTACCGCGAGATGCCTGGCCTGATCCAGGAAGGCCACCTGTACCTGGCGCTGCCGCCGCTCTACCGGCTGAGCCACGGCAACAAGCAGGTCTACGCCCGCGACGACGCCCACAAGGACGAGCTGCTGTCCAAGATGTTCAAGGGCAAGAAGCCCGACATCAGCCGCTTCAAGGGCCTGGGCGAGATGATGCCGGCGCAGCTGCGCGACACCACCATGGACCCGCGCAAGCGCTCCCTGCTGCGGGTGGTGGTGCCCAACGCCGCCGACCCGGAGGAGAAGCCGGAATGTGAGCGGACACGCTCCCTGGTCGAAGATCTGATGGGCAAGCGGCCGGAACTGCGCTTTAAATTCATTCAGGACAACGCGAAGTTCGTGAAGGCGGACGACATCGACGTGTAAAGCCTGCGGCACCCCGCCTTTGGGAGGGCGTCCGCCGGCGACGCCACCCCAAAACCGCAGGAGCGCCGCATGTTTCCCGTCCACGCCGTTCCCGGAGCCGAAGCCGCCCTTCAGGCGCTGCTGCAGCCCTACGAAACCGATCTGTTCGTCCCGACCTACCGGCCGTGCGAGATCGGCCGCTGGCGGATTCAGCTCGCCCCGACCCTGCTGAGCGCCGGCTATTGGAGTCCGACCACGGTGTCGACCGACATGGCCGCGCTGTTCCGCCGCGAGGCGGACGGGGAGTTCCGCTGCTGGATGTCGATGACCCCGATGGAGATGGAAAGCCAGGAGATCGGCGTCCGCGCCGCCACCGGGCACACGGTGGTCATGGGCATGGGCATGGGCTGGGCGGCGGTCAACGCGGCGCTGCGGCCGGAGGTGACGCGCGTCACCGTCGTCGAGCTGGACCCCGACGTCATCGAGGTCAACAGCCGCATGGGCCTGTTCGACCAGCTTCCCGGCCGGGCGGCGGACAAGATCACCATCGTCAACGCCGACGCGCTGGCGTTCCGCACCGACGAGCCGGTGGACACGCTGATGGCCGACATCTGGCTGCCGCTGAACGGCGACGAGCGGATGGAGCAGTCGCGCGTCATGGCGGCAAACACCGGAGCGCGCCGGGTCTATGTCTGGGGCCAGGAGATGGCCATCGCCCGCCGCGCCCGCGCGCTCGGCCTCGACCCGCTGGACGCCGCCGGCGTCGCCCGCATCGTCGCGGAGTTCGGGCTGCCGTTGATCGGGCCGGAACGCCCGGACTACCCGGACATCGTCACCGCGGCGGCAACCAAGTGGCTGCGCTGAGCGTGACGGACGGCCAAGCGATCCCCATGTCTGTGGGAGAGACATCCAAGGACGGCCCGACCATGCGCATCCCCCTGCCGCTCGCGCTCCTGCTTCTGGGATCCGCCAGCCTCGCCGCCTGCTCCAACGAGCGGGTGGTGGCCGGCGAACCGGCGCCCGCCTACACGTTGAGCGAGGTCGCCTACGCGGCGGCGAACCGCGACCTGCGGGTGGTGCTGCACGGCGACCCCTTCGGCCTGCCGCCGGACCGCTTCGCGCAGAAGGTCCTGCCCCACATGCAGAACCGCGTCACCGGCGTGGTCACCCGCCTGACGACCACGCCGAACGACACGGCGCGGCGCGACTACAAGGTGGTGCTGGCCTTCAACGTGGCGGAGACGATGCTGAACTCCTCGCTCTGCACCGAGGGGCCGATCCCGACGCGGCCGCCGGGCGGCGCCATCGTCGTGCAGGGTGCCTTCTGCCGCGGCGGCGGCGCCATGACATCGGCGACGGGGTGGCTGGACCGGCCGCAGGGACCGGACGATCCCGATTTCGCCTCGCTGATCAGCGACATGACCTTTTCACTGTTCCCGACGCGGAACGCCGAGCTTTTCTGCGGCGCCCCCGATTGCTGAGGCATCCACGCTGAGCATCGGGGGCGGACGTCGGCAACAACGCGCCTAGGGCCGCAGCAGCCAGTCGCGCATCAGCGCGGTGACCGCCTGCGGCTGCTCCATCGCCGACAGATGGCCGCAATCCTCGATCAGCACCAGCCGGGCGCCTGGAATGGCGGCGGCCATCTCCTCGTGCAGCGCCGGCGGGGTCAGCGCGTCTTGCCGGCCGCACAGGATCAAGGTCGGGCAGCGGATGGCGCCAAGGCCGGGACGGCTGTCCGGGCGGTTGATGATCGCCTCCTGCTCGCGGGCGTAACCGTCGACGCCGACCCGCTCCATCTGCGCCAGCACCGACTGGACGAACCCTTCGTCGGCCAGCCGGTCAGGGTGGACCAGCCGCGGCAGGGCGGCGCGGGCGACGTGGCGGTACTTGCCCTGGCGGGCGAGCGCCACCGCGTCGCGCCGGTTGGCGGTCGCCTCCGCCGTGTCGGGGCGGGCGTTGGTGTCGAGCAGGGCCAGCCGCTCCACCCGCTCCGGCGCGCGGCGCAGGATCTCCAGCGCGACATAGCCGCCCATCGACAGGCCGGCGACGGCGAAGCGCGGCGGCGCCGCGGCCAGAACAATGTCGGCCATCGCGGCGACCGAATCGCAGCCCGCCAGTTCGACCACCCGCGGGTCGACGACGTCGGCGAGGTGGCGGAGCTGATGGTCCCACAGCGCCGCGTCCAGCGGCATGCCGGGCAACAGGATCAGGGCGGGGCGCTCTTTCACGGCGGTGCCGGCGGTCATGGCAACTCCTCCTGCGCTCATTTCACCAGCGCGCTGACGACCTTAAAGACCGGCGTGCCGGCCCGCTCCATCCACTCGAACAGCACCATCTCGGTGGTGACGATGGTGACGCCGGCGGCGCGCAGCCGGTCGATGGCGGCGGCATGGTTGGCCGGCGTGCGCGAGGACACCGCGTCGGCGACCAGATGCACGGCGTAGCCCAGCTGCCGCAGCCCCAACGCGGTCTGCAGCACGCAGACATGCGCCTCCGTCCCGCACAGCACGACCTGCGGGCGGGACAGTTCCTCCAGCGCCGCGGTGAAGGCCGGTTCGCCGGTGGAGGCGAAGGTGATCTTCTCGATCACCGGGGTCGCGGCGGGAAGCAGGGCACGCACCGCCTCCACCGTCGGCCCCAGGCCGCGGGGGTATTGCTCGGTCACCAGCACCGGCACCGACAGGGCGTCGGCCGCCTTCAGCAGCATGCCGGCGTTGCGGACGACCCGTCCGGATTCGTGGATGGCGGGCAGCAGACGCTCCTGCACGTCGACCACGACCAGCACCGACTCCTGGGCACGAAGAATCATCACGAAGGCTCTCGACCGTTCCGAAGGGGCGCTCGGCCCCCCGATGTTGGGTTCGGCAATCACCGCGACTCGCAGCATTGCCCGCCGACACCCTACCCCAGCGCGCCCATTTCGCCAACGCGGCGTCTTTTCACGGCTATTTTCGGTACCGGAACATCGGGTCTATTGACATACCGCTTTGACTTCCTATTCTGCGGCCTTATCCAGGCGTCGAGCGTTGCCCGCTCGATTTGCGCACTCCAGAACAGAAACAGGTTGGATGCTTTTTTCGGAACTTGGGCTTGGCCCTGACGTCCTGCGCGCTATCGAGGACAAGGGTTACACCCAACCGACGCCCATTCAGGAACAGGCCATTCCCTGTGTCCTGCAACGCCGCGACGTGCTGGGCTGCGCGCAGACGGGCACCGGCAAAACGGCGAGCTTCACCTTGCCCATGATCGACATCCTGGCGTCGGGCCGTGCCCGTGCGCGGATGCCGCGGTCGCTGATCCTGGAGCCGACGCGCGAGCTGGCGGCCCAGGTGTCGGAAAGCTTCGAGACCTACGGCAAGCACCACAAGCTCAGCATGGCGCTGCTGATCGGCGGCGAAACCTTCACCGAACAGGTGAAGAAGCTCGACCGTGGCGTAGATGTGCTGATCGCGACTCCGGGTCGACTGATCGACCTGTTCGAGCGCGGCAACATCATGCTGAACGACATCAAGGTCTTCGTCATCGACGAAGCCGACCGCATGCTCGACATGGGCTTCATCCCCGACATCGAGCGGATCGTCAGCAAGCTGCCGAAGAACCGCCAGACACTGTTCTTCTCGGCGACCATGCCGCCGGAAATCCGCCGGCTGGCCGACGCCTTCCTGAACGAGCCGGTGGAGATTTCCGTCGACCCGCCCGCCTCGCCGGCCGAAACGGTCACGCAGGCGATGGTGCTGGTGCAGGAGATGGACAAGCGCCGGGCGCTGCGCCACCTGCTGCAGACGGAAGACGTGAAGAACGCCTTCATCTTCTGCAACCGCAAGCGCGACATCGCCGAGCTGCAGAAGTCGCTGGAACGCCACGGCTTCAACGTCGGCTCGCTGCATGGCGACATGGTCCAGTCCAAGCGCACCGAAACGCTGGAGCGTTTCAAGCAGGGCGAGATCTCGCTGCTGGTCTGCTCCGACGTCGCCGCCCGCGGCATCGACGTGCAGGGGTTGAGCCATGTGTTCAACTACGACGTCCCGCTGACGCCGGACGACTACGTCCATCGCATCGGCCGCACCGGTCGCGCCGGCAAGCAGGGCCGCGCCTTCATGCTGGCCACGCCGGACGACACGAAACTGGTCGGCGCCATCGCGCGCCTCATCAAGCGGGAGATCCCCATGATCGCCATCGACGGCCTGGAATCGGCCGAGTTCGGCGAGGAAGACAGCTCCCGCCGGCGTGGCCGTGGCGGTCGTGGCGGCAAGCCCGAAGCCCGCGGCCGTGCACCGCGCGAGGCCGCTCCGCGTGAGGAACGCGCTCCGCGCGAGGAGCGTCCCGTCCGCGAGGAACGCCCCGCCCGTGACGAGCGCCCGATCCGCGAGGAGCGTGCTGCGGTTCGTGAGGAACGTCCGGCCCGTGAGGAGCGTCCGATGCGCGACGAGCGTCCGGCCCGTGAAGAACGCCAGCCGCGCGAATCGCTGGCCGCCGCCGAGAGCCGCCGCAACGCCGATCCGCGCCGCGACCGCGACCGTGACCGCCGTCGTCGCCGCGACGAGGACGAGGACGACGTGCCGGTGATCGGCTTCGGCGACCATATGCCGGCCTTCATGCTGCGCTCCGCCCGGCCGCGTCCGGCGGCGGGCAGCACGACCGAAGCGCCGCAGGAGGGCTGAGCCCGTGCAGACCATCTTCGTCATGGTCAAGTGCGATCTCGGCAAGGCCTATGAGGTTGCCGACCAGGCGGTGCAGTTGATCGAGCGGGTGTCTGAGGTGCATTCCATCTCCGGCCAGTACGACCTGCTGATGAAGTGCTACCTGCCGGAAAACGACGACATCGGCCGCTTCGTCACCGAACATGTGCAGACCCTGCCGGGTGTGCGCGACACCTTCACGCTGATTGCGTACAAGGCGTTCGCCTAGCATCCCGACAGACTCCGGACAGGGAAAGGCCCGCGACGGATCATCCCGCCGCGGGCTTTTTGCCGTCAGGTGCCGGGCGCCTTCACGAAATGCTGATGGCCGTGGTCGCACTGGCCGCGGGCGTGCTTGTCATCGCAGCTCTCGCCAGAGGTCATGCCGATCCAGGCGTGCAGGGTGTTGGGATCGAAGCCGGCCTCGCGGCGGTCGCCGGACTGGATCAGCGGGCGGCGGATCAACTCGCGGTCGGCCAGCATGGCGGACAGCGCGGCAGCCTCGTCGATCGCGTCCGGCTTGACGCTGCCGTTCTTCACCGCGGCGGCGCGCCGGTTGAACCAACCATCGACCTCCTTGTCGCCGAAGAAGCTGCGCAGTTCAGCGGCCGTCAAATCGGCGGTCGCCAGATCGCGTTCGACCAGCCGGTGGCCGGCGGCGGTCAACTGCTGCTTCTGCTTGGCGTTCGCCGGACAACCGGCCATTCCGTAGAAAATCACCTCGGCCATTCGGGCACTCCGCAAACGGGGTGGCGGTCGCGATCGGGGCTCAATCAGGACCAATTCCGTCCAGTCTAACGGCGGCGCAGCATGAAAAAGGGCGCGACAAAATGCCGCGCCCACATTTTTTCTATGGGTATTCCCTCTCCCGCCAACCGGCGGGCGGGCCGCTCACTTCGGCAGGCGCTTCAGCGCGTCGGCGACATACTGGTTGGTGTAGGTCTTCGACAGGTCGATGTTGGCCGAGGCCACCGCCGGATCGAACGCCTTCAGCACCGTCAGGGCGGCCTTGGCCCCCGCCTCGGTGAACTGGCCGTCCGGCGAATAGGTCGGCTTGGAATGCTCGAAGGCCTGGGCGTAGAGCGACTTGTTGCCCAGGAAATACTCCTCCGGCAGCACCTTCAGCACATCCTCGGTCGAGGCCTTGTTCAGCCACAGCATGGTGCGGACGAACACGTCGGCCAGCGCCTGGGTCGTCTTCGGGTTCTCCTTGACGAACTCCGGCTTGGCGTAGAGGACCGCCGCCGGGTAGGGGCCGCCATAGACCTCGATCGTGCCCTTCTCGGTGCGGGTGTCGGCCAGGATGGTGATGTCGCCGTCGGCCTGGGCCTGGCTGATCACCGGGTCGAGGTTGACGATGGCGTCGATCTCGCCGCGCTTGATCGCCGCGATGGCGCTGGGGCCGCCGCCGACGCCGATGATCGACACATCCTCCGGCTTCATGCCGATCGAGGTCAGCACATAGTTCAGCATGAAGTTGGTGGAGGAGCCGGGGGCGGTCACGCCGACCTTCTTGCCCTTCAGGTCCTTCACCGACTTGATGGTGTCGGCCCGGTTCACCGCCGCCAGCACGATGCCGGGATAGCGGCCGAGCTGCGTCAGGGCGACGATCGGCTGACCCTTCGCCTGCATCTGGATGGTGTGGTCGTAGGCGCCGGTCACCACGTCGGCGGACCCGCCGACCAGCGCCTGCAGGCTCTTCGACCCGCCGCCGAAATCGCTGATCTCGACGTTCAGGCCGGCGTCCTTGAAGTAGCCCAGCCGTTCCGCCAGCGTCAGCGGAAGATAATAGAGCAGCGGCTTGCCACCGACCGCGATCTTGATGTCGGTCTTCTCCAGCTTGTCCTGGGCGGACGCCGGCGTGACGGCTCCCAGCGTCAGGGCGACCGCGGCGGCCGCGATCAAGGCTTTCAGGTTCATTGGTTTTCCTCCCCCTTGGATGGTCAGTGCTGCCCGCTGTGCTGGTCTTGTGGACGCCAGTGCAGCAGGCGCTTTTCGATGACGGTCACCGCCGCGTCGATCAGGACGACGAAGATGGTCAGCACCAGCATGCCGGAAAAGACGCCGACGGTGTCGAACACGCCCTCGGCCTGGTGGATGCGGTAGCCGAGCCCGGCGGCGGAGCCCAGATACTCGCCGACCACCGCACCGACCATGGCGAAACCGACCGCGGTGTGCAGCGACGAGAAGACCCAGGACAGCGCCGACGGCAGATAGACGTGGCGGAACAGGTGGCGCGAGTTGGCGCCCAGCATGCGGGCGTTGGCCAGCACGACGGGGCTGACCTCCTTCACGCCCTGGTAGACGTTGAAGAAGACGATGAAGAAGACCAGCGTCACCCCCAGCGCCACCTTCGACCAGATGCCCAGCCCCAGCCACAGCGCGAAGATCGGCGCCAGCACGACGCGGGGCAGCGCGTTCACCGCCTTGATGTAGGGGTCGAACACGATCGACACCAACGGCGCGCGGGCGAACCAGAAGCCGAAGGCGATGCCCGCCACCGTGCCGATGGCGAAGGCCAGCGCCGTCTCCAGCAGCGTGATGCCCAGATGGTACCAGATGACGCCGGACGCGAAGTCCTTCCAGGTCCGCTCCAGCACCGCGCCCGGCGTGCCGAAGAAGAACGGGCTGAGAATCTTGGTGTCGGTCAGGACGTGCCAGATCAGGAAGAACGCGATCAGCACACCCAGTTGCAGCAGCAGGATGACCGGGCGGCTCGGCAGGCGTTTGGCGTGGGATCTCATGATGTCGTCACCGCAGCTTGGTCTGGGCGTAGCCCTTCAGCACTTCGTCGCGCAACTGGCCCCAGATCTCCCGGTGCAGCGCCAGGAATTGCGGGGTCATGCGGATGTCCGCCACGTCGCGCGGCCGGTCGAGGTCGATGCGGTATTCACCGATCAGCCGCGATCCCGGCCCGGCCGACAGCACCAGCACCCGGTCGGACATGGCGATCGCCTCCTCCAGGTCGTGGGTGATGAAGACCACCGACTTGCGGTCCGCCGCCCACAGGTCGAGCAGCTCGTTCTCCATCATCTGCCGGGTCTGGACGTCGAGCGCCGAGAAAGGCTCGTCCATCAGGATGATCTTCGGGTCGACGATCAGCGTCTGGGCCAGCGCCACGCGCTTGCGCATACCGCCCGACAACTGGTGCGGAAAGCGGTCGCCGAATCCCTCCAGCCCGACACGGGACAGCCAGGGCCGTGCGCGCTCCCGCGCCTGCGCCCGCGCGACGCCGCGGAACTCCAGCCCGGCGGCGACGTTGTCGAGCGCCGACTTCCACGGCATCAGCGCCTCGGCCTGGAACATGTAGCCGGCCTTCGGGTTGATCCCGGTCACCGGCTGGCCAAAGGACAGCGCCCTGCCCTCGCTCGGCTTCAGCAGCCCGGCGGCGACGTTCAGCATGGTCGACTTGCCGCTGCCGGTCGGGCCGACGATCGACACGAACTCCCCATCGGCGACGGTGAAGCTGGCGCCCTGTACGGCGGTGTAGGAACGTCCCCGGCCGTCGGGTGAGGGAAAGGTGCAGGTCACGCCCTCCAATTGGAGGGCAGGCGCCGGTGCGGCGGCCTCGGCCATGGCGGTGTGGTCCTTATCGTTCGGGCAGTGCGCTATCGTTCGGGCGATGCGCTTTGGTTGGGATGCCATACTGTCGGAACTGAAGCTTATCGGCAACCGCTTGAGATCTCCCTTGGATTCGGAAGGGAGCCATTCGGCAAACGCACCGCTTACGGTGTCAAAGAAGGGACACGGGCCCTTATCGGTTGCCGCGGCGGCAGGCTGTCCCGCATCAATGGCCCCATCAATGGCATAGACCGAAAGCCAGTCCTTCCCCCTCGCGGAGCCGACATGCCCACGCTGCCGAAACGCCCGATGATTGCGCTCGCTGCCCTGGCCGCCCTGCTGGCCGCGTGGCTTGGCTTCGCGGCCTGGTACGACCATGCCCAGCGGGCGGGTGAACAGCCGGCAACCTACAGCGCGCTGATCGAGCGGGCCGGCCGGGGCGAGATCGCGTCGATCACCTTCAGCGACGACACCGGGCATGCGGTGGCGACCGACGGAACCCGCAGCCGCATCGTCATGCCGGTGACCGACGATCTGCTGAAGGAACTGCGCAGCCACAAGGTCGCCATCGCCTTCGACGACGGCCCCGTGGGGCTGATGGCGCAGACGGTCGGCGTGCTCGACCGGGCGGCGCCGTTCCTGGTGGTGGCGCTGCTGGTCGGCGGGCTGGCGCTGAGCGGCGGGCAGTTCTTCGGGATGGGCCGCGCCACCCGCATCCGGCCGGAGGACACCGGCACCGTCTTCGCCGACGTCGCCGGCGTGGACGAGGCCAAGGAGGAACTGCGCGAGACGGTGCAGTTCCTGAAGGACCCGCGCCGCTTCGCCATGGCCGGCGCCCGCGTGCCGAAGGGCATCCTGCTGGTCGGTCCGCCCGGCACCGGCAAGACCATGCTGGCCAAGGCGGCGGCCGGTGAGGCCGGCGTGCCGTTCTTCGCCGCGTCGGGGTCGGACTTCGTCGAGATGTTCGTCGGGCTGGGCGCCGCGCGCGTCCGCAACCTGTTCAAGGCCGCCCGCGCCAACGCCCCCTGCCTGCTGTTCATCGACGAGATCGACGCGCTGGCCGGCAAGCGCGGCGAATCCAATAGCCATTCCGAACGCGAACAGACGCTCAACCAGCTGCTGGTCGAGATGGACGGCATTGTCGAGGGCGGCGACGTCGTGGTGATCGCCGCCACCAACCGGTCGGAGATGCTGGACGCCGCCGTGCTCCGCCCCGGCCGATTCGACCGTCACATCCATGTCAGCCTTCCCGACGTGGCGGGGCGCGAGGCGATCCTGGGCGTCCACGCCGGCCGGCTGACGCTGGCCCCCGATGTCTGCGCCCGCACGGTGGCGCGCGGCACGCCGGGCTTCTCCGGCGCCGAACTCGCCAACCTCGCCAACGAGGCGGCGCTGTCGGCGGCGCGCCAGGGCCGGGTGGTCGTCACCATGGCCGATTTCGAAACCGCCAAGGACCGCGTGCTGATGGGGGTGGAGCGCCGCAGCCTCGCCCTGTCGGCTCACGAACGCCGCCTGACCGCCTACCACGAGGCCGGCCACGCCCTCGTCTCGCTGCGCTGCCCGGAGGCCGACCCGATCCACAAGGCGACGATCATCCCGCGCGGCCGCGCGCTGGGCATGGTGGTCCGGCTGCCGGAGGGTGACCGGGTGTCCGTGTCGCGCGCCAAGCTGCTGGCCGACATCGCCGTCGCCATGGCCGGCCGCGCGGCGGAGGAGATCGTCTTCGGCCAGGACCATGTCACCACCGGAGCCGAGGCCGACTTCCGCGCCGCCACCGACCTCGCCCGCCGCATGGTCGCCGCCTGGGGCATGAGCGAGGCCATCGGCTTCGTCGCCCACGCCGGCAGCGAGCCGGGCGTGCGGTCGGAGCGCACCGCCTGGCGCATCGACGAGGAAATCCGCCGCATCACCGACGAGGGGATGGAGCATGCCCGCCGCCTGCTGCGCAGCGACCGCACCGCGCTGGACAGCATCGCCCGGGCGCTGCTGGAACGCGAGACGCTGACCGGCGACGAGATCACCGGCCTTGCCGACCAGGAGGTCGAACGGGCAACCGAAGCCGCCTGACATCATGCGTTCCGCAACCTGGTGCTTTATTGCCGCGTTGCGGTCACGTTGCATACCGGAGTAAAGTATCGCCACCACGAATGGGGTAATGCGAGAGGGGCGACATGACGGGGCCGGTTTCCCGCCGCACGGCGCTGACGGTTGCGCTGCCCCTGCTGTCCGGACCCCTCCTGTCCGGCTGGCCGACCCGGTCGGTGTTGGCCGCGGCGGTCGAGGACGCCCCCGCGGTGGTGCCGGCGACCGGCCCGGTGGTGGTCAATGTCGGTGCCTACGAATTCCCCCCTTACGTCGATGAGACGGGCGACGGCGTGACGCGCGATCTGCTGGATCTGCTCAACGCCGCCCAGTCCGAACGCCGGTTCCGGCTGGTCGCGACCGCGCCGCAGCGCCGTTACGACGACCTGGAACAGGGGCGGTTCGACATGATCGCCTTCGAATGCCTGACCTGGGGCTGGGAAGGCCGTCCGGTGGAGGCCACCCGCCCCTTCCTGCGCGACGCCGAGGTGTTCGTTGCCAAGGCCGGGCCGGGCATCGACCAGTCCGTGTTCGACGATCTGAGCGGCAAGACCATCCTGGGCCGGCTGGGCTACCACTACGCCTATGCCGACTTCCACGCCGATCCGAAGCTGCTGGAGCAGCGCTATCACACCCGCGTCACGGTGACGCATGAGGGCAACGTGCGCAGCGTCGCCGCCGGACGGGCCGATCTCGCCATCGTCACCCGCTCCTTCCTGACCCGCTTCCTGAAACGCGAGCCCGAACTGGCGCAACGGCTGCTGGTGTCGGAACGCACCGACCAGATCTACGAACACACCATCCTGGTGCGCCGCGGCGGGCCGGTCGGCGCGGCGTGGCTCGACGGGTTGCTGGAGCGCCTTGCCGCCGATGGCCGGCTGGAGTCGCTGTGGCGCCGCAGCGGCATCCTGTCGTGAAGCGCCGCTCCTCCCTGCTGGCGCGGGTGGCCGGCGCCATCCTGGTGACCACCGCCACCATCGGCGCCGCCGCCGTGCTGCTGTCCGAGCGCATCGTCGAGGGACAGCGGCACCAGGATCTGCTGCGCCGGGCCGAGCTGGTCGCCGCCACCCAGGCCGACGCGCTGAGCGGGCCGCTGTGGGAACTCGACACCCGCAGCGTTCAGCGCATGATCGACGCGCTGACCGCCCGTGACCTAGCCATCCGCTCCATCGCCGTGTACGAGGTCGGCCGCGACACGCCACTGGCGCAGGCCACCGCCGGGGCCGCCGATCCGGCCAACCGCGTCGCGGTGGAGCGGCCCATCGTCCTGCACGGGCGGGAAGGCGGGGTCGAGACGGTCGGGCGCCTGCGCGTCGCCTATTCGACCGCGGAGGTCCGGCAGGCGACGCTGGACGCGCTGGTCCCGGTGGTCGGGCTGCTCCTGTTGTCGCTGCTCGGGGCGATGGCGGCGCTGGGCCTCACGCTGAACCGGATCGTGCTGCGCCCGCTGCGCCGGCTGACCCAGTTGGCCGGCGTCCTGGCCCGCGGCGACTACGGCGCCCGCATGAACGCCGACCGCGCCGACGAGATCGGCGTGCTGGCCGACGGCTTCAACCGGATGGCTGGGACGGTGCAGGACCACACCCGCACCCTGGAAAGCCGAGTCCAGGAACGGACGGAGGCGCTGGCCGCGACCAACCGCGCCATCATGGACAGCATCAACTACGCCCAACTGATCCAATCCTCGATCCTGCCGGCGCCGGAGACGCTGCGCGCCGGGCTGACCGAGCATTTCGTGCTGTGGCGCCCGCGCGACGTGGTCAGCGGCGACTTCTACCTGTGCCGCGAGGTGGCGGACGGCTTCGTCGTCGCGGTCGCCGACTGCACCGGCCACGGCGTGCCCGGCGCCTTCATGACGATGACGGCCAGCGCGATGCTGAACAACGCGCTCGACCTGCTGGGCGCCGACGACCCCGCCGCCATCCTGGCGGTCGTCGACCACAAGGTGCGCGCCGCCCTGCACCAGGAGGGGGACGTCCGCAACCTGACCGACCTGTTCGACAACGGACTCGATCTCGCCCTGTGCCACATCCGGCCGGCCGACGGGCGGCTGGTCTACGCCGGCGCCCGCATCCCCCTGCTGATCGCCAGCCGTGACGGCGTCACCGAACTGCGCGGCGACCGCCGCAGCCTGGGGTATCGGCGGGATCCGGCGCAGGCCGACGCGCCCTTTGCCAACCGTACGGTGACGCTGCGGCCCGGCCAGACCTTCCTTCTCGGCACCGACGGGCTGACCGACCAGAGCGGCGGGGAGCGGGGTCGCAGCTTCGGCAAGCACAGATTGCGCGACGCGCTGCTGCGCTGTGGGGATGGGCCGCTCGACCGGCTGAAGATGGAGTTGGAGGACACGCTCCACCGCTTCCAGGGGGAGCGGGAGCAGCGTGATGACATCACTCTGTTCGGCTTCCGCGTGCGACTGACCGACGCAGCCATCCTCCCAGGCGACGGGTCGGCGCGGCGTGCCGCGTAAAATCCCTGGACCCTGCCAGCAAATCTGTTACAGACATGTCACTGGTTGTGACGGTTTGTGACATCGATCGGTAGGCGCAACTTTGTTTTAAAGTTTAGGCAATCTGCGGTATGGTCCACCCGTTGAAGTGGTGATGGGAGGGTACGGGATGGCGGGTCCGACGATCATCGTGGTCGAAGATGAGAACTCTCTGCGCTCCGACATGGTCGAGTATCTGTCGAGCTGCGGTTTCGACGCCATCGGCGCCCGCGACGGCGCCGAGTTGGACCGGCTGCTCCAGACCCGCGACGCCGCCATCGTCATCCTCGACGTGAACCTGCCGGACGAGGACGGGTTCAAGATCGCCGCAAGGCTGCGCGACCATCACGGCGCCGGCATCGTCATGGTGACGGCGCGCGGTTCCACCGTCGACCGGGTGGTCGGGTTGGAGATCGGCGCCGACGCCTATCTGGTGAAGCCGATCGAACTGCGCGAGCTGGAAGCGCAGGTGAAGTCGCTGCTGCGCCGCCTGAGCGAGCGCGCCGCCGAATCGGCCGTGCCGTCCGCCGCCAACGGGACCACGGTCGGCGACACCGCCGATGGGGGCGACGAGGCGCGCTGGTCGCTCGATCCCACGGAATGGTGCCTGACCAACCCGGCCGGCGTCCGCATCAGCCTGACCAGCATGGAAATGAAGCTGACCAGCCTGCTCGCCGCCCAGGCGCGCAAGCCGGCGACGCGCGACCAGATCTCCCAGGCGCTGTACAACCGCCGCTGGAACCCGGAAGACCGCTCGATCGACACCGTCGTCGGACGCCTGCGCCACAAGGTGGAAGGGGCGATCGGCGGCCCGGCCCCGCTGAAATCGGTGCATGGCGTCGGCTACGTCTTCTCCGCCCCGGTTCGCGTCGTCGGCAGCGGCCAGCAGAGCTGAGCCTCTCCTCCGGGACGCTCAGTCCTCCGGCGTGCAGCGCGGGAACAGCAGGGTGAAGCTGGTGCCGCGATCCACCGCGCTGTCCACGGCGATGGTGCCCTTCAACACCCCGACCACCAGATTGTGCACGATGTGCAGCCCCAACCCGCTGCCGCCACGGCCACGGCGCGTGGTGAAGAAGGGTTCGAACACACGGGACCTGTGCTCCTCGCTCATGCCGCGGCCGGTGTCGGTGAAGCACAGGCGGACCATGTCGGGGGCGGGCTGGTCGACGACGACCGCCATGTCCCCGTCCCGCCCGTCGGCGAAGGCGTGGGTCAGGGCGTTCATCACCAGGTTGGACAGGATCTGCGACAGGACGCCGGGATAGCAGTCCAGTTCCAGGTCGCCGGGGCAGGTCACCGCCACCCCATGGCCGGCGGGGCGCAGCTTCGGTTGCAGGCTGACCAGCGTGTCCTGGATGTAGGCGGCGAGGTTGACGCGGCGGCGCACGGCGCTGGCCCGGTCCACCGCCACCTGCTTGAAGCCGGCGATCAGCTGCGCCGCCCGCTCGCAATTGCCGAGGATCAGGTCGGTGGTGTCGATGGCGGTGCCGAGGTAGCGGGCGAAATCGCCCTTGCTCAGTTCCCCCTCCTCCGCCCGCCGCCGCATCGCCGCGGTCGCGTCGGCGAGATGGGAGGCGCAGGACACCGCGATGCCGACGGGGGTGTTGATCTCGTGCGCGACCCCGGCGACCAGCGCGCCGAGCGAGGCCAGCTTTTCGGACTGAACCATCGCCTCCTGCGCCTCGCGCAGCCGGTCCAGCGCCGCTTCCGCTTCGGTCCGCCGCCGTTCCAGTTCGCGGTTGGCGTCGTTCAACTGCCCCTGCAGCCGGTCGCTGACCCGCACCAGACGCTGCTGTTCCCGCGTGCTCCGTTCGAACGCGGCGATCAGCGCGTTGAATTCGGCGACACAGTCCGGCGCATCGGCCTCCAGCCTCTTCCCCAGCGAGCGGGCCTTGGCAAGGGCCTCCTCCTCCGCGGCAAAGAGGTTGAAGCTCATGCGCCGCCGCCGGCGGGGATCTCCCGCAGATCGAAGACGACGGCGCGCAGGTCCTCGGCGAAATCCTCGCCCAGTTCGCGCATCGAGTCGTCGTTCTCCTCGACACACCAGGTCACGGTCACCGGGCGCCCGTCCCGCGCCACCGTCTCCAGCATCTGGAAGATGTTCATCAGCGCCTTGGCGCTGGAGCTGTTGAAATACAGCAGTTCCATGTCGAACCGGATGGCCCCGCGTTCCGGCCGTGCCAGAAAGTCGTGCAGGGCGCTGAAGACCGGCCCGAAGAAGCCGGCGACATCGTCGGGGTAGGACTCGCCGGTCAGTCGTAAATGACCGGCGGCGAAATCGAAACTGACGCCGGGCGTGCGTCCGGTGGCGGGGATGATGAGGGAGTCCATGGCGTGTCGCTCGGTTCGGCCGCTCAGACGCGGACCTTGAGGCAGAAGAAGCTGCGGTCCGTGTCCATCGGATCGAAGTCGTAGTCGATGGGTTCGCTGGCCCGCCGGGCGATCTCGATCAGTCCCAGGGTGGCGCCGCGGCTGCCGCTGTCGGGCTCCTCCCGCAACTGCTCGCGGTAGTAGGTCTTGATGCCGTCACGGTCGAGGCTCTTCAGGTGGTCCAGCCGATCGCGCAGACGGGCGACGTCGTCGTTGCGCACCGTGTTGCCGCAGACGATGAAGACCTTTCCACCTTCCATGCCGATGGTCACCATGCCGGCGCTGAGTTCGACGGTGCCGCCGGGACGCCCCCTCACCTTTTCCGCCGAATAGCGGATGATGTTCTGCATCTGCTCGACGAACACCGAGAAGACCCGGCGGACGGTGGGGCCGTCGGCATCCTCAAGAGTCAACTTCTCGCGCAGCGCCTCGCCCAGGGAATAGAGTATCCCTTCCGACAAGTAACCGCTGAACGAGAACACGATACCTTTGTCGTCAAGGTCGCGTTTGATCGCCGCGTATTGCTGGGCAAGCATGACGGTCGCCTGTTGTCCCACCGGTGCCGGATTGACGCTGACTATCTCACCTCTTCCCCAAAAGGGCTATAGCCTTTCGGATGAGCTTGGCCGGCGACCCTGGGGCATTTCGCCCCGCCGGTCAGACCGGCAGCACCACCCGGAAGGTGGAGCCCTGGCCCGGAACGCTGTCGACCGCGACGGCGCCGCCATGCAGCATCACGATCTGCTGGACGGTGTGCAGGCCGATGCCGGTGCCGGGCACGCCGGACGCCCCCGACCCGCGGAAGAAGCGGTCGAACAGACGCGGGATTTCCTGCTCGGGGATGCCGCGCCCGCGGTCGACCACCTCGATCACCGCCATCGCCCCGTCGGTGTCGCCCCGCAGCAGGATCGGGCTGTTCGAGCCGGAGTATTTGACGGCGTTGTTGATCAGGTTGGTCAGGACCAGCCCGATCAGGTGGGCGTCGACCTCCGCGCGGCGCGGCAGAGGCCCGATGTCGAAGCGGAACTCGCGGTCGGGATAGGCGACGCGGAAAGGCTGGGCGACGCTGCGGATCAACTCCTGCAGATCGACCTCGCCGCGCTCCACGACCAGCGCGTTGCTTTGCAGCCGTTCGTCGGTCAGATGGGCGTCGATCAGGCCGGTCAGGCGCTGGACGCTGCCGCGGATCACCGCCAGCCGCTCCAGCATGTCGGGCTCCACCTGTTCGGCCCGCATCGCCAGCAGCTGGGCCGCGCTGTCGATGATGGCGAGCGGCGTGCGGAACTCGTGGCTGACCATGCCCAGGAACTGGCGCTGGCTGTCGCGGGCCAGCAACTCGCGCTCCAGCGCCCGCTCCACCCGCTCCTTCGCCAGGATCAGCGCCTTCTGGTTGGCCGCCAGCTCGGTCGTGCGCTCCTCCACCCGGTGCTCCAGCGAGCGGTTCAGCGCCACCAGTTCCTCGTAGAGGCAGACATTGTCGAAGCCGATGGCGACACGGTTGCAGAACAGCTCCAGCAGGCGGTGCTCGTCGGCGGTGTAGCGTTCCGCCCGCTCCAGCCACAGGATGGTCACGCCATGCTCGCGGGTCCGGAACACCAGGACGCAGTGGTCGTCGTCGTAGACGTTGCGCTGCGACCGCAGCGCGTCCTCGACCTCCGCCGCCGGACCGGCGGCCAGCGCCTCGGTCACCGGCAGCCCGACCGCGAGGCCGAAGCGGCCCAGACCGGCGACCACGGCGGCGTGGGAGCTGCCGTCCCCCCGCTCCATCCGGCGGCAGGCCATCACCGCCGGCGCGCTGCCCGGCTCGACGACGCGGGCGATCTGCTCCACCAGCCGTTCGACGAAGGCCCGCATCGACCGGATTTCGAACAGCGAGGCCGAGGCGCTGAGGATGCGCTCCAGCCCCAGGCGGTTGCGTTCGATGGTGACGATGTCGCGCCACGCCCGCAGCGCGCTGACCAGCGTGGTGAACAGCCGCTGGGCCGTCAGTTCGCTCTTGGCCTTGTAGTCGTTGATGTCGTAGCCGACGATGACGTCCCGTTCGGGGGCCTGCCCCGGCTGACCGGTGCGCAGGATGACGCGCATCCGGCGGTTGCCCAGGTCGTCGCGGATGTGGCGGACCAGCCGCAGACCGGCGTCCTCCGTCTCCATGACGACGTCGAGCAGCGCCACCGGCAGGTCGGGCCGTTCGGCCAGCACCGCCTTCGCCTCCTCCGCCGACAGGGCGCTCACCACCTCGAAGGGGCGGCCGTCGAAATCGAAGTCGCGCAGCAGGACCGCGGTCATGGCGTGGACCTGCGGATCATCATCCACCACCAGGATCGGCCAGGGGTCGCCGCTCGGCCGTAGGGGACGCGCCGCCGTGACCGCGCCGTCATCCGGCCCGAACAGCAGTTCGTCGTCCAGCTCCGCATCCGTACCCGCCATACCCCGCCTCCCGACCCGACGCCGATCCACGCATACCCCGTTCGGCTGATGGAACCATCGGACGGCCGCGCTTCCAAGCGTGATCTGCATCACCATGCAGTACTGGTTTCAATTTGTCGCAAATCAGCGAAGATCGTTGCGGCCCGCCGCCAGTGCTTTCCAAGACGCCGCTTCATTGCACAGCAACGGACCGTATAGCATCGAAATGTTCGGGATGACGAAGACCCTCCTGTTCGTCAAACGCCGGCTTGCGGCCCCGGCCTGCTGTTGCGGTGTCTGCCCCGATGCCTCCGGCGACCGGCCCCTTTCACGGTGCGGCTTGGCGCCGGGTGCGAACACGCCCCAAGCCCACCGGTCCGGTTTCGGGGAGCGCGGACCCGGGAGGGCTGCATGATGACGCGGCGCCCGCCATGCGCTATGCTTGGCCGTCAACGCTTCCCCACCCATGACCGGATCGCCTCGCCCGATGACCCCTGTCGGCCTCGACCATGACGCGCGTGCTGCGCGGGCGGGAGCCGGCCTGCCGGACGATCCTCTGCCGACACCGGCAACCAGCGGCCGGCATTCGCGTCAGGCGGTGTCGCCGGCCGTGGTGGCCCTGCTGGTGGTTGCCATCGCCCTCACCGCCGCCCTGCTCGGCATCGCCGCTCACCAATACCGCAAGCAGGTGATGGAGGAGGCGGAGAGCCGCTCCGTCGCCATCGCCCGGGTGCTGGAGGAGCATGCGGCCAGGACGCTGGGCATCCATGCGGCCTCGCTGCTCCGCGTGGAATGGATGGTCGATGATCTGGGGTGGAACCGCGTCGACGACTCCCCCCTGCTGTTCGAGCGGCTGAAGGCGATGAGCGGGTCGGCGCCGGAGGTGCAGTCCTACTGGATCACCGACGAGACCGGCCGCGTCCGCGCCAGCAGCTACGAATGGCCGATTCGCCCGCTGAGCGCGGCGGACCGCGAGTATTTCCAGGTCCATCGCCTGGGCGGCGACCGCATCCACATCGGCACCCGTCTGACCGGGAAGATTCTGCCGGAAGCGTTCTTCACCCTCAGCCGGCGGATGACCTACGCCAACGGCACCTTCCAGGGGGTCGCGCAGGTCTCGCTGCTGCCAAGCTATTTCGCCGATTTCTACCGCTCGGTCCTGCATGATTCGCACGACGTCATCCTGCTGATGCGCGAGGACGGCACGGTGCTGGTCCGCGAACCGCTGGACGGCGACCGGAACACGGTCGACATCGGTCACTATCCCAACCTGATCGCCGCCGCGGACGACAACGGCGTGTTCCGCGCCGTGACGCCGTTCGACGGGGTGGAGCGGGTCATGGCGCGCCGCAAGGTGCCCGACCTGCCGATCTATGTGCTCTACGGCACCGATCTGCGGTCGATCGAGGCGGCATGGCGCGACCGGGTCCAGCCCTACGTGCTGTTCGCCGCGCCGGCGGCGGCGCTGCTGATCCTGCTGGGCCTGATCGCGCTGCGCCGGTCGCGGCAGGCCGTCGAGGCCCAGGAGGCGCTGCACCGCGCCAACGAGGCGCTGGAGGATCGGATCGCCGAACGCACCCGTCACCTCGACCAGGCGCTGACCGACAAGGAAGTGCTGCTGCGCGACATCCACCACCGGGTGAAGAACAACCTCCAGGTCATCCTCAGCCTGCTGGAGTTGCAGGCCCAGCGGGCTCCGGAACTGGAGGGGCCGTTCAGCGAGGCGCTGAGCCGCATCAACACGATGGGCCTGATCCATGAGCAGATCTACCGGTCGACCGGGGTGTCGGTGGTCCGGCTGGACGAGTTCATCGAGGCGCTGGCCGGCCATCTGCGGAGCTTCCACCGCCGTCCGGGCCGCGACATCGCCATCCAGCACCGGGTGGAGCCGCTCAGCCTCGACCTGAACCGGGTGGTTCCCTTCGCGCTGATCCTGAACGAGGTGGTGTCGAACGCCTTCAAGCACGCCTTTGCCGACCGTGCGTCCGGCACCGTCACCATCGCTCTCATCGAAGAGGGCTCGGTGCTGCACCTGACGGTTCAGGACGACGGCACGGGGAGCGCCGAGCCGATTCCGGCGGCGGGCGGTACCGGTCGGCCGTCGATGGGCATGGACCTGATCCGCGCCTTCACCCGGCAGATTCGCGGCGACTATCGCTTCACCCGCGACGGCGGCACCCGCTTCGACCTGACCTTCCCGAAAGACGCCGACCCCGAATAGACGGGGCGTCAGCGCTTGGCGCGTTTCGGCGTGCCGTTGGTGGCGGCGCCGTTGACCTCGTCCGACTTCGGCAGCTTTTCGGCGATGCCGAACGCGAGTTCACGGCGTCGCAGCTCCGCCATCACCTCGTCGGGGGCGATGTCCAGGTCGGCCAGCAGGACGACCAGATTGTAGAACAGGTCCGCCGCCTCCAGCACCAGCGCGTCGCGATCACCGCGCATGGCTTCGATGGCGACCTCGATCGCCTCCTCCCCCACCTTCCGCGCCATCCGGGCGCGGCCCTGCGCCAGCAGCTTTGCCGTGCGCGATCCGTCGGGTACGGCCGATGGCTCACCGCGCAGGACCTGCACGGCGTCATACAAGCTGCGAAGGGGATCGGGGCCGATGTACTGGACCATGGGACTGAAGTCGTTTCCGCGGCCGTCGCTGTCAAGAGTTCCGTTGGCCCCGCAAACCATCCCATTCAGCGGCGACGGCGGTTCCGACGAGCGCAGCGACGGGCACCCGCAACACCGTCAGTATAACTGACGATCTGTATCGGCGATGATCAGCCAAAGAAAATCTTGGTCAAGCCGTAATTTTTCCGGCATCCAGCAATGCAAAGGGAGCGTATTTGGCATTGGGTATACCAGTGTAAAGTCCTCTCAACAGCCTGATGGAGAGCATCATGAACAGCACGACCTTCCACCCCGGCTCCAACGACCACACCTCGTCTGACGCGCTGCATGCGGTCGCCGAGTTCCCCGTCGCTTGGTTCGAAGCCACCCCCGCCTATCTGGTCCTGCGTCCGGTCGCCGCCTTCCTGCGCGAGTGGGCGGCCGCCACCCCGGCCGGCGTCGTCCTGGGCCTGCTGAAGCGCTGACACCCGGCGCATCACCACACGCACCTCTCACCCCGTCAATCGGAGGGTATCATGAGCATTCTCAGCCTTCACGGCGCCGGCCACCACAGCGTTCATGGCGAAACGCCGTCCCTGCACCCGGTCCGCGACTTCATCGCCGACTGGCTGGAAGCCACCCCGGCGGCGATCATGCTCCGTCCGGTCGGCGCTTTCCTGGCCGATTGGGCCAAGGCGACCCCGGTCGCGATCCTGGCCCGTTCGCTCCACCGCTGACATCCCGGTCCCGCACCGATCCAGGCACCAGGCCTGACGACCGGAGCGCAGCGACCCCAAAGGCAACCGCGGCAAGGCCCGTCACCCGACGGGCGGCCGCGGCCTTTTCATGTTCGGGCTCGGCCCATCACACGCCGCCGCGCACATCCTCGACCAGCATTTCCAGTCGGCCCAGGTCGCAAACGACCAGGGCGTCGGGCCGGCGTTCGACCAGCCCGTCGCGGGTCAGGTCGCTCAGCACGCGGGCCACGGTCTCGCGGGTGGTGCTGACGCGGGCGGCGATGTCGGAATGGACGGGGATCGGCGCGATGATCGCCGCGAGCCCCTGCCGCTTCCCGCGCTTGGCCAGACGCAGCAACTCGGCATGGACCCGGTTGTTGGCGCCCAGAGTCGACAGCTCCATGATGCGGTCGGTCGCGCCGCGCAGCTTGTCGCACAGCCGCAGCATCATCGCCATCGCCAGTTCGGGATGCGCCGTCGCCAGCTCTTGGAACGGTCGGGCCGGCAGGAAGGCGACCAGCGCCCCCTCCGTCAGCGCGACGACGGAGGCGGACCGCGGCCGGCCGTCCAGCGCCGACATCTCCCCCACCAGTTCACCGGCCTCGATGTCGCTGAAGCTGATTTCGCGCCCGCCGGCCGAATGGCTCAGCACCCGCACCCGGCCTTCGACCACGAAGCCGACGTCGCGGGTGTCCGCCCAATGGTCGATCAGTTGCTCGTCCGCGGCGAAGCGGCGCCAGCGGCACTGACGCGCCACGGCGGCCCGCTGTTCGGGCGTCAGCGACCGGAGAAGCGCGATGCGCTCCAGTCCGCCGGCCTCCGGCCCGCCGGTCGCGGTGTCGGGCAGCGGCTCCGGCGGGCGGCTTGCGAGCTTTGACGGTTCGCCTTTCGACACGGGACTGCTGTGGCCTCCGGCCCGAACTGTTCATTACGCAAAAGAATACCCTGACCTGCGCAAAAGTGGGAAGGGGTGTGACCATCGGCCGATGTCAACCCTCCGTTAACGCCGGTGGCGGAGAAGGGATCAACGCCCCACGAGCCAGCCCGGCCCCCTGCTCACCCTTTCGCCGTCGGAGCACCCCCATGCCGTCCCTGCCCTCCGTGCCCACCGCCCGCCATGTCGACAGCCAGCGGCTGATGTCCGTGGTCGCCATCCCCTTTGCCGCGGCCATCGCCATGGCCAGCACGGTCGCCGCCACCGGCGTCACCGCCACCCCGCTGGGCGAGACGCACAGCACGCTGGGCTTCCTGCTGGACTTCACGACCTTCTGCTACCTTGCCGTTGCCATGGCCCATCTGTCGGGCGCCATCGCCGAGCGCACCTGCGGCGGCATGGCTGCCGGGCTGTCGATGGACGAGTTCGACGCGCCGGAGCCGATGTCGACCGACGAGTTCTGGGGCGCCTTCCCCAACCACGTCGACGGCGCCGCCATCGCCGGGGCGGTCACCCTGCTCTGCACCCTGGCCGGAAGCTTCCTGAGCTGATTTCCAGGCCTGATTTCCGGGCCTGACACGCCACGTCACGCCGCAGTGCACAGCACGGTTGAGCATGGGCAGCGCTTGCCCCACTATGGCGCCGAAAGACGATCAGCGGGTGGACGGGCGTGGAGCGGGAGCACACTGAAGCGGCGGGTTCCGGTGATCCGGGGCCAGGGAAAGGCTCGGCGAAGGGGTCGGTGAAGCCGGCCGCGGAGCCACCCCGCCAACGCCGCGAGGGCATCGGGCTGATGGGGCGGCTGCGGGCCTATTTCCTGGCCGGCATCCTGGTCACCGCTCCCATCGCCATCACCGCCTACATCGCCTGGTGGTTCGTCTCGCTGATCGACGGCTACATCCGGCCCTTCATTCCATCCTATTACAATCCCGAAAACTACCTGCCCTTCTCGATCCCCGGCATCGGCGTGCTGGTGGTCATCCTCGTCGTCACCCTGATCGGCGCCTTCGCCGCCGGCTATGTCGGCCGGCTGGTGCTGAGCGTCGGCGAGGGGGTGGTCGGGCGCATGCCGGTCGTGCGCTCGGTCTATGGCGCGGTGAAGCAGATCTTCGAGACGGTGCTGGCCAAGAAATCCAACGCCTTCCGCGAGGTGGTGGTGATCCAGTACCCGCGCCCCGGCGTGTGGTCGCTGGGATTCATCACCGGCAACGCCCATCCCGAGGTGCAGATCCATTTCCCCATCGGCGGCGAGGGCGAGGAGATGGTCAACGTCTTCATCCCCTGCGCCCCCCCCACCGCCGGCTATCTGGCGATGGTGCCGCGGCGCGACGTCACCGTGCTGAACATGAGCGTGGAGGACGGGCTGAAGCTGGTGATGTCCGGCGGCATCGTCGTTCCGCCGGAACGCCGCCCGAACGACCCGGCATCGCCCGGGGCCACGCTGATCGAGGCCTCGGCCGACGACGATCAGCCCGACCGCAAGGTCTTGGCCGCCGCGTCGCGTTCGAACAGGTAGAGCAGCGTCCGCAACGCCTGCCCGCGCGGGCTCGACAGGTCGGGGTCGCGGTCGACCACCAGCCGGGCGTCGTCGCGCGCCACCGCCAGCAGGTCGCCATGCACCGCCAGATCGGCCAGCCGGAAGCCCGGCAGCCCGGACTGTCGCGTGCCCAGCACCTCGCCGGCGCCGCGCAGCCGCAGATCCTCCTCCGCGATGACAAAGCCGTCCTCGGTGTCGCGCAGCGTCTTCAGCCGCGCCCGCGCCGTCTCGGTCAGGTGCGGGTCGAACAGCAGCAGGCAGCTCGACGCCTTTTCGCCGCGCCCGACCCGGCCGCGCAGCTGGTGCAGCTGGGCCAGCCCGAAGCGCTCGGCGTGCTCGATCACCATCACCGTGGCTTCCGGCACGTTGACGCCGACCTCGATCACCGTGGTGGCGACCAGCACGTCCAGGCTGCCCTCGGCGAAGGCGGCCATCACCGCGTCCTTGTCCGGCCCGCGCATCTTGCCATGGACCAGCCCGACACGGTCGCCGAAGGTCGCGCGCAGATAGGCGTGGCGTTCGGTGGCGGCAGCAAGGTCGCTCTGTTCCGATTCGTCGACCAGCGGGCAGACCCAATAGACGCGCGCGCCCTCCACCACCTTGCGCTGGACGCCGCCCACCACCTCCTCCAGCCGGTCGAGCGCGATGGTGACGGTCTGCACCGGCTTGCGGCCGGCCGGCTTCTCGGTCAGGCGCGAGACGTCCATGTCGCCGTAGGCGGTCAGGGTCAGCGTGCGCGGAATCGGCGTCGCCGTCATCACCAGCACGTCGACCGCCCGGCCCTTGGCCGACAGTTGCAGCCGCTGGTGGACGCCGAAGCGGTGCTGCTCGTCGATCACCGCCAGCGCCAGATCCTTGAAGGCGACATCCTCCTGGAACAGCGCGTGGGTGCCGACCAGCAGCGGCAGTTCGCCCGACGCCAGCCGGTCGAGCACCGCCTGACGCGCCTTGCCCTTGTCGCGGCCGGTCAGCAGCCCGATCTCCACCCCCGCCGCCGCGCACAGCGGGGCGAGGCTTTCGGCGTGCTGCCGCGCCAGGATCTCGGTCGGCGCCATCAGCGCCGCCTGGGCGCCGGCCTCCACCGCGTTCAGCATCGCCATCAGCGCGACCACCGTCTTGCCGCTGCCGACGTCGCCCTGCAACAGCCGCAGCATGCGCCGGTCCGCCGCCATGTCGGCGTGGATGTCCTCCAGCGCCGCCACCTGCGACCCGGTCAGCGAGAAGGGCAGCGCCGCCAGCGCCGCGCGCCGCAGACGGCCGTCCCCCTCCGTCACCCGCCCGACCAGACGGCGCTGGCTGGCGCGCACCAGCATCAGCGCCAACTGGTTGGCCAGCAGCTCGTCGTAGGCGAGGCGGCAGCGGATCGGCGCGGTGGCGGCCAGATCGCCCTCGTCCTCGGGCGTGTGGGCGCGTTTCAGCGCCTCGTCCCAGCGCGGCCATTGCCGGCGGGCGAGCCACGCCGGGTCCTGCCATTCCACCAGTTCCGGCACCTCGCCCAGCGCGGCGCGCACCGCCTTGCGCAGCGTCTTGGCCGGCAGCCCGGCGGTCATCGGATAGACCGGCTCCACCATCTCCAGCTCGTCTTTCGAATCGAGCGGGACGACGGCGTCGGGGTGGGTGATCTGCGGGGTGTCGTTGAACCACTCGACCTTGCCGGAGACCACCATGGTGGTGCCCACCGGGATCTGCTTGCTCAGCCAGTCGCCGCGGACGTGGAAATAGACCAGCTCCAGCACGCCGGTGTCGTCGGTGCAGCGGATCTTGTAGGGGTGGCGCGGGTTCAGCGGCGCCGCGTGGGAATCGATGCGGACGGTCAGCGTGGCGATGCGGCCATGCGGCGCCTGCGCGATCTTCGGCGAATAGCGGCGGTCGACCACGCCGCAGGGCAGATGCCACAGCAGGTCGACGACATGGGCGCCGGCCAGCTTCTCCACCAGCTTGCCCAGCCGGGGGCCGAGGCCGGGGAGCGCGGTGACCGGCTTGAACAGCGGAAACAGAATGGCGGGACGCACGGGCGGGACGCTACCGGTAAGGCTTCGACGATCCACAGAAAGCCGGTTGGCCGGCGCGGCGTCAAGGCCGCAGCGTCGTGCCCCGCGAAAGCGGCGGTTGGCGACGTCGAGGAAGGAAGGAAGGACGGCGGAGCGCGCCGGGACCGGCGGCCTCAGGTGGGGGGCAACGTTGGCCGAAACAGGGCCAGCGGCGCGCTCCGCCGAAAGGTGCCGTCCGGAGGCAAACGGGAGGACCGGACGGCCGATCCGATGGCTGGGGACCATCGGGGAGAGACACCAGAAGAGAAGACGCTCTGGATGAGCGGCCGGATGTCGGGGGGCTGGTCCGACCGCGTCACAGGACAGACCATAGCCCCACCGCCCTGATCCCAACCTGACCCGCCCATGAAATCGGGTTCATGAACCGCGGGCCTCGGCGACGCCGATTTTCTGCGCCGCCGCCGCCAGCCGGTACAGCTCGTCGCCGTCGAGGATGATCACGATCCGCCCGTCGTTCAGCAGCGAGACGCCACCGACCCCCGGCACCTCGGCCAGGCCGGGATGGCTTTCGCGGACGAACAGGTCGCCACGGCGCAGCAGCGTATCGATCTCCAGCCCGATGCGGCGGTCACCATGGCGCAGCACCACGATCAGGCGCTGTCCGGACCCGGCGGGCGGCCAGTCGCCGTCGGCGGGGAAGCCCAGCGCGTCGGCCAGCCGCACCACCGGCAGCACCCGCTTGCGGCGCAGCACCGTCCAGCAGCCGGACACCCGGTGGAAGTCGTCGGCGGTGAAGCCGCAGACCTCCTCGACGAAGCGGTCGGGAATCGCCAGCACCTGGTCGCCGACCTGGACCAGCAGGGTGCGCAGGATCGCCGCCGACAGCGGCAGGTCGATGGCGAAGGCGGTGCCCGCCCCCTCCCGCGTCCGCGTGGCGATGCTGCCGCCCAGCCGGGTGATGGCGTTGCGCACCACGTCCATGCCGACGCCGCGGCCCGACGTCTCCGTCACCGCGTCCGCCGTCGAGAAACCGGAGGCGAAGATGAACTCGCGGACGGCGTCGGGCGGCAGCCGGTGGCTGTCCTCCTCACCGACCAGCCCCTGGCGCACCGCCTTGGCGCGCACCGCCTCCGTCGCAATGCCGCGGCCGTCGTCGGCGATCTCCACCACCACGCGGCTGTTGCGCTGGATGGCGCGCAGGCACAGCGTCGCCTGGGCCGGCTTGCCCGCCGCCTCGCGCTCCGCCGGCGCTTCGATGCCGTGGTCGATGGCGTTGCGGACCATGTGCATCAGCGGGTCGTAGAGCGTCTCCACCATGCTCTTGTCGATGCGGACCTCGCCGCCCTCCATGGCGAAGCGCACCGACTTGCCCTGCACCCGCGCCAGTTCGCGAACGACGCGGGGGAACTGGTTGAACAGCGTTTCGATCGGCACGACGCGCAAATCCAGCGCCGCCTCGCGCAGCCGGTCGACCGAGCGGCTGAGCTGGGTGTCGAGTTCGCCCAGGTCGCGGCGGTGATGCTCCACCGCCTCCTGCAGGGCGCGCAGGTCGGGATCGCCGGCGCCCAGCCGCTCGGCCAGCGCCGCCAGCGCGCGTTCCAGCCGCAGGTCGTTGGCGGTGGCGTTCAACTCGCCGGATAGCAGCACCATGCCGTCGATGCGCGCCATGAAGCGGTCGACCACCGCGCCCGGCACCCGCAGCACGCCGCCGCCGGGGACCGGCGCCGACTGCCGCGCCGGGCCGGACGGCGCGGTGGCGGGTGGGCCCATGGTCGGGAGCGCTGGCGACGCGCCGGCCGCCGCGAGCGCCGGCAGGGCGGCACCGGCGGCCGACGCTTCGGGCTGCCGCTCCACGGCCTCCGGGGCGCCCTCCGGATCGCCGCCCTCCGTCGCCGGGACACAGCGGCGGATGCGCAGGAACTGCCCGCCGGGGTCGATGGCCGACAGCGCGTCGGCCAGCACCGACCGTTCCTGGGGCGAGGCGACCAACACGCGCAGCCAGGTCTTGCCGTCGATGAACTCCGGCCAGTTGGTGATCGCCCGCACCCGGCTGCCCAACCATTGGACGAAGCCCGACGCGACCTCCGCCGAGGTTTCCAGGAAGGCGGTGACCTCGTACAGCCGCGTCTGCGGATCGGCGACGGCGGCGCGCAGGTCGGCGGTGCTGTCCGGCGACAGGAAACGCAGCAGGCCGGGGTCGAGGCCGAAGGCCGCCAGCTCGTCGGCGGTCAGCGGCCGGCGCGCCTCCCCGGCGGCGGCCTCGGCCGACACGGCGTCGACGAAGGCGCGCAGACGGGTGTCCAGGCCGGACGCGGTGTCGGCGTCCAGATCCTCGGCCGGGTCGCGCACCGCCCGCTCCGCCAGATCGACCAGCGCCGCGCGGGCGTCGGCGAGCAGCGGCGGCCAGTCGGCGTGATCGCCGGCAGGCACCCGCCGCACCACGTCGGCCAACACGCGCACCAGCGCCGCGCCGTGCGGCAGCCGGACGATGTCGAGCGTCGCACCGATGCGATCGAGCAAACCGGCCAGCTCGGCGGCAGCCGCCGGCTCGGCCAGCGCCGCCCGATCGGCCATCAGCGCCGCGGCGCGGGCGCTGCCCTGCGCCAGCACCTGCGCGTTGTGGTCGGCGAGCAGCGTCGCCAGGATCGCCGCCCCGGCGTCCTTGCCGGTCAGCCGGCCGACGCGAGCACTGGCGGTGGCGACGCCCTGAAGCTCGCGCAGGATGCCGTCGGCGTCGCGGGCGGCCAGCGCCGCGCGGAAGCGGCGCAACGTGTCGGCGAAGGGCAGGAAATTCAGCCGCTCGCAGGCGATCTCCAGCCGCTCCGCCGCGTCGTCGACGCTGCGCGTCCCGTCCTCGTCCAGTCCGGACAGGTCGAGCGCGCGGGTCAGCGTCGCCATGCCGTCGTGCAGCAGCCCGACGAACAGGCCCAGCATCCGTTCGTTCTCATGCAGCCGCACCGGCGGGGCGGCCGGCGGGGCCGCGGCCGGCGTGGGCACCGCCACCTCGCCGCCCAGCGCGTCCAGGCGGGCCAGCAGGTCGGCCGGCGCCTGCCCGTCGCGGCGGTCGCGGGTCGCTGTCTCCGCCAGCCCGCGCAGGGCGTCCAGCGCCTCCAGCAGCGGTGCGGTCACCGCATCGCTCAGCGCCAGCGCGCCGCCGCGCACGCGGCCCAGGATCGTCTCCGCCCGGTGGGCCACCGCCTCCATCGCGAACAGGTCCATGGCGCGCGCCGCGCCCTTCAGCGAGTGGAAGGAACGGAACAGCGCGGCCACCCGTTCGCGCTCCGCCCCATCGCCGGCGTCCCCGGTGGAGGGCGCGGACAGCAGCTTTTCAAGCAGGTCGAAATGCTCGCCGGCCTCGATGCCGAACTGCCGCCACAGGGTTTCGATCAGCTCGCTGCTCATGGGTGCCGCCGCGCGCGCGTCAGGGCTTCGCCGGCGGGGGCAGGCCGGCGGCGCGGCGGATGGCGGCGACGATGTCGTGGCCCTTCTTGTGGGCGAGGTCGAGGCTCATGGTGCCGGACGGCTTGGCGATGATCTCCACCGCGCCCAGCGCCCGGGCCTCGTTCGCCTCGGGCGATCCGACCTGCGCGACCGACGAGATGATGATCACCTTGGCGCGCGACATCAGCGACAGATGCTCCATCACCTCCAGCCCGGACATCTCCGGCATCTCGATGTCGAGCAGCACGATGTCGGGCTTCAGGCTCTTGACCATCTCCAGGGCCACCTTGCCGTTTTCGGCCGCGCCGACGAGCGACAGCTCGTCGTCCGCGCGCACGATGTCGCCGATGATGGTGCGCATCAGCACCGAGTCATCGACCAGCAGGATCGTCGGCTTCGCCATGGGTGAAGGGTTCCTATGCGTTTCTCGGGTCGAGGGTAAGATATCAGGTCAGGGTGAAGAGTGCGTTCAGCTTGCGGGCGATGTCGGCGACCGGCAACACCTCCGTCGCGATGCCGGCGCGGATCGCCGCCTTGGGCATGCCGTCGACGGCGCAGCTTGCCGGATCCTGGACCAGGACCGGCAGGCGCCGCCCGGCGAAGGCGGTCCCGCCGGCGCTGCCGTCGTCGCCCATGCCGGTCAGCACCACCGCCACCGGCGATTCGGCAGACTCCGCGGCGGAACGGAACAGCCGGTCGGCCGACGGGTGGTAGATGGAGCCGCCGTCGTCCTGCGCGTGCAGGGTGAAACGGCCGCCGGGGCCGCGTCGGACCACCCAGTCGCCGCCGCCGCGCAGCACAGTGACCGTCCCCGGTTCCAGCATCTGCCCATCGCCACCCTCGACCACCGGACGGTCGAGCGACCGGGCGAGCGACGCCGCGAATCCGGCGGTGAAGCTGGCCGGCATGTGCTGCGCCACCACCAGCGGACAGGGCAGCGGCCCCAGCTCCCGCAGCAGCTCGACCAGCGCCACCGGCCCGCCGGTCGATACGCCGACCACCACCAGATCCGGCCGATGCCCGCTCACCGGGGGGCGCGGCGGCTGAGCGGACACCGCCATCACCGGCGGGGGCGCGGGAGTCTCGGGCGCCTCCCCGGTCGCGGCCATGCGCCAGCGGCCCCAGTGGCGCACCTTCTCGGTCAGCTGGCGTTCGATCGACGCCATGTCGAAGGTGATGAAGGAGCTGTTCTTGCAGACGAAATCGACCGCCCCGGTTTCCAGCGCGCGGATGGTGGCCGCCGCCCCCTCCGACGTCTCGTTGGACACCATGATGCAGGGCGGGCCCTTTTCCGCTGCGATGGCCTGGACCGACTCGATGCCGTCCATGATCGGCATGTTCAGGTCCATGGCGACGACGTGCGGCTTCAGCTTGCGCGACAGGCGCAGCGCCTCCGCCCCGTTGCGCGCCTCGCCGACGATCTCGATGTCGGACGCCGGCTCCAGCATCTTGCGCAGCGCGATGCGGACGAAGTTGCTGTCGTCGACCACCAGCAGGCGGATGCGGGGAGGGCTGCTCATCGCGCGACGCTCCCGCCCGGCAGGGAGCGGACGTTGCCGGGTTCGGGTGCGGTGGCGGTCAGCCCCTCCGGCCGCAGCACAGGGATCAGCGCGTGGTCCAGGCGGATGACCGCGGCGGTCAGCCGGTCCGACAGCGGGTCGATGTCGTCGGCGGCGATCTTGCGGATGCGCTGGATCTCGTCGGCGATCACCGCGACGGTGCCGCCCTCGATCTCGACCAGGATGGCGACGCCGGGTGCGGCCGGGGTGCGGCCGACCGGCCCCTGCGCCAGCAGGCGCCGCAGGTCGATCACCGGCAGGATGCTGCCGTCGACGTCGGTCAGCCCGTCGAAGCTCGCGGTGCCGTCGGGCAGGCGCAGGCGGTCCGACGACTCCACCACCCGGCGGACCTTCTCGAACTCCAGGGCATAGACCCGCGCCTCCACCACCAAGGTCAGGAAGCGGCGGTAGAAGCGGCGCGGCAGCCGGCTGTCCGCCATGTCGCCGTCGGGGTCGGCGCCTTCCGGCACGAAGCGGCCGATGTCGTCGAGATGATCGCCCAGCATGCGCGCTCCGCTCCTCACGTCGAGCCATGTCCCATCGTAATCCACGATTTCCGCCGGCGCACCGGCTTCGCCGGCGCGGATGCGGTCGAGCGGAAAGCGCACCACCCCGCGCACCCCGTCCACCCGCACGCCCACCGGCCCGCAGCGCGTCCGCAGCACCACGGCGTAGCCGCCGGAGGCGTCGGCCTTGCTTCCCACGCCCAGCGGATCGGTCACCAGCACCGACCGCCGCTGAACCCGCGCCACCCCCTGCACCAGGGCCGGGGCGTTGGGCAGCGGGCGCAGCGTGCCCAGCGGGAAGACCAGCAGCACGTCGGCCATCGCCAGCGCCTGGGGCCGGCCGCCGGCCTCCACCACCAGCAGGCGGACGCTGGCCCGCTCGCGCGACGGGTCGGGCGGGTCGGCGGCGGCCCCGGTCAGCGCGTCGCCGCCGGTGGTGCCGGCCAGCAGCCCGGCCATCGTCCGGCCGCAGCCCAGCTCCATCCGGTCGGGGTCGAGCAGCCGCAGCGAGCGGTCGCCATGCCGCAGCCGCCCGGCCACCGGCGCGCCCTCGTCCTCCGCCTCGGCTCCGGCCAGCGTGACCCGCTCCGGCGGCAGCGTTCCGCCGATCCGCCCGGCGCGCAGCGCCAGCAGCCCGGCCCCGGCGCGCAGCACGATCAGCAGCCCGCCACGCCGCCCTCCCCCCCAGGCCAGACCCAGCGACGCGTAGCCGGTGACGTCCAGCACCGGCAGGATGCGCCCGGCGACGTTCGCCAGCCCCTCCACCTGCGGCGGGGCGAAGGGCAGCCGGGTGGTGCCGGTCGATTCGGCGACCTCCTCCACCCGGTCGGACGGCACGGCGAACGGCACACCGGCGATGTCGAAGGTCAGGAATCCGCCACCGGGCAAGGCCGCCGTCATGGCCCGCCCCCTCGCCGCCGATAGGCGAGCGCGCGGTCGCCGCGCACCCGCTCGAATCCCGTTTCGTCGCCCAGCCGGTCGGTGGTGCCCAGCACCAGCCAGCCGCCGGGCGCCACCGCCGCCGTCAGCAGGCGCAAGGCGCGATCCCGGCTGTCGTCGTCGAAATAGATCATCACGTTGCGGCAGGACACGAGGTCGAAGCCGCCATCGGGCGCCCCCGCCGGCAGCCCGTCGTCCATCAGATTGTGGCGGTCGAATCGCACGACCCGCCGGGCGTCGGCCCGCACCCGGCGGTGCAGCGGCGCCTCGTCCCCCAACGGCACGAACCAGCCGGCGTATTCCGGCGGCAGCTCGCGGAACGGCCCCAGCCCCTCGCCGCCATAGCAGGCGTTGCGGGCCTGCCGCACGGCGACGCGGCTGAGGTCGGTGCCCAGGACCTCCACGGTCCAGCCGGTCTCCAGCCCCTGCACGGTCCGCCGCGCCTCGCCACAATCGGCCAGCGCCTCCAGCGTCACGATGGCGAGGCTGTAGGCCTCCTCCCCGGTGGCGCAGCCGGCGCTCCACAGCCGCAGCATCCGCTCCGCCCGCCGCGCCGCGATCATCCGCGGCAGGACATGGCGACGCAGATGCTCGTGGTGCGGCAGATCGCGGAAGACATAGGTCTCGTGGATGGTCAGGTTCTCGATCAGGCTCAGCCAGTCCGGGCTGTCGGCCGGCGCCCGCTCGATCAAATTCACCCAATCCTCCAGCACCGGCAGCGGCATCGCCGCCAGGATGCGCGCCAGCTTGCGCTCCAGCGGGCGGTCGTGACGGATGCCGGCCTTGCGCCGGACGTCGTCCAGCAGCCGCCGCGCCAGCGCGTCCAGCGTGCCGGCACCAACGGAGGGGGGATGCGCGTCGCCGTCGCTCACGGCGCCCGGAAGCGGTCGGCCTGCCGGCGGGTCTCGTCGGCCAGCCGCGACAGGTGGACCATCGTCGCCGTGATCTCCTCCGACGCGGCGGCGTTCTTGGAGGCGACGGTGCGGATGTTGCCGACGTTCGATTCGATCTCGACGATGTCATCCTGCTGCCGGGCCATCGCGGTGGCGACCGACTGCACCATGCGGTCGAGCTGGGTCACCCGCTCGGCGATGCCGTCCATCATCTGCACCACCTCGGCGGTGGCGGCCATGCCCTCCTCCGCCATGGCGGCGGCGGCCTCGACGATCTCGGCGATCTGGCGGGCGCTTTCCACCGCGTTGTCGGCAAGCTTGCCGACCTCCTCGGCGACCACCTCGAAGCCCTTGCCCTGCTCGCCGGCGCGGGCGGCCTCGATTGAGGCGTTGACGGAGAGGATGTTGGTCTTCACCGCGATCTGGGTGATCGCCTCGGTGATGCGGCCGATGCGGCGGCTGTTCTCCGCGATGGTCTGCGACACGCGCAGCAGGCGCGCCATGTCATCCTTGCCCTTGTCGGCGAAGCCGGCGGCGTCCTTCACCATGTCCGACGCGTCGCGGGTGCTGTCGGTGACGTGGGCGATGGCGCGGGCCGACTGGCCGACGGCGGTCGCCACCTGGTCGAGGTCGTCGGTCTGCTCCGACGCGCCGTCGGAGACGTGGGCGATGGCGGTGCTGGCCTGGCCGGCGGCGACGGCGACCTGGGTTGCCTGCTCCCCGATGGCGCGGAAGGCGGCGCCGGTGTCCTGCAACAGCGCCACCATCTCGCCATAGGCGCCGTGGAAGGCGGCAGCCGGGGCCGGGGCCGTGGCAGGGGCGGCGTCGGACGACGGCGCCAGCGTCCGGCCCGACAGCCGGTGCATCTCGCCATGCAGGCCGTGCAGCACCTGGATGACTGTGGCGATGGCGCGGCCGATGGAGCCCAGCTCGTCGCGGCGGCCGGTGCCGGGCACCGCCACGGTCAGATCGCCGTCCGACAGCCGCTGGATCGCGGCGGTGGTGGCGGCGATCGGGCCGGTCAGGCTGCGGGCGATCAGCACCGACAGCAGCGCGCCGGCCGCCAGCGCGCCCAGCGCGCCGGTCCACATCAGCAGCAGGGCGCGGGCGCGTCCGGCCTCCCGCTCCGCCGTCTGTTCGGCGACCAGGGTGGCGACCCGCTCGCTGACCGTGCCGGCGGCGTCGCGCATCACCGCCCGGGTGGCGACGCGGCGCTGGACGATGTCGGCGACCAGCAGGAATTCAGTTTCCACCCCCATCACCGCGGCGGTCAGGTTCTCGGCGCCGCGCAGCGCGTCGTCGTCGTTGGCCGCCTTGCGAACGTCGGCGATGATGTAGAGCAGCTTGTCGATGCTGCTGTTCAGCGAGTTGCGCCCGCCACCGCCCTGGTCGATCAGGAACTGCTGCACGTCCAGCATCGCGCCGCGGGTGTCCTGGATCAGCCGCCCGGCGATCGTCGTCAGCAGGGCCGATGATTCGAGCATGGTCACCGCCGCGCCGTCGGACGGATCGGCCTTCACCCGCGCCAGCGCCGCGGCGTAGCGCTGCGACTGGTCATGGGTCAGGGTCTGGGCGACGACCAGCAGGGCGGCGGTCTGCTTGCGCAGCTTCGCCAGGCTGGCGAACTTGTCGACCTCCAACTGCACGACCTGGTCGAAGGCCTTGCGGTAGGCGGCCAGCTTGTCCAGCACCTCGTTCAGGGCGTCGGGGGCGACGGGGTGGTTCGGCAACGCCAGCAGCGCCTCGGCATCGATCTTCAGCTCGTCGACCAGTTGCCGCACCTTCCGGCTGGCCGCCGGGTCGATGTCGATCAGATAGCGCGCTTCCTCCTGCCGGGCGCTCAGCAGCAGGGTGTCGAGCCGGGCGGTGCGGGCGGCGATGTCGACGCGCGTCGCGTAGGTGTTCAGGCCGCTCCAGCCGACGATGGCGACGGCGACGGTCAGCAGCAGGACGGCGGCAAAACCGAGGGCGATGCGGGTGGCGATCGACATGCCGGAGGGGTCCCGTATGGCGGCGTGGCGACGGTGACGCCGGGTGGAAGGACTGGGCGGGACGGGTGCGCGGAGCCGTGTTGTCGGCCCTCGCCGCCATCCCACGGAATCACCTTGCGTCGGTTGGGGTGCTTCCGGCAAGTCATAAGGGCGCGTGTGTTGACCGCGGGTTGTCGCGGGCATCCGCCGGTCGATCGTGAGGAGCCATCATCCATGTCCGCCCCGGTCACTTTGCGCATCCTTCCCCGTTGCGGGCTGATCGCCCTGCTTCCCGCCATGGCCGCGCTGGTGCCGCTGCTGCTGCCACGCGCCGTGCCGGGCATCGACCCGCAGATCGTGTGGTTGGCGACCGGCGGTGCCCTGGCGGTGGCCCTGCTGGCCGGGCTGGTCCTGGCGCTCGACCTGTCCGACGCGCTGAAACGGCTGGAGGCGGCGGCGGTGCGGCTGGCGGACGGCCGGGCGGATGAGGACGGCGCGCCACCGCTGTCGGCGGCCCTGCCGCTGCGCGGCGACGAGGTCGGCACGGTCGGCGCCGCGCTGATCCGGCTGGCCGGGGTGCAGGACTCGCTGCACGCCGCCCTGCGCCGGCTGGCGCAGAGCGAGGGAACCGATGGGACGGACGGCGACGAACCGATCAGCCCGGCGGCTCTGCCCGGGCGGTACGCCGACATGGCGGCATTGGTGGAGGAGGCCCGGGCATCGTTCCGCCGCATCGGGCAACAGGCGGCCCAGGTCGCCGTCGCCGCCGGACAGGCCAGCACCGCGGTGTCCCAGGTCGCCGACGGCGCCTCGATCCAGACGGAGGATCTGGACCGGGTGGTGGGCGCGGTCGGCCGTTCGGTCCGCGCCATCGCCGACGTGACCGACAGCACCCGCGCGGCGTCGGACATGGTGCGGGCGACCGCCGGATTCGCCGACAAGGGCAAGGCGGAGATGGCGCGGCTGGTCCGGGTGTCGCAGACCATCGGCGACAACAGCCGCCGCATCGGCCGCATCACCGAGGCGATCACCCAGATCGCGGTGAAGACCAACATCCTCTCCGTCAACGCCTCGATCGAGGCCGCCCGCGCCGGCGAGCAGGGCAAGGGCTTCGAGGTCGTGGCGGAGGAGGTCGGCAAGCTCGCCGACAACGCGGTGGAAAGCGCCCGCCAGATCGCCGAGATCATCGAGGCCGCCGCCGCGCTGGCGGAAGAGGGCAAAACCGTCACCGAACAGGCCCGCCGCCGCATGGACGGGCTGGCGGAGCGGGTCGACCGCATCGACGGCGCGTTCCAGTCGGTCGCCGTCGCGATGGAGGAGCAGCAGGCCTCGGTCCGCGAGATCGAACGCTCGGTGGAAAGCGTGCGCACCGTCGCCTCCAAGAACGCCGCCGCGTCGGAGGAGATCGCCGCCACCATGGTCCATCTCTCCCGGCTGGCCGACGAGACCCGCCGGCAGGTCGACCGCTTCCAGGCAACCTGACACCGGTTGCCGTCCAGACGCCGGCTTCCCTTTGAAGAACAGCCACGGCACCGGCCAAGCAGCCGGCCGCACAGCGGCGACGAATCACTGACGCGGTGCGCGCCCGAGAGCACTCAATGCTCTGAAGTGGTAATTCTTATTCCCCGTGAAGGGATAGCTGGCATTTAAAGTTCTTTTAACCGTGCTGGACGCCTAATCGGCTCACGGGAACATCTGGTCCCGGCGAACACCCCCCGTGATTGTTCAGACCCACACGCCACCCAAGGGAGCTTTCGATGCCCGTACAGAAGGTCGCCGACGAAGTCCGTTTGGCCAGCCGCATCCACGCGCGCCTGTTGGACGCCTTCATCGACTTGACGGAGCGGGAACTGTCCGCCCTGGCGCCGGGCTTCGCCGAGGAAAGCCTGCTGGAATCGCTGGAGCGGCTGCGCGCCGCGCGCAAGTCCTACGGGTCGACCGCTGGGGTGATGGTGGTGTCCAACCTGTCGATCCCGCAGGCGTCGAACGCCGCCTGATCCCGGCTCGGGTCAGGCCGTCACGGGCTTGCGCGTCCGCGGCTTGCGCGCCTTGGCGGGCACGGCTGGTTCTCCCACCGCCTCGGTGGGCATGGTCGTCACGGACGCCTTCTTCGCGGTCGTCCTGCGCGGAGCTTTCACCGCGACGCCGTCGGCCGCCAGTTCCTGCTCGGCCAGCCGCCAGTGGTCGGCATCCCGACCATGGGGACAGCCCTCCTCAAGCCAGATCGCGTAGGCGCGTTCACGGATGCGCTGTTCGACATCCACGCTCATCACACACTCCCCCGATGGTTTGGGACGCTTTGCTGCAGTGCAAAGATTGCCGAATTCCGAGGGGGTGTGCAACCGGGCAGAACGCCGTCAGTCCGGCGACGTCTCGCCGCGTTCGGCCGGTCGGCCCTGCTGGACTTCCCGCCATTTGGCGACGTTGCGGTTGTGGTCCGCCAGCGACTTCGCGAAGACGTGCCCACCGCTGCCGTCGGCGACGAAATACAGAAACTCGTGGCGCTCCGGCTTCATCACCGCCTGGATCGACGCCTTGCCCGGATTGGCGATCGGCCCCGGCGGCAGGCCGGTGATCTGGTAGGTGTTGAAGGGCGACTCGAGCTTCCAGTCGTTGCGGGTCAGGGCGCGGCCCAACTCGCCGCTGCCCTCGGTCAGGGCGTAGATGACGGTCGGGTCGGACTGCAGCTTCATCCCCGCCTCCAGGCGGTTGATGAAGACGCCGGCGACCTTGGGCCGCTCCGCCGCGATGCCGGTTTCCTTCTCGACGACCGAAGCCAGCGTCAACGCCTGCTGCGGCGTCTCGAACGGCAGATTGGCGTCGCGCCCCTTCCAGGCTTCCGCCAAGGCCTGGGTCATCGCCGTCTGCATGCGCTCGACCAGCGTCGCCCGGCTGTCGCCATAGGCGAAGTGGTAGGTTTCCGGCAGCAGGGAGCCTTCCTTGGGCGGCGTGGCGATCTCGCCGGTCAGCGCCGACTCACGCGCCAGCAGCGCCACCACCTGGGCCGAGGTCAGCCCCTCCGGCACGGTGAAGCGGTGCACGATGGTGTGGCCCTGGCGCATCTGCTCCAGAACGCCTTCGATGCTGATTCCCGCCGGGAACTGGTACTCGCCGGCCTTCAGGTCACCGCCGGCCTTCTGGTCGCGGAGAAGCCGGCTCAGCTTGGCCGATGCCACGAACAGCAACGGCGAACCGATCACCCCCGCATCGCCCAGCGTGATGGCGATGGTTTCAAGCCCGCTGCCCCGGGGAATGACGACCGTCTCGGCCTGTTCAAGCGGACCGGGGGCGGTGTAGCGCTGGAACCCCCAGACACCGACCCCCGCCGTGGCGGCGGTCGCAAGGACCAAAGTCCCGGCAACAATCCGGAGGCCCCAGCCCATCGACCACCCCTCACCCGCTTATGCCGCCACGGTCGCTGATATCGCCGGCGGAACCCGCTTACGCGAATTCCTTGAACACCAGCGATGCGTTGGTGCCGCCGAAACCGAACGAGTTCGACAGGGCGGCGCGGACGCGACGCTCCTGCGCCACCTTGGGCACCAGATTGACGCCCAGGCAGCTCTCCGACGGGTTTTCCAGGTTCAGCGTCGGCGGAACGACACCGTGGTTGATCGCCTTGATCGAATAGATCGCCTCAACCGCACCGGCCGCGCCCAGCAGATGGCCGATCGCCGACTTGGTGGAGGACATCGCCAGCCCGTCGATGGCACTGCCGAACAGGCGCTTCACCGCCCCCAGTTCGATCTCGTCGCCGAGCGGCGTCGAGGTGCCGTGGGCGTTGACGTAATCGATCTCGGACGGGTCCATGCCGGCGCGCTTCAGCGCCGCCTTCATCGCCCGGAAACCGCCGTTGCCGTCTTCGGCCGGGGCGGAGATGTGGTGCGCGTCGCCCGACATGCCGTAGCCGACGATTTCGGCGTAGATGGTGGCGCCGCGCTTCTTGGCGTGCTCCAGTTCCTCCAGCACCACGACACCGGCGCCCTCGCCGATGACGAAGCCGTCGCGGTCCTTGTCGTAGGGACGCGACGCCTTTTCGGGCGTGTCGTTGAAGCTGGTGGACAGCGCGCGCATGGCGGCGAACCCGCCGACGCCGAGCCGGCTGACCGCCGCTTCGGTGCCGCCGGCGACCATGACGTCGGCGTCGTCCCACATGATCAGGCGGGCGGCGTCGCCGATGGCGTGCGCGCCGGTCGAGCAGGCGGTGACGACCGCGTGGTTGGGGCCCTTGAAGCCGTGCTGGATCGAAATATGGCCGGAGGCCAGATTGATCAGGCAGGCCGGGATGAAGAAGGGCGACAGGCGGCGCGGGCCCTTTTCCTTCAGGGTGATCGCGCCCTCGGCGATGCCGGGGAGACCACCGATGCCGGAACCGACCATGACGCCGGTGCGCTCGCGCTCCTCATCCGTCTGGGGCGCCCAGCCGGAATCCTTGATGGCTTCGGTCGCCGCGCCGATCGCGTAGAGGATGAAATCATCCATCTTGCGCTGGTCCTTCGGCGGCACGACGGCATCGGCGTTGAACTCGCCGTCGCCGGTGCCGCGCGGGACCTGCCCGGCGACCTTGGAGGCAAGGTCCGAAGCGTCGAACCCCGTGATGGCGCGGATTCCCGACTGCGCGGAAATCAGCCGCTCCCAGTTCAGCGTGTGGCCCACGCCCAGCGGCGTGGCCAGACCGAGTCCGGTGACGACAACACGTCTCATGAGGCTGTTCCTTGACCTTTCCTCGAAAAACTCGTCGACGGCCAGGCCCCGCAACGCGGTTCGCCTGGCCCTCGGAGGCGCAATGCCCGCAGCCCGATCAGGCGGCGGCGTTGGCCTTGATGAAGTCGATGGCGTCCTTCACCGACAGGATCTTCTCCGCGGCGTCGTCCGGGATCTCGACACCGAACTCCTCCTCGAAGGCCATGACCAGCTCGACCGTGTCGAGGCTGTCGGCGCCCAGGTCGTCGATGAAGGAGGCGTTCTCCACCACCTTCGACTCCTCGACACCCAGGTGGTCCACAACGATCTTCTTCACGCGCTCGGCGATGTCGCTCATCTTTTAAGACCTTCCAATCCTTGAAACCGCTCGGGATAATCCGGTCGGAGCAACACGCGAAGAACGTGCCGTCCTGCCGCGAAAAGCCCCGTCCGATAACACATTTCAACAGGCTTGACCAGCGCCCGCGCGGGCGTGGTCGCCACCGTTCTTCACACGCGTTCTACACACATGGCGATACCGCCGTCAGATCATGGCCATGCCGCCGTTGATGTGCAGCGTCTGGCCGGTGACGTAGGCGGCCTCATCGCTCGCGAGGTACACGACCCCGGCGGCGATTTCTTCCGGCTGGCCCATGCGGCCGGCCGGAATGGCGGGGAGCAGCTTCTGCTTCTGCTCGTCGTTCAGGGCGTCGGTCATCGCCGTGGTGATGAACCCCGGCGCGACGCAGTTGACGGTGATGTTGCGCGAGGCCAGCTCGGCGGCAAGGGCCTTCGACATGCCGATCAGGCCGGCCTTCGACGCGGCGTAGTTGGCTTGGCCCGGGTTGCCGGTGACGCCGACGACCGAGGTGATGTTGACGATGCGGCCCCAGCGGCGCTTCATCATGCCGCGCATGGCGGCGCGCGACAGGCGGAAGGCGGCGGTCAGGTTCACGTCGATGACGGCCTGCCAGTCCTCGTCCTTCATGCGCATCGCGATCTGGTCGCGGGTCAGCCCGGCGTTGTTCACCAGGATGTCGATCTTGCCCAGCGCCGCGTCGGCGTCTTTCGCAAGCTGCTCGGTCGCGGCGGCGTCGGCGAGGTTGCCGGGCACCACCACGGCGCGCTCGCCCAACTCGGCGGCCAGCGCCTCCAGCGGGGCGACGCGGGTGCCGGACAGCGCCACGGTGGCGCCCTGGGCGTGCAGCGCGCGCGCGATCGACGCGCCGATGCCGCCGGATGCGCCGGTGACGAGGGCCGACTTGCCGGTCAGGTCAAACATGGAAGGCCTCACGAGGCTGATCTGTTCACAGGGTCTTCAGGAACGACTCGACGTCCGCCGGCGTGCCGACCGACACCGCCACCAGATCCTTGTCGATGCGCTTGGTCAGCCCGGCGAGCACCTTGCCCGACCCGACCTCGACCAGCCGTTCGACGCCCTGCTCCTTCATGAAGAGGACGCATTCACGCCAGCGGACCATGCCGGTCACCTGCTCCACCAGCAGGCGGCGGATGGTGTTGGGGTCCGACACCGCCGACGCGGTGACGTTGGCGACCACCGGAACCACCGGCGCGGAAATCGTGACGTTGGCCAGCGCCTCGGCCATGGCGTCGGCGGCGGGCTGCATCAGCGAGCAATGGAACGGCGCCGACACCGGCAGCCGGACCGACCGCTTCAGGCCGCGCTCCGCCGCCAGCGCGATGGCGCGGTCGATGGCCTCGGCGCTGCCGGAGATCACCAGCTGCCCGACCGAATTGTCGTTGGCGACGCTGCACACCTCGCCCTGGGCGGCGTCGGCGGCGATCGCCTGCGCCTGCTCCAGCTCGGCGCCCAGCAGGGCCGCCATGGCGCCCTTGCCGACCGGAACCGCCTTCTGCATCGCCTGCCCGCGCAGCTTCAGCAGGCGCGCGGTGTCGCCCAGCGTGAAGGCGCCGGCGGCGCACAGCGCCGAATATTCGCCCAGCGAATGGCCGGCGACGAAGGTGGCGTGCTTCGACAGGTCGACCCCGCCCTCGCTCGCCAGCACCCGCATGACCGCGACGCTGACCGCCATCAGGGCGGGCTGCGCGTTCTCGGTCAGGGTCAGGTCGGCCTCGGGTCCCTCGACCATCAGCCGCGACAGCCGCTGGTTCAGCGCGTCGTCCACCTCTTCGAAGGTGTGACGCGCGACTTCGAACGCCTCGGCGAGTTCGCGGCCCATGCCGACGGCTTGGCTGCCCTGCCCCGGAAAGACGAACGCCCTGGTCATGCTTCGGTGAAACCCTGGATGAAAGCGCCCCGCCCCCTGCGGCGGCACCATGGATTGGGCGACAGTCATACCCTCACTTTTGGGCAAGTCAAGCGACGCGCGATGAGCAAAGCGTCGGCGACGCGATATTCTGCACCGCTTGCACCGAAAAACGCCGGAGTAGCGGGATCAAAAGAGCTTCTGTGACCGAAGGTCCGGTGCGGTTCTTCCGTATTTGAAGGACGCGGTGCCTGCGCTGTCGCGACGACGGTCTTGTCGGGGGCCGGCAACGCTGGGGATGCGACAGAGCGGCCTGATCACAAGGCGGGTGATATTGCGCTATACGCACGTCTCATCAGCTTTTTCTTTTTAGGGCAAACCCATTTGATGGCCGACCTGAACGCAGCGACGACATTCTTTCGCATCGATTCCGTCCACCGCCTGATCACACGACTGCTCCTGGCGGCCGTGGCGTTGTGCGGCGTCACGCACCTGGCGCTCCTCCCGCCCTGGGAGGGATTCGACGAATATGCCCATTGGTCCTCCATTCAACAGATCGCCGACACCGGAACCGTGCCGTTCTATGGCCGGGACCGCGTTTCGATCGATGTCGACGGCTACCCTGGACCGATGCCGTACGCGAGTGCCCCGCCGTTTGACGAGACGGGCCGGCTGACCTATCGCAGCTTCCGCGACCTCGGGCACCCGGCCTTGCCCGAATCGGTCGACCGCGGGTTCCGCCCGGGACGGGAGCTGAATTGGCAGGCACAGCATCCGCCCCTCTATTACATGGTCCTGGCACCGGCCTACCATCTGACGAAATCGCTCTCCTGGACCCGGCATCTTCTCGTCCTGCGGTCGCTCTCCTGGACCTTCGCGTTCGCCGGGCTGGCGTTGGGTGTCCTGGCGACCGAGCGCTGGGCCGCGGCCAAGGGGTCACGCGTCGCGCCGTTCATGGCCGCCTACCCGTTCCTGGTCCCGCAGTTCTTTCCGGAAATGGCGCGGCTGGGCAACGATGGCCTGTGTTTGCTGATCGCCGGCGCGGCGTGGTTCCTCCTCCTGAACATCCTGGCGGAGAAGCCGGGTGTTTGGGCGGCTCCGGCCCTCGGCCTGGTTCTTGGGCTGGGGCTGCTGACCAAAGCGTTCTTCCTTCCGATAACGGTCGGCGTGACCGCGTTCCTCGCCCTTCGCTGGCTGCTCCAACGGCAACGGGTTCATGCGCGGCACCTGCTTCTTTGCGCGACCGTCGCCGCGACGGTGGGCGCGGCCTGGTACCTGCGCAACCTGCTGCTCTTCGACAACCTGCTGGGAACCAACGACTTCATCAGACTGGCGCATGGTGTCGGCCTGCGGGCCGGGCTGGAGCAGAATTTCTCGCTGCCCGCCTATGCCCGCGGGCTGGCGGCGATCGCCGGGACCTACATTTGGGCCGGTTCCTGGTCGCTCGCCCAACCGCCCGAATACCTTCTGGTCCCTCCGGCCCTGCTGATCCTGCTGACCCTCGCCGCGTGGCTGTCGGGCCTGCAGCGTTGCCGTTTCGTCGAGAAGCCGGCGCAATGGCTGCCGCTGTTCCTGGTGGTTCCGGTGGCCGGCGGGTTGGCGTACCACCTGCTGACCGCCATTGCGGAAACCGGCCGCGGCGCTGGCACCCCGGGCTGGTATCTGCACATCCTCGCCGCGCCGATCAGCTTCGCCATGGCAACGGGATGGGAGCGGCTGCGATCACAGCGTTTCCGGCGCGCGGCCTTGCGTTTCCTGGCGGTCGGATCGATTGCGCTGGGCCTGGTGGGGCACGGCATGCAACTGGCTCTGTTCAGCGGTTGCGCGGTGAAGGCGGGCACCAACAAGTATTACGACCTCGCGACGGATGCGTGCTGGGTCGACTGGACGCAGCTGAGCGAGCTTGGCTTCCCATGGGTCGGCCTGTTGTCCCTGGCGTTCGGATCGTCCCTCGGCATGGCCGCCGCGCTCCTCGGCTTGCGGACGCCCGCCCCACGGGACGCGGTGCGGGCGGCGTGACGAGGTGGCGCCGCCGCGGCCGTCACGCCTTGCCGATCAGCGCCACCCGGGTCCACGGCCGCATCTGCGCCAGCACCTCCAGCACCATCGGCCCGCCCAGCCCGGCCGCGAGCGCCGCGCAGAAGATCACACCGTCGCCGACGGCGACGTGGTGCAGCGCCACGCGGGTGCCGGCGGCGAACAACGCATGGTGCAGGTAGATGGCATAGGAGGACTTGCCCACCGTCCGGAACACCGCGCTGGACGGCATGGCGTGCAGCAGCGTCACCGCTCCGCCCATGCCGCACAGCAGGGCGACGCTGCTGTTCCAGCCGAAATGATGCGGCAGGACGCCCAGCAGCGACGCCTGGTGCAGCGCCACGCCGAGCGCCAGCGCCGCC
>NZ_LGRA01000021.1:412460-413031 GCF_003116095.1 Azospirillum sp. TSO35-2
GGCCGCCATGCAGGACAGCGTGCTGAACCTGTGCCGGGTCAAGCTGCGCGACCAGCAGCGCCTCGCCCATGGTCCGCTGAAGGAATACCCGCAATACCCCAACGGCACCTTCGGCGACACGGTGCCGCGCGCCGGCAACGCCTCGGGCGGCGGCCAGCCCGGCTGGATCCTGAAGTGCAAGGGCTGGGAGCGCGATCCCAACGCCTACATCTACTTCATCGCCCAGGCGCCGGTGTGGACGGCGATCTGCAAGGTGATCGGCAAGGAAGAGTGGATCACCGATCCCGACTACGCCACGCCGCCCGCCCGCCTGCCGCGCCTGATGGAGATCTTCGCGACGGTGGAGGACTGGACCAAGACCATGACCAAGCTCGAGGTCATGGAGATCCTGAACCAGCACGACATCCCCTGCGGCCCGATCCTGTCGATGAAGGAGATCGCCGAGGACCAGTCGCTCTACGCCACCGGCACGCTGGTCGAGGTCGAGCACCCGACCCGTGGCAGCTACCTGACGGTCGGCAACCCGATCAAGCTGTCCGACAGCCCGACCGAGGTCACCCGCTCGCCGCTG
>NZ_LGRA01000021.1:413041-417053 GCF_003116095.1 Azospirillum sp. TSO35-2
CAGAATACTCCCATCTCCTCGCCGCCAAGTCTGGCGGAAAGATAAAGAAGTTCTATTGCTATCTGATAGGCGATTCAGTTAACCCACTCCGCTTGAGCGGGACATGGACACCATTCCCAGTCGGGAATGGCTGGTTTCAATCGAGTCCGCTTCTTGATCCTGTCACTCGACAACAGCTGGGAGAAACATATTTTGAACTTCTGCACTTCGGCGATGTTATTGAGCGAGCTAAAAAGCGGATCGGTGTCTATCAAAATAAGCTAAAAATTGACCTTCAATGAGACGTGAGGTGGTGCCTTCGACGTTCAACACTTTTTATCTGTATTTTGGAAAAGAGCCGTCCACTACATTACCTCATTCCGGCATAGTCGAAGCGTCGAGATTGGCGATGACCGCTGCCGAGATCGCGGGATCAACCCGGTCGCGCAGCAGGGCATCCGCCCATTTCGATCGGGTCGGGATGTTGCGCTCGCGCACTAGGCGCAAGGCGATCATCAGTCGGTGGATGAGGGGCAGCGAACGGCTTTTGAGCACGGCGTCGACGAAGGCGTCGGCGCTCGCCCACGACCTCGACAGCAGGTCAGCCATGGCCTGGGTTACCCCTTCAATGGCGCCCATATCCGGGCAGATTACCCGACCGAGGTCGCCGAGGTCGTGTTCAAGCAAGCCGAGGACTTCCTCGTTGGCGCGCACGAGCGGGAACGGGCATTGGCCGACCTCGAACAGGATCGTGGCGTCCATCCGTGCGTCGTTGTCGCCGACCGGGGCGGTCGGCAGGCGAGCGAACTGGGCGAGGATCATCCAGGCGGTCGTTTCTCCGTAGCTGCGCAAAGGCTCCGGGTCGAGGTCCACCGGCTCGCCCTGGACCTGGCCTGAGCGATCCGACAGCCAAGCTTGGCCGTCCTTGAGCTTGATGTGGATGAGGCGGCCGTCCGCGGATTCGAACGCGATCAGGCCATCATCCATGACCCGCTCCTTGGGGGTCACGGACAACAGGCCCCATATGATGTCGGCGCCGAAGTCGCCCCGCACGTGCGCCAGGCAACGCATCGCTTCGGCGCCGACCAAATCGCCAAGATGGACGGCGTCCAGGCGCTGACCGAGCCACACCCCAGCCTCGTTCTCATCAACGTGGGCGCGCCGATCGAGCTCTTCAGCAGCGGCCTCTGCCAGTTCCACCACGAACGCCGCGGGCACGGTCGGGGCCACGACGTCCTCACGGTCAAGGCGGAGGGTCCGCACCCAGCCCGCAGCGGCCAGATTGGCCAGTTCTTCACGACCTTCCGGCGAGAGGCCGTCGCGCCGGATGACAAAGCTGTGGGCGGCCTGCAGCTCCAACTCGGCGGAATGGGCCCCATCGTCGGCAAGCGCGTCGCGCGCTAGGACACGATAACCGCGCAGCAGGTCTGGCTGATCGGCGTAGGCCTTGCGCGCCTCGTCGATCCATTCGAGGCCCAAGGCGGGTGGCAGCAACGGTCCTTTCGAGGGATCCGCGAAACGGGTGTCGCGAGCAATGGTATCGTAGATCGCCCGTAGCACCCAGGGTGCGCGGAAGTCCTGAGCATATTCGGCGCCGTTGGAGAACAGGATCTTTTGCCCCGCGAGCGCTCGGGCGGCGGCCTGGAACTCCTCCACACGCATCGATCTGAGGGTGACCAAGGCGGCCTGGGCGCCCAGGGCGCTTGGGGTCCGGCCGTTCGGCGCCCGAGTCAGTGCCTTGGCGCGATCCGTGGTCACCAAAATCTTCAGCCGCGGGCCTGGCCGTAGCGACATCAACTCCTCTAGGTCCGCCGCCATGGCTGACCCAGGCGCCACGTCGTCGATTGCCACCACCAAGGTCGGACCCGCACCCGCCTGGGACATGCGGCGGAGCCAACTGCGGGCGTCGTCGGCCGAAAGAGTCCAGTCGAGTTCGGCCGCAAACAGGTTGGCAACGGTGCGATAAAGCCCGGGGCCGCTCCCCCGCAGCATCAAGACTGCCAGTTCTTCACTCGATCCCGTCCGCACGGCCAACTCGCGCAGCAGCGAGGACTTGCCACCGACAGGTGGGCCTTCGACAACCGTGAAGGCCGAGCCCTCCTTCAGCGACTTCATCGCCCGGAGCGTAGCGACCCTTGGAAACAGCAGATTCTGAGCGAAGGGACTGCCTCGTTCTCCGGGCGGGTCTGTCAGCTCGGCGATCAGCCGCGCGGTGCAGCCGCGGACGGCCCGTGTCCATACCTCTGTCTCGCGGCCCATGAGCGCCTCAATCGCCCAGCGCATATCCGCGGCAGAGATCTTGGCGGCGTTGGCGAGCAGTTGGCGGACTCCGGTCTGTGCGTCGTCGTCCCCCGCCCATGTCGCGCCGGTGTTGGCGTCGTAGACCCGGGTCTCCACGCCGTTGCTGACGATAACCAGCGGCGGCCGTGGTGTTAGCTGGTTGGCGTAGCTCTGGGCCTGGGCGTAGTCGGCCTCGGTCAGCGCTAGGTCCTCGCGCTTGATCTCCAGCACCGCTAGCGGCCGCTCGCCGTAAAAGAGCAGGATGTCGGCGCGGCCGGCTTTCTCCCACAGGGCGGCGCTGTCAAAGGTGTGGGTCTTGTGGCCCAGTCGGACCGTGAAGCGCCGCTGTTCGACCAGTTGGTCGCGGCCGATGTTGGGGAAGGCCTGCGTCAACGCGGCGGCAAGGCGGCTTTCCAGTTCCGCCTCAGCACGCACGGCGGGCGGCAGGGCCTTGAGTTTCTTGGTGGGTTTGTTGGCCTTGATCATCACTGAAAATACCGACTCCCTACCTTCAATGTCATTATTATTCTTGTGCTTATTATGGGCATTGTTGCCCAACGCGAATGACTAGATGTGTGGCCCTGGCCGGGCCCGAGCCGCAGAGATACGAAGCCGGACCTAGACGGCTTCACAAATGTCGTGTTTCTGGAGCGGCGTCGGATTCCGCTCCTGGCGCATAGCCGCCGATCCGGCTATCCAGGATAACCGATTTACGGAAAGTCGGCGATCCGCCGAAACGGATCGCCGGAACGACGGCGCTCAGGCACCGCCGTCGCCGAAGCGCCACACCGGGATGCCGAGGCGCCGCGCCTTGTCGGCGAGGTTGGCGGCGATGCCCGAGCCGGGAAAGGCGACGATGCCGATGGGCAACGCCTCCAGCAGGCGGTCGTTGCGCTTGAAGGGAGCGGCCTTGGCGTGGCGCGCCCAATCGGGCCGGAACAGCACCTGCGTTACCTTGCGGTGCTCAGCCCAGCAGGCGGCGATGCGTTCGGCGCCCTTCGGGCTGCCACCGTGCAGCAGCACCATGTCGGGGTGCTTGGCGCGTACCTTGTCGAGCACCGCCCAGATGCGGTGGTGGTCGTTGCACTCCACCCCGCCGGTGAAGGCGATGCGGGGGCCGGCCGGCAGCAGCGGCTCGGTCTCAGCCCTCCGCTTGGCGGCGAGGAAATCGCGGCTGTCGATCAGCGACGCCGTCAGGGTGCGGTGGCTGACCAGCGAGCCAGCGCGCGGCCGCCAGCTTGAACCGGTGTGGACCTCGAACAGCTCGGCGGCATGGTCACGGAAGGTCTCCATGGCGATGCGGCGCTCGATCAGCGTCAGCCCCTCGGCCAGCAGCCGCTCTAACTCGACCGAGCGGACCTCCGAGCCGTCCTGCTCGCGCTGACTGCGCTTCTGGGCGTCCTCGTTCTCGTCGAGCTCGCGCTGCACGCGGTCGGCGGCGCGATGGAACAGGTTGACGGTGGACCACAGCAGGTCGGCGAGGTCGGGTTCGAGGCGGGTGTCCTGCAGGGTGGAAACTAGGGCGTCGAAGACGTCGGCCAGGGCGGCGCGGATGGCGGTCTCGTCGGGCAGCGGCCGGGGATCGGGATCGTCCTCGAAGGGCCGGTGGCCGTAGAGCTGGAGTTCGGTCAGGGCGTGGTTGGTGGGGGAGGAGGCGTAGTGGAGCCCGGCGTCGGTATCGGTGACCATGGTGGTTGCCCTTCGGCTGGAGGATCGGCCGCGCCAACCGCGGCCTTCGTGGCGATCCCCCGGC
>NZ_LGRA01000021.1:417063-418562 GCF_003116095.1 Azospirillum sp. TSO35-2
GAACATCGACTGCTCGTTCTCGGCGGCCAGCAGGTTGTTGACCCGGCGCATCGTCTCGGCCGGACCGACGCCCGATTCGGCGATGGCGCGCAGCATGGTGCGGGCGATCAGCATGAAGAAGGCGGCCGGGATGCCCTTGCCCGACACGTCGGCGATGACCAGCGCGACCTTGTGCTCCGAGATCGGGAAGAAGTCGTAGAAATCGCCGCCGACCTCCTTGGCCGGGATCATGCGGGCGGCGATGTCCAGCTCCGGCAGATCGGGGAAGACCTGCGGCAGGATGGTCAGCTGCATGGTGCGGGCGATCTCCAGCTCCTGCTGGAGGCTGATCAGCCGCCGCTTGTCGGCCAGCGCCTCGCGCAGGTCGCGCACCATCTGGGTCAGTTGCACCTGCTGGGTGCTGACCCGCGTCGCCAGCCGGGAGAAGCCCAGCGCCAGCAGCCCCAGCTCGTCGCCGACGCCCTTCGACTGGGCCGACTGGGCGTCGTGGGTCTCCGCCTCGATCTGGCGCAGCTCGTCCAGCAGGTTCTGCCGGGCGTCCTCCTCCAGCGTGACGGCCAGCGCCTCCATCTGGCGGCGGATGAAGCGCTGCTGGCGGCGCAGGCGGCGTTCGCGCTGGCCGGCGGTGCGCTCGATCTCGCGCATCACGCCGCGGAACACGTCGACCGCGCCGGCGATGCGGCCGATCTCGTCGCTGCCGCCGGGCAGCTCGACATAGCCCATGGCGCGGCCGTGCGAGAGGTCCTGCAACGCCTTCACCGCCCCGTCGAGCGTCGCGAAGTTCCGCCGCAGGAAGCCGTAGAGCAGCCCCAGCGCGCTCAGCAGCACCAGCCCGACCGCCGCGACGTAGGCGACCGACCACAGCGTCTGCTCCTCCACCGCCTGGGTGACGTCGGTGGCGATCAGCACGGTGGCGACCCGCCCGCCGGCCAGATCGGCGACCGGCAGGCTGGCCAGCGCGTAGCGGTGGCCGCCGGCGACCGGGGGAACCGGGGTGATGCTGCGCTCCGCCGGGCGGACCAGCGGCTGCACCGCCGGCCACAGCGGATCGGTGACGCCGTCGAGCGGCGCGCCGTTGCGGCCGACGGCGAAGACCCGGCCGCCGGTGGTCCGCCGCAGCATGTCGAGCGCGGTGGTGAAGTCGATCCCGGCGACGACGGCGCCGGCCACCCCGGCCCCGCTGCCCGCCCCGCCGCCGGCCCCGGTCCCGGCGTAGATCGGCGCCCCGGCGACCACGACCAGACGGCCGCTGTCCTGCCGGGCATCGACCAGACGGACGCCGCGCGCCAGCTTCCGGCCGGACAGGATGCTGTCCAGCGCGGCGCGGTTCAGCAGCGGCGGCGGGTCGAGCGACGGGTCGGAGCTGTAGAGCAGCGCGCCGCCGTCCGACAGCAGGTTGAGGTCGGTGATCGCGCCCGCGGCGGTCGCGGCGGTCGCGGCGCCGCTGGTGGCGACCCCGCCGATGCCCAGCGCCGCGATGCGGCGGGTTAAGGGGGGGC
>NZ_LGRA01000021.1:418572-422477 GCF_003116095.1 Azospirillum sp. TSO35-2
CCGCTCCGCTACCAACTTCATGGCGGCCGTCCACATCGCCGCAACCGTCGCCTACTGGTTATGAGTCTGGACCCTAGGGGTTCAGAACTGCACCAAAATCGAGCAGGTCATATGCTCACCGCCGGCAACCTCAATTCTCGGTGGTTGCGGGCCCCTGCAACCAACGTTACCGAACGCACCTGTTCCCGAAGGCCGGCCGCTCCCGCAGCGCCGGCCATTGCTGCGTTTGCGCTCAGGCCGAGACTGAGCAGCGCCACCAGATCACCCTCCAGGTCGAGTTTGAAGTTTCGGGCGTTGTTGGCATTGAAGCGCACCGCCACCCACTCGATCATCCGGCCGGTGTAGCTCTGTATCCTGGCGATATGAAAATGTAGATCGCAGGCATGATTTCGCATCGGTACCTCCTTTTGATCACTGTCCTTTCCATGAGCGGACGGTCTGCCGAGCTTTACGCCAATGAACTGCGGTTCTGCTCCACTCGTCACCCGAAACACCGCGAGTTACACTATCCGTCATGCGTCGATGCTGACGCTTCCGATCGGGCGGGAGCAGCAGGCGAGGATGTAGCCCTCGGCGATGTCCTCGTCGGAAATGCCGCCGCTGTGGACCATGTGGACCTCGCCGGACAGCTTGCGCACCTTGCAGGTGCCGCAGACGCCGAAGGTGCAGCCGGACGGGATGTTCAGGCCGGCAGTCTTGGCGACATGCAGGATGGTGTCGGTCTCGTCGCAGCCGGCCGTCACGCCGGAGGCGCTGAACGTCACCTCCGCAGCATGCGAGGGGTCGGGAACGAAATCGCCGGTCTCCGGCGTTTCGTCGGTGTCGAGGACCGGCGCGCTGAAGCTTTCCTGGAAATAGCGGGACATGTCGAAGCCGAGCGCGATCAGCATGTCGCGCACGCTCTTCATGAAGGGTTCCGGCCCGCAGCAGTAGACATGCCGGTCGAGATAGTCCGGGGCGATGGCGCCGAGCATGACCTGGTTCAGCCGGCCGCGATAGCCGGTCCAGACATCGAACGGGTCGTCCTGTTCGACGATGAAGTGCAGCTTGATCGACGGCACGCGGGAGGCCATCAGCTCCAGCGTCCGGCGGCAGACCAACTCGGCCGGGCGTTTCGCGCAGGTGACGAGGACGACGTCGATCCCGGTGCCGCGGTCGAACAGATAGGTGGTCATCGACACCGACGGGGTGACGCCGGAGCCTGCCGAGAGGAACAGGTACTCCTCCCGCGCATCGGGCAGCAGCGCGAAGTTGCCGGCCGGTCCCTTGGCGCGCAGCCGCATGCCGGGCCGCAGAGTGTCGAGCATCCAGCGGGTGCCGATGCTGCCGGCCTGCGCCTTCACCGTCAGCGAAATCCCCATGGGACGCGACGGCGAGGACGAGATGGTGTAGGTCCGCCACACCGGCCCGCCGGGGACCGGCAGTTCCAGCGTCAGGAACTGGCCGGGCCGGTAGCGGAATTGGGCGCCGGTGGGTGCCACGAAGCTGATGGTCGCGGTGTCCGGCGCCTCCGGCACGACCGAACAGCATTCGAGCGGTTCGTCGTCCGTCCACAGGCCGGCCTCTGCCGCCATGCCGATCTCTGAAACCAAAATCATGGGGGCTTACTCCGCGGCCATGGCTGTGCGCAGCGCGGGCGCGTCGGCCAGGGCGGCGGCATACCAGTCCTGGAACTGGACGATGCCGGCCTCATGGTCGTTCGACAGCGGACCGGGCTCGTAGCTGGGGGACAGGATGCCGCGCTGGTTGTCCTCGACCACCGTCCTGTCCTCGGCATTGGTGGCGATCCACACTTCGGTCAGGCGGCTGACGTCGTAGTCCCGCCCTTCGACCGCGTCCTTGTGGACCAGCCATTTGGTCGTCACCTCCGTCTCGGTCGGGCCGAGCGGCGTGACCCGGAAGACAATTGCGTGGTCGCCGAGGAAATGGTTCCAACTGGACGGGTAGAGGAATTTCAGCAGCGCCCCGGCATTCCTGAACGGGAAGCTGGAATTGGGCCTGGCGACCGCCGCCTTGCCGTCCATGGTGTAGCTTTCGGCGCTGCCGAGCAGCGGCATGCGGACGAAGCGCCAGAAACCGTCCGCCGCCATGCGGAATTCGGACGGGGCGCCGACCGCCTCGCAGCGCTCGCGATGGGCGTCCAGCTCGCCGGCGAGGCCGTTGCCGCCGTTGCCGATCAGGCGCGCGTCCTCCGGGAAGGTCCGGCACAGGGCGGGGTGGTTGCCGGCGCAGTGGTAGCACTCGCGGTTGTTCTCCCAGACCAGCTTCCAGTTGCCCTTCTCGACGATGGTGCTCTGGTGGGCGACCTTGGAGTTTACGAGGTCGTGCGGCGCCAGATAGCGGGCGGCCTCGACGGCGAACTCCTCGAAGGGCGGGGCGGTTTCGGCGAGGCAGATGTAGACCAGCCCGGCGACCTCGCGGCAGTGGACCGGTTTCAGCCCATGCTGCCTGCGGTCGAACTCCGGCCCCATGTCGCGCGCCCAGAGGAGCGAGCCGTCGAGGCCGTAGGTCCACTGGTGGTACGGGCAGACGATCTTCGGCCGGGACCCCTTCTCGCCCTTGCACAGCACCGAGCCGCGGTGGCGGCAGCTGTTGTGGAAGGCGCGGATCGTGCCGTCGTCGCCGCGCACGATGATGACCGTGTGATCGACGACGGTGTGGACGACATGGTTTCCGGCCTTCGGGATCTCGCAGGCCGGGATGGCGAAGAGCCAGCGCCTGTACCAGATGCGGTCCACATCCATCCGGAAGACGGCGGGGTCGGTGTAGAGGTCCCGCGGGAGGGAATAGCCGGGGCGGCGGTCGGTCAGGAGGGCGAGGATGTCCGCATCATGCAACATGGTCGATGCTCCGGGAAAGCGGGGGCCTGTCAGGTGATCTCGGGCCGGTTATTCTTGGATCGGGTGATTTTGGCTGCGCGCTGCCATTGCCGGCATCGATGCCGTGCATCGAAGGGCGGTTTGCGGCCTTGCGGGAGTGGGGGCGGTGACGGAATCGGCTGTTCCATCATTTGCGTGCAGCTTAACGGAAGATCGCGGGCCGGATTGACTGAAAAAAACTCGCCGGCCCTTCGAGAAAAACTCACGCCGCCGGGGTGGTGTCGGTGGCTTCGGCGGCGGCCTGCCCGACGATCCAGTCCCGCAATGTGCAGACGGCGTCGCTCATGGCGAGGTTGCGGTTCCAGGTGAGGTGATAGGCGCCGGGCGCGCGCAGCGTCAGGCCGGCCAGTGGGACGAGCGTGCCGGCCGCGACATGGTTGCGGACCAGCCGGTGCCAGCCGATGGCGACACCCTGCCCGGCTTGGCAGGCCTGGAGGGCGAAGGCGAAGTTGCTGAAGCGCCGCCCCGGCAGTGGGGCATGGGGGATGTTGCCGCGCCGCAGGAATTCGTCCCACCCGGTCCAGTCCGGATCGACCCAATCGATGTGAAGGAGGGGCAGCGATGGAAGATCGGCAATGGTGATGCCCCGGTAACGCTCAGCCAGGGTGGGGGATGCGACCGGATAGATCGTCTCTTCAAAGAGCTGAACCGAGATTTCATCCGGCCAGGCGCCAAAGCCGTAGCGGATCCGCAGATCGACCTCCGCCCGGCGGAACCCATGGGCGTCGTCGGTGACGAGATGGTTGACGCCGATGTCGGGGAAGCGGTGCCAGAAGTCGCTCATCCGCGGCATCAGCCAGCATTTGGCGAAGGCATCGGTGCAGGCCAGCGTCACCGGCCGCTGCGGCTGCCCGGCGCGGATCGTGTCGAGGGTGTCGGCCGTACGCCGGAAGGCTTCCGCGAGCGTGGCGTAGAGCGTTTCCCCCTCGGCGGTCAGCGCCATGCCGGATTGGCTGCGGCCGAACAGCGGGATGCCGAGTTCCTCCTCCAGCCCCTTGATCTGGCGGCTGACCGCGCCCGGGGTGA
>NZ_LGRA01000021.1:422487-422840 GCF_003116095.1 Azospirillum sp. TSO35-2
CGCGTTGGAGACGATCTTGTGCGCGGCCGTCAGCTTGTCGTGGTTGACGCCGTAGACGACGGTGATGTCCTCGTCGGTGGCCGGGGCGGAGATCAGCACCTTCTCGGCGCCGGCTTCCAGATGCTTGGCGGCGTCGGCACGCTTGGTGAAGATGCCCGAGCATTCCATGGCGATCTGGACGCCCAGATCCTTCCACGGCAGCTTGGCCGGGTCACGCTCCTGCACGACCTTGATGGAGTGGCCGTTGACGATCAGCACACCGCTCCCGTCTTCAGATTGGGCGGTCTCGATGGTGCCGGGGAAGCGGCCATGGACGCTGTCGTACTTCAGCAGGTGGGCGTTGGCCTTGAGGT
>NZ_LGRA01000021.1:422850-425350 GCF_003116095.1 Azospirillum sp. TSO35-2
GTCTCCCCTGTCCGGGGGAGCGGCGTCCGCAATCGCGTGTGCAAGTGATCCGAGGTCATCATCGAACCGGCGCTGTCTTGCGTCAAGCAGGCTTGCTGCTGCGCATGGCGCGGTTTGTGGGGTTGAGATCAAGCCGATCGAGCGATTAGTAAGGCTTAGCTTCAGGCATTGCTGCCCGTCCACATGCCTCCTATCGACGTGATGGTCTGTCACGGCTCTCAAGGGAGCTCTGGTTTAGAGGTGGGTTTCCCGCTTAGATGCTTTCAGCGGTTATCCCGTCCATACTTAGCTACCCGGCCATGCCACTGGCGTGACAACCGGTGCACCAGAGGTATGTCCATCCCGGTCCTCTCGTACTAGGGACAGATCCTCGCAAAACTCCTACACCCACGGCAGATAGGGACCGAACTGTCTCACGACGTTCTAAACCCAGCTCACGTACCACTTTAATCGGCGAACAGCCGAACCCTTGGGACCTGCTCCAGCCCCAGGATGTGATGAGCCGACATCGAGGTGCCAAACGACTCCGTCGATATGGACTCTTGGGAGTCATCAGCCTGTTATCCCCGGCGTACCTTTTATCCGTTGAGCGATGGCCCGTCCACGTGGAGCCACCGGATCACTATGGCCGACTTTCGTCTCTGCTCGACTTGTCAGTCTTGCAGTCAGGCGGGCTTATGCCATTGCACTCGTCGAGCGATTTCCGACCGCTCTGAGCCCACCATCGCGCGCCTCCGTTACACTTTGGGAGGCGACCGCCCCAGTCAAACTACCCGCCATGCAGGGTCCCGGACCCGGGTAACGGGCCGCGGTTAGATGCCAGAGATCTCAAGGGTGGTATTTCAAGGTTGGCTCCACACGAGCTGGCGCCCATGCTTCCAAGCCTCCCACCTATCCTACACATGAGATCCCTAGCACCACTGCAAAGCTGTAGTAAAGGTGCACGGGGTCTTTCCGTCTGACCGCGGGAACTCCGCATCTTCACGGAGAGTTCAATTTCGCTGAGTTGGTGTTGGAGACAGCGGGGAAGTCGTTACGCCATTCGTGCAGGTCGGAACTTACCCGACAAGGAATTTCGCTACCTTAGGACCGTTATAGTTACGGCCGCCGTTTACCGGGGCTTCAATTCAGAGCTTGCACCCCTCCTCTTAACCTTCCGGCACCGGGCAGGCGTCAGACCCTATACGTCGCCTTGTGTGGCTTCGCAGAGCCCTGTGTTTTTAGTAAACAGTCGCTACCCCCTGGTCTGTGCCCCCCGCCCTGGCTTGCGCCAGAACGGGGCCCTCTTCTTCCGAAGTTACGAGGGCAATTTGCCGAGTTCCTTCAACACCATTCTCTCAAGCGCCTGGGTATACTCTACCTGTCCACCTGTGTCGGTTTGGGGTACGGTCTGATGCGGGGGCTATTTCCTGGAACAGGTCCACAGCACGATCAATCCGATAAGATCGTACACGCTTTCCCATCCGTCACTCACCCGCTGGCCCACGAATATTAACGTGGTTCCCATCGACTACGCCTTTCGGCCTCGCCTTAGGGGCCGGCTCACCCTGCGTGGATTAACCTTGCGCAGGAACCCTTGGACTTTCGGCGAGAGTGTTTCTCACACTCTTTGTCGCTACTCATGTCAGCATTCTCACTTCCGATACCTCCAGGCGACCTCGCGGCCACCCTTCGCAGGCTTACGGAACGCTCCGCTACCGCGTGATCAGAGATCACACCCGCAGCTTCGGTACACGGCTTGAGCCCCGATACATTTTCGGCGCAGGCCGGCTTAACTAGACCAGTGAGCTATTACGCTTTCTTTAAAGGATGGCTGCTTCTAAGCCAACCTCCTGGTTGTCATGGCCTTCCCACATCCTTTCCCACTTAGCCGTGATTTGGGGACCTTAGCTGGCGGTCTGGGCTGTTTCCCTCTCGACGATGGACCTTAGCACCCACCGTCTGTCTGCCGCGCTCTGCTTCCGGGTATTCGGAGTTTGGTTAGGTTTGGTAAGGCTCGCGCCCCCCTAGCCCATCCAGTGCTCTACCCCCCGGAGCAATACGCGACGCGCTACCTAAATAGCTTTCGCGGAGAACCAGCTATTTCCTGATTTGATTGGCCTTTCACCCCTAGCCACAGGTCATCTCCGACTTTTTCAACAGGCGTGAGTTCGGTCCTCCAGTGCGTGTTACCGCACCTTCAACCTGCCCATGGCTAGATCATCAGGTTTCGGGTCTAAAGCATGCAACTCGGTCGCCCTATTCAGACTCGCTTTCGCTGCGCCTCCACCTACCGGCTTAAGCTCGCTGCATACTCTAAGTCGCTGACCCATTATACAAAAGGTACGCCGTCACCCCATGAAGAGGCTCCGACTGCTTGTAGGCATCCGGTTTCAGGAACTGTTTCACTCCCCTTGTCGGGGTGCTTTTCACCTTTCCCTCACGGTACTGGTGCACTATCGGTCACTGAGGAGTACTTAGGCTTGGAGGGTGGTCCCCCCATGTTCAGACAGGGTTTCAC
>NZ_LGRA01000021.1:428225-625932 GCF_003116095.1 Azospirillum sp. TSO35-2
CGACGTCAAAAGCTACGGCTTCCACACCGACGAGCGCGGGCACCTCGATCCCGGCACGCCGATCCACCAGATGTGGATGCGCCTGACCATCGACGATCAGTTGACCGTCAAGGCGGTGGAGGCGGTGACGCAGGACAGCCCCTACCGCGCCTGCGGCACGATCACCCCGCGGTTCCAGGAACTGGTCGGGCTGCGCGTCGGTCCCGGCTGGACCCGCGCGGTGAAGGACCGGCTGGGCGGGCCGAAGGGCTGCACCCATCTGGTCGAACTGCTGGGCCCGCTGGCGACCACCGCCTTCCAGACCGTCTACCCGATCCTGGCCCGCGAGGCGGCCGAGCGTGCCAAGGCGGCCGGCACGGCGGTGCCGGCGGACGGCAAGCGGCCGGCCCTGCTGAACATGTGCCACATCTTCGACAGCGGTGGCGCGGTGGTGCGCAAGCACTGGCCCGCCCATTACACCGGCGACCGCGACGGTGACCACGACGGCGAGCGGCGGGACGAAGCGGCGGAATGACCGCCGCGCCCGTTCGCCGCGGGGCGCCTTACACCTCGGCGTAGCTCCCGTCGACGGCGCACTTGGCGGGCGGCGCGGAAAAACCGGGCTCGGTCGACAGGCCGGCGCTGCCGGTCCCACCCTCCGTCTCGTCGGACGAGGGCGGCAGTTCGAACGGTGTGCCCAGGAAGGGGTCGCTGCCGCCGTGGCCGGCGCGCACATGCCCGTCTTCCGTGCAGGCACGACGATAATAGGAGGCGATGAACACCCGCACGGCCGAGGTCAGGGTGACGTCCGCCTCCTCCGGCGAAATGCCGCGGCGACGCGCCTGCTCCTCGATCCGTTCCTTGATCTGGGTGCAGAGACGGTTGACGGTCAGTCCTTCCCGACGGCCGATGTCTTCCAGAGCGTCCCACATCGACGGTTCCAGCCGCATGCTCGTGCGGTGCCCGCCGATCATGATGTTCTGGCTCTTCAACGGTTCCACCCCCGCCTGGGGAGTGTTCACCCGTTTTTTCTTCGGCCCACGCTTCGCCATCCGCAGCCCCTTCCACGAAGCCGCCGACAGACACGCGAAGTCTGCATCCGCCACGGCGCGATAAATGGTTGCATATATGGCACTTTACTAAACGAGGCGGGAAATGCAACCGCGCTCGCGTCCCTTGTTGTGCCAGCCACTTTGGAAATCGCTTATTAGTTGCACGCGTATGTATGCGATTTCCGCCCCGATCGGTCGGGCGCTGTCTGCGGGATGTGGGGGCGGGAGGTGGGCCGGGCCCGGCGGCCGTGGTGGCGTCCGCTCAGGTGCCGGCTTCGCCCGGGGTCTGGGTGGTCAGGCCCAGCGCGTGGACCCGCTCGCGCAGTTCGTCGGCCAGCAGGGTGTAGACGATGCGCTGGCGTTCCACCCGCGACTTGCCGGTGAAGGCGTCCGACACGATGGTGACGTGGAAATGGGTTTCCCCCGCGGCGTCGGCCCCGGCGTGGCCGGCGTGCCGGCCGGAATCGTCGACGACCTCCAGCCGCACCGGCGCCAGTCCGGCGGTCAGCTTCTCGCGGATGCGGGTGGCGTATTCCATGCTGTTCCCCTGGGGATGGTCGCGTGGGGATGGGCGGGCGGTCGTCCTCGGGCGGCGTCATCCCCGAACGGTCCGCCCCCGGACAGGAAAGTGTGCCGGGGGCGTCCTGTCAAGCGGTCCGACCCGCGGATTGCGGATGACGGAAGCCCGATTCGGCGCGCTTGCCAGAGGCATCGGCTGTTCCCATACTTGCCCGATGACCAGGAACCGCGCCCGCTCCAGCTACGACAGCTACGCCGCATCGCGTGCGGCCACCCGTGTCTGCGACCATCCCGACTGCGTCGCATCGGGCGAATACCGTGCGCCGAAAAGCCGCAGCTCGCTCAACGAATACTGGTGGTTCTGCCTGGACCATGTCCGGGAATACAACCGGGCCTGGGACTATTACGCCGGCATGTCCACCGACCAGATCGAGGCGGAGGTGCGGCGCGACACCACATGGCAGCGCCCGAGCTGGCCGCTCGGCAAGTGGGCGACGCAGGAGCGTTTCCTGCGCGATCGCGTGGTCAACGGCTTCAGTTTCGAATTCGGCTGTGAGAATGGCAAGACGAAGGAGGAGGAAAAAACCCAGCGCCGCAGCCACGCCCGCACCGAAGAGGAAAAGGCGCTGGCGGTTCTGGAGTTGACCCCGCCGGTGGACTTCACCCGCATCAAGGCACGCTACCGGGAACTGGCGAAAAAGCACCATCCCGACGCCAACGGCGGCGACAAGGCCGCGGAAGAACGATTGAAAGAGATCAATCTGGCCTACAATACGCTGAAAGCCTGTTATGCTGCCTGAACCCCGATGGCGGGCCGGGTGAACCCCGCGGCCGCTGCGCAACCGACACTCGCTGGAACGTAAGAACCCGACCCATGGCTTCCCAAGGAGCGACCCAGGCCAGCTCGGCCCTGTTCGACCACACGCCCGACACCAAGGTTTCGGTGCGCGACGTCTTCGGCATCGACAGCAACATGCAGGTGCCGGCCTTCAGCCAGCGCACGGAGCATGTGCCCGAACTCGACAGCGCCTACCGGTTCGACCGCGACACGACGCTGGCCATCCTCGCCGGTTTTGCCTTCAACCGTCGCGTCATGGTCCAGGGCTATCACGGCACCGGCAAGTCGACGCACATCGAACAGGTGGCGGCCCGGCTGAACTGGCCCTGCATCCGCGTCAACCTGGACAGCCACATCAGCCGCATCGACCTGATGGGCAAGGACGCCATCGTCCTGCGCGACGGCGTCCAGGTCACCGAATACCGCGAGGGCATCCTGCCCTGGGCCCTGCAGCACGCCTGCGCCCTGGTGTTCGACGAATACGACGCCGGCCGTCCCGACGTGATGTTCGTGATCCAGCGCGTGCTGGAGGTGGAAGGCAAGCTGACGCTGCTCGACCAGAATCGCGTCATCCGGCCGCACCCGGCCTTCCGCCTGTTCGCCACCGCCAACACGGTGGGCCTGGGCGACACGACCGGCCTCTACCACGGCACGCAGCAGATCAACCAGGGCCAGATGGACCGCTGGAACATCGTGGCGACGCTGAACTACCTGCCGGTCGACGCCGAGGTGAAGATCGTCCAGGCCAAGGTGAACTCCTACGACGACCCCAAGGGCCGCGACACCGTGGCCGCCATGGTGCGTCTGGCCGACCTGACGCGGTCGGGCTTCATCAACGGCGACATCTCCACCGTCATGAGCCCGCGCACGGTCATCACCTGGGCCGAGAACGCGCGGATCTTCAACGACCTCGCCTTCGCCTTCCGCATCACCTTCCTCAACAAGTGCGACGAGGTGGAGCGGCCGACGGTGGCCGAATACTACCAGCGCTGCTTCGGCGTCGAACTGCCGGAGACGGGGGTCCAGGCGAATCTCGTGTGACCGCGCTGTGCCAGGCTCCGGCTTCGTGTGAAGCCGGGGCGCTGCACAGGGATTCACACGTAGCGGAACGGACGGTACTTCTGGGCAAGACCTTACAGGAGCGGTTCAAGTCCGGCATGCCCGTGAGAGCTGCGCTCGTCTCCGTGTCAACCTTGCCCCCAGCCATCCGACCTCGCCCGAAGCCGGCACCACAACCCGAAGACGCCCCGCGATGACCACCCAGAACGATACCCCCGTCGAGGCCTTCAAGCGGTCCACCACCGCCACGGTGCGCGCCATGTCCCGGCGGGCGGAGGTGCAGGTGGGCTTTTCGTCCGACCCGCCGGGTCTGTCGGGCCAGCGGGTGCGGGTGCCGCTGCCGGCGCGCGATCTCAATCCCGTCGATGTCGCCAAGCTGCGCGGGGCCGCCGACGCGGTGGCGCTGCGGCTGCGCTATCACGACGCCACCGTCCACGCCCACCGCATGCCGCTGGGCGACGCCGCCCGCCAGGCCTTCGATGCGCTCGAACAGGCGCGCTGCGAGGCGCTGGGCAGCCGCGACATGACCGGCGTCGCCCACAATCTGGAAGCGGCGCTGGACGACCGCTACACCCGCCAGGGCTTCGACCGCTTCGAGGACCGCGGGCAGGTTCCGTTGTCCGAGGCGTTGCGGCTGATGGCGCGCGAGGCGATGACCGGCGCCAAGCCACCGCCCGCCGCCGCCCACGCGGTCGAGTTGTGGCGCCCGTGGATCGAGGAGCGGCTGGGCAAGGACATGCACGGGCTCGCCGCCTATGCCGGCGACCAGGATGCCTACGCCAAGGCCGTGCGCCGGCTGCTCGCCGACCTCGACATGGAGGTCGGGCAGGAAGCCGACGAGCAGGAGGAGGAGGACCAGCAGACCCAGTCCTCCGAGAACGACGAATCGCCGGAGCACGGCCAGACCCGCGGCCAGGACGACGACCAGTCGGACAGCGAGTCGATGGCCTCGTCCGACATGCAGGACTCGTCGGAGGCCGGCGACAGCGCCGAGGAGGGCGCCGGCGAGGAAGGCGACATGGAGATGGGCGAGGGCGAGGGGGCGGAAGAGCCCGCCGGCCCCGGCCAGCCCTGGCGCAACGACGTCAACCGCCGCAACGAGGCCGATCCCAACGCCTACAAGGCCTACACCACCCAGTATGACGAGGTGGTCGACGCCGCCGACCTCTGCGACCCGGCGGAGTTGGAACGGCTGCGCCACCTGCTGGACCAGCAGCTGCAGCATCTCCAGGGCGTCATCTCCAAGCTGGCCAACCGGCTGCAGCGCCGGCTGATGGCCAAGCAGCAGCGCTCCTGGAGCTTCGACCTGGAGGAGGGCATGCTCGACGCCGCCCGCCTCGCCCGGGTCGTCGCCAACCCGGTGCTGCCGCTGTCCTTCAAGGCGGAGAAGGAAACCGACTTCCGCGACACCGTGGTGTCGCTGCTGATCGACAATTCCGGGTCGATGCGCGGCCGGCCGATCTCGATCGCCGCGATGAGCGCCGACATCCTCGCCCGCACGCTGGAGCGTTGCGCGGTGAAGGTGGAGGTGCTGGGCTTCACCACCCGCGCCTGGAAGGGCGGCCAGGCGCGCGAAGCCTGGGTCGCCGGCGGCAAGCCGGCCAACCCCGGCCGGCTGAACGACCTGCGCCACATCGTCTACAAGGCGGCCGACATGCCGTGGCGCCGCGCCCGCAAGAATCTGGGCCTGATGCTGCGCGAAGGCATCCTGAAGGAGAACATCGACGGCGAGGCGCTGCAATGGGCCTACACCCGCCTGCTCGGCCGGCCGGAGCAGCGCCGCATCCTGATGGTGATCTCCGACGGCGCGCCGGTCGATGACTCGACCCTGTCGGTCAACGCCGGCAACTATCTCGAACGCCACCTGCGCCAGGTGATCGAGCAGATCGAGACCCGGTCGCCGGTGGAGCTGGTGGCGATCGGCATCGGCCACGACGTGACCCGCTACTACCGCCGCGCCGTCACCATCGTCGACGCCGAGCAGCTGGGCGGCACGATGATGAACAAGCTGGCCGAACTGTTCGACGAGGACGAACGCCGCGGCCGCCGCCGGCGTTGAGGTAAGGATGGGGTCGATGCTGTCTCTAGGGTTTTCAGTGGCTTAGAGAAACCATCGCCTTGGCTTGAGCGCGTATCCTTACCAGAAAGAGCGTGAAAACTCCCTCTCCCGGGGCTCTCAGCGGATCTTCGATCCGCCTGACGCCGTCAGCGCAAACTGCGTTTGCGCGAGAGGTGGGAGAGGGAGCCTTCTCACACCTTCGCCGATCCGGCGTCCGTGGTCGATGGCGTGGCCGCCGGCGTCGGCTTCACGGTCGGCGCGGCGGGTTTCGCCGTCTCCTTACGCTCCTCCTCCGGCGGCACCAGGCGCCAGAGTTCGGTGGTGCCGGTGCGGCCGCGCAGCGAGCGGCCGCCCTGGCGGACCAGCGGGACGGCGTCCTTGCCCTTGGCGGCGGTGACGCCGCTGGTCAGGACGATCACCTCGGCCTCGCCCTGCAGGGCGGCCGACAGCTCCTCGATGCGGGCGGCGACGTTCACGGTGTCGCCGACGATCGTGTAGTTGATCCGGCTGTCGGAGCCGATGTTGCCGACCACGACCGGACCGCTGTGCAGGCCGACGCGGACCTGGATCGGCGCCTGCCCGGCGGACACGCGGCGGCGGTTGTCGGCGCGCACCGCGTGGTGGATGGCGTAGGCGGCGCGCAGCGCGCGGGCGGCGTGGTCCTCCTGCTCCTCCGGCGCGCCCCAGAAGGCCATCAGCGAGTCGCCGATGAACTTGTCCACCGTCCCGCCCTCCGCCTCGATGCAGGCGGCGAGCAGGGTGAAATGCTCGTTCAGCAGGGCGGCGGTGTCGGCGGCGGCCATATGCTCGGCCATGCGGGAGAAGCCGCGGATGTCGGTGAACATCACCGTCACCTCGCGCAGCACCGAGTCGAGCCGTCCGCCATGGTCGGGCCCGCCGGCCCCGTCGCCCATGCTCTCGCGCTGGCGCATCAGCCGCAGCACCAGCGCCTTTGGCACATAGGTTTCGAACCAGCGCAGGCCGGCGACCATCGCGTTGAAGGCGCTGGCGGCGCGCGCCATCTCGCGCAGGCGCGAATCGGGCAGATCGGCGATGGTGCGGAATTCGAAGGCGCGGACGCGGTCGGCGGCCTCGGCCAGCCGGGCGACCTGCCGGCTGATCCGCCGCCCGACCAGCAGCGCGACCCCGACCGACACCAGCAGGATGGCGAGGCCGACCGCCCCGGTGGTGTAGAGCCGGCGGATCTCGTTCCCCATCTCGCCGTCGCGGTAGCCGATGCCGATGATCCAGTCCTGCTGGCCATAGCCCGCCATCGGCCGGGTCAGGAAGGCATAGTCGCTGCCCAGCACGCGGACGCTGCGCCCCTCCACCCGCTTTTTCAGCGACTGGATCGGCGTGCCGCTGGACCACAGCGCCGCCAGCGCCGGGTCGTCGACCTGGTCGATCCGCGGCAGCGGCGGCCCGTCCGGCTTGTTGGAAAAATCGAAGCTGCGCCCGACCAGCGCCGGGTGGGCCAGCACATGGGTGTGGTCGTACAGCACGAAGGCGTTCAGCCCCTGCTCGACATACAGCACCGACAGGAAGCGCGACAGGTCGCCCAGCGACACGCCAACCGCCACCTGCCCCAGATAGCGGCCGTCGCGCCGCACCGGCTGGTACAGGGTGACCAGGCTGTTCTGCGCCTCCTTCAGCCAGCGCGGGTCGGCCCAGGTGGCGGCGCTGCGGTTGGGTCCGTCCAGCACCTCCGGCGGAACGTCGCTGTCGCCTTGCAGGTCGAGGGTGCCGACCGACAGGCCGCCGTTCAGCCGGCCAACCTGCACCCCGGTCAGGTCCGGACGAATGAAGGCGAGCCCGGTGACGTCCGGGCCGCCGGCCAGCGCGCCGCGCAGCGTGTCGGCCATCGCCGTGGCGTCATCGGGGCGCAGGTCGCCCCGCTCGATCAGGCCGGCGACGAAGCGCGCCATTTCACGCGCCGGGTCCAGCTGGTGGCGCACCCGCACCTCGACCCCGGCCAACGCCAGATCGGCCTTGTCGTTCAGCAGCGCGAAGGTGTTGGTGGTGGCGCTGACCAGTCCCAGCACCAGGACGCTGGCCACCGCCGCCAGCATCAGCGACCCGAATCCGGCGACCAGCACCGCCGCGATGGGCAGCCGCAGCCGCTTCCGCCCCGCCGGCTTCGCCACCGCCGCCTTGGCATTCCTGCGAAGCGGCGCGGGGGCTGACGGGGGCATCGGAACGGGCGCTGAGGGGGTGTCGGCCATGGGGCGGCAGCCTACCCGTCCGCCCGCCGCGGGGCAACCCGCCGGGGTGTATCCTTACGGGGATTTCATGCGGCCGGTTCCATTTTTACCCGCCGACGATCACCTTCACCCGGCGGCCGGGTTCCAGAGGCGTTCCCGGCGGGAGATCGTTGATGATCCGGAACAATTCCTCGGCGTAAGGCTCCTGCGGCATGCGGCGGATGAAGCCGTCGACGCTGTCGCCGGGCCGCACCGTCACCACCTGGACGCGGCGGGGCTGGTAGCGCGCCGCCTCCTGCGCGGTCAGCCGGTGGAAGCTGTTGGCCGCCGCCTGGAAATCGCCATCGTAACGAGCCAGCGCGCCGGCCGGCGCCAGGAAGGTGAAGCGGTACATCCGGCCATCCGGCATGCGGACCGCCACCAGCCGGATGTCGGCGCTCTCGCCGTCCGTCTCGCCGCGGGTGGTCGCCGTCGCCGCCGGCTGGCCGCCGATGGTCACGCGTTCCAGATTCTGCAGGCTGGCGCCCTTGCCCCAGACGTTGGCCAGGAAGGCCGCCGGGTCGGACACGCCGGCCGACGATCCGCCGTCGAAGGCCATGGCGGTGCCGTTCGGCCCCTTGGCGATCACTTGGTCGCTGCCGTTCAGCAGCGCGTAGCCCGGCGGCACGGTGAAGGCGATGCCCAGTTGCGGGTGGGCGAAGGTCCGGCCGCGGACATAGCCGTTCTCCGGGCTGTCGCCGTAGATCATGCCGTCGACCGCCGCCAGGTAAGGATCCTGCGGACGGGCGCCGCCGCGCGGCAGGGCGCGGGCAAGGTCGGCGGCCTCGCGCACGCGGGCCTCCGTCTGCGGGTGGCTGGCGAAGAAGTCGAAGCCGTCCGTCGCCTTCTTGTCGGCGCGCAGTCCCTCATACTGGCTGTCGCGGCGCAGGGTCTCCAGGAAGGTCGCCATGGCGAAGGGGTCGTAGCCCGCCCGTTGCAGCGTGCCGACGCCGAGCCGGTCGGCCTCCAGCTCCTGCTCGCGCGAATAGCTGGCGACCATCGCCGTGCCGCCCAGCCCGGCCAGCTGCGCCAGCGCGTCGCTGCCGAACACCATCCCGACCCCGGCGGCCACCAGCCCGGCGATGGTCTGGCGGGTCTGGCGCTGCGCCGAATGGTGGGCGGTGACGTGGCCGATCTCGTGGGCCAGCACCCCGGCCACCTCCGCCTCGTCCTCCGCCAGGGCCAGCAGGCCGCGGGTGACGTAGACGTAGCCGCCGGGCAGGGCGAAGGCGTTCACCACGTCGCTGTCCAGCACGGTGAAGGTCCAGGGCTCGCGCGCCAGATCGGTGGTCGAGGCCAGCTTGCGGCCGAGCTGGTCGATGTAGCCTTGCAGCCGCGGGTCCTTCACGGCGCCGCCGAACTGCGCCAGGATCTTGGGATGCTCCTGCGCGCCCAGCGCCGCCTCGTCACCGCCGAACAGGCTGCCGTCCAGCAGCCCGGCCCGGGCCGGCGCGGGCGCCATCATGATCGAGGCCACGGCCAGCCACAGCGCGGTCAGCGCGCTGAGCGTCCTGCGGAACGGCTTGCGGAAGGGGGTGTGCGTCGGCATACCGGACAAAACCCCGCCCGGCGGCGGATGTTCCGCAAAAACGGGGCCCCTTCGATGCGACACGCCGCGTTCCTGGCCGGGCGCCTGCTGGCCCTGCTGCTGACCGCCCTGCTGTGCGGCCTGCCGGTTGTCGGCGCCGCGGCGGCGGGCCTGCGCGTCACCGCCGTGCTCGACGGCGACACGCTGGAGCTGGAGGACGGCCGCCGGGTCCGGCTCGCCGGGATCGAGGCGGCCAAGCCGCCGCGCGGCGCCAAGCCGGACGATGGCCGCGTCTGGCCGCTGGCCGAGGCGGCGACGGCGGCGCTGGCCGACCTGGCGCTCGGCCGCCGCGTCGCTGTGCATGGGCCGGCGGCGGTCGACCGGCACGGCCGGCTGCTCGCCCATCTGGTGCGGGACGACGGGCTGTGGCTGCAATCGGCGCTGCTGGCCCGTGGGCTGGCGCGCGTCCACAGCCGCCCCGACGCCCGCGCCTACACCGCCGAACTGCTGGCGGACGAGGAGAGGGCGCGCGGCGCCGGCCGCGGGCTGTGGCGCAGCCGGGTCTACGCCCTTCGCGACGCCGGCGACCCCGACGCGCTGGCCCGCGACCGCGACAGCTTCCAGGTCGTCGAGGGCGTCGTGCTGCGGGTGTCGAAGGCCGGCGGCGAGTGCTACTTCGACTTCGGCGAGGATTGGCGCAGCGACGTCACCGTCCACATCGGCCGGGCCGCCCAGCGGGCGGTGACCGCCGCCGGCATCGACCCGCTGTCCTACGAGGGGCGGCGGGTGCGCGTCCGGGGCTGGATCGTTCTGCGCAACGGCCCCATGATCGACATCACCCATCCCGAGCAGATCGAACGGCTGGAGCGCGACCCTCTCCCCGGCCCGCCCGCCGTTTCGGCTCCGGACCCGGACGGCGAGGACGATCCTCTGGATGAGGACGAGGCGGAGGAAGACCCCGAATGATGACGCGCCTGTTCGCCACCCTGTTCCTGCTGCTCGCCGCCATCCCCCCAGCCCGGGCCGCCGGGCCGGAGCTGGCCGTGGCGCTGGGCGGGGTGGAGCGCCGCTTCGACCGCGACGCGCTGCTGGCCCGGCCCGACGCGGTGACCGTCGACATCCCCGCCGACGTGGCCTATGGCCGGCCGATGCGCTACCGCGCGGTGCCGCTGGCCAGCCTGCTCGGCACCGACGCCTTCCCGCCCGACAGCGTTCTGGAGGGCGTCGCGTCGGACGGCTTCACCGCGCAACTGCCGCCGGAGCTGTGCCTGCGCACCGGCCCCGACGGCGCCGTCGCCTTCCTGGCGGTGGAGCCGGCGGGCCAGCCCTGGCCGAACCTGCCGGGCAAGGCGGTGTCGGCCGGCCCCTTCTACCTGGTGTGGGTGCGGCCGGAGGCGTCGGGCGTGCGCAGCGAACAATGGCCCTACCAGCTCGCCCGCATCGTCAGCTCCGACGACCCGCTCAAGCGCTGGCCGCAACTGGCGGTCGACGCGGCGCTGCCGGCCGACTCGGGAATCCGTGCCGGTCAGGCGGTGTTCGTCACCCAATGCATGGCCTGCCACACCCTGGGCGGCGCCGGCAGCGCCACGCTGGGCCCGGACCTGAACCGGCCGATGAACCCAACCGAATACCTGACCCCGGCCGGCCTGAGGCGGCTGATCCGCGACCCGCGATCGGTCCGGACCTGGCCCAGCCAGCAGATGCCCGGCTTCGACCCGGCGATGCTGAGCGACGCCGACCTCGACCGCGTGGTCGCCTATCTCGGGCACATGGCCGGGCGGAAGGGACCGTAGCGTCCTGGGGACATACCACCCTTCCGCGACCGTTCGACTCTGGCGCAAGGCTGGGCGGCTCCACTACACTTGGGTGTCGAACCCTTGGACCGATGACCATGCCCCGCAGCGAATTCTATCCGCCCATCGACCCGTTCCAGACCGGCACCCTCGCCGTCGACGGGATCCACACGGTCTATTGGGAGCAGGCGGGCAACCCGCGGGGCGTCCCGGTGATGTTCCTGCACGGCGGCCCGGGGGCCGGGGCGTCGCCGACCCACCGGCGCTTCTTCGACCCGGCCCATTACCGCATCGTGGTGATGGACCAGCGCGGCGCCGGCCGCTCCACCCCGCTGGGCGAAACGCGCGAGAACACCACCGAACGGCTGGTCGAGGACATCGAGGCGCTGCGCCGCCACCTGGGGATCGAGCGCTGGCACCTGTTCGGCGGCTCCTGGGGCTCGACGCTGGCGCTGGCCTACGCCGAGACGCACCCGGAGCGCTGCCTGGGCCTGATCCTGCGCGGCATCTTCCTGATGCGGAAGAGCGAGATCGACTGGTTCCTCTATTCCATGCGCATCCTCTTCCCCGAGGCCTGGGCCGCCTTCGCCGGCCACATCCCGGAGGCCGAGCGCGGCGACCTGCTGGAGGCCTTCTGGAAGCGGCTCGACTCGGCCGACCCGGCGACCCGCATGGCCGCGGCGCGGGTGTGGAGCGTCTATGAGGGAAGCTGCTCGTCCCTGCTGCCGTCGCCCGAGCTGATCGCCGCCAGCGGCGAGGATCGCCACGCGCTGGGGCTGGCGCGGATCGAGGCGCACTACTTCCGCTCCAACCGCTTCACGCCGGAGGACAAGCTGCTGCGCGACGTGTCCCGCATCCGGCACCTGCCGGCGGTGATCGTCCAGGGCCGCTACGACATCGTCTGCCCGGTGATCTCCGCCGACGAGCTGCACCGGGCGTGGCCGGAAGCCGACTACCGCGTCATCCCCGACGCCGGCCACTCCGCCATGGAACCCGGCATCCGCGCCGCCCTGATCCAGGCGACGGAGCGGTTCAAGGAGTATCGGTGACGGGAGGTTGATGGATCGGGCGACCGAATCCATGAATCGGAGAGCAAGATTTACACGGATGACACGGATTTAGACACGGATTACACGGACTTTTCCTGATCTTGGCGACGCCCCGGTCTTTTCCTGAAGCCGACGATCGGCCAACGCCACATCCGTGCAATCCGTGTTTACATCCGTGACATCCGTGTAAATCTTGCCTGTCGATCCCGCACCTCCCACCCCGCCGACAACCTCCCGCCCACGCCCCAACCCCACCTGAGGCCGATGCCTGAACTTCCCGAAGTCGAGACGGTGTGCCGGGGGCTTGCCCCGCATCTCGAAGGCCGGCGGCTGGTCCGTGTCGAGCAGCGGCGGCCGAACCTGCGGACCCCGTTCCCCCCGCGCTTCTGCGAGCGGCTGACCGACCGTGTCGTGCTGTCGGTGCGGCGGCGGGCCAAATACATCCTGATGCATCTGGACGACGGCGGCGTGCTGATCGCCCATCTCGGCATGTCCGGCCGGATGATCATCGCGCCCGGCCGGCCGGACGCCTTCGACAAGCATGATCATGTGGTGTTCGAGACCGACGCCGGCACCATCGTCACCTTCAACGACGCCCGCCGCTTCGGGCTGATGGACCTGACGGTGGCCGACGCGCTGAACGACCACCCGATGCTGCGCAACCTGGGGCCGGAGCCGCTGGGCAACGAATTCTCCGGCCCGGATCTCGCCCGCCGGCTGGCCGGCAAGATGACGCCGATCAAGGCGGCGCTGCTCGACCAGAGCGTCGTCGCCGGGCTCGGCAACATCTATGTGTCGGAGGCGCTGTTCCAGGCCGGCATCCTGCCCACCCGCAGCGCCGCCAGCCTGTCCGGCGACGAGGTCGACCGGCTGGCCGGCGCGGTGCGCGCGGTGCTGGAGCGCGCCATCGCCGCCGGCGGCTCGTCCTTGCGCGATTACCGGCAGGCGTCGGGCGAGCTGGGCTATTTCCAGCACCAGTTCGCCGTCTACGACCGCGCCGGCGAGGGCTGCCCCGGCTGCGACTGCGACCGCGCGCGGACCGGGGGCGTTCAGCGGATTGTACAGTCCGGCCGCTCGACTTTCTTTTGTGCGGCGCGCCAACGGTGATATAGCTGGGGCATGACGGCTTTTCCGGCCTTGCTCCGGGCGGCATCCGCCGCGTTCCTCCTTGCCGGCCCCGCGGTCGCGGGCCTGGGGAGCCTCCTTATTCCCAATTCTCCGGCCTTCGCCGCCGGCTCCGGTCCGTATGTCCCGGGGCTCACCGACGTGCCGGTGATGCCCGGACTGGCGTCCGCCGAGTCGGAGCCGCTGGTCTTCGACAAGCCGGGCGGGCGGATCGTCCAGACCGTGCTGGCGGGGGCGGTGCCGCGTCAGGCGGTGCTGGCCTTCTACGACCAGACCCTGCCGCAGCTCGGCTGGCGCCGCACGGCGGAGCGGGTCTTCGTCCGCGAGGGCGAGGAGCTGCGGCTGGAATTTCCGCAAGCCGCCGCATCCGCCAAATCGGCCACCGCCGTCCGCTTCACTTTGACGCCGCGCTGACCGCCGCGTCGCCGGTCATACTCACACCGCCGATAGACACAACCACCCACACCAGACAACCACGAGTTCCGGACGAACCGGACTCGCCCCATCGGGAGAGTGCTGCAGCCATGTCGTATGAAACCATCCTCGTCGAGACCCGCGGCCCGGTCGGCCTGATCACCCTGAACCGCCCGAAGGCGCTGAACGCGCTGTGCGACCAGCTGGTGACCGAGATGGGCCAGGCGCTCGACGTGTTCGAGGCCGACGCGGCCATCGGCGCCATCGTCGTCACCGGGTCGGAGCGCGCCTTCGCCGCCGGCGCCGACATCAAGGAGATGGCCGGCTTCTCGTACATGGACGTCTACACCAGCAACTTCATCACCGCGAAGTGGGAGCGGCTGGCCAAGTGCCGCAAGCCGACCATCGCCGCGGTCGCCGGCTTCGCGCTGGGCGGCGGTTGCGAGCTGGCGATGATGGCCGACTTCATCCTGGCCGCCGACACCGCCAAGTTCGGTCAGCCGGAGATCACCATCGGCACCATCCCCGGCGCCGGCGGCACCCAGCGCCTGACCCGCTTCGTCGGAAAGTCCAAGGCGATGGAGATGGTGCTGACCGGTCGCATGATCGACGCCGCCGAGGCCGAGCGCTGCGGTCTGGTCAGCCGCGTCGTCCCGGCCGCCGAGCTGGTCGAGGAGGCGGTGAAGGTCGCCACCAAGATCGCCTCGCTGTCGCAGCCGGTCGTCGCCATGGCCAAGGAGGCGGTCAACACCGCCTACGAGACGACGCTCGCCGAAGGCGTGCGCTTCGAACGCCGCCTGTTCCATTCGACCTTCGCCACCGAAGACCAGAAGGAAGGCATGTCGGCCTTCGCCGAGAAGCGCCAGCCCACCTGGAAGAATCGCTGATTCCTCTGCCTGCCGTCCCCTGCATGTTGCGGGGGACGGACCAGATCCCACCAAGATGTCGTCTCTGCGCGATTAGTCCAAATCAACGGGCGACCACGCCTTGACTCGGGTTACGGTGGCGCGTATAAGGCGCGCTCGCATCACGACAGCCGTGTCGTTCGGAGTAGGGTTTCCATGGCCAATCATAAGTCCGCTGAAAAGCGCATTCGTCAGACCGAGCGTCGCACGGAAGTCAACCGTGCCCGCATCAGCCGCATCCGTTCCTTCGTGAAGAAGGTCGAGGGCGCGATCGAGAGCGGTGACAAGTCCGCCGCCGCCGACGCCTTCAAGTCCGCTCAGCCGGAGCTGATGCGCGGCGTGTCGAAGGGTGTGCTGCACAAGAACACCGTGTCGCGCAAGCTGTCGCGCCTGTCGGCTCGTATCAAGGCTCTGTAAGAGAGTCTTCATTCGCCGGTTTCAAAAAGCCGCGCCCGAGACTCGGGGCGCGGCTTTTTGCGTTTAAAGTAAAGATCGGTCTTGTTGGCAATTGTCCTAGATTGTTGGCAAGTCGGCGTATGAGATCCGGGATCGGCATTGTGGGTGAAGGTGCGTAACTTTGTCTTTTTGGCCTGTTCGCCATCTGTCCCATTGCCAGACTTCCTTCGGGCGATTAAACTTTTGTTCAATTCGACGCCGGTCCGCAGCGTGTCCGTCACGCCGCGAACAGTTGAATAAAACATTGAAAGAACAAAGGTCTTCGCCCGGCCGATGACTGTAGAGTCGCGGTGGACGGGCCGATCTTCTTTATACTTAAAACCAGAGGTGTCGCAGGCGAGAATTACAATCTCGTCTGAGTCGGGTGTGCGCAGGGTTCCGTTTGGGGGTATCCATGCTTGGAGTCTTCCGGGCAGGATCACGCGGGAGGACCGGGACACCATCTGTGTTGAGGCGTGTGTTGGGGCGGTTCCGGTGGCGGGGTGATCCCGCATCGTCCCGGCGGTCGTGCCGTCCGGGGGGAAGGAGCGGGGGTAAGGGAGCATGTCGGTCGGCGTGTCGTTGGATCAGCAGTGGGCGCGCATTCGCGGACGCCTGAAGGAAGAGGTGGGCGAGATCGCCTATCGGAGCTGGCTTCAGCCGCTGTCCGTCGCCAGCCTGGTGGGCGGCGAGGTGTGCATCGTCGTGCCCACGCGCTTCATGCGCGACTGGGTGCTGACGCACTACGCCGACCGCATCCGCGCGCTGTGGTCCGGTGAGAATCCGGACGTCCACTCGATCGACGTCATCGTCGCCTCGACCAACCCGCCATCCGCCATGGTCGCCGACAACGACGACCGCGACGATCCGGTCTCCGGCCACATGTCCGGTCTGCGCGGATCGGAGCGTGGGGCCGAGTCGCGCCCGGCGCCGCGGCCGGCGCGTCCGTCGGAATCCGGGTCCCCGGGCGAATCCGGATCCTATTACGGCAACGGGCCCCAGGCGCCGTCGACCGTCTACACCTCCGCCTCCTACGGCGGGGCGTCGGACGAGTCGCCGAACGCGGTGCCGACGATCCTGGAGGACCGGTCCGACCTGTCCGCCGCGCTCGACCCGCGCTTCACCTTCGAGAATTTCGTCGTCGGCAAGCCGAACGAGCTGGCGCACGCCGCCGCCCGGCGCGTCGCCGACGCCACCACCGTGACCTTCAACCCGCTGTTCCTCTATGGCGGGGTCGGGCTGGGCAAGACCCACCTGATGCACGCGCTGGCCTGGCAGATCCGCAAGAACGACCCGAACCGCAAGGTGCTGTACCTGTCGGCCGAGAAGTTCATGTACCAGTTCATCCGGGCGTTGCGCTTCAAGGACACGATGGCCTTCAAGCAGCAGTTCCGCTCGGTCGACGTGCTGATGATCGACGACGTCCAGTTCATCAGCGGCAAGGACAGCACCCAGGAGGAGTTCTTCCACACCTTCAACGCGCTGGTCGACCAGAACCGGCAGGTCATCATCTCCGCCGACAAGAGCCCGTCCGACCTGGAAGGGATGGAGGAGCGGCTGCGCTCCCGCCTGGGCTGGGGCTTGGTCGCCGACATCCACCCGACCACCTACGAGCTGCGGCTGGGCATCCTCCAGGCCAAGGCCGACGCGCTGCAGGCCAGCATCCCGATGAAGGTGCTGGAGTTCCTGGCCCACAAGATCACCTCGAACGTCCGCGAGCTGGAAGGGGCGCTGAACCGCATCGTCGCCCACGCCGAACTGGTCGGCCGCGCCATCACCCTGGAGACGACGCAGGAGGTGCTGCACGATCTGCTGCGCGCCAACGACCGCCGCGTCACCATCGACGAGATCCAGAAGCGGGTGGCGGAGCATTACAACATCCGCGTCGCCGACATGCACTCCGCCCGCCGCGCCCGCGCGGTGGCCCGCCCGCGCCAGATCGCCATGTACCTGGCCAAGCAGCTGACCGCCCGCTCCCTCCCGGAGATCGGCCGCAAGTTCGGCGGTCGCGATCACACCACCGTCATGCACGCGGTCAAGAAGGTGGACGAACTGCGCGCCACCGATCCGTCCTTCGCCGAAGACGTCGAACTGCTGCGGCGGATGTTGGAAAGCTGAGAACAGCTTTATGGACTGATCAACCGCGGCGTGTCGCCACGCTGCTATCCCATCGCGACACGAAGTTTGCTAAGGTCCCGCTGCACGGGATCTTTGCGGACGGTGTGGTGTCGCGGTGGAAACGAATGTTCTTGTCGTCGATGATTCCAGTTTCTTTCGCGATCTCATACGGACAGATCTGGAAAGCAACGGGTACAAGGTGCTGCTCGCCGAAGACGGGGCGCAGGCGCTGTCGGTCTACCGCAGCCATGACATCCACATCCTGATCACCGACCTGGAAATGCCGGTGATGACCGGTCTGGAACTGTGCTGGCATGTCCGGGCGGAGGACGACCAGCACCGCACCTTCACCATCCTGATGACCGGCGATACCGAGACGGCGCGGCGGATCGAGGCGTTCGATTCCGGCGCCGACGAGTTCCTGGCCAAGCCGGTCGACCTGTCGATGCTGCGCGCCCGCGTGCGGGCCGGCGAACGCATCAGCCGGATGCACCGGGTGATGGTCGAGATGCTGCACACCGACTATCTGACCGGCGTGCTGAACCGCCGCTATTTCATGGAACGGCTGGAACGGGCCTATGGCACGGCGATGGAGACGGGGGCCGCCATGGCCGTCGCCATGTTCGACATCGACCATTTCAAGACCATCAACGACACCCACGGCCATTCCAACGGCGATCTGGCGCTGAAGCGGTTCGCCGACAATAGCGCCCTCCACGTGCCGGACGGCGGCTTCCTCGGCCGGCTGGGCGGCGAGGAGTTTTGCCTGTGCCTGCCCGCCGCCGACCTGGACGGCGCGCTGGCGCGGGTGGAGGCGATCCGCCGCTCCACCGCCGAGCTGGTCGTCGAAACCGGGACCGGCGTCCGCTTCTCCTTCACCGTCAGCGTCGGCATGTGCCTGATCCAGGACACCACGTCGGTGGCGGACCTGATGAGCCAGGCCGACGAGGCGCTCTATTTCGCCAAGCGCAGCGGCCGGAACCGCACCGTGCTGCGCGGGGCGGAGGGGGTGACGGTCAAGGCGCTGTTCTACGTGATGTGACGGCTCTATGAAGTTTGGCCAGACCCCAGCTTCGCCCATGGACGGACCGCTTTTGTCTCAGGCACACTTTGCGCCTTGAGCGGTGCCGGTCGGCAGCCGCCGATCAAGCGCGCCAAGCCACAAGAGCAGGGAGAACGGGCGTCATGTTCAGGAACGATCACGCCAAGACCGAGCAGCAGCGGTCCAGCGCCGAGACCCAGCGCGCCGCCAAGAGCTTCACCCGCCGCCTGCTGCTGCAGAGCGCCGCGGCGGCGGCCGGCGTCGCCTCGGTCGGGCCCTTCGTGCTGCGCGAGGGTCGCGCCGCGTCGGGCTCGGTGAAGATCTTCTCCTGGGCCGGCTACATCAGCCCGGACATGCTGGCCGATTTCGAGAAGAAGACCGGCGTCAAGGCGACCCTGACCGAATACGGCACCAACGACGAGCTGCTGAACCAGCTCAAGGCCACCGGCGGCGCCGGCTTCGACATCATCCACCCCACCGTCGACCGCGTGCCGAACTATGTCGAGTTCGAGCTGGTGCAGCCGATCGACGAGGCGAAGGTGAAGTGGGACGGCTGCCTGAAGTCGTCGGTCGAGGGCTCCGCCGGGATGGGCGGCGTCGTCGGCGGCAAGCGCTATTTCGCCCCGGCCGACTGGGGAACGGAGGCGCTGGCCTACGACATGAAGAAGGCGCCGCTCACCTACGGCACCGCCAGCTACGGCGACCTGTGGGCGCCGGCCAACGCCGGCAAGGTGACGGTGCGCGGCCACTCCTCGCTGATCGGCATCGCGCTGTGGCTGGAAAGCCAGGGCAAGCTGCCGCACCCGGTGCGCGACCAGTTCAAGGACGAGGCGAAGGCGCGGGCCAACTTCGACGCCATCCTGAAGGTGGCCGCCGCCAACAAGAAGTCGGTCGCCCAGTTCTGGACCAACGAGAACGAGGCCCAGGGCGCCTTCCGCACCAACGGCTGCGTCATCGGCCAGACCTGGGACAGCAGCGCCGTCGCGCTGCGCAAGGAAGGGCTGCCGATCCGCTTCGTCGCGCCGAAGGAGGGCGCGCTGGCCTGGATGGAAGGCTTCGCCATCCCGAAGAAGGCGGAGAACCTGGACAACGCCTACGCCTGGATCAACTGGTTCTACACGCCGGAGGCCGGTGCGCTCTACACCAACCATTCCGGCATCTCCAGCACCGCGGTCGGCGCCGAGGCGCACCTGACCGACCTGAACAAGCAGTTCTTCGCCGACGCCTATCCGGGCGACGCGCTGCAGAAGCTGTGGTGGTGGCCGATCCAGGAGGCGTGGTACGTCTCGATCCGCAACGAGTACCAGGATCGCTTCCTGGCGGCGTGATCCGTTTCTCCCTCTCCCGTCCCGGGAGAGGGCATGGAGCCGATGGCCGCAGGCCGAAAGAGCGCCGACAGGCGATCTTAGGCGGAATGCGGTCGCGAGACTTGCGAGCGACCTCGGGGCCCATGCGCAGCATGGGAAGGGTGAGGGGTGAGGCACGGAGCCCGAGGGCTCCGGATGCTTTTTCCACCCCTCACCCTCCCGCCTGCGGCGGGTCCCTCCCTCTCCCGGGGCGGGAGAGGGTATGTTCCGACTCCGGCAGGTGACATGAGCCAAGACGTCCAACTCGACCGCGTCACCATGCGTTTCGGCGACACCGTCGCCGTGCGCGAGGTGTCGCTGACCATCCGGGCGGGGGAGTTCTTCAGCTTCCTCGGGCCGTCGGGCTGCGGCAAGACCACCATCCTGCGCATGATCTCCGGCTTCATGGAGCCGACCTCCGGCACCGTGCGGATCGGCGGGCAGGACATGCGCGGGATCGGGCCGAACAAGCGGCCGACCGCGCTGATCTTCCAGAACCTCGCCCTGTTCCCGCTGATGACGGTGGCGGAGAACATCGGCTTCGGGCTGGAGGTGCGCGGCGTGCCGTCGGCCGACCGCAAGCGCCGCGTCTGTGAGCTGCTGGAGCTGGTGGCGCTGCCCGACACGGCGGACAAGCGGGTGACCGACCTGTCCGGCGGCCAGCGCCAGCGCATCGCCATCGCCCGCGCCCTGGCGGTGGAACCGGCGGTGCTGCTGCTGGACGAGCCGCTGTCGGCGCTGGACCTGAAGCTGCGCCAGCACATGCGCGCCGAGCTGCGCGAGCTGCAGAAGCGCACCGGCGTCACCTTCATCTACATCACCCACGACCAGGGCGAGGCACTGACCATGTCCGACCGGATCGGCGTGATGTCGCGCGGCGTGCTGGAACAGGTCGGCGACGGCCCGGCGATCTACGACCACCCCGAAACCGCCTTCGTCGCGTCCTTCGTCGGCGAGTCGAACCGCTTCGACGGCCCGGTGGTCGAGGTGGGCGAGGGCTGGGCGGTGCTCGACACCGGCTTCGGCCGCTTGCGTGGGCGCAACCCGCGCCGCCTTGGCCCCGGCGACCGCGCCACCCTGTTCGTCCGGCCGGAGCGGATGGCGCTGGCCGCGGCGGACAACAGCCTGAGCGCCCGGGTAAGCCACCGCGACTTCGAAGGCGCCTTCGTCAACGCCTTCCTCGACGGCGGCCTGACCGTCCAGGTGCCGCATCTGGGCCATGAACCGGCCTTTATTCCCGGCGAAACCGTCCGTTTGGGCTTCCGGGCGGACGACGCGGTGGCGCTGCCGACCGGCTGACCAGCCTCCCGGATCATCCTCTATCCTTACCTGCGCGCACACAAAAACGCCCCGGCCGAATCGACCGGGGCGTTTTCGCGTGTCCGAAGAGGAACGGCGTCAGTGCGTCTGCTGGATCGCCGACAGCTGCCACTGGCCACCGCGCGGGCGGACGAAGGTCCACAGCTCCGTCACCTCGACCGGGCGGGACGGGTCGCCGTCGACCACGCGGCCGCTGGCGCGGTCGGTCGTGACGTCGATCAGCGAGAAGCGCATCGCCACCGTGGCGAATTCCTGCAGGCCCTCGCGCCACCCCTCGGCCAGATCGCCCTGCAGCAGGCGGACGTCGCTGACCTTGTTGACCACGCCGCGGTTGCGGTTGTCGGCCAGGTCGCCGCTGAAGTAGGCGAACATCTCCGGCGTCGTGGCGCCGCGCAGCGTGTCGGTGTCCTCGCGCCCGTAGGCGGTCTGGATGGTGCCGAGCAGCCGCTCGAACGACTCGAAGTCGGCGGGCTGGATGCCAATCTCGTCGGCGGCCTGGCGGCGCGGGGCCGGACCACCGGCGCCGCCCATCGGGCCACCCACCGGGCCACCCACCGGGTTATAGCCGACGTCGACCGGGTCACGGTTCAGCGGACCGCCGGCGTAGGCCGGCCGGCTGCCCAGCGGCGCACCGCCCAGCGACGCGTTGGCGTTCTGCGACTGCGCCCGGTTGCGGAAGAAGCGCATCGCCAGCCGGACCAGGAAGACCACCAGCAGGATCTGGAGGATGAAGCCCAGGATGCCGCCGAAGCTGCCCAGCCCGTCGAAGAAGCCGCCGCCGAACAGCATCGCGCCGATGCCGGCGCCGATCAGGCCGCCCATCAGGCCCGACATGAAGCCGCCGCCGAAGAAGCCGCGCGACGGTGCCGGGGCGGCGGTCGCCGGGCGCTGCACGCCGGGGGCCGGCTGCGGGGCGGCCGAGCGTTCCATTGGCATCGCGGTGCTGGGGGCGGTGCTGGTCGCGGCCGGCGCGTCGTAGGTGCGTGAGCCGCGGCTGCCCGACGACGTGCTCTTGCCGGCGCGGGCGTCGGCGGTGCCGGCGGCCAGCGCCATCACCAGGGCAACCGCCACCGCGGTCGCGGCGCGGGCGCCCCGCTTCGTCTTGGAAAGGCTGTTGGCGGAAAGGCTCGTAGGTCGGGTCTTCTCGCTCATGGTCGTGCTCGCAATGCTCATCTGGTCGGTTGAGCCTTCCCAGATGGGGGCGGTCGCCCTCCCGTTTAAGAGGGCGGCGCCATTTTTCGGGCAACTGTTCGTATGCCTAATCGTTTTCGCCGGAGTCGTCCCCACCATGCAGCGCATCGATCGCCCGCCGCTCGCGCTTGGTCGGGCGTCCCGCACCGGCCGGGCGGCCGACGTCGCGGTAGGGATCCTGCAAGCGCTCCTCCGGCACCGGCGGGGCGAGGTCCTCGTACAGCGCCTGGGCCTCCGGCGCCGGGCCGCGCCGGGTGCCGAGCGCCAGCACCTTGATGACGCGGATGTGGCGCCCCTGCGCGAAGGTCAGCACGTCGCCCGGCTTCACCGAGGCGTGCGCCTTGGTCACCACCGCCCCCGACATCCGCACGCCGCCGTCGTTGCACAGCTTGGCGGCGAGGCTGCGCGTCTTGAAGAAGCGGGCGTACCACAGCCACTTGTCGATGCGCAGCCGGCCAGGGGTGGCGGCGTCGGTGTCGATGGCGTCGGCGTTGGTCATGGGCGTTTCCGTGCGTTGGTTCAGGTTGTTCAGTCCACTCCGTCAGCGCCCCACCTAACCTCCCCCGCCCAGCGGGGGAGGTTAGGTGGGGGTTTAACTTGTCCACACGAAAACCCCCTCACATCCCCGACAACTGCCGCAGCTTGGCGAAGGGGTGGTCGGCGTTGGTCGGCGCCTCGCGCCGGGGCCTCGGGGCCTGGGGGCGGCGGCGCTTCCAGGTCACGGTGCCGTCCTCGGCCACCGCGCGGGCGTAGCCGAGGCCGGCCAGCACGGCGCCCAGTTCCTCCGCCGACAGGCCGACGCGCTGGCCGAGCGCCACCTCGCGGATCGGGGTGCCGGCCTTGGAGGTGGTCAGCAACTCGGTTTCCAGCCGGTCGAGCATGTCGACGCGCAGCGCCCGGCCGCCGGCCACCGGATAGCCGATGGCCTCCCAGAAGGCCGGCGGTGCACCGCCATCCGTGACCGGCAGCGCTTCCACCGACACCCGGCCGGGCGGCGGCACCGGGACCGGCAGGGGATGGCCCTTCGCCACCGCCCACAGCAGGGCGCGCAGGCTCACCGCCGCCGGCTTGGCCAGCGCCGTCAGGTAGAGGTGCGACACGCCCAGCCGGACGCCCAGCCGGGTCAGCGCCTTGCGGTCCTCGCGCTCCAGCCGTTCGACCATGGCGGCGACCGGCGCGCGCGGCAGCACGCCCAACCCTTCCACCAGTTGGAAGGCCAGCCCGCGCCCCGCCCCGGACAGGCCGCCCGACAGCCCATCCGCGCCGGACAGCGCGAACAGCGGCTTCAGCCGGGCGGCGATGTGGTCCTTCAGCCAGCGGTCGAGCCGCGCCCGCACCCGCTCGCGCTGGGCCTGGTCCAGCATGCCCTCGTCGAACGGCACCACCAGCGGTGTCAGCACCGACGGCCCGGCGGCCAGACGCGCCACCGGCAACCCGTCCGCGCTCAGCACCCCGTCCGGTCCCAGCGCGAAGACGTCGTCCGGCTCGGCCTCGAAGGCGCGCAGCCGCTTGGCCAGCTCGTCGCGCAGCGCCCGGCGGGCGGCGGTCAGCAGCGACTTCGCCTCGTCGGAGCGGTCGGGGGCGTCGGGGACGAAGCGGAACCCTTCCAGCCGGCCGACGACGTGCCCTTCCACCACCACCTCGCCGTCGGCGCGCACGCCGCCCAGCAGCGCCCGCCCGTCCTTCAGCGTCCGCGACAGCGTGGCGGAGCGGCGGTCGATGAAGCGCTGGGTCAGCCGCTCGTGCAGGGCGTCGGACAGCCGGTCCTCGATGGCGCGGGTGCGCTCCTGCCAGTGCAGCGGGTCCTTCAGCCAGACCGGCCGGTTGGAGATGTAGGTCCAGGTGCGGATGTGGGCGATGCGGGCGACCAGCGCGTCGATGTCGCCCTCCGTCCGGTCGAGCCGGGCGATCTGCTTCGCCACCCAGTCGTCGTCCAGCCGGCGCATCGGCCCGCGCAGGCCGCGGAAGATCTGCGCCAGCAGCTTGGTGTGGGCGTCGGACAGCACCTTGCGGAAGTCGGGGACCTGGCAGACCTCCCACAGCAGGCGCACGGCATCGCGGCCCTTGGCGAGGTCCATGATCTCCGGATCGCGCACCAGCGCCTGCAGCGCCAGATGGTCGTCGGCCTCGCGCACGCGCGACAGCTCGGCGATCGGCGCCCGTTCCTCCAGCGATTTCAGCAGGAAGCCCGGCGTGTCGAAGCGCAGGTCGCTGTTGCGCCAGGACAGCGCCTTGACCGTCTCGAACTCGTGGTTCTCGACGCGGGACACCAGATCGGCGTCCAGCTCCCCCACCTCGTCGGTGGTGCCGAAGGTGCCGTCGCGCATGTGGCGCCCGGCGCGGCCGGCGATCTGCGCCACCTCGGCGGGCCTGAGCCGGCGCGGGGCGAAGCCGTCGAACTTGACGATGCGGGCGAAGGCGACATGGTCGACGTCCATGTTCAGCCCCATGCCGATGGCGTCGGTCGCCACCAGGTAATCGACCTCGCCCGCCTGATAGAGCCCGACCTGGGCGTTGCGGGTGCGCGGGCTGAGCGCGCCCAGCACCACGGCGGTGCCGCCGCGCTGGCGCCGGATCAGCTCGGCGATGGCGTAGACGTCGGTGGCGGAGAAGGCGACGACGGCGGAGCGCGGTGGCAGCCGCGTCAGCTTCTTGTGGCCGGCGTAGGTCAGCTGGGAAAAGCGCGGGCGGCTGACGAACTCCGCCTTCGGCACCAGCCGGCGGATCATCGGCAGCATCGAGTCCGACCCGAGGAACATCGTCTCGACCAGCCCGCGGGCGTTCAGCAGCCGGTCGGTGAAGATGTGGCCGCGTTCGGGATCGGCGCAGAGCTGGATCTCATCGACCGCCAGGAAATCGACCGCGCGGTCGAGCGGCATCGACTCGACGGTGCACACCCAATAGGCCGGGTTGGGGGGCAGGATCTTCTCCTCCCCCGTCACCAGGGCGACGGCGTTCCGGCCCTTGATGGAGACGATGCGGTCGTAATTCTCCCGCGCCAGCAGGCGCAGGGGGAAACCGATCATGCCGGACCGGTGGCCGAGCATGCGCTCGATCGCCAGATAGGTCTTGCCGGTGTTGGTCGGCCCCAGCACGGCGACCACACGGCCCCCCCGCCCGAGACCGCCGCCCGCCGAAGCGTGAGAGGACGTCATGGGGTAAGCTTTGGGGTGCCGGCGGCCGCAATGCAAGCGGCGCCTTGGCGGTGTATGGCAAATGCGCCGGCCGACCGGTCAATGGGACAAGGGAGGGGGGTGCAGGGGCGGGGCGCAGCGGTCGCGGACCGCGCGGAATTTGGCGCGGGCCACCCGCAGGATCAGCGCATAGTCGCTCTTGATGACCGAAAGGCTGAAAAACAGCGGGGAAAGGTCGAGCATGGACATCGGGGAGGCTTCCGGTTGGGACCTTGCCCGGTCCGCGCGGTGGGACCGGATCCGGGAAACGACACGGGCCGCCGAATGGGGGTTCGGCGGCCCGTGTCTCTCGACGGCTGCGTTGGGGGGCTTGGGATCAGCCGCCGGGAGCCAGTGTTACGTCAGCCCTTCGGCTGTTCCTGCGGCGCCTTGGCCGGGCCGTTTCCCGGACCGTTGCCGGGGCCCATCATGCCCGGCCCCATGCCGCCGGGCCCCATGCCGCCGGAACCCATCCCGTGATGGCGCGGGCCGTCATGATCCCAGCCGCCGGGGCCGCCGTGATGCATCCCCATCCGGCCGCCGGGGCCCTGGTTCAGCATGTGGTCGGCCTCCTTCTGCTGGTCCGGCGTCAGCTGGGCGTACAGGTCGGTCAGGGCCGGGCGGACGGTCTGCAACTGCTGCAGGTGGGCCTGCATCATCTGCTCGGCGCGCTCCAGGCGCTGCGGCAGCGCCGCCGGACGCGGCGCGTCCTTGAACTTGACGCACAGGTCCTGCGTCGGCTTCAGGCTGGAGCGGGCGGCGTCGGCGAACTTGGTCCAGGCGGCGCGCTGCTGGTCGGTGATGTGCAGCTTCTTCTCGGCGTAGGCCAGCTTGCCGGCGAGCCGGGCCTCCTGGTCCTCGCACATGCCGGCGAAGTGGCGGTCGGGGCCGCCCGGGCCACCGGGGCCGCCGGGCTGCGGACCGCCCTGGGCGAAGACCGGAACGGCCACGCCGAGGCCGGCGACCAGCAGGGCGGACGTCAGAAGGGCGCGTTTCATGGTGACAACTCCTCAGTGTTTCGACCGTGCCGCGGGGTGGTTCGAGCCAAGCGGTGCGGTGCTGCGTAAACCCCGGATGGAGGGGGCTTATTCCGGTGGGAGGCGGGCGGTGCGTCATCACCGCCGTCCCGATGACCAGACAATGGCGCCGCAACGTTGCCGCCGCATGTCCGCAAACCGGTCATTTGGTAACAGTGTGTAACCGCCGGGCCCTCCGTAACCGGGCGTTACACATTTCCCCTTCACCCCAACCGCGCCTCGCCCGATCATGGTCGCCATGGACCGTATCCCCCACCTCCTCGTCGTCGACGACGACCGCGAAATCCGCTCCCTCGTCGCCCAGTTCCTGACCAAGCACGGCTTCCGGGTCACCGGCGTGCGGGACGGGGCGGAGATGATGCGCACGCTGGACGGCGCCCGCGTCGACCTGATCGTGCTCGACCTCATGCTGCCGGGGGAGGACGGGCTGTCGCTGTGCCGCCGGCTGCGCGCTGCCCCCCAGACCGCCCAGACGCCGGTGATCATGCTGACCGCGATGGGGGAGGAGACCGACCGCATCGTCGGGCTGGAGATGGGGGCCGACGACTATCTGGCGAAGCCGTTCAGCCCGCGCGAGCTGCTGGCCCGCATCAAGGCGGTGCTGCGCCGCGTCTCCGCCCCGCCGGTGGCGGGCGGTGCGGCGGCGGCCGGCACGGTGCTGCGCTTCGAGGGCTGGTCGCTCGACATCACCAAGCGCGAGCTGCGGTCGCCCGACGGCGTGCTGGTCCAGCTCTCCGCCGGGGAATACGACCTGCTGGTCGCCTTCGTCGAGCACCCGCAGCGGGTGCTGACCCGCGACCAGCTGCTGGATCTGGCGCGCGGCCGCTCGGCGGTGCCGTTCGACCGCTCCGTCGACGTGCAGGTCAGCCGCCTGCGCCGCAAGATCGAACCCGATCCGGCCGAACCGACCCTGATCAAGACGGTGCGTGGCGGTGGCTATCTCTTCACCGCGTCGGTCGGGAGCTGACCCGATGAGCGTTCAGCCCGAAAGCCCGCCGCTCGCCGCCGCTCCCGGGGCCGCCACCTCGGGGAGCCCGGTCCGCCGCCGCCACTGGCGCTTCCGCTTTCCCGACAGCCTCGCCGCGCGGATCGCGCTGACGGTGGTGCTGGCGCTGCTGCTGACCCAGGCGATCAGCGCGCTGGTCTACCTGACCGACCGCAGCGAAGGGCCGCCGATCCATGGCCCCAACGTGCTGGTCCAGCGCGTCACCGCCATCGTGCAGCTGGTGGAAAGCACGCCGGTGCCGGGGCGGGACCGGGTGGTGCGCGCCATCGACGACCCGGTCCTGCGCGTCGAATGGCACCCCGACCGGCCGCCGGAGCTGGAGGATTACGCGGGCGTGCGCTTCGACCCGCTGAAGCGCCGGCTGCGCGAATCGCTGGACAGCCCCAACCGCGCCATCGTGGTGGAGGTGCAGCGCCCGCCGCACGACGCCGATCACCGCCACCCGCCGCCGCCCTTCGCCGGCGGCGAGGACAACCGGCACTGGGGGCCGCATGTCCGGCTGTCGGTGCGGCTGACCGACGGCTCCTGGCTCAGCTTCACCGGCGGCGACCCGATGGCCGGGCCGTTCGGCATCCTGCGCTTCGTGCTGTGGATGGGGGCGATGGCCGGGGGGATCCTGCTGGTGTCGCTGCTGGCCGCCCGCCGGGTGACCGCGCCCTTGGCCGGCTTCGCGGCCGCCGCCGAACGGCTGAGCGTCGACGGCGAGGCCAAACCGCTGCCGGAGCAGGGGCCGAGCGAGCTGCGCGCCGCCACCCGCGCCTTCAACCGGATGCAGGGCCGGCTCGCCCGCTTCGTCGCCGACCGCACCCAGATGCTGGCGGCGATCAGCCACGACCTGCGCACGCCGATCACCCGGCTGCGCCTGCGCGCCGAGCTGGTCGACGACCCGGAGATGCAGCGGCGGATGCTGTCCGACCTGGACGAGATGGAGGCGATGATCTCCGCCACCCTCGCCTTTGCCCGCGACGACGCCCAGCGCGAGCCGCGCGGCCGCTTCGACCTCGCCGACCTGCTGCAGAGCCTGTGCGACGACCGCGTCGACGCCGGCCACCGCGCCGCCTACGCCGGCCCTGCCCACGCGGTGGCGGAAGGCCGGCCGGTCGCGCTGCGCCGCGCCTTCGCCAACCTGATGGACAACGCCATCGCCTATGGCGGCGGCTTCACCGTCCGGCTGGAGGACGGGCCGGGCACCGACGGCCACGCCCTGATCCATGTCGAGGACGACGGCCCCGGCATCCCGGAGGCCGAGTTCGAGAAGGTCTTCGCCCCCTTCTACCGGCTGGAACGCTCCCGCTCGCGCGACACCGGCGGCGTCGGGCTCGGCCTGTCGACCGCCCGCACCATCATCCGCGGCCACGGCGGCGACGTGACCCTGGCGAACCGGCCCGAAGGCGGCCTGCGGGTGACGGTGACGCTGCCGCTTTAGCAGCCCTCTCCCGCCCCGGGAGAGGGATTTCTCCCACCCCCACCTCCCCCGCAATTGTGGAGAGAGTCATTCTTTCGCCACGGTCGCGGGACAAATAATCGACTCGCCATGACCGGTCTTTCGGCGAAGCGGGCGTCGGCGTATTAGGACGATGGCGGGGGCGATCCCCGCGGGACGTCATCGACCTTCAGGGGCTTTTGTGAGTGCGCCGTGACCGCCGACCGACCGGACCATCCCACGGACCCGCGCCACCGGAGCCAGCTTTACGCGGGGCTCCGCCCGATCGCCACGCGGGACGACCCGTCGCCGCTCGACCGTTTCAGCGCCGGGGCGCTGGCGAAGGGGCTCGCCGGCAAGGCGGTGACGCTGGCCAAGGCGGAGATCGCCAAGCGGGGCCGGAGCAAGCGCCGCCGCACGCTGCTGCCGCCGACACCGATCCTGCCGTCCTTCACCCTGCCGAAGCTCGCATTGCCGAAATTCGCGTCGTCCAAACCCGGATCCTCCAAACCCGCCTCGCCGTCCCCGCGGCGATCCGGCGGTTACCCGCCGCCGCCTCCGGCCAAGCCGCCCGCTGGGCCGCGCCGGGCCGCCCCGCCGCCGCGTCGTGGTGGCGGCTGGCTGCAACGGCTGCTGCAATGGGGGCTGGTCGCCGCCATCTGGTGCGGTATCGGGCTGGGGGCGGTGCTGGCCTGGTTCGCGCTCGACCTGCCCGACATCTCCAAGGTGGCGCAGTTCGAACGACGCGCCTCGATCACCGTGCTGGCCGCCGACGGCAGCGAGTTCGCCCGCTTCGGCGACCTGCATGGCACGACGCTGAGCGTGCGCGACCTGCCGCCCCACCTGATCAACGCCGTGCTGGCGATCGAGGACCGGCGCTTCTATTCGCATTTCGGCATCGACCCGATCGGGCTGGTGCGCGCGGTCTACGTCAACTGGCGGTCGGGCCGCGCGGTGCAGGGCGGCTCGACCATCACCCAGCAGCTTGCCAAGAACCTGTTCCTGACACCGGAAAAATCGCTGAAGCGCAAGATCCAGGAGGCGATGCTGGCGCTGTGGCTGGAGCACCGCTTCACCAAGGACCAGATCCTCACCGCCTACCTGAACCGCGTCTATCTCGGCGCCGGCACCTTCGGCGTGGACGCCGCGGCGCGCACCTATTTCGGCAAGCCGGCGACCGAGGTCGACGTCCGCGAATCGGCGGTGCTCGCCGGGCTGCTGAAGGCGCCGTCGCGCTACGCCCCCAGCTCCAACCCCGACGAATCGGCGGAGCGCGCCCGCGTCGTCATGGCGGCGATGCTGGACGGCGGCTTCCTGACCCAGGCGCAGTACGACGCGGCGCGCGCCGCCAAGCCCTCGCCCAAGCGCAAGCCCGGCGGCGACGGCCGCTATTTCGCCGACTGGGTGACCGATCTGGTGCCGGGCTTCGTCGGCCCCGATGCCGGCGACGTCGTCGTCCGCTCCACGCTGGACCTGAAGATGCAGCGCGCCGCCGAACAGCGGCTGGAGGCGTTGCTGGCCGGTCCCGGCGTCGCCGCCAACGTCCGCCAGGGCGCGCTGGTCGCCATGGCGCCGGACGGGGCGGTGCGGGCGCTGGTCGGCGGCCGCGACTACGACAGCAGCGAGTTCAACCGCGCCACCCAGGCGATGCGGCAGCCGGGTTCCGCCTTCAAGCCCTTCGTCTATCTGGCGGCGCTGGAGTCCGGCTGGACGCCCGACAGCCAGATCGAGGACGCGCCGGTCCAGCTCGGCACCTGGAGCCCCGGCAACTACGACGGCAAGTACCGCGGCACCATCACGCTGGCCTCGGCGCTCGCCCATTCCTCCAACACGGCGACGGCGCGGCTGATCGACCGGGTCGGCACCGACCGGGTGCGGCGCATCGCGTCCGGCCTCGGCATCGCCTCGCCGCTGACCAGGGACCTGTCGCTGGCGCTCGGCACCAGCGAGGTGACGCCGCTGGAGCTGGTGCGCGCCTACGCCGGCATCGCCAACCGCGGCGCGCCGGTGTGGGCCTACGCCATCACCGAGATCAAAAGCCGCGACGGCGCCGTGCTGTACCGGCGCCAGGGCGGTGGCAGCGCCGCGGTGGTCGACCCCGCCCACGCGGTTCAGCTCACCCAGATGATGGGTGGCGTGCTCGACTATGGCACCGGCCGCAGCGCCCGCCTGAACCGCCCGGCGGCGGCGAAGTCGGGCACGACCCAGGACTATCACGACGCCTGGTTCGTCGGCTTCACCGCCGATCTGGTCGCCGGCGTCTGGCTGGGCAACGACAACAACGAGGCGATGAAGAAGGTCACCGGCGGCACCCTGCCGGCCAAGCTGTGGCACGACTTCATGATGGACGCCCACGCCGGCAAGCCGGCCCGCCCGCTGCCCGGCCTGGACGGCGCCCCGGCCTGGAGCCCGCCGGCCGGCGGGGTGCCGATGGCCTCGGCCGACGCCGCGCGTCCATCCTCGGCGTTGCAGCGCGTCGACAGCGGCATCGGCTCGCTGATCGAGAAGATCGCCGGCGGCGCCACCCCCACCGCCCCGCGGGTGCAGTACGACTACAACAACAGCAGCGCCCGGTAAGGGAGCCACGCCGATTCCGCCGGGACGGCGGGACTGCTATACCTCCAACGGTTTTGCAGCGGAGACGGGACGGGGCATGGCGGCGGACGGGCGACTGGGGCGGGGGGACGCGGGCGTGATGGGCGCGGGAGCGATGACGGCGGCGTTGACGGTCGACCACCGGCCGCGCCCGCTTGCCGCCAGCCTCGCCGCCACGCTGACGGCCGTCCATCCGCCGATGCCGGAGGCGCCCGCCCGCCGTGACGCCCTGAACCCGCTGCTGAGCGTCGCCGCCCCGGTGCTGGCCCTGGCCGGGGAGCTGCGCGACCGCGTCGCCCCCGCCGCCCTGCCGGCGCGGGCCGCCGTGGCCGCCGCGCTGGAGCGGTTCGAGCGCGACAGCGCCGCCGCCGGGCTGGAGGCCGATTCGGTGCGCGCCGCCCGCGTCGCGCTGGCCGCCACGCTGGACGACGTCGCGCGGGCCGCCGGCCATGGTGGCGCGGCGGTGGCGGAGCCGGGGGCCGGGGTGCGCTTCTTCGACCTGCTCGACGGCATGCTGGGCGACCCGCGCCGCCACCGCCACGCGCTGGAGCTGTTCTACGCCTGCCTGTCGCTCGGCTTCGAGGGGCGCTACCGCGACAAGCCCGGCGGCGCCCACGACCTCGCCCATCTGCGCGACGAGCTGTACCGCATCCTGCGCCGCGCCCGCGGCGACGCCGCGCCGGTGCTGTCGCCCGCCTGGGCCGGGGTGACGGAGCGTTTCCGGCCGCTGGGTGGGACGCTGCCGGCCTGGATCGTCTGGGCGGCGGTGGCGCTCGGCCTGTCGGGGCTGTACGTCCAGCTGGCCGGCTCGCTCGACCGCCGGGCGGAACCGGTGGCGGCGCGGATCGACGCGCTGCTGCCCGACCGGCCGATCGAGATCGCGCGGCTGGTGCCGCCACCGCCGCCCACCGCCGGGCCGGCGCTGATCGCCCGGGTCACCGGCCAGTTGGCGCCGGAGATCCGCAGCGGCGCCGTCGAGGTGCTGGCCGGCGAGGACGGGGCGCTGGTGATCCGCATTCCGGCCGCCGCCATGTTCGCCACCGCCGGCGACGCGGTGAAGGCCCGCCACCGGGCGGTCGTCGAGCGGGTCGGGCAGGCGCTGGCGCCGGAGGCCGGCAGCGTGGTGGTGGTCGCCCACAGCGATGGTCAGACGCCGCAAGGCGGCCGGCTCGCCAACCCGCAGGCCCTGACCGAGGGGCGGGCGGAGGCGGTGCGCAAGCTGCTGGAGCGCAGCCTCGCGCCCACCCGCCTGTCGGCCGAGGGGCGCGGCGACCAGGAGCCGGTCGCCCTCAACGACACGCCCGCCGGGCGCGACTCGAACCGGCGGATCGACATCCGCCTCTACCCGCACTAGGGCGCCGGCGATGGCTTTGTCCCGCACCCGCGCCACGTTGCCCGCTCCGAAGCCTCCCGCTCCGAAGCCGCCGACCAAGCGCCGCAAGGCCGCGCCCGTCCCGTCGCCGCATCGGTCGGCCCGCACCCGCTGGGCGGTGTCGCTCGGCGGCGCGCTGGCGCTCGGGCTGATCGGCTGGTTGCTGTTGCCGCGGCTGGCGCTGGCCATGGCGCCGCCGCTGGCCCTGGCGGCCGAGGCCGACTGGACCGTCCGGCTGCTGCCGCTTGGGCTGGCGCTGGCCGGCTGGCTGGTGGCGAACCGCCGCATCGACGCGGCGGAGCGCGCCGCCAACGCCCGGCTGGTCGAGGCGCTGGCCGCCTCCCGCGATCCCGAGCTGAAGGCGTCGCTGGAGGAGATCGGCACCGTCGCCAAGCGGCTGGACGCGGTGCTGGGCCGGCTGCGCACCCATCGTTTCGGAAGCGGATCGATCAGCCGGCGCTGGGGTGGACGCTACCTCTACCAGTTGCCCTGGTATCTGGTGATCGGCGCGCCGGGATCGGGCAAGACCACCGCGCTGGCCAACGCCGGGCTGAACGCCGCCCTGCCGACCCCCACCCTGCACGACAACGATATCGCCGAGCCGGTGTCCGGCCCCGTCTCCGGCTTGGGCGGTACCCGGAATTGCGACTGGTGGTTCACCGACCGGGCGGTGCTGATCGACACCGCCGGGCGCTACACCACCCAGGACAGCCGGCGCGCCGTCGACGGGCGGGTGTGGTCCGGCCTGCTCGAGCTGCTGAAGGAGCATCGGCCGCGCCAGCCCGCCAACGGCGTGCTGCTGACGCTGAGCCTGCCCGACCTCGCCGGCTGGAGCGATGCGGAGCGGCGCAACCACGCCATCCAGATCCGCCAGCGCCTGAACGAGCTGCGCATCCATCTCGGCGTCCGGCTGCCGGTCTACGCCGTGTTGACCAAGGCCGACCTGCTGGAGGGCTTCGCGACCTTCTTCGACCCGCTCGACCGCGCCGGCCGGGCGCAGGTCTGGGGCATCACCCTGCCGGTGGAGGAGGGGGCGAAAGAGAGAGTGGCGAACCCGCTGCCGGCCTTCCACGACCTCTACGCCGGGCTGGTGCGGCGGTTGGACGAGCGGCTGCTCGACCGGCTGCACCAGGAGCCGGACATCCGCCGCCGCAGCGCCGCCTTCGCCTTCCCGCTGCGCATCGCCGGGCTGGAGCCGGCGCTGGCCGACATCGTCGACACCGTCTTCGGCTCGGAGCAGGGGGAGGAGGCGCCGCGGCTGCGCGGCCTCTACCTGACCAGCGCCACCCAGACCGACGGTCCGGTCGGCCTGCTGGAACCGGGCGCCGACGAGCCGGCCCCGACCTACTTTCTCGACCGGCTGCTGCCGGACGTCGTCTTTCCGGAGGCCAACCTCGCGCAGGTCGACCGCGTGGTCGAGCGCGCCCGCCGCCGCCGCGCCGGCTTGTCGGCCGCCGCGGCGCTGGCGGCCGGGCTGCTGGTCGGCGGCTATTGGCTGGTCAGCGCCCGCGGCAACGCCGCCCTGCTGGAGCGCGCCGACGCCGGCGCCGCGGCGGTGGAGGCGGCGCTGCGCCCGCTCGACACGCCGCCGCGGGCGCTGGCGCGGGTGGACGACGCCGACCCGGCGGCGATCCTGCCGGCGCTCGACGCGTTGCGCGCCCTGCCGCTCGGCTACGAGGACCGGCGGGACTGGGCCGACCCGGCGCTGGCCGGCGGGCTCTACCAGGGCGGGCGCATCGCCGGGCCGGCGCGCGACGCCTACCGCCGGGCCCTGCGCACCCAGTTCCTCGCCCGCATCGCGCTGCGGCTGGAAGAGCGGCTGCGCGCCGACTGGGCGTTGCCCGACCAACTGCGGCAGACCCTGGCCGCCTACCGCATGGTCGGCGGCGCCGTGCCGATGAACCCGGGGGCTTTGGCCGAATGGCTGGCGCTCGACTGGCAGCGGGCGCTGCCCGGCCCGGCGAACGAGGGCCGGCGGCGGGCGCTGGGCGACCATCTGGCGGCGCTGTTCGCCGTCGGCTTCGCCCCCGTCCCGCCCGACGAGACGCTGGTCGCCCGCGTCGAGGAGGTGCTGGCCCAATCGGCGCCGTCGTCGGCATCCTCTTCGGCCGTCGTCAGCCCGGGCCGGGCGGTGCCGCCGTGATCGGGCATCCGGGCGGCCAAGCGGGTCTGGGAGGGTTCGCGGCGCGGGCGTCGGCCTTCCTGGGCGGCCCGGGGCGCGGCATCGGCGTGGGCTCCGGCGGCGGAGTCGATCTGGTGGTCGGCTTCCACGGCAAGGTGCCGGCGCGCGGCGACTTCGTCGGCCACGGCCTGCCGCGCGAGGTGCTGGGGCCGCTGGACGGCTGGCTGTCGGCGGCGCTGGGCGAGGCCGGGCGGCGGTTGGGCGGCGAATGGGAGACGCTGTTCGGGCAGGCGCCGGTCTGGCGCTTCGCCCTGTCGGCCGGGTTGTGCGGCGCCGCCCCGCTGGCCGGGGTGTGGCTGCCCAGCGCCGACCGGGTCGGGCGGCTCTACCCCTTCACCATCGTTGCCAGCCTGCCGGCCGGTCTCGACCTCGCGGCGGTGCCGGCGGCCTGCGCCGGCTGGTTCACCCGCGCCGAGGCGGTGGCCGACGATGCCTGCCGCGCCGGGGCCGACGTGGAAGGGTTGCCGGCCCGGCTGGCGATCCTCGGCCGGCCCGACGCGGAGCGGGTGTCCGCCACCACCCGCGCCCTGCTCGACCGGCTGTCCGGCCCGCTGCCGGCCGGCGCCAGCCTGTGGTGGACCCGCGGCGGCGGCCGGGTGGCGCCGTCGCTGCTGTCCTGCGCCGGCCTGCCCGCCGGGCCGCGGCTGGCCGCCTTCCTGGACGGGGCGTGGGACCGCTGGGGCTGGGAGAACACCGGGGAGGGGTAGAGGCGCTCCCTCACTCCCCCGTCTGCAACAGGGCGCCGCGCACGCGGGCCTGGTGGAAGGCAAGCAGGAACACCCCCACGCCCAGCGCCATGTACAGGGCGTTCAGCCCGGTGGCCCAGGCCAGATGGTCCCAGCGCAGGGCCCCGCCGTAGATCAGCGCCCGCATGCCCTCGAAGACGTGCGACGACGGCAGCATCCACGACACCGGCTGAAGCCAGCCGGGCAGCACCGACACCGGGTAGTAGACGGCGCTGACCGGGGCCAGCATGAAGACGACGATCCAGGCCAGCCCCTCCGCCCCCATGCCGTAGCGCAGGATCAGCGCCACGATCAGCAGGCCCAGCGACCAGCCCAGCACGATCAGGTTGGCGAAGAAGGCGGCCAGCGGCAGGCCCAGGGCGAAGACCGAATAGCCGAAGAAGGGAATTGCCAGCAGCGCCGCCGGCACCACGCCGATCAGCGTGCGCAGCAGGCTCATCACCATCAGCGACGCGACCCATTCGCCGGGGCGCAGCGGGCTGACGAACAGGTGGCCCAGGTTGCGCGACCACATCTCCTCCAGGAAGGAGACGGAGACGCCGAGCTGGCCGCGGAACAGCACGTCCCACAGCAGCACGGCGCTGACCAGCACGCCGGCGCCCTGCGCCACCCAGCCGCTGGCCCCGCCGCTGCTCGACGCCATGAACTGGTTGATGTAGCCCCACAGGATCATCTGCATGGTCGGCCAGTAGGCCAGCTCCAGGATGCGCGGCCAGGACCCGCGCAGCAGATAGACGTAGCGCAGCACCATGGCGCCCACCCGGCGCGGCGAAACATCGGCGCGGGGGACGGCGACCGCCGGCATGGCGGGCTCATTCGGCCGCATCGACGGTCTCCCCCGTTGAAAGAGGGCCGGTTGAAAGCGGGCCGGCGAGACGGGCGCTGCCGGTCCCGAGCCCGTCCGGCGCGCGGGCGATGTCGAGGAACACCTCCTCCAGCGTGGCGCGGCCATAGCGGGCGAGCAGGGCGGACGGCGCGCCGCGGTCGACGATCCGGCCCTGCCGCATCATCAGCACGCCGTCGCACAGCCGCTCCACCTCCAGCATGTTGTGGGAGGCCAGCAGGATGGTGGCGCCGGTGCGGGCGCGGTACCGCTCCAGATAGGTGCGGATCCAGTCGGCGGTGTCGGGATCGAGCGAGGCGGTCGGCTCATCCAGCAGCAAAAGCTCCGGATCGTTGAGCAGCGCCTTCGCCAGGGCAACGCGTGTTTTCTGCCCCGCCGACAGCCCGCCGGAGGGGCGATCCAGAAAACGCGTCAGGTCAAGGTGCTCGGCCAAGTCTTGGACGCGCTTTTTGACGCATGTCAAACCGTAGAGATGGCCATAGACGGTAAGGTTCTCCCGCACCGTCAGCCGATGGGGCAGTTCGACGTAGGGAGAGGAGAAGTTCATGCGCGGAAGCACGGCATGCCGATGGCGCGCCATGTCGACGCCCAGGATCTCCACTGTCCCGGCCGTCGGCAGCAGCAGCCCCAGCAGCATCGAGATGGTTGTCGTCTTGCCGGCGCCGTTTCCGCCCAGCAGCCCGGTCACGCCGCCGCGCGGCACGGTGAAGGCGATGGCGTCCACCGCGGTGACGGGCGTGCCGTCCGGGGTGGGAAAGCGCTTGGTCAGCCCGTCCACCCGGATCGCGGGCGTCGGCGGGGCGGATGCGGAATCGGATGGAGAGGGGCGGGGCGTGATGGTCGCGTGCGTCATGGGCACAGAATATGGCGGTGCGGGCCGCAACCGCCAGGGGCGGGCTGCCCCGTGTGCAGCCGGGGGGCACGTGTCGTGATGACGCTCGCCAACACCCTGCCGGCGGCGCTGCCGGTGCCGACGCAATGGTCGCAGCCGGATGGCCGCATCACGCTGCGCACGCTGATCCTGATCCGCTGGGTCGCGGTGATCGGCCAGTTGGCCGCCGTCGCCTTCGTCAACCTCGGGCTGGGCTTTCCGCTGCCGCTCGGGCCGGTGCTGGCCGCCATCAGCGCGTCGGCCCTGCTGAACGGCGTGGCGATGGCCCAGCGCGGCGGCCGGCTGCGGTTGGCCGACCGCGACGCGGCGCTGTATCTCAGCTACGACATGCTGCAGCTGACGCTGCTGCTCTATCTGACCGGCGGCCTCAGCAACCCCTTCGCCATCCTGCTGCTGGCGCCGATGACCGTCGGCGCGGCGATCCTGTCGCGCTACAGCACGGTGCTGCTGACCGGGTTGAACCTGATCTGCCTGACCGCGCTCGCGCTGTGGCACTTCCCGCTGCCGTGGGAGGAGCCGGTGCGCTCGATGGCGCCGCTCTACGCCTTCGGGGTGTGGCTGTCGCTGTCGGTGTCGTCGGTCTTCATCGCCGGCTACGTCTTCCGGGTCGCCGCCGAGGCGCGGCGCTTCGCCGACGCGCTCGCCGCCTCGCAGGTGGCGCTGGCGCGCGAGCAGCGGCTGGGCGCGCTCGGCGCGCTGGCTGCTGCCGCCGCGCACGAGCTGGGCTCGCCGCTCGGCACCATCGCCGTCGTGGCGAAGGAGCTGGCGCACGACCTGCCGTCCGACAGCCCCTATACCGAGGATGTCGAGCTGCTGCAGAGCCAGGTGATGCGCTGCCGCGAGATTTTGGCCGATCTGGCGCGCAAGCCCGAGGCCGACGGCGGCGACCCGTTCGAACGGCTGCCGCTGACCGCGCTGATCGAGGCGGCGGCCGCGCCGCACCGCCAGGGCCACATCACCTTCGTCGTGGAATCGCACCCGGTCGGCGGGGCGGAGGAACCCTTCCTGCGCCGCAGCCCGGAGATCATCCACGGCATCGGCAACTTCATCCAGAACGCCCACCAGTTCGCCCGCCAGAAGGTCACCGTCGCCGCCGCCTGGGATGGCCGCGGCGTCACCATCACGGTGATGGACGATGGCCCCGGCTTCCCGCCCCATCTGCTGGGCCGCATCGGCGAGCCCTACCTGTCGGTGCGCGGTGATCGCGCCGGCCAGCACGGCCACACCGGCGGCAGCCACATGGGGCTGGGCATCTTCATTGCGCAGACGCTGCTGGAGAAGACCGGCGCGTCGGTTCAGTACGCCAACAACCCGCCGGCCGATCCGCCCGTCGGCGGACACGCGGTACAGGGCGGCACCGGTGCGCGGATTTCCGTGCGCTGGAAGACGATCAACGCCAAGAAATGAGGTCTAGCGGTGGATACCGTCAAAACAACCGATGAACTGCTGTCGGGCGATGCCGTCAAACTCACCTTCACCGGCGATGTGACTCGCAGCCTCCTGATCGTCGACGACGACGCCCCCTTCCGTCTGCGGCTGGCCCGCGCGATGGAAAAGCGCGGCTTCAACGTCGTCGCGGTCGACAGCGTGCAACTGGGCGTCGAAGTGGCGCAGGAATCGGCCCCCGCCTTCGCGGTGGTCGACCTGCGGCTGGGCGACGGCAACGGGCTGGACGTGGTGTCGGCCCTGCGCGATGCGCGGCCGGACGCCCGCGTCGTCATGCTGACCGGGTACGGCAACATCGCCACCGCGGTGGCGGCGGTGAAGGCCGGCGCGGTCGACTATCTGCCCAAGCCGGCCGACGCCGACGCCGTCGAATCGGCGCTGCTGGCCGACGGCCGCCCGCTGCCCCAGCCGCCGGAAAACCCGATGTCGGCCGACCGCGTGCGCTGGGAGCACATCCAGCGCGTGTTCGAGCAGTGCGACCGCAACGTGTCCGAAACGGCACGCCGGCTGAAGATGCACCGCCGCACGCTCCAGCGCATCCTGAACAAGCACGCTCCCCGCGCCTGAGCGGCGCCATCCGGAACACGCCTCTGGAAACACGAACGGCCCGCCGCAAGGGGCGGGCCGTTTCGGTGTGTCGGCGGGCGACGGTCAGGCCAGCCGGTCGGTGCGGCAGGTCTTGATGCCCAGCAGCGTGTAGGCCGGGCAGGAGCCGACGAACGCGGTCAGCAGCGGCACCAGCCCGACCAGCCCCCACAGCGTCTGCGGGCCGACGACGGTCAGAGAGATCAGGATCAGCCCGACGATGGCGCGCAGCGCGCGGTCCACGGGCCCGATGTTGCGGCAAAGCATGGCGGCACCTGTTGTTTTGAAGCGTTGGTGGTGAGAGGAGCATCCTTCCCCGCCCGCCGGTCTAGCCCGCCGCCAAGCCCGCGTCTGTGACGGAGTCACAGGAGAGGGCGCGGCTACGGTCCGTCGGCCTTTCTCGACAAGGGTCCGTGCCGGTGCCATCTTTGGGCTTCCGTCACGGAGAAGCCTCCATGCCCAGGATCGACTTCAGCCACCTATCGCCGCAAGAGCGCCTGGAACTGGCCGGGGACCTGCTGGACAGCCTCGATGATGCCGAGGTTCCGCTCCCGGCGGGGATGAAAGCCGAACTCGACCGCCGCAACGCCTCTTTTCCGGAAACGCGCGCCCAGGCGGTTCCGTGGGCGGACGTGCGTGCCCGACTGCGCCCGCGCAACGCGTGAGCCTCCCCGTTCTTTTCCTGCCTGACGCCGAAGCCGATCTGCGCGAGGCACAGGCGTGGTACGACAGCCGGGCCTTCGGATTGGGCGACCGCTTTTTTTCCGCGTCGAGCCGGACGCGGTGTTCATGATCGCCTGTGCCCACACCAGCCGCAGGCCGTCGCGTTGGCAGGGCCGGTTGTCCAGGCCCACCACCTGAAGCCGTCCGCTCCCCGATCCCCGTCCAATCTCAGCGCTCCTCCGCCAGCGCCAGCAGCGCCGCCGCGTCGCGCACCTCGATCCGGCCGCGGGCGAGGGCCACGAAACCCTGGCGCTCGAACTCCTTCAACTGGCGGCTCACCACTTCGCGCGCGGTGCCAAGCTCTACCGCCAACGCCTGGTGGGTGGTGTCCAGGCCGCCGGCCGGGTCGCGGTGCTCGGCCAGGAAGCGGGCAAGCCGCAGGTCGACGCGGCCGAACGCCACCTCCTCGACCAGCATCATCATGCCGGTCAGCCGGGTGCCGAAGGACGCGAAGACGAAGTCGCGGAAGGCGCCGGAGCGCGCCACCAACTCGTGGAACGGGCCGGCCGACAGGGCGATCGCGTCGACCTCGCTCTCCGTGACCGCCTCGGCGCCATAGGGGGTGTGGGTCAGCAGGCAGGCGGTGGTGACGATGCAGGTCTCGCCGCGGGCGACGCGGTAGAGCACGATCTCGCGCCCGTTTTCCGAGGTCATCTGCACGCGGACCGACCCGTCCAGCACCATCAGGAAGGTATGGCAGCGGTCGCCGGCGCGGAACAGCACGGTGCCGCGCGGCAGCGTCACCCGCGCGCCGGACCGGCGCAGCAGCGCTTCGGCGTCGGCGTCCAGCCCGCCCAGCGTCGGGAAAAGCGCCGGAATCTCCGCCGGCCAGCCGGTCCGTTCGAGCGTCATGGCCCCTGTCCTTTCGAATGACCCCATTATCCCCGGCCGGACACCGGGCGTCTATCCCGCACTGCAGCAGGGCCAGGAAGGCTACCCACTGCGCGCCCATTGCTCGCCGCATGCACTGGGTGGGCGATGCAACGGCTGGACTAACACTGCGTTTCAGCCAATCGGATGAACCGCCGACCCCGACCGCCGCCTGGACCTCTGGTCGATGGGCGGCGGCCAAACAGTGGATCGGACGAACGGTCGGTCCTATGGCCGCGCTTCTGGTCGTTACGCGAGGAGGACCCTTTGGCCACCCAGGAACTTCAGGAACAACCCCGTCGTCAAAGCCCCGAATCGCGGCGGAGTTCGGGTTCCGTCTCCTACGATCTTTCCGCCAGCGCGGCGAGCGCGGTGCGCCGGACCACCGGGCTCTTGCGCCGGCACAAGCTGCTGATCGGTACGGTGATCGTGCTCGGCACCGGGCTGGCAACCCTGGCCGCCTTCCGGATGACGCCGCTCTACACCGCCGAAACCCTGATCATGGTCGAGCACCGCAAGAACACCGTGCTCAATTTCGAGGGGGTGGTGTCCGACATGACCCCCGACATCAGCGCGCTGCAGAGCGAGGTGGCCATCCTCAAATCCCCGGCCTTCGCCGAAAAGGTGGTGGCCAAGCTGGGCCTGATGAAGGACCCGGAGTTCAACGCGGCGCTGCGTCCCGAACCCACCGGCCTGGCCGGCTGGCTGGCCATGCTGAACCCGCGCCATTGGGTTCCGGCGTCGTGGCGCCAGACCAGCGACGTGCCGCTGTCGCCGGAGGAGGTGGAGCGCAACCAGACCACCGCCGTGGTCAACGCCGTGCTGGACAACACCGCGGTGCGGCCGCAGGGGCGCTCCTACGTCATCGCCGTCAGCTTCGACAGCGAGGATCCGCGCAAGGCCTCGCTGATCGCCAACACGATGGCCGACCTCTATCTGGTCGACCAGCTCGACGAGAAGTTCAAGGCGTCCAAGCGCGCCACCCAGTGGCTGGAGGAACGCATCACCGACCTGCGCAAGGAGGCGCAGACCACCGGCGACGCGGTCGAACGCTACCGGTCGCAGAACGGGCTGACCGCCTCGACCAACGAGAGCACCGTGGTCACCCAGCAGTTGAGCGCGCTCAACACCGACTACATGCTGGCGCGGTCCAAGCGGCAGGAGGCGGAAGCGAAGCTGCGCGAGGTAACCACGCTGGCCAACTCGCCGCGCGGCGTGTCGGCGGTCGGCGACGTGCTGGGCTCGCCGCTGATCCAGGCGCTGCGGGAACGCGAGGTCGACCTGCAGCGGCAGATCGCCGACGCCACCAACCGCTACGGCACCAAGCACCCGATGCTGCAGGCGCTGCAAAGCCAGTTGCGCGACCTGCAGGGCCAGATGAAGACGGACGTCGGCAAGATCGTCAGCAACCTCGGCAACGAGGTGGAACTGGCGAAGGGCCGCGAGCGGGCGCTGAAGACCAACCTGGACCAGCTCGAATCCAAGCAGAACGAGCAGTCGCAGGCCACCGTCGGCCTCCGCACCCTGGAACGCGACGCCAGCACCGCCCAGGCGATGTACGAATCGCTGCTGACCCGGTCGCAGCAGATCGCGGCGCAGAGCGACATCCGCCAGCCCGACGCCCGCGTCGTGTCGGAGGCGTCCATCCCGCTCGATCCGTCGCAGCCCAACCGCAAGCTGATCGTCCTGCTGGCCCTGGTGGTGTCGGGCACGCTGGGCGTGCTGCTGGCGATGCTGCGCGAACGGGCCGACAGCGGCTTCCGCAGCCCGCACCAGTTCGAACTGGCCACCGGGGTGCGCAGCCTGGGCATCGTTCCGCGCATCCCGCGCTTCGGTGGGGCGCCGGCCGGCTACATCGTCGACAAGCCGATCTCCGCCTTCGCCGAATCGATGCAGAACCTGCGCACCTCGCTGCTGCTCGCCAATCCCGACGGGCGGCACCGGGTGATCCTGTTCAGCTCCTCCGTCCCCGGCGAGGGCAAGAGCTCCATCGCCGCGGCCTTCGCCCGCACCTGCGCCAACGCCGGCCAGCGGACGATCCTGGTCGACTGCGACCTGCGGCGGAAGAGCCTGCACGACATGTTGGGCCTGTCCAACAACCGCGGCCTGACCGAGGTGCTCGCCGGCACCGCGGCGCTGGAGGAGGTGGTCCAGGTCGACCAGCGCACCGGCCTGCACGTCATCACCGCCGGCCACGGCCGGACGCTGCCGCAGGACACGCTGGGCTCGTCGCGGATGCAGCAGCTGCTGTCGCGCCTGTCGGTCGACTACGACCGCATCGTGATCGACTCGCCGCCGGTCCTGGCGGTGTCGGAGGGCAAGCTGCTGGCGGCGCTGGCCGACCAGACGGTCTTCATCGTCCGCTGGGGCATGACCAAGCGCGGCACCGCCATGGCCGGCCTGAAGGAGGTGGTCGAGGCCGGCGGCGAGGTGGTCGGCGTCCTGTTCAGCCAGGTCGATACCCGCCGCCACGCCCAGTACGAGTTCCCCGACAGCGGCCGCTACCACGGCTACCGCCGGTACTACGCGAACTGAGCTGTTGTCTGTCCCTCTCCCGCCCTCGGCGGACCGCCGGTCCGTCGATCGCGGGAGAGGGCGTTTTACGACCCGTTTCATGATGTTTCCACCACCCGTGAGCCTATGAATGACCGCTGGCCGCCGCATCTTCCAGAACATCCGTGCTCTTGCCGCCGCGAAGATGGCGACGATGGCGAGCGGGCTGGTCACCGCCGCCTGGACCGCCCGGGTTCTGGGGCCGGACAGCTTCGGCGTGTTGGGATTCGGCACGTCGCTGATGGCCTACGCGGCGCTGTTCGTGAACATGGGCCTGTCCACCTACGCCATCCGCGAGATCGCGCGTGACCGCGACTCCCCCGACCATGCCGAGCGGGCGGCCGAGCTGTCGGAGCATGTGCTGACCCTGCGCACCGTGCTGGCGCTGGTGGTCGGCGGGCTCTACGCCGCCTTCATCCTGTCGCTCGACCGCCCGGCGGCGATGAAAGCGGTGCTGCTGGTCCAGGCGGTGCAGCTTCTCGGGAACGCTTTGGTGCTCGACTTTGTTTATCAGGCGACGGAGCGGATGGGAGTGATCGCCACGCGGGAGATCGGCACATCGATCGGCTCGATGCTGCTGGTGTTCCTGCTGGTGCGCGGCCCCGAGGACGCCGTCATCGCCGCCGCCATCACCGGCGGGTCGATCACCGTCAACGCCCTGGTGATGATCGGCCGCTTCCGCCGCGACTTCGGCCATCTGCGCCCGAGGATCGATCTGAAGATCTGGCGCGACATCCTGACCGCGGCGACGCCGATGGCGGTCGGCGTCTTCGCCTGGGCGATCTTCACCCATCTCGACGTCGTCATGCTGGGCTTCCTGGCCCCGCACACCGAGGTCGGCTGGTACAGCGCCGCGGTGAAGATCCAGACACTGGCCAATCTCGTCGGCAACATCGTGATGAACGCCTTCCTGCCGCAATTGGCCGCCGCCTATGGCGAACTCGGGCCGATGCGCGACCGGATGCGCGCCTACGCCTCGGTGATGCTGGCGGTCGGCGGGCTGGTCATCGCCGGGGGCTTCGCGCTGGCGCCGTCGGTGCTGGGCACCCTGTTCGGCGAGGCCTACGCCCCGGCGACGCTGGCGCTGCGGCTGCTGATGCTCGCCTCGGCCGTGGTCTACGCCAACATGATCCTGGGCAACCCGCTGCTCGTCTGGCACCGGCAGACCGGCTACATGGTCGCCATGCTGTCGGGCGGGGCGCTGAACGCGCTGCTGAACGTCTGGTGGATCCCCCGCTACGGCATCGAGGGCGCCGCCATGGCCACCTTCAGCGCCGAGCTGGCGGCCACCGTCGCCATCGCCTGGATCCACCGGCAGGCGGTGGGCGAGCTGTATGGCGGCATCGCGGCGCGGGCGCTGCTGTGCGCCGGGGCGGCCGTCGCCGCCTCGCAGGGGCTCGACCGCATCGCTGCCCCGCTGTTCGAGCGCACGCCGGCGCTGGTCCATTTCCTGATGGGTGCCGTTGTGATCGTCGCGGTCTATGCGGCGGTCGCGGTGATGATCGGTCTGGTGCGGCCCAAAAGGCTGCGCCGGCTGACCAGCGCCACGGCCTGAGTCCGCGTAAGGTTACAGGATTGACGATTGCTCCACTTGTACCACTTCCGAACGTTTCTGTTGGTGCCTCCAAGCATTCATTTGATAGCGGCGGGGGTTAGTACTCTTAATACCGGCGTGCACGGCAATCATAGTCTTTTCATAGGACCATGGTTTCTGAAACACTTCGCGCTGCACAACGCCGGAAACGAGGTACTTCAGCGTTACGGCGAAGAGACATTTAGAAAACAATTTCAAATTCCGAGGTTTCCCCGTTCGCGCCTCCGGCCGGACGGGCGGCTTCGGCACCGGGGGCGTGACACTAGAGGGCGTCTTCGACACTCAAAGGCGGCCCGCCGGAAGCGGCGGGTCATCAGCAACCGCAGGAGCGACGATGCTTCCCAAGACTTTTTCCGATCGCAACGTCTGCGTTCTCGGCCTCGGCTATGTCGGCCTGACGCTGGCGGTCGCGATGGCGGACGCCGGCTTCCAGGTGCATGGGGTCGAGGTGCGGCAGGACGTGCTCGACAAGCTCGGCCAGGGCGACCCGCACTTTCACGAGCCGGGTCTGACGGAAAAGCTGCGACACGTCATGACGCGCGGCCGCTTCACCTTCAGCCGGTCCCATGAGGATTGCGCGAAGGCCAGCGTCTTCATCATCACGGTCGGCACGCCGCTGGCCAAGGACGGCCGGGTCCGCACCGACATGATCGAGGCGGCGACCCGGCAGGTCGCCGCCAGCCTGCACGACGGCGACCTCGTCATCCTGCGCTCCACCGTGAAGCTGGGGACGACCCGCAACGTGGTGGCGCCGATCCTGCGGGCGACCGGCAAGCAGTTCGACATCGCCTTCTGCCCGGAACGCACGCTGGAAGGCCAGGCGCTGATCGAGTTGAACCAGCTGCCGCAGATCATCGGCGCCGAAAGCCTGGACGTGGCGACGCGCGCCGCGCAGATCTTCGGCTTCCTGACGCCGACCACCGTCAAGGTCTCGACGCTGGAGACGGCGGAGCTGATCAAGCTGGTCGACAACACCTACCGCGACGTCACCTTCGCCTTCTCCAACGAGATCGCGAAGCTGTGCAACGCCATGGAGATCTCGGCGGTCGAGGTGGCGCGTGCCGGCAAGCTGGGCTACCCGCGCACCAACCTGCCGCTGCCCGGTCCGGTCGGCGGCCCCTGCCTGGAGAAGGACCCCCACATCCTGATCGAGGCGGCGCGCGAGGTCGGGGTGGAGATGGCGATCACCGCCGCCGGCCGCCGCGTCAACGAAGGCCAGCCGGTCGAGGTCGCCGACTTCCTGGGCAAGCTCGCCCATTCGATGCAGGGCTTCCCGTCGGCGCCGACCATCAGCCTGATGGGCCTCGCCTTCAAGGGCCGGCCGGCCACCGACGACCTGCGCGGCACGATGGCCAAGCCGGTGCTGGAGGAGCTGCGCCAGCGCTTCCCCACCGCCCGGCTGCGCGGCTTCGACGCCGTGGTGCGGCCGGACGACATCCGCTCCTTCGGGCTGGAGCCGGCGGCCAACATGGCTGACGCGGTGGCCGGCGCCAACCTGGCGGTGATCCTGAACAACCACCCGGTCTTCACCTCGATGCCGCTGCCCGATCTGGCCCAGCGGATGGACCGGCCGGGGGTGATCTACGACTTCTGGAACAACTTCAACAGCCGCGACGTCGACCTGCCGGACGGCACCGCCTACGTCGCGCTCGGCAGCCACGGCGCCGCCCGCTACGCCCACGTCGCCTGAGCCGGCGGTCCAAGGAGAACCTTGTCTATGAAACACTATCTCGTCACCGGCGGCAGCGGCTTCATCGGCGCGGCGCTGGTCCACCGGCTGGTCCGCGACGGCCACCGTGTCCGCGTGCTCGACGACAACTCGCGCGGCCACACCGGACGGCTTGCCGGCGTGCTGGACGACGTCGAGTTCGTCCAGGGCGACATCCGCGACCCCGCAGCGGTGCGCGACGCCGTCCGCGGCGTCGACGGCGTGCTGCATCTGGCCGCCGTCAACGGCACCAAGCATTTCTACGAGAAGCCGGAGGTGGTGCTGGACGTCGGCGTGCGCGGCATGCTGAACGTGCTGGACGCCTGCCGCGCCGACGGCGTCGGCGACCTCGTTGTCGCCTCGTCGTCGGAGGCCTACCAGACCCCGCCCACCGTGCCGACGCCGGAAGAGGTGCCGCTGGTGGTGCCGGACGTGCTGAACGCCCGCTACAGCTACGGCGGCTCCAAGCTGATCTCGGAGCTGCTGGCGATCAACTGGGGCCGCAGCGGCTTCGACCGCGTGGCGATCTTCCGCCCGCACAACGTCTACGGCCCCGACATGGGGTGGGAGCACGTCGTTCCCGAATTCTCCCGCCGCGCGGTGGAGGCGATCGCCCGCCATCCGAATGGGGCGGTGCCCTTCCCGATCCAGGGCGACGGCGGCCAGACCCGCGCCTTCGTCCACATCGACGACGCCATCGACGGCATCGTGACGGTGGTCGACAAGGGCGAGCATCTCGGCATCTACCACATCGGCAATCCGGAGGAGGTCACCATCGCCGACCTCGCCCGCCGGACGGTCGCCTGCCTGGGCCGCGACGCGCAGATCGTCCCCGGCCCGGCCGCCCCCGGCGGCACCGACCGCCGCAGCCCCGACATCGCCAAGCTGCAAGCCCTCGGCTTCGCGCCGCGCATCCCGCTGTCCGCCGGTCTGCCGGAGGTGGTGAAGTGGTACGCCGACCGCGCGCGGGCGGAACTGGGGCGCATGGGGCAGGCGGCGGAGTAGGGCGTCATTCGGGGGCGTTAGACCCCCACCTAACCTCCCCCGCTCTCGCGGGGGAGGGACTGCCGCTGGAGCGCCGACAAAGCGCCTGTCTCCCTCCCCTGCGAGAGCGGGGGAGGTTAGGTGGGGGCAATCGGCGGCAAGTGCTCGCACAAGATCTTAAGGAGACGGCCCGCATGGACCGCAACAGCCGAATCTTCGTCGCCGGCCACCGGGGCCTCGTCGGCTCCGCCATTCTGCGGCGGCTGACGGAGGCGGGGCACAGCGACCTCGTGTTCCGCGACCGCTCGCAGCTCGACCTCACCGACCAGGCCGCGGTGCGCGCCTTCTTCGACCGTGAGGGGATCGACCAGGTGATCCTCGCCGCGGCGAAGGTCGGCGGCATCCTCGCCAACGATCGTTTCGGAGGCGATTTCATCCGCGACAACCTTCTGATCCAAAGCAACGTCATCGACGCCGCCTGGCGCGCCGGCGTTAGCAAGCTGCTGTTCCTCGGCTCGTCCTGCCTCTATCCCAAGCACGCCGAGCAGCCGATCAAGGAGGAGGCGCTGCTGTCCGGCCCGATGGAGCCGAGCAACAAGCCCTACGCCGTCGCCAAGATCGCCGGCATCACCATGTGCCAGGCCTACCGGCGCCAGTACGGCTTCAACGCCATCTGCGCCATGCCGTCGAACCTGTACGGTCCCGGTGATCATTTCGATCCCGAAACGTCACACGCGCTGCCCGGCATGATCCGCCGCTTCCACGACGCCAAGCTGGCCGGCGACCCGACCGTCACGCTGTGGGGCACCGGCACGCCGCGGCGCGAGTTCCTCTATGTCGACGACATGGCGGACGCCTGCCTGCATCTGATGGATCATTACGACAGCGAGGAGATCATCAACGTCGGCCCCGGCGACGACATCGCCATCGCCGACCTCGCGGCGAAGATCTGCGACACCGTCGGCTACCCCGGCACGCTGAGCCACGACCTGAGCAAGCCCGACGGCCACCCGCGCAAGCTGATGGACGTCTCGCGCCTGTTCGCCACCGGTTGGCGGCCCAAGGTCGGGCTGGATGAGGGGCTGCGTCGCACCTACGCCTGGTTCCTGGAGAACGCCGCTCCCCCGGCGGTCGCCGCCCAGGCCGCCCCCCAGGCTGCGGAGTAGAGCCGATGCCGGATGACTCCATCCAAATGCGGCAGCCGGCCCGAGACCGGCCTGCCGACAGCCGACCGGTCAGCGCCAGCCCCGCAGCCGCCGTCTCCGTACCGGAGGAGCTGCTGCTGGTGGCGCAGAGCTATTGGCCGGAGCCGGCCGGCAGCGCGCCGATGATGACCGACCTCGCCACCGCCTTCGCCGAGGCGGGGACCGAGACCACCGTGCTGACCGCGCGCCCCAACTATCCCGGCAACAAGGTCTATGACGGCTACGCCGACGGATCGCGCGACCGGATGACGGTGGACGGCGTGCTGATCGAACGGCTGCCGACCATCCCGCCGGCCGGCGGCGGGATGAAGGCCCGGCTGCTGCATGAGGGCGTGCTGCACGCCGGCTTCGCCGCGGCGCTGGCCCGCGGCCGGGTCGGCCGCCACACGGCGGTGCTGTCGCTCTGCCCGTCGATCCTGTCGGTGGCGCTGGCCGACCGCTTCACCGTGCCCGGCGGCCGCCACGTCGCCATCGTCCACGACATCCAGTCCGGCCTCGCCGGGGCGCTGGGGATGGGCGGCAAGGCGGCGGTCAAGGCGATCCGCGCGATGGAGCGGACGGCGCTGAACCGCGCCGACGCCATCGTCGTGCTGTCGGAGCCGATGCGCGGCGTGCTGGAGGAGCTGGGCGTTACCAAGCCCATTTTCGTGATCCCGCCGCACGTCGACGCCGACGCGGTTCACCCGCTGCCGCGCCCCGACCATCCGCCGACCGCGCTCTACAGCGGCGCCTTCGCCCGCAAGCAGGGGCTGGAGCAGGTGCTGGAGATGGCCGGCCACCTCGCCACCCTGATGCCGGAGGCGCGGGTGATGCTGCGCGGCCAGGGCGGCCTGGAGGAGGAGCTGAAGGCCCAGGCCCGGACGCTCGGCCTGACCAACGTCACCTTCCAGCCGCTGGCGCCCAAGGAGCAGTTGAACGAGGCGATGGCGGCCGGTGACGTCCACCTCGTGCCGCAACGGCCGGAGGGCGCGGCCTTCGCCATGCCCGGCAAGGCGGTGACCATCCTCGCCGCCGGCCGGCCCTTCGTCAGCACCTGCCTGCCCGGCTCGGCGCTGGCGGTGCTGGAGGCGCAGGTCGGCGCCTTCCTCTGCACCCCGCCCGAACAGCCCCAGGCGATGGCCGCGGCGGTGGCGGCGCTGCTGTCCGACCCCGCCCGCGCCACCGCGATGGGCCGCCGCGGCCGCGCCTGGGTGGAAGGCAACGCCACCCGCGCCGTCGCGCTCGACCGCTACGCTCGCCTTCTCTTGGGAGACACGCCATGAAGAAGCCCGCGCTGGTCTTCAGTTGGGAGATGTTCGGCCCCTATCACATGGACCGGCTGGAGGCGGTCGGCCGCCGGCTCGGCCACCTCTACGACGTGATCGGGCTGGAGGTCGGGTCGAAGTCGCACACCTACGCCTGGGACAGCACCGGGACCGGGCAGAATTTCCGCAAGATCACCCTGTTCCCCGGCCGGTCCAAGGCCGACCTGTCCCGGGCCGCGGTCTACCGCGCCCTGCTGCGCGAATGCCGCCGGGTCGATGCCCGTTACGTCTTCCTCTGCCATTACGAGGATCCGGACGTCTTCGCGCTGGCGCTGACCATGCGGCTGCTGGGGCGCAAGGTCATCAACATGAACGCGTCCAAATACGACGACAAGCCGCGCGTGCTGTGGCGGGAGATGGTCAAGAGCGTCTTCTACGCCCCCTATCAGGCCGGCATCGGCGGCAGCCACCGCACGGTGGATTACTTCCGCCTGTTGGGACTCCCGAAGGACAGGCTCTATATCGGGTACGACACGCTGTCGCTGGACCGCATCCGCCGGCTGTCCGGAATGGAGCCGGCCCCGGGTGGAGTACCCTTCGCCGACCGTCACTTCACCATCATCGCGCGCTTCGTCCCGAAGAAGAACTTGTTCCGGGCGGTCGAAGCCTACGACATTTACCGGCGGCTGGCCGGCCCGGCCGCCCGTCCGCTGCACCTCTGCGGTTCCGGCCCCCTGGAGGCCGATCTGCGGGCCGAGGTGACGCGGCGCGGGCTGGACGGGTCGATCATCTTCCGTGGTTTCCTCCAGGAAAAGGGGATCGCCGAAACGCTGGGTTCAACCTTGTGCCTGCTGCTGCCCTCGCTGGAGGAGCAGTTCGGCCTGGTGGTGAACGAGGCTCTGGCGATGGGCGTGCCGACCATCCTGTCCGACCAGTGCGGGGCGCGCGACGTGCTGATCCGCAGCGGGCTGAACGGCCACATCGTCGAGCCGGACAACCCGGAAGGGCTGGCGCGCTACATGCTGTCGGTGGCGGCGGACGAGGACGAATGGCGCCGCCTCAGCCTGAACGGGCGGCCCTTCCAGGCGCTGGCCGACGCCAGCTTCTTCGCCTCCTCGGTGGAGAAGGCGGTGGTGGCGCTGGGCGGTCCCAAGGTGGAACGCGCCAACGATGCCGAGTTTGCGTCCGAGTATGCGTCTGAGTTTTCTGCCGAACCGGAGGCCGGCCGCCGCGGCCGACCCACCGGGGCGGCCCTGACCGGGAGTTGACGATGGAACGGAATGCGCGAACCCATGTGGTCGTCTCGGGTCGGCTGCCGCCGCCGGTGGACGGGATGAGCCGGGTGACCGCACTGGTGCTCGACCGTCTGCGGGACCGGCTGCGGGGGCGCGGCCGGATCGAGGTGGCCGATCTGTCGCCGGGCTGGAACGGCGGCGGCGCCGCCTACCACCTGCGCAAGGCCGGGCGCGTTCTGGGGGCGGTCGGCCGGCTGTTCGGCGGGCTGGGGGCGCCCGACCGCCGCTTCTACATGCCGGTCGATTCGGGCTGGGGCGCGCTCTACACCGCGGCGCTGGCCGGGACGGCGCGGCTGCTGGGGTACGAGCGGGTGCTGCACCACCATTCCTTCGCCACCATCGCCAAGCCGACCTGGCGGATGCGGCTGCTGACCCGGATCGCCGGGGCCGACTGCACCCATGTGCTGCTGTGCCCGGCGATGCAGATGCGCTTCCAGTCGATCTACCCGGCGGCGCGCACCTGCATGACGATGTCCAACGCCATCTTCTCCATTCCTGACGCCGGCCTGCACCGGCGGCGCAGCGGCCCGCTGCGCATCGGCCACCTGTCGAACCTGTGCACCGACAAGGGGCTGGACACCATGTTCGCCCTGCTGCGCGCCCTCCAGGTCGAGGGCGTCGACGCCACGCTGGTGCTGGCCGGTCCCGGCCTGCGGCCGCAGGACAACGCGATGATCGCCGCCGGGCTGATGGCCTTCGACGGCGCGGTCGAGTATCACGGCCCGGTCGACGGCGCCGCGAAGGAGGCGTTCTACCGCGACATCGACGTCTTCGTCTTCCCGACCCGCTACCGCAACGAGGCGCAGCCGCTGGTCCTGTTCGAGGCGATGGCTGCCGGCGTGCCGGTGCTGGCCTACGAGCGCGGCTGCATCGGCTCCGACATTCCGGCGGAAGGGCTGGTGCCGCAGGACACCGACTTCGTCAAGGCGGCGCTGCCGATCCTGGCGGCCTGGGCCGACGACCGCGAGGCGCTGGCCGCCGCCGCCGCCCAGACCCTGACCCGCGCCCGCGTCGCCTATGAGACCAGCCGCACCGGCCTGGACCTGCTGCTGGACTGCATCGCCGGCCCCCACCCGGCCGCCGCCGCCGCGCCGGTGCGCCCGAAACGGCGGGTGGTGGGATAGCCGCCGTTACACCGCGCCTCCATCACATCGCGCCGTCGGCCGCCTCGCGGTCGAAGCGGCGCAGCGCCTCTTCCAGCGACCATTGCGCCCGGGCCTTCTCGCTGCCCTCGACCGCCGTGCGGCATGCGCCGCCATCTTGCCGGGAGGGCGTGCAGCCGGGGGCGGACCACAGGCTGGCGCCGGGCAGGAAGCTGTGCTCCAGGCTGGCCCGCGCCAGACCGACGAGGTCGGCGTAGCCGAGGCCGAACTCCTCCACCGCGCGTTGCAGCTCGTTGGTCAGGTCGATGCGGCTGACGCCCTCGTCGTCGGTCGACAGCACCGTCGGCACCCGGGCGGCGCGGTAGACCGGCCAGGGGTGGGCCTTGCCGGCCACGCCCAGGATCTTGTCGTTGCTGGTCAGGTTGATCTCGACCGCTACCTTGCGGTCGGCCATCAGCCGCAGCAGGCCCTGCGGATCATCCTCGTACATCACGTCGACGCCGTGGCCGATGCGCTGGGCGCCGGCGATCTCCACCGCCTTGCGGATGTGGTCGCGCAATTGTTCCGGCGGGACGAGGCCCAGCGTCAGCTCGCCGGCGTGCAGCGCCACGTTGGTCCCGGGGCTGCGGCGCTTCGCCTCGGCGATCATCCGCATGTGCAGGTCGTAGTCGGCCAGCGCCACCGGGTTATCCTCCGGCGCCACGAAGTTCAGGCCGACCACCCGCGGGTCCTGCGCCTGGAGCAGGGCGTTGAACAGGGTGGTGGCGAAGACCGGCCCGGGCGCCTGGGTGCGCGCCACCTGCTGGAGGTAGCGCACCGACACCGCGCAGCCCGGCCGCGCCGCCGGCGTGCCGCAGTTCAGCAGGCCGCGCATGCGCGCCTCCGCCGCGTCGATTTCCGCCCGCGCCGCCGGGACCAGGGCGAGCAGGCCGGCGGCGGTCAGCCGGTCGGCGGTGGCCGGCAGGTCGGCGGCGGATTGCGGCGTCCAGCCCTGCGCCTTGCCGATGTCGGCGGCCGGGCCGGTGCCGAAGGACACCATCAGCTCGACATGCCGCTCGCCCTGGCGGCCGGCGCGGTCCACCACCTCGGCCAGCAGGTCGCCGGTGGAGGCGGTCGCCGCGCGGAAGCGGCCGAAGGTGGCGAAGAACTGGTCGTGCAGGCTGTAGCCCGACAGCGGCAGGGCGTCGCGGGTCGACAGCGCGTCGAGCGCCACCGGGTACAGCACGCTGTCGGCGATCACCGCCGTGGCGCTGGGCCGGGTGGAGGCCGCGTCGCCGCAGGGCGCCTTGGCGGTCGGCGCCGTCAGGCCCTTGGCCTTGGTGTCGAAGCACAGGCCGGCCGCCGCCGCCATCCGCAGATAGCTTTCCGCATAGACCGCGCCGGTCAGGTGGCTGTGCAGGTCGGCGCCCTTCGGCATCCGGTAGAGGAAGGCGCGCAGCCGCGGCGGGTCGTGCCGCACCGTCTCGAACCGCCGGGCCGCCGCCGAATCGGCGAGGTCGGCCGTGACCGTGCCGCCGTCGGCCGCCAACATCCCGCTCCGGTCGGCGGTGGCGCAGCCGGCCAGCAGCAGCGCCGCCGCCAGGGGGCCGGCCAGTCCGACCCGCAGGGGCCGTGGCGTCGTTCGTGTCTTTCCAGTCTCCGTCATGGCCGCAGCCCCCTGATCGCCTTTTGCGTGAATCCATGGCGTGATAATCGCGCTCACGCAACCGGCCGCACCGTCGGATCGACCCGCGGGAGGATCGAAAGGCTGTAGCCCCCCGGCAATTCCCGGTATGGTGCCGTGACTTTTCGTGTTACCGCCGATCCGGAGCAGCCGCGATGACCGACACGCCGACCCCCACCGTGATCGACGCGGCCCAGCGTTTCCGCAGCAACGATCTGGCGGGGGCGGAAGAGGCGTGCCGCGCGATCCTGGCGACCGACCCGCACAACGCCGGGGCGCTGCATCTGCTGGGGCTGGTCGCCGCCTACACCGATCAGCCCGACACCGCGCTGGATCTGTTTGCCGAGGCGATCGCCGAGAATGGGAACGACCCGTCCTTCCACAACAGCCGCGGCAGCCTGCTTTTCCAGCAGGACCGCCCGGCGGAGGCGGAGGAGGCGTTCCGCGCCGGTCTGGCGATCAACCCGCGGCTGCCCGAACTGCACGGCAACCTGGGCAACGCCCTGAAGGCGCAGGGCCGGCTGGATGAGGCGGCGGACTGCTTCCGCACCGCGCTCGACCTCCGGCCGAACGCGCCGGAGATGCATCATTTCCTGGCCGCCACCCTGCGCGACCTGGGCGAGCCGGACGAGGCGGAACGCCATTTCCGCAGCGCGCTGGAGCAGGTGCCCGACTATCTCGACGTGCATTACAGCCTGGCGGAGCTGCTGTCGACCCGTGGCCGGCTGGAGGAGGCGGAGGCGGAGTTCCGCATCGTGCTGGCCGCCGCGTCGCGCTTCATCCCGGCGCAGGTCGGGCTGGCCCATGCGCTGCAGGGCCTCGGCCGCGCCGCCGACGCCATCGACGCGATCGAGGCGGCGCACGGGCAGGCCCCCGACCACCCGATGGTCCGCGCCACCCGCCGGCTGATCTATTCGAACGCGGTGCCCGGCCGGCATCTGCCGATGATCAACGATGTCGAGCGGCACGAGGCGTACAGGCGGTCGCTGGAACGGGCGGTGACGCCGGAGTCGCTGGTGCTGGAGATCGGCACCGGGTCGGGCATCGTCGCCATGATGGCGGCGCGCGCCGGGGCGAAGACGGTGGTGACCTGCGAGGCCAACCCGATCCTGGCCCGCGTCGCCAAGGAAACGGTGGCGCGCAACGGCTACGCCGACCGCATCGACGTGGTGCCGCGCCCGTCGACCCAGCTGACGGTGGGCGAGGGCCGCGACCTGCCGGAGAAGGCCGACGTCTTCGTGTCGGAGCTGGTCGACACCGGCATGCTGACCCCGCGCATGCTGTCGGTGCTGCGGCACGCCCGTACCCATCTGGTGAAGCCGGGCGGCGTCATCATCCCGCGCGCCTCCACCATCCACGCCATGCTGGTCGAGACGCCGGAGCTGGCGCGCATCAACCCGGTGCAGTGCATCGACGGCTTCGACATGGAGAGCTTCGACGTCTTCCGCTCGCCCGGCTGCCAGCGGATCGACCTCGGCGCCGACGCCCACACGCCGCTGTCCAAGCCCTTCACCGCGCTGGACTTCGACTTCACCCGCAACATGCCGGAAGAGGGCAGGCGTGTGATCGACGTGACCGTCACCACCGCCGGCACCTGCCACGGCGTCGCCTTCTGGTTCGACCTCGTGATGGACGACGCGGTCGTCTACAAGTCGGAAAGCCGCGCCCGCACCAACCCGTGGAAGCAGGCGATGATCTTCCTGGAAAAGCCGATCACCCTGCTGGCCGGCGACCGCCTGCGCGTCGTCGCCCGCTACGACAGCAACCAGATCTCCTTCGGGATCGACGGGTGAGCGGCCGGGCACTCTCCGCCCGCGTCGTCGCCTCCTGCGGCCTTCGCAACGGGGGTATGGGGGCGGTTCCGGCTTTCTTCGTCGTCGGCTTCGGGCTTATGCTGGCGGACCGCGAGCCGGCCCGCTGAACGCGGGGCCGCGTCAAAGCGCCGCACCATGAGAGCATTCGAGGGCAGAGCTGTTACCTTCGTTTTTGCTGCGACGCACAAATGCCGAAGCCGAGGGACACGGACCATGCTGCACATCAAGGACATCGAAGCCTTCGCCCGCATCAATGAAGCGCTGAACGACGATTCCGGCGCGGGCGAGGCCGATCGCACAGGCAAGACCGACCATGACGCCGCCGCCAGCGGCCCCGCCCATCCGGCGCTGGTGATGGCGATGCTGGCGACCGGCCGCCTGACCCTGTCCGACCTGCCGAAGACGACGGAAACGTCGGCGCCCTGGGCGCGGATGTTCCGGCGCTCCTGATCCTCGGGCGCTGTCGGATCTCGCCCGTCGCCTGCTGCCTTCACCGGGACGAGAACCGCCTCACAGCAGCGACAACTGGTCGCCCGCTGCCGGCGGCGGGCGGAAGCGGCTGCAGTCGAGTTGCCAGTGGCGCCCGCCCAGCCCCAGTCTCTTGCAGGCGATCGCGAAGCGGCCGCGCAGCAGCTCCGCGTAAGGGCCGCTGCCTTTCATCCGTGTGCCGAAGCCGGAACGGTAGAGCGCGCCGTCGCGGCTCTGCCGCATCAGGCTCAGCACGCGGTCGGCGCGGTTGGGGGCGTGGACGCGCAGCCATTCCTCGAACAGGTCGGCGATCTCCAGCGGCAGGCGCAGCAGGATGTAGCTGGCGCCGGTCGCCCCGGCCGCCACGGCTGCCTCCAGGATCGCTTCCAGCTCGTGGTCGTTCAGCGCCGGGATCATCGGGCTGGCCAGCACCGACACCGGCACGCCGGCGTCGTTCAGCGCGCGGATGGCGTCGATCCGGCGGCCCGGCGTGCTGGCCCGCGGCTCCATCACGCGGGCCAGTTCGCGGTCCAGCGTCGTCACCGACAGGCTGACCGTCGCCAGCCCGTCGGCCGCCATCGGCGCCAGAATATCGAGGTCGCGCAGCACCAGCGCCGACTTGGTGATCAGGCAGACCGGCTGGCGGAAATCGCGGCAGACCTCCAGCACGCGCCGGGTGATGCCCTCCGTCCGTTCGATCGGCTGGTAGGGGTCGGTGTTGGCGCCCAGCGCCAGCGGCTGGCAGACGTAGGATTTCGCCCGCAGCTCCTTGGCCAGCAGCTCCGCCGCGTTGCGCTTGGCGAACAGCCGCGTCTCGAAATCCAGCCCAGGCGACAGGCCGAGATAGGCGTGGGTCGGCCGGGCGAAGCAGTAGATGCAGGCATGCTCGCACCCCTGGTAGGGGTTCACCGACTGGTCGAAGGCGACATCGGGCGACTGGTTGCGGGTGATGATCGACCTGGCCGAGGCGGCGGCGACGATGGTGCGGATGGGATCGGACAACGCCTCGTTGCCGCCCCAGCCGTCGCCGCTCCACCCGTCGTCGGTCAGGACACGGGTGTCGCGCTCGTACCGGCCGGTCGCGTTGCTGACCGCCCCCCGGCCCTTCATCGGCGGTCGCTGTATCTCGTCCATGCCCGCAGCTTAGCCGTGGCGGGGTGGAACGTAAAGAGAACAAAAGAGCCCTACAGCTTGCGGGCGGCCATCAGGCGGGCGTGGTGGTCGCGGATGCGCCGCTCCCAGCTCTTGATGAAGAAGACGCCGTCGCGCGCGGCGAAGGCGGCGAGCGCCCGGTCGCGGCCGGCCGGGCCGTCACCGGACGCGCGGTGGGCGGCGATGCGGTCCTGCATCTCCGCCCAGTCGTCGACGATCAGCCCGCCGCACGCGCGGTACAGCGGGTCGAGGATGCTGGTCCGCACCACCGGCACGGCGCCGACCGCCAGCGTTTCCCAGAAACGCAGCGTGTCGACGCCGTGCCCGCGCGGGCAGATCACATAGCGGGAACGGCCGAGCAGGCGCAGGTAATCGGCGTAGCCCAGCCGCTCCTCGCAGCGGTGGACGCCCGCGGTCGGGATGGCGTGGCGTTCCGGGGCGGTGTCGGCCATGGCGGTCAGCAGGACGTCGATCGGCCGTTCGTCCCACGGCAGCCCACCGACGGCGGCGAGGATCGCCGTCTGGTCGCCGTGCGGCCGCTCCCGTTCGGTGAAGCCGATGGGCAGTTGCAGGATCTTGTCCGACCAGAGCGGCAGGTTGGCGCCGCTCCACGACACCACGCGCTCGTCCTTCGCCAGATCGGCGAAGTCATGCGGGGTGGTGTCGCTGATGCCGGTCACCAGTCCGAACGGCACCGGGATGTGGGCCAGCGCCTTGGTGAAGGCGGACAGCCCGTCGGTCTTCACGAAGATCAGGTCGCCCGGCCTGATCGAGCCGACGTCCAGCCGGTCGTGATTGTGCAGCCGGGTGACCCCGGCGCGCCGGTAATGGTCCTCCGGCAGGTCCAGCACATGCGGGAACAGCGGCGGCAGGCTGTTGTAGCGCAGGAGACCGATCTCCGTGTCCGCTGGCATGGTTTTGCGTCCTCCCGCACTGGCGGCGGATGTCTTACCATGGCCCGGCAACCGCCGCCACGTCGGCACCGCCCCGGTAAGGATACAGCCCGCCCCATGGCCACCGTCGCGCAAGCCGTCTCGGCCGCCCTCGATCACCATCTGGCCGGCCGGCTGGAGCAGGCGGAACGGCTGTACGGGCGCATCCTGGCCGCGGTGCCCGGCCACGCCGACGCCAACCACCTGCTGGGGCTGCTGCTGGCCCAGACCGGGCGGGCGGAGGCCGGGCTGGTCCGGGTCGACGCCGCGCTGGCCGCCGATTCGACGGCGCCGGCCTACCACCTGACCCGCGGCCGGATTCTGCAGGCGCTGGGCCGCGACGAGGCGGCGGCGCACAGCCTGATCGCGGCGCTCACCCGTCAGCCGGATGGCGAGGAAGCGGCGGCGTTGCTGGCGCCGCTGCTGCGCGGGCTGGCCGAGCGCGCCTTTGACGCCGGGCAGCCGGTCGCCGCGGCGGCGCTCTACCGCCGCGCGCTGGCGCTTGCCCCCGACAGCCTGACCGCCGCCTTCGACCTCGCGCTCTGCGCGATGGGGGAAGGCCGGCTGCCCGAGGCGGCGCGGGCGGCGCGGGCGGCGGGCCGGCTCGACCCGACGGTCCAGCGCGCCGGCCTGCTGGAGGCGGAATGCTGGTCGGCGCTCGACCGGCCGGCAGAGGCCGCCGCCGCCGCCCGCCGCGCCGTGCTGGCCGGACCGGTCGAAGCGACGGCGCGGCTGGTGCGGGCGCTGGCCTTGCAGCGGTCCGGCGCCGGCGCCGCGGCCGCGGCCGCCTACCGCGCCTTCCTGGCGCTGGAGCCGGCCAGCGCCGCCGGCTGGGGCAACCTGTCCATCGCCCAACCGTCCGGGATGGCCGCCGCGACCATCACCGCCGCGCGCCGGGCGGCGGCCGTGCTGCCCGACGATGCCGGCCAGCGGGTCAATCTCTGCGCCGCGCAGTTGGCGGCGGAACAGCCGCTGGCCGCCGTCACCACCGCACAGCGCGGGTTGGCGCTCGACCCGTCGTCGGTGGAGTTGCTGCTGAATCTTGGCTCCGCGCTGTCGCTGCGTCACGCCGCCGACGCCGCCCGTCCGCTGCTGGAGCGCGCCTTGCGCCTGCGGCCCGGCGACCCGGCGGCGCTGTCACAGCTTGGGCAGGCGCTTGAGAGCCTGGGCGGGAGCGGCGCCGGCCCCCGGCTGCGTCGCGCGCTGGCCGCCTCCCCCGCCGACGCGGAGGGCTGGGCGGCGCTCGGCCGTGTCCGCCTGCGCAACGGCGCAGCGGATGAGGCGTTGCGGCTGGCGCGCCGGGCCTTGCGTCTGCGACCGGATACGCCGGCCGGCCTGCTGCTGGCCGGGGCCGCCGAGGAGGCGCTGGGCAACGAGGCGGCGGCGCTGGCCGCCTACGACCGCGTCATCCGCCGCACCCCCGGCGTCGGCGCCGCCTTCACCCGGCGCTCGATCCTGCTGCTGCGCCGGGCGGTCGGCGCCGCGCCGCCGTCGCGCACCGCCACGGTGGGAGCGGGCGGGCGGTTGATGGCGAGCCGGCTTGGCCAGGACGGGCGGTTCGGCAACCAGTTGCTGCAATACGGCACCCTGCGGGCCTGCGCCGGGCGGCTGGGGCTGGAGTTGGAGGTGCCGGACTGGATCGGGCGGACGCTATACGGATTGGACGATCCGCTGCCGGGTCCGCCGCTGCCGGTGCTGCTGGAAGGCGACCTCGATGTCGCGGCGGCGCTGGATGGGCGGTCGGACGCTTGCGCCGGGCGCGACGTCGTCGGCTATTTCTGCGGCGACACCACGGCGCTGGCGCCGCACCGGGCGCTGTTCCGCCGCCTGTTCACCCCCGCCGGACCGGTTGCGGCGCGGGCCGAGGCAGCGCTGGCGGCTCTGCGGGATGGCGGGCGGACGGTGGTGGCCATCCACCTGCGCCGCGGCGATTTCGGCGGCGACCGCTTCTGGATCGCGCCGGAGGCCTGGTATCTCGACTGGCTGGCGGCGCTGTGGCCGACGCTGGAGCGACCGGTGCTCTACCTCGCCACCGACGCGCCGGAGCTGGCGTCGCGCTTCGCCGCCTACCACCCGGTCTGCGCCGATGCCCTGGGCGATCCGCTGCCGGGGGCGGAGTTCTTCCTCGACCATTGGCTGCTGTCGCGGGCCGACGCGCTGGCCGTCTCCAACAGCTCCTTCTCGGTCACGGCGGCGATGCTGAACCCGCAGGCGCGGCTGTTCGTCCGGCCAGACCGCCGGCTGCGGCGGCTGGTCCCCTTCGATCCCTGGGGCAGCCCGGTGCTGTGGGAGTGACGATGGCTCCGCAGCATACCCAACATACATAAAGATATCTTTATGCTTGCGCGGTTCCGTCGCCGCTGATACACCCTTGGCCAATTCCACAGCGGCAAGGCCGGGGTTCCGGTCGGCCCGAATCACCACCTGTCTTCAGGAGTCACCCGCTCATGGCCGCCGAATTCACCGACTACAAGGTCAAGGACATCAGCCTCGCCAATTGGGGCCGCAAGGAGATCACGATCGCCGAGACCGAGATGCCGGGCCTGATGGCCCTGCGGTCGGAGTTCGGCGACTCCAAGCCGCTGTCCGGCGCCCGCATCGTCGGCTGCCTGCACATGACCATCCAGACCGCCGTGCTGATCGAGACGCTGACGGCGCTCGGCGCCACCGTGCGCTGGTCCTCCTGCAACATCTTCTCGACCCAGGACCAGGCCGCCGCGGCGATCGCCGCCGCCGGCATCCCGGTCTTCGCCTGGAAGGGCGAGACGGAGGAGGAGTTCTGGTGGTGCATCGAGCAGACGCTGCGCGGCCCGGACGGCTGGACCCCGAACATGATCCTGGACGATGGCGGCGACGTCACCCAGATCATGCACGACAAGTATCCGGCGATGCTGGACGACGTCCGCGGCCTGTCGGAAGAGACCACCACCGGCGTCCATCGTCTTTATGAGATGATGAAGAAGGGCACGCTGAAGGTCCCGGCCATCAACGTGAACGACAGCGTCACCAAGTCGAAGTTCGACAACCTCTATGGCTGCCGCGAGTCGCTGGTCGACGGCATCAAGCGCGCCACCGACGTCATGGTCGCCGGCAAGGTCGCCGTGGTCGCCGGCTATGGCGACGTCGGCAAAGGCTCGGCCGCCTCGCTGCGCTCCCAGGGCGCCCGCGTCATGGTGACGGAGATCGACCCGATCAACGCGCTCCAGGCCGCGATGGAAGGCTATCAGGTCATCACCATGGACGAGGCGGCGCCGCTGGGCGACATCTTCGTCACGGCGACCGGCAACGTCGACGTCATCACGATCGACCACATGCGGGCCATGAAGGACCGCGCCATCGTCTGCAACATCGGCCACTTCGACAGCGAGATCCAGATCGACGCCCTGCGCAATCTGGTCTGGGAAGAGGTCAAGCCGCAGGTCGACGAGGTCGTGTTCCCCGACGGCAAGCGCCTGATCGTCCTGGCCCAGGGCCGCCTGGTCAACCTGGGCTGCGCCACCGGCCACCCCAGCTTCGTGATGAGCGCCAGCTTCACCAACCAGGTGCTGGCCCAGATCGAGCTGTGGACCAACGCCGCCGCCTACGAGCGCAAGGTCTACGTGCTGCCGAAGCACCTGGACGAGAAGGTCGCCCGCCTGCATCTGGAGAAGATCGGCGCCAAGCTGACCACCCTGACCGACAAGCAGGCCGCCTACATCAGCGTGCCGACCGCCGGCCCGTACAAGCCGGACCACTACCGCTACTAAGCGCGTGTGGGCTTGATTGGAAAAAGGGCCGTCCCGGTGGGGCGGCCCTTTCTCTTTGGGGAGTGCGGGAGATGTCGGGCAAGATCGACACGGATGTCACGGATTTCACGGATGTTTTCCGGCAAGACCGCGCCGGCCAAAGAACACCCACTCCGGCAAGCCATAAGAAAAATCCGTGAAATCCGTGTCTAAATCCGTGACATCCGTGGAGATCTTGCCCCGGTGTTCCGAATCGACATCGAAGCCAAGCTCAGTCCGGCTCCGAAGTCTTGATCCCCAGCCACTCCACCATGCCCTTGCCGGCCGCGACGCCCATCGCGAAGCAGCCCTGCAGCAGGTAGCCGCCGGTCGGCGCCTCCCAGTCCAGCATTTCGCCGGCCAGGAACAGGCCGGGGCGGCGGGTCAGCATCAGGGCGTCGTCCAGTTCGGACAGGCGGACGCCGCCGGCGCTGGAGATGGCGCGCTCGATCGGGCGGACGCCGGTCAGCACCACCGACAGCGCCTTGATCTGGCGGGCCAGCGCCACCGGGTCGGTCAGGTCGGCGGCGGGGGCGAACTCGCGCAGCAGGGCGGCGCGCGGGCCGGTCAGCGACAGCGACTTCTTCAGGAAGGTCGACAGCGATTCGGCGCCGCGGCGGCGCAGGCGCTTGACCAACTCGGCCTCGGTCATGTCCGGCAGCAGGTCCAGCGTCAGGGTCGCCCAGCCCTCGGCGGCGATGGCGTCGCGTAGGGGGGCGCTCAGCGCGTAGACCGCGCCGCCCTCGATGCCGGTGTCGGTGATGACGAACTCGCCCTTCAGGCGACGGCCGGCGCCGGCCCGGTCGATGACGGAGAGGCCGACGCTCTTCACCGGCTGGCCGGCGAAACGCTCGCGCAGGTGATCGGACCACGGCACCTCGAAGCCCATGTTCGACGGCACCAGCGGGGCGATCCCGACCCCCAGCGCCTCCAGCCGGGGAACCCAGCCGCCGTCGGAGCCGGTGCGCGGCCAGCTCGCCCCGCCCAGCGCCAGCAGGGTGGCGCGCGGCGCGACGGTGACCGTCTCGTCGCCGTGGCGCAGGGTCAGGTTGCCCGCGGCGTCCCAGCCGGTCCAATCATGGCGGCTGTGCAGCGTGACGCCCAGCCCGTCCAGCCGCCGCAGCCACGCCCGCACTAGGGTGGAGGCCTTCATCTGCACCGGGAAGACGCGCCCGCTGCTGCCGACGAAGGTTTCGATGCCGAGGCCGGCAGCCCAGGCGCGCAGGTCATCCGGCGAGAATCCGGCGAGCAGCCGGCGGAACAGCGGCTCCGCCGCGCCATAGCGCGGGAGGAAACGGTCGAGCGGTTCGGAATGGGTCAGGTTCAGCCCGCCGCGCCCGGCCAGCAGCAGCTTGCGCGCTGGCGTGGGCGTGTGGTCGAACACGGCGACCCGCAGGCCGGCGGCCGCGGCGATCTCCGCCGCCATCAGCCCGGTCGGGCCGGCGCCGACGATCGCCACGTCAGGGGTGTGGTGGGGCAAGGCTGTTGGCTTTCGGCCGTATGGTTCGGCGTGTGTGGGCGTTTCGCCCCCTCCCGTCCCGGCTGTCAGCATGGGAAGGGAGGGGGCAAGAGCGGCAACCGGTGAGCGCCTGTCCTCAGTCCTCGTAATCCTGGTCCTGGGCGACCTCTTCGGCCAGATCGGCGGCGAGGTCGGCGAAATAGCCGGCGTCGACCTCCAGGCCGTTCTCCTCGCAGATGCGCATGAAGACGCGGTAGGCGTGCAGGATGGCGACGTCGAGAACGGCGAGATCCGCCTCCTCGCCGTGACGGTCGTTGATCTCCCGCTCCTGCAGGGTGGCGACGATGTCGTGCGAGGCGGCCTGAAGGACCGCATCCATGGCTTGCTTGTGTTGGGTCGACATCGTGGTGGATCCTTGTCCCGGTCGTGCTGCGCGCCCCCGCCCGGCCGGACCGGCGCCGCAGGACCGGCGGGGGGTGGTCGAACCGGCGGACGAGACTGGCGCGCCGGGCGTCCGTGTCGTCCGCAAAAGTTCGTCCTCCCCCTTGTTGTAGAATCCTTTTTCAGCCGCGAACAAGTCCCTTCGCGGGGACCTCCCGCCGAGTGCCACAGGCCCTTCCGGGTAGCTCCGTACCGCTTGTGTTCGAGCATTCGGTGGGGGGGGCGTTCAGCGCTTCGCCGGCGTCAGCAGGGCGGCGCCGACATAGCCCAGCGCCCGGCCGCCACGCCCGACCCTGTACCAGGAGCCGGCGGCCTCCAGCACGGTGACCCGCTCGCCTTCCTCCAGCACGTCCAGCACCTTGGCGTCGCAGACCGGGGCGACGCGCAGGTTGCTGGCGGCGCGCAGGCGGACGACGCTGCCGGCCGGCAAGCGGGGGCGCTGCACCCGCTCCGGCAGGTCGTCGGGCAGGGCGCAGCCGCGGTCTTCCCGATCGGCCTTGGCGTAACGGCCGGGCTTCGGCGCCGACGTGGCGGCGGGGGGCGATGCGGACGGCTCCGCATCCGGTGCCGTGGCCAGATGGCCGGTCGACACGTAGCCGAGCGGCCGGCCCTGGCGGCCGACCCGTTGCCAGCCGTCCACCGGCGCCCCGAACGCCTCCACCCGCTCGCCCTTCTCCACCGTGTCCAGCACCCGCCCATTGCCGTCGGGGGTGGCGCGCAGATAGAGGCCGGCGGTGGCAACGACGGTGCGCCGGGCCGGGGGAACCTTGGCCGGTTCCTTGGTGGTCTCCTTGGCCGCGGCCTTCGGCGCCTCCTGCGCCGGAGCCGTCTCGAGCGGCTGCGGCTTCACCGCTGGCGGCGGCGGCGGTGGTGGCGCGGTGGGTGCCGGCGACGCTGCGGTCACCGTTGGTGGCGACGGGGGCGGAGATGGCGGGGGCGGAGATGTCGGCTCGGGCGGTTTCGCCGCCGCGGCGGGTGGTGCGGTCATCGCCGGTGTCTTGGCCGGTGTCTTGACCGGCGCCGCCGTGCGGCCGGCGGGCGGGCCGGGCGGCGTGACCGGCGAGAGCGCGGCGGGCGCCTCCGGTGGGTGCTCCCACACCACGCCGGGCGTCAGCGGCGGCGTGCCGGGCGGTGGTGGGGCGGCCGGGGTCAGGCGGGGCAGGGCGACGATCGGGGCGGCGGCCGGGGTGAAACGCTCGCCCGGCGCCTGGGCGGCGGCGCTTCCGGCCGCCAGCAGCACCGCCAGCGCGAGGCCGGTCCACCCTGTCGCCATGGGTCCGCCAGCGCGCATCAGTCGAGCGTGACCCGGGCGATCAGCGTCGGCAGCGTCTGGCAGCGCAGCAGCCCGTCGAGCGTCTGATGCTCGGTCAGCCGCAGGGTCAGTGCGCAGCCGAAGGCGTTCACCGCCAGTTCGGTCTGCGCCAGCGTGCCGATGATGCTGGACGAGCGGGTGATGCTGTAGCCGGGGGCGCCCAGCTTGCCGGCCAGCGCGCCGTTGACCGGGTTGAAGCCCTCGACCTCCAGCGTCATCGGCCCCAGGTTGCGCACCACCGTCTCGGAGCTGGGATCCTCCTTGGTGGCGTAGAGCTGGACCGGGACGGCGCGGCGGCGGGCGATCCAGTCCTTCAGCGCCAGGTTGGCCAGCACGGCGTCGCGGCTCTGCAACGCCGTTTCCATCGCCATCTGGCGCAACGCCGGTTCGTTGCCGCCCAGCGCCGCTTCGAACGCGGCGATGCGGGCCGGGCGGTCGGACCCGGTCAGCTTGCCGCGCAGGTCGGCGATCTGGGCGATGCGCGCCTCGATGGCGCGGCGTTCGCTGTCGGCGCGGGCGGCCTCGGCCTTGGCGGCGGCGGTCTGCTGGGCCAGCCGTTCGTCCTCCTGCCGGCGCCGCGCGGTCTCGTCGGCCAGCCGCTGCGCCGCGTCGCGGTCGAGCTGCTCGCGCAGGCTCTTCGCCTCCGCCGTGCCGAGCACCACCGTGCGGCCGGGCAGTTCGGCGGCGGGCTTGCCGACGCCCTCCAGCACGCCCGCGTTCTGCGGGGTCAGGCTGACGGCCCAGCCGCCGGCGTCGCGGGTGGCGAGCGCGGTCGCGGTCCAGCTCTTGGCCAGCCCGGCTTCGGCGGCGGGGCGCAGGAAGGTCACCGGCCCTTCGCGGCTGTCGACGAGGTAGGTCGGGGCGCCCAGCACCACCCGCGCCGTCACGCGGGCGGCGGCACGGGCGTCGGGCGGCGTCGCGTCCTTGCCGCCGGCGGCGGCGGGCAGGGCCGGCAGCGCCTCCACCGTCAGCGATTCGACGCGCCAGGGCGGCGGGATCACTTGGTCGAGCTGGGCGCGGACCGCGGCCTCGGGGATCGGGGTGGCGGCTGATCCGGTCGTGACCGGTTCGGCGGCCCGCAAGCTCCCCACGGGCGGGGCGAGCGTGATCCAGCCGGCCGCCAAGCCCGCGGTGACGCGTGCCGCGATTCGCCCGTCCACCGGTCGCACCATCGCCGATCCTTCCCCTTTTGCCGCCTGACCGCCCCTGTCGGCCCGAGTCCGCCGAATGTCCGCCAACTCGTCTGCCGAACTCTGCCGGATCCGGAGGGTATTTCGGCACTGGTATAGCGAAGCCGCAGGCAAGGGAAGCAGCATTTCCCGGCAACCCTTCGCTCCGCGACCGTCGCCGATTCCCGTCTGCGCCCGATTGTCGCATCGGTCCGCGACCATGGGTCGAAATTGCGTTGGATGGCACACGCCACTTGCAATATCGTCACACAAATGGATGTATGTGCCCGCAATGGGCGGGCGGAACGCGCAACGTATGGGGAACAGGATTTCCGATGGCGGGCACGGGCGGAGGTAAGGAAGGGCCGGGGCTGCTCTGCCGCAACGTGAAGGTGAGCGGTCGCCGCACGAGTCTGCGGATGGAGCCGTACATCTGGGACTCGCTGAAGGAAATCTGCGAGCGCGAGCGGCTGACCCTGAATGAAATCTGCACCCAGATCGACGAGCGGCGCGGGGAGGCGAACCTGACCGCCTCGATCCGCGTCTTCATCGTCAGCTATTACCGCACCGCCATCGGCAACCGCGGCTTTTCCGAAGACGGCCCGTCGCCCCTGCTGCGCCGGGCCCTGGACGATGCGGTGCCGCTGGACGACTGACGGCCGCTCCCATGGGGCGCACCGCGTCCCGTCACCAGCGCAGGCTGGGCACCGCGTAGGTCGGCATGTGGCCGGAGGCGTCGGCCAGCGCCCGCAGGTTGACCGGGTCGACCCGCTCGCCCCAGGCGGCGCCCAGCTCCTCCTTGTGGATGCCGGCGGTGACCAGCGCCACATCGATGCCGGCGGCGTTGGCGCCGGCGACGTCGGTGCGCAGGCTGTCGCCCACCGCCAGGATGCGGCTCTTGTCGGCAATGCCCAGCAGCTTGAAGCAGCGTTCATAGACGGGGGCGTAGGGCTTGCCGTGCTGGCGTACGTCGCCGCCCATCGCCTCGTAGTGGGCGGCCAGCGTGCCGGCGCAGATCACCATCATCGGCCCGACCATGACGATCAGGTCGGGGTTGGCGCAGATCATCGGCAGGCCGGCGGCCAGGCAGGCGTCCAGTTGCGGCTGATAGTCGGCCACCGTCTCGCCGAAGGTGACGATGCCGGTGTTGACGACGAAATCGGCCTCGGCCGGGGTCGCCACCACCTGATAGTCCAGCCCGGCAAAGACATCGACGTCGCGCTCCGGCCCCATGTGGTAGAGCCGGCGGCCCAGCGCGGCGTGCCAGGGGTCGTCGCGGTCGCGCAGCGCCTCGTAGGTCGCCTCGCCCGAGGTCATGACGTGGTGGTAGCGCTCGCGCCCCAGTGCCATGCCGTTCAGCTTCTCGATCACGCCGGTGGTCCGGCGCGGCGCGTTGGACAGCAGGCACAGCGTCTTGCCGGCGGCGCGCAGGCGGTCCAGGCAGTCGGGCACGCCGGGATAGGGCTGTTCACCGTCGTGCAGCACGCCCCACAGGTCGAGGATGAACCCGTCGTAGCGGTCGATGACGTCGGCGAAGCCGGAGAGCTGTCGGATGTCGGCCATGGTGTCCGGTCGGTTGCTGGAAGGAGGGGCGCTGGCGGTAGGCGGCGGGCTCGCCGGCGGTGGTCTTGTCAGCGCGTGGGAGCCATCAGTTCGGCGTACACCGCCAGCGTGTCGGCGCACATGCGGTCCCGGGTGTAGCGGTCGGCGACGAAGGCCTGGGCGCGGGCGCCGATGGCGTCGCGCTGCTCCGGGGTCAGCGACAGCGCCTCGTCCAGCGCGTGGGCCAGCGCGTCGGCGTCGTCGGGCGGCACCACCCAGGCGGTTTCGCCGGGGACGACGGTCTCCTGGTAGGCGCCGATGGCCGACACGATGACCGGCTTGCCCATCGCCTGCGCCTCCACGATCACGCGCCCGAACGCCTCCGGCTCGCGCGAGGCGGAGACGACCACCGTCGACAACAGGTAGGCCGCCGCCATGTCGCTGCAATGGTCGGTCATCCGCACCACGCCGCGCAGCCCGGCGGCGGTGATGCGGTTTTCCAGCTCCTCCCGGTAGCCGGTGCGGCCCTGGTCGGAGCCGACCAGCAGGGCGATGACGTCCTTGCGCCCCAGCTTGGCCAACGCGTCGATCAGCACGGTCTGGCCCTTCCACCGGGTCAGGCGGCCGGGCAGCAGCACGACCGGGCGGTCGTCGGGCAGGTTCCATTGCCGGGCCAGCGTCACCAGCCGGGTCGGGCTGACCCGGTCGGGGGCGAAGACGTTGCGGTCGATGCCGCGGTGGATGACGCGCACCCGCGCCGGATCGACCGGGTAGTTGGACAGCACATGGTCGCGGATGAAGCCGGAAATCGCGATCACCCGCTCGCCCCGCGCCATCACCGAATTGTACCAGCGCTTCAGCCGGCCGCCGATCGGACCGCCGCCGAAATTGTAGGGCGCGTGGAAGGTCGTCATATAGCGCGCGCCGGTGACGCGGCAGGCCAGCCACGCGCTCCAGGCCGGGGCGCGGGAGCGGGCGTGGACGATGTCCACCTTGTGCTCGCGGATGATGGCGGCCAGCCGGCGGGCGTTGCGGCGGATGACCAGCGGGTTCTTGGAGGCCAGCGGCAGCGTCAGGTGGGTGATGCGGGCGCGGTCGAGTTCGCGCACCATCGTCCCGCCTTCCGACGCCACCAGCGGCGTGCCGCCGGCCTCCGCCAACGCCAGCGCCATGTCGATGCAGCCGCGCTCCGCGCCGCCGGTGACCAGGGTCGGCACCACCTGCAGCACCGTCGGCGCCCGCCCGCCCGGCCAATGCACCGGCCAGTTCGGGTGCGCATCCGGAGTGGCGGCGTTGCGCGGATCGTCGTCGGTGGTAAGTTGCGGTTCGAAATCCATGATGCCGGCTGCTCGCAAGGGGCGGCCCGGAGCGGTCGCGGGCAGCGGCCCACCGAGGCTCCATCGAGGCCGGTGTGCCGGGCCTTGCAGCCGGTGTCCGTTGTCGAGGGTGACCGTATGACCGAAACCGCAGCCGCCGCGGGCGGCGCGCACCATAGCCTAACGCGCGGTGCGGCGACCATAGCCTATCACCACACGCCAGCCGCCGCGTCCGGGCAGGGCTCGGCCCCGGACTCGGCCGCCGCGCCGGGCATCCTGTTCCTGGGCGGCTTCATGTCCGACATGACCGGCGGCAAGGCGATCGCGCTGGAACGCTGGGCGGTCGGGCGCGGCCTGGCCTTCACCCGGTTCGACTACCAGGGCCATGGCGCCTCCAGCGGCCGTTTCGCCGACGGCACCATCGGCTTGTGGGCCGACGACGCGCTGGCGGTGCTGGACCAGGTGACCCGCGGACCGCAAATCCTGGTCGGCTCCTCGATGGGCGGCTGGATGATGCTGCTGGCGGCAACGCGGCGGCCGGAGCGGGTGGCCGGGCTGGTCGGCATCGCCCCGGCCCCTGACTTCACCGAAGACCTGATGTGGGATGTCTTCGACGCCGACGTCCGCCGCCGGATCACGGAAGACGGCGTGTGGAACCGCCCGTCGGACTACGGCCCGGAACCGCAGCCGATCACCCGCGCCCTGATCGAGGACGGCCGCAACCACCTGCTGCTGCGCGGCCCCATCGGCTTCGCCGGCCCCGTCCGCTTGCTGCACGGCCAGCGCGACCCTGACGTCCCCTGGCAGCTCAGCCTGCGCATCGCCGAAGCGCTGACCACCGACGACGTCCACGTCACCCTGGTGAAGGACGGCGACCACCGCCTGTCCCGCCCGCAGGACATCGCCCTGCTGTGCCGCACCGTCGGCGCCCTGGTCGACCAGATCGCGGGTGTGCCCGCAGCCTCCGCCGAGGGCGTGTAAAAAACCGTCACCCGGATGCAATCGGGGGCTTGCATCGCCGGCCCCTGCTGGCTATAACCCGGGCCTCTGCGGAGGGGTGGCCGAGTGGTTGAAGGCGCACGCCTGGAAAGTGTGTATACGTCAAAAGCGTATCGAGGGTTCGAATCCCTCTCCCTCCGCCACTAACTTTCAGCCCTGCTAAGCGGTTGATTTCTCTGGAAAGTTGGCAGAGGAAAACAACCCGGTAGGGTACACGGATGGGGCACACGTTTGCCCCTCCGTTTCGTCCCCAGCAGACGGTAAGAGCTTCCGATCTGACCCTCTGCGGTGACGTGTTCGCAAAGCCCCCTAGAGACTCGATAGAGCGGCCATTTCCAGCGCCGCTACCCTGGTAGCTTCGCATCTTCCAAATCCCGCCAGAGCGCCGCCTATGGGCTTTTGAGAGGCGATGCGCCCCGGATGCTGTAACGGGTTCCTGTTTCCCGAACCGCGGTAGGCCCGTTTTCGTTCAATGATTGCTGGCCTATATTGCCTATAATCTCTGTAGGGAATTAAGGTGGTGGCCCATTGCGCGATGTGCAACTTTCAGTGCTTCCGACGTCCAAGGTCCACGCAACAGGCTGAACCCCAGATCGCAACCGATCAATCGGCCCTGCCTGCCCCAATTCCTCCAAACACGGTCGAGAAACGGCTATTGGCCTATAGCTACCAACGCCTACAGCATGGTCCGCGTTGATTGTGGATGTACCATTGGTACAGAAAGGGCCAAAGCCTCTAGGGTTTCCAAGGGGTCCAGCCAATTTTCCACTATCAATTAAAACTCATCCAGGCCATCCGAAGGCGGGGGAGGCACCCAAGGTCCAGCGGCTTTCACGGCACCGATAGCGGCCTCCAGCTCCGCGATGAGAACGCCCCGTGCTTCCTCGCTGGTAAGGCCCCGTGCCGCTGCAACCACTTGGTCAAGAGCCTTCGTGGCGAGTCCAAGGTAGTGGGCTTCACTGTCAATTTCTTTCAAACCGCCCTTGCCCTTGAAGTCTTCTGGCCCTCCCATGCGCTTCGCAATGTCCGGGTAGTCCTGCACCATCCACCGCCGTACAGTGTTGAAGCTGGTTCCAGTGCCAAGTTCTTCCGCAATTTCTCGGTACGTCTTCAGCTTTCCCCGGCCTTTGAGGTGCTTTCTTGCACGGATGTAGGCCCGGAACACGTTCTTAACTTCCTTGCCCTTCAGCGGCAACCCATGGGCCACATTCGCCTGTGCCGCCATCCATTCCGCGTCCGCCCTGGTGATGCCCTCGATGACGATTGCCGGTGCCATGGGGCTGCCGATGCTTTCCAGCGCGGCCAGCCGGTGCCAGCCGTCCACCACAAGCGGGACGCCCTCCACCACAGCGACCTTCACCGGGGCCATGTCCACGCCTGCCTTGTATTTCCCGGCATAGGCCCGGATCGTCGCCTCATCCAGCTTTGCCCGGACCTGTAGGGCGTCGTCACGGACCAGTTCGGCAATCGCCACAGTCCGCACCGCCTCGTTCACCGCCTCATCCATCGCCATTTTCATCCCGCTCAGTAGTCCAACAGCCGCTTGACCTGTGCGGCGCTGAAGGGCTTGCCCGTGGCTGTCGTATGCCCCAGGGCGGCCAGCTCGCCAGCGATTTCCCGAAGACTCCGCACCTTCCCCGTCTTGGGGTTCTTCCGGCTCAGGCGCTTCGCCTCGCGGACCAGCTCCGGGTTGGTGTCATCGTAGCCCTTACGCCCCTCCACACGCTTGCCGGCGCTGGCCGCAGCCCGGTCCCGTGCCCCTTTCAGTTTGGCGACCAAGTTCGCCTTCTCAAACTCTGCAACTGCCCCCAGGATTTGCCGAACCATCTTGGCTGTGGGGGTGTCTCCGGTGAAGGCGTCGGGATCGTCTGCTGCGATGAGTGTGAACCCCTGTCCGGTCAACAGCGCATAGCCCGTTTCCTGCACAATCAGGTCACGCGCGAACCGGCTGGCGTTTTCCACTACCACCGTCTTAACGCCGCTTTCTGTCGCCCAGGCCAGCAGGTCCGTAAAGCCTTTCCTCTGGTCAATGGGGTCCGCCCCAGACACCGCCGCATCGTAAAACTCGGCTGCGATTTCCAAGTCACTGCGAGCTGCATAAGCCTGAATGGCTTCTCGTTGCCGCTGGTCGCTGTCGCCCCCGACATTGGCCGCTGAACTGGTCCGAAGATAAGCTATTGCCGGGGTCTTCATTGCCGCATTCTCCAACAAATCCGCCCAGCATTTTCAATGCTTGCGGCGTGTTTTTTGTTCCTAATTCCTGAGAAAAAGGTACGGCAGGCCGTGGGTTACGGTCAATCGGAAATCGCAGGCTCGCGTTAACAGGGGCCTTCGCCAGCCCGATGCCCCGACCCGCTGGAAGCCAAAGCGCACTAGGTGAGGGGAATAACTGGCTGCCTCACTCGCTCGGTTGTAGGTGACATTCCTTGGAGGTAATCTCATAGGGAATGGTCGATGAGATTGAAAGGGCGCAGCATGGCAAGCAAAACGGGATATAAGAAACCCAGAACACCAGCCCAGCAAGCCGCGGACTTCAGAAGATCGAAATATTACAAACGCGGCTACACGAGCATGGCGGAGGTTGAAGTCGCTAAAAGAAGGGCATCTAATTGGGGCTTCATTGCACAGCTAGTTGATGCCTTGTTTAAGTTTTTCCGATGACGATTTGATTTCGTAGCTATATGACAGACACAGGTGCTGGCGCAGCAATGCTTTAGAAACAATGGCTTAGCGCTAAAACGCCTCCCCCCGCCTATGCCACTAGATATTGATTCAAATCCGGTGCGCCTTTCGGTAGAATGCCGGCCTCGCGGAGGTCGGTCGTGGACAACGAACGCTTTTACAAAATCTGCCGGGACTTCGACCTCAGTATCCACACTGATGCCGACGAGCTGACGCATCGTTTCACAGACGACGTCCAGGCCCGCGCCTTTCTGGAAGCCCTCGTCTGGCCCGACCAACCGTTCTGTCCGCACTGCGGCTCCGTTCGCGTCTACCGTTTCCGCCCGGTCAAGACGACCCGCGGCGGCGAAGCCCGCGCCCCGCGCGTTGGCCTTTTCGAGTGCGGGGATTGTGCCGCGCAGTTCTCCGCGACGACTCACACCCCGCTTCACGGGACGAAACTCCCCCTGCTGAAGTGGATAAAGGCGCTCTTCTACCTACTCAGCAGCAGCAAGGGCGTCTCGTCCGTCGTCCTGGCCCGCCATCTCGGCGTGACTCAGCCAACGGCCTGGAAGATGGCACACGCCATCCGTGAACTTCTCGACCATCGGCACGAGGCCGAGCCGGTTCTGGACGGCGAGGTCGAGATCGACACGAAGCGGATTGGCGGAGAGCCGCGCAAAGACGCCTACACGAAATACGTGTGGAATCCACGCGGCAAGGGGTCGGACAAGTCGATCGTTCTGGTTATGGCCGACCGGGACGGACGGGTCCGAACCAGTGTCGTTTCCGGTGAGTCGGCTGCCGAGTTGGCGCCAGCCATCAAGGCGGTTGTGAAGCCAGAAGCGCACCTGATGACCGACGGGGACAAGGCCCTCGCCGTCGTTGGACAGGACTTCGAAGGACACTCCAGCGTCAATCACGGAGCCGAAGAGTACGCCCGGGTCGAACGGAAGGACGGAAAGCCTCCGCGTAGACGGCGTCGCAATGGAAAGTTGCGGGACGACGAGCGAAACGTTCACGTCAATCACGCCGAGGGCTTTTCGGCTCTTCTCGAACGCAGCCGTTTCGGCGTCTACCATAGGTTTAGCCGCGTTCACATGAGTCGGTATCTCGACGAAGCCGCCTGGCTGTGGAGCGCGGCTTCGTCCGGAACCCTGACGACCGCTGAAGGACATTCACAGGGCGAAGTTCAGGCCGAACCGTTCGTTCTCCAGTTGATGACGTTGATGCCGCGGGCGTTCGGCCGGCAGGTCCGCTGGTCGGCGAAGGGCGGCCTGTTCTGGCCCCCGCCACTTCGGGCGGAAGATCCCCCAGCGCCGTCGCGGGCCCTGATGCTGGCTCGGGCGAAAGAGAAGAACGGCGCTGGACATGACCTCCCCCGGAAGGACCGTCCCGCCGGAATTTCTTCGAGGGGCTCTCGCCCTCTGCCCGCCCCCGTCCGGCTTCGGGCGACGTCTCCGCCGTTTCGACCGCTGCCGCCCGGCCGCCCGCCGCCGGATTTCACAGACGAAGAGATAGACGGCCTCTTCTGACGCCGCCGCGCCGACGGCCAGTGGCCAGTCGCGCCCGAGGTCCGTCTGGCCTACCTAAAAGTTGTCGACTCCTTCAGCGCCGATTGCCAACCGGCTCTTCATGATCTCACTTACCCACTACATATGGGGGTGTGTAGTCAACAATCCGCTTTCAAACCTGTGTCTGTCATATAGCTACGAAAAAATATTTCCAGAGCAGTTGGATGCTGTATTTCAGAGGCTAGGTATTTGTATCCTAGGTCTCAGGAGGCTGCTCGGCCAAATACTCTTTCTTCCCGTTACGGGAAAGAGGCGTTTCCGATGCATACAGATTTTGTTTTGCGCCCCAGACCCGCGAAATACATTCTATTAGTGTGCCCAATCCCCCGTGATGCAAGAACTATAATTTATGAAAGTTTTGTGCTGTGGGACGAATTCTACGAAAAAGCGGCCAGAAGTTTATTCCTAGTTCAAGGAGGGAAATCCTCTTTCGTGTCGCGTCTTGTCGAAAGGGAAGGGGCGCAGAAGCTGATAAGGTATAATCCGGCTATTATGCGTCCTCTTAATCACGAGGCTATTGATATGGAGAACCACCTTCATAATGATATAGGACAACGTATATTCGTAGATTGGTCTTGTTCTGGAGCCGCTATAATTGACAACTGGAGATGTTTGCATGGTAGAGAAGCTCTAGCGAATGGGTCCGATAATGGTCTGTGGAGAATAGCTATGGGGGAGAGATAAGGTGTGGAGTAGCCAGAAGTACTTTACAAAGGGGCAGCTTTATTGGGAGCATGCTACAAAATATGAGCGTGGATCTGAGCAATTTCTCCTTAATGTCGCGTTTTGTTGTGAGTTTGTTGTTCGAGGCGCCATCACGCATGTTAATCCAGCTCTTAACGCCGCGAATGACAGCGACAGTATCCTTTACGCCAGTGGTATTGCTCCCCAGAGTCCGCCTCGCACAATCGATCTCCGTTATGCTCTTGATCGTCTGCAACGGATTGCTCCTGAAATAACTAAAAGCGAATTGGAGAAAGTCGCAGTATTAATCGAGGCGCGTAATACAGAGCTTCATGGAGATACATCGGAGATCTCTGGCATATCTGCTAAAGAGATAATGCCAAGCATATACGCGTTCTTGATCAAGGCGTGTAAGGTTAGCAGTCAAGAAATATCTATTCTGATTGGTGCGGAAGAAGCTAAACAAGCAGAGGAAGTTGCGAAAGCTATCTCTAACGATAGGAACGCACGCGTTAGAGATTGGATTAGGATACATAAGGATAGGTTCTTCTCCCTTGCCCCTGATTTGCAGAAAGAAAAAAGAGAAAAATCAAAAGTAAATTATGAAACCGCAGTTCTGGCTAGCGGTCGTCACGTGAAGGTAGAAAAGTGTCCGTCTTGTGCGGAACTGGGGCTTCTTATGGGGGTTCCGGTTGGAGAAAGTTCTCCTATGCTGAGAGGTCAGGAGATAGTAAAAGAGGTGCGGGTATCTCCAATATCATTCGTCTGTAAATGTTGTGATCTGAACATAAAGGGCCTCGATGAGCTGATGTCTGCCAAATTTTCACATGAGTATTATGCGTTGAATGAAATAGATCCCATTGAACATTTCTCCATTGACCCTATGGATTACATTGATGTTGAGGAGGTTGCCAGGGAGTATGGAAGTGATATGTATGATTATCAGGATGAATGATGTAGACATCAAAAATGTTTTGCCGGTCAATATTAATTGTATCACCGAAATATCTCATATGTAAGCATCTGTCTGATGTCGTGCGCCTGCAAGCCGTGAACCGGTCTGCCGCCGCTTGACGCGCGCGTCACGTCTCCATACGCTTCCGCACCGTCAATGCCGCTGATTCGCGGGTTGAACAGGGCTGGCAAGAACAAGAATGAGGGCCGCTCACCGCAAGCGGCCCTCTCGTCCGCTCATAGGATCCGCTCACAGGGGAGGGAGGAGCATGGCCGGCGCCAAGTTCCTGAAGTTCGACACGCAGAGCCTGCACGCGGGGCAACGGCCCGATCCGGCGACCGGGGCGCGGGCGGTTCCGATCCATCTCACCTCCTCCTACGTCTTCTCCGACGTCGATCAGGCGGCGGCGCTGTTCAACCTGGAACGGCCCGGGCACATCTATTCGCGCATCTCCAACCCCACCGTCGCGGTGCTGGAGGAGCGGCTGGCGACGCTGGAGGGCGGGGTGGGCGCCGTCTGCACCGCCAGCGGACAGGCGGCGCTGACGCTCGCCATCATGACGCTGATGGGGGCGGGCGGGCACATCGTCGCCTCGTCGTCGATCTATGGCGGCAGCCGCAACCTTCTGGCCTACACGCTGCCGCGCTTCGGCATCACCACCAGCTTCGTCCACCCGCGCGACCTCGACGGCCTCCGCGCGGCGATCCGCCCGGAAACCCGGCTTGTCTTCGGCGAGGTGCTGGGCAACCCGGGGCTGGAGGTGCTCGACGTCCCGAAGGTCGCCGCCATCGCCCACGAGGCCGGCGTCCCGCTGCTGATCGATTCGACCTTCACCACCCCCTATCTCTGCCGTCCGTTCGAGCATGGCGCCGATCTGGTCATGCATTCCTGCACCAAATGGCTGGGCGGCCACGGCACCGCCATCGGCGGCGTGGTGATCGACGGCGGCCGCTTCGACTGGGAGGCGTCGGGCAAGTTCCCGACCCTCACCGAACCCTACGCCGGCTATCACGGCATCGACTTCGCCGAGGAATACGGCCCGGCCGCCTTCATCATGCGCGCCCGGGCCGAGGGCCTGCGCGACTTCGGCGCCTGCATGAGCCCGATGAACGCCTTCCAGATCCTGCAGGGCGTGGAAACCCTGCCGCTGCGGATGAAGGGCCACATCCACAACACCCGCAAGGTCGTCGGCTTCCTGGAAGGGGAGCTGTATTCGGACAAGGGCGGCAAGCCGGGTGCCGCCGCCGGGGCCGTCGCCTGGGTGTCCTATCCGGAGCTGGTCGACCACCCCGACCACGCCCTGGCGTCCCGGCTGCTGCCGCGCGGCGCCGGCTCCATCATCTCCTTCGGCATCCGCGGCACCGGCGAGGGCGGCAGCCGTGAGGCCGGCCGCCGCTTCATCGAGGCGCTGACCCTGTTCTCCCACCTCGCCAACGTCGGCGACGCCAAGTCGCTGGTCATCCATCCCGCCAGCACCACCCACGCCCAGCTCGACGCCGAGGCGCTGGCCGCGTCCGGGGTGGGGGAGGACATGATCCGCCTGTCCATCGGGCTGGAGGATTGCGACGACCTGATCGACGACCTGAAGCAGGCGCTGCGCGCCGCCACCAAGGGCTGAGGCCGCATCATGCTGCTGACCGTCAACGGCACCCCCGTCTTTGTCCACACCGGCGGCCGGGACGTCGACCTCTCGCGCCCAGCCGTGGTCCTGATCCACGGCGCCGGCATGGACCACAGCGTGTGGAGCCTGCAAAGCCGCTATCTCGCCCACCATGGCCGCTCGGTGCTGGCGGTGGATCTGCCCGGGCACGGCCGCTCCGGCGGGGCGCCGCTCGACAGCATCGCGGCGATGGCCGACTGGGTGGCCGCGCTGCTGGACGCCGCCGGGCTGGAGCGGGCGGCGCTGATCGGCCACTCGATGGGCGCGCTGGTCGCGCTCGACACCGCCGCCCGGCACGGCTCGCGCGTCGAAGCGGTCGCCCTGCTCGGGGTGGCGGAGCGGATGCCGGTCCATCCCGACCTGCTGGCCGCGGCGCGCGACGGCGACCCGTCGGCCATCGAGATGGTGATCGGCTGGGGCCACGGTCCGCGCGGCCATGGCGGCGGGCAGGGCGGCGGCTGCCCGACCCCCGGGCTGGCGCTGATCCCCGGTGGGCGGCGCCTGATGGCGGCGGTCAAGCCGGGGGTGCTGGGCGTCGATCTGGCCGCCTGCAACGACTATGGCAACGGCGCCGATGCGGCCCGGGCGCTGGCCTGCCCGGCGCTGTTCCTGCTGGGCGCGCTCGACAAGATGACGCCGGCGAAGGCCGGACGGGCGCTGGCGGCCCGCGCCGCGTCGGCGCAGGTTGTCGTGGTGCCGCAGACCGGCCATATGGTGATGACCGAGGCGCCCGACGCCACCCTGGACGCTCTGGCGGCGTTCCTGTCCTTGCGCCGGGGTTGACGGACCCTGCCAGGATCTGACCCAGGGTAATCCCCGAGTGGCGCGGCACGCACCATTCGTGGTGGGCTGCCGGCCGTCGCGGTTTGGAAGGGGCCGTCCGGCTGCAGCGCGTGTGGCGCCGCCCGGAGCGTCCCGGGCAACGCGTCGTCTCGCCGAAAGGGCCAGCCCGTGCCGATGAACGAGCAGTCGATCCGCGCCCTGTTCCGCAACGCCCGCGAGGTGGTTGCGGTGCTGGCGGCGGATGGCCGCGTGCTGCAGATCAGCGAGGCGGCGGCGGAGGTGCTCGGCCACCGGCCCGCGGCGCTGACCGGTGCGCCGCTCGACCGCCACATCCATCCCGACGATCTGGCCGAGGCACACCGCCGCCTTCAGGCGCGGATCGCCGCCCCGGCCGGCAGTTCCGGCACCGCCGTGTTCCGGTTCCGGCACGCCGACGGTGGCTGGCGCTGGCTGGAGGCGACCACACGCAACCATCTGGCCGATCCCGCCATCGGCGGGCTGGCGCTGAACATCCGCGACGTCAGCGACCGCATGGCGATGTCGGAGCGGCTGCGCGCCAGCGAGGCGCGTTATCAGACGCTGGCCGAATCGGCGCCGGTCGGCATCCTGCAGACCGATCCGGCCGGCCGGGTGCTGTTCGCCAACGCCCATGTCGGCGCCATCACCGGCCTGCCGCTGGACCGGCTGCTCGGCGACGGCTGGCTCGACGCCGTGCATCCCGACCACCGTGCCCGGGTGGAGGAGGACTGGCGGCGCGACCTGCCCGGCGGTGCCGGGGCGCCGCCGTTGCTGCTGAACGTCCCGATCGCGGACGACCGCGACGTGGCGGGTGGCGACCGGCCGGTGCTGTGCCGGCGTGTCCGGCTGGAGGACGGCAGCGGCTTCATCGCGACCATCACCGACATGAGCGAATATGCGCGCACCGCCCGCGCGCTGCTGCTGTCGGAGGCGCGCAACAACGCCATCCTCGACACCGTCGCCGACGCGATCCTGACCGTCGATGATCGTGGCGTCCTGCTCGGCTTCAACCGCGCGGCGGAGGCGATGTTCGGCGTGGCCGCGGCCGAGCTGCTGTGGCGGCCGCTCGACCGCCTGATCCCGCTGGACCGGCTGCGCGAGACCGGTGGCGTCCGGCTGGCGTTCGCGCCCGGCCAGACCACCGCGCTGATCGCCCGCGACCGCGCCGGGGAGGCCGAGCGCGCCGACGGCACCCGCTTTCCGGTCGAGCTGTCGGTCAGCGCCAGCGAGGTGGAGGGGCGGCGGCTCTACACCGCCATCGTCCGCGACGTCACCGAACGCCGGCGGGCCGAAGCCGAGCTGCTGGCGGCCAAGGAGGCGGCGGAGGCCGCCGACCGCGCCAAGTCGGTCTTCGTCGCCACCATGAGCCACGAGTTGCGCACCCCGCTGAACGCGGTGATCGGCTTCGCCCAGCTGATGGAGATGCGGATCGGCCTGCCGGGCGAGGTGGACCGGCTGCGCGCCTGCGTCGGCTCGATCCGCCACGCCGGTGAACAGCTTCTGACCATCATCGACGACATCCTGGACATGACCAGGGTCGAGGCCGGCGGGCTGTCGCTGGTCGAGCGGCCCGTCGATCTGGCGGAACTGGCGGCGCAAACCGTGGCGCAGTTGGAATTCCAGGCGGGCCGGACGCCGGTGACGGTGGAACTGCAGGCCGACGGCGACCTGCCGCCGCTGCGGGGCGACGAGCGGCGGCTGCGCCAGGCGCTGTGCAACCTGCTGTCCAACGCGATCAAGTTCAGCCATCCGCAGGGCACCGTCACCCTGTCGCTGGCGCAGGCGACGGACGGCTGGGTGGAGCTGGTGGTGCGCGACCACGGCATCGGCATGCGGCCGGAGGACGTCGCGACCGCCCTGACCCCCTTCGTCCAGATCGACCAGTCGATCAACCGGCGGTACGAGGGCATCGGCCTGGGGCTGCCGCTCGCCCTCCGGCTGGTGGAAGCCCATGGCGGCACGCTGGCGCTCGACAGCCGGCCGGGGCAGGGCTGCACCGCGACCGTCCGCCTGCCGCCGTGGCGCGTCATGACCGTCGAGGAGATGCTGGCCGCGCTGGGCTGATCTGTCCAACCGCGCGCATCTGTGCCAGAAGCTGTTGACGGGATGCGACGGCTTCGGAAGGGCAGGTGGGTGATGACGGGTCAGGGAAAAGTCCAGGATGCGGTGGTGCTGGTCAGCGGCGGGCTCGATTCGACGACGGTGGTCGCCATTGCCCAGGCCGAAGGCTATCGGGTCAACGCGCTGAGCTTTCGCTATGGCCAGCGCCATTCGGTGGAGCTGGAGGCCGCAAGACGGGTGGTCGCGGCGATGGGGGTGGATCGGCACGTCGTCGCCGACATCGACCTGCGCGCCTTCGGCGGCTCGGCCCTGACCGACGCCATCGACGTGCCGAAGCACGACAGCGCCGCCGCCTTGGGGGACGGCATTCCGGTCACCTACGTGCCGGCGCGCAACACGGTGTTCCTGTCCTTCGCGCTGGCCTGGGCGGAGACGCTGGGGGCGTCCGACCTGTTCATCGGCGTCAACGCCCTGGATTATTCCGGTTATCCCGATTGCCGGCCCGAATACATCGCGGCGTTCGAGACGCTGGCGAACCTCGCCACCAAGGCGGGGGTCGAGGGAACCAGCCGGTTCCGCATCCACGCGCCGCTGATGGCGCTGGACAAGGCGGCGATCATCCGCCGCGGGCTGGAGCTGGGGGTGGATTACAGCCTCACCCACTCCTGCTACGACCCGACGCCGGAGGGGCTGTCCTGCGGCGCCTGCGACAGCTGCCTGCTGCGGCTGAAAGGCTTTTCCGAAGCCGGAACGACCGACCCTATTCATTACGCTGGCGGAAAGAGCGCCTGAGCGGCGGGAACGTTTCGTCTCCGGTCATCCCGATCCTCCTCTCTCCGCATTTGCGTGTTGCGCCGGATAGTATGCCCGTTTCTCGGGAATGAGTGCACCGGTAGCCTGGATATTCGCTGCTGTATGGTGCTTTGCGGTAATTTTCTGACGCGTAAGCGGATGGAACGCGCTCGACGGCGACGGGTGTGTGGGTAATAATGCAACCAACGGATTCAGGGCCTCGGCTGCGCTGAAGCCGGGACCCTGCACGCCCGATCATACCGGTGGGGCGCCCGGCCGTGCGCGTGGCGCCGCGCCGTGTTGCCCTGGGGGCCGTCGCCCGCCTGAGAGAAAATTGGACACACCGCCTCCAATGACACACACCCGGACACCGCCGCGGCGGAGATCCCCTCGCCTGAGGTCGCCGCAGGATCTGGTCGCCGGCCTGCTGCTGAGCGCCATCGCGCTGGGTGGGCTCTGGCTGGCGCGCGATTGGGCCGCCGGATCGCTGGCCCTGATGCAGGCCGGCTTCTTTCCGCGGCTGATCTGCGCTCTGCTGCTGGCGATGGGGCTGGCGACGATGCTGCGCGGCCTGACCGCCGACGGGCCGCCGGCGCAGGGCTGGGCATGGCGGCCGTCGGTCGCGATCACCGTGGCGGTGGTGGCCTTCGCCGCGCTGCTCGACCGGCTGGGGCTGGTGCTGGCCATCCTCGCCCTGATCGGCATCGGCGGGCTGGCCGGCCGGCCGTTGCGCCCCGGCCCCCTGACCGCGCTGTGGGCGACGCTGGCCACCGGCTGCATCGCCATCTTCTCCTGGGGGCTGGGCTTGCCGCTTCAGATCTGGCCATGATCGACATCTTCGCCAACCTGTGGCTTGGGCTCGGGGTGTCGGTCGAGCCGATGAACCTGGTCTATTGCTTCCTCGGCGCGCTGATCGGCACCCTGATCGGAGTTCTGCCGGGCATCGGGCCGACGGCGACCGTGGCCCTGCTGCTGCCCATCACCTTCTACCTGCCGCCGGTCGGTGCCCTGATCATGCTGGCCGGCATCTTCTACGGCGCCCAGTATGGTGGCTCGACCACGGCGATCCTGGTCAAGCTGCCGGGAGAGTCCTCCTCGGTGATGACCTGCCTGGACGGCAACGCGATGGCGCGCCAGGGTCGCGGCGGGGTGGCGCTGGCCACCGCGGCGCTGGCCTCGCTGTTCGCCGGCGTCGTCACCACGCTGGTGATCGCGGTTGCCGGCCCGCCGCTGGCCGGCGTCGCGCTAGCCTTCGGCCCGGCGGAGTATGTCGCGCTGATGCTGGTCGGCCTGATCGGCGCGGTGATCCTGGCCCACGGGTCGGTGATCAAGGCGGTGGCGATGATCCTGATCGGCCTGCTGCTGTCGATGGTCGGCACCGACATCAACTCCGGCCAGATGCGCTTCACCTTCGACATCCCGCAGCTCTATGACGGGCTGGATTTCGTGCCGCTGGCGATGGGGCTGTTCGGCTTGGCCGACATCATCGTTAACCTGGAGGAGACGGAGGGCCGCGGTGTCGAACCGGCGCCGATCCACCGGCTGTGGCCGACCCTGCAGGACTTCAGGGACGCCTGGCCGGCCGCCCTGCGCGGCACGGTGCTGGGCGCCTTCCTGGGCATCCTGCCGGGCGGCGGTGCGACGCTCAGCGCCTTTTCCTCCTACGCGCTGGAAAAGAAGATGGCGCGCGACCCGGCGAGCTTCGGCAAGGGCGCCATCCAGGGCGTCGCCGGACCGGAGGCGGCGAACAACGCCGGTGCCCAGGCCAGCTTCATCCCGATGCTCAGCCTCGGCATCCCCTCGAACGCGGTGATGGCGCTGATGGTCGGCGCGATGATGATCCACGGCATCACCCCCGGGCCGCAGATCATGACCAAGCAGCCGGAGCTGTTCTGGGGTATGATCGCCAGCATGCTGATCGGCAACGTCATGCTGGTCGTGCTGAACCTGCCGTTGATCGGGCTGTGGGTGCGGCTGCTGCGCGTGCCCTACGCCTACCTGTTCCCGGCCATCCTGGTCTTCTGCTGCATCGGCACCTACAGCCTGAAGAACGACCCCTTCGACGTCCTGCTGATGGCCGGTTTTGGCGTGTTCGGCTATGCGCTGAAGAAGCTGGACTGCGAGCCGGCGCCGCTGCTGCTGGGGTTCGTGCTGGGCCCGATGCTGGAGGAGAATCTCAGCCGCGCCATGCTGCTGTCGCAGGGAGACCTGACGGTCTTCGTCACCCGGCCGATCAGCGCCGGGTTGATGGCGGTGGCCGTCGGCCTGCTGGCGCTGATCCTGCTGCCGACCTTCCGCCGCCAACGCGAGGTGGCGTTCAGGGACTGAACGGGCGCGGCCAGGCTTCCGCCGCGCCTCGCACCGCGCGTGACGAATCCTGCGACGGGCCGCCGCAGGATTCCCGTCTTGCCCAACAAGATAAAATTTTATATAAAAGCGCTACGAATTGACGCCAATGCCGGCAAGGGGACCCATCATGGCCGCCACCGCGTGGATCGGACAACGCCTGACCACCCGCACCGGACGTCTTGCCGTCGCGCGCGAGCATCGGCGGGCCAACGTTCGCAAGCGCGCCTGGTCGCGCGATGTCGCCCGGCTGATGCTGGTCGCCTCGGTCCTGGCGCTCGGTGTGCTGGCGGTGGAGATCAGCCGCAAGGCGGTCACCATCCTTGGTCACAGCGCCGCCCAGAACTCGGTCGAGATCACCGGCTGACCAGCCCGTCGCGGAACCGTTACGGCAGCACCACCACATAGCGCTTGGTCGTGGTCGTCACCACCGTCCAGCGGCCCTGGAAGCCGGGCTCGATCACGAAGCGGTCGCCCGCCTTCAGCGTCCAGGAGCGGCCGTCGTCATGGGCGACGACGCTCTCGCCTTCCAGAATCTCGCAATACTCCCACTCGTCGTAGGCGATCCGCCAAGCCCCGGGCGTCGACCGCCATGTCCCGGCGAAGCGCTTGCCATCGGCCGACTCATAGCCGTTCCAGGTGGTGAAGACCGGCGCGCCTGCGAGGATGCGGTCGGCGGCCGGGCCGCCGGTTTCCGGTTCGATGCCGCTGGGGTCGGCGAGGGGGGCGAGGGCCGGGATCGGGGGCGTCATGGCTTCACCTCACCACGCCGCCAGCAGCGGCGGCAGGTCCAGCACCGAATCGATCCGGCGGTAATGGTCGTCGGGCACGTCGGCGTCCTCGTGCGCCCAGGTGATGGCGTAGGGGACATGGACCGCGTGGGCGCCGATGGCCAGCACCGGCAGGATGTCGGAACGCACCGAGTTGCCGACCATGACGAAGCGCTCCGGATCGACGGCGTGCCGCTCCAGAACCCGCTTGTAGGTCGCCGGGTCCTTTTCGCTGACGATCTCCACCGCGTCGAAATGGCCGGCGAGGCCGGAACGGGCGATCTTGCTCTCCTGGTCGAACAGGTCGCCCTTGGTGATCAGGACCAGGCGGTAGCGGTAGGCCAGCGCCTCCACCACGTCGGCGACGCCGGGCAGCAGTTCGACCGGATGCTCCAGCATCGCCTTGCCGAAATCGATCAGGCTTTGCAGGTCGCGGGCCGGGACATGGCCGTCGGTGACGGAGATCGCCGTCTCGATCATCGACAGCACGAAGCCCTTGATGCCGTAGCCGTAGACGCGGAGGTTCGCCCGTTCGGCCTCCAGCAGGCGGCGGTCGATGTCGGTCGGGTCGGCGACGTGCGCAAGCAGGGTGCGGAACCGCTCCTGCGTCATCGAGAACAGCGACTCGTTGTGCCAGAGCGTGTCGTCGCCGTCGAAGCCGATGGTGTCGATCATGAGCGTGCCAACCCGTGTGCCATATTCGTCCGTAAGTAAAACAATACATGACCCAAGATGGGTCGACTTGTCCAGGGGGCAGCGTTCATTGTCCGTAAGGCTGACGGTAAGTATCCGGAATGACGCTTTTGCCACAGGTCGGTGACATTGCGTGGCGAGTTCTTCGCTGCCTGCAAAGCGGGCATGTTGCCGCAAGGGGTGGCAACATGGCTGAGAAGAGCGTAATTATCTTTCCACAGACAGAGGAAGCGATCGCCGACCGGCGGGCCCCTCATAAACAAGACATCTGGGAATCATCACCATGGCCACCCTTCTGCATTCGGCCGACGCCGGCCGCAGCACCTCGTCTTTCGCCCACGTGATCGAGGCGGCGTCCAACATGCTGGGCCTGTGGCGCCAGCGCATCGTCACCCGCCGCGAACTGGGCTATCTCGACGACCGTATGCTCCAGGACATCGGCTTCAGCCGTCTGGACGCCGATCGCGAAATGTCGAAGCCGTTCTGGCGCGAATGAGCGCCTCTACGCCGGCCGGCGAACACATCGAAAAAGGCCGCCCCCGTTGATCGGGAGCGGCCTTTTTCTTTGCCCATAACTCGGCACCGCCCAAAAAACGGGCTGCCTGAAAAAGCGTCGGCTCAAAACGAAACAGCCCGCCGGCCGGGATGAAACGGCGGGCGGGCTGGTGCTGTCGGGAGCGGGGGCCGAAACCCCCGTGCTCCTCAGATGCAGTAGTGGTGCAGCGGCTCGAAGCCGTTGAAGCAGACGGCCGAATAGGTCGTCGTGTAGGCGCCGGTGGCGTGGATGCGCACGCGGTCGCCGGCCTTCAGCCCCATCGGCATGCGGTAATCGGCCCGCTCGTACAGCACGTCGGCGCTGTCGCAGGTCGGACCGGCCAGGATCACCGCCTCGCGGTCGTCGGCGGGGTCATCGCCCAGCACCTCGATCGGGTACTGGATCGCCTCGTCCATCGTCTCGGCGAGACCGCCGAACTTGCCGATGTCGAGGTAGACCCAGCGCTTGGGATCGTTGGCCGACTTGCGCGACACCAGGACCACTTCGCTCTCGATCACGCCGGCGCTGCCGACCATGCCGCGGCCGGGCTCGACGATGGTTTCCGGCAGGTGGTTGCCGAAATGGTTGCGCAGCGAGTCGAAGATCGCCTGGCCGTAGGCCGTGCATTCCGGCACGTCGGTGCGGTAGCGGGTCGGGAAGCCGCCGCCGAGGTTGATCATGCCCAGATCGACGCCCAGCACCTCAAGCTCGCGGAACAGCTGCGCCACCTGGAAGATGGCGTGGTCCCACTGCATCAGGTCCTTCTGCTGCGAGCCGACATGGAACGACACGCCATAAGGCTGGACGTCCATGTCGCGGGCCTTCAGCAGCAGCTCGCGCGCCATCGGCAGATCGCAGCCGAACTTGCGCGACAGCGGCCACTCGGCGCCCTCGCCCGAGGTCAGGATGCGGCAGAAGACGCGGGCGCCGGGGGCGGCGCGCTCGATCTTCTCCAACTCCGGCTCGCTGTCGAAGGCGAACAGGCGCACGCCCAGTTCGAAGGCGCGGCGGATGTCGCTTTCCTTCTTGATGGTGTTGCCGAAGGAAATGCGGTCCGGGGTGGCGCCGGCGGCCAGCGCCATCTGGATTTCCGGGACCGAGGCGCAGTCGAAGGCCGAGCCGAGGCGGGCCAGCAGGCTGAGGATTTCCGCGGCCGGGTTCGCCTTCACCGCATAAAAGATGCGGGCGTCGGGCAGGGCATCGTGCAGATCGTTGTAGTTCTGCTCGACGACGTCCAGATCGATGACGAGGCACGGGGTCTGCGGGCGCTGCTCTTCGAAAAAGCGCGCAATCTTCTGGGTCATCTCAGTCTCCTGGGACGCAAGATGATGGAACGGAAAGGTGAAGTCGGGGGGACGGAGCGGCCCGGCGCTCGACCGATCAGCAGGAATAGACGCTGATCAGGCGCTCAGGCCGCCAATACTGGATTGCCCCGTACAGAACCCTGTTCTGTTCGTATTACCCAGAATGGTCAAATTTCGGAGACGGGTGAGCACGCGCCCACCCACAACAACATCAACCATCGTAACCTCCAAGTCGCCGCCTTGTTTAAGGGACGGTCGGGGATCACGCGTTACGTCGTTGCATAACCACATCTCGGAGACGCCGAGGGGCGGGCCAGCGGCACGTGCGCTTGCGAGTTCGCGTTACATAGATCCAACGCGTCCGAATGCAAAGTGAAAAATGCCGCCGGTCCCAAAAAAGTGGCAGGTCTGGGGGCGCTGTAAAAAACCGGAGTGATTTCATGGGCTTGACTACGGTTCTGACGACGGGCGAAATCGGGCTCCGCTTGTTGGCCGCGGCCCTGTGCGGGGCGCTGCTGGGGCTGGACCGCGAGATGCGGGGAAAGGCGGCGGGGCTGCGCACCCACACGCTGATCGCCGTCAGTTCCGCCGTCACCACGCTGGTGGCGCTGGAGTTCTTCGTCGACCTGCAAGCGCCCGAGGGCAAGGGGTCCAGCGATCCGGTGCGCGTCATCCAGGGGGTGGCGCAGGCGGTCGGCTTCATCAGCGCCGGGGTGATGTTCCGCTCCGGCGACAGCGTGCATGGGGCGACCACCGCCGCGGTGATCTGGGTGGCCGGTGCCCTCGGCATCGCCTGCGGCGCCGGTTACTACCTGTTGGCCGGGATGGCGCTCGGCCTGTGCCTGCTCGTGACCATCCTGTTCACGGTCCTGATGCGCCTGTTTCCGGCGGGGCGCGGCAAGCGGGAGGACGACTCGGACACCGACGGCCGGGAGAGCGCCCGGTGGGCGCGGGAGCGGCGGCGGGCGGGCGGCGGGCGGATCAGGCGGATCGCCCGCTCCTCGCCGCGGGGATGACCAGCAGCCGGTGCGACAACAGGGCGCCCAGCGCCACCAGCCCGATGGTGCCCATCATCGGCAGCGCGCTGCCGTCGTTCAGGTGGCCGACGACGATGCCGATCGCCGCGGCGATGGCCATCTGCGCGAAGCCCAGCAGGGAGGAGGCCAGACCGGCCATGGTCGGGTAGGGGCCGACGGCGTTGGCCGTCGCGTTGGGCAGGGTCAGCCCGGTTCCCAGGATGAACAGGAAGACCGGCACGACGATGGCCAGCAGGTGCGGCACCCCGGCCAGCGCCAGCCCGGCGCCGAGCCCGCCGCCGCCCAGCGACACCAGCGTGCCGATGCGGATCATCCGGGCGCCGCCCAGCCGCGGCGTCAGCCGCCCGGCCAGGAAGGTGCCCAGCATGTAGCCCAGCACGACCGCGCCGAAGCTGGCGCCATACTGCGCCGGCGTCAGGTGCAGCCGGCCGATCAGCACGAAGGACGAGCCGGAGATGAAGGAGAAGATGCCGCTGTAGGAAAAGGCCACCACCAGCACATAGCCGATGAAGCCGCGGTTGCGCATCAGCATCAGGTAGTTGCCGGCCAGCCGGCCGGGGCGCAGCGCCTCTTCGTCGCGGTGGATGTTGGTCTCGCCCAGCATGCCCCACACCGCGGCCAGGATGCCGCAGGCGAACAGGGTCAGCAGCACGAAGTTGGCCCGCCAGCCGAACCATTCGGTCAGTACGCCGCCCAGCATCGGCCCGACCGCCGGGGCCAGTGCCATCGCCATCGACATGTAGGCCAGCACGGTCGCCGCCCGCTCGCGCCCGAAGACGTCGCGCACCACCGCCCGCGCCACCACCGGACCGCAGCAGGCGCCGAGCGCCTGGAAGAAGCGGGCGACGATCAGCGCGTCGATGCTGGGAGTCATGGCGCAGACCGCGCTGGCGGCCAGATAGATGGTCACCCCCACCAGCAGCGTCGGCCGCCGGCCGAAGCGGTCGGACATCGGGCCATAGACCAGCTGCGACACCGCGAAGCCGACCAGGAAGACCGACAGGGTGAGCTGCACGGTGGCGACGTCGGTGTCGAACACCCGCACCAGGGCCGGCAGCGACGGCAGATAGAGATCGGTGGACAGCGGGCCGAAGGCGACCAGGGCGGTCAGCAGGATGCGGATCGGCAGGGAATCGGGGCGCGGCATCGGAACTCGGCAGACGGGCCTCGGGCAAGGCGGGGAGCGGAAACGCGGCCGTACTGTATCAGATGAAACGAAGTCCGCCACCCGCCCGATCGGTGACGCGCCCGATCGGAAGCCCGTCATGCCGGCCCGGATCAGTTCTTCGCCGGCAGCACCATGCGGATGCAGCGGGACAGCACCGTGTTGCCGGTCATCTCGCGGTAGTTCTGGATGATGATCGGCTCCGCCGCCTTGCATTGCTCCAGGCTGGCGAACTCCAGCGTGGTCGGACCGCCTTGGTTCAGCATGAACAGCAGCATCAGCACGCGTTCCATCGCACCAATCCTCCCTTCGGGTCAGTCTTGCGGGTGTCCGTCGGCGGCCAGCGTGGCACGGGCGGCGGCGGCGTCCTGGACGATCTGGTCCTTCAGCGCGTCGAAGCTGGGGAACTTCATCTCGGGCCGCAGGAAATCGATCATCTGCACCCGCAGGTGCAGGTCGTACAGATCGAGGTCGACGTCGAACAGGTGGGCCTCCAGCCGGGCCACCGTGCCGTCGACGGTCGGCCGGGCGCCCAGGTTGGCGACGCCGGGCAGCCAGACGGTCTTGCCGCCGCGGTCGATCCCGGCCCGCACCGCGTAGACGCCGAAGGCCGGGCGCAGATATTCCCCCAGCTCGATGTTGGCGGTGGGGAAGCCGATGGTGCGGCCGCGCTGGTCGCCATGGACCACCCGGCCCTCGATCTCCCACGGGTGGCCCAGCACATAGGCGGCCTCGCGCGGGCGGCCGGCGCTCAGCGCGTCGCGCACGCGGGTGGAGGAATAGACGCCGCCGCGGTCGTCGGACACCGGCCCGACCTCGGTCACGCCGAAGCCGTGGGCGCGTCCGGCCTGCAGCAGGAAGGCGGGGTCGCCGGCGCGCCTGTGCCCGAACAGGAAGTCATAGCCGCAGACGACGTGCCGCACGCCCAGGCCGCGCAGCAGGACATCCTCGACGAAGGCCTGGGCGGTCTTGTGCCGCAGCTCGTCGTCGAAATGGCAGACGATCAGCTGGTCGACGCCCAGCGCTTCGACATGGCGGGTCTTGACGCGGAAGGGCGTCAGGCGGAAGGGCGGATCGTCGGGGCGGAAGACGCTGCGCGGGTGCGGTTCGAAGGTCAGCACCGCGGACGGGGCGGCCATCTCCGCGGCGATGCGCTGGGCGGTGCCGATGACCGTCTGATGCCCGCGGTGCACGCCGTCGAAATTGCCGAGCGCCACGACGGCGCCCCGCTCGTCGGCCGGCAGGTCGGCGGTGTGTCTGTACAGTCGCATGCGCGCCCCGATGCTGTGGGCGGGTCCGGACAGGCTCCGGCTCCGCTGGCTAGGGCGTCTATATAGACCGCCGCCGGCGCGGGGTAAACGCGCCGGCGGCGTTTTGGAGCCGGAACCGGGTCTTGCCGTTCAGCCGCGCGACGGAACCATCAGCAGCGCCTCGCCCTCGACCACCACGGTCTCGCCGACGGTGCAGACGGTCTTGATGACGGCGCGGCGCTTTTCCGGGACCAGTTCGGTGATGGTGGCGCGGGCGGTGACGGTGTCGCCGGCGCGGACCGGCGCCTTGAACTTCAGCGTCTGGCTCATGTAGATGCAGCCCGGCCCCGGCAGCTTGGTGCCCAGAACGGCCGAGATGAAGCCGACCGTCAGCATGCCGTGGGCGATGCGGCCCTGGAACATGGTGGTGGCGGCGTATTCCTGGTTGATGTGCACCGGGTTGGTGTCGCCGCTGATGCCGGCGAACAGGACGATGTCGGCCTCCGTCACCGTCTTGGCAAAGCTGGCCGTCATGCCGACGGCGAGGTCTTCGATGCAGTAGCCTTCGGTGTCCTTGCGGACCTGACGCACGTCGTCCATCACACGGTTCCTTTTTCTCTCTCGGTGCCTGCCCGGCGTCGGGCACGCTGGCGCCGCCGCCTTGTGCTGCGGCGCGTGGTGTGCACCGCAACGTGGGGAATGGCACCACGTCTCCTCCAAAAAAGCAAAAAAATCTCTAACGCCGCCTCAAAGAACCGCATCGGTCGTTCGCCTGCACAAGATCGGGCGGGTCAGGGACAGGCGCAATGGAAGGGGGCGGGGTGGGACAGGATTACTTCACGAGTTGGGAACCTGCCAAGAAGCCGCGCGTCATCAACCACTTACCCGAAAAGCTTACACCCGGCGACCGGAACGCTGCCCTTGGCCAGCGATTGCCGGACGCCTTGCCGATCCGGTCACAGTAAGATCTCGGATGTTTCAGATGCCGGACCATTTGGAGACGATTGGTTTGGCGACGCAACCTTTTCCGGCGCAGGAAGACGGCGAATCGGGAGCCGTCTTCGCTGCGCCGCAGCATTACTTGCCGGACCCCGAATGCGACACCTTGTCGCGTCCGCTGCTGCCCGACGCCTTGTTGGGGCGCTCGGCCACCTGCGGGGCGGGGGCGACCTGATCGACCTTCGCCTCGACCTTGTCGCGAACCTCCTCGTTCGGCTGTTCGGACGGCTTGGCCTCCACCGTCACCGGCGCCGTGCCGTCGTCGATCATGTCGAGTTTCCGGGCGGCGTTGCGCGACAGGTCGATCACCCGGCCGTCGACATAGGGGCCGCGGTCGTTGACGATGACGTCGACGCTCTTGCCGTTGTCCTCGTTGGTCACCGTCGCCTTGGTGCCGAGCGGCAGCGCGCGCGAGGCGGCGGTCGGCTTGTTCTGGTTCATCGGTTCGCCGCTGGCGGTGGTCCGCCCGTGGAACTTCTTGCTGTAGAAGGACGCCTCCCCCTTGTGGACCAGCACGTCTTCGCCATTCTCGTGCTCGACGTGGACCGGCGGGACCTTGGCCTTCTGGCCGGCTTGCGCCGGTGCGACGGCGCTAGTAAAGGTTGCGGCGGCGATGGCCATGGCAATGATGTGTTTCGCGTTCATCTGTGCACCTCCAACGGCGCACCAACGGAAGAGAAGGAAAAGAGTTCCCTTCCCGATGCCGGTGCAAGACTTCCGTAGGGTCTCGCCTGTTGGCCTTTTATCAATTAGGTCCCATGCCGGACTTCATAATGGACGGCTGCCGCACGGACTGCTCCAATCGGCGAAGACATTGAAAAGAGGACTGGAATGGGCGACATCGCCTTGGACGGGGATCGGGAGGGGACGGCCGCGCCGGCGGTGGTCCGCCATGCGACGATGGCCGACGGCGTGCGGCTGCGCGTCGTCGTCCGTCCGGTGCCCGGCCGGGTCCGCGGCACCGCGCTGGTGCTGACCGGCCGGGCCGAGTTCATCGAGAAATACACGGAAACCGCCGATGCGCTGGCCGCGCGCGGCTTCCGGGTGATCGCCGTCGACTGGCGCAACCAGGGCCTGTCGGACCGGCCGCTGGCCAACCGGCAGATCCACCACATCACCGACTTCGCGACGCTGGTCGACGATCTCGACGCCCTGCACGACCAGATGGTGGCGCCGCTGGTCGCGGAGAGCGGCGGGCCGCTGGTGCTGCTGGCCCATTCGATGGGCGGGCTGGTGGCGACGCTGGCGCTGGCCCGCCACGCCACCGGGGCGCCGGGAACCGACCCGGACCGCTACGCCGCCGTGCTGCTGTCGGCGCCGATGTACGCGATCAACACCGGCCCGCTGCCGCGCTGGCTGGTGCGGGGGCTGGCCTCGCTGGGGCTGGCCTGTGGCTGGGCGGAACGCTACGCGTTGGGGCAGGGCGACTACGACCCGGCGGAGGGGCGCTTCCGCCCCGACAATTCCATCACCTCCGACCCGCGGCGCTACGCCGCCTTCCATGGCCCCTTCGCCGAACGGCCGGAGTTGCGCGTCGGCGGCGTCAGCTTCGCCTGGGTGGCCGCCGCGCTCGACGCGGAGGACGCGCTGTGCGGGCTGCCGCTGGAGCGGGTGCGTACGCCGGTGCTGCTGCTGTCCGCCCCCGCCGACCGGGTGGTGCGCGCCGACGCCTGCCGGGCGGTGGCGGCCCGGCTGGGCAACGCCCGCCTGATCGAGTACCCCGACGCCCGGCACGAGCTGCTGATGGAGCGCGACGCCATCCGCGACCGGGTGTGGACCGACATCGACGCCTTCCTGGACGCGGCGCTGGACGGCGCCGGCGACAAGACGCTTGCGCCGGCGGGCGGCTCTGTCGTGGGATAGGCGCCTTCAGGACCAGAGGTGCCCCTCAGCATGACCGATTTCTGGACGGCGTCCGGCTTCCACCTGTTGACCCGCGACGCCGACAACCATCTGGCGGTGACGCCCGATTTCCTGCGCGCCTATCTGCTGCGCCCGGAGATGCGCCCGCCGGAGGAGGCCTGCGACGCCGAGCGCACGCTGCACGCGGCGCTGCTCGACGACCCGGCGCGGCCGGTGCCGGCCCCGCTGCTCGACGCCATGGCCGACGCCGACGCGCGTGACAACTGGCGGGTCTGGCTGGGCTTCCGCGACCGGCTGCGGGCGGCGGGGACGCTGGAGGGCTGCTACATCCGCCTGTTCCGCGACGGCGTGCGCGGCGTGCCGGGGCTGTTCATCGACCAGCTGGTCCATGCCATCCTGCGCGGCGTGCTGGACGAAACCCCGTCCGGCCTGCGGGCGCGGGCGGGCGAGCTGTTCTTCCGCGAGCAGACCGTCTCGGTCGCCGACGGCCGCGTCCGTCTGGCCGACGCCGAGACGGTCGAGACGATGTCGGCCATTGGGGCGACATCCGGCGGCTTCGGCTCGCTCGGCCGGCTGGTGGCTGAGGCGGGGACGCCGCTCCGCAGCGTCGAGCTGGACATCCTCGACGAGACCAACCACCCGCTCTATTGGGGCCGCGACGCCCGGCACGACACCGTGCTGGACATCACCTTCGCCGCCGCCGGGCTCGACGCGCTGGCCCGCGTGCTGGAGGCGTGGGTGGCGCATTTCCTGGGGACGGCGGTGTCGATCCAGCCGGTGCAGTCGATCCGCGACGACCGCTGGGTCTGGCATGTCGGGCTGGACGGCGCGGCGACCGCGATCCTCAACGACCTCTACAACGGCGTCGCCGTGGGGGAGGAGCGGCTGGCGCAAATCCTGGCCCTGTTCCGCCTGGACTTCGCCGACCCCGCCGCCATGCGCCCCGACCTCGCCGGCCGCCCGGTCTATCTCGGGCTGGCGATGAGCGAGGGGAAGCGGCTGAAGCTGAAGCCGCAGAACCTGCTGGTGAATCTGCCGCTGGCGTCGGTGGCGTAGGGGGCGGCGCCCCTTTGGGCTCTCTCCCTTCGATCCGATCGACAGCCACGTTCCCAAGCCGTCATCCCCGCGAAGGCGGGGATCCGGGCTGCCCAGCTCAAGCGCCTGGAATGGCTGGATTCCCGCCTGCGCGGGAATGACGGTCGATATGACGATGTTTCGGCCCTGGTCGAGCTTGGCTTCTAAAAAAGTCAGCGCAACGCACCCTCAGTCCCCCAGCAGCGCCCCGACCGGCTTCAGCGGCTCGTGCGCGTCGAACAGGATCTTCAGGATGGCGAGGATCGGCACCGCCAGCAGGGCGCCGGGGATGCCCCACAGCCAGCCCCAGAACAGGATCGACACGAACACCGCGATCGGGTTCAGCGACAGGCGGCGGCCGACGATCATCGGCGTCAGGAAATTGCCCTCCAGCGTGGTCAGGGCGATGAAGGACAGCGGCGGCAGGATGATGGTGCCGATGCCGTCGAAGGTCAGCACCGACACCAGGAAGAACACGCCGGTCATCACCGCCGGGCCGATGAAGGGGATGTAGTTGGCCAGCGCCACCAGCACCCCCCACAGCGCCGGGTTGGGCAGTCCCCACATCCACATCACCAAGCCGGCGGCCAGCCCGAGCACGGCGTTGATGAGGGTGATCGTCAGCAGATAGGCGGCGATGTTCTGCTGCAGCGTCGCGGCGACCATCGCGTAATGCACGCGGTCGTCGACGTTGCGCATGGTGCCGATCAGCGCCTCCAGGCTGTGGCGACCGCGCGCCAGGAAGAAATAGAGCAGCACCTGCAGGATCACGACGTTGACGATCACCGCCTCGACCTGGCTGATCGCCTGCTCCATCAGCGAGGGGCCGCGCACCACCACCTCGCGCACCGGGGCGGCGTTGTTGCCGGTGTCCTTGGCGATCTCCTCGATCTGGCGCGACGCCTCGCGCGCGCGGTCGATGCCGGCGCGGATGTCGCCCAGCTTGAACTCAAGCTCGTGCAGGACGCGCGGCATGCGGTTGACCCATTCGGCGGCCGGGGCCGACAGGGTGTAGATGGTCAGCAGCACGCCGCCGAACACCATCAGCACCATGACGGCGGCGCCGAGCCCCTCCGGGATGCCCAGCCGGTAGAGGGCGCGGACCAGCGGGCGCAGCAGGAAGCTGAGAATCAGCGCCAGCATGATCGGCAGCAGCACCTCGCGCCCGAAATACAGCGTGAACAGCACGGCGATCACGAACAGGCCGACGGCGGCGATGGCCAGCGGGTCGCGGCGGTGGCCCGGCGGGGGCAGCGGCTCGGTCACCGGTTCGGGCGTGTCCTGGAGCGGCGCCTCGGGAGCGGTGGCCGGGGTGGTGGCCGGGGTGGGGGGGAGCGAGGCGAGCGGGCTGCGGTCAGTCATCGCGGTGGCCGGACCTCCGAAGGACGGCGCTTGACGGTGGCGCCCGCTCCTCCGATCTAGGGGAGTGTTTTGCCGGGTCCGCACCCCTTGCGGTCCCCACCGTCCTTGCCGGAGACCCAGTCGCGATGCGCAGCCCGTTTCCCCTGATGAACGTTCGGCCCGGCCTTTTGGTTCTGGGTCTTTTGGCGGCGGGTCTGGCGCCGGCGCTGTCGGCCCGGCCGGCCGCCGCCGACGCGGTGATCGGCCGCTTCTCCAACGACTGGACCGGCAACGGGCTGGAGATCCAGGCGGTCGAGGACCCCAAGGTGAAGGGCGTCACCTGCCATCTGGTCGATTTCGACCGCAGCCTGATCGACCGGCTGAGCAAGGGCAACTGGTTCGAGGATCCGTCGAACGCCTCGATCGCCTGCCGCCAGACCGGTCCGGTGACCGTCGGCGACATCGAGCTGTCGCAGAAGGGGGAGGAGGTCTTCTCCGAACGGAAGAGCCTGATCTTCAAGTCGATCGCCATCCGGCGCATCTATGACCGCCCGAACGACACGCTGGTTTATGTGGTGTACAGCCGGCAGGTGAAGGACGCCTCGGCCAAGATGTCGATCTCGACCGTGCCGCTGTTCAGCGCCAACGCGACCTGGACGAAGGGGAAACCGGCGGCGAAGTGAGCGGCGGCGGATTCTTGAGTTGATACCGCTTCGTCTGGCAAGATTGACACGGATGTCACGGATTTAACGGATTTTCTAGGCTTGGCGGCGCTTTGGCTGTTCCGGAGAAGCGATGCGATGGCAACGCCACATCCGTGTCATCCGTGTCAAAATCCGTTGAATCCGCGTCAATCTTGCCCGCGATTCCCGCACTCTCCAGGCCGCGCGCCGTCTAAAAAGCCTGGCCTCACCCCACGATGCGCCCCAGCCGGACGGCGGTCTGGCCGGGCTTGACGCGGCGGGCGGGCATGATCAGGACGCAGTCGTCGTAGGGGGTCAGGATGGCGCGGCCGTCGTCCCAGCCGATGACGGTGCCGGCGCGGCCGATCACCTCCATGCCGACGAAGGGGGCGGTGAAGCGGAAGCGCTCGCTGATCGCCGTGACGGCGTCGGTGACCTCGACCACCCGCTGCGGGTCGCTGCGCGGACGCAGGCGCGGGCCGGCCAGCAGCGGGTCGATCATCTCCAGCCCCACCAGCAGGCGCAGGCAGCTTTCCAGCGCCACCACCGCGGTTTCGGTGCGCCAGTGCTGGCCGCATTCGACCAGGATCGCGGTGCGCGAGCCTTCCGCCTCGGCGAAGCCGCCATAATCGATCAGCCGGCGTCCGCCGGCGTGCCCCTCGTCCGCCACCACCCAGGCGGGATAGCCGAGGCCGAGCGCCAGATCGCGCCCGCGCGTCGTTTGTCCGCACAGGGTCAGCGGCGCGGTGTCAGCCGTCATCGAATGGAGGTCGAGCAGCAGGTCGGCCGACTCGTAGACCGGGCGGAGCTGGCGGGCGCGCCGCAGCTCCACGCTGTCGCGCCGGCCGTCGAGATGCTCCGGCGACCACAGCCGGTTGAAATCCTCGTCCAGATAGCGCGAGGCGTAGGGGTTCTGGCGGTCGAAGCCGGCGTAGGCCGCCGTGTTGGCGAAGACGAAGCTGAGCCGGCCGCGCCGCGGCCGCACCCCCAGGCGCAGCAGGCTGTCCAGCGCGATGGCGCCGGCGATCTCGTTGCCGTGCACCAGCGCGTTCAGCACGACGTGCGGCCCCGGCGAGGCCGCGGTCAGGCTGGTGACATGGTCGATGCCGGTGTTGCCGCGCCGGTAGGGCGCGATGTCCGGCGCGGTCAGTTCGACGGGGGCGAAGAGCGGGTCGGTCAAGCGGCAGGCTCGCCAGCGGTGGGCTTTCCCGTCAGTATGGCGAACCAACCGGCGGCGCGCCAGCCCGGCGCATGGCAAAATTCGCTGCGGCACCCGTGACGCCGGCGCAAGGCTTTGTTGCAGGGATGTGGCGGGTCGATGACGATTCGCCGTCGACGCCAGGTTGACGCTTGGGTTATAGGATCGGCCGGTTCCATGGGGCGGGCCAGGCGATGAGCTTCGTGATCGACGACGTGCTGGTCCGCAACGACCCGGCCAACGGGTCCGCGATGGGGACCATGGGGCGGCGCCTGCCGGTCCTGTTCGATTCGCCGCACAGCGGCCGGGTCTATCCCGCCGACTTCCAGGTGATCTGCCCGCACCCCCTGCTGCGCCAGGCCGAGGACACCCATGTCGAGGAGCTGTTCGCCACGGCGCCCGACCATGGCGCGACCCTGCTGTGCGCGCTGTTCCCCCGCACCTGCATCGACGTGAACCGGGCGGTCGACGACATCGACCCGGCGTTGCTGGACGGCGCGTGGCCGACCCCGCTGCACCCGACCGCCCGCAGCATGATGGGCATGGGGCTGATCCGCAGCATGCTGCGCCCCGGTGTGCCGCTCTATGACGGAAAGCTGCCGGCCGCGGTGGTGGCCGACCGGATCGACCGCTACTACCGCCCCTACCACGCCCAGATGCGGGCGACGCTGGATCGGCTGGCCGAACGGTTCGGCGCGGTGTGGCACGTCAACTGCCACTCCATGCCCTCGACGCTGGGGCCGGACGGCCGCGACCCGCTGGCGGCGGACTTCGTCATCGGCGACCGCGACGGCACCACCAGCGAGGCCGGCTTCGTCGCCCTGGTGGCGGAGACGCTGCGCGGCTTCGGGCACCGCGTCGCGATCAACGACCCTTACAAGGGGGTGGAGCTGCTGGCGCGCTACGGCGATCCGGCGCGCGGCCGCCATTCGATCCAGCTGGAGATCAACCGGCGGCTCTACATGAACGAGGAGACGCTGGAGCGTCACGACGGCTTCGCCCGGCTGAAGGGCGAGATCGACACGCTGATCCGCCGCATCGCCGACCATGCCGAACGGCGGGTGCTGCGGCGCGCGGCCGAATGACCGCAACGGCAGCACCCGGGCCGGGCGGGACGGTCAGCCGGTGGTGATCTGGTCCCGCGCCATGTCCAGGAAATGGGCCATCTGCTTCTCGACGCGATGGTCGGAGATGTCGACGCCCCGGGCGTGCAGGTCGCTGCACAGCTTTTCGCGGATGTCGTGCGGGCCCGCGGTGGTGATGTCGGTGTCGACGATCTGCCGGGCGTAGGCCTCGGCGTCGGCACCGCTCAGCCCCATCAGATCGGCGGCCCACTCGCCGGCCAGCCGGTCACGCCGGGCGCGGATGCGGAAGAGCAGGTCCTCGTCATGCTGGAACTTAGTCTCAAAGGCCTTTTCGCGATCGTCGAAGGTCGTCATGGGACCAGGCTCCTTGGATTGGTTTTCGCTCCCGGATGCATGATTATATAGCTCCGAGGCGGTTGTCGTCACCGTCCCGCGGCGTGGTCGCCGCGGAGATTTTGTAGAGTTTCCCCCGGGGCGGCGGCATACCCTTGGACATCACAAAAGACAAGGTACGGCATGTGCAGCGTGATCCTCCTGCGGCGACCCGACGCAACCTGGCCGCTGGTCGTCGCCGGCAACCGTGACGAGATGGCGGGCCGGCCCTGGCAGCCGCCGGCGCGCCATTGGCCCGACCGGCCGAACGTGGTCGCCGGGCTGGACGAGCTGGCGGGCGGCTCCTGGATGGGGCTGAACGACGAGGGCGTGGTGGCCGTCGTCCTGAACCGGTTCGGCACCCTGGGGCCGGAGACCGGCAAGCGGTCGCGCGGCGAACTGGTGCTCGACGCGCTCGACCATGCCGACGCGGCGGAAGCGGCGCGGGCCTTCGCCGACCTCGACATCCGGGCCTACCGCCCGTTCAACCTGGTGATCGCCGACAACCGCGACGCCTATCTGGTCGTCCACCGCGGCGCCAACCCGCGCCACCGGCCGGAGGTGTCGTCGATCCCCGTCGGCGTCCACATGCTGACCGCCTTCGAGCTGGACGACGCGCAGGACCCGCGCACCGCCTTCTACCGCCCGCTGTTCCAGCACGCCGAACCGCCGACGGTCGACGCCGCCGATGCCGGCTCCTTCGGCTGGGGCGGCTGGCCCGAGCTGATGGGCAGCCGCATCTGGGAGGGCGAGCATGGCGAGCGCGGCGCCATGGACTTCCGGATGCCCAGCGGCTTCGGCACGACGTCGAGCAGCCTCATCGCCGTGCCCGCCGTCGAGCGGCCGGAGCTGAAGCCGATCTGGCACTTCGCGCCCGGCCGGCCGCACGCCGTCGCCTACGAGCCGGTGGAGCTGTGAGTGATCCCGCCCGTCGAACCCCCGTCGTTGTGTTCGCCAACCCGGCTTGCTATATCACAGGGGCACTTTCCTGGGCCGGCAAGCTCGCTTGACCGGTCCTTACGTATTTGGACGAACACGCGATGACACGACGCCGGCGCATCTACGAAGGCAAGGCGAAGGTACTCTTCGAAGGGCCGGAACCGGGTACCCTGGTGCAGTACTTCAAGGACGATGCCACCGCCTTCAACAACCAGAAGAAGGGCGTCATCACCGGCAAGGGGGTGCTGAACAACCGCATCTCCGAGTATCTGATGAGCCGTCTGTCCGAGATCGGCGTGCCGACGCACTTCATGCGCCGCCTGAACATGCGCGAGCAGCTGGTGCGCGAGGTGGAGATCATCCCGATCGAGGTGGTGGTGCGCAACGTCGCCGCCGGGTCGCTGTCGCAGCGCTTCGGCATTCCGGAAGGCACGCCGCTGCCGCGGTCGATCATCGAGTATTACTACAAGTCGGACGAGCTGAGCGACCCGATGGTCTCGGAAGAGCACATCACCGCCTTCGGCTGGGCGGCGCCGCAGGACCTCGACGACATGGTCGCGCTGTCGCTCCGCGTGAACGACTATCTGTCCGGCCTCTTCCTCGGCATCGGCCTGCGGCTGGTCGACTTCAAGCTGGAGTTCGGCCGGCTGTGGGAGAACGAGGAGATGCGCATCGTCCTCGCCGACGAGATCAGCCCGGACAATTGCCGGCTGTGGGACGTCAAGACCAACGAGAAGCTGGACAAGGACCGGTTCCGCCAGGATCTGGGCCGCGTCGAGGAAGCCTATCAGGAGGTCGCGCGGCGCCTCGGCATCCTGCCGGAAGGCGGGCCGACCGACGTCAAGGGCCCCAAGACCCTCCAGTAACCACCCTCCAGCAACCACCCCTTACCCACTACCCCCAAGCGAGCGGACATCCCGATGAAGGCCAAGGTTCACGTCACCCTCAAGCGCGGCGTTCTCGACCCCCAGGGCAAGGCGATCGCGCACGCGCTGCACACGCTGGGCTTCGACGGCGTCGAGGACGTCCGCGCCGGCAAGGTGATCGAGCTTCAGCTCACCAGCACCGACGAGGCGACCGCCCGCCGGGAGGTTGAGGCGATGTGCAGCAAGCTGCTCGCCAACACCGTCATCGAGGACTACGCCATCGAGCTGGTGGCCTGAGCCAGCGGTTCCAGGGGGTATGAGCGCGGTCCGCCAATGACTCCGTCACTGGATTCACGGCCATGAGCGTCGAGCATCTGGCCGCGCTCGACCCCATCTTCGCCGAATGCCTGCGCGTCGGCGGCCCGGCCATCCGCGACTTTTCGCGGCCGACCGGCTTCGTCGGCCTGCTGCGCATGGTGATGGAGCAGCAGCTCTCCACCAAGGTCGCGCTGGCGCTGTGGGCGAAATTGCAGGAGCGCCTGGGCGGTGTCGTCACCCCCGACGCCATCCTGGCGGTCGACGACGACACGCTGCGCGCCTGCGGCTTCTCCCGCCAGAAGGTCGGCTACGCCCGCGGTCTGGCCGAGGCGGTGGCGAGCGGCCGTCTCGATTTCGACGCCATCCACGCCATGGCCGATGAAGAGGCCATCGCCCATCTGGTCGCGCTGAAGGGCATCGGCCGCTGGAGCGCCGAGGTCTATCTGATGACCACGCTCGACCGGCCCGACATCTGGCCGATCGGCGATCTGGCGATCCAGCTTGGCGTCCAGCGGCTGAAGGGCTGGGCCGACAAGCCGACGCCGCGGCAACTGATCGAGGTCGCCGAACCCTGGCGGCCCCACCGCAGCCTCGCCGCCCGGCTGGTCTGGCACCATTACGTCGCGCTGCAGGAACAGGCGCGCGCTCTCAAGACACCAAAACGGGCAGCGTCCACCCCGCCAGCGTGATTTCCACCGGCAGGCGGGCCAGCACGTCGCCGTCGCCCTGCACCGTGTCGGCGAACAGCCCGTCGCCTGCCGGTCCTTCGATCCGCACCCGCCGCGCCGTCACCACCCGGTAGTCGGGAAAGCGGGCCAGCCGTCCGGCGGTGACGCCCCAGACATAGCGCAATGCGTTCAGCCGCCCGCCGCGCGGGAACAGGCAGACGTGCAGCTCCGGTTCGGTCAACCGGGCGTCGGGGGCGCAGATGAAGCGGCCGCCGTAGAAATGCCCTTTGGCGACGATCACCGACGCCACCTCCTCCGCCGGGCCGCCGTCGAGGCTGACACGGTAGCGGTGGTCGGGCCGCACCGCCAACTGCACCAGGGTTTCCAGCACATAGGCGCCCTTGCCGATCCGGCGCTTCACCCGCGGGTCGACCCGCTCGACCACCCGGGCGTCCAGCCCGACCCCGGCCATCAGCGAAAACACCCGTCCGTTCGCCAGCGCCGGCCAGATCGCCGCCCGCCGGCCGCCGGCCAGCACCGCGGCGATGCCGTCGGCGTCGATCGGCAGGCCGAGTTCCGCCGCCAGCACGTTGGCGGTGCCCATCGGCACGATGCCAAGCGCCACCGGCCGGCCGGCGGCGGCGTGGACGGCCAGCCCGTTGATGACCTCGTTGATGGTGCCGTCGCCGCCGGCTGCGATCACGGCGTCGACGTCGCCGGGATCGACCGCGCGGGCGAAGGCCTCCGCATCGCCGCGCTTGCCGGTGGGCGTCACGGCGACGGCGATGCCGCGCTGCTCCAGCCGGGCGACCACCGCGCGCAGCCGGCGCGCCCGCCGCCCGCCGGCGGTCGGGTTGTGGATGACCAGGACCCGCCGCACCGCGCCGGCCGTTGCCCCGCCCGCCGTCGCCGCTGTCCGGTTTGCCCCCCCGTTGACCGCGCCCGTCATCTCCACCACGTCACGCACCGATTCGCTCTCCCTGGTCGGCGCGCCGAGCGCCTTCTGTTGCAGAAGCATGAAGGTCATGCGGCGGTTCTGTTTCAGTAAAAGTGCAATACAGTGACCAATCATCAAAATACAGTGGCGAATAGGTGCTGCCGATACAAACCATTGTCAAGAGGTGTCTCTTCCATCTATACCACGCTTGTCTTGGTACCCCCGGTCATGGCGACGACGGAGTGGAAGATGGACGCCGTCCCAGCGGTCAAGCGTTACCGCAGCATCTGGATATCCGACGTTCATCTCGGAACGCGCGGCTGTCAGGCGGACATGCTGCTCGATTTCCTCAAGCACACCGAATCGGACCACCTGTTCCTGGTCGGCGACATCGTCGACGGCTGGCGGCTGAAGAAGGCCTGGTACTGGCCGCAGCCCCACAACGACGTGGTGCAGAAGATCATGCGCCGCGCCCGCAAGGGTGTGGAGGTCTATTACATCCCCGGCAACCACGACGAGGCGGCGCGCGACTATGTCGGCCTGCAATTCGGCGGGGTGCATGTGGTGGACGAGTGGGTGCACACCACCGCCGACGGCCGCCGCCTGCTGATCACCCACGGCGACCGCTTCGACGCCGTGGTGCGCTACGCCAAGTGGCTGGCCCTGCTGGGCGACCACGCCTACGTCACGCTGCTGCACATCAACACCGCCTTCAACTGGGTCCGGCGCAAGCTGGGTTTCGACTACTGGTCGCTGTCGGCCTACCTGAAACACAAGGCCAAGACCGCGGTCGAGTTCATCGGCAAGTACGAAGAGGCGCTGGGCGAGGAAGCCCGCCGCCGCAAGGTGGACGGCGTCGTCTGCGGCCACATCCACACCGCCGAGATGCGGGACATCGAAGGAATACTCTATTGCAACGACGGCGATTGGGTCGAGTCCTGCACCGCCTTGGTCGAGCACGACAGCGGGGCGCTGGAGATCATCCACTGGGCGGAGGTCATGGCCCGGCGCTCGGCCGACCGGGACTCCAACTCCGCGACGCTTCCGGCCAAGACGACCAGCAAGGAACGGGAAGCGGCGTGAACATCCTGATCGTGAGCGACGCCTGGCACCCGCAGGTGAACGGCGTCGTCCGCACCATCGGCACCGTCCGCGACGAGCTGGAGGCGATGGGCCACAGCGTCGAGGTGATTGGTCCCGACCGTTTCCACACCGTGGCGATGCCGACCTACCCGGAAATCCGGCTGGCGCTGGGGGCGAAGCGGCGGCTGTGGGCGATGATCGAGGGGTTGCGGCCGGACTGCATCCACATCGCCACCGAAGGGCCGCTGGGCTTCGCCGCCCGGTCCTATTGCCTGAAGCACGGCAAGCCCTTCACCACCGCCTACCACACCCGCTTTCCCGAATATCTGCGCGACCGCGCGCCGATCCCGCTGGCGCTGTCCTACGCCGTCGTCCGCCGCTTCCACAAGCCGTCGTCGGCGGTGATGGTGGCGACCCAGACCATCGAGGACGCGCTGACCTCGCGCGGTTTCGCCAACATCCGCCGCTGGACCCGCGGGGTCGACACCGCGCTGTTCCACCCGCGCGACAAGGGCTTCCTCGATCTGCCGCGCCCGGTGTCGATGTATGTCGGCCGCGTCGCGGTGGAAAAGAACCTGGAGGACTTCCTGCGCCTCGACCTGCCGGGGACCAAGGTGGTGGTCGGCGACGGCCCGGCGCGCGAGGAACTGCAGCGCAAATACCCCGCCGTCCATTGGGCCGGCGCCCGCCATGGCGAGGATCTGGCCCGGCACTACGCCGCCGCCGACGTCTTCGTCTTCCCGTCGCGCACCGACACCTTCGGGCTGGTGCTGCTGGAGGCGCTGGCGTCCGGCGTTCCGGTCGCCGCCTACCCGGTGCCCGGCCCGCTGGATGTCGTCAACGGCTCTGGCGCCGGCTGCCTGGACGTCGACCTGAAGCGGGCGGTGGAAGGGGCGCTGGCGATCCCCGGCCAGACCTGCCGGGATCACGCGCTCAGCTATTCGTGGCGGCGCTCGGCGGAGCAGTTCCTGTCGAACCTGCGGCCGTTCTCGTAACGGGCCGGCGGCGCCCGCCGTGGACGTGGTAACGCAGGAACAGCCGCGTCCGCGTCCGCGCGTCGTCCACCAGCGGCACGACGGCGAGCAGGACTAGGAACGCCGCCAGCGGCAGGGTGGTGACATAGCCGGCATGCTTGAACCCGACCGCCCCCGCGGTGCCGCCCAGGCAGAAGGACAGCAGCAGCGTCAGCAGCAGCCCGAGACGCCGCCAGTTGGTGCGCACCGGCGTGTAGCGCGCCGATTCCCGGCCGAGGTTGATGTAGACCAGCTTGCCGAGTTCGATGCCGACATCGGTGACGATCCCGGTCATGTGGGTGGTGCGGATCTCCGCGTTGGAAACCTTGGTGATGATGGCGTTCTGCAACCCCATGATGAAGCACAGCAGCAGGACGGTCAGCGGGGTGAACAGCGCCCGATGGTCCTCCAGGCTGTTGCCCAGCAACCCGAAGGCCAGCAGCAGCAACGCCTCCCAGAACAGCGGATAGGCGTAGGCGCTGCGCATCCGGTGGTGCCGTCCCCAGTTGATGAGGATCGTCGAATAGGCCGCGCCGGAGACGAAGGACACCACCGACGCCACCCCGGTCGCCAGCGCCGTCAGGTTGCCCAGCACCAGATTGTCGGCCATCGACGACACGATGCCGGTCATGTGCGAGGTGTATTGCAGCACCGCCAGAAACCCGCCGGCGTTGATGGCGCCGGCGACGAAGGCCAGCGACACCCCCAGATGGATGTTGGCCCGTCTGGTCCGCTTGCTCCCGGACAATCGGCGGAGGTAGGACACCGGCATGCTGCACCACCGAGGCGGAAACTATTCTGCAACGCAGCATACAGGATGACGGGCGGAGGGAACACCGCGTCGGCGTCGACGCAGCGATGCATGCCCGCAGGTTCCGCCCCTTGGCGCGCTGCCGATGCTGTGTTTCCCTGTTCGGACGGCATCACTCGTCCCAAGGGCTCCCGCCATGACCCCCGAGTTCCTCATCACCTCCCTGATCGTCGTCGCCTCGCCCGGGACGGGCGTGCTGCTCACGCTGGCGGCGGGGCTGTCGCAGGGCGCGCGGGCGAGCGTCGTCGCGGCGTTCGGCTGCACGCTGGGGATCGTGCCGCACATGGCGGCGGCGGTGATGGGGCTGGCGGCGGTGCTGCACACCAGCGCGGTGGCGTTCCAGGCGCTGAAGCTGCTGGGCGTGCTCTACCTGCTCTACATGGCCTGGATGACGTTGAAGGAACAGGGGGCGCTGAGCGTCGAGACGGCGGGGGCGGGAGCGGCGCCCAAGTCGGCCGGGCGGATGATCCTGTCGGCGATCCTGGTCAATGTGCTGAACCCGAAGCTGTCGATCTTCTTCCTGGCCTTCCTGCCGCAGTTCGTCAGCGACGCCGACCCGCAGCCGCTCGCCCGCATGCTGGAACTGAGTGGCGTGTTCATGGCGCTGACCTTCGCGGTGTTCGTCGTCTACGGCCTGTTCGCCGCGGCGGTGCGCGACCAGATCGTGTCGCGCCCGCGGGTGATGACCTGGATGCGCCGCAGCTTCGCCGCCGCCTTTGCCGCGCTGGGCGCCAAGCTGGCGCTGGCGGAGCGGTGAGATCACGGATTTTCACCCCGTGCTTAGGGGGGCTTGGCCGTCGTGGTAGGAAGGGGGTGCCCGTTCCTTGCCGCGGAAGGTCCCCCGATGTCCCGATGCCGGCGCTTTTCCAACAACTCCCGGCGCGACGCCGCCCTGCGGGTCCTGCCGCCCGTCATTGCCGCTTGGCCATCGCCGTCGCGGGTTGAACAGTGGAACAGGGCCGGGAAAATGTTCCATCCGGTTTCAAATGTTCCATTCGCCGACCTGACGGCACGTTCCCGCATGCGTCCCGGCGGCCGGTCCGGTGTGTGCGCATGCCCATCGCACCGGCAATCGCCCCGTGCTAAGGTGCCGCCGGGCGCGCTGCAGGTCGACCGTACAAGGGAGACCGGCAACGCGCCCGTTGTCGTGTATCAGTCTTTTCGGGCCTTATGCTGCAATCCCTCTACCATGGCCTGACGACCGTCGCCGGGCCGGCGGTGCGCCTGTATCTCGACCGCCGCCGCGCCGCCGGCAAGGAAGACCCCGCCCGTCAGGCGGAGCGGTTCGGCACGGCCTCGTGCCCGCGCCCCGACGGGCCGCTGGTGTGGATTCACGCCGCCAGCGTGGGCGAGGCGAACTCGGTCCTGGTGCTGGTCCGCCGACTGCTGGAGACGGCGCCCGAGCTGACCGTGCTGATGACCACCGGCACCGTCACCTCGGCGGAGCTGATGGGCAAGCGGCTGCCCGGCCGCGCCATCCACCAGTATGTGCCGGTCGACCTGCCGGGGGCGGTGGACCGTTTCCTCGACCATTGGCGGCCCGACGCGGTGCTGTGGACGGAATCGGAGATTTGGCCGAACCTGCTGGCCGGCATCCGCGCCCGCGGCATCCCGGCGGCGCTGGTCAACGCCCGGATGTCGGAGCGCTCCTTCGCGCGCTGGCGCAACGCGCCGGGCCTGATCGGCGGCCTGCTGTCGACCTTCCAGATCACCCTGGCCCAGACCGAGGGCGACGCGGAGCGGCTGCGCCGGCTGGGCGCCCCCGCCGTCGTCAGCGTCGGCAACCTGAAATTCTCCGCCGAGCCGCCGCCCGCCGCCGCTGAGGCGATGGAGCCGCTGCGCGCCGCGCTCGACGGCCGGCTGGTCTGGCTGCTCGCCAGCTCCCACCCCGGCGAGGACGAGATCGCGGCGGCGGTGCACATGGCGCTGGCCCCCACCTTGCCCGGCCTGCTGACCGTCGTCGCCCCGCGCCACGCCCACCGCGGCGAGGCCATCGCCGCGCTGATGCGGTCGCGCGGGCTGTCGGTGCTGCAACGCACGCCGCCCGATCCCGCGGGCGGGCCGCTGCTGCCGAAGCCGGAGCATGCGGTCTACGTCGCCGACACCATGGGCGAGCTGGGGCTGTTCTACCGCGCCGCGCCGGTGGTGTGCATGGGCGGCTCCTTCATCCCGCATGGCGGCCAGAACCCGGTGGAGCCGGCGCAGCTCGGCTGCGCGGTGCTGTACGGCCCGCACATGTTCAATTTCGGCGAGATCACCCACAAGCTGGAGGCGGCGGGCGGCGCGCTGCCGGTGGCCGACGCCGCCGCCCTGACCCGCGAGACGCGTCGGCTGCTGACCGACCCGCAGGCGCGCGAACGCATCGTCGCCGGCGCGGCGCGGGTGACGGCGGACAACCGCCGGATCGTCGACCGCGCGCTGGGCGCGCTGGCCCCGGTGCTGGGCGCCGCCGGCATCCGCCCCGCCGCCTGAGGGGGCGCCGGTGAAGACCCCCGCCTTCTGGTACCAACCGCCCGGTCTGGCGTCGGCGCTGCTGGCGCCGCTGGGCGCGCTCTATGGGCTGGCCGGGCGCAGGCGGCTGGCCGGGACGGCGCCCGGCCGGGTCGGGGCGCCGGTGGTCTGTGTCGGCAATCTGGTGGCGGGCGGCGCCGGCAAGACGCCGGTCGGGCTGGCGCTGATCGCGGCGTTGCGGGGCCGCGGCGTGGCGGTTCACGCGCTGACCCGTGGCCATGGCGGGCGCGAGGCCGGGCCGTTGCGCGTCGATTCGCAGCGTCACACCGCCGCCGATGTCGGCGACGAGGCGCTGCTGCTGGCCGCCGCCGCGCCCTGCTGGGTGGCGCGCGACCGGCTGGCCGGCGCCCGGCGGGCGGTGGAGGCCGGGGCCGGCGTCATCGTGATGGACGACGGCTTCCAGAACCCGGCGCTGCACAAGGACCTGTCGCTGGTCGTCGCCGACGGCGCGGTCGGCTTCGGCAATGGCCGGCTGGTCCCGGCGGGGCCGCTGCGCGAGCGGGTGGCCGACGGGCTGGCCCGCGCCGACGCGCTGGTCGTCCTGGGCGAGGACCGCTGCGGGCTGGCGGCGCAGGCCGGTGGGCGGCCGCTGCTGCGCGCCCGGCTGGAGCCCGACCCGCAGGCCGCCGCCGCGCTGGCCGGCCGCGACGTCCTGGCCTTCGCCGGCATCGGCCGGCCGGAGAAGTTCTTCGCGACGCTGGAGTCGCTCGGCGCCCGGCTCGTCGAACGGGTGCCCTTCGCCGACCATCACCCTTACCGCCCGGCCGAGATCGCCGCCTTGATCGACCGCGCCGCCGCGCGCGGCGCCGTGCCGGTCACCACCGCGAAGGACGCCGTGCGCCTGGCGCCGGCGCTGCGGGCGCGGGTGGCCATGCTGCCGGTGGCGGTGCGTTGGGAGGAGGAGGGCGCCGTCGAGGCGCTGCTGGACCGTTTGTGCCTGAAAGGAAGCCATCATGGCGAAGCCGCGTAGCCCGTTGCGGAAATGGCTGACGCGCCGCATCGGCTACCCGGTGGAAGCGCTGCTGGTCCATGGCGTGAACGCGGTGTTCCGGGCGCTGCCGCTCGACCGCGCGTCGGCGCTCGGCGGCTGGATCGGGCGGACGGTGGGGCCGTGGCTGTCCGGCACCCGCCGCGCCCGGCGCAACCTGACCCGCGCCTTCCCGGAGAAATCCAAGGCGGAGATCGACAGCATCCTGCGCGGCATGTGGGACAATCTCGGCCGCACCATCGCCGAATACCCGCATCTGGAGCAGATCGGCCACGAGCGGGTGGAACTGGTCGGGCGCGAGCATGTCGACGCGATGCGCGAGGATGGCCGGGCCGGCATCCTGGTGTCGGGCCACCTTGCCAACTGGGAGGTGGAGACGGTCACCGCCCGCATCTGCGGGCTGGAACTGGCGCTGGTCTACCGCGCTCCCAACAACCCGATCGTCGGCGCGCTGCTGATGAAGCTGCGCGGCGCCGCCAGCCAGACCCAGATCCCGAAGGGGCCGGACGGCGCGCGCATCCTGCTGCGCCACCTGTCGAAAGGCGGCCATGTCGGCATGCTGATCGACCAGAAGATGAACGACGGCATCCCCATCCCCTTCTTCGGCCGCGACGCGATGACCGCCCCGGCGGCGGCGTCGCTGGGGATGAAGTTCGGACTGCCGCTGTGCGCCGCGCGGACCGAACGGCTGGAGGGCGCCCATTTCCGCGTCACCGTCCTGCCGCCGGAGGAATACCCGACCAGCGGCGACCGCAACGCCGACACCCGGATTCTGATGGAACGGCTGACCCGGCTGTTGGAGGATTGGATCCGCGACAAGCCGGCGCAATGGCTGTGGCTGCACCGCCGCTGGCCGGATTGAACGTCGGTTCCACCACCTTCCCGTCCACGGTCCTTTCGAAAGCACCCCGACCATGACCCTGCCGCTCGACCCCCATCTGCTTCAGCTCTATCTGGTGGCTGTCGGTGTCCTGGTGCTGGCGCCGGGGCCGGACTCGCTGCTGGTGCTGACCCGCAGCATCGCCGACGGGCGGCAGGCCGGGGTGGTGGCGACGCTGGGCATCACCGTCGGCAACCTGATCCATTCGCTGCTGGCCGCCGCTGGCATCTCCGCCCTGATCGCCGCGTCGGCCGCGCTGTTCGATGTGCTGCGCTACGCCGGTGGCGCCTACCTCGCCTGGATCGGCCTGCGGTCGCTGTGGAGCGTCTGGACCAGCCGCGGCGGGGCGGGGGAGGGCGACGCGCTGGCCGCGGCGGCGTCCGCGTCGGCCCGGCCGGCCCGCGTGTTCATGCAGGCGCTGCTGACCAACCTGCTGAACCCGAAGGTCATCCTGTTCCAGCTGGCCTTCGTGCCGCAATTCATCGCCCCGGCGCTGGGGCATGTCGCATTCCAGACCTTCATCCTCGGCAGCATCATCTCGGTGGTCGGCGCCGCCTATCTGGCCGGGGTGGCGGCGCTCAGCGCCGGTGCGGCGCGGCGGGTGCTGGCCAGCCCGCGGGTGCGGACGGTGCTGGACGGCGTGGCCGGGGTGCTGTTCCTGGGCTTCGCCCTGCGGCTGCTGCTGACCGACCGCAAGTTCGCCTGAGGGAGGGGGCGACCGCCCTCACCCGGCCGTCACCACAGATCGTCTTCGTCGTCCGCGCCGCTGTCGACGTCGAAGACCGCGGCGTGGCGGACCACCGGGTGCCGCTCCTTCCACTCGTCGAAGTCGGACACCAGCGCCGGGCGGATGCCGAGCGCCAGCACCGGGCAGCCGCCGCCGCGGCCGGCGTCCAGCCGGTACAGCAGCTTCTTCATCCAGGTGGTGCTGGCGCCGTACTTGTTCTGGAAGTTCTTGCCGTCGACCCGCCGCGCCACCTCGGTGAACAGCGGCACCAGCTCGGCGCTGCGGGTCAGCAGGACGCCGGCGTTGATGATGCCGCATTCGTAGAAGGTGCGGGCGGCGTAGAGGTCGCGGTCGAACGTCTGGTCCTTGCTGTTCCATTCCAGGTCGAAGGACACCCGCCCCTTCACGAAGTCGATCTTGTGGCCGTCGATGAAGCCCTTGACCTGATACAGCTCTTCGCGCTGGCGCTGCTCGGTGACGGTCTGGCCGCGGTTCTTGCCGGCGACGCGGCGCTTCTCCTCGTGCGTCACGATCATCTTGGTGATGAACAGGTCGCCGCGGATGCGCGTCTCGTTCCAGCCCAGCGGGTTCAGCATCCGCTCCATCGTCTTGGCGATCTGCGACTTGTTGCCGCCCGACGCCACGATGTCCTCGGTGCGGATGCGGAACTCCATCAGCCGCTCGGTGATCTCGCGGAATTCCGGCGCGCAGGCGTAGGCCAGGATGCGCGCGGCGTTGCGGTAGCTGTGGACCTCGTACAGGTCGAGGAAGCCGGGCGGGAACAGGTCGCCCAGGTCGGAATCCCGGGCTTCGATCAACGGGGCTTTGTCGTGGATGCAGGCGAGCAGGTTCATGGCAGAAGGCGGCCGCGCGATGGGGAAAGACGGAGAAACCGGGCCACCATGGCGGTTGCGCACCGGCAAATCCACCCTTTCCACGCGCTCCGGCCGATCCGGCCGGCGGGCGCGAACTGGCAGGGCGGGGAAATCCTGTGGTAAGGTCGCCGCGCGCCGGGGTGGTATAAGCGCGGGTTCCACACGGGAATCCGGGCCGGGAACGTGCCGAGGGACGTGATGAGCGACGAATTCCTGTTCGCCGAGGAGGAGCCTGCGGTCGAACCGGCGGCGGAGGCCCCGGAGCCGGTCGAGCCCTGGCTGATCCTGATCGTCGACGACGACCCGGCCATCCACGCCACCACCAAGATGGTGCTGCGCGGCTTCGCCTTCGAGGGACGGCCGGCGCAGTTCCTGTCGGCCGGCACCGCGGCGGAGGCGCGCGGGGTGCTGCGCGACAACCCGGCGATCGCGGTCATCCTGCTCGACGTCGTGATGGAATCCGACGACGCCGGCCTGCGTCTGGTCCGCTACATCCGCAGCGAGCTGAACAACCGCCGCGTCCGCATCATCCTGCGCACCGGCCAGCCGGGGCAGGCGCCGGAACGCGACGTCATCCTCAGCTACGACATCAACGACTACAAGTCGAAGACCGAGCTGACGGCGCAGAAGCTGTTCACCTCGGTGGTCGCCGCGTTGCGCGGCTACCAGGACATCACCGCGATCGAGGACCACCGCGAGGGGCTGGAGCGCATCCTCGACGCGTCCTCCACCCTGCTGGGCAAGCGGACGATGGCGGAGTTCGTGCGCCACGCCGTGGCGCAGATCGTCGGCGTCTGCCCGCCGGGCGACGGGGTGGCGCTGGTCAGCCGGCTGTCCGACGGGCAGACGCCGGTGGAGCCGCTGGTGCTGGGCGGCGCCGGGCGGCACGCCGGGGCCGAGGGGACGCCGCTGTTCCTGGCGCTGCCGCCCGACGCGGTGCAGGCGGTGACGTCGGCGCTGGCCGACGGCCGCAGCCGGTTCGAGCGCGGGCACAGCGTGCTGGTCTTCCGCTCCGCCACCCGGCGCAACGACACGGCGGTCTATCTCGGCCACCCGCGCGCCCTGACCGCCGATGAACGGCGGCTGCTGGAGGTGTTCTGCGCCAAGGTCGCCATCGGCTTCGACAACGTCCACCTCTACGAGGAACTGACCGAGCTGAACCGCAGCCTGGAAGGGCAGGTGGCCGACCGCACCCGCGACCTGGTGGCGGCGCGCGAGGCGGCGGAGGCGGCGCGGGTCGAGGCGGAGGCGGCCAACCAGGCGAAGTCGCTGTTCCTCGCCACCATGAGCCACGAGATCCGTACGCCGATGAACGGCGTCCAGGGCATGCTGGAGCTGCTGGAACACACCAGCCTGACCGCCGACCAGCGCGAGCTGGTGACCGTGGTGCGGGATTCGGCCGGCGCCCTGCTGACCATCATCAACGACATCCTCGACTTCTCGAAGATCGAGGCCGGGCGGCTCGACCTGGAGCACACGGCGGTCTCGCTGCCCGCGGTGGTGGAGGGGGTGGCCGACACGCTGGCCCCCGGCGCCCGGGCCAAGGGGCTGGCGCTGGTCACCTACATCGACCCCGACCTGCCGGCGGTGGTGATGGGCGACCCGGTGCGCATCCGTCAGGTTCTGTTCAACATCGCCGGCAACGCGGTGAAGTTCACCCAGGCCGGGTCGGTGACGGTCCGGGTGGAGCTGGCGCGGTTCGACGGCGACCGCGTCACCATCCGGGTGGCGGTGACCGACACCGGCATCGGCATCTCGGCCGAGAACCAGGGCCGCCTGTTCCGCCCCTTCACCCAGGCGGAGGCGTCGACCACCCGGAGGTTCGGCGGCACCGGGCTGGGGCTGTCGATCAGCCGGCGCCTGGCCGAGCTGATGGGCGGCGAGATCGGCGTGACCAGCGAGCCGAACGTCGGCTCCACCTTCTGGTTCACCTTCGCCGCCGATCTGGTGGCGGGGCAGGAGGGGGCGGCCGATGGCACGGACGCCGTCGGTGATCCCGGCACCGCCCCCGCCGGCGGCCGGGCGCCGCTGCAGGGCGTGACCGTGCTGCTGCTGGCCGCCGACACGCAGGAGCGCGGCTTCCTCGCCCGCTACCTGAACAGCGACGGCGCCCTGGTGGTGGAGGCGCCGGACGCCGCCGCCGCCCTCCGCGCCCTGCTGCCGACCGCCGTCTGCGACGTGCTGGTCGCGACCGCCGGCACCGACACTGCGGCGCTCGACCACGACCCGCGGGGCCGGGTGCGCGGACGGGTGCTGATCGGCGACGGTCATCTGCATGGCAAGGCGCTGGCCGGGACGGTGGTGCTGGGCCGCCCGCTCCGGCGCGCCGGTCTGGTCCGCGCCGTGCTGGCCGCCGCCGGACGCATGGCGGGGGAGGGGGACGGCGCCGAGCCGTCGCCGCGTCCGGAACCCGCCACCCCCGCCGCCGAGCGGTCGCCGCTGCCCTCGGTGGAGGAGGCGCGGGCGCTGGGCCGGCTGATCCTGGTGGCGGAGGACCACCCGACCAACCGGCAGGTCATCCAGCGCCAACTGGCGTTGCTGGGCCACGCGATGGAGGCGGCGGAGGACGGCGTCCAGGCGCTGGCGCTGTGGCGGACCGGCGGCTACGGCCTGCTGCTGACCGACTGCCAGATGCCGGAGATGGACGGCATGGAACTGGCCCGCGCCATCCGCGCCGAGGAGGGGGCCAGGGCAGCGGCTGGGACGGAACGCCTGCCGATCGTCGCCATCACGGCCAACGCGACGGAGAGTGAGACGCAGCGATGCCTGGCGTCCGGGATGGACGGCACGCTGGCCAAGCCGGTCAGCCTCGCCGACCTGCGCCGGGTCCTCGATCGTTTCCTGCCGACGGCGGGGGGTGGCGTCGACGTCGCCAGCCTGCCGCCGGACCTGGATGGGGCCGGTGGCGGTGCGGCTGGCGACGCACCGCCGGCCATGGAGCTGCCGCCGCTCGACCTCGACGCGCTGGCGGCGCTGTTCGATGGCGACACCGAGTTCGTCCACCACCTGCTGGGCGAGTTCGTCACCTCCAACCGGGCGTCGCACCGCTGGCTGACCGAGGCGCTGGCCGGGGAGAGCTGGGACGAGGTGCGGCAGGCCGCGCACAAGCTGGCGGGGTCGTCGCGCACCGTTGGCGCCCGCGATCTGGCGGCGGCGGCCGACGCGGTGGAACTGGCGGTGCTCGACCGTCGGCTGGACGGCATCACGGCCATGGTGGCCCGCATCGGCGTCGCGCTGGACCGCGTCATCGCCCACATCGAGGCGGCGTGAACCGCGCCCGCCGGGCGGGGCCGCCCCGGCTGTAACGAACCCGACACCCACCGGCTTTGTCGCCTTTGCGACATCGTTGCGGTGCGTCCGTTCCGTTGAAAGATCCGAACGAATCCAGTGCGTTGGCCGGCTCCCGGCCGACTGGCATGGCGCTTGCTGTTGAAGGGATGTCGCCGGCTCGACGCCGGCCCCCCACCCACACGCGCGCCACAGACCAGCGTCGGCAAGGAGAACGGGATGCACATCGTCGTCTGTATCAAGCAGGTGCCCGACAGCGCCCAGATCCGCATCCATCCCGTGACCAACACGATCATGCGGCAGGGCGTCCCCGCCATCATCAACCCGTTCGACCTGTTCTCGCTGGAAGAGGCGCTGCGGCTGAAGGACAAGGTGGGCGCCCGCGTCACCGTGCTGACCATGGGGCCGCCGATGGCGGAAACCTCGCTGCGCAAGGCGCTGTCGCTGGGGGCTGACGACGCCGTTCTGCTGACCGACCGCAAGTTCGCCGGTTCCGACACGCTGGCGACCTCCTACGCGCTGACCTCGGCCATCCAGAAGCTGGCGGAGGAGGAACCGGTCGACATCGTCTTCTGCGGCAAGCAGACGGTGGACGGCGACACCGCCCAGGTCGGCCCGGGCATTGCCACCCGCCTCGGCTTCGAACAGCTCACCTACATCACCAGGATCGAGGACCTGAACATCGCCTCGAAGGAGATTGTGGTGCAGCGCCGCTCCGAAGGCGGCGTGCAGGTGCTGAAGACCAGGCTGCCCTGCATGATCACCATGCTGGAAGGCACCAACACCATCCGCTTCGGCAAGATGGACGATCTGTTCCGCGCCGCCCGCTACGACCTGAAGACCTGGAGCCGCGACTTCACCGGCGCCGAAGAGACCCGCGTCGGGCTGAAGGGCTCGCCGACCGTGGTGTCGAAGGTCTTCGTGCCGAAGCCGCGCGCCGAGAAGGCCAAGATGATCGTCGCCGACGCCGACACCCCCGATGCGCAGGCCGCCGCCGCCATCGACGCCATCTTCGGCGCCCAGCCGAAGCTGGCCGACGATTTGCTCGCCCGCGCCGCGGCCGGGCTTTGACGATCCACCCGCGGGAGACCCGACGATGAGCGAACCGAGCAAGCCCCAGGGCCGCAAGTTCCAGCTTCCCGAACACCTGAAGGTTTACCAGAACGTCTGGGTGATCGTGGAGCAGGAGCGCGGCATCGTCCATTCCGTGTCGCTGGAACTGCTGGGCGAGGCCCGCAAGCTGGCCGACAAGCTGGGGGTGGAGGTGGGCGCCGTGGTGCTGGGCGCCGAGAGCCCCGACCTGAACCGCATCTGCGGCGACGCCATCAGCTATGGCGCTGACATCGTCTACAAGGTGACCGACCCGGCGCTGGCCGACTACCGCACCGATCCCTACTGCCGCGTCATGACCGAGGTGGTGAACACCCACAAGCCGGAGATCGTGCTGCTGGGCGCCACCACGCTGGGCCGCGACCTGGCGGGCGCCATCGCCACCACGCTGGCGACCGGCCTGACCGCCGACTGCACCGAGCTGGACATCTACGCCGACAACCGCTCGCTGGCCGCCACCCGGCCGACCTTCGGCGGCACGCTGCTCTGCACCATCCAGACCTTGGCCTACCGGCCGCAGATGGCCACGGTGCGCCCGCGCGTCATGGCGATGCCGGAGCGCGACGACGCCCGCAGCGGCCGCGTCGTCGAGATCAAGCCGGACCTTCGCGAAGAGGACATCGTCACCAAGGTCCTGAACTTCATCGCCGACCGCGAGCAGAACGAGGCGCAGCTGGCCTTCGCCGACATCATCGTGTCGGCCGGCAAGGGACTGGGCAAGGTCGAGAACATGAAGCTGGTGTTCGATCTGGCCAAGGTCCTGGGGGGCGAGGTCGGCGTGACCCGCCCGCTGGTCCAGGCCGGCTGGGCCACCAACGACCGTCAGGTCGGGCAGACCGGCAAGACGGTCCGCCCCAAGCTCTACATCGCCGCCGGCATCTCCGGCGCCATCCAGCACCGGGTGGGCATGGAGAAATCGGACCTGATCCTGGCGATCAACACCGATCCCAACGCGACGATCTTCGACTTCGCCCATCTCGGGCTGGTCGGCGACGCGCTGAAGATCCTGCCGGCGCTGACCGATGCCTTCGGCCGCCGCCTCTCCGTCAACCGCATGGCCGGCTGACCGCCGGACGAGAAAGGAGCCTGTCGACATGGTCGAAAAGTTCGACGCCATCGTCATCGGTGCCGGTCCGTCCGGCAACGCCGCAACCTACACGCTGGCCAAGCAGGGACTGAAGGTCCTGCAGCTTGAGCGCGGCGAATATCCCGGCGCCAAGAACGTCCAGGGCGGCATCATGTATTCGCATGAGCTGGAAAAGATCATCCCGGACTTCCGCGAGGACTGCCCGACCGAGCGCCACATCATCGAACAACGCGTCTGGCTGCTGGGCGACGACAATTACGTCGGCACCAACTACCGCTCGGAAGCCTTCAACACCGACAAGCCGAACCGCTACACCATCATCCGCGCCAACATCGACAAATGGTGGGGCGAGCGGATCCGCAAGGTCGGCGGCCTGCAGATCTGCGAAACCACGGTGACCGAGCTGATCCGCGACGCGTCGGGCAAGGTGACCGGCGTGCGCACCGACCGCGAGGGCGGCGAGATCCACGCCGACGTCGTCATCATGGCCGACGGCGTCAACGCCCTGCTGGCCAAGCGCGCCGGCCTGCAGACCGAAGCGGCGCCGGAGAATGTGGCGCTGGCCGTCAAGGAAATCCTCTTCATCGATCCGGAGCTGATCCAGCAGCGCTTCGGCATCAAGGAGGACGAAGGCGTCGTCATCGAGATCATGGGCAAGGTGACGAAGGGGATGTGCGGCACCGCCTTCCTCTACACCAACAAGGAATCGCTGACGATCGGCATCGGCTGCCTGATCTCCGACTTCAAGAACGGCGACTGCCCGCCCTACAAGATGCTGGAGGACCTGAAGAAACACCCGGTCATCCGGCCGCTGATCGAAGGCGCCGAGATGAAGGAATACGCCGCCCACATGATCCCGGAAGGCGGCTACAAGGCGATCCCGCAGCTCTACGGCGACGGCTGGATGGTGGTCGGCGACGCCGCCCACTTCAACAACGCGGCCCACCGCGAGGGCTCCAACCTCGCCATGGCCTCGGGCCGGATGGCGGCGGAGACGGTGCTGGAGCTGAAGGCGGCCGGCAAGCCGTTCAGCGCCGGCAACCTCGCTGCCTACAAGACGAAGCTGGACGACAGTTTCATCATCAAGGACCTGAAGAAGTACCGCGAGCTGCCCGGCATCATGCACGGCAACAAGCAATTCTTCGGCGCCTACCCCGACGAGATCACGGCGGCGGCGCACAACTGGTTCACCGTCGACAGCGTCGACAAGAAGACGAAGGAGAAGGCGATCATGAAGGCCTTCGTCAAGCGCCGCTCGGTGATGGGTCTGGTCGGTGACGCAATCAAGCTGGTGAGGGCCGTGCGATGAGCATCATGGTGAAGGTCGAAGAGAAGCTCTATCAGAACCGCTACATCGTCGATGAGAGCCGTCCGCACATCCAGATCAAGAGCGAGGAGGTGTGCCAGAGCTGCGACCGGCAGGCCTGCACCTTCTGCTGCCCGGCGGCCTGCTACAGCAAGAACGAAACCGGCGGCGTGACGCTGGTGACCGACGGCTGCCTGGAATGCGGCACCTGCCGCGTGGTCTGCCAGGACAAAGGCAACATCGCCTGGGACTACCCGCGCGGCGGCTACGGCATCAGCTACAAGTTCGGCTGATCGTTTCCATCGTCGCCGCCAGCCTCCAACGGCCTCCGCGCGGCAACGCGCGGGGGCCGCTTTGTTTTTGGGAAGGGCCGGGGAGGGGGGCTCGTGCGAGCGCTCCGCTAGTCCCGACCCCGTTCCAGCACTCCCACCGCATGGTCCAGCGCCCGTTGCAGCTCGGCCGGGAAGTAGGGTTTGCGAACGAAGCCGAAGGGTTCGCAGTCGTCGGCGCGGTGGCGGGTCGTCGGGTCGGCGAAGGCGGAGGTGAAGATGCAACGGATGCCGGTGCGGGCGCGAATCTCCGCGGCGGCCTCGATCCCGTCACGTTGGCCGAGCAGGCGGATGTCCATCATGACGATGTCCGGCCGCAGCCGCACCGCCGCCTCGATCGCCGCCTCGGCGTTGTCGGCGGTCCCGCAGACGGCGAAGCCCAGCATGCCCAGAATCTCTTCCAGTGCCATGGCGGCGAGGCTTTCGTCTTCAACGATGAGGATGCGGATGGGCTGGTGGAGCGCAGGCGGAACGTTGGTCATCATGATCGCTTATGAGCTGTCACAGGGATTCTACAGAAGCCCGGCAACGGACGAACCCGAAAAACGCAGGGGTATGACCAATGGGGAAGGTTCCCCTTGTTTTTACCGGGGGATGCGCACCATCTCAGGTTCATAGGTGTTTTCCGGACCAAGTGCGCACGGCGCCGCTCCTCCCTTCGTGGGTTTCGGGCGCGGCCGTGCCCTTCCCCATGAGGAGACCGGCGATGGATCTGCGCGTGTGCTTTGAGAACAAGGAAAGCGTCAACGTCAACGACGCGGCGATGATGAAGCATTACACCAAGAGCTATCTGGCCGATTTCGATCCCGAATGGGCCGGATTCATCATGCTGCCGCACGACGAGACCAAGCGCGCGACGATGGAACCGGCTTGGCAGGTCCTGATTCGCGACGCCACGGCACGGACCGAGCAGGAATTGCTGCGCTACATCGACGAAAACCCGATGGCGGCCTACCACGTCCACGTCTACCGCCGCGACGACGGCCGCAACGAGAACAAGATTCACTGACGCTGCCGTGCCGATGACGAAGGGGGCACCGTTGCGGCGCCCCCTTTCGCATGCGTGGCTCCGGCTTGCCCGGCCTCAGCCGACCGGAGTGCCCAGCAGGCTGTCGAGCGACACGAAGCGGTCGGCCATCTTGCGCGCCTCCTCCTTGTGGACCTTGAAGGTCTTTTCGGCGATGGCGTTGGAGACGACGAAGTCCTGGTACGCCCGCTCCAGATGGACGCGGTAGCGGGCGGCGGTGCCTTCGTCGTCCAGCCCCTCGATGCCGCCGTCGGCCGACAGATAGTCGTGGAAGCGCTGCAGGATGTGCAGGCGGTTCACGTTCACCACGCGCTGGTCGTAGGTGACGTGGAAATAGCGCAGGAAGTCTTCCGCGGTTTCCAGATCGTCGAGGTCGTCGGTGAAATCGCTCATCGTCGAAGACTCCTCACGCGTGCTGCTGGGTGGATGGGGATGGGCCGCAGCCCTCCTGGTCGCAGATGTTGCCGCAGGAGTCGCAGGCGACGCCGTCCAGGTGGATGTCGCTCAGCCGGAGGTTCGACAGCCGGACCTCGGCGGCGCCGGCCGCACCGGCCGCCCGCTCGGCGGTGGTGTGGGCCTCCAGCCGGGCTTCGATGCGGTTGATGTGGTCGATCAGGCAGGCGATCGCCTTGCCGACCGGGTCCGGCATCAGGTGATGCTCCAGGTCGATGCCGTGGTCGCCGAGCGGACGCTGGCCGAGCGGACGCTGGGTCTCCGGCCGCACCACCCGGCCGGGGATGCCGACCACCGTCATGCCGGCCGGGACGCCCTTGGTCACCACCGAATTGGCGCCGACGCGGGCGTTGCTGCCCACCGTGATCGGCCCCAGGATCTTGGCACCGGCCCCGACCAGCACGCCGTCCATCAGCGTCGGGTGGCGCTTGCCCTTGGTCCAGGAGGTGCCGCCCAGCGTCACCCCATGATAGAGCGTCACGTCGTCGCCGACCTCGGCCGTCTCGCCGATGACGACGCCGGCGCCGTGGTCGATGAAGAAGCGGCGGCCGATGGTGGCGCCGGGGTGGATGTCGATGTTGGTCAGCGCCCGGGCCAGATAGGACAGGAACCGCGCTGGCCAGCGCAGCCCCCGCCGCCACGCCGCGTTGGCGACGCGGTGCATCACCAGCGCGTGAATGCCGGGGTAGCAGGTCAGCACGTCGACGACGTTGCGCGCCGCCGGGTCGCGGTCGAACACGCAGGCGACGTCCTCGCGCAGCAGGGCGACAATGCCGATGCCGCCGCCGGTGGCGCTCCCCGGGTCGCTCATCGCGCCGGTGCCGGTGTGGTGCGGATCGTCGTCGATGGCGGCCATGCGTCACTCCTCACGATCGGGGCGTCGGCGTCGGTCATGCGGTGACCCGTGCGGCGGCGTCGAGGAAATCGCGCAGCTCCTCAGGGGTCGGCGGCCGCTTGGCGCGGGTGGCCAGGGCGCGGACGCGGGGCAGCACCGAGTGCGCCATGGCGTCGTCGCAGGCGATGCCCAGCCCCTGGTAGGCCAGCTTGACCGCCGCGGTGCCGGAATGCTTGCCCAGCACGATGCGGTGCTCGCGCCCGACCTCGGCCGGGTCGAAATTCTGGTAGGTGGCGCGGTCGCGCAGCAGGCCGTCGACGTGGATGCCGGCCTCGTGGGTGAAGACGGCGGCGCCGACGATCGACTTGTTGACCGCGACCGGCCGGTTCGACGCCCGCTCCACCAGGTCGGAAATGGTGCCGAGCGACCGCGTCTCCACGCCGGTGTCGATGTGGTAGAGGTGCTTCAGCGAGACGACCACCTCTTCCAGCGGCGCGTTGCCGGCGCGCTCGCCCAGCCCGTTGACCGTGGTGTTGACGTGGGTGGCGCCGCCCAGCACGGCGGCCAGCGAGTTGGCGTTGGCAAGGCCCAAATCGTCGTGGGCGTGGATCTCGATCTCCAGGTCGGTGGCCCGGCGCAGCCGTTCGATGCAGGCGCGCGTCTGGAACGGGTCGAGCACGCCCAGCGTGTCGGCGAAGCGGAAGCGGCGGGCGCCGGCGTCCTGCGCCACCGTGGCGGCGGCGATCAGGAAATCCATGTCGGCGCGCGACGAATCCTCGCCGCCGACGCTGACCTCCAGCCCATGGTCGCGCGCCTGCTTCACCCGGCGCTCGATCTCCGCCAGCGCCCAGGCGCGGCTGCGCTTCAGCTTCCTGGTGATGTGGATGTCTGACACCGGCATCGACAAATTGACGAAGCCGACGTTGCAGGACAGCGCCGCCTTCAGGTCGGTGTCGTGCATGCGGCACCACACCATCAGCCGGCCCTTCAGCCCCAGCGCGGCCACGGCGCGGATGCCCTCGCGTTCCTCCTCGCCCATGGCGGGGATGCCGACCTCCTGCTCGGGCACGCCAGCGGTGTCGAGTGCGCGGGCGATGGCGATCTTCTCGTCGAGCGTGAAGGCGACGCCGGCGGTCTGCTCGCCGTCGCGCAGCGTGGTGTCGTTGATGGTGGCGAAGGGGGATGTCATGGGGCGACGCCTTCCCTGTGCAAGGTGCTGCCCCCTCCCCATCCCTCCCCCGCTTTCGCGGGAGAGGGGGTAGGAGCTTGGCGGGCGTTCGGCGGCAGTCCCCTCTCCCGCGTCAGCTCTCGCACAAAGCTTCGCTTTGTGCTGACGCGACAGGCGGACCATAGGTCCGCTGAGAGCGGGGGAGGGTTAGGGAGGGGGCAAGACCTGCCCCCATGGAAAGTGTCGCAGACCGGGCCGGGAACCCGCCCCGACGGGGTGTCGTCGGGCGGGGTGCCGGGACGGACCCCCGACCCGGCCTGCGATTCCGGTGTTACGAATAGACGGGTGCGAACTCTTTCGGCTTGGCCGCCCCCTGTTCCCAATAGGGCGACAGGGTGCGCAGCTTGGCGATGATGCCCGGCACCACGGCGATGACGTGGTCGATCTCGGCGTCGGTGGTGTCGCGCGACAGCGAGAAGCGGGTGGCGCCGTGCGCCGCCGTGTAGGGCACTCCCATGGCGCGCATCACGTGGCTCGGCTCCAGCGATCCCGAGGTGCAGGCCGATCCCGAGGACGCGGCGATGCCCTGCTCGTTCAGCAGCAGCAGGATGGCCTCGCCCTCGATGTACTCGAAGGCGATGTTGCAGGTGTTGGGCAGCCGGTTGTCCGGGTTGCCGGTGACGAAGCAGGCCGGCACGGCGGCGAGGATCGCCTGTTCCAGCCGGTCGCGCTGCGCCTTCACCCGCGTGTTCTCCTCGCCCATGTGGGTGAGCGCGAGGTGGGCGGCGGCACCCAGCCCGACGATGGCCGGCGCGTTCTCGGTCCCGGCGCGGCGCGAGCGTTCCTGGTGGCCGCCGCGCAGCATCGGGCGGAAGCGCAGGCCGCGCTTGACGTACAGCGCGCCGATGCCCTTGGGGGCGTGCAGCTTGTGGCCGGACAGCGACAGCATGTCGACGGCGCTGTCGGCGAGCTTCATCGGGATCTTGCCGACCGCCTGGACGGCGTCGGTGTGGAAGACCGCGCCGACCGCCTTGGCCATTTGCGCCAGCTCCTCGATCGGGAAGATCGTCCCGGTCTCGTTGTTGGCCCACATGATCGACACGATGGCGACCTGGTCCGACAGCGCCGCCCGGTAGGCGTCGATGTCGAGGTTGCCCTTGTTGTCCACCGGGATGCGATGGATTTTGTAGTCGCGCTTCTTCTCCAGATAATCGCAGAGCGCCAGCACGGCGGGGTGCTCGACCACGCTGGTGACGATCTCGCGCTTCTTCGGGTAGGCCTCGATGATTGACAGGATCGCGGTGTTGTCGCTTTCCGTCCCGCCCGAGGTGAAGATGATCTCGCTGTCGTGCGCCGCGCCCAGCAGGGCCTGGACCTGCTTGCGCGCCCATTCGATCTTGCCGCCGACCGCGGCGCCGAAGGCGTGCATCGAGGACGGGTTGCCGAAATGCTCGGTGAAGAGCGGCAGCATCTCCGCCAGCACCTCGGGATCGACGCGGGTCGTGGCGTTGTTGTCGAGATAGACGCCGTTGTTCGGGATCGTCATGGCTCAGTCCCTCCTTCAGCCGGCGTGGGCGGGCATGAGGGAGGCCGGCTTGACGCGGACGAACTCGCCGAGCTTCTCGACCAGCTTCATCTGCACGCCCATCATCGTGCCGGCCGACTGCGAGCAGCCGGAGCAGGCGCCGGTCAGCCGGACGTAGATGTCCTTGCCGTCGATGTCGACCAGTTCCACGTCGCCGCCGTCGCGCTGGATCTGCGGGCGCATCTCCTCGATCGCGCCCATGATCGCCTGCATGCGCTGCACGTTGGTCAGCTTGGGCGCGGCGGCCGGCTCCGGCTTGGCCGGCAGCGGCTTGATCGCGTCGAGGCCGACGGTGCCGGGGGTGTGCTTGGCGGCGGGCTTCAGCACGCCGGTCTTGGCCATCACCGCCTCCAGCACCTCCTCGATCTTCTCATGGCAGGTCTGGCAGGAGCCGCCGGCCTTGGTGTAGTGGGTGACTTCCTCCAGCGAGGTCAGGCCGTTGACGGTCACCGCCCGCTCGATCATCGCGGCGTCGATGCCGAAGCACTTGCAGATCAGCTCGCCTTCCTCGTGGTCGTCGACCCACTCCTCGCCCTTGTAGTTGGCGATGGCGGCGCGCAGCGCCTCGGCACCCATGACCGAGCAGTGCATCTTCTCCGGCGGCAGGCCGCCCAGATACTCGGCGATGTCGCGGTTGGTCAGGGTCAGCGCCTCGTCCACCGTCTTGCCGATGATCATCTCGGTCAGCGCCGAGGAGGAGGCGATGGCCGAGCCGCAGCCGAAGGTCTGGAACTTGGCGTCCTGGATGACCTGGGTGTCGGGATCGACCTTCAGCATCAGACGCAGCGCGTCGCCGCAGGTGATGGAGCCGACCTCGCCCACCGCGTTGGCGGTTTCCAGGACACCGGAATTCTTCGGGTTGAAGAAGTGTTCCTTGACCTTGTCGGTGTAGTTCCACATGTCGCTGCTGCCTTTCCTTGGGTGCGCGCCTTGGGAAGAATGCTGTGGGGTGAGCGTTCAGTGCGTCGCGTGGGGCGCGGACGACCCGCAGCCGGAGGAGGCGCCGGGGGTGCTGGAGCAGGAGCCGCCCGCCTCGCCGCCGGCCGAAAAGGACTTGCCGCAACCGCAGCTGCTGGTGGCGTTCGGGTTGTCGAACTTGAAGCCCGAGCCCTCGATGCCCTCGACGAAGTCCACCACGACGCCGCTCAGGAAGGGCTGGCTGGTGGCGTCGACGAAGATCGTCACCGCGCCGAAGCTGAGCACGGTGTCGTCGCCGCTGGCCGCCGCCTCCAGGCCCATCTGGTATTTCAGGCCGGCGCAGCCGCCGTCGGTCACCGCGATCCGCAAGCCGGCGGCCGCACCGCCCGACTTGGCCAGGACCTGTTCCAGGGTGGAAACCGCCGCATCCGTCAGAGTCACCATGTCCCGCCTCCTCAAAACGCGTTGCCGGGGTGCCGGCCATTCTGAGGGGATAAAAGCAAGAGGCGGGCCAACTGCCCAGACCATTGATTTTCAACGATTGTCGTGCCGGGCAAGGCTGGCGCAATCCCGACATTGTTCTGTTCACAAACGGCTTTGTCGGGTTTGGCGCGTGTCGCGTTTGCGACAGCCGCGTCACTCCGTCGCACAAAAAATTTATGGTCTTTCACGCGCCCCGCGCGCGTACCATGGGACGTCGTCGGTGCATCGAATGGTTTGTGGAATCAGCGAAAGGTGAGGGAGATGGACCAGCCGATCGAGCTCAGGATGTCGAACGGCCGCATGGCGTTCGGCGACGTGCCCGAACCCGTCGACGAGCTGTTGCAGGAGGCGGTGAAGGCCCGCGACCTGCTGGAGCGGTGCGAGGCGCTGCTGTGGGAGGCCCACCGCAAGGGGCCGCGCGTGCTGCCGGTCTTCTACGCGCTCTACAAATTCTACTTCAACCGCAAGAAGCTGGCCGACGCCGAGCGGGTCGCCCGCATCGGGCTGGACGCCGCGGCGCTGCAGGGCGGCTTTTCCGCCGATTGGACGACGCTGGCGGCCGACAGCACCGACTGGTCGGCGGCCGGGCCGGCGCGCTTCTTCCTGTTCACCATGAAGGCGCTGGCCTTCATCGAACTGCGCCGCCACAACCGCGACAAGGCGCTGGCCATCCTCGGCAAGATGGCGGAGATCGATCCGGTCGACCAGGTCGGCTACGGCACCATCGCCGCGCTCGCCCGCGGCCTGGACGGGGAACCTGACGGCACGGCCGGGGCCGGTCCGGGATAGGCTTGTCCCTACCCGATAAAAAATCCCCCGCCCGAGTGGGGCTCGGGCGGGGGCAGGGGGATGGACGTCTCAGGAAAGCGGTCGCCGGGCGGCCGGTCAGGCCGCCACCGACTCCAGCGCCGGGTAGTCGGTGTAGCCCTTGGCACCGCCGCCGTAGTAGGTGGTGCGGTCCGGCTCGGCCAGCGTGGCACCGGTGTTGAAGCGCAGGGTCAGGTCCGGGTTGGCGATGAACGCCTCGCCGAAGCTGACCGCGTCGGCCTCACCCTTGGCCAGCGCCGTGGCGGCGTCGGCCTGGCTGTAGCCGCCGTTGAGGATGAAGGGACCCTTGAACGCCGCGCGCAGGGCGGCGGCGACGTGCGGGGCGCCTTCCGGCGGGGCCATGTGGTGGCCGGGCCGGCCCTCGATCACGTGCAGGTAGGCGAGGTTGAACGGGTTCAGCGCCTTGGTGATCGCCAGGAAATGCGGCAGCGGGTCGCTGTCGCCCATGTCGTTGAACACGCCCGTCGGCGACAGCCGCACGCCGATGCGGTCGGCGCCCACCGCGTGCGCGGTCGCCTCCAGGATTTCCAGCAGGAACCGGCAGCGGTTCTCCACGCTGCCGCCATACTGGTCGGTGCGGTGGTTGGTGCGGTCGCGCAGGAACTGGTCGACCAGATAGCCGTTGGCGGCGTGGATCTCCACCCCGTCCAGCCCAGCGTCGTACACCGCGCGCTTGGCGGCGTCGGCGAACTGGCGGACCAGCGCCGGGATCTCGGCGGTCTCCAGCGCGCGCGGCACCGGGAACGGCTCCATCCCCTGGCCGGTGAAGAGCTGGCCGGCCGCGGCGATGGCCGACGGGGCGAGCGGGGCGGCGCCGTTCGGCTGGAACAGCGGGTGGGAGATGCGGCCGACGTGCCAGAGCTGCGCCACGATGCGGCCGCCGGCGCCGTGCACCGCCTCCGCCACCGCGCGCCAGGCCAGCGTCTGGGCGTCGGTGTGGATGCCCGGCGTGTTGGGATAGCCCTGGGCGGTGTCGCAGACCTGCGTCGCCTCGGTGATGATCAGGCCGGCGGAGGCGCGCTGCGCGTAATATTCGGCGGTCAGTTCGGTCGGGCAGTTGCCGGCGCCGGCGCGGCTGCGCGTCATTGGCGCCATGATGACGCGGTTCGGCAGCTCGATCGCGCCGAGGCGCAACGGGGTGAACAGGTCCGGAGTATCAATGGCTTGCGGCATGGCGGAACGCCCCCTGTCAAATGGTGCGGCATGTATGTATGTGGGTACATACTTGAATCGAAGCCTTGCGCTTGTCAAGTATGCATTCACATACTTATTATCAGGACGGGGAGGCCGGGTTCGGCCTCCGGTGAAAGGGGTGTGGCGTGGACCAGGATCGGGAAGGCCAGCCGGCGACGGGCGACGGCTGTTGCGGCGGCGAAACCAGTTGCGACGCGGGCGGCCGGAAGCGGGACCGGGCGGCGACGGAAGGCGCGCTGCTCGACGCCGCCAAGGTGGTGTTCGCCGACCGCGGCTTCGACGCGGCGACGACGCGCGAGATCGCCGGGCGGGCCGGGGTCAACGAACAGCTGATCCAGCGCTACTTCGCCGGCAAGAGCGGGCTGCTGCTGGCGGTGGTCGAGCGCTATTGGCGGGAGGAGGCGGGCGGCTGCGCCCTGCCGCCGCCGGCCGACGACATCGAAACCGACCTCGCCCGTTTCCTGCACGCCCAGTTGAAGCACAGTTGGGAATGCCGCGATTTCACCCGGGTGGTGCTGTCCCGCGCCCTGGTCGATCCGGCGATCGCCGACGAGATGGCGCGCACCCTGTCGCAGAGCCGCATTCCCTGCCTGTTGAAGCGGCTGGAGAGCTTCCGCGACCGTGGCGTCATCGTCGCCGACGCCGACCTCGCCAACGTGGCGGCCGGCATCGCAACGCTCAGCTTCGGGCTGGGGTTCCTGGATCAGGTGGTGTTCGGCCGCGACGACGCCGGCATCTGCGCCATGGTGCAGACGCTGGCCCGCACCATCGCCTACGGCCTGACGCCGCGGTCCTGACGGGGCGTCACCCTATTCGGCCGGCGCGGTCCGTCTGGCGGAGCGGTGGGTGTTGACGGCGTCGGCGGTGAACACCGCCAGCGCCGCCCAGATGCAGGCGAAGGTGATCAGGTGGGTGTTGGTGAACGCCTCGCCATAGACCAGCACGCCCAGCAGCAACTGGCCGGTCGGCCCGACATATTGCAGCAGCCCGATGGTGGTCAGCGTCAGCCGCGCCGCGCCGATCATGAACAGCACCAGCGGCACCGCGGTCATCGGCCCGGCCATCACCAGCAGCGCGCTTTCCCCCCAGGCGTGACCGAACGCCCCGCTGCCGCCCAGCCACAGCAGGTAGACCAGCGCCGCCGGCAGCAGCAGCGCGGTTTCCACCAGCAGCCCGATCACCGGGTCCACCGCCGCCTTCTTGCGCACCAGGGCGTAGAAGCCGAAGGACAGCGCCAGCGACAGCGCCACCCACGGCACCGCGCCGTAATTGGCGACGAGGCTGGCGACGCCGGCCGTGGCGATGCCGACCGCCACCATCTGGCCGCGGCTGAGCCGTTCCTTCAGGAACAGCACGCCCAGCAGCACGTTGATCAGCGGGTTGATGAAATAGCCCATGCTGGCCTCGACCAGCCGGCTGTTGACCACCGCCCAGATGAAGACCGTCCAGTTGATGGTGATCAGCAGCGTGGTGACCAGGAACACGCCCAGCCGGCGCCAACTGCCGATCGCCGTGACGACCGCCATCGGCCCACGGGTGGCCAGCAGGCCGGCGCCGACCAGCACGACGGTCCACACCACGCGGTGCGCGACGATCTCCACCGCCCCCACCGAGCCCAGCGATTTGAAGAAGACCGGGTTGACCAGCCCCCAGATCAGGAACGAGGCCAGCGCCGCGGCGAACGCCGCGGGGGTGGAGGTCGGAGCCTTGCCGGCGGACGGGGTCTGAGCCATACCGTCCGTTTAGCACATTGTTTGTGCAATCCGGCAGCAGGGCGCCGGGCATGGCCGGGCTGCGTTGCCGGCATGTGGGCGGCGTGCCGTGGGACCGCCCAGCAAAAAGCCCCGCCGGAGCGGGGCTTTTTCCAGTCCGGCGGGAGGCCGGGATCCGTCAGGCGGCGGCGCCGGTGGTGACGCCCTTGTCGGTCAGCAGGGTCTGCAGCTCACCGCTCTCGTACATCTCGCGGACGATGTCGCAGCCGCCGACCAGCTCGCCCTTGACGTAGAGCTGCGGGAAGGTCGGCCAGTTCGAATATTCCTTGAGACCCTGGCGCAGGCCCGGATCCTCCAGGATGTTCACGCCCTTGAACTTGACGCCGACATGGCTCAGCACCTGGACGACGGCGGCGGAGAAGCCGCACTGCGGGAACACCGGCGTCCCCTTCATGTAGAGCACGACATCATTGCTCTTGAGGTCCTGCTCGATGCGCTCGGCAACGTTCTGATCGACCATGACTCGATAACCCTTCCGATGCGGGCCGGCAATGCCGGCGCCTTGTCCGTTGCGACGTGTGGTTCGTGCCTCAGGTGCCTTCCGGCAGTCTGAAATCAGGCGCCTTCCGGCGCGTGGCTTCAGGTGCCTTCCGGCACCGCGGTGGTCAGCGCCAGGGCGTGCAGTTCGCCGCCCATCTTGCCCTGCAAGGCGGCGTAGACCATCTGGTGCTGCTGCACCCGGCTCTTGCCCTTGAAGGTGGCGGAGGTGACCAGCGCGGCGTAATGGTCGCCGTCGCCCCGCAGATCCGCGATCTCCACGACCGCGTCCGGGATGCCTTCCTTGATGAGCTGTTCGATCGTGGCGGCTTCCATCGCCATGGGTTCAGTCCTCGCTCTGTACAGGATTGCCCCGCCCGGGCCTAACGCTTCGGAGATAGAGTAGGTGCGGCCGGGGCATTTGTCATCCACCCGCAAGAGTTTGCCTGCATGGTGGAACGGCATGACAGACCCCGGCCGCCCTCGTTGCCTGGCCGCGTTATTCGCCGAACACGCGCTTGAACACGGTGTCGACATGCTTGGTGTGGTAGGTCATGTCGAACATCGGCTCCAGCTTGTCGCGGCCGATGTGCTTGGCGATGTCGGGGTCGTTCGACAGCAGGTCCAGGTAGTTGCCGCCCTTTTCCCACACCTGCATGGCGTTGCGCTGCACCGCCTTGTAGCTGTCCTCGCGGCTCATGCCGGCCTGGGTCAGCGCCAGCAGCACGCGCTGCGAGAAGACCAGGCCGCCCAGGTCGTCCAGGTTCTTCTGCATGCGCTCCGGATAGACCACCAGCTTTTCCATCATGCTGGTCAGGCGCGCCAGGGCGAAGTCCAGCGTGACGGTGGCGTCGGGGCCGATCATGCGCTCGACCGAGCTGTGGGAGATGTCGCGCTCGTGCCACAGCGCGACATTCTCCAGCGCCGGGACCACGGCGGCGCGCACGATGCGGGCCAGACCGGTCAGGTTCTCCGACAGGACCGGGTTGCGCTTGTGCGGCATCGCCGACGAGCCCTTCTGGCCGGGATGGAAATACTCCTCCGCCTCGCGCACCTCGGTGCGCTGCAGGTGGCGGACCTCCGTCGCCAGGTTCTCGATGCTCGACGCGATGACACCCAGGACGGAGAAGAAGAAGGCGTGGCGGTCGCGCGGGATCACCTGGGTCGACACCGGTTCCACCGACAGGCCCAGCTTGGCGGCGACATGCTCCTCCACCCGCGGGTCGATGTTGGCGAAGGTGCCGACCGCGCCGGAGATGGCGCAGGTCGCGATGTCGGCGCGCGCCTGGACCAGACGCTCGCGCCCGCGGGCGAAGGCGGCGTAATGGCCGGCCAGCTTCAGGCCGAAGGTCGTCGGCTCGGCGTGGATGCCGTGGCTGCGGCCGATGGTGACGGTGTTCTTGTGCTCGTACGCCCGGCGCTTCAGCGCGGCGAGCAGCGCGTCCATGTCGGCCAGCAGCAGGTCGGCGGCCTGGGTCATCTGCACGGCGAGGCAGGTGTCCAGCACGTCCGACGAGGTCATGCCCTGGTGGACGAAGCGCGCTTCCGGACCGACATATTCGGCGAGGTTGGTCAGGAAGGCGATGACGTCGTGCCGGGTCTCGCGCTCGATCTCGTCGATCCGCTCGATCTCCCACTTGCCGCGCTCCCACACCGCCTTGGCGGCCTCCTTGGGGATGACGCCCAGCTCGGCCTGCGCGTCGCAGGCGTGCGCCTCGATCTCGAACCAGATGCGGAAGCGGTTTTCCGGCTCCCAGATGCGGGCCATTTCGGGGCGGGTGTAGCGGGGGATCATCGTCACTCTCCGGAAGCTTGCGGGCGCGGGTCGGGTACGGCTGCGGACCATGAAGAACGCGCGCGCGACCATAGCGGCGACGGCGCGCGTTTGAAAGCCTCGCGATGCGGTGCGGCGGGGATCGCGCGGAGCGGGCGGGCAGGTCCGGGGAGGGGGGCGTCAATCGTCCGGCCCGAATCCTGTCCGGCCAGCGGGAATCGCCGGCCGGCCGCCAACGGACCCAAATCCCGCCGTGCCACCATTTCCGACCGATTGTCCGCCGGAGCGATCAAGGGGCGAGGAAAACAGTCAAAGAGTCGCGCCCTGGTGGCCTTCGTTTGCTTGCTGTTGAATCAAGGCGAGCATTAGGCAACACTTGCACAGCGCATCAGGCACGGCCCTGATTGACTCCAAACCCTGTCCACCCGGTGCGTCCATCCGGAGGAGCCTTGCTTGTCCGATCCCGTTGCCGAGCTGGTCCGCGCGCCGTCGCGCTCGTCCGACGAGGCTCGGCTTTATCGCCTGCAATTCCTGGCGTCGATGACGCTGGTGTCGGCGCTCGTGCTTGGACTGGGCTTCTATTTCGTCTGGCAGCACTGGGCCGATTTCGAGCACGACCTGCAGCAGAGCGAGGCGCGCTCCATCCAGGAGCAGCATCAGGCGCTGGTGCAGGAGGTGGAGAACGCCCAGTCCTACCTCGCCTACATGCGGTCGCGCGTCGAACCGCTGCTGAAGGAGGAACTGCGCTCGCAGGTCGATGAGGCCTATTCCATCGCCCGCTCGGTGCATGAGCGGGAGAAGGACATCCTGCCCGACGCGTCGGTGAAGGAATCGATCAAGGAGACGCTGCGGCCGCTGCGCTTCTCCGCCGGGCGCGGCTATTACTTCATCAACGACCTGAACGGCGTGTCCGTGCTGATGCCGGTCGAGCCGGAGCGGGAAGGGACCTCGAACCTCGCCGGTCCCGATCCGCAGCGGGCCGAGGTGGTGCGCGAACTGATGCGGGCGGCGCAGGACCCGACGGCGCGCGGCTTCGCCCGCTACCGTTGGCGGATGCCCGACGACCCGACGCACGTCGTCGACAAGCTGGCCTTCGTCCGCCGCTTCGAACCCTTCGACTGGCTGATCGGCGCCAGCGATTCGCTGGAGGCGGCGGAGGCCAAGCTGCAGCGTGAATCGCTGGAACGGCTGCGCGCGTTCCGCTTCGGCGAAACCGGCTACATCGGCGTGCTGCGCCAGGACGGGCAGGTGCTGCTGTCGCCCACCGCCCCCGCGTCGGAGGGGATGAACGCCCACAGCCTGCCGTGGAAGACCGAACGCGACCTGCTCACCCGGCTGCTGGAACTCGGGCGGCAGGGCGGCGGCGAACTGCGCTACGACTGGATCCACCCGGTCACCGCGCGGCCGACGCCGAAGATGGCCTATGTGTCGGCGCCCACCGTCTGGGGCTGGATCCTGATCGCCGGCTTCTACGTCGACGATGTCGGCCGGGAGATGGAGGAGCGCCGGGCGGAGATCGGCCGTGGCGTCAACCAGCGGGTCTGGACCACGGTGGCGGTGCTGGGCGTCGCGCTGGCGGCGTCGGTCGGCGTGTCGTGGCTGGTCACCGGCTGGATCCGCCGCATTGTCGGCAGCTATCAACTGCGGATGCGGCGCAGCGACACCATGCTGCGCGAACGGGCCCGCCAGCTCTACCTCGCGAATTTCTTCGTCGACCATGTCTCCGAAATCGTCGTGCTGGCCGACGCGCAGCTCAACATCGCCTACATCAACCCCTTCGGATGCCGGGCGCTGGGCGGCACGCTGGAGGATCTGGTGATGGGGCAGGCCACCCTGCTGGAGCGCTTCGCCGCCGACGGCGAGGGCGCGCCCGGCCATTACGAGACCGTCTATCACACGCCGGACGACCGCAGGCTGGAGCTGGAGGTCACCGCCAGTCGCATCGCCTATGAGGGGGAAGTCTATTACTCGGCGATCGCCCGCGACATCACCGAGCGCAAGCGGGCGGAATGGCAGCTGCGGCTGTCGGCCAAGGTGTTCGACAACGCCGCCGAGGGCATGTTCGTCAGTGGCGAAGACAAGCGGATCGTCGCCGCCAACGACGCCTTCGCCCGCATCACCGGTTACGGCCGGGACGAGGTGCTGGGGCGCAGCCCGGAGTTCCTGCGGTCCGACCGCAACCCGCCCGGCTTCTACGAAGAGCTGTGGGCGCAACTGCGCGCCGATGGCCATTGGGCCGGCGAAATCTGGAGCACCCGCAAGAGCGGCGAGGTGTTCCCGGAATGGCTGAGCGTCAAGGTGGTGACGAACGAGGACGGGGCGGTCGTCAACTACATCGCCGCCTTCACCGACATCACCGAAACCCGCGCGCAGGAGGAACGCATCCGCCATCTGGCGCAGTACGACTTCCTGACCGACCTGCCCAACCGCTTCCTGCTGCGCGACCGGCTGGAACGGGCGATGCTGGCCGCCGGGCGTCACGGCACCAGGGTCGGGCTGCTGTTCGTCGACCTCGACCGCTTCAAGACCATCAACGACAGCCTGGGCCACGAGGTCGGCGACGGGCTGCTGCGCGAGGTCGGGACCCGGCTGCTCGCCACCGTCCGGGCCAGCGACACCGTCAGCCGCCAGGGCGGCGACGAGTTCATCATCCTGATCAGCGACATGGACGATCCGGATTCGGCCGGCACCGTGGCGCGCAAGGTGCTGCGCGCGCTGTCCGACGCCTATCTGATCGACGGGCACGAGCTGCAGGTCACGCCGTCGATCGGCATCGCCATCTACCCCGACGACGGCACCGGCATCGACGCGCTGCTGAAGAACGCCGACATGGCGATGTACGCCGCCAAGGAGGCCGGGCGCGCCACCTACCGCTTCTTCACGCCCGAGCTGAACCGCCGCGCCTCAGACCGCATGTGGACCGAGAACAACCTGCGCCGGGCGCTGGCCAACAACGAGCTGGAGCTGCATTTCCAGCCGCAGTTCTCGGTCGACGGCCGCCGCCTGATCGGGGCGGAGGCGCTGGTCCGCTGGCGCCAGCCCGACGGCAGCCTGATCATGCCCGGCCAGTTCATCCCGGTCGCCGAGGACACCGGCCTGATCCTGCCGCTCGGCGACTGGGTGCTGGGCGAGGCCTGCCGCCGCGCGGCGGAGTTGCTGCGCCATCAGGATCTGGTGATCGCCATCAACCTGTCGGCGGTGCAGGTGCGCCGCCCCGGGCTGGCGGAGCGGGTGGCCGGCTGGCTGTCGGCCTACAACATTCCTCCGTCGGCGCTGGAGCTGGAGGTGACGGAAAGCGTGCTGATGGACGATTCCGACGTGGTCAGCGACACCTTCGCGCAACTGCGCGAGATGGGGGTGCCGCTGGCGATCGACGATTTCGGCACCGGCTATTCGTCGCTGGCCTACCTGAAGCGCTTCCGCGTCGACAAGCTGAAGATCGACCGCAGCTTCGTCAGCGAACTGCGCGACGGCAACCCCGACAGCGGCGCCATCGCCGAGGCGATCATCGGCATGGCGCGCTCCCTGCGCATGCAGACGCTGGCCGAGGGGGTGGAGACGGAGGAGCAGTTCCGCTGCCTCGCCGAACTGGGCTGCGAGCAGCTCCAGGGCTATCTGCTGGGCCGGCCGATGCCGTTCGACGACTTCCTCGCCTTCGCCCGGCGCAGCGATCTCGCCCCGGAAGCGCCGGTGGCGGAGGCGGTGGAGTGACGGCGGTTCACCCGTAGCGCAGCAGGCGGGTGCCGTTTGCCTTCAGCCAAGCGCGGGGCAGCTCGACGTTCGGGTTCAGGCCGGCGGTCAGGCTGGCGCACAGCGCCCAGAAGCGCGCGGAGTGGTTCATCTCGCGCAGGTGCGCCACCTCGTGGCCGACGACATAGTCCAGCACCGGCTCCGGCGTCAGGATCAGTCGCCAGGAAAAGGACAGCCGGCCGGTGGACGAACAGCTTCCCCAGCGGCTCTTGGTGTCGCGGATGGTGACGGCGGCGACGCGGGCGCCGATGCCGGCCGCCTTGACCCGCGCCCGGGTCGACAGCTCGCGCCGGGCCTCGGCGACCAGGAAGTCGCGGACGCGTCGCCCCAGATGCTCGGCCTGGCCGCCGACCAGCAGGGCGCCCTCCTCGATCCGGGTCGGGCCGCGCAGGGCCGGGTCGTGGCGGATGACGTGATCGACCCCGAGATAGGGCACGGCGGCGCCGTCGGCGAAGGGCAGGGACGGCGGCATCGCCGCCAGCCGCGCCCGCAGCCAGCCGTCGTGCCGTCCGACGAACTGGCGGGCGTCGCTTTCCGACACCCCGACCGGGATCACCACCTGCACCAGCCCGCGGCCGGCGTCGACGCGCAGGGTCATGCGGGTGGCGCGCGCGCTCTCCTTCAGCTCCAGCGGCATCGGCAGGCCGCAGATCTCCAGCGCCCGCGGCGGCTGCGGCGGCCGGGCGGCGGATCGTTTGCGGCGGAGGGGGGAGGGGCGGCGCTGCACCATGGCGTCTTATAGCGCGGGCGCCGGCGGATGCAAAACCATCCTCGGCCCGGTCCCCAGCCAAGCCCCAAAATGGAAGCCTCAAGCGCAGCCTCGGCTTAAAGGATTACGGCGTTCGAACGAACCTATCCCTTGGGGTCGACTGAGGTCACATTTGACACGATCGATGGGAGCACAAGATAAAGCAGTGGTAACGCGGTGGTCGTCGCGCCACCGTTCCAAACGGTTTTCCCCGCAGATTTGCCGAGTGCACGCCCATGCTCTCCAACGACAATCACACGCCCACACGCGAGGATTGGCTGGACGCCCTGTTGTCGGCCAACGGTGCCCCGCACGCCTTGCTGGACGGCGATGGGCGGTTGCGGGTGGCGAACCGGGCCTTTGCCGACGCCTTCGGCCTGCCGCCCGGCGCGGTGGAGGGGCGGACCCCGGCCGAGGCCGGCCTGCCGGCCGCCATCGCGGGCGAGGTCGAGGCGCTGCGGCGCCAAGTGATGGCGACGGGCGCACCGGCCACGGCGGCCGGACTGCTGCCGGCGGCCGGGGAGGCAAGCGGCGGCGGCTTGGCGGCGCTGGTGCCGGTGCGCGGCGCCGATGGCACGGTGCGGGCGGTGGCGCTGATCGGCGGCGCCGGCGCGGCCGAACTGGCGCGGGCGCGGGAGGAGGTGGCGCAGGCGCGCGCCGACGCCGAACGGGCCCGCACCGCCAAGGGCAAGTTCCTGTCGGCGGCCAGCCACGACCTGCGCCAGCCCTTCCAGGCGATGCACCTGTTCCACCACCTGTTGAGCGGGCGGCTGACCGACCCCACCTCCATTGATCTGGCCGACAAGCTGGAGCAGTCGATCATCGGCGGCGAGACGCTGCTGCGCGCCCTGCTGGACGTGTCGGCGCTGGAGGCCGGGCTGGTCACGCCCAAGCCGCAGACCTTCCCGATCGACGAACTGCTGGCCAAGCTGCTGGAGGGTTTCGCGCCGGAGGCCGAGGGTAAGGGCCTGCGTTTCAACGTCCACCCGCTCGACGCGCAGGTGACCAGCGACCCGGTGCTGCTGGAACGGCTGCTGCGGCCGATCCTGGCCAACGCCGTGCGCTACACGCTGAAGGGCGGCATCCTGCTGGCGGCGCGGCGCCGCGGCGCCAACCTCAGGATCGAGGTGTGGGATACCGGCGTCGGCATCGACCCGTCGCAGCACGCCGCGATCTTCGAGGACTTCCACCAGCTCGGCAACCCGGGGCGCGACCGCAAGCAGGGGCTCGGCCTCGGGCTGGCCATCGCGCGGCGGCTGGGGCAGGTGCTGGGGCATCCGATCACGGTGCGCTCGAAGCCGGGCAAGGGCTCCGTCTTCGCGGTCGATGTGCCGCTGGCCGACCGCGCCCGCGACGGCTCTGACGACGGGGTCGGCGAGGGCCGTGGCGAGGCGTCCGGCGCCGCCGGGTCCGAAGCGGCCGCTGGTTCCGGTGCGCCGGTGCGGGCCGGCACCGTCCTGGTGATCGAGGACGACGCGATGCAGCTGGAGGGAATCGGCCTGCTGCTGCGCGACTGGGGCTATGCGGTGATCCCGGCCCGCGGCATCCGCGAGGCCTGCGCCGAGCTGGAGCAGACCGCCGCCGCCCCCGACCTCGTGCTGTCCGACCTGCGGCTGTCGGGGCCGGAGAGCGGCATCGACGCCATCCAGGCGGTGCGTGCCCGCTGCGGCCGGCGGGTGCCCGGTGTCATCGTCACCGGCGACACCGATCCCGACCGGCTGCGCAGCGTCGGCCGCTCGGGTTTCCGGCTGGTCCACAAGCCCTGCGACCCGGTCATGCTGAAGGCGCTGCTGAGCCGCGCGCTTGCCGCCGGGCGACCGCCCGAACTTGCCGGCCGGCGACCGCTCGACACCGCCGGCCGGCGATAGACTTTCCACGTTGCGAACTTGCGGAACCGCGTCTTGACAGACCCCCGTATGCGCGCTCAAGGTGACGATTAGCGCAACCAAACAGTTTCGAAAGAGATCATCCGAACATCAGGCGTTTTCGCACGTCTTCGCATGCCTTCGCACAGCGGCGTATGCGCGTGCCACCAAAACTTCACGAAAGCGTCGCGGGACGGCAACCCGTTGCCCTCATGACAACCGCGCACCACACCGGGACCAGGGAGACCCACCGCATGTTGACCCGCCGCAAGCTTGCCCTCCTGACGGGCGCCGCCACCGCGACCGCCTTGCTGTTCGCCGCCGCCCTGCCGGGCGCCGCATCGGCGCAGCAGAAGACGGTCGTCGATTTCTGGCACGGCCTGCCGCAGCCGCTGGGCGGCCAGCTGGAGCAGATCGTCAAGGACTTCAACGACAGCCAGTCGGCGGTCCAGGTCAACGCCTCCTACAAGGGCAGCTATCCGGAGACGATGCAGGCGGCCATCGCCGCCTTCCGCGCCGGCAACGCGCCGCACATCGTGCAGATGTTCGAGGTCGGCACCGCCACCATGATGGCCGCCGGCCCGGCGGTGAAGCCGGTCTACCAGCTGATGCAGGAGACGGGGGCATCCTTCAACCCCGACGCCTACATCCCGGCGGTGAAGGGCTATTACTCGTCCAAGGACGGCAAGATGATGGCGCTGCCGTTCAACAGCTCCACCACCATCATGTTCTACAACAAGGACGCTTTCCAGAAGGCCGGCCTCGATCCCAACAAGCCGCCGGCGACCTGGCCGGAGATGATCGAAGCGGCGAAGAAGCTGAAGGCGTCGGGCTCCACCTGCCCGCTGACCACCTCCTGGCCGGTGTGGGCGCAGTTCGAGCAGCTGGGCGCCATCCACAACACGCCCTTCGCCACCCAGCAGAACGGCTTCGGCGGCCTGAAGGCCGAGCTGAAGATCAATTCCCCGCTCTACGTCAAGCATGTCCAGACGCTGATCGACATGCAGAAGGACGGGCTGTTCAAGTATGGCGGCCGCGACAACAAGCCGGACGCCCTGTTCCCGTCGGGCGAATGCGCGATGATCCACGCCTCATCGGGCCTGCGCAGCCGTATCCTGAAGGAGGCGAATTTCGCCTGGGGTGCCGCCCCGCTGCCCTACTGGCCGGAATTCGCCAAGGATGGCCCGAAGAACAGCATCATCGGCGGCGCCGCCTTCTGGGTGATGACCTCGCCGAAGCGGACGCCGGCGGAATACAAGGCGGTGTCGCAGTTCTTCACCTACCTTGCCAAGCCGGAGGTCGATGCCAAGTGGCACATGGACACCGGTTATGTCCCGGTGACGATGAAGGGCTTCGAGCTGACCAAGGCTCAGGGCTATTACGAGAAGAACCCCGGTGCCGACGTCCCGGCCGCCCAGCTGACCCGCACGCCGACCACCGAGAACAGCATGGGCCTGCGGCTGGGCAACCTGCCGGAAATCCGCAACATCATCCAGGAAGAGCTGGAAAAGGCCTTCCAGGGCCAGCAGGACGCCCGCCAAGCTCTCGACGCCTCGATCAAGCGCGGCAATGCCGTGCTCCGCAACTTCGAGCGGGCCAACAAGGGCTGATTTCGGTTGTAACCTCCCTCTCCCGTCCCGGGAGAGGGACGGGGCCCGCGAAGCGGGAAGGGTGAGGGGTGAGGCAAGGATCAAGGATCCATGTCCGGAATGCCCCTCACCCTCCCCAACGCTTCGCGGCGGGTCCCCTCCCTCTCCCGAGGCTCTCAGCGGATCTTCGATCCGCCTGACGCCGTCAGCACAAACAAAGTTTGTGCGAGAGGCGGGAGAGGGCATGAAAAGAGAAAGACCATCCTTTGCAGCGTCGCGTCACCTTCGACAGTCGGCTGTTGCCCTATCTGCTGCTTGCGCCGCAGGTGGCGGTGACGCTGGTGTTCTTCATCTGGCCGGCGGCCCAGGCGATCTGGCAGTCGGTGCATCTTCAGGACGCCTTCGGCATCCGTAGCGAGTTCGTCTGGTTCGAGAATTTCACCTATGTGCTGAGCGATCCGAACTATCTCGACACGTTGAAGACCACGGTGATCTTCAGCGTCGCGGTGACCGTGCTGGCGATGGGTGTGGCGCTGCTGCTGGCGGTGCTGGCCGATTCGAAGATCAAGGGCGCGCGGGTCTACAAGACGCTGCTGATCTGGCCCTACGCGTTGGCGCCCGCCGTGGCGGCGGTGCTGTGGATGTTCATCTTCAACCCCGACATCGGCTCGTTCGGCCGGGCGCTGCGGGCGTTTGGCTACGACTGGGACTACCGGCTGAACGGCGGGCAGGCGCTGGCGATGGTCATCCTGGCCGCCAGCTGGAAGCAGGTGTCCTACAACTTCATCTTCTTCCTGGCCGGCCTGCAGGCGATCCCGCGGTCGGTGATGGAGGCCGCCAGCATCGACGGCGCCGGACCGGCGCGGCGGTTCTGGACCATCACCTTCCCGCTGCTGTCGCCGACCACCTTCTTCCTGCTGGTGGTCGACATGGTCTACGCCTTCTTCGAAACCTTCGGCACCATCCACGCCCTGACCCAGGGCGGCCCCGGCAAGGCGACGGAGACGCTGATCTTCCGCGTCTACCAGGACGGCGTCGTCAACAACGACCTCGGCGGGTCGTCGGCCCAGTCGGTGATCCTGATGGTGATCGTCATCGCGCTGACCGCGGTGCAGTTCCGCTTCGTCGAGCGCAAGGTCCATTACGCATGACGCCGTCAAGCTCGCGCAGCCGCCTGATCGACCTTGTGCCCCACATCGTGCTGATCGTCGGCGTGCTGGTCTTCGTCTACCCGATCTATGTGACGCTGATCGGCTCCACCTGGGATTCCGGCACCATCGGCCGCGGCGGCCTGCCGCTGTGGCCGAGCGGGGAGGGGCCGGCGAACTATGCCCAGGCCTGGGCCGGCGAGGCCGGCGACCGCGCGATGTACACCCCCGTCCGCACCATGATGCTGAACAGCCTGGTCATGGCGCTGTCCATCGCGCTGGGGAAGATCGCCATCTCCATCCTGTCGGCCTACGCGGTCGCCTTCTTCCGCTTCCCGCTGCGCATGGCCTTCTTCTGGCTGATCTTCATCACGCTGATGCTGCCGGTGGAGGTGCGGATCATCCCGACCTACAAGGTCGTCGCCGACCTGGGGCTGATCGACACCTACGCCGGGCTGACCATCCCGCTGATCGCGTCGGCCACCGCGACGCTGCTGTTCCGCCAGTTCTTCCTGACCATCCCCGACGAACTGCTGGAGGCGGCGAAGATCGACGGCGCCGGGCCGGTGCGCTTCTTCATCGACGTGGTGCTGCCGCTGTCGCGCACCAACATCGCGGCGCTGTTCGTCATCCTCTTCATCTACGGCTGGAACCAGTATCTCTGGCCGCTGCTGGTCACCAGCAGCCGGGACATGGAAACCATCGTGACCGGCATCACCAAGATGATCGGCACCGGCGAATCGGCCAACGACTGGCACATCATCATGGCGACCACCGTGCTGGCGATGCTGCCGCCGGTGGCGGTGGTGCTGCTGATGCAGCGCTGGTTCGTCAAGGGTCTTGTGGACAGCGAAAAGTAAGACGCGGGCGAAGGAAAGAAGAACAATGGCAACCGTCGACATCCGGAACGTCCGCAAATCCTATGGCCCGGTCGAAGCGATCAAGGGCATCGACATCGCCATCCGGGATGGCGAGTTCCTGGTCCTGCTCGGCCCCAGCGGCTGCGGCAAATCCACCCTGCTGCGCATGGTCGCCGGGCTGGAAACCATCACCGGCGGCGAGGTCGCCATCGGCGGGCGCGTGGTCAACCAGCTGGACCCCAAGGACCGCGACATCGCGATGGTGTTCCAGAACTACGCGCTCTACCCACACATGACCGTGTTCGACAACATGGCCTACGGCCTGAAGATCCGCGGGCTGCCGAAGGCGGAGATCCGGGCGCGCGTCGACAAGGCGGCGGCGATCCTGGAACTCGGCCGCTTCCTCGACCGCCGGCCGAGCCAGCTCTCCGGCGGCCAGCGCCAGCGCGTCGCCATGGGCCGCGCCATCGTGCGCGAGCCGGCCGCCTTCCTGTTCGACGAGCCGCTGTCGAACCTGGACGCCAAGCTGCGCACCCAGATGCGGGTGGAGATCAAGCGGCTGCAGGACCGCCTGCGCATCACCAGCCTCTACGTCACCCACGACCAGGTGGAGGCGATGACGCTGGCCGACCGCATTCTGGTGATGAACCATGGCGTGGCGGAGCAGATCGGCACGCCGCTGGAGGTCTACCAGCGCCCGGCCAGCCTGTTCGTCGCCGGCTTCATCGGCTCGCCGCCGATGAACGTGCTCGACGGCCGCATCGACGACCGCGGCGAGGCGGTGGATCTGGCCGGCGGCATCCGCCTGGCCCTGCCACAGCCCCGCCTGTCCGACGCCGGCCGCGCGGTCAAGCTGGGCGTCCGGCCGGAGCATCTGGCGACCGCCGACAGCGGCTTCGCCATCGAGGTCGAGCTGGTGGAGGCACTGGGCGCCGACACGGTGGTCTATGGCCGCTTGGCCGGCGGCGAATCACTGCTGGTCCGCGTGGCCGGCCTGCCGACCTGCCGCAACGGCGACCGCCTGACCGTGGCGCCTCCGCCCGACGCGCTGCACCTGTTCGACGCGGTGACCGGGCGGCGGCTGGAGGGGTGACGCCTCCCTCTCAGAAGTCCGAGCAGCGGCCCTTGGACTCCCAGTCGCCGTAGCGGGTCGGTTCCGGCCCCTTCGGGCCGCCGATCTCGCCGGGCATCTGTTCGGGGGCCTTCGCCCCCGTGCCTTCGGTGGCGTCGGCGACGGTGGTGTCCTTCGCCGGTTCGGCGGCGGTCGGCTGGGGTTTGGTCGATTCGGTCATGCGGTCCATCGCGATGGCGGGCATCTTGAACGGGGGCTTGGATCGGGCCCATATCTGGGATCGAGGCGGATTTTATCCCGCTTCGACCCATCCTGAACCGATACGACGACCATGACCAGCTATCTGAAGACCACCATCCTCCTTGCCGGGCTGACGGCGCTGTTCATGGCGGTCGGCTTCCTGTTGGGCGGCAAGACCGGCCTGATCATCGCCTTCGTCGTGGCGCTGGGCATGAACCTGTTCAGCTACTGGAACTCCGGCGACATGGTGCTGTCGATGTACGGCGCCCGCGAGGTCGATGCCTGGTCGGCGCCCGAGTTCCACGGCATCGTCGCCCGGCTGGCGGAGCGCGCCGGCCTGCCGATGCCGCGCGTCTACGTCATCGAGAACGATCAGCCCAACGCCTTCGCCACCGGGCGCGACCCGGAACACGCCGCGGTCGCCGCCACCACCGGCCTGCTGCAGCGCCTGAGCCCCGAGGAGATCGCCGGGGTGATGGCGCACGAGCTGGCCCATGTGAAGAACCGCGACACCCTGATCATGACGATCACCGCGACCATCGCCGGCGCGGTGTCGATGCTGGCCAATTTCGGCCTGTTCTTCGGCGGCTCCAGCAACGACGAGCGCGGCGGCAACCCGCTGGGCATGGTCGGCGCGATCCTGGCCGCCATCCTGGCGCCGATCGCCGCCTCCCTGGTGCAGATGGCGATCAGCCGGACCCGTGAGTTCGAGGCCGACCGCATCGGCGCCGAGATCTGCGGCCGCCCCAACTGGCTGGCCGACGCGCTGACCAACATCCACAACGCCGCCAACCACATCCCCAATCATCAGGCGGAGGCGCACCCGGCGACCGCCCACCTGTTCATCGCCAACCCGCTGAGCGGCGCCAGCATGGCCAGCCTGTTCTCCACCCACCCCGACATGGGCGAGCGGGTGGCACGCCTGCGGGCGATGGCGGCGCCGGCCGGCGGCTTTGGCGGCGGGGTTGGTGGTGGCGGCTTCACCCGGCCGCGGGATGGCCGGTCGCCCTGGGGGGCGCCGCCGCAAGGCACGCAGGGCGGCTTCATGCCGCAGAAGCGGCGCGGCCCCTGGGGCTGATGTCGCGGGCGGCCCTCTGGTAAAGGATTGCGCGCCGGACGGGTGGACGACTACCCTGCCGGCACGCGTTCAACCGCCACGGTCGCCAGGGGAAGCTTGCATGTCCGACGCCGCGAAATACCGCCTCGTCACCCGTTCCGATTTCGACGGGCTCGTCTGCGCCGTCCTGTTGAAGGATCTGGGCATCCTCGACGAGATCAAGTTCGTCCATCCCAAGGACATGCAGGACGGCAAGGTCGAGATCACCGGCCGCGACATCACCACCAACCTGCCCTATGTCGAGGGCGCCCACATGGTGTTCGACCATCACCTGTCGGAAACCATGCGCGTCGGCGAGAAGTCCAACCACATCATCGACCCCAAGGCGCCGTCGGCCGCCCGCGTCGTCTATGACTACTACGGCGGGAAGGAGCGCTTCCCCACCATCTCCGACGAGATGATGGCAGCGGTCGATCAGGCCGATTCGGCGCGCTACGAGCGCGACGACATCCTGAACCCGACCGGCTGGACCCTGCTGAACTTCATCATGGACGCGCGCACCGGGCTGGGCCGCTTCCGCGAGTTCCGGGTGTCGAACTACCAGTTGATGATGGACCTAATCGACTATTGCCGGAACCACAGCATCGCCCAGATCCTGGACCTGCCCGATGTGAAGGAGCGGGTGGAGCTGTACATCCAGCACGCCGAGCTGTTCGTCGACCAGCTGAAGCGCTGCTCCACCGTGCGCGGCAACGTCGTCGTGCTCGACCTGCGCAACGAGGAGACGATCTACGCCGGCAACCGTTTCATGATCTACGCGCTCTACCCCGACACCAACGTGTCGATCCATGTGCTGTGGGGGTTGAAGCAGCAGAACACCGTGCTGGCCTGCGGCAAGTCGATCCTGAACCGCAGCTCCAGGACCGACATCGGCCCGCTGATGCTGCAATATGGCGGCGGCGGCCATCAGGCGGCCGGCACCTGCCAGGTCGCCAACGATCAGGCCGCCGCGGTGCTGGAAACCATCGTCACGCGCATGCAGGCCGACGGTTGATCGACAAGACGCTTTTCGATCCCGCGCTTTTCGATCCGGCTTGGCTGGCCTCCCTGTCGGCCGAGGTCCCGCGGGACGAGGCGCTGGCCCGCGCCCGCCCGGTGGTGGAGGCGGCCATCGCCCGCGTCGACGCGGCGGGGGCGATGGCGCTGGCCCGCATCGATGGGCTGGTCGCCGCTGCCGCGCTGGACGCCATCCCGGCGCTGCTGGTGGCGGAGACCGCCGAGCTGCCCGAGGCGGCGGCCACGGCGGAACGCTCGATCCACGACCTGATGAGCCGCGTTGCCTACAAGCGGCGCGAGCTGATGCCGCTGTTCCCGCCGCTGATCGAGCGGGTCGCCGCGTCCCACGCCGCGGCGCTGGCGGCCTGCGGCGCGGCGCGCTGGCGCCTGATGGCGGCTCGCGCCCGGCTGCAGCCCGGTCGGCCGTCCAGCCCGATCCAGGGCGCCGGCACCCGCTATGTGAAGAGCGACCATTTCGACGCCCGCGCCGCCGAAAGCCTGCCCGCCATCGACCGCACCCGCGCCGACCGCATCCTGAAACGGCTGGGCGAGGCCCCGGTGCCAGACGAGCTGGAACTGCGACCGCTGGACGACGGCGACGACCTGTGGACGATCAAGGCCGGCGGGCTGAACCGCTTCATCCTGCGGGTCGCGCGCGACCGGCGCGGGCCGTTCTACATGGTCGAGGATGTCGGGCCGCAGGCCGGTTGAACGGGGTTACGGTGCGGACTTGGCGCTGCCCCGCGTCTGCTCGCGGTAGAAGATGTAGACACCGCTGGCGACGATGACGGCGGTGCCGGCCATGGTCGACAGGCGCAGATCCTCGCCGAACAGCATCAGGGCGTACAGCGCCGCCCACACCAGCGTCGTGTAGCCGAACGGCGCCACCGTGGAGGCGGGGGCGGCGCTGTAGGCACGGATCAGGCAGAAATGGCTGATGCCGCCCAGGGTACCCAGCAGCAGCATCAGCGCCGCCCCGGTCAGGTCCGGCGTCACCCAGTTGAAGGGCAGGACCAGCGTGCAGACCAGGGTGCCGGCCATCCCGGTGTAGAAGATGGTGGTGGTCGGTGAATCGGCGCCCTTCAGCTTGCGGGTGGCGATCTGGTACAGCGCGTTGCTGAGCGCCGCCCCCAGCGGCAGCAGCACCGCCCAATGGAAGGCGCCGCCGACCGGCCCGACGATGATCAGCGCTCCGGTCAGCCCGCCCAGCACGCCGGCCCAGCGCCGCCAGCCGACGGTTTCGCCCAGCAGCGGCACCGACAGCGCCGTCACCAGCACCGGCACCGCGGCGGCAATGGCCTGGACCTCGGCAAAGGGAATGGCGCGCAGCGCCAGGATGGCCAGCAGCGTCGTCGCCAGCAGCAGGCAGGAGCGGACCAGTTGCAGCGGCAGGCGGTGTGACACCATCAGATGCGGGCTGCGCCAGGCGACCACCACCCCGACCAGCAGCATGTGAACCGCGAAGCGAGCCCAGGCCACCTCCATCACCGGGTAACTCTTGGTCAGGACACGGATGGTGGCGTCCTGGGTGACGAACAGCAGGGTGGTCAGCATCATCCACAGGATGCCGGCCCGGCGGGATGCCCGCTCCGCTGCCCGTTCCATGGCCCGATCCATCGATGCCGGCGCGCCCGCGGTCGCCGTCGTGTCCCCCGCGCTCATGAACCCCGCTTTCCCCAATTTACGCATATTAGTATATTGGGACGCGCGCCGGTTCCTGCCCTGCCAAGGGCGTGACGTTGCCGTGCCGTGTGCGCAAGGCTGGGGAGCCCAGGGGGCGGTCGCTAAATCCCCGCGACGCCCCACAGCAGCAGGGCGACCAGCCCGACCAGCAGCAGGGCGGCGACCGCGCTCAAGGCCAGGGCGCGGCCGATGTCGGCGGGGGTGGCGCGGGCGCGTCCGTCGCCGATCCAGCTTTCGGTGATGACCACGCCGCCGTCGCGGTGTGGACCGCCCAGCGACAGGCCGAGCGCGCCGGCCATCGCGGCGATCGGCCAGCCCATGTTCAGCGACGGGTGCTTGCGGGCGTCGCGGCCCAGGGCGCGGAAAGCGTCGCCGGCCTTGGCGGTGCCGCTGAAGGGGGCGGCCAACGCCAGCAGCAGGGCGGCCAGCCGGGCGGGCAGGGCGTTCAGCGCGTCGTCGAGCGTGGCGGCGGTCAGGCCGAACCGCTCGTGCCGGATGCCGGGGCTGCCCAGCGCGGCGTCGGCGCCGTCCATCGCGGTCCAGATGAACAGGCCGGGCACGCCGAGCAGGGCGTAGCCGAAGACCGGGGCGACCAGCTTGCGGTCGAAGGCGCGGGCCGCGGCCTCGACCGCGGCGCGGGCGATGCCGTGCTCGTCCAGGCCGTAGACGTGGCGGCGGGTCAGCGCCTGGATCGCCTCCTGCCCGGCGACGACCCCGCCCCGCTCCAGCGCGCGGCGCACGGCGCGGACGCGGGTCCAGGCGGCCCGGCCGCGCAGGCCGCAGAGCAGGGCCAGCAACTCCACCATCCAGCCGCGGCCGATGCCGCCGATCCATTCGACCAGCATCCCGGCCGCCACCGCGACCGCGAGCAGCGCCAGCACCACCAGCGCGCCGCGCATCAGCCGCGCCGCCGGGCCGCGCTCCACCCGGTTCAGCCGGGCGTCGGCGGCGTTGCAGAAACGCCGCGCCAGCGCCGCCGGGTCGGGCAGCACCCGGTCCAGCCAGTCGCCGAACAGCGCGTCGATCGCCAGCGCCAGCAGCAGGAGCAGCAGCGGGCCGGGACCGCCGAAGGCCGAACCGAACATCGTGGGCACCGGTGTCAGCGGAAGAAGGTCAGCGGAAGAGCATCAGCGGGCGCCGGCCTGGCGCAGCAGGGTGCCGACCCGGGCGTTGCGGCTGTCCTGCGCCCAGTTCAGCGCGGTGCGCCCGGTGAAGTCGGACCGGTCGACCTTGGCGCCGGCCTTCAGCAGCCGTTCGACGATGTCGGCCCGGCCGCTGCGGGCGGCGACCATCAGCGGGGTCAGCCCCTCGCGGTTCTCCTGGTCGACCTTGGCGCCCTTCTTCAGGAGAAGCTCGACCATCTCGGGATTGCCGGTCTCGGCCGCGGCCAGCAGCGGGGTGGTGCCCGCCTTGTCGGCGCGGTTGACGTTGGCACCGCCGTCGAGCAACAGCGACGCCATCGCCGGGCTGGAGCGGTCGACGGCGACCAGCAGCGCGGTCTTGCCGTGGATGTCGGCCTGGTTGGGGTTCTCGCCCTTCAACAGGGCGCCCTTCAGCTTGGTGGCGTCGCCGTCGGACACCGCCTGCATCAGCCCGGTGTCCTGGAACAGGCTGATCTGGGCGAAGGCCGGGGCGGCGGTGCAGAGCATGAGGCCGGCGGCGACAACGGGGGCGAGCAGGAGCCGCTTCATGGCGGGTGTCCTTCCTTGACAGCGGGGGTGCCGGATACTAGCCAAAAGCCCGGCCCCTTTGCCAGTTCCGCCTTTGCCGCATCGTTTCGCCGGGCCGTCATGCTCCGCAACCCGCTCGCCCGCCACATCGCGCTGTTCCTGCTGGTCAAGGCCGTGCTGATCGGGCTCGGCCTGTGGTGGTTCCTGGGCGCGATGCCGGAACCGCGCGGCGTGGTGGCGCCGGCGGCGGCGTCCGGCCACCCCTGATCCTCCCCCAACTCCGGCGGGGGCCGTGACCGAAACCTTGGCGGAACCTTGCCCCCTGTCCCCGGTTGGATCCGGATCAGCCGGACATCCGGCCCGGCATCCAGCGAAGCGAAGGGGGTGGAGGCATGAGCGACAGGAACGACCCGAGTCCGACCACGGTCGATTCCAGCGCCTGGACGGGTGGCAGCGACGACTCGGCGGGTGCCGGCGTCCACGGCACGGTGCGCGAGGCGGTGGGCGTCTTCGACAGCCGCGACGCCTTGCAGAAGGCGATCGACGACCTGACGATGGCCGGGTTCCAGCGTCATGAGCTGAGCGTGCTCGCCAACGACGAGACCATCCGCGACCGGCTGGGCCATGTGCCGGGCGACATCGGCGAGCTTGCCCACGACCCCAACGCCCCGCGCCAGGCCTTCATCTCGCCGGAGGACACCGGCAGCGGCAAGGGCGTGGCGATGGGCTTCCCCGCCTATGTCGGCGCGATCATCGCGACCGGCGCCGTCCTGGCCACCGGCGGCACCGCGCTGGCGGCCGCGGCGGCGGCGGCGGCGGCGGGCATGGGCGGCGGGGCCGCCGGCTCCTTCCTGTCGCAGTGGCTGACCGACAAGCGCAACGAGCCGATGCTGCAGCAGCTCGACAAGGGCGGCATCCTGCTGTGGGTCAATGTCGGCGACGCCGCGCGCGAACGCGTCGCGCTGGAGCTGCTGAACCGCCACGCCGCCCATCCGGCCGAGGTCCACGAGGTGCGGCAGACCGGGTCGGAGTGATCCCGCCGCCTTATCCCCGCCGGCCGCGGCGGGCCAGCGATTCGGGGGTGAAGTCGTCCGGCTTGATCGGGGCGTCGAACACCGGTGGCGGCAGGCCGTTGTCGACGCCGCGGGCGACGTAGCGGTCGGCGGTCAGGTCGAAGGTGAACTCCACCGCCGGCGCGTAGACCGGGACCTGCCAATGGGCGACGCCGTGGACCTCCGAGTAGCGCTGCAGCTCGCCCTTGCCGTTGTAATGCTCGGCCATGACGATCTGCCAGCTGTCCTCGTCCAGGTAATAGGTGCGGTCGGGCAGGCTGTGCTTGAAGTTCGGCTTCAGCCGGGCGTCGACGACCCAGACCCGGTGCATCTCGTAGCGCAGGAACTGCGGGTTGGGATGGCCCGGCCACAGGAAGTCCTTCAGCGCCAGGCTGGGGTTGCCCAGCCGGTAGGCGTTGTAGGGGACGTACATCTCGCGCCGCGTCACCAGCGTGAAGTCGAAGCGGTCGAGCGCGCCGCTGAACATGTCCAGCATGTCGGCGGTGCAGATGCCGTCGGTCACCGGGTCGGGCGTGTCGTAGGCGAAGCCCGGCGCCCGCGTCACCCGGCCGCGTTCGCCCTCGCGCGCCCAGGCGAGGCTGCGCGCGCCGATCGGGTCGAGCGTCCCGTGGATCAGCAGCGTGGTCCCGGCCTGCTCCTTCGGCTCCAGGATGGTGCGGCGGTAGAGCAGCGGCGGCGACGCCTCGTCTCCGGCGGCGTAGGGGCAGGCGAACTCCTCGCGCAGGCGGGTGCGCGACAGGGCGCCCTGCGTCGGCAGGACGGTCAGGCTGGTGCGCGACAGGCTGGTGCCGCGCCAGCGCAGCTTGTGGTTCCACATCGCCTGCACCCCGTTGGCCGGGATGGGGAAGGGCACGCCGACCGACGCGTTGCGCAGCGCCAGCCCGTTCTCGCCCAGCGCGGCGCGGCCGGCGTTGGCCAGCGTCGCGTCGTAGACGCGCTGGGGCGCGGCGGCGCTGCGGTGGCTGGGGAACAGCGCCAGTTCGAAGCTCTGCGGATGCTTCTCCAGCAGCGCCTGCTGGCCGGCGGTCAGCCGGACCTTGTAGCGTTCCACATCGGCGGCGCCGACGGTGAACCAGCGCACATCCTCCAGATAGGGATCGACCATCGGCCGGTCGGGGACGTAGCCGCGCGGCGCGGTGGTCAGCCCGCCGGTCCAGGGCGGAATGGCGCGGGTGCGGTTGCCGGCGCGCACCGCGCCGAACGGCGTCAGCTCCTCGCCCAGCCGCGGAACCGCACCGGGAGCCATGGTGGCCGGCGGCGGTTCGGGGGCGGTGCCCTGCGCCAGCGCGGGCGGCGTCGCCACCGCACCGGCGGCGCCCAGCAGCAGGCCGAGCGCCTCGCGGCGGTCGGGGCGGAGGGGGGATCGCGCGGTCATGATGTGGCCAGCTCCGCCGTGATCGCCGTGCAGGCGGTGGCGAAGGCGCGGCGCAACGCCTCGGCCGCCGGTTCGAGGATGGCGGGTGGGGCACCGTCGGCGGCGGCCTGCTCCAGCACCCGCGCCGCCTCGGCCAGCGGCTTGGCCCCGGCGTTGCGCGACGAGCCCTTCAGGTTGTGGGCGCAGGCCCGCACCCAGCCATGGTCGCCGGCGGCGAGCGCGGCGTCCAGGTCGGCCAGGACGCCGCGGCCGATGGTGACGAAGTCGTCCAGCAGTTCCGCCAGCATCGCCGTGTCGCCGCCGCACAGCGCCCGCAACCCGCCGAGGTCGACCGTGGCCGCATCGGGCGGGTCCGGCGGCGCCGGAGGCACCGGCGGAGAGGGGGGCGGCGCTGCGGCGGCGTCCGCTGCCGGCGGCATCCAGCGGGCCAGCGCGACGGCCAGTTGCGACAGTTCCAGCGGCTTGCTCAGCACGTCGTCCATGCCGGCGGCGCGGTAGCTCTCGATGTCGGCCGGGGCGGCGTTGGCGGTGATGGCGATGATCGGCAGGGGGGCGGCGGCGCCGGCCCCCTCGCGTTCGGCGCTGCGGATGTGGCGGGTCAGCTCGAACCCATCGACCTCCGGCATCTGGACGTCGGTCAGCAGCAGGGCGTAGCGGCGGCGCCCGGTCCGCATCGCGTCGTAGGCGGCCAGCGCCTCCGCCCCGCCGGGCATCATCCGGGCGGCGTAGCCCAGCGCCTGGAGCTGCATCAGCAGCACCTTGCGGTTCACCGGGTTGTCTTCCGCCACCAGGATCAGGCGGCCCTCGGCCTCGGCCTCCTCGACGCTGGGCGCGGTGGTGGCCGGTCCGGCGTCGGTGGAGGGTGGGCACGACACCGCCCCGGCCGGTCCGGCGGCCGGCGGGTTGCCGGCGCCCGGTTCGCCGTTGCGGTCGCCGGCGTTGTGCAGCGCGACGGCCGGATTGACCGGCCGGCCGGCCGCCACGGCGACGGCGCGCAGCAGCGTCAGCCGGCGCATCGGCCGGCCCAGCACGACGGTGCCCGGGTCGGTCATGGCGGGCGTGGCCCGCGCTTTGCCCGCGGCGCCCGGCTCGCCGCAGGCATGGCACAGCAGGACCACCGGCGGCCGCGCCTCGCCGCTGCGGCGGCCCAGCTCTTCCGGCGCGCAGGCGGCGGCGGGGACGTGCAGCGCCTCGTCGACGGTGACGACGTTGACGGCGCAGCCGGCCTCGCGGGCGACGCGGGCCTGGGTCGCCAGCTCCTGCGGCGAGGCGGCGGGCAGCACCCGGGCGCCGGCCTGTTCGAGATAGCGGGCGAGGAAGCCGCGTTCGGTGTCGTCCGACAGGCCGAGCAGGACGGTCAGCCCGCCGAGGTCGATGCCGGCGTTGCCGTCCGCCGCCTCGGCCGCCTCGGCCGCGGCACCGGCCGATCGGGCGAGCGGCAGGCGCAGCCAGAAGGTGGAGCCGGCGCCGGGCGTGCTCTCCACCCCGATCTCGCCGGCCATCAGCGCGGCGAGCCGCCGGCTGATCGACAGCCCCAGCCCGGTGCCGCCGAAGCGCCGGGTGGTCGAGCTTTCCGCCTGGGTGAAGGGCTGGAACAGCCGCTGCCGGGTGGTCTCGGCGATGCCGATGCCGGTGTCGCACACCGCGATCCGCAGCATCGTGCCGGGACCGCCGTCAGCGGCGCTTCCGGTGCCGCTTCCACCGTCCTCCAGCTCGGCGCGCAGGATGACGCGGCCGGCGTCGGTGAACTTGATGGCGTTGCCGGCGAGGTTGAACAGGATCTGGCGCAGCCGGACCGGATCGCCCAGCAACGCCGGCGGGATCGCCGGGTCGACGTAGGTCAGCAGCGTCAGCCCCTTGGCGCCGGCGGCGGGGGCCAGCGTCTCGGCGACGCCCTCCACCAGGGCGGGGACCGACAGCGGCACCCGCTCCAGATCCATCTTGCCGGCCTCGATCTTGGAGAAGTCGAGGATGTCGTCGATGATCCGCAGCAGGGCGTTGGCCGACTCGCGCATGGTGCCGACGGTGTCGCGCTGGTGGTCGTCCAGCGCCGTCCGCTCCAGCAGGCCCAGCATGCCGAGGACGCCGTTCATCGGCGTGCGGATCTCGTGGCTCATCGTCGCCAGGAAGGCGGATTTGGCCTTGGTCGCCTCCTCCGCCTGCTCCTTGGCGATCTCCATCTGGCGTTCGGCCAGCTTGCGGCGGGTGATGTCGTAGATCCAGGACAGGTAGACCGGCTGCCCATCCACCACCGCTGGGTCGACCGACATCAGCGCCCAGAAGGTGGAGCCGTCGGCGCGGCACAGCTTCACCTCGGCGTCGCGCACCGGACGGCGGTAATAGAGCCAGCGCGCCTCGTCATGCAGGGGGGCGTCCCGGCCATTCGGCTCGACGGTGTCGGCGAACAGCTCGCCGACGCTGGAGCCGACCAGCCGTTCCTTGGACACGCCCAGCAGCGACACCAGCCGGTGGTTGGTCAGGACGACGATGCCGCTCTCGTCATAGGCGCAGACGCCGACCGGGCTGGCCTCCAGCACCGCGTTGATCTGCTCACGGCTCTCGTGCAGTTCGCGGGTGCGTTCGGCCACGCGGGTTTCGATCGACTGGATCTGGTCGAAGGCGCGCAGCGCGGCGATCACCGCGGTGAACAGGCTTTCCGCCGACAGGTCGGCCTTCGGCTTGTAGTCGTTGATGTCGTAATCGACGATCACGTCGCGTTGCGGCGCCTGCCCCGGCTGGCCGGTGCGCAGGATGATGCGGACGTCGCGGTTGCCCAGCTCGTCCCGGATCCAGCGCACCAGCTTCAGGCCGGAGTCGTCCTCCTCCATCACCACGTCCAGCAGGATCACGGCGACGTCGCGGCGGTGTTCCAGCACCATGCGGGCATCCGCCGCGGTGTAGCGGCTGACCAGATCCAGCCGCCGCCCCTGGAAGGTGACGTCGGCCAGCAGCAGCCCGGTCATGGAATGGACGTCCGACTCGTCGTCGACCACCAGGATGGTCCAGGGCGGCGCCGCCGGGTCGACGAAGGCCTTGCGCGGCACCGCCGCCGCGCTGCGGCCGCCCGTGGCTCGGCCGACGACGTCCCAACCGGCCTCTTCGTCGGCGAACAGGATCTCGTCGTCGTCGAAGACGGTGCTCATGCGGGTTCGGTCTCCAGGGGGAGGGATTCCGGCGGGTCGGGCCTGGCCCGATCCGCGGCGGCGGGCGCAGCGGGGGGCGGGGCGGGGACCGCCGTCCTGGGGATGCGCAGGGTGAAGGTAGTTCCATCGCCGGGAACGCTGTCAACCGAGATCCGCCCGCCCAGCGTCTGGGTGACCAGGTTGAAGACGATGTGCAGCCCCAGCCCGCTGCCGCCGGCGCCGCGGCGCGTGGTGAAGAAGGGTTCGAACACCTTGGGCTGGTGCTCCAGCGGGATGCCGATGCCGTCATCGGCGAAGCGGATCTCCACCTCGCCGTCCGGCATCTCGTCGACGTCGATGACCATGTGGCCCTTGGCGTCGGCCGGGAAGGCGTGGGTCAGCGCGTTCATCACCAGATTGGTCACCACCTGGCTCAGCGCGCCGGGGAAGCTGTCCATCAGGATGCCGGGCGAACAGGCGATGGCGACGCGGTGGCGGCTCTTGCGCAGGGTGGGGCCGAGCGAGGTCACCACCTCCTCCAGATAGGCCAGCAGGTCGAAGCGGCGGCGCTCCTCGCTGGTCTGGTCGACGGCGACGCGCTTGAAGCTCTGGATCAGTTCGGCGGCGCGGGTCAGGTTCTGTTCGATCAGGCGCGAGGATTCGCTGGCGGTGGCGACGTAGGCGGCCAGGTCGGATTTCCGCATCGTGCCGCTTTCGAAGCTCTCGCTGAGCGCGCCGGTGCGGCCGGACAGGTGGGTGGCGCAGCCGAAGGCGATGCCGATCGGGGTGTTGATCTCGTGCGCGACGCCGGCGACCAGCAGGGCGAGCGAGGCCATCTTCTCCGCCTGGACCAGATTGGCCTGGGTTTCCTTCAGGTCGGCGTAGGCGCGTTCCAGCTCCTGCATCGCGTTGAAGATCTCTTCCGCCGAGCGCGCCTCCACCGTCACGTCGGTCAGGGTGCGGACGAACCCGCCCTCCGGCAGCGGGTTGGTCCGCACCTCGACGATGCGGCCGTCGGGGCGGCGGCGCTTGAAGGTGAAGGGCTGGTCGATGGCGCCGCCCGGCTCGTCCAGGGCGTCGCCGCCCGAACCGCTGCCCGAACCGCTGCCGGCCAGCCCATCGGCGGCGACGCCGTAGGTGAGGTACAGGTCGGGGTCGTCACCCATCTCGCCGAACTCGCCGCGCCGGCGCTGCAGGGCGACCAGATCGGCGAACAGCGGGGTGCCGGCCAGTGTCTCCGGCGGCAGGTTCAGCAGTTCGGCGGCGCGGCGGTTTGCCGTGACCACCCGCCCGTCGCGGTCGACCTTGATGATGCCCTGGTCGGTGTTGTCGAGCGTCACCTGGAGGATGTTGCGTTCCTGGGCGAGGTCCAGCTCCGCCCGCACCCGCTCGGTAACGTCCGACATGGTGCCGGTCAGGCGGCGGGCGCGGCCGTCGCCGTCGCGCTGGGCGGTGGCGCGGTCCTCGATCCAGGCCCATTGGCCGTCGCGCCGCCGCATGCGGTAGACCGCGGTGTAGGCCATCGAGCGGTCGCGCAGCCGCCGCCGCGACTCGGCCATCACCCGCTCCGCCTCGTCCGGGTGCAGCAGCGAGGCCCAGGTCTCCGCCGTCATCGCCAGCTCCGACGGGCCGTAGCCGAGCAGGGCGGGGAACTCCTTCGACCACCAATAGAGGCCGGTGCCCAGGTCGTAGTCCCACACCGACGAGCGCGTCGCGGTGATGGCGAGCGCCAGCCGCTGCTCGCTCTTGCGCAGCGCGGCCTCCTCCTGGCCCAGCCGGGCGAGCATGGCGTTGTGGGCCTGGATCACCCGTCCCAGCTCGTCGCCGGCCCGCCAGTCGACCGGCCGAAGGCCACCGCCGCGTTCGGATTCGAGGATGGAGGCGATCAGCCGCTGCAGCGGCCGCCCCACCGTCAGCCGCAGCGCCGCCAGCGCCGCGGCGACGGTGCCGGCCAGCATCATCAGCAGCAGCATGGCGGTGTTCACCACCTCCTGCCGCAGTTGCTCGCGCACCGACCGGTGGCTGTAATGCAGGGTGATGGTGCCGACCTGCAGGTTCTGGACGCGGATCGGCCGGCGTTCGATGTTGGCGTCGCCGCTCAGCGGGCAGCTCGGCCCCGGCCAGGCGAACAGGCCGTCGGCCAGATCGTCGGTCACCTCGACGCAGACCAGCTCGCGGTTGGCGCCGATCGCCTGGATGACGTTGCGGATCGCGTCGACGTCGAAGGTCCACAGGTTGCCGGACAGCGCCGTCGCGTTGATGTCGGCGATGGAGGCCACCTTCTCGCGCAGTGCCGACTGGAGATCCTGGTAGCGGTCGTAGAAGAACAGCGCGGAGAACAGCGACACCGCGACCACCAGGCTCGGCACCAGGATCAGCAGGAACTTGGCTGATACCGTCGGCACCCGCCGCCACGCCTCAGCGATCCTGGTCATGCGTTGCCGTTCCGGACGAAGGTTGGCGCCAGACCCCGCCAGGGGAGCTGGGCACGCGGTGCGCGCGGACCCACCCGGACGTTCTACCGTGTTGCGGGCGGGCCGTCCATGGGGGCAAACCACGACCCTCCCGCCGGGGAAAAGTGTCGCGCCGGTGGGGAAAGACCGGGTCTGGTGGGATATGGCCTTGAGCGGATGTGACGGCTTGCACTACTGTGCATAGGTGAGGCGGTCTGGTTTCGCGCGCATTCGTATGAACCGCGCTCCGGCCGCCCGCACAGGCTGACCGTCCGGCGTCGGACGGGTGAGGGGATTACTGAGGCGACCATGGATTTCAAGACGACCGAAACGGCAGAGGCGACCGAGGTGCGGTTGACCGGCCGCCTGGAGTTCACCGATCACGACCGGCTGGGTGTCATCGCCGCCGTCGTGCAGGGTGCGCGGACGCAGCGCTTCGTCATCGACATGATCGACCTGGAGTTCATCGACAGCGCCGGGCTCGGCATGCTGATGATCCTCCAGGAGGAGGCGGAGACGCGCAACATCAAGATGATCCTGCGCAACCTGCGGGGCGACGTGAAGCGCTCCATCGACCTTGCCCGCCTCGGCGAGATCATCGCGATCGAAGCCTGACCGGCCCGCCGGCCTCCTCCTGCCGGCCTCCCGGGCCGGTCCTCCTTCCCTGCGGGAGCTTGCCGCCATGGACGCCGCCGTTTCCGACACTTCGCCGGACCTGCCGGCGCCCCGCGCCTTCAGCGTCCTGCGGGATCGTGTGCCGCCGGACATGGCGGCGCGGGTCGCCGCCCGATTTGGTGCGGCCGGAGCCGGGCCCGAATCTGGGGATGCGGACGGCGGGGCGGCCGGGATCCCGGGGGACGGCGGGCCCGGCCCGGCGGTGGAGGCGCAGCTGATGGAACGTGCCGACCACGACCGGCTGCGCGCCGCCTTCGACCGCAACCCCTTCCTGACCGTGGAACTGGGGGAGGGGGCGGACGAGGCGGCGGCGCTGCTCGACGACTGGTCGGGCGTGTCGGCCGCCGACCATCCGCACTGGCCGGGCTTCTACCTGTCGCTGACCACCGGCAGCGCCTATGGCCTGCAATGCGCGGTGCTGGTCTGCGACGAGCTGGTGCGGCGCGGCGTGCTGGATCCGCAACGGCGGTCCAACACCGAGCTGTGCCTGCACGAGGCCATCGCCAACGCCATCGTCCACGGCAACCTGGGCCTGTCCAGCGCGACCAAGAGCCAGCCGGGCGGCTATCGGCTGTTCAGCCAGATGATGCGCGACCGATTGGACGACCCCGCGGTGGTCCGGCGCCGGCTCGACATCTTCTGCCGCTGGAGCGACCGCGCCATCGCCATCGCCGTGGTCGACCAGGGCGGCGGCTTCGACACCGATCTGGCACCGGCCGTCACCGGCGGCAAGGCGCGGTCCGGCCGCGGCTTCGTCTTCATGCGCGCGCTGGCCGCCCGCGTGACGGTGACGGACGGCGGGCGCTGCACCGTCCTGCATTTCGACCGCGGTCCGGGCGACCGCAGCCCGGCTGATCACAGTCAGGCTGATCTGTTGACGGGTTGATCATGGCCGTGTCGCCCCTGTCGCTGTCCGATTGCCGTGTCCTGATCGTCGACGACAACGAGTTCAATCGGAAATCGCTGGCCCTGGTGATCCGCCGCGCCGGCATCACCGACATCGCGTTCGCCGAGAACGGGCGGGAAGGTCTGGCGGCGGTCGACCGTTTCCACCCCGACCTCGTCCTGCTGGACGTCGACATGCCGGTGATGAACGGCTGGGAGATGTGCGAGGCGCTGCGCCGCAACGCGACGCACGAGCAGTTGCCGGTCCTGTTCCAGACCGCGCTGGACAGCGACGAGGAGCAGGTGCGCTGCTTCGACGCCGGCGGCAGCGACTTCATCTCCAAGCCGATCAAGCCCGGCGAATGCGTGGCTCGTGTCCGCCACCAGCTGGAAAAGCGCAAGCTGTTCAACGACCTCGCCAATTTCCGCGAGCGGGTGCAGCGCGAGCTGTCGCACGCCCGCGCCATGCAGCATTCGCTGCTGCCGGAAAGCCGCCGGCTGACTGAGGTGGCGAACCGCTACGGGCTGACGCTGGACGCCCATTTCGAAACGTCGTCGGAACTGGGCGGCGATTTCTGGGGCATCTACCCGCTGGGCGACCGCCGGCTGGGCGTGCTGATGGTCGACTTTGCCGGGCACGGCATCACCGCGGCGATCAACACCTTCCGGCTGCACACGCTGATCGACCGGTTCCCCATGCAGCATGTGGCGCCGTCGCAATGGCTGGCGCAGTTGAACAGCGCGCTGAAGGACGTGCTGCCGACCGGCCAGTTCGCCACCGCCTTCTTCGGCATCCTCGACATGGCGACCGACACGCTGACCTTCGCCGCGGCCGGCTCTCCCAACCCGGTGCTGGGAACGCCGGTGGCCGGGGGGGCGGGGGGCGGTCCCGATCTCCGCCTGCTCGACAGCGCCGGGCTGGTGCTGGGCGCCTCGCGCCGGGCGCAGTATGCCGACCAGACCTTCCGGCTGCCGCGCGGCGGCTTCCTGTTCCTGTACAGCGACGCCCTGATCGAATGCCCGGGCGACGAGCTGGGGCCGCTGGGCCAGGACGCCGTCCCCGACTTCGTCCGCGATGCGCTGGCCCTGGACCGCCAGCGTCCGCTGCGCCCGATGATGGACCGCTTCTACGCCCGCACCCACCTGCCCCTGCGCGACGACCTGACGGCGGTGTGGATCGCGCGGCGGGCGTGAGGCGGCGCTGACGATGTGAGCCGCCTAAGGCGCGAACTGCTCCTTCAGGATGCGTTCCTCGAAGTTCAGTTCGGGGTCGAACAGCAGGGTCAGGGCGACGTCGCGGCATTCCTGCACCTCGACCCGCAGCACCTCGCGCACTTCGGTGAAGTCGGCGACGGCGCTGACCGGACGCTTGGCCTCTTCCAGGATGTCGAAGGTGATCTTGGCGGTGTGCGGCAGCAACGCGCCGCGCCAGCGCCGCGGGCGGAAGGTGCTGATCGGGGTCAGCGCCAGCACGCCGGCGTTCAGCGGCACGATCGGGCCGTGGGCCGACAGATTGTAGGCGGTGCTGCCGGCCGGCGTCGCCACCAGGGCGCCGTCGCAGATCAGCTCGGGCAACCGGACCACCCCGTCGATGGTGATGCGCAGCTTGGCGGCCTGCCGCGTCTCGCGCAGCAGCGACACCTCGTTGATGCCCAGCGCCTCCACCCGCTCGCCGTTCACACGGGTCGCCAGCATCCGCAGCGGGTGCAGCCGGACCTGCTGGGCGGCGACGATGCGCTCCGCCAGATCCTCCTCGCGGTAGATGTTCAGCAGGAAGCCGACCGACCCGCGGTTCATGCCGTAGACCGGGGTCGGCTGCTGGCGGTCGCGGGACAGCGCCCGGTGCAGCGTTTCCAGCAGGAAGCCGTCGCCGCCCAGCGCGACGATCACGTCGGCCTCGTCCGCCTGGGCGTTTCCGTAGCGGTGAACCAGCCGGGTGCGGGCGGCGCGCGCCTCGTCCGTGTCCGCGCAGGCGAAGGCGATGCGCAGCGTGTCGGGGTTGAGTTGCTGGGCAGCCGGCGTGGTCGCGGGCGGCGTGCTGGCGGTATCGGTCATGGCGCGACCATAGCGCAGTCCGGCGGCGCTGCGAAACCTCGCCGGTCGATGCTGCGCTGCAAAAGAATGTTCCAGCGGGGCGGGCAAGAAAAAAGGAGGCCGCAAGGGGCCTCCTTCTTCATCGCAGCCATCGGATCGGCCGAGGTTATTCGGCCATCTCCGACACCATTTCCTCATCGTCATCGCCGGCGGTGCGCTTCGGCCGGTTGCCTTCGGTGTATTCGAAGGACGGCTTGTCGTCCTTGACGGTGACCTTGACGAGACCGCCCTTGCTGAGCTTGCCGAACAGCAGCTCTTCCGCCAGCGGCTTCTTGATGTACTCCTGGATCACGCGGCCGAGCGGACGGGCGCCGTAGAGTGGGTCGTAGCCCTTCTTGCCCAGCCACTCGCGCGCCTCCTCGTTCAGCTCGATGGACACGCCGCGGTCTTCCAACTGGGCTTCCATCTGCATGATGAACTTGTCGACGACGCGGTTGATGACCTCCTGCGTCAGCGGCGCGAACGGGATGATCGCGTCGAGGCGGTTGCGGAACTCCGGCGTGAACATCTTCTCGACCGCTTCGATATCCTCGCCGACCCGGCGGTCACGCTCGAAGCCGATGGCGGGCTTGGCCATGTCGGCGGCCCCGGCGTTCGAGGTCATGATCAGGATGACGTTGCGGAAATCGACGATCTTGCCGTTGTGATCGGTCAGCTTGCCGTGGTCCATGATCTGCAACAGGATGTTGAACAGATCCGGATGGGCCTTCTCGATCTCATCCAGCAGCAGGACGCAGTGCGGGTGCTGGTCGATCGCGTCGGTCAGCATGCCGCCCTGGTCGAAGCCGACATAGCCCGGCGGGGCGCCGATCAGCCGCGACACCGTGTGCCGTTCCATATACTCCGACATGTCGAAGCGGGTCAGCTCGATGCCCAGCGTCATGGCGAGCTGGCGGGCCACCTCGGTCTTGCCGACACCGGTCGGGCCGGTGAACAGATAGTTGCCGATGGGCTTCTCCGGCTCGCGCAGGCCGGCTCTCGCCAGCTTGATCGCGGAGACCAGCGCGTCGATCGCCTTGTTCTGGCCGAAGACCATGGTCTTCAGGTCGCGCTCCAGGTTCAGGAGCGTTTCCTTGTCGTCGCGGCTGACCGACTTCGGCGGGATGCGGGCGATCTTGGCGACCACCGCCTCCACGTCCTTCACGCCGATCTTCTTGCGGCGCTTGTTCTCCGGCAGCAGCATCTGCGCGGCGCCGACCTCGTCGATGATGTCGATCGCCTTGTCGGGCAGCTTGCGGTCGCCGATGTACTTGGCCGACAGCTCCACCGCGACGCGGATGGCGTCGTTGGTGTAGGTGACCTTGTGGTGCTTCTCGTAATAGGGCTTCAGACCCTGGAGGATCTTGATCGCGTCCTCGACCGACGGCTCGTTGACGTCGATCTTCTGGAAGCGCCGGACCAGCGCCCGGTCCTTTTCGAAGTAGCTGCGGTATTCCTTGTAGGTGGTCGACCCGATGCAGCGCAGCGCGCCGGAGGCGAGCGCCGGCTTCAGCAGGTTGGAGGCGTCCATCGCCCCGCCCGAGGTGGCGCCGGCGCCGATCACCGTGTGGATCTCGTCGATGAAGAGGATGGCCCCTTCGGTCGCCTCGAGTTCCGACACGACGGCCTTCAGCCGCTCCTCGAAATCGCCGCGGTAGCGCGTGCCGGCCAGCAGCGAGCCCATGTCGAGCGCGAAGATGGTGGCGTTGCGCAACACCTCCGGCACTTCCTGCTGGACGATGCGGCGGGCCAGCCCTTCGGCGATGGCCGTCTTGCCGACGCCGGGGTCACCGACATACAGCGGGTTGTTCTTCGACCGCCGGCACAGGATCTGGATGGTCCGTTCGACCTCCTGCTCCCGCCCGATCAGCGGATCGATCTTCCCGCCGGAGGCCTTCTTGTTCAGGTTGACGCAATAAGCCTCGAGCGCTTCGCTGCCTTTTTTCACGACCTTCTCCGCCGCCGCCTCGTCGTCGGCGCCCGAGACCCGCTTGGTATCCGAGCGGCCCGGAGCCTTCGCGATTCCGTGAGAGATGTAGTTGACCGCGTCGAACCGGGTCATCTCCTGCTCCTGCAGGAAATAAACCGCGTGGCTCTCGCGTTCAGAGAACAAGGCAACGAGCACATTTGCTCCCGTCACCTCCTCACGTCCCGACGACTGGACGTGGATGGCCGCACGCTGCAGAACCCGTTGGAATCCAGCCGTCGGCTTGGCGTCATCGGGCCTGTTCGTGATAAGGTTCGCAAGTTCGTTGTCGAGGTAATCCGACAGTTCCGCGCGCAGACGGTCGAGATCGATCCCGCAGGCGCGCAAGACGGCGGTAGCATCGGAGTCTTCGGTCAACGCGAGAAGCAGGTGTTCGAGCGTCGCGTATTCATGCCTGCGCTCGTTCGCGTGGGCCAGGGCTCTGTGCAGCGTCTGTTCCAGGTTACGCGACAGCATGTGTGGGTTTAATCCTTTTCTAACGTACATTGCAGCGGGTGCTGGTTCTGGCGCGCAAAGTCCATAACCTGCGTGACTTTCGTCTCCGCCACCTCGTAGGTGAACACGCCGCACAACCCCACACCCCGCCGGTGCACATGCAGCATGATCTGGGTCGCTTCCTCCCGCGATTTGCTGAAGAAGCGTTCGAGAACGAGAACGACGAACTCCATGGGAGTGTAGTCGTCGTTCAGCATCAAGACCTTATACATCGACGGCTTCTTGGTTTTCGGCTTGGCCTTGACGACCACCCCGCTGTTCGTGCCGTCGTTGCCGTGCTTGTCAGAGTCGGCCATGGTCCCAGTCGAATGTCATCGCGATGCACTGTGTATGAAGATGATATGGTCATTTTGGGCGCGCTGGGAAGGGGCCGTTTTCGGTCTCCCTCCATTTGGCAGACCCTCCTTTGGCCCGCCGGCCGGTCCGCTACTCCGAAATAGGAGGCATCACATCCGGTCGGGGCGCAATTGGCGGAAATCCTGACCCGCTGCCGGCCGGCCGCCACGGTCGACCCGCCCGACCGGGGGGTGCCGCAACGAAAAAGGCCCGGCACCCCCCTTTTGCGGGGTGCCGGGCCTTCGTCACCGCGGAGGCCCGCCGGGGCCGCCTCGCGGTCGATGCGTCGCTGTCGGAAGGATGGCGCCCGGTCAGGCGGCCAGCGGCTTCTTCGACAGGGTGTCGACCGTCAGGGTCACGCGCTCGCTGATCGGGGCCAGGGCCTCGTTGGCGATCTTGACCGACAGCTCCTGCAGCTTGCTGCTCTCCGACACCAGGGCGTCGAAGCTGGCCTTGGCGAAGGCGCTCTGCAGCTCGATCAGCTCCTGGATGGTCTTGACGGCCAGCAGGGCCTTGCCGGTCGACACGCTCTTCTCCAGCGAGGACTGGGTGAAGGCGGCGACCTGCTTGCCGGCCTCTTCGGCGCCCTTGGCGACGATGGTGCCGGACTTCACGACGGCGTCGACGTTGCCCTTGGTCAGGACGGACAGCTCGTCGTAGCTCTTGAGGATCTGGGCCGACGCCTTCTCGACCTGCTCCTGCTGGGCCTTGACCAGGCCTTCCAGGTTCTGCTTGGCGGTGGAAACGGCGTCTTCGATGGACTTGGTGGCGGCGGCGAATTTGTCGGACATGGCTATGCTCCTCGCGTTCTCTGTCAGGGGTCAACCGCGCGGTCCCGCGCTTGCGGCAACCGGGTGCGGAGTGGGTTGAAACCCTCGGGGCCCCGGCAGAGCGGGCGCCCGAGATATGCTGCACCGCAACATAAGTCTTATGTAAGCCGGGCCGCCGGGCGAGTCAACCGGTTTTTGTGCAGTGCACAAAAATCCCCGCGTGCAAAGCCCTGGCCGGCGGGGGCCGGGGCCTGACCCCAAAACGCAAGACGGCCCGACGACCGGATGGGGGTCGTCGGGCCGTGCGAGGCGGGCCGTGCGGGGCTGCCCCGTCATCGGGCGTCCCGCCCATGAGGGGAGGACGCCGTCGGACGGGTCGGACGCTCAGGCGGCGATCGGCTTGGAGAAGGTCTCGACCGTCGCGGTGACGCGGGCGTTCAGCGGGGCCAGCGCCTCGTTGGTGACCTTGGTGGTCAGCTCCTGGATGCGGGTCGTCTCGGCCACCAGGGAGTCGAAGCTCGACTTCAGGAAGGCGTTCTGCAGCTCGACCACTTCCTGCAGGCTCTTGGCGGTCAGCAGGGCCTTGCCGGTGGTGATCGACTTGTCCAGCGCCGACTGGCTGTAGGCGACGACCTCGCGGCTCAGATCCTCGGCGCCCTTGGCGGCGATCGTGCTGCTGGCGACCAGCGCCTCGACGTTGGCCTTGCCGGCGGCCTGAAGGTCTTCGTAGCTCTTCAGGATCTGGGTGGTGGCCTTCTCGAACTGCTCCTTCGCGGCGGACGCGGTCTGCTCGAACTGCTTCACCGTCTGCTCCTGGCCGGCCTTGACCAGGCCCTCGTACTGCTCCTTGGCCTGGGTGGCCACGGTCTCGAGCGACTTCGGCGTGAACTGGGGCGTGAACTGAGTCATGACGCGCGTTCCTTCCTGGCTGATGCCGGCTTCGCCGGCGGCTTTGACTGGAGCCGGCCTCGCCGGCGGTTGGGGTTTGGCCCCGGCCGCCCGGAAGCGGGTCGCGAAGCCTGCCGGCAGCGGCATTCGTTGCGATTATACGTTGCATTTCCCCGCCGAAACCGTGGAACGGCGCCAGCGGATGCTGCACTGCAATATGAGCAATCTATGAGTAGGCCCGGCTGGTGTCAACAGTCCGTTCGGCGGTATTCGGACTATCCTGTTGCGCTGCGTCATACCACGAAAGCGTGAACTTCGTGGGCGCCGGCCTCGCCAACGTTGCGATGGCGGGCCGATCCGCCGCGGGTTAAGACGGCATTCCTTAACGAAGGATTTACCAGCGGTGGGACAAGTGTAGCGCGGCCGCTGGCGGGATTCGCTTCGGCCAATGGTCAGGTGCGTCGCTTCGACGCGCCGGAACCCAGGTCTTCCGCTCCGCCGGGCCGCATCTTCGGGACTTTCGATCATGACCTACTGCCTTGGAATCAAGACACGCGACGGCCTGATCGGTCTGTCGGACGGCCGCATCACCAGCGGTTCGCAACTGTCGTCGGCCCGCAAGGTGACGATGATGGGCAGCGGCGACCACCGCTTCTTCATCATGAATTCGGGCCTGCGCAGCGTGCGCGACAAGACGCTGGCCTATCTGCGCCGCGACATGGCGAAGCGGCGGGACGAGGCCTATCCGACGATGCTCGACGCGCTGGCGGCCTTCACCGCCTGTCTGCGGCAAGTCGCCGCGGAGGACAAGGAGCCGCTGGAGGCGTCCAAGCTGCACTTCAACCTGCACGCCATCATCGGCGGCCAGTTGGCCGAGGACCGCGAGCCCTACATGTTCCTGGTCTATCCGGAGGGCAACTGGATCGAGGTGGACGAGCGCACGCCCTACCTGTCGATCGGCGCCACCGCCTACGGCAAGCCGATCCTGGACCGTGCGCTGACCTACCAGACCGACATGCAGACGGCGCTGAAGCTGGCCTACCTGTCCTTCGACAGCACCCGCTTCTCCAGCAACGACGTCGGCTTCCCGATCGACATGGTGTCCTACCACGCCGAATCGCATGTCTGGCGCCAGTCGAACTACGACTACGACGACCTCAGCGAACAGCGCCAGTGGTGGAACCGCAACCTGACGGAGCTGGCCCGCCGCATGCCCGACGGCCCCTGGGTCCAGACGCTGGTGCCGGAAAGCCTGCGTCCGCCCCGGCCGGTCGAAGAGCCGGCCTGAGCCATCGCGCGGCGCCGGTCAGCCGCCGGGGAGGGCGCTCAGCAGCGCCCCGAACGGCGCGGTCGGCCCGACCAGGCCATGGCGGCCGATCTGGATCTCGAAGAAGACGCCGCCATCCGCGAGCTGGCCGGAACTGGGCAGCGTGCGCGGCGCCTCCTCCGGCGCCGGCAGGCTGGGGAAGGCGACACCGGTCGGGTCGATCCGCTGCAACGCCTCGGGAAAGCCGGCCTCGGTGAAGCGATGGGACGGGTAGGGGTAGGCGGTGAAGAACCACTGCCCGGCCCGGCAGCCGTTGATCAGCCAATAGAAACCGTTCGACGGCAGCCGCAACCCCTGCGGCGGCGGGTCGAAGGCGCCGTCGTCGCGCAGCCGGCCGACGAAGCTGTCGAACTGCGCGGGGGTCAGCCGGGTCGTCGCCTCGCGCCCGCGCGCGGCCGACAGCGGGTCGAGCGGCGTGATGCGGGCGAGGTCGGTCGCCTCGATCACATGCGCCTCGACCGCCGCCCCGCCCTTGGCCGGGTCGCTGACGATGTCGTAGGTGCGGACATGGCGGTTGTAGTCGGCGTTGAAGATCAGGCGGTAGCGGTCGGCGCCGTCCTTGCCGCAGTCGGCCCGCAGGTCGTCGCCGTTGATGTAGCTGAACCAGGTCAGCTTGCGCGCGATCGGGTTGTCGGTCGGCCCGACCGATGCGCAGCCGGCGAGCGCCGCCAGCGCGGCGCCCAGAACGCCGGCCCGGACCAGCGTCCGGCGCAACGCCGCGCGCGTGTCGGCGAGAACCGATTCAACCGGGAACGGGAATATGAAGACTGTGCGCTGACCACGGCTCATTGTCGCTTGCCTCGCGTGAGCGGCCCCTGGTAGGTGGAGGTCGATGGCAGCGACGGCAAGGTCCGATCACCCGACCTTGGCCCGTCTCGGCCCATCGAATCCTGGCCCGGTTTTCGTCTTACCCCTTCTGCCCTGACCTTCATTGTGATCGCAGACACAGTGAAAAGCCAAAGCAGGAAATTAACGAATTCCTGCTAGACACTGATTTCGCACGAATTTACCATTGAACCAAGCACCAAGATCTAGCGGTTGGCGGGGCCATCATGAGTGTAGCGCACGATGCCGTTCGTAACGGATTGTTCCCATTCGCCTTTCGTAAGGCGGGAACGGCCGGCGGGCGGAACGTGACGGGTGTCGCGCGCACCCTGTTCGCCGCCGCCGCCCTGCTGGGCGCCCTGGCGTTGGGCTCCGGCCTGTCCGCGGCGCAGGCGCTGGCCGCCAAGGCGACGGCCATCATCGTCGACGCCCGCACCGGCCAGGTGCTGATCGACCAGGACGCCGATGCGATCACCCACCCGGCGTCGCTGACCAAGATGATGACGCTGTACCTGACCTTCGACGCGCTGGACGACGGCCGCCTGACGCTGGACCAGGCGTTGCCGGTGTCGTCCTGGGCGGAAAGCATGTCGCCGACCAAGCTGGGCCTGCGCGCCGGTTCGTCGCTGAAGGTGGAGACGGCGATCCTCGGCCTCGTCACCAAGTCGGCCAACGACGCCGCGGTGGTCCTCGCCGAGGCGCTGGGCGGCACCGAGTCGCGCTTCGCCGAGATGATGACCCGCAAGGCGCGCGAACTGGGCATGCGCCACACCGTCTACCGCAACGCCTCCGGCCTGCCGAACATGGAGCAGGTGACGACGGCGCGCGACTACGCGACGCTGTCGCGGGCGCTGATGCGCGACCACGCCAAGTATTATCCCTATTTCAGCCGTCGCAACTTCGTCTATGGCGGCCGTACGCTGGCCAATCACAACCACCTGATGTCCCGCTACGAAGGCATGGACGGCATCAAGACCGGCTACACGGTGGCGTCGGGCTTCAACCTCGCGGCGTCGGCGGTGCGCGACGGGCGCCGGCTGGTCGGCGTGGTGATGGGCGGCAAGTCGGCGGTGTCGCGTGACAACCGCATGGCGGCGCTGCTCGACCAGGCCTTCGGCCGGCCCAACCCCAGCCGTGACGACGGCCCGGTGATGGCCAGCCTCGACACGACCCAGTCGGACGCCGACGTCGACGGCGAAGGGGATGACGACGACGAGGAGCCGGTGGCGAAGGCCAAGCCGGCCACGCGGACGACGGTGCAACTGGCCGCGGTCCCGGCCGCACCCCCGACCGCCAAGGACGACAAGCCGGGCCGCGGCGGGGCGAACCAGTGGGGCGTCCAGGTCGGCGCCTATTCCAGCCGCGCCGCCGGCAAAAAGGCGGTGGGGCAGGCGATCAAGCAGGCCCCGTTCCTGCTGCGCGGTGCCAAGTCCAGCGTGATCGAGGCGAAGACCGGCAAGGAAACCGTCTACCGCGCCCGGCTGATCGGCCTCGACGAAAAGGCGGCCCGCAAGGCCTGCGCCGAGTTGAACAAGCACGGCCAGCACTGCGTCGCGGTGTCGCCGAACGACCGCGGCTGATCGGTCGCAGGCCGGCCGCCGCCCCGTCCCCTTACCCTCGCGCCTGAGCCGCGCAGCGCTCCAGAAAGGCCAGGGCCGGCGCGATGGCGTCGGTCAGGGCACGGACACGCTGCGGACGGTCGGCGCTGCCGTGCTCCAGGCACGCCTCCAGCGACCGCGCCTCCCGCCGCAGGGCGAGGCAGCCGTACTGGCCGGACACCCCGGCGATCTTGTGCGCCATCGCCGCGGCGGTCGCCGTATCCCCCGCCTCCATCGCGGCCTGCAGCGCGGCGTGGTGCTGGCGCAGCGCCGCGCCCGTCTTGTCGAGCAACTCTGCGGCGCGGGCGGCGGGCAGCAACTCCCGCATCGTGGCGACCGCGGTGTGGTCGAAGGCGCCGCCGTCCTCCATTGCCGCCGGAACGGCCGGTGCAGCCGCGGTCAGGGCGGTGGCCAGCGCGTCCAGCCGCAGGGGCTTCAGCAGCACGCCGTCGGCGCCGCAGCCGGTGCAGCGGACCATGCCGTCGGTGGTGGCGCTGGCGGTCAACATCAGGATGCGCGGCGGCGTTCCACCCGGCGCGCCGGACCGTTGCCGGCGGATGGTGCGGACGGCCTCGTCGCCGTCCAGCCCCGGCAGTCCCAGATCCATCAGGATAAGGTCGAACGGCGCGCCGGCGTCACCCGTGATGGCTGCGGCGACGGCGGCCGGGCCATCCTCGACCGCGACGACCCGGTGTCCGGCCCGCTCCAGCAGGACGCGTGCGGCGATGCGGGTGACCGCCTCGTCCTCCGCCAGCAGGATGCGCAAGGGGGGTGATCCGCCCGTCTGGTCCGCCGGCATGCCGGTCCACTCTCCTCGGTTGAAGGGTGCGGCAGTCTACCCGTTTCCCTCACCCGCGTCATGGTCAGACCGTCGGCGGCGCCTGGGTGAACATCGGATCCTCGATGCGGTGCAAACGGCCGGCCCCGGTCAGGGCGGCGCGCAGCAGCAGGGTCTTGCGGCGGGCGGGAGCCAGCTTGCGGGCCGGCGCCTCGCGCAGCACCTCGGCGCCGTAGGCGTCCGCCACCATCAACCCGCAATCCTCCGGGATCAGTTCGGTCGGGAAAGCGTCGTCGACCGCGAAATAGAAGGCGTCGCACCAGTCGCGGTACTCGTGCCATTTCTGGTCGGAGCGGAAGTCGGGGACGCCGCTCTTCACCTCGACGATGAGGATGGCGCCGGCGTCGTCGATCGCCAGCACGTCGGCCCGCCGGCCACTCGCCAGACGGAATTCGGTCAGGCTGGCGAAGCCGCGCGTCGCCAGCGCCCGGCGCACGCCGCGGAAGATCGGCACCGCCGCGCCGCCGGGCGGTGGCAGGTCCCCGCCGCCGGGCGGCGGCAGGTCGTTGCTTGCCGAATCGTCGCTCATCGCGTGGGCCATCGCAGACAGGAACGGGTCAGGAACATAGCCGACACAATGCAGCGTCGCCGGCCGTGCGCCAAGGGGCAAATTGCGGACCGGCGGCGCGGACGGGATCAGCGTTGCGAAAAGGGCGACAGCCGCGACGGCGGGGGCAGGTCGCGCGGCAGGGTGCGCGACGCCGGGAAGACCAGGATGGCGGAGGTGCCGGTGCCGGGCTCGCTGGTCACCTCCAGCCGCCCGCCATGCCGTTCGACCAGCCGCTTGACGATCGGCAGCCCCAGCCCGGTGCCGCTGGAGGGGCGGGCGATTTCGGAATCGAGGCGCTCGAACGGCTCGACGATGCGGGGCAGATCGGCGGCCGGGATGCCGACGCCGGTGTCGGCGACCATCAGCCCGATCCCGCCGTCGGGCATCAGTTGGGCGGTCACCATCACCTCGCCGCCGGGTGGGGTGAAGGTCACCGCGTTGGCCAGCAGGTTGGCCAGCATCCGGCCGATCGCTTCGGCGTCGCCCAGCAGCAGGGGCAGGTCGGCCGAAACGTCGCGGCGCAGCGTCACCCGCCCCGCGGCGGCCTCGCCTTCGAGGCTGGCGACGATCGCCGTGGACAGGACGTCCAGGTCCACGCCCTCGTCCGTCATCGGCGCCTGCCCGGCGTCGACGCTGGACAGCGCGAGGATGTCGTCGATCAGGGCGAGCAGATGGGTGCCGGCATCGCGGATGTCACCGGCGTAGCTGCGGTAGCGCGGGCTGCCCAACGGCCCGAACGCCTCCGACAGCAGCAGTTCGGAGAATCCCAGCACGGCGTTCAGCGGTGTCCGCAACTCGTGGCTGATCTGGGCCAGGAACCCGCTCTTGGCGCGGTTGGCGTTCTCGGCTTCGCGGCGGGCGGCGCGAGCCTCGGCCTCGCGGGCACGCAGCCGCTCCTCCGTGCGCTTCATCATGGTGATGTCGGTGTAGACGACCAGCACGCCGCCGTTGACCGCGTGCTCGTTCACCAGCAGCCAGCGGCCGTCGTGGATCGGCACGACCATCGGCGCCGCCCGCCGCCGGTGGCGGTCCAGCCGGTCGGCGATCCAGCGCTCGCGCTCGGCCGGCGTGGTCAGGTCGGGATCGGTCTGGGCGTAGCGGCGGACCAGCGCCTCGAACGGCACGCCGGGCACCAGCAGGTCGGCCAGATTGGGCAGGACGTGCTTCAGCCGGCCGTTGGCGTGGATCAACCGGCCGTCCGCGCCGAACAGGGCGACGCCCTCCGCGCTGTGCTCCAGCGCCCCGGCCAGCGTTTCGGCGAGCGACGCCGGCAACGGCGCCGTGACGGGACCAAGGTCGGCCAGCGTCGCGCACAGCCCGCCGGGGATGGGCGTCGCCGCGACGCGCCAGCGCACGGGCAGGCCGTCGCCGCTGCCGGGCGGCGCCGCGCGGACGGCGGCGACCGTCTGGTCGACCGGTTGGTGGAAGGCCATGGCGAACAGCGCGAACAGACCGGGGCAGGCCGCGTCGGTCGCGTCACCGCGCAGCCGCCGGCCGACCAGCGGGCCGACCCCCAACAACCTCTCCGCCGCCGTGTTGGCCGACCGCCAGACCAGATCGACCAGCGCGCCCTCGGTGTCGTGGAGTGCGGCGAGGAGGCCGGCCGCGTCGGGCAGCAGCGCCAGGGTTGCCGCCGCCGGGTCGTCGGCCGCGTGCCCGCCGCCGGTCCGGCCGTCGCCGGTACAAGTCTGCGCGTCGCACATCATGGTCCCATCATTGCGGCCCATTCCTAAGAAACATTGAAGAGGCGGCCGCTTCCCTTGGCGAATATTTGACGAAATGTGACAGCCATTCGCCCGCTGCTGCGCAACCCGACGATTTTATCGAAAATACGATGAAATATTTGATTGAGCACCGGCCGTGTTTCTCGCGTCGCCTCTGCCGATTGGCAGGCTTTGCAACGGACCACAGCTTCCATAGTCTGTTGGACGGGGGTGATGACGGCTGGAAAGCAGGTGTGAGCGTGAACGGCACCCATGACGACGCCGGCGACACAGCGCCGCCCCTTCTCGTGTTCGACGGCGACGGCCGGCTGCGCGACTGGACCGCGGCGGCGGAGCGGATGCCGGGGCTGTCGGGCCGGCTGGCGGTTGGTGCCGCGCTGCGCGACCTCGACCCCGTCGCCGGGCCGGGGCGAACGGTCCATCCGCTCGCCGCCGGCGGTGTGTTGTGGCGGTTCGCGCCGCCATCGCCGGCCACGGCGCATCCCTCCGCACCGCCGGACCCCGGGTCGTCGTCGGTGCGTGATCCGGCGGGCCGGCTGTTCGCGGCGGCCAGCCACGACCTGCGCCAGCCGCTCGCCGCCCTGTCCCTGCTGATCGGCACGCTGGAAGGCCAGACCGGAGAGGGGCGTTCCGCGTCCGACCGGCCCGGTCCGAACCGTTCCACCCTCGACCCCTCCGGGCGCGACCTGCTGCGGTCGATGGCCCAGGCGGTGGACTCCATGCGCAGCATGGTTGACGGTCATTTCGATCTGGTGCGGCTGGAGAGCGGCCTGACCGATCCCGACATCCGCACCCACGCCGTCAACGGCGTGCTGATGCGCCTGGCGCTGGAGGTGGCGCCGCGGCTTGCCGACCGCGGGCTGCGCTTCACCGTCATGCCCTGTTCGGCGATGGTCCGCACCGATTCGGCGCTGCTGGAGCGGTTGCTGCATGGGCTGGTCGCCAACGCCCTGCGCGGGACGGTGCGCGGCCGCGTCCTGGTCGGCTGCCGGTTGCGTGGCGACCGGCTGCGCATCGAGGTGTGGGACAGCGGCCGGGGGCTGTCCGCCGACCGCCTGGAGGCGCTGCGCGACGAGCTGGCCCGCCCGGCCGGGGAGGGCATCGGCCGGCTGGGGCTGGACCTGACCCTGGTCCGCGGGCTGGCGCGGCGGCTCGGCCTGGGGCTGGAGGTCTGCTCGACCGAAGGGCGGGGGACCGTCTTCGCGGTGATCGTTCCCCGCTCCGCCGAAGGCGCCGACGCGGACGGGGAGCGGAAGGCCCCCGCGGCGCCGGCCGGAACGCCCATGACCGACATCAGCCGGGCTCACATCCTGGTGGTCGAGGATGATCCGATGGTGCTGGCCGCTCTGCAGGCGCTGCTGGAGCAGTGGGGCTGCACGGTGACGGGCGCCGACTCCTACGACGCCGCCGTCCAGAGGGTCGGGCCGGCACCCCAGCCCTTCGACCTGATCATCTCCGATCTGCGGTTGAAGGGAGCGGCCAATGGCATCGTCGCCATCCGGCAACTCGCCATGCTGTTCGACCGGCCGGTGCCCGGCATGATCCTGACCGGCGACACCGACCCCAAGCGGCTGCGCGAGGCGCGCCTGTCGGGTTACCCGCTGCTGCACAAGCCGGTGGCGCCGCTGGCGTTGCGCGCCGCCGTCGTCCGCCTGCTGGGGCGCGATCCCCGGTGATGATAACGACGCTGAACGATTAAGGACTGAATGGATTGATGCGGGGTGGCGAAGACTTGCTGAAGCATATTGATGCTGCGCTGCGATGACATTGCTGAAACAGAAGCAGGCAGGATCCGGCAAAATGCGACAATAACTTCCAATGACTTGCGAGACCCCGCCAGGGAGTCTTCACCCAATCGGGTAATATCCCTCATCCTTTCGTTCGGTGCGGCGCTTTCACATACCATTCTATGCGCTCTCTTCGGTATGATCCCGGCGTCACATCCCAGCCGGATGTCGAGGTGGAGGACGATCGGATGAACCAGAACGACTGGGAGGTCAGGCAGACGCCGGCGGTGCTGGTGATCGTCCTGGTTGGGCTGGTCCTGTCGCTCGCAGCGTTCGCTCTCGTCCGCAACGCCGCCCATTCCGCCGCCCATGCGCTGGCCGACCGGCAGGCGATCCAACTGCACGACGAGTTGAAGGCGCGTTTCGACCATCAGGGTCTGCTCCTGCGGGCGCTCAGCGGTCCGCTGGCCGGTCCGGCCCCGGTGACGGAGGCCAGTTTCGCGTCGGCCGTGGATCCCCTGCTGCCGCTCTACCCCGATCTGGACGCCGTTGCCTGGGCGCGCCGCATCGCGCCCCGCGACGTGCCGCTGCTGGAACATGCGATGCGGGCGGCCGGGCGGACCTCCTTCGCGGTGCGCAGCGGGCCCGCCGCCGTGCCGTCGGATCCCGCCGCCGACCTGTTCGTCAACCTCCTGGTCGAACCCCGCCCGTCCGGCGGGCTGGTCGGGCTCGACATGGCAAGCCTTCCCGACCAGCGCCGGGTCATGGCCCAGTCCTGCGCCGCCAACCGGATCGCCGTGGTCGACGACCCCCCGCTGCGGACGGAACTCGGCGCGGAGATGACGATCCTCTATCTGCCGGTCTATGCGCGCGAGGTCGACACCGACGACGGGATGGCCGGCGGCTTCGCCGGCGACCGCGTCGTGTGCGACGCCCTCAGCGGCTTCCTGTGGACCGGTTTCCACCTTGACCATTTGTTGAGGGATGCGGTGCGGCGGGTGGGGCTGACCGTCGGGGACGCCTATCTGCTGGCCCCCGGTCCGGACGCCCCGCGGCTGCTGGCCGCTGCACCGGGCCAGCGGCATCCGGACGAGCCGTTCTCTCCCCTGACCGCCGAGCGGTTGGCGGACAAGGCCGCGCCGGCCGCCATCGCCCGCGACATCGCCTTCGGCGGGCGGGTGTGGCGGCTGCTCGTGGTGCCGGAGCAGGCGACGCTGTTCGGCCTGCAGAACCGGCTGGCCTGGGGCATGCTGGTCAGCGGGCTGCTGCTCACCGTGGCGATGGCTGCCTACGTCGTGCGGGAGGCGCAGGCCAAGCGCATCCAGCAGACCGAGATCCGCGCCCGTGCGGCGATGGCCCGCGCCCTGCGCGACAGCGAGGAGCGTTTCCGGCTGGCGTTGCGCTATTCCAAGGTGACGCTGTTCACCCAGGATCGGGACCTGCGTCACCTCTGGGTCTATTGCCCCCAGTCGGACATGCGGCCCGAGCTGATGGTCGGCCGCACCCACGCCGAGCTGTTCAGCCCGGAGGACGCGGCGATGCTCGACCGCATCAAGCGTCCGGTGCTGGACAGCGGCGTCGGTGCCCGGCACGAGGTGGAGTTGAGCTCCCACGGCCGGCACCGCATCCTGGACCTGTCGATCGAGCCGATGCGCGACGAGACCGGGGCGGTGTCCGGCATCATCTGCGCCGCCATCGACGTGACCGAGGCGGTGGAGATCCGCGAGGAGCTGGCCCGGGCCCACCGCGAGGCCGAACGGGCCAACCAGGCGAAGACCCGGTTCCTGGCCGCCGCCAGCCACGACCTGCGCCAGCCGTTCCAGGCGATGAGCCTGTTCCACCACATCCTGTTGACCAAGCTGGACGATCCCCGGCAGCTGGAGGTGGCGGCCAAGCTGGGCGAGGCCCTGGCCACCGGCAACACGCTGCTGTCGACGCTGCTCGACACCTCGGCGTTGGAGGTCGGCAACGTCACGCCGCGCGTCGTCGAGTTCGCCGTCGGCGAGATCGTCGACCGGCTGGCGATGGAGATCGGCGACCAGGCGGTCAGCCGCGGGCTGGTCCTGCGCGTGGTGCCCTGCTCCGTCCGCGTCAGCAGCGACCCGGTCCTGCTGGAGCGGATGGTGCGCAACCTGCTGGTCAACGCCCTGCGCTACACCAGCCACGGCCGCATCCTGCTGGGGTGCCGCCGCCGCCACGACCCGGTGGGCGGCGACCGGCTGTCGATCGAGGTGTGGGACACCGGCCCCGGCATCCCGGAGGCCGAGATGGCGGCGATCTTCGAGGATTTCTACCGCTGCGGCACCGACCAGCGCGACAGCGGCGGCGGCCTGGGGCTCGGCCTGTCGATCGTCCGCCGCATGGCCCAGATGCTCGACCATCCGGTGACCGTGCGCTCGCGGGTCGGCCATGGCACCGTGTTCGCGATCAGCGTGCCGCTGGTGACCGAACCGTGCCGCTGCTCCGTCGCCGCCGAGTGAGCTGCGTGGGCTTCTGCCGCAGCGCGCAATGGGGGCAGTTCTGCCGCCGATTCTCCATTTCCTGATCACAGCCGCGCAAGGTTCGGTTATGCTGCGCCTGCTCAATGATCGGAAACAATCCCAGTAACCTTGCCGTAACAAGACGTTGGCATCTTTATTGATGTAGGTCATTGGGAAGCGAGGCCATAGGGGCTACTGCTTTCGCTTAAGGCTACTCCTTGGATAAACCCTTGGGATGCCACGGTTCCGTTTCGAAAGGGAACCCAACAAGACAGGTTTCGGCCCGCCGCCACGCCGCGCGGGAACCGGAATCGGGAGGACACGGCCTGCCACCGGGACGGACGCCCAGCTTGGGACGCCGCACCGGGACCGGCATTCGGACGACCGGCTTCCGGCAATCCGGCAAGCGGTCACCCGATGGTCGGGCGCCGCGATCCTTTTCAGGAGCTTGAAGATGGACACCGTCACCGCCGCCGTCACCGCCGTTCCGGCGGTCCGCAGCGGCATCGTTCAGACTGGCAAGAACGGCAGCATCATGATCGAAAACGTCACCTTCGAGGAAATCCGCATCGGCCAGCAGGCCAGCCTGTCGCGCCGCCTGACCATGTCCGACATCCAGCTGTTCGCCACGGTGTCCGGCGACCTCAACCCGTCGCACGTCGACCAGGATTACGCCGTCGACCACAAGGTGGTCGGGCACGGCATGTGGTCGGGCTCGCTGATCTCCGCCGTTCTCGGCACGCTGCTGCCCGGCCCCGGCACCGTCTATGTCGGCCAGGACCTGCGGTTCGACCGGCCGGTGCTGCTCGGCGACATCGTCACCGTCACCGTCACCGCCCGGTCGAAGGACCCGGTGCGCAAGACGGTGGTGTTCGACTGCCTCGCCGCCAACCAGGACGGCAAGACGGTCGCGACCGGCGTCGCCGAGGTGATCGCGCCGACCGAGAAGGTCTGCCGCGCCGCCGCGGAACTGCCGCAGGTGCAGGTGATCCGCCACGACGGCCACGAGCTGATGCTGAAGAAGTGCGAGTCGCTGCCGCCGGTGCCGACCGCCGTCGTCCACCCCTGCGATGAAAGCTCGCTGCGCGGCGCCGTCGAGGCCGCCGAGGCGAACCTGATCGACCCGGTGCTGGTCGGGCCGGAAGCGAAGATCCGCTCGGTCGCCGCCGCCTGCGGCCTGGACATCGCGCGCTACCGCATCATCGACGTCGCCCACAGCCACGCCTCGGCCGAAACCGGCGTCCGTCTGGCCCGCACCGGCGAGTGCGAGGCGGTCATGAAGGGCAGCCTGCACACCGACGAGCTGATGGGCGAGGTCGTCCGCAAGGAAACCGGCCTGCGCACCGGCCGCCGTCTCAGCCACGTCTTCGTGATGAACGTGCCGACCTACCCGCGGCCGCTGCTGATCACCGACGCGGCGATCAACATCTACCCGACGCTGGAGGACAAGGTCAGCATCGTGCAGAACGCCATCGACCTCGCCAAGGTGCTGGGGGTCGAGGTGCCGCGCGTCGCCATCCTGTCGGCGGTCGAGACCATCAACACCAAGATCGCCTCGACCCTGGAAGCGGCGGCGCTGTGCAAGATGGCCGACCGCGGCCAGATCACCGGCGGCATCCTGGATGGCCCGCTGGCCTTCGACAACGCCATCAGCCTTGAGGCGGCGATCACCAAGGGCATCAAGTCCGAGGTGGCGGGGCAGGCCGACATCCTGCTGGTCCCCGACCTGGAAGCCGGCAACATGCTGGCCAAGCAGTTGTCCTTCCTGGCGCACGCCGACGCCGCCGGCATCGTGCTGGGCGCGCGGGTTCCGATCATCCTGACCAGCCGGGCCGACAACGTCCGCACCCGTCTGGCCTCCTGCGCCGTCGCCGTCCTGTCCGCCGCCGCCCGCCGCCGCGGTGCCGCCCCTGCGGCCGAGTGAGGGGACCCCGCATGTCCAACACGACCCCCAAGGCGATTCTCGTCGTCAACGCCGGCTCGTCCAGCCTGAAATTCTCGGTCTTCCGCGACAGCGGGGCCGGCGATCCGGTGGTGACCATCAACGGCCAGATTTCCGGCATCGGCACCCAGCCGGTGTTCGAGGCCAAGGATGCCCAGCGCCGCCCGCTGGAAGGCAAGAGCTGGGGACCGGGCGAGCCCAGCGACCGCACCGCGCTGCTGGGCTACCTGCTCGACTGGATCCATGAGCGGCTGGAGGGGGCGACCCTGATCGCCGCCGGCCACCGGGTGGTGCATGGCGGCGTCCGCCACGCCGCGCCCGTGCTGCTGACGCCGGCCCTGATGGACGAGCTGGACGGGCTGGTCCCGCTGGCCCCGCTGCACCAGCCGCACAACCTCGCCGCCATCCGCGCGCTGGCGGAGGCGCATCCGGAGCTGCCGCAGGTCGCCTGCTTCGACACCGCCTTCCACCGCAACCAGCCCTGGCAGGCGCAGACCTTCGCCATCCCGCGCGAGCTGACCGACGAGGGGGTGCGCCGCTACGGTTTCCATGGGCTGTCCTACGAGTACATCGCCCGCCGCCTGCCGGAGATCGCGCCGGAGCTGGGTGATTCGCGGGTGGTCGTCGCCCATCTGGGCAGCGGCGCCAGCATGTGCGCCATCCATGGCGGGCGCAGCGTCGACAGCACCATGGGCTTCACCGCGCTGGACGGCCTGCCGATGGGCACCCGTTGCGGCGCGATCGACCCCGGCGTGCTGATCTACCTGATGCGCAAGGGCATGGACGCCAGCGCCATCGAGACGCTGCTCTACAACAAGTCCGGCCTGCTCGGCGTGTCGGGCGTGTCCAACGACATGCGCGCCCTGCTGGAGAGCAGCGATCCCCACGCGCAGGAGGCGGTGGAGCTGTTCTGCTTCCGCATCGCCAAGGAAACCGGCGCCTTGTCGGCGTCGATGGGCGGGGTGGACGCGCTGGTGTTCACCGCCGGCATCGGCGAACGCTCCGCCCCGGTGCGGGCGCGGGTCGGCGACAAGCTGGCTTGGCTGGGCGTCGAGATCGACGCGGCGGCCAACGAGGCCAACGCGGCGAAGATCTCCACCGCCAACAGCCGCCTGCCGGTCTACGTCATCCCGACCGACGAGGAACGGATGATCGCGCTCCACACGCGCAAGGCGCTGACCGGGCGCTGACACCGGATGGGGGAGGGGGCCCTTGTCCGGCGCCCCTCCGTCTTCCTGACCCGTTTACCCCCGCGCCAGCAGGCCGGGCAACTCGGCGATCAGCGCGTCGCGGGCCCGCAGGCCGCCCGCGGTTTCCATCGCGCGGTCGGCGACCTCCAGCCGGGCGAACACCACGCGGCGGCCGGCCTTTTCCGCCCAGCCGATGAACCAGCCCTGCGGCCGGTCGTTGTGGAGCTTGCCCGATGCGTCGGCCTGGGTGCCGCTGCCGGTCTTGCCGCGCACGGTCCAGCCGCCGTTGGCCTCGAACACCGGCAGGCTGGCGTGGGTCTGGTCGCAGGATTTAGCCGACACCGGCAGTGTCCCGGTCAGGGAGCGGTGCAGCAGCCGCACCTGCTCGTCCGGTGAAATCCGCAGCGACGACATAAGCCAGCTTTGGGTCAACCCGTCCGCCTTGCCGGGATTGCCCGACACGTCGCGGTTGCCGTAGTCGAGTTTGTCGACATAGGCCTGCAAGCGCGCCGCGCCCAGCTTGCCCGTGACCATCCGCGAATACCAGATGATCGAGTCGCGCAGCCAGATCGACGGATCGGTGTCCTCATGCTCGCGCTCCGGCGCCTTCAGCTCCGGCCGGTAGGGCAGTAGCGGGTCGTGCGGGCCGTGCAGGATGCCGGCGTCGAACCCCATGATCGCCAAGGCAAATTTGAAGGTGGAGCACGGGCTGAAACGCTGGTCGCACGGGCCCGCGCGGTGCAGCGTCTCGCCCGACTCCACATCGCGGATGACGGTACAGACCGCCGGATCGGTCAGCGTGTCGTTGGCGGCGCGCGCCGCTGCGGCGGCCGGTCGGCCCGCCGTGGCGGAGCCCAGCAGCCCCGCACCCGCCGCCAGCAGCAGCCCGTTGTTGAAGTGACGCCGGCTGATCATTCCCAAGCCCTCTTCATTGGTTGTGCGATGGCTCTGGGATATGCGTCTGGCGTCCGACCGGCAAACGATGATAGCTCGGGGAAGCCATCAATTGAATTTGGGTGTCCTGTGGTCCGGCCCTATCTGCCGCTGAACGCGCTCCGCGCCTTCGAGACGTCGGCGCGGCATCTCAGCTTCACCCGCGCCGCCATCGAGCTGTGCGTGACCCAGGCCGCCGTCAGCCATCAGGTGAAGCTGCTGGAGGAGCGGCTGGGCGCCAGCCTGTTCCACCGCCTGCCACGCGGCTTGGCCTTGACCGACGAGGGCCGGGCGCTGCTGCCGACGCTGGAGGAGGCGTTCGACCGCATCGGCGGCCTGCTCGACCAGTTCGAGGGCGGGCGTTTCCGCGAGGTGCTGACGGTCGGCGCGGTCGGCACCTTCGCCGTCGGCTGGCTGCTGCCGCGGCTGGCCCGCTTCCGCGAGGCGCACCCCTTCGTCGATCTGCGGCTGTCGACCAACAACAACCGCGTCGACATCGCGGCGGAGGGGCTGGACTGCGCCATCCGCTTCGGCGATGGCGCGTGGCACGGCACCGACGCGGTGAAGCTGTTCGACGCACCGCTGTCGGTGCTGTGCGCGGCGGACATCGCCCGGCGCCTGCGCGAGCCCGCCGACGTCCGCCGCGAGCCGCTGTTGCGCTCCTACCGTGCCGACGAATGGCTGGGCTGGTTCGCCGCCGCCGGGCTGGAGCCGCCGCCGATCAAGGGGCCGGTGTTCGACTCGTCCTCGCTGATGGTGGAGGCGGCGATCCAGGGGTTGGGGGTGGCGCTGGCTCCGCCGTCGATGTTCCGCCGGCCGCTGGCGCTCGGCCTGATCGAGCAGCCCTTCGCCATCACGGTGTGCAAGGGCGCCTATTGGCTGACCGGCCTGAAATCGAAGCCGGAAACCCCGACCATGCGCGGCTTCCGCGACTGGCTGTTCGCCGTGGTCGCGGAAGAGGGAATGGCCGCGGCCTGAGGGGCGGTCAGGACACCCGGGGGTCAGGATACCGACACGCGGCGCGGCGCCGGCCGATCGGCCTGCCGTTGCCAGAAGCGCAGCCGCAGGCGCGGTGCCATGAACCAGGCGATGGGGGCGGCCAGGATGACGCTCAGGATCACCACGGTCGGCATCAGCGTCATCGCCTGCTCGGAGAAGCTGGGAACCCCCAGCACCAGCACGGTGCCGATGCCGAAGATGACGCCCTGAATCATGCCGTAGATCAGGATGGCGAGGCGCAAACGCATGGACATGGGACTGCTCCGGTAAGAAGGGATGGTGCAAAGACCGTCTCCCCTCTCAACCGGTGGGCAGCCGCAATGTTCCGAACGCCATCGGGCCGGGCTTGACCCGTCCGATGGCGTTCGCGCACGTACAATTATTGAGCGGGAGCCGGACCGCCCTTTACCGGTTCGCCCGCCACCACGCCATCAGCCCGGTGGTCGAGCTGTCGTGGGCGCCGTCGGCCGGGCCGTTCTCCAGCTCCGGCAGGATGGTGTTGGCGAGCTGCTTGCCCAGTTCCACCCCCCACTGGTCGAAGCTGTTGATGTCCCAGACGATGCCTTGGACGAAGACCTTGTGCTCGTACAGCGCGATCAGGGCGCCCAGCGTCGCCGGGGTCAGGCTCTTCACCAGGATGGTGTTGGACGGGCGGTTGCCGGGGAAGACGCGGTGGGGGACCAGCGCCTCGACCTCGTCGGCCGGCTTGCCGGCCTTGGTCATCTCGGCGCGGACCTCGTCGGCGGTCTTGCCGCGCATCAGCGCCTCGGTCTGGGCGAAGACGTTGGACAGCAGGATGCGGTGATGGGCGCCGGCCTCCGCCCCGATCGGGTTGTGGCTGGTCGCCGCGGCGATGAAGTCGCAGGGGATCAGCGAGGTGCCCTGGTGGATCAGCTGGTAGAAGGCGTGCTGGCCGTTGGTGCCGGGCTCGCCGAACAGCACCGGGCCGGTCTGGTAGTCCACCGGCTCGCCGCCGCGGGTCACCGACTTGCCGTTGCTCTCCATGTCCAACTGCTGGAGATAGGCGGCGAAGCGGTGCAGATACTGGTCGTAGGGCAGCACCGCGTAGGACGAGGCGTCCCAGAAATTGCGGTACCAGACGCCGAGCAGGCCCATCAGCACCGGCATGTTGCGGTCCAGCGGGGCGGTGCGGAAATGCTCGTCCATCGCGTGGGCGCCGGCCAGCAGCTCGGCGAAGCGCTCCGGCCCGATGGCGATCATGATCGGCAGGCCGATGGCCGACCACAGCGAATAGCGACCGCCGACCCAGTCCCAGAAGCCGAACATGTTGGCCGGGTCGATGCCGAACTTGCGCACCTCCGCCTCGTTGGTCGAGACGGCGACGAAATGCTTCGCCACATGCGCCTCGTCCTGCGCGGTCTCCAGGAACCAGCGGCGGGCGGAATGGGCGTTGGTCAGCGTCTCCTGCGTCGTGAAGGTCTTCGACGCGATGACGAACAGCGTCGTCTCCGGGTCGAGCCACTTCAACTGCTCGGCCAGATGGGTGCCGTCGACGTTGGAGACGAAATGCAGGGCGACATGGGCGTGGGCGAAGGGCTTCAGCGCCTCCGTCACCATCACCGGGCCGAGGTCGGAGCCACCGATGCCGATGTTCACCACGTCGGTGATCGGCTGGCCGGTGTAGCCCTTCCAGTCGCCGTCGCGCACGGCCGCCGCGAAGGCGTCCATCCGCTCCAGCACCGCGCGCACGGCGGGCATGATGTCGCGGCTGCCGTGGGAATCGGCCACGGTGACCGGCCGGCCGGAGCGGTTGCGCAGCGCGGTGTGCAGCACGGCGCGCTGTTCGGTCAGGTTGATCGGCTCGCCGGCGAACATGCGGGCGCGGGCGCCCTCGACGTCCTGCTGGCGGGCAAGGTCGAGCAGCAGGCCGACCGTCTCCGGCGTGATGCGGTTCTTCGAATAGTCGAGGAACAGCCCCGCGGCTTCCAGCGAGAAGGCGTCGAACCGGCCGGGATCGGCGGCGAACAGGTCGCGCATGTGGGTGTTGGCCATGTCCTGGCGGTGCCGGGACAGCGCCGCCCAGGCGGGCGAACGGGTGAGCGCGGTCATGATGCTTTGGACTCCTTGACGACAACGGTCCTTTGACGCGGCCCATTGGCGGGACGAGGGGAGCCTAACACCGACCGCCCGCAACGGCCACGGAGCAAAACGCGGCAGTCGGCGCGGCTGTTCGGACTATGAAAGCCGGCCGAGGACGCGCAACCGGCGGGCCGGCGGGCTGTTGTGCGTTTGAGGATTTGCAGCAGGAGGAAGCCATGCCCGACAAACCCGCCGCCCCGCCGCTTGACGAGCGGGAGCAGCAGCGCGACCGCGACGACGCCGCCCGACCCGATCAGGTCGGCATCATCCCCGGCAAGGTGCCGGGAAGCCCGGTCGACCCGAGCGACCCGCGCTTTCCCGGCAGTCAGCCGGATCTGGCGTGAGGAAAGGGCGCTTTGGGGAGGGGGCAAATGGCTTGAGGGGGCACCCGAAGCCGACGCTCCTCAGCTTCCGCCGTCGATCGTCCGGGTCGGCGACACGCCGTCCGGCTTGCCGACCAGCACGGTCAGCAGTTTCGCCGGGTCGAGCAACCGCTGGGCGACGCGCTTGATGTCGGCCTGGGTCACCCCGTTGATGTAGCGGTCGCGCTGGTTCAGATAGTCGATGCCGAGGTTGTCGCGCTTCACCTGCAGCAGGGTGCGCGCGATCGACGGCGTCGAGCCGAGCTGCAACGGGAAGGAGCCGGTCAGGTAGGTCTTGGCGTCGGCCATCTCCTGGTCGGTCAGGCCGTCCTTCGCCATGCGCGCCCATTCCTGCCGCATGATGTCGAGCGCCTGCCCGGCCTTGGCGTTCATGGTGGAGCCGCCGGCCATCACCAGCGCGGCGTGGTCCATCGGGATCAGGTAGCTGTAGACGCCGTAGCTGAGGCCGCGCTTCTCGCGCACCTCCTCCATCAGGCGCGAACCGAAGCCGCCGCCGCCCAGCACGTAGTTCATGACGGTGGCGGCGTACCAGTCGGGATCGTTGCGCTTGACGCCCGGTTGCCCCATCAGCATGACGGTCTGCGCGGTCGGGCGCGGGATCAGGATGGTCTCGCCCAGCCCGGTCATCGTCGTGTCGGGGACCGGCGCGACGTCGGCCTTGGCCGGCAGGGCGCCGAAGATGGTGTCCAGCGCCTTTCCCAGCTCCTCCGGCGCGATGTCTCCCGTCGCGGCGACCACCAGCCGGTCGCGGCCGAACTGGCTCTTCACGAATCCGTGCAGGTCGTCCGGCGTGATGCGGGGCAGGCTGTCCAGCGTGCCGCGGACCTCGTCGCCATAGGGGTGGTTGGGGAAGGCGGTGGCGTAGAACTGCCGCCGCGCGACGTAGTTGGGGTCGGCCAGATCGCGCCTCAGGCTGGCCAGGATCGACGACCGCATGCGATCGATCGCTTCCGGCGCGAAGTGCGGCTCGGTCAGCGACAGGCGGGTCAGCGCGAACGCCTCGTCGCGGTGCTCGGTCAGCGTGCGCAGCGAACCGCTGAAGCCGTCGCGCCCGGCGGTGAAGCCCAGCGCGATGGCGTTGTCCTGCAGCCGCGCCTGGAACGCCTGCGAATCGTACGGCCCGGCGCCCTCGTCCAACGCGGTGGAGACGAGGTTGGCCAGCCCCTCCTTGCCCTGGGGGTCACGGCCGCCGGCGCCGTCGAAGGTCCATTCCAGGGCCAGCACGGGAACCTTGTGGTCCTCCACCAGCCACGCCTCGATCCCGCCGGGGCTGACCACGCGCTTGATGTCCATGGCGTGGGCGGGCAGGGCGACGGCGACGATGGTGAGGAACAGCGCCGCGATGCCGGCGCGCAGGGGATTGTGACGCGCGCTCATCCTCAACTGTCCTTTCCGGTCAGCGGCAGCAGCAGGCCGGTGACGTGGTTGGTCTTGCTCAGCACGGCGCGGGCGGCGGCGTTGACATCGGCGGCGGTCACCGCGTCGATGCGCACCGGCCAGCTCTCCACATCGTCGATGCTCTGGCCGGTCGCCAGCGCGGCGCCCAGCGTCTGGGCCGGGCCGGTCAGGCTGTCGCGGGCGTAGGCGGCGGCGGCCAGCATGCGCTTGCGCGCGGTGGCGACCTCCTCGTCCGTCACGCCGGTCTTCAGCAGCCGGTCGACCTCGGTCCACAGCGCGGCTTCCAGCTTGTCCATGCCGACCCCCGCCGCCGGGCTGGCGCCGACGCTGAGCGTCGCCATGTCCCAGGCGGTCGGGCTGTAGCCGAGCCAGGCCGAGGTCGCCAGCTTCTGGTCCATCACCAGGCTGCGGTAGAGCCGCGAGGTCGACCCGCCGCTCATGATCTCGGCCAGCACCTCCAGCGCGTAGGCCTGGTGGTCGGGATCGCGCCGGTAGGAGGGGGCGACCCAGGTCCGGCGGACCGAGGGCTGCCGCACCTCCGCATCGCGCAGCACGACCTGACGGGAGGAGGTGAGCGGCGGCTCCTCCACCCGCTTGCGCTCCGGCACCGGGCGGGACGGGATGGCGCCGTAATAGCGCTCGGCCAGCGGCTTCAACTCGGCCGCGGTGACGTCGCCGGACACCACCAGGATGGCGTTGTTGGGCGTGTACCAGATCTTGTAGAAGCTTTCCGCCTGTTCGCGGGTCAGGGTCGACATCTCCTGCGGCCAGCCGATCACCGGGGTGCCGTAGGGGTGGTGGACGAACATCGTGGCGTTGATCTGCTCGCCGATGCGGTCGGCCGGCTCGTTCTCGATGCGCTGGCGCCGCTCCTCGATGATGACGTCGCGTTCGGGATAGACCACCGCGTCGGTCAGCTTCAGGTTGGCCATGCGGTCGGCCTCCATCCGCATCACCAGCTCCAGACGGTCGCGGGCGACGTTCTGGTAATAGGCGGTGTAGTCGTAGGAGGTGAAGGCGTTGTCGCGCCCGCCGTTCTTGGCGACGATCCGGCTGAAGGCGCCGGGCGGCACCACGTCGGTTCCCTTGAACATCAGGTGTTCCAGGAAATGGGCGATGCCGGACTGGCCGCGCAGCTCGTCGGCGCCGCCCACCTTGTACCAGACCATGTGGGTCACGACCGGAACCCGGTGGTTGGGGATCACCACCACCTGCATGCCGTTCGACAGGGTGAAGCTTTCGGGGAAGAACACCCCCTTCTCCGCCGCCTGGGCAGCGGCGGCGGCGAAGGGCGCCGGGCTCGCCGGAGTGAAGACAAGCGGGGCCGCGACGGTCATCGTCAGGGCGAGCAGCCCGGCAGCCGCGATCCGCCGGGTGGTCCGTTGGGCAGTCCGTTCGGCGGTGCGGCGGGCGTTGTCGTGGGCGGGCATGGGGGTTCCCGGTTCAAGGAGGGGCCGAATCGAAAGGGCGCCCCCCGATGTGAAGGGCGCCCCCGGAAACTGGTGTGACAGGCCGCTTTGGGCAAGACTTTAGAACAGGCCTTCCAGCGGCGCCTTGCGCTTGCGCTCGATCGTCACGGCGCTGGCGCCGTCCAGCGGCTTGCCCTGGGCCTGGGCCTGACGCAGGCGCTCCTGCTCCTTGGCCGGATCGACGACCGAGCCCGGGGGGGCCTGCGTCTGCCAGAACAGCAGCGAATCGATCCAGCTCTTGTCGGCGATGACCAGCTGGGTGGTTTCCTGATCGACCTTGGCGCGGATGTTGGGGTCGATGCCGTCGCGGGCGCCGGCCTGGGCGATCAGCGACTTCTCGCCGGCGGTGCTGCCGGCCGCGGCGTTGCGCGAGCCGTTGCGGGCGGAGCCGCCGAACACGGCGCCGGCGGCGACCTGGGTCGGCGTGCTGTCCTGCGGGCGCGACGCGCCGGGACGCGGCTTCGGCAGGTTCTGCAGGCTGGGCGGCAGGGTCAGCGGCGCGCGCGAGACGACGGAGAATTCGTCGGGGCTCTGGCGGTCGAGACCGATCGAGCGGCGGACGTCCGAGCAGCCGGCGAGCGCCAACGCCGCAAGCGCCAGCCCAAGCAGCGGGAGCCGGGTCCGGGAGGAGGAGAAGGCGGAGGAGATGCTGGTCACGTTCGGAGGATCCCGTCGTCAGTCACGTCGTGAGTCACCAGGCCCGTCAATCACCCGTCGATCGCCGGGGCCGCATTGAAAGCGCTCGGAGACGGTTATAGCCGCTCCGCGCCGGAACTCTTACGACTTTTCTCGGCCGGCGAACAGCCCGTCGAGAAGCAGCAGCACGACGCCGATGCTGATTCCGCTGTCGGCGACGTTGAAGGCCCAGAAATGCCACCCGGCGGCGTGGAAGTCGAGGAAGTCGACCACCGCACCGAAGCGCAGCCGGTCGATCACGTTGCCGACGGCGCCGCCGATGATGACGCCGATGGCCAGCGCCACCAGCGGGCGTTCCGCCTGCCGCAGCCAGAACACCAGGCAGACGGCGATGACGGCGGCGATCGCGCTCAGCACATAGGGCATCAGCGCGCCGCCGCTGGCGAAGGTGCCGAAGCTGACGCCGTAGTTCCACACCAGCACGAGGTTGAAGAAGGGCGTGACCTCGACGACGTGCGGCACCGGCTGCATCACGCTGTCGAGGATCCACCATTTGCTGAGCTGGTCGAGCACCACCACCGCGGCCGCGACGATCAGCCCGAGCAGCGTGAAGGAGCGGGGTTGGTTGGCGACGAAGGCGTTCATGGGGCCACCGATCCTGCCTCTCCCCCCCGGGGAGAGGGCCGGGGTGAGGGGGAGGCGCGGCGACGGGCGTCCGGCGGGCGGACTCCCGTCACCCTAACCCTCTCCCCGGGGGGGAGAGGGGATAGGACCGCGGTTGTGGCGGACAGCCTCATGCCACCGCGTCGGAACAGCGGACGCACAGCGTCGGATGGTCGGCGACGCTGCCGACCTCGGTCAGGACCTTCCAGCAGCGCTCGCACTTCTCGCCCTCGGCCAGGGCCGGGGCAACGGCGATGCCGGCGACGTCGGGCAGGGTGAACGCCCCGTCCGGTGCCGCACCCTCCGTCACCTCGATCGCCGAGGTGATGCAGACGTCCTGGAAATCGACGTCGGCGAGCAGGGCCTTGGTCGCGGCGTCGACATAGACCGTCGGGTCGGCCTGGAGCGACGAGCCGATGGTCTTGTTGGCCCGCTCCAGCTCCAGCGCGCCGGTGACGACGCGGCGGACGTTGCGCACCGCCTCCCACTTGGCGGCCAGCGCGTCGTCGCGCCATTCGGCCGGGATGGCCGGGAAGCCGCGCAGATGCACGCTTTCCTCGGTGTAGCCCAGGCCATCGGGGCGGGCCAGCCACGCCTCTTCCGCGGTGAAGCAGAGGATCGGGGCGAGCCAGGCGGTGAGCGCCGAGAACAGATGCTCCATCACCGTCCGCACCGAGCGGCGGCGCACCGAGTCGACGGCGTCGCAGTACAGGCTGTCCTTGCGGACGTCGAAGTAGAAGGCCGACAGCTCCACCGCGCAGAAATTGTGCAGCAGCACGAACAGGGCGTGGAAGTCGTAGGCCTCGATCTTCTCGCGGACCTGGGCGTCCAGCTCGGCCAGACGGTGCAGGACCCAGCGCTCCAGCTCCGGCATCGCCGCGGCGTCGATCCGCTCGGCCGGGCTGTAGTCGGCGAGCGCGCCCAGCAGGTAGCGCAGCGTGTTGCGCAGGCGGCGGTACAGGTCGGCCTGGGTCTTGATGATCTCCTTGCCGATGCGGAGATCTTCCGAATAGTCGGAGTTGATGATCCACAGGCGCAGGATGTCGGCGCCGTACTGGTCGCAGATTTCCTGCGGACCGACGGTGTTGCCCAGCGACTTGGACATCTTGCGGCCCTGCTCGTCGAGCACGAAGCCGTGGGTCAGCACCGCGTTGTAGGGCGCCCGGCCGCGGGTGCCGCAGCTTTCCAGCAGCGAGGAGTGGAACCAGCCGCGATGCTGGTCGGAGCCTTCCAGGTAGAGATCGGCCGGCCAGGCCAGCTCCTTCAGCCGCTGCTCCAGCACGAAGGCGTGCGAGGAGCCCGACTCGAACCAGACGTCGACGATGTCGCGGACCTGCTCGAACTCGTCGGCGCGGTAGGCGTTGCCGAGGAAGTCCTGGGGATCGCGGGCGAACCAGGCGTCGGCGCCCTCGCGTTCGAAGGTGTCGGCGATGCGGGCGAACACGTCGGCATCGCGCAGGATGCTGCCGTCGCTCTTGCGCACGAACAGGGCGATCGGCACGCCCCAGGCGCGCTGGCGGCTGATGCACCAGTCCGGCCGGCTCTCGATCATCGAGCGGATGCGGTTCTGGCCCTGCTCGGGCACCCAGCGGGTGTCGGCGATCGCCTGCAGCGCCACGCCGCGCAGGTCGTTCGTCTCCATCGAGATGAACCACTGCGGCGTGGTGCGGAAGATCAGCGGCGCCTTCGACCGCCAGGAATGCGGGTAGCTGTGCTTGATCCGGTTGGTGGCGAGCAGCGAGCCGCACTCTTCGAAGGCGGCCAGCACCGCCTTGTTGGCCGGGCCGGGCTTGCCCTGGTCGGTGTAGACCGCCAGGCCGGCGAACAGCGGGACATGGTCGTAATAGCGCCCGTCCTCGCCCACCGTCTGCGGCACCTCGATGCCGTTGGCCTGGCCCAGGCGGAAGTCGTCCTCGCCATGGCCGGGCGCGATGTGGACAAAGCCGGAGCCGGCGTCGGTCGTCACGAAGTCGCCGGCCAGCAGCGGCACCTTGAAGTCATAGCCCTGGCGGGTCAGCGGGTGGTGGCAGAAGGTGCCAGCCAGACGCGAGCCGGGGAAGCGGTGCAATTGCCGCCACTCGGTGATGCCGGCCTCCTTGAACACCGATTCGGCCAGCGCGGTGGCCAGCACCAGCCGCTCACCGACCACGGCCTTGCTGCCCTCGGCGACCGCCAGAACCTTGAAGGTGGCGTATTCGATCTCGTCGCCGTAGGCGATGGCGCGGTTGCCCGGCAGGGTCCAGGGGGTGGTCGTCCAGATGACGATGCTGGCGTCGTCGATCTCCGGCGCCGACGAGCCCCACACCGCGAAGCGGGCGAAGACGGTGGTCGAGGTGTGGTCGTGGTATTCGACCTCCGCATCGGCCAGCGCGGTCTTCTCGACCACCGACCACATCACCGGCTTGGAGCCCTTGTAGAGGCCGCCGTTCGCCGCGAACTTGTGGATCTCGCGGACGATCTGCGCCTCGGCCGGGAAGGTCATGGTGGTGTAGGGGTGGCTCCAGTCGCCCTCGACGCCCAGCCGGCGGAACTCGGCGGCCTGGATGCCGACCCACTCCTCGGCGAACTGGCGGCATTCGGCGCGGAACTGGATGAGCGGCACGTCATCCTTGTTCTTGCCGGCCTTGCGGTACTTCTCCTCGATCTTCCACTCGATGGGCAGGCCATGGCAGTCCCAGCCGGGGACATAGTCGGCGTCGAAGCCCTGCATCTGGCGGAAGCGGACGATGACGTCCTTCAGGATCTTGTTGACCGCGTGGCCGATGTGGATGTTGCCGTTGGCGTAGGGCGGGCCATCGTGCAGCACGAACTTCTTCTTGCCCTTGGCGTCGGCGCGCAGCTTGCCGAACAGGTCCATCTCGGCCCAGCGCTTCAGCAGCTCGGGCTCCTTGGTGGGCAGGCCGCCGCGCATGGGGAAGTCGGTGCGGGGCAGGAAGACGGTCGATTTGTAGTCGCGGGTCATGTCGGATCCCTGGGGCAAAGCGTCACCGCCGGGCGGCGCCTGACGGCCACCCGGCGCAGTCATGGAGTCTCGATCCCGGCCCTCCTCAGAGAGCCGGGCCGGTAATTCGCGCGCGATGCGCAAGGATCCGCCGAGAGACAGTCATGGCGCGGGATATTAGCGGCGTGTGCGGTGCGGTCAAGGATGGCGGCGGCGGGGGCAGGGCTGCGATCGGGCGGGGCTCCGCGAGCCGGCTTGTCTTTCGTCGGCAACGGCGGCTTTATCATGGCCACTGGGGTCGGACGGGCCAACGCGGATCCGGCGATCGGCCGGCAATCTTGAGGAAACGAACACGATGAACGGTGCGCCGGACGACACGCTGCTGCGGAATTTTCTGACGGGCCATGTGACGGTCGTGGCGGTGGGGCCGGGGGCGGATGGGGGAACGGGCGGCTGGTCCGCGCCGCTGGCGGGCACCGACCGCACCGTGATCGCCGCGGCGTCCACGGGCCCGTTCGACGGCTGGTGCGCCGACGCCGGCCTGCGGCACATCGACTGGCTGCTGCTGCACGGCGGGGCCGGCGCGGCGGCGACCCTGGAGAGCGCGGCGGAGATGCTGCGCCTGCGCCGCATCGACTTCATCCAGTTCGACCAGACCCAGGTGGGCCATACGGGCACGGGCGGCGACCTGCCGGCGCTGTACGCGCGGTTGCAAGGCAACGGCTACTCGATGTTCCGCTACGCCGACCGGAACCTCCAGTTCTGCCGGGAACCGGTGCTGGACGGCCGGCCCTGCACCCATCTGGCGGTGGCGCCGCGCCACTGGAAGCGGCTGTTCGCCCGCGACACCTCGATGTTCCGCTACGCCGACCTGTTTCCGCGCTACGGCATCGTCCCGCGCGGGATCATCCACATCGGGGCCCATGAGGGCGAGGAATACGCGCAGTATGTCGAGGCCGGCTGCCGCCGCGTGCTGTTCATCGAGGCCGATCCGAACACCTTCGCGCGGCTCGCTCCGAAATTCGCGGGCAACCCGGATGTCACCTGCATCAACCGCGCGGTGTCCGACCGCGGCGGGCGGCTTCCCTTCTCGCGGATGACCGGCAGCCAGTCGAGTTCGCTGCTGCCGCCGAAGGAACATCTCGACATCTATCCGGGCATCACGCTGGCCGAGACGATCGAGGTCGACGCCGCACCGCTGCCGCTGATCCTGGAGGAATTCGGCATCGACGCCGGCGGCTACAACATCCTGGCCATCGACACCCAGGGGGCGGAGCGGATGATCCTGGCCGGCTGCGGCGCGCTGCTGGCCGGTTTCGACGCGGTCGCCGTCGAGGTGAACTACGCCGAGCTGTATCAGGGCTGCGGCCGAATCGCCGACATCGACGACCTGCTGTTCCCGCACAGCTACGACCGGGTGGAGGAGATCAGCCCCTTCCACCACAGCTGGGGCGACGCCTTCTACGTCCGGCGCCGCTGACGGGAAAGCGGAAGGGGGCGGTTTCGCCGCCCCCGGTACCGGTTCACATGCTCGACTTGCCGCCGTGGGCGGACGACCAGCCGACCGGGTCGTTCAGGAACTTCTCGACCTCGGTCAGGGTGTTCTCGTCGAAATAGCGGTTCTCGCGGGCGACCTTCAGCACGTCCCACCAAGTGCACAGCGCGTGCAGGCGCACGCCGATGGCGTCCATGTTGACCTTCGACTGCGGGAAGATGCCGTAGTGGAAGATCACGAAGGTGTCGGTCACCTGGGCGCCGCCGTTGCGCAGGGCGGTGACGAAGTTTTCCTTGCTCTTGCCGTCGGTCGCCAGATCCTCGACCAGCAGGACGCGCTGCCCCTCGGTCAGCAGGCCCTCGATCTGGGCGTTGCGGCCGAAACCCTTCGGCTTCTTGCGGACATACTGCATCGGCAGTTCCAGCCGGTCGGCGATCCAGGCGGCGAACGGGATGCCGGCGGTCTCGCCACCCGCCACCGCGTCGATCGCCTCATAGCCGATCTCGCGCTCGATCGTCGCGACGGCGAAGTCCATCAGCGCCTTGCGGGCGCGCGGGAAGGACACGATGCGGCGGCAATCCGTGTAGACCGGGCTGGCCCACCCCGAGGTGAAGATGAAGGGCGTCTCGGCGTTGAAGTGCAGCGCCTTGATCTCCAGCAGGATCTTGGCCGCGGTGGCGGCGATGGTGGCCTGATCGGGCAGGGACGACATGACAAAGGGCTCCGGAAAACGGGAACGCTCGCGCGGTGCCCCTTGTGTAGCGGCGCCTTCCGCGATTCGCAACGCCGGCCGTGACCGGTGGCGGCCCGGTCAGAGCGGAATGTCGCCGAACACCCGGCCGGCGGGCTCCGCCGGCGCGCACGGGGCGGCAACGCCCTTCAGCCAGCGGGCGAACTGGCGGTCGGCGGTGTTGATGTGCAGCATCAGCCACTGCGGCAGGAACTCGGCCAGGCTGTTGCGCACCTCGTCGTCCGGCACCTCGCCGGACGCAAAGGCGTGCACCCGGTCCCAGGCCAACCGGTGCTGGCCGATGTGGTCGTCGAGGAAGGGATAGCCCTCCTCCTCCATCACCCGCTGCTCGTCGGCGAAATGCGACTCGGTGTAGGCGACGGCGGCGGCCAGGGTGCGCCGCATCTCCTCCGCCGGCTGGCCCTCGGCGACGGCACGCTGGAAGGCTTGGACCAGGGCGATCCATTCGCGATGCTGCTCGTCGATGGCGGCGACGCCCAGGACGAGGTCGTCGCTCCAGATCAAGCGGCCGTAATCGACACCGGCATCGGTCGCGGTCATGGTCGGGGACATCCGTCGGGTAGGGTGCGGGTGGGCGGAAGACACCGGGATCGGCGCAGCCCTGCCGTTTCCTAGAATCCCCGCCCAGATCCCGCAAGCGCGGGCTTTGCTACCTATTGCCGCGTCCCGGGCCTGCCAACGCGACCGCGCCCGGTTCAGGCGGCCTGCACGCCGCTGCGGACGCTGCCCAGGAAACGGTCGACCTGGGTGCGCAGCAGCTCCGCCTGCTTCGACAGCTCGCCGGAGGAGGCGAGCAGCTTCGAGGCGCCGCCGCCGGTTTCCGACGCCGCCTGCAACACGCCGCCGATCGACGACGACACCTCGTTGGTGCCGGCGGCGGCCTGCTGGACGTTGCGGGCGATCTCCATCGTCGCGGCGTTCTGGCCGTCGACCGCCTGGGCGATGGTCCCGACGATGGCGTTCACCTCGCCGATGGTGGCGGCAATGCTCTGGATCGCCTGCACCGCCTCGGCGGTCGCCGTCTGGATCTCGGCGATCTGCTGCGAGATGTCGCCGGTGGCCTTGGCGGTCTGGTTGGCGAGGCTCTTGACCTCCGACGCGACGACGGCGAAGCCCTTGCCGGCTTCGCCCGCCCGCGCCGCCTCGATGGTGGCGTTCAGCGCCAGCAGGTTGGTCTGCCCGGCGATGGAGCTGATCAGGTTCACCACGTCGCCGATCTGGTTCGCCTTCGACGACAGGCCATCGACGATGCGGTTGGTGCCGTCGGCCTGATCGGCGGCCTGACGGGCCTTGCGGGTGCTCTCGCCGATCTGGCGCCCGATCTCGGCGATGGAGGCCGCCAGCTCCTCGGCGGCGGCGGCGACGGTCTGGACGTTGACCGATGCCTGTTCCGACGCGGCGGCCACGCTGGTCGCCTGATGCTCGGTGTGGTCGGCGGTGGTGGCGAGCGCCTTGGCCAGCGTCCGCACCTCCGTCGAGGAGGTCGAGACGCTGTCGACCACCCCCTTCACGTCGTTCTCGAAGCGGTCGGCCAGCGCCGCCATCTCCGCCCGCTTGCGGACGTCGGCGGCCTGCTCGGCCTCGGCCTGGCGGCGGCGGAAGGCGTCGGCCTCCACCGCGTTGGCCTTCAGCACCTCGACCGCGCCGGCGATCTGCCCGATCTCGTCCTTGCTGGCGGACGGCGGCACCACGACGGCGAGGTCGCCGCGGGCCAGCGCCAGCATGGCGTCGGTCAACCGGCGCAGCGGCCGCAGGGCGCCCACCGTCCACAGCCCGAAGCCGGCGGCCAGCAGCAGGGCGACGCCGCACAGCGTCAGCATCAGGGTCTGGAAGCCGCTGGCCACCGCGCGCGCCCGCGCCGCCACCGCCTGGTTCTTGGTCTCCTGCAGGTCGATGAAGGCGTTGATGCGCGCCAGCCATTCGGTGAAGGCCGGGCGGGCGTCCTGCATCAGGCCGCGTTGCGCGCCGGCGACGTCGTTCGCCTTGCGGGCCGCGATCACCGCCTTGATCATCGGCAGCGTGCGCGTTTCCGTTTCCTTGATGCCGGCGAGCAGGGCGCGCTCCTGCGGCTCGATGTCGGTCATCCGGGCGAACATCGCGTCGAGCGGCTTGGCCGCCTCGTCGTAGAAGGCGGCGAGCCGGTCAATGTCGGCAAGGATGTTCGAGAGGATGGCGGGATCGCTGGTCAGGACCACGTCGCGCAGCGCGATGGCGCGGTCGTGGACGCTGCCGCGGAAGTTGATCGCGTAGCGCTGCTTGACGTTGTTGACCTCGTTGATCCGGTTGAGGTCGGAGTCGATCTTCCTCACCTCGCGGACGCCGATGGCCGTCAGGCTGAGCAGAAGCAGAAGGACAGCACCGAACCCGAGAAACAAACGCGCCCGTATCGTTGCGTGCCGGAGGGAGAGCATGGCGGCATATCCTGTCAGAGAGTGGCCCGGTCAGGCGCTGGAAAGACTCTTACCCGCATTCCATGACGAATTAGGGGTAACCCTAAGGATGGGTTGGGCCGGAGGGTTCGGCAAGGCGTCGCCGCGGGTTGCGTGCGGCGGCGGAAGCCGCAATATGCGGCGGGCGCACAACCGCCTGGGACTCCCCGATGCCTCTCCGCGATCCACGGTTTTCTCCACCCCCCTGTTCGCCCTCTCGTTCGCCGTCGCCGTCGCCGTCGCGCCTGTGGCCCGTCGCGCTTCTGCTGCCGGCGCTGCTGCTGTCGACGGCGCTGCCATCCGCCGTCCGCGCCCAGGATGGTGCCGCACCGCCGGAGACCGAGGCCGGCGCGCGGGATCCCGATGCCCGAAAACCCGATGCCCGGGACCGGCCCGACCGCAAGGCGGAGGAGGCTCAGCCCTTCGACGCCCAGCGCAGCGTGACCCGGCACAGCCTGCCGCTGCCCGCCGGGCCGCTCGCCTACACCGCGGCGGCCGAGTTCCTGCCGTTGCGCGATGGACCCAAGGACGAGGTGGCGGCGCGGATCTTCACCGTCGCCTACACCGCGGACCAGCCGGCCGGAGCCGCGCCGCGGCCGGTGACCTTCGTCTTCAACGGCGGGCCGGGGGCGGCATCGGCCTACATGCATCTGGGGGCGGCCGGGCCGACGGTGGTCGCCTTCGGGCCGGACGGCACCCTGGCACCGCCGCCGGCGCCGCTGGTCGACAACCCCGACAGCTGGCTGGCCTTCACCGATCTGGTCTTCGTCGATCCGGTCGGCACCGGGTTCAGTCGCGCGCTGAAGCCCGACGACGCGGAGAAGCGGTTCTGGTCGGTCGATGGCGACGCCCGGTCGATGGCGGAGATCGTGCGGCTGTGGCTGACCCGCAACGGGCGCTGGTCCTCGCCGAAATTCCTCGCCGGGGAGAGCTACGGCGGGTTCCGCATCGCCAAGATGGCCGACGAGCTGATCGACCATGTCGGCGTCGCCGTCAACGGGCTGATCCTGGTGTCGCCGGTCATCGATTTCGCCACCATCGACGAGGACGGCATCCTCGGCCCGGCCTGGAAGCTGCCGGCGATGGCCGCGACCGCCGCGGCGCTGGGGCGCGCTCCCGGCACGCCGGAGCAGGCGGCCGAGGAGGCGGAGCGTCTGGCGCGCGGTCCCTACCTCGCCGGGCTGGCCGGGCTGGATTACGGGCGGCTCGACGCGGCGCAGGACTTCTTCGCCGAGGTGGCGCGGCTGACCGGTTTGCCGGTGGAGATCGTGCGGCGTCAGCGCGGCCGGGTGCCGATGGGCGTCTTCACCCGCGAACTGCTGCGCGACCAGGGGCGGGTCCTCAGCATCTACGACGGCACCTTCACCGCGCCCGACCCCGACCCCGGGGCCGCCCGCGTGCCCTTCGATCCGTTCCTGAAGGGGACGGTGCCGACCTACACCACCGCCTTCGCCGCCTACGCCCACGAGGCGCTCGGCGTGCGGTCGGAGCTGCCCTACCGCCTGCTCAGCGACCGGGTGAACCGCAACTGGGAATGGCCGCGCATGTCGGTTCCCAGCGCGGTGGACGCCCTGCAGACGGCGCTGACCCTCCAGCCGGCGCTGCGGGTGCTGATTGCGCATGGGCGGACCGACCTGATCACGCCCTACATGGCGTCGCGCTGGGTGGCGTCGCGGCTGGAATTGCCGCCCGGCGAGCGCGACCGCGTGGCGGTGACGGTGCATCCCGGCGGGCACATGATGTACACGCGGGCGGAAGGCCGCGCCGCGCTGGCCGCCGACGCCCGCGCCCTGATCGAACGGGCGGTGCCGGGACGGCGCTGACCGCCGCCATCGATCGCCGGCTTGGACCGCTGACGGTTCCGGAACGCGAAAAGGGCGCCCCGATCGGGAGCGCCCTTTTCCGTGTGGAGACCGGAGCGACTAGAACAGCTTCAGGATCGACTGCTGCGACTGGTTGGCCAGCGAGAGGGCGATGGTACCGAGCTGCTGCCGCGTCTGCAGCATCAGCAGGCTTGCGCCTTCCTCGTTCTGGTCGGCCAGCGTCAGCTTGCTGGCACCTTCCGTCAGCACGTCGCTGAACTCCTTGGTGAAGCTCTCGCGGGTCGTGATGATGTTCAGGTTGGTCGAGAGCTGCTGCGAGGCCGAGCGGATCGTCGCCTTGGCGTGATCGAGGCCGGCAACCGCCTTGTCGATGTCCGAACGGTCCATCCAGTCATTCTGGGCACCGTCCAGTTGCAGGCCCTGGCCGCTGGTCGACAGGTTGACCGCCTGAACCGTGATCGCGTTGGTGTTGCGCTCGTTCAACTGGACGGTGATGTCGTTCGACGTGTTGGCGTCGGAGATCTGCTTGGTGACGATGTTCGCCGAGCAGTTCGCCGAAGCCGCCTTCTTGATCGTCGTCTGGTCGACGTTCAGGCGCACGGTGCCGCTGTCGAAGGAGAAGGACTGCTCGCCGTTGAAGAGCTTGGCGTCGCCGCGGTCGGACATGCCGTCGCGGGTGATCTGGGCACCGTTGGAGTTGGTGACCTGGATTTGCAGGTCGACCTTCTTTTCGAGGACCGAGATGCCGTTGCCCTGGTTGTTCGCCGATTCCATCAACTGGCGGTCGACCGTGAAGGACACGATGGTGCCCGAGGCGAAGCTTTCCGAGATGTGCTTGGT
>NZ_LGRA01000021.1:625942-726758 GCF_003116095.1 Azospirillum sp. TSO35-2
CGATCAGCCAGAAGGACCGGGTGATCGCCACCTCCGCCGGCAGGACCGGCACCAGCGCCGGCTCCTCCGCGGCGATGAAGGCCGGCAGCATGCACAGGCCGGCGCCGGACAGCGTCGCCTTCAACTGGGCGACGAGGCTGCTGCTCTTGATCCGCGGCACCACCTCGCCGATCGTCTCGGCATAGTCCAGTTCGGGGGCGAAGATCAGGTCGTCGATGTAGCCGATGAAGGCGTGGCCGCGCAGGTCGGCGCGGCTGCGGATCGGCGGCCGGGCGTCGAGATAGGCGGCGGTGCCGTACAACCCCAACCGGTAGTCGGTCAGCTTCCGCGCGAACAGCCGCCCTTCCTGCGGGCAGGACAGGCTGATGGCGATGTCGGCCTCGCGCTTCGACAGGCTGAAGACGCGCGGCATGGCGACCAGCTGCACCTCCAGCTCCGGATGGCGTTCGCACAAGCTCCCGATGCGCGGTGCCAGGAAGCAACTGCCGAAGCCGTCGGGCGCGCCGATGCGCACCGCGCCGGCCAGCGCCAGATCGCCGTCGGCGATCATGCCCTGGGCCAGGAAGGCGGCGCTCTCCATCACCTCGGCGGTCTGCTTCAGCCGTTCGCCCTGGGCGGTCAGGGTGAAGCCGCTGGGGCGGCGTTCGAACAGGGTGACGCGCAAGGCGTCCTCCAGCGCGGTGATCCGGCGGCTGACCGTGGTGTGGTCGGCGCGCAGGCGCTGGGCCGCCGTGGTCAGCGTGCCGGCGCGCGCCACCGCCAGGAAGAAGCGCAGGTCGTTCCAGTTGAAATCGGCCATGTCCGCTTTTGTGCCGCCATCCGTCCGTTTGCAAGACCCCAGCCCCGGGGCCGGTCGAAACCGGGCCGAACTGTCCCATCAAACCCGCCCGCCTGACAAGGGCATGGGCCGCCCACCCTCCCGCCTGCGGCGACGCGACGCCCCCGGCCTCATCGCCCGGAAGGAGCCCACCCCAAAGGGGTACCGCGCCTTTCGACCGACCGCCCCCATTTCGCGCGGACGAACCGACCGCCGATAGCGTTTATCTGTTGGGGAGCGTCATGCGACGAACGATAGGGACGAGCGATGCCGGGGAACGGCGGAGTGTGGGGGCGACGGAGGGCGGCGGCGGCATGGATGGCGGCGGCCATGATCCTTGGCCCGGCGGCGGCGCTGACCGGCGCCGCGGAGCCCCTGCTGTCCGCGCCCGACCTGTCGGCGCCAGCCACGGCCCCGATCCCTGCCCCGGTCCCTGCTCCCCTGCCCGCCCCAGCCCCGGCGCCACCGGTTCCGGTCGCGAGCGTCCCCGGCCCGGCCCGCACCGGCGCGGTGGATTGCTGGCTGCTCGACCAGAGCCGGTTGGAAACGGCGACCGACCACGGGCTGTGTGCCGACGCCTTCGCCCGCGGGCCGGAAACCGCAGCACTGCCGGAAGCCCCGGCCCTGCCCGTTCCCGCGGTGACGCCGCCGCGCAAGCCCACCCCAACGGAACAGCGCGTCCGCCGGTCAGGCCGCAGCGGGACCACCGCCACGCGCTCATCCCCGGCACGGGCCGGCAATGGCGATTTCGCGAGCAACTTCCGGCATGACTTCAACGCGCTGACCACCCTGCTGGGCAGCGGATCGGCGCCACGCCGGGTCGACAGCGTCATCGTGCCCGGTTCCCACAACTCGCACGGCCCCTGACCCCACAGCCCTCAGGCTTCGTCGCCGGCGGCGTCCGTGGTCGGGAACTGGTCGACATCCTCCGCCTCGACGTCGATGGTGACGCCGGTCCGGCCGGCGTGGTGGTCGGGGTCGACACCGTGATCGCGCCGCAGCTCGTCACGGATTTCCGCCATCCGGCTCTTCAGGCGGGCGTATTCGGCCAGCAGCTGGCGACGGCGGTCGTTCGGCGTCACACCCTTCGGCGGCCGCAGCGAGCGCTTGAAGTCGATCAACTGGCGCCGGGTCACGTCGGGACGGACCAGCCCTTGCGCCTTGGCGCGTTCCAGCTCGTCCGGCGTCATCGTCACGATCTGGTAGGCGACGCTCTCCGCCCCCGGCAGCACGTCCAGCGACAGCCGGCCGGTGTCCACCGCCTCCGCCACCGCGCGGAAACGGAAGGCGGTCTCGACCGAAAACGGCATGTCGCTGCCGATCATCGCCTCGAACTCGCCGTGCGGCAGGATTTCCTTGGCCTGGTTCAAATAGCGGCCGATCGACAGGAATTCCTTGCGGCTGCGGTTCCAGTGGTAGCGGATCTCCTGCGCGAATTCCTGCCGGGTGTGGCAGGGGACGATGGCGTCGCTGATGTCCGACGCCCGGCGGTCGGCCTTCGACGGCGCCACGATCCCGGCGGCCCCGGCGACCGGAACGGCCGCAGCGGCGACCGGTCGGGCAGGCGCCGGAGCGGCGGCCTTGCCCTGTTCCGCCGCCTTCTTCATGAAGGATTTGACGTTGGCCATGCTCAGATCCCCAGCTCGTGCCGGATGAAGTACCAGGCGCCCAGGCATTCGTCGGCACCATTCACCGCGCCGACATCAACAATGGAACAGCCGATGTCGTCGACACGGTGCATGTCCTCGATGTCCGGCACCTCGTGCGGGACCAGCCGGCCGACCCGCCCCAGCTCCAGCTTCGCCTCGCGCAGACTGACGGAGCGGCGCTTGACCCGGTTCAGCAGGAAGGCGGCGGGGCGGCCATAGTCGCGCAGGAACTCCATCCAGGGGATGACGCTCATCTTGTCGAAGCGCCCGACGCCGGTCGGCACCAGCACCAGATCGGCACGGCGCAGCAGGATCTTGGTCGCTTCGGGATAGAGTTCGACCGAAGGCGGGGTGTCGATGAAGACGACGTCGTAGAGGTCCGGGTGGATCTGGGCCAGCGCCGCGTCGATCGCGTCCAGCGAGCCTTCGAAATGGTCGATGCGGGCGACGTCGTGCGGGCGGCGCAGCTCGTGCCACTGGCCCAGCGTGCGCTGCGGGTCGAAGTCCAGCGTGGCGACGCGCATGCCGTCCTTGGCGGCGGCGACCGCGGTGTTCTTGCAACTCGTGGTCTTGCCGGTGCCGCCCTTCGGCGCGCTGTAGACCACCCAGCGGGCCGGCTTGCGGACAGTCTTCTGTACCGGAGTATCGGCGCGCTGGCCCAAGCGGGCGCCGGCTGCTTTACCCGAGGACTTGCCCGCAGACTTTTTCGTGGCGACGGCGGTCGGATCGGCCATCAGTTCCCCCTGCATCGCGTGACCGCCCTCTTCTTAGCGGATCGGCGGCTTGGTCGAAAGGTCAAAGACGGGACCTGGGCAATGGAAATAGACGGTTTCTGTACCGACGCAAGCGTTACCGGTAACGCTTGCGCGCCAATTCCGTTACCGGTAACGGATACGCCGCCGCAGCCGTCGGCCGTTCCGTTTCAAGGCCGTGACGGGACCGAAACAACCCGTCACCACTTTCGGATATCCGCCCGATATTTCCGCCCGACGGCGCCGGCAATAGACGGATGGTCACTCCGCGATCTACTGAACCGAGCCTGTCGGCGACCGAAATGCGGTCCAGGGCATGCGTCGGGGGCGTGTGTCGTGGCGTCCGGGGGGATCGGGTCGGTCCTGCGGGGAACGGGTGTGGGTTGCGCCGCACCACCGCGCTGGCGGGAACCGCCCGTCTGGCGATCCTGGCCGCGGCGCTGGCCCTGCCCGCGCCGGCTCTCGCCACCCCCGAAGGCGGCGTGGTGACGGAGAGGAGGGCGACCATCTGGCCCGGCGGCCCCAGCCGACTCGACGTCATCCAGTCGACGGCCGAGGCGGTGATCGACTGGCAACGCTTCGGCATCCGCGAGGACAAGCGCAGCCATTTCCAGCAGCCCGACACCAACACCATCACGCTGAAGCGCCATTCCCGCCCGTGGCGGCGTCGTGGGCGGCATCGGCGGCTTCATCGAAACCTGCGGCGCCCTCAGCCTGCAGGCGCGCGGAACGGCCGATGCGCGGGCGCCGGCGGGCAGGGCCGGGTCCTGGCTGCTCGACCCGTCCCGACATCACCATCGAAAGCGACGGGACCGCTTCGCTCTCCGGCTGGCTGTACGACCCGTCGGCCGCCACCGGCAGCACCGCCGCTTCGATGATCAAGTGCGCGCTGAACCTCGGCACCAGCGCCACCATCCAGACCGTTTCCGGCACGGCCGGGCAGGGCAGGGCAGGGCGACATCGCCGTCACGGTCCAGGCGGCGCTCCAGACGGTCGCGCCGATCGTGACCACGGCGACGATGGCAACGACGACGGGCTCGACCATCACGACGCCGGCCGGCGCCGACTCATCCGCCGGCGGGGCGACGGCGCAGGGCTTCCTGACGGCGCTTGAGCAAGGAATGCCGACAGCCGGGCAGGACCTCCAAGATCAGACAGTCGACTCCGCGGCGGCCCAACGGCTCCCTGTCGACCGGCTCCCAGGGCGCCCGTTCCCAAGCCACCGGAGGCACGGCCCCGCTGTTCACCCCGTCGCCGTCCGGCCCGGCGACGATCGCCCTCGCCTCCGGCCAGAGGGTCCGCTTCAGCGCCGCGGCGACCGCCGTCTGCGCGTCCGGCGGCTATGCCCAAGTACGGACGGCGGTGCCCCAGGCCACCCTGCCGCCGGAGGTCGCGCGCACCTACCTCGTCATGGTGCAGCGGATGCAGCGCGAACAGCGGACGCAAACCCTGGCGTCGGCTCTGCGCCAACTGATCGTCAACCCGTCGGCGGCGGACATGTTCGACCGGTCCAACGCCCCCTCGGCGTTGCCCAGCCTGCGGCAGGCGCATGGCGCCATGACGCTGCGCAGCATCGTCGCCGACAGCACCAACTTGGCGGAGGTGCGGGTGAACGGCCGCCGGGTCGTCATCGACGACCAGGGCCAGTTCCGCACCAGCATCCCGGTGGAACCGGGCGCCACCGAAACCACCCTGACCATGACGGACGAGCAGGGGGGTGATCACCGAACGGCGCATCACGCTCGACCCCATGGCCGCGGCGGCCGATCCGGCGGCGACGCTCAAGCCGCGCAAGATCGCCCTGATGATCGCGGTGGAACGCTACCGCGACGGCGCCATCCCGACGCTCGCCACGCTGGGGGCCGGACGTCGGCCAAGTCGGCAAGGCGCTGTCCGAACGGCTCGGCTACGAGACGCGGGTGCTGCGCAACCCGACCAAGGCGCAGACCGGCGGGGCGCTTGCGCACGCCGGGGCGCGAAGTGAACGAGCAGGACCAAGTGATGGTCAATTGCGCCGGTCACGGCTATAAGCTGGCGGAGACCGGCGCCGGCTGGCCATGGCGCTGTCGTCGGACGACGACTTCCTGCTGGACGCGCCGCGGCCGGCGGTGAACCGACCGGGAAGAGGGCAGGGAAAGAGGGCAGGGGAGCGCCGCTTTTTTGGCGGGCCATCGCACATTTCCGCTGGTATGTAGTTTCACAAGAAACTATATCAGCGACAAATGGTCGCGGCCGGCCCATGCGCCGGTCCTGGCCGCCCCATCATCGGGAGCAGCCTGCATGACGTCCCCCGCCTTCACCTACCAGTCCGGCTTCGGCAACGAGTTCGCGACGGAGGCGCTGCCCGGCGCGCTTCCGGTCGGCCGCAACTCGCCGCAGCGCCCGCCCTACGGCCTCTACGCCGAGCAGATCTCCGGCACCGCCTTCACCGCGCCCCGCGCGCACAACCGTCGGTCCTGGCTCTACCGCATCCGTCCGGCGGTGGTGCACGAGCCGTTCCAGCCGATGGCATCCGACCGCCTGACCAGCCGCTTCGACGATCCGCCGGCGCCACCGACGCAACTGCGCTGGAACCCGCCGCCGATGCCCGACGCGCCGACCGATTTCGTCGCCGGCCTCGTCACCATGGGCGGCAACGGCGGCCCGTCGGCGCAGACCGGCTGCGGCATCCACCTCTACACCGCCAACCGGTCGATGGAGGGCCGCTTCTTCTACGACGCGGACGGCGAGTTGCTGATCGTGCCGCAGCAGGGTCGCCTGCGCCTGTTCACCGAGCTGGGCGTGCTGGAGGTCGAACCGCAGGAGATCGCCATCATCCCGCGCGGCCTGCGTTTCCGCGTCGAGCTGCCGGACGGCGAGGGGCGCGGCTATGTCTGCGAGAATTTCGGCGCGCCGTTCCGCCTGCCCGACCTGGGGGTGATCGGCTCCAACGGGCTGGCCAACCCGCGCGATTTCCTGACGCCCGACGCGTGGTACGAGGATGTCGACGGTGATTTCGAACTGGTCGCCAAGTTCGACGGCCGGCTGTGGAGCGCCCGCATCAATCATTCGCCGCTCGACGTCGTGGCGTGGCACGGCAACCACGCGCCCTGCAAGTACGACCTGCGGCGCTTCAACACCATCGGCTCGATCAGCTTCGACCATCCCGACCCGTCGATCTTCCTGGTGCTGCAATCGCCCAGCGACACGCCCGGTGTCGACAGCATCGACTTCGTCATCTTCCCGCCGCGCTGGCTGGTGCAGGAGGACACCTTCCGTCCGCCCTGGTTCCACCGCAACGTCGCCAGCGAGTTCATGGGCCTGATCCATGGCGTCTACGACGCCAAGGAGGAAGGGTTCCTGCCCGGCGGCGCCAGCCTGCACAACTGCATGAGCGGCCACGGCCCCGACGCGGAGACCTTCGCCAAGGCGACGGAGGCCGACACCACCCGGCCGCAGCGTGTCGGCGACACCATGGCCTTCATGATCGAGACGCGCTGCGTCATCCGGCCGACCCGCCACGCCCTGGAGACGGCGGAACTGCAGCACGACTATCACCGCTGCTGGCAGGGGCTGGCGAAACGCTTCGACCCGACCCGCCGGTAGGGGGCAGCGCCCGGCCCGGCCCCCGCGTGCGGGAAAGGGGAGCCATCCCCAGTCCTGCGACATTTCGCCTCGACGTCCGCGCCGCCGCCTTCCACACTGCGGCGCGTTGCTTTCGGGATTTGGACGGGGAGGGCCGGTTATGGCCGATGTGGACGGACGGTCGCTGCTCGACCGCATGATCGACCGCATGACGGTCCAGCGCGCGGCGCTCGCCTGGGCGCGGGACGCGGTGGCCGGGCTGGACGGCATGGTGCTGGAGGTCGGGTTGGGCAAGGGCCGCACCTACGACCATCTGCGCACCCTGTTCCCGCCGCGCGACATCCTGGTCTTCGACATGTGGGTGCGGGTCCCGCCGGAGCTGACGCCGGACGAGGACCGGCTGTTCGTCGGCGACTTCCAGGCGACGCTGCCGGCGGCGGCGGAGCGGTTCGGCCGCTGCGCCCGCTTCGCCCATGCCGACTTCGGCAGCACCGACCGCGACCACGACGCCGGGCAGGCGGCGTGGCTGGCGCCGCTGATCGACACGATGATGCTGCCCGGCGGCCTCGTCCTGTCCGACCGCGCGCTCGACCGGCCGAACTGGACCCCCGTCGAGCTGCCGGTGACCGGACGCTGGACCTACCACGCCTGGCGGGTGGCCGGTTGACGCCGTCCCCCACCGCAAACCCCCATCGCAAACCCCCACTGGCAAACCGCCCGGTTGACGCCAATCTTCTTCCCTTCCCAACGCCGCCGGACCCGATGGCCGGGCGGACGACGCGCGTGACCAAGCCGGCCGGCGACGGCCGCGACGCTGAAGGATTTTGATGGATCGGAACATCTTTCAGTTCATCTGGAAATACAGCGGCCGACAGCAGATCCTGCTCGCCCTGTTGACGGTCGCCTCGTTCCCGGTGCTCTACGCCTCGCTGGAACTGCCGAAGATCATCATCAACCGCGCCCTGACCGAGCCGGCACCGGAACGCACCCTGCTGGGCGTCAGCATGGGCCCGGTCACCTACCTGATGGTGCTGTGCTTCACCTTCCTGGGGCTGGTGCTGGCCAACGGCGCCTTCAAGATGCGCATCAACACCTTCAAGGGCGTGGTGGGCGAACGGCAGGTGCGGCGCCTGCGCTTCATGCTGCTGGACCGCATGCTGCGCTTCCCGTTGCCGCACTTCTCGAAGGTCAGCCAGGGCGAGCTGATCTCCACCATCACGGCGGAGACGGAACCGCTGGCCGGCTTCATCGGCGACGCCTTCGCCCAGCCGCTCTACCAAGGCGGCACGATGGTGACGATCCTGCTGTTCCTGTTCATCCAGCAGCCGACGATCGGGCTGGTGTCGGTCGCGCTGATCCCGGTGCAGGCCTACATCATCCCCAAGCTTCAGATCAAGGTGAAGCAGCTCGGCAAGGAGCGGGTCCGCAAGGTCCGCCAACTGTCCGAACGGGTCGGCGAGAGCGTCGACAACATCCGCGAGATCCGCGTCAACGGAACCGTCCGCTACGTCCTGGCGGAATATTCAAAATATCTCGGCGCCATTTACTGGATTCGCCTGGAGATCTACAAGCGCAAGTATTTCGTCAAGTTCCTGAACAACTTCATCAACCAGATCACGCCCTTCTTCCTGTTCTCGATCGGCGGCTACCTGGTGCTGCACGGCGACCTGACCATCGGCGCGCTGGTGGCGGCGCTGTCGGCCTTCAAGGATCTGACCGCGCCCTGGAAGGAGCTGCTCGACTACTATCAGAACATGATCGACGCCCAGATCAAGTACGAGCAGATCTCCGACCAGTTCTCGCCGCCCTTCCTGTTCAACTGGCACCCGGCGACGCCGGAAACACCGCCCGACCTGCGGGCGCCGCTGCGGCTGGAGGCGGTGACCTGGGCCAACGAGTATGGCGACCGCATGCTGCAGCGGCTGTCGCTGGAGGTGCCGCCGGGCGCGATGGTCGGCATCGCCGGCACCAACGCGCTGGCGCTGCGCCGGCTGGCCGAGGTGCTGGTGCGCCTGTCGCCGCCGACCGCCGGCCGCATCCTGATCGGCAACCGCGCGCTGGAGGAGCTGCCGCTGGAGCTGCTGGGCCGCCGCATGGCCTACGCCGGCCCGGAGCCGCGCATGTTCTCCGGCAGCATGATGCAGAACATGACCTACGGGCTGCGCCACCGCCCGCCGGCCGATGATCCCGAGGCGATGGCGCCGGCCCGCCGGCGCGAGATCGTGGAGGCCCAGGCGTCGGGCAACTCCACCGACAGCATGGACGACATCTGGACCGACTTCGAGATGGCCGGCGCCAGCGACTGGAAGAGCCTGCGCCCCTGGTTCATGCAGTGCCTGGCGGCCACCGGCGGCGAGGCCCAGGTCTACCAGCGCGGCCTGCGCGAGGTCTTCGACCCCGACGACTATCCCTTCGTCGCCGAACCGCTGCTGCGGGCGCGGCGCTGGCTGCGCGACGCCATCGCCGAGCGGGGGATGGACCGGCTGCTGGCACGCTTCGACCGCGACCGCTTCAACCCCTACGCCAGCCTGGCGGAGAACATGCTGTTCGGCCTGCCCGACGGCAAGCGGCTGACCGTCGCCCGCATGGTCGCCGACCCGACCATCCGCGGCCTGATGGAGGCGCACGAGCTGTGGGAGCCGGCGGTGCGCATCGGCCGCCGCTTCGCCATGCGCGTCGTCTCGGTCTACCGTGACAGCGACGACGGCGACGTGATGATCATGCGCTACCCGCACATGGACGACGCCCTGTTCGAGGAGCTGGTGGAGGCGGTGACCCGGCTGAAGCGGCGCGGCGACCGGCTGCAACGCCGCCACCAGGAGGCCGACACGCTGCTGTTCGCCAGCATGTTCCTGATGATCGTGCCCAAGCGCGACGGCGCCGACCTCGTCCCGCTGCCGGAACGCGAGGCGGTGATGGCGATCCGCCGCAGCCTGCTGGACGACATGCCCCAGGACCTGCGCGGCAAGGTCGCCGTCTTCGACCCCGACCTGTACCACCCGCGCCTGAACGTGATGGACAACCTGCTGTTCGGCCGGATGACCACCGAGGACCCGCGGGCGATCACCAAGCTGCGCGCCCTGGTGGACGAGGCGCTGGAGCGCACCGATTCGCGCGCCTTCGTCCTGATCCTGGTGGCGCTGGGCGAGGTCGGCATCGGCGGCTCGCTGCTGCCGATCAGCGTGCGCCAGCGGGTGCAGCTGATTCGCGGACTTATGAAGAAACCCGATATTTTTGTGATATATCATGCCCTGAACAGCTACGATCCGGAGGAGCGCACGCAAATCTTCCAGCGGATGAAGGAGCTGCTGCCGGCGATGACCCTGATCGTTCTGGAGGAGCGGATCGGCGAGGACCCGATCTTCGACACCGTGTACGACCTGGAGGACGGCCGGCTGGTCCGCCGCGGCCAGGATGGCGACGCGGCCGAGGACGATTACGTCCCCGGCGAAGGCGACGACACCGACGAATCGGCGCTGCGCCTGCTGTCGCGGTCGACGGTCTTCTCCGACCTGCCGGAATCGGTGCTGCGCCGCCTGCTGACGGCGTCGGAATGGCGCACCGTCGCCGCCGGCGAGTTCATCTACCGCAGCGGCGAGTCGTCGGAGTTCGCCTTCGTCCTGGCCGAGGGCGAGGCCGAGCTGGTGCGGCTGATGCCGGGCGGCCAGCCGCCGCTGCACATCGCCTACATCAAGCCGCCCGAGGTGTTCGGCGACATCGAGCTGCTGTCCGGCGGCCGCCGCTTCTCGACCATCCGGGCGCGGACCGACCTGCGCCTGCTGCGGCTGGACGGCGCGACGGTGCTGCGCCTGCTGCCCTCGGTGCCGAACCTGCCGTTGCGCGTCATCCAGCAGGTCGGCCGGCGACTGACCAGCGAGGCGCCGCCATGACCGGGATGATCACCTTTTGCATGAACGCCCTCTCCCGCCCCGGGAGAGGGAGGGGGAGGGGTGTTCCAAGGATGCCGAACCGCATGGTTCCTTGGATCACCCTGTCGCCGTGACCGGGGCGGACTGACGAAAGCGGGGGTGGGAATGGCGGTGCCGCGATGCTGAAGGTGGAAGGGCTGTCGATCCGGTTCGGCCGCGCCGCCGGCCCCGTCGTCGACGGCGTCGACTTTTCCATCGGCGCCGGGCAGAGCGTCGCCCTGGTCGGCGAATCCGGATCGGGCAAGACGCTGACCTGCCGCAGCATCCTGCGCATCCTGCCCCGCGGGGCGGAGGTGTGCGGCGGCTCCATCCTGTTCAACAAGGGCGCCGGGAAGGGCGGCGAGACGGTCGACCTGCTGACCCTGTCGCGGGCCGGGCTGCGCAGCGTCCGCGGCAACTGCATCTCCATGATCTTCCAGGAGCCGATGAGCGCGCTGTCGCCGCTCCACACCATCGGCGACCAGACGATGGAGGTGCTGCGGCTGCACGGCCACTGCTCGCGCCTCACCGCCCGCGAGCAGTGCCTGAGCATGTTCGAGCGGGTCGGCTTTCCCGACCCCGACCGCGCCCTCCGCTCCTACCCGTTCCAGCTCTCCGGCGGCCTGCGCCAGCGCGCGATGATCGCCATGGCGATGGTCGCCCGCCCGCGCCTGCTGATCGCCGATGAACCGACCACGGCGCTGGACGTCACGCTCCAGGCCCAGGTGCTGTCGCTGATCAAGGCGTTGCAGGCCGAAACCGGGATGGCGGTGCTGCTGGTCACCCACGACCTCGGGGTGGTCGCCAACATGGCCGACGCGGTGGTGGTGATGCGGGCCGGGCGGGTGATGGAATCCGGCGCCTGCGCCGACGTGCTGGGCCGGCCGCTGCACGGCTACACCCGCAAGCTGATGGCCGCCGCCCCCTGCATCCCCGAAACCATGGCGCCGGCACCGCCACCGCCGTTCCTGGCCAACGAGCCGCAGGACGCCATCCTGGAGTTCCACGGCGTCGCCAAGACCTACGAGCGCGGGATGAAGCGGGTCCGGGCGGTGGCCGGCGTCGATCTTGCCGTCCGCCGCGGCCAGACGCTGGCGATCGTCGGCGAATCAGGGTCGGGCAAGACGACGCTGGCCCGGCTGGCCATGCTGGCGGAGCGGCCTGACGCCGGCGGCAGCCTGCTGTTCCGCCCCGATCCCGACCAGCCGCCGGTCGATCTGCTGGCCCTGACCGGCCCGGCGCTGACCGCCTACCGCCGCCGCGCCCAGATGGTGTTCCAGGATCCCTATGCCTCGCTCAGCCCGCGGATGAGCGTCGGCGAGATCATCGCCGAGCCGCTGCTGATCCACGGCGTCTGCAACAGCGGGGAGCGGCGCACCCGGGTGCGGGCGCTGATGGAACAGGTCGGGCTGGACCCCGGCTGGGCCTGCCGCTACCCGCACGCCTTTTCCGGCGGCCAGCGCCAGCGCATCGGCATCGCCCGCGCCCTGGCGCTCGACCCGCAACTGCTGATCTGCGACGAGCCGACCTCGGCGCTCGACGTGTCGGTGCAGGCGCAGGTGCTCGACCTGCTGGAATCGATCAAGCGGCGGCTGGGGCTCAGCCTGATGTTCATCTCGCACGATCTGGCGGTGGTCGCCCGGCTGGCCGACCGGGTGGCGGTGATGCGGGCGGGGCAGGTGGTGGAGGAGGCGCCGCCGAGTGCGCTGTTCTCCGCCCCGCTGCACCCCTACACCCGCGCGCTGATCGCCGCCTCGCCGGAACCGGACGTCGACCGCCCGATCGACATCGCCACGGTGGCGCTCGGCGCCGGCAAGCCAGACCTGTGGCCGGAGCCCTTCCGCCCCATGTCCGACGGCGCCGCGCCGCCGCTGGTGGAGGCGGCGCCCGGCCATTTCGTGCGGCGGGCGGCGTGATGACGGCCCGTCACATCCCGCGCGACCCTTGTGGCGGGGCCTTTGCGTCGATGCTGCAACGCCTCCTCGCCATCCTCCTGCTTCTGCTCGCGCTGCCCGACACGGCGGCGGCCTTCATCCCGCAGGACCCGCCGTTGCTGCGCGACGAGGTGACCTACGGCCTGCTTCCCCCGGTCATCCGCCGCATGCCGGAAGAGCCGCTGGTCGTCGATCCGCCGGCCAAGGGGCGGGAGTTCGGCCGGTCCGGCGGCTGGATCCGCAGCTTCATCACCCAGCGGCGCAACAGCCGCATCGCGGTGCTCTACGGCTACGCCCGGCTGGTCGGCTACAACGAACGGCGCGAGCTGGTGCCCGACATCCTGAAGGCGGTGACGGTGGAGGACGGGCGCGACTTCACCCTGACGCTGCGGGCCGGGCACCGCTGGTCCGACGGCGCCCCCTTCACCAGCGAGGACATCCGCTATTGGTGGGAGGACATCGCCAACGACGCGATGCTGTCGCCGTCCGGTCCGCCGCGCTTCATGCTGGTCAACGGCAAGCCGCCGCAGGTCAGCTTTCCCGACGCCGTCACCGCCCGTTTCCGCTGGGACACGCCCAACCCGTTCTTCCTGCCGGCGCTCGCCGCCGCCCGGCCGCCCTTCATCTACCGCCCGTCGCACTACCTGAAGCGCTTCCACGCCCGCTACACCTCCGAAGCGGAGCTGGCGCCGCTGCTGGCCAAGCACAAGGTGCGGAACTGGGCCGCCCTGCACAACGCCCGCGACGACATGTTCCGCATGGAGAACCCGGAGGAGCCGACGCTCCAGCCCTGGATGGCGATGTCGAAGGGCAGCGGCACCCACCTGCTGTTCCAGCGCAACCCCTACTACCACCGCTTCGACACGCGCGGCGTCCAGTTGCCCTACGCCGACGGGCTGGACGTGACGGTGATGGGCGCCGGGCTGATCCCGGCCCAGGTCGCCACCGGCAAGGCCGACCTCCAGGCGGAGGGGCTGACCTTCTCGCAGGTGCCGGTGCTGGTGGCGGGGGAGGAGGACGGGCGCTACAGCACCCGGCTGTGGCCGGAGGGCAAGGCGGCGGAGATCGCGCTCTACCCCAACCTGAACTACAACGACCCGGTCTGGCGCGCGGTCATGCGCGACGTCCGTTTCCGCCGCGCCCTGTCGCTGTCCATCGACCGGCGGATCATCAACCGCTCGCTGTTCTTCGGGCTGGCGCGCGAAAGCGGGGTCGGCGTGCTGCCCGCCAGCCCGCTCTACAAGCCGGAGCGCGACCGGCTGTGGACCGAATTCGACCCGCAGCGCGCGGCGGCGCTGCTCGACGAGATGGGGTTGAAGCGGCCGCGCGGTTCCCTCTACCGCCGGTTGCCCGACGGCCGCCCGCTGGAGGTGATCGTCGAAACCGCCGGCGAGAAGCCCGAGGTGGCCGACGCGCTGCAGATCATCGCCGAAACCTGGCGCGACATCGGCGTCCAGCTGCTGGTGCGCACCGCCGACCGCGACGTGCTGCGCAACCGCGTCTACGCGGGCCAAGCGATGATGGCGGTGTGGGGCGGCTGGGACAACGGCGTGCCCGACGTCGACAGCAGCCCGGAGGAGCTGGCGCCGATGACCCAGGAGAATTTCAGCTGGCCGAAATGGGGGCAGTATTACCAGACCTCCGGCAACGCCGGCGAACCGATCTCCATGCCGGTGGCCGAGACGCTGATGGCGCTGGCGCAGCGCTGGCGCCATTCCACCGACGAGGCGGAGCGGCGCGCCCTGTGGTCGCAAATCCTCGACATCCACGCCGACCAGGTGCTGGCCATCGGCGTCGTGTCGGAGGCGCCGCAGCCGCTGGCGGTCGGCAACCGGCTGCGCAACGTGCCGCAGAAGGGGCTGTGGCTGTGGGATCCCGGCGCCTATCTCGGCATCTACCGGCCCGACGAGTTCTTTTTCGCCGCCGCGCCGACCGCCGCCGCCTGGCCGGCCGGCGATCCGCGCCGGGAGGACTGACCGCCATGCTGCGCTTCATCCTGCACCGCCTGCTGGTCATGGTGCCGACCCTGCTGGTGGTGTCGATCCTGATCTTCGTCGTCATCAACCTGCCGCCCGGCGACTATCTGTCCAACCAGATCGCCGAGCTGCGGGCGACCGGGCAGGAGGCGGGGCTGGCCAAGGCGGAGTTCCTGCGCCACGAATACGCGCTCGACCGGCCGCTGGCCGAACAATACCTGATCTGGGTCGGCGTCTGGCCAGGACCGAACGGCTTCACCGGGCTGCTGCAGGGCGACCTGGGCTGGTCGTTCGAGTTCAACAAGCCGGTGGCCGAGGTGGTGGGGGAGACGCTGTGGTTCACCGTCATCCTCAACCTCGCCGCCGTGCTGTTCGTCTATCTGGTGTCCTTCCCGCTGGGGGCGCTGGCGGCGATCCGCGCCAACAGCTGGGTCGATTACCTCGCCGCCACCATCGGCTACATCGGCTTGGCGACGCCCAACTTCCTGCTGGCGCTGATCCTGCTCTATTACGGCCAGAAATGGCTGGGGCTGCCGATCGGCGGGCTGGTCGACGCCGGGTATGAGGACCAGCCGATGAGCTGGGCGAAGGCCGCCTCGGTGCTGGAGCATCTGATCGTGCCGACCATCGTCATCGGCCTGTCCGGCACGGCGGCGATGGTGCGCCGGCTGCGCGCCAACCTGCTGGACGAGCTGGGCAAGCCCTACGTCGTTACCGCCAAGGCCAAGGGCGTGCCGCCGCTGCGCCGGCTGACCCGCTACCCGTTGCGCATGGCGCTGAACCCCTTCGTCTCCGACATCGGCTCGCTGCTGCCGTCGCTGGTGTCGGGGTCGGTGCTGATCTCGGTGGTGCTCAGCCTGCCGACCATCGGGCCGGCCCTGCTGGAGGCGCTGCGGGCGCAGGACATCTTCCTGTCCGGCTTCATCCTGATGTTCATCTCGCTGCTGGTGCTGATCGGCATGCTGATCTCCGACATCATGCTGGCCCTGCTCGACCCGCGCATCCGGCTGGGCAAGGGGCGCCGGTCATGAGCGGCCAGCAGGACCATGGCGGGTGGGAGCATTACGTCGACCCGCGGCCCTATCCCGACCCGACCTCGCCGGGCTGGGGTGGCCTGTCCACCCGCTTCGACCCCGGCGCCTCGGCCGGGCGGCTGATGCTGCGGCGTTTCCTGCGCCACCGGCTGGCGGTGCTGGGGGCGCTGTTCCTGGGACTGTCCTACCTCAGCCTGCCCTTCGTCGATTTCCTGGTCCCCTACGGCGCCAACGACCGCGACGTCGAGCATCTCTACGCCCCGCCGCAGGGCATCCACCTGTTCCACGACGGCGCCTTCATCGGTCCCTTCGTCTACCCGACGACCGGGCGGCCCGACCTGAAGGACTATCGCTGGCGTTACGAGGCGGACGAGAGCCGGCCGCTGCCGCTCGGCTTCCTCTGCCCCGGCACGCCCTACCGCTTCCTCGGGCTGGTGGAGACGCGGCTCCGGCTGGTCTGCCCGCCGCCGGGGGCGTCGCTGCATCTGCTCGGCACCGACCGGCTGGGGCGGGACATGATGTCCCGGCTGGCGATCGGGGCGCAGTTGTCGCTGACCGTCGGGCTGCTGGGCATCGCGGTGTCCTTCGCCATCGGCATCACGCTGGGCGGCATGGCCGGCTATTTCGGCGGCTGGATCGACGCCGGCGTGCAGCGCCTGTCGGAGATCCTGAAGTCGCTGCCGGAGCTGCCGCTGTGGCTGGCGCTGTCCGCCGCGGTGCCGGCGCAGTGGAGCCCGGTGACGGTCTTCCTGTGCATCTCCGTCATCCTCGGCCTGCTCGACTGGCCGTCGCTGGCCCGCGCGGTGCGCTCGCGCTTCCTGGCGCTGCGCGAGGAGGATTTCGTCATGGCGGCGGAGCTGATGGGCGCCTCGCCGGCGCGGATCATCCGGCGCCACCTGCTGCCCAACTTCTCCAGCCACCTGCTGGCCAGCGCCACCCTGTCGATCCCGTCGATGATCCTGGGCGAGACGGCGCTGTCCTTCCTGGGGCTGGGGCTGCGCCCGCCGGCGACGAGCTGGGGGGTGATGCTGAACGACGCCCAGAACCTGATGGCGGTGGAAACCTATCCTTGGGTGTCATTGCCGATGCTGCCGGTGGTTCTGGTAGTCTTGTCCTTCAACTTCTTTGGCGACGGGTTGCGCGACGCGCTCGACCCTTATCACGGTGATTGATGCCGAACGGTTCAGCGCCTCCAGACGTCGGAGCCCCTGCGGTTCTTCATAGGCCGCAGGCCATAGGTGCGCTGCCAAGCCCTGGCCGGAAGGCAGCTTGATGCGCGGCGCGATCCATGTGAGGGGTTTCATCCAGGCTGGAGCGCCGCCGCTGGAGGTCATCGTCCCACCTGAGACACCAACCCCGGGACAACACCAAAGCCCAACGGCCGGGACGAAACCGGTTGTGCACCGAGACCAAAGATTGATCGGCAACGGATTTTCGGTTCCGACGCATTGCTGAAGCGGAGTGTCCGAGCATGCACCAGCCCCTGGCGGCGATCAGGTCTCCCCACGCCGACCGGACCTCGCCGCGCATCCTGCTCTACAGCCACGACACCTTCGGGCTGGGCCATCTGCGGCGATCCCGCACCATTGCCCAGGCGCTGGTGTCGGCGTTTCCCGACGCCTCGGCCCTGATCCTGACCGGCTCGCCGGTGGCCGGCCGCTTCGACTTTCCGGAGCGGGTGGACCATGTCCGGCTGCCCGGCGTGGTGAAGCTGCCCGACGGCGGCTACACCGCCCGCAACCTCGGCCTGCCGATCGAGGAGACCACGGCGATCCGGGCGGAGATCATCCGGGCGACCGCCCAGGCCTTCCGCCCGACGCTGGCCATCGTCGACAAGGAGCCGACCGGCCTGCACGGCGAGTTCCTGCCGGCGCTGGAGGAGATGCGGGCGGCCGGCCGCACCCGCGTGGTGCTGGGCCTGCGCGACGTGCTCGACGCGCCGGAGGCGCTGCAGCCGGAGTGGGAGCGCAAGGAGGCGATGGCCGCGGTCGAGCGCTATTACGACCAGCTCTGGATCTACGGCCTGCCGCAGGTCTACCGGCCGCTCGACGGGCTCGACCTGCCGGCGGAGATCGCCGCGCGGGTGCGCTACACCGGCTATCTGCGACGCGAGCCGCCGCCCCCGCGCACCGACCCGCCATCCTCCGCGGCGGCCCGCCCGCCCTATGTGCTGGTGACGCCCGGCGGCGGCGGCGACGGCGCCGCGCTGGTCGACTGGACCATCGCCGCCTACGAGGCCGATCCCGATCTCAACCCGCACGCCCTGATCGTCTACGGCCCCTTCCTGGACGACGCCCGCCGCCGCGGCTTCGCCCGCCGCATCCGCCGGCTGAAGGGCCGGGTCGAGACGATGGACTTCCATTCCCGCATGGAGGAGCTGTACGCCGGCGCCGTCGGCGTGGTGGCGATGGGCGGCTACAACACCTTCTGCGAGATCCTGTCCTTCGACAAGCCGTCGGTGCTGGCGCCGCGCACCCGGCCGCGGCTGGAGCAGCGCATCCGCGCCGAGGCGGCGGAGGCGCTGGGCCTGCTGCGCACCGTCGATTGCGACCGCGAGGGGGCCGACCCGCTGGTGATGGCCCGGGCGATCCGCGCGCTGGCGGTCCAGCCGCCGCCGTCGGCCAGCCCGCTGCCCGGCCTGCTCGACGGGCTGGACCGCATCGTCGACCTGACCCGCGACGTGCTGGACAGCGGGGCGCCCAAGGCCGCCGCGATCCGGCAGGCCGTCACCCGCTTTTCGGCGGCGAGCCGGCGCGCATGACGCCAGGAGAGCCGATGCCCTCCACCCCCGTGCCGAAGGGGCGCCCCCCCTTGCGTCTGGCGGTGGTGGTGAAGGGCTACCCGCGCCTGTCGGAGACCTTCATCGCCCAGGAGCTGCTGGCCTTGCAGGAGCGCGGGATCGAGCTGGCGATCTGGTCGCTGCGCCACCCCACCGACACGCGGCGCCACGCGCTGCACGACCGCATCACCGCGCCGGTGCATTACCTGCCGGAGTATCTGCGCGACGAGCCGCTGCGGGTGCTGCGGGCGCTGCTGCGGCTGAACCCGGCACGGCTGTGGCCGGCGCTGCGGCTGTGGCTGCGCGACCTGCGGCGCGACCGCACGGCGAACCGGGTGCGGCGCTTCGGCCAAGCGCTCGTGCTGGCGGCCGAACTGCCGGCGGGCACCCCCTTCCTCTACGCCCATTTCCTGCACACGCCGGCCTCGGTCGCCCGCTACGCCGCGCGGATCCGCGGCATCGGCTGGGGCTTTTCCGCCCACGCCAAGGACATCTGGACCACGCCGGACTGGGAGAAGCGCGAGAAGCTGGCCGACGCCCGCTTCGGCGCCACCTGCACCGCGGTGGGCGCCGCCCATCTGCGCGGGCTGGCGGCGGAGCCGGCGCGGATCGAGCTGGTCTATCACGGGCTGGACCTCTCCCGCTTCCCGCCGCCGCCGGACCGCGCGGCGGCACTGTCGCGCGACGGCTCGACACCCGACCGGGCGGTGGAGATCCTGTCGGTCGGCCGGCTGGTCGAGAAGAAGGGCTATGACCGGCTGCTCGACGCGCTGGCCCGGCTGCCGGACGGGCTGCACTGGCGGCTGGTCCACATCGGCTCCGGCGACCTGAAGGGAAGCCTGCGCGCCCAGGCCGAGCGGCTCGGGCTGGCCGACCGCATCGACTGGCGCGGCGCGCAGGACCAGGCGACGGTGGTGGCGGCGCTGCGGCGGGCCGACCTGTTCGTGCTGACCAGCGTGGTGGCCGGCGACGGCGACCGCGACGGGCTGCCCAACGTGCTGATGGAGGCGGCGAGCCAGCGGCTGGCCATCCTGTCGACCGCCGTCTCGGCCATCCCGGAATTCATCACCGACGGCGTCCATGGCGTGCTGAGCGACGGCACCCCGGCCGACATCGCCGCCCACCTGTCCCGCTTGGCCGCCGACCCGGCGCTGCGCCTGCGGCTGGGCGAGGCGGCGCACCGCCGGCTGTGCGACGCCTTCGGCATGACCGCCGGCATCGACCGCCTCGTCCGCCGGCTTGAGGCCGCCGCGGCATGACCCGCCCGCTTTCCGTGCCGTTGCGGGTGGCCTTCTACGCCCCGCTGAAGCCGGTCGACCACCCGGTTCCCTCCGGCGACCGCCAGATGGCGCGGCTGATCCTGCGCGCGCTCGGCCTTGCCGGCTGTGCCGCCGAGGTCGCCAGCGACCTGCGCGTCTACGATGGCGCCGGCGACGCGGCGGTGCAGGCCCGGCTGATGGCCGACGCCGCGGCGGAGCGCGACCGGCTGCTGCGGCTCTACGAGGCCGAACCGGAGCGGCGGCCGTCGCTGTGGCTCAGCTACCATGTCTATTACAAGGCGCCCGACCTGATCGGCCCGGCGGTGGCGCGGGCGCTCGGCATCCCCTACGTCGTGGTGGAGGCGACGCGGGCGCGCAAGCGGCTGTCCGGCCCCTGGGCCGGCTTCGCCGCCGCCGCCGAATCCGCCATCGCGGCGGCGGCCCTGGTGCTCTGCGTCAGCGCGCGCGACCGGCAGGCGGTGGAGGCTTACCGGCCGCCCGGCCAGCGGGTGGAAACCCTGGCGCCCTTCATCGAGCTGCCGCCGGTCCCGCCCCTCAGGGCAGCGGGGCACCCGCCGCGGCTGCTGACCGTCGCCATGATGCGGCCGGGCGACAAGCTGGCCTCCTACCGGCTGCTGGCCGACGCGTTGGGCCGGCTGACCGATCGGCCCTGGACGCTCGACGTCGTCGGCGACGGCACCGCGGCGGACGAGGTCGCGGCGCTGCTCGCCCCCTTCGGCGCACGGGTGCGCCGCCACGGCGCCTGCCCGGCGGAGGAACTGTCCGTCCATTACCGCGCCGCCGACCTGTTGCTGTGGCCCGGCCTGAACGAGGCGTTCGGCATGGTCTATCTGGAGGCGCAGGCGCACGGCGTCCCGGTGGTCGCGGTCGACAACGCCGGCACCGGCACGGTGATCCGCGACCGGGTCGGCGGCCGGCTGACCGGCCCGACGCCCGACGACTACACCGCAGCGGTGGCGGGGCTGCTGGCCGACCCGGCGGCGCTGCCGGCGCTCGGCCGCAGCGCCCGCGCCGACGTCGAGGCGCGGCACGGCCTGCCCGCCGCGGCGGAGCGGCTGCGCCGGCTGCTCGCCGAGCCGTTCGATGGGCTGGCCGACCGGGTGGCGGTATGATCCGGCTCGCCTTCCTGCGCCACGGTGTCACCGGCTGGAACCGGGAGGGGCGCATCCAGGGCCGCACCGACATCCCGCTGGACGGCGAGGGGCGGCAACGCCTCGCCCGCCTCACCCTGCCGGACGGCTGGCGCGACGCCGTCCTGCACGCCAGCCCGCTGTCCCGCGCGGTCGAAACCGCCGAACGGCTGGGCGGCGCCCGCCCGGTGCGCCGCGACGCCCGCCTGATCGAGATGGACTGGGGCGCCTGGGAGGGGCTGCGCGGCGTCGACCTGCGCGCCGACCCGGCCAGCGGCTACCGCGACCTGGAGGACTGGGGCTGGGACTTCCGCCCGCCCGGCGGCGAGAGCCCGGCCGACGTCCGCGACCGCCTGACCGGCTGGCTGGCCGAGCTGGCGGGAGGGGGCGTCGTTCCCTCTCCCGGGGCGGGAGAGGGACAGCCGCAACCCCACCTCGTCGTCACCCATGTCGGGGTGATGCGGGTGGCGCTGGCCTTGGCCTGGGGCTGGGATTTCCGCGGCCCGCCCCCGCTGCTGGTCAAGCGCGACCGGCTCTACGCGATGACGCTCGCCGCCGACGGGACGCTGCGCCCGGCCGGCGGCGTGGAGGGGGAGCGCTTGCCGTGCGTCTGATGCCATGCGCCTGATGATCGTCGTCACCCATCTGCTGGGCACCGGCCATCTCAGCCGCGCCCTGGCGCTGGCCGACGCGTTCGTCGGCGCCGGCTGGACCGTCGACGTCGTCAGCGGCGGGCGCCCGGCGCCCCATCTCGGCCAAGCCGGCGCGACGCTGCACCAGTTGCCGCCGCTGGCCAGTGACGGCGCCGACTTCGCGACGCTGCTGACCGCCGACGGCCGGACCGCCGACGCCGCGCTGTTCGAGGCGCGGCGGCGGATGCTGACCGGGTTGCTCGATGCGCTTCGCCCCGACGCGCTGATCACCGAGCTGTTCCCCTTCGGCCGCCGCGCGCTGGCCGCCGAGTTCGACGCGCTGCTGGAGCGCGCCCGCGCCCGTCCATCCCCGCCGCTGGTCCTCGCCTCCGTCCGCGACATCCTGGCGCCACCGTCCAAGCCGGCGCGGGTGGCGGAAACGGAAAAACGGCTGGCCCGCTTCTACGACGGCGTGCTGGTCCATTCCGACCCGGCGGTCATCCCGCTGGAGGACAGTTGGCCGCTGACCGCGGCGATGCTGCCCTTGTTGCGTTACACCGGCTTCGTCGTGCCGCCGCCGCCGATTGCCGACGATGGCGTGGACGGGCAGGGCGAAATCCTGGTCACCGCCGGCGGCGGCCCGGTCGGCCGCCCGGTGTTCGAGGCCGCCGCACGCTGCGCCGCCCTGGGGATTCTGCCGCAGCGCTGGCGGCTGCTGGTCGCCCACGGCGACGCGGCGCTGGCCGACGGGCTGCGGGCGCTGGCCCCGCCCGGCCGGCTGGTGGTGGAGCCGGTGCGGCCCGACTTCCGCACCCTGCTGGGCCGCGCCGCCGCCACGGTCGGGCGCTGCGGCTACAACACCGCGCTCGACTGCCTGACCGTCGGCGTGCCCAGCGTCTTCTGCCCGTTCGAGGACGGCCGGGAGGTCGAGCAGACCATCCGCGCCGCCATCCTCGCCCGCCGTCCCGGCATCGCCATGCTGCGCGAGGCGGAGCTGACGCCGGACAGCCTCGCCGCCGCGCTGGCCGGCGTGCTGGGCAGCCGTGGCCAGCCGCTCGACCCCGCCGCCCTGGCCGGCGCGGCGCGCAGCGTCGCCATCGTCGAAACCCTGCTGGCGGAGACACGGCGATGAGCGGCTGGACGGCGGTGGAGGAGGAACTGGCGCGCTGGGCCGATCGCGGTCGGCGCTGCCCGCTCTGGCTGCGCGACGACGACGCGGTCGCCGCCAGCCCGGCGCTGGACCGGCTGCTGCGCGGCTGCGCCGCGGCCGGCGTGCCGCTCGGCATCGCGGCGATCCCGGCCGACGCGACGCCCTCGCTGCCGGAGGCGCTGGCCGGGCAGGAGCACGCGGCGCTGCTGGTCCATGGCTGGGCCCACGCCGACCACGCCTCCCCCCACGGCAAGAAGTGCGAGTTCGGCCCGCAACGCCCGGCCGACGTCCGGCAGGCCGAGGCGGAGCGCGGGCTGGCCGCCCTGCGCGCCCTCTGTGGTCCCGGCGATGCTGGTCCGCGCGTGCTGCCGCTGTTCGTCCCGCCCTGGAACCGCATGGCCCCCGACATGCCGGGGCTGCTGGCCGCCGCCGGCTACCGCGCGGTGTCCGCCTTCGGTCCGCCGCCGCCGGGCGATGCGTCCGGTCTGCGCTGGCTCAACACCCACCTTGACCTGATCGACTGGCGCGGCAGCCGCTCGGCGGTGGCGCTGGACGCGCTGTTGGACGCCCTGTGCCGGGAGTTGCGCGACCGCCGCGAAGGCACGCGCGATCCCGACGAGCCCATCGGCCTGCTGACCCACCACCGCGTCCACGACGCGGCGATCTGGGACCTGCTGGACCACCTGCTCGACCGCTTGGCCGGGCACCGGTCGGTGTGCTGGCCGCCCGTGGCGACGCTGCTGCCACCCGCCTAATCGCCCTTCCCACAAACAACCCGCAGCCCGGCGGAGTCCCCCTCTCCCCCCGCCGCCTCAGCCGGCCGGCTCCCGGACGGGCTGGCGCGCCGGCGCCGGGCGCTCCACCGAAAGCCCCATCACCGGACCATCGTCCCCCAGCCGTTGGCCGAGCAGGCGGTTCAGGCTCCACAGGATGCCTTCGGCGAGGCCCAGCGCGGTCAGCAGGCGGGTGCGTTCGGCCAGCGGGATGCCGGTGTCGGTTTCCAGATAGCTCTGGCGTAGGCGGGCGGCGGCACCGCTGCGGTCGCCGGTCAGGCTCCGCATCAGCGCCAGATCCTCACGGTCGCCGCTCGACAGCGCGGCGAGGCTCTCCAGCACCACCGCCTCCAGCGCCTCCACCAGGATGCCGGCGAACTGGCGGCCGGCGGGGGAGAGCGGCGTACCGGCCGTCTCCTGCGCGAAGGCATGGAGCTGGGTTTCCAGCGCGCGGCTCTGGTCCTGGGCCTGCAGCACCCGCATCAGGATGGCGACCAGCGGCGCCGGCAGGGCGCGTTTGCACAGCCGGTCGGCGAAATCGCCGATCTCGCGGCCGAGCGAGCCCAGCGCCGCGTGGACCGTGGCGGCGGCGCGGATCCCCTCGCGGCCCCCCTTGCCGCCGTCCTCCGGCCTTGCGGCGGCGATCAGGCGGCCGAGCGCCTGCTGGTAGCGGTCCTGCTCCTTCTCCAGCATGCGGACGGCGGACTCCGGCTCGTCCAGCGCCTTGGCGAACAGGTAGCGGGGGAGCGACAGATCCTCCTGGTCGTCGGCCTTGCGCCCGACGCGGGAGAGCAGGCGCGCCATCAGCGGCACGAAGGGCAGCATCACCGCCGTGTTGAAGATGTTGAAGCCGGTCGAGTAGGTGGCGATGGCGATGGGGACCAGCGGATAGCCGGCGGTGCCGTCGGCGGCGGTCACCGCCGCGCCCGGATCGCCGCCCAGCGTCCAGGCGACCAGTTTAAGGCTCAGCGGGAACAGCGGCAGCATGACCAGCACGCCGATCACGTTGAAGGACATGTGGGCGTAGGCGGTGCGCCGGGCGTTGGGCGACAGGTTCAGCGCCGCGACGTAGGAGGTCGCCGTGGTGCCGACGTCGGCACCCAGCGTGAAGGCGAGCGCGGTGTGCCAGTCCATCACCCCCGACGCCCCCAGCCCCATGACGATGCCGATGGTGGCGGAGGAGGAATGGATGATCGCCGTCACCAGGGCGGAGATCGCGACGCAGACCAGGATGCCGCCATAGCTGTCGGCCGACAGCCAAGTGAAGACCTGCATCAGCTCCGGCGTCGAGCGGATCGGGCGGAAGCCGCTGGTCAGCAGGTCCAGCCCGTAGAAGATCATCCCGAGCCCGAGGACGGCGAGGGCGGAGTAGCGAACCTTGGGATTGCCGACGAACAGGTGGAGCAGCCCGGCGATGCCGATCACCGGCAGGCCCCATTTGGCGATCGGCAAGGCGACGAAGATGGTGGTCAGGGTGGTGCCGATGTTGGCGCCCATGATCAGGCCGATCGCCTGTTCCAGCGTGATGATGCCGCTGTTGACGAAGCCGACCACCATCACCGTCATCACCGTGCTCGACTGGATGACCCCGGTGACGAAGGTGCCGGTGGCGAGCGCGAACAGGCGGTTGGTGGTGAAGCGCTCCAGCACCTGGCGCATGCGCGAGACGGCCAGCGACTGGATGCCGTCCGACAGGAACTCCATGCCCAGCATGAAGAGCCCGAGCCCGCCCAGCACACGGAAGACCATGTCCTGGAGAATTGCCGCATCCATGCCGTCGTTCTCCCGCCGTTCCACCCCTTGAACGGTCGAGCATACGCATGGAAACAATCCCGACGGAAGGGCCGGGGACGCGAAAGGGGTAGGGGGTGACGGCGGCGGGGCGCCGGCCTTTCGACCGGCGCCCCCGCCAACTTCATGCCGCCAACATCATGCCGCCGGCGTCACGCCGACGGTCAGGCGGCGTGGTCGAGGATCGTGCCGGTGGCGGTGCCGATCGCCGTGTTGCCGTGGGTCAGGTGCAGCAGGAAGTTTTCCGTCCCCTCGGTGGTGTTGTCGCCGTTGATGTGGACGGACACCGTCTTGCTGGTCTCGCCCGCCGCGAAGTGCAGGTCGCCGGAGGCGGCGGTGTAGTCCGAACCGGCCTTGGCCGTGCCGTCTTCCGTCGCGTAGTGGATGGTGGTGGCCGTCGACAGCGCCTTGGTCAGCTGCACGGTGAAGACCGCCTCGTCGCTGCCGGCCGCGGTGGTGGCGTTGGTGGAGGCGAGGCCGGCCTTGATGATGTTCATCTTGGTCGGGTCGATGGTCTTGTAGTCGTTCTGCAGCAGGCCGCCGACGTCGCCCGATTCCGGCGTCCAGGCCCAGTAGGTCCAGTTCATGCCCTGCTGGCCGGCGGCCAGATCGCTCTTGCCGTCCAGGTTCCAGTCGCCGTTCATGTACTTGACCAGCGTGCTGGCCCAGGTCTGCTCGGCCTGGCTGTGCATCTGGCCGCCGAACTCGCCGATCAGCACCGGGGCGATGTTGTTCTTGTAGATGTAGCCCCACATGCTGTCGTACTGGGCCGGCAGGTTCTTCGGATAGGCCGGATCCGACAGCCAGCTGAACTGTCCGACGCTCTGGCCATAGGCGTGCGGCGAATAGACCAGCTTGTTCGGCACGTCGAACTCGACGGGATGGTTCTTCACGCCGGCCAGCGTGCTGCTCCACTCCGTGCCCTCGACCAGCATCAGCCAGTCCTTGTTGACCGACTGGATGGAGTTGCCGATGCGCTCCGCCGCGGCGGCCCAGTCGGTGGCCTTGTTGCCGTCACCCCAGGTGGCGGAGACGCTGGGCTCGTTGTGCAGGTCGGCGCCGATGACCGCCTCGTTGCCGGCGTAATGCTTGGCCAGCATCTTCCAGTCTTCGATCACCTTCGATTCGGGGTTCTTGTCGGTGTACCACAGCCCGTGCTCGTTGGTGCCGGCGCCGCCGTCGTTGCGGTGGTGGTCGAGGATCACCTTCATGCCGACCTTGCCGGCATAGTCGATGACCTTGTCATAGACCTCCAGCCGGGTCAGGCCCTTCAGGTCCGGGTTCTTCGCATAGTCGATGCCGTTGGTCACGGCGCTGCTGTCGAACATGTCGTCGGCCCAGGTCAGGCGGATGACATTGAAGCCCAGCCCCTTCATGCTGTCGACGTGGTGCTGGTAGCTGTCGGCCCACAGGCCGGAGGGCACGTAGTTGTAGCCCTCGCCGCCGAACCAGTTGACGCCGGTCAGGCGGACGTTGTGCCCGCTCTCGTCGACGATCTGGTTGCCGTTGGTGTGCAGGAAGCCGTTGATCGAGCCGGAGCTCTGGACCATGCCCGGGTCGGTCACCGTCACGTTGCCGACCTTGACCGTCGGGGTGGTGGAGCCGCTGCCGCTGTCGGTCGACCCCGTGGAGCCGCCGGTGGAGCCACCGGACCCCGTCGAGCCGCTGGAGCCGCCGGATCCCGTCGAACCGCTCGAGGTGCCGCCGCCGGTGCTGCCGGACGCGGTGAAGTGGCTGGCGTCCAGCTTGGCGGTCAGCGTGGCGTTCCAGTAGAGGTCGCTGGTCGCGCCGACGTCGGTGCCGCTGTCGTCGCGGTGCACCGACACGGCCGCGTCGGTCGCCGCCACGCCGTGGCCGTCGACGCTGACGCTGTGGACGTACAGGTTGCGGTCGCTGCCGTTGACGATGGCGTCGTTGTCGTACTTCACCTGCACCGCGTGGGCGGTGCCCTGGGTCAGGCTGGTGGTGAAGCTGTAATCCTTGGCGGCGGTGCTGTCGGCCGTGCCCTCGCCGATTTCCTTGCCGTCGACCAGCACGGTGAAGTGCGCGCCCTCGCCGCCCGCGGCGTTGCCGCCGGCGTTGACGGTGATGACGTTCTTCGCGGCGCCGGCGGCCGGGGTGGCGCCGGCGCTGGGGGCGGCGGCGCCCGGGGTGGCGGTGCCGGCGTAATAGCTGGCGGGGGTGCTGAAGGTCAGCGCGCCGTCCCACCACATGTTCTGCGGATCCGCCTGGGTCGCGGCCGTCGCGGCGCTGTCATGGCGGGTGTAGGTGGCGTCGGCGGTCTGCAGCGTATGGCCGTTGACCTCGATCGACTGGACGTAAAGATCACGATAGGCGCCGTTCACCGCGTCGTTGTCGTAGACGACCTGGACCGAATGCGCCGTGTTCGCCGCAAGGTCGGCAGAGAAGCTGTAGCCCTTGGACGCGTCGGAGGTCGTGCTGGCCTCCCCAACCTCTTGGCCATCCACCAGCAGCTTGAAATGCGGCGCGACGCTGTCCCCGGACTGGCCGTAGGCGTTGACGACGATCTTGCTCGACATGGTGGTTGTGGTCATGACTCTAATCCTATTTGCGTTTCGTTGGGCTCATGCTGACGCTCCAATGGTTAACGAAACCTTTCCAAAACCCGGTTAACTTTTCTCCATGCTTGTGGCAAATTTGGCCCAGTGGATCACAGGCGGCCACATTGGCTCGGTTGGCTTCGGACAATCATATCCCATCTTGGTCACAAGTCTCGGGACAGGCATCCCAATCATCCTTTCATGCCAATTGTATTGTTTCGCTTTTCCTTCCCAAGCAAAAATGAAGTCAGAAACACGAAAGGAGATGTGATCCATACCTCGTCCGATAGCATGAATTTTAGTTTCAATATCAGCCCCGGAAGCGACCGATCAGCAATGATGATACTTGGATGAAACGGGGAAAAATCTCATCATCATCTGTCGTTAGGGAGTACGCCCATCGGATGGCCACGATGACGGTTATCCCCCTATGCGCGCGCAAAAAGGTTAACGCGCGAGGCTGTCACCCCGCGATTCGACACCCCCCGGCCCCTGGTCGTAAATAGAATATATTCCTCTATGGCGGCAAATGGTTCAGTGACGATCATCACTGCCGGCCAAGCCGGCCTTCGCCGACACTCGGGCGGGTCGGGGCAAGGCCGAGAGGGGGGAAAGACGATGGCGACCGGATCGCACGCGACGTTTCTGAACCGCATCAAGGACGCCGCGCAGTCGCGCATCAAGGCGGGCGCCTTCGCCGACGCCGAAGCGTCGAAGGCCGAGATCGAGCAGGTCGGCCAGGGCATCGCCGCCAAACACCGCGGCGTCATCTCCGCCGCGCCGATCAAGAGCATGGACCGCGCGTCGCAGAAGGTCGGCATCGACTATGACGGCGACTGGCATTCCATCAAGGATCTGGCGCGGATGACCATCGTCGTGCCGACGCTGTCCGACTGCCGCTCCGTCCTGGTCGACCTCAAGCGCGCCTTCACCGCCAGCCAGGGGCGGGGCATCATCCAGGTGAAGGAGGTGACGGCGGACGCCGATCCCTGCGGCTATTCATCGACCACCGTCTTCGTGCGCACCTCGAACGGCCGCCCGGCGGAAATCCAGATCAACGTGCCGGAGATCATCTACGCCAAGCAGTCGGAGGACAGCGTGCGCCGCATCCTCGGACCGCAATGGTTCATGAACATCAAGATGAAGTACCAGCTCGACGGCGGGCTCGGCCACGCGCTGTACGAGATCCACCGCGTCGCCCCCGGCTCCAGCCGGGCGCAGAGCGCCGCCGCGCTGAGCCGCAGCTACTACGCCTTCTTCCGCCAGCGCGTCCCCAGCCCATCCGCCGCCGCCGGCCTGCGCAAGGCGTTGCAGGATCTCGGGGTGCAGAAACACTGAGCCGGACGGACGGCGCGCCTCGGCGCGCCACCATCCCGTTCAGCGCGCCTCCACCATGCCGATGAACTGGGCCAGTTCCGGGGTGGACGGCCGGTCGAACAGCTCGGCCGGCGGGCCCTGCTCGATGATGCGGCCGCCATGCATGAAGACCAGCCGGTCGCAGACCTCGCGGGCGAAGCGCATCTCGTGCGTCACCAGGATCAGCGTCATGCCCTCCTCCGCCAACCGCCGGACCACCCCCAGCACCTCGCTGACCAGCTCGGGGTCGAGCGCCGAGGTGATCTCGTCGCACAGCAGCACCTTCGGCGCCATCGCCAGCGAGCGGGCGATGGCGACGCGCTGCTGCTGGCCGCCCGACAGCTGCGACGGGTAGGCGTCGAACTTGTGGCCCAGCCCGACCTTGGCCAGCGCCGCTTCGGCGGCGGCGCGGGTGGCGGCCTTGTCCTGCTTCTTCACCACCTTCAGCGCCAGCATGACGTTCTGGCCGGCGGTCAGGTGGGGGAACAGGTTGAACTGCTGGAACACCATGCCGACCTTCAGCCGCAGCGCGCGCAGGTCGATCTGGCCGGGATCGACGCATTCGCCGTCGACCTCGATGACACCGCCGTCGATGCGCTCCAACCCGTTGATGCTGCGCAGCAACGTGCTCTTGCCGGAGCCGCTGCGGCCGATCATGGCGACGACCTGCCCCTCCTCCACCGTCATGTCGACGCCCTTCAGCACCTCCACCGGGCCGAAGGACTTGCGGAGTTCCGACAGTTTGACCAGCGGCTTCCTAACGGGCGACATTGAGTTTCCTTTCCAGCGCCTTGGCCGACAGCGACAGCGGGTAGCACAGCGCGAAATAGATCAGCCCGACCAGCCCATAGACCAGGAAGGGCTGGAAGGTGGCGTTGGTGATCATCGTCCCGGCCTTGGTCACCTCGACGAAGCCGATGATCGAGGTTACCGCGGTGCCCTTCACCACCTGGACCGAGAATCCGACGGTCGGCGGCACGGCGATGCGCAGCGCCTGGGGCAGGATGACGTGGCGCATCTGCTCGCCGAAATTCAGTGCCAGGCTGGCCGAGGCTTCCCACTGGCCCTTCGGCACCGCCTCGACGCAGCCGCGCCAGATCTCGGCAAGGTAGGCGGCGGTGAACAGCGTCAGCCCGACCGCGGCCGAGGTCCAGGCCGAGGTCTCGATGCCGATCAGCGGCAGGGCGAAGAAGACGATGAACAGCTGCATCAGCAGCGGCGTGCCCTGGAAAACCTCGATCACCAGCCGGGCGGCGACGCGCAGCGGCGGCAGCGGCGACACCCGGGCCAGCAGCAACAGCAGCCCGGCGACGCCGCCGCAGACGAAGGCGATCAGCGACAGCAGCACCGTCCAGCGCGCCGCCAGCAGCAGGTTGGACAGGATGTCCCACAGGGTGAACTCAAGCACGCGACACCCCCTTGGCGAACATCCGCTCGCCCATCCGGCTCAGGATCCAGCGCAAGCCCACCGCCAGCACCAGATACAGCGCGGTCGCCAGGAAATAGACCTCGAACGGACGGAAGTTGCGGGACTGGATGAAGTTGGCGGCGAAGCTCAGCTCCTCCGCCGCGATCTGCGAACAGACCGACGAGCCCAGCATGACGATGACGACCTGGCTGGTCAGCGCCGGCCAGATCTTGCCCATCGCCGGGCCCAGCACGACGTAGCGGAAGATTTGCGGGCCGGTCATGCCCAGGCTGGCCCCGGCCTCGATCTGGCCCCGGGGCGTCGCCTCGATGCCGGCGCGGATGATCTCGGTCGAATAGGCGCCGAGGTTGATGACCATCGCCAGCACCGCCGCCTGCCATTCGTGCAGCCGGATGCCCAGCGACGGCAGGCCGAAGAAGATGAAGAACAACTGCACCAGGAAGGGCGTGTTGCGGATCAGCTCGACATAGGCGCCGACGACGACCGCCAGCGGCTTGACGGTCGAGGTCCGCGCCGCCGCACCGCCGATGCCGATGGCGACGCCCAGCGCCGTGCTGACCGCGGTCAGCGCCACCGTGGTGACCACCCCGTCGACCAGCACAGGCGTGTAGTCCAGCAGGGACGAGAAATCGAAGCTGTAGGCCATTGAGGGGTCCGTGCGGTGGGTGTGCCCCCTCCCCATCCCTCCCCCGCCTTTGGCGGGAGAGGGGGCAGAACGCTTGTCGGCGTGGCGTTCCGGCGAGGCGGCGGCAGTCCCCTCCACCGCCAAAGGCGGGGGAGGGTTAGGGAGGGGGCAAAAAGCCGATCACAAATCCTTCGGCAGCGGCGCGTGCAGCCACTTCTTGGCGATGTCGTTCAGCGCGCCGTCGGTCTTGGCCTTGGCCAGGATGGCGTTGACCTTCTCCTGCAACGCCGGCTCGTTCTTGTTCAGGCCGACGAAGCAGGGGGAGTTCTTGACCAGGAACTTCAGGGTCGGCTGGCGCGGCGGGTTGCGTTCGACGATGGCGGCGGCGACCACGTTGCCGGTGGCGACCAGTTCGACCTGCCCCGACAGGAAGGCGGAGATGGTGCCGTTGTTGTCCTCGTAGCGGCGGACGGTCACCTTGTCCGACACGATCTTCGACAGCTCGATGTCCTCGACCGAGCCGCGGGTGACGCCGACGGTCTTGCCCGCCAGATCCTCGACCGTCTCGGCCTTGACGTCGGCAGGACCGAAGACGCCGTTGTAGAAGGGGGCGTAGGCGTCGGAGAAGTCGATGACCTTCTCGCGCTCCGCGTTCCTGCCCAGGCTGGAGATGACGAGATCGACCTTGCCGGTGGTCAGGTAGGGGATGCGGTTGGTGCTGCTGACGGGGACCAGCTCCACCTTGGCGCCCATCTCCTTGGCCAGCAGGGTGGCGGTGTCGATGTCGTAGCCGACCGGCTTCAGGTCGGTCCCGACCGAACCGAAGGGCGGGAAGTCCTGCGGCACCGCGACGCGCAGCACCTTTTCCTTGTTGATCCGCTCCAGCGCGTCCGCTTGTGCGGTGGCCGTGAAGCCGCCCGCCAGAACCGCCGTGGCAAGGCCGACCGCACCGAGTATCGTTGCAAACCGCATGGCACCTGATCTCCAACCGAAAGACGATGCCTCACCCCACTTCAAACGGCGTGCCACCTTGGTCGTAGCCGTTCCGATTGGCGCCAAGGCACGGCAATGTTACGGTTATCCCAGATGCGGCGCATTCTGTTACGTCTGTAACGCTACAGCGCCGCCGTTCACCCTGCCCACCAAACGCGCACAGGCTCGCTGACAGAGGCAACCCGCCCATGAATCAGGCACACCCCCCGGCCGACCCGGGCGCGGCGGAACCGGCGCTGACCACGCGCATCCGCGACCGCTACGGCGACCTCAGCCGGACGGAGCGGCAACTGGCCGACGTCATCCTCGCCTGCCCGGGGGAGTTGTCAGGCTATTCGGCGACCGAGCTGGCGCGGCGGGCCGGGGTGTCGAAGATGACGGTGTCGCGGCTGGTGCGCCGCCTGGGCTATCCCGGCTTCGAGGAGGCACGGATCGCGGCGCGGCGCGGCGGCGACTGGGGGTCGCCGCTGTTCCTGCTGCCACCCGACGGGGCCGGCGCGACGGCCGGCGGCGGTGGAGCGGTTCCACCGCCCGAGGCCCATTTCCAGCGCAGCGTCGAGGCGGTGGCCGCCACCGCGCGCCAGACCGACCCGGCGGCGCTGGCGGAGGCCGCCCGGACGCTGGCGGCGGCCCGGCGGGTCTGGGTCTGCGGCGCCCGCAACAGCGCCTTCCTGGCCGGCTACGCCCGCTGGCAGTTCATCCAGGTGCGGGGGGACGTCCACCAGATGGTCGCTGCCGGCGAGACGATGGCGGAAACGCTGGCCGACATCGGCGGCGACGACGCGCTGCTGCTGGTCGGCATCCGCCGCCGGCCGCCGGCCATCGTCCGGCTGCTGCGCACGGCGCAGGAGCGCGGCATCCCGACCATCCTGATCGCCGACAGCCATTCGGTGCTGGAGGGGCCGGCGCCGGCCCTGACCTTCCGCTGCGAAACGCGCAGTCTGGCGGCGCTCGACACCCACGTCGCGGTGATGGCGGTGATCCACGCCCTGGCCGCCGAACTGATCCGCCTGACCGGCGAGGCCGGACGCGCGCGCATCCGCCGCATCGAGAGCCTGCACGAGGAGTTGCAGGAACTGTAACCGACGCGTTCCGGGTTCAGCGCAGGGTTACCGCATTTGGCGTTCATGCCCTCTCCCGCCCCGGGAGAGGGCGCCAAAAGCGATTGCCTTGGGATTCACCGGCGGTTTGCCCGGACAGGCCGATCAATGATAGGAATAACAGCCTATCAATGTCCGCCGAGGCTTGACCATGCCGGCTGTCCACCGCTCCGTTCCACCCCACCGTGACCGCGAAACCGCGCTGCACCCCGCGGATGGAACAGTGGAACATCGCCCGGAAAGTGTTTCATCCTGTTCCAAACGTTCCACGACCGTTCGATCGACCGCTTCCAGGGCGATTGCCGTGGCCGCCAGCCAGCAGGGCGATCGCACAGGAAAACCGCATTCCTTCAAAGGGATTTTTTCGTCATCCCCGCGAAGGCGGGGATCCAGAGTTCGCCAAGCGGATCCGCTGGAAAGCCTGGATCCCCGCCTTCGCGGGGATGACGGACATCCTTGGAAAGAAACAGGTCCCTCAGGGCCGATCCCCGTGGGCCGGCCCGGCAGCCGCCTTGCATTCCGGTGGCAATGGCGACACCTTGTCCCTGTGTACGAACGTCACCCGCGCCGTCCCCACCGCGACCGCCCGCCTTCGGCCGGCGCGCCGGGCGGCCCAGCCCCAGAGGACGGCCCCCGCGGCCGAAACCATATGCGCCGTCATCGCCGCGCCAAGATCGTCGCCACCGTCGGACCGGCCAGCAACTCGCCCGAGATGCTGAAGACCCTGTTCCTGGCCGGCGTCGACACCTTCCGGCTGAACTTCAGCCACGGCACCCACGACGACCATGCCAAGGTCCACCGCGCCATCCGCGCGCTGGAGGCCGAGGTCGGCCGGCCGATCGGCATCCTGCAGGACCTCCAGGGCCCGAAGATCCGCGTCGGCACCATCCGCGACGGCAAGATCACCGTGACCGCCGGCGAGGCGATCCGCTTCGTCCTCCAGGGGACCGACGGCGACAAGCGCTCCATCCCGCTGCCGCATCCGGAGATTTTCGCCGCGGTGCTGCCGGGCCATCACCTGCTGATCGACGACGGCCGGGTGCGGGTCGCCGTCACCGAACTGGGCGACGACTGGATCGAGGCGCAGGTGGTGGTCGGCGGCACCATCTCCAACCGCAAGGGCGTCAACCTGCCGGGCACCGTGCTGGACCTGTCGCCGCTGACCGCCAAGGACCGCGCCGATCTGGCCTTCGGGCTGGAGTTGGGCGTCGACTGGGTCGCCATGTCCTTCGTGCAGAAGCCGGCCGACATCATCGAGGGCCGCGGCCTGATCGGCGACCGCGCCGGCCTGATGGCCAAGATCGAGAAGCCGCAGGCGCTCGACCGCATCGACGACATCATCCGCCTGTCGGACGCGGTGATGGTGGCGCGCGGCGACCTCGGCGTCGAAATCCCGCACGAGGAGGTGCCCGGCCGCCAGAAGGAGCTGGTGCGCGCCTGCCGTCTGGCGGTGAAGCCGGTGATCGTCGCGACGCAGATGCTCGACTCGATGGTGTCCGCCCCGACCCCGACGCGGGCCGAGGCGTCGGACGTGGCGACCGCCATCTATGACGGTGCCGACGCGGTGATGCTGTCGGCCGAATCGGCCTCCGGCCAGTATCCGGTCGAGGCGGTGACGATGATGGACCGCATCATCCGCTCGACCGAGCAGCACAAGCTCTACCGCTCGCTCATCGAGGCGTCGAGCCTGGGCGAGGAGCAGTCGCCGCCGCACGCCGTGGCCGCCGCCGCCGCCGATCTGGCCGGGGCGATCCACTCCTCGGCCATCGTCGCCTTCACCTCCAGCGGGACGACCGCGGCGCGCATCGCCCGCAAGCGGCCGGAGGTGCCGATCCTGGCGATCACCCCCGACCAGAGCGTGTCGCGCCGGCTGTGCCTGCTGTGGGGCGCCCACAGCGTGCTGTCGGACGACATCCGCACCTACGAGGAGATGGTCGACCGCGCCATCGCCACCGCCCGCCGCGAGGAGTTCGCCGGTGCCACCGGCACCATGGTGGTGGTCGCCGGCATCCCCTTCGCCCAGGCCGGCACCACCAACAACCTGCGCGTCATCCAGATGGAAAAGCCCTGAGCCGACGGGCTGCGGCGGGCCGGGAAGGATCCCGGACCGCCGCGGCCGCCGTCTCAGACGCCGGGGCTCGACAGCAGGAAGTTGTCCGCCGTCAGGGTCGAGCGGTCGACGTTCATCAGCTTCATCGTGCTGCTGGCACCGAAGTCGATGGTGGTATCGGCGCCGCTCTGGGCGGAGTGGCTCAGCACGTCGCTGAAGCTGGAAAAGCCGGCGATCGAGCGGATGTCGAGCACGTCGCCGCCGCTGCCGGCGGTGAAGTCGCCGATGCAGTCCCAGCCGTCGTTGGCGTTCTGGACGAAGGTGTCACGGCCGGCACCGCCGATCATGTAGTCGTTGCCGCCGTTGCCGGTGATGGTGTCGTTGCCGCTGCCGCCGGCCAGATACTCGCCGGCCGCGGTGCCGGTCACCGTCTTGCCGGTGGTGGTGCCGGTGCCGCCCCCGCTCGACCCGCCGCTTCCGCTGCCGGTCGCGGCGAAGGAGACGTTGGCGGCGGTCAGCGTGCTGCGGTCGACGTTGGCCAGCTTGACGCTGTTGTTGGCGTCGAAGCGCACGATGGTGTCGGCGCCCTCCTGCACGGTGACGGCCATCACCGCGTTGAAGCTGGTCAGCCCCGACCAGCCCGCCACATTCAGCACGTCGCCGCTGTTGCCGGCCTGGAAATCGCCGACATAGTCCCAGCCGTCGCCCGGCTTGAAGACGAAGGTGTCCTGGCCGGCACCACCGATCATATAGTCGTTGCCGCCGTTGCTGATGATGGTGTCGTTGCCGCTGCCGCCGGCCAGATAGTCGCGGTCGGCGGTGCCGGTCAGGGTCAGGCCGGCGGTGCCGCCGGTGGAGCCGCCCCCGGTGGAGCCGCCGCCGGTGTCACCCCCGCCGCTGGACCCGCCGGCCTGGCCCAGCGTGACCGTGCTGCCGGACAGGTGGATGTCCGACGCGGCGAAGCTGCCGGCGATCCGCAGCGTGGTGTCGGCGCCGGCCGTGCCGTCGAGCCCGATATGGACCAGCGTCACCCCGTTCACCGTCTCCGCCTGGACTTGGCCGGCGAGCAGTTGGCTGCCGGTGCCGGTGGTGACCGACCCGGCCAGCGCCGCCCCGGCGATGGCGAAGGCGTCGCCGGTCACCGCCCCGGTGATGCTGCCGAAGCCGTTCGCCTGCGCCGCCGTCATCGTCACGGTGTGGCGCTGGCTGCCAGTCAGCGCCAGCGTCTCGACGCTGGTCAGCGTCATGCCGCTGATGTCGATCTTGGGCGAGGCGACGTCGGTGTAGTATTCCAGGTCGTAGCCGTTGAGGCTGGTCAGGTTGTCGGACCGCAGTTCCAGCGTGTCGGTGCCGGTGCCGCCGTCGAAGGACACCGTGCCGGCGTCGATCTGGTTGACGACGATGTAGCGGTCGTTGCCGGCGTCGCCGAACAACAGGTCGGCCTGGGTCTGGGCATAGCCGCCGGAACTGACGATGCCGGCCAGGATGGTGTCGTCGCCGTCGCCGCCATGGACGGTGTCGACACCCCAGTCGCCCTTCACCAGATCGTTGCCGCCGTCGCCGAAGACCGCGTCGTCGCCGCCACCGCCGGCCACCGTGTCGTTGCCCAGTTCGCCATGCACCTGGTCATTGTCGGCGCGACCGTAGATCAGGTCGTTGCCGCCGCCGCCGAAGACGGTGTCGTTGCCGTCGCCGGCCTCCAGCGTGTCGTTGCCGGCGCCGCCATGCTCGATGTCGTTGCCGCCATGGCCCCAGAACCACACCGCACTGTCGCCGGCGGTCAGGCTGTCGGCGTATTCCGACCCGACCCAGCGCTGGATGTTGACGAAGGTATCCCCGGCCGCCTCGCCGGTGTTGTTGGCGCCGTTGGTCAGGTCCAGCGTCAGGCCGCTGGTCGCGTTCTCATAGGTGACGATGTTGAAGCCGGTGCCGCCGACATAATGGTCGGCGCCCAACCCGCCGTTCATGGTGTCGCCGGCCGACTGGCCGCTGTTGCCACCACCGACCAGCGTGTCGTTGCCGGCCCCGCCGATCAGGCTGTCGTTGCCGGTGCCGCCGGTGATGCTGTCGTTGCCGCCCAGCCCGTTGATCGTGTTGCCGCCATTGTCGCCGACCAGCGTGTCGTTGCCGTTCGTCGCGGTGCCGCTGTAGGCCAACCGGTGCGGCCAGGCGTCGGCCCCGGCGAAGGGGCGCGCGGTGGCGATCGGGCCGGTCACCACGTCGAGATCCCACGAGGCGCCCAGCGCCGCAGGACCGACCGGGTGGCTGGCGGCGGCGACGCGGGCGCCGGTGACGGCGGCCAGCCTCTCGACGAAGCGGCGCCCGTTGGTGCCGGCGCCGACGTCGCAGGCGTGGATCAGGATCTCGGTGCCGGTCGCGTCCGGCCAGCAGCGGTCGAGCAGCGCGCTGCTGTCGAGCGGCTGGGCGCCAAGCCGCACCTCACCCGGCGCGCCGTGGGCGATCAGGTGGATCGCCGCCGGCCGCGTCTCCAGCGCGTCGGCGAGCAGACCGAGGGCGTCCTCGTCGTCGGCGACCCGGATCACCGTCAGGTCCGAAGCGTGCCGACCGATCAGCGCGTCGATGTCGGCCAGACCGGCGTCGGCAAGAATGATCCCTTGCATGAAAACCCCTTTCTGGGGAGTTGTTGGAAACCGTTCAAGGTCTCCGTCATGTACGGAATCGGGTCTGTTGAACAACGCCGAATAAGATGATCATTCCTTCGGAAGCATTCACCCCGCTTGAGCGTCCTGTTTTCTCCGCACTGGCGAAATGAGTACGGACAGCGCGAGCGGCGATGGGCGGAGGATAATCCGCCTTCCTGTCGAATTGGCCAAGAGGGGTCGTCATCCGACGCAAACCGCCTATCGTTACCTCCTATTCGGTGGTGAAGCCCGGCGCGAACGGGCGGATCCTATTTGTTTGACCTATATGGGAATAGCCGGCATCGTTCCGGCCATCATCGCAGTGGAAGGGAGTGTCCCCCATGCCTGGTCCTGTGCCCGAAGCCGCCATCCCGCCGTCCTTCACCGCGTTCGTCATCGCCGACGAGGGCGGCAAGCCCAAGGGGGCGTTCACCAGCCTCGCCCCGTCGGATCTGCCCGACCATGACGTGCTGGTCGAGGTCGCCTTCTCGACGGTGAACTACAAGGACGGGCTCGCCGTGTCCGGCAAGGCGAAGATCGCCCGCAAGCTGCCGATGGTGGCGGGCATCGATCTGGCCGGAACGGTCGTCGAGTCGCGGTCGCCGGACTGGGCGCCGGGCGACCGGGTGGTGGTCAACGGCTGGGGCCTGTCGGAGACGCAGTGGGGCGGCTACAGCCGTTATCAGCGGGTGAAGCCGGAGTGGCTGATCCGCCTGCCCGACGCCTTCACGCTGGAACAGGCGATGGGCATCGGCACCGCCGGCTACACCGCGGCGCTGTGCGTCGACGCGCTGGAGCGCTGGGGCGCCCTTCAGTCCGGCGGCCGGGAGGTGCTGGTCACCGGGGCGGCCGGCGGGGTCGGCTCGGTCGCCGTCGCCCTGCTGGCCAAGCACGGCTGCACCGTCATTGCCTCCACCGGCCGCCCGGACACCCACGACTATCTGAGGGGACTCGGCGCCAGCGGCTTCATCGACCGCGCCACGCTGCTGGAGAAGGGGGCGCCGCTGCAGAAGGAGCGCTGGGCCGCCGGCGTCGATTCGGTGGGCGGCGTCACGCTGGTGAACGCGCTGGCACAGACGGTGTGGGGCGGCGCCATCGCCGCCTGCGGGCTGGCCGGGTCGTCCGACCTGCCGGGCACGGTCCTGCCTCACATCCTGCGCAGCGTGGCCCTGATCGGCGTCGATTCGGTGATGGCGCCGGCCGACCGTCGGGCGTCGGCCTGGGCGCGGCTGGCCCGCGACCTCGACCCCACGCATCTGGCGGCGATGTACCGGGTCCATCCCTTCGCCGATCTGCCGGACCTCGCCGGCCGCATCCTGGCCGGCCAGATCCGCGGCCGGGTGGTGCTGGACCTGCGCGCCTGACACCCGCATGAAAAACGGGCCGTCGGGGGATGCCCGACGGCCCGGCGGTTGCCGAACGAAAGAAGGGCCACGCGCGTGGCCCTTCCCGTCTCTTCCGATGCGTCCCCCGCTCTTACTTGAGCAGGTCGTGGACGAACATCGACACTTCCGGAACCAGCGTCACGACCAGCAGCGTGACCCACAGCGCCGCCATGAACGGCCACATGGAACGGACCACCTTGCTGACCGGCACCTCGCCGATGGCGCATCCGAGGTAGAAGGCGGCGCCGACCGGCGGCGTGTTCAGGCCGATGGTGCAGTTCAGCAGCACGATGATGCCGAACTGGACGGGGTCCATGCCGTAATGCATGACGATCGGCAGGAAGATCGGCGTGCAGACCAGGATATGGGCGGCCATATCGAGGAAGATGCCGAACAGGAACAGCGCGATGTCGACCATGATGAAGACGACCCAGGGGGTCGTGCTGATGCTGCTCAGCGCCTCGCCAGCGATTTCGGCGACACCGTAGATGCTCATCAGATAGCCGAACATCGTCGAGATGCCGATCAGCAGCAGAACGATGCCGGTGGTCTTGGTCGCCTTGGCCGCCGCCTTGAGGAAATCCTGCCAGCTCAAGCTGCGATAGACGAAGACCGTCAGCAGCAGGGCGTAGAGCACGGCCACCGCGCCGGCTTCCGCCGCGGTGAACACGCCGGACAGGATGCCGCCGACGATGATGACCATGATGAACAGGCCGGGAAGCGCCACCGCCAGGCTGCGGGCGACTTCGGTCCAGCCGGGGAACTTGCCCGACGGGTAGGCACGGGCGCGGGCGACGAAATAGGCCGTCAGCAGGTTGGCGATGGAGAGCATCACCGCCGGGACCGCGCCGGCCATGATCAGCGAGTTCATCGACACGATGCCGCCGGCGGCCAGCGAGTAGATGATCATGTTGTGGCTGGTCGGCATCACCGCGCCGACCAGCGAGGAATAGGTGGTGACGTTGACGGCGTAGTCGGCGTCGATGTTCTCTTTCTTCATCAGCGGGATGAGCGCCGAACCCATCGCCGAGACGTCGGCCACCGGCGAGCCGGACACGCCGCCGAACATCGTGCAGGCCACGACGTTGGTCATGCCGAGACCGCCGCGGACATGCCCGACCATCGCCTTGGAGCAGCGGATGATGCGGTCGGCGATGCCGCCGTACATCATCAGCTCGCCGGTGAAGATGAAGAAGGGGATGGTCAGGAAGGCGAAGACGTTCATGCCGGCGGCCATGCGCTGGAACACCACGGCGACCGGCAGGCCTTCGTACAACACGGTGGCGAGCGACGACAGACCGATGGCGAACACCACCGGCATTCCAACGATCAGCCCGAGCACGAAGGTCAGGCAGAGAATGGTCAGTGCCATGACGGGGTGACCTCCAGGTTCAGGACCCGAGCGACAATGCGCTCGATGGCGAAGACGATGATCAGGACCCCGCCGATCGCCAGAGGCAGATACGACCAGCCCTGCGAGATCGGCAGTCCGGGATTGACGTATTCCCACATTTCCCAGCTCAGGACCGACCCGCCCCAGGCCATGAACATGGCGAAGACGATCATGCCGAGATAGACGATGATCTCGGCGGCGTAGCGCACCCGCTCGGGAGCGAAGGTCAGCAGGGATTCCATGCCGATGTGCCGGCCGTCGCGAACGCCGACCGCGGCGGCGAAGCAGGTCACGTACAGCACCATCACGAGCGCGAGGATCTCGGTCCAGGCCGGCGAATCGTTGAGGATGTAACGGCCGTAGATCTGCGTCAGCACGGCGATCAGGATAATCATCAGCCCAAACACCGCCAGTTGCAGGCAGAGACGGGACAGTCTGGCGTTGAAGCGGAAATAGGCACCGAGCGCACCCGTAATCATGGACGTTTTCAGTCGGTGCTCTAGGGGCGGGGCCAGCGTTTGCTCAGCCATCCGGGTATCTCCTTATGTCCCCAAGGGTGAGGGTGATCGACACGGCATCGTGCTTCGACGTCGGAGTGGCTGCATTCCGGACATGGAGGTCGGAGTGCGTCGGCGGGCTCGGGATGTCGTCGTGACGAAGGGGCGCGTGGTGCGGAGTGGACCGGCCCGGCCGCCGTGGCGACCGGGCCGGCGGCTGTCACTTGGACTGCTGGATGCGGACGAGAAGATCCTTCAGCTTCGGATCGGTGAGGAACTGGTCGTAGACCGGCTTCATCGCCGCCTGGAACGGCGCCTTGTCGATGGTGATGACCTCGACGCCCGCCTTCTCGACGATGCTCCGCGACGACACCTCCATCTCCTCCCACAGCTTGCGCATGTGCGGGACGGAGTCCTTCGCCGCCTTGCGGACCAGGGCCTTCTCTTCCGGCGTGAAGCTGTCGTAGGTCTTCTTCGACATCAGCAGCACGTCGGGCGCCATGGAGTGCTCGGTGAGCGTGAAGTACTTCGCCGCCTCGTACTGGTGCGAGGACTGGTAGGTCGGCCAGTTGTTCTCGGCGCCGTCGATCAGGCCGGTCTTCAGGCCGGTGAACACTTCACCGGTCGGCATCGGCGTCGGGTTGGCGCCGAGCAGCTTCATCATGGCGACCCAGACGTCCGACTGCTGGACGCGGATCTTCAGACCCTTGAGGTCGTTGATGCTGCGGACCGGGGTCTTGGTGTAGAAGGAGCGCGAGCCGGAGTCGTAGAACGCCAGGCCGATCATGCCGTGCGCGTCGCAATCGCCCAGGATTTCGTCGCCCAGCGGGCCGTCGAGGACCGAGCGCATGTGCTGCGTGTCGCGGAACACGAAGGGCAGCACCGGCACCATCATGGCCGGGCAGATGGTGTTGAGCGTCCCGGCGTTGACCCGCAGGAACTCGATGGCGCCGAGCTTCACCTGCTCGATGGTGTCCTTCTCGGAACCGAGCTGGGAGCTGGGGAACACCTTGATGGTGTACTTGCCGTTGGTGGCCTTGCTGAGCTCATCGCTCATGTACTGCACGGCCTTGACGGTCGGATAGTCGGGCGGCTGAACGTCGGCGGATCGGAACTGACGAGCCTGCGCCTGGGCGACGGTCAGCGCCATCAGGCTGGCAACGCTGGCCAGAGCCAGTTTCTTCATAAAGCTCATGTGGGTCTGCTCCTGTATTGACGTCTTACGTAGAAGGAACTGGCTCGGCGATCCGTCCGGTTGGCGGCTCGCTTTGCGTGGAACTCGGTGTATTCACGGTGTCGCCCTGTGCCCATCGATCATGACAGCGCTGTTCGCAGCGCTATTATTTTCCGATCCGCACGATAAAGACCGTTCCGCGTTGTGCCGGCGCTTAAACAACTCCCTGGGTGCTGAAGCCCTGCACGGCGGCCGGGTGGCGATGCCAGCGTTCGGTCGTTCGATCCGAAGCACCCGACGGCGTAGTTATATTAATATATTACATTGCTTGGCAAGGCGGTTTTCTCGCTGTGCGTCGCGGCGGAGAAAATGTCGCACGACGCCAAGATCCGGTTCGACAGTACCGTCAAGCTTGCACCACATGCGACCCATTGCCGCAGCTTCCGGACTCACGACGCAGGACTGGACGCTTGAGGTCTTCTCATTGGTCCCTGTCGGAGATCTGTTCACTGGACTGGTGCCGTTGTTCGGAACGTGACTTGGCGGTGCAGGTTTTCCCGGTCTTTAGGATATTAGTATATCACTCGGCGCGCAACCCTGAAAGTTCGTGCCGGCAACAACGGCGCGGCGAGAGCCGGGACACCGCAGCGGAGGTTGGACGCGGGGTTCACCGGGGCACCGCCGGCCGGAGCCCGCGAAGCCGCCGCCACGGTCACGCCGTGGCGGCGATCGGGACAAGCGCGCCGGTGGCCGAGGCGGTCAGGATGGCCTCGATCAACCGGTGGACCTTCAGCGCCTCGCGCCCGTCCACCCGCGGCCGCCGCCCCTGGTCGAGGGCGTCCAGGAAGTCGCTCAGCACCGCGCGGTGGTGCTGGTGGGAGAAGGCCATGGGGTCGGCCCCGCCGCCCAGCGTGGCGCCGTCCTCACCAGCCACGATGCGCTCGCCGGTGCACAGTTGGACCTCCAGCCGATCACCGGCCAGCCGGGCGGAGCCGGCGGTCCCGGCGATCTCGATGCGCTCCGGATAGCCGGGGAAGGCGGCGGTGGTGGCATCGACCGTCGCCAGCAGGCCGTTGTCGAAGCGCAGGGCGGCGGCGACCACGTCCTCGGTGTCGATCCGGCGCAACGGGCTGGTCGCGGCGAATCCGGCCACCTGGGTGGGCAGGCCGAGCAGACCGACGAAGGCGTCCAGCGTGTGGATCGCCTGGGTCAGCAGCACGCCGCCGCCGTCGCGCGCCTTCATGCCGCGGCCGGGCTGGGCGTAATAGGCGGCGTCACGCCACCAGCGCACCGCCACCGCGGCCGACAGCGGCGTCCCGAGCGTGCCGTCGCGCAGCAGCGCCGCCAGCCGCTCCACCGCCCCGCGGAAGCGGTGCTGGAGCACGACGCCCAGCGTCAGCCCGGCGCGCTCCATCGCCGCCACCACGTCGCGCGCGCCGTCCGGCGTCGCGTCCAGCGGCTTTTCCAGCAGCACATGCTTGCCGGCGGCGGCGCAGCGCGCCACCAGCGCGGCGTGGGTGTCGGGCGGGGTCAGCAGCAGGACCGCCGACAGGCCGGGATCCTCCAGCAAGGCGTCGATCCGGTCGACGACCGGCAGGCCGAAACGGGCGGCGAAGGCGGCACGGCGGTCGGCCGACGGGCTGAAGCCACCCGCCACCTCGACCCGGTCGGCGAGGTCGATCAGGCTCTGCGCGTGCGGGGCCGCCGCCATGCCCAGCCCGATCACCCCGACGCGGCGCCGGGCCGGGGTTCCCGTCATGGCGTGGCCTTCGACGGCAGGCTGGCCGCTGCCGCACCGTCGAGGCTGTCGGAGAGGCTGCCGGAGAAGTAGAGCGGGGCGGCGTTGCGGACGTCGTCGACGGTGATCTGCAGATTGTCGAGATGCCGGACCAGGCTCTGTTCGGCGCGGTCGGGGTCGTGGCCGGCGATCGCGTCGACGATGGCCTCATGCTCGGCGATCACCGTGCTCATCCGGCCGGGCACCGGCAGGGTCAGGCGGCGGCAGCGGTCCAACTGCACCTTGGCCTGCTGGATGATCGTCCAGAAGCCGGGATAGCCGGCCATTTCGGTGATCTGCGCGTGGAACGCCTCGTCGGCCTGGTGGAAACCGTCGGCGTCGCCGCTCGCGTCCACCTCATGCTGATGCTCGACGCAGGCGCGCAGGGTGGCGATCTGGCTGCGGGTCGCCCGTTCGGCGGCGAAGCGCACCGTCGCGCGCTCCAACACCATGCGGATGACGCCGGCCTCGGGCAGGGCACCGAGCGGGATGCGGGCGACGAAGGTGCCGGACTGCGGGAAGATCTCGATCAGCCCTTCGTCGGCCAGCCGCAGCACCGCCTCGCGCACCGGGGTGCGGCTGACGCCGTAGGCCTCGGCGATCTGCTTTTCGGCGATCGGCTCACCCGGCTTGCGCTTCAGCGACACGATCTCCGCCCGCAGGTCGCGGTGGATGGCGTCCGCCGCGGTGGGACCGCGCCGAACATCCCGCCGCCCGGCTGGCGGAAGGGAAACGGGGTGCAGCGCGGCGGCGGGGGGTGGCCCCCTCAGGGGCGTCACGGTGGAGCCGGTCTTGACCGGCTGGTTGCCGGATGGCATGGCGTCCAGCCTCCTCTAAAACAGATCATCAAGAATATTAATATATCAGTACGGAAGGCAAGTGGTTTCGCCGCCCTATCGCAATTTAATTGAAAAACTTCGCGGCGGAGTATGAAGGCTGGGGGAATGGGGGAGGCCGGGAACGCGCATTGCGCTGCCCTCCCTCCCCCGCCAGGGGTGGGGGAGGGAGGGCAGCGGCGCCTACCGGTCCACCGCCACCGGGATGTTCAGCGCGTTGCGTTTCGCCACCGCCTCATAGACCGGGGGGAAGGCCGGGCGGTTGATGTAGCGGCCGGCGCCGCGCACCGCGCGGCTTTCGCCCAGCGCGTGGACGATGCGGCCCTGGCTCAGCGTGTAGGCCGGGGTGCCGGTGACGGTCATGCCTTCGAAGATGTTCAACCCCACCTTCTGCATCTGGGTCTTGGCCGAGATGGTCTTGGTCGCCTTCGGGTCCCACACCACCAGATCGGCGTCCGCCCCGACGTCGACCGTGCCCTTGCGCGGGTAGAGGTTGAAGATCTTCGCCGCGTTGGCCGAGGTCGCCGCGACGAACTCATTCATCGTCAGCCGGCCGGTGTTGACCCCGTGGGTCCACAGCGCGGTCATGCGATCCTCGATGCCCGCCGTGCCGTTCGGGATCTTGGTGAAGTCGTTGCGGCCCATCGCCTTCTGTTCGGCGCAGAAGCAGCAATGGTCGGTGGCGGTGGTGTGCAGGTGGCCGGCCTGCAGGCCGCGCCACAGCGCCTCCTGATGCTCCTTCGGGCGGAAGGGCGGGCTCATGACGTGGCCGGCGGCGACGTCCCAGTCGGGGTTGCGGTAGACGCTGTCGTCGATCAGCAGATGGCCGGCCAGCACCTCGCCAAACACGCGCTGGCCATCGTCCTGGCCGCGCTTGATCGCCTCCAGCGCCTCCTTGGCCGAGACATGGACGATGTAGACCGGGACGCCGAACACCTTCGCCACCTGGATGGCGCGGTTGGCGGCCTCGCCCTCCACCTCCGGCGGGCGGGACAGCGGGTGGGCTTCCGGACCGGTCAGCCCCTGGGCCAGCAGCTTCTTCTGGAGTTGGAAGACCAGCTCGCCGTTCTCGGCGTGGACGGTGGGGATGGCGCCCAGCTCCAGGCAGCGCTGGAAGCTGTTCACCAGCGTCTCGTCATCGGCCATGATGGCGTTCTTGTAGGCCATGAAGTGCTTGAAGCTGTTCACGCCATGGTCGGCGACCAGCGTGCCCATGTCCCGGCGCACACTCTCGTCCCACCAGGTCACCGCGACGTGGAAGCTGTAGTCGCCGGCCGCCTTCTCCGCCCAGCCGCGCCAGGTGTGGTAGGCCTCCATCAGGCTCTGCTTCGGGTTGGGGATGACGAAGTCGATGATCATCGTCGTCCCCCCGGCAAAGCCGGCGGCGGTGCCGCTGAAGAAATCCTCCGTCGTCACCGTGCCCATGAAGGGCAGCTCCATGTGGGTGTGCGGGTCGATGCCGCCCGGCATGACGTAGCAGCCGCCGGCATCGATCGTTTCCGCCCCGGCGGGGGCGTCGAGCGCGTCGCCGACCGCCGTGATGACGCCGTCCTGGCAGAGGACATCGGCGCGCTGCGTGCGCTCGGCGGTGACGACGGTTCCGCCGCGGATCAGGATCGGAGACATGCTCGGGCGCTCCCTCATGGAGTGGATGGGACGGGGTCGGGGGACGGTTCGGATGCTTGCGGTTCCGATGCCTGCGATTCGGGCAGGCCGGCGGCGCGCAGGACCAGCCGCAGGACCTCCGCGGTCATGGCGGCGAAGTCCTGCCGGGTCAGGCTGCGGCGGCCCAGCACCTTGCGGATCTGGACGTCGAAGTCGGCGTAATGCTGGGTCACCGCCCAGATCATGAACAGGAACTGGCGGGCGTCGACCGGGGCCATGCGGCCGGCGGCGACCCAGCCGTCGATCACCGCCGCCTTGGCATCGACCAGCGCCTTCAGGTCCTCGGCCAGGAAGCGTTCGACCTGGGTCCCGCCATGCAGGATTTCGTTGGCGAACACCTTGGAGGCGTGGGGCCGCGTGCGCGACGCTTCCATCTTGGCGGTGACATAGGCGGTCAGCGCCGCGGCCGGATCGGCGTCGGGGGCGAAGGAGCCGATCGGCGCCAGCCACATCCGCAGGATGTTGTCGAGCACCGCGCGGTAGAGGTCTTCCTTGGTGCCGAAATAGTAATGCAGGTTGGCCTTGGGCAGGCCGGACCGCTCGGCGATGTCGGCCATGGTGGCGCCGGCGCAGCCCGCCTCGGCGAAGACGCGTTCGGCCGCCTTCAGGATGCGCTCGACGTTCTCACGCCGGATGCGACCCTGGGGCGGGGCCTGGGGCGGGATGGTTTCCGCGGTGTCGGCGGCTGTTCGCGCCATTGTCCTTGCCATCGCTCGTCTTGACCGGGAACGATCCCCTCTCCCCCCTGGGGAGAGGGTCAGGGTGAGGGGGTTGCACGGCGTGGATCAGCGAGGAACCGACAAGTCCGGCTCCACCGCCGACTCCATGCCATGCGTCCCCCTCACCCAACCCTCTCCCCGGAGGGAAGAGGGCTGACCTGCTCGGCCATCGCATCGGCGCGGTCCAGCACGGCGTGCAGCAGCACCTCGCAGCCGGCGGTGGTCCATCCCGGCGTGGTTTCCTCGATCTCGTTGTGGCTGATGCCGTCGATGCAGGGGATGAAGACCATCGCCGTCGGCGCCACCTTCGACAGGTAACAGGCGTCGTGGCCGGCGCCCGACACGATGTCGCGGAAGCTGTGGCCGGTGCGCTCCACCCCCTTGCGGACGGCGGCGACGCAGGTCGCGTCGAAGGCGATCGGGGCGTAGTACCAGATCTGCTGGAAGTCGTTCTCCAGCCCGATCTCGCCGGCGATGCGCTCGACCTCGGCGCGCAGCTCGCCGTCCATGGCGGCCAGGATCGCGTCGTCGGGATGGCGGAAGTCGACGGTGAAGAAGACCTTGCCGGGGATGACGTTGCGGGAGTTCGGGTGGATCTGCATCAGCCCGACGGTGGCGCAGGCCAGCGGCCCGTATTTCAGCCCGATCCGGTTCACCGCGTCGACCACCCGCGCCGCGCCCAGCAGCGCGTCGCGGCGCCGGACCATCGGGGTCGGGCCGGCGTGCGCCTCCTGGCCGGTGAAGGTAATCTCGTACCAGCGCTGACCCTGGCAGTCGGTGACGACGCCGATGGTCTTGCCCTCCGCCTCCAGGATCGGACCCTGCTCGATGTGGGCCTCGAAATAGGCGCCGACCTTGCGGCCGCCCACCTCCTGGTCGCCGGCATAGCCGATGCGGGCCAACTCCTCGCCCATCGTCCTGCCGTCGAGGTCGGCGCGCGACAGGCCGTAATCGAGGTCGAACACCCCGGCGAAAACGCCCGACGACACCATGGCCGGGGCGAAGCGGGATCCTTCCTCGTTGGTCCAGACCGCCACCTCGACCGGGGCCTCGGTGACGTAGTTCATGTCGTTCAGGCTGCGCACCACCTCCAGCCCGGCCAGCACGCCATAGACGCCGTCATACTTGCCGCCGGTCGGCTGGCTGTCGAGGTGGCTGCCCATGATGACGGGGGGAAGGCTGTCGTCGCGGCCGGGGCGGCGGGCGAAGATGTTGCCCATCCGGTCGACCGTCACCGTGCAGCCGGCCTCCTCGCACCAGCGCACGAACAGGTCGCGGCCTTGGCGGTCGAGGTCGGTCAGCGCCAGCCGGCACACGCCGCCCTTGGGCGTGGCGCCGATCTGCGCCATGTCCATCAGGCTCTGCCACAGGCGGGAGCCGTTCACGGCGACATTCTGCGGGGTGGACATGTTTGCTCTCTCCTGAACGTCGTTATTCGGCGGCGGCTTCCGGAACGCGCATCGGGTTGCGGGCGTCGTTGGGCCAGGTGACGTAGGGCAGGTTGTTCTGCTCCGGCACCATGGTGATGCAGTCGGGCACCGGGCAGATGTGGCTGCACAGGTTGCAGCCGACGCACTCCTCGTTGACGACGGTGAAGACGCGGCGGCCTTCGCCTTGGTCAATGCGGATCGCCTGGTGCGAGGTGTCCTCGCAGACGATGTGGCAGCGGCCGCAGTCGATGCACAAGGCGGGGTCGATCACCGCCTTGGTCGAGAAGTTCATGTTCAGGTCGTTCCAATTGACGACGTTGCACACCGCACGGCCGCTCAACTGGTCCAGGGTCTGATAGCCCTTCTCGTCCATCCAGTTGGACAGGCCGCCGATCATGTCCTCGACGATCTTGAAGCCGTAGGTCATGGCGGCGGTGCAGACCTGGACGTTGGTGGCGCCCAGCGCCAGGAACTCCGCCGCGTCGCGCCACGTCGTCACGCCGCCGATGCCACTGATCGGCAGGCCGCGGGTGTCGGGGTTGCGGGCGATCTCCGCCACCATGTTCAGCGCGATCGGCTTCACCGCCGGGCCGCAATAGCCGCCGTGGCTGCCCTTGCCGTCGACCACCGGGGTCGGCGCCATGCTGTCGAGATCGACCGCGACGATCGAGTTCACCGTGTTGATCAGCGACACCGCGTCGGCCCCGGCGCGCTTCGCCGCCTCCGCCGACCACAGGATGTTGGTGATGTTGGGGGTCAGCTTGACGATCACCGGCATGCGGGTGGCGTTCTTCACCCAACGCGTCACCTGCTCCACCATCTCCGGCACCTGCCCGATGGCGGAGCCCATGCCGCGCTCGCACATGCCGTGCGGGCAGCCGAGATTCAGCTCCAGCCCGTCGGCGCCGGTCGCCTCGACCTTGCGGGCCAGCCCGGCCCAGGCCTCTTCCGCCATGCGGGCCATCAGCGACACCACCATGGCACGGTCGGGGAAGTCGCGCTTGACCTGGATGATCTCCTGCAGATTGACGTCGAGCGGCCGGTCGGAGATCAGCTCGATGTTGTTCAGCCCGATCAGCCGGCGGTCGGTGTCGAGATGCGCGCCGTAGCGGCTGGAGACGTTGACCACCGGCGGGTCCTCGCCCAGCGTCTTCCACACCACGCCGCCCCAGCCGGCCTTGAAGGCGCGGACGACGTTGGTGAGCTTGTCGGTCGGCGGGGCGGAGGCCAGCCAGAACGGGTTGGGGGAGCGGATGCCGGCGATGGTGCTGCTGAGATCGGCCATGATGGTCTGGCTCCCTTCCTCAAGCGGACAGGTGGCTGTGGATCGACAGGGCGGCGAGCTTGCCGTCCTGCACCGACTGGACGGTCAGGTCCTCGCCGCTGCCGACGCAGTCGCCGCCGGCCCACACCTTGGCCAGCGTGGTGCGGTAGGCGTCGTCGACGGCGATCTTGCCGCCGGCGAGCTGCAGGCCGTCCAGCGCCTCGGCCGACAGCTTTTGCCCGACCGCCTTCAGCACCATGTCGGCCTGGAGGGTGAAGGTCTCGCCGGTGCCGGCCAGCGTGCCGTCGACCAGCCGGGTCCGCTCGAAGGTGATGCCGTCCGCGCCGATATCCTTCGGAGCGGCGAAGGTCTTGAGCACGACGCCCTCGGTCTGCGCCAGCTCCTGCTCCCACGGCGTGGCGCCCATCTGGGCACGACCGCGGCGGTAGACCAGCGTGACGTCCTCGGCGCCCAGGCGCTTGGCCTGGATGGCGGCGTCGATGGCGGTGTTGCCGCCGCCGATCACCACGACGCTGCGGCCGACGGCCGGCGGCTGGCCGGGCGGCGCCTGACGGACCCGCTCGATGAAGGCGGTGGCGTCCTCCACGCCGGCACGCTCCTCGCCCGGGATGTTCAGCCGGTTGTTGCCGCCGAGCCCGAGCCCAAGGAACACCGCGTCGAAATCCCGGCGCAGCGCCTCCAGCGACAGGTCGGCGCCCAGCCTGCGGCCATGCTCCACCGTGATGCCGCCGACGCCCAGGATGAAGGCGACCTCGCGCTGGGCGAAGTCGTCGGCCATCTTGTAGGGGGCGAGGCCGTATTCGTTGAGGCCGCCGGACTTCGGCTTCGCCTCGAACACCGTCACGTCATGGCCCAGCGTGGCGAGCCGGTGGGCGCAGGACAGCCCGGCCGGCCCGGATCCCACCACCGCGACGCGCTTGCCGGTGCTGGCCGCGCGCGGGAAGGGGTGGGCCGGCTCGCCATCGATCAGACGATCGGTGGCATGGCGCTGCAGGCGGCCGATGGCGACCGGACGGTCCTCCGCCCGGTTGCGGACGCAGGATTGTTCGCACAGCGTCTCGGTCGGGCAGACGCGGCCGCAGGTGCCGCCCATGATGTTCTCCGACAGGATCGTCGTCGCGGCACCCTTCAGGTTGCCGGTCGCGATCGAGCGGATGAAGGCCGGGATGTCGATCCCGGTCGGGCAGGCCCGCACACAGGGCGCGTCGTAGCAGAACAGGCAGCGGTTCGATTCGGCGAGCGCCTGGACCGGCGTCATCGGCGGCGTCAGGTCGGCGTAGGGTGAAGCCGGACGGTCTTCGGTCGGAAGCGTAGCGATCAGGGTCATGGCGGATGGCTTCCCTTCGGTCGCAATGCGGCGTGGCTGCCGAAGCGTCAGCAACCCGCGTGCCAAGCGATCCGACCCGCTGGGACGAAGGGCGCGCACGGCAGAAAAGCTGACTGTTCGGTCAAGAGCTGACGGAATGGACAATCATGGTGGCATCATGCCAGTCATGCTGATTGCACGCAACGCGGCCTTTTGGCGCCTCTTTTGGCGGCGTTCGAGGGAGTTTCGTCCGTTCGGGAGAAGAACCGCGACAGGGAATCGCGTCAGGTCAATGGGTTGGCGTCGGCGCTGGGTGCCCACCAATGCGGCAGCCTCAAAAAGCGCCACCATGCCGATGGCGTTCGGATGCGGGGCGTGAGAGGCTGACGGCCATGCCGATTCTTCTGATCGACCGCACCGCCACGCCCATCGGCGAGTTGATCGTCGTCGCCGACGACGACGGCCATCTGCGCGCCGTCGACTGGACGGAGCACGAGGACCGGATGCGGCGGTTGCTGCGCCGTCAGGTGGGGGAGGGTTGCGTCTTGCGCCCGGCGCGCGACCCAGCCGGAGTGACGCGGGCGATGCAGGCGTATTTCGCCGGCGATCTCGCGGTGATCGACCGGCTGCCGGTGCGGACCGGCGGAACCCTGTTCCAGCGCGCGGTGTGGGCGGCGCTGCGCGGCGTCCCCTGCGGCACCACCATCACCTATCGCGAACTGGCGGCGCGGGCCGGCCGACCGCAGGCGGTGCGGGCGGCCGGCCACGCCAACGGTGCCAACCCGGTGGGCGTGGTGGTGCCCTGCCACCGGGTGGTCGGCTCGAACGGGACGCTGACCGGCTATGGCGGCGGCATCCAGCGCAAACGCTGGCTGCTGGCCCACGAAGGGGTGGCCGGGCCGCCCTGAAGCCGGTCGATGCGTCCTAGCGGATCGGGCGGCGGATTAGGCCGGCATCGCCGCGCGCGGGATGATGGCGCCACGGTGCTGGATGACGGTCGCGGCCAGCCGGTGGGCGGCGAGCGCCGCGTCCACCGGACCCTCACCACGCAGGCGGGCGGCGAGATAGCCGGCGCTGAAGCTGTCGCCGGCCGCGGTGGTGTCGACCACCCGGTCGACCTTCACCGCCGGCACCTCGACCGGGGTGCCGTCCTGGAGGACGACGCAGCCAGGCTGCTCCAGCTTCAGCACGATCTCGGCCGCGCCGGCGTCCCGCACACGGGCCAGCACGGCGTCGGCATCGGCGTCGCCATAGAGGTCGCGCAGATCGGTCACGCCGGGCAGGGCGATGTCGGTGTGGCGCAGCATGCGGTCGAAGGCGACCTGCGCCGTCGCGACGTCCGGCCACAGGCGCGGCCGCCAGTTGGTGTCGAAGGCGACCTTGCCGCCACGCGCCCGCACCCGCTCCAGCAGCTCGAACAGCCGCTCGCGGCCCTGCTCGCCCCAGATCGCCAGGCTGATGCCGGAGAGGTAGATCACCTCGTAGCCTTCCAGCGCGGCGCACAGCTCCGCCGACTGGGGCAGGGCGAACAGCTCGCGCGCCGGGGCGCGGTCGCGCCAGTAGAGGAAGCGGCGCTCGCCGGCCGCGTCGATCTCGATCAGGTAGAGACCGGGCAGGCGGTTGGGCACGCGCAGGACGTGGCCGGTGCCGACGCCCTCCGCCGCCCAGGCGGCGACCATGTCGTCGCTGATGCTGTCATCGCCGAGGGCGGTGACGTAGTCGACCGGCACGCCGAGGCGGGCCAGATAGACCGCCGTGTTCAGCGTGTCGCCGCCGAAGCCCTGGGTCAGCGAGCCGTCCGGCCGCCGGAACATCTCGATCATGCATTCGCCGAGCGCGGCGACACGGCGGGTGGAGCTGTCGGTCATGCTTCCTCTCTCTGCCCGGGCCGGATGCCCGGACGAAAACAGTCACGCCGCCGGCTGGCGGCTGTCGCGGCTCACGCCGCCCGTGGGCGGCTGCCACGGCTCACGCCGCGAGACGGCGTTCCCGCGCCCGCAGGCGTTCGCGATGCGCGGTGTAGAGACCGCTGGCGATGATCACCCCGGTCCCGACGAAGGTCCAATGATCGGGCACGGCGCCGAACACCAGGAAGCCCAGCGCCGTCGACCAGATCAGCTGGACGTAGGTGAAGGGCGCCAGCACCGACGCCTCGCCCTGGCGGTAGGCCAGGATCAGCAGCCACTGCGACAGCGTGTAGATCAACCCGATGAACACCCCCAGCAGCATCTGCCACGCCGTCGGCATCTGGAATTCCAGCGGCAGCAGGGCGGTCAGGGCGATGAAGCCGGTCAGCGCGCTCCACACCAGGGTGGTCAGCGGGTTCTCCTGCGCCGTCATCATCCGCGTCACCACCAGCCCGAAGGCCCAGCTCGCCGCGGTCAGCACCGGCAGCAGCGAGGTCGGATGGAAGCTGGCGCCGCCCGGCCGGATGACGATCAGCACGCCGGCCAAACCGACCAGCAGCGCCGCCCAGCGGCGGATGCCGACCGTCTCGCCCAGCAGCAGGATCGACAGCGCCGTTACGAACACCGGCGAGACGAAGCTGATCGCCGCCGCCTCGGCCAGCGGCAGGTGCCGCATCGCCATGATGAAGAACAGCGCCGACCCCAGCATGCCCAGGCCGCGCAGCACCTGCAGCCCCGGCCGCACCGTCCGCAGCACCCGCGTCGACCCGCCGCGCAGCGCCAGCGGCATCACCAGCGCGGTGAAGACGACGTAGCGCAGCCAGGCGATCTCGATCGGCGGCAGCGACTGGCCGAGATACTTGGCCGTCGCGTCGGAACAGGACAGGCAGGCCACCGCGGCGATCACCAGCAGGATCGCCCGGAACGGGTCCTCCGCCCGGCGGGCGGGCGAAGGAACCGTCGGTTCGATGGGCGTCTGCGGGGCGTTCGCCGGCAACGGGCCGGGGTCGCGTGATGAGCTGTCGGGCATGAGGTTCTGTCGGGTTGTGGAAGGGGCGTTCCCCTTACATAACCGCTCCCATCTGCCAAGGGGCGAACTCGTCGGCGCCGACGCCCAACTCCTCGCTCTTGGTCTTGCGGCCCGACGCCGTGTCGAGCACGAGCTGGAAGATGGCGCGGCCGACCTCCTCGATCGAGGCGTCGCCGCTGGCGATGGCACCGCAGTCGATGTCCATGTCGTCGGGCATCTTGCGGAACAGCGCGCTGTTGGTCGCCAGCTTCAGGCTGGGCGTCGGCTTGCAGCCGAAGACCGAGCCGCGGCCGGTGGTGAAGCACAGCACGTTGGCGCCGCCCGCCACTTGGCCCGTGGCCGACACCGGGTCGTAGCCGGGGGTGTCCATGAAGACGAAGCCCTTGTCGACGATCGGCTCGGCGTAGCGGTAGACCGCGGTCAGCGGGGTGGTGCCGCCCTTGGCGACCGCGCCCAGCGACTTTTCCAGGATGGTGGTCAGGCCGCCCTTCTTGTTGCCGGGCGACGGGTTGTTGTTCATCTCGCCGCCGGTGCGGCTGGTGTACTCCTCCCACCAGCCGATGCGGTCGACCAGAGCCTCGCCCACCTCGCGGCGGACGGCGCGGCGGGTCAGCAGATGCTCGGCGCCATAGACCTCCGGCGTCTCGCTCAGCACGGCGGTGCCACCGTTGCGGACCAGCAGGTCGACGGCGTAGCCCAGCGCCGGGTTGGCGGTGATGCCCGAATAGCCGTCGGAGCCGCCACACTGCAGCGCCAGCGTCAGGTGGCTGGCCGGCAGGGTCTGGCGCTTGACGTCGTTGATCTCCGGCAGCAGCGCCTCGATCCGGCGGATGCCCTCGCGGGCCGCCGCGGCGGTGCCGCCCATGTCCTGGATGCCGATCGGGATCAGCCGCGCGCCGACCTCGAGCCCGGTGGCCTCGATCAGCTTGTCGATCTGGTTCACCTCGCAGCCGAGGCCCAGCAGGATCACCGCGGCAAAGTTCGGGTGGCGGGCGTAGCCGGCGATGGTCCGGCGCAGGGTGTCCATCACCTCGCCGCTGCCGGCCATGCCGCAGCCGTAGCCGTGGGTCAGCGCGACGACGCCGTCGATGTTGGGGTAGGCGGCCAGCGCGGAGCCGCGGAAATGGTCGGCGATCATCCGCGCCGCGGTGGCGGAGCAGTTCACCGAGGTCAGGACGCCGATGTAGTTGCGGGTGGCGACGCGGCCGTCCGGACGGACATAGCCCAGGAAGGTCGCGCGCTCGGCCTCCGGCACCATCTCGACCGGGTGCACGTCGGCGCCGAAGGCGTAGTCACGCTCGAAATCGCTGCCCATGCCCATGTTGTGGACGTGGACATGCTCGCCCGGCTGGATCGCCGTGGTGGCGAACCCGATCACCTGGTTGTACTTGCGCACCGGCTCGCCGACCGCGATCGGCCGCACCGCGACCTTGTGGCCGGCCGGAACCGCGCCGCTGGTCGCGACCTCGGTGCCGGGAAGCGGCGTGCCGGGCTCCAGGTCGGCGCCGGCGACGACGACGTTGTCGGCGGGGTGCAGGCGGATGGTCAGCGATGCCATGGGAAGTGTCCTTGAAGAGACTTGCAGGTAATCCGAAGCGGCCTGAAAGCCCCTCTCCCCTGTGGAAGAGGGGCTTTTTGCCGTTACAGAGTGCCGATCACAGCTTGTAGGCGTTCTTAGCGAGGCGGTAGGCGAGGTCGACCGCCAGATCCGCCGCCTCGTCCTCCTCCAGCCGGTGTTCGGCCACCAGACGGGCGAGGAAGCTGCAATCGACGCGGCGCGACACGTCGTGGCGGGCCGGGATCGAGCAGAAGGCGCGGGTGTCGTCGTTGAAGCCGACGGTGTTGTAGAAACCGGCGGTCTCCGTGACCATCTCGCGGTAGCGGCGCATGCCCTCGGGGCTGTCGTGGAACCACCAGGCCGGGCCGACGCGCAGCGCCGGGTAATGGCCGGCCAGCGGAGCCAGCTCGCGGGAATAGCTGTCCTCATCCAGGGTGAACAGGATGATGGTCAGGTCGCGCTCGTTGCCGTAGCGGTCGAGCAGCGGCTTCAGCGCCCGCACATACTCGGTGCCGCTCGGGATGTCGGCGCCCTTGTCGCGGCCGAAGCGGTCGAACACCAGGTTGTTGTGGTTGCGGAAGCTGCCGGGGTGGATCTGCATGACCAGACCGTCTTCCAGGCTCATCCGTGCCATTTCGGTCAGCATCTGGGCGCGGAACAGCTCGGCCTCATCGGCCGTGGCGCCGCCGCGGCGGACGATGTCGAACAGCTTCTCGGCCTCGGGGCGCGCCAGGTCGGCGGTCGCCGCCGTCGGGTGGCCGTGGTCGGTCGAGGTGGCGCCGAAGCTCTTGAAATAGAGGCGGCGGTCGGCCAGGGCGGCGAGGTAGCCGTCCCAGGTCGCGGTGTCCTTGCCGGTGATGCGGCCCAGCTCGGCCAGATTGTCGCGGAAGCCCTCGAACTCGGGATCGACGACCGGGTCGGGACGGAAGGCGGTGATGACCCGGCCCTTCCAGCCGCTCTCGCGGATCGCCTTGTGATGCTCCAGCGTGTCGAGCGGCGACTCGGTGGTCGCCAGCACTTCGAGGTTGAAGCGCTCGAACAGGGCGCGCGGGCGGAATTCCGGCTTGCGCAGGCAGGCTTCGATCTGGTCGAAGATGCGGTCGGCGCTGGCGGCGCTCAGGCGCTCGGTGACGCCGAAGACCGTCTCGAAGGCGTGGGTCAGCCACATCGACGTCGGCGTGCCGCGGAACAGCTTCCAGTTGGAGGCCAGCAGGCGCCAGATCGCGCGCGAGTCGGACGAGGTCTCCCCGCCGTCCTTGCGCGGAACGCCCAGCTGCTCCAGCGGAATTCCCTGGCTGTACAGCATGCGGAAGGCATAATGGTCGGGCTTGACGAACAGGCTCGCGGGGTCGGGGAACGCCTCGTTCTTCGCGAACCAGGACGGATCGGTGTGACCGTGCGGGCTGATGATCGGCAGGCCGCTGACTTCGCCGTACAGGCGCCGCGCGATCGCGCGTTGCGTCGGGTCGCTCGGGAACAGACGGTCAGGGTGAAGCATCGGAAGCCTCTGCGCTGCAGGGAAAAGGGATGAAGCGGTGTGGGCGAGGGCCGTGTCCGTGCAGGGGACCGTCCATACCGGCTGGCCGTATAATATTAATATATCACTTTAGAATGCAAGCCCAATCGTACCGATCGGCCGCTTTCGATGCATTGGGACACGGCGCCGCGTTTGACCTCGGCAAAGCGGCGCGGGTAGATTGACTGTCAGCCTTACAAGGGGCCGGACGCGGCCCCCCGCCACGCTTTGCCGGAATGGAGCCATCGTTGAAGAAGGTCGCGACGACACAGGATGAGGGCGGCCTGGCCTCCGCGACAGCGCGTCGCACCGTGGCGCCGATGCCGTCGGTCCGCCCCACCCGCCGGGCGGTGACGGTGGCGTCGACCATCTACCGCGACCTGCGGTCGGAGATCGTGTCGCTGAAGCGCAAGCCGGGTGAGCCGATCGCCGAAAAGCAGATCGCCGAGGCCTACGGCGTCAGCCGCACCCCGGTGCGCGAGGCGGTGCTGAAGCTGGCCGACGAAGGGCTGATCGAGATCTTCCCGCAGTCCGGCACCTTCGTGTCGCGCATCCCGCTCGACGCCCTGCCGGAGGCGTTCGCCATCCGCAAGGCGCTGGAGGAGGCGACGGTGCGCTACGCCGCGGAGCGCGCGACCCGCAGCCAGATCGCTATGCTGCGCGCGAATCTGGAACTGCAGCGGGAAATGCAGGAAACGGCGAATTACCAGGGCTTCCACCAAGCCGACGAAACCTTCCACGCGCTGGTCGCGGAGATCGCCGGCTACCCCGGATTCTGGACGCTGATCCAGCAGACCAAGGTGCAGATCGACCGCTACCGGCTGCTAACCCTGCCGGTGCGCGGCCGCATCGCCGAGGTGATCGCCGAGCACACCGCCATCGTCGAGGCGCTGGCGGCCAACGACGCGGTCGCCGCCATCATGGCGCTGGACGCCCATCTCGACGACCTGCAAATCTCGGTCGACGACGTGCGGGCGTCCTACCCGCGCTATTTCACCGCACCCGGCGACCCGGCCTGAGGCGGCACCGGCACCGGCGCCCGCCCCGCCGGCCCTGGTCGATCAGCCGAGGAAGTCCTCGCGGATCGGCGTGAAGATGTCGAGCAGCACGCCCGGCTCCAGCGCCACCACGCCGTGCATCACGTTCGGCGGCACCATGTAGCCGTCGCCGACGCCGAGCCGCTTCGTCCGGCCGTCGATGGTGACGTCGAACGCCCCCTTCTCGACCACGGCGCACTGGACGTGCGGGTGGCGGTGCTGGGGGCCGATGGCGCCGGTTTCGAACTCGACCCGCACCATCATCATCGTCTCGTTGTGCCCGAGGATCTTGCGGCGCACCCCGTCGCCCAGCTCCTGCCAGGGGATGTCGGCGTCGGTCACGAAGACGTCGGTGGGCTGGATGGCGGTGGGCTGCATGGTGGTCGTCATCGCGTCAGTCTCCCCAGTTGAGTGTCCAGCGTCCGTCAGCGTGCCAGCCAGCCGCCGTCGACCGGCAGGATGGTGCCGTGGACATAGTCCGACGCGGCGGAAGCCAGGAACACCGCCGGGCCGCCCAGGTCGGCCGGGACACTCCAGCGCCCGGCGGGGATGCGGCCGAGGATCTCGGTGTTGCGCTGTGGGTCGCTACGAAGTTGCGCGGTGTTGTTGGTCTCGACATAGCCCGGCGCGATGGCGTTCACGTTGATGCCCTTGCCCGCCCATTCGCAGGCCAGCAGCTTGGTGAGGCCGGCGACGCCGCTCTTCGACGCGGTGTAGGACGGTACGCGGATGCCGCCCTGGAAGGACAGCATCGAGGCGATGTTGATGATCTTGCCCTTGCCACCGCGGCCGATGACATGGCGGCCGAAGGCCTGGCAGAGGAAGAACACCGACTTCAGGTTCACGTCCATCACCGCGTCCCAGTCGTCTTCGGTGAAGTCGAGGGAATCGGCGCGGCGGATGATGCCGGCGTTGTTGACCAGGATGTCCAGCCCGCCCAGGCCCGCCACCGCCTGCTCGACGACGCCGGGGAGGGGGGCGATGCTGGAAACGTCGGCCGGGATGGCGAGGAAGCGGCGGCCCAGCCGCTCCACCATCGCCTGGGTTTCGTCGGGCGCGCTGCGGCCGGCCACGGCAATGTCGGCGCCGGCCCCGGCCAGCGCCACCGCGATGGCTTGCCCGATGCCGGTGTTGGCGCCGGTCACCAGCGCCACCGTGCCGCTCAGATCGAAGGGGGTGGTCATGGCGGCGGCGTCCTTCAGCGCAGCCGGTCCATGGCGACGAAGTCCATGTCGGTGAAGTCCTGGTTGTCGCCGGCCATCGCCCAGATGAAGGTGTAGTTGCGGGTGCCGACACCGGAATGTATCGACCAGGGCGGCGAGATCACCGCCTGCTCGTTGGCGACCACGATGTGGCGGGTCTGCTCCGGCTCGCCCATCAGGTGGATGACGCGGGCGTCATCCGGCAGGTCGAAGTAGAAATAGACCTCGCAACGCCGGTCGTGGGTGTGGCACGGCATCGTGTTCCACATGTTGTTCGGCTTCAGCACCGTCATACCCAGCACCAGCTGCGCGGTGCGGCAGACGTCCGGGTGAATCATCTGGTAGATGGTGCGCTCGTTCGACTGGGCCGGGTCGCCCAAATGCACCGCCTTGGCTTGGCCGATGGAGATCTTCATCGTCTCGAACCGGGCGTGGGCCGGGGCGCTGTTCAGATAGAACTTGGCCGGATCGCGGCGGTCCAGGCTCTCGAACCGGACGTCCTTGCTGCCCATGGCGACGTAGAGCGCGTCGCGCGGCTCCAGGTTGAACACCGCGCCGTCCACGGTGACCCGGCCGGGGCCGCCGACGTTGACGACGCCCAGTTCGCGCCGGTCGAGGAAGTTGGGCGACCCGATCTCCTTCGACGATTCCAGCGTGATCGGCCCGGCGACCGGCAGCGCGCCGCCGACGACGAAGCGGTCGATGTGGCTGTAGGTCAGCACCGTCTCGTCCGCCTCGAACAGGGTCGGGACCAGGAAATGGTCGCGCAGCGTCTCGGAATCGAAGTTGCGCACCGCGTCGGGGTGGGAAGCGTGCCGGACGGAGATTTTCATCGCAAAGGATCCTTCGACGTGTGAGCGGCCGGCGATCGCGCGCCATCGCCTGGAAGAAACAGGTGGAGGGCATCGGTCCCGGGGCAAGGCGCCGCCATGGGGACCAGGGCGCCGCAGCGGTCGGGATGCGGCCTCGGTCACCACATCATACTAATATACTAGTGTGCGTCGCAAGGCCCAATGATGGAAGGCCGGACATTTCACGGCACGGAGAATTCGTGGTAGGACGTCGTCGTCGGACGCCGCCGAGGGGTGCGCGCAGCCGCCGCGTTGCGTGCGGCGGCGGACTGATATATTAGGTGAGGCTCTTCGTCCGGAGGACATGGTCCATGACCCGCAAGCGCATCGCCCTCGTTGCCCACGACGCCCGCAAGGCCGATCTCATCGCCTGGATCGGCGTCAACATCCAGGCGCTCGACGGGCACGCCTTCTGGGCGACCGGCACCACCGGCCAGAAGGTGCGCGACGCCCAGCCGGGGCTGGACGTGACCCCGCTGAAGAGCGGCCCGCTGGGCGGCGACCAGCAGATCGGCGCGCTGATCGCCGAGGGGCGGATCGACCTGCTGATCTTCTTCGTCGACCCGATGACGGCGCAGCCGCACGACGTCGACGTGAAGGCGCTGACCCGGCTGGCGACGCTCTACAACATCCCGATGGCCTGCAACGAGGCGACCGCCGACATGATCGTCTCGTCGCCGCTGTTCTCCAGCGGCTACATCCCGCGCGCGGCGAACTTCCTGGATTACGAAACCCGCAAGGTCTGACGATCCCGGCCGGCCCCCGGCGTCACCCCGGGGGCGCTTCAGCTCGTGAAGTACAGCGGGTTGGCGCGCTGCACGTCGGCGATGCCCAGTTGCAGGTCGGTCAAATGCTGGCGCAGGGCGGCGACGGCGCGGTCCGGGTCGTGGTCGGCGATGGCGGCGACGATGGCGGTGTGTTCGGCCAACGCCTTGCTCATCCGGCCGGCGACCGGCAGCGTCAGGTGGCGATAGCGGTCGATCTGCCGCTTGACCTGCTGCGTCATCGCCCAGAACCCCGGATAGCCGGAGATCTCCGCCAGCAGCGCGTGGAAATCCTCGTCGGCGTCGTGGAAGCCGTCCATGTCGCCGGCGGCCTCGCGCTCGCGCTGACGTTCCAGGGTGGCGCGCAGCAGCGCGATCTGGCTGCCGGTCGCCTGTTCGGCGGCGTAGCGCACCGTCGCCTCCTCCAGCGCGCGGCGGATGGCGATGGCCTCCGGCAGGGCGCCGAGCGGGATGCGGGCGACGAAGGTGCCGGACTGCGGAAAGACCTCCACCAACCCTTCGTCGGCCAGCTTCAGCATGGCCTCGCGCACCGGCGTGCGGCTGACGCCGTAGGTTTCGGCGACCTGCTTTTCGATGACCGGCTCGCCCGGCTTGCGTTTCAGCGAGACGATGTCGTCGCGCAGGTCGCGGTAGATCGTGCCGGACACGGTGGTGCCGCGGTGGGCGGGGCGCGCGGTCGCCTGGGCCGGTCGGCGCCGCCGGCGGCGCGCGGGAGCAGCCCCCGGCACCGTGTTCGAATCGCCCGCGTTCGTGTCCATGGTCGTCAGGTCCGTTCCGTCGGCGTGATGCCGTTCCACACTAATATATCGCTGCGATTCCGGCAGCGGAACGACTTTCACCGCCGGCCGGCCGCAGGCGGAAGACGCTGATGACGGCATGGGGTTGCGTGTGGTTCTTCTCCGGGAGGGAGCTGTCGTCGACGCCGCCGGCTCCCATATCGTGGACGCCGGCCAGCTTGCCTGGGCCGAATGCTCTGGAGACGCCGCGTGGCCAAGCGCAACCCCTACCACCAAGGTCTGCCGACGCACAATTTCGATGGCCTGCGCTTCTTCAATCCGGGCGAACCGAAGACGGACCGCACGCTGCGGCAGGTGCTGCGATGGAAGCTGGCGGGCGGGGCGGCGGCCTGGCCGAAGCAGGTGGCGGTCGAGCCGGTGGTCCCCGACGCCCGCGTCCACGGGCTGCGCGTCACGGTGGTGGGGCATGCGACCCTGCTGATCCAGGCCGCCGGCCTCAACATTCTCACCGACCCCGTCTGGTCGGAACGCGCCAGTCCGTTGCGCTTCGCCGGGCCGCGGCGGATCACCGCTCCGGGGATCGCCTTCGACCATCTTCCCCGGATCGACGTCGTCCTTCTGTCGCACAACCACTACGACCATCTCGATGTCGCCACGCTCAAGCGGCTGCACCACCGCGACGCCCCCCTGGTCGTGACGCCGCTCGGCAACGACGCCATCGTACGGCGCCACATCGCCGCGGCTCGGGTCGCCACCGGCGACTGGTGGCAGCATTTCGAGGTCGGCGCGGGCGTCGGCGTCCACATCGTGCCCGCCAACCACTGGTCCTCGCGCGGCGTGAGCGACCGCCGGATGGCGCTGTGGGGCGGGTTCATGCTCCGCACGCCGGTCGGGCTGGTCTACTTCGCCGGCGACACCGGCTACGGCACCGGCCGCATCTTCCGGGACATGCGGGAGCGGTACGGCCGGACCGACCTGGCCCTGCTGCCGATCGGCGCCTACGCACCGGAATGGTTCATGTCCGCCCAGCATTGCGACCCCGAGGGAGCCGCGCAGATCATGCTCGATCTCGAAGCGCAGCATGCCTTGGGCATTCACTGGGGCACCTTCCAGCTGACCGACGAGGAACGCGAAGAGCCGGTCCGGCGGCTGGGCACGGCGTTGGCCCGCCGCGACATCGATGCCGCGCGGTTCAGCGCCGCCGCTCCAGCGATGGTGTGGGAGGGGTGACGACCGGCCTTCCGGATTGTCACCGATGGCCGGCCCACCGCCGTCGTGATTGTGCCCTTCGAGAGCGCCCGCTGTTCCGTCGCCCGCCACTTTCCTTGGCAATCACCCTGAATCCCATGGGTTTTATGAATTCCAGGGGCGCTGTGGCGGAAAAGATACATCCGATATCGGAAATGTCATGGTGACAATATACGATTTGACCCCGGCGATTGCGTCCCCATAATCACGATTGTCTCGATTGTTCGAGCAATGTGCGCCAGAAGATGGAGGATCCGATGCGCCCCACCGACGTGACCCGCAGTTCCGGTTCGTACACGGCCGCCGCCGGCGCCGCCGTCCCGGCCAACCGCAACGTCACCGCCGTCGGCCCCACCGGCATCCACACGCGGAGCGTCTGGCGGCTGCTCGACCTGCTGTTCACCGCGTTGGAGCGGCGCAAACAGCGCCACGCCCTGATGGGTCTGGACGAACACCTGCTGAAGGACATCGGCGTCAGCCGGTCCGAGGTGGAGCAGGAAGTGATGAAGCCGTTCTGGCGGGGATGAGACGATGGCCGACCAATCCCTTCCGAACCCCACCCTCGCGGTCCAGTACGCGGTCGAGCCGGACCTGACCGCCGACGCCTTCATCGACGTGCTGGAACGCTCCGGGCTGGCCGAACGCCGGCCGGTCGGCGACCGCCCGCGGGTCGAGGCGATGCTGCGCAATGCCGGCCTGATCATCACCGCCCGGCTGGACGGCGCGCTGATCGGCGTCGCCCGCTCGGTCACCGACTTCGTCTATTGCTGCTACCTGTCCGACCTCGCCGTCGACCGCGCCCTTCAGGGGCGCGGCATCGGCAAGGAGCTGATGCGCCGCACCCGCGACGCGATGGGGGAGGGCACCATGTGCCTGCTGCTGTCGGCGCCCAAGGCCATCTCCTTCTATGAAGACGCCGGGCTGAAACGGCACGAGCAGGCCTTCCTCTTCACCGACCTGACCTGACCCCAGCCCACTTGACCGGGAGCGACGCCGCGATGCCCAGCACGGCCATGACCGACAGCACCGACCTCGCCATTTCCTTTGCCGACGTGGCGGCGGCGGCCGGGCGGATCGCCGGCGTCGCCCACCGCACGCCCGTCCTGACCAGCGCCACCGCCGACGCGCTGACCGGCGGCCGGCTGCTGTTCAAGTGCGAGAATTTCCAGCGCACCGGCGCCTTCAAGATCCGCGGCGCCTACAACGCCATCGCCCAGTTCACCGACGCCCAGCGCGCGGCCGGGGTCGTCGCCTATTCGTCCGGCAACCACGCCCAGGCCATCGCGCTGGCGGCGCGCCTGCTGGGCGTGAAGGCCACCATCGTCATGCCGATGGACGCCCCGGCCGCCAAGCTGGAGGCGACCCGCGGCTATGGCGGCGAGGTGGTGCTGTACGACCGCTACGCCGAGCCGCCCGACGCCGCGGTCGCCCGCGTCCTGGACCAGCGCGGCGGCACCTACATCCCGCCCTTCGACCACCCGCATGTGATGGCCGGGCAGGGCACCCTGGCCAAGGAGCTGATCGAGGAGGCCGGACCGCTCGACCTGCTGGTCGTGCCCACCAGCGGCGGCGGCCTGCTGTCCGGCTGCGCGGTGGCGGCGAAGACCCTCAGCCCCGGCTGCCGCGTCGTCGGCATCGAGCCGGAGGCCGGCAACGACGCCCAGCAGAGCCTGCGCAGCGGCTCCATCGTCCGCATCGAACCGCCCAAGACCATCGCCGACGGCGCCCAGAGCCGCAACGTCGGCCAGTTGACCTTCCCGGTGATGCAGCGGCTGGTCGACGACATCGACACGGTCAGCGACGCCCAGTTGGTCGACGCCATACGCTTCTTCGCCAGCCGGATGAAGATGCTGGTCGAGCCGACCGGCTGCCTCGCCGCCGCCGCGGTGCTGTCCGGCACGCTCGACGTCCGCGGCCTGCGCGTCGGCGTCGTCGTCACCGGCGGCAACGTCGACCTCGCCCGCTTCGCCACGCTGGTCCAGCCTGTGGCCCCGGCCGCCTGAGCCACACAGCCGCCACCGCCTTTCCGCCCAATCCTTTCCACCCGATCCTTCACGCCCCACCGCGACGGGAGCCACCCATGCGCTTGCCCCTCTATCAGGTCGATGCCTTCACCGACCGCGTCTTCGCCGGCAACCCGGCGGCGGTCGTGCCGCTGGAGTCCTGGCTGCCCGACGCCCAACTCCTGGCCATTGCGGCGGAGAACAATCTGGCGGAGACCGCCTTCTTCATCCGGGCGGGCGACGGGTACGAGTTGCGCTGGTTCACCCCGACGGTCGAGGTCGATTTGTGCGGCCACGCGACGCTGGCCACCGCCTTCGTCATCGCGACGATCCTGGAGCCCGGCCGCGACCGCATCGCGTTCGCCACCCGGCAGGCCGGCGTCCTGACCGTCACCCGCGACGGTGATCGCTACACCCTGGATTTCCCCAGCCGCCCGGCCACCCCGAACGACAGCCCGCACCCGGCCCTGCTGGCGGCCCTGGGCGGGCCGGCGCCGGTCGCCGTGCTGAGCGGGCGCGACTATCTGGTCGTCTACGAGTCGGCCGCCGCGGTGCGGGCGCTCACCCCCGACATGGTGGCGCTGTCCGGCCTGGATCTGTTCGCGGTCTGCGTCACCGCCCCGGGGGAGGACGGCGTCGATTTCGTCTCCCGCATGTTCGCCCCGGCGCAGGGCATTCCGGAAGACCCCGTCACCGGCTCCACCCACTGCATGCTGGCGCCCTATTGGGCCGAACGGCTGGGCAAGACGGCGCTGACCGCCCGCCAGGTGTCGGCCCGCGGCGGCGACCTCCACTGCGCCCTCGACGGCGACCGGGTGAAGATCAGCGGCCGGGCGGTGCTCTATCTCGACGGCAGCATCACCGTCTGAGCACGGGCCGGGGAGGGGGCCGGCACACCGTCCTCCCCCACCCCTCCCACCGGTCACGCTGAAGGCAGGCACCGCTTGTCCATATTGCCTATAAATTAGGCAAACCCACTCATCCACAGGCGGGACAGGCCATCCGAAAGGGTGTGGATGATTCTGTTCGGGGATTGCGCACACATCTATCCACAGATTCTGTGGAGAAGAAAACCGGTGGAAAGGTTATCCACACAAATTCACATTCTATCATCCCCAGCTTTTATCGCCTGCTCGCCTGACGATCCTTGTATCCATCGCCGATCCGGAATATCCAAATAATGTGGATCGGCAAGATTGGTGGGGGATCGTCATGATCGGAGATCCGTTTCATCCAAAAAAGGCGACGATCTCTTTGCGCGTTGATCGCCGAATCAAAGATGTCGCCAAGAATTACGCTCGCCAACGGCAGACGCCGCTGGCCGAGGTCATGCGTGACCTCTTGGCCCGCTACGTCGCCGAATGCGCGCGGGAGAACGCGCAGGCCTCGCCCGACCTGTTGAAGGAGCGGCCGGCGCAATATGTGGATTTCGCACAGCTGCAGGGCCTGATCGGCCGGCGGGACTGAGCCCGCCCGGCTTGAGTTCTCCACAGCGGTCCTTACATCGACGGTGGAATGGCCGACAGGGGCCAGCAACAGGGGAAAGGAGCCCCGCCATGCCCGCCACCGCCACGAACCCGACCACCGCCGGGGCCGCCGCCGACAGCCTGCACGTCGCCTGCCCCCACTGCGACACCCTGAACCGCGTGCCGGTGGCGAAGCTCGGCGGCGGCAAATGCGGGCGTTGCGGCGCCCCGCTGTTCCAGGGCAAACCGCTGGCGCTCGACGGCCGCCGCTTCGCCGCCCACGCCGAGCGCGGCGACCTGCCGCTGCTGATCGACTTCTGGGCGGAGTGGTGCGGTCCCTGCCGGATGATGGCGCCGGTCTTCGCCCAGGCCGCCGCCGCGCTTGAACCGCAGGTCCGGCTGGCCAAGGTCGACACCGAGGCCGCCCCCGACCTGGCCGCCCGCTTCGGCATCCGCAGCATCCCGTCGCTGGTCCTGGTCCACCACGGCCGCGAGATCGCCCGCACCGCCGGCGCCATGCCCCTGCCGGCCCTGGTCACCTGGGTGCGCCAGACGCTGGGCGGCCGATAGGGGCGGGCGGTAGGCGTTTGCGCCCTGCGTTACGCCGCGCGCACCGTGGCGATGAAGGTGCCGACCTCGCGGCGCAGGCGTTCGGCTTCGACCGCCAGCTCCTCCGAGGTGCCGTGCACCCGGCCGGCGGCGGAGCCGGTTTCGTGCACCGCGTTGCTGACCCCGGCGATGTTGCTCGACACCTCCCCGGTGCCCTGGGCGGCCTGGGTGACGCTGGCGGCGATGTCGCGGGTGGCGGCGGCCTGTTCCTCGATGGCGGCGGCGATGGCGGTGGCGATCTCGCTCATCCGGCCGATGGTCTGGCCGATGCTGCCGATCGCCTTCTGCGCGCCGCCGGTGGTCTGCTGGATCTCCATCACCTTGGCCTGGATCTCGTCGGTGGCCCGGGCGGTCTGGGTGGCCAGCGCCTTGACCTCGCTGGCGACGACGGCGAAGCCCTTGCCGGCCTCGCCCGCCCGGGCCGCCTCGATGGTGGCGTTCAGCGCCAGCAGGTTGGTTTGGGCAGCGATGCCGCTGATCAGCTCGACGACCTGACCGATCTGCTCGGCGGCGGACACCAAGTCGCGCATGGTGCGGTCGGCGCCATGGGCGTCGGCGACCGCCTGGGTGGCGATGCGGGTCGAGTTCTCCACCTGATGACCGATTTCGGCGATGGAGGCCGACAGCTCCTCGGTCGCGGCGGCGACGGTCTGCACGTTGGCCGACGCCTGCTCGGAGGCCGACGCGACCAGCAGCGAGCGTTCGCTCGCCTCCTGCGCGGTGGCGGTCAGCGCGGTCGCGGCGTCGCGCATGCCGGTGGCGGCGTTGGCGACGGTGTCGACGATGCCCTTCACCGTGCTCTCGAAGGTGTCGGCCATGTGCATCATGGTCTGGCGGCGGTGCTGCTCGGCTTGGCGCTGGCTCTCCTCCTGCGCCGCGCGCAGCCGCTGCATCTCCTGCGCGTTGGTCTTGAAGATCTGGAGCGCACGGGCCAGCGCGCCGATCTCGTCGCGGCGCTGGTCGTCGGTGACCGCCACCGTCAGGTCGCCCTGGGCCAGCCGGCCCATCGCCGCGGTGATGCCGCCCAGCGGCCGGGTGATGGCGCGCGAGATCATCCAGGCCAGCAGCAGGCCCAGCACCAGGGCGACGCCGGTCACCACGGTCCCACGCGTCTCGGCCGCGGCGACGGCGGCGGCGGTCGAGCGTTCCAGGTCGCGCAGGAACTCGTTGGAATGGGTGTGGATCAGGTTGATCTTGTCGTTGATCTCCTGGCCGGCCTTGCCCAGCGTCTGCTGGTTCACCGCCTTCAGCTCGTCGCTGAGCGTCGCGATGCGCTCGATCCCGGTCACATAGTTCGGCAGCTTGGCGGCGACCTCGGACAGCTTGGCCTTGACCGGCCCGTCGGCCATGCCGTTGCGCAGGGCGTCGACCTTGGCCTGGACGTCGGCCAGATCCTTGCGGATGCGGACCAGATCCTCGGCCTTCGTCTCGGCGACGAAGCGGGCGACCAGCACGCGGACCAGAAGAAACTGCTCGCTGATCTCCGCGGCGGTCAGCGTGCGGTCGAGCTGGCCGCCGTCCTTCTCGGCGCGGACGTTGGCGCTGAGCGTCCGGCGGATGTCGGCGCCCAGGCTGTTGACCACCGACTCGATCATCGAGTCGCGTTCGGTGCGCATCGCCACCAGCCGGTCGAATCCGGTGCTGAAGGTCCGCTCCAGTCCCCGGATGTCGTCGGCGGCCTGCCGGTCGCCGGGGCTCACGATCCGGCCGGCCGCCTCGTCCAGGCGCCGGCGGAAGCTGTCGATGTCCTTGCGGAAGCGTTCGGCCACGGCGGGGGAGCCGGTGGCCAGGAACTCCGCCGCCGCGCCCAGCGCGTCCGACACGTCGGTGTCGGCCGCGGCGACCGCCATCGCAACGTTGGACTGGGCCGCGTAGCTGCGCATCGCCGCGTCGCTGGACCGCAGCCCGGTCCAGGACACCGCCCCCAGCCCGACCAGCAGCGCGAGCGTGACCCCGAAGCCGGTGTAGACCTTGGTCGCGGTCCGCAAATTCGCGAAGGCACCAACGGCGGCCGGCTGGCTGGGCTGGGAACTGTTCATGGCGATTGTCCCGATATTCGACGGAGGAGCGGTCGCGGCCACGGTCAAGTGCGCAGTCCGACTGTTAAGGAACTGCGCCAAACCGCAATTTCAGCGACACTTATTTTCTACCCTGTGAAATATCCGTCAATCAGGATTAGCCCGAAAGGCCAAATGTCACACGCCACGGCACCGTAGATGGTGCCGCGGGTCCCTTGTTCCCGTTCGGTCTTTTGCCCCAACCGCCGGGGTTCAGCCGTAGAACTGGCCGCCGTTCACCTCGATCACCTGCCCGGTGACGTAGCCGGCCAGCCGGGTCGAGGCGAGGAACAGGTAGGCGCCGACGCAGTCCTGCGCGGTGCCCAACCGCTTCAGCGGGATGCGTGCCGCGGTCTGCGCCAGCTTGTCCGGGGTCGAATAGCGCTCGTGGAAGTCGGTGGCGATGGTGCCGGGGGAGACGGCGTTGACGCGGATGCCATGGGGCGCCAGTTCCGTCGCCAGCGACCGGGCGAGGCTGGCCTGGAACGCCTTGGCCGCGCTGTAGAGCGACGATCCCGGGCTGCCGCCGGTCCGGCCGGAGATCGAACCGGTGTTGACGATGGCGCCGCGCGACTCGATCAGCGCCGGCAGCGCCGCCCGGCTCGCCACCACGGCGGAGGCGGCGTTCAGGTCGAACTGCCGCTGCAGGAAGTCGTCGTCGATGTCGGCCAGCGCCACCCGGCCCAGCATGGTGCCGGCGTTGTTGATCAGCACGTCCAGCCCGCCCAACGCCGCCACCGCGCCGGCCACCACGGCGCGGGTCGCCGCCTTGTCGGCGAAGTCGCCGGCCAGCGGCACGACGCCGTGCCCCATCGCCGCCGCCGCGGCCCCGACCGCCGCCGGATCGCGGCCGTGGATGGCGACCCGGGCGCCCAGATCGGCGAAGGCCGCCGCCACCGCCGCGCCGATGCCCCGGCTGCTGCCGGTCACCAGCACCCGCTTGCCCCGGAACTCCCGCGCCAGCAGGTCGGCCGGCCAGCCGGCCTCGTTCTGGTTGGCATTGGTCTGATGAGTGTCGGTCATGGCGCCTTGCCCCCTTCGTCGCGTTCGGTTTCGAAAACCGCGCTGATTGTTCGTGTTCCAATCCGATCATAGGAGCCGCCCGTCGGAAGCGTCAATGCGGGCGGCGTCCGGTCGGCGCACCGCCGAGATTGTTGTGCCGGGACGAATAGAGTTGTCGGAACTCGTGGATTTATCCGCCGGGCAGAAACGCTTAACTCTTTCTTCACGGCCGACGCTCCCCGGCGCCGGTCGAGTACCACCCTCCAGCCCCGCCCCGCGCCCGGCGTCGTTCCCCCCGACGCCGGGCGCACCCCCGCGGAGGCTCGGCATCAGGATAAGGACACCATCATGTTTGTTCGCACCATCGCCGCCGTCGCGCTGTCCGTCGCCGCCATGACCGCCGGCTCCGCCATCGCCGCCCAGAGCGACAGCTTCGACCGCCTGCTGGCCGACACCACGGCCGCCACGGCCCAGGCCAACGCCATCACCGCCGAGCGCACCGAACGCGACGCCGCCCGCACCGCGCTGAGCGTCGCCCGCTCGCTGGCCGCCCAGGGCGACACCGAATCCGCCACCGCCTACCTGAACTTCGCCCGCGGCAAGCTCGGCCTCGGCACCACCGGGCATGACGACGTGGTCGGCCTGTCGGCCTCGGGCGACGTGGTCGGTCGCAGCGACGCCATCGCCTCGCACAGCTCCTACCGCTGACCGACCCGTTCCTGATCGTGCCGCGGGCGCCCGCCCTTTCTTCACGCCGGGGGCGCCGCGCGGCACGCAGGAGCTTCCACCCCGCCATCCCGCGGGCTATGTAGGCGGGATGAACACCGACAGCGACTTCGAAATCTTCATGGTGGCCACCCCCGGCCTGGAATCCGTACTGTGCGCGGAGGCCCAGGCCCGCGGCTTCACGAACCCAACCCCGGTCAAGGGGGGCGTGACGGTCAGCGGCGGTTGGCCCGATGTCTGGCGGGCCAATCTGGAGATGCGCGGGGCGACCCGCATCCTGGCCCGCGTCGCGTCCTTCCGCGCCTTCCATCTGGCCCAGCTCGACAAGCGGGCTCGCCGGGTTCCCTGGGCCGAGTTCCTGCGCGCCGATGTGCCGGTGCGGGTCGAGGTGTCCTGCAAGGGCTCGCGCATCTACCACGCCGGCGCCGCCGCCCAGCGCATCCAGCGCGCCATCGCCGAGGAGCTGGGCGCCCCGATCATCCGCGAGGCGCCCGAGGTGGGCGAGCCCGGCGTGTCGATCAAGGCCCGCATCGACGACGACCTCTGCACCATCAGCGTCGACAGCTCCGGCGAGTCGCTGCACAAGCGCAACCACAAGGAAGCGGTCAACAAGGCGCCGATGCGCGAGACGCTGGCCGCCCTGTTCCTGCGCCATTGCGGTTACGACGGCAGCGAACCGCTGGTCGACCCGATGTGCGGCTCCGGCACCTTCCCGATCGAGGCCGCCGAGATCGCCGCCGGCCTGAAGCCCGGCCGCTCCCGCAGCTTCGCCTTCGAGCAGCTCGCCGGCTTCGACCCGGCGGCCTGGCAGAGCCTGCGCAGCAGCGGCACCGTCACGCCGCCGACGGTGCGTTTCTACGGCAGCGACCGCGACGCCGGCGCCATCACCATGAGCCGCGCCAACGCCGAACGGGCCGGCGTGTCCGCCTGGACCGAGTTCCGCCAGCATTCCGTCAGCGACCTCGTCGCGCCGGAGGGCCCGCCCGGCCTCGTCATCGTCAACCCGCCCTACGGCGCCCGCCTCGGCACCGACCGCAAGGCGCTGGTCCCGCTGTACCACGCGCTGGGCCAGACCCTGAAAAACGGCTTCACCGGCTGGCGCGCCGCCGTCATCACCAACGAGCCGTCACTGGCCCAGGCAACCGAACTGCCCTTCGGCGACGGCGGCGTGTCGGTGTCGAACGGCGGCCTGCGGGTGACGCTGCATCTGACGGGGGCGCTGGGGTAGGATGAGCCTGTCCCGCCATATCCCCCCAGGCGCGCGTCACGCCATGGGGGACTTTATGGATACGCGCCTTTGACCACCGCCATGACGGTGTCGCGGAGCCAGCGATGGGCGGGATCGGCGTCCAGGCGAGGATGCCAAATTGCCGATATGCTGAACTCGGGCGTCGGGACCGGCGGTTCGAAGCTCTCGAGTCCCAGAATGGCGGCGTGATCGGCCATCAGGGCGTTGCCGAGGCACGAACGCGGGACGAGCGCGACCAGTTCCGAGCAGCGCGCGATCCGCATCGCATCGGGATACCCTGGAACGACCAGGGACACCGTGCGCTTCAGGCCCAATCCCTCCAGGGCATCGTCCACCGGTCCATGGAACTCTCCCCGCCGTGACGCGACGACATGGCTGCAGGCCGCATAGCGTTCCGGTGTCACGCGTCCGGTTTCCAGAAGCGGATGCCCAATCCGGGCAACCCCGACAAACCGGTCCCGGAAAAGCAGCTGGGTCCGCAGTTCCGGCGCCGAGGTTCCCAGCACGCCGATCTCCAGATCGATCAGCCCCTCCCGAAGCGGCTGTGCATCCTTGTCGGGCTTCAGCACGAACCGGAGGCGGACATGCGGCGCCGCTTTGGTGACCGCCGCCACCAACGGAGCCGAAACCAGTTCGACGAACCCCTCGCCGGCGCGAATGGTGAAGGTCCGATCGAGCGACGCCAAATCCAACCGGTTGGTGGTGGGCCGAAGAACCGCCACGGCGTCCCGGGTGAGCGCATGAACGCGCCGGCCCAGCTCTTCGGCATAGGGGGTGGGGGCGAGGGTACGACCGGCCTGCACCAGCAACGGATCACCCGTCGCCGAGCGAAGCCGCGCCAGCGTCCGGCTCATGGCGGACGGGCTCAAGCCAAGCCGTCGGGCCGCTCCCGTCACACTGCGTTCGGTGAGCAGGGCATCCAGCGCAATGAGGAGATTCAGATCCACCTGCTGCATGGCTGTGGGACTCTCCATGAACGCGCCTTGGTGTGGCGTCTCATGCAAACATCTATTGCATCATGTGCGTCTGGCGCAAGCCGGCGCGATTTGCCACATCAGGGGCCGACCTCATCAGCAAAAGGCAGCGGGCCCATGCCCCTCTCACCCACCCATCAGCGTCGCCGCACCATCTTGCTCATTGGCGCTTCACGCGGCCTCGGCCATGCCATGGCGGCCGAATTCCTGAAAAAGGGATGGAACGTCGTCGGTACGGTGCGCGGCGGAGGAACGCGGACTTTGCTGCACGATCTGGCGGACGAGTATGACGGCCGGGTCGAGATCGAAACCCTGGACATCTGCGAACCCGATCAGATCGCGGCGCTGCACGGCCGCCTGTCCGGCAGAGTGTTCGACATGTTGTTCGTCAACGCCGGGATCACCAACCGGGATCCGACCCAGACGATCGGCGAGGTTTCCACCGACGACTTCGTCCAGGTGATGATCACCAATTCTTTGAGCCCGATGCGCGTTATCGAGAGCCTGGAGGGCAACGTTTCCGCGACGGGCCTGATCGGGGTGATGTCGTCCGGCCAAGGAAGCATCACCAACAACGAAACCGGCCAGCGGGAGGTCTATCGCGGCAGCAAAGCGGCCCTGAATATGTTCATGCGAAGCTTCGCCGCCCGCCAAGCCGCGACGTCGCGTGCGATGGTGGTGATGGCGCCGGGTTGGGTTCGCACCGCCCTCGGTGGCTCGGAAGCACCGCTCTCCATGGACGAGAGCGTTCCCAACCTGGTGAATGTCCTTCTCGCGAAGCAGGGAAAGCCGGGCCTGGAATATCTCGACTATCGCGGCCGAACCGTTCCCTGGTGACCTGTCCAGGCCATGCGAACTGGGGGAAACCGAGATAGCCTGCCAGCGTTCGGGCTTGCACGCAGCAAGCTGGGGCTGCGGCCTGTATCCGGAACGGGAGCTGTGTGTATCGGAAGATGGCGTCCCCAAGGGGAGTCGAACCCCTGTTACCGCCGTGAGAGGGCGGTGTCCTAGGCCTCTAGACGATGGGGACGTCTGGTCCCGATGCTTGATTCGCGACGGTGGAGGCTTGCCACCGGTCGCGCGACCCAACCGCAAAAAGGTTGGCGTCCCCAAGGGGAGTCGAACCCCTGTTACCGCCGTGAGAGGGCGGTGTCCTAGGCCTCTAGACGATGGGGACGTCATCGGCGTGGGCGGGTTTCTAACCAAGCCCGGCCCGCCGATCAAGCCTTTTCTTACAGAGCGCGCAAAATAGCCAGCAGCCCGTCCACCGCCGACGCCGGGGTGTCGAAGGCGGTGACGAAGCGCGCGGTGCCGTCGTCCCAGCGGTAGAAGCCGTAGCCGGCGGCCTCCAGCGCCTCGGCGGCGGGGGCGGGCAGGCGGACGAACAGCTCGTTGGCCTCGACCGGGTGAGCCAGGGCGACGCCGGGCAGCGCGGTCAGGCCGGCGGCCAGACGGTCGGCCATCGCGTTGGCGTGGGCGGCCAGCCGCAGCCACAGCCCGTCGTCCAGCCATGCGTCGAGCTGCGCCGACAGGAAGCGCATCTTCGACACCAGATGGCCGGCGCGCTTGCGGCCATAGCCGAAATCCTCGGCCATCGCCGGGTTGAAGAAGACCACCGCCTCGGCGGCGAGGCAACCGCCCTTGGTGCCGCCCAGCGTCAGCACGTCGACCCCGGCGCGCCAGGTGACGTCGGCCGGGGCGCAGCCCAGCCGGGCGATGGCGTTGGCGAAGCGGGCGCCGTCCATATGCACCGCCATGCCGTTGGCGTGCGCCGCCTCGACCAGCGCCTCGACCTCCGCCGGGCGGTAGACCGTCCCGGCCTCCGTCGCCTGCGACAGGCTGAGGGCGGCCGGCTGGACCCGATGGACGACGCCGACGCCGGCCTTCGCCACGCAGCGCGTCACCACCTCCGGCGTCAGCTTGCCGTGGTCGCCCGGCAGCGGGACCAGCTTGCCGCCGGCGGTGAAGAACTCCGGCGCGCCGCACTCGTCGACGGTGACGTGGGCCTCCTCGTGGCACAGCACGGCGCCGAAGGGCGGCACCAGCGCCGACAGGGCGAGCGCGTTTGCGGCGGTGCCGGTGGCGACCGGGAAGACCGCGACCTCGGTTTCGAAGATCGCGCACAGCCGCTCGGTCACCCGGGCGGTCCAGGGATCGTTGCCGTAGGGGGCGGCGGTGCCGGTGGCGGCGGTGGCCAGCGCGGTCATCACCTGGGGCGCGGCGCCGGCGACGTTGTCGCTGCGGAAGTCATGCATGACGGGGTGTCCTGGTCAGGGAAGGGGCTTGCCGGCGGTGATGGTGGCGGTGACGGCGCCGTTGCGCGGGTCCATCAGATAGAGCCGGTCCGGCCCCTGCGGCAGCGTCACCTTGAACAGGACGCGGTTGCCCACCACCAGGATGTCGCCGATGCGGGCGCCGGCGGGGACGTCCAGCGTCACCTCGGCAGCGCGTTCGGGCTCGACCGGCACCATCGCCGTGAGGGAGCTGCGGTTGGGCGCCGACATGCGCTTGTACAGCTCCACGCCGAGAAAGCTGAAGCCGGCGAGGATCAGAACGCCCATGATGACGACGAGTGCCTTGAGGATCTGCACGGTTTGGGGTCCACTCCCGGACGATTGAAACAGGATTGCCTTGGATTAGGGAAGACGGCCGCAAGAATGCCCGAAGTGACCCCCGAAGCTACGCCGGCGCCCGGCGCCTCCACGCCGCTGGTCTACACGGTTCCCGATGCGGCGGCCGGCGAGCGCCTGGACAAGGCGCTGGCCGCCGGGCTGCCGGACCTGTCCCGCTCGCGCGTGCAGGCCCTGCTGGAACAGGGCTGCGTGCGCGAGGCCGGTCGGACGATAACGGACCCGTCCCTGAGGGTCAAACCCGGCCAGACCTTCACCCTGCGGGTGCCCGACGCCGAACCGGCCGAACCGCAGGCCCAGGACATCCCGCTGGACGTGGTCTACGAGGATTCCGACGTGCTGGTGCTCGACAAGCCGGCCGGGCTGGTGGTCCATCCGGCCGCCGGCAACCCGGACAGCACGCTGGTCAACGCGCTGCTGGCCCATTGCGGCGACAGCCTGTCCGGCATCGGCGGGGTGCGGCGGCCCGGCATCGTCCACCGGCTGGACAAGGACACCAGCGGCCTGATGGTGGTGGCCAAGAACGACCGCGCCCACCACGGCCTGACCGAGCAGTTCGCCGACCGCACGCTCAGCCGCACCTACCTGGCGCTGGTCTGGGGCGTGCCCAACCCGAAGCAGGGCCGGATCGAGGGCGCCATCGGCCGCAGCAGCGCCGACCGCAAGAAGATGGCGGTGGTCACCGGCGGCGGCAAGCACGCCGCCACCCGCTACCGCGTGCTGAAAAGCTTCGGCCAGGCGGCGGCGCTGGTCGAATGCGTGCTGGAAACCGGGCGCACCCACCAGATCCGCGTCCACATGACCCACATCGGCCACCCGCTGGTCGGCGATCCGCTGTACGGCCGCGGCCGTTCGTCGCGGCCGGGGGGCAAGCACGCCTCGACCCTGCCGGAACCCGCGCGCAGCCGGCTTGTTGAATTTCCCCGTCAGGCGCTGCACGCGGCGGCCCTGACCTTCCGGCACCCGGGAAGCGGCGAGGTTGTGGAGTTCCGCTCCCCAATGCCGGCCGATATTCATGAACTACTTGTCACCTTGGAGACGTTTTAATTCGGTACACCGGGAAATGTTTCTTGGGTAGACTCACCGTCAATGGCGAGGTTCCGCCGCCCGCTCATTGCGAGGGGCCTGTGGAACCCGCGCTGAAGAGCGGCTGCGCGCACGCGATTGTTTCGCGGGCACGCCGGCCGTCGGAGAGGGGTTAGAGTCATGGCGACGGCGTCCAACGTTCCGGCGATCGGGTCCGAAAGCAACCTGACCCGCTATCTCCAGGAAATCCGCAAGTTCCCGATGCTGGAGCCGGAGCGGGAGTACATGCTGGCCAAGCGCTGGCAGGAGCACGAGGATTCCGGCGCCGCCCACCAGCTCGTCACCAGCCACCTGCGCCTGGTCGCCAAGATCGCCATGGGCTATCGCGGCTATGGCCTGCCGCTGTCGGAGCTGATCTCCGAAGGCAATGTCGGGATGATGCAGGCGGTCAAGCGCTTCGACCCCGACCGCGGCTTCCGGCTGGCGACCTACGCGATGTGGTGGATTCGCGCGGCGATCCAGGAATACATCCTGCACAGCTGGTCGCTGGTGAAGATGGGCACCACCGCCGCCCAGAAGAAGCTGTTCTTCAACCTGCGCCGCCTGAAGGGCCAGATGCAGGCGATCGAAGAGGGCGACCTGTCGCCCGAGCAGGTCAACGCCATCGCCACCAAGCTGGACGTGCCGGAGCAGGACGTCGTCAACATGAACCGGCGCCTCGCCAGCCCCGACCACTCGCTGAACGCGCCGCTGCGCGCCGACAGCGAGGGCGAGTGGCAGGACTGGCTGGTCGATGAGACGGCCAACCAGGAGATCACGCTGGCCGACCGCGAGGAGCTGGGCAAGCGGCGCACGCTGCTGACCGGCGCCATGTCGGCGCTGAACGACCGCGAACGCGACATCCTGACCGAACGCCGCCTGCGCGAGGTGCCGACGACGCTGGAGGACCTGTCGCAGAAATACGGCATCAGCCGCGAGCGCGTCCGCCAGATCGAGGTCCGCGCCTTCGAAAAGCTGCAGAAGGCGATCAAGACCGCGGCGATCGAGCAGAAGATGGCGAGCGACGCGTAAACGCCCCTCACGGCCCCCGGCCGCCGCCGACCAGGCGCAGGCGGCCGGCGGGGGACAGCTCCGGCAGGATGGACAGGACGGTTTCCTCGGTCAAATCGCCGATCTGGCGGCGCTTGGCACGGGCGGCCTCGGTCGCGCTGCGCAGGGTCTGGGCATCCACCGGGTCGGATTGCAGCAGCGTGCGCACCCGCTGGCCGGTGTCGCGATACTCCTGGCTCAGCGCTGCGTAGCGCGGGCGCAGCGGTTCGAAGGCGGCGCGCAGCCGCCGGGCATCGTCCGCCGACAGGTCGGGCGCCACCCGCTCGACAAAGCGGTCGGGCATCGGCTGGTAAGGTGGCGGCGGCGGATGGCGCACCATCGCGATCAGCATCGCCCCCAGAAACAGGTTGAGGGCCAGCGAGGCCAGCGCCAGCGTGCGCAGCCCCGGACGCGGCAGGACGCGCGTTGCGGTGAAGCCGGCCATCGGGGCTCTCCTCATCGGGATTCTCCGTCGAACAGCGTGGCGACGTCGTCGCTCAGCAACGCCACGGCTTGGCCGCCCGGCGGGGGCGCCGGCCCGCTCCAGCCGCTGGTCAGGGTGCCGGCCAGCCAGCCGAGCGTCAGCAGCGCCACGCACAGGCCGGCCGCCGTCCGCCGCGGCATCCGCCCCAGCAGCAGCATCACCAGCGTGTCCTGCGGCCGGCCGCGCGCCGCCGCGCCCACCGCCGACAGCAGGCGGGCGACGCGCGCCTCATCCACCGCGGACAGGGGGCCGGACAGCAGGCGGTCGAAGGACAGCGCCGCGGCCTGCGCGGCGCGCAGCGCCGGCGAGCGGGCCAGCGCGTCCGCCGCAGCGGCGCGCAGCTCGGCCGGCCAGCGTTCCGGCTGCGCACCGAAATCGTCCAGATGGCGGAGGAACTGCTCGTCGGTCATGGCTTCCCCCTTCATGCGACGGTCTCCCCCGCCCCAAGCTCCCCGGCCAAGGCGGCCTTCAGCGCGGCCCGCGCCCGCGCCAGCAGCGAGGCGAAGGCGCCCTCGCTCATCGCCAGCACCTCGGCGGCCTGACGCAGGCTCAAGCCCTCCTGGTGGAACAGCACGACCGCGGCGCGCTGGCGGTCGGGCAATGCTGCCAGCGCCCGGTTGACCTGATCGGCGGTCTGGCGCGCGGCGATGCGGGCGAGCGCGTCGGGCGCGTCGTCGGCCGGGTCGCCGGCCTCCTCCAGCGGCGACCAGCCGGGGCGGCGGCCGCGATCGATGGCGAGGTTCACCACGATGCGGTAGAGCCAGGTGGTGAAGGCCGAGCGGCCGGCGTCCCAGCGGGCGGCGTGCTGCCACACCCGCAGGAAGGCGTCCTGGGCGATCTCGTCGGCGTCGGACGGGTTGCCGGTCAGGCGCTGGGCCAGCGCCACGGCACGGCGCATGTGGCGGGCGGCCAGCCGGTCGAAGGCGGCGGCGTCGCCGCCCGCCACCCGCGCCATCAGGTCACCGTCGCTGTCGCTGGCCTCGATCACCGGGGTTCCGCTCATGCCGTGGGCGAGAACTATGCCCAACAGGTGGGAGGGGTGCCAGTGTGGTGAAATCCCCCTCTCCCCGGGGGGGAGAGGGGATCTTGCGGGGGGCATGAAAATCGCTGCACATGTCAGGACCGCGTCCATCGCCGCCCCCTATTCCGCCGGCGCGGCGATGGCGTGCCGACGCCGGCGCCGCAAGGCCAGCCGTTCCAGCGTCAGGTAGACCACCGGCGTGGTGTAGAGCGTCAGCATCTGGCTGACCAGCAGGCCACCGATGATGGCGATGCCCAGCGGCCGGCGGATCTCGCCGCCGGTGCCGTAGTCGAAGGCCAGCGGCACCGCGCCCAGCAGGGCCGCCATCGTCGTCATCATGATCGGGCGGAAGCGGACCAGCCCGGCCTCGCGGATCGCCTCCAAGGGCGACAGACCGCGCTCGCGCTCCGCCTCCAGGGCGAAGTCGATCATCATGATGGCGTTCTTCTTGACGATGCCGATCAGCAGGATGATGCCGATCAGCGCGACGATCGACAGGTCGTAGCCGGTCAGGATCAGCGCGACCAGCGCCCCCAGCCCGGCCGACGGCAGGGTCGACAGGATGGTCAGCGGGTGGATCAGGCTCTCGTACAGCACACCCAGCACGATGTAGATGGTGATCAGCGCCGCCAGGATCAGCAGCGGCTGGCTCGACGCCGACTGCTGGAAGGCGCGCGCGTCGCCCTGGAAGCCGGCGCGGATGCTGGCCGGCATGCCGATGTCCTCCGCCGCGCGCTGGATCAGCTCGGTCGCCTGGGACAGCGAGACGCCGGGGGCGAGATCGAAGGTCAAATTGGCGACCGGGAAGCCGCTCTGGTGCTGGATGCTGGCCGCCTGGTTGGCGATGGCGACGCCCGCCACCGCCGACAGAGGCACCATGCCGCCGCGCCCCGGCACATAGATCGCCTTGAGGTCGTCGGGGCCGAGCGCCTGCTTCGGGTCGACCTCCAGCACCACCTTGTGTTGGTTCTGCATCAGGTACATCGTCGACACCTGCCGCTGGCCGAAGGCGTCGTACAGCGTCGCCTCCAGCGCGCTCAGCGACACGCCGAGGCGCGAGGCGGCGTCGCGGTCCACCACCACGTTGGCCTGGATGCCGCCGTTCTGGCGGTCGTTGGCGACGTCGACCAGCTCCGGCAGGGTGCGCATCTTGTCGACCAGCTTCGGCGCCCACTCGTTCAGCGCGCCGATGTCGGCGTCCTGCAGGCTGTAGCGGTACTGGCTGCGCCCCTGGAAGCCGCCGACCCGGATGTCCTGCACCGGCATCAGGAACAGCTGCACCCCCGGCACCCGGCCGCCGCGCTGGCGCAGCCGCTGGGTGACGGTCGGCAGGTCCTCGCGCTCGCCCGACGGCTTCAGCGCGATGAAGATCTGGCCGGAATAGGTGCCGCCCGGCCCGCCGCCGCCGATGGTGCCGCCGACGCTCGCCACCGCCGGGTCGCCGGCCACCGCGTCCTGCAGCGCGCGCTGCCGCGTCACCATCGCCTGGAACGAGATGTCCGGCGGCGGGTCGCTGAAGCCGATCAGCAGCCCGGTGTCCTGCTGCGGCACGAAGCCCTTCGGCACCTGCCCGTAGAGCCAGACGCTGACCCCGACGATGGCGACGGTGACCGCCAGCATGGTGCGCCGGTGCGCCAGCACCCAGTCCAGCCCGTCGGCGTAGAGCCCGAACAGGCGGTCGCCGACCCAGGCGATGGCGCGGGCGACGCGGCCGGGGGCCTTGCGCTCCGCCTCCGGCGTCAGCAGATGGGCGCACATCATCGGCGTCAGCGTCAGCGACACCACCGCCGACACCGCGATGGCGACCGACAGCACCACGGCGAACTCGCGGAACAGCCGGCCCTGGATGCCGCCCATGAACAGGATGGGGATGAAGACCGCGACCAGCGACAGGCTGATCGACACCACGGTGAAGGCGACCTGCCGGGCACCCTTCACCGCCGCCTCGAAGGGCCGGGCGCCCTTTTCGATGTGGCGGACGATGTTCTCGATGACGACGATGGCGTCGTCCACCACGAAGCCGACCGAGATGGTCAGCGCCATCAGCGAGAAATTGTCCAGGCTGTAGCCGACGACCCACATCACCGCGAAGGTGCCGGCCAGCGACAGCGGCACCGCGGCGGCCGGGATCACCGTCGCCCACAGCCGGCGCAGGAACAGCGCCATCACCATCACCACCAGCGCCACCGTGACCGCCAGCGTCTTCTGCACGTCGTCGATGGACGCGCGGATGGTCGGGGTGCGGTCGGTGCGCACCGACAGGGTGACGCCCGGCGGGATCCAGCCGCGCAGGGTCGGCAGCTCCGCCCGGATCAGGTCGACCGTCTGCACCACGTTGGTGCCCGGCTGCTTCTGGATGTTGATCAGCACGGCGCGCTGGCCATCCTGCCACGCGGCGGTGCGGCTGTTCTCCGGCGCCTCGATCACGCTGGCGACGTCGCCCAGCCGGATGGTGGCGCCGTTCTTCTCGGTGACGATCAGCCGGCGGTAGGCATCGGCGCCGAACAACTGGTCGCTGGCGCCGATCGCCCAGGACTCGAAGGTGCCGTCGAAGCTGCCCTTGGGGCTGTTGGCGTTGGCCTGGGAAATGGCGCTGCGGACGGCTTCCAGGCTGACGCCCATGTTGGCCGCGGCGGCGGCGTCGACGCGGACGCGGACCGCGGTCTTCTCCGCCCCGTTGATGGAGACCTGGGCCACCCCCTCGATCTGGCTCAGCCGCTGGCCGATGACGGTGTCGGCCAGCGTGAACAGTTCGCCCGGCGGCAGGGTGGTGGAGGTCATCGCCAGCGTCATCACCGGCGCGTCGGCCGGGTTGATGCGCCGCATCTTCGGCGGGCTCGGCAGGTCGGCCGGCAGGTCGCCGCCGGCCGCGTTGATGGCGGCCTGGACGTCGCGCGACGCCGCCTCGACGTCGCGGTTCAGGTCGAACTGCACGACGACGGCGGTGCTGCCCAGCTTGCTGTTCGACGTCATCTCCGACACGCCGGCGATGCGGGCGAGCCGCCGCTCCAGCGGCGTGGCGACCGACGCCGCCATGGTTTCCGGGCTGGCGCCGGGCAGCGCGGCGGTGACGACGATGGTCGGGAACTCCACCTGCGGCAGCGGCGCCACCGGCAGGAAGCGGTAGGCGACCATGCCCAGGATCATCAGCCCGACCATCAGCAGCGAGGTGCCGACCGGCCGCCGGATGAAGGGGCTGGAGAGCGAGAGCCGCGAGGGCGTTTCGTTCGGAAGCGCCATGGCCGCCTACTCCGCCGCCGCCCGGCCGGGGGCGTGCCCGTCCGACTGCCCGGCCGCCGGCCCGCCCTCGTCCGGAGCGCCCGCCGCCTTCCGCCGCCCCGGCCGCAGCAGACGGCCCAGCCGGTCGCCCAGCCGATCCATGTAGAGATAGACCACCGGCGTGGTGTAGAGCGTCAGCACCTGGCTCAGCAGCAGCCCGCCGACGATGGCGATGCCCATCGGCCGGCGCAGCTCCGACCCGGTGCCATGCTCCAGCGCCAGCGGCAGGGCGCCCAGCAGCGCCGCCATCGTCGTCATCATGATCGGGCGGAAGCGCAGCAGCGACGCCTCGTAGATCGAGCGTTCGGGCGCCATGCCCTGGTGACGCTCCGCCTCCAGGGCGAAGTCGATCATCATGATGGCGTTCTTCTTGACGATGCCGATCAACAGGACGATGCCGATCAGCGCGATCAGCGACAGATCGTGCCCGGTCGCCATCAGCGCCAGCAGGGCGCCGATGCCGGCCGACGGCAGGGTCGACAGGATGGTGACCGGGTGGATGGTGCTCTCGTACAGCACGCCCAGCACGATGTAGACCGCGACCACCGCCGACAGGATCAGCCAGGGCTGGGTCTGCAGCGACTGGCGGAACTCCGCCGCCGTGCCGGCGAACCGCGCGGTGGCGGTGTCGGGCATGCCGATGGTGGCGCGGGCCTGCTGGATCGCCGTCACCGCGTCGCCCAGCGACACGCCGGGCGCCACGTTGAAGGACAGGGTGACCGACGGGAACTGGCCCTGGTGGGTGATGACCAGCGGCGCGGTCCGGCGCTCCACCGTCACCAGGGCGCCCAGCGGCACGACGATGCCGCCGCTGCCCTTCACGTAGATCTTCGACAGCGAGGCCGGGTCCATCTGGAAGGACGGCTCGACCTCCAGGATCACGCGGTATTGGTTGGTCTGGGTGTAGATGGTCGACACCTGGCGCTGGCCGAAGGCGTCGTACAGGGTGTCGTCGATCGCCTGCGGCAGCACATGCAGGCGGCTCGCCGCGTCGCGGTCGATGGTCAGGAACACCTGCAACCCGTCCGGCTGCTGGTCGGTCGCGACGTCGGTCAGCTCCGGCCGGGCGCGGAGCGCGTCGAGCAGGCGCGGGGTCCAGCGCTCCAGCTCCTGCGGGTCGGCGTCCTGCAGGACATACTGGTACTGGGTGCGGCTGACCCGGCTGTCGATCTGGACGTCCTGCACCGCCTGCATGAACAGCGACACGCCCTTGAGGTCGGAGGTCGCCGCGCGCAGACGGGTGATGATCTCCTCCGCCGAGGATGTGCGCTCCTCCCGCGGTTTCAGGGCGATGGTCAGGCTGCCGGTGTTGGTGGTGGCGTTGACCGTGCCGGTGCCGACGAAGCTGGCCACGCCGGCCACGTCGGGGTCGCGGCGGACGATGTCGGCGACCTCGCGCTGGCGGTCGGCCATCGCCTTGACCGAGATGGCCGGGGCGGCGTCGGTCACCCCGATGATGACGCCGGTGTCCTGTTGCGGCAGGAAGCCCTTGGGCACGACGTCGTACAGCCACAGCGTCGCCGCCAGCGTGGCGATGGTCACCGCCAGCGTCGCCGGCTGGTGGCGCAGGACGACGCGCAGCGAGGCGGCGTAGCCGGCCAGCAGTGCATCGAACCCGCGCTCGGTCCAGCGGAAAAGGCGGTTGGGCGGGGTTTCCGCCTCCGGCTTCAGCAGGCGGGCGCACATCATCGGCGTCAGCGTCAGCGAGATCACCGCCGACACCAGCACGGCGATCGACAGGGTGATGGCGAACTCGCGGAACAGCCGGCCGACCACGCCGCCCATGAACAGCAGCGGGATGAACACCGCGATCAGCGACAGGGTCAGCGACACCACGGTGAAGCCGATCTGCCGCGCGCCCTTCAGGGCGGCCTGCAACGGCGCCTCGCCCTTCTCGATGTGGCGGACGATGTTCTCGATCATCACGATCGCGTCGTCGACGACGAAGCCCGACGCGATGGTCAGCGCCATCAGCGACAGATTGTCCAGGCTGAAGCCGCACAGCGCCATGATGCCGAAGGTGCCGATCAGCGACAGCGGCAGCGCCGCCGCCGGGATCACCGTCGCCCACGCCTTGCGCAGGAACAGGAAGATCACCATCACCACCAGGCCGGCGGTCAGCACCAGCGTCTTCTGCACGTCCATCACCGAGGCGCGGATGGTCGCCGTCCGGTCGGTCAGCACCGCCATGTGGATCTGCGGCGGCAGCGCGGCTTGCAGCGACGGCAGCAGCTTGCGGATGTGGTCGACCGTGTCGATGATGTTGGCGCCGGGCTGGCGCAGCACGTTCAGCAGCACCGCCGGCTTGCCGTCGTGCCAGGCGGCGAGCCGGGTGTTCTCCACCGAATCGACGACGGTGCCGATGTCGGTCAGCCGCACCGGGCCGCCGTTCTTGTAGGTGACGATGATCGGGCGGTAGGCGGCGGCGTTCTCGATCTGGTCGTTGACGCCGATCGACCAGGACTGGCGCGGCCCGTCGAAGCTGCCCTTGGGCGCGTTGACGTTGGCCTGGGTGATGGTGGTCCGCACATCCTCCAGCGTCAGCCCCAGCCCGGCGACCGCCGCCGGGTTGACCTGCACCCGCACGGCAGGCCGCAAGCCCCCTTCGATCCCGACATAGCCGACGCCGTCGACCTGGCTCAGCTTCTGCGCCAGCAGCGTGTCGGCGGCGTCGCTGACGGTTTCCAGCCGCAGGGACTCCGAACTCAGCGCCAGCACCATGATCGGCGTGTCGGCCGGGTTGACCTTGTCGTAGACCGGCGGATTCGGCAGCCCCTTGGGCAGGCTGCCCGAGGCGGCGCTGATCGCCGACTGCACGTCCTGCGAGGCAGCGTCGATGTTGCGGCTGAGGTCGAACTGCAGGGTGATGACCGACAGCCCGAACGAGCTGGTCGAGATCATCGAGGAGATGCCGGCGATCTGGCCGAGCTGGCGTTCCAGCGGCGCGGTGACCGACGAGGCCATCACCTCGGGCGCCGCCCCCGGCAATTGGGTGGTGATGCGCACCGTCGGGAAATCGACCGTCGGCAGCGAGGAGATCGGCAGCGCGCCGTAGCCCAGCAGGCCCAGCAGCACCACCGCCGCCATCAGCAGCCCGGTGGCGACCGGCCGCAGGATGAAGGGGGCGGAGATGTTCATGAGCGCTGCCCGTCGGCGGGCTGGGTGGCCGGCGGACGGCGGGGCGCCGCCGTGTCGGGAGTGTCGCCGCCGCGCTCACCGTCCGGCCGGGCGCCGTCGCGCTGCATGCGCTCGCGCCGCCGCTCCTCGCGGGCGACGTTCTCCGGCGGAGCGCCCGCCGGGGCCACGGTCGCCGGGGCGGAGGCCTGGGGCGATGGCATGCCGGCGGATGGCGCGGCGGCGGACGGATCGACGATCCGCACCTTGGAACCGGGTTGCAGGCGGTACTGGCCGTCGACCACCACCCGCTCGCCGGGGGTCAGCCCCTCGTCGATGATCGCCTTGTTCTCCTCCTGGCGGGCGACCTTGATCGGGCGCTGCTCCACCGTCAGGTCGTCCTTCAGGACATAGGCGTAGGTGCCCTGCGGCCCGCGCTGGACCACCGTGGCCGGGACCGTGGTGGCGCCGCGGCGGATGGCGGACAGCAGGCGGACGTTGACGAACTGGCCGGGCCACAGCTTCTGCGGGCTGTTCGGCATCTCGGCCTTCAGGCGGATGGTGCCGGTGCCGCTGTCGATCAGGTTGTCGACCACCGACAGGCGGCCGGTGTCGATGACGCGGCGGCCCTCGCGGTCCTGCGCCTCCACCGTCACCGCGCCTTGCGCCTGCGCCGCCAGGATGGCGGGGAGCTGCTTTTCCGGCAGGGTGAAGAGGACGGCGATCGGCTGGATTTGCGTGATGGTGGCGATGCCGTTCTGGTCGCTGGCGCGCACCACGTTGCCCTGGTCGATGTTGCGCAGGCCGATGCGGCCGCTGATCGGCGCGGTGATGGTGGTGTAGTTCAACTGGACCTGCACCGCCTCGATCGCCGCCTCGTCGGCGCGGATCTGCGCCTCGTACTGGGCGACCAGCGCGCGCTGGGTGTCGACCGTCTGGCGGGAGGCGAACTCCTTCAGGTTCATGTTGCGCTCCAGGTCGCGCCGGGCGTTGGCGAGCTGCGCCTCGTCCTGCGCCTTCTTCGCCTGGGCCTGGGCGAGCTGGGCCTGGAGCGGCCGCGAATCGATGGTCGCCAGCAGGTCGCCGGCCTTGACCAATTGCCCCTCCTGCAAGGGCACGCGCTGCAACTCGCCGTCGACGCGGGCGCGCACGGTCACGCTGTTGAAGGCCTGGACGGTGCCGATGCCGTCGAACCAGATCGGCACGTCCTCGCGCGCCACGATCCCGGCCTGCACCGCCACCACGCTGTTGCGCCCGGCCCCCGGCCCCGGCGGCGGTCCGGGAGGTGCCCCGGCCGGCCGGCCGGCGGTCACGGCGGGTGTCGTCAGCCGGTCGCGCACCGCATAGCCGACGCCGCCGACCAGCCCGGCGAGAACCACACCGGTGACGACCGGCTTCCAACGAATCTTCATGGCTGTCCCGACGCTCGTGGGAACGGCGCTGTCGCCGCCCTTTGTCTTGTGTCCGCCCTTGGTACGGGCGGTGGCGGCGGATTCGTCGGGGCGCCGCGACGATTTTCTTTCGGACATACGCCGATAGGCATTGAAACTGAAAATCATTTGCATTATCAGGGCGACCAATTACGAATGATTCTCATTCGCTATGGGGGCGATCAGGTGCAGAAACGAGTTGAGGGCAACGGGCTGTCGCGGGGGACGGCGTTCGGCGCGCTGGTGCTGACCGGCCTGATGGTGCCGGCCATGGCCGGCGCCCAGAGCGCCGACACCGGTTCGACCGTGCAGATGCCGGCGGTGACGGTGACCGGGCAGGGCGAGACGGCGCTGACGCCGGTGACGGGCTATGTCGCCAACCAGCAGGCGACCGGCACCAAGACCGACACCCCGCTGATCGAGGCACCGCAGTCGATCTCCGTCATCCCCGGCGACCAGATCCGCGACCAGAACGCCCAGACGCTGAACCAGGTGGTGCGCTACACCGCCGGCGTGACGCCCGAGACGCGCGGCGCGGTGGCGACCCGTTACGACCAGCTCAAGGTCCGCGGCTTCGACGCCGACACCTACCTGAACGGGCTGAAGCTCCGGTCGCTCTACTACGCCGCCCCGCAGGTCGATCCCTATCTGCTGGAACGGGTGGAGGTGCTGAAGGGCCCGACCTCCGTGCTCTACGGCCAGTCGCCGGCCGGCGGCCTGCTCAACCAGGTCAGCAAGCGCCCGACCGCCACCGCGCAGAACGAGGTCGGGATCGAATACGGCACCGACAACCATTGGCGCGGCACCGCCGATGTCTCCGGCCCGATCGACAAGGACGGCAAGTTCCTCTACCGCCTGACCGCCGTCGGCCTCAGCGAGGACGGCCAGATCCGGATGACGGAGAACGAGCGCATCGCCGTCGCCCCCTCCTTCACCTGGAAGCCGGACGCCGAGACCAGCCTGACCCTGCTGGGCCTCTACCAGCACGACCCGAAGGGCAACTCCTATGGCGGCATCCCGCCGCAGGGCACGGTGCTGGCCAACCCGCTGGGCCGGATTCCGGTCGATTTCTATGACGGCGACCCGAATTACGAAAAGTTCGACCGCCGTCAGGCCTCGCTCGGCTACGCCTTCGACAAGAAGCTGAGCGACGTCTGGACCGTCCGGCTGAACGGGCGCTGGCTGCACACCAAGGTCGCCTACGACAGCCTCTACGCCAACGGCCTCGCGGCCGACTACCGCACCCTCTACCGCGGCATCGCCACCTCGCGGGAGGAAATGAACGCCTACACCTTCGACAACCAGATCGAGGGGCGCTTCTCCACCGGCCCGGTCGGGCACACCGTGCTGGCGGGCGTCGATCACCAGCGGCTCAACGGCCATTACGCCGCCGGCTTCGGGCTGGCGCCGTCGATCGACGTCTTCAACCCGGTCTACGGCGTCGCCATCACGCCCCCCGCCACCAGCCGGACCGACATCGACGGCCGCCAGACCGGCGTCTATCTGCAGGACCAGCTGAAGCTGGACGGCTTCATCCTGACGGTCGCCGGGCGCCGCGACTGGGCCAAGACCACCTCGACCACCGCGTTCGGCAGCAGCACCCAGTCCGATCAGGCCTGGACCGGCCGCGCCGGCCTGACCTATGTCTTCGAGAACGGCATCGCGCCCTACATCAGCTACGCCGAATCCTTCACGCCCAGCAGCGGCGTCGATTTCTCCGGCACGCCCTTCAAGCCGGAGGAGGGGACCCAGTACGAGGTCGGCGTGAAGTACCAGCCGCCGGGCCTGAACAGCCTGTTCACCGCGGCGCTGTTCGACCTGACCCGCAGCAACCTCGTCACCAGCGACCCCGCCCATCCCGGCTTCTCGGTCCAGAGCGGCGAGGCGCGGTCGCGCGGCGTCGAGCTGGAGGCCAAGGTCGGCGTGACCAAGGACCTCGACCTGATCGGCACCTACACCTACCTCGACACCACATACACCAAGGACAACGACGGCCTGCAGGGCAAGCGCCTGCCGGCGGTGCCGCACCACCAGGCGTCGGCCTGGGCGATGTACCGCATGCCGGAAGGCACCCCGCTGACCGGCCTCGGCGTCGGTGCCGGCGTGCGCTACACCGGCACCACGGTGAACACGGCGAACACCTTCAAGGTGCCGTCCTTCACGCTGGTCGACGCCACCGTGTCCTACGACCTCGGCGCCCTGTCGTCCAAGCTGCAGGGGGCGGAGGTCTCGATCAACGGCAAGAACCTGTTCAACAAGGAGTATGTCGCCTCCTGCTATTACGGCGAATGGTGCGCCTATGGCTACCAGCGGACGGTGACCGCGGGCCTGCGCTACCGCTGGTAAGTTTCGTGCCGTCCCTCCTCCCCCACTGCCGAAGGAAGCCGTCATGACGCCTGCGAGCCTGCGGGGCTGGCGCCTCGTCCATCGCTGGACCAGCCTGATCTGCTCGGCAAACCTGCTGATCCTCTGCGTCACCGGGCTGATCCTGGTGTTCCACCACGAGATCCAGCACATGATGGGGGAGGATCTCGACAGCAGCCACACCGAGGGGCAGGCCCGCCTGCCCCTCCAGTCGCTGGTGGACATCGCGCGGCAGGCCGACCCCGCGCTGGTGCCCAGGCTGCTGTCCTTCGATGCGGAGGACAAGGCGGTCAACTACATCTATCTCGGCCCGCCGGAGGAGCGCGGCTTCGATCTGGGCCGCTGGGTGGTGCTGAACGGCTTCACCGGGGCCAACCAGATGCTGAAGCAGCCGGAAGAGACGCTGACCGGCTTCCTGCTGAAGCTGCATGTCGACCTGTTCACCGGTTTCGCCGGCCAGATGTTCGTCGGCGTCATGGGGCTGCTGTTCGTGGTCAGCACGGTCAGTGGGCTGGTGGTCTACGGCCCCTTCATGAAGAAGCTGGCCTTCGGGGTCCTGCGCTTCGGCCGCGGCACCCGCATCGGCAACATCGACCTGCACAACCTGTTCGGCGTGGCGACGCTGGTGTGGGCCTTCGTCGTCGGGCTGACCGGCGCCATCCTGTCCTTCTCGCCGCTGATCACCGGCTATTGGCAGAAGACCGAGCTGGCCGCCCTGACCGCCCGCCATCCGGAACCGATGACGGGCAGCGCGGTGGCGATCGACCGGGTGGCCGCGGCCGGGCTGGCCGCCTTTCCCGGCAAGGATCTGGCCTTCATCGCCTATCCCGGCAACGAATACGCCGGCAGCCGCCATTTCGGCGTGATGGTGCGCGGCCACACCGAACTGACCCAGCGGCTGCTCAGCGTCGCGCTGGTCGATGCCGAAACCGGCGTGGTGGCGGAGACGGCCGGCACGCCCTGGTACATGACGGTGCTGATGCTGTCGGGGCCGTTCCATTTCGGCGATTACGGCGGCCTGCCGCTGCAGATCATCTGGGCGCTGTTCACCATCGTCACCGGCGTGGTGACCGTCACCGGCTTCGTCGTCTGGCTGAAACGCCCGCGCGCCCGCACGGCGCCGGCGGGCTCCGCGGCCGGGCGCGGCAACGCCCAAGGCAAGCTGGGGAGCAAGGCATGACCGGCGTCTGGCGCATTCCCGCCGCCCTGGCGGCGCTGTCCTTCGTCGGGCTGGCCGCGGCCATCCTGGGCGACGGAGTCTGGGACTGGACCTGCTGGGCCGCGCTGTCGGTGCCGCTGGCGGTCTGTGCCGTGAAGCTCTGGCGGCAATGGCCGGGGTGAGGGGGCTTGCCGCACCCCCCCTTTGCGCAGGGATCAGGGCGCCAGCAGTTGGCGCGCCAGCATCAGGCCGACGTCGTCGTCGGTGTTCTCGTCGCCGTTCAGGATCAACGACACCGCGACGTCGCGGTCCGGGTAGTACCAGGCTTCGGCCCGGAAGCCGGCCAGACGGCCGGGATGGCCGTATTTCGGGCCGAAGTCGCTGTCCTCCACCATGATGCCGTAGCCATAGCCGTCGTCGGCCTCGCCGGCACGGTCGACCAGCATCTCCCGCAGCGTGGCGGGATCGAGCAGCAGCCCCGGACGGCGGAACAGCGCGGTCATGAAACGGTCGAGGTCGCCCACCGTCGTCGTCACCGGCGCGTCGCCCAGCGGGCTGGAATAGGCGTAGAGGCTGGCGTCGGCCCGGCTGCCGTCCGGCTTCGGCGCGCGGTAGCCGTGGGCGACGTCCGGCGCCTCGGGGCTGGCGCCGAGCGTGGTCGCGGTCATGCCGGCCGGGCGGAAGATGCGCCGTTCCAGCGACGCGGCCAGCGACGTGCCGTCCACCCGCTCCAGGATCCGGCCCAGCAGCATGTAGTTGGTGTTGGAGTAGTGGTAGATCCCCGGCTGGGTCGGCGCGCCGCAGGGCGCCACGGTCAGCGCCTCCACCACCGTCCAGGACGGGTTGGGGTGGCGGGCGCTGGTGGCCCCGGCGTTGCGCAGGCAATCGGGAATGCCGGAGCGGTGGCTCAGCAGGTCCGCCACCGTCGCGCTGTCGAGGTGGGCGAGCCGGCCGGCGGCGGGAAGGGCGATCAGCGGCACCACCGGGTCGTCCAGCCGGATGGTGCCGGCCTGCACCAGTTGCAGGACCGCGACCGCCGTCATCATCTTGCCGGTCGAGGCGATGTGGAACCGGGTGTCGGGCGTCACCGCCCGCTGCCGCGCCCGGTCGGCCAGACCGGCCGCCGCGACCCCGACGCCGTTCGGCCCGGACAGCAGCAGCACGCCGCCCGGCACGTCATAGCGCTGCAACAGGGTGGCCAGCGCGGCGTCGAGGCGGGGGTCGGGAACAGCCTCGCTCGCCGCCGGACACGCCGTCAAACCGGCGGTGGTCAGCACGGCAAGCGCGAGCCACAGCCGCGCGCCCCATCCGCGCCACCCCGACCCAAGCGCCCCGATCCGCCGTTTTGCCACCGCTTGCCCCCCTGCCCACCGTTCCGATCGGCCCAGGGTGGGCAAGCAATCCAGCGGGGACCAGCGGCAAATCGCCGGAACGGCTCAGCCGACCAGCCGGAACGGCTCAGCCGACAAGGCCGGCGGCGAGGTTGACCCCGAGCGCCAGGATCGCGGTGTTGAACAGGAAGGACAGCCCGGCGTGGAGCGTCACCAGCCGGCGGATGCCGGCGCCGCGCGTCGTCACGTCCGACACCTGGGCGGTCATGCCGATGGTGAAGCTGAAATAGATGAACTCGAGATACTCCGGCGCGTCGTTGCCGGGGAAATCCAGGCAGCGTTCCGCCGCCGGCCGGTCGTCGAGCCAATAGTCGTGGGCGTAGTGCTGGGCGAAGAACAGATGCAGGAAGGTCCAGGACAGCAGCACCGTCACCGCCGCCAGCACCGCCGACCAGCCGGCGTGGGCGGAGCCCTTGGTCAGCACCAGCTCGGCGATGATCGCCGCCAGCGCCGCCAGCGTGGCCGCCACCGCCCCGACCAGCACGCCGCCCTTGCCGGGATCGAGCGCGCGGGCGCGGCGGCGCATCGACGTCACCGTCGCCCGGCTCATCAGCCGGGAGGCCAGCAGGATGTAGGTCGCGACGCCCAGGTCCCAGCCGACCAGGGCGGCGGTGGTCGGCCGCAGCCAGGACAGCGACAGCGACAGCGCGATGGTCGTCAGCGCCACGGCGATCGCGCCCAGCAGCGACGGGCGGCTGCGGAGATGGTTCAGGCTCCGGCGCATGCGCCCCCCGAGGCCGAACGGCCGACGCCGGCGGGCATCAGCCTTCCTGGAGCAGTTCGACCTCGACGAAGACGATGTCCGCATCGCCGTCGTTGATGACGTTGTGGCTGACCCCCGCCTTGCGGAAGTAGGAGCGGCCCGGCTCCAGCGGGAACAGCCGCTCGGCGCCCGACGGGTCGACGAGGCGGAAGGTGCCGGGCGTAACCGGGACGATCACGTAATCGTAGCCATGGACATGGGCACCGGTTTCCGCCCCGGGCACGAGACGCCATTCGGTGACCCGGGTGCGTTCGTTTTCCACGTGCGACACTGAAACCGCTTGCGGGCGCGTCGTCATGCTCGACCCCATCCTCTTGAAACCGGTCGCCTTGGAACGGCCTGTTCTCCTGAGGTAGCACGCCGCCCCTCCGGGCACCAGACGGCGCGACGCCGGCCCGGCCCCCGCCTCAGTTGGAGGCGGGGTAGAGCGGCAGCAGGTTCTGCTGGCGGCGCTGGTAGCACACCAACTCCCACGCCGTCAGCGGCTTGGCGCCGCGCGCCCGGTTGGCGTCGGCGACCTCGAACATCAGCGCCTGCTGCTGGAACAGGGTGGTGTAGGCGTCGCCCAGCCGGAATTCCGGATCCCACATGTGGATGGCTTCGGCCCCGGCGCCGTTGACCTCGATGATGCGGAAGCCCTCGCCCAGGCCGAGCCGCTCGACCGACTCGAAGCGGACGTCGAAGCGGCCGAAATGGAAGCCGGGCATCGTGTCGGCGATCTCGTCGAAGCGGGCGGTCAGCGTCGCCGTGACATGGCCGCAGGCGTCCTTGTAGAGGCCGCCGACCCGGCTGCTGCCGACCAGCGACAGCCGCACCGTCTCGCCGGCCGGCGGCACGCGGTCCAGCCGGTCGGCCAGCGCCTCGTGGTGCAGGTCGGCCTTCCAGGAGGCGCGCGGGTCGGCGGCGATCAGCTGGCGCAGGGTGGACCGGCCGTCGCCCACCACATGCGGGTAATAGCGGAAGGTCATGGAGAAGATGCGCCCGTGCCGTTCCCCCGGCTTGCGGACGTAGAAGATCCCGGCCTCCCCGGCATACTCGACATGCTCCTGCAGGATCAGGCAGGCGTCGGCGGGGAAGCCGCCGAGATAGGCCATCAGGTCGTCGGCGTCGCGCACCAGCCGCACGCCGATGCCGCGCCAGCCGATGTCGGGCTTGGCCACCAGCGGGAAGGCGATGCCGGCCCCGGCCACCAGCGCGTCCAGCCCGGCCGCGGTCAGCGACGGCCGGTTGGTCAGCGACACCGACCGCGCCGCCCAGCGCCGCGCCGCCGGCCCGATCAGGTCCATGCAGGCGATCTTCGATTCGCCCAGCAGCCCGCCCGCCTCGATCGACGGGTTGGCGGCGGTCGGCAGGGTCAGGCTGCGGTAACGCAGGCCCAGGGCAAACCACTGCACCACCAGCGGGATGTAGAACAGCAGGGGCGGGATGCGCTCGGCCCAGCCGATGGTCGGCGCGCCGGCCGGAACCACCGGCAGGCCGGGCAGGGTGATGGCTCGCGGCGTCGGGTTGCGGCGCAGCGCGTCGCGCAGTTCCACCGGCAGGTGGGGCTCGACGCGGCCACGGATGCGGCCGAGCAGCGACGCCGCCACCGTCTGGGCGCGGCGGGTGCGCAGCGCCATCAGCACCAGCACCGCGGCGATGCCGATCGCCTGCACCTGGATCGCCGCCGCCTCCAGCGACGAGGTCATCAGCGTCAGCAGCAGACCGACATGCACGGACGCCGTCACCAGGGTGATGATGGTGAAGCGCAGGAACGGCACCCGCATCGCCCCGCAGGCGAAATAGGTCGGAAACAAGACTCCGGGGACCAGCCGGCAAGTCACCAGCGTCGGCAGCAGATTTCGCCGCAACGCCCCGCGGCAGCGGTCAAGCATCGGCCCTTCGGTCCGCCGCCTTATCCAGGTTATGCGCAACGACAGCAGCCCGAGGACATAAATGAAAACGTCCCCGACAATAATCCCAGCCAGCAGCGTCAGGGCGGTGACGCCTATGCTGACGGTGCCGACGCTGACGAGGCTGGCACCCGCCGCAATCGCGACGTCCTCGTGCAACAACGTCAGCAAAGCAAGGCCAAACAACAGGGGGAACCCGGCGAAGGCAGTTATTGGTTGCAATGCAGCAAACACGGGTGTGATGTCCGTTGGATAAGGTGGCGGCCACGGAGCCGCCGATAAAATTGCATGAGAAATGGTAAGCTTCACGTTAAAAGTTTTATGGAACCGAGGGGTGTCGCGACAATTTGCCCCTCCCCATATCGGTTCGTTATGGGCATGATCGCAAATATGTGTTTGTGACTATGGCGCCGGCACGGCACAGTGGGCTTCAATCGGTGGCCCCGACCGCCGCCGCCAACACCAGCAACCGTCACCAAGAACCGATCCAGGAGACGCACCGTGAAGAGCATGCAGTGGGACGACGCCTTTCTCCTTGAAGACCAGTTGACCGAGGACGAGAAGCTGGTCCGCGACAGCGCCCGCGCCTACTGCCAGGACCGCTTGCAGCCCCGCGTGATCTCCGCCTTCCGCGAGGAGCGGTTCGACCGCGAGATCATGACCGAGATGGGCGCGCTGGGCCTGCTGGGCCCGACCATTCCGGAGGAGTATGGCGGGCCGGGCGTCGGCCATGTCGCCTACGGCCTGGTCGCCCGCGAGGTGGAACGGGTGGACAGCGGCTACCGCTCGGCGATGTCGGTGCAGTCCTCGCTGGTGATGCACCCGATCTTCTCCTACGGCAACGAGGAGCAGAAGAAGAAGTGGCTGCCGCGTCTCGCCACCGGCGAGCTGGTCGGCTGCTTCGGCCTGACCGAGCCGGACCACGGCTCCGATCCCGGCGGCATGAAGACCCGCGCCACCAAGGTTGACGGCGGCTATCTGCTGTCCGGCTCCAAGATGTGGATCACCAACTCGCCCATCGCCGATCTCGCCGTCGTCTGGGCCAAGTCGGACGCCCACGACAACAAGATCAAGGGCTTCGTGGTCGAACGCGGCACCAAGGGCTTCTCCACCCCGAAGATCGAGGGCAAGCTGTCGCTGCGCTCCTCGGTCACCGGCGAGATCGTGCTCGACGAGGCCTTCGTGCCGGACGAGAACCTGCTGCCCAACGCGTCGGGCCTGGGCGGGCCGTTCGGCTGCCTGAACAAGGCGCGCTACGGCATCGCCTGGGGCGTCCTGGGCTCGGCGGAGTTCTGCTGGCACGCCGCCCGCCAGTACACGCTGGACCGCAAGCAGTTCGGCCGTCCGCTCGCCGCCACCCAGCTGGTGCAGAAGAAGCTGGCCGACATGATGACCGAGATCGCGCTGGGCCTTCAGGCTGCCTTGCGCGTCGGCCGCATGATGGACGAGGGCAGCTGGTCGCCGGAGGTGGTGTCGCTGATCAAGCGCAACAACTGCGGCAAGGCGCTCGACATCGCCCGCGTCGCCCGCGACATGCACGGCGGCAACGGCATCTCCGACGAGTTCCAGGTCATCCGCCACATGGTCAACCTGGAAACCGTGAACACCTACGAAGGCACCCACGACGTTCACGCCCTGATCCTGGGCCGGGCGCAGACCGGCATCCAGGCTTTCGCGTAACGCCACCGGCACCCCTGCCCCGCAAGGGGCCGGGACGGGTGAGGGCCGGCGCCGGACTCGGTGTGGTTGCGGAGTCGCGGGTCATCCCTCACCCCCTTTTTTCCTCAGCCGGCGCCCTTTTTCTCAGCCGATCCGCCGGCACAGCTCCAGGAAATCCGCCATCTCCGGCCGGTGCTCGTCGCGGCGGGCGTAGAGGCAGAAGGCGGCGGTCGGCAGGTCCGGCAGCCCCAGCGTCTCCCCGACATCGACCAGCGACGGCCCGGCCAGGCTGTGGCGGGTCCGCACCGTCAAGCCGACCCCGGCTTCCACCGCCGCCCGCAATCCGGCAAGGCTGGGGCTGGTCACCGCGATGCGGGCCGGGCGGCCGGCGGCGGACAGCGCGTCCAGCGCCGCCGTGCGGAAGCTGCAGGGCGGCTCGAACAGCGCCAGCGGCAGCGGCCGGTCGGCCGACAGCTCCCCGATTCTCCAGCGCCATTGCGGCGCGCCGATCCACAGCATCCGCTCCTCCGCCAGCGTGCCGAGGTTGGCCGGCGTGTCGCGGTGCAGCGCGATGGCGACGTCGAGCGCGCCCGTCTCCACCGCCTCCACCACCGCCAGCGAGCGGTCGATGCGCAGGGTCAGCTCGACCTCCGGATGGTCGCGCGCGAAGCGGCGCAGCAGGTCGGGCAGGGCGGCCTCGGCAATGTCCTGGGTGGCGCCGACGCGCAAGGGCCGCCGCTCCGCCGGGCGGAAGGCCGACAGCGTCTCGTCGTTCAGCGCCAGCAGCCGGCGGGCGTAGCCCAGCAGCCGCTCCCCGGCCAGCGTCGGCTCCACCCCACGGGCGTTGCGGCGCAGGATGGCGGCGCCCAGTTCTTCCTCCAGCTTCTGGATGTGCAGGCTGACCGCCGAGGGCGAGCGCCCGACCAGCTCGGCGGCCTCGGCGAAGCTCCGTCCCTCCGCGATCAGCAGGAAGGTGCGCAGTTGGGCAAGGTCGAGGTTGCGAATCATGCTTCAGAATAGCTGCATCATAGATGCCGATAAACCCGTTTTTCTAAAGGACCGGTGACCGCTAGCCTCTGGGGACCAACCCTGAGGAGGCTGCCATGCCCATCATCACCGTGAAGGTGTCCGCCACCCCCTCGGCCGCGCTGACGGCGCGGCTGGCCGACGGCATCGTCGGCATCACCGCCGGCGTGCTGCGCAAGAAGCCGGAGATCACCGCCGTGACCGTCGACTACACCCCGCCCGAACACTGGATCGTCGGCGGCAGGAGCCTGAAGGACCACGGCAAGGCCAGTTTCTGGCTGGACATCAAGGTGGTCGACGGCACCAACCTGAAGGACGAGAAGGCGCGCTACCTGCACGACCTGTTCGCCTTCATGGAAACGGTGCTGGGACCGCTGCACGAGGAAAGCTACGCCCTGGTGCACGAGGTGCCGGCCGATGCCTACGGCTACGGCGGCCGGACGCAGGAACACCGCTACATCGCGGCGTCGCTGTCCTGAAGACGGCCGTCCCCGACAAGACCGGCGGCGGAACGGCTCAGGCCGGCTCCTCCGCCGGCCACAGGCTGCCGGGGCGCACCACGCTGCGGATGGCGAAGCTCGACTGGATGCGCACCACCCCCGGCAGGCGCGACAGCGAGTCCTTGTAGACGCGGTCGTAGTCGGCCGGATCCTGCGCCACCACCCGCAGCAGATAGTCGGAACTGCCCGACAGCAGGTAGCATTCCCGCACCTCCGGGCAACGGCGGACGGCGGCGTCGAAACGGCGCAGGAAATCGTCGGTCTGCCGTTCCAGCGTGATCTGGACGATGACGGTGACCGACCGATCCTCCTCCGCCGTCTCGATGATGGCGGTGTAGCCGCGGATCACCCCCGAATGCTCCAGCATGTGCAGGCGGCGCAGGCAGGCCGACGGCGACAGCCCGACCTCCGCCGCCAGCTTGGCGTTGCTCATCCGGCCGTCCTTGCGCAGCAGGCGGAGGATCTTGTGGTCCAGGGCGTCCAGGGCGTGCATGCAACTTTATTCGAAGACGTGGTGGATCATGCGAAAGCAGCACCACACAATGGGGGATTCATGCAAGGCTTTGCAGAGATTCACCTCGCTGGCCGGCCGTATAGTGACCTTGTTGAGACAATCCGCCCAACCGATAGTTTCAAAGGTTCCGGGGTGGGGTGCGAAGCGAGGAGGCTTGCATGGTCACGCGCATCGGCGTTCCCAAGGAAATCAAGAACCACGAGTACCGCGTCGGCCTGACGCCAGCCTCGGTCCGCGAACTGGCGGCGGACGGCCATGCCCTGCTGGTGCAGACCGGCGCCGGGGCCGACATCGGCTTTTCCGACGAGGCCTACCGCGCGGCGGGCGCCGAGATCGCCGACTCCGCCGAAGACGTGTTCGCCAAGGTCGACCTTATCGTGAAGGTGAAGGAGCCGCAGCCGGCGGAATGCCGCAGGCTGCGCCCCGGCCAGGTGCTGTTCACCTACCTCCACCTCGCCCCCGATCCGGAGCAGGCGCATCTGTTGATGGACAGCGGCTGCACCGCCATTGCCTACGAGACGGTCACCGACCGCGCCGGCCGCCTGCCGCTGCTGGCGCCGATGTCGGAGATCGCCGGCCGCATGGCGATCCAGGTCGGCGCCGTCGCCCTGCAGAAGAGCAACGGCGGCTCCGGCATCCTGCTGGGCGGCGTGCCCGGCGTGCTGCCCGGCAAGGTGCTGGTGATCGGCGGCGGCGTGGTCGGCACCAACGCCGCCCGCATGGCGATGGGGCTGGGCGCCGACGTGACCATCGCCGACCGCTCGGTGCCGCGGCTGGCCCAGCTCGACGACCTGTATGGGCCGCGGCTGAAGACGGTCTACGCCTCGACCGACGCGCTCGACCGGTTGGTGATCGAGTCCGATCTCGTGGTCGGCGCCGTGCTGATCCCCGGCGCGGCGGCGCCCAAGCTGGTGCGGCGCGACCAATTGCCGCGCATGCGCCGCGGTTCGGTGCTGGTCGACGTCGCCATCGACCAGGGCGGCTGTTTCGAGACCAGCCACGCCACCACCCATTCCGATCCGACCTATGTGGTGGACGGCGTCGTCCATTACTGCGTCGCCAACATGCCGGGCGCGGTCGCCCGCACCTCGACAGAGGCGCTGAACCACGCCACCCTGCCGTTCGTCCAGGCGCTGGCCGGCAAGGGCTGGGCGCGCGCGCTGGCCGAGGATCCGCACCTGATGGCCGGGCTGAACGTCCAGGCCGGACGCCTGACCCACGCGGCGGTGGCGGAGGCGCTGGGCCAACCCTTCACCGACCCGAAAACCCTTGTGAATGGCTGTTGACTGGAAACTGAATGAAATTTCTCCAGGAGCAGTCCTGGGGAAATTTTCATTGGAAACCATGCGGCGGCCCGGAACATTTGTTGTTTTTTTCACCCGCCGGAAAGAGAGTGTTGCGCGTACGGATCAAGTTGCATTACCTGTCTGTGGCAAGAAAAAGCGTAACATCCGCCACCGGTGCTTAAGTGCCGGGGCTAAAGATTAAGAACAGTTTTGAACAGGGTAAGGCTCGGCGCCTTGCGCCGACTGGGCTGGGCCGGACGGTCACTCCGTCCGATCCGGCCGTTTCACCACAACACGCCCGGCAGCGATGCCGGTGGGAACGCCACGGCCGCAGGCCGTGCCGCGCAAGGGGGAACCGTTCGTATGGTCGATCGCCGGACTGCCGTTCGGGTGCACAGCCGCACCCTGACGACCCTGTCGTGTTTCCTGACGACGCATTGTCGTCCGACGCCGGTCCACCGCGGACGGACCCTCCCGACCCCTCTGCGCCACCCCCTACACCGCGGTTGACCAAAGCCCCGCCGGACAGCCGTCCGGCGGGGTTTCGGCAGGAACCGGGTGCGGCGGCGGGGTTCCAAGCGTCCCCTGCCTTGGTCCTGGATGTTCACCCCCGTTCATCCAGGATCGGAACACCGCCGTCGCACACGGCTCAACCCTTCGCCTTCACGCCCTTCGCGTTCATGCCGCGCGCGTCATCGGGCGGACCGCCCTCAGCCGACAGGCGGTCCGTGGGTGACGGCGTTCTGGGAGACTGGGAGAAGCCAGCCTGATGGACTATTTTCTACAGCAATTGATCAACGGCTTGTCGCTTGGAGCGATCTACGGCCTGATCGCGATCGG
>NZ_LGRA01000021.1:726768-730334 GCF_003116095.1 Azospirillum sp. TSO35-2
GGCACCGGCGGCGCCCTCGGCGATGACGCCCAGCAGGGCGCCGACCTCAACGTTCGCGCCTTCCGGAGCGACGATTTCCGCCAGCGTGCCGGCGATGGACGCGTTCACCTCAAGCGTGACCTTGTCGGTCTCCAGCTCGACCAGCGCCTCGTCCATGGCGACGCTGTCGCCGGCCTTCTTCAGCCAGCGGGCCACGGTCGCCTCGGACACGGACTCACCCAGCGTGGGGACCTTGATGTCGGTAGCCATTTTTATCCTCGTTTGTCTTTTTTCGTTCGCTTGGGTGATCGGGTCAGCGGACCGTCAGCGCGTCGTCCAGAAGCTTCGCCTGCTCCTGGTTGTGCCGCTTCAGCAGGCCGGTGGCCGGCGAGGCGGTGGCCGGGCGGCCGACATAGGCCGGACGGCCGGCCTTGTGGCCGAGGCCGGTCAGCACCGATTCCAGACGACGGTCGACGAAGAACCAGCCGCCCTGGTTTTCCGGCTCTTCCTGGCACCAGACCAGCTCGGCGTTCGGGTACTTGGCGAACTCCTGCTCCAGCGCGTCCTTCGGGAACGGGTAGAGCTGCTCCAGGCGCAGGATGACGACGTCCTTGACGCCGCGGCTCATGCGCTCCTGCAGCAGGTCGTAATAGACCTTGCCGGAGCAGACGACGATGCGGCGGATCTTCTCGTTCGGCGCCAGATCGTTCGCGGTCTCGCCCAGCACGCGGTGGAAGGTGCTGCCCGGGCCCATCTCCGACAGGTCGGAGATGCACAGCTTGTGGCGCAGCAGCGACTTCGGCGTGAACAGGATCAGCGGCTTGCGGAAGCTGCGGCGGATCTGGCGGCGGAAGACGTGGAACAGGTTGGCCGGCGTCGTGACGTTGCAGATCTGCCAGTTGTCCTCGGCGCACATCTGCAGGAAGCGTTCCGGACGGGCCGACGAATGCTCCGGGCCCTGGCCTTCGTAGCCGTGCGGCAGCAGCATCACCAGGCCGGACATGCGCAGCCACTTGGACTCGCCCGACGAGATGAACTGGTCGATGATGGTCTGGGCGGTGTTGGCGAAGTCGCCGAACTGCGCCTCCCACAGGACCAAGTCATGCGGCTCGGCCAGCGAGAAGCCGTATTCGTAGCCGACGACCGCGGCCTCCGACAGCGGGCTGTCATGGACCTCGAAGGTGGCCTGGTCCGCGCTCAGCCGGGTGAGCGGGATGTACTTCTCTTCGGTGTTCTGGTCGTACATCACCGCGTGGCGGTGCGAGAAGGTGCCGCGGCCGGAATCCTGGCCCGACAGGCGGACGCCCGTGCCCTCGACCACCAGCGTGCCGTAGGCCAGCGCCTCGGCGGTCGACCAGTCGATGCCCTCGCCGGTCTCCAGCGTCTTCTTCTTCGCTTCGAGCTGGCGTGCGATCTTGGAGTTGATCGCGAAGTCCTTCGGGTACTGGCAGAGCTTGAACCCGATTTCCTTCAACGTGTCGATGGCGACGCCGGTCTCGCCGCGGTGGGCGGTGTTCTCGTCCTGCGCCTTCAGGCCGGACCACTTGCCTTCCAGCCAGTCGGCCTTGTTCGGCTTGTAGGTGCTGGACGCCTCGAACTCGCCCTCCAGCTTCTTCATGAAGTCCTGGCTGATCTGGTCACCCTCGGCCTGGGTGATGACGTTCTCGTCGACCAGCTGCTTGGCGTAGAGATCGCGCGTCGTCGCGTGGGCGCGGATCTTCTTGTACATCAGGGGCTGGGTGAAGCCCGGCTCGTCGCCCTCGTTGTGGCCGTGGCGGCGGTAGCACACCATGTCGATCACGACGTCCCGCTTGAACTTCTGGCGGAACTCGATGGCGATGCGGCTGACATGGACCACCGATTCGGGGTCGTCGCCGTTCACGTGGAAGATCGGCGCCTGCACCATCTTGGCCATGTCGGAGCAGTACACGCCCGACCGCGAGTAGGTCGGGTTGGTGGTGAAGCCGATCTGGTTGTTGATGATGAAGTGCATGGTGCCGCCGGTGCGGTAGCCGCGCAGCTCCGACAGGCCCAGCGTCTCGGCCACGATGCCCTGGCCGGCGAAGGCGGCGTCGCCGTGGATCAGCAGGCCCATGACCTGCTCGCGCTCCAGGTCGCGGCGCTGCTGCTGCTTGGCGCGCACCTTGCCCAGCACGACCGGGTTGACCCATTCCAGGTGGGACGGGTTGGCGGTCAGCGACAGGTGGACGATGTTGCCGTTGAAGTCGCGGTCCGACGAGGTGCCGAGATGGTACTTCACGTCGCCCGAGCCCTGGACGTCCTGCGGGCTCGACGGGTTGCCCTGGAACTCGGAGAAGACCGCCGAGAAGGGCTTGCCCATGAAGTTGGTCAGCACGTTCAGACGGCCGCGGTGGGCCATGCCGACGACCACTTCCTTCAGGCCGAGCTGGCCGCCGCGCTTGAGGATCTGCTCCAGCGCCGGGATCATCGACTCGCCGCCCTCAAGGCCGAAGCGCTTGGTGCCGGTGTATTTGAGCTGCAGGAACTTCTCGAAGCCCTCGGCCGCGGTCAGGCGCTCCAGGATGGCGCGCTTGCCGTTGACGGTGAAATCGGTGTGGTTGCGGCCGCCCTCGATGCGCTCCTGGATCCAGGCCTTCTCTTCCGGGTCCTGGATGTGCATGAACTCGACGCCGATCGTCCCGCAATAGGTCTTGTGCAGGATGTCGAGGATCTGGCGCAGCGTCGCCGTTTCCAGGCCGAGCGAGTAGTTCAGGAAGATCGGACGGTCGAGGTCGCCCGGGCCGAAGCCGTAGGTCGCCGGATCGAGTTCCGGGTGCGGCTCGCGCTTTTCCAGGCCCAGCGGGTCGAAATGCGCGTTCATGTGGCCGCGGACGCGGAAGACGCGGATCAGCATCAGGGCGCGGATGCTGTCCAGCGTGGCCGCGCGCAGCTGCTGGTGGCTGATGCCGCCATAGACCTGCTGGGTGTGGGCCAGCATGGCGCCGTTGCCCGGACCTTCCAGCGCCGCGGCGTTGCCGTTCGAGGGAGCGGCGCCGTTGACGACGAAGCTCTCCGCGATCGGGTCGCGCTTGGACTTGGGGTCTTCCAGATCGGACATGGTCCAGGATGCGCCGCGCAGCTCGTCGAGGACGGCGCGCGAATCCTCATCCAGGTCCTTGAAGAAGCCGTTCCAGCTGGGATCGACATTGGTCGGATCGGCCAGGAAGCGGGCGTAGAGTTCGGCGACGTAACCGGCGTTCGATCCGAAGAGGAACGAGGTCTGCTCCAAATTTGCCGACATGGTTTCACCTCGGGCTGTACACCCGGTTCCCTGTGGGAGATTTTTATAAGGGGACAGGGCAAGCGGCCGTCGATGTCCCGTGTGCGAACGGAACCCGGCGACCGCCGGCCCGGAAGGCTCTTAACCGGCGGAGGGCCGAAACCTCCCGCCGGTCGGCGTCAGCATTGCAGCGCCGTCCCCGGAGCGTCGGCCCCGGGGATGGCGCCGCACGGCATCAGCCCTTGAAGACCTTCAGCATGGTCGAACCCAGCGAGGCGGGGCTGTCGGCGACGGCGATGCCGACCGACTTCATGAAGTCGATCTTGAAGTCGGCGGTGTCGTTGCC
>NZ_LGRA01000021.1:730344-791708 GCF_003116095.1 Azospirillum sp. TSO35-2
GTGGCCATCCGCCCTTTTCGCGACAGCGGTCAGGCAGCAGGGCCGCTTCGTCAAGGTGCGGCGTCAAACTCGATGACCAATAGGTCTTCATCGATGTGCAAAAATGAGTTCACTTCAAGGGTGCCGCGAGCAATGGCCTCATTGATCATCACCTGAGCTTCAGCAAGTGTGATGGGTTCCCCCTCATAGAACAGCCGGCCGTCGGTGTACCGAATGACATGATAGGTAGCCGTGGTCATGCTGCTGTACTCCGTTAACTTCCTACCCCCCGTTAACGCTGGCATCGGCAGTTCCGCTCGGGGAGCCTCTATCCTGAGCCGTTTCGTCAGGACAGCATCAGGGGGAGGTGAAGGCTCCTCCTTTTCGCGACACTCCGATCCACCTGGATCAGAGTGTCCGCTTTGCCACCCTTTGACGGACAGGAATGTGAAGGTTGCCGATACTCGGAATTGAAGGCCTCAGTGCGCCACCGTGAAGCCAACGCCCATAGACGTGGCGTAGAGACACTATGAAAGATCAGCCTGGGACGGCGCGGTCGCCACCCCCGCTGCCGATCCTTGCTCACAAGGCGGTATGCTCCTCGACCGCCGACTCAAGCCGGCCCTTGAGGTCGAGGAACCGCGCATCGATAGCCAGCGGGTTGTCCAATTTGAGCATGATCATCTCCGAGCGTGTATTGGCGTGCCAGTCTACGCTCATCCGTCGCGAGGGCCGGGAACCGTTCCTACTGTTCGTGCGTCAGGAGTCGCCGCCGCACCATCGTCCTCTCCAATCATTCGGCGCATCATAGCGGCGGCCGTCCGACGACTTCTCCCCTTAACAGTTTGAGGGATGCTGTCCGCATCGGACCGCGGTTGGCGGATGAGTTGACGCGTATACTGGAAGGTGGCGAGTTGGACTGTGGCCCCGGATCGCGGGTGGCCTGACAACCACCATTGGGGCTGAACCGACATCCAGTCGCCAAAGCCCTCGCTTCCCACTACAAATCCGCGGCGTCCCAATCCGGTGCGAATGGAGGCCGAACAAAACGCTCGGCCTTCGGCAGTGCAGAGATCGCAGCACGATCTTCGTCTCCGAGCCGAACTCCGAGCGCCTCGAGATGGACCATCACCGCGAGAGCGGTCACACCCGCCAAAGCCGACAACAGCGGCCTCATGTAGGCTCCGTCCGCTGATGATCGTTGCTCGTGTGTCTTGCGCCATGAATCTAAGTTGCATGGAGGGCTGGCATGCGACAATGCGGAAGTGAATGCTACCAGCCTTCGGCTGTGCCGAAGGCTCTTGCCACCATGCCGCTGAATCTTGGATAATCCGGGATGCGCTTTGATCTCACTGACCTGCGTTTGTTCCTACATGTTGTCGAGGCTGAGAGCATCACCCGTGGGGCTGAGCGAGCCGGGATGGCACTCGGGTCTGCGAGCGAGCGTATCCGCAGCATGGAGATGACCGGAGGCGTGCTCTTGTTGGAGCGTCGGCCCCGTGGGGTCCGACCGACGCCGGCGGGCCAAGCGGTCGTCCACCATGCCCGCGTTGTGCTGGGCCAGCTTGAGCAGATGCGGGGCGAGTTGGGGCAGTACGCTAAAGGCCTGCGCGGCCATGTGCGGGTGCTGGCGAACACTGCGGCCTTGGCCGAGTTTCTGCCCGACTCCTTGGCCTCCTTCCTTGCTGATCACCCCGGGGTCGACGTCGATCTGGAAGAACGGCCGAGCCGCGAGATCGTTGATGCCATCGCAAGCGGGCTCGCCGACTTCGGCATTGTTGCCGACACGGTGGACCTCGGCGCCCTACAGACTAAGCCGTTCCGAACCGACCAGCTTGTCCTTGTGGTACCAGCCGGTCATGCTCTGGCCGACCGAAGCGAGATCGCGTTCCGGGAGGTGCTGGACGAGCCTTTCATCGGCTTAGGGCACGGCAGCGCACTCCAGGCGCACCTTGCCAGCCACGCAGCCAGGGCCGGCCGCACGCTCAAGTTCCGGGTGCGTGTTAGCGGGTTCGAAGCGGTGTGCCGGATGGTCGAGAGCGGGGTGGGGTTGGCAGTGGTACCCGAAGCGGCCGCGCAACGATCAGGCGGAGCAGGGGCGATCCGGTCGGTTCCGCTCAGCGATGCGTGGGCGCTCCGGCGCCTAACCCTCTGTGCCCGCAACGTCTCGGCGCTGCCGGTGCATGCCAAGCAGCTTGTGCACCACCTTACCTGCGGTGATGCATAATTCAGCGGCCGGCCGCTGTCGCGAAAGGGGCCATGGCCGCCTCGCCGGCATGCCGGCGGCGATCAGCTGGCCAGCACTGGCCCGGCCGGCTCTTCGATCTCCACCGCAGCCGCCAGCAGGTCGACGTCGAGGCCCTGCGCCTGATGCCTGCTGTCCGGCGCCGACGACGTGGCCCCGCCCTGGGCGATCCGCTCGCCCGCATGCCGGCGGTGATGACGTTGGTGCAAAAAGGCCGGGCTGGTGGCGGTCGGGAGGGCGAGCGGGTATAGAGGCGGCCCGCTGAATCCGACCGATGCCGTACAAGGCCAACGAGCCCCGCCGCCACAAGATCCCGAGGGCTCGCTATCGGGTTGAGAACTGGTCAGCTTACGATGCGGCGCTGCGCTGGCTGGGTGACCTGACGATCTGGGTGTCGCCGGAGGCGATCGCCGCGTGGACGCCGCCCGCCACGGGGCGGTGTGGCCGGCCGGTGCGCTACTCGGACTTGGCGATCGAAGCCGGGATGCTGCTGCGCCTGGCGTTCGGTCGACCGTGGCGCCAGACCGAGGGGCTGCTGGGATCGCTCATGCGCCTGCTCGGCCTGGAGTTGCCGGTCCCCGATCACACCACCTTCTCCCGGCGCAGCGGCGACCTGGAGGTGGCAAGCGATCTGGCGAAGGCGGACGGGCCGGTCACCGTGGTCATCGATTCCACCGGGCTGAAGGTGTTCGGCACGGGCGAGTGGCATCTGGAAAAGCTCGGCGGCCAAGCGCGCCGGAGCTGGCGCAAACTCCATCTGGCCGTCAATCCCGATACCGGCGAGATCCTCGCCTCGGAGCTGACGTCCAACGAGGAAGGGGATGCCTCTCTGGTTCGCCCGTTGCTCGACCAGATCGCCCGCCCGATCGGCACGGTGCTGGCCGACGGCGCGTACGACGGTGAGCCGGTCTACCGTGCGGTCGCCGCCCACAGCCCTGCGGCGGAGGTGATCATCCCGCCGCGCTCGACGGCGGTGCCGAGCGCCACGACCGGAAATGCTCCCAACCAACGCGACCGCCACATCCTGAGGATTGCCGAGTGTGGTCGGCTGGCCTGGCAGCGGGCCGTCCGGTACGGCCGCCGCTCCTTGGGCGAGGTGGCGATGATGCGCTACAAACAGGTGATTAGCCGCAGCCTCCGCGCCCGGACTCTGCCCACGCAGAAGGTCGAGGCCGCCGTCGGCTGCAAGGTCCTGAACATCATGGCCACCCTCGGCATGCCCGTCTCCCGCAAGGGCGCCTGATTACCCGCCACCGGCCGCTGGACTCCGTTTTCACGGCGATTTACGCGCCAAAGTCCGACGGAGCCCTTTCGAGATCAGGGGGACCGGTCGATGACCCCGCTCAGGTGAATGGCGAGTTCAACCGAGAAGCGGCGATCCGGGCTTTCGACATCGATGCCGAACAGCTCTTCGATGCGTGTCAGTCGATAGCGCAGGGTGGTGACGTGTACGCCAAGCTGGTCGGAGCAGGCCTTGGTGCGGCACCCCGTCTTCAGATAGGCGGAAAGCGTCTCCAGATAGGGCGTCCCATGCTGACGGTCGTACTCGATGAGGGCGCCAATGCTGTCGGCGACGTAGCCGCGCACTTCGTGGGTGTTCGCCGCAGCCAGCAACATGGGCAGTGGGCCGAACTGTCGGGCATCGAGGACGCCGGGGCGGCCGAACTCTTCGGCGATCCGGATCATCCGCCAGGACCGGTCGCACGCCTCCGCATAGTCCGGCGGGGCCATGCAGCGGCTCGTCAGCACGACGAATGGTTCGGCATGCAGGATGTCGGCGACCGACCGCGCGATCTGCGCCATTAGCCGCTTGACCGGTCCAAGGCTCCGCTCGTCGACGGCGGGAATGAGGCAGACCAGTCCGGCCGGAACGGTGACGAGAGTGCCGGCGATCCCGTGCAGCGACAGCAGCCGCTGGACCGGGAGATGGAGGTCGGCCGCCGCGCTCACTGCCCGCGGACTGCGGCCGGGCAGTCCGACCAGGATCATCTGAGTCGGCAGATCGAGGTTGAGGCCGAGCCGCCGCGCGCGTTGTCCGATGTCGAGCGGATCCCGCCATCGCCGCTCCACCAGCTCCAGGAACAGCTCCGTCAATGACCGGTTTTCGTACCGGAAGCGGATGACGTTGCGCAGCATCTGGATGCCGAGGGCGTGCTTGATGCCGTCGAGCAGGAGCTGATCGGCTTGGCCGTAAGGCTGCGGACCCGGAAAGATCATCAGCACGCCGACCACCTCGCCGTCGGCGGTCAGCGGGTCGATGCGCGGCGCCGTGCGGATGCGTTTGCCGTTGACCTCCCAGAACAGGGTCGCCCCGGTAGCGGCGGGATGGTCGATGGCATCGCGCGCCGCCTTCATGATCGAGGGGCCGAGGTCGGCCGCGACTGCCGCCTGCCAGTCGGCGTCGCCGATGTCGCTGCCGCAGGGCGCCCGGTCGGCGGTGACGAGGTTGGCGGTAAAGTCGACGATGACGATGGAGTAGGGCAGCAGGTCGCGGATGCAGGGCAGAAGGGTGGCCATCGCCCCGTCCTCCAGCGCCTGCCGCAGCAGCGAGGTATTCACTTCCAGCGCCCGTTGCAGGCGTTCGGCGGCCAGGGTCTCGGCACGCAGCCGATGCTGGCGCTCCACTGCGATTTCGCCGAGCTGGACGATCATGCCGATGAAGGCCAGATCCTCCTCGCTCACCTCGATGATGCCGCGGGACACGACGCTCAGCACCAGCGGCCGGCCGCTGTCGTCGGTGCAGTTCATCGGCACGACCAGCACGCTGTGGTAGTCGCGCTCGAAGGCCTCCCGGCGATAGCCGGGGAACTCCTCCGATACCCGGGCGTCGGGGATGAAGACCGGCTCGTTCCGCCGCAGGGCGACCAGAGACGGGCTGGTCGCCAGCTCCCAGCGGTCAGGCAGCGGACGCTGGATCAGCGTGGGGTCGTGGCGAACGACGACCAGGGCGTAGCCATGCTCGACATCGACCGCCATGATCGACCCCATCGACCAGTTGGCATGTCGGCAAGCGGCCAGGACCAAGCGCTGAAGCACCGTCGCCAGATCCCCGCCCGAATTGATCAGGCTTGCCACCACGCGCAGCGACTGGATGCGCGACGTCTCGACCAATGCTCCTCCGGCGAACGGATGGGCCAAGGCCCGGTTTCGAACGACTCTAACCCGATGACGGCACTCGGGAAAAGCGGAACGGCAGCGCCCTTCCGGGGGCCCTATACCGGCACGCGGGGTGCCAGAAGGCTCAAGGACCGTCCGAGGGCCGGAGATTGCCGCTCCCGTCAGGCTGTCGGGCGGCAGCGGGCGGAAGGCCGGCCGGCCGGGCGCCCGCTCTCGCTCCCGCACGGCGCGGCGGATCAGGACGAAGCGGCCAGCGCGGCGCAGCCGGCGGCGGCGTAGACGAACAGTCCCGACGGGCCGACCCTGTCCATCAGCAGGGCGCCCGGCACCGGACCGACCATCGCCCCGGCGGCCCAAACTACCAGCAGGCCGCTGACCGTGGGAACGATGCGGCCCGGCGGTACCACGTCGCAGGCGTGGGCGACGCACAGGGCGTAGATGCACAGGACCTGGCTGCCCCACAGCGCGAACCCCGTCCATACCAGCCAGGCCGGGCTGCCGGCCGGCAGCAGCGCCAGCCTGGCGGACAGGACGGCGCCGGTCGCGGCCACGGCGGCGATCACGACGCGGCGGTCCCGCCGGTCCGATAGCGCGCCGAGCGGCCATAGGGCGAGAAGACTGCCGCCCTGGAGGGCGACGAGCAGGGCGGCGGCGGCCGGTTCCGAAAGGCCGATGCGCAGCCCGTACAGCGGGGCGAACGCGATCATCGTGCCGGTCACCACGCCGACCGCGAAGCAGCCGACCAGGGCCGACGGCGCCAGCCTGAACAGCCCGCGCAGGTCGAGCGAGACGGCGGTTGGCAGGGCCGGGTGACGGCGACCGGCAGAACCGACAGCAGGATCAGCAGGAGCAGCAGTCGGAAGGGCTGGTCGCCGCCGGGGTCGAGCAGGAGGGGGCCGGCCATCAGCGCCAGCTTGGTGGTGACCATATAGACCGCCAAGATCCGCCCGCGGTTGCCGTCCTGCGCTCCGGCGCCAATCCACCCCTCAATCACCGTGAACAGCCCAGCGAAGCCGACGCCGGTCAGCGCGCGCAGCAGGACCCAGCCGACGTTGCCGCCGGCCAGCAGCAGGGCAAGGGCGAGGATCGCCATCAGCGCCGCCAGCCCGGCATATGCGCGGACGAAGCCGAGCCAGCGGACGACTCTCGGCGCCGCCAGACAGCCGGCGGCGAAGCCGACGCCGTAGGCGGACGCCACCATGCCGATGTCGGCCGCCGACAGGCCCTGCGCCTGCATGCGCAGCGGCAGCAGGGCCTGGAGCAGCCCGTTGCCGGCCTGCATCAGGACGGCGGCCGCCATCACCGGCAACAGTGGCGACATCAATAGCCGCGCCCCCGGTCGACCCGGTTGGCCAGCGGTCGCCCGTCGCGGAAGGCCGCCAGGGTCGCCGCCACCTGTTCCACCGCCTGCGTCGGGTGGGTGGCGGCGGCGCTGTGGGGGGAGACGCGGATGCGTGGATGCCGCCAGAAGGGATGGCCGGCCGGCAGCGGCTCCTCGCTGAACACGTCCAGGCTGGCTCCGCCCAGCCGGCCGCGATCGAGGGCGTCGAGCAGGTCCGCCTCGACCAGATGGTCGCCGCGCCCGGCATTGACCAGCACGGCACCGGCCGGCAGGCGGGCGAACAGGCGCCGGTTCAGGATGCCGCGGGTGTCGGCGGTCAGCGGCAACAGGCACACCAGCTGGTCGCAACGCGGCAGCATCGCCTCCAGCCCGTCGGGGCCGGCGAAGCACTTCACGCCGTCCAGCCGCTTTGGCGACCGGCTCCAGCCGAGGACGCGGTATCCCAGCGCCTCGAGGACGACGGCGGCGGCACGTCCCAGCTCCCCCAGCCCAAGCAGCCCGATTGTGACCTCGTGGGCCGGCCGGTAGGGCAGCCACCGCCAGACCCCCGCCGCCTGCGCGGCGTCGAAGGCGTCGGAATGGCGATGCCAGCGCAGCACCTGGAGGGCGACGAAGCCGGCCATGTCGTCGCTCAGGCTGTCCGCCACCATGCGGACGAGCGGCACGTCGGGAAGCGACGGGTCGGCCAGCAGCGTCTCGACCCCGGCGCCGAGCGACATCACCAGCCGCAGCTTGGCCAGTCCGGCGAAGATGCCGGGCGGCGGTTGCCACACCAGCGCCATGTCGATGTCGTCCGGGTCGCCGACCTCCGGCCAGACCCGCACCGTCACGTCGGGAAGGCGGCGGTGCAGGGCCTCCCGCCACAGGTCGGCATTGTCGATGCCCGAACAGAACAGCAGCGTCATCGGGCTGCGTTGAAGCGGCATGTCGGTATAGCCTCGATCCATTCGAAAAGCCGGGCGTGGGCGGGAGCGGGCGCGCCGGAGCCTCAACGGGCGCCGGCCTTTTCCGCTTCCATCTCCTCCATGTCGAGGAAGCGGTCGCCGATGCGCGGATGGGCGCGGCTGCCGTCGGACGCGCCAATGGCGACCAGCAGCTCGTCGGGACCGGGGGAGTCGGGAACCTGGAAATTGGCGGTCAGGAAATGCGCCCGCTTGCCGGTCTCCGTCTTATGGATCATCGGAAGGGCGAGCAGGGCACCCGGGGCGTTGCGGGTGTTGGTGAAGCTGAGGAAGGTGGTGCCCTGCGCCGCTTCGCGGAACATGTTGCCGAAGCGCAGCGTGTGGATCAGGGCGGAGGCGTGCTCGATCTCGCCGTTGACGCCGACCGACGCAGCCTTGCCATAGGCCTCGATGCGCGCGGCCGGCATCAGGGCGACCAGGCGCCGCGTCATCTCGGCCCCCAGCACCGGGGCCACCCGCAGGATCTCCGGCCGCAGATTCTCGACGAAGCCCTGGCCGGCCCAGGGGTTGCGCAGCACGGCGGCGACGACGACTGACGTGATCGGCCGTTCGGCCGGCTTGCCGCCCTCGACGATGGTCTCCTCGATGAAGGTGGAGATCTTGCGCAGTCCGATGTCCATCATGTCCTGTCCGATTCTCTGATGTCCGGTCCCGGAGCCGGCCGGCGGCTTCGGGGGGTGGAAACTGGGGAGCGTTGGCGGTGGGGTCAGCTCGCCGCCCTGGCGCTGGCGACCCACTGCTCGAAGGTCGACTTGTTGGCGGCGAGCCACTCCTGGGCGAGCGCCCGGATATGGCTTTCGCTGGCGCCCTTCTCGCTGATGCTGCGCTCCCAGGCGGCCCACATCTGCAGCGGGAAGCCGATGTTCTCGACGAGCGCCTTCACCGCCGGGTTGGCGGCGATGAAGTCCCGGTTGGCGACGGTGTTCCAGTTCCAAGAGGCCATGGCCATCCGGCAGGGGTCGGCGCCGCCGGCGCAGCCCGACACGCCAGCGACGAGCGCCGTGCCCTTGTTGGGCACCGAGGCGGGCAGGGCGTCGAACGGGGTGGGCAGCCAGACCACGTCCTTGCCGGGGACCAGCGTGTTGGTGACCCAGGACGGGCTCCAGGCATAGAAGAAGGCGGGCTCACCGCGGCGGACGCGGGCGACCGCCTCCACCATCAGCGGCTCGTACTTGCCGCGCACCGAGTTCACCGTGTCCTTCAGGCCGAATTTGTCGAGCTGGTAGTCGACCACGTCGCCGCAGCTCCAGCCGGGATCGCAGTTGACCAGATCCGCCTTGCCGCCTTTGCCGAACAGCGCGGCGATCTTCGGATCCTTCATCTGCTCCAGCGAGGTGATGTGGTGGGCGTCGGCCGTCTTCTTGTCGATCAGGTAGCCGTTGACCCCGCCCTCCTTGATCAGGCCGCCGCCGACAATCGTCGCCTGCTGCTCCACCTTGCGGAAGGCGGGCTCGCGCTGCGGGAAGTTGATATCGGTGGCGATGTCGAGGTCGCCCTGCGCCGCCGCCTGGAAGAACAGGGTCGTGCTCAGCGTGCTGAGCTTGACCGAATAGCCGAGTTCCTTGAAGGCAGCGCTGACGATCTGGGCAGTGACGTAGTTGGCGCCGAGGCTGTCCGACTGGGCGTAGCGGATGGTCTTGCCCTTGCCGGGCTGGTCGGCGGCCAGAGACGGCTGGACGCAGGCAGCGGCGAGAAAGGCGGCGACGGAGAGGGACTTGGCGACCGACTTTGTGAAGAAGGGCATGGCGGTTTCCTCAATCGGGGTCGGGACGGGATTCGGGTGGAACGGGGCTTGCGGTTCGGGGCTTGCGGTCTGGGGGCGGGATCACTGGTCCGGACTGGAGATCGCCGGATTGGAGGTGGCCGGGCCGGCGTTCGTTTTGCCGTCGGCCGGACGACCTGAGCGGACGAGGGCGCGCAGGCTGCGGAGCAGCGGACGCCCGCCGGGGCCGCCGGGCTGGGCCAGCTTCTGGGTGATGCGGTCGAGCATCATCGCCAGCAGAACGATGGCGATGCCGCCCACCGCAGCGCGGCCGACGTCGAGCCGACCGAGGCCCTGGAGCACCACCAGCCCGAGCCCTTCCGCCCCGATCATGGCGACGACGACCGACATCACCATCGCGGTCAGTACCGTCTGGTTCAGGCCGCCGAGGATGGTCGGCACGGCCAGCGGGAGCTGGACCTCCCACAGCAGCTGCCGCTTGGTGGCGCCGAAGGCGAGGCCGGCCTCGACCATTTCGGTCTCGACCATGCGGATGCCGAGGTTGGTGAAACGGATCAGCGGCGGGGCCGCCGCCGTCACCACCGCCACCTCGCCTGGCACCGTGCCGACGCCGAACAGCATCACCACCGGCACCAGATAGACGAAGGTCGGGGTGGTCTGCATGATGTCGAGGATCGGGCGGACCACGCCCCACATCCGGTCGCTGCGGGCGCAGCCGATGCCGATCGGGATGCCGATGGCCGCGCAGATGACGATGGCGGTGGTGATGAGCGAAAGCGTGGTCATCGCCTCCGACCAGACCCCCAGCGCGGCGATGGCGACCAGGGCGACGGCGCTGAAGCAGGCGACCCCCAGGCTGGCCAGCCGCCAGGCCAGCAGCACCGCCACCGCCACGATGGCGAGGAAGGGGATCTCCTGGAGCAGGAAGATGTTGAGGTTCAGGACATACTCGACCGGCCACTTGATGGCGAGGAAGAGCGGACGAAGGTTCAGCGCGATCCACGCGACGCCGTCCTGGATCCAGGCGTCGACCGGAAAGACGTTGAGGTCGTTTGCGTCAAGCATGCAGGCCTCCCGCTGGGTGAGGAGGGGCGGCGGCGATGCCCGCCAGGATGCGGTCGGCGGCGAGCGTGCCGGTCAGCCGGCCTTCCTCGTCGACCACCGCCATCGGCCGTCCGGCCCGGTGGGCGCGGGCGGCGTCGAGAAGGCTGTCGCACTCGCGCACCGTGACGAAGTCCTTGCGCAGTGCGCCGATGCCGCCATTTCCGAGGCTGGCAATCCCGCCGCCGGCGGTGTCGCGCAGACCTCGTAGCGTCTCGGAGTCGAGCGCGCCGACGACATGGCCGCCATCGTCGAGCACCAGCCCGCCACCGTCGCCCGTCTCGGCGAGGCACAGGCCGGCGGCCAGCGGGACGGGCTGCACCGGGGTCATCGCCCAGCGGGCGTCGAACAGGCGGGAGCGGTCAACCTCGCGGGTGAAGGCGGCGACATAATCGCTGCCCGGCTCCAGCACAATCGACTGGGGGGTGCCTTCGCGGACCAGTTCGCCGTCGGCCATGATGGCGATCCGCGTGCCGAGCTTCAGCGCCTCCTGGAAATCGTGGGTGATGAACAGGATGGTCTTCTTCAGCGTGCGCTGGAGGCGCAGCAGTTCGTCCTGCATCTCGGTGCGGATCAGCGGGTCGAGCGCGCTGAACGCCTCGTCCATGATCAGCACGTCGGCATCGGTGGCGAGCGCGCGTGCCAACCCGACCCGCTGGCGCATGCCGCCGCTCAGCTCGTGGGGGTAGTGGTTGCCCCAGCGCGCCAGACCGACGATCGACAGCACCTCTTCCGCCCGGCGCCCGCGGGACTGGGGAGAGACCCCCTGGAGCTTCAGGCCGAACTCGGTGTTCTCGGCGACGGTGCGGTTGGGCAGCAGGGCGAAATGCTGGAACACCATGGAGATGCGCTTGCGACGGATGTCGCGCAGTTCCGCCTCGCCGGCGGCAACGATGTCGCGGCCGTCCAGCAGGATCCGACCGGCGCTCGGTTCGTTCAACCGGTTGATGCAGCGGGCCAGGGTGGATTTGCCCGATCCCGACAGCCCCATCACCATATAGATGGCACCGCTCGGAACCGACAATGAAACATCGTTCAACCCTACAACCATTCCGGTTTTTGCCAGAACATCGGTTTTTTTTGCACCTGCGGCCAACATCCGCAGGGCCGGATCGGGAGATTTGGAGAAAACTTTATAGAGATTCTCTACCCTCAGTCGTTCTGTCACAACCGTCTCCCATCGTTGTGTTCGGTGGGCTTTCCCTGTCTTTAAGATTTTTACTTGAGCCCATTAGGAAGACTTGCGCGTCTTCCTGTCTCCCTGTGAAACAGAGGAAAAACGGCCCTAATGTTCCTGCGAATCGGAGCATAGCGCTGCCGGTTCGTCACTTCAGGGGCGAGAAGGCGGTCGGCAGCAGGATGCGGTTTTCCGCCGTCTCGATCAGCGCCGCCAGCTTCGGGATGAAGGCCTGCCAGCGCGGATCCTCGGAGAGCTGCTGGCGGCGGGCGGTGCGGTCCTCGAAATCGGCATAGCCCCACATGTGGACGACATGGTTCAGTGGGCCGATCTCGCTGACGAAGTAACCGATCAGATTTCCGAGGATCGGTTGCTGGATCGCCAGCCCCTCGCTCTGCACCAGCGCCAGATACTCGCGCAGTTTGCCCGAACGGATGCGGTAGATGCGTTCCTCGACGATCATGGTGTGCCTCCCGTGCCGTCACCGGCGACCTCCTGGTGGATTTTGCGGGCGATGCGGAAGCACTCGACGCCGGCGGGAATGCCGCAATAGACGGCGATCTGGATCAGCGCCGCCTGCAACTCGGCATCGGAGAGGCCGTTGCGGATGGCGCCGCGCAGGTGCAGCTCGAACTCATGCATGCGGCCCAGCGCCGCGATCATGCCGAGGTTCAGCAGGCTGCGCTGGCGGCGGTCGAGCGCGTCGTCGGCCCAGCACTGTCCCCAGCAATATTCGTTGACCATCTGCTGGAAGGGCCGGGAGAAGTCGTCGGCCGCCGCCATCGCGCGGTCGACATAGGCGTCGCCGAGCACGTCGCGCCGGACGCGTTCGCCCGCCCGTTGTAGGGGTTCATCCATGGCTTGCGCCCTCCTTCGGCTGCTCGGCGGACGTCAGGAAGCGCCTCATCAGTCCCGCCACCGCGTCCGGCGCCTCGATCAGGATCGAATGGCGCAGGCCCGGCAGGATGTGCAGAGCCGAACCGGGGATGCTGTCGTGCATGGTGCGCGCCATGCGCGGGTTGGAGCCGATGTCCTCCTCCCCGGTGGCGATCAGGGTCGGGCAGCGGATCTGGTCGAGGAAGCCGCCGAAATCGGTTTCCGCCAGGACGCGGTAGGCGGCGGCGTAGCAGTCGGGGTCGTTCACGGCGTTGCGTTCCCGCAGGCCCCGGATCAGATCCGGGTTGCGCTCCTGGAAGTCGTCGGTTAGCCAGCGCGACAGCGAGGCGTCGTAATGCGAGCCCGGCTGTCCGGCCTGCAGGGCCGCCAGACGGTCGAGCACCCGCCGGCGCTCCTCCGGATTGCGGCCGGCGACGGTGGACAGCAGCACCAGCCGCTTGACGCGCTCCGGATGGGTCAGGGTCAGGCGTTGGGCGATCAGCCCGCCCAGCGAAAATCCCGCCAGGTTGAAGCGGCCGAAGCCGGCATGGTCGGCCAGCGCCAGCGTCTCGCCGACAAAATCGTCGATCTCGTAGCGGCCTTTGATCCTTGTGGACCGGCCATGGCCGCGCAGGTCGAAGGTCAGGATGGTGAAGCGGTCGGCGAGCCGCTCCACCACACCGCTCCAGGCCTCCAGGTAGGAGCCGACGCCGTGGATGCAGACCAGCGGCTCCGGTCCCCGGCCGTCGAGCCGGTAGTTCAACGTCACCGGCCCGACCGTGAAGTGACAGAAGTCGGCCATGGTCAGTGCCCCGCCGCAGCCAGGCGCGGCGCTGCTGTGGCAAGGCGGCGCTCCTCCTCATGCCGGCGGTCGCGTTCGCGTGCGGCGAAGACCGGCAGCACCTCGCAGGTGAACAGGTCGAGCGTCTTGCGCTGGAGCTCGACGGGCAGGTTGAAGGACAGGCCGAGCGAGAACTGGTCAACGCCGGCCGCCTCGTAATCCAGCAGCTTTTCGATCACCTCGTCCGGCGTGCCGAACATCAGGTTCTTCAGGACGTTCTCCGGCTTGTAGTTGTCGCGGCCGGCGACGCTTTCGTAGGACACCGCCGTCGGGAAGCCGTTGGTCACCGTCCCGATGTTCTGGAACAGATTCTCGAAACTGCGGCCATAGTCGATGCTGTGCCGTACCGCCAGTTCGGCCTCCTCCGGCCGCTCGTAGCAGCAGGTGCGGCGCTGCATCATGAAGCGCGGGCGCGGCACCTCCGGATGGTCGGTCACCGCCTTGCGGAACTTCTCGCCCAGTACGGCGATCTCGGCCGCCGGGGCGGCCAGCGGCGTCGACAGGATGCTGGCGCCGATGCCGACGGCCCAGTCGAAGGTGCCGGGGTCGCGGGCCGCCACCCAGATGCGCGGGTGCGGCGCCTGCAAAGGCTTGGGCACCGAGGTTGCCAGCGGGAACTTCCAGTAATGGCCATCATGGGCGTAGTCGCCGGCCCACAGCTTTTGCACCGCCGGCACCAGTTCCTTCATGTAGGCGACGCCCTCCTGCTGGGGCATGCCGCCGGCCATGCGGTCGAACTCGTACTGGTAGGCGCCGCGGGCGATGCCGAACTCCAGCCGGCCGCCGGTCAGATGGTCGCACAGCGCCGCTTCGCCGGCCAGCCGGATCGGGCTCCAGTAGGGGGCGACGATGGTGGCGGTGCCGAGCCGGATGCGCTCGGTGTGCTGGCCGAGCCAGGTCAGGACGGTGAAGGGGTTGGGGGAGATCGTGCACTCGATGGTGTGGTGCTCGGCGGTCCACAGGGTCTCGAAACCGCCCTGGTCGGCCATCTTCACCAGCTCCAGCATGGTGCTGGTCACGTCGCTCATCGGCGTGTCCGGTGAGAAGCGCTCCATGGAAAGCGCGACGGCGAACTTCATGTCCTTGTCCTTTTCTCGGGGGAGGAGAAGCCCGGGCGGGGCGGATCAGCGCAGCCGGATGACGAAGGGGTCCTGCATTGCGCCGGAGTAATCGATGACGACGTTCTTCGACCGCGAGAACTCGCGCATCACGTCGAAGCCGCCGCGCCGGCCGTAGCCGCTCTGCTTGAAGCCGCCGTTCGACGACATGTAGGCGGCGGCGCGGTAGGTGTTGATCCAGACGGTGCCGGCGTCGATCCGGGTGGCGAAGCGCATGGCGCGGTCGATGTCGCTGGTCCAGATGCCCGATGCGAGGCCATAGCGGGTGTCGTTCGCCATGGCGATCATCTCGTCCTCCGAGGCGAAGGGCACCACACCGACGACCGGGCCGAAGATCTCGTCCTGCATGAAGCCCATGTCGTTGCGCGCGTCGGCCAGCACCGTCGGCTCGAAGTACCAGCCCTTCTCCAGCCCCGCCGCCTGGGGCCGCCGTCCGCCGGCGGCCAGCCGGGCGCCGTCGCGCTGGCCCGAGGCGACATAGTCCTCGACCTTGGCGAGCTGCGCCGACAGGGCGAGCGGGCCGATGTCGGTGCTCTCCTCCATCGGGTGGCTGACGGTGATGCGCCCGGTGCGGGCGACCAGCGCCTCGACGAAGCGGTCGTAGATGGCGGCCTCGACGAAGCAGCGCGACCCGGCGACGCAGGTTTGCCCGGCTGCGGCGAAGACCCCGGCGACCACGCCGTTCACCGCCCGCTTGATGTCGACGTCGCCGAACACCACGTGGGGCGACTTGCCGCCCAGCTCCATCTGGCAGGGCACGAGGTTGGCGGCGGCGGTGGCGGCGATGCGGCTGCCGGTCTGGGTGCTGCCAGTGAAGACGATCTTCGCGATGCCGGGGTGGCGGGTCAGCGCCTCCCCGGCGGTGGCGCCGGCGCCGGTCACCACATTGACGACGCCGTCCGGGAAACCGGCCTCGGTGACCAGCTCGGCGAGCGCCAGGGTGGAGGCGGTGGCGTGTTCCGACGGCTTGATCACCACCGTGTTGCCGATGGCGAGGCAGGGCGCCAGCGTGCCGGTCAGCAGCATCAGCGGCGAGTTCCACGGCGTGATCATGCCGACGACGCCCAGCGGTTCGCGCAGGTTGAAGTTCAGCATGTCCAGCTTGTTCACCGGGATGGTGTCGCCTTGCAGCTTGTCGGCCATTCCGGCGAAATAGACGTAGCTGTCGGGTATGGCGCGCATCTGGGCGCGCATCTCCTTGATCAGCTTGCCGTTGTCGCGGGTCTCCATCAGCGCCAGGTCCTCGGCGTTGGCGAGGATCAGCTCGGCCAGGCGGCGGACCAGCTTGCCGCGGTCGCTCTGGGTCATCCGCCGCCAAGCCGGATCGGCGAAGGCGGCCCGCGCCGCGGCGACGGCGGCATCGACGTCCTCGGCACCGGCGTCGGCCAGTTCGTACCAGGGCTCGGCGGTGGTGGGGTCGTAGCTCGGGATGTAGCGGCCGCTTTTCGGTTCGACGAACCGTCCGCCGATATAGAGGGCGCGGCGGGTGCCTTCGAGCGACCTGCAGGTGGTGTGCATCGCGGTCTCATATTTTTGTGAAGGGGCGGTGGGGGATCAGCCGTTTTCGGCGAGCGCGCCGGGCCAGGGAGAGGGGCGGCCATCGACCATCGCCAGCCGCCCGCCGTCGCTTGAGTCAATGTAGATGCCGAAGCGGTCCGCTTGCCGTTCCCGGACATAGCGGCGCAGCATCGCCCGGGTCTCACGCATCGGCATGGCCTCGAAGGGCAGGGCGTCGAGCGCAAAGAAGCGGAGGCCCGGCGGCAGGGTCATGGTGGCCGCATCGGCCGCGAGACGGGTGCGATAGACCAGACAGCCGGCGTCCTGCCCGGCGACGTCGAAGACCGAATAAAGGAAGCTGTCGTCCGGCCGCAGCGGTAGTGTGCTCCCGTCAGCCAGAGGCAGTGCCCGTTCGGCCTTGCGGCTGCGGCCGCCCGGCAGGCGCCAGCCGCCCGCTCCGTCGGATTGCAGCAGGATGCCGTCGTCCGCTTCGACGAGGTAGCCGACCTGCATGCCCTGCGGCATCTCCCCACCGGCGCCCGGAACTTCGTGCATCGTCGCGTACCTGCCCCGGCAGAAGCCGAGCGGAGCTGCCCGACCTGCCGTTCCGCTTGGGCCGAAGGCCTGCACGCGGCCGATGAGAACCAGATGGTCGCCGGCCATCACGCGGTCATGTACCGTGCAATCGAACCAAGTGAGGCAATCGGTCAGAACCGGCGCGCCGGTGTGTTTCGGGCCAAACCCGGTCGACTGGAATTTCTCGGGCGAACGGGAGGCGAAAAGGCCGGAGACATCGGCCTGTCCCTCGTGCAGCAGATTCACGGCGAAGGACGGTGTGTTGCAGAAGATCGGAAAACTGAACGATCGGTTTCCGACACAGACAAGGACCAGCGGCGGATCGAGCGAGACGGATGTGAAGGAATTCGCCGTTATCCCGCGGGGATTTCCGTCTTCGTCGAGCACGGTGACAACCGTAACCCCGGTCGGGAACTTGCCGAAGGCGTTTCGAAGGTCTCTTTGATTGATGGGCGATGGTTCACTCGAAGAGAATGTCACGTCTGCCTCCCTTCCATAACGAAGACGAGGCTACCCTGGGCGGATACCGCCATCTTCCTCCTCTACAGAGGAATGTGCGACATTTTGTCCCATCGATTCCAAGGAATGGGTCCTGCCGCGACGGCGCCGTCGCTGGCGGACAGGGGCTACGGGCATATGAAAATGCAGCTGGGGCGAGGCAGATTTTCTGCCCCGCCCCAGCTCAGGCCAACGTCAGACTCAATCCACGCGCCGCCGCCTGCCCGGCCGGTCCATCAGTTGGACGCGGCGCAGAGCTTCTCGCGGGAGGTCTGCTTGGCGGCTTCAGCGGGGCCGCTTTCGTACCTTGCCATCCTGCCGCAGCCAACCTCCCGCCCATTTGTGCGCCAAGGTCGTTCGACATCACAGAAGCTGAGCGAGAATGTGTGGTACAACCAAACTGCATGCGCGATCATTTTGGCTGGGAAGCGGTGGCGGTAATGGGGATCGGGCTCTCGTCTCATCCCGCCACCATGCCGAGAGCAGCTTGGGGTCGCCAACCCCGCTGTTTACGTGACGATGCCCCTCGGTTGGGTAGCGGCAACCGATACGGTGGTCAGCGGGTGTCGTCATGCCGCTCCATATCTCGCACTCGCCCGCTCCAGCACCCTATCCAACACCAACTTGATGGTGCCGGTCAGGTTTCGAGAACGGCCGTCGCCACAAACTCGATACGGACGCCGGGGGACAGGAGTTCCTTGACCACCACGGTTGCACGGCAGGGATAAGGCGGTTTGAAGAACTCCGTATAGACGGCGTTCATGCCGCCCGCGTCGGCCCGGTCGATCAGATAGATGGCCATGTGCACCACGTTGGCCAGCGATCCGCCGGCCGCGCGCATCGCTTGGTCGAGATTGCGTAGCGCCTGTCGCGCCTGCGTTTCGATGTCGCCCTCCACGATGGCGCCGGTGAGGGGGTCCTTCGGGATGTGCGCGGAATAGACGATGTTGCCGGCGCGCAGGGTGGCGGTCACCGGCCCCTTGGGCGGGGCGATGCCGGTATCGATTGGATCGAACATTGGTAAACCTCGTGGGTGCCCGCTGGTCAGGGCAGATCGTGTCGGTGGGTGATGAACTTGGTGGTCAGATAGCCGTCGAAGCTTTCCTGTCCGCCCTCGCTGCCGTAGCCGCTGTCGTTCACGCCTCCGAAGGGGGTCTCGGCGAGCGCGAGTCCGAAATGGTTGATCGACACCATGCCGGTTGAAAGCCCGAGCGCGACCGCATGCGCCGTGTCGGCGGATCGGGTGAACAGGTAGGCGGCCAGCCCGAACGGCAGGCTGTTGGCGCGGCGCAGCACGTCCGCCGCATCGTCGAAGGGCGTGACGATGCCGAGGGGGCCGAAGGGCTCCTCCCGCATGGCGCGAATGTCGTCAGGCAGGTCGTGGATGACGGTTGGCGCGTAGAAGAAGCCCGGTCCATCCAGCCGCCGGCCGCCGGTGGCGATGGAGGCGCCGCGCGAGCGTGCGTCCTCCACCAGCGCGTCCATGGCGTCCTGCCGCCGGGCGTGGCAGAGCGGCCCCATGACGACGTCCGCGCCAAGCCCATTGCCGACCCGGGCGCTGGCGAGCATTGCGACGAAACGGTCGAGGAAACGGTCGTGGACGCGCCTCTGGACATAGAAACGTGTCGGCGACACGCAAACCTGCCCGGCGTTCCGCAGCTTCTGCGCGGCGAGCGCCTCGGCAGCGGCCTCCACGTCGGCATCGTCGAAGACGATGGCGGGGGCATGTCCTCCCAACTCCATGGTCGTGCGCTTCATGTGCTGCCCGGCCAGCGCCGCCAATTGCTTTCCGACCGGAACGGAGCCGGTGAAGGATACCTTCCTCACCTCCGGGGACTCGATCAGCGTGCGGGAGACCACCGCCGGCTCGCCCCAGACGAGGTTCAGGCAGCCGGGCGGCAGACCCGCCTCCATGAACAGGCGGCCGATGGCGACGATGGCGGAAGGCGTGTCCTCCGGTCCCTTCAGGATGATGGTGCAGCCGGCGCCCAGTGCGGCGCAGACCTTGCGCACGGCTTGGCTGAAGGGGAAGTTCCATGGTGTGAAGGCGGCGCAGACGCCCACCGGCTCCCGCACAACCGACTGGACGACATGCGAGTCGCGGGGCGGGATGATCCGTCCGTAGATGCGCCGGCATTCCTCGGCATGCCAATCCGCATGTTCGGCCGAGAAGCGGACCTCCCCCAGCGCCTCGGTCAGCGGTTTGCCCTGGTCGAGCGTGATGGCGCGGGCGATGTCCTCGGCGTTGGCCCGAACCAGGTCGGCGAAGCGACGCAGAACCGTGGACCGGAGCATTGGCGAACTGTTGCGCCATGTGGCGAAGGCGCGCTCGGCCGCGACGACGGCGCGTCGGAGGTCCGCGGCATCGGCGTGCGGGAGCCGCCCCAGCAGGCCGCCGGTCGCCGGGTTGACGATGTCCTGCGTCGCCCGGCCGTCCGTACCCAGCCATTCGCCGTCGATCAGCATGCCGATCGACGGGTAGGCCGCTTCAGCCGCGGCCGCGTCCACGGGTTCATGCCGCATGGGCCACTCTCCTTTCAGTCTTGGTCAGAACCGCGCGATCAACCCATCACAGCCTGATAGAGGCGCAGCCAGTTGCCGCCCAGGATCTTCCCGGCCTCCTCGGCACTGAATCCGACGCGGCGCAGGCCATCGCGGACGGCGGAGAGCTGGCCGGCCCGGACGAACCAATCGGGTTTCGGCACCTTGCCCGGACGCGCGGCGGAACCGGCGCCATACTGCACCGACCGCGTCCAGCGCCCCTTGCGCATCCAGTCAATGTCCACCTGCGTGGTGTTGTGGCTGTAGTCGGTGCCGATGCCGACATGGTCGATGCCGGCCAGGTCGACGGTGCGGGCGACCATCTCGCACCAGCCCTCGACCGTGGCGCAGGCCGCATCGGGGGTGATGTTGCGGTAGGCGACGCAACCGATGACGCCACCGTTGCGGCTCAGCGCCCTTACCACCTCGTCGCTCTTGTTGCGCTTGTGCGGGAACAGGGAGGCGACGTTGGCGTGGGTGATGGCGACCGGCTTTTCCGACCATTCGATGGCGTCAAGCGTCGTCTTGTCACCAACGTGCGACAGGTCGACGACCATGCCTACGCGGTTCATCTCGCGCACCACCTCGCGGCCGAAGCGGCTGAGTCCGCTGTCCTTTTCCTCGTAGCAGCTTCCACCCAGCTCGTTCTGGTTGTTGTAGGTGAGCTGTACGACGCGGACGCCGAGATCGGCGAACAGCTCGACATAGGCGATGCGGTTCTGGAACAGGTTGCTGTTCTGGTAGCCGAGCAGGACGGCGACCCGCCCCGTCTCCTCCGCCCGGCGGATGTCCGCGGCGGTGCGGGCGATCAGGAAGAGGTCGCCCATCTCCCGTTCCATGTCGCGCCACCGGCCGATGGCTTCCAGCGACTCCAGGGTGTCCTCCCAGAAGCCCAGCGTCGGGGTGACGCAGGTGTAGCCGCTGTTCTTCAGTTCCTCGAAAACGGCGCGGTCGAAGTGACCGCACTGGAGTGCGTCGATCAGCATGAGTGGGTGTCCGTCTGAAGAGGGTGTGCTGGCCAAGCGCAGTTCAAGCCGCGGAGGCGTCGCCGTGCAGGAGGGAAAGGTCGGTGTCGTCCTCATCCTGGCGGCCGACGACCCGCCCGTCGGCGGTGACCATGATCGCACCGGCATGGCGGCGGGAGGTGAAGCTGTCCGGCGCCAGTGCCTCGTTGGCGAGATGGAACAGGCGCCACCACAAATCCGCCTCCACCGGGATGCCATGGCGGCGGATGGTGTCGAGCACGGTCGGATGGCCGTCCGCCCTGGACTGCACGGACAGCCGGACGGCTGTGCCGCCATCCTGCTCCGCAGCGGTTACGGTCGCGGACAACCCGTGGGCTTCCGCCAGCGCCCCGGCGATTTGGAGTTCACCCGTCTCGGTGAGATTCAGCGCGACGACGCCGCCGGGCAGTCCGCGGCGATGCCGCTCCACGCACAGGTCGACAAGTGCCGGCGCGGCGATCCAGGCATGTTGCCCGGTGCAATCCGCCACCAATGTGTCAGGCAGGGGCGTGTCGGCACCGTCGAGAATGCGGAGGCCGGTCGGCTTGGCCGCCCGCAACAGGTCCAGGTGGCGCGGCAGTTCCGGAAAGCCGCCGAGGCCGAGGGCAGCGGAATAGAGGGCGCAGTCGCGCAGGCTGGGAACCAGTCCCGGCTCCACGCGGGTCACCTGCATCAGCCGCTCGAGCACCAGCCTGCTTTCGCGCAGGCTCACCTGCAGCGGTACGCCGGAACCGGCGGTCGCATCGTTTGCGGTCCGTATGGTCATGACAGGGGCTCCGCAGGATAGAACCAGGTCTCGTCCGCACCGGCGGCCAGTTCGGCCGGGGTCGGCGCCCCGTGGAACAGCACGCCGCGCAGGTTGCGGTTCAGGAAATCGCGCGTCTTGTCGATGCCGTGGATGCCGACGTTCAGCAGGCGGGTGATGTGGGCGGGAACGAAGCCCTCGCACATGATGTCGGCATGCGGCGAATGATAGGGCAGCCCGGCCAGCGCCTGCACCCGCGTGACGATGGCGCGGTGGGTCGGGTGGGCAAGCAGGAAACGCGCGGTGCTCTGCTTCGGGTCCTGGGCCGCCAGGTCGGCGTCCAGCCGGACGATCAGGCGCGGCAGGTCGAGCCCGAGATTGACCGCGTCGCCAACCTCGTCCCGCGGGCCGCGGCGCGGCTCCTCCGCCGTCACCGACTTGTACCAGACGTAGCGAAGCGCGGTGTCGGACTTCAGGTCAAGCCCGAAGGCCCAGGCATACTGACTGTGGATGATCTCCCGCAGCCGTCCGACCGGCATTTCCGGACGCCCGGTCAGCTCCTCGTCGATCACCAGCGTCTCGACCAGCGCGTCGGCCACCTCCGGCACCAGCTCGATCAGCAGGGAGTGCAGCGTTTCCATCGCGTCCGGATGAATGCTCCCGTCCAGCGAGGCGCAGAGATCGGCGATCGGATGCTCAGCCACGGCCTCGCCCCGGCGCAGACGGGTCAGAAGACGCTCGGTCTGCTCGCGGATGATAAGAAGGTCGGCGTGCACGACGCCGCTTGGGGTGATCGCTTCGTAGACGACGCGGTCCTGGCGGCGGAACAGGATGGCCTTGTCCAGTAGTCGCAACAGGGTCGCGACCTCCGCGGCGTCGGGCCCGGGGATCAGGCACTTGGCCCGAGCGATGGCCTCCTCCCGGACCCACAGCCAGCGGTCGATCAGGCGCGGATGGTTGTTGACGAACAGCATCAGCCCGAGGGCCGAGCCGTTGCCGACGCCGAGATAGCGCGCCAGTTCGGGAGCAAGCGTCACCGCCTGTGGCGATGCCATCCGCGCCAGATGGTGCAGCAGGTCCTGTGCGAACGCCCGCATCATGTAGGCGCACAGCATCTGGGCGGAGAGCGACCAGCGCAGAGGATGGTCCTTCTCGAAGGCAAGGAAGCTCTTGGTCCCGAAGGTGCCGTTGCCGTCCAGCCCCGTATTGCGCATCAAGTAGCAGATCTGGCCCAGCTGGGCGACGTCCGGCTGCCTGCCGGCGACCAGCGACTGCAGGGCATGGTCGAACAGCCGCTGGCTGCGGTTGGAGCGGCACCAGATCAGCGTGCCGGGTGTCGCCCGGCCCTCGTAGAGCTTCGGCAGTTCGACGCGGGTCCGTTCCACGTCGGCCGGGCTGATGTCCCCTTCCACCAGGGCGCCCATCATGTCCCAGGACCGGCCGATGATGCGGCCGGAACGCCCCTGGTCCGACGGCTCGAACGAGAAGACCGGGAAGGAGAAGCGCCAGCCGCCGATGTCGATGCGGTAGCCGGCGGTGCCGTGCCCGCGCTCGTCGATGTCGAAGCTGGTGCGGGTGATGGACCAGCGGTCGCGGATTGCCCGGCTCATCAACGCGCGCGACGCGCTGATGCGGGAGGGCTGGATGGAGGCGAGGCGTTCGGGGGTCATCAGCTCCGCCGGGTTCCGCATCAGCCGGAACAGGCTGTGCGGGTCGGGACCCGGTGCTGTGCCCCCCGCCGACGGGGATAGGGCAAGGCTCATTCTTTGGCTCCGCGTAGGCGAGCGTTGACACGGGCCGCCGCCGCGACCACGACACTCGCGCAGGTTTGCGTGTTGAAGCCCGCGGTCGGTCCCGAGAGCGACAGCGCGGCGATGCAGTCGCCATGGCTGTCGATCACGGGGGCGGCCACGGCGGAAACGGTTCGGGGGCCGGTGACGCCGGAAACCGCGTAGCCGTCGGCACGGATGCGCTCGGCCAGTTCGCGTTCGGGCAGTGCCACGCCGGCCTCGACCAGTCGTGCCAGGGTGTCGGGACGGGCGAAGGCGCTGAGGACGCGGCCCAGCGCGGTGCGCGCCAGATCGAGGCGGGTGCCGACCCGCAGGTCGGCCCGCAGGATGCCCTTGGCTTCGACGCGGCGCATGATGGCGGCTTCCTGCCCGTCGAGCACGGCCATGGAGGCGGTTTCTCCGCTCTCGGCGACCATGTCGTGCAGGATGTCGGCCAGCCGGGCGCCCAGGTTCGCCTGTTCCATGGCCATGGCCGCATGGGCGACGATGCGCAGGGCGAGGCGGTAGCGCCCGTCCTCCGTCTGCTCGACCCATCCGGCTTCCACCAGGGTCTGGAGGCGCTGGTGTGTCGCCGCCCGTGCCTCCTCCACCGTCCGGGCCACGTCCGCGAGCCGCACGGGCTCTGACGACGCCGCAACGACGTCGAGGACGGCAAACGTCTTCAGCACGGAGGAAAGCGGACGAACACTCACGGACGGCTCCTGGTCTGCATGGATGGCGGGCGGATCAGTGCTTGGTCTTCACATCACTGCCTCGATCAGGAATGGTCCCTTCCGGCGAAACGCCGCCGACAGCCGGTCGGCGAAGGTTCCGGCATCCTCTGCGCGCGCCGCCTCAACTCCCATGGATCGGGCGAGACCGGTCCAGTCGATCACCGGGTCGACGAGATCGAACAGCCGGTCGGCGTTGCGGCCTGGTTCCCCGGCGCCGACGCTGCGGTACTCGTTGCGCAGGATGGCGTAGGAGCGGTTGGCGAAGACGATGGTGACGACGTCCAGCCCCTCCCTTGCCTGCGTCCACAGGGCCTGGGCGGTATACATGCCGCTGCCGTCGGCCTGGAGCGCGATGACCTTGCGGTCCGGACAGGCCACCGCGGCGCCGGTCGCCAGCGGCAGTCCGATGCCGATAGACCCGCCGGTCAGCGCCAGGACATCGTGAGGCGGCGCCCCGCGGGTGAGTTCGAACAGGCGGCGCCCGGAGGTCAGCGCCTCGTCGCACAGGATGGCGCCCTCCGGCATCAGGGCGCCGACGGCCGCTGCGATGGAATCCGGCGTCAGCGCCCCGTCGATCATCGCCGGCCGGTCGAGCCGCTGGATCAGCGGTTGGCCACCCGACCCGACGCCAAGCGCATCGGCCAAAGCGTCCAGCGCACCGGGCAGGTCGTCCTCGGGCTCCGCCAGCGTCAGGACGCGGCATCCGTCCGGCAGCGGGCTGCTCGGCCGCCCGGGATAAGCGAAGAAGGCCACGGGCGCCGCGGCGCCGACGAGGATCACCTGCTCGACGTCCCGGAAGGTGGCGATTGCGCCGTCCAGCGGGTAGGGAACGCGCTCCACCGCCACGCGGCCGGCGCCGCGCTCGATGCGGCCGTTCGACTGCTGGGCCAGCAGCCGGACCCCGGTGGCCCTGCCGATCCGCTCCGCCGTGGCAAGAGCCGGCGCCCGCAGCGCCCGGCCGGTCAGCAACAGGACCGTCCGCCGCCCCGAACGGATCGCCGCCGCCGCGTCCGCGACCATCGCGGCCGACACCTCCGCCGGCGGTGGGGCGGGCAGCGGCGGCAAGCCGGGCGAGGTTTCGCTCCAGGCCGCATCGGCCGGCAGGATCAGCGTGGCTATTTTGCCCGGTGCCGTGCGGGCGGTCCGGATGGCCTCCGCCGCGTCCTGGGCCACCGTGGCGGCCGAGGCCGTGCTGCGCACCCAATGGGACATCGGACGGGCCAGCCCCTCGACGTCGCTGGTCAGCGGCGCGTCGTAGGCGCGATGGTGGGTCGCGTGATCGCCGACCACGTTGACGATGGGGGATCGGGCGCGCCGCGCGTTGTGAAGGTTTGCCAGCCCGTTGGCGAGCCCTGGGCCGCAATGCAGCAGGGTGACGGCCGGCTTGTCGGTCATGCGGGCATAGCCGTCGGCGGCCCCCGTCACCACCCCCTCGAACAGGCCGAGGATGCAGCGCATGCGCGGCCGGCGGTCGAGGGCGGCGACGAAATGCATCTCCGAGGTGCCGGGATTGGCGAAGCAGACCTCCACCCCGCCGGCCAGCAGCGTGTCGCACAGCGCGTCGGCACCGGTGTAGGGTGCATTTTCAGTTGGTGCCTGGGTCATCGTCATGCCGTCGGGATGGCGTGGACGGCCGCCGCCGGCCACAGCAGTTTGAGCGAGGCGCCGCTGCCGATGCCGTCCGCTTCCTGCGCGCGCAGCCGGATGCGCAGATCGCTGCCGCCCGACCGTCCGATCAGCAGCGTGCTTTCACCGTAGGGCACCACCGTATGCACGTTCACCTCGGCGCGGTTCATCCTCTCGGTGTCGCCGCCACGGGTGTCCATCATGCCGGCAAGGTGGATGGATTCGGGGCGCAGCATCAGCGTCACCTTCGCTCCGGTCGCCGTCTTCAGCCGATCGGGCAGGCGCATCAGGCCGAAATGCTCGGTCCTGACCAGCCCCTGTTCCGGGTCCAGCACGATGCCCGGCAGCAGATTGCTGTCGCCGATGAAGCGCGCGACGAACGGCGTGCTGGGCCGCCGGTAGACCTCCTGCGGGGTGCCGATCTGGTCGATGCGGCCCTGTTCGAACACGGCGATGCGGTCGGACATGGTCATCGCTTCGGACTGGTCGTGCGTGACGAAGATCGTGGTCACGCCCAGGCTCTTCTGGATACGCTTGATCTCGATCTGCATCTGTTCGCGCATGCTCTTGTCGAGCGCGCCCAACGGCTCGTCCAGCAGCAGGAGCGACGGCTCGAACACCAGCGCGCGGGCCAGCGCGATGCGCTGCTGCTGGCCACCCGACATGTCCTTGGGCCAGCGGTCGCCGTAACTGGACAGACCGACGAGGTCCAGCATGGCGCGCGCCTTGCGCTCGGCTTCCGCCGCCGGGACGCCGCGCATGTTCAGCGGGAACATGATGTTTTGCAGCGCCGTCCTGTGTGGGAACAGAGCATAGTTCTGGAAGACGATGCCGATGTTGCGGGCGTGCGGGGGGATGTTGCTGAGCGAGCGGCCTCCGATCTCGACGGTGCCCGAGGTCGCCGTCTCGAACCCGGCGATGATCATCAGCGTGGTGGTCTTGCCCGAGCCGCTGGGCCCAAGGAGCGTGACGAATTCGCCCTTTTCCACGTCGAGGGACACGCCGCCGAGCGCCGTGACGCTGCCGTAGGATTTGGTCAGGGCGGAAACCTGAAGGTAGCGATCGGGCATGGTCGGCCTCAAGCCTCCAGTTGCACGCGGCTCGGCGCGCAGGGATTGATGTCGGACGGCGCGGTGCCGGCGTTCGCCCCGGCGGCGTCACGGGCGACGGCGCTGGGGCCGGTGGGGGAACGGCGCTTGCGCGCCGCCTTCCACAGCACCGGCATCAGCACGACCAGCACCACCGCGGCGAACAGCAGGGTGGACACGACGGAGATGACCGGGTCGGCCTGCACACGGATGCTTTCGAACATCTTGCGCGGCAGGGTCTCGCTTTCGCGTCCGGAGATGAAGAGGGCGACGACCGTCTCGTCGAAGGACTGGATGAAGGCGAACAGCGCGCTGATCGCGAAGCCCGGCCGCAGCACCGGCAGCGTAACGTGCCAGAAGGTCCGCAACGGCGTGGCGCCGAGGCTCATCGCCGCGCGCTCCAGGTTGCGGTCGAACCCCTTCAGGTTGGCCGACAGGATCAGGAAGGCGACGGGGACCGACAGCGCTGTGTGGGCGATGATCACGCCGGCATGCGTCTGCGTCAGCCGCAGGTCGCCAAGATAGGAGTAGTAGCCGATCGCCAGCACGATGTGCGGCATTGCCATTGGCATGGTCAGCATCAGGTTGGCGATCCCGCGGCCGAGGAAGCGGTGGCGCACCACCGCGAAAGTCGCCGGGGTGACGAGCAGCATGGTCAGCAGCATCGTCCCGAAGGCGATGACCAGGCTGTTGACGGTCGGCTGGGTCCAGCGCTCGTCAGTGAAATAGGCCGCGTAATAGCCGAGCCAGTAGCCGGGCGGCGGGAACTCCAGCGACGGCGCCGTGCTGAAGGACATCGGCACGACGATGAGCAGCGGAGCCGCGATGAAGGCGGCGACCAGAATGCCGATCAGACGGGGCAGGAGCCTCATGGTCATCCCCACAACCGGTCGAGGCCGAAGCGGCGGTGATAAACGGTGAGCACGACCAGCGTGCTGGCGAGCAGGACCATGGCCATGGCCGACGCCTGGCCGAAATCCAGGAACTCCTCGATCTGTGTGCCGATCAGCCCGGCGACCATCTGCTCCTGCGGGCTGCCGAGCAGCACCGGCGTGACGTAGAAGCCGAGGCAGATCATGAACACCAGCGTGGCGCCGTTCACCATGCCGGGCGCGCTCAGCGGCAGATAGACCTGCCTGAACACGGACCAGGGCTTGGCGCCGAGACTTTCCGCCGCCCGCAGCAGGGCCGGGTCAATGCGCTTCATCACCGAATAGAGGCTCATCACCATGTAGGGGATGAGGATGTGCACCATGGCGAGCGTGGAGCTGAAGCGGGTGAATAGCAGGTGGGGTGCCGGATCCCAGCCGAGGAGCGCCAGCAGCGCGGTCACCGGGCCGTTGTTGCCCAGCAGCACCATCCAGGCGTAGGTGCGGACCAGGAAACTCGTCCAGAAGCTCATGGTGACGAGCAGCATCAGCAGCGCAGCGACGCGCGGCGACGACTGCGCCATCAGATAGGCCAGCGGGTAACCCAACAGCAGGCAGCAGACCGCCACCCCGAGCGCCGTCAGGAAGGTGTTGAGAAAGACCTGGAGGTAAAGCGCGTCCTCGGCCAGATGGGCGTAGTTGCCGAAGCCCGGTTCGGGCTCGGTCACGCTCATCATCGCGACCTGGACAAGCGGGACCAGGAAGAACGCGGAGAGGAACAGAACCAGCGGAAGCAAAAGAAGCCATGGCTTCGACGCCCCCCGGACGGTGGTTGAAATCACAGGCTTCTCCCTTCGCGGATGCAGCGGGATGCGGTCGGAAGGCGCTGTTCAGCTCGCGAGCCACTGCTCGAATCGCTGGGTCACCTTTTGCAGGTTGCCGCCGAAGTCCTTGACGTTCTGCTCGAAGGCGAGGGGATAGTTACGCGGGCCGGTCGGCATGCGGTCGGACTCTTCCTTCGGGATGAACTCGAAGGCGGCCGGATTGAGCGGGCCGTACAGCGCCTCGCGACAGAAGCCGGCCAGTCGTTCCGGCTGTACGGCGCTCTGGATGAACTTCCAGGCGATCTCGCGGCGCGGGCTGTCCTTGGAGACGACCCAGTAGGCGCGGTCGATCTCCGCCTGCGTCCAGGAGATGCCGACCGGGTGGCCCTGATCGATCAGCTCCAGCGCGCGGGAGTGCCAGATGCCGATCATGTCCACCTCGCCGTCGCGCAGAAGCTGCTGCGACTGCTGGCCCTGGGTCCACCAGACCCGCAGGTCCGGCTTGATCCGTTCGAGCGCACGGAAGGCGCGTTCGGTGTCCAGCGGGTAGAGCTTGTTCTGCGGCACCCCGTCGGCCAGCAGGGCCAGCGGCAGGACACGGGCGCAATAGCGCTGCAGGCAGCGGGTTCCGGGAAACTCCTGCCGGTTCCAGAAATCGGCCCAGTTCTGCGGCCCGCCCTTGGGAAGACGGTCGGTGCGGTAGGCGATGACGGTGGAGAAGGCATGCGAGGCCACCCCGTTCTCGAACACCGCGTCCTTCCACAGCCCGGCCGACGCCAGAGGGGAGCCTGCAAGGGGGTCGATGATCTTGGCGGCGTTGGCGCGGACGATGTCGCCGCCTCCCAGCGTCGTCACGTCGAATTCGTAGACACCCGTGCGGACCTGTGCCGCCAGTTTCGCGAAGGACACCGGCGACACGGTGCGGATTTCCACACCGGTTTCCTTGGTGAACGGTTCGAACAGATGCTTGACCGCGGCCTTTTCCCAGGTGCCCCCCCAGGTGTTCACGTAGAGAACCTCGGCCGCCTGTGCGCTGCGGACGACGGCCGGCATCGCGAGAGCACCCATGGCACCCGCCGCCACCTTCATGACCGAGCGGCGGGACCATCCCTGAGCCGCGGGCTCATCGCCGGTCTTGTCGCCGGACTTGTCGATGTCTTTGCTCATAGCCCCTCCTGTGCGGCAGAACATTCCCTGACGACAGCACAGCCGGGGGCTGCGGCGCACCTGCGGGCGTTCCGTCCATGATGATCACAGCATTGGAAGCCACCTGCCCTCTAATGCGATTTCCTGAGCGGCATGAAATGCCTTCAGCTCTCGTCGCGTCTGTTCTGGACAGCGGATGACTTGCACCGAACTTTTCTTGAAGGCCGTCGATGTATTCTAATAGAATACGACGTCTTCATAAAGAATATGCTGCGCTGGCTGTGGTAATGTGTCAAATCAACGCAGCGTCAATATGACGCATGGCTGCTATGCCGAAACCCAATGCCGGCTCGGTTCAGATCGCGGTGGCCCGCAAGTTGGCAGTGCTGATGCATCAGCTTTGGATGGACAGCGGTGAGTTCCGTTGGTCGGACAAGGAGGCCGTCGCATGAGCACGATCGTTCCCTGGGATCCGTCCTAGCGGCGGAGAGGGGTCACTGCCGGGACGAAGCACTGGTCATTCCACGACCTTGCTTGCCCCGGCCTCCTGAGGTGAGCGCGCTGCGCACCTTGGAAGATCAGAGCTTCCAGACGCCATAGTGAGGTGGGCTTGTCCCGACCTTGGAAAGAACCACGGAGCCGGCAGGTCATCTCATCAACGCGGTGGCCGATGATTCCACTATTGAGGGCTTGCTCCCCTGCCGGCAATTGAAGACCCAAAGTCATCGGGCATCGTCACCTCGATGCTGGACAATTTGGCGGGCTCAACCTTGCATGGGCCGACGCGGGCAGGTCGTCAGCAGGCGCGGCGCGGCTTCGGTCACGAGAACGGTCTCGCTCACGGCAACGCCGCGCGCCGACGCGTACATGTGGAACACCTGCCCGGGCTGCAGATGGAAGTCGGCCCCAGGGCGGCGTGTTGCAGGGAGGTGAGCGTGGTAAGAGATCGCCCCAGCCCCGTTGCTGATCAGGAGACGCGGACGGAGTTCGGGCGTCCAAGGTCGAGCATGCGGTTGAGGGTGGCGACGCCGATGGCCTGCGCCGCGTCGCAATGGAAGCGCAGCGCGTCGCCGAGGACGCCCTTCCAGCGCGCCATTTGGCTTTCAACACCAGCGCGCCGATTGTACTCATTGGCCCGTTGCCATGCCATCCGGTCTCTCTGCGCGACTATCTGGATGTGACGGTCGCGCTCGGTGGGCGCGGTGCCGACCGTCTCGCTGAGCACAGCATCGCGGCGGGGCGGCGCTATGACCTTGGCGTCGGGATGGCGCGCGTGGACCGACGCGTAAACCCCCGTCCAAGGGGGCGACCTGCGAGGCATCGTCCACGCCACGGTCGGTCAAGGTGGCGGCGACGATCCGCCCGCTTCCTGCGTCCAGGCCGAGGTGCAGGGCGCGCCAGGAGCGCCGCCGCTTGGTGCCGTGCTTCTCGATCAGCCATTCGCCCGACCCGCACAGCTTCAACCCCGTGCTGTCGACCAGCAGGTGAAGGGGTCCGCCGCTCGAGCGCGGTGCGGGCAGCAGTGTCACCGTCCGGGCGCGCCGGGCGATGGTGGAATGATCGGGCACCGCCAGATCCACGCCGAGCAACTGGAGGATGGAGGCGAGGAGCCCTTCCGTCTGGCGCAGCGCCAGACGGAACACCGCGCGCAGCATCAGCGCTGTTGTGATCGCCAGGTCGGAGTAGCTGGGCTGCCCACCGGGCGTGGTGCGGGGGGCTGCCTTCCACTGCGCGATTGCCTCCTCGCTCACACACACCGTGAGGCTGCCCCGCTGGCGCAGGGCGGCGTCGTAAGCCGCCCAGTTCGTCACGCGCCGCTTCGGTCGCGGGATGTGATGACGGCGGGCGGCGTTCGCTTTGTAGGGCACGGTCCGGAACCTAAAACGGAGGCGGAGCCGCTCCCTACGACAGCGATCCCATCCATGCAACAGCCCGCCGCTGTCGCGAAAGGGGGCGTTCGGTGTCACTTGAGCGTCAGGTGGTGCGTGTCGACGCACGGTAGCGCAGACCGTCGATAAGGAGCGCCACCAGCCAACGCGCCATGGTGGGATCACCCTTATTAGATGGCGCGCAGAGGCTGGCGGCAGCTCGAAGCAGATCGTGGGGCCGGGCATCGGCGCTCACCTCGCCCGAAGCGGCGGCCGCATCCAGAATCGATTGCAACGCGGGTTCGAAGCGACTGTCGAAATAGGCCGGCAAGGATTCGAACGACGGTCCGCCGGAGTAGAGTGCTGAAGCCAGGCCGCGTTTGGCGATAAGGAAATCGACATAACGCTGCATCCAGCGGTCAAGCGCTTCCCCGGGTTGATGCTGATGGAGAAGGTCCGACGCTGCATCAGCGCAGGCATCGACCTCGTGGCGGAATACCGCGGCAATCAGGTCGGAGCGTTGCGGAAAATGCCGGTAGATCGTCCCGACACCCACGCCCGCCTTCTCGGCGATCTCGCGCATTGGAGCATCCACTCCGGCGCTCGCGAACACGTCGCGCGCTGTCTCCACGACGAGCGTCAGATTGCGCCGTGCGTCCGCGCGCATAGGGCGTTCAGTCGTCGCTGAAACCTCCAGTTCGCTTTTCTTGACGCTCATATCGGGAACCCCCTTGCTAAACGGAACGTTCGTCCGTATAAAGCGGAAGAGCGTTCCGCTTATCTTTAGCCGAACGGCACGAGGTTGAACAGGCCCCAACGCGATCGCGACGCGGCCTCCAGATCGAAAGGAACAATCATGGCTGACAAACTTATCAAGGATGCCGCCCTCATTCCGGTCGCCGCGCAAACCCCATTCATGGCCGTGACGCCGATTACGATCCCGGCACCTCAGCGTTATGTCGATATAGAACTGCGGGTGTCCGCCCCAACGACTGGAGACAAGTTGCCTATCATCCTCCTGTCGCATGGCCACGGAGCATCCAACTATCTGTCGTCCAACCGAGGCGTGCTTCCGCTTTCGGAATTCTGGGCCTCGCATGGATTTGTCGTTATCCAGCCGACGCACCTCAACTCCACGACGTTGAGTCCGGAGACGCCCGAAGCACCTCTGTTCTACCGCTCGCGGGCGCAGGATATGGCTCTCATCCTCGATCGGCTCGACCTGATCGAGAAGGCAGTACCCGGCCTAGCCGGACGCCTCGATCGGGAGAAGGTCGCCGTTGCCGGCTACTCGTTGGGCGCTTTCACCGCAGGCATGCTGCTCGGCATGCAACTTCATGATGTCGATGGGGAAGAAACGCTGGACCTCCGGGACGACCGCATCAAGGCGGGCGTCCTCATCGGTGCCCCCGGCCTCGGCTCCCGGTTGGACGGGCCAATCGGGCAACGCTACCCGGCACTGACGAAGAATACCTTTGACGCGATGAAGGTGCCCGCTCTCATTGTAGCGGGGGACAAGGACTTCAACCCCAACTTTTCAACCCACACGGACTGGCGCAGCGATGCCTACCGCCTGAGCCCGGCTCCCAAGAGCCTCCTGGCGGTCACTGACGCCGAGCACGGCTATGGGGGCGTTGCCGGCTATGACGCGGGCGAAACGACCGACGAGAACCCGGAGCGGGTTGCCTTTGTGCAGCGTATGACCTGGGCCTGGCTGTGGTCGGCACTTCATCCGGGCAGCGACGCCTGGGAGAAGGCGCAGGCCTCGCTCAATGGTGAGGCAGGACGGCTCGGTCACGTCGAGACCCGATAACGACTTCTTCCAGAAATGCGGGGCGCGGCGCACCGCCGTGTTGCATGGATGCGTTCGGTGTCGTAGGTCCATGCCCCGTCCCCTCTGGTCGCCCGCTATGCCGCACATGGCCAATGCCGCTCGTCGCCATCGTATTCCCCGGCCGAAGCGCAAAGTGACGAATTGGGCGGCTGGCCATCTCGCCGGCGCTGACGGTGCTGATCAGGCTACCGGCCCCACTGGTCGGCCGGGTCTCCGATGCCAGGCAGCACGCCGGCAGGCGTCGGCGACGCCGCAGCATCGGAGAATTCTCGCGCATCGTTACGATGCACGGCGTAGACTTTCCGGGTCGAAGGATGAACCTCCACTCTTCAAGGAAGTCGGTAGGCCCCATGCCACCCTCCAGGCCCCGCGTACCAGTGCCGCGACCAAATTTCAGCAAGCCTCGCCCAACCACTGCCGCTTCGACAGGGGTTCGACCATCACCCTCCCGTGTGAACGGATCAGCGCTTCAGAAGCAGTCTCAGTGGCTCGCCCGCGCGGCGGATGCCGAACGCAGCGGAGATGGCGTGGAGGCTGAACTGTGTCGGCAGTATGCTGAGCATTGGTTCCGCGTATCGCGGGGAGAGGACTGAGGGAGATGAGCTGGTGAGCGACACCACCTTGACGCCGCGAGAGCGGGCTCTGATCCGCAACGAATTCATGGTGCGCTTTGGGCAGGCACCGCGGCTGGAGAGCGGCATCCTGGTGAAGCGGTGGGCCACCGGGCCGAACAAGGGCCAGCCGAAGCCGGGAACGGTCATTCAGGGGATGCTGGACCGCGGGCTGCTGGAGTTGCGGGATGATGGCGGCCATTGGCTGCGCGCGCGGTTTACCGAGGCTGGCCTCGCTGCCTTACGGCACATCGCCGAGGATTCACGCGCCCTACCACCGGGCGAATACCAGCATGTTCTGGACGAACTCGGAAGCAGGCAACGGGCAGATCACAACGACGCATCGTCGGCCATCCCGGGTTCGATATCTGTCGCGTAAAGGAGCCTCCCATGGCGAAGGTGTCGCTGAAGCAGTATGAGATCGAGGCGATCAAGTATGCCGCCGATCTGGTGCGCACAGCGGCAGAGGGCGCTAACCAGCACGTCTACAATCAAATGCCCCTGGCGGCGCTGTGCGTGCCCGTGGCTTTCGACTATCGCTGGCGGCCGGTGGCGAACGATCCGGACGACGATCATGTTCTCGAAACTACGATCAACGGCGTGGCCGATATGATCGCGAGCTTCAATCTCACCGACCTCACGGCCGGTGAACGTTCTCAGGAGATTATGATGGCCAGCTTTCTCCTCCGCATCCCCGACGATCTGAAGGACGAGGCGGCCCGGCTCGCCGACGCGGCCGGTGTCAGCCTCAACCAGTAGGTCGTGGCGGCCCTGGCGTCGCGTGTTGGTGCGCAAGCGGAGGCAGCGCGCTACTTGGCCGCTCGGGCGGCTCGCACGACCCCTGGACGCGTCAAGGACATCCTGAGCCGGTCCGGCGTCGGAAACGCACCGCGTGATGACGATCTCATAGAATAATCGTCCAGAAAGGGTGCATTTGATGGATGTAACCCTGATCAAGACTGAAACTGACTTCCGGGCTGCGCTTGCCGAGATCGAGCGTCTTTGGGATGCCGAGCCCAACACAACGGAGGGCGCCGTCTCGACATCCTCATGACGCTGGTGGACGCCTACGAGCGGCGCCACCACCCCATGCCGCCTCATGATGGAGCAGCGCGGAATGACGCGCGCCGACCTGGAGCCGATCATCGGATCGAGCGGACGGGTGTCGGAGGTCCTGAACCGGCGCCGGGCGGTGTAGGTGCACGGAGGCAGGGATGAGCGGGTTTGCCGGTGGCGAGCCGTCCTATAGAAGTCCGTCTCCGCACCCTCTCCCTGGATGATCAGCTGCCGGCATCCGCCGTCAAACTTTGCAACGGAACCGGAAGTTGCACCTCGGCGTGGATGCGGAGAGCGGCCGGATCGTTGCGGCCACGCTGACCGACCGCGACGGCGACGATGCCGCTCAGGTCGGGCCGTTGCTCGACCAGATCGACGAACCAGTGGCCGTGCTCACCGGGGATGGCGCCTATGACCGGACCGGCGCCTACGCCTCGGTCCACCAAGCTGGCGCGAAACCTGCTGAAACCATCCATCTGAGCGCCGACGGCTTTGCAAAGAACCCGCAGCCATTCCCCGCAGAGTGTGCGGCGAACTGCTTGAGCCGCGCGGCGAATCAGGCTATACTCGCCGCAGGAGATGCGGAGAACATGAACCATGGCGACCTACGTTTGGCAGCGAGAGGACTGGCCGAGCTTCCGCTGGGACGCCGGCGCTCTGCTCTCTCCTCTGGCCGACGCACGGCATCGCCAGGGGCTGTTCCTTGGCAAGATGCGCGACATCGGGATTGATGGCCGTCTTGAAGCCGAGTTGGTGGCGCTGACCGAGGATGTCGAGAAGACCAGCGCGATTGAGGGTGAGGTTCTGAACCCATCCAGCATCCGCTCCTCCATCGCGCGCCGCCTCGGCATTCCTGACGCCGGACTCGGCCCTACCGATCGGAAGGTTGAGGGGGTCGTCGAGATCGTCCTGGACGCGGCCAGGAACCACGCGGCGTCGCTGACCAGCGAGAGGATCTTCGGCTGGCACGCAGCCCTGTTTCCGACCGGCTACAGCGGGAAAGACCGGATTGATGTGGCGTGCTGGCGGACCGATCGACATGGCACCATGCAGGTGGTTTCCAGCACCTTCTCGCCGGCGCCGGTCGTCCACTTCCAGGCGCCGCCGGCCGGTTGCGTCGCTGGCGAGATGGCCGCGTTCCTGGCGTGGTTCAACGCCTCACAGCCGATCGATCCACTGCTGCGGGCAGGCCTCGCCCATCTCTGGTTCGTGACGATCCATCCAATGGACGACGGCAACGGCCGTATCGCCAGAGCTATTGCCGACTTGGCGATCGCCCAAGCGGAGCGGAGTGGCCAGCGTTTCTACAGCATGTCGGGCGCCATCGAGCGGGACAAACGACGCTACTACGCCGCTCTGGAGGCCGCGCAGAGGGGCGACTTGGACATTACCGACTGGTTGCTGTGGTTTCTCGAATGCTACGCCAGCGCTATCGCCGCCGCTGAGGCCACCACCGACCGGGTCTTCACCAAGGCGAAATTCTGGAGGGCGCAGGACGGCGGGCTACCCTTCTCCGAACGCCAGCGTAAGGTGCTGACCAAGCTGCTCGACGGCTTCGAGGGGAACCTGACAACGAAGAAGTGGGCGAGCATCTGTGGCTGCTCCGCGGACACTGCGCTGCGCGACATAAACGATCTCGTCACTCGCGGGCTGCTCGTCAGGAACCCCGGAGGGAGCAAGAATACGAGCTTCACCTTCCACTGGCCGCCCACGCAGCCGCCAGACACGCCAACCGGCTGAGCGCTCCTCCCGCGACGAAAGGGCCCAACCCTAGCCGGAGTCGTAGCGGAGGACATCGCCGTGTTCAACAATCACAGGGCTTGTGCTGGCGCCAAGCTCAGTCTGTGCGATCTCGCTGAGATATTGCACTTGCGCGGCTTGGTCTTCTCCCATGAGGCGGTGCGTAACTGGGAGGCCAAGTTGGCGCCGCAGTCAACCGCGGCTCTACGGCAGTGCCGGAAAGGCAAGATTGGTCTAAGCTGGTACGTGGACGAGACGTACCTCAAGGTCGCCTGTCAATGGCCGCACCCGCACCGTGCCATCGACAGCGACGGCAACCTGGTCGAGGTGTTCCTCACCTCGGCGCCACCCGTGTTAAAGCGATCGCCGAGGCGTTCTTCCGCTGTGACCGTCAGCGCTGTCTGAAGGAGAGGTTGCAATCGATATGTCTTATGCTTAGGGTCCGGACCCATAAAGAGCCTTTTCGTCAGGGAGCCGTTGTGATTCAACGCCCTGGAAAGGGGCTTTGCGATGAGCGACGGTCAGTTCTGGTTGACTGTGGAGCAATTTGGGCGGCTTGAGCCGCACCTTCCTCGCGACACCCGAGGCAAGCCGCGCGTGGACGATCACCGTGTGATCAGCGGAATCGTCCATGTGCTGAAGTCGGGCGGGCGCTGGGCGGATGCTCCACCGGTCTACGGTCCGCGCAAGACGCTCTACAACCGCTTCGTCCGCTGGGCGGCGAAGGGCGTGTGGGAGGACATCTTCCATGCCTTGGCCGCGGCGGGTGGCCCACCGGCCCAGGTAATGATCGACTCCACGGCCGTGCGCGCCCATCGATCGGCAAGCGGCGGCAAAGGGGGGAGCGCGCCCAGGCCATCGGACGGTCCCGTGGCGGACGAACCACCAAAATCCATGCCTTGAGCGATCCGCGTGGGCGGCCGCTCGCCTTCCTGCTGACCGGCGGTCAGGTTGCCGACTGCACCGCCGCCGACCGTCTGCTCGACCGGATGCCTGCCACCGACCTCCTGCACGGCGACAAGGGATACGACAGCGCCGCTGTTCGCCGGAAGATCGAAGAGGCCGGGGCCGCGCCCAACATCCCGCCACGCGCCAACAAGCGCTGGAAAAACTGCTTCTCACCCTACCTCTAACGGAACCGCAACGTCATCGAGCGTATGTTCGGACGCCTCAAGGACTTCCGGCGCATCGCCACCCGCTATGACCGCTCCGCTACCAACTTCATGGCGGCCGTCCACATCGCCGCAACCGTCGCCTACTGGTTATGAGTCTGGACCCTAGGCCAGAAGGGGAGCTATTCTGTCACATACTTTCCAATCCTCCAACCCTGCGTGATCTGGGGTATGACCCTGGCGAACGTGGCGCTCTATGCCAAGCTGTTCATCAGGATGTTCACCCGCAAGCGGCGGTCGGGTGGCTGAAGCCTAGGCAGGTTTCCCCAGATCGGGCCACAGATGGCCCGGCCTGTGAAATCCTGCTTAGGCGGCACTTGCGCAAGAACGCCTGCACCCGGCGCGGTTCAGTCCTTCTTCCATGCTGATTCACACAAGTGTTCGGATCGAAATGAATGCGCATGGGTTCTTTCGCTTTTTCGCGGCATGGGAATCCGCGTTCCGAACCTTTGCGGCAAATTCTATTGGCGCTATCCAGTCTGAAGCTGTAGAACCGGCTTGTCGAAGGGCGACGATAAAGCGGGGCGCATCCTGGTCACTTTGCGCGTTCCCAAGGGCGAACCACCACTCCAACTCCGGACCGATCCGGTGTTCCGCCGTGCCGCGAGCGATGCCTCGACGCTAGCCCGTTGGGTGCGAATCGGAGAAGTCAAAGAGCCCGATCCGCCGAACCGCTTCGTGCTTGCCGAAGGCGAGACCGCGACCTTCGAGGCCAGCAGGAGCTTTCCACTGGCCGGAACCTGGGAAGCCGTGCTCGACGTGGTCGGTTCCGACGGCGCCGTCGCCACGCGCTTCGTCCTGGCCATGACGCGCACCCCAGCCAGCCTTCCACGCGATTTTCTGGTTGAGCCTCGTATGTCCCGGATCGACCTTGCGTTTCCCAATATCACCACGCCGGAGGGACACCGGATCACCCTGATCGGCCGCAACACGGCTAGCGAGCCGGTCGAGGTTTCTGCCGTCGACGTCGGCCGGCTTGCCAGGATCGTCGCCCAGGCGAAACTCGCGGTCGCACCGGCGGTGCTGCCGAAGGCGGAGGGTGGCTGCCTGGGAAAACGCCCGCCGCAGACGGACTGCCCGGTGGTCCTGACGGTGCCAGACGGCCTTGAACCAGTCCGTTACGCGATTGATGTCGTGGCCACCGGACCGGGCGGCCAGTCGGTGCGCAACCAGACGGTAGATGTGCGCGCTTCCGCCGTCGGGGCGGGCGGGTTGGTGGGGTTCGGGGCGCTACTGGGTTCTCTGGTCGACCGGTGGCGCACGTCCACGCGCGCGGTGGTGGACACGCTGATCGACATTGCGGAGCGCCGGCATCGTTACCGCATGCTGATCTTGTCCGCCATGCTTCCTGCCGCCCGGCGGGCCTTGCATCATCTCATCACGATGCTCGACATGCTGAACGCGCAGGCGCGGCACCGTACGGCCGTCGACCTGAAGCCCTACGACGAGCGCTTCGCGGTCAGTGGCGCGGCCCTTCTGGCGCATGAGGCAGCGGAGCGGATTCCCGACCACCCCGGCGTGCTCCTTATGCGGCTGCGCGGCGAACTCGCCGACGCGATGGAGCGGACCGCGTCCGACACCTGCGACTCCGCGCTGTTCAAGGCCGCAGAGAGTGCGGCGGAGGCACCGCACAAGGAAGCCGAGCGGGTGGAAAGGCTGATGACGATGGCGGCGGACGCGGCGCTCGCCGCCAGCGACCGGCCATTGCGGGACCTGCTGGGCGTCCCCAAGCTAGATGAGGCCTGGAAGGTGCTGGCCGCAGCCCGCAGCTGGGCCTTCGAGCCGCCAAAGGGCACGGCGGACGATGGCGCGGCGGTGCGCGCGGCCGATCTCGACAAGTGCGCCCGCGAACTGAACAATGCGCTGGCGTCTCTGCCCGCTACGCTGCTGGAACGCGCACAGCAGGCGATCGCGCCGTCCACCGACGACAGCAGAAGAACGGCCTTCGAGGAGGCGCGGCTCGCGGCGGAACGGCTTAGGGGAACCTGGAACACTCTCTCTACGACACAGCGTGCGGACTTGGCCCGGTCGCTTGAAGGCACATGGTGCGGTCCTGTCGGCCGCCGGCGAGGAGAGTGCCGCAGGTCCGGAGGTGGCACAGCCGCCCGTGCCCGAACTGCTGACACCCCAGAGTGCCCTGACGCTCGATTTCTCGAACATGCTGATTGGCCCGGCCGGTCACGTGTCGACGGTAGCGCTGCGGAGCTACCGGACCTGATGCTCTATCGGGACCAACGCCATCGTCATGTTCGGCATCAGCGTCTCCGGGATACTCGTGCTGTGGGTCGACAACAGCATGTGGGGAACCACGACAGATCTGCTGACGGCGCTGCTGGCCGGAATTGGGACGCGGCTTGCCGTCGGCTTGGTGACGCGGCGGACCTGACGGACGCCGGGTAGTGTTCTTACGGGGGAGTGATCAATGAAGGCCCGAGAAGAGCGGCTGCGCAGGTATCTCGATCAGATCACCAAACCTTTGGGCGGCTTGGATCCCATCGTCGAACAGCCGATCGCCGTCAGGCGCCGGACGGAAATCCTCGAGGGGGTGGCCGGCCTGGATGGTGGCATGGAGGAGTCTGGGCAGCCGCTCGCCATCCTGCCCGCCGCCCCGCCGGGCACCGACGGGCGCAAGTCCGCCGTGACGGCCGAGCTATTCGACGCGGCGCAACGCGGCATACAGAAGCTTCGCGACGGACGCGATCCGCTGTCGCCGGACGAGATGGCGGGTATTGAAGCGATCATCATCCCGGACAAGCGTCCGGCCTTGGACATCATCGGCGGTCGCTTCGCCGTGACCCAGGCGATGTGGTCGCACCTGACCGAGGACAAGGCCGTGCATGCCCGTCTGCTGGCTGCGATCCCCTGCGTCGGTCGAGTTGAACTGCCGGGGCAGACACGCATCCCCTACGGCGGCACCGGCTTCGTCGTCGGCGACCGGCTGCTGATGACAAACCGTCATGTCGCCGGCATCTTCGCCCAGGGGGTCGGCGACCGGAGGATCACCTTCCGCAACGGCATGAGCGCGGGGGTCGACTTCCTGCGCGAGCGCGGCCGGCCGACCGGCCCGGTCCTGAACGTGCTGCGCGTGCGCATGATACACCTTTGGTGGGACATGGCGCTCCTGGAGGTGGACGGCCTTCCCGCCGGGAGCGATTCCCTGCGCCTGTCCGTCCAGGACGCGCGGGATCTCGCAGGGCGGGAGGTGGCGGTCATCGGTTACCCGGCATACGACCCGCTCCGCAACGATCCGACCGTCCAGGACAAGATTTACGACCGCACCTACGGCGTCAAGCGGCTGCAGCCCGGGCTGTTGGCACCGGGGCGCGACACTGCGAGCTTCGGCAAGCTCGTTCGCGCCGCGGCGCACGACTGCTCGACGCTCGGCGGCGCGTCCGGATCGGTGGTGGTCGACCTTGAGACCGGGGAGGCCATCGCCCTGCATTTCGGCGGCCGCTACCTGGACATCAATGTCGCCGTGCCGGCGTTCGAACTCGCGCGTGACGGCCGGGTCTGGGACGCCGGCGTGAGGTTCGCGGCTTCCAGACCCGAAGGTGCGCCGCCGGAGTGGCTGCGCGCCTGGAATGACACGGAGGTTTCCATGCCCGACGCTCCGCCCGCCGGTCCCGCTTTGTCCCGATCTACCGCCGCGCCGCCGCCCGACGCCCCAACCTCGATGCCCGGCGCGACGGCACCGGGCGGTGGGCGCGTGACACTGGAGGTGCCGCTGCGGATCACCATCGAACTCGGCACGCCGAACCCGGGCGCGGGCGCCACGGTGTCCGGCACCACCGCTGCCGCGTCCGGCGCCGGGGATACGGAGCGTCCGGTCGAGCCGGCCCATGAAGAGGATTTCCACACCCGAAACGGCTACGATCCGGATTTCCTCGGGGTGACGGTGCCCATGCCGGCCCCCCGCGACCCAAGCGTGCTCGCCCCGCTGAAGGCCGGCGGAACGCGGCTCGACTATCAGAACTTCTCCATCCTGATGCATGCTGAACGCCGGCTGGCCCTGGTCACAGGCTCCAACATCACGCGCGACGCCACGCTGCGCCAGCCCGAACCGGGACGCGACTATTCGCGCAAGGGGCTTGGCGGAATGACGAGGAACGACAGCGAAAAGTGGTTTTCGGACCCGCGGCTCGACGGGCGCTTCCAACTCTCCGACGCCTTCTTCACCAAGGATCGGGGCGCCTTCGACAAGGGCCACATCGTGCGCCGGGAGGACGTCACCTGGGGGCGCACCTACGACGAGGTCCGGCGCGCGAACGGCGACACATTCCACGTCACCAACTGCTCGCCGCAAGTGGCCTCGTTCAACCGGTCTGGAGAGAGTGTCGACAACTGGGGCGACCTGGAAAACCTTGTCCAGGCGGAATCCGCCGCCGAGCGTCTCACCGTCTTCGCCGGCCCGATCCTGGACCGGGGGGACGAGACCTTCGTCGGCGTCGGCGACGACCGCCGGGTGCTTCGCGTGAAGATTCCGTCGCGCTACTGGAAGCTGGCGGTGGCCCGCAAGGCGACGGGGATCGCCGCCTACGGCTTCGTTCTTGAACAGGATCTGTCCGCCGTCGATCTGGAATTCGTGGTGCCCGATAACTTCCGCCGCTATCAGGTTCCCCTGACGGCGATCGAGGAGGCGACCGGAATCGATTTCGGCGAGACGCTCCGCAACGCGGACACGTATGACAGCGCCGTCGAAATGGCGCATCTCGGTGGGCTGGAACGCACGGACTCCCTGGTGGCCACCGAGCCTGCGCACCGGCGGCCGACGCCGAACGGCGGCGACGACGCGGAGGCGGAACCGGGCTCGGAGCGCCGCGCGCCTGATGACTTCACGGAGACGGCGGTGCGCTGGCGCACGGCGCGGTCTCTGGAAGCGTTGCGCCGGCAGATCGACGCGCGGGCCCCGCAGCGCAGCAAGGCGAGCGATGGAACAATCGGCGACGCAGCCCACGCCGCCCGCAGTTCCGATCACAATCCCTGGGTGCGCGATGGAGCCTTCGGCATCGTCACCGCCATGGACATCACGCATGATCCGGCCGGCGGCTGCGACGCCGGCGCGCTGGCGGACGCCATCGTCAAGAGAGGCGACCGGCGGGTGAAGTACGTGATCTGGAACCGCCGGATCGTGAACTCCTCACCAATCGGGAGCAGCCCGGCCTGGATCTGGCGCGAGTACACGGGGGCCAATCCGCACAACAAGCACATACACATCTCGGTCCTGCCGGAAAAGGAAATGTATGACGACGAGACGTTGTGGCGCATTTGACCCCGCGGCCGGGCGCCGCATGGCGGGCGTCTGATCATGCCTGAACCCTCGACGCCCGATCGGGACCTTGCGCTCGAACTGGCGCCGCGGCGTGCGCTCCGGCTGTTGATGCCGCAGGCTGGAACAGAGGGTGCCGCGGCCGAGGCGGGCGGCACCCGCTGCGGCCCGCCCGACGACTTGGACCGGCGGCTGATCGCCCGGCGGATTCGATCGGCCCTGCCCACGCGCTGGCCGGTCGGCGGCCGTGACTCCGCCGCCGAGGCCGATGCCCTGGCCGCCACCCTGGTATCCCGTGCCCAGGCGGCGGTTGCGGCACTTCAGGCGGGCGCCCCGACCGGTGCGATTGGCGAAGACGATGCGCAGGCCCTGGAGGCCATAATATGCGCGCGCGGGCGGCCGGCCTTGCGGGTCGACGGGGACCGGCTGGAACCGATCGATTCGGTCAGGCATCCTGGATCGGAGATGTGGACAGCGCTGGTTGAGGATCACGAGGCGATGCTGGCCGGGATCGCCGCTTCAACGGGCGCCGTCCGCGTCACCGACCGCCATTCCGGCAATCCGCCCTGGGTTCAGGGCACGGCTTGGTACGTCGGCTACGACCGCGTCATCACCAATCGCCACGTGCTTTTTCCGCGCCGCGCGCCGGCGCTGTGCGAACGCCGCAAGGAGGATCCGAACCGCGCGCGCTTCCGGACCAACCTGCAGGTGATCGTCGATTTTGCGTTCGACGACGGCCCGCCCCGGTCGCGCCTCTACACCATGACTGAGGTTCTGTACGTCTCCGAGGATAGGGACCCCATCGACGTGGCGGTGGTCCGCATCGCCCCGGCATCAAACGGCGCGATGCCCAATCCGCTGGCTTTGGCAACGGGGGCGGTGACCGGCCGCAGCCTGTACATTGTGGGACACCCTTGCCCCGTCGAGAATGCCTCGCAGGACGTACAAGCCGTCTTCGGATCGCTGGACGGGCGTAAACGCATCAGCCTTGGCGAGCGCATGTCGGGAGAAACAGGGGCGGAAAAAGTATTGTTACATGACGCGTCGACCATAGGAGGCTACTCTGGCGGGTGTGTGGTCGGGTTTTTAATGCGCGACATTGCCGGATTGCACTATTATGGCAACTCCATCCACGGGAACATGGCTGTGCCGTCGCCCGTACTGCGCGAACACGGCGTGTTCGAGTTTCTGTAAATGGTTGGGACATGCCTGAGGGAGTGAGCGTAGTGCCGAAGGACTCCGCGGACGTGTTGGCGACGATCGTCGCGGAGCGCGTTCCGGTGACGATGCTGGCCGAGGTGGTCATGGAGTTGGGGCTAGTGCCTGACTTCGAAGACCAGCGCCGTCTGGCCCCGGCCGACCCGTACGAGGCGCGACGGGTTCTCGCGAGGCTGGCGGTGGACGCGGCGGAGAGACGCGACGCGGTGCGTCCCTTCGCCCAGATGTTTTGCCGGAAGCTGTTTCAGGACAGCGACCTCTACGCCCGGCTCTACGAGTTCACCCAAACACCCGATGGATCGGAACTGGCGCAGGAGGCGGCGCTGGTCCTGCGTGCCCGCACGCTCCGCCTGCCCGATCTGCGAAGCCGGCTCTTCGATTGGGAACAGTGGATCTGCGTGGTGGCCGCGGGCCAAGAGAACGGCCAGACGAAGCTCGGCACTGGCGTTCTGATCGGGCCTGATCTGGTCCTGACGGCCTATCACAACGTCCGCTCGCACATCGACATGGGAGCCGAACGGAATCCTGCCCCCGGGCCCCTTCTCGCGATCTTCGACCATCTCTACGGCGAGCCGGTTACCGACCCCCAGGTCTTGCATCCGGATTGCGTCTCGGTGCCCTTCCGCAAGGAGGGGTGGCTGGTCGCTTGCTGCGAGGACTGGCCCGGCGATGGGACGGTCCTGTACCCCGACAAGGGGCAGGAAGAGGAACTGCGGCGAAAGCTTGATTTCGCGGTCCTGCGGCTGGCCGAGCCGATTGGTCGGCAGGCGCGCAACATCAACATCGGGGGAGCGCGCCGGCGCTGGCTCCGCTTGGTTCCATCGAGCGGAACGCTGCGCCACGAAGACCGCATCATCATTCCGCAGCATCCCGGCGGATCCCCGCAACGGATCGATTTCGGGCGCTTCTCCGAAACGGCCACGCAATGCGACACGTCCGGGACCCGCTTGCGCTACACCACGGAAACCGCGAAGGGCACCTCGGGTGCGCCGTGCTTCAACCAGCAGTTCGAGTTCGTCGGCCTTCACAATGCCAGCTTCGAACCCGGCGGCCTGCCCGTCGCCAACCAGGCGATCCACCTGCAACACATCCTGGATCACCTGAAGGACACCGCCTTCGCCAAAGAACTCCTCTCGACCGCCGCCCCACTGCCCAGCATCCTGTGGAAGGTGTCCTCCGACCCGAAGTCGAATCGCGTGATCCTCGGCCGACGCCCGCTTCTGAACTGGATCGAGCAGGCCGCGGCGGAGAACCCTGCAAGCCGTGCGAACCGGATCTACGCCGCGGTCTGCCGGGGAGAGGGCGATCCTGGTCGAAGCACCACGGGATTCGGCAAATCCTTCACCATCGAAATCCTGCGCGCGGCAAGGCGGGACAAGGGGGAAAGGTTCGTCGTGCTCGGCACCAAGGAGGAACGGGCGCCGACGTCGGTGGCCGACGTGATTCAATCGATCGCCGACCAGTTGAGCATTCCGGCGGAGGCGCTGGAGGGCATGCCGCAGCGCCCGACCCTGGGTGCGTCGGGATCGAGCGGCGACATGGACAAGCTGAACCTCTGGGCGACCGACGAGGTGCCGGCTTGGTTCAAGGGGGTGCTGGGCAGGCACCGCGAAGTGCGGGTGGACCTCAGGGAAGAGGCGCGCGCCGAGATGGCGCACCTTAAGGAATTCGCCAGGCCGGTGCCGGAATCGGTCCGCGCGCTGGCCGAAAGCGCCGCCCCCACATTCGAGGTCCGCAGCCGCTGGAACATCCTGTGGATCATTCTCGACCAGATCACCGACTTCCGCATGCCGGACGAGGTCCGCAATCTGTTCGCCGGTCTTACCGGCGGCAAGTTGCCGGAAACGACGATGCCGGCCGAGCTGCGCCGGCTGCGCTGGCTGTTTCTCGGTTACGTACCCGACTTTCTGGTTAAGGATGACGTGACCCCCGAACTGCTCGATCCGATGGAGGTCGGCGTGGATGCCATGCTGGCCACCTTGGAAGCACACGCCGCAGCCTTGGACAAGCCGCTCGACGAGGGGCAAGCCGTGATGGCCAAAGCCTGCATTGACTCCTATCTGAGCGAAGAGGCGCTTGCCCCCTATGTCGGGAATCCTAACAGGCGGCTTGCAAAGCTGCAATCTTTCGTTTCCAGCATCCCACCCAAGATCATGTCCAAGGTGTCGTCATGACCTCGTCCGATTCTTCGGCTGTTCCGGGTACCCGCAGGCCGGTCCATGCGGACGACCCTGCCCTGGCCAGCCAAGTAGCGGTGCTCGTCAAGGAAGCAGTGGCGCGCTTGATGGAGGAATCCGTCGTGGAGGAGGCCAAGCCGCTGCCCCGGACCGAGGCGGCGTACCGTGCCGCCGCTTGCGACACCTTCGTCGTCAAGGATCTGAACGCCGATCCGGACTCCGAGGAACTCCGGGCCATCCTGAAACAGACCGAAATGATCATGGTCGGTGGACAGCGCCGGCTGCGCCTGACCGACGAGGCGCGCAGCCGGTTCCTCGCCGAAGTCCGCGACATGCCGGAATTCCGGCGCGTGCTCGACGAGCTTATTACGGCCGACAAGCGGGCCTTCGAGGCGATCACCTCCGATCCCGTCCGGCTCCCGAGCGCCTGGCTGCGGGCCTTTCTTGACGGCGTCTTCGGCGACTTTGCGACTGCGCCGCCGTCTGAACTCCGCGCCGCGGTGAATGCCCTCGAACGGCTCCGCCACGTTCCGCTGGGGGACGCCGTCCCGACGCTGGCCGAGGCGAGCCGCCAGCTCAACCTCGCCGAACTCCTCGAACCGTTGCGCATCCTGATCGGCGCCACCGACGGCTGGAACGGCCTGCCGCCGAAGGACCGGTTCAGCGGGCGCGAAGCCGAGCAGCGGACGCTGCGCAGCTTCGTCGACGTCCTGCAAGCGCAGAGCTTTTCCGAAGGCTTTCAGCGGTTCACCGCGCGGGTGCTCGACGGGGTGTCTAACGCCTTCACGGAGCGTTCCGCCGGCGTCCTGGTGCTGGCCGCGAGGGGCGGGCTGGGAAAAACGGCCCTGATCGCGAAGTTCGTGCTCGACCACGCGTTTGCCCAGAGCCGGCCGTTTCCCTTCGCTTATCTCGATTTCGATCGCGGCGCGATCCAGCCGCGCGACCCTCACCGGCTGCTGATCGAGGTGGCGGGGCAAGTGGCGTTACAGCACCCGGCGCTCGAGCCCAGGCTGTCGGACCTTCGGCGCCGACTGCGGGCCGCGGTCGTCGATCCGCGCGCCGAAACGACGCAAAACCCCTTCGACGAGTTCCGCGCCGTGGTGCGCGGGTTTATCGCCGACAAGGGCCTGCCCTTCCTTCTGGTCCTGGACACCATGGAGGTGGTGCAGTACGACCCGGCCGCGCTGGCCGGCGTTGTCGCCTTCGTCGATGAACTGACCGCCGGCTATTTCCCAGAGCTGCGCGTCGTTGCCGCCGGCCGGGCCGACATTCCGGAACTGCGGTCGGCAACCGATACCCGCTCGGAAGGGAAACTGCTTCCCCTCCCCCCGCTGCCGGTGAAAGACGCCTGGACCATGGCCGACCGGCTGGGGCGTGATCTTCTCGGTGTGGACTGGCAGGAGACCTGGGCGAAGCGGATCGCGGGCGATGAGTGGAATCCGCAGGACCGGCGCGAACCGCTTTCCATCCGGGTCGCCGTCGAACTTCTGTGTACGGCCGAGGACACCGCGGCCCGCGACAAGCTCGCCCGGGAAATCGAACAGGTCGGCGAGAACGCGCGGGACGATTTTGTGGCCGTTCTGTACGAACGGCGCGTGCTCCGCCATGTCCGCGACCTCGACGTGCAGGCGCTGGCCTGGCCCGGACTGGTGTTGCGGCGGGTGACGCCCGATATCGTCCACGACCTTCTGGCACAGCAATGCGGTCTGACGCCGGAGCGGGCGGCGGCGGCCTTCGATGGATTGGCGCGCGAGGCGTGGATCGTCGAACGCAAGGGCGATGCGCTGCACCACCATCCGGACCTGCGCGCGCGGACGCTGCCGCTGATGCGCCGGCATGATCCGGCACTATTCGAACGGGTCAACCGCGCGGCCATCGAATATTTCGGCATGCGCCAGGAACGGAGCCTGCAGGACCGCGCCGAGTGGCTGTACCATCGGATGCTGGCTGGCGAAGAGCTGGAATCGCTCCAGCGCGATTGGAGCGACGAGGTGGGCCTGCTGCTCGCCGGTGCCGGGGAGGATCTGCCGCCGGACTCGCCTGCGGCTGCGTTCGTGACGGCGCTGACCGCGCAGACACTGCTTCCGGCCGCACGCGTTTCCGCGTTTCCTCCATCATTGGCCATGGAACATGTGGCGCGCACGGCCTCCCAGCTTGGACATTTCCATGACCTGCGGCTGCAGGACGTCATTCTTGCCATGCAGCCGGAAGCTGCGTTTCACAGTCCACTGTCCCCGATGGCGCGGGCGGCGACCGTAACCCTGTCCGCAAAATCCGGGCGCTGGCATTCCGTCCGCCCCTTCGATGAGCGCTCCGCCACCGAGGGGGCCGGCCCATGGGAGATGTACCTCGATTTCGCGCTGCGATACTGCCGTGCCCGCATGCTTGATCCGTGGATCATGTCATTGCCTTTGGGACATCCCGAATTCGTCACGAAGTCGTCTACGCCAAGGCATGAATTCCGTTCGATGGTGCAGGACCTCGCGCTCACACGCCTGCTGAAGCTTCCGGAATTCCATGAACTGGACGGCAAGTTGGCACGCATGATCATGAACTGGCCGTCGCAATCTTTCAGTCTTGGGCAGACTATGATCCGGCTGGTTCTGACCTTCGGGGAGGAGTCCTTTGAGCCCGCTTTGGATCACTTTCTGCGTCATATCGAATTGCATGCTTTCGAAAAGAACCGTGCAACCATCTCATTTGCAGAAATGGTGGCCCTTTCCGAACCGTATGGGAATGAGGCACCGCTGTTTTCTCGCGTTCTGGAAACAAGTCCTTCGATCTGGCGCATGACGTCCGGCAACGACGTGCCTGCATTGCGATTCCGGAACCCCGAAGTACGATCGATCCTGCACAATGCGCTGACCCGGCTGAGGATCGATCTTGGGCGGTATGCAAAGCGACCAATTCGACGGTTTGCGGTCGCGCGCGACGAGGATTGGCTCGTGCCGGTGGCCTACGCCGCCGCTCGCGCGGTCAATGGCAAAATTCCCCCCATGGTGCTCGATCATGTTGCGGATCAGGATGTCGCGTCGCGTTCCAGCAGGTTCCTGCGCCGTCAAGCACCTTTGAAGGGCGACACCTTGCAGATCCTCCGCCGCGCCGACGAGGCCGGCAACTTCTCGGAAACCGCCAAGCTGTTTCTGGGGTATGGAAGCGGTGATGATCAGGATCTCCGCATGTTGTTGCGTTTTCATGCGGAGTGGCGGTCGCGCATTGCCGGACTTACGTAGTTAGGACCTCGGCCAAAACAACGAATCTCACGGCGCAACTGCGGGTAGGCGATCCTCAGGCGTGGGCTGAGCGGCTAGACTCGGCGGCATGATCGATGAAGCTGAGAACCGCCGCCACTACGAACTGCTGCACCCTGGTCCGAGCGAACGCGGGTGCCGCCTGTTTGTGGCCACGCAAGTGCGCGCCCTCGGGCATGGCGGGCTGTGCCGAAGCCCACCGCCACCCGCTCGATCAGCGGGCGCAGCCGGTTGCGTGCTTCGATCCGGTGCTCCGGGTCATCCAGCGTCGCCGCCAGATCGGCGATCCGCTCCCGGTACAGGGCAGCCAAGCTGACATCATGCTTCGTCATGATGATCTCATCGTCTCAAGACATGGGGCATCCGGGACCCCCGGAGCGGTTCACTAACTGTTGGCAGAACCCCTCGCGAACACTACTATACATCCAGCTCGATTCGGTGTGGGAGCGAACTGGGGGCAAGTTTGCAGGTTAGTGGTCATGATCCAATCTTCGTGGACGCCTTTGCCGGGTGTGGGGGGCTGAGCCTTGGCCTGATGCGGGCAGGCTGGAAGGGCCTGTTCGCTATCGAGAAGGACTTGTTTGCCTTCGAGACACTCAAGGCAAACCTCATTGACGGGCCACGCTTCCAGTATGACTGGCCCGAGTGGCTTGAGCGCAAACCCTGGACCATCGAGAGCCTAATGGCAGCCCATGGAGCCGATTTGCAGGGGTTGCGCGGAAAGGTTGACTTGCTGGCAGGCGGCCCGCCGTGCCAAGGGTTTTCGAGCGCTGGCCGCAGGAAACCTGGCGATCCGCGGAACGAGCTGGTCGAACGGTATCTTGAATTTGTCGAGGCCGTGCTACCATGCATGGTGTTGATCGAGAACGTGCGAGGGATCACCTACGACTTCGTTGACAAGGGTGAAGACGCCATTCGCCGTAACTTCGCCAATGAGCTGGTCTCGCGGCTGGGCGTCCACTATCATGTCTATACCGATACTATTCGGTGCTCAACGTTCGGCGTACCCCAGCAACGCCCACGCTTCTTCCTAGTCGGCATGCTGAAAGCGAGCGAGATGCGGCTTCCTTTGGGAGACGATCCGTTTGTGCGGATGCATGCACAGCGTGACCGGTTTCTCGACCAGCGTGGTCTCAAGGCGAGGGTGTCATCCAAGCAGGCGATCTCTGACCTGGAGTGCGATCGCGCTGGCGTCGGCCCGTGCCTGGACTCGAAGGGTTACAACGCAATCCTGACTGTTACGCCCCGCACCAATTACCAGCGCCTCATGCGTGACGGGTTCACAGGGGTCGTCTCAGACACGCGGCTCGCTCGCCACCGCCCCCATATCGTCGAGCGGTTCGGAAAGATTATCGTGGAGTGCCGGGAGGCTGCCCGGCTCAATGTTCAGTTGAACAAGGAGATGAGGGAGCGCCATGGTATCAAGAAGATGGCGACACGGGTCCTGGACCCGGCGCTTCCCGCCCCGACGATCACGAGCATGCCTGACGATCTGCTGCACTACTCCGAACCGCGTACCCTTACCGTTCGTGAGAACGCGCGACTGCAGACATTCCCAGACTGGTTCGTGTTCAAGGGGAAGTACACCACTGGAGGTGAACGCCGGGCGCGAGAGGTTCCCCGCTTCACCCAGGTGGCTAACGCCGTCCCACCGCTTATTGCCGAGATGTGGGGCGAAGTGCTGATGCAGTACCACAAGGCTCGCGCCGCCAGCCACCAACTCGCGGCATAAGTATGCTCAGCAACGATACCCCGACTGCCGACGCAGGACCCGTCCCCTTCCCGCAGGGCCTCATGGCCTGGTCGGGCAATCGGGGCGGCGGTGTGCGCCGCCTGTTCGACCCGGCCAGCGGGCGGCCGGGCGCGATGGTATTTGAGACGAACCTGCTCCACCAACTTCGCGACTGGGCCCGCAAAGTTGCCGAGGGCGACGAGCATGCACCCCGAGTGATCCTCCTGGTCGGAGGCCCGGGCAACGGTAAGACGGAGGCGGTCGAGGCGACGATTGCCGCGCTCGACGCCTCACTTGGGTGTGATGGGGGCTTAGTGTCGACCCTCGCGACCTCCTACCACCCACCGGAAGGCATGCCCGTCCCGCGTTTCGTCGAGATTGACGCTGGCAGCCTCTCGTCACCGGTGCGCACGTTGCGGCTTCAGGTCGTCCAGGATGCATCTGTGGGTGGCACGGCCGCGAGGCCGCCGGCTCAGCTGCTGGTCGAGGAGCTGGGGGAGGCGGTATCGTCGCCAGGGACGCTGGCCTACCTTTGCTGTGTCAACCGTGGCGTTCTTGATGACGCGATGATCCACGCGATCGACAGCGACCTCCCCGACGCCCGTGAGCTGCTTGAGATGATCGCCCGCGCGGTGAGTCAGACCGCCGAAGCACCGGCTTGCTGGCCGCTGGAAGGCTTCCCGAACGTGGGTGTTTGGCCCATGGATGCCGAATCTCTCGCGGAACCGACGGAGGCCGGCGACGCGCCGCCTGCCGAGGCCATCCTGGCTCGTGCGATTGACGCGACGATGTGGTCCGTTGCCTGTGCCGCCGGCCCGGCCTGTCCGTTTTGCAGGTCGCGCAAGCTTCTGTCTGCGTCGCGCGAGAGCGCCAGCCTGCTCAAGATGCTCCGGTGGTTCGAGTTGGCTACGGGGAAGCGCTGGGCGTTCCGCGACCTCTTCTCCTTATTTTCCCACATCTTGGCCGCATCGGGGACGCCTAAGGCCAGGGTGGCGCTTGGACCTTGCGACTGGGCGGCCGCGCTTGTCGAGGCGGACCAGAGGGCTGCCGGCCGCCCCAAGCGAGACACATCGGCGGCGCTCTTCTGGCTCGTGTCGGCACAATACCAGCACGCCCTGTTCCATTCCTGGGACTGGACCCTCGCCTCGTCTCTGCTCAAAGACGTTAAGGACCTCGGTCTCCATGAGACGAACAACACGGCCATGGGGTTGTGCTATTTTCTGCAGTCTCGCGCTTCGGGTTACATGCCAGCCATGATTGCGCCACTGCTGGACGACATGGACCACCTGCTCGATCCCGCGCTCGCCCCGCCGGAACACGAGGTCGTGCTCTGGGGAGGCAATGTTCCGCTGGGCGACTTTGACGCACGCTTCAGCAGGTCGGTGCGCGAGGGGCTGGACTTCGCCATCCGGACCCGCGCACTGTCCCAGATAGAGCGCACGCTGCTCGAAAGGCTCGCCGACCTGGATGAACTCCTGGGGACCCCCCACATTCGCCGCCGGCGCCCAACCGCGGCTACACGCGTCCAGCGAGCCGCGCGGGATTTCGCATGCCGGATCACGCGCCGGAGTGTTGGCGCGCGCCAAGCCGCCGTGCCCGACGCAGCGCTGCTGGATCGCTTCCACCGTCTGGTCACGGACGCCGATGGCCGGGGCCACGAACTGCACGAGGTGGCCATCCAGGTGGAGGACCTCCTGAACAACGGTGCGAATTTCGACGTGTCCCTGAGCACCACGTTCGGGCAGCCGATGCCGCCAGTCCGGAGCCGGGCCATCCTCGAGGTTTCGCGCCGCAGAGTCTATGCCAGGGAGGCGAACGTCGCTGGGCGCCCGTCGCCGTCGCTGTGCTTCCTCAATGTCGAGGCGGGAGGCAGCTCTCAGCCGATCGCCGTCACCTACGACTTGTTCAAGGCGGTCTCTGACCTGGAGCGAGGATTGTCGCCCGCGTCGCTGCCCCACAGCGTCCTAGCTCTGCTGGACACCACGCGCGCCAGGATGGCCGGCTCGATCGTTCGTGACAAGCATGTGCAGGACCGTCCAACGATCCATCTCGGCGACAGCCTGACGATCGAGCGGCACCGGGGACGGTTCATCGCAAGGAAGCGGGGACGACGTCCGTGAGCCTGTCTGACTTTCTGTCCTCGCCCTGGGCGAAGTCGCATCCAGCGTACCGGGAATCGGCGCTTTCCATCCTCCCGGCGCCAGAGTATGCGAATGCGGAGGTGCTGGTGGCGGGCCTCTATCGGTCCATCGGCATGCCCGGCGTGGCCGAGCGCGCCGTGCCGGGGAATGGCCGGCAATTGGATCGGGCCGTCGCGAAGAGCCGCGACATGGGCAAGCGCCCCGAGGGTGCCGCCTTGGAGGGCGAGGCGGCGCACGCCCTGCTGAATGGCGTGCTCCAGAGTCCTAAGCTGCAAAACCAATCCGCCAAGCGGTTCATCCAGGTTACCCCGCTCGTAGGAGAGACGGCTTGGTTCTCCGGGTCAGCGCGCCTCGCGGGCAATCCCTGGCCGGCCGGGACATTGCTGCGGCGAATGGTCTGGTTGGGCTCAGACAGTCAGGAAGGCGCCGAGACGATCTGGCAGCGGCTGTTCGGTGCCCTTGCCGTGGCCGATGGCGACGACGTATTCGCCCGCTTCCTCAGCGAGGAGCTGGCCGCGTGGTCCGGGCACTCCTGGGGCGATGAGCCCGTGATGCCAGGGGAAGGCGAGGTTTCCCTCCTGCCGCCTGGCGAGCTTGAGGGCCGGCCTTTCCCTGCGCGGCAGTTTGCGAGCGACCTAGCCGCGGTCATCGACGCCAAGCCGTTAATGACGCGGCGGCAGTGGACCAGCATGTTGGAGGCCCTGGTCCGCGTGGCAGCCGTCGCACACGTGGCCTGGCTCTGCGAGGTACAGCGGCGTATCTGGGACATGTTGCGCAAGGCGCTTGGTGGACGCATCGACGCGGTGCCCACCAGGGATCAGATCTATCCCTTGGCGTTGTCCTACCTGACGTTCGGCAAGGGCGCACTGGCCGAGCTCAAGGACCGTACGTCCGCCTATCTTCGCGCCCGGCTAGGCATTAACGCGTTGCTGTGGTCGCTCGACGACATCGGGGCCTCGCACGAGGGCGGGTTAGGCTGCGCTGCTGACTTCGAGCGCCTGCGGGGATCCGTGGCCAAGCACCAAGCCAAGCTCGGCGAGGTACTGGACCATCTGGAAGATCTCTCAGAATCCGAGGCGCGGACCTTGCTTTGCTCCAAGGGGATTGGCTCCAACCTCAAGGAATTCGCGCTCCACGTTCTTTACCAGCGCATTCCCGCTGATACGCTGCTGCGCGGCTACGATCAGGGCTTCGTGCTGCGACGGAAAGGAACGGCGAGGTCCGCCCGGTGGATTTGCGCGCCAGGACCGCTCGCCATCCTGACGCTCGTGCATTGCTCACTCGCCGGCGTTGCCGGACCCCGGTCCGTCCAGCGCCTCGCCCAGCACATGGCGGCCTATGGCATTGGTGTGAACCACCGGGACATCGCCCGTAACGACCTTGGCCAGCAACTGCGGATGCTGGGTCTGGTCTTGGACAGCCCCGACGCCGAGACCGGCATGCTGCTGGTTGCCCCTTTCCAGGCTGCCGTTGGGATGGCAAGGCCATGATGCAACTTGCCGTCTGGCTGGCGGAGGTTGTCCGCGAGCGCGTCGTCGCCACCACGAAGGGGGCCGGAGAGGTGCGGCTCATCTTCCACGGCCCTCCGCTGGAACTGCTCCAGGCGGTGTTCGACGAGTTGACAAAGCCGGGCCTCGGGCTTGGAGTGCCCGTCGTGCTACAGGTGCCGGTGCTTCCCGCCGGAACCACCAACCCGCCCATTGGCCAGTCCGGGCCCTGCGAAGAAAGCCACCTCCTGGACCTACGGAACTCGCCCGCAAACCCCAGCTACATCGCGCTCGTCCCGCCGGGCGAGCGGGCTATCATGTCCGTCACCTCGACAACGGACGAATTCGGGCTCTCGGCGGCCAGCGACGGCAGCGAGGTCTTGTTTGGGAAATGGTGGTCCGACCCATTGGTCGAGGCCGTGCTGGCGGCTGGCCTCGACAAACTGGCCATGGACGAGGGCCAGCGGATGGAAGCCGCCAGCCTAGTTGAGCGTGCCGCCGCCGCCGTGGATTCGGTCGACCCAGAGCAGAACCGCCGCACCTCCGTCTGGCGCCTGCTGTCGCGGATCTATTCCATCCCGGACTCCGGGGCAGGCATGGCGACGGGACTCAGCCTCGCCTGCGGCGTCCCGCCCATGGAGGCGGCGACCCTGTCGGCGAGCGAGCAGCAGGCGATGCTGGACGGGGTTGTCGAGGCGCTGGCGGATGGATTCCGGCTCGGGCTGGATGCGCCGATGCAGGCTGCGTCGGCTGAGCAGCGTGCTTGGCTTGGGGCCTTCCTGGGCCATATCCGCGCGGTTTGCGATGTTCCCACGGCCCTTGAGCGGGCGGCAGAGCCATTCTACCTGCCCCAAGACGGCTGGTTTTTGTCCGAGGCGCCCGACTGGTGGAAGGGCCTCACGGCCGAGGCCTGGGCAGCGCTGCTGGCTGACGAGCCCGAGATCGCGGGCGATGTCCGCATTGAGGTCAAGAACGCTATCCTCCCACCAACCCGGGGCGCTCCGCTCATTGTTGAGGCCGCGGTCGAATTGGCCGTCCGGACAGTCTCCGAGGAGGACGCTCCCGTGGTTGTCCGTGTGGAGCGATCACCTGGAAAGTCGGCGGGCGGCTTTCCGCTGGAGTTGGAGGTCGACGGCGAGCAGGAGTACATTGACGACTCGCCGCCGCGCCACAAGTCGCCATTGCAGTACAAGGGATCCGCTGAGGGCCACCGCCCGGCCTCGACCAAGGTAATTTCCCTGGCCAGCTGGGCGCCGGGCATCGTGGTTGCTTGCCGCTTGGCACGGAAGATCGTCCCGCCCAAGGTGCCGTCGGGCCGAGGGCGGGGAGCGAACTACGAGACCAGCATGGCCTTGCCTGGCCCCGGTCGCTACGAACTGCTCGTCTTCCTCTCCGAAGGGGTCTCCCTTGGAGCCCAGGCGAAGGGGACGGGTGGGGAGGGCACCGCGTCCGCCGAGCCCCTGGTGATCCCCGTTCGAGAGTTGCAGGAAGGTCGCCATCAGGTCGAGGTTGACCTCGATGGCGCTTTCCAGATCGACTTGCAGCTGTCGCGGATCGGTGAGGACGGCAAATCCAGGACGGAGACCTGCCGTGTCTTCCTATCCGTCGACGATGTAGCGGAGGATGGCTGCCGCAGCGAGTTCGAGCGCCTCATCAAGCTCAACCGGCGCCAAATCGAGCCGAGCGGCGCGAAGCCTGTCGTGCAACTGGCCCGGTCACGAACGAGCACCCTGCAAGGCTGGATGCTGCAGGCCCAGGCGGTCTCATCCTACCTCCCGCTCGTCCTTGCCGAGGATTACAGCGACCATTGGGCCGAGCCCGCGTGGGAAGAGGAAACAGGTCGCATTCTCTCTCGCGCGCGCTTCCTGCGCGACCCCCGGCCGCCAGCCAGCGAATTCGTCCCTCCCTCTGGTTTCCTGGAGGCCCGCGCCAAGCTCGCCGAGATGATCCGGGGCGACGACCACGCCAACCTCGTCGAGGCGGCGCCCCTCGGGGAGTGGCTACGCAGCCGGGATGGCTTCGCCGCCGCCCTGGAGCAATACATCGACGCCTACTCGGTCTGGCTAAGGGCCAGTCCGGAAGTCGCACGGTGGGTGGATGTCACCTGCATCGTTTCCCTGGAACCCGGCGGGCGCACGATCTCGCGGGTCCCGGACGCAATCATGTTGTCGCCGCTCCACCCCCTCCGACTTGTCTGGCACGCGGTTGCGCAAGGGCTGCTGGACTCGGCTGCGGTGAGCAATCGCCCTTGCCCGGCGGCTGGCGTCCTGGACCCTGGCGTCGTGCCCGACATCCTGCACCTGCCCCTGGCCTCTCCCGACGGGGTGGACAACGTTCCTTTTCTCGCCGTTGAGGTCAACTCCGACTACTGGTCGGTCCTCTGGAATGGAAACAAGCTGTCTTCCCTGGCAGCCCGTTCGCGCCAGGAACCGTTCGGGGCAGCGCTGGGGCTCGCGGTCGGCGGCATCTCCACCGGGTTCAGCGCGAGCCAAGTCGGCCGCGCCCTCGACAATGTCGCCGATGTGCTTTGTGCGAAACCCCGGCTGACGGTCCACGTAGCCAGTGCCGGCGGGGCGACCGAGGCCTGCAACGAAGGGCTGGTCAGCTGGTCGACGCGGAGGTTTAGCGAGCAGGGGAAGCATGACCGCCGGCACTGGCTGGGCACGCGGCACCTGGACGTGTTCGACGGCCGCGCGCTGGGCGAGATGCCGGAGGAAGCGGCGATCGCAATCCTGTCGGAAGACACGGGCAACCATGTCCGCTGGTTTGTCGGAGACCAACCGGGGTGTGCGCTAGACCTTGGCATCATCGCCCAGCTGGAATCTTCGGAGCCCGAGGCCACTCCTTCCTCGACCCGGTCGGTGCTAGGCGTCGGCGGTCTGATCCGGCATCGCGTGCGCAAGCAGCTGCCGGGCGCCTTCCTCTTGGAATCGCGCCAGTCGCTGGCCCCACCGTCCAGCGGGGATGTCCTCGCCGACAAGGTTGCCGCCCTAGCGTCCGGTCTAGAGAACACCGCCCCGGCGCCGATCGGGCTGAGGTTCGCTCCCGACGTCCATGCGATCGCCGACATGCTGGAGGAAAAGAAGACTGACTTCGTCGCGATCTCGTCGTCTGCCGTCGACCCAGCTTGCTTCCTTGGAGGTTGGCTACCGAACTCCTACCTCTGGGACTACGAGTTGCCGTCGTATTCCCACAGGGCTGGCGACACGAATGGATATTACCTTCTCTCCCGCATCAAGTCGCCTGACCGCGACAGCCTCAAGAAGGTGCTTTCGCGCCTGCCCGGCGGCGCCACGCTCGACGACACGAAGGTCGAGGCGATCCTCCTGGAGGTCGCCCGGCGTGGCATCCCCACGATCCGCGGCCTAGCCGGCGATGACACGGGCGCGACGGGCGACCTTGGGTTGTTCGTGGCGGCCCGGCTCCTGCAAGATAGGTTCAGGACCACGGCCAGTGCTGACAGCATCCTCCCGGTGCTTGCGGGCACCGCGGAAGAGCCTAGGATCGCGCTCGTCATCCCGGTCGATCCGTTCCGGGGTTTCCTCGACGATCTATCGAGGGCGCTGCACAAGGAACGGCCGGACGCCACGCTCTCGCGGCCAGACCTCCTGGTAGTGGGGATCTGCATGGATGGCCGGCGAGTCAGGATTCACCTCACGCCCGTGGAAGTGAAGTGCCGCTTGGGCGAGGTGTTCCCGCCGAGCGACATCCAGGATGCGCTCTCCCAGGCAAAGTCGCTGTCGAGCCTGCTGGGCGCGCTTGCCAGCGAGGAAGGCCTTTCGGTTTGGAAGCTCGCTTACCAGAATTTGCTATTGTCAATCATCGGCTTCGGGATGCGTGTCTATAGCCAGCACCGCGACCTGTTCGGGGGCGCCGGCGACTGGTCGGCCTACCACGAGCGCGTCGCCGATGCGGTGCTCGCCGACCCTGGCGCCGTCACCATTGACCCCCACGGCCGCCTGCTTGTCGTGGACAACACCCCGGTCAGCGACGCGATCGACAAGGACCGGGACGGCTTCGAGGAAGTGATCGTCGTGGGCGGGCAGGACGCGGGACATGTCATCGCTGGCGACGCCCAGGCGTTCTACGACGGCGTCAAGGCCAAGGTCGGCGACTGGGGCTTCTTCCCGCCGCTACCAAGCACGGCGGCGACCCCGGTTGTTCTTGATCACAGGTCTTCCGGCCCGGGCGACGGCGAGTACATTCAGGCACAGCCGGGCCTGTCGGACGAGGCGGAAGAGCTAGCGCCGGCTCAAGGGAATGCCCCAGGCCTCGAAATCGCTGCACGGAGCATTGCGGTCGAGATCGGAGAGACGGTTGATGGGTTCAAGCGCCGTCACGTGGGGCTCGCCCTGTCTGATACTCGGCTGAACCAGCTGAACATGGGCGTGGTCGGCGACCTCGGCACAGGCAAGACGCAATTACTGAAGTCGCTCATCCACCAGATCGGCTCGTCAGCCCCGAGCAACCGGGGCATCCGGCCCCGCATTCTGGTCTTCGATTACAAGCGAGACTATAGCAGCGCCGACTTTGTCGAGGCCACCAGCGCACGGGTCGTCAAGCCGCACCGGCTCCCCCTCAACTTGTTCGATACGCGCGACCTGGGTGACTCGACGGTTCCCTGGCTCGATCGCTTCAGGTTCTTCGCCGACGTGCTTGACAAAATCTACTCGGGCATCGGCCCGGTCCAGCGTGACAAGCTTAAAAAGGCCGTCAGGCAGGCCTATGCCGGAGGAGTCCAGGCCCCGACGATCTACGATGTCCATGCCGCCTATGCCGGGCTGCTCGACGGGAAGTCTGATGCGCCGATGTCCATCATAGACGATCTGGTTGACATGGAGATCTTCGAACCCGACCCGGCGAAATGCATGACGTTCGCCGAGTTCCTGAACGGCACCGTGGTCATCTCCCTTGATGCGCTTGGGCAGGACGACCGGAGCAAGAACATGCTCGTGGCCGTGATGCTGAACATGTTCTACGAGAACATGCTCCGAATCCCGAAGCGACCCTTCGTCGGCACCGACCCGCAGCTGCGCGCTATCGATTCCTACTTGCTGGTCGACGAGGCCGACAACATCATGCGGTACGAGTTTGACGTGTTGAGGAAGCTGTTGCTCCAGGGTCGGGAGTTCGGCTGCGGGGTCATTCTTGCGTCGCAATACCTGCGGCACTTCAAGGTGAACGCGACCGACTACCGCGAGCCCTTGCTGACTTGGTTCGTGCACAAAGTGCCGAGTGTCACGCCGACAGAGCTAGGTTCGCTAGGACTCGGCCCGGCTGCTGCGGAGCTTGCCGAGCGGGTGAAGACTCTCGGTAACCACCAGTGCCTGTACAAGTCGTTCGACGTAGCGGGCGAGATCGTCAGGGGCTTGCCGTTCTACGAGTTGCGCGCCCGAGAGTCCGGGGAGGCATAGCCGATGCCGGACTTCCTTACTCCAGACCAACGCTCGGAACGGATGTCGCGGATTCGCTCGCAAGACACCTCGCCCGAGCTGGCACTAAGGCGCGAGTTGCACCGGCTGGGCCTACGCTTCACGCTCCGGAACAAGAAGCTGCCCGGCAAGCCAGACATGGTGTTTCCCCGGCACCGGGCGGTGGTGTTCGTCCATGGCTGCTTCTGGCACCGCCACCCGGGATGCAACATTGCGACGACGCCCAAGTCGAACACGCCATTCTGGCAAGAGAAGTTCAATCGCAATGTCGCGCGCGACGCGAGGGTTGTTGGCGAACTTGAGGCCCTTGGCTGGCGTGTCTTTGTAGCCTGGGAATGCGACGTCCAGTCTGGCATTCGGGCAAGGGAGACGGCGGCGCGGCTGGCACAGGCGATCCGTAGCGAACATGATCCGGTGCAACCGGCCTAGATGTCTGATCCTGGTGATTGGTGGTATTCTTCAGCAACCTGTTAAAGGCGGTCCGATCCAAGACGCGCTTCTGAGTGCTGCGGCTTTGATGGTCGGCGCTGGATGTGAGTTCGGTAAATACGTGTCGCCCGAGGGCTTCGCCTGATTCCCGTCATCGGTCGACGGACGCTGAAGGTTGATGAGCGCTTCTCCCGCGACCCGCCGGACGTCGACCTCCCGGACGGCGCAGTCAAGCGGCGCACCAGTCGCGCCACAGGTCGCGGTAGGCCGCCTCCAGATGGCGGGTGAAGCGGGGGCCGTCGCACAAGGGGCCGGCGGCCATGCGGTCGCGCAGGCCGGCCCGCAGCGCCGCCAGCCGGTTGCGGTCGGCGGCCAGTCCGGCGGCGATGGCGAGGTAGCCGTCAGGTGACCCGGCGATCAACTCCGGCAGGCCGGCGGCGGTCAGGTGGGCGACCGAATGGCGGGCGCAGAAACGGTCGCCGCCGCCCAGCGTCACCACCGGCACCCCCATCCACAGCGCCTCCAGCGTCGTCAGCCCGCCCGAATAGGGGA
>NZ_LGRA01000021.1:791718-998783 GCF_003116095.1 Azospirillum sp. TSO35-2
AATCGCGACGATCATCGCCACCGCGGTCGAGCAGCAGAGTTCCGCCACCCGCGAGATCGCCCGCAACGTCGGCGAGGCCGCCGACGGCACCCAGCATGTCCGCCGCAACATCGACTCGGTCGCCCGCGCCGCCGCGGAATCGGGCGAGTCCGCCAACCGCGTGCTGACCGCGTCGTCCACCGTGGCCGACGAGGTGCGCTCGCTCGGCTCGCAGGTCGACAGCCTCGTCAGCCAGATGCGGGCGGGCTGACCGGCGGCGGGCTGATGGCCGGGCGTCGCTCCGCCGCCGCGCACAGCGGACGGCGGAGACGCCTTGCCGGACCCCGCACCGCAGCGATCACCGGCGGCCCGAGCCCACGACCGAGATCGGCCGCCACAGGATCGCCGCCCCGGCGCCGGCGCCGCAGGCACCGCCCCAGAAACCGGTTTCGCCCTGCCCATCATTGGTTCCGACGCCGGCACCGGCCTGGGTGCTGCTGACGCCGGTGTTCTGGTCCGCCCGGGCATCGCCGGATTGGGCCATCTGCTGCTGCTGTGACTGAGTGGTCATACCAATTCTCCTATCGAGGGCGCACCAGCTACCAAACTATTCGTCGGCAATCAATTGCGTTCTTCGATAGACGGCGTGACATTTTCTACGCCCGGACCAAGCGTTTTCGTCGGTCTTTCTTGCAGTGCCGAAGAGTTTGCCCCGCAGCGCACAAGAAAAAGGGCAAGAATGGTGACCCAGCAATCATGCGTCCGCTCCAAACGAAAAAGCCCCTCTCCCGCGGGGGGAGAGGGGCTCTCGCCGGACGGTCACGCCGCGCCGGAAGACCGGGACCGGATCAGCCGCTGTTGCGCAAGCCGGCGGCGATGCCGTTGATGGTCAGGTGGATGCCGCGGGCGATCTGCTCGCCGCTGTCGCTGGTGCGGTGGCGCTTCAGCAGCTCGACCTGGACGTGGTTGAGCGGATCCAGGTAGGGGAAGCGGTTGCGGATCGAGCGCGCCAGCAGCGGGTTGCTTTCGAGCAGCGCCGTCTGGCCGGAGATCGCCAGCAGCGCCTCGATGCTGTCCTGCCACTCCGACCGGATGCGCGAGAAGATGCTGTCGCGCAGCGCCGGGTCGGACACCAGCCCGGCGTAGCGCGAGGCGATGGCGATGTTCGACTTGGCCAGCACCATGTCCATGTTGGACAGCAGCGTGCGGAAGAAGCCCCAGTCGCGGTGCATGGCGCGCAGCCGCTCCATGCCGTCGGGATGCGCGGCGAGGTAGGCCTTGACCGCCGAGCCGAAGCCGTACCAGCCCGGCAGCATCAGGCGGCACTGCGCCCAGCTGAACACCCAGGGAATGGCGCGCAGATCCTCGATGCTGGTGGACTTCTTGCGCGACGCCGGGCGGCTGCCGATGTTCAGGTTGGCGATCTCGCCGATCACCGTCGATTCCCAGAAGTACTTTTCAAAGCCGTCGGTTTCGTAGACCAGGCCGCGGTAGGCCTTGAAGGCATGCTCCGACAGCTCCTCCATGGTTTCGAGGAACAGGTCGGTGCAGGGCGCGGCCGATTCCGGATGCAGCAGGGTCGCTTCCAGCGTGGCGGCGGCCAGCGTTTCCAGGTTGCGGCGCCCAACCTCGGCGTTGGAGTATTTGCCGGCGATCACCTCGCCCTGCTCGGTGATGCGGATGGCGCCCTGGACGGCGCCGCCCGGCTGGGCCAGGATCGCCTGATAGCTGGGCCCGCCGCCGCGGCCGACCGAGCCGCCGCGGCCATGGAACAGCCGCAGCCGCACGCCGTGCTTGGCGAACACCTCGACCAGCGCGATCTCGGCCTTGTACAGCTCCCAGCCGGAGGTCATGAAACCGCCGTCCTTGTTGCTGTCCGAATAGCCGAGCATCACCTCCTGCAGGTTGCCGCGGCTTTCCAGGAAGCGGCGGTAGGTCGGGATCGACAGCAGGCGGTCCATGGTGGCGGCGCAGTTGCGCAGGTCGCCGATGGTTTCGAACAGCGGCGAGATGTTGAGGTCGAGCGCACCGTCCTTCGGCCGCAGCAGCCCGGCCTCCTTCAGCAGGACCGCGACCTCCAGGATGTCCGACACGCCGTCGGTCTTGGAGATGACGCAGTTCACCACCGCGTCGGCACCGAAGCGGGCGCGGCAGTCGGCGGCGGTGCGGATGATGTCCAGCTCCGACCGCGTCTCTTCCGAATATTCGGCGTAGGGCGAGGCCAACGGGCGGTTGGTCTCCAGCTCGCCGATCAGCAGGGCGATGCGCTCGTCCTCCGACAGGTCGGCGTAGTGGATGTCGGGATCGACGAAGGCCAGCAGCTCGGCCACCGAGCGCTCGTGCACGTCGGAGTTCTGGCGCATGTCGACGCTGGCGAGGTGGAAGCCGAACAGGTCGACGGCGCGGCGCAGGTGGCGCAGCCGCCCCTTGGCGAGCGCGGCCGAGCCGTTGACGGTCAGCGACCGGTCGATGATCTCCAGGTCGGCGCGGAACTCCGCCGGGGTGGCGTAGGCCGGCGCGTCGCCCACCGCGTGCAGCGGCGACTCCAGCCCGTCGAGCTGGCGCAGCGTCGCCGCCAGCCGGGCGTAGATGCCGGAGATCGCCCGGCGGTAGGGCTCCATCTTGCGGTGCGGCGACGGATCGGGCGAGCGTTCCGCCAACTGGCGCAGCGGCTCCGACACGTCGATGACCCGGGTGCTGAGCGACAGCTCGGCGCCCAGCGCGTGCAGTTCGTCGAGGTAGAAGCGCAGCGCGCGCGTGCTCTGCATCCGCATCGCCTGGCGCAGCACCGGCGCGGTGACGAAGGGGTTGCCGTCGCGGTCGCCGCCGATCCAGCTGCCCATGCGCAGGAAGGACGGCAGCTCGGTCGCCGACCAGGAGGGATCCATCCGGCGCAGATGGTCCTCGAGCTGCGCGTAGAAGCGCGGCAGCTGGCGCAGGAAGGTGTAGTCGTAGAAGGTCAGGCCGTTCGACACCTCGTCCGTCACCGCCAGCTTGGTGGAGCGCAGGATCGCGGTCTGCCACAGCGTCAGCACGGTGTGCTGCAGCGCTTCGAGGTTGGCCTCCTCCTCCTCCGGCGTCATCGGGCCGTGGTCGCGCTCCGCCAGCAGGTTGGCGATGTTCATCTGCAGGGTCAGGATGCTCTTGCGCTGCACCTCGGTCGGGTGGGCGGTCAGCACCGGGCTGACCAGCGCCGTGTCGAAGAACTCCTTCAGCTGCTGGGTGGTGATGCCGGCCTTCTGCGCCTCGTCCAGCGCGTGCCCCATGGTGCCTTCGCGCGGCGCCGACCCGGCGAGCGCGTGGGCGCGGGTGCGGCGGATGTGGTGCTGGTCCTCCGCGATGTTGGACAGGTGCGAGAAGAAGCTGTAGGCGCGCACCACCCGCGCCGTCTGCGGCGGCGACAGGCTGTTCAGGATGGCCTCAAGCTCGCGCCGGGCGCCCTGGTCCTCGTCGCGGTGGAAACGGACGGAGGTCTGGCGGATGCGCTCGACGATGTCGAAGACCGCCTCGCCCTCCTGGCTGCGCACGGTGTCGCCCAGGATCCGTCCGAGCAGGCGGATGTCTTCGCGGAGCGGCTGGTCCTTCGTCTCGGAATTTTCCTGGAGCAGGATGGCGGACATGGGCGGCGGTTTCCTGGGCGATAGGGAAAGGGCGGATAAGGGCGCGGTGACGAAAAAAACGGCAGGGCCACCCCTGCACGGGAAGTGGTCAGACCATCGGGCACAGCATGCCGATTCCGTATGAAGTTTCAACCGTCCCTGTGGCAGTGCGAAATGATTTCCATAAGGCGGCAGCGGCGGCAAGATCCCGACGGCCGCCAGCCCCCGCGGGGTGGCGCCATGCGACGTCGCATGACGGACGACGGAACTGCGCCGGGCGAGACGGCCCACCCCCCTGGAAGGAATGGCTGCAATTCCGCCTGCGCTCTGCCCGCCCCGCGTGGTTGGGCTTGCTCATTTACTAGTATGGTAGTATGCTTCAAGATTGGTTGCTGCGCGTCCGGCGTGCAGAAGGGCAAAGGGATGACGGTACCGATGCTGAGCAAGATCGATGCGGAATCGAGCGAGCCGATCGCGCGGCGCGTGTACAGGGTGCTGCGCGGCGCCATCGTGACGATGCAGTTCCGCCCCGGTCAAGCCCTGTCGGAACAGGAGATCGCCGACCAGCTCGGCGTCAGCCGCCAACCGGTGCGCGAGGCCTTCATCAAGCTGAGCGAAGCCGGGCTGCTGACCATCCGGCCGCAACGCGGCACGTTCGTCGTCAAGATCTCGGCCAAGCAGGTGCTCGACGCCCGCTTCGTGCGCGAGGCGGTGGAGCGGGCGGTGGTGCGCAAGGCCTGCGAGACCATCACGCCCAGCGGGCTGACCGAGCTGCGCGACAACCTGAAGGCGCAGTGGGACATCGCCGAGGATCCGAACCCCGAACGCTTCCTGGAACTGGACGAGGCGTTCCACCGCGCCATCGCCGCCGCCGCCGAGTGCGATTATGCCTGGCGCATCGTCGAGGAGACGAAGGCCCAGATGGACCGGGTTCGCTACCTCAGCGTACCCTACGCCACCCCGATCCGCCGGCTGATCGGGCAGCACCAAGCCGTGCTGGAGGCGATCACCGCCCGCGATCCCGCCAGGGCGGAAACCGCGATGGGCGTGCATTTGCGCGAGATCCTGACCTCCCTGCCGGAGTTGGAAGGCAAGTTCCCCGACCTGTTCAGCCCGGACGAACCCGGAGTGGGGGCGGCGAAGATGCCGCCGCGGGCGGTGGGCCGGGCGCGGACCGTCCTGTCCCGCTAACGAGACCCAGGCGGGTTGGTCACGCCGACCGGCCCCCTGATCGGGCTCCATGGATTCCAGGAGTTGGATCCGACATCGACCGGCACGTGCCCTCTTGATCCGTGCTCTCGCTTGCCTGCTATGATTGGATGACACAACAGTCGCGATTGCCAATCGCTGATGTTGTTGACATACTACCATACAAGAAAGCGAGCACGCCTCGTGAGGGAAGGGAACAGCCTATGCGCCTGAGCGCCTCCAACCTGGCCAGCCTGCCCGCCACGGTCGCCCGCCCGGCCTACGACCGCGGGGCGCTGAGCGTCGGCATCGTTCATCTCGGCGTCGGCGCCTTCCAGCGGGCCCATCAGGCCGCCTACACCGACGCGGTGCTGGACCAGGGGGGCGGGCAGGACGGCGCCGCCTGGGGCATCGCCGGCGTCAGCCTGCGCAGCCCCGACACGCGCGACGCGCTGGCGCCGCAGGACGGGCTCTACACCGTCGCGGTGCGCGATGCCGAGGGCGAGCGGCTGCGGGTGATCGGCTGCCTGACCGAACTGCTGGTCGCGCCGGAGGATCCGCCGGCGGTGCTGGAACGGCTGACCCGGCCAGCGGTGCGCATCGTGACGCTGACGGTGACGGAGAAGGGCTATTGCCATGACCCGGCCACCGGCGCCCTGAACGAGGACCATCCCGACATCCGCCACGACCTGAACACTCCGGACCGGCCGCGCACCGCCGTCGGCTTCCTGGTCGAGGCGCTGGCCCGCCGCCGCGCCGCCGGGGTGGCGCCCTTCACGGTGCTGAGCTGCGACAACCTGCCGGGCAACGGCGACACCGTCGCCCGCATCCTGCACCGCTTCGCCGAACTCCGCGACCCGGCCTTCGGCGCCTGGGTGGCCGACACGGTCGCCTGCCCGAACAGCATGGTCGACCGCATCGTCCCGGCCACCACCAACGCCGACCGCGCCCGCGTGTCGGACGCGTTGGGCGCCGAGGACGCGTGGCCGGTGGTGACCGAGCCGTTCAGCCAGTGGGTGGTGGAGGACCGCTTCCCCGCCGGCCGCCCGGCCTGGGAGACGGTCGGCGTCGAGATGGTGGCCGACGTCCACCCCTACGAGACGATGAAGCTGCGGCTGCTGAACGGCAGCCACTCCACCATCGCCTATCTGGGTTATCTGGCCGGCTACGAGACGGTGTCGGACACCATGACCGACCAGGATTTCGCCAGCCTGATCCGCGGCCTGATGGACCAGGAGGCCGGCCCGACCCTGCGCATGCCGCCGGGGGCCGATCTGGAGCGCTACAAGAGCGCGCTGATCACCCGATTCCTGAACCCGGCGCTGCGCCACCGCACCTGGCAGATCGCCATGGACGGCACGCAGAAACTGCCGCCGCGGCTGCTGAACCCGATCCGCGACCGGCTGGCCGCCGGCCTGCCGATCGACCGGCTGGCCCTGGGCGTCGCCGCCTGGATGCGCTACGTCGCCGGCACCGACGAACAGGGCCGGCCCATCGATGTGCGCGACCCGATGGCCGGCCGGCTGGCGGAGATCGCCGCGGCGGCGGCCGGCGACCCCGACCGGCTGGCCCAGGCGCTGTTCGGCCTGACCACGGTGTTCGGCGAGGATCTGCCGCGCGACCCGCGCTTCACCGGCCCGGTCACCGCCGCCCTGCGCCGCCTGTTCGCCGAGGGCGCCCGCGCCGTCGTGGCGGCGACCGCCTGACATTCGACAGCCTCATCTGTCTACCTTGATTAGGGAGTGTTCCCGTGGTTGCCCTGACCGTCGAAAAACCGCATGTCCTGGCGCTGCGTCCGGAAAACGGACCCGGCGTGGGATCGGTGAAGGCCGGCGAGGTGCTGGTGCGCGTCCAGCGCGCCGGGATCTGCGGCTCCGACCTGCACATCTACCACGGCTCCAACCCGTTCGCGGTCTACCCGCGGGTGATCGGCCACGAGTTCAGCGGCACGGTCGAGGCGGTGGGCGACGGCGTCGCCACCCTTGCGGTCGGCGACCATGTGGTGGTCGATCCCGTGGTGTCCTGCGGCCATTGCTACGCCTGCCGGGCCGGGCGGACCAACGTCTGCGCCAATCTGGAGGTGTTCGGCGTCCATCGCGACGGCGGGTTCCGCAACCATGTCGCGGTTCCGGCGGCCAACGCCGTCAAGCTGCGCTCCGACCTGCCCTTCTCCATCGCGGCGCTGGCCGAACCCTTCTCGATCGCCGCCAACGTGCTGTCGCGCACCGGCATCGCCGCCGATGACACGCTGCTGGTCTACGGCGCCGGCACGGTCGGGCTGACGGTGGTGCAGGTCGCCAAGCTGCACGGCGCCCGCTGCATCGTCGCCGACATCGACGACAGCCGGCTGGAGCGCGCGCGGGAGTTCGGCGCCGACGTCGTGCTGAACTCCGCCCGCGTGTCGGTGCCCGACGCGGTGCGCGACGAAAATGACGGGCTCGGCCCGACGGTGGTGATCGACGGCGCCGGCGTGCCGGCGCTGCTGGAGGAAGCCTGCCGCATCGCCAGCCCGGCCGGACGCATCGGCCTGCTCGGGTTCTCCCCCAACCCCTGCCCGGTGATCCAGCAGGAGATCGTCAAGAAGGAACTGACGCTGGTCGGCTCCCGCCTGAACCGCCGGCTGCTGCCGCAGGTGGTGGAATGGCTGGAAAGCGGCCGGCTCCAGCCCGCCGCGATGATCACCCAGGTCTTCCCGGCCGCCGACGCGGCGAGCGCCTTCGCCCTGATCGAAAAGGACCCGTCGAGCACCATCAAGGTGCAGCTCGACTTCGAATCCTGAGCCCATCCGCAACGACAAGACGGCAGGCCCGCCCTGCCCCCAAAGAGGAGGAACCCCACGATGGACAGCAAGACCCCGATTTCCCGCCGCAGTCTGGCCCGCAGCATCGGTCTCGGCGCCGGTCTGGCCGCCGGCGCGACGCTGCTGGGCGGCCTCGCCGCCCCGGCCATCGTCCGCGCCCAGAGCAAGACGACGCTGAAGCTCGGCCACCTCGCCAACGAGGACAATGTCTGGCACAAGGCCGCGATGGTCTTCGCCGAGGAGGTCGGCAAGCGCACCAACGGGCAGGTCGAGGTCAAGGTCTTCCCCAACGAGCAGCTCGGCAAGGAAACCGACCTGATCAAGGGCATCCAGCTCGGCACGGTGGACTTCACCATCACGGGAGAGTCGCTGCAGAACTGGGCGCCGGCGGCGGCGTTGCTGGCGGTGCCCTACGCCATCCGCGACCTCGACCATCTCGACAAGGTGGTCAACGGCGCCCCCGGCCGGAAGATCGCCGAGAACATCGAACAGAAGACCCAGCTCCTGCCGCTGACCTACTTCGCCCGCGGCCCGCGCAACCTGACGAGCAACCGCCCGATCAAGACACCGGCCGAGCTGAACGGGTTGAAGATGCGCGTGCCGAACGTGCCGCTGTTCGTGTCCTTCTGGCAGGGGCTGGGCGCCAAGCCGACGCCGATGGCCTTCTCCGAAGTGTTCACCGGGCTGCAGAACGGCACCATCGACGCCCAGGAGAACCCGCTGGCCCTGATCAAGTCGGCGAGCTTCTTCGAGGTGCAGAAATACGTGAACCAGACCGAGCACGTCATCAGCTGGATCTATCTGGTCGGCGGCTCCAAGAAGCTGGGCAAGCTGCCGGCCGAACAGCGCACGGCGATCATGGAGGCGGCGAAGGCCGCCCAGGCCGCCGAACGCAAGCTGTTCATCGAGGACGAGACCAAGCTCGCCGCCGACCTGAAGGCCAAGGGCATGGAGTTCGTCGCCGTCGACAAGGCCGCCTTCGCCGAAAAGGGCCGCCCCGCCGTGGTCGCGGCGCTGTCGGCGGAGGTCAAGCCGATCTACGACGAGATCCTGGCGGTCGGGTGATCGGGGACTTGCCCCTCTCCTCCCCCGGGGAGAGGGGCGAGCCGAAGGCTCGGGGGTGAGGGGGCGTTACGCCCGGCAGGGCGGAGAAAGACGATTGAGCGGTTTAGCCCGACCGTCGGCACGCCATGCGTCCCCCTCACCCAACCCTCTCCCCAGGGGGGAGAGGGCTTGCCCTCCCCCTTCCATCCTCCGCAAGGACTTCCGATGCGCAACGCAATCGCCGCCGTCGTGTCGGCCGCCGCAACCCTCTGCCGCTGGGGCACCCTGGCGGCCACCGGCGTTCTCATCCTCGTGGTCACGCTCCAGGTGCTGGGGCGGATCCCCGGCATGCCCTCGCCGCCCTGGACCGAGGAGGTGGCGCGCTTCGCCCTGGTCCATCTCGTCGCCTTCTCCTGCGGGCTGGCGCTGCTGCGCGGCGAGCTGGTCAACGTCGACATGTTCACCAGCCTGCTGCCGGTGCCGATGCAGACCGCGGTCGCCCGGCTGGTCGACCTGATCATCCTGGTCTTCGCCGTCGCCATCATTCCCGGCTCATGGGATTACGTCGTCGGCAGCCTGGGCGAGCGGGCGCGCTCCATCGACGTGCCGATGATCTGGGTCTACGCCGTGACGCTGATCATCCCGGTCTCCCTCGCCTTCTTCGCCATCGCCCGGCTGGCCGGGCTGGGGCGCGAGCAACAATCGCCCAGCCACGGAGAGATGGTCTGATGGTCACCGCGCTCTTCCTCACCTTCGCCATCCTGCTGATCATCGGCGCCCCCGTCGGCATCGCGCTGGGAGCGGCATCGGCGGTCTATCTCGTCGGCAGCGACATCGACCTCGCGGTGGTGCCGCAGTTCATGTACGCCGGCATGGACAGCTTCGTGCTGCTGTGCATCCCCGGCTTCGTGCTGGCCGGCAACCTGATGAACGGCGGCGGCATCACCGACCAGATCGTGCTGTTCAGCAACCGGCTGGTCGGCCATATCCGCGGCGGGCTGGGGCTGGCCAACGTCACCGGGTCGATGGTGTTCGCCGGCATCTCCGGCACCGCGGTGGCGGAAACCGCCTCGATCGGCGCGGTGATGATCCCGGCGATGCGCAAGTCGGGCTACGACGCGCCCTTCGCCGCGGCGGTGACGGCGGCCGCCTCCACCGTCGGGCCGATCATCCCGCCCAGCGTTCCGATGATCATCGTCGGCACGCTGACCGGCCTGTCGGTCGGCAAGATGTTCATGGCCGGCGCCATCCCCGGCCTGCTGCTGGGCGTCGGCATGATGCTGACCGTCTGGATCCTGGCCCGCACCCGCAACTACCCCAAGGGCCGCTGGGAGGGCTTCGGCGCCCTGCTTAAGGCCAGCCGCGGCGCCTTCTGGGCGCTGCTGATGACGGCGATCATCCTGTTCGGCATCGTCGGCGGCTATTTCACCCCGACCGAGGCGTCGGTGGTGGCGGCGATCTACGCCTTCGTCATCGGGCTGTTCGTCTACAAGGGCTTCAAACTGCGCGACCTGCCCGGCATCCTGCTGGAGAGTGCCATCGGCTCGGGCGGGCTGATCCTGCTGGTCGGGCTGGCCAACGTCTTCGGCTGGATCCTGACCAGCGAGCAGATCCCGCAGGCCATCGCCGCCTCGATGCTGGCGCTGACCACCAACAAGTACCTGATCATCCTGCTGATCAACATCCTGCTGCTGATCGTCGGCACCTTCATGGAGACGATCGCGGCGCTGATCATCCTGTTCCCGCCGCTGCTGGCGGTGGCGACCCAGGTCGGCATCGACCCGATCCATTTCGCCACCTTCGCCGTGCTGAACCTGATGATCGGCCTGACCACCCCCCCGGTCGGCGTCTGCCTGTTCGTCGCGGCCAACATCGCCAAGATCTCGCTGGGCGACATCACGCGGGCGATCTGGCCCTTCCTGCTGTGCAACATCGCCATCCTGTTCCTGGTCTCCTACGTGCCGATCATCTCGCTCTGGTTGCCCAACCTGCTGTTCCGCTGACCGTTCAACCCCCGCCCCCTTCCAAAGCCCCCTCCCAAGGAGTTCGAAGCCATGGAACAGTCCTGGCGCTGGTTCGGCCCCGAAGACGCCATCAAGCTGAACCACATCCGTCAAGCCGGCGCCTCCGGCATCGTCACCGCCCTGCACCACATCCCCTACGGCGTCGTCTGGTCGGTCGAGGAGATCGAGAAGCGCCGGGCGATGATCGAGGCGGACGCGACGCTCGGCCTGCGCTGGAACGTCACCGAAAGCCTGCCGATCCACGAAGCGATCAAGATCGGCGACGGCGACCTGACGGAGCTGTTCGACAACTACCGCCAGTCGATGCGCAACCTCGCCGCCTGCGGCGTGATGACGATCTGCTACAACTTCATGCCGGTGCTGGACTGGACGCGCACCGACCTGGCGGCGGCGCTGCCCGGCGGCGGCACCTCGCTGCGCTTCAACGCGCACGAGCACGCCGCCTTCGACGTCTACATGCTGGAGCGTCCCGGCGCCGAGGACGACCATTCCCCCGAGGTGATGGCGAAGGCCAAGGCGTGGTTCGACCGCTCGTCGGAGAGCGACCGGGCCAAGCTGCTGTCGAACATCATGGCCGGCCTGCCCGGCGCCTTCGACCGCTACGACATCCCCGGCCTGCGCCGGATGATCGCCCGCTACAACGCGATGACCGCCGACGGCCTGCGCGAGCGGCTGGTCCATTTCCTGCGCGAGGTGATCCCGACCGCCGAAGAGGTCGGCATCCGCATGGCGATCCACCCCGACGACCCACCCCGCCCGCTGTTCGGCCTGCCGCGCATCGTCAGCACCGAGGACGATCTCGCCTATCTGATCGACGCGGTGAAGTCGCCGTCGAACGGCCTGACCTTCTGCACCGGCTCGCTCGGCGCCGGCCAGAGCAACGACGTGCCGGCGATGGCCAAGCGCTTCACCTCCGACATCCACTTCGTCCATCTGCGCAACGTCGCCAAGGAGCCCGACGGCTCGTTCGAGGAGGCCGACCATCTCGGCGGCGACGTCGACATGGTGTCGGTCGTCACCACCCTGCTGGAGGAGCAGAAGCGCCGCCAGGACGCCGGCAACGACAACTGGCGCCTGCCCTTCCGCCCCGACCACGGCCACGAGCTGCTGGACGACGTCGGCAAGCCGACCCACCCCGGTTACCCGATGATCGGCCGCCTGCGCGGTCTGGCCGAAATCCGCGGCGTGATGACCGCGGTGGCCGACCTGAAGCGGCTGCCGGTGTGAGGGTGACGGCGCGCCGGGGTCAGTTCCCAAGGCAATCGCTTGAAGGTCTGCAATTCCTTTTTAGGAAGCTCGTCATCCCCGCGAAGGCGGGGATCCACGGTTCGTAGAGTGGTTCCTGTGGGAAAATCTGGATCCCCGCCTTCGCGGGGATGACAGGAATAATCCTACTCATAGGAACTTCCGTCCCTCATCCGATGGCCCTGGATTACCCCCCGGCGCGCAGGCCCAGCCGGGCCAGCTTCTTGTAGAAGGCGGCGCGGGAGATGCCGAGCGACCGCGCCGCCTCCGTCGCCTTGCCGCCGCTGGCGGCGAGCGCACGGCCCAACAGCGCGCGTTCGAAGGCGTCGAACGCCTCGTCATAGCCCGGCACCGTCGCGGCCGGTTCCGCGGCGCGCGCCGCCGGTGCCGACGGTACGGCCAGGGCCGGCGGCGCGGCGCTTCCCCCCAGGTTCGGCAGCGCCTCCGCCAGATCCTCGGCGGTCAGGCGGCGGTTGTCGGTCAGCAGGCAGGCGCGCTCCAGCACGTTGCGCAGCTCGCGCACGTTGCCGGGCCAGCGGTGGCGGCCCAGCGCCTCCACCGCGTCGGGGGTCAGGCCGCGCAGGGGCAGGCCGGTGCGGGCGGCGATCTCCTGCAGGATCGATTCGGCGATGGCCTCCAGCCCGCCGCCCATGTCCGCCAGGGCCGGCAGGCGGATCGGCAGCACGTTCAGCCGGTAGAACAGGTCGGAGCGGAAGCGCCCGTCGCGGATGCGGTTCTCCAGGTCGACGTTGGTCGCGGCGATCACCCGCACGTCGATCTTGACCGGCCGGTCCGACCCCAGCGGCTCGATCTCCTGCTCCTGCAGGGCGCGCAGCAGCTTGGCCTGGAGGCCCAGCGGCATGTCGCCGATCTCGTCGAGGAACAGGGTGCCGCCGTCGGCGGTCTTGAACCGCCCCTCCCGCCCGCGGCGGTCCAGCCCGGTGTAGGCGCCGGGCACCGCGCCGAAGAACTCCGCCTCCAGCAGGGTTTCGGGGATCGCCGCGACGTTGACGCCGACGAAGGGCCGGCCGCTGCGGGCCGACAGGCCGTGGATGGCCTGGGCGATCAGCTCCTTGCCGGTGCCGGTCTCGCCCAGCAGCAGGATCGGCGCGTCGCTGCGCGCGGCCAGCCGGGCCTTGCGCTTCACCTCCAGGCAGACCGGGCTGTCGCCGACGTAGCTTTGCAGCGTGTAGCGCGGCTGCCGCCCCTCGTCGAGCCGTCGCTTGGTCGCCGCCAGTTCGGCCTCCAGCCGCGACAGCTCGGCCAGCAGCGGTTTCAGCCGGTGCAGGCTGTCATACAGCACGAAGCCGACCGCGCCGATCACCGTGCCCGCATCGTCGGTCAACGGAAAGCGCGACACCACCAGCCGTTGCGTCCCGAACAGCATCAGGTCGAGCAGGATCGGCTGCCCGGTCGCCACCACCTGGCGCATCTGCGAGTGGGGGATGATGTCCTCCACCTCGCGGCCGATGGCGAGCGCGGGGTCGGCGATGCCGAGCATCCGGGCGTATTTGGCGTTGATCCACACCACCCGCGCGTCGCGGTCGACCGCCACCGTGCCTTCGGACTGGGTGTCCAGCGCCTCGAACAGCGACGGCATCGCCCGGCCGCGCAGCATCGCCGGCCCGCCGGGAAGCGCGTCGAGAAAGCGCTCCCCATCACCGCGATCCGCCTCGCCCCGATGCTCCTCGCCCCGATCCGCCACGCAACCCCTCCCGTCCCGGCCTCCCGAGCGCCGGGGATAGCTGTAACGGAATTTCAGGCCGGCGTGCAGCCCCTGCCGGTCGGCACGGGCACCATGATCGCAACGCGGCGGCGGCACGGCCTTTTCCATTGCGGCGGCAGGGTCTTGCGCCGGCCGGACGGGACGGTCCATTCTCGGCGCCGAAACATTGCCGAGTCCGCCGACATGCCCGCCGTCCTGCCCGCCGCCACGATTGTGTCGCGATGAGCGTTCCGTCCGTCCTTCTTCTGGTCGCGGTCGTCGCGACCCTATGGACGGCTTGGCGCAGCTGGGCGTTGCCGCCCTTCCCCGGCCGCGTCAACTTCATGCTGATGCAGCTGTCGGCCGCGTGGTGGACGACCGCCGCCGCGCTGGAAACCCTGGTGGCCGCCCCGGCGGACAAGCTGTTCTGGGCGGAAATGGCGTGGATCGGCATCGTCGGCGCACCCAGCTTCTGGACGCTGTTCATCTGGTCCTACATCAAGGGCGAGCTGCCGGGGCGCTGGCGGCTGGTGCCGACGGTGGTCGGGCTGGCGACCTGGGCGGCGGCGATGACCAACGAGGCCCACCACCTGATGTACGTCGCGGTCCAGCCGGTCGACGACCAGCCGGGCGCGGCGCTGCTCTACCGGCACGGGTTGTGGTTCTTCGCCATCACCATCTACCTCTACGCCTTCATGTTGCTGAGCATCATCGTCACCGCCAGCGGCATCCACCGCGCGGCGCCGGCCTACCGCGCCCATTACCTGGGCTTCCTGGTGGCGATGGCGGTGCCGTGGGTGGCGAATGTCGGCTATGTCACCGGCAACGCCACGCTGTTCGACTTCGACCCGACGCCCTTCAGCTTCCTGGTGATGGGCGCCGTCTTCTATTGGCTGATCACCCGCCGCCGGTTGTTCGACCTGCTGCCGGTGGCCCGCGACGCCCTGCTGGACGCGGTGCCCGACCCGGTGCTGGTGCTGGACGCCGACGGCACGGTGGTGGAGGCCAACCCGGCCGCCCGCGCGCTGGTGATCGGCCGGGCGCCCATCGGCCGCCGGCTGGCCGAGCTTCCCGGCCTGGACGCGCTGGCATGGGCGCATGGGTCCAGCGACGCCGGCCCCTACCCCGCCGCGCCGCAGCCGATCACGCTGGAGACCGGCGGCGGCCTGCGCAGCTTCGAGGCGACGCGGGTCCCGCTCGGCGCCTCGGCCCGCATGGTCGGCTGCCTGCTGCTGCTGCGCGACGTCACCCACCGCCGCCGGGCCGAGGCGCGGCTGGAGGACACCGTCCGCCGGCTCGACACCGCGCGGCGCGAGGCGGAGGAGCGGCTGGCCGCCGAGCAGGAGGCCAAGCGGGCGCTGAACGGCTTCCTGTCGATGGCAGCGCACGAGTTCAAGACGCCGCTCGCCATCATCGACGGCGCGGCGCAGCTCCTGCTGCTCGACGCCGAGGTCAAGGCGCCGAACATGCTGCCGCGGCTGGAGAAGATCCGCCGCGCGGTCCGCCGGCAGGTCAACATCCTGGAGACCTGTCTGGCCGACGACCGCCTGAACGACCCGGCCTTCGCGCTGCGCCGCGACAGCGTCGACCTGCCGGCCCTGCTGCGCACCGCCGCCGCGGCCCAGAGCGACGCCGCCGCCGGCCGCCGGGTGGAGCTGGACCTCGCCGACTGCCCGGAGCGCGTTGCCGGCGACGGCCCGCTGCTGGAGCTGTGCGTCCACAATTTGCTGAACAACGCGCTGAAATACTCCAGCCCCGGCACCCCGGTGCGGTTGCGCGCCTGGACGGAGTGCGGGGCGGGCCAAGGGACGGAGCAGTTCGCCCTGTCGGTCGGCGACCATGGCATCGGCATCCCGGCCGACCAGCTGGACCGGGTGTTCGACCGTTTCTTCCGCGCCAGCAACACCGGGACCGCGGCGGGCAGCGGCGTCGGGTTGAACATGGTCCGCCGCATCGCCGCGCTGCATGGCGGCAGCGTCACCGCCGACAGCCGGCTGGGCGAGGGCAGCGTCTTCACCCTGCGGCTGCCGCTCTGCGACGGCGCCATGGCGGAGCTGCCCGTCGACGAGAGTGTGATCGCTTCAAGCGGAATCGCTTGAAGCGATCATACGGAAAACCAAAAGCTTGGATTCGATCCGGCGCTCATTGAAGCGCCTGATCGAATCCAATCCGTTTGGCAGAACGTTTCTTGCATTGATTGGCCCGTGAAGGGAATAATCCCGCTCCCTTCACCTGGACCTTGGCAAGATGAGCGAACACGACCCCACCGTCGTCCGGCCGATGCCGAAACCCCGCGTCCCCCTGGGCATCGAAGAGGTGCTGGTCGCCATCACCATGGGAGTGGTGGCGCTGATCACCTTCGCCAACGTCGTGGTGCGCTACCTGACCGACATCTCCTTCGCCTTCACGGAAGAGTATTCGATTGCGCTGATGGTCATCATGACCTTCCTCGGCGCGTCTGCCGCGGTGGTGAAGGACCGCCACATGCGGATCACCTTTCTGACCAGCAAGCTGTCGCTGCCCAACCGCCGCCGGGCGGAGGTCTTCGCCATGGCCTGCACCGCGGCCATGTACGCGCTGCTGGTGGCCTATGGGACCTGGGCGACCTGGGACGACTACCGGTTCGAGGTGACGTCGCCGGCACTGGGGCTGCCGCAATGGATCTACACGATCTGGCTGCCCGTGCTGTCGGTCGTCGTCACCCTGCGCGCCCTCGGCCGCATGGTCCGGATCGCCCGGCAGAACGAGAAGCTGGAGGGCGAGGCATGATCACCACCCTGCTGTTCGGCTCCTTCCTGTTCATGCTGCTGCTGGGCGTGCCGATCGCGGTCGCGCTGGGGCTGGCCGGCACCGCCTCCATCGCCTTCGCCCATCTCGGCGTCATCTCGGTGCCGACCAGCGTCTATACAGGCATCGCGAAATACCCGCTGCTGACGATCCCGATGTTCGTGCTGGCCGGCACCATCTTCGACCGGTCGGGCGTGGCGCAGAAGCTGGTGCGCTTCGCCACCGCCGTCATCGGCCAGGGCAAGGGGGCGCTGGCGGTGATCGCGGTGGTCGTCGCGATGATGATGGGCGGCATCGCCGGCTCGGGCCCGGCCATCGCCGCGGCGGTTTGCGGCGTCATGGCACCCAGCATGATCCGCGCCGGCTATCCACGACCCTACATCGCCGGCGTCATCGCCGCCGCCGCCGCCACCGACATCCTGATCCCCCCGTCGGTCGCGCTGATCATCTACAGCGTCCTGGTTCCGGCGGCGCCGGTCACCGCCATGTTCGCCGCCGGCATCATTCCAGGGACGCTGGCCGGGCTGGCCCTGATCGTTCCGACCCTGTGGTTGGCCCGCCGCTACAACCTCGGTGGGAACATGGCGCACGAACCGCGGCCGCCCTTCTGGAGCAGCTTGTGGGACGCCTCGCTCGGCATGTTCGCCAAGGTGCTGATCCTGGGCGGCCTGCGGCTCGGCATTTTCACCCCGACCGAGGCGGCGGTGATCGCCGTGGCCTACGGCCTGCTGCTGGGCATGGTGGTCTACCGCACGATCAAGGTCCGCGACCTCTATTCCATGATGGTCGAGGCCGCGGAGATTTCGGCCATCATCCTCACGGTCATCGCACTGGCCAGCGTTTTCGGCTGGGCGATGAGCACCCTGTCGATCATCGACCCGATCGCCAACGCCATCGTCAATCTCGGGATCGGCGAATACGGGGTCCTGTTCCTGCTGATGATCATGCTGATCGTCATCGGGACATTCCTGGACGGCGTTTCGACCTTCATCATCCTGCTGCCGCTGCTGATTCCGATCGCCATGACCTATCATTGGGATCTGGTCTGGTTCGGCGTCCTGCTGACGCTGAAGATCGCGATCGGCCAGTTCACCCCGCCGATGGCGGTCAACCTCATGGTCACCTGCCGCATCGCCGGCTGCACGATCGAAAGCACCGTGCCCTGGGTGCTGTGGCTGATCCTGACCATGTTCATGACACTCGCCGCCGTCGTGGTCTGGCCGGATCTGGCGCTGTGGCTGCCGCGGCGCATGGGGTTCTAGAGGACGTCGGCGATGTCGCGGCTGGTCAAATGCAGGCTGGCCGCGACGTCATACCCGCGACGGGCGATCTTGCCGGCCGCTGCGGCCTCCAACGCTCCGCGGTGGTCGGCGGCGTAGGCGAGGCAGTCCTCCGGCGCCGGTTCGCGCCGGCCGAGCAGCGCGCGGAAGGCCAGCCGGTGGACGGCGCACCAGCCGCCATGCCCCGCCGGGCGGAAGACCAGCGCGTCGATCTCCGCCCGCCACAGCAGCCCATCCGCCGTCATTCGCGCAGCCCCAGCCGCTTGGCGAGGCGGAACAGGTTGCTGCGGTCGAGCCCGAGGGACCGCGCCGCCTGGGCCCAGTTGCCGCCCTGCCGGTCGAGATGCTGCTCGATCATCCGCCGCTGCAGCGCCTCCACCGCGTCGTGCAGCGACAGCTCGGGCGGCGGTTCCGGCGGCACGGGGGGTGCGGCCGGGGAGGCTGACACGCCCGCGCCGCGCTCCTCCAGCACGCCATCCTCAAGGCCGAGGTCGGCCGCGGTCAGCGTCAGCACGCCGCCCTCCGCGGCGCGGGCGACGCGGGCGCGGATGGCGCCACGGCCGATGGCGTGCTCCAGCTCGCGCACGTTGCCGGGCCAGGGATAGGCCAGCATCCGCCGCTCCGCCGCCGGGGAAAGCCGCAGGTTGCGCAGGCCGAGCCGCGCCCGGTTGCGCTCCAGGAACAGGCCGGCCAGCCGCAGCACGTCGGTGCCGCGGTCGCGCAGCGGCGGCACCCGCAGCGGATAGACGCTGAGCCGGTGATAGACGTCGGCGCGGAACCGCCCTTCCCGCACCTCCGCCGCGAGGTCGCGGTTGGTGGCGGCGACGACGCGGACATCGACGGTGATCGGACGGTCGGAGCCGACGCGCTGGATCTCGCCGTTCTGCAGGGCGCGCAGCATCGTCGCCTGGGCCGCCAGCGGCAGCTCGCCGACCTCGTCGAGGAACAGGGTGCCGCCGTCGGCCAGCTCGAACTTGCCGCGGCGGTCGGCCACGGCGCCGGAAAAGGCGCCGCGGACATGGCCGAACAGCTCGCTTTCCACCAGCGCCGCCGGCAGGGCGGCGCAGTTGACATGGACCAGCGGCCCGGCGGCGCGACGGGAACGGGCGTGCAGCCGGCGGGCCACCAGCTCCTTGCCGACGCCGGTTTCGCCCAGCACCAGCACGACGAGGTCGCTGGCCGCCACCGTGTCGACCTCCGTCAACAGCGCCGCCATCGCCGGGCCGACCTCAAGGCCGAGGCCAAAGTCGGAATCGGGGTCGGGCGGCGGGTCGCCGACGATGCGCACCGCGCCATCCTCCGCCCACGCGGCCCCCCGCCCGGCCGACTGCCGCTCGACCGCCGCCGCCAGGTCGGCGGTCAGCCGGGCCCAGGCGGCAATGGCCTCCTCCCAACCGTCGAAGCGGCCCTCGTTCAGCGCGTCGAGCGTCAGCATGCCCCAGGGCCGCCCCTCCACCGCCAGCGGCGCCCCGACACAGTCGTGGACATGCAGCCGCTCGCCCAGGTCGGGGATCAACCCGTCATAGGGATCGGGCAGGTCGCAGCCGGCGGGAAAGCGCAGCGGCGCGCCGCCCGACCCGGCGATGGCCTGCAAACGGGGATGCTCATCAAGCTGAAAACGACGCCCCAGCGTGTCGGGGCTGAGGCCCCGCGTCGCCAGCGGCCGCAGGCGGCGCCCGTCCTGGTCCTGGTCCTCGCCGCGGTCGCCGTCCTGCCGCAGCAGGGCGCAGGCGTCGCAGGGCAGGTGGCGCACCATGAGATCCAGCAGCAGGGGCCACAGCCGTGCCGGATCATCGAGCGTCCGCAGCAGCGCGCCAACCTCGTCCAGCGGGATCAGCGTTGTCGAAATGACCGCATCGTTGTCCATCCGACATCATACGTCACGCGGTCAAACCGACAACAGACGATTTCTGCAGCGCAGAAATGCGGGCTGCGGCGCTTTGGCACAGGGATTGCCATGGGGTTGCGACATCGTGACGCGCAAAAGGATTGCCCCGCTCCATGCTGACTCCTGCCCAGATCGCCGTCATCAAGGCGACCGCTCCCGTCGTCGCCGCCAACGCCAACCGGATCACCGGCACCTTCTACCCGCTGATGTTCGAGCGCTACCCGGAAGTCCGGGCGGTCTTCAACCAGAGCCACCAGCGCAGCAGCGCCCAGCCCGAGGCGCTGGCCAACGCCATCATCGCCTACGCCTCCAACATCGACCGGCTGGAGGTGCTGGGCCCGGCGGTGGACGGCATCGTGCAGAAGCACGTCTCGCTCAACATCACGCCCGACCAGTACAAGATCGTCGGCACCTGCCTGATGGAGGCCATCGGCACCGTGCTGGGCGCCGCGGTGACGGCGGAGGTCGCCGACGCCTGGGGCGCGGCCTACTGGCAGCTCGCCGAGCTGCTGATCGCGGCGGAAGAGAAGGAATACGCCCGCAAGGCGGCCCTGACCGGCGGCTGGCGCGGCGCCCGCCGTTTCCGCATCGTCGAGAAGACGCCGGAAAGCGCGGTCATCACCTCCTTCCGGCTGGCGCCGGTCGATGGCGGACGGGTGATGGACTTCCAGCCCGGCCAGTATCTCGGGCTGTGCCTGTCGATCGACGGCCAGACGGTGCACCGCAACTACAGCCTGTCGGCCTCGCCCAACGGCCGCGACTACCGCATTTCGGTGAAGCGGGAGCAGCAGGGGCTGGTGTCCGGCTTCCTGCACGACCGGGCCCGGGTCGGCGACGAAATCGACGCCTACCCGCCGGCCGGCGAGTTCGTGCTGCGCGAGGGCAACGGTCCGCTGCTGCTGATCACCGGCGGCGTCGGCCAGACCCCGGCCCTGCCGCTGGCCGAGCAGGCGCTGGCGTCCGGCCGCAAGGTGATCTACGTCCACGCCGCGATCAACGGGTCGGTCCACGCCTTCCGCGAGCAGGTCGACCGGCTGGCGGCGCAGCACGGCGCCCTGACGCCGGTCTATTGCTACGCCGAACCGCAGGACGGCGACCAGCCGCACCTGACCGGCCTGCTCGACCAGGAGCGTCTGGCGGCGCTGCTGCCGCAGGAGGACGGGGTGGCCGCCTATGTCGTCGGCCCGAAGCCCTTCATGGCCGCCGTCATCAAGGCGCTGACCGCGCTGGGCCTGCCCTCCTCGTCCATCGTGCACGAGTTCTTCGGGCCGCGGGAAGCCATCGCCTGATCGGGCTCGCCCCGACAAGGTGCCTGCAACATTTTGGGGCCGGATCTCCTCTGGAGTCCGGCCCTTCCTGTTCCCTGGGACACCCGCGCCGATTGCCGATCCACAACCTGGGGGACATCAATTCTCGCCAATCTCGGAGCAACCTGTCTTCGTTTCGGAAACGGCACGACCCTATGGCGAAAACTGCCCGTACAAAATCCCGCTTCCGGTGATTTTGTCTGACAACCTTGGCCCTCGGCCGCCTGGGGATCCGAAAGTCTGGTAGCGGCCGAGGTTCAGATCGTGGATTCTCCTTATTTCTTTCTTAGGCAATTCCGCGCTTTCCTATCAGCCAGACGGCGCAAATTTTTCCGAACCTTCGCCTTTCGCGCAAACCCGGCCACCGGAGCGTTGCGGAAACGGCATGGGCAAGGGAACGGCCGCGCCGGGCACGACGGTGCGAATTTGTCAGTTCATATGATGATTTGCGCGGCGAGAGTCGGAAAAGGCCGGTCGCGGAACCTGCAGGGCGCATTGGGGAGGACGGGATGTCGAACGACACGATCAGCGTGATGCCACAGAGCATCGGCACGCCCACCGGACGCGGGACGGGCGGTGGCGCCTGGTATTCCGGGCTGCGCGGCAAACTGATGATCGCCATCGGCGTCGTGCTGTCGGGGACGCTGGTCGCCGCCGCGGTGGCGCTGATGGGATACGCCAACGTGCGCACCACCATCGACGCGATCGTCGGGCAGGCGGTGCCGGCGATGACGGAAGGCATGGGCGTGGCGCAGCAGGCCGAACGGCTGGTCGCGCTGGCCCCGGCGCTGACCTCCGCCGACAGCCCGGCCGCGCGCGCGGCGGTGTCCGCCCGCATCGGCGCCGCGAAGGACGAATTCAACACCCGGCTCGCCCGCCTGCGCGCGACCGGTTCCGCCGGAACCCAGCTCGCCGCCATCGAAGAGGCGGCGCAGGGCCTGCTCGGCAACCTCGCTCAGCTCGACCAGGCGGCGGCGGAGCGGGTGGCGCTGGCCGAGCAGCGCAAGGCGATGCTGCCCAAGGTCATGGCCGCCGATGCCGAGATCCAGAAATTCACCGCCCCCTGGCGCTCGGTCATGAACAACAACGAGGATCAGGCGCGCGCCACGCTGACCGACCCCGGCTCCGACCCCAACACCCTGCGCGAGGCCGCCGCCGAGCTGACCCGCATCACCGCTGAGAAGAAGCCACTGGTCACGGTGATCGAGGAGGCGACCAGCGTCCGCAACATGATCCTGGAGGCCACCGGGTCCAACGACGACCAGCGGCTGGCCATCCTGGAGACGCGCGTCGGCGTGTCGTTGGCCGGGCTGGTCAACGCCGCCACCGCCCTGCCCGAACGTCTGGCCGAGGTGGCGGGCAAGCAGGCCGAACTGCTGACCGGCTTCGCCGTCGGCGACGACTCGGTGGTCAGCATCCGCCAGAAGGAGCTGGCGATCCAGGTCCAGTTCACCCAGCTTCTGGAGAGCAACCACACGCTGGCCGGCACGCTGTCGTCGGGAATCGCCACCCTGGTGGACGCACAGAAGTCCGCCATCGCCGACGCCAGCGGCGCCACCACCCGCATGCTCGACAACAGCCGCCTGACCCAGATCGCGGTCAGCGTGGTCAGCGTGATCGTCTCGATCCTGGTGGTCTGGCTTTATGTCGGCCGCATCGTCATCCGCCGCATGCTGACCCTGAAGGCCGGCATGGGCCGCATTGCCGCCGGCGACCTCGACGCCGACATCACGCTGGACGGCCGCGACGAGATCGCCGAGATGGGCGCCGCGCTGCGCGTGTTCCGCGACACCGCGCGCGAGGTGGAGACCACCCGCACCGCGGCGGAAGCCGAACGGCAGCGCGCCGCCGGTGAACGCCGCCAGGCCATGCTGTCGCTGGCCGACCAGTTCGAGAACGGCGTGAAGACGGTGGTGGAGACGGTGTCCGCCGCCGCCACCCAGATGCACCAGACCGCCGCCACCATGGTGGAGACCGCCGACGACACCTCGCGTCAGGCCGGCAGCGCCGCCGAGGCGGCCGAACACGCGTCGGTCAACGTCGACGGTGCCGCGTCCGCCGCGCACGAGCTGTCGCAGTCGATCACCGAGATCTCCCGGCAGGTGACCGAATCGGCCGCGATCGCCGCCAAGGCTGCGAACGAGGCCGAACGCACCGACAGCACCATGCGCGAGCTGAACGAGGCGGCCGGCCGGATCGGCGCGGTGCTGGACCTGATCTCCGACATCGCCGGGCAGACCAACCTGCTGGCGCTGAACGCCACCATCGAGGCCGCCAGGGCGGGCGAGGCCGGCAAGGGCTTCGCCGTGGTGGCGCAGGAGGTCAAGCAGCTCGCCAGCCAGACGGCGAAGGCCACCGACCAGATCGCCGGCCAGATCGGCGCCATGCAGAACGCCACCAACGAGGCGGTCACCGCCATCCGCAACATCGGCCAGACCATCGGCCGCCTGAACGACATCGCCTCCAGCATCGCCGCCGCGGTGGAGGAGCAGGGTGCCGCCACCTCGGAGATCGCCCGCAACGTCCAGCAGGCGGCGGGCGGCACGGCGCAGGCCTCGCAGAACATCGGTCAGGTCCGCACCGCCGCCGGCCAGACCGGCCAGTCGGCGCAGGAGGTCCTGTCGGTCGCCGAGGAAGTCTCCAGCCAGACCTCCCACCTGCAGCAGCAGATCGACCGCTTCCTGCACCAGGTGCGGTCGGCCTGAGCGACGGCTGCCAACCGAAGGGTCTCTACTCGTCCTGGTGCTGGTCGGTCAGGCGCTGGCGGGCGCGGTTCAGATGGGACCGCATCGCCAGCGCCGCCGCGTCGGCGTCGCCCAGCGTGATCGCTTCGAAGATGCGGGCGTGTTCCTCCAGCACCCGGCGGGTCCGTTGCGGGGCGTCGCCGGCCAGCAGGTTCAGCGCCACCACCATCGACCGGTCGATGGCGGGGTGCAGCGTGTCGAGGACCGACACGAACATCGGGTTGCAGGTCGCCTCCGCCACCGCGTGGTGGAAGGCGAAGTCGGCGGCGCTGGCGGCCGTCGGCGACGCGCCCGTCTCCAGCGCCCGCACCAGCCCGTCCAGCGCCTCGCCGATCCGCGACAACTGGTCGGGCGACCGCCGCACCGCGGCCAACGCCGCCGCCTCGCTTTCCAGCGGCAGGCGCAGTTCGAAGCTGCGCAGCATCCCGGCAATGTCGGACAGCCCGGCCAGCGCGGCCAGCCCCTGCGGCGGGCGCCGCTGCACATAGGTGCCGGAGCCCTGGCGGGCCACCACCAGCCCGTCGGCCTGCAACAGCATCATCGCCTCGCGCACCACCGGGCGCGAGACCTCGAACATCTGGCACAGCTCCTTCTCGGAGGGCAGCCGGTCCCCCTCCTTCAGCGCGCCGGATATGATCTGTTCGAGGAGCTGGCCATAGAGCTGGTCGCCCAGGCGCTCCCGGCGTTTGGGCTGCAATTTCAGTCCGGCGATCTTTGCCATACCCCAACCCGACGACGTCCAAGACGGCGGGCATGGTAGCGGACGGCGCGCACCGGCGGAACGCCGCAGATCCGGCACGGGTCCTTCCGCCGCAGGTGAAAGGACCCGTGCCCGTCGCGTCGGCTCAGCCCTGGACGACGATCTGGCGCTGGCGGCCCAGCCCTTCGATGCCCAGCTCCACCACATCGCCGGCCTTCAGGAAGACCTGCGGCTTCTGTCCCATGCCAACGCCCGGCGGGGTGCCGGTGGAGACGATGTCGCCCGGCTGCAGGCTCATGAAGCGCGACAGGTAGGACACCAGATAGCGCACGCCGTAGACCATCGTCGCGCTGCTGCCGTCCTGATAGCGGTGGCCGTTGACCTCCAGCCACATCTTGAGCTTCTGCGGGTCCTCGACCTCGTCCCGCGTCACCAGCCACGGGCCGGTCGGGCCGAAGCTGTCGCAGCTCTTGCCCTTGGTCCACTGGCCCTGGCGCTCGATCTGGAAAGCACGCTCGGACACGTCGTTGACGATGCAATAGCCGGCGACATGGTCCATCGCCTCGTCTTCCGAGACGTATTTGGCGGTCTTGCCGATGACGAAGGCCAGTTCGACCTCCCAGTCGGTCTTTTCCGAGCCGCGCGGCAGCTCGATGGCGTCATTCGGCCCGACGATGGCGCTGGTCGCCTTCATGAAGATGATCGGCTCCGGCGGCACCGCCATCCCGGTCTCCGCCGCGTGGTCGGAGAAGTTCAGGCCGATGCAGACCATCTTGCCCACCCGCCCGACGCAGGGGCCGAGGCGGGGGTCGCCCTCCACCAGCGGCAGCGTCGCCGGGTCGATCGCTCGCAGCCGGTCGAGCCCGTCCGGCAGCAGTACCGCACCGGCGATGTCGTCGACATGGCCGGACAGATCGCGGATGCGGCCGTCGGCGTCGAGCAGGCCCGGCTTTTCCTGGCCCGGCGGGCCGTAGCGCAACAGTTTCATCGAGAATTTTCCTGATGTGACGGTGACGTCGGCAGTGACGGCGCCGGATCCTGTCGGAACGGCCGCGAAAGTAAAGGGGAGAACGAACGAATTGTAGCGTTGCTTCTCCGGCGGGTCGACAGGGTGAAAATTATGTAGTAAAACTACAATTTGTTCCCGCCCCCACCCAATCATCCCCTCCTTCACCCCGGCCCCGCGACCCTCATGCTGGCAACCATCGCATCCTCCCTGGACCGGCTGCGCCGCGCGGAAGCCGCGGTGGCGCGCACGGTCCTGGCCGACCCCGACGCCGCGGTCCGCGACAGCCTGGCGCAGCTCGCGGCCAAGGCCGGGGTCAGCGAGCCGTCGGTGCTGCGCTTCTGCCGCTCCGCCGGGTTCGGCGGCTTTCAGGAGTTCAAGATCGGCCTCGCCCAGCATCTGGCGGCATCGGCCGCGTGGGAGCAGGCGGCCGACCGGCCGACGCCGCTGGTGCGCGACCTGTCGCCCGGCGACAGCGTCGCCGGTGCGGCGGAAAAGGTGCTGAACCGCGCCATCGACGCGCTGGTCCGCCTGCGCAGCCGGCTCGACGCCCCGGCGCTGGAGCGGGCCGCCGCCACGCTGGCCCAGGCGCGGCGGGTGCAGATCGTCGGCGTCGGCGCGTCGGGCGCGGTGGCGCTGGACGCCCACCACAAGCTGTTCCGCCTGCTCCCCCAGGTGACCGCCAGCACCGACGCCCATCTGCAGGCGATGGCCGCGGCGACGCTCGGCCGCGGCGACGTGCTGCTGGCGATTTCCAAGACCGGCACCAGCGCCGAGATCCTCGACACCACCGCCATCGCCCGGGACGGCGGCGCGACGGTGATCGCCATCACCGCCTCGGCGACGCCGCTGGCGGAGCGCGCCGACATCCGCCTGACCGTCGATGTCGACGAGGACACCGCGGTCCACACCCCGATGGCCTCGCGGCTGGCGCAGTTGGCGTTGGTCGACGCGCTGACGGTCGCGGTCGGGCTCCAGGCGCCGCCCGGGCTGGACCGCCGGCTGTCCCGGATCAAGGCGGTGCTCGCCGGCCACCACCGGGCGCCGGACCGCCCGCCGACCCAACCCACCACCATCCCGCCCACTGAGGAATCCTGATGTCCAGCACCCAGAGCAGCGTCCAGACTCCCAGCGCCATTCTCGACCAGCTCGTCGCCTACGGCGTCGTTCCGGTCATCCGCAACAGCTCCGCCGATCTGGCGCGGACGGCGGTCGGCTGGCTGCGCGAGGCCGGTTACGGCACCTTCGAGATCACCATGACCACCCCCGGCGCCGTCGGCCTGATCGAGGAGCTGTCGGCGGAGGGCGGCGCCCTGATCGGCGCCGGCACCGTGCTGACCCCCGCCGCCGTCGCCGAGGTGGTGAAGGCCGGCGCCCGCTACGTCGTGTCGCCCTGCGTGGTGCCGAAGGTGGCCGCCGCCTGCCGCGACCACGGCGTCGCCTGCCTGATGGGCGCCCTGACCCCGACCGAGGTGCACGCCGCGATCTCCGCCGGCGCCGACGCCATCAAGATCTTCCCGGCCTCCACCGTCGGCCCGGCGCACATCAAGGCGCTGAAGTCGGTGTTCCCCGGCATCCCCTTCGTCCCCACCGGCGGCATCGACGCGACGACGGTCGCCGCCTACGTCGCGGCGGGCGTTGCCTGCGTCGGCGCCGGCGGCAAGCTGGTCGACGAGACGCTGGTCAAGAAGGGCGACCGCGAGGCCATCCTGGCCGCCGGCCGCCAACTGCTGGACGCCTACCGCGCCGCCAAGGCCGGCTGACTCCTACATCGTCGCCGCCAGCGCCTCGCGGACGGCGTCGACCGCCGCCACGCCGCGGGTGAACACCGCCGGCGCGGTGGCGGCGAGGTCCTGCGCCTCGGCGCGGCGGCCTTCGCGCATGCCGTCCTCGACGGCACGCATCAGGCCGACGAACAGGGTCAGGCCGAAATGACTGCCCGCGCCGGCCAGCCGGTGGGCGATGTCCTCGATCTCGTCGTCGGCGGCATCGGCGGCGGTCAGGCGGGGCAGCCCCTCCCCCGCGCTTTCCAGCAGCAGGCCGCGGATGGTGGCGAAGCGGGCGGGGCCGAGCGAGCGGATGTAGCGCTCCAGAATCTCCTCGTTCACGTCCACCTCCCGCACGGTTTCCCGCGCCGGCGTTTCGTCGGCCTCGGCCTCACCCGGCGCCTCGTCGTCGGTCCGTGCGGCGACGGTGTTGGACAGCAGGTGCATCAGCCGTTCCGGGAAGATCGGCTTCTCGATCACCGCGTCGATGCCGGAGACGATGTAGCGGGCGCGGTCGGCGGCAAAGACGTTGGCGGTCACGGCGACGATCGGCACCGCAGCGCGGTCGGCGTCGGCCAGGGCACGGATGCGGCGCGCCACCTCCGGCCCGTCGATGTCGGGCAGCCGGATGTCGAGCAGCACGGCGTCGAACCGCTTCCGCGCCGCCAGCTCCAACGCCTTCTCGCCGGTTTCCGCCACGGTGATGCGGTGGCCGGCGTCGGACAGCAGCCCCAGCGCCACCTCGCGGTTGATCGCGTCGTCCTCCACCAGCAGCAGGGCCAGCGACCGCACCCGGCTGATCGGCAGCAGCCGCCCGGGCCGCGTCGGCAGCGCCAGTTCCGCCACCCGTTCCAGCGGGATGGTGACGGTGAAGACGCTGCCCAGCCCGACCGCGCTGTCGACGCGGATGCTGCCCTGCATGGCGTCGAGCAGGTGGCGGACGATGGCCAGCCCAAGCCCGCTGCCGCCGAAGCGCCGGGCGATGGTCGGATCGGCCTGTTCCAGCTTTTCGAAGATGGCGGCGCGGCGTTCGGGCGGCACGCCGATGCCGGTGTCGCGCACCGCCAGCCGCAGCCGTTCCCCGGTGCCCTTCGAACCGGCTCCGGAACGTTCCGAACCCGGTTCGATATCGACGCGCAGGTCGACCCCGCCGCGTTCGGTGAACTTCACCGCGTTGCCGACGAGGTTGACGAGGATCTGGCGCAGCCGCTGGCGGTCGATCACCACCAGCTCCGGCACCTCCGGCGCGATGTCGAGGACCAGCGCGATGCCCTTCTCGTTCGCCAGCCCCTCCACCGTCGCCACCACCTCCTCCAGCACCGGCAGCAGCGCGCAGGGGGCGGGGTCGAGGTCGAGCTTGCCGTCCTCGATCTTGCGCAGGTCGAGGATGTCGTTGACCTGATCGAGCAGCCCGTGGCCGCAGCGCATGATCGATTGGGCGTAGCGCCGCTCGCCGCTGTGCAGTTGCCCGGTCAGCAGCAGCCGGCACAGGCCGAGGATGCCGTTCAGCGGCGTGCGCATCTCGTGGCTGACGGTGGCAAGGAACTCGGTCTTGGCGGCGTCGGCGCGTTCGGCCCGCTCCTTGGCCTGCCGCAACTCCTCGCGCGCCCGGCGCGAGGCGGTGATGTCGTTGGCGACGCAGATGATGCGGCAGCGGCCGTCGCCCGACCATTCGAAGGGGTGGCGCTGCAGGGCGAACACCGCGGTCTCGCCGTTGCGGGTCAGCACCAGCTCCTCCATCCCGAGCGAGCGCATGGCGCCGGGATCGCCGCCGGCCAGCGCCCGGCCGGTCTCATGCCCCAGCACCTCGGCCAGCGGCCGGTTTTCGATGGCGGCGCGGCGGGTGCCGAAGCTGTCCTCCGCCGCGCGGTTCCACAGCACGACGCGCCCGCTGTCGCCCTCCAGCACGTAGAGCACGCTCGGCACGTTGTCGATCACCGCGTCCAGGAACGCCTGGGTCCGGCGCAGCAGTTCCTCCGCCTCGCGCCGGCGGGTGATGTCGACGACCGAACTCAGCAGCACCTCCTCGCCCTGGAACTCGAAGGCGATGCCCGACAGCAGGCCCCACAGGCGGCGGCCGGATTCGGTGACCAGCTCGGTCTCCACATCCAGCGCCAAGCCGCTGGTGAAGACGTCGCGCACGAACTCCTCGCGCACCGCCGGGGCGAACCAGACGCTGGAGGCCGGCCGGCCCAGCAGGTTCCCGGCGTCGGCCACCTCGAACAGGTCGGCGGCGCGGCGGTTGACGAAGCGGATCTGGCCGTCAGCCCGGCCGGAGATCACCAGCGGCACCGGCGCCGCCTCCAGCACCGTGCGCAGCCATTGCTCGTTGCGGCGCAGCGCCTCGCTCTTGTCCTCGGTCTCCTGGATGTAGAAGCGTAGCGCCCGGGCCAGTTCGCCGATCTCGTCGGCGCCGGTCGCCGGCACCTCGGCGCGGCCGCCGTTGGTGCGATCGCGGATCGCCTCGCTGACCGCCCACAGCCGCGCCAGCACCTTGCGCCGGACATACAGCACCGACAGCACCATGCCCAGCAGCACCACGCCGACCGAGGCGAAGAACAGGCGGGTGTAGGTGGTCGACACCTCGATCACCTGCTGGCGGCTTTCCTCCGCCGCCTTGGTCTGCTCGACGAAGATGCCGGTGTTGAGGCCGGTGTTGACCAGCGACACCTGGTTGGCGCGCTCGACCAGCCCGGTCAGCGCCTCCGACGCCTGCAGTTCGGCCTGCCGCTGGCGGAAGACCGAACGGTCGCCCTCCACCACCGCGCGCATGCCGTCGGCCAGCCGCTCCAGCCGGCCGGCGACGCCATCGGCGATGACGGCCGCCGTGACGGGCCGCGCGTCCGACAGGGCCGCCAGTTGCGCCGCCGCCCCATCGGCCAGCCGGCTCAACGCGAAGCTGTTCTCCATCTGGTGGACCGATGCGCTCAGGAACAGCAGCCGTTCCGCCATCGCCAGCCAGCGCTGGACGCCGGCGTCCTCCACCCCGCGCAGGCCCGGCTCGGCCAGGGCGTCGGCCATCCGCCGCACGTCGCGGTCGCGCTCCGCCAGCGCCCGGCGGGCGGCGATGCGGACGGTCACGCTGCGGTCGATGGCGTCGCGCAGCCGCAGGATCTCGTCGCGCTGCTGCTTCAGCCCGGCGATGCGCGGCGCTTGGCGGCCATCGGCGGCGTCCATCTCCGCCAGCAGCCGGTCATAGCCGTTGAGCTGGTCGGCAAGGCCCTGGTTGATCGTTTCACGTCCGAAATTGTCGTTGGACAGCGCCAATTGTTCCAGGGTCCGCATGATCCGCTGGTGCTGGCGTTCCAGCTTGGCCGAGGCGACGACGGCGGGGAACTGCTCCGACGTCACCTTGGTGATGCCGGCGTGCAGCCCGTCGAAGGCGATGTAGGCGCCGAGCCCGATCAGGAAGGCGACCAGCCCGTTGAAGGCGAGCGCGCCGAACAGCCGCGCGCCAACGCCGATCCTCACCACGCCCGCCTTGCCGTCGCCCGTCATTCCGTCTCCATCGGCACCCCGCCCATCGATAGCCTGATCTTTTGCGCGGAGCCGCGGCCAGCGTATCATAGCGGCGTCGTGGGATAAGGGGAGAAGCATGGGCCAGCCGCGCAGGGGCGTCCTTTTCGGTCTGCTGGCCGCTGTGCTGGTTGGTTTGGCATCCGTTCCGAACCGCCCGGCCGTTGCGGTCGACGCCGTCGCGGCGGCGGGGGGCGGCGACCGCCCGGTGCTGGCGGAGATCGAACGGCGCGGCGTTGTGCGCTGCGGCGTGTCCTTCAACCCCGGCTTCGCCGCCAACGACGATTCGGGGCGCCCGGTCGGCTTCATGGTCGATCTGTGCCGGGCGCTCGCCGCGGCGGTGCTGGGCAAGGCCGACGCCATCGAGATCCGCCGCATGTCCAAACCGCAGGAGTTCGCCGCCGTCGCCGCCGGGGAGGTCGACGTCTCCTTCGCCCAGACCTCCTGGACGCTGACGCGCGACACGACCTACGCCGTCGATTTCGGCCCGCCGGTCTTCCACGATGCGCAGGGGCTGGCGGCGTGGCGGCTGCCCGATGGCCGCTCGGCCCTGGAAAACGGCGAGCTGACGGTCTGCGTGCCGACCGGCACGACGACGCAGGCCGAGTTGGAATCGCTGATCGCCCGCGGTCGCCGGCCGTGGAAGCTGCGGATCTATCCCGCCTGGCCCGACGCGCTGGAGGCCTTCCTCGGCCGTGAATGCGGGGCGATCAGCGCCGACCGCGCCCTGCTGACCACCGCGCTGCACGCGCTGGACACCCCGCGCGACGCGGTGGAGATCGCCGTCCCCCCGGAAGCGACGCGCGAGCCGATCGCGCCGCTGACCCCGAACAGCGACCGGATGTGGATGGCGGCGGTGCGCTGGACCATGTTCGCGCTGATCCTGGCCGACGACGGCGGCGTCACCGGCGCCAACGCCAATTTCCAGCGCATCACCGGCAGCAGCGAGATGCGGCGCCTGCTGTCCGGCCTGCCGGACGTGGCGGCCAAGGCCGGCCTGCGCCCGGACTGGGCCTATCAGGCGATCGTGCAGGTGGGAAATTACGGCGAGATCTTCGAGCGCAACCTGGGCGCCCACTCGCCCTTCCGGATGGAGCGCGGGGCGAACCGGCCCTGGACCCAGGGCGGGCTGCTCTACGCCCCGGTGTTCCAGTAGGCGCCCCAGCCTACCCGAACGAACACTGTGGCGAGCGCGATGGAGCGTTGTGACCCCCGACCATGGTAGGGGGTGACACTGATAGTTCGTACACCACACAATCCTCCCGATAACAGAGAGCCGTACTTGGTCATTAGTCCATTCGACCATGAGGCGCGGCTCGCCAAAAACCTACTGTTCAGATGGGAGGGTGCAGATCATGGCCTACGCGGCTTCGACGGCGGATGCCGTCCGACCGATGACGGGCGAGGAGAAAAAAGTCATTTTCGCCTCGTCGCTCGGCACCGTGTTCGAATGGTACGATTTCTACCTGTACGGATCGCTCAGCGCGGTGATCGCCAAGCAGTTCTTCTCGGGCGTCAATCCGACGGCGGCCTTCATCTTCGCGCTGATGGCCTTTGCCGCCGGCTTCGCCGTGCGCCCCTTCGGCGCGCTGGTGTTCGGCCGGCTGGGCGACATGATCGGCCGCAAATACACCTTCCTGATCACCATCCTGATCATGGGCCTGTCGACCTTCATCGTCGGCATCCTGCCCAACTACGCCTCCATCGGCATCGCCGCCCCGGTCATCCTGATCGGCCTGCGCCTGCTGCAGGGCTTGGCACTGGGCGGTGAATATGGCGGTGCCGCCACCTATGTGGCGGAGCATGCGCCGCACGGCCGCCGCGGCAACTACACCTCCTGGATCCAGACCACGGCGACCCTCGGCCTGTTCCTGTCGCTGCTGATCATCCTGGCCTGCCGCGGGGCGATGGCACCGGAGGACTTCGACGCCTGGGGCTGGCGCATTCCCTTCCTGATCTCGATCGTGCTGCTGGGCGTGTCGGTGTGGATCCGCCTGATGCTGAACGAATCGCCGGCCTTCAAGCGGATGAAGGAGGAGGGCAAGCACTCCACCGCCCCGCTGACCGAGTCCTTCGCCCGGTGGAAGAACCTGAAGATCGTGCTGCTCGCCCTGTTCGGCCTCGTCGCCGGCCAGGCGGTGGTGTGGTACACGGGGCAGTTCTACGCCCTGTTCTTCCTGACCCAGACGCTGAAGGTCGACGCCCAGCCGGCCAACCTGATGATCGCCGCGGCGCTGCTGATCGGCACGCCCTTCTTCGTGATCTTCGGCTCGCTCGCCGACCGCATCGGCCGCAAGCCGATCATCATGGCCGGTCTGCTGCTGGCCTGCCTGACCTACTTCCCGCTGTTCAAGGGCATCACCCACTACGCCAACCCGGCGCTGGAGGAGGCGATCGCCACCGCCCCCGTCGTCGTCGTCGCCGACCCCAACGAGTGCTCGTTCCAGTTCAACCCGGTCGGCACCAGCCAGTTCACCAGCTCCTGCGACATCGCCAAGAGCGCCCTGGTGAAGCGCGGCATCCCCTACACCAACGAGGCCGCGCCGGCCGGCACCACCGCCTCGGTCAAGGTCGGCAGCACGGTGATCCCCGGCTATTCAGCGGCCCCGCAGGCCAACACCACGGTGTCGCTGGGCCACGCCCCGGCCACCGCCCCCGCCACCCCGGCCGACGCCAAGGCCGCGGGCGCCGCCTTCGACAAGGGTCTGGGCGACGCGCTGAAGACGGCCAACTACCCGCCGAAGGCCGACCCGGCCCGCATCAACACGCTGATGGTCGTGGCGCTGCTGACGGTGCTGGTCATCTACGTGACGATGGTCTACGGCCCGATCGCCGCGATGCTGGTGGAAATGTTCCCGACCCGCATCCGCTACACCTCGATGTCGCTGCCCTACCACATCGGCAACGGCTGGTTCGGCGGCTTCCTGCCGACGACCTCCTTCGCCATCGTGGCGGCGACCGGCGACATCTACTCCGGCCTCTGGTACCCGATCATCATCGCAGCCGCGACCCTGGTGATCGGCCTGCTGTTCGTCCGCGAAACCAAGGACGTCGACATCTACCAGCACGATTGAAGCCGGCGCTTCCGGGCTGAGACGCAAACGGGCGGAGGGAATGGCCCCTCCGCCCGTTCCGCGTTTCCGCTCGGTCTCAGTTTCCGCTCGGTCTCAGTTTCCGCTCGGTCTCAGTTTCCGCTCGGTCTCAGTTTCCGCTCGGTTTCAGTCGCCGATCGACAGCGCCGCATGCTGCGTGCCGTCGAAGGCCATGGACGCCGTGCCGAGCCCGGTGCTCAACGGGGCGGCGCTGCGGCCCTCCTCGTAGCCGTGGGTGACGTAATGCGTCGTCGCCGCCTGGAGGTCGTTCCCGAAGGCGGCCTGCAGGTCGGGATAGCGCGCCAGATAGGACTGGGCGTCGAAGACCAGCGACCGCCCCTCCTGCCGGCCGAACTCGGCGTAATGCAGCGCCGCCGCCGTGGTGTCGGCGCCGAACGCCGCGATCAGGTCGGGGTTGGCCGCCAGATAGCTCATGGAATCGAAGGCGGTCTGCCGCCCCTCCAACCGGCCGGTCTCGATGTAGTGGCGGGTCGCCTGCGCGGTGTCGGTGCCGAAGGCCGCCACCAGATCGGGGTTGTCGGCGAGGTAGCCGGCGGCGTTGAAGCGCAGCGACCGCCCCTCGCTCCAGCCGGTGTTCAGATAATGGCTGAGGGCGGCGTCGCTGTTGGTGCCGAAGGCGGCGGCCAGATCGGTGTTGGCCGCCAGATAGGACAGCGGGTCGAACACCGGCGCGCTGGCGCTGGCCACGGTCTGGTCGGTGTAGCGGATGAACTCCACGTCGCGCAGCCGGTCGTACCCGCCGCCGTCAACCACATAGACGGAGCCGTCGTACGCGATGGCGCCGCTGCCGCCCAGCGCCGCGTGGCGTTCCACCGTGTCGTTGCCGGCGCCGCCGTCGATGACGTTCACCCCGGTGCCGCCGTCGAGCAGGTCGTCCCCGCCGGCGCCGTTGATGGTGTCGTTGCCGGCATAGCCCCGCAAGGTGTCGTTGAAATCCGAACCCAGGAGCAGGTCGTTGCCGGCCATGATCGCGCCCCGCACCTCCTCCGCGCTGGTGCCGCTGGCGGCCCAGCCGAGGACGGTCGACACCGGCAGGTTCAGATCGCCGACCGCGAAGTTGAGGTCGGTCCCGGAGACGTCGCGGACCCCGGTCAGCGTGCCGCCGGCCAGCGTCGTTCCGGTCACGTCGTAGGTGAACTGGCCCTGAAATTCAGTGTGATGGCCACCGCCGTAATCGACGACGATCTGGTCTGCCGTCGCCTGGGCGACCGTGCCGCCCCGAATGTCCGTGACCCCGATCGCGTCCGTGTTCAGGCCATGCTGGGAACCAGCCGTGAGCGCTACCATTCGACCCCTCCATAGCTTCTGCTTGTCCGCCCCTCGGGCTGTGGAGCCCGATGCACGAACAGCGCGGCGGGCCGAACGTTGCCTGCCGACCGGTTCCACCTTTCGTGGTTGACTGAAGGGGGAATGGCGGAGGCCCGGTCCCGGCGGGCTCCCCCTTGCTTCCATCCCCACCGGGGAGGCGGTTGTGCTACGCTCACGACCCAGGGGAGAAGAAATCCGAAAAGGGATGCGAAAAGCCCGATGGAAAGCTGGTTCATCGTCGCCGCGTCGCTGGCCTACCTGCTGTCGCTGTTCGCCATCGCCTGGTACGGCGACCGCACCGGCGGCAATGGCGGGGAACGCCGCACGCCCTGGCTCTACGCGCTGAGCTTCGGGGTCTACTGCACCTCGTGGACCTTCTACGGCGCGGTCGGGCGGGCGGCGACGGGCGGCTTCTATTTCCTGCCGATCTACATCGGACCGATCCTGATGATCGGGCTGGGCTGGCCGATCCTGGCCCGCATCGTCCGCGTCGCCAAGGCGGAGAACGTCGTCTCCATCTCCGACTTCCTGTCGGCCCGCTACGGCAAGAGCCGCAGTCTGGCGGCGCTGGTCACCATCGCCGCGGTGATCGGGCTGCTGCCCTACATCGCCCTGCAACTGAAGGCGATCAGCGTCAGTTTCGAGATTCTGGCCGGCGCCTCGCTCGGCGCCGACGTCAACCAGCTGCCCGGCGGCACCGCCCTGCTGGCCGCGCTACTGATGGCCGCCTTCGCCATCCTGTTCGGCGTGCGCAACGTGTCGGCCAACGAACACCACCGCGGGCTGATGATGGCGATCGCCGCGGAATCGGTGGTGAAGCTGGCCGCCGCCCTGGGGGTGGGCGGCGCCATCGCCGTCGCCGTCTTCGGCGACCCCGGCACCTTCGTCGACGCCGCCGCCCGGCATCCCGGATTCCTGGAGCTGATGAGCCTGGGCAACATCGGCGCCGACTGGTGGGTCGCCTGCATCCTGTCGGCGCTGGCCATCCTGTGCCTGCCGCGCCAGTTCCACGTCGCGGTGGTGGAGAACACCCATGGCGGGGACGTGCGGTCGTCGGCCCGGCTGTTCCCGGCCTATCTGGTCGCCATCAACCTGTTCGTGCTGCCGGTGGCGCTGGCCGGGCTGATGCTGTTCCCGGACGGGGCGACCAACGCCGACACCTTCATGGTGTCGATCCCGCTGAGCCAGGGCTGGCCCGGGCTGGCGCTGATCGCCTTCATCGGCGGGCTGTCGGCGGCGACCAGCATGATCCTGGTCGAGATGGTGGCGCTCAGCACCATGATCTGCAACGACATCGCCGTTCCCCTGCTGATGGCGCTGCGGCCGGAGGACCGGCGGCTGCGCGACGACCCGGCGGCGACCCTGCTGCTGGTGCGGCGGTCGGCGGTGATCGTGCTGGTGCTGCTGTCCTACGGCTGCTACCGCCTGATCGGCCCGGCCTTCCCGCTGGCGACCATCGGCATGATGAGCTTCACCGCGGTGTCCCAGTTCGCCCCCGCCCTGCTCGGCGGCCTGGTGTGGAGCCGCGCCAGCCGCACCGGCGCCTTCGCCGGGATCTGCGCCGGTTTCGTCGGCTGGGCCTACACCATGCTGCTGCCGTCCTTCGCCGACGCCGGCTGGCTGGCGTCCAGCGCGCTGCGCGAGGGGCCGTTCGGCCTGACCGGCCTCAGCCCGGTGGCGCTGGCCGGCATCGCCGGCATCGACCCGCTGACCAACGCCGCGCTGTGGAGCCTGGGACCGAACATCCTGCTGTTCGTGGTGATCTCGCTGCTGACCCGGCCGTCGACGCTGGAGCGCCAGCAGGCCGCCCGTTTCATCAGTCTGCGCCGCGCCACCGACGGCGACCATCACGGGCCGCGCGGCGCCACGCTGGCCGACCTGCATGATCTGGCGGTGCGCTATGTCGGGCAGGCGCGCGCCGACGCCGCCTTCCGCCGCTTCACCGGGGTGCAGGACGGCGACCTGCGCACCGCCCTGCTGACCCGCACCGACGGCGAGGCGATCCAGCTGACCGAGCGGCTGCTGGCCGGCGCCGTCGGCTCCGCCTCGGCGCGCGTGGTGGTGGCCGGGCTGCTGTCCGACCGGCGGCTGTCGCGCACCGACGCCCGCTCGATCATCGACGAGGCGTCGCGCGCCATCCTGAAGCAGCACGAGCTGCTGCGCGCCACCGTGGAGAATGTCCCCCAGGGCATCGCCGTGTTCGACGAGGACTGGCGCGTCGCCACCTGGAACAACCAGTTCCTGGTGCTGCTCGACCTGCCCGACGGCTTCGTCCAGGTCGGCACCTCGCTGGAGGACATCGTCGGGCTGATCGACCGCCGCGGCGAGTATGGCCACAACGGCGAGATCGAGACGCTGCTCGCCCGCCGCTCCGACCCGCGGCGGCGCAACCGGCCCGACGTCTACGAGCGGGTGCGGCCCGACGGCACCGTGCTGGAGATCGCCACCAACCCGATGCCGGGCAGTGGCTTCGTCGCCGTCTACACCGACGTCACCGAACGCCACCGCGCCGCCGCCGCCCTGCGCGAAGCCAACGAATCGCTGGAACGCCGCATCGCCGAGCGCACCCACGCCCTGTCCGAAGCGAAGGCCGAGGCGGAACGCGCCAACCGTGGCAAGACCCGCTTCCTGGCTGCCGCCAGCCACGACCTGCTGCAGCCGCTGCACGCCGCCCGCCTGTTCCTGTCCGCCCTGTCGGAGCGCAACGGCGACAGCGCCATCCGCCAGATCGACGCCTCGCTGCGGTCGGTGGAGCAGATCCTGGGCGACCTGCTGGACGTGTCGAAGATCGACAGCGGCGTGGTGAAGCCGAACCCGGTGCCGATGCGCATCGACGAGCTGCTGAAGCCGCTGGGCGAGGAGTTCACCGTGCTGGCCAGCCGCCACGGGCTGGCGCTGCGCGTGGTGGAGTGTTCGGCCACGGTGCGCAGCGACCCGACGCTGCTGCGGCGCATCCTGCAGAACTACCTTGCCAACGCGGTGCGCTACACCCGCACCGGCCGCATCCTGCTGGGCTGCCGGCGGCGGGGAAACTTCCTGTCGATCGAGGTGTGGGACACCGGCCCCGGCATCCCCGAGCACAAGGTGCCGGAGATCTTCATCGAGTTCCGCCAGCTCGACAACGACGCCAACGAGCGCGGCAAGGGGCTGGGCCTCGGCCTCGCCATCGTCGAGCGTCTGGCCGGCATCCTCGGCCACACCGTGCAGGTGCGCTCCACCGTCGGGCGGGGCAGCGCCTTTTCGGTGCTGGTGCCGCTGACCGACGAGCCGGTCGCCGCCCGTGCCGTGGTGGTGCGCCCGCGCGTGCGCGACCTGCGCGGTGTGCTGGTGCTGTGCCTGGAAAACGAACCCGCCATCGCGCGGGCGACCGAGGATCTGCTGTCGAGCTGGTCCTGCCGCGTCATCACCGCCGCCGTCCCGGAACTGGCGCTCGCCAGCCTGAACGGCGAAATCCCCGACGTGATCCTGACCGACTACCACCTCGACCGCAGCCTGACCGGCGTGGAAGCGCTGCGGACATTGCGCGCGACGCTGGGCAGCGAGATCCCGGCGGCCGTGGTCACGGCGGATCGCGACCCGTCGGTGCGCGAGGACATCGAGGCGGCGGGCTGCCGGCTGCTCTACAAACCGGTGCGTCCGGGCGCGCTGCGGGCGCTGCTGGGGCAGTTGCTGACGGAGGGGCAGCGGATGGCGGGGTGAGAGTGCCCCTTCTCCGTCCGCAGAGGATGAGCGTCGGGGAGTGTCACTCCACCGGCGGCGGTGGCACCGAGGACAGCGCCAGCTGGCTCGCCAGCACCGCGGCCTGCGTCCGGGTCAGCACACCCAGCTTGCGCAGGATCGTGGTGACGTGCGCCTTCACCGTCGTTTCGGCGACGTTCATTTCGTAGGCGATCTGCTTGTTCAGCTTGCCCTCGGCGATGCCGGCCAGGACGCGGAGCTGCTGCGGGGTCAGGGTGGCGGCGCGTTTGGCCGGGTCGGGCGCGTCGACCTCCGCGCCGGCGTTGATCTCGGGCAGCCAGAGCTGGCCGTCCAGCACCACGTTGATCGCCTCGATGATCTGGGTGTTGGGGGCGGATTTCGGCACGAAGCCGGAGGCACCGTAGTCGATGGCGCGCTGGATCGTCACCGCGTCCTCCGACGCCGAGACGACGATCACCGGGATCGCCGGGTGTTCGGACCGCAGCATCATCAGGCCGATCAGGCCGCTCATCCCCGGCATGTGCAGGTCGAGCAGGATGACGTCGGGCGGCTCCCCGGTGTCCAGCAGCGGCTTGATCTGCTCGAACCGCGACGCCTCCAGGATGACGGAGCCGGGCATCGCCTGACCAATGGTCTGGGCCAGCGCGGTGCGCATCAGGGGGTGGTCGTCGGCGATCAAAATGCGGTGGGACATGGACAATCCGGAATTAAAATTATTCCAACAGTATCCCCTCTGGGACGCCGGTTGACAACAGCGCCCAATGCCGCGCGACAACCTTTCCGCCAATCGTTCCGGTGCCCCGTCCGGCGGGCCGCCTCATCCGTCCGCGGATGGAATGGCCCCGGCGCTGGTGCGTTCGTGGATGGCCTGCCGGCGGAAGCGGTACAACTCCGCGGGGCGGCCGCCGGTCTGGCTCTCGTAGCAGCCGGTCGGCTCGACGAAACCGCCGGAAATCATCAGGCGGCGGAAGTTCTGCTTGTGCACCCGCTCGCCCGACAGCGCCTCCACCACCAGCTGGAGCTGGTGCAGGGTGAAGGCCGGCGGCAGCAGTTCGAAGACGATCGGGCGGTAGCGCAGCTTGCCACGCAGCCGCTCCAGCGCGGTTGCCAGGATGCGGCGGCCGTCGCGCGCCATCGGCCGGCCGAGCGCGCGCGGCATGACGCCGCCGGCTGCCGGAGCGGAGCGGTCGACGCGGGCGGCGAGGTCGCGGTCGCGGAACGCCTCCACCACCAGGCCGGCCTCGTAGAGCAGCTCATAGCGCTCCAGCACGCGCTCCATGTCCCAGTCGGCGCCGTCCAGCCCGAAGGCCATCCGCGCCCGCTCGGCCCGGCGCTGGCGGGCGCCGTCATCGCCGGCGGCGTCGATCCAGCCGCCGAGCGCCGGCGCGATCACACCGTCGAGCAGCGGCGGGCGCTGGTCGCGCCAGTCCTCCCACGGGAAATGGTCGTAGAGGTCGCGCCATTCGGCCGAGCCCTCGCCACCCAGCGGCCCGTCGCGGACCAGCGCCAGATAGCCGACGACGACCGAGCGCGGCCCGCCGAACAGCTCATGCGGGTCGCGGTGGCGGTCGCCGAAGGTGTAGAGCTGCTCGACATAGCGCAGCGACAGGCCGGACAGCCCCTCCGCCACCGCGCGCACGCCCTCCTGCAGGGTGCGGAAACGGTCGGGGTCGAAGGGCGCGCCGGGCAAGGCGTCGCGGTGCGGCAACGGCTCGTCGCCGCGCCGGTGTTCCGCCGGCACGGCAAAGCCGCTGCGCACCGTCACCACGCGCGGCGTCCCGCCGGTCACCGCCACGATGGCGACCGACAGGCCGAGTTGCAGGGCGTTGGTCATCCCCCTTCCCTCTGCCCGGGAGGGAGAAGGAAGGGAAAGCGCCGACGCGCGGCTTTTGCGCTCAACGCTTGTCCAGCGGGACGAACGGACGAACGTCGTTGCCGGTGTAGAGCTGGCGCGGGCGGCCGATCTTCTGGGCCGGATCCTCGATCATCTCCTTCCACTGGCTGATCCAGCCGACGGTGCGGGCCAGCGCGAACAGCACGGTGAACATGCTGGTCGGGAAGCCCATCGCCTTCAGGATGATGCCCGAATAGAAGTCGACGTTCGGGTAGAGCTTCTTCTCGATGAAGTACTCGTCCGACAGGGCGATCCGCTCCAGCTCCATCGCGATGGCCAGATGCGGCTCGTCCTTGATGCCCAGCGTCTCCAGCACCTGATAGCAGGTCTCGCGCATGATCTTGGCGCGCGGGTCGTAGTTCTTGTAGACCCGGTGGCCGAAGCCCATCAGGCGGAAGCTGTCGTTCTTGTCCTTGGCGCGGCGGACGAATTCGGGGATGCGGTCGACCGTGCCGATCTCCTCCAGCATCGTCAGCACGGCCTCGTTCGCGCCGCCATGGGCCGGACCCCACAGCGCGGCGATGCCCGACGCGATGCAGGCGAACGGGTTGGCGTGCGACGAGCCGGCCAGGCGGACGGTGGAGGTCGAGGCGTTCTGCTCGTGGTCGGCGTGCAGGATGAAGATCTTGTCCATCGCCTTGGACAGGACCGGGTCGACCTTCCATTCCTCGCACGGCGTGCCGAAGGTCATGTAGAGGAAGTTTTCCGCGTAGGTCAGGTCGTTGCGCGGATACATGAAGGGCTGGCCGCTGGTGTACTTGTAGGCCATCGCCGCCATGGTCGGCATCTTGGCGATCAGGCGGTGCGCGGCGATCTTGCGCTGCACCGGATCGAAGATGTCGGTCGAATCATGGTAGAAGGCCGACAGGGCGCCGACCACACCGCACATGATCGCCATCGGGTGGGCGTCGCGGCGGAAGCCGCTGTAGAACTTGGCGAGCTGCTCGTGCACCATCGTGTGGTAGGTGATGGTGCGCTCGAAATCCGCCTTCTGCTCCGGATTCGGCAGCTCGTTGTTCAGCAGCAGGTGGCAGACTTCCAGGAAGTCGCAATTGTCGGCCAGATCGGCGATGGCATAGCCACGGTGCAGCAGCACGCCCTCGTCGCCGTCGATGTAGGTGATCGCCGAATCGCAGGCGGCGGTCGAGGTGAAACCCGGGTCGTAGGTGAAGTAACCGGTCGCGGCGTAAAGCTTGCGGATGTCGATCACGTTCGGACCGGTGGAGCCGGCCAGCACGGGCAGCTTCAGCGTCTTGCCGGTGGCGTCGTCGGTCAGCGTGACGGTGCCGACCTGGTTCACATCGCCGTGCGGCGTGTGCTTGCTCGATTCCATGACCTTCTCACACTCCTTGCTGGCCGGTCGCCGGAGGTTCGGGCCCCCGCGGCCGGTCCTTGTGGTTGGCCCGTCGTTTCTGCGGCCCGGCACCGATGGCGCCACGCCGTCTTCTCCCGGTCTCCGAAGGGACGGTCGGAATGCGGAACCCGCAACCCCTCCGCGTCGTTGACTCCTTCGGAAGATAGCAGAGGACATCATGACCGACACGCCCCAAGAACGCATCCCCTCCGAAGGCACTCCCACCAAGGGAGCGTCCGCGGGGGCATCCCCGACGCCGGCCACGACACCGGGAGCGGCGACGCACGACCAGACGCCGGCCGGCGAGCGGTCCCCGCGCGAGGACATGCGCAAGACGCCCGGCGACGGCACGCTGCAGGACGCCACCCCCGCCGGCCTGTCGTCGAAGGAACTGCGCGAGCGGGCCGAGTCCACCGACGGTTCGTCCCAATCCGGCACCGGCTGAGCGCCCCCCGGCGGGGTGGTGACGGCGGCGGCGGTCAGGCCGCCGGGTGGGGCACCGCGGTGCGGTCGCGCAACCGCTGCTCCAGCCGGGCCGCCTCGCGCACCAGCACCGGCAGAAGCTGCACCGCCTGCGCCTGGTCGCCGTTGCGGCAGACGACCTCCATCCTCCAGGCCAGGTGCAGCACCGCCATGCCGCCGAAGCTGCCGGCAAGGCTGGACAGGTCGTGCGCCTCCCCCGCCAGCCGGCGCAGGTCGATGGCGCCCGACAGCGCCGATTCCGCGATGGCCGACAGCCGCTCCAGCCGCTTGGCCACGTCGCTCAGGAAGCTGTCGACGATCAGCGCCAAATTGTCGGCGCCGACCGTCGCAACCAGATCGGCGAGCACCGCCTCGTCGAGCGCGTCGCCCGCCTCCTCTTCGGCGCCACCCTCCCGACCGGCCGCGTCCGCCGACGTCCCGGCCTGCCCCCCGGTGTCCGCCGCCATCCAGCGGTCGAGCGCCGCCAACAGCCCGGCGCGGCTGATCGGCTTGGTCAGATAGTCGCTCATGCCGGCGCGCAGGCATTGTTCGCGGGTGCCGGGCATCGCGTCGGCGGTCAGCGCGATGATCGGCAGGCTGGTCAGACGCCCGCCCTGCGTCCGGCCCAACGCCCGGATCGCCTGGGCAGCCTCCAGCCCGTCCATCCCCGGCATCTGCACATCCATCAGGATCAGGTCGATCCCGCCGCGGCAGGCGGCGGCCACCGCCTGCTCGCCATCTTCGGCCAGTTCGACGGTGTAGCCCAGCTTGCGCAACAGGGTGGTGGCGAACAGCTGGTTGGTCCGGTTGTCCTCCGCCAGCAGGATGCGGCCGGTGCGTTGCGCCTCGACGACGGCTTGGACGGCGGGCTGGGCGGGAGCGCCGGCGTCGGGCGCCGCGACGCCGGGGTCGAGCAGCTCGGTCAGGCAGGCGGCCAGCGCGCTCTGGCGCAGCGGCCGGTTGACCACGGCGTGGGCCAGCCCGTGGACCAGCCCGCCCCCGCTTTCGCTCTGGAGCCGCGACGCGGGCCCCAACACCGCGACCAGCACGCGCCGGGTGGCGGCGATGCCGGGGTCGCCGGCGATCGCCGCCAGCAGCGCGTCACCGCCCATGCCGGGCATCGTCTGGTCGACCAGCACGACGTCGAACGGCTTGCCCCCGAAGGCCGCGCGCCGCAGCGCGTCGAGCGCGTCCGGCCCGTTGTCGACCGCCGTCGGCACAGCCCCCAGGCTGTCGAGCATCGCCGCCAGGACGCGCCGGTTCACCGCCAGATCGTCGACGATCAGGACGCGACGGCCGGCCAGCGGCTGCTCGGCCGGCGGCAACGCCTCGTCCGACAGCGCCAGCGGCAGGTCGACCAGGAACCGGCTGCCGGTGCCGGGCGTGCTTTCCACCGCGATGCTGCCGCCCATCAGCTCCGACAATTGGCGGCAGATCGCCAGCCCCAGCCCGGTGCCGCCGAACTTGCGGGTGATCGACCCGTCGACCTGCTGGAACTTGTTGAACAGGGTGGGCAGGGCGTCGGCCGGGATGCCGATGCCGGTGTCGGTCACGGTGATGCGCAGCACCAGATGCGCGTCGGTGGCGTCCAGCGCCTCCAGCTCCACCGCGACCGACCCCTGGTCGGTGAACTTCACGGCGTTGCCGACCAGATTGACCAGGATTTGCCGGATGCGCGTCGGGTCGCCCAGCAGCGTGCGGCGCAGCAGCGGGTCGATGTAGAAGCCGATCTCGATGCCCTTCTCGTGGGCCCGCGGGGTCAGCAGCTCGACCACGCCCTCCACCAGATCGGCGGGGTCGAAGGGCAGCGTCTCGATGGTGACGCGGCCGGCCTCCAGCTTCGAGATGTCGAGGATGTCGTTGATGATGGTCAGCAGCGCGTTGGACGAGCTGCGCACCGCCTGCGCGAACTGGCGCTGCTCGTCGGTCAGCGGCGTGTCGAACAGCAACTCGGTCATGCCCATGATGCCGTTCATCGGCGTGCGGATCTCGTGGCTCATCGCCGCCAGGAATTCCGACTTGGCCTGGGTCGCCGCCTCCGCCCGGGCGCGCAGGGCGTCGGCCTCCTCGCGCGCCGCGTCCAGCCCCTCGGCCAGCGCGCACATGTCGGCGGCCTGGCGCTGCAACTCGTCCTCGAAGCGCTTGCGTTCGGTGATGTCGGTGCGGGTGCAGACCAGCGCCCCGCTGGAGGTGCGGTTCTCCGCCACCAGGATCCAGCGGCCGTCCGGCAACTGCCGTTCGAACGGCGCGCCGGGGCTGCGGTGCTGGGCCAGCTCGCCCCGGATCCAGGCTTCGTCGGTCGGGCCGTCGGGATTGCCGCCGAACTCGCCGTTGGCGATGGCGGCGCGCAGGATCGCCTCGAACGGGCGGCCGGGGGTCAGCAGCGCCGCCGTGCGCGGGTGGGCGGCGCGGTAACGCTGGTTGCACAGGATCAGCCGGTCGTCGGCGTCGAAATAGGCCAGACCTTCCGGCACCGCCTCGATCGCGTCGTCGAGCGTCTGCTTGGCGAGGCGCAGCTCCTCCTCGGTCAGCTTCTCCCGCGTGATGTCGGTGTGGGCGCCGACCATGCGAACCACCTGGCCGGAGGCGTCGCGCACCTGGATGGCGCGGCTGAGGATGTAGACGGTGTGCCCGCGCTTGTGGCGGAAGCGCTGCACCGCCTCGAAGGTCGGGATGCGGCCGCTGTTGTAATCCTCCACCATCCGCAGCGCCGCGGCGTGGTCCTCCTCGAAGATCAGGCTCGACCACATCTCCAGCGTGTTCTCCAGCTCGTCGTCGCGGTAGCCGAGCTGCTCCTTCCAGGTGGGCGAGAACCAGATGCTGTTGGTGCGAAAATCCCAGTCCCAGATGCCGTCCCGCGTCGCCTGCACGGTCAGCGCGAGCAGTTCGCGGTTCGACCGGAGTTCGGCCTCCTCCCGCTTGGCCTCGGTGATGTCCTGCACGACGCCGAGCAGCCCGGCCGGCCGGCCGTCGGCCCCCCATTCGGCCATGCCGCGGATGAAGACATGCCGCAGTTCGCCGTCCGGCCGGATGGCACGGGCTTCCGCCGAAAACCCCTCCCCCGTTGTCCGGGCGCGCTCGACCAGCGCCGCCATCCTCGGCAGATCGTCCGGGTGATAGGCGGCGCGCGACAGCTCGACGGTCGGGATCACCCCCTGGAGGGGCAGGCCCATGATGCGGAACACCTCGTCCGACCAGCGGCGCTCGCCGGTGACGAAGTCGATGTACCAGTGGCCGAACTGCCCGATCTCCTCGGCCAGGTTCAGCAGGCGCGAGCGGTCGCGCAGTTCCGCCTCCGCCTGTTCGCGCCGCGTCACCTCGCGGCGCAGCTCCAGCTCGTCGACCACCAGCCGGGCGAGCTGGGTCAGCGTCTGTGCGTCGCGGGCGTCGAAGGACAGGTGCGGGATGTCGTCGATGACGCACAGGGTGCCCAGCTTGTACCCGCCGGCGACCAGCGGGGCGCCGGCGTAGAAGCGGATGTTGGGCGCGCCGGTGACCAGCGGGTTGCCGGCGAAGCGCCGGTCCTGCGTGGCGTCGTGGACCACCATCACGCCCTGGCCGTTGATGGCGTGGGCGCAGAAGGCGAGATCACGCGGGGTTTCCGACACGTCCAGCCCGACGCGGCTCTTGAACCACTGGCGGTCGCGGTCGATCAGCGACACCAGCGCGATGCGCGTCCCGAAGAAATGCTGCGCCAGCCGGGTGATGTTGTCGAATCCGGCCTCGGCGGGGGTGTCGAGCACGCAGTAGGAGTCCAGCATCGCCTGCCGGTCGCGCTCGTCGGACGGCGGCGGTGCGGGAACGGCGCCGGGCGGCGGTGGCGCCGGGACGGCGCCGGGCGGCGCGCTCACGCCGCGCTCTCCCCGGACACCCGCCATTGCTGGAGCTTGCGGTAGATGGTGGACGGGCTGATCTCCAGCATCAGGGCGGCGCGCGGCACGTCGTCGCCGGTCAGCCGCAACGCTCTCTGGATCATGTCCTTTTCGACCCGCCACAACGGCTGCACCGCCTCGTCGTCCGCCACCGGGTCGCCCACCGGGCCGCCGCCGCCGGGGCCGCCGCCGGCCGGGCCGTCGGCCCCGGCGACCAGCGCCGGCAGCATGTCCAGCGTGACCTGGGGGCCGTCGTGCAGCACCACCACATTGCGCACGACGTTCTGCAACTGGCGCACGTTGCCGGGCCAGTCATGGGCGCGCAGCCGCGCCTCCACCTCGGGCGCGAAGGAGGCGAGCGACTTGCCCTCCTCCCGCGCGTAGTCGACCAGGAAGGAGCGGGCGATCTCGATCACGTCGTCGCCGCGGTCGCGCAGCGGCGGCAGGGCCAGCGGGATGACGTGCAGGCGGTAATAGAGGTCCTCGCGGAACCGGCCGGCCTGCACCTCGGCCAGCGGGTCGCGGTTGGTGGCGGCGACGAAGCGCACGTCCACCCGCGCCTCCTGCCCGCTGCCGACGGGGGTGACGGCGCCGGTCTGGACGAAGCGCAGCAGCTTGCTTTGCAGGTCGACCGGCATCTCGCAGATCTCGTCCAGGAACAGCGTGCCGCCGTCGGCCAGCAGCGCCGCCCCCGGCCGGTCGCCCGCCGCCCCGGTGAAGGCGCCCTTCACATGGCCGAAGATTTCCGATTCCAGCAGGTTCTTCGGGATGGCGGCGCAGTTCAGCGCGACGAAGGGCCGGTCACGGCGCGGGCTGGCGCGGTGGATGGCCTGGGCCGCCACCTCCTTGCCGGTGCCGCTCTCGCCGGTGATGAAGACGTTGGCGCGGCTGGCCGCCACGCTCTCGATGGTGCGGTAGACCGCCTGCATCTCCGGCGAGCCGCCGATGAAGCCGTGGAAGCGGCCGCGGTCGAGGTCCTTGCGGTAATCCTCGACGATGCGGGTCAGCGCCCGGCGTTCCAGCGCGTTGCGCAGCGTCAGGTTCAGCCGGTCGGCGTTGAAGGGTTTCACGATGAAGTCGAAGGCGCCGAGCTTCATGGCCTCCACCGCCAGGTCGATGGAGCCGTGGGCGGTGATGATGACCACCGACACGCTGGCGTCGCGGGCCTGCAGCGCGCGCAGCACCTCCAGCCCATCCATGTCCGGCAGCTTCAGGTCGAGGATCACCGCGTCGGGCGGCGCCGCGGCGGCGGCATCCAGCGCCTCCTGCCCGCGGGTGCAGTGCATCACCTCCCGCGATTCGGCGCGCAAGAACTCGATGTAGAGCTTGGCGAGCGGAACCGTATCTTCGATCAGCAGGATCCGGCGCTTTTTCGATGGGGACAAGGGTCAGCACTCGGAAAGTTCAGGCGGATGCAGCAACGGTGGCGGACCAACCGCGGAGGGATTGTATCGTGGCCGGCACCATATCTCCAGTCGGGGTATTCCTCCGGTCGGGCCCTGCGCCCCGCCTCAGGCGCCGCTGTCGATCAGGTCGGTGCGGCCGATCCGGCGCAGCGACACCTGGACCCGGGCGTTGTGGTCGCGGATTTCGCGCAGCGTCTTCAGCGTGAACTCGACGTGCGCGTCGGCCGCGGCGTGGGCGGCCTGGGCGTCGCCGGCCAGCACCGCGTCGGCGATGGCGAGATGCTGTTGCAGCAGCAGGTCGCGCACCCCCGGCCGGGAATAGAGGTCGGCGCGGTTGTAGAAGACGTCGTTGCGCAGCAGGTCGGACAGCGTCCGCATGATGTGCAGCATGACGACGTTGTGCGCCGCCTCGTAAATCGCCAGATGCAGGTCGGCGTCGGCGTCCGCCTCTTCGGAGCTGTCGTCCTGGCCGTGGGCGGCCTGCATGCGGGCGACGATGGCGCGGATGCCGTCGCGGTCGGGACCGGTCGCCCGTTGCGCCGCCAGACCAGCCGCCGCGGCCTCGATCGAGCGGCGGAACTCCAGATAATCGAAGGACGCGTCCGGCTTGTTGCGCATCAGCGTCACCAGCGGATCGGCGATCTGCGACAGGAAGCTGGCGACGTGGGTGCCGTTGCGGCCGCTGACCAGCAGCCCGCGTTCCTCCAGCTTGGCGATGGCGTCACGCAGCGACGGGCGCGACACGTCCAGCTTCACCGCCAGTTCGCGTTCGGCCAGCAGCTTTTCTCCCGGGCGCAGCGCGCCTTCCAGGATCAGCCGTTCCAGATGCTCGGCAATGGCGTCGGCCAGCTTGGCCGGTTTGATCGTCCCCTGCATCGGATCGGCGGCCTCTCCTGCACGTCTCGCACCGTCTCTTCAATACCGGTGCAACGGAGACGCGTCCAGAGGGGTGGTCGGCCCAGGCGGCCCTCACCCCCCTACGAAAGTGGGTTGGTTAGCAAACGATTCAGCCGTTGCACAGTTTGGTAAAATCTTTTATCCAACTGTCACCGTATGGATAAGAGATATCCGCCGCTGCCCGGATGGCAAGGGGTCTTCCCCAATGCCGCCGGGCCGGAAAGGGCATCCACATGTACCGGGACAGGACGGACCACCCCGACCAGGGGCGCATCCGCACCGCAGGGCCTGGGGCTGCGCGCCCCCGGCGGCGGTGAACGCCATCGCATTGCCGGTCGCCCGGCCCGTTCCCCGTGCCGCCATCCCGGCACCGATGGGCGGGGCGCCAGAATGCGGCCAACCCGCCCCGGGACACCGTTCGGACCAAAACCACTCCCCGAGAAGGAGGTCCCCGAGGATGAGCTGGTCGCAAGTCTACGATCCGATGAACAACACTTGGCTGTCGACGCTGTTCGCGTCGTTGCCGGTCCTGGTGATGCTGGGCAGTCTCGGCATCCTGCACATGAAGGCGCACCGCGCCGCCCTGTTGGGTCTGGCGACGGCGCTGGTGGTGGCGGTCGCCGTGTTCGGCATGCCGATGGCGATGGCGGGAAAGACCGCGCTGCTGGGTGCGGCTTACGGCCTGCTGCCGATCGGCTGGATCGTCGTCAACATCATCTTCCTCTACCACCTGACCGAGCAGCGCGGGCAGTTCAAGGTTCTTCAGGAGAGCATCACCGGCATCACCAACGACCGCCGGCTCCAGCTTCTGCTGATCGCCTTCTGCTTCGGCGCCTTCTTCGAGGGCGCCGCCGGCTTCGGCACGCCGGTCGCGGTGACCGGCGCCATGCTGATCGGGCTGGGCTTCACCCCGCTGGCGGCCTCCGGCCTGTCGCTGATCGCCAACACCGCCCCGGTCGCCTATGGCGCGCTGGGCACGCCGGTGCTGGCGCTGGCCGCGGTCACCGGCCTGCCGCTGCTGGACCTGTCGGCGATGATCGGCCGCCAGTTGCCCTTCTTCTCGGTCCTGGTGCCCTTCTGGCTGATCGTCGCCTTCGCCGGCTGGCGCGGCATGATCCAGATCTGGCCGGCCATCCTGGTCGCCGGCGTGTCCTTCGCCGTTCCGCAATATCTGGTGTCGAACTACCACGGCCCCTGGCTGGTGGACGTCGCCGCCGCCATCGTCTCGCTGGTCTGCGTCACCCTGTTCCTGAAGGTCTGGCACCCGAAGGCGATCTGGCACACCGCCGGCGGGGCATCCGCCCTGACGCAGGGTGTCGGCGCCGCGGTGGTCCAGGGCGAGGCGCGCGGCAGCCACGGCTACAGCGCCGCGGAAGTCCTCCGCGCCTGGACGCCCTGGGTGATCCTCAGCATCCTCGTCTTCCTGTGGGGCATCCCGGAGGTCAAGGTCTTCCTCGACGGCGTGTCGATCGTCAAGTTCCCGATCGACGGCCTGCACAACATGGTGATGCGCGTTCCCCCGGTGGTGGCCAAGCCCCATCCGGAGGCCGCGGTCTACACGCTGAACTGGCTGTCGGCCACCGGCACCGGCATCTTCATCGCCGCCGTCATCTCCGGCTTCCTGATGGGCTATTCGCCGGTGGAGATGGTGAAGACCTACGGCCGGACGCTCTACGCCATCCGCAACTCGCTGCTGACCATCGCCGCCATGCTGGCGCTGGGCTACACCACCCGCTATTCGGGCCTGGACACCACACTGGGCCTCGCCTTCGCCAACTCCGGCTTCCTCTACCCGTTCTTCGGCACCTTCCTGGGCTGGCTCGGCGTGGCGCTGACCGGGTCGGACACGGCGTCCAACGTGCTGTTCGGCAGCCTGCAGAAGGTGTCGTCGGAGCAGCTTGGCCTGCCGCCGACGCTGATGGCCGCGGCCAACAGCTCGGGCGGCGTGATGGGCAAGATGATCGACGCCCAGAGCATCGTCGTCGCCGCCGTCGCCACCAAATGGCATGGGCATGAGGGCAAGATCCTGCGGTTCGTCATCTGGCACTCGCTGGCGCTGACCGCGCTGGTCGGCCTGCTGGTCATGGCCCAGGCCTATCTGTGGCCCTTCACCGCCATGGTCATCGGCCGCTAAGGCCGCTCTCCCGACCGTCTCCCTCCTCCCCTCCAGCCGGAGCCGCCGCCGATGCTGCCTGCCCCCTACGACCGCGTGCTGGCCGAACTTCGGGCCGCCATTCCCGAGGCCCGGTCGGGGACCAGGCTGATCACCGACCCGCTGCGCACGCTGGCCTACGGCACCGACGCCAGCTTCTACCGGCTGATCCCCAAGATCGTCGCGGTGGTGGAGACGGAGGAGGAGGTGGTGCGGCTGCTGCGCATCACCCGCGATCACGGCGTGCCGGTGACCTTCCGCGCCGCCGGCACCAGCCTGTCCGGCCAGGCGGTCAGCGACAGCGTGCTGGTGCTGCTGGGCGACAACGGCTGGCGAGGTTGCGACGTCGCACCGGACGCGGCGACCGTCACGCTCCAGCCCGGCGTCATCGGGGCGGAGGCAAACCGCCGGCTGGCGCCGCTCGGCCGCAAGATCGGCCCCGACCCGGCCTCGATCAACACCGCCAAGATCGGCGGCATCGCCGCCAACAACGCCAGCGGCATGTGCTGCGGCACCGCGCAGAACAGCTACCGCACGCTTCAGTCCATGCGGCTGGTGCTGGCCGACGGCGCGGTGCTCGACACCGGCGACGCCGCCAGCGTCGCGGAATTCCGCCGCAGCCACGCCGGCCTGCTCGACCGGCTGGCGGGGCTGGGGCAGCGTACCCGCGCCGACGCCGCGCTGGCGACGCGGATCCGCGACAAGTTCCGCATCAAGAACACCACCGGCTACAGCCTGAACGCGCTGGTCGATTACGACGATCCGATCGACATCCTCCAGCACCTGATGATCGGGTCGGAGGGGACGCTGGGCTTCATCGCCGCCATCACCCTGCGCACGGTGCCGGAACACGCCCACAAGGCCAGCGCCCTGCTGTTCTTCCCCGACATCGGCGAGGCGTGCCACGCCGTCGCCCTGCTGAAGGCGGCGCCGGTCGCCGCGGCGGAGCTGATGGACCGCGCCTCGTTGCGCTCGATCCAGGACAAGCCCGGCATGCCGCCGCAGATCAGGGGCTTCGGCCCCGACGCCGCCGCGCTGCTGGTGGAAACCCGCGCCGAGAGCGCCCAGGCGCTGGCCGCCCAGGTGGCGGAGATCGGCGCGGTGCTGGCCGACTGCGTCACCATCGGCGATCCCGGCTTCACCACCGACGCCAAGGCCTGCGAGGGTTTCTGGAAGATCCGCAAGGGGCTGTTCCCGGCGGTCGGCGCCATCCGCGACACCGGCACGACCGTCATCATCGAGGACGTCGCCTTCCCGCTGCCCCGGCTGGCCGAGGCGACGCGCGAGTTGCAGGCGCTGTTCCTGCGCCACGGCTACCACGAGGCGATCATCTTCGGCCACGCGCTGGAAGGGAACCTGCACTTCGTCTTCACCCAGGCGTTCGACACCGCGGAAGAGATCGACCGCTACCGCCGCTTCATGGACGACGTCGCCGCGATGGTGGTCGGCCGCTACGACGGCTCGCTGAAGGCGGAGCACGGCACCGGCCGCAACATGGCGCCCTTCGTCGAGATGGAATGGGGGCCGCAGGCCTACGGCCTGATGACGGAGATCAAGACGCTGTTCGACCCGGAGGGGCTGCTGAACCCCGGCGTCATCCTGAACGGCGATCCCGAGGCCCATCTGAAGAACCTGAAGCCGCTGCCGCCCGCCGACCCTCTGGTCGACACCTGCATCGAGTGCGGCTTCTGCGAGCCGACCTGCCCGTCCCACCGCTTCACCCTGTCGCCGCGCCAGCGCATCGTCGGCCGGCGCGAGATGGCGCGGCTGGAGACGGCGGGCGATGATCCGACCCGGCTGGCGGCGCTGACCGACGCCTACCAGTATCAGGGCATCGACACCTGCGCCGCCTGTGGCCTGTGCGCCACCGCCTGCCCGGTCGGCATCGAAACCGGCCTGCTGGTCAAGGCGCTGCGCGGCGAGCGGCGCGGCGCGCTGGCGCGCAAGGCCGGGGCACTGGTCGCCGACCATATGGCGGGCACGTTGGGCCTCGCCCGCAGCGGATTGCGGCTGGCCGACCTCGCCCGCCGCACGGTGGGGCACGGGGTGGTCGAAACGGCCGCCCGCGCGTTGACCGGCGGGCACCTGCCGACGCTGCCGCGCAGCCTGCCGACCGCCGCCACCTTCACGCCACGGCCGGACCGGACCGCCGAGGGCGACGCGCCGACGGTGGTCTACGCCCCGAGCTGCGTCAGCCGCTCGATGGGGCCGGCGGCCGACGACCCGCAGCGGACACCGCTGCCCCAGGCGGTGGAATCGGTGATGCGCAAGGCCGGCTTCCGCGTGGTCCATCCCGACGACACCGACAGCCACTGCTGCGGCATGCCGCTGGAGAGCAAGGGCCTGACCGCCAGCGCCGACGCCAAGGCCGACGCGATGCTGGCGGCGCTGTCCAAGGCCAGCCGGGGCGGCGCCTTCCCCATCGTGATGGACACCAGCCCCTGCGCCCTGCGGCTGAAGACACGGCTGAGCGACGCCGGCCTGCGCATCCTCGACCTCGCCGAGTTCCTGAGCGAGTTCGCCCTGCCCCGCCTCGACGTCACCCGGACGACGGAGCCGGTGATGCTGCACCTGACCTGCTCCACCCGGCGCATGGGGCTGGACGGCGCGCTGACCGCCGTCGCCAGGGCCTGCGCCGAGACGGTGGTGGTGCCGCCCGACGTCGGCTGCTGCGGCTTCGCCGGCGACAAGGGCTTCACCACGCCGGAGCTGAACGCCCACGCCCTGCGCCGCCTGCCCGAGGCGGTGCCGGCGGGCTGCACCTCCGGCTACTCGACCAGCCGCACCTGCGAGATCGGCCTGTCCGACAAGGCCGGCGTGCCCTACCGGTCGATCGTCCATCTGGTCGACGCCTGTTCGACCGCGAAGGTGGAGGCGGCGGCGCGGGTGGCGGAGGTCGCGTTTTGAGGCGGTGGATCGTGAAGGCGTGATGCCCCCTCCCTAACCCTCCCCCTCTTCGAGGGAGAGGGAACTCCGCCGCTCCCGCGCTCAAGCCCCCTCTCCCGCCGAAGGCGGGGGAGGGTTGGGGAGGGGGCAATGACGATCAACCATAAGAAGACGCCCCGGAGGAAACGCCCATGGACCACCAGCCCGCCACCCCCAAACCGACCCGCGTCTACTACTTCGGCACCTGCCTCGTCGACCTGTTCTTCCCCGACGCCGGCATGGCCGGCATCGAGCTGCTGCAGGCGCAGGGCCTCACCGTCGTCTTCCCGCAGGGGCAGAGCTGCTGCGGCCAGCCCGCCTACAACTCCGGCTACCGGGCCGAGGCGCTGAAGGTCGCCCGCGCGCAGCTCGATCTGTTCCCCGGCGACGACCCCATCGTCGTGCCGTCGGGCTCCTGCGCCGGCATGATGAAGAAGCACTGGCCCGACCTGTTCCACGGCGAGCCGGACGAGGCCAAGGCGGTGCAGGTGGCCTCCCGCGTCTGGGAGCTGACCCAGTTCCTGGTCCAGGCGCTGGAGGTCCGGCTGACCGACAAGGGCGAGCCGGTGCGCGTCACCTGGCACGCCTCCTGCCACGCGCAGCGCGAGATGGGGGTGGTGGACGAACCGAAGGCGCTGCTGCGCCAGCTCGCCAACGTCGAGCTGGTGGAACTGGCACGCGAAAAGGAATGCTGCGGCTTCGGCGGCACCTTCGCTGTGCGCCACCCGGAGATCTCGGCGGCGATGGTCGGCGACAAGGTGGCGGACATCGCCGGCACCGGCGCGGCGCGCGTGGTGTCGGGCGACTGCGGTTGCCTGCTGAACATCACCGGCGCGCTGGAGGCCGGGCGCCAGCCGGTGCAGGGCCAGCACATCGCCCAGTTCCTGAAGGAGCGCACCCATGGCTGACGGCACCGTCGATTTCGCAGCGGCGTCGCGCGCCGCGCTGCAGGACCCGCAGTTGCGCGGCAACTTCCGCCGCGCCATGGACGGGCTGATGGGCAAGCGCGCCGCCCAGTTCCCCGACGCGGCGGAATGGCGCGGCGTGCGCGAGCTCGCCGCCGCCGTCCGGCTGCGCGCCCTGGCCAAGCTGCCGGAGTTGCTGGAACGGCTGGAGGAAAACTGCAGCCGCAACGGCATCACCGTCCATTGGGCCGCCACCACCGCCGAGGCCAACGCCATCGCGCTCGACATCCTGCGCAAGGTCGACGCCAAGCTGGTGGTCAAGGGCAAGTCGATGGTGACGGAGGAGATGCACCTCAACGCCGTGCTGGAAGACCATGGCATCGAGGTGCTGGAAAGCGACCTCGGCGAATACATCGTGCAGCTGGACGGCACCATGCCGTCGCACATCATCATGCCGGCGATCCACCTGAACACCAAGCAGATCGCCCACCTGTTCAAGCGCAAGATCAAGGACGCCGAAAGCCGCGAGGATGCCGCCTACCTGACCGACCTCGCCCGCCGGGTGCTGCGCGCCAAGTTCCTGGCCGCCGATGTCGGCATGTCCGGCGTCAACGCCGCGGTGGCGGAAACCGGCACGCTCTGCCTGATCGAGAACGAGGGCAACGGCCGGATGTGCACCACGGTGCCGCCGGTCCACATCGCCTTCATGGGGCTGGAGAAGGTCGTCGAAAAACTGGAGGACGTGCCGCCGGTCATCAGCCTGCTGCCGCGCTCCGCCACCGGGCAGCCGATCACCACCTACGTCAACATGATCTCCGGTCCCCGTAAATCGGGTGAGAAGGACGGCCCGCGCGAGGTCCATCTGGTGATCCTCGACAACGGGCGGTCGTCGATCTACGCCGACCCGGAGCTGCGCGACACGCTGCGCTGCATCCGCTGCGGCGCCTGCATGAACCATTGCCCGGTCTACACCAAGGTCGGCGGCCACGCCTACGAGGCGCCCTATCCCGGCCCGATCGGCAAAATCCTGGTGCCGCAGATCGAGGGGCTGGAGACACGCGGCGCCCTGCCCCACGCCTGCACCATGTGCAACGCCTGCGTCGAGATCTGCCCGGTCAAGATCCCGATCGTCGAGATCATGGGCCGCCTGCGGGTCGAGGCGGTGCGCCCCGGCGGCGCGGTGAAGGACGGCGGCGCCAAGGCCAGCCGCGCCGAGGCGATGGTGTGGAGCGGCTGGGCGGCGATGAACGCCTCCCCCACCGCCTACCGCATCGCGACCTTGGCGATGAGCCGGCTCGGCAACGCGGCGCCGTCGTCGCTGCCGCTGCTGAAGGACTGGACCCGCGTCGACAACGAGGCGGTCCGCAGCAAGCCGCGCTTCGCCACCCGCACCCTGCATGACCTCGCCCGCGCCAAGGGGATTCCCGATGCCTGACGCCCGCTCCGCGATCCTGGCCAAGCTCCGCGCCGACCGCGACGCCCACCCGCTGACCCCGCCGGCGTCGGACTTCACGCCGATCGAGGCGAAGCGCTGGCCGGATGATGACCGCCTGCCGCGCATCCGCCGCCTGATGGAAGCGGTGCACACCGAGTTCCTCGACGCCACCGACACCGACTGGCCGGCGGTGCTGCGGGAGTTCCTGGCCCGGGAGGGCGTCGGCACGCTGCTGTACGCGCCGGAAACGGAAGTGGGGAAGCGGTTGGAACGGGAGTGGGAGAGGGAGGGGACCCACGAAGTGGAGAGGGTGAGGGGTGATCCAAGATGCGAGCGCATCGATCCTTGCCTCACCCCTCACCCTTCCCATGCTCCGCATGGGCCCCTTCCCTCTCCCGGGGCGGGAGAGGGACCCACCCTCATCCCCTACGACAAACCCATCGAAGACCTGAAGCCCCAGCTCTTCACCGCCATCGACGCCGGGCTGACCACCACCCGCGGCGCCATCGCCGAGACCGGCAGCCTGATCCTGTGGCCGAGCGCCGACGAGCCGCGCACGCTGTCGCTCGTCCCGCACATCCACATCGCGCTGCTGCGCGCCGACGCGCTCTACGACACGTTCCTGCAGGCGATGCGCGAGCAGCGCTGGGCCGACGCCATGTCGACCAACGCGCTGCTGATCTCCGGCCCCAGCAAGACCGCCGACATCGAGCAGACGCTGGCCTACGGCGTCCACGGCCCGAAGCGGCTGGTGGTCCTGGTGGTGCGGAGCTGACCGATCAGGCCGGGCGGACGGCGGCCGGGCGCGACACCGGGACCGCCGGCTTGCGGCCGTAGCGGGCGACGCTCAGCCCTTCCATGTCGATGTCGGTCTGGCGGCCGCTGACCACGTCGGCCAGCACCCGGCCCGACCCGGCGGACATCGTCCAGCCCAGCGTGCCGTGGCCGGTGTTGAGGTACAGGTTGCGGATGTCGGTGCCGCCCAGGATCGGCGTGCCGTCCGGGGTGTTCGGGCGCAGGCCGGTCCAGAACTCCGCCTGCGACAGGTCGCCGCCCTGCGGGAACAAGTCGCGGACGACATGGTCGAGCGGCCCGCGGCGGCCGGCGCGCAGCGTCAGGTCGAAGCCGGTCAGCTCCGCCGTGCCGCCGACGCGGATGCGGTCGCCGAGGCGGGTGACGGCGATCTTGTGCGTCTCGTCCATCACGGTGGATTCCGGCGCGCCGGCGGCGTCGGTGATCGGCAGGGTCAGCGAATAGCCCTTCACCGGATAGACCGGCAGGTCGATGCCCAACGGCTTCACCAGCTTGGGCGAGTAGCTGCCCATGGCGACGACGTAGCTGTCGGCGGTCAGCACGCCCTGGTCGGTGACGACGCCGGTGATCTTGCGGCCGTCGCTCTCCAGCCCGCGGATCGCGACGCCGTAGCGGAACTCCACCCCACGCTTGGCGGCGTAGTCGGCCAGCTTGTTGGTGAACTGGAAGCAGTCGCCGGTCTCGTCGCCCGGCAGGTGCAGGGCGCCGACCAGCTTGTCCTTCACCCGCGCCAGCGCCGGCTCGACCGTGGTCAGGCCGTCGCGGTCGAACAGGCTGTAGGGCACGCCGTAGCGCTCCAGCACCGCCATGTCGTAGCCGGCGGCGTCCATCTGCTTCTGGGTGCGGAAGACCTGGAGCGTGCCCTGGGTGCGCTCGTCATAGGTGATGCCGGTCTCGGCGCGCAGCGCCTTCAGGCAGTCGCGGCTGTATTCGGCGACGCGGACCATCCGGCTCTTGTTGAGCTGGTAGCTCGCCTCGTTGGCGTTGGCGAGCAGCTTCAGGCACCACGACCACATGGCCGGGTCCAGCTTCGGCCGGATCACCAGCGGCGAATGCTTCATCAGCATCCACTTGGCGGCCTTCAGCATCAGGCCGGGGGCGGCCCACGGCGCGGAGTAGCCCGGCGACACCTCGCCGGCGTTGGCGTAGCTGGTCTCCAGCGCCGGACCGGTCTGGCGGTCGATGACCGTCACCTCATGCCCGGCCCGCGCCAGATAATAGGCGGTCGAAACACCGATGACGCCGCTGCCCAGAACGATCACGCGCATGAGACTGGCTCCCGAGGGATGAAGGACTTCGCTTGGCGGTGACATTCGCAAGCGGCGTGCCAGACGCGGGAACGGCGGATTTGCTGCGATGCGACGGGGGCGGTGGGTGGGTGGGTGTATGTGGATGTTTACAGGGTGCCGGGTGTGGCGGGCGATGACTAGGACGAATCGTTTCAAATCAAAGGGTTGCCGGTGGTGTAAAGATTTTGATACGGCGTAATGGATTGTGTACAGTGGTGTCTCGATGCCCCCTCCCTAACCCTCCCCCGCCTTTGGCGGGAGAGGGGACTGCCGCCGCTTCGCCCAAGGCACCCTCTCCCTCGAAGAGGGGGAGGGTCGGGGTGGGGGCATCCGGCAGCCGACACCTCCCCACCCGCAGTTCCCCCACCCCCCATGCGCATCGAAGTCACCTTCGCCGACCGGGTCGGCATCGCCCATGAAATCCTCGCCGTGCTGGCGATCCGCCGCCTCAACGTCGTCGCCGTCGAGGTCGATCCGCCGCTGATCCACATCGACGCTCCCGGCCTCGACCCGGCGGCGCTGCCGGCGCTGGCCGACGCGTTGCGGGCCATCGTCGGGGTGCGCTCGGTCGCCGCCATCGACATGCTGCCCGGCACGCGGCGGCGGCTGCATCTCGACGCGCTGCTGGCCGCCCTGCCCGACCCGGTGCTGGCGGTCGACCGCGCCGGCCGCGTCGTGGTGGCGAGCGCGGCGGCGGCGGCGGTCGCCGGCCTGGCCGAATCACAACTGGCCGGCCGCGACCTCGGCGCGCTGTTTGGCGAGCCCGCCCTGACCGGCGAGTTGATCGGCGGCGGTTTCCGCATGTCGGGGCGCGAGGTGACGCTGAACGGCCAGCCCTTCCTGCTGGAGGTCACGCCGATCGTCGACGTCGAGGCGGCGGGCGCCGTCATCACCCTGTTCACCCCGTCGCGGCTGGGCGAACGGTTGGACGCGCTGCAGAATTTCGACGAGGGCGGCTTCGACCGCATCCTCGGCGAATCGCCGCCGGTGCGGACGCTGAAGGCGCGGGCCACCCGCGTCGCCGCGATGGAGGCGCCGCTGCTGATCCTGGGCGAGACCGGCACCGGCAAGGAGCTGATCGCCCACGCCTGCCACCGCGCCAGCCCGCGCCGCGACAAGCCCTTCCTGGCGCTGAACTGCGCCGCGGTGCCGGAGAATCTGGCGGAGAGCGAGCTGTTCGGCTACGCCCCCGGTTCCTTCACCGGGGCCCAGCGCGGCGGCAAGCCGGGGCTGCTGGAACTGGCGCACGGCGGCACCGTCTTCCTCGACGAGATCGGCGAGATGTCGGCCTATCTCCAGGCCAAGCTGCTGCGCTTCCTCAACGACGGCAGCTTCCGTCGGGTCGGCGGCGAGCGCGAGCAGAAGGTCGACGTGCGGGTGATCAGCGCCACCCACCGCTCGCTGGAGGCGATGGTCGCCGACCACAGCTTCCGCGAGGATCTGTTCTATCGCCTGAACGTGCTGACCCTGCAGGTGCCGCCGTTGCGCGAGCGCGGCAGCGATATCCTGCTGCTCGCCCGCCATTTCATCGCCCGCGCCTGCGCCCAGGCCCGCCGGCCGCCCTGCCGATTGACCGCGGCGGCGGGATCGGCGCTGCTGGCCAACCGCTGGCCCGGCAACGTGCGGCAATTGGAAAACGTCATCTTCCGCGCGGTGACGATGAGCGACGGCGGCGCGCTCGACACCGCCGACCTGGAACTGGCCGGGGCCGGCATGGCGCCGGCGGACGGCCCGGCGGACGAGGCGGAGGGCTGGGAGGAGGCGGTGGCGGGTTTCGAGCAGGCGCTGCTGCGCCGGCTCTACCCCCGCTTCCCCTCCAGCCGGAAACTGGCGGCGCGGCTCAACACCTCGCACACCATGATCGCCAACAAGCTGCGGAAATACCGCATTCCGGAGCGTTAGGAGCTTTTTAATTGCCTCAGTCGCCGGCGCGGGCATCCGCCCGCTTGGCTATCGCGGGCACGAGCCCGCTGGGCCGCCGTCGCGGCCCTCCAACGGCACTGGTCATTGACCAGCGCCATTGACCTCAGTCTGCGGTTACCGACCGGATCTCGTCCTGGCTGAAGCGCTGTTGCTCCTCCATGACCATCTGCGACAGCTCGCGCTTCAGGCGGTTGAACTCCGGCGCGGCGCCGTCGCGGGGGCGAGGCATGTCGACGCGGACGTCGCGCTTGATGGTGCCCGGCCGGTAGGTCATCACGATGATGCGGTCGGCCAGATAGATGCTCTCCTCGATCGAGTGCGTCACGAACAGGATGGTCTTGCCGACCTCCTCCCAGATGCGCAGCAGCTCGTCCTGCAGGGTGCGGCGGGTCAGGGCGTCGAGCGCGCCGAACGGCTCGTCCATCAGCAGGATCGGGCTGTCGAGCGCCAGGACGCGGGCGATGGCGACGCGCTGGCGCATGCCGCCGGACAGATCCTTGGGATAGCGGTTGCGGAAGTCCTGCAGATGCAGCTTCTGCAACAGCCACTCGACCCGCTCGGCGATCTCCGCCTTCCCCATCTTCTTGATTTCAAGGCCGAAGGCGACATTCTGCGCCACCGTCATCCAGGGGAACAGGGCGTATTCCTGGAACACCATGCCGCGGTCGGGGCCGGGCGCGGTGATGGTGCGGCCATCGACCGTCACCGCCCCCTTGGTCGGCGGCTGGAAGCCGGCGACGGCGTTCAACAGGGTGGACTTGCCGCAGCCCGAGGGGCCGAGCAGGCACACGAACTCGCCCCGGCGGATGTCCAGGTCGATGCCCTGGAGCGCCACGATCTTCTGCGGGCCGACGGTGAAGGTCTTCTCCACGTCGCGCACCCGGATCTGCACCGGGGCGGTGTCGGCCGTTGGCAGGCTGTCCGCGATGGTCTTCAGCATGGGCGTCATCTCCATCCCTCCCGGTTAGTTTTCCAGGCCGCGGTGCCAGCGCAGCAGGTGGTTGTTCAGGCGGTTCATCGCGATGTCGATCGCCAGCCCCAGCAGGCCGATGGTGAACATCCCGGCGATGATCTTGTCGGACCACATGAACTCGCGCGCCTCCAGGATGCGGAAGCCGAGGCCGGAGTTGACGGCGATCATCTCCGACACGATCACGACGATGAAGGCGGTGCCGATGCCGATGCGGGCGCCGGCCAAGATGTAGGGGGTGGCGGCGGGCAGGATGACGCGGACGAACATCGTCAACCGCCCGGCGCCCAGGTTGCGGGCGGCGCGCAGATAGATGCCGTCGACATGCCGCACCCCGGCGATGGTGTTCATCAGCACCGGGAAGAAGGCGCCGATGGCGATCAGGAAGATGGCGGGCGCGTTGCCCAGACCGAACCACAGGATCGCCAGCGGGATGTAGGCGATCGGCGGGATCGGCCGCAGCACCTGCATCAGCGGGTCGAACAGCGCGTAGACGCGCGGGTTGCCGCCCATCGCCAGCCCCAGCGGCAACGCCAGCCCGGCGCCGACCGCAAAGCCCAGCACCACGCGGTACAGGCTGGACCAGGCGTCGAACAGCATCTCGCCCGACAACGCCCACAGGATCCAGCTGGATTGCGCCGGGTCATAGGGGTCGGCCGGCAGCAGATAGGCCCACCAGCGTTCGACCACCGCCACCGGCGAGGGCAGCACCACCGGGTTGATCATTCCCGACGACGACAGCCCCTGCCACAGGGCGATCATCAGGACGGGAACCAGGGCGCCGCGAACCACGACGGCGGGCGAAAAACGGGGCTTGGCTTGGGACATGGCGCGTCCTCCTTCCGCTGGAATGGGCTCAGTTGGTCTTGGAGGCGGCCTTGGCCTTTTCCAGCAGGTCGAGCTTCACCCAGTCGGCGGCCTTCGGCGGCGCGTCCATGCGGCCGACGCCGAACTTCTGCATCATGTCCGTCGTGGTCTGCACATGCTCGGCCGTGATGTCGTAGCTGTAGGGCGAGTTGCCGATGGCGTCCTTGAAGTCCTGGCTGGTGATCTGGCCCTTGAACATCTGCTCGCGGACGTATTTCTCGGCGAGGTCGGGGTTGGCGATGAAGGTCGCGGTCGCCTCGACGAAGCAGCGGATCAGGCGCTCGGCCACGTCGTGCTTCTTCGTGTAGAAGGCCTCGGTGACGACCAGCGAGCGGACCGGCTCGCCCAGCTCGGTGTCGTAGGGCTTGACCACCTCGACGCCGAAGCCCTTGTTGATGGCCTGGCTCGACTGCGGCTCCGACTGCGACATGGCGTCGATGTTGCCGGACAGCAGCGCCTGGTTCATGTCGGCGTAGGCCATGTAGACGATCTGCACGTCCTTGCCCGGACGGTCGGACCAGCTCAGCCCGTGCTTGGACAGTTCGGCCAGCAGGATCAGCTCCTGCGCGCCGCCGCGCGGGGTGGCGACCTTCTTGCCCTTCAGGTCGGCGATGGTCTTGATGCCGGCATCGGGCTTGGCGACGATGCGGGCGCCGCCCTTGGCGAAACCGGCGACGGCGTAGATCGGCACGCCCGAGGCACGGCCGGCGATGGCGGCGTCGACCGCGCTGGCGGCGACGTCGATCTCGCCGGCGACGATGGCGGGCAGGATGTCGATGCCCTTGGGGAAGACCCGCTCTTCGATCTTCAGGTCGTACTTGCCGGCGATCTCCTTCATGTAGGACACCGCGCCGTAATGGGCGAATTTCAGGTTGCCCAGTCGGACCAGATCGGCGGCCCCGGCGGCCTGGGTGACCAGGGCGGCGGCGGCGAAGGCGGCGGCGGCAAGCAGGCTCTTCCTGAGCATGATTCTCTCCCAAGGCTTGGTCCACGGCCCGTCGCCGCGGTTGCCCCGGTATCAGCAAGGCCCGTGCCACCATCCGTTGGCCGCGCAAACAGTTGGAAAGCCTGGACCGGGCCGTGCGGCTCCGACCGCGGATCGGCGGATTTCCGCCGTCCGGCCGCTCGTCATCGGCGGAAATCCGCCGACGGCCGGCATCCTGCGGCAGGACGCCGCGACGGCCACGCGGCGCCGGACCGCCAACGACAAGCCATCGCAGCGCTCTGCAAAACCGTGTAGAAGATGCTGCACCTGCGAAACCAAAAAGGAATGGGGACAATGACCGAGAGCACGGGAACCACCGAGGTCCAGACCATCGGCGTCATCGGTGCCGGCACCATGGGCAACGGCATCGCCCAGGTCTGCGCCATCGCCGGCCTGACGGTGGTGATGACCGACATCTCCGACGCGGCGGTGCAGCGCGGGCTGTCGACCGTGGGCGGCAGCCTTGACCGTCTGGTCAAGAAGGAGAAGATGACCGCCGCCGACCGCGAGGCGGCACTGGCCCGCATCACCGCGACGACCGACAAGTCGAAGCTGGCGAGCTGCGACCTGGTGATCGAGGCGGCGACCGAGAACGAGGATCTGAAGGTCAAGATCCTGAAGGATCTCTGCAGCTTCCTGAAGCCGGACGCGCTGGTCGCCACCAACACCTCGTCGATTTCCATCACCAAGCTGGCCGCGGCGACCGACCGTCCCGACCGCTTCATCGGCATGCACTTCTTCAACCCGGTGCCGCTGATGGCGCTCTTGGAGCTGATCCGCGGCATCCAGACCTCCGACGACACCCACGCCAAGGCCGAGGCCTTCGCCAAGCGCGTCGGCAAGGCACCGATCACCGCCAAGAACAGCCCCGGCTTTGCGGTCAACCGCATCCTGTGCCCGATGATCAACGAGGCGATCTTCGCCCTTCAGGAAGGTCTGGCCACGGCGGAGGACATCGACGCCGGCATGAAGCTGGGCTGCAACCACCCGATCGGCCCGTTGGCGCTGGCCGACCTGATCGGTCTGGACACCATGCTGTTCATCATGGACGTCTTCTACCAGGGCTTCAACGACCCGAAGTACCGCCCGGCCCCGCTGCTGAAGGAGATGGTCGACGCCGGCTACCTCGGCCGCAAGTCCGGCCGCGGCTTCTTCGACTACAGCAAGCCCGCGAAGTGATGGGGTCGGGGGCATGGCCGAGGTGCGATGCCCCCTCACTCCCGCTCGATCGAGCGGGTCCCGCCCTCCCCCGCCTGTCAGCGGGAGAGGGTCAGGGAGGGGGCCAAGTTCACCGCCCCCTCATCCCCTCACGGAAACTCCCGCACCGTGTGCAGGTGGTTGAGCGGCCCGTGGCCATGCCCCAGCCCAGGCGCGGTCAGGATCGCCGTCTCGACAAAGGCGCGCGCACGGGCCACCGCGTCGCGGGTCGTCAGCCCCTGGGCCAAGCCGGCGGCGATGGCCGACGCCAGCGTGCAGCCGGTGCCGTGGGTGTGCGGCGTGTGGATGCGGGTGCCCTCGAACAGCGTCTCGCCCTCCTCCGTCAGCAGGAGGTCGTGCAGACGGTCGTCCTCCAGATGCCCGCCCTTCAACAGCACCGCCTTCGGGCCGAAGGTCAGGATCAGTTTGGCGGCGCGGCGCATGTCGTCCAGGTCGCGGATCGCGATGTCGGTCAGCGCCTCGGCCTCCGGCAGGTTCGGCGTCACCAGCTCGGCCAGCGGCAGCAGCCGCTTGCGCAGGGTCAGCACCGCGTCGGGGTCCAGCAGATGGTGGCCGCTCTTGGAAATCATCACCGGATCGACGACCAGCGGGACGTTCACCGCCTGCGCCTCGTATTCGGTCGCCACCGCCTCGATCACGGCGGCGTTGGCGAGCATGCCGATCTTCACCGCGTCGGCGCCGATGTCCTCCAGCACCACCTTCATCTGGAGCGCGACGAAGGCCGGATCGACCGGGATCACGCCATAGACGCCGGTGGTGTTCTGCGCGGTCAGCGCGGCGATCGCCGTCGCGGCGTAGGCACCGAGCGCGCTCACCGCCTTGATGTCGGCCTGGATGCCGGCGCCGCCCCCCGAATCCGACCCGGCGACGATCAGGACACGACCCTTCATTGCGCGGCCTCCAGCTTGCGGTTGGCGCCGGCCTGGATGGCGTCGGCGATGTCGGCGACCACGCGGTGAACCAGGGCCTCGTCGTCGCCCTCCGCCATCACGCGGATGACCGGCTCGGTGCCCGACTTGCGGATCAGGATGCGGCCGCTCGACGCCAGCTGCGCCTCGCCGTCGCGGATCGCCTGCTGGACGACGGTGTCCTCCAGCGGCTTGGTCCCGGCGGCGAAGCGGACGTTGGTCAGCTTCTGCGGCACCGGTTCGAACACCCGGCAGACCTCGCTGGCCGACCGGCCGTTCGCCTGGATCAGCACCGCCAGCACCTGCAACGCCGCGATCAGCCCGTCGCCGGTGGTGGAGTAGTCGGACAGCACGACGTGCCCCGACTGCTCGCCGCCGACGTTGTAGCCGCGCTCCCGCATCAGCTCGACCACGTAGCGGTCGCCGACCGGCGTGCGCGCCAGATGCAGGCCGAGCCCGCCGAGATGGCGCTCCATGCCCAGGTTGGACATCACCGTGGCCACCACGCCGCCGCCGCGCAGCGTCTGCGACGACGCCCAGGAGGTGGCGATCAGCGACATCAGCTGGTCGCCGTCAATCGGGCGCCCGGCCTCGTCGACCATGATCAGGCGGTCGGCGTCGCCGTCCAGCGCGATGCCGAGATGGGCGCCGTGGGCGACCACCTGTTCCTGCAGGGTCTGGGTGGCGGTGGCGCCGCAGCCCTTGTTGATGTTGGTGCCGTCGGGGTTGACGCCGACCGGGATCACGTCGGCCCCCAGCTCGTACAGCACCTTGGGCGCCACCTTGTAGGCGGCGCCGTTGGCGCAATCGACGACGATCTTCAGCCCGTCGAGCCGCAGGCCGCGCGGGAAGGTGTTCTTGACATACTCAATGTAGCGGCCGGTGGCGTCGTCCAGCCGGCTGGCGCGGCCGAGATCGGCCGGCCCGGCGAGGTCGGGGGCGAAGGGCTGCGTCATCCGCGCCTCGATCGCCGCCTCGACGCCGTCGGACAGCTTGTAGCCGTCGGGGCCGAACAGCTTGATGCCGTTGTCCTGGTAGGGGTTGTGCGAGGCGGAGATCACGACGCCCATGTCGGCGCGCAAGCTGCGGGTCAGCATGGCGACCGCCGGGGTCGGCAGCGGCCCGACCAGCACCACGTCCATCCCCATGGAGATGAAGCCGGCGGTCAGGGCCGGTTCCAGCAGATAGCCGGACAGGCGGGTGTCCTTGCCGATCACCACCCGGTGCCGATGGGAACCGCGGCGGAATTGCAGCGCGGTCGCCATCGCCACGCGCAGGGCCGTTTCGGCGGTCATCGGGTCGACGTTGGCGGTGCCGCGGATGCCGTCGGTGCCGAACAGGTGTCGCGTCATGAGAACCTCGGGTAGAGCCTCGGGCGTTCCGCGATCCGGATCGACGGACCGGGAGCGCCAAATGAAGAGTGTTTCTTCACCCGCCCGCGCCCGCGGGTCAAGCATCCTTCGGCGTCTGTGCGAAAGGGGTAGGCGCGGCCAAGGTCCGGCGCGGGATCAGAGCGGATGCAGCCCTTCCCACAGGGCGCGCGCCTGGGCGGTTTCGGCGACGTCGTGGACGCGCAGGATCTGCGCCCCCTGGTTCAGCGTCTCCAACCCGGCGGCGAGCGACCCGGCCACACGGTCCTTCGGCGCCTCGCCGCGTGACAGGCGGCCGATGAACGCCTTGCGCGACAGGCCGATCAGCACCGCGCAGCCCAGCGCGTGGTACAGCGCGGTGTGGCGCAGGATCTCCAGGTTGTGCTCCACCGTCTTGCCGAAACCGATGCCGGGATCGACGGCGATGCGCTCCGCCGGCACGCCGGCGGCGGTGCAGCGGGCCACCCGCGCCTCCAGCCAGTCGAACACGTCCAGCGCGGCGTCGCGGTAGGTCGGGTCCTTCTGCATGGTCCCGGGCTCGCCCTGCATGTGCATCAGCACCACCGGCATGGCGGTGCGCGCCACCACCGGCAGCGCGTCGGGGTCGCCGAGGCCGGCGATATCGTTGACGATGCGGGCGCCGGCCGCCGCCGCGGAGTCCATCACCCGGGCGTGGCGGGTGTCGACCGAGACGACGGCGCCCTTCGCGGCGAAATGACGGATCACCGGCAGGACGCGCGCCTCCTCCTCCTCCGGCGGAACCGGGGCGGCGCCGGGGCGGGTGGACTCGCCGCCGATGTCCAGCAGGTCGGCGCCGGCCGCCAGCATCGCCTCGCCGTGGGCGATGGCGGCGGCGGGGTCGAAGAAATCTCCGCCGTCGGAGAAGCTGTCGGGCGTCACGTTGACGATGCCCATGATCCGCGGCCGGTCGAAGGCCAGCCCGCCGAACGGCGCCCGCGCCCGGGTCAGCGCGCCGAGCTGGCGGTCGAGCGCCTCCGCCACCGGGCGCGACCGCTCCCAGCCCCAGGCCATGATCTCCGACAGCGGGGCGAAGGCGCGGTCGAGGCGGGCGCCGCCGTCGCGGACGATCAGCTCGGCGGTGGAAAAGGCGAAGCGCCCGCCGGCCAGCGGCACCGCCGCCCCCTTGGCCCAGGCGGCGACCGGCATCAGCCCGACCGGGCGCAGATAGACCCGCACCCCCTCCTCCACCGCCCAGGGGCAGAAACCCGCCAGCGAGCCGGCTGCGGACTTGGCGGCCACGGGTTTGGACGCGGGTTTGGCGGAGGTCGGCGGCATCGGAAAACCCCTGGCATCACGGGAACGCTCCACCGTTCCTGGCACGGCGCCCCGCCGCAAGGCAAGGAGCAATCAGAGCCGCGCCGCCTCCTCGCCGATGCGCTGCCGCAGCCAGCTGTGGGAGGGGGAGCCGGTGTTGCGGCGGTGCCAGATCATCGACACCTCGTAATCGCCGGATTCGAACGGCAGCGGGCTGGTCGCCAGCCCCAGCGCGTCGGCGCAGAGCCGGGCCAGCCGGGCCGGCAGGGTGGTCAGCATCGGCGCCCGGGTCAGGATCATCGGGATCGCCAGGAACTGCGTGGTCGAGGCGGCGACCCGCCGCCGGGTGCCCAGCGCGTGCAGCTCGTCGTCGACGAAGCTGGTCAGCCCGCCGCGCAGCGACGGCATCAGGTGGGGATAGCGGGTGTAGTCCTCCAGCCCGATCGGCGGCGTCACCGGCACCAGCGCCGGGTTGAACAGGCAGACATGCTCCTCGCGGTAGAGGAACTGGCGGTCGTGCCAGCGCCGCAGATCCTCGATGTAGCCGATCGCCAGATCGACGCTGCCGTCGTCCAGCGCGTTCAGCGTGGCGTCGGGGTCGAGGCTGCGCAGCGCCACCGACACCCGGAGGTCGCCCTGCGCCGCGTCGCGCAGGATGCCGGTCAGCAGCACCGCCTGCATCGAATCGGAGGTGGAGATCGTGAAGCTGCGCTCCTCCCGCAGCGGATCGAAACCCTCCTCCGCCGACAGCGCCCGTGCGGCGCCGATCAGCAGGTCGCGCAGCGGCTCGGCCAGACGCTGGGCGCGCGGCGTCGGCTCCATCCGGTTGCCGGTGCGCACGAACAGCGGATCGCCGACCAGCGTCCGCAGCCGGCCCAGCGCGTGGCTGACCGCCGATTGGCTGACGCCCAGCGCCTCGGCCGCGCGCGAGACGTTGCGCGTTTCCAGCAGCGCGTCGAACACCTTGATCAGGTTCAGGTCGAGGGCAGGGTTATGAATGGCTCTCATGGCGATATGAATGCAGCCCATCTAGTTCATTGTGCACTGTACCGTGTATTCTGCACAGCCGACGTTCACCCGCCATCCCAATCGGGCGGAACGTCCCATCGATCGTACAGCATCGTCAGCCAACGCCCAAAACCGGGCAGCGGATCCACCCGCGGGGTTTCCGGGGTTACGTCCGTTCAGGGAGAAAGAGGCACAAGCCATGATCAGCATCAACGTCAACGGTGAGGAACGGCAGGTCGACGTACCGGGCGACATGCCGCTGCTGTGGGTCCTGCGGGACGAGTTGAACATGACCGGCACCAAGTTCGGCTGCGGCATCGCCCAGTGCGGCGCCTGCACCGTCCATGTCGACGGCCAGCCGATCCGCGCCTGCCAAACGCCGGTCAGCATGCTGACCCCGGAGTCCAAGGTCACGACGATCGAGGGCGTCCGCGGCAAGGCGGCGGAGGCCGTGCAGGCGGCGTGGCAGAAGCTGGACGTCGTCCAGTGCGGCTATTGCCAGTCCGGCCAGATCATGAGCGCCATCGCGCTGCTGACCGACAACCGGAACCCGACCGACGCGGACATCGATTCGGCAATGGACGGCAACGTCTGCCGCTGCGCCACCTATGTCCGCATCCGCGCGGCGATCAAAGACGCCGCCCAGACGATGAGGGCCTGATCCATGCTGCACCATCTGATCCGTCAGGCCGCCCGCTCCGGCTTCGCGCTGGACATCGCCGCCAAGCCGCTGCCCACCCCGTCCCGCCGCTCCTTCCTGAAGGCGGTCGGGGCCGGCGGCGGCGCCCTGGTCATCGGCGCCCACCTGCCGATGCCGGCGCTGGCCGCCGAGGCGGCGCCGAAGATCATCGGCCCGGCCGACCCGCGGCCGCAGCTGTTCATCATCATCGCGCCGGACAACACGGTGACCGTGCTGGCCAAGCATCTGGACAAGGGCCAGGGCATCGTCACCGGCCTCGCCACCATCGTGGCGGAAGAGCTGGACGCCGACTGGGCCCAGGTGCGCGGCGCCTTCGCCCCGGCCGACAACAAGCTCTACGCCAACCATTTCTTCGGCGTCCAGGGCACCGGCGGCTCGACCGCCGTCGCCAACAGCTGGGACGAGCTGCGGATGGCCGGCGCCGCCGCCCGCGCCATGCTGGTCGCCACCGCCGCCGCCCGCTGGAACGTCCCGGCCGGCGAGGTGACGGTGGCGAAGGGCGTGGTGCGCCACGCCGCCTCGGGCCGCAGCTTCACCTTCGGCGATCTGGCGACCGACGCCGCCAAGTTGCCAGTCCCGCAGCAGGTCAAGCTGAAGGAGGCCAAGGACTATGTGCTGATCGGCAAGCCCGACCTGCACCGGCTGGACCACATCAGCAAGACCAACGGCACCGCGATCTTCGCCATGGACATCCGCCGTCCCGGCCAGGTGACGGCGGTGCTGGCCCGCTCGCCGCGCTTCGGCGGTACGGTGAAGAGCGTCGACGACGCGGCCGCCCGCAAGGTGCCGGGCGTGATCGAGGTGCTGACCCTGCCGGTCGGCGTCGCGGTGATCGCGAAGAACACCTGGGCCGCCACCCAGGGCCGCGAGGCGCTGAAGATCACCTGGGATGACGCCAAGGCCGAAACGCGCGGCACCGACGCCATGCTGGCCGACTACCGCAAGCTGGCCGACCAGCCGGGCGCCGTCGCCGCCAACAAGGGCGACGCCGACAAGACCTTCACCACGGTGGCGGCCAACGGCGGCCACGTCATCGACGGCGAGTTCGTCTTCCCCTACCTCGCCCACGCGCCGATGGAGCCGCTGAACGCGGTGGTCGCCCTGAACCCCGACGGCGGCTGCACCATCTGGGCCGGCTCCCAGTTCCAGGGCGTCGAGCAGATGGTCGTCGCCGGCGTCCTCGGCTGCAAGCCGGAGCAGGTGAAGATCGAGACGCAATGGGCCGGCGGCAGCTTCGGCCGGCGTGCCACCCCGAACGGCGACTACATCGCCGAGGCGGCGATGATCGCCAAGGCCTACCCCAAGGCCCCGGTGCATCTGGTCTGGACGCGCGAGGACGACATCAAGGGCGGCCGCTACCGCCCGCTGTTCCTGCACCGGATCAAGGCGGCGGTGGACGCCAAGGGCAATCTGGTCGCCTGGAAGCAGCGCATCGTCGGCCAGAGCTTCATGGCCGGCACGCCGTTCGAGGCGGTGATGGTCAAGAACGGCGTCGACGAGACCTCGGTCGAGGGCGCGTCGGACATGGCCTACCCGGTGCCGAACCTCGCGGTCGACCTGCACAGCCCGACGTCGCCGGTGACGACGCTGTGGTGGCGGTCGGTCGGCCACACCCACACCGCCTACGCCAAGGAGGTGATGATCGACCGCCTCGCCAAGGCGGCGGGCAAGGACCCGGTCGCCTTCCGCATGGAGATGCTGAAGGACCACCCGCGTCTGGCCGGCGTGCTGAAGCTGGCGGCGGACAAGGCCGGCTGGGGCCAGCCGCTGGCCAAGGGCAAGGGCCGCGGCGTCGCCGTGCATGAAAGCTTCAACACCTACGTCGCCCATGTCGCCGACGTGACGGTCGACGCCAAGGGCCAGGTCAAGGTCGACCGTGTCGTCGTCGCCATCGACTGCGGCGAGGTGGTCAACCCCGACATCGTCAAGGCGCAGATGGAGGGCGGCGCCGGCTGGGGCATCGGCCACGCGCTGCGCGGCGAGATCACCATGACCGACGGGCTGGTCGACCAGGGCAACTTCGACAGCTTCCTGCCCTTGCGGATGTCGGACATGCCGGCGGTCGAGGTCCACATCGTGCCGTCGCACGAACGGCCGACCGGCGCCGGCGAGCCGGGCGTGCCGACCGTCGCCCCGGCGGTGGCCAACGCCGTCTTCTCGGTGACCGGCCAGCCGCTGCAGACCCTGCCCTTCAGCCGGGACGGGATCGTCTAAGGAAGGCCGGGGCGATCGGTGCCGCCGGGGGCCCTCACCTCTTCGGGTGAGGGCCCCCGGGCCCGGTCGCGTTCACGGTTGCTCATCAATTGTTGCCTGCCAATACTGCCCCTTCTGAGCGTCACAGCGAACGGGCAGGAACGGTTTGACGACGACACCGGCGCCGGCTCCCTGGTCCTTCAGCATCCGCACGCGGATCGCCGCCCTGGTGGTGGTCTGCGTGCTGCCGGCCTCGGCCTTCGCCGGTTTCCTGGCCGCCCTGTCGCACGACCGCGGCCGGGCGGAGGTCGAACAGGTGCTGACCGCCGCGGCCCAGAACCTGACCTTCGTGGTGGAGCGTGATCTCGGGGCGGTCGAGGCGGCGCTTCTCGCCCTGTCGACCTCGCCCAGCATCGACGCCGGCAATCTGGCGGCGCTCGACCGGCAGGCGCGCGACGTGCTGGCCCAGTCGCCCGGCATCAACCTGCTCCACATCGACCTGAACGGTCAGCAGCTGGTCAACACCGCCCGCCCCTTCGGCACGCCGCTGCCCAGGGAAACGCTCAGCCCGGCGATGCTGGCGGTGCGGGACACCGCCCGGCCCGGCGTCACCAACCTGTTCTACGGGCCGGTGCTGAAGATGAATGTGGTGGCCCTGGCGGTGCCGGTGCTGCGGGATGGCCGCGTGGTGTCGTTCCTGGCGATGTCACTCGACGCCAAGCATCTGGATGCGGTGCTGGCTCGGCACACGCTGCCGGCGGGCTGGACGGTGGAGGTGCTGGACGGCGCCGGCACGGTGGTGACCCGCGGCGGCGCGGCGGCCGGCGCCACCGGCGTTGGCGACGGCCCGCATGACGAGCCCCGGATCCTCGCCGCCGCCGCCCGGCAGTCCCGCGGCGTGATCCTGCACGACGGCCGGCACGGCCAGACCGAACTGGTGGCCTACAACCGCTCCGCCGAACTGGGCTGGACCGTGGTGGTGGAGGTGCCGGAGCATCTGCTGAACGCCGACCTTGCCCGCTCGCTGTGGCTGAACCTGACGGTCGGCGCGGTCCTGCTGCTGGTCGGTCTGGTCCTCGCCCGCCGGATCGGCCGCGACATCTCCCGCCCGATCGAGGCGCTGATCCAACCGGCCCTGGCGCTCGGCCGCGGCGAACCGGTCGCCGTGCCTCCGCTCGGCCTGCGCGAGGCCGACCGCGTCGGGCAGGCGATGACCGTGGCGGGCGAACTGCTGCGCCAGCGCGAGCATGAGCGCGACCGGGCGCAGATGGAGGCGTGGACCGACGCGCTCACCGGGCTGGACAACCGCCGCCACTTCGACGGCGTGTTGATGGCGGAGATCCGGCGGCTGCGGCGGAGCCGGGCGCCGTTGGCGCTGATCATGCTGGACATCGACCATTTCAAGGCCTTCAACGACGGTTACGGCCACGTCGCCGGGGACGAGTGCCTGCGCATGGTGGCCGGGGTGGTCGCCGCCATGGTCCAGCGGCCGTTCGACCTCGCCGCCCGCTATGGTGGCGAGGAATTCGCCGTCATCCTGCCCGAAACCGACCTGCCCGGCGCCGCCACGGTCGCCGAACGGCTGCGTGAGGCGGTGTCCGCGCTGCGCATTCCCCACCGGGCGTCCGAAACCGGGCGGGTCACCGTCAGCCTGGGGGTCGTCTGCGTCACGGTCGAGGCCGACACCGTGCCGGAGGAGGTGGTCGCCCGTGCCGACGAGCAGCTCTACCGCGCCAAGTCGCTGGGACGAAACCGCGTCGCCTTCACCGTTCCGACGGGCCCGGTTCCGGTTGGGCTTGCCCAGGACCTTGACTGACCAGGGTGGCGCGCATGGGTGCCGGGGGGACGGGGGCCATGGGGTGCGGGTGCGGCACGGCAGGGCGCCGCAGCCGGAGGAAGCGCCAGGGGTGCGGCCCCCACGGGTGCGGCGCCCAGGGGTCGACGGCGCCGCTGTCCGGCGCCGCACCCTCCGCCGCGACTGTCACCCCCATGTGGCCCCACCCGGCAGCGGCGGGAGCCTGCAGCACCGTGAGGTAGCAGGCGGCGCGCAGCACCGCCGCCAGCAGCAGCACCGCCAGCGCCACCACGGCCCACCTCCGGCGGCGCAGGCGAACGGCGACGGGATCGCCGCCGGATGTCGGTCCCGGTCCTTCGTCGCCGCGCTGCCTGCCTTCGCGTCCGTCGCTGTGATCGATGACGGTCATGCCCTGTCCCATGCGGCCCCGGAGCGCAGCATCGCTCAAGGTTGCGCCGGACCGGTCGCCTTTCCCGGCGAAGAGCCGGCACAGGCGGAGTGCCACCGGCGGACCTCCGGCCCTGCCCGCTGCCCCCTTTGCGCCGCGCCCGCCGCATCGTCAGCGCCGCCGGTCGATCTCCGCCCGGATCTGGGTGTACCAATGCAGCTTGTCCTCGAAAGGCAGGCGGGCGAGCCCGCTCGGCGAGGGCACCACCACGTCGGCGACGCCGTCGAACAGCGGGCGCTCCTGCACGCCCCACGGCGCGTCCGTCAGGCCGGTCGCCGCCAGATAGACGCCCTTGCCGGTGTAGGCCAGCACCCGCGGCCGGACGAAGGCGACGATCCGCGCCAGCCGCGGCACGCCGCCGCGCAGCTCCGCCCGCGACAGCTCGGCCGCGGTCGCGGTGGCGCGCGCCACCAGGTTGGTGGAGCCGAGGCCGATGGCCGGCAGCGTCGTGTCCTCCTCCGCCCGGTACAGGCGCGGGGTCAACTCGGCCGCCGCCAGCAGCCGCCAGAACTGGTTGCCGCGCCCGGCGTAATGGTGGCCGAGCGTGCCCGACCGCAGGCCGGGGTTGAAGCCGACGAACAGGCAATCGAGCCCCGGTGCCACGATGTCGGGCAAGGGACCACCGGCCGGCGGCAGTCCGGCGGGCGGTGGTGGAGCGGGAAGATCATCGAACAGGTCCATGGGTGCCATCTCAGCGCAGCGGCGGCGGTGCGGCAAGCCCGTCCCGCCGCTCACCCCCTGCCCTGCCGCCGCCCGGACCTTACGTCCGCTCCCGCCGCCTACAGCGAGGCGGCGACCGCCGGGGCGGGCGGGCTGTTCCGCTCGTCCTGCAACAGCGCGGCGATGCGATCGGTCATGCGCAGCGCCAGCGCGACGATGGTCATGGTCGGATGGTCCGCCCCCATGGTGGGAAAGACCGAGCTGCCGGCGACATACAGGTTCCCCACCCCATGCACGCGGCCCTCGGGATCGACCACGCCGTGACGCGGCGATTCGTGCATCCGCGTCGTCCCCATATGGTGCCAGCACCAGCCGACATCGGCCATCTCCGGTTCATCCGCGGCGGCCGCGACAGTGCCGGGCTCGGCCCGGACCAGCCCCCGCTGCATCAGGTCCTGCAGCAGCAACCTCTGGGTGTCGGCCGCACCACGCCGGTCCTGCTCGGTCAGGCGCCAGTCGACCCGCGGCAGGTTGCAGCCGAACGGGTCGGTGGCGTGGTCCAGCGTCACCCGGCTGTCGGGGTTGGGGACCGGCTCCAGCACCGTTTCCAGGGTGAAGCTGCGGCTGAGCCACCCTGGATCGATCGTGCTGTCGAACAGCGCGTCGGCCAGCTGCGGCAGGCTCCGCAGGATGCGGGGGCCGGCGTTGCGCAGCAGGCTCGCCGCCTCGTCCTCCGACACGCCGAACCGGCGGCAGCGGTGGCGCGACGGCAGCAGCCGCAGATCCCGCATCGCCTTGAAGGCGTCGAGCGCCCCGGAGTGGTAGGAGGCGACCAGATAGCTGCGCGAGTTGGGCAACCCCCAGCGCTCCTGCAGTTCCTGGGTCGGCGACAACGCCAGCGCCACCGAGGGGTGCGGGCGTTTCAGCCGCCGCCGGGCGAGGCAGAGGCTGACGTCGTAGAGCTTGCGGTGCCGCCCCTGGTCGGTCAACCGCACCGGCGCCGTCTTGAAGCGCGGGTGATCGGCGAAGCAGCGGCCGACCAGATCATGCCCGTTGCCCAGCCCGGCCGGCTGCGCCTGGTTGGACAGCAGCAGGATGCGCGCGTTCTCGATCCCGCCGCAGCACAGCACGAACAGCCGGGCCCCCACCGTGAAGCGCGGGCCTTCCAGCGTGCGGACCTGGACCCGCTCCACCGCCGTCGCCGAGGCGTTGGTCTCCAGGGCGGTGACGTTGGCGTTCAGGAAGGCGGTGATGTTGGCGGCGTGCCCGATCTCTGCCCGATAGGCCTCGCCCATGCGGATCGGCGGGCTGAGCTGGGCGACGCGGTTCTCGAAATCGCCGCCGTCGACCGGCATCAGCGCCGCGCCGCGGCCGCCGACCCGCTCCATCCAGAAGTCGTTGTCGTAGTCGAACGGCCCGAGCCCGAGCACGCTCTGCGCCCGTTCGTAGAAGGGCATCATCGTCTCGCGCGGGATCGGCCAGCCGCTGCCGGGGATCCAGGAGCGCGCGGCGAAATCGCCCGGCTCCAGCGGGCGGGAGAAGCCGCCCCAGCAGTTGGTGCTGCCGCCGAGATAGCGGCTGCGGGCGGTGGTCAGCCGTTCATAGGGCAGGCCGACGTTGCGCCCGGCGTAGAGCGCCTGGGAGATGCCGTCGACCTCCAGGCCGCCGCCTTCGAGCAGGACCAGACTGCACGCGCTGCCGGCGAGTTCGCGCGCCATGGTGAGACCGGCCGCCCCTCCGCCGATGATGCAGAGGTCACAGTCGATGTGCGTGCCGTTGAGGACATGGCGGGCGTCACGAAGCAAGCGGGCCTCCGAACCGGGGTCATAGTCGTCATTTCATGCCCCGGACAGGCGGCCTAGGCCGAGCGCGCATTCGGCTATACCCCCGGCGCGCTGTTCTTCGCATCTTGAAAACCTTCGGCGGCACCCCGCCCGGCGGCAGCCCCCGGTGGCGAATCCCGCCAGCCCGCACCACCAGCCCTGGCCGGGGCCCGGGGGGAACGACGGGCGCGGTCGGCGGTTGAAAGGCGAAAGCCCCACGGCTCGGCCCTTCGCCATGGGCCACGGCCGCCGGGCAGCAGCCCCAACCACGAAACCTGCAGGAATTGCCGCCATGAAACGCCATCATCTTCTCGCGACGGCCGCTCTGATCCTGTTCACGGCACCCGCCGTCGGCATGGCCCAGACCCCCACCCCGACCAAGACCGCCACCAGCCAGGGCCCGCTGGCGCCACAGGACAAGACCTTCGCCGACACGGCGGCGATCAGCGACATGTTCGAAATCCAGGCCGGCAAGCTGGCGCAGGACCAGGCCAAGGACAAGGGCGTGAAGCAGTTCGGCGGCCATATGGTGGCCGACCACAACAAGACCGCGGACGCGATGAAGGCGCTGGCCAAGCAGAAGTCGATGGACCTGCCGACCAAGCTCGATTCCGAACACACGCAGAAGCTCGACCAACTGCGCGGCCTGAAGGGCGACGAGTTCGATTCCGCCTATCTGCAAGGCCAGATCGACGCCCACCAGAAGGCCGTCACCCTGTTCCGCGACCAAGCCAAGAACGGCAAGGACGCCGACCTGAAGCGGTTCGCCGACCAGACGCTGCCGACGCTGGAACAGCACCTTCGCCAAGTCCGCGACCTGCGCCCGAACGTCGCCTCCACCGGCAACGCCAACCAGCAGAGCACCAGCTTCGAAAAGCTGATGGGCAAGAACGTCTACGGCCAGGACGGCAAAAAGCTGGGCGACGTGGCCGACATCATCCTCGACCCGCAGTCGGGCGCCGCCACCGCGGTGATCCTGGACCGCGGCGGGGTCCTGGGCATCGGCGCCAAGCAGGTTGCGCTCGACTACAATCTGCTGAACAGCAGCGGCGACCGCATCGTCGCCAGCCAGGTGACCGAGGATCAGGTCAAGCAGATGAAGGAATTCAAGTACGACGACACCACTGTTTCGCTGGGCAAGCACAGCAGCAGCGACCGGAACCACACCGGGACGATGAACCACAGCACCACGGGCACCACGACGGCCCCCGGCACGACCGGCAGCCAGCCCCGCAACCCGCAGTAAATCCGCTTCCGGCGCCGGGCATGCCCCGGCGCCACCCCACCGACAAGGGCATCAACGGAGATCGCCATGGCGAACGCCAGCAAGAAGCACATGGGCACCGGCACGCAGGGCAAGGGCAGCGGCACCGGCGCCACCACCGACCTGCCGGAAGGCACCGTCGGCGACAACACGGTGCTGTCGAATCGCGACAAGTCCCGGCATTCCGACGCCCGCGGACTGGACAGCAAGGCGGTGCAGACCGAACAGTTGCAGGAGCACTCCGCCAACCGCAATCCGGACGAATAGGCGGTTTCCCGGGGGAGTGGTGCGCAGCCACCCTCCCCTGTTCCGGCATGGCCGGCGCCGTCCCTAAAGTACGATGACTCCTAAAGTACGACGACGACGCCGGCCAGGCGGCGGTCCGGAGCGTCCCTAAAGTACGCAGAAATCGGTGCCGTCGCCTCCATTCGTCCCCCGCCCGGCGAACCGTCCCCAAAGTACGAACTTGCGGGACGCGGGGCTGAAACCAACAGGTGTCTCGTTGCTGCCTGCCATCGAAACGCGTGAACGAGGCGCAACCGTGGGCGTGACGATGGAGACGCCTGTCAGCCTGTCCCCAAAGTACGAAGCGGCATGGTGCGATATCGCATCACGGGTTCCGTTGAACAGGTCGAAGTGAGTCGCTTCGGGAGTGTGTCGCTTCGACGGCCGGGGTCGGGAAAGGCTGAAACCGTCACCGTCCCCAAAGTACGAAACCCGAGCCGTCAAAGCCGCCGTGCAGCGGGGTCTGAGCGGGGCGCTTCGTACTTTAGGGACGGTTGCGATGCGGGCGGAAAGTCCCGCACCCGCTGCCGGGGGAGAACCCGACGAGGTTCAATAGCCGATGGCCGCCGCCGCGCGGCGGTCGCTGGCCACCGCGGGGGGCGAGGGGTAGAGCAGAACGCCGTCCTTGCGCACCTCGGCCTTCGCCTCCGGATAGACCGACAGGGCGTAGTAGAGCGATTCCGGGAACTTGTGCCGGAATCGCCGCAGATTGTCGAAACCGGCGCCGAACTGGCTGTAGAGCGCGGCGTAGCTGATCATCGTCGGCTCTTCGATCACGTGAAGCCGGTAGGCCAGCCAGATGTAGACGTCGATCGCCATCGAGCGGTTGGAGATCTCGCGGATCGCCGATTCCAGCACCGGGACCGGATGCTCCTTCAGGGACCGGAAGAAATGCTCGCCCAGATAAACCTGCTCTTCCCACAGGGAACCCTGGCGGACATCCTCGTCGTTGAAGGTGAGGCCACCGGTGATGATGGTGTCCTTCGCCCAACGCTGAGTACCGGCGCGGTCGCCTTCCCAATAGAACTTCAGGCTGCAGGCCGACAGCCGGTTGCATTGCTCTTTGAGGTCGCGGTAATTCTTGCCGCCGGTGCTGACGTTCAGGCTGCGCATCCAGTCATGCATCGACCGGCCGAGCGGCACTTCGCGGGAGTTGGTCTGGATCGCCTTGGTCTGCAGGTACAGCAGCACCAACCGGGCCTTGCTGCCGTAGGGCACGCCGAACTTGCGATCCTCGCCGGCGATGCGCAGGCGCCCCGGCTCGACGACCAGCGTCACGCGGTGGCCGATGCGTTCCCACACCGCGTCGTCGTCGATCCGGCGATGCGGAAGAGCGGTCAGGCAAAAGCCGCTGTAGGTGATGCCCAGATGGCGCGATTCATCGGCAAGCACCGCGGCGGCCGCTTCCACCATGCCGCGCTGTTCCGGCGGCACGAGTTCTTTGGCGCGGTCACGGCCGTGCTGGATGATGAGTTGATGAATTTCGCCCATGGGTGCCTCCCGACCGTCGTCACTTCCCGACGATCACCGTTTGGACTCTGTCGCAAGAATTGGCCGCTGGCAATTCGTACTCTGGGGGCAAAGCTATTTGTTAGAAAAAAGAGTCTATTAGTTGCTTGGTTCCCAAAGTACGGGGGAAATCCCGAGTCGCAGGCGAGTCGTGTCTTTGTGGCGTGCCGACTTTGTCCCTAAAGTACGGTGCACCGTCGCCGCACGTTCCGGGTGTCGGCGTCGCACCGGCGCTGCGTTCCCAAAGTACGATGGACAACGCCCTGAAAACCCGAGGGGTCCGTCGCGAATCGGAACCGGGGCCCGACTCCCGGATGGGCGGGCGGTTCCTGTTGCGCATATGACGCAGCGATCCGCCCAACCGGATCATGTGCGGGTAATGTCACCGTGACGGGTTGACGGTTCCGTCACGGGATTGGCACAGTCGGGCCAACCTTGCGCCAGATACGGACCGGACCGGTGATCTCGACATCCATGAAGGGCGAACAGTTGCGCGCGTTCCGCGAGGGACGCAGCATGGGCCAGCAGGATCTGGCGGACTGGCTCAACGGCCAGCTCAGCCGCCGCTACGACCGCAACCGTGTCAGCCGCTGGGAAAACGGCAGCGAGCGGGTGCCGCAGATCGTGGCGCAGCTCGTCTCGCTCAGCGACACGATGGCGGCCGGTTCCGGCGGCCGGCACAAGGGGCTGCCGGCGCAGAGCGTCCCGGGCGGGCCGGCGTCGCGGCGGGTCGCCACCAAGATTTCCGTCGCCAACCAGAAGGGCGGCGTCGGCAAGACCACCACCGCGGTCAACCTCGCCTATCTGCTGGCCAAGTCGGGCATGCGGGTGCTGCTGGTCGACGCCGACGCCCAGGCCAACGCCACCATGCATTTGGGGATCGACGCCTACGCGCTCGACCGCGAGGGGGCGACGCTCTACCACGTGCTGCTGAAGGACCGGCCGATCGACAAGACCATCGTTCGGGTCTGCGGCGACCTGTTCGACCTGCTGCCCTCCAGCCTGACCCTGTCGCAGGCCGACGGCGAGATGGCCGGCGATCCCAACAGCAACCTGGCGCTGCGCGAGAAGCTGGGCGACATCGAAGGCAATTACGACGCCGTCGTCATCGACTGCCCGCCCAACCTGGGGCAGGTGACGATCAACGCGCTGAACTGCTCCGACTATGTGCTGGTGCCGGTGCAGACGGAACCGATGGCGGCGCTGGGCGTGCCGATGCTGATCGACAACACGCTGACCAAGGTCCGCCGCCGCGTCAATCCGGGCGTCGAGGTGCTGGGCATCCTGCCGACCATGTACGCCGAACGCCATTCGATGGACCGGCTGACGCTGGCGCAGTTGCACGAGGTGTATGGCGCCAAGACGCGCATCTTCGCGCCGGTGCCCTCCTCCACCCAATACCCGCAGGGCTCGGCCGCCGGCCGCCCGACGCTGGAGGCGATCCCGTCCGCCCCCGGCGCCCAGAGCTACCAGGAAGTCGCGGACACGGTGATCGCCCTCCGCGCCAAGCGTCAGGAATCCGCGCATGTCCAATAAGCTGCTCGCCCAGGCCACCAAGTCGAAGATGCTGTCCAAGGCGGTGTCGGGCGCCTCGGGTGCGGTGACCAGCGATCCGCGCTTCCGCGTGTCGGCCGACCACCCGGAGATCGTGGAACTCGACCTCGACCGCATCGATCCCAACCCGCAGCAGCCGCGCCGCCGCTTCGACGAGGCGACGCTGGAAACGCTGGCCGAATCGATCCGCCGCGTCGGCGTGCGCCAGCCGGTCGGCGTGCGCAAGGCGGAGGATGGCCGCTACGCGCTGGTGTGGGGCGAACGCCGCGTCCGCGCCTCCCGCCTTGCCGGCAAGACGACGATCTACGCGCTGCTGGTGAAGGACGGCAACGGCGCCGAGCTGGCGTTGATCGAGAACCTGCAGCGCGAGGATCTCGACGCCTTCGAAACCGCCGGCGGCCTCGCCGCGCTGCGGGAGGAGCATGGCTACACCCACGAGCAGCTGGCCGGCGTCAGCGGCCTGAACAAGACCGAGGTGACGCGCAGCCTGGGCGTCCTGGCGCTGCCGCCGGCGATCCGGCAGGAATACCCGGCCCACCGTGGCCGCATCGGCAAGTCGGCGCTGTTCGAGCTGGTCGACGCCGACGACCCGGCCGTGCAGTTGCGCCTGTGGGAGATGGTCAAGGCCGGCTGCACCATCGCCGCGCTGCGCGCCGCCCGCAGGGAACTGACCGAAGCGGGTGGCGCGACGCCGGTCCCGGCGGCTAAGGAGGCGGCCAAGGAGGCGGGTGCCGCGCTGGTCAGCAGCCTGCGCAAGACGGTCAAGACGCTGGACGCCGTGCGTGCGCGGGGTGGGGCACTCGACGACGACCAGCGCGCCGCCCTGCGGGACCTGCGCGGACGGATCGACGCGCTGCTGGGTGAGTGAGGGCGGAGCCGGGCGGCTGGACCTTGGTTCTTTAAGTGCGGGTACGAGGGGCAAGCCCTCAACAGCGGGATCATCGGCAACGGTGTTGATGAGACTTGCGCATCCGCGAACGGCTCGAGGAGGTCTTCGGCTGGATCAAGGGATCTGGGCTGTCCAAGCGGCTGGCGGGGCGATCATCACGCTCCGTCTCGACCAAGACGGCGGTCGGAAACACCATTTCCAAGCCTCGGCGGAGGCAAGTGCGTTGCACAGGCCTGTGTGTCCGCGCCCTGTCAGAGTTCGGCTTCGGCAAAGAGGCTGCTGATCCAATCGAGGAACACCCGCAGCCGCGGCGCCGTATGACGGTTCTGGGGGTACAGCGCCGCCAACGGTGTCGGCTGCGGTCGGAACGCGCTGAGGACCTCGACGAGCTGGCCCGTGCGCAGATCCTCGGCAAGGCGGTAGCGAGGCGCCTGAATCAGGCCAAAGCCCAGCCTGGCGAGTTCGGCCAGCGTATCGGAATTGTTGACCGTCACGCGGGAGGGCAGCACCACCTCGCGCAGAACGCCGTCCACCATAAACTCCAGGGGAAGCACCTGGGAGGTGCGGGACGACAGGAAGCCGACCGCCCGGTGTCCCTCCAACTGTTTGGGGCTCTCCGGACATCCGTACCGTTCCAGGTATCCGGGGCTGGCGCATGTGATCTCGGTGAGGGAGCCGAGCCGCCGCATGACCAGGCCGCTGTCCTCCGCCGTGCCCGCCCGGATCACGCAATCGACCCCCTCGCGGACAAGGTCGACCAGCCGGTCGCCCTGGCCCAGCTGCAGGTCGAGGTGGGGATAGCGCGCCAGGAATTCCGACAGGCGCGGCAGCAGAAAGGTCCGCGTCAGCAGGCCATGGGCATCGACCCGCAACAGGCCGCGCGGCTGCGGGTCGCGGAACGCGTTCTCCGCCTCCTCCACCTCGGCCAGGATCCGCTTGCACCGGGCGTAGAACGCCTCGCCGTCGAGGGTCGGCGCCACATGCCGGGTGGTCCGCTCCAGCAGCCGCACGCCGAGTTCCTGCTCGAACCGCTTCAGCGCCTCGGTCGCCGTGGAACGCCCCAGCCCGAGGTCGGCGGCGGCGGCCGAGAAGCTGCGACGCTCTACGACACGCACGAAAAGCTGCATGCGCTCGAAACGATCCATGGAGTTTGTTCGCTCAGCCCGAACTGTGTTGTCAAGACGACGTGGATTGTTCTGGGCACAGGATGGAGCAAACTCAGGGGCATCAGCAAGGGAGAATGTCGATGAGCGACAAGAGACAAAGGAACGCGATCGTCACCGGAGCCTCCAGAGGGATCGGCGCGGCGATCGCCCGGCGGCTCGCAAACGACGGACTCGCCGTCATCGTCAACTACGCCGGAAGCCGGGAGGCGGCGGAAGAGGTCGTCCGGTCGATCACCCGGGGCGGCGGCACCGCACGGGCGGTCCGCGCGGACATCTCGGACCCCGCCGGCTTCACGACACTGTTCGACGAGGCGGAGCACGCCTTCGGCCGGGTCGACGTCCTGGTCAACAACGCCGGGATCATGACGCTGTCCCCGATCACCGACACCGACGACGTGAGCTTCGCCCGGCAGGTCGACACCAATCTGGGAGGCGTCTTCCGCGGTCTGCGCGAGGCCGGACGGCGGATCGCCGACGGCGGGCGCGTCATCAACCTCTCGACCAGCGTCGTCGGCCTCTACCAGCCGACCTACGGCGTCTATGCCGCGACCAAGGCCGCGATCGAGGCGCTGACCCACATCGCCGCCAAGGAATTCGGAGCGCGCTCCATCACGGTGAACGCGGTCGCCCCCGGACCGGTCGCAACCGACCTGTTCCTGACGGGCAAGCCCGAGACCCTGATCGACAACATCCGGAAGATGAATCCGCTCGGCCGGCTCGGGCAGCCGGACGACATCGCGTCGGTGGTGGCCTTCCTCGCCGGCACGGACTCCGGCTGGATCAACGGCCAGGTGATCCGCGCCAACGGCGGCGTGGTCTGAAGGAGGCGGCCATGTCGCAGATCGCACTCGTCACCGGCGCTTCGAGCGGTTTCGGCCGCATGATCGCCACGGCGCTGGCGGAGAATGGACACACCGTCTATGCCTCGATGCGGGACCTCCAGGGCCGCAATGCCGCGCCGGCGGCAGAACTGGCGGCCTATGCCGCCCAAAACAGCATCGCCCTGCGCACCGTTGAACTGGATGTGCAGGACGACGCCTCCGCCGAGCAGGCGGTCGGCCGGATCATCCGGGACGAAGGCCGGCTGGACGTCGTGGTGCACAACGCCGGGCACATGGTCTATGGCCCGACGGAGGCCTTCACCCCGTCCCAGCTCGCCGCGCTCTACGACGTCAACGTGCTGGGCACGCAGCGGGTGAACCGGGCGGCCCTTCCGCAGATGAGACGGCAGGGCCGCGGCCTTCTGGTCTGGATCGGCAGCACCAGCGCGGCCGGCGGCATCCCGCCGCTGCTCGGTCCCTACTTCGCCGCCAAGGCGGGGATGGACGCGCTCGCCGTTTCCTACGCCCGCGAACTGGCGCCGCTCGGCATCGAGACCAGCATCGTGGTGCCTGGAGCCTTCACGCAAGGGACCAACCACTTCGCCCATGCCGGAGCGCCGGACGATGGCGAGAGGGCCGACGCCTACGCCGCCGCATGGCCCGACGGGTTCGCCGTGCGGCTGCGGGATGCCCTCGCCGCGACCGTTCCGCCGACGGCCAATCCGCGAACCGTGGCGGAGGCCGTCGCCCGCATCGTCGACACCCCCTTCGGTTCGCGGCCGTTCCGGATCGTCATCGATCCCGCCGACGACGGAGCGGCGACCTCCTACGCCGTCATCGACCGTATCCGCCAGGAGTTCCTGCACCGGATCGGCTTCGCCGAACTGCTGCGCCCACACGGGGCGCCGTAGATTTCACACCAAGCAGAAGGAAAGAGACCATGCCTTTCGTGAACATCAAGACGCCCGAGGGTGCCCTCAGCCGCAAACAGAAGGAGGAGATCGTGCACCGCACGACCGACATGCTGATCGAGTATTTCTCCGAGGCGGCCCGTCCCCACACCATGGTGCTGATCGAGGAGGTCAAGGACGGCGGCTATGCCCGCGCCGACCAGGTGTTCATCCTTCCTGACGAATACCGGGCGCGTGAAACCTGAAACGACAGGGCCGGGGAACATCCCCGGCCCGTCACCATTCTATGCGACCGCACGGTCCGCAAGAAACGCTTCAGATCTCCCGGCCCAGGATGCGGTCGAGGGAATAGCGGCTTCCGCCCTTGAAGGAGATGTAAAGGGCGAGAAAACCCATCAGCAACGGATACTCCATCCCGGTCTGGAACCAGATCCAGGTCGGGGCGAGCACGAAGCAGATCGCCGCCATCTCGACGGCGATCATTGGGGCGACAATTCGGGTGAACAGGCCGAACGCCAGCATCAGCGCCCCGCCGGTTTCCAGGAACATGATGAAGTAACCGAACGCCCAGGGGAACGGCAGGTTGAGCACATTTTCGATGTGCCCCACAGACCGGGCCAACGGCGCGATCGTCGTCGCTCCATGCCCGCTGCCGAGCAGCTTCGGCATCCCGTGGGTCAATAGAATGATGCCGAATGCAAAACGCAGCGCCGCGTAGGAAAGCGGCTCGGCGATGGCATAAAATCCCGACAATGCCGGAAACACCAACCGGACCGTTCCGCCCTTGGGATCCGAACCCCACTCCATGTCTGCGAGTTCAATCTCTTTACGAAGGGACGCCATCTCTTATTCTCCCCAGAAGCCGTTGCAAGTTCAGCACGAGAGTGCACGGGGCCGGCGACCGATGACGTATCGCAAATTCAGTGATCGCTATGACCGCTGATTATATCGGCCAGACACCATCTGCGCAGGGATGGAACTAGGCGAGCGGCGCCGGCGCTGGTCGCTGGATTTCGTCAGCGACGCCCTGGGCGACGACCGCCGCTTCCGCATCCTGGCGGTGGTGGATCGCCGTGCACGGACCGCGCCCGTCAGACCCGAACGTCTAGGCGCCGCGCAGCCGCGCCGTGTTCTGCTCGGCGGCCAGCGCCCACAGATCCCAGGCGCGGTTGATCGCGCCGGTGTTGGTCGCGTCGGCCTGGGCCGCCTCGCCTTCGGTCAGGAAGGTGGCGGTTCCCAGGGACGCGGCCGTGGCCTGGATGCGGGCATTGACTTCCGCGTAAATCGACCGGAAGACGGATTGACGCAAGGTCCGGCCGACCACGGTCATCCCATGGCCCCGCATGAGGACCACCGCATGGTCCTCCAGCGCGGCGGCCAGCTGGCAGCCAAGAGCCGCGCTGCGGATCAGCAGATCGCTGGCGTCGCCGGCATGATCGCGGATTTCGAAGATCGGCGTCCCGCGCTTCAGGAAGCCGCTCATGTGGCAGATCGGACAAAGCGGCGCGCCCGCGACCACCGTGAAGGGAAGCATCGAGACGGCGTGGCTGTGCACCACCCCCATCACCTCGGGATGGGCACGGTAGATTTCGCTGTGGATGAAGCGTTCGAGATAGCCGGGCTCGTCCTTCCGGTCGACCGGCTCGGCGTCGAGGCCGTAGACCAGGATGTCCTGTGCACTCACCAGCCCCGGCGCCCGGTTGCGGGACAGCAGGAAACGGTCGGGGCGGTCGGGATGCCGCACGCTGACATGGCCGAATCCGTCGACGATTCCCCGGTCGAACAGGATGTGGTTGGCGACCACCAGTTCCTCGACGGCAGCCCGCAGAGTGTTGCTGTCTTCCATCTCTTACACCTTTGACAATCAACCGGATTCTTGTGCTTGCGCCTTGACCGGGTGTTACGGGGTCTCACGCGCCGCCCGCATCGGCGCCGGCCCACCCTTGCCCTCGGCACCGTGGTCCAACCGCAGTCGCCGGCTGTAGACGGCCAGTTGCCACAGGCAGGGGATCGGCACCAGCAGGACCACGGCGACGGAGAGGAAGATCGGCAGGACCGACGTGTCCGCACCGACCATCAGGCCGATTGCGAACGGGCCGACCACCGCGCCGAGCCGGCCGCAGCTCATCGCCCAGCCGATGCCAGTCGACCGGATGCTGGTCGGGTAGACCAGGGCCGACAGGGCGACGCAGCTCGACGAGGCGAGCCCCATGAAAAGCCCCGTCACGGCCGCCGCCATCATGATCGGCGCCAGCGTCGTCGATGCGGCGAAGCCGAACAGGATCACGCTGCCGCTGGCCAATGCAAAGGCCGGGATCATGCAGGCCGCGACGCCGAACCGCTCGATCAGCCGGCCGGCCACGCTGGTTCCGATGAACGAGCCGAGACCGTTGAACGCGACGACCAGCGCCGTCTGGCTCGCCGTGAAGCCCAGGGGCGTCAGCAGGGCCGGGCTCCAGGCCGCGACCACGGTCAGGGATCCGAAGATGACGAAGCACACGATCCACAGCGGCACGGTTCCGCCGATCCGCCCGCTGGCGAACAGCCCGACAACCTGTACGCCCTGATGCCGCGGTTCCGACGACACGAACATTGTGCCCGATGCGGGCGGACTGCCGGTCATGCGGCCCACCAGACGGCCGACACCGTTGCTGGCGGTGCCTTGGGACAACAGGAACCGGATCGATTCCGGAATCGTGAAGCACAGGATCCCCGCGACCAGCAGCGGGACCGCGCCCCAGACGTGGAACAGCAGGCGCCAGTCGCCGTACTGGATGAGCGAGGCGTTGACGAAGCCGCCGAGCGTGCCGCCGAGCGGGAACGCCGCCCAAAGGGCGCTGACAATGGCGGCGCGGCGCCGGAGCGGGGCATACTCCGACGTCAGTGCCACCACCGACGGAACCGCCCCGCCGAGGCCGAGACCGGTGACGAAGCGCAGGACCGCCAGCGTGCCGACGTCGGTGGCCAGCGTCGTGGCGAGGGTTCCCAGCCCGAACAGCGCCGTCACGCCGATCACCGTCTTGCGGCGTCCGACCCGGTCGGCGATCAGCCCGCACAGCAGGCTGCCGCAGGCCGCGCCGAACGGCCCGGCGAAGAACACCCAGCCGAGCATGCTGCGCGGGAAGCCGAGGTCGCGGACGATCAGCGGGGCCGCGATGCCGATGATCTGGTAGTCGATCCCGTCCAGCAGGATGACCAGGGCGCAAAGCAGGAACACGCGCCACTGATAGGGGCTGATGTTGCTGTTATCGATGAGTTTGCCGATGTCTTGCGTTGCCATGACGCCGCCCCTCCTCCCGGGAATGCTTTTGTTGTGCCGGCGCGTGGTCAGGCGCGAAGGCGGATGTGGATGTTCTTTTCGCGGGTGAACGACAGCAGTTCGCCCAGGCATTCCTCGCGCCCGATCCCCGATTGCTTGAACCCGCCGAAGGGCGCCCCCAGGAAGTGCTTGCCGGTCTCGTTGACCCAGACGTAGCCGGCCTCGACACGCTGCCCGGTGCGGTGGGCGGCGTTCAGGTCGTTGGTCCAGATCGAGCAGGTCAGGCCGTACTCGACGCTGTTGACGTCGGCCAGCATCGCCGCCTCGTCCCGCCACCGCAGCACCGAAAGGATCGGCCCGAACACCTCCTCCCGCGCGATGCGCATGGTCTGCGTGACGTCGGCGAAGACCGTCGGCTCGACGAAGAACCCCTTCGCCAGTGCCGGATCCTCCGGCCGCCGGCCACCGTGGAACAGGCGGGCGCCGTCCTCCTTGGCGATGTCGATGTAGCGCAGCACGCGCTGGTGTTGCGGCTCGCTGACGATGGCGCCCATCGTCGTGGCCGGATCGGTCGGGATGCCGGGCCTGAACGGCGCGATGTGCTCCTTCAGCCGGTCGAGAACGGCCGCATAAAGGTCGTCATGCACGAAGGCGCGGCTGGTGGAGCCGCAGGACTGGCCGCACCATCCGAAATTCATGCCGGCGACCATCGCCTTGGCGACCTCGTCGGGATCGGCGTCGGGGAAGGCGATCAGCGCGTTCTTGCCGCCCAGCTCCAGCAGGACGGGCTTCAGCGTATCCGCCGCCGCGCGCATCACGGCCCGGCCGGTGGGGACGCTGCCGATCAGCGTGACCATCGCGATGCCGGGGTGGCTGGCCAGGGTCGCACCGGCGTCGCGGGCACCGGTCGCGATGTTGAAGACGCCCGGCGGCAGCAGGTGCCCGATCAGTTCGGCCAGACGGAGCGCCGACAGCGACGCCACCTCCGGCGGCTTCATGATCACGCTGTTGCCCGCCGCGAGCGGGGCGGCGGCCTTGGCCGCGGTGAACATGAAGGGGTGGTTGAAGGCGACGATCCGCGCCACCACGCCCAGCGGCTCCCGCGTGGTGAAATTGACCGAAGACGGCCCCATCGGAATGGAGTCGCCCTTCATTTCGGTGACCAGACCGGCGAAGAACTCGAAGGAGGCCGCGGCGGTCTCCACGTCGCGGGCCATTTCCTTCACCGGATTGCCGCCGTCGGCGGAATCGAGCAGGGCCAGCGCGTCGCCGTTGCGGCGGATCACGGCCGCGATCTCCCGCAGGATGCGGGCGCGTTCCATCGGGGGGACCGCGCGCCACGTTTCAAACCCTGCCCGTGCCGCGGCGATCACCGCTTCCATGTCGGCCGGATCGCCGAGCGCCACCGTGCCGAGCATCCTGCCGGTCGCCGGGTCCCGCGATTCGATGTACTGCCCCTCCTTCGGCGGGTGCCATGCCCCGCCGTAGTAGAGATCCTGGTGAACCGGAAGCAGGGACTCGATAGTCATGGTCTTCACCTCGTTCGCTTGCGACCTGATGCGCGCTGTAGGACTGAGGACAAGGCGGAAGGCCGGGACGGAACCTGTGTCCGTCACGCCGCCATCACCGGTGGGATTTGTTGTCGTCTGCGCGTTGGAAGCGGCGGGGATGCAGCCGGCCGCGTCGATTGCTTCCACGCTAAGCGATCAGCCCGATCACGCAGACATCGAAAAGCCGGCGCCCGCTATAACCCACTGTTATAACCGGCCGTTGGAGCGGGCTACTGCAAGGTCGCCCGGCTCGCGCCGAACGCATGCAGGTCGGCTTGGTAGACCGGCATAAGACCCTGTTGCGAAATGATGCCGACATAGTCGCGCAGCACCTCGACGAAGATCTCGCCAGTGGCGCGCAGCGGCCGTCCCCTGGCCAGGATCAGTCCGGCGGGCCGGTCGGGGGCCTCGACCGGTACCGGGATCACCCTCAGCGAGCCGCGCAGCAGATCCCCGACCATCATCAGCCGCGGCACCACCGCGATCAGGTCGGTGCCGTACAACATTTCCCGGATGAACCCGCAGGAGTTCGAGCGGAGCGGCGCCTCCGGCAGGAGATCGAGCAGCGAGAGCAGGGTGTCGATGTCGTGACCGACGCGCTGCGTGACGGTCGGCAGGATGAAATCATAGCGCCTGAGCGCGTCGAGCACCGGCTCGGGCGTGGCGAAGATGGGATGGTCGTTCCGCGCCAGCAGCGAGATCGGCTCCGTCCACAGGCGCTCGCGGTGGAAATCATCCGGCAGGGGCGGCGCGTAGAGGCGTCCGATCACGAGATCGAGCTCGCCCGATGCCAGCAGAGGCAGAAGCTCTTCGGTGCGCCCCTGCTGCATGCGAACCTGGATGTTCGGATGGCGCGCGCGCAGATGGGCGAGTGCGCCGGGAATGATCCCGACAGCAGCGACCGGCAAGGCCCCGACCGCCACGATGCCGGCATCCGGTTTGGCAAGGATCGCCAGATCCTCCTCCAGCCGGTGGACTTCGGCGAGGATGCGGCGGCCCGCCGCGACCAGCGTTGTTCCCGCCTCGGTGATGCACACGCCGCGGGTATGCCGGTCGAACAGGCGGGTGCCGACGATGTCCTCGATCTCCTTCAGGGATTTGGTCAGGGCCGGCTGGGACAGGTTCAGCTTCGCGGCGGCCTTCAGGATGCTGCCCTCCGCCTCGATCGCGTCGGCGATGCGCAGCATCTGCAGCTTCAGCCGCTGATCGAGAAACCGTCGCGTCGACATCCCGGCCTTCCCTGTGGTCAGCTGCTCAGAACCGCCTTCACCCGCTCCGGCGTGAACGGCATCCGGCGCAGCCGCTTGCCGGTCAGGACATGGACCGCGTTGGCCACGGCGGCCCCGGTCATCGGCACGCCGATCTCCCCGGCACCGGACGGAGCGGCCCCGGATTCCACGATCCGGACCTCGATCTCGGGCACCTCGTGAATCCGCAACGGTTCGTAGTCGTGAAAATTGCTCTGCTGCACCTCGCCGCCGGCGATCGAGATCCGCTCCTTGAGCAGGCCCGACAGGCCGAACAGGATTCCGCCCTCGACCTGGGCGTTCAGGTTCTTCGGATGGATGGCGAATCCGGGATCGACCGCCGCCCAGAAGCGATGGACGCGGATCTGCCCGGTCGCGTCGTCGAGCGACAGCTCGGCCACGCCGGCCCCCCGCGTGGATTTGTACCCGGCAAAGGACAGCCCGTGGGCGCGGCCCGCCGGCGCCTTGCCGAAATCCGACATGGCCAGCACCGCGTCGAGGACCGCGAGGCCGCGGGGACTCCCCGACAGCAGCCTCCGGCGGATCGTGACGGGGTCGCTGCCGGCCGCGGCGGCCAACTCGTCGATGAAGCATTCCCGGGCGTAGCAGTTCGGCGCCCAGCCGATCCCCCGCCAGGCGGAGACGCGGCTGCGCCGTTCGACGAGCACATGGTCCGCCAGCAGGTCGGGGATCGCATAATCCGAACTCTCGGTCCCTTCCATGACCAGCAGATCCTTGCCGGCGGCGCTCTCCCAACGCTGCGGTGCCGCGAACTGGAGGATCGACGGGCTGGCCACGCGGTGGCGCAGCGCCTTGACCTCCCCGCCGGGACCGAGCACGGCGTCCAGCTGATGGGCGGTCGCCGGGCGGAACCAGCCGCTCTTCACGTCATCCTCGCGCGTCCACATCAACTTGACCGGACGCCGGAGCTGCTTCGACAGCAGCAGGGCATCCCGCAGGATGTCGCGGGCGAAGAAGGTCCGCCGGCCGAACGCCCCGCCCATCGGCATGGCGTGGAAACGGATGCGGTCCGGAGTGGTCGAGAGCGCCTGCGCGGCGGCCGCGATGGACAGGGTCTGGCTCTGCGTTCCAAGCCACACCTCCGCTCCCTTGCCGTCCTCGTCGACCGCGGCGACCGCGGCCAGCGGTTCCATCTGGGCGTGATAGGTGTGCTCCGTCGTGTAGACCGCCGACACGACCCGGTCGCCGGCCGCGCTCAGGGCGGAGGCCGCGTCGCCGCGGTTTTCCCAGGCGACCGCGTCCCGCCCGCCATCGGTTGCCGCCTGCACCAGGGCAGCCAGATCCGTTTCGCTGTCCGCCGTCCGGAAGGGAGAGTTCCGCGTCCACGCGACCTTGACGAGGTCGCGGGCCGCCAGCGCCGTCTCCCAGCGCTCGGCGACGATGGCGACGCCATTCGACAGCGTCACCACGTCGACCACGCCGGCCAAAGCCTTCGCGGCCGCGCCGTCCACCGTCACCGGCCGTTCCCCTTCGACCGGGGCCGGCAGCACGCTGGCATAGAGCATGCCCGGCAGCCGCACGTCGATCGAATAGACCGCGCTTCCGCGGGTCTTGTCCGGGATGTCGCGCCGGCCGGGATCGGTGCCGATCAGACGGTAGGCCGACCTGGGCTTCAGATCCGCCTCTTGGATCGCCGGGACATCGGTCACCAGCCGCGGCAGGCCCGCGACCTCGCCGAAGGACATCCGCCGGCCGCTGCCGCGATGGACCACCCAGCCCGGTTCGGTGGCGACCTCCCCGGCCGGAACCGACCACGCCGCCGCCGCCGAATGGATCAGGACCCGGCGCGCCCCGGCACCGGCCCGGCGCAAGGGCTCGAAATAGCCTTCGACCGAAGAGGATCCGGCGGTGAACAGGATCCCGCCGGTCTTGGGGTTGCCGTAGACGTTGGGCGGCCCCTGGTCGATCTGGCGCACCTCGACCTGCGACCAGTCGGCGTCCATCTCCTCCGCCACGATCATCGGCAGCGCGGTCCCGATCCCCTGCCCCATCTCGGTCGAGCCGAACCGGATGACGACCTTGCCCGTCCGCAGCACCGCCACCCAGGCGTTGAGCGGCACGGGATCGGCCTGCTGGGCGGCGGCCGGCTCCGGCAGGACCACGATCCCGCCACCGACAAGGACGGCGAAGCCCAGCAGTCCGGCCGAGCGCAGCACGTCGCGTCGCGTCGGTTCAACGAAGGCTGTGTCCATGATCAAGTCTCCTTCGCCGCCCGTTCGATGGCGCGCACGATGCGCGGATAAGTGCCGCACCGGCACAGGTTCGGCGCCATCGCCTCGATGATCCGGTCGCGGCCGGGCTTCGGGGTGGACCTCAGCAGGGCGGCGGCTCTCATGATCTGGCCCGACTGGCAGTAGCCGCATTGCGGGACCTGCTCCGCGATCCAGGCCCGCTGGAGCGGGTGGTCGCCGGCCGCCGAAAGACCTTCGATCGTCGTAACGGGGGTATCGCCGACTGCCTCGATCGCGGTCTGGCAGGCGAAGACGGCCTGGTCGCCGAGATGGACGGTGCAGGCGCCGCAGGTCCCGGCGCCGCAGCCGAACTTGGTGCCGGTCAGACCGAGATGCTCCCGCAGGACCCAGAGAAGCGGGGTCCGCGGATCGGCATCGATCGGGACGCTCACTCCGTTAATGGTGAGTTTAGCCATCATTGCCTCGTGCGCCAGTCGCCCGACCCGGAAATCAAATCCCCCTCGCGTCGCGAGGCATCACGGGCGCGCCATCCGCCGGTCGGGCTGCCATCCGTGGGATCGCCTTCAAGTTAGCGATAGGCCAGGGGAACCCGAAATCGATAATGGTTATGCCTTGTTATCCATGAAATGGATTTTGCCAGCGCCGGTCCGGCGTCCCAGGTTTCGTCTCCCGCCGACCTCCCGGCCCTTGGGCATCAGAGCGCCTCTCCGCTCCTGCACCACGGCTGGGGGACACGACCCACCGGGATGCAATCCTGGATAAAGGCCGACCCATTCGCAGTACAACAGGATGGTGTGCCCTCTCCCGGCCAAATTTGAATTATTCTAAACTGAGGATCCGCCGAAGCGATCAAAAAGCCAAAACAGTCGAGGAAATGTCCATAGGAGTGATCCATGTCAGGTTTCCTGAAACGATTGCCCATGGCCGCCGGGGTAGCCATGCTGTTCAGCGTCGGAGCGACAGCGGACCCCTTGCCACCGGATGCGACCTACCGCCCGCTTCCAACACTGCCGTTCAGCACCGTCAAAGCGGCCGATGAAGCGCAAAAAGCGCAAGTCCTGCAGCGCCAGCAAACTCTTCTCACCGAGCGCTACGACACGGCGGATCATCCGATCCCCAACGTGATGATGTCGGGTGGCCGGAAACCGGTTCAGGCCGGCGTCCGTGTCAAGCTGCCCGCGGGGGTGACGTGGGACAGCCTGGCAGCGCTGAGCCCCGACCAGATCCGGGAAAGGGATCTGCTCCCAGCCGGTTTCATGCCCCTCCCGCATGTCAAGCAGCCAACGGGCGGGCAGGTGTTCCCCAACCAGCAGATCGAGCAGATGCGGACGCTGGAGAGCCGGAACCTGCAACGCTTCGATGTCGATTTCGATCTCCAGGACCGCTTCACGCCGGAATTCCCCCCGCCCATTTTCCTGACCACCCATCCGGAACTGGGTGACGTGTCGCGTGGGCAGGTCCTGTCCATCCGGAATTTCTACGAAACGATGAACGGGATCATCACGCCCGTGCAGATGGAAGGTCTGCGCCTGCTGCTGACACCGTTCCCGCAGGAAGAGTTTAATCAAACCGAGGATCGCAAGAGCGCCGAGCCCAGCATGGGGGTGGCCTGCCTGGATTGTCACGCCAACTTCCACACCAATGCGGCCTTCCATCTGACCCCGGACGTGCGTCCGCAGTCGGCCCGGTTCCGGCTTGACACGACCAGCCTGCGCGGCCTGTTCAACCAGCAGATCCATGGCTCCAAGCGGTCGCTTCGCTCCGTCGAGGACTTCACGGAGTTTGAGCAGCGGACGGCCTACTTCAACGGCGATCACGTCAGCGCCACGCGCAAGGGCGTCAACCTGCCCGACCGTCCCAACCAAGTGGCGATGATGGCGCAGATGCAGAACATCATCGACTTCCCGCCCGCCCCCAAGCTCGACCCCATGGGGCGTCTTGATCCCTCCAAGGCGACCGAGCAGGAATTGGCCGGAGAACGGGTGTTCATGGGAAAGGGACGTTGTGCGGAGTGTCACACACCGCAAACGGCCTTTATGGACAACAACATGCATGACCTGAAGTTGGAGCGGTTCTACAAGATCGGGAAGACCGTGAACGATCTGGTCATGCTGCCTGATGGCCCGATCAAGACCTTCACCTTGCGCGGTATCAAGGACTCCCCGCCTTACCTGCACGACGGTCGATTGATGACGCTGGCCGATACGGTCGAGTTCTTCAATCTTGTCCTTGGCGTGAAGCTGACGCAGGAGGAGAAGGATGCGCTCGTTGCGTACATGCTGACGCTGTGACGGTGGGTCACTTCGAAAAACGCTGCGCATAAGCAGTCATTGATGATGGAGGAAGAGCATGAGGTGCATCATCGCAGCCGCACCCATCGCCGCCGTCCTGCTGTCCCTGCCGGCGGCAGCGCAACAGGCGGGCAATCCGGCGGCCATGGCGCCAGGCACCGCCCAGACGAGTCCGGGGACACCGGCGCCGCATGAGATGAATCAGCAAGATCGCCTGTTCATCGAACTGGCGACCGCGGGCGGCCTGGCCGAGGTCGATTTCGGCACGCTGGTCGGAAAGAAGGCCGGAAGCAACGCCGTCAAGGGCTTCGCGGCCCGCATGGTGGAGGATCACGCCAAAGCGAACCAGAAGCTGGAGGCGCTCGCCAAGGCAGGGCAGGTTCCACAGCCCAAGGACCTGGACGCGGAGCACAAGGACCTTCGTGGTCAGCTCGACAAGGCCAGCGGCGCGGATTTCGAGCGCCTCTACATCCTCGGCCAAATCCGCGACCATCAGAAGACCGCGCAACTCCTGGAATGGGAGATCGGGTCGGGTCAGGATCCTGCGCTCAAGGATTTCGCCATGGAGACGCTGCCCACCGTGTTGGATCATCTGCGCGCGGCGCAAGGGATCGCGTCGCAACTGACGGGGCAAGCATCGCTCGCCACGGCAGCACCGGTTTCGGGAGCCGCCACGCCGAAGCCATAGCAGGGCGCGGAAAAAGGGACTGTGCCTGGCGGGCTGCCGTGCGTCTCTCCTCTGGCGCATGTCGGTCACCATGACCCGTCGCACGCAGCCCCGCTTTTCCAGCAACTTGCGAAGCCGGCGTAGCGAGGATCGGAACGCGCCGTCATGCCGCTCCAAACCCCGCCACGACCGAGGCCGCCAGCTCTCAGCCGATTTGTGCACCACCATCGGTCTCTGTTAGAGCTCGGCCGCGACCGCCTTCACCGCCTTGGCCGTCGCGGACACCACGATGTCGGCTTCCTCTCGGGTCAGGCAGAGCGGCGGGGCGAAGCCGAGGATATCGCCCTGGGGCATGGCGCGGGCGATGACACCCCGTTCCAGAAGCGCGGCGGACAGGCGCGGCCCGACCTTCGCCTCGGCGGGGAAGAAGCGGCGCTCGTCCCGGTCGGCGACGAACTCCACGGCCGCCAGCATGCCCTCGCCGCGCACCTCGCCGACCAGCCGATGCCCGCCCAGCGCGTCGGCCAGCGCGGCGCGGAAATAGCCTCCCGTTTCGCGCGCGTTGGTCACCAGATCCAGCCGGTCGATCAGTTCCAGGTTCGCCACGCCGGCAGCGGCGCAGAGTGGATGCGCCGAATAGGTCCAGCCATGGCCGATGGGGCCGAGCTGGTCGGATCCCTTCTCCAGCACCTTCCACACCCGCTCGCCCACGATCACCCCCGACAGCGGCGCGTAGGCGGAGGTCAGGCCCTTGGCGATGGTGATCAGGTCCGGCTTGATGCCGTAATGGTCGGAGCCGAACATGCTGCCGAGCCGGCCGAACCCGGTCACCACCTCGTCGGCGATCAGCAGGATGTCGTGCTTGTTCAGCACCGCCTGGATCTTCTCCCAATAGCCGGCGGGCGGCGGGACGATGCCGCCGGTGCCCAGCACCGGTTCGCCGATGAAGGCGGCGACGGTCTCCGGCCCCTCCGCCAGGATCATCGCCTCCAGCTGGTCGGCGCAGTGCTGGGAGAACTGTTCCTCGCTCATGCTGCGGTCGGCGCGGCGGAAGTAATAGGGGGCCTCCGTGTGCAGCACCGGCGGGCGCGGCAGGTCGAAGGCCTTGTGGAACAGCTCCAGCCCGGTCAGGCTGCCGGTCATCACCCCCGACCCGTGATAGCCGCGCCAGCGCGAGATGATCTTCTTCTTCTCCGGCCGGCCGAGGATGTTGTTGTAGTACCAGACCAGCTTGATGTTGGTCTCGTTCGCGTCCGACCCTGACAGCCCGAAATAGACGCGCGACATCCCGGCGGGGGCCCGGTCGACGATCATCTTGGCGAGCGTGATCGACGGTTCGCTGCCATGCCCGACATAGGCGTGATAGTAGGCGAGCTTGCCGGCCTGCTCGGCGATGGCGTCCGCGATCTCGCGGCGGCCATAGCCGACATTGACGCAATAGAGGCCGGCGAAGGCGTCCAGGCTGCGCTTGCCATCACGGTCGGTGATGTAGACGCCGTCGCCGCCGGTGATGACGCGGGTCGGCGTGTCGCCGCGGGCATGCGCCGCCATGTGGGTCGACGGGTGGAAGAAATGGTCGCGGTCCCAGGCGGTCAGCTCATTGGTCAGGTCGGTCATGGCGTGTCTTCCCAAGAAGAATTTCAGTTCAGGCGGCGTCGAGGCAGACGTATTTCAGCTCGGTGAAGGCCTCCAGCCCATGGCGCGAGCCTTCGCGGCCAAGACCGGACTGCTTGACCCCGCCGAAGGGAACCGGCGCGCCGGTGATCTTCACCCGGTTGACGGCCACCATCCCGTATTGCAGCGCCCGCGACAGGCGCAGAATCCGGCCGGCGTCACGGGTCACCAGATAGGCGACGAGGCCATAGTCGGTGTCGTTGGCGCGGGCCACCACCTCCGCCTCCTCATCAAAGGGCAGGATCGCGGCGACCGGGCCGAAGGTCTCCTCGCGCAGGATCAGCGAGTCCGGCGCCAGGTCGGCCAGCACGGTGGGACAGTAGAACAGCGGGCCGGCGGGATGGACCTCGCCGCCGGTCAGGCAGCGGGCGCCGCCGTCCAGCGCGTCGCGGACGTGGCGTGCGCATTTGTCGACGGCCCGCGCGTTCATCAGCGGCCCGATCTGCACGTCCGGCTCCAGCCCCGGCCCGACGCGCAACGCCGCGGTGCGGGCGGTGAAGGCGGCGCAGAAGGAGTCGTAGAGCGGACGCTGCACATAGATGCGGTTGGCGGCGAGGCAGTCCTGGCCGGAGGTGGCGAACTTCGCGTCGATGGCGATGTCCACCGCCCGCTGCAGGTCGGCGTCGGCGAAGATCAGCAACGGCGCATGGCCGCCCAATTCCATCACCAGCCGTTTCATGGTGGGGGCGCAACGCGCGGCGATGCGGCGGCCGATCCCGGTGGAGCCGGTGAAACTCATGGCGCGGACGCGGGCGTCGTCGCACAGCGCGCCGACCAGCGGTTCCGCCTCGCCGGTCAGGATGTTCAGCACGCCGGCGGGGATGCCGGCCCGTTCCGCCAGTTCCGCCAGCGCCAGCGCCGACAGCGGCGTCTCGGAAGACGCATGCGCCACCACGGTGCAACCGGCCGCCAGCGCCGCCGCCGCCTTGCGCGTCAGCATGGCCGACGGGAAGTTCCACGGTGTCGCCATGCCGACCACGCCCAGCGGCTCCCTCCGCAGCAGCATTTCGGCGTCGGGCAGATGGCTGGCGAGGCTCTCGACGCCCACCCGCTTGCCCTCTTCCGCGTACCACTCGACAAAGGAGGCGGCATAGTCGATCTCCCCCCGCGCTTCGGCGAGCGGCTTGCCCTGCTCCAGCGTCATCAGCAGGGCCAGATCCTCCCGGGCGGCGGTGATGCGGTCGAACCAGTCGCGCAAGCGGGCGGCACGGTCCTGCGGCAGCCGGGCGCTCCAGGCCGGGAACGCTGCCGATGCTGCGGTGACGGCGGCGGTCGCCTGGGCGGCGTCCAGCGCCGCGACATGGGCGAGTGTGCGGCCGCTGGACGGATCGGTCACCGGAAAGGTGTTGCCGCTTGGCGCCGCCGTCCAGCGCCCGCCGACATAGGCGAGTTCACGCAGCAGCCGGCGGTCGGTCAGGCGGCTGACGGCGTCGTGACGGTCCGGACGGGACAGCTGCGCGGTCATGGGCACCTCCTGCTGGACAAGGGATTGGCGCCGATGCGCCGGTGTCCCAAAGTCTAGCGGGGGTGTGGTGGAGACTGTGTCCGAAACGGGGGCGTGCTGTGGAGAGTGTCTCTTTATCGGCGTGGGGAGGAAGAGAAAGTCTCTGTCAAGGCAGGACAGGCCCGCTCCGCTCCTCCACCATCAGCGCCTCCAGCGGCATCGCCGCGTCGTCCTTCACCGTCCGTGTCACGATGTAGGTGAAATAGCGGTCGATCCCGGCATCGCCGTCCAACAGCCGGTCGATGATCCGCTGATAGGCGTCCACGTCGCGCGCCACCACCCGCAGGACATAATCGACCCCGCCGCCGACCGACCAGCAGGAGACGATGCCGGGTTCGGCCCGCACCGCCCGTTCGAACCGATCGAAATCGGCCTGCCGGTGGCTGCCCAGCGTCACCTCGACCAGCGCCATGGCGAAGGGTGTCACCAGCCGCAGAGCCAGCCGGGCGTGATAGCCGGTGACGATGCCGGCCTCCTCCAGCCGGCGCAGCCGCACCCAGCAGGGCGTCGGCGACAGCCCCACCCGGTCGGCCAGCGCCAGCTTGGTGATGCGGCCGTCACGCTGGATCTCCGACAGGATGCGCAGGTCGATGGAATCGAGCTTCAGCTCAGGCATGGCGCGGGCCGCCTTCAGGAAAGTGACAACCGACGATGTCCGTGCTTTCCGGCATTGTCAAATGTGATGATTTCCAGCAGAAATGTTGCATGACAAAGTGGCACCCCGATGCATCGGCTTTGAGCAGGCCCGTCTATCTCTCGCTGGCCGAACAGGTGCAGCGGGCGATCACGCAAGGCCAACTGGCGGTCGGCGACCAGCTGCCCACCCACCGGCAGCTTGCCGACGAATTGGGCATTTCCGTCCAGACCGTCAGCCGCGCCTATGAGGAACTGATCCGGCGCGGCCTGATCAGCGGGGAGACCGGCCGCGGCACCTTCATCCGCGCCGCCCAGACCGAGGTCGATCCGCCCTACATCCCGCAGCGCACCGACGAGGTGATCGACCTGTCGATCCTGAAGCCGGTGTGCGAGCCGCTGCATGTGGAGGCGATGCGACAGGCGCTGGCCGAACTGTCGGCCAGCCTGCCTCCCGCCGTGGTGCTGTCCTTCCGTCCCAACACCCTGTTCGCCCGCCACCGGACGACGGCGGTGACGTGGCTGCGCCAGTGCGGGGTGGACACGACGGCGGCCAACGTCACCCTGACCAACGGCGCCACCGCCGGCATGACCATTGCCCTGATGGCCGCCGCACCGCCGGGATCGACCGTGGTGACGGAGGAGGTCGGACACCACACGCTGCTGCCGCTCGCCTCCTATCTCGGCATCAAGCTGCGCGGCATCGCCATCGACGAGGAGGGGATCCGGCCCGACGCGCTCGACGCCGCCTGCCGGGACGGCACGGCCAAGGCCCTGTTCGTCATGCCGAATCCGATCAACGCCACCGCAACCTATATGGGCGAGGGCCGGCGTGCCGAGATCGCACGGCTGGCCCGGCGCCACAATCTGTTGATTGTCGAGAACGACCCGCTCGGCCCCCTGCTGAGCGAACGACGCCCACCGTTGGCGGCCTTGGCACCGGAGCGGACGCTCTACGTCACCAGCTTCACCAAGACGGTGATGCCGGGCCTGCGCACCGGTTACCTCGTGGTTCCCGACCGGCTGCTCGCCGCCGTCACCAACCGCCATCTGGTGACCAACTGGATCGCGACGCCCATCGTTGCCGAGATCGCCACCCGCTGGGTCGAGAGCGGCTTCGCGATGGAAATGGTGGAGTGGCAGCGCAAGGCCCTGCAGCGCCGGCACGCTCTGGCCGCGGAGATCCTGAAGGGCATCCCGCACCGCAGCCATGCCGAGGGCCTGCATCTGTGGCTGCCGCTGGGCGAAGGACGGCCGGAGGCGACCTTCGTGTCGCATGCCCGCCATCAGGGGGTGGCGCTGGCACCGGGACTGGCCTTCGCCATCGGCCCGGGAGCGCGGCCCGACGCGTTGCGCGTCTCCATCGGCTCCACCACCGAGGCGGAGCTTCACGCCGGTCTGCGCGTGATCGTCAACCTGCTGAACAGCGACCCGGAGCCGGTGCTGCTCGCCATGTGACAAGCCTCATCGTGACGGGCCCGGTAATTGTCATGATTTTATTTTCCGGATTGACATGATTTGGGAGGTCCCGCATCGTTCACACACATCCACGGTCGCCAACCAATGCAAGGGAAGACCGGTGTGACCGACACAATCATCGACATCGACTGCGTCACGAAACGCTACGGCTCGCACACCGTGCTGAAAGACTTGTGCTTTTCAGTCCGGCCGGGTGAAAAGCTGGCGTTGATCGGGCCGTCCGGCTCCGGCAAGACGACGATCCTGCGGACGCTGATGACGCTGGAAACCATCGAAAGCGGCACCATCCGCATCGATGGCGAGCACCTGTTCCAGATGGAGCGCAACGGCCGTCTGGTCCCCGCCGACGAGGCGCATTTGCATCGGATGCGGACCAAGATCGGCATGGTGTTCCAGCTGTTCAACCTGTTCCCGCACAAATGCGTGCTGGAAAACGTCACGCTGGCGCCAATGCTGACCAAGGGCGTCAAGAAGGCGGATGCCGAGCGCCGGGCGATGGAGTTGCTGGACCTCGTCGGCCTCGCCGACAAGGCCCGCGCCATGCCGGTCCAGCTGTCCGGCGGCCAGAAGCAGCGGGTGGCCATCGCCCGCGCCCTGGCGCTGCAGCCGAAGATCATGCTGTTCGACGAGGTGACCTCGGCGCTCGACCCCGAACTGGTGGAAGAGGTGCTGAACGTCATGCGGATGCTGGGGTCTACCACCGACATGACCATGCTGCTGGTGACCCACGAGATGAGCTTCGCCCACGATTTCGCCGACCGCGTGCTGTTCTTCGACCGCGGCCGCATCGTGGAAGAGGGGCCGCCCGACGTCCTGTTCACCAACCCGTCGCATGAGCGGACCCAGGCCTTTTTGAAAAAGATCATCGCCGCCGGCCAGCGTATCTGACGGTTTGCGCTGGCGGCCGGCGTCCATTTCCGCATGTTTTTCCGAACGCAGGAGACCTCGGCTTCATGGCTGATTGGGCCGGCTATCTGGGCTTGATGCTGGACGGCGCGCTGGTGACGGCGAAGCTGACCGTGCTCGGCTGCGCGCTGGCCCTGCCGGCCGCCTTCGCCGCCGGGCTGGGCCGGCTGTCGCGCGTCTCCGCCGTGCGCACCGTGTCGGTCGCCTATATCGAGTTCTTTCGCGGCACGTCGATCTTTGTCCAGCTCTTCTGGGCTTATTTCGTCCTGCCGCTGATGGGCGTGACGCTGACGCCGTTGCAGGCCGGCGTGCTGGCGCTCGGGCTGAATGTCGGCGCCTATGGCGCGGAAGTGGTGCGGGCGGCGGTGCAGTCCATCGGGCGCGAGCAGCACGAGGCCTGCATCGCATTGAACCTGACGCGCTGGCAGAGCCTGCGCCACGTGCTGCTGCCGCAGGCGGCGGTGGTGATGGTCCCGACCTTCTGCAACAACGCCATCGAGCTTTTGAAAGCGACCTCGGTCGTTTCGCTCATCTCGCTCAGCGACCTCACCTTCCAGGCGCAGGTCGTCCGCTCGCAGACCGGCAGCACCGCCCTGCCCTTCCTGACCGTGCTGGTCATCTACTTCACCTATGCCAGCCTGATCTCGCTCGGCATGAAAGCCCTGGAGCGCCGCATGACCCGCGGCCTCGACGGGCTGCGCACCTAAGGGAACCCGCCATGGAATGGGACTGGGAGTTCGTCCGCGAGATCATGCCGACCCTGCTGGACGGCCTGCGCATCACGCTGCTGGCGACGCTGCTCGGCTCCATCCTGGCCGCCGCCGCGGGGTTGGGCTTCGCCCTGCTGCGCCGGTCGAAGAGCCGGCCGGTGGCGCGCACCACCGGCGTCGTGGTGGAGTTCATCCGCGGCACGCCGCTGCTGGTGCAGCTGTATTTCCTGTTCTACGTGCTGCCGGAACTGGGCCTGCTGCTGTCACCGCTGACCGCCGGGGTGGTGGGGCTCGGCCTCCATTACGCCACCTACACGTCGGAGGTCTTCCGGGCCGGCATCGACAACACGCCGCGCGGCCAATGGGAAGCGGCGAAGGCCTGCAACCTCACCCCCTACCAGACCTGGCGGCATGTCATCCTGCCACAGGCGATCCCGCCGATGATCCCGGCGCTGGCGAACTACTTCGTCGCGATGTTCAAGGAAACGCCGCTGCTCTCCGCCATCACGGTGATCGAGCTGATGAGCGAGGCCCGCAGCGTCGCCAACAGCAACTACCGTTATCTGGAGCCGATGACGCTGGTCGGTGTCCTGTTCCTGTGCATCAGCCTGATCGCGGTGCCCGCCCTGCACATGCTGGAGCGCCGCTTCCGGCCAACCCGTTGATGACCGGTCCGCCGATCACCGGACCGCTGATCGCCGACCCGCTGCTGACCCCGGAGTTCCCGAGCCATGCCCTCCATCCCGATCCTGCGCTCGGCCACCACGCTGGCCTTCGATGACCGCCCGTTCGAAAGGCGCGTCGGTCTGGTCGTTCTGGCGACCGACCACACGACCGAACCCGATTTCCGCCGCATGGTCGCGGGCGAGCGCATCGGCGTCTACACCGCGCGGATCGCCTACGCCAACCCGACGACGCCGGAGAATCTGCGCCGCATGCAGCCCCGTCTCGCCGAGGGGGCGGCGCTGATCCTGCCCGACGAGCCGCTCGACGCCATCTGCTATTCCTGCACCTCGGCCAGCGTCGTCATGGGCGACGACGCCATCGAGGACGCCATCGCGTCGGCCAAGCCGGGTGTTCCCGTCATCACCCCGCCGGCCGCCGCCCGTCGCGCCCTGAAGGCGCTTGGCGCCCGGCGCATCGCCGTGCTGACCCCCTACACCGAACAGACCAGCCGGCCCATGGCCGCCTATTTCAGCGAGCACGGGTTCGACCTTGCGCGCTTCACCTGCTTCGGGCTCGACGACGACCGGGAAATGGCGCGCATTACGCCCGACAGCCTGGTGCGCGCCGCCGCCGACGCGATGGCGCCCGACGCCGACGCGCTGTTCATCTCCTGCACCGCCCTGCGCTCGGCCGCCGTCGCCGCGGAGATCGAGGCCGCGATCGGCCGTCCGGTGGTCACCAGCAACCAAGCCACCGCCTGGGTCACGCTGCGCCTGTGCGGCGACGACCGGCCCCGGCCCGAAGGCGGGCGGCTGATGACCCTTCCCTTGCCGGCAGAGGCTCACCCATGACCGGACACGGCATCGGCCTGGAGGACGTCTTCCGCGCCCGCGCGCGGCTGGCCGGGCGGATCGCGGCGACACCGACCGTCGCCTCGCCCAGCCTGACGGCGCGCTGCGGCGTCCCCGTCTTCCTCAAGCTGGAGACCCGCCAGACCACCGGCAGCTTCAAGCTGCGCGGCGCCACCAACGCGCTGTCCGCCCTGCCCCGTGCCGCGCTGGCGACGGGGGTCGCAGCCGCCTCCACCGGCAACCACGGTCGGGCACTCGCCCATGCCGCCGCACAGGCCGGCGTCCGCTGCGTCGTCTGCATGTCGGCGCTGGTCCCCGCCAACAAGGTCGACGGCATTCGTGCGCTGGGCGCCGAGATCCGCATCATCGGCCGCTCCCAGGACGATGCCCAGGTCGAGGTTGACCGGCTGGTCCGCGAGGAGGGGTTCGCCTCCATCCCCCCATTCGACCATGCCGACGTCATCGCCGGCCAGGGCACGCTGGGGCTGGAGATCGTCGAGGCGGTGCCCGACGCCGCCCTTCTGCTGGTGCCGCTGTCGGGCGGCGGCCTGATCGGCGGTGTCGCGCTGGCGGCCAAGGCGCTGCGGCCCGGATTGCGGGTCGTCGGCGTCTCGATGGAGCGCGGTGCGGCCATGCACGCCAGCCTGCAAGCCGGGCGCCCGGTCCAGGTCGAGGAGTTGGAAACGCTGGCGGACTCGCTCGGCGGCGGCATCGGGCTGGACAACCGCTACACCCACCGCCTCGCCGCCAGCCTGCTCGACGACGTGATCCTGCTGACCGAGGCCGAGATCGCCGCCGGCATCGAGCACGCCTATTCCGCCGAGCAGGAGATCGTCGAGGGCGCCGGCGCCGTCGGCATCGCCGCACTGCTCGCCGGCAAGGTCGCGCCGCGCGGCCCCACGATCGCGCTGCTGTCCGGCCGCAACATCGCCATGGACCTGCACCGCCGCATCATCACCGGAGCCCATTCATGCCCCGCATGACCATCCTGACCGAGGCGGAGCTGCGGCGGATCGTTCCGCTCGACGGCGATGCCGTCGCCTGCGTCGAGGACGCCTTCCTGGCGCTGGCCACCCGCCCGGTGGCGATGCCGCCGATCCTGCGGCTCGACATTCCCGAATATCGCGGCGAGGTCGACGTCAAGACCGCCTATGTCCCCGGCCTCGACGGCTTCGCCATCAAGATCAGCCCCGGCTTCTTCGGCAACCCGGCGCTCGGCCTGCCCAGCGTCAACGGGCTGATGGTGCTGCTGAGCAGCCGGACCGGCTTGGTCGAGGCCCTGCTGCTCGACAACGGCTATCTGACCGACGTGCGGACCGCGGCGGCGGGGGCGGTCGCGGCCAAGCATCTGTCGCGCCCCGACAGCGCCGTCGCCGCTGTCTTCGGCGCCGGGGTGCAGGCGGCATTGCAGCTGGAGGCGCTGACCCTGGTCCGCCCGATCCGCGAGGCCCGTCTCTGGGCGCGCCAGCCCGAGCGCGCCGCCGCCGCCGCCGCCCGTCTGTCGGATCACCTCGGCATCCCGGTGCACGCCGTCCAGGACGGGCGAGCGGCGGTCGCCGGTGCCGACGTCATCGTCACCACCACCCCGGCGGACCGGCCGATCCTGGCGGCGGACTGGCTCGAACCCGGCCAGCATGTCACCGCCATGGGGTCGGATGCCGAGCACAAGAACGAACTCGATCCCGCCATCCTCGTCCGCACCGACCTCTACGTCGCCGACAGCCTGGCGCAGACCCGACGGCTGGGCGAACTGCACCACGCAATTTCCGCCGGGGCGGTCGCCGCCGACCGCGACTTCCCGGAGCTGGGCGCCGTCATCGCCGGGCAGACCCCGGGCCGCCCGTCCACCGACGCCATCACCGTCTGCGACCTCACCGGGACCGGGGTCCAGGACACCGCCATCGCCACGCTGGCGCGCAGCCGGGCCCTGGCGGCCGGCGCCGGCACCGCCTTCGACGCCTGAACATCCCTCCTCTTACGAGAGAGACCCCGACATGCTGGAACCGACGCTGAACTTCAGCCGGGCCGAATATGCCGCACGGCTCGACAAGACCCGTGCCGCCATGGACAAGGCCGGCATCGAGCTGCTGATCGTCACCGATCCGTCGAACATGGCCTGGCTGACCGGCTATGACGGCTGGTCCTTCTATGTCCACCAATGCGTGATCGTGCCGCCGCATGGCGAGCCGATCTGGTACGGCCGCGGCCAGGACGCCAACGGCGCCAAGCGCACCGCCTATCTCGCCCATGACAACATCATCGGCTATCCCGACCATTACGTGCAGTCGACCGAACGCCACCCGATGGACCTGCTGTCAAAGATCCTGGCGGATCGCGGCTGGGGCGGGCTCGCCATCGGTGTCGAGATGGACAATTACTGGTTCACCGCCGCCGCCTACCAGTCGCTGACCACCCACCTGCCCAACGCCCGCTTCAAGAACGCGACGGCGCTGGTCAACTGGCAGCGCGCGGTCAAGAGCCCGCAGGAACTCGACTATATGCGCAAGGCCGCCCGCATCGTCGAGGCGATGCACGCCCGCATCGTCGAGCGGGTCGAACCGGGAATGCGCAAATGCGACCTCGTCGCCGAGATCTACGACGCCGGCATCCGCGGCATCGGGGGTGCGGAGGGCTTCGGCGGCGACTATCCGGCCATCGTCCCGCTGTTGCCGTCGGGGGCCGACGCCTCGGCGCCGCACCTGACCTGGGACGACCGGCCGATGAAGCTGGGCGAGGGCACCTTCTTCGAGATCGCCGGCTGCTACAAGCGCTACCACTGCCCGCTGTCGCGCACCGTCTTCCTCGGCACGCCGACGCAGGCTTTCCTCGACGCCGAGAAGGCGACGCTGGAGGGAATGGAGGCCGGCCTTGCCGCCGCCAAGCCGGGCAACAGTTGCGAGGACATCGCCAACGCCTTCTTCGCCGTGCTGAAGCGCTACGGCATCACCAAGGACAACCGCACCGGCTACCCGATCGGCCTCAGCTACCCGCCGGACTGGGGCGAGCGCACCATGAGCCTGCGCCCCGGCGACCGCACCGAACTGAAGCCCGGGATGACCTTCCACTTCATGACCGGACTGTGGCTGGAGGACATGGGGCTGGAGATCACCGAAAGCATCGTCATCACCGACACCGGCGTCGAATGCCTCGCCAACGTGCCGCGCAAGCTGATCGTGAAGTCGTGACGATGGCGCCCGTCATGCTTGCCCCCTCCCCCATAACCCCGACCGTTGATTTCGAGCGCGACGGTGTGCAGCACGGCTTCCTGCGGCTGCCCTACAGCCGCGACGATTCGGCCTGGGGGTCGGTGATGATCCCGATCACCGTGGTGCGCAGCGGCACCGGGCCGACCGCTCTGCTGACCGGAGCCAACCACGGCGACGAGTATGAGGGCGCGGTCGCCCTGTTCGACCTCGCCCAGACGCTGACGGCCGATCAGGTCGCCGGCCGGGTCATCATCGTTCCGGCGATGAATTATCCGGCGTTCCAGGCCGGCACCCGCACCTCGCCCATCGACAAGGGCAACCTGAACCGCAGCTTCCCCGGCCGCCCGGACGGCACGGTGACGCAGAAGATCGCCGATTACTTCACCCGCGAACTCCTGCCCTTGGCCGATCTGGTGATGGACATCCATTCCGGCGGCAAGACGCTGGATTTCGTGCCCTTCGCCGCCGCCCACATCCTGCCCGACAAGGACCAGGAGGCGCGCTGCTTCGCGGCGGTGGCCGCTTTCGCCGCGCCCTATTCCATGCGCATGCTGGAGATCGACGCGGTCGGCATGTACGACACCGCGGCGGAGGAGCAGGGCAAAACCTTCGTCACCACCGAACTGGGCGGCGGCGGCACCGGCCGGGCGGAGACCATCGCCATCGCCAAGCGCGGCGTCCGCAACGTCCTGCGCCACGCCGGGATCCTGGCGGACGCGCCGCCGGCAGACGGTCAACCAGCGGAAGCCAGTCGCTGGCTCGACATGCCGTCGGCCGACTGTTTCCGCTTCGCCGAGGACAGCGGCCTGATCGAGGCCTGCGTCGATCTGGGCCAGCCGGTGCGGGCGGGCGACCTGCTCGCCCGCATCCACCCCATCGGCCGCACCGGGCTGGCGCCATCCGAATACCGGGCGGCGCTGGACGGCATCCTGGCGGCCCGCCATTTCCCCGGCCTCGTCAAGGCCGGCGACTGCATCGCGGTGGTCGGAACGGTCGAACACTGACCGCCGCGTGTTGAACCCGCCTCGGCAGAAGGCGGGCGTGCTGAAGAACGGTATCGACACCGACGAAACAGGGGCCGGCGCCCCGACGGGAAGGCCGGCCGGGCAATCACCAGATCACGAAAAGGGACGGCCGAAATGAAACACTCCAAGATCGCCCAAAGGTTCGGCATCGCCGCCGCGGCACTCCTGGCGCTCACCGCACCGGCCTTCGCCGCCGATACCCTGGAGACGCTGCGCGAACAGGGGTTCGCCCGCATCGGCATCGCCAACGAGCCGCCCTACACCGCCGTCAAGCCGGACGGCACCGTATCGGGCGCCGCCCCCGACGTCGCCCGCGCGGTGATGAAGAAGCTGGAGGTCAACGACGTGGTCGCCTCGATCTCCGAATATGGCGCGATGATCCCCGGCCTGCAGGCCCGCCGTTTCGACGTCGTCACCGCCGGCCTGTTCATGAAGCCGGAACGCTGCAAGGCCGTCGCCTACTCCGAACCGATCCTCTGCGATGCGGAATCCTTCGCCCTGAAGAAGGGCAACCCGCTGAAGCTGACCTCCTACGAAGACATCGCCAAGAACCCGAACGCCAAGATCGGCGCCCCCGGCGGCGGCACCGAGGAGAAGCTGGCGCTGCAGGCCGGCGTGCCGCGCGACCGCGTGATCGTGGTGCCGGATCCGCAGAGCGGCCTGAAGATGCTGCAGGACGGCCGCATCGACGTCTATTCGCTGCCGGTCCTGTCGATCCATGATCTGGTCGGCAAGGCCAACGACCCGAACATCGAGGTGGTTGCTCCGGTGAAAGGTGCCCCGGTCTATTGCGACGGCGCCGCCTTCCGCAAACAGGACACCGCCTTGCGCGATGCCTTCGACAAGGTCCTGGCCGAAATGAAGACGTCGGGCGAGTTCGCCAAGATCATCGAACCCTACGGTTTCTCCGCCGAGGCCGCAAAGCAGACCTCCCGCGAGAAACTCTGCGCCGCGTCCAACTGAGCGGTCAGGCCGGCTGAGCGGTCAGGCCGCTCGTGATCTTGCCCCGGTTCGGTGGCTCTCCGGCACCGTGCGGGGAAGCGGCGAGCGAACTGGCTGCCGGGGCATCGGTGCGAACATAACTCCACCACCGGCGCTTCGCCCAACGGGGGCGAAGCGCCGGTTGCGGATCACTGCGCGGCGTCCTTGGCGTTCTTCAGCAGGAAGTCCATCACGATCTTCTTCTGATCATCGTCCAGGCCGGCGCGCGGGAACATGCTCTGGGTGATGCCCTGCCACTGCTGCTTGGTGAACTGGGCCGGGTCGCGGGGGCCGTGGCACACGGTGCAGCGCTGGTAGAAGAGCTTCTCGCCCGGCTCCATGTTTGCGGTCGCCTTCTCGGACAGCCCGTACGCGCGGTCGAAGCCGAAGAACTCCTCCTTCAGCGCCACGTCGCGCTGCAGGACCGCCGGCGGCTCATAGGCCTGGTTCGGCGTCTCCGCGTCCGTGCACTTGCGCAGGAACGCCAGGCAGGTGTTGGCGGTCGTCGCCTGGTTCAGACCGCTCGACGGCCGGGAACTGGTGATGAAGTTGACCAGCCCGCTGTTGCAGCGCCCCTTGGAGTCCACCTGCGGCCAGACGCCTTCCTGGATGCTCACCACGCCCTTCATGATCTTGTCGGTGACGACGGCGCCGGCCAGAACCGTTCCGCGCTCGTTGGACAGTTCGACCACGTCGCCCGAGACGATGCCCCGCTCCCGGGCGTCCTCGGCGGAGATCAGCAGCGGCTCGCGGCCGGCGACCGCATAGCCCTTGCGCAGGACCTCCGCGTTGGCCATCTGCGAGTGCAGCCGCATGAAGGGGTGCGGGCTGACCACATGCACCTGTCCCGGCTTGGCGTTGCCCAGGAACTCACCGGGCTCCAGATAGGTCGGCATGGGCGGGCAGTCCGGCAGCTTGAACGCGGCCACCGCCTCGCAATACATCTCGATCTTGCCGGATTTGGTGTGCAGCGGATTCTTGACGGGATCCTTGCGGAAGTCGCCGTGCCGCACCCAGGCGTGCGCCTCCTTCGGCACCGGGACCTCGGCGATGCCCTTCTCCCAGAACTCGTCGAAGGGAATGGGCGCCGCGCTCTTCTCGTAGGCCGCCTTGATGATCTCCATCACGGTCAGGCCTTCCGTGTATTGTTGCTCGACCCCGAAGCGCTCCGCCAGGCGCCGGAAGATCTCAAAGTCGTCGAGGCTCTCGCCCAGCGGCTCGATGACCCTCTTCATGGCGAAAATCTTGTCGTTGCTGTAGGTGCCGGCGGAGGAGACGTCGTCGCGCTCGACCGTCGTGGTCGCGGGCAGCACGATGTCCGCCCAGCGCGAGGAGGCGCACCACCAGGGGTCCTGGACGACGACCGTCTTGACGGTCTGCAGCGCGCGGATCAGCTCGTTGGTGTTCTGCTGGTGCGACATGACGTTGTTGCCGGCGTTGTAGACCAGGTCGATCTTGGCCGGGTAGGTGTAGGTGGTGCCGTTGTAGGTGAACGCCTTGCCGGGGTTGAGCAGCATCTCGCTGATCCGCGACGCCGGGCAGATCTTCTTGATGGCGTTGCGGCCCTGCCCCAGGCCGGCGGGCATTGCCGCGCCGGACTGCGGCATGCCGCCGCACCCGTAGTGCCAGCTGAAGCCGACCCCCTGCCCCGGCAGCCCGATCTTGCCCGTCATGCAGGCGAAGTTGATGATGGCCCAATGGGTCATCTCGCCGTGGTGGGCGCGCTGCAGCGCCCAGGCGCCGGCGATCTCGGTGCGCTTGGTGGCCAAGAGTTCGGCCAGTTCGCGGATCTTCTCGGCCGGGATGCCGGTGATCGCCGCCGCCCATTCCGGCGTCTTGACGACCCCGTCCGGTCCCTTGCCTTCCAGATGCTGGATGAAGCGGTCCGCGCCCACCGTGTGGGTCTTCAGGAAATCCTTGTCGTGCTTTCCCGTCTTGTAGACATGATAGCTCATGGCCAGGAACAGCGCGGTGTCGGTGTTCGGGATGATCTTCACCCACTCCGAGCCCAGTGCATCATCGGTCGGCGTGACCTGCGGGTTGATGGAGATGAACTTGACGCCGGCTTTCTTGATCTCCATCCAACGCGGGTACATCTGGTGATCGCACACCGTGTACTCGATGCGGTTGTTCTTGAACGGATCGCAGCCGACGAACACGAAGACCTCGGTGTTGTCGCGGATCTGTTCCCAGGAGGTCTGCGCCGAGTAGACCTCCATGTCGCCGATGACGAAGGGCAGCAGGATCTGCGAGGCGCCGGCCGAGTAGTCGCCCGTCGTCACCGAACAGCCGCCGATGATGTTGAAGAAGCGCCCCTGCAACGCGTTCGGCCGGAAGATGCCGGCGTGCGACCAGCCGCCGTACGACGAGCTGAAGATCCCCTCGTTGCCATACTGGTCGATGGTGTCGAGGATGGCCTTGGAGGTCAGGCCCAGGGCCACGTCCCAGGGGACGCGGACAAAGGGCTCCTTGCCCCGCAGCTCCGGCTTGGTACCGGTGCCGTTCTCGACGCCTTCCAGGTACGACTTGCGCACCATCGGGTAGAGGACGCGCGTCTTGTCGTAGGTGCGCGCGATGATGCCCTCGGTGAGCATCGGAGTCGGCATCGCATCGTACGCCTCGGCGAGCGGGCGCACGGCGGTCATCCGGCCATGCTGGACGACGGCGTGGAAGGCGCCGTAGTGCGTCGCGTGCGGGATCGTCGTCGGAACGCTGCCGGCAACGGCCTTCGCCGCCGAGGACACGCCGCCAGGGATCAGCGCGCCAGCGGCAACGCCGGACGACAGCGAGAGGAAGAAGCGCCGGGACAGGTTCATGATAGGCCTCGCGATGAGGATCGGCGCGCTGGAGCGCGGTCGAACGGTTCTGCGTCTGGGGCCAAGCACCTTGCCGAAGCCCCCTTTCCCAATCAGGATACTGCGGCGATGCGAACGAGATTCCGGGCGGGCATGTCCAGGACGAAAGAAATTGTAAGCGTTTGTAACGGGCGCCGGGCGTCGGCGGCGCTTGCTGCTGCGCTCGTCCTCGCGGTGTCCGGCGTTCCCCTGGCCGCCGCGGAAACCTGGCGCCTGGAGACCTGGGAGCGGATGCTCGACTACACCTCGCCCTCCCACCCGCTGGACTACCAGCCGCTCGACGCGGCGGCGCGGCCATGGCGGCTGTGCGCGCTGTATCCGCACCTCAAGGACTCGTACTGGCTCAGCGTGAACGCCGGCATGGTCGAGCAGGCGCGCCGGCTCGGCGTCGCGCTGACGGTGAAGGAGGCCGGCGGTTATGGCCATGCCGAGGGCCAGCGCGAGCAGTTGAAGGAGTGCGCCGACGGGCGGGCCGACGCGATCATCCTGGGCTCGGTCAGCGCCGACCTGCAGACCCCTGCGGTGGTCGAGGTCGGGCGCCACATCCCGGTTCTGGCGACCGTGAACCAGGTGCGGCCGGAGGGCATTGTCGCGATGGCCGGCGTGGATTGGTACCGCATGGGGTATCTGACCGGCCGTTTCCTGGCCGAGCGTCACCCGAAGGGCTCGCCCAGGGTCCGGATCGCGCTGTTTCCGGGACCGAAGAGTGACGGCGGTTCAGACAGCAAGATGCGGGGCCTCACCGACGCGCTCGGCGATGCGGCGGTGGAGATCGCCGTCGTGCGCCATGGCGACACCGGCAAGCTGGTGCAGCTTTCGCTGATCGAGGAGGTGCTGGAGGCGGATCCCGCGATCGACTACATCGTCGGCGCCGGTGTCGCCGCCGAGGCGGCGGTGGGGGCGCTGCGCGCCCGCGGCCTGCAGGAGCGGATTCACGTCGTGGCCGACTATTTCACGCACGGCGTCTATCGCGGCATCAAGCGCGGGCACATCCTCGCGGCGCCAACCGATCAGCCGCTCCTCCAGGGGCGCATCTCCATCGACCAGGCGGTGCGGGTGCTGGAGGGCCGCCCGGTGCCGTCGCATGTCGGACCCGAGGTGATCCTGGTCACCCGGGACACCGTCGACGGCATCGACCTGGCCGCCTCCTTGTCGCCGCCCGACTTCAAGCCGACCTTCGGCGTCCCGGCGCCGGGCGGCGCCGCGGACGGAACGGCCGATGACCACAAACCACACTGACGCTTTCGAAGGGTGATGCCGCCATGAAGCCACCGGGCCATCCCGTCCGCCTGCTGGTCGTCGAGGACGAGGCCGTCTCGCGCGAGAAGCTGGCCGGCTATCTGGCGACCGAAGGGTTCGACGTCCTCACCGCGGAGGACGGCAACGCCATGCGCAAGCTGATGCGCGACTACGCCGTCGACCTGGTGCTCCTCGACATCAACCTGCCCGGAGAGAGCGGATTGACGCTGGCGCGCGAACTGCGCGCCAGGTCGGACATCGGCATCATCCTGGTGACCGGGCGGGCCGACGAGGTGGACCGCATCGTCGGCCTGGAGATCGGTGCCGACGACTACGTCACCAAGCCCTACAACATGCGCGAGCTGCTGGTGCGGGTGCGCAACCTCCTGCGCCGGACCGCGGGCGTGGCGCGCCCGGCCGCCGAGGCGTCGGTGTTCCGCTTCGAGGGCTGGAGCTTCGCCCCCGAACGGCGGCGCCTGGAAGCGCCCAGCGGCGAGCTGGTCAAGCTGACGCGCGCCGAGTACGAGCTGCTGTCGGCGCTGGTCAGCCGACCGGGAGTGGTGCTCAACCGCGACCATCTGATGGACCAGATCAACCACCGGATCTGGGCGCCCAACGACCGCTCGATCGACGTCCTCGTCGGCCGCCTGCGGCGCAAGCTCGAACCCGATCCGCGCAACCCGACGATCATCGTGACGGCGCACGGCGAGGGCTACGTCTTCACTGCCGAAGTCACGACGGGCGGCTGAGCCGCCGGCGCTCGCCGTCGAGCAGTGCCCGCCCGGCGTCGAGCGCCGTGCGGAGGTCCGCGAGGTCGGCTTCGGACGGCGGCGTGCCGGACCGGCACAGGGTTTCGATGCGGCGGGCCAGGGCGCTGGCCGCCATCAGGCCGACCTGCGCGCACGCACTCTTGAGCGCGTGCGCCGCGTCGCCGACCGCCGCCCAGTCCCCTGCCGCGGCGCCGCGCTCCAGCAGGCCGGCCAGCCGGTCGCTCTCCCGCTCGAAGGTCGCGAGCAGCGCCGACACCGTGCCGTCGCCCAGGCGGGCGCGGTCGGCGGCGAGCACCTGGGGGTCGAAGGCCGGCGGGGTCGCGGCGAACGCCGCGTCGGACCGATGGAACGCCTTGTGCCCGGCCAGCACCGCGCGCATCGCCGCGAGCAGGTGGGCGGGATCCACCGGCTTGCCGACCAGACCGTCCATCCCGGCCTCGGCGTAGCGGCCGACGTCGCGTTCGATGACGTGCGCGGTCAGCGCGACGATCGGCAACCGTGCGACGCGCGGATCCGGGTGCGCCCGGATCGCGCGGGTGGCGGCGAAGCCGTCCATGACCGGCATGCTGATGTCCATCAGCACGAGGTCGGGACGGCTCCGCTCGACCGCGGCCAGCGCCTCCCGACCGTTCACCGCCTCGACGACGGTGTGCCCCATGCGCTCCAGGATGGTGCGGACCACCAGGCGATTGACCTCGGTGTCCTCGACCAGCAGCACGGTCATCGCAGGCAGCGGATCGCCCTCGTCGTCCAGCCGGTCCGGCGCCGGCGGCTCCCGGCCGGCCGGCAGCGGCAGGGTGAAGTGGAAGGTGCTGCCGCGCCCCGGCGCACTGTCGACGCCGATCGTCCCGTTCATGCCGTGGACGAGGCGCTCGCATATGGCGAGCCCCAGCCCGGTGCCGCCGTACCGCCGCGAGGTGGAGTTCTCCGCCTGCGTGAAGGCGTCGAACAGGCCCGGAAGCTTGTCTTCGGCGATGCCGATGCCGCTGTCGGCGACCTCGAAGCGCAGCGTCCAGACCGGCTCGCCGCCGGTCGCTCGGGCCGGCCCCTCGCCCTCGACGGAGACGTAGATTTCCCCCTCGTCCGTGAACTTGATGGCGTTGCCGATGAGGTTGGCCAGGATCTGCTGGAGCCGCCCGGGGTCGCCGCGGTACCAGGGCGGCAGGTCCGGGTCGATCTCGAAGCCGAGCAACAGGCCCTTGGCCTCGGCCTCCGGCGAAAACAGGTCCCTCAGTCGCTCGATCACCGCTTCGAGGGAGAAATCGACGACTTCGAATTCAAGTCGCCCGGCTTCGATCTTCGAGTAGTCCAGCACGTCGTTGAGAATGCGCAGCAGCACCTGACCGGATTCGACGATGGTGGCGAGGAACCGGCGCTGCTCGGCGTTCAGCTCGGTGCCGCGCAGCAGCGTTGCGATGCCGAGCACGCCGTTCATCGGCGTGCGGATCTCGTGGCTCATGGTGGCGAGGAACACGGACTTGGCGCGGTTGGCCGCCTCCGCCCGTTCCGCTTCGTCGGCAAGGCGGGCGTTGGCGTCACGGAGCATCGCCGTCCGCTCCGAGACCAGATGCTCCAGGTCGGTCTGGTAGTGGCGCAGCTCCTCGTTGACCAGAACCTGCTGGATCTCCAGCTGGCGGCGGCTGATGGCGGTCTGCCGGAACACCTCCAGCGACCGCGCCATGCTGGCCAGCTCGTCGCTGCCCTCGACGCCGATCGTCGCGTCGAGATCGCCCTCCGCGAGGCGATCCATCGTGCGGTGCAGCCCGGTCATCCGCCGCAGCAGGTTGCCCTGCACGTAGAAGACGACGATGGTGACCGACACGAGCAGGGAGACGAAGGCCAGGACCAGCAACGTCGCGCGGGCGCCGGACATCGTCCGCGCCATGCTGGCGCTGGCACCGGCGATCAGCGCGTTGGAATGGGTGGTCACCTGCCCGACGAGGTCCAGCAGCGAGTCGATGTCGCCGCCGCTGTCCGACGCCAGGCGCTCCCTCGTCGCGGCGAGCGCGAGGATGTCGAGGCGCAGGCTGAAGATGTTGCCGGGCGTGCCCCCGTCGGCGTGCGGCTGCAGCACCGCCAGATGCGCCGCCGCCGCCGCCCGCCGCTCGGGGTCGTCGACGAAGCGGAGGCGGCGCTCGATGATCGTCCACGAACGGCGGTAGGCCGCCTGCAACTCCTCGATCTCCGGCCGGCTGGTGAGGCGCGCCAGCCGCCCGACCTGCTGGCCGAGGATGCTGCTGAGCAGGCGCAGCTCGGTCATCCGCTGCAATTGGTCCAGGTGTTCCTCGACCAGTTGGTCGAGCACGTCCATCGCCTGGGCGGAGCCCTCCGGCCGCTCGACCAGGCGGTAGATTTGGGCGATGGCGGCGATGGCGCGCGTGTCGGCGTTCTCCACCAGCGTGCGCGACAGATCGACGATCTGGTCGGTGGCTTTCAGCACCTGCCCGGTGGCGTCGGCGAACCGCTGTTCGAGGTCGAGGCGCGTCAGCAGCAGGTCCTTCTGCCGATCGACGTTGGACGACAGCCGATTCACGATGGTTCGCAGCTCGGTCGTCGTCGCCGGGGCCGCACCCTGGGTATGCAGGTCGTCCACCAGGGCCGCCAGGGTCCGGCTTCCCGTGCTCAGCAGCCGCGATCGCTCCTCGACCTCACCGACGGTGGTCGCACGCCCGAGGACGATGAGATCGGAGGCCACCTGGGCGCTGACCTCGGACACTTGATGCGCCGTTGCCATAGCGGGGACGGCGCTGCCGATCATCAGGGTTTCGGCATCCTTCACCATCCCGAATCCCAGCCACGCGGTCAGCGCGGCAATGAACGCCAACGCCGCCACCGACCCGAAGGCGAGCAGCAGCCGTCCGCGAATTCCCATGCCATGCAGCCGAACCATGCAGCGCTTCCGCCTGTCCCGGGGGTGGCGTGCGATCCACCGATGTCGTGCCGCCACGACCAGGCGATGACGGCTGAGCACCCATGGTTTATGGCCTTTGTTCTCGCGCGTGGCAAAGGGAGTGGAGCGGAGGGCGCGAAACACCCCCGGGCCGCTGAACAGGCGGCGCTCTGGCGCGGCGCCCTGATGGCCCAACGCTCGCGGACACGGAGCCCCGCAGGATCGCCCTGTCGAGCGTGGACGTGGCGACCGCCTTGTTCGGACGCCGGTTCCCGGCTCAAAGACACCCGCGCGGGTCGAGCGGCATCAGCTCGCTCGCTCCATGTCGGCCATTCGGGTGGCCTCAGGCACGCGGTGACACAGCACATATAGGACGCCAGCGGGACAGGCTCATCGTCGACCACGACCTGATCGACGATGAGTCCAGCCGGCATCCGGGAAAGCGGATGGGCCCGCGCACGGCCCTGCCGTCCAACGATGATGTTGACGGCCTGGGCCATGCCGACAGGCGCGCGCTACCATCACATGCGCATCATGCGGAAGATGGCGATGAACATCACGACGACGCCCACTTCAGCCGCTGTGGCCAGCCAAGCGGGGTGGAACACAATCCCCAACGGCATGATCAGCAAAAGGGCGAGGGCCGGAAATACGATGTAGGGCGAGTCGAGCCGGCGGGAATTCGTCTCCGCGTCGGAAATCTCTGCGTCAAGCAACGACGGATTTGCCAAGTGCATGGACATAAGATCACAGTCCTCATTCTTAAGGATGACGCAACGACCGTCGTTGATCGGCGTAAGGGGGGCAGCAGGACTTCGACGCCAAGGATACCGGACGTCCCACAAGGAACCGGGCGTCGGGATGACTGCAGGACACAAGCGCCAGAATCAGCGGCGAGCCCTGTTTGCCATCATCGTTTCCGCACAGCACCCTGCTCTTGCGGAGCCAATACTAGGCAGCCACACCCATCGGCAAAAGCGAAATAAACCGATGGTATCCATCGGATTTCTTCAATTGGGTGGGCGCCTGATGCCGATCCGCTCCCAGGATCGGCCACCGGACACCCTGGACTGGGGGGCAAGCGGATCGCCGGTATGGACGGTCAGTCGGCGCCCGCGCCGGCCCCCGAAGGGAGACCCAGGATGGCCTTCAATCCGGTGAGCGCCGGGTCGATGATGGTGGCATCGGCGTCGGTTGGATAGGCGGCGTAGATGGGCAGGCTCATGGCGCGGGCGTTCGGCAGAATTTCCCCCTTGCCGGCGTCGATCAGGGGCTGGACGAGTTGCCGGGGAAAATGCCCCGTGCCACCACATTGTTTCACATAGTCAAGCCCGAGTGTCCCGACGCCGATCGACACCGGAGCCGATTGCACATCCGGATGGTGGAGACTCACGTTGCGCCGGAAGTCGTCACCCCAATCAATATGGACATAATGCTCCTCCGCATGGTCCTCGACCGCGGGCATCCGGAAAAGAACAAGCTCTTCCTCAAGAAGCAAACGTATGGATAAGCCCGGCAGGGCGCGCGGCGAATAGAGGACGGCAACATCGAGCGTTCCATCCTGGAGGCCTTGAAGCAACCCGCTCGGCAAACCGACGTCGCAGCGCAACGCGATCTCGTTGGCGTTGCGTCGCATCCAGGGGATCCAGCGGTGCAGCAGGCGATTCCACAAACCCGCCTCGCTGCCGATGCGCAGAAGCGCCTTGTGGCCGGCGGGCAATGTCGCTTCCTGACGGGCCTGCTCCCACAGGCGAAGTATTGCGACGGCATGGCGTTGGAAGCGCAAACCCGCGCTGGTCAGCGTGGCGCCGGTCTTGTTGCGCACGAACAGCCGACAGCCAAGTTGCCGTTCCAGCTGCTGAATGCGCGTGCTGACCGTCGACTGTGTCACATGCAGCCGGTCGGCGGCCGCCATGAAACTTCCCGCCGCTGTGACCTCCAGAAAGGTCCGCGCCATCTCCGTATCCATGACACCTCACGTGAATGCCGGCCCATCCGCAGCCGGTCGCCTTCAGCCTTCGAGGTCCAGACGTAAGGCATCGCTGGTGGGATCGCGACAGGACAGTATGAGACGATTCGTCGCACTCACCGGCTGCAACCACGACGGCCGAGATCACCGCAGAGACGAAATGATATCGGAAAAGGCGATGACGACCATCGGTTAAATTCGCTTTCTGCTTCTTTCTGCCGCCAGTAGCCTCCGCTGTGCCAGCCCGGACGGAAGCCGGCCGACCGCGCCGTACATCCGGGGGCAACGTTGAGAAAGGGGAGTTCCGCTGTGTCAGTCATGCGCAATGTTCTGTTGGCGTCCGTCATTCTGATTTCCGGTGGGACCATCGCCGCGCAGGCCGCGGAGGGCGATGCGGCGGCGGGCAAGGCGGTGTTCAACACCTGCAAGGCTTGCCACACCATCGAGGCCGGCGGCCCTAACCGTGTCGGTCCAAACCTGCATGGGATCGTTGGCAGGAAGGCGGGCACCGCCAACGGCTTCACCTATTCCCCGGCGGTGAAGGACGCCGGGTATGTGTGGGACGAGCAGAAGCTCGATGTCTATTTGAAGGACCCCAAGGCGGCCCTTCCCGGCAACAAGATGGCTTTTGCCGGCCTCAAGGACGACGCCAAGCGTGCGGATCTCATCGCCTATCTGAAGAGCGAGTCGCAGTGACGGCAAAACCCCCGTCCGGCATCGCCGGCGCGTTGTCCCGTCTTCGCGTCACGGCCGGTTGAGCGGATCGACGAAACCGATCGGCTCGCGCGTGTTCCGGCGCCGGAAAGGCCGGCTGATGCTGAGCCGGTCCGAATGACGGTGTCGCGCGAACGCTCGCGAGACCATCGCCCAACGCAGGAAATCCGCCGAGCTTGCTGGTTCGGCGGATTTCCACGGTCGATGTGCTCGGTGGGCGACGAGAGGGTGGCTCATGTCACCAGGGGATCAGGCTGAAGCACACGGCCCCCAGCGTGGCACCGACGATCGGGCCGCCGATGGCGACCGGGATGCCATAGGAGAAGTCGGAGTTTCCCTTGTCCTTGATCGGCAGGGCCGCATGGGCAAGGCGGGGGCCGAAGTCACGCGCCGGGTTGATCGCATAGCCGGTTGCACCGCCGAGCGACATGCCGATGCAGGCGATGATGCCCCAGACAAAGACGTAATTCAGGCCGGATCCGGCGGCACCGGTGACATTGCCGAGGCCGAGCAGCGCGAACACCAGCACAAAGGTGGCGATAACCTCGCAGAGAAAATTCTGCGGCAGGTTGCGGATCGCCGGGCGGGTGCAGAAGCAGCCGAGCTTGGTCCCGGTGTCCTCGGTCGCGCGGAATTGCTCGCGGTAGAACAGGTAGACCAGCACGCCACCGGTAAAGCCGCCGGCGACCTGGGCCAGACAATAACCTGGAACCATGCTCCAACTGAACTTGCCGGCCACCGCCAGCGCGATCGTCAGCGCCGGATTGAAATGGGCTCCCGACACGGCGCCGAAGATGTAGGCGGCGATCATGACGGCAAAGGCCCAGGCGATCGTGATCTGCAGGACGCCCGCCCCCTTCATGGCAGACCGGTCCAGCGTGCAGTTGGCGACGACCCCGTCGCCAAGCAGGATCAGCAAGGCAGTGCCCAAATATTCTGCCAGATATGGCAACATGGATGGTCTCCTTGAGCGGGTTGCAGCGTTGTGGCTGGAATCAGCAAAACGGCGCCGGCACAAACCCAGTCTCCCACCAATACAGATCACACCGGCAACGGGTTTCAGGGCGGGCTAAGGTTTGATCGGGCGTAACGGCATCCTGTTCAGCCGCGTGAACCAGGCATCGGCTTGATGTTTGTCTATCAGAGCGCTGCGATCGGCGGCCAAACTCTGATGCACTTACTTGATGCTGATTAGACTGTGCGGGGGCGGGAGGGTCAACGTGACAGTTTTGTCTTCCGACTGTAAAAACTTGCACTCCCGCACAGGCGCAAGCAGACGGCGTCAGGCGGTCGGCCCGACCACGGCGTCCTAGACCACGGCGTCCTGAAGCAGGCGCAGGGTATGGCCGGCGATCATCCGCTCCTCGTCGGTGGGGATGATGAAAACGGGAATCCGGCTGTCGTCGGCGGAAATCCGGGTGGCCTTGGCGTCGTTGGAAACCTGATCGAGGCGGATCCCGAGCCAGTCGAGTTTCGCCGCGATCCGCGCCCGCACCGGAGCGGAATGCTCGCCGACACCGGCGGTGAAGACCAGCGCGTCGATGCCCCCCATCGACGCGGCCATCGCCGCCGCCTGCTTGGCGACCCCGTGACAGAACAGCTCCACCGCCTCCGCCGCCTCCGGAGCATCGGATTGCAGAAGATCGCGCATGTCGTTGGAAATGCCCGACACGCCGAGCAAACCCGATTCACGGTACAGCAGCCGTTCCAGCTCGTCGGCGCCGTAGCCTTTTTCCCGCATCAGGTAGATCAGCACGCCCGGGTCGATGGCGCCCGGCCGGGTGCCCATCGGCACGCCGTCCAGCGGGGTGAAGCCCATGGTGGTGTCGACGCTGCGCCCGGCACGCATGGCGCACAGGCTGGCGCCGCTGCCGAGATGGCAAACCACGACCCTGGCCTCCGCCAGATCGGGGTCCACTTGCGGCAATTGCGTCGCGATGTATTCGTAGCTCAGCCCATGGAAACCGTAGCGGCGGATGCCCTCGGTGGTCAGTGCGCGCGGGATGGCGAAGCTCTGCGCATGCGCTGGTTGGCCCTGGTGGAAGGCGGTGTCGAAGCAGGCAACCTGCGGCAGGTCGGGATACAGCGCCGCCAGTGCGCGGATCGCCGCGACATTGTGGGGCTGGTGCAGCGGAGCAAGCGGGATCAGGCTGTCCAACTCATCGACCCGGGCGGCCATCAGGCGCACCGGCTTGGCGAAGCGGGTGCCGCCATGGGCCACCCGGTGGCCGGCCGCCGCCAGCCGGACGTCGCCGAGCTGACCGCCGAGCCAATCGAGCAGGTGGCGCAGCAGCCCTTGGCGGTCCGGCGCACCGTCGCCCTCCCACCGGCGTTCGCCGAGCGACCGGCGCGCGGCATCCCTCGCCTCGAACACCGGCCGGGTGCCGATGCCCGAGATTTGACCGGACAGCAGTGGCTGCGGTGACGTCTTGCCACCGTCCAGGAACACGGAGAATTTCAGGCTCGACGAGCCGGCGTTGATGACGATGCAGGCATCCTGATGCGGCATGGACGGGATTCTCTTGCGGAAGATTGAGACAGGATCCCCCCTGCGGGCACTGGGACCGTCCGGTCCGCCCGTGGCAGAAGGCAGGGATTCGACATGAAAGCCGACGGGTTCAGGGAGCGCGCACCTGCCGCCGGTATTCCAACGGCGACAGCCCGACTTCCTTCCTGAAGGATTTGCAGAAGTAGTTGACGTCGTTGTAGGACAGCTTCAGCGCGATGCCGGTGACCGGCAGCTCGGTCTGGGTCAGCAGATCCTTGGCCAGTTCGATCCGCCGCGCCGTCAGGTAGGTGACGAAGTTGATGTTCAGCCTCTTCTTGAACAGCCGGCTGAGATAGCACGCGCTGATGTGCGCGTGGTCGGCCACCTCCTCCAGCGTCACCCCCTTGCTCAGGTTCCGCTCGATGTAGTTCAACGCCTTTTCCACCAGGCCGGCGCATTGGCTGGCTTCGGTGTCCCCGACGTCGAACAGCAGATCCAGCAGACCCAGCAGCACCGCCAGCGCCGCACGGCCGTCGCACTCCCTCGGCGGCATGGCGCGCAGCTGTGCCACCTGCTTCGCCACGGCTTGCGGCAGGGCGACGCCCTTTTCCCGCGCCAGCCCGACCAGACCGGTGGCGAGATCGAGGAAGAGGTCGCGGGACGGACGGTCGCGCTGCGTGCCGATCCAGTCCACACGGCGCCGCACCAGGGCGACGGCATCGCGGTAGGCGTTGCGCTCCACCAGTCCGGACAGGGCGTCCATCAGCTCCCGGCATTGCCGGCCGGCGCCGAGTTGATCGAGGCAGGCCTGGACCGTGGACACCAGGGTCTGGGTCCGGATCGGCTTCAGCAGGTATTCGTCCGCCTTGAGGTGGATCGCCGTCCGCGTCATCTCGAAATAATCATAGGCGGTGGTGATGATCACCTTGGTGTCGCTGTGCCGTTCACGCAGGTGACGGATGACCTCAAGCCCGTTCATCCGCGGGATGTTGATGTCGACGAGCATCAGGTCGATGTCGAGCGTGTCGATCAGCTTCACCGCCTCCGGCCCGGTCGCCGCCTCGCCCAGGATGCGGATACCGTCCATCTTCTCGGTCAGGATGCTGCGCAGCGCCTGACGCTCCAGTTCCTCGTCCTCAACAATGACAACGCCGTACATCGCCGTCCTCCCGAACGCACCGCCGCCGGCGGCTGGCGTCACATGCTGCAGGGATCGAAGTCGAGCGGGATGCGCAGGCTCACCCGCGTTCCCCGACCGGCCATGCCGAGGCTTTCGATGGTCAGCCCATGGTCGTCGCCGAAGAAATAGCGCAACCTGCTGTCCACATTGTGCAGCCCGATGCTGGTCCGGCCGTGATGATCCGCCACGCCGTCCAGGGCAGCCCGCGCCAGCTCGGGAGCGATGCCGTCGCCGTTGTCGGTCACCTCGACGATCATGTCGCGCCCGTCGTCACGCACCGAAATCGCAATCCGCCCGCCGGCCTCACGCGGTTCGATCGCGTAGTTGATGCAGTTCTCGACGATGGGATGCAGCACCATGAAGGGGGAGAGCACGCCGTCATAGCCGTGCGGCAAATCGATGGTGAAGGTAAGCCGATCACCCATCCGCACCTTCTGAATGTAGAGGTAGTTGCGGACATGCTCCAGCTCGATGGAAAAGGGGACCAGCTGCGACCGCGACTTCTTCAGGATGTAGCGCATCATGTCGGCGAAGGCGTGGACCAGCTCCTCCGTCTTCTCCGCCCGTTCCTTCAGCGCCAGACGGCCGATGGTGTTCAGCACGTTGAACAGGAAATGCGGGTTGACTTGATAGGACAGGGCCTGCAGTTCCGCCTCGCGCAGGGATTTCTCCAACTCGGCGCGGCGCTTGGATTCCTCCATCAGCTTCAGGTTCTTGGCGCTCAGTTCCTGGCTGACCGCGTTGGAATAAGCCTCTTCCACCAGATAGGCGGCCATGTGGAACAGGGTGTAGGCGGCGGCGCGCAGCTTGTCGTAGGGGATCTCGCGGATCTGCTCGCGGAGCGCGCTGAGCTGCGGGTCGAGCCGCCACGCGTCGTCCGGCGGCAGGATATGGTCGATGACCCGGTTCGACGCATCGCGCAACAGCACCTGTCCGGAGATGACGGCGCCAAGATACTGGCCGCGGACGATGACCGGGGCGGCGAAATCGACGAGGCCGCAATGGCAACGATAGATGCTCGGCTCGCCGGTGGCCATCGCCCGGCGCCCGCCCACGTCGTCGCACAGGAAGCACTGGTCGCGCCGCGTGGCCGAGGCCCGGACGGCCTGACAGAAGGACGAGAAACTGCTGGGCCGGGTGACCGGCGCGCCTTCCTGATCGACGATGACCATGGCGATGCCCACGGCGGCGCTGAAGTTGTCCTGCACCTTCTGCAGCATGTCGACACTGATCAGGTCGTCGAGCCGAAGCGTCCGATCCTGGGCAGGCACCCGTTCCAGCACATCCTGCATCATCGCCTCCGCGCGATCCGCCTCAAAGACCGCAGGCAGCGCGCAAGGCCGCCGCACGGTCGGTCAGTTCCCATCGGAAGCCTTGGTCTTCCCTGCCGAAATGCCCGTAGGCTGCGGTGGGGCGGAAGATGGGACGGCGCAATCCCAGCGCTGCGATCATCCCGGAAACGGACAGGGGAAACACGTCCCTGACGGCCATCGACAGGCGATCGGTATCGACCGTCCCGGTCCCGAAGGTGCCGATGGTCACCATTTCCGGCAGACTCTCCCCAATCGCGAAGGCCAGGGCAACCTCGCATTTTGTCGCAAGTCCTGCGGCGACCACGGTTTTGGCGATCAGGCGTGCCATGTAGGCGGCGCTGCGATCGACCTTCGTCGCGTCCTTGCCGGAAAAGGCGCCGCCACCGTGCCGGGCGCAGCCGCCATAGCTGTCGACCATCAGCTTGCGCCCGGTCAGCCCGGTGTCGGCCGCCGGCCCGCCGACGACGAAGCGGCCGGTGGGATTGACCAGGATGCGGGCGTCCGGCGCCAGCAGGCCGCCGACCTCCGGCAGGATGACCGCCTCCACCAGCCCGCGGACCAGCTCCTCACGCCCGACCGTCTCGTCATGCTGGGCGGACACCACCAGGCTGGAAATCTCCACCGGCCGTCCATCGTTGTCACAGCGCAAGGTGACCTGGGTCTTGCCGTCCGGCCGCAGCCAGGGCAGCGTGCCGCCCTTGCGTGCCGCGGCCAGACGGGCTGCCAGCCGGTGGGCGAGATGGATGGCGGCCGGCATGCCGCAAGGCGTCTCGTCGCAGGCATAGCCGTAGAAGACGCCCTGATCGCCGGCGCCGAGTTCCTCGCCAAGCGACACACCGCGGTCGATGTCCGGCGACTGGGTCCGCAGGTTGGTCAGGATAAGGCAGCCGTCGGCATCGAAGCCGAGCGCGGGATCGGTGTAGCCGATGTCGCGGATGACGCCGCGGGCGGTTGCCGCCACGTCGATGTCGGCGGTGGTGGTGATCTCGCCGGCGATGACCAGCGTGTCGCCGCACACCAGCGCCTCCACCGCCACGCGCGACAGAGGATCCTGCGCCAGACAGGCGTCCAGGATGCCGTCGGCGATCTGGTCGCAGATCTTGTCGGGATGGCCCTCGGTCACCGATTCCGCCGTAACGAACTGGGTGGACATCGCAATTCCCTCGCAAATGCCGGCTGCCGGACGATCAGCCGCCGATGACGCAGGTGAACCCCAACCCCTCCACCACGCCCTTCAGCGCCGCGACGGTCTCCGCCGGCACCGCGGGCGTGTCGCCCATCGGGTAGTCGCGCCCAAGCAGGCCGTACTTGTTCTCGCCATAGGTGTGGTAGGGCAGCAGATGAATGGTGCCGACGCCGGGCATCAGCTTGGCGAACCGCCCGATCGCCTCGACGGCCGGCGCGGTCGCGTTGACCCCCGGCACCAGCGGCACCCGGACCACCGTTTCGGTGATCGAGGCGATGCGCAGCGCGTTCTCCAGGATCAGGCGGTTGGGTGCGCCGGTGTTGTCCTGGTGGACCGCCGGGTCGATCGACTTCAAATCCACCAGGGCGTGGTCGACGTGAGGCATCACCCGCTCGACCACCTCCTTCGGCGCGCAGCCGGTCGTCTCCATCGCCGTGTTCCAGCCCTGCTCGTGACAGGCCTTCAGCAACTCCACGGAAAAGTCCGACTGCACCAGCGGCTCGCCGCCGGACAGCGTGATCCCGCCACCGGACCGGCGGTAGTTGGTGGCGTCCTTCTTCAGCTCCTGCATCACCTGCCAGACCGTCATCCGGCGCCCTTTCAGCGCCAGCGCACCAGTCAGGCAGACATCGGCGCAGGCGCCGCACCCGTTGCAGCGCGAGCGGTCGACGAAGGCCGGATTGTCGACGGACAGCGCGCCCTGCCGACAGACCTGGATGCAACGCCCGCAGGCGACGCAGCTCGGCTTGTGGAACAGCAGCACCGGGTCCGGGCGTTGCGATTCCGGGTTGCTGCACCAGCGGCAGGCAAGCGGACAGCCCTTCAGGAAGACGATGGTGCGGATTCCCGGACCGTCATGGATCGAATAGCGCTGGATGTCGAAGACGATCCCGTCCTGCTCGAAATTGATCGCACTCATGGTCGCATTCCTTTTGAGCTTGCCGCTCGCCGCCTGCCGCGTCAGTGGGCGCGGCCGAGCTGGCTTTCGATCGCCTGCATGGCGGCCTGGACGGCGGCGGTCTCGCCGAAGACGGCCAGCGTGCTGATGTGCTGCGGGCAGCTGCCGTGCAATTCCACCGTGAAGACCCCCGACGCCTTCCCCGCCAGATCGGCGAGGAAGAAGATGTCGGGGATGCTGGTCTGCACCAGCCCGACGGCGTCGATCCGCTGTTCGCGCAGGCGCGCGCGCAGGTCGGGCGTCATGCGGCGCTCCAGCATCTGCAGCACTTCCGGCCGCGGGGCGTTGATGATCCGGGCGTTCATTCCGGGTTCCTCCCGTTTGCTGGGGCTGGCGGTTCGGCGGCGGCCGGTGTCAGCGGATGTTCAGCGCCTCGACCATCACGCATCGGCGGCGCCGGGCGAAGGAGCGGGCGGAGGTCAGCCCCTCGCCGGTCGGCCCGGCGATGGTGAAGGTCGCATGGCCCTCGCCCCCGGCGCCGATGCCGGCGTAGGACGGGCCGTTCTTCACGAAGATCGTGGTCTGGATCAGCTTCGCCATCTGGGTCAGCTTGCGCACGTTGGTCGAATGCATGATCGCGGTGTGGCGGTTGCCATGCTCGACCTCGATGGCGACGGCGATGGCCTCGTCGACGTCGCGCACGCGGACCAGCGGCAGGACCGGCATCATCAGCTCCTCCTGCACGAAGGGATGCGCCTTCGGCACCTCGATCAGGATGACCCGGACGCCGTCGTCCGCCGCTACGCCGATCTGGCCGAGCAGCCAGGCCGCGTCCTTGCCGACGCAGGACGTCTTCGGCCCGCCCTTCTCGGTCAGGACCAGCGCCTCCAGCCGGCGCAGCTGTTCGGGATCGGTCAGGTGGAAGGCGCCGTTCTTCTTCATCGCGAAGACCAGGAAATCGGCGATCTCGTCCACCGCGATGATCTCCTTCTCCGCGATGCAGGGAAGGTTGTTGTCGAAGCTGCAGCCGTTGACGATGTCGCGCGCCGCCTTCTCGATGTCGGCCGTCTCGTCCACCACCACCGGCGGGTTGCCGGCGCCGGCACCGATCGCCTTCTTGCCGGTGGACATCACCGCCTTGACGATCGCTGGGCCGCCGGTCGCCATCAGCATGCGGACCTTGGGATGGGCCATCATGGCGTTGGTGTTCTCGATCGACGGCTTGCCCACCGTCACCACCAGATTGGCCGGTGCCCCCAGCTCGGCCAGCTTCTGGTTGATCAGCCGCACGGTCAGCAGCGACACCTGGGTCGCGCGCGGATGCGGGCTGAACACCACGCTGTTGCCGGCGGCCAGCATGCCGATCGAATTGCAGATGATCGTCTCGGTCGGGTTGGTGGTCGGGGTGATCGCCCCGATGACGCCGTAGGGCGAATGTTCGACGAGCGTCAGCCCGTCGTCGCCGCTAAGGGCGTCGGTCGCCAGATCCTCGGTGCCCGGCGTCTTCTCGGCGGCGAGGCGGTTCTTGATCAGCTTGTGCTCATAGCGGCCCATGCCGGTTTCCTCGACCGACAGGCGCGACAGCCGCTCCAGCGTCTCCGGCCGCAGGATCACGGCACGGATGCCGTCGACGAAGCGCTTGCGGTCGGCCATCGAGCACAGCAGGTACTGCTGCTGGGCGACGGCGGCGGCCTCCACCGCTTCGTCCATGCTGTCGAAGATGCCGTCCCCGACCTCGTCCGCCGGCCCGCCCGTTGCCGCCGGTTCCGTCCCGCCCAGCACCTTGGCGACGATGCGGTCGATGACCTCGTCCGCCGCCCGCTCCGGTGCCTCCGCCGGCTTCCAGCAGCAGCGGCGGGAGCTGGGGACCCAGCGCGGCACCTCCGTCTTGGCCTCGCCCTTCGGCTGCGTGTGGGAGCCGTGGTCGCTCAGGACCTTGGCGATGGCCCGCGCCACCGCGTCGTCGACGGCGGGCTGGGGTGCCGGGGCCGGGGCCGGAACGGGAGCCTGATGGACGGTGGCCTCGGCCGGGCTGCCATAGGCGCCCAGCACCTTGTCCACGAGCGCGGTGATCTGCCCGTCATTCATGAGTTTTCCCTCCCTCGGGCAGCAGGCCCGAGTCTCGCGTGAGTGTGTGCAGCGCGCAGGCCGCGATCCGCATGTCCTGGTCGGCCGTGCCGCCGCTGATTCCGATGGCGCCGCCGACGGCGCCGTTGCGCCGGCACGGATAACCGCCGCCGAACAGGACGACGCGGCCCTGGTTGGTGGCCTGCACGCCGTAGAGCGGCCGGCCGGGTTGAGCCAATTCCCCCAGCTCGTGGGTCGCCATCCGGAAAGCGGCGGCGGTGAACGCCTTGTTCAGCGCGATGTCGGTGCTGGCCGGCAACGCGCCGTCCATCCGGTGCAGAAGCATCGGCGCGCCGGCCGGGTCGGCGACCGCGACGACGATGGCGAGCCCCATCGCCAGCGCCACCGCTTCGGCGGCCTGGGCCAGCCGCTGGGCCTCGGCGAGGGTGAGCGCGCCGTTGCCGGCCAGATCGGCCAGCGCCGCATCGACCAGCGCCGCGATCCGGCGTTGCTCCGCTGCGGTTCCGAACGCGACCGCAGGGCCGGTTGCCGTCAGGGTCGTCATGTCAGCCCCCCTGATGCGCGATTTCGACGGTGTCGACGATGCCGACGATGGCGGCGTCGGCCACGGAATGGTCGCGGCCCAGCGCTTGGCGGGCGGAGCTTCCCCGGGCGACGATGACCGTCTCGCCGTTGCCGGCGCCGACCGTGTCGACCACCACCTCGGTCACGCCGTCGGGGATCAGCCGCTCGGTCAGCCGGGCCACCACCAGCAGCTTGGTGCCGGCAAGGGACTCCGCCTTGCTCGTCGACACCACGGTCCCGATCACCTTGGCCAGATACATGGCTCGCCTCCGTTCACGCTTGGACCAGCCGGATATCCCGGCGGCGCAGTTCGTCGGCCGCGGCCGGCGTCACCAGCACGTCGCGGCCGAGCCGCAATTCCGCGTCCCGCCACAGCGCCGCGTCGCTGCGGCCGAAGACCCGCCGGCCATGGGCGGGCGTCTCCGCCACCGGTTGCCGCGCGGGCGCGCCGCCGGAGGTCTGCCGTACCGCCAGCGCCAGCGCCCCGGCCGGGACCAGCTCCACACCGAAGGAGCGCAGCGCCCGAAGGTGAGCGCGCATCATCTCCCGATAGGGTTCCGGTGCCGTGAAGCCGCGCCCGGCGCGCGCCGGATTGTCGGGGCAGCAGCCATCGACGGCGGCGACCACCCGCAAGCCGCGCTCGATCCCGCGCGCCAGCAGCCAGGGGGCCAGGCCGTCGCGCAGCCCGCAGGCCACCTTGGCGGCGGTGGTGGCGGTCAGCGTCGGCACCAGCAGCAGGCCGCAGCCGTCGAGCAGCGCCTCCCCGTCCGCATCCACGGGCGCCCCGTCCAGAAGCCGGCACAGCCCAGCATCGCGGGAGAGCGCCGGCGTCAGCAGGCGGCGGGCCTGGGGCGACAGCGCCGCCCGCAACCGCCACCCCTCGGCCGCCAGTTCGCGAAGCGAGGCCGCAGCCTTGACCAGCCCCAGGTCGGTCCCGGTGAACAGGACCAGGGCGTGCCGGGAAGGGACGTTCCACGAAGACGCCTGGCGCGCGCGCAGCCGCTCGACGATGCGGTCGGACAGCAGGTCGACGATGGCGTTCAACACCACCCGTTCGAGGTCGGCCGGCGTCATGACGCCCTCCCCGCCAGCGCACCGGCGTTGCCGTAGAGAGCGATGCCGAGCGGCGTCACCAGCAGGGGCTCCGCCGGCCTGACCACAACGCGACCGGTCCGCTTCGCAAAGAGCGGAACGAAGCGGTCGAAGCTGCAGGCCCCGCCGACGACGTGGATCGTCTCCACCTGATGCCCGGCGAGGCAGCGGGTGACGATCCCGGCCATCTTCTCGACCACCGGCTGGACAATCGCGAAAACCTCGTCCGCGGCGGCCGGATCCGTCTTGCGCGCCTCCGCCTCCGCGATGGGAATGCCGAGCGCTCCGGCCAGAACCAGGGTCATGTGGGTGCCGCCGGTCGCCTCGTCGTCGGTGAAGACCACCTGGCCGTCCTTCAGGATGCTGATGCCGGTGGTCCCGCCGCCGACGTCGACCACGGCGCCGTCGCGCAGCCCCAGCACGCGGGCGGCTGCCGTCGGCTCGTCGCTGACGTCCGCCACCTCGAAGCCGGCGGCCTCGACCACATTGGCGATGGCCTTCGCGTTGCCGGGCAGGATGCCGGGCGGGATCGCCGTGGCGCCCTGCACGAGGTCGCACCCCAGCCGCTCCTCCAGCTCCGCCTTCAGCCGCCGCACCACCGACACCGCGCCGACATAATCGACGACGATGCCGTCGCGGACGACGGTGGAGGGAAAGCTCGCCCCGGCCACCGGCCGCCCGGCGCCGTCGACCACCGACAGCACGATGTTCGCGGTGCCGAGGTCGACGCCGGTCCGCAACGGGCCGGGAGCGCGGCGGTCGGCCGGCAGGCAGGCCCGCTCGCGGACCAGACGGCCGAAGTCCCGCAGCACGGCGTCCGGATCGGTCTGTTGCATGGTTCGAACTCCTTTCCCGACGGGGTTGGCCGTCCGTCTCAGGGCGTCAGGATGCGGACGGTGTCGCCGTTCCTGAGGCAGAGCGCGTTGGCCTCCTCCACGTCGATGTGCAGTTCCAGCGCCGACGCCTCGACCGCCCGGATGGCGACCGCGTGCAGGATGCCGCCGCGCTCGCCGATGGCCTCGACATCGACCACCTGGCCGTTGCGCAGGCCGAGCCGGGCCGCGATGTCCGGCGGCATGTGGATGTGGCGCTGGGCGACGATGACGCCGCGCTCCTTGCACACCCGGCCGCGCGGCCCGATGATTTCGATGCCGGGGGTATCCTCCAGCTGGCCGGACATCCGCAGCGGCGGCGCGATCCCCAGCGCGAAGCCGTCGGCGATGGAGATCTCGACCTGGGTTTCCGGCCGCACCGGCCCCAGCACCCGCACCTTGGCGAGGCTGCCCTTGGGACCCTTGAGGGTCACGGTCTCCTCGGCGGCGAACTGGCCGGGCTGCTTCATCGCCTTCATCCGGTGCAGCGCCGCCCCCGGCCCGAACAGGGCCTCCAGGTCGGCGCGCGACAGGTGGAGGTGCCGGTTCGACACGCCGACCGGCACAAGGCGGGGGTCGGTGCCGGACGAACCGGCGGACGCCGGCGCCCGGCTGTCCCGTGCCCCCGGAAGCCCGGCCAGGATGTCCCGCGCCAGCACCTCCTGGATGATCCGTTCGACCGTGTCGTTGGTGAGTTGCATCATATCCGCCGCCATGGGCTTCGAAGATTTGCGGTCCCGTCACCCCGCCGTTGCGGCTGCGCCGGTGGGATGACGGGTTGGGAAAGGGTCCGCCGACGGTCGTCTCAGTGCAGATGCGGCAGGATGCGCTCCACATCCGCATGCGGGCGCGGGATGACATGCTTGGACACCACCGCGCCGACCTTCTCGGCGGCGGCGGCGCCGGCATCGACGGCGGCCTTCACCGCGCCGACATCGCCGCGCACCAGCGTGGTCACCAGCCCGGAGCCGATCTTCTCGTAGCCGATCAGCGTCACGTTGGCCGATTTCGTCATCGCATCGGCAGCCTCGATGGAACCGACGAGACCCTTGGTCTCGACCATTCCCAATGCTTCGCCACTCATGGTCCTTCTCCTTGTCTGGGCTCGACAGGCTTGCGAGCGCTACTTGATCTTCGTCCTCTGGCCGCCGGGAGCCGCCGGACGGCTGGACGGGCGGACGGGCGGCTGCGACGGTGCGGGGTCCGTCTTCGCGGTGGTGTCCGCCACGGCTTCGGGCACAGGCTCCGCCGCCGGCTCCGCATCGGCAGAGGCCGGTTGGGCCGGGGCTTCGGGGACCGGCTCCGGCACCGGTTCGGGCACGCTTGCCGGGAGCAGCGCCGGCGCTGCCGCCGCAACGGCGGGGGCCTTGCGGACGCCGACGGTGTCGCGGTTGGCCACCAGTCCGGCGATGCCGTCGGCGGGGCGGGCGATCACCCGCGTGGCGACCACCCGGTTGACCCGGGCCGCCGCCGCCGCCCCGGCGGCGACCGCGGCGTTGACCGCCCCGACCTCCCCCTGGACCTTGACGACGGCCATGCCGTCGCCGCGGGCCAGTTCGTACCCAACCAGCACGACATTCGCGGATTTCACCGCGGCATCGGCGGCTTCCACCGCGGCTGCCAAGCCGATCGTCTCGATCAGCCCGAGGCTGAATTGCGTCATGGCGGTTCCTCCCCGACAGGCCGTCAGATGTACGGCCGGGTGACCGACTTGATCTCGGCCGGGTCGAGCGTGGCGAGCACCTGCTTGCCGACCTCGCGCGCCGCGATGACGGCCTGGCGAACGGCACCGGAGTCGCCGGTGAACAGGAAGATGACCTCGTTGCTGTAGCTGGTGCCGCTGCCGGGCGAGGCATAGCCGACCGCATCGATGGTCGCGGCCTTGGCGGCGGTGTCGGCCAGCAGCACGCCGATGGCGGCCGGAGCGCCGACGGTGATGCCGAAGGCCTGCCCGATGGGCGCGCCGAACGCCTTGTTCAGCGCATAGCTGGCGCGGGCGGTGTACTGGAACTCCAGATGCCCCGCCGGCGTGCCGTACACGTCGCCCATGGTGCGCTCGACTTCCTTCAGCGTCACCTCCACCGCACGGCGGGCGTCGGAGACGTCCTCCGCACCGAACAGGATCAGGCAGCCATGGCCGGCCCCGCCCTCGGTGTCGCGCGGCAGCTCGATCAGCACCACCTCGCTGTTGGTCGCCTTCACCGCCTCGTCGGCGGCGAAGATGTGCGGCCCGGCCCCGGTGCGCGCCCCGACGATGCCGATGGAGCGGTATTTCGGGCTGATCTTCATCTTCTCGTGGAGCAGCGGATCCACGTTGGCGATGACCAGGCCGATGGTGTGGCCGATGGCGGTCCCGACGAATTCCGTCAGCCCGCAGCCGCCCAGGGAGCGGCTGGGGGAGCTGCTGGGAGGCGGCGCGGCGCGGGGGGAGTCCGGGATGGCGGGCAGCAGGTCGGGACCGCCCATCTTCCGCAGCACCTCACCCATGATCTTCTCGACAAGTTCGTCCTTCACGGCAAAGCCCTCCTGTCAGGATTTCCGCGGCTAGTCGGCGGCGTGAGCGATGGCGGGGGTGTTGTGCGGCAGGATCTTCTCGACCTCGGTGTGCGGCCGCGGCACGACATGCACCGACACCACCTCGCCCACCTTGCCGGCGGCCACGGCGCCGGCATCGGTCGCCGCCTTCACCGCGCCGACGTCGCCGCGCACCATCACCGTCACCAGACCGGACCCGATCTTCTCGTAGCCGACCAGGGCCACATTGGCGGACTTCACCATGGCGTCAGCGGCTTCGATCGCCCCGACCAGACCCTTGGTCTCCACCATTCCCAAAGCTTCCTGTTGCATCGCAAACTCCCTTGTCTTGAACTCGATTGGCTGGATTTGGTTTTCCGGACTTGAGATCAGCCACCCACCGCCCGGATCAGGCCGGCCACCTCGCCGGCCGTGGGCGTGCGCGGGTTGCTCGCCGTGCAGGCGTCGGCAAGCGCCGCCTCGACCAACTGGTCCTGCGCCCTTGCGTAGTCGTCCATGTCGGTGCCGGCCGCCCGCAGGGTGGCGGGAATGCCGAACCGGTCGTTCATGCGGGCGATCGCCCGGGCCAGCGCCTTCGCACCGCCACGGGCGGTCGAGGCCTCCAGCCCGACGCGCCGCGCGATCTCGGCGTAGCGCTCCGCCGCCGGCAGGCCGGGGCCGAAGCCGTCCTGCGTGCCGGCGTTGTAGTCCACCACCAGCGGCAGCAGCATGGCGTTGATGCGGCCGTGCGGAAGGTGGAAGCGCCCGCCGATGGCGTGGGCAAGCCCGTGGTTCAGGCCGAGCCCCGCGGCGTTGAACGCCATGCCGGCCATGCAGGAGGCGTTGTGGAGCGCCGCCCGCGCCGCCCGGTCGCCACCGTCGGCATAAGCCGCCGGCAGCTTGGCGAAGGCGAGGCTCAGCGCCTTTTCGGCGAAGGCGTCGCTGAAGTCCGTCGCCCCGGTGGCGACATAGGCCTCCAGCGCGTGGGTGATGACGTCCATGCCCGTGTCGGCGGTGACCGCCGGCGGCACGCTCGCCACCAGATCCGGATCCAGCAGGGCCAGATCCGGAACCATCTCCGGCGAGCGCAGGGGATGCTTGATGCCACGCTCCGGTTCGGAGATGACGGCGTAGCAGGTCACCTCCGATCCGGTGCCGCTGGTGGTCGGCACCGCCACCAGGACGATGTCCGGCCCACCCATTTCACGCAGCGTGGCCAGCATCGCCTTGGCCGCGTCGATGACCGAACCGCCGCCGAGGGCGACGACCGCATCCGGCCGGAACTCGGCCAGGACACGGGCGCCCTTGGCGATGCCGTCCACCGGCGGTTCCGGCACCACCTCGGCGAAGACCGCCAGTTCGCAGGGCGGCAGCTTGCCTTGCAGCCGCCCGACCATGCCGGAGCGGACCATGAAGCCGTCGGTGACGATGCCGATCCGCCGGCCACGGAACACCTCCAACCGGTCGTACAGCCCGTCGCCGAACAGGATCTCGGTCTTCAGGAAGAAGCGCTGGGTCATGGTCATGGCCGCCGATCCTCCGCCGCCGATGCCTCAGAACACCTGTTCGGTGCGGCTGATGATGTCGTCCTGCACCTCTTTGGCGAGGACGACGAACTGGGCGCTGTAGCCGGCGACCCGCACGACCAGATCCCTGTGCTTCTCCGGCTCCCGCTGGGCGTCCAGCAGGGTCTGGCGATCGATCACGTTGAACTGCACATGCATGCCCTTGTGATCGAAGTAGCTGCGCACCAGCGAGGAGAAGTTGCGCAGCCCCGCATCGCCGGCGAGCGCGGAGGGCAGGAATTTCTGGTTGTAGAGCGTGCCGTTGGAAGCCAGGAAGTGATCAAGCTTGGCCACCGAGTTGGCGGCGGCGGTCGGCCCCGTCACGTCCTTGCCCTGGCGGGGCGACACACCGTCGGCGAGCGGCGTCCTGGCCGGCCGGCCGTCGGGCAGCGCACCGACATCCTTGCCGAACAGCACGTTGGCGGACACCGGATAGATGCCGGCCTGGAACTGTCCGCCACGCGGGTTGCGGTATTTCTGGACCTCGTTGCAGTAGATCGCGGCGCATTTGCGGGCGACCAGATCGACGTCGTCGATGTCGTTGCCGAAGGCCGGGCTGTTGTCGAGCAGACGGCGGATCGCCTCGTAGTTGGAGGCCTTGCCGGCGTTCGCCGCCGGGGCGGCGGAGCCGGCCAGCGTGCGGTAAACCTCGCCTCTCAGCGCTGCGATATCGAGCGAGCCGCTGGCGCTCAACACCTTGCGGACCGCGGCGTAGACCTGCTCTTCGGTCAGGTCGCCGGCCGCCGCCCCGCTGGCCGGCATCGCCACGCCGGCCGACAGGCCGAAATTGGCGTCGACCGCCTCCTTCAGTTCCGCCAGCGTCAGCTTGCCGTCCTCGAAGACATGCTTCTGGATGGCGTAGGCCGAGTCACCGGTGTCGGCGACGCCGAAGGCCTGCGGACCGGTGAAGTTGTAGATCGCCCCGCCTTCCTGCACCGACTTGCCGCGACCGATGCAGTCGTCGACCAGGGCCGACAGGAAGGGCAGCGGGCAGCGTTCGGCGTGGGCGAGATCGACGCAGTTGTCGGCCTCGGCCAGATAGTGGACGAAATACTCCATCTGCGTCTGGAAGGCGGCATAGAGGTCGTCCATGCTGCGGAAGCTGGTGAATTCGCCGGTCACCGGGCCAAGCTGCTTGCCGTTGACCTTGCCGTTGTTCAGCGTGATCTCGAAGACCTTGGCCACGTTGAAGAAGGCGGCGTCGTGCCAACCCTCGGTCCGGTGGATGGCCTGCGGCTCGACGCAGCCGACGATACCGTAATCGCGGGCGTCGCGCAGCGTCACGCCGCGGTTCTGCAGCGCCGGGATGATCACCTCGTCGTTGTACATGGCCGGAACGCCGAGCCCGAGCCGGGCGACCTCGCAGGCCCGGTAGAGGAATTCCTCGGGCGTGCCCTGCCAGACGCGGATCGAGAAGGACGGCGCCGGCAGGCGGACATGGGCGACCGCCTCCATGCACATGAAGGACATGTCGTTGGTGGCGTCCAGCCCGTCCTCGGTCTGGCCGCCGACGCACAGGTTCTGGAACACGGCGTAGCCGGCGAAGGCCTGCGCCGACACGGCGTCGCGGGTCTTGTTGACGTCGTTCAGCTTGATCCAGATGCAGTCCACCAACTCCTGCGCGAACTCGCGCGAGATGCCGGTGTCGGCCTTCAGATAGGGCTGCATGTACTGGTCGAAGCGGCCCGGCGAGATCGAATGGCCGCTCGATTCGATCTGCAGCAGGCTCTGCACGAACCAGAAGGACTGGCAGGCCTCCCAGAAATTGCCGGCGCCATGTTCGGGAACGCGCTCGCAGTTGCGGGCGATCTGCAGCAGTTCGGCCTTGCGGACCGGGTCGCTTTCCGACCGGGCCATCTCCTGCGCCTTGGCCGCGTAGCGGTGGGCGAAGTTGATCGCCGCGGTGTAGGCGATGATCACCGAATTGTAGAATTGCTGCTTCTTGATGTAGTCGGGATCGCTGCGGTCCATCGTCTCCATCGCCTGGACCACCTCGGCGATGATCCCGCGGAAGCCGATCTTCAGCACCTTGCCGTAATCGACGCAGACATGACCGACGCCGCCGTAGAAGTAGTTGCCGACGGTGAAGACGCCGGCGGCGATGCAGTCCTTGGCCTCCTGCGACATGTAGGAGGCGGCGAGGTCGCTGGTGGTCCGTCCCGGCCAGTAGAGGAAGGCGTCATGCAGGGCGCGGGCGGTTTCCTTCGGGATTTCGAACGGGTCGGCCACGCGGGTGGCCATGGTGTCGAATTCCTTTTCCACCCAGTCGAAGGAAAACTCCGGGCAGATCTCGGTCGAGCGCGGGTTGCGGGTGATGGCGCCGACGATCAGCTCGTCCGGGCGGATGGTCACCGGCAGGTTGTTGAAAATCTTCTCCGCCGCCTTGGCCCGCCGCAGGATCGCCGGCAGCCCTTCGGTTTCCTTATAGGCTTCGGTGACCAGAACGGCGCGGTCCGCCTCGACATGCGGAACGGCGTTGAGAATCTGGTTCTTCAGCCGCATGACCCGATCGGTCGGCTTGGAGAAACCTCTCTCGATCATGACACATCCTCCACTTCGGGATTTGCTGGTTTCCTGGAAGAGTCTCTGGAAATTCTTGGAAGGCGGCGGCCTGCTGCGGGTGGATGCCCCGCCGGTGCCGCCGCCTCAGCGCCGGATGCCGTGATCCAGCAGACGGACGAAGTCGCGCAGAAGAGCGGGATGGCCGGGCCAGGCCGGCGCGGTGGCCAGGTTGCCATCGGTCACCGACTCCTCGGGATCCGCATCGACAAAGAGGCCGCCGGCCATCTCCACCTCGGGACGGACAGCGGGATAGGCGGTAAGCTTGCGACCGCGAACCAAATCCGCGGCGGTGAGGATCTGCACGCCGTGGCAGATCGCGGCCACCGGCAGCGACCGGTCCATGAAATGACGGACGATGCGCAGCACCGCTGGGTTCAGCCGCAGATATTCCGGTGCCCGTCCCCCGGTCAGATACAGGCCCTGATAGGCATCGGGATCGATGGTCGCGAAGGAGCCGGTCAGCTTGAAACGGTGCCCCGGCTTTTCACTGTAACTCTGGTCACCCTCGAAATCGTGGATCGCTGTCTTTATAAGATCACCGGCCCGTTTTCCTGGACAAACCACGTCGATTCTCATGCCCAGCATCCCCAGGGCCTGAAAAGGAACCATCACCTCGTAGTCTTCTGAAAAATCTCCTGCCAACATGAGGACAGCAACCACGGCAATCCCCCTTTTTATTTTGATCTGACGTGATGAAAGATTAGTTTTTGGGTGACTACCGGTCAATTGTACAATTTTGTCTTATGACAGTAAAAATTTGCCTCGCGCGGAACATCAAGGGCGACCTTGCCGGTGTCGGTCAGCACCGTCTTGCGTCCATAGCCGTTGCGGCTGCTGGACCGCCCATCTGGCTCACCACTCTCCCGGTGATGATCAATCCCGGCGTTCAGCCCCCTTTGTGCTCGAACACCATCCGAACCCCGCGATCGCGGACGTCAGGGGGCGTGCTTGGGTGATGCCTGTGTCGTCATGATGACCCCACTTTCTCAGACGATGGGGGAGCTCCGGGAAAACCGGTGCGGTTCAACTCCACACCGGAGTTGCTCACAACACCGAGCAGGTTGCGCAGTCATCCAGTTCCGAAGCGAGCGCGTAACGCCCCTTGCCGGCGCGTTTGGCTCGGTACATCGCGTTGTCCGCTCGTTGCAACGTACATCCAAGATCGTCACAGCCCTGTGGCTGCAAGGCGATTCCGACGCTGCAACCAAGGCCCGGCTCAAGCCCTGCGATCTGTCCAACGACACGCTCGGCGATGCTGCACGCCGTCTGCAACAGGATATTGTATGGCCCTGGCACACACAGGGTGAATTCGTCACCGCCAAAGCGGCCGATCAGATCGTGATCGCGCGTCAGTGCCTGCAGCACCGACGCCGTTCGCCGAAGCACCTCGTCACCGGCTTTATGCCCCTCGCGGTCATTGATCGACTTGAAGCCGTCCAGATCAATGAACAGGACGGCGATCGTCTGGCCCTGCGCACGACACTGCTGATGAAGAGAAGCGGCCATCTCCAGGAACAGGCCGCGATTGGGCAACTGGGTCAGTGGGTCGCGGCGGGCGTACTGCAGTTCGGCGGCCATCTGCACCGTCATCGCCTCAGCCTCCAGGAGGCGTCGCTGGGTCCGCCGGGCCTTCAGCCGGAAGCGCGAGCCCCAGAGGATCGCCAGCACAATCAACGCGAGCATGACCGCGACATCTATGACGAACCAAAGCGATCGCTCGCGCCATGACGCGAAGACCGTGGCCGTCTCCACGCCGGCGTAGATGATCAGGTTCAATTCAGCCAGCGAGCGGTAGGCCGCCATGCGCCGCTTGCCGTCAAACCGCGAGGTGGAAATATAGAAACCGGCTTGCCCCCGCGGCAGATGCTCCTTGAACAGTGGTCCATCAATATCCGACTGGCCAATAACGCTTTCGAGGTTGGGACGGCGGGCGACGATGCTTCCATCGGTGCGGAAGATTGCGATGGCAGGGCTGTAGCCGAAGTCCATCAACGCGTAGAATTCGGTCAACCACTGCGCGTTGATGGCCACGACGACTCCGCCGACAACGACGCCGTCCTTGTCTCTCAAAGGACGGGAGGCGGTAACGACCGGGGCGCCGTTGACCTTGAACTGAATGGCCGGACCGATGAACAGCCCCTGGCTCTGAAGAGCGGCCTGAAAATAAGCCCGATCAGTGGCGTTGAAGGCCGTACCGGGAAAGGGCCCGGTGGTCGAAAGCACAACATCACCGCCCCGGTCGAACACCCACAGACTTTCACCGCCGTCGACGTTTGCGGCATACTGCCGGACCCGCTGCCAGTAAGGTTCGCTGCGGACCGCCCCCAGACCGCCGGCCTCTTCGATCATGGTGATGACCTGCTGAAGGACAATGTCTGCGCTGTGTACGGTGCGGGACACCTGGGCTTCGACGACTCTGGCCGTGTCTGTGGCAAGCGCTTCAGCCTGCAGCCAGGTGCGGTTGTAGTCCTGCCAAAGCGTCCGCACGACCAGTCCGATCACCGCGATGATGGCGACGGCAACGACGAACACAGTTCTCGACGGCCGCTCGGTCACCCCACGCATTCTGCCCACTCCCGTTCTTCCAAGCCTTCTCCAACCGGCTCTTCAGATTGGAAGGATCAGCAAAACCTATGCCATGCCCTTGGAGCGCAGCCGAAAGGGATTGGGCGACAGGTGAGCGGTCTTCGTCCTGCAGTGCGCATCTGCTGTCGCGCTTTGCGAAGCAAATCGCGGATCGTGCATCGACGAGGCTTTGGAGCCCAGCGCGCCTTGGCGTCCCTATGTTGCACGGAGGGAGCATATTTCGGCGGACATCGTGCCGACCTCTGGCGAGACCGCGACCAGCCTATTCCACGAAAGCGCTCGAAAGGGACTTTGGCGCACAAATCGGAAGGCGGTTGTCGCGGGGCGCGCCGGAGCCGAAGCCGAAGCGCGCGACCATGCTCAAACCGAGGACGCCGCCATGGCGGCGTAACTCAACACAAATGGCCTCCCGGAAAACCCGCTGCGGTTCGCTGGGCCATCATTTCACCAGACGCAATGATGAAGTGTCGAAGCCGGTCATTCCCGCCACGCGGCGGATGGATCAGTCTGGCGATGCTGAACGGGAATGAGCCCGTCCAATGCATCGCAGGACTTGGACATGAAGCTGTATCACCACCCGCTGTCGGGTCACTCGCACCGTGCGCGCCTGCTCGTCTCGCTTCTTGGGCTGCCTCATGAACTGGTCGAGGTCGACCTCAAGGCCGGCGCGCACAAGAGCCCCGAGTTCCTGACGCTCAACCCCTTCGGTCAGGTGCCGGTCCTGGATGACGCGGGCGTCGTCATCGCGGATTCGAACGCGATCCTCGTCTATCTCGCCAAGAAGGCCGGGCGTACCGACTGGCTGCCGGAAGACCCGCGGGGTGCCGCCGCCGTCCAGCGCTGGCTGTCGGTCGCCGCCGGCGAGGTGGCTTATGGTCCGGCGGCGGCCCGGCTCATCACGGTGTTCGGGGCGCCGTACAACGCCGACGAGGTCATCACGCGGGCGCATGCCCTGCTGGAAAAGCTCCAGAACCGGTTGAGCGGACAGGATTGGCTGGTCGGTGAGCGTCCGACGATCGCCGATGTCGCGATCTACAGCTACGTCGCGCGGGCGCCGGAGGGCAACGTCGACCTCTCGGGGTACCCGGCCGTCAACGCCTTCCTCCGCCGGGTCGAGGCATTGCCGGGCTTCGTCCCCTTCGCCCAGACACCGGTCGGCCTGGCCGCCTGACCCCGCACCCGGGCGCGCCGAAGGGCGCACCCGCAACCTCGATCCGCATGGGACATCCGAGATGACCGCGACACGGACGACGCTGCCGACCTGGCACGAGGGTGAAAGGTTCATTCAGGAGAAGGTCGGCGTGGCCGAGCGGATGGCGGTCGTCGGCGAACGGGTGATCCGCGACCACATGCCCGACCAGCACCGCGATTTCTATGCCCAGCTTCCCTTCATCGTGCTGGGCAGCGTCGACCCGGAAGGCGACCCGTGGGCCACGCTCCTTGCCGGCAAGCCGGGGTTCCTGTCGTCGCCGACGCCGACGACCCTCGACATCGCCGCTCAGGCGGACCCCAGCGATCCGGCGAGCGCGGGCATGCGGGAGGGAAGCCCGGTCGGTCTGCTGGGGATCGAGATGCACACCCGGCGCCGCAACCGCATGAACGGCGTCCTCACGGCCCACGAATCCGGTTTCCGGGTCGATGTCGACCAGAGCTTCGGAAACTGTCCGCGCTATATCCAGCTTCGCGATCTCGACGTCGCCCGGGACCCCGCGGAGCGATTCACGGGTGTCGTGGAGGACCTGCCCCAACTCGATTGCCCGGCGCGGGCCATGATCGGGGCGGCGGATGCCTTCTTCGTCGCGACCTACGCCGACCGTGCGGAGCGCCGGCAGGTCGACGTGTCCCATCGCGGCGGCAAGCCGGGTTTCGTCCGCATCGCCGCGGACGGCACCCTCACCGTACCGGACTTCAACGGCAATCTCTTCTTCTCGACCCTTGGAAACATCGTCCTGAACGGCAAGGCCGGGCTCGTCTTCGTCGATTACGGGAACGGCGACATGCTGCAGATGACCGGCGACGCGGAGGTGATCCTGGACTCGCCCGAGATCGCCGCGTTCCAGGGCGCGGAGCGGCTGTGGACCTTCCGGCCGCGCCGTATTCGACGCCGGGCCGGCGCACTGGCGCTGCGCTGGTCGTTCCGGAAGGACGGCTGGTCCCCGAGTTCGCTGATGACGGGGGATTGGGCCCAGGCGTCCGCGCGCTTGCAGGCGGCCGAACTCGCGACGCGCTGGCGGCCCTACAAGGTGACGAAGATCGTCGATGAAAGCCCGTCGGTCCGCTCCTTTCATCTCCAGCCGGGTGACGGGGCGGGTCTTCTTCCCCATGCCGCCGGTCAGCATCTGCCGATCCGCGTGACGCCGGCGGGCGCGGACAGGCCACTCATACGCACCTACACACTGTCCGTCGCCCCGTCCGACGGTCTGTACCGCATCAGCGTCAAACGCGACGGTGCGGTGTCGCACCACCTTCACGACACCATCCGGGTCGGCGACGTCATCGAGGCGCGCGCCCCCGAAGGCCGGTTCACCATCGACCCGTACGAGACGAGACCCGCGGTCTTGCTGGCGGGAGGGATCGGGATCACCCCGCTGCTGGCGATGCTGCGTCACGTGGTCTACGAGGGGCTGCGCAGGCAGCGGATGCGGCCGGTCATCCTGGTCCAGGCCGCGCGTTCGGCGTCGGATCGTCCCTTCGGGCGGGAGATCGCCGATCTGGTGGACGCCGCGCGGGGAGCGGTGACATGGATCCGGGTGCTGAGCGATCCCGACGGCGCCGAAGCGGGCGTCGACTATGATGCGGCCGGTCGCATCGACATGGCCCTGCTGACGCGCGTTCTGCCGTTCGACGATTACGACGTCTATCTTTGCGGCCCGCCATCCTTCACACAGGCGCTGTATGACGGGCTGCGGCACGGCGGCATCGACGACAGGCGGATCCACGCCGAAGCCTTCGGACCGTCGTCCTTGCAGCGCACGGCGGATGCCGGGGCCGATGCCGGCGTCGCCTCGCACCGTCGCCCCCCGCCGTCGCCCAAGCCGGTGCCGGTGGCCTTCATGACCGCGCTGAAGGAGGCCCGCTGGACACCGGACTCCGGCACCTTGCTCGAACTGGCGGAAGCGCGCGGCCTGCAGCCCGAGTTCAGTTGCCGCGAGGGCACATGCGGGACCTGCCGGACCAAGCTGCTCAAAGGCACCGTGACATATCTCAAGGAACCAACCGCGGCTGTCGGCGCCGACGAGGTCCTGATCTGCTGCGCCGTACCGGCCGCGCAGGACGCCGACGAAGAGAACCGCATCCAGCTCGCCCTCTGACCGCGTCCCGGGCCCGATTACGACGCCCGCGGCAACAGTCCCTTCCTCCTTTCCGACATTCACCATCGCAGATGGTCGGGACCATCCTGCCGGGGAAGGGAACACCCCTCTTTCACAAACGGAGACAAGACGATGTCCCATATTCCGACGCCCGCGACCATCGACGATGCTCCCGAGGCATCGCGTCCGATCCTGGAATCGGTGCAGAAGCAGCTCGGCCGCGTGCCGAACATCTTCCGCCTGGTTTCAAACAGCCCGGCGGCGCTGAGCGGCTGGACCGCCTTCCAGGGCGCTCTCGGCAAGGGCACGCTGCCCCACGCGACCCGCGAGCGGATCGCGCTCGTGATGGCCGAAGTGAACGGATGCGAGTACTGCCTGTCCGCCCACACCTTCACCGGCGGCAAGTTTGCCAAGCTCGACGAGAGCGAGATCGCGGCCAACCGCCGGGGAAGCTCGAACGACGCCAGGGCGGCGGCGGCGGTCGAGTTCGCCAAGGCCCTCGCCGTCGCGCGCGGCACCGTCGGACCGCGGGCGATCGAGACGGTGCGCGCCGCCGGCTACAGCGACGCGGAGATCCTCGAGATCATCGGGCATGTCGCGCTGAACACCTTCACCAACTACGTCAATGAGGCGCTGGACACCGAGATCGATTTCCCCCGCATCGATCACGTCGCCGCCTGACAACGGACGGGCGGGCGGCCGGCTTCCCCCTGCCGCCCATCCTCCCACGCCGCCTGACTCAAAGGAGAACGCCATGTCCCGTCCGCCGCTTCCCCCCTTCACCGAGCAGTCCGCCATCGAAAAGGTCCGCCTCGCCGAGGACGGCTGGAACAGCCGCGACCCCGCCAAGGTCGCCCTGGCCTACACCGAGGATACCCGTTGGCGGAATCGCGCCGAGTTCGCGAACGGCCGGGCGGAGGTCGAAGTCTTCCTGACCCGCAAGTGGAACAAGGAACTCGACTATCGGCTGATCAAGGAACTCTGGGCGTTCGCAGGAAACCGCATCGCGGTCCGCTACGCCTATGAGTATCACGACGACAGCGGCCAGTGGTTCCGCGCCTACGGCAACGAGAACTGGGAGTTCGCCGAGGATGGCCTGATGCGCGCCCGGCACGCCAGCATCAACGAGCATCCGATAGCCGAAACCGACCGCCGGTTCCGCTGGCCGCTCGGCCGCCGGCCCGACGACCACCCTGGCCTCAGCCATTTCGGCTTTTAGCACGCTGTCTTCCAAACGAGGATGCCGCCATGGCTGGATTCACGCTCAACGAACGAGCACGATTGTCGATCGAGCTGGCGCTGACCGCCGGCAGCGGCGACAGGCCGCTGTTGCAGCAGCAGGACACCGCGGCCAGACGGCTTGGCATGACCGGCGCGGAAATCGACGCGGCGAGACGTGGATCCAGCTTCGACTTCCACACATCGCAGGCGATCGCTCTGGCGCTCGCGTCGAACGACGAAGATCGCGGGTCGCGGCGCGGGCGGGCGGTGAGGGCCGGGATCGACGGCCAGGCTTGCCGGAAGATCGAGCATCTGGCGGCGGCCTTCAGGAACCAACCTTCAACGGAGGTCTGACATCATGGCATCCGATGTCCAGATTGCGGCCTCGCAGCCCGTCATGGCCGCTGTGCCGTCGCCACTCTTGCGGTATCTGTTCAAACTCCGTTTGCCGAGTGGCCGCTCATCCGGTTATTACGAAGACGTTCTAAGGCGCGATCCCAGTATTCGTCCGGAAGTTCTTATGACCATCCTTTGACCGCGCAGGCACGGGGGAACGAATGGATCGTTGGCAGGCGATGCGGATTTTCGTGAAGGTCGTCGAGACCGAGAACTTCGCCGAGGCCGCTCGCCACATGCACATGAGCGCGCCGGCGGTAACCCGTGCCGTGGCGTCGCTCGAGGACCTGATCGGCACACGGCTGTTCGTTCGCACGACGCGCTCGGTCAAGACGACCGAAGCGGGCGCCCGCTATTTCAAGGATTGCCGCCAGATACTGTCCGACATTGCCGAGGCCGAGGCTGCGGCCGGCGGCTCCTACGCCACGCCGACCGGAACGCTCGCCGTCACGGCGTCGGCGCTGTTCGGGCAGATGTATGCGCTGCCGATCGTGACCGAGTTTCTGAACAGCTATCCGACGATGCGCGCTCGGACGCTCTTCATCGATCGGCCCGTCAACATCGTCGACGAAGGCATCGATGTCGCCGTGCGGATCGGCCATCTGCCCGATTCAGGCTTTACGGCCGTCAAGGTCGGTACGGTGCGGCGGGTGATCTGCGGCTCGCCGGCCTATTTCGAGCGCCATGGAGTCCCGATGACGCCGGCCGACCTCAAGCATCACCGGATCGCCGCGTCGACGAGTGCATGGGCGTCGCCGGAATGGCGGTTCGCCGGGGATCAGCGGGTGACGATCGACTCCGTCCTCCAGTGCAACACCAACGAAGCGGTGATCGCGACCGCCGAAAGCGGCTGGGGCCTGACGCGGGTCCTCCATTATCAGATCGGCCCGGCCCTCCTGGAAGGGGCATTGCAGATCGTGCTCGGCGATCATGAAGAACCGCCGTTGCCCATCCATGTGCTCTACCCCGAGGGGCGTCACGCTCCTGCGAAGGTCAGAGTCTTTGTCGATCTGGCGGTGGCGCGCCTGCGAGAGAACCGTCTCCTGAACTAGAACGTCGTGCGTTCGATCGGACACGCACGACGCTCGGGATCCGTCCTGTGACGAGCGGATCGACGCTTCAAATCGATTCCGCTTCCACGCGATCCGCGCTCGCGGCCTGCCCCGGGCAATTCGTGTGTGCCGACCTGCGCCCGCCTATTCCCGCGGGCGTTTGAGTTTGGCACTCGACACCGCCCGCCGGACGATGGCGGCGAAGGAGCGCACCGCGGCCGCGCGCTCGCCGTCCCGCTTCCACAGGATCCCGGGGGTTCGCATGGGCGTCGGGCTTTCCAGCGCGACGATGCGCACGTCCTGCATCTCCGACACGGCCTGCTCCGAAACGATCGCGGCGATTTCCATCCGGCGCACCAGGCTCAGCATGGCGGCGATCGTGTTGGTCTCCGCCACCACGACCGGTTCGGCACCGACGGACTGGAAGCAGCCGTCGAGCATCTGCCGGGTCGAGAACTCCCTCGGCAGCAGGACCAGGCTTTGCCGGTGCAGCTCGATGATCCGGATCCGCTTGCGATGGGCAAAGGGATGCTGGGGGCCGACGGCGAGCACCATTTCCTCGTTGTAGAGCGGCTCGAACCACAGGTCGCGCAGATCCATGGGCCGGTACGCGATTCCGATGTCCAGCGTGTCGGCTTCGATCCGCTCCTCGATCTCCGCCGCCGACAGCTCCTCCACGGTCACGCGGACCGAGGGATTGTTGGTGAGGAAGGTTGCGAGGCAGGACGGGATCAGGCTGATGTTGAAGGTGTGGGTGGCGCCGATGCGCACCATGCCGCTGAGGTGCCGCCCCGATCCCTTCAGCGTCCGGATTCCCTCGTCGATCTCGCGCAGGGCCTTCGTGACGGCGGGAAGCAAGGTCTCGCCCGCCTCCGTCATGACGACGCGCTTGCCGACACGGTCGAACAGGCGGTGGCCGACCTCGTCCTCCAACTGCTTGATCTGGTGCGAGAGGGTCGATTGCGTGACGTGCACCTTCTCCGCCGCGTGCGTGAAGTTCAGGCGCTCCGCCAGCGCCGTGAAGTAGCGGAGATGCCGCAGTTCCATGCCCAGAGCCTCCCGGTGAACCCGGCGGCGGCGGCCGTCCAGGCTCCAATCATCGATGCCATCGATCGTTACGATGAGAATCTATCATTTCACCGCTGGTGCGGGAAACGGTAGATCTGGAAGCATTCCGGGGAGCGGACGATACAAGAATCATCCGGGAATGAGCCGCCCCATATCAACGACCGCCGTCCGACGGTGGCATTCCCAAGGGGGGAACGATGCGCCAGTTCAACGAATCCAGCATCACCGACGCGGTGCTCGCCCGTTTCGCCGCGTGCGACGATCCGCGGTTCAAGACCATCATGACCGCGCTCGTCCGCCACATGCACGACTTCGTCCGCGAGGTGGACCTGACGGAGGCGGAGTGGATGGCCGGCATCCAGTTCCTGACGGCGACCGGGCAGACCTGCACCGACAGGCGGCAGGAATTCATCCTGCTCTCCGACACCCTGGGCGTGTCGATGCTGGTGGATGCGATCAACAACCGCAAGCCCGCGGGTGCGCTGGAGTCGGCGGTGCAGGGCCCCTATTATTGGGAAGGCGCTCCCGAACGGCCGCTCGGCAGCGATCTGGCCGAGGGGGTCAAGGGTGAGCCGGCCTTCTATTCCGGCCGCGTCCTGACACTCGACGGCGCCCCGGTGGCGGGCGCGCTGCTCGACGTCTGGTCGGGCGACGGCGAGGGAAACTACGACATGCAGTTGCCCGGCCAGACGCAGATGCTGGCGCGAGGCAAGCTGCGCACCGACGCGGAAGGCCGGTACCGGTTCCGCTCGATCCGGCCGGCCTCCTACCCGGTTCCGACCGACGGCCCGGTCGGCACGATGCTGAACCGGATGGGGCGCCATCCCTACCGGCCCGGCCACATCCACATGATCGTCTCCGCGCCCGGCTTCCAGACGGTCACGACGCAGCTGTTCGTGGCGGGCGACGCGTATCTCGATTCCGACGCGGTGTTCGGCGTCAAGGAGTCGCTGATCATCGATTTCCGCCGGCACGAGCCGGGCATCGCTCCCACGGGAGAGGCGATGAGCGTCCCCTTCCACACGGTCGAGCATGACTTCGTGCTCTGCCCGGTGATGGAACCGGCCCTGCAGACCTGACCCGCAGGGCCAAGCCGCGAGAGGGCGGTGGCAACGGCCACGCCCCCCGGCACCCGATCCGCTTCAAAAATCTCGGAGAGTTGCGATGCGCAGCGAGATCTGCCGCAGTGATGCGGACAGCATCCGTATCCATGGGCTCGACCTTGTCACCGACATCCTCGGCAAGGTCGACCTCGGCCAGATGGCGTTCCTGGAGATCTGGGGGCGTCTGCCGGATCCACGGGAGGACGCCGTCTTCAACGCGCTGATCGTCGCCCTGGTCGAGCATGGCCTGACCCCCAGCGTGCTCGCGGCCCGGCTGACCTATCTCGGCGCGCCGGACTCGCTCCAGGCCGCGGTGGCCGCGGGGCTCAGCGGCGTCGGCACGGTTTTCGTCGGCAGCATCGAGGGCGCGGCACGCCTGCTTCAGGAGGCCCGGCCGGCGGACGCCACGGCGGAGCAGCGGCAAGCCCTGGCCCGGGACATCGTGGCGCGCTTCAAGGCCGAAAAGCGGATCATTCCCGGCCTGGGCCATCCGATCCACAAGCAGGCTGACCCGCGCACCGCCCGCCTGCTCGCCATCGCGGCGGAGAACGGCTTCCGCGGCGGCCATGTGATGCTGCTGGAGGCTGTGGCGGACGAGGCCGAGCGGTCGCTCGGGCGTCACCTGCCGATCAACGTTTCCGGCGCCATCGGCGCCATCGCCAGCGAACTGGGCCTCGACTGGCGTGTGAGCCGCGGCATCGGGCTGATCGCCCGCACGATCGGGCTGGTCGCCCATCTGCTGGAGGAAATCCGCTCGCCGCTGGCCCGGGACCTCTGGCTGCGCACCGAGCACGAGGCGCAGGAGCCCGGTTGACCGTCATCCGGCCTTCCACACCATCCGCTTTTCCAGGGGGCTCCCCCATGCCGACCGCTACGCCGACCGATCTCAAGCCACGCGACGTCCTCGCCCTCCATCCGCCGCACCGGGACACGATCCCGACACTGCTGGCCTCCCGCCGCGCCACCGGCCCCGACCGCCCGGCCCTGCTGTTCGAAGGCCGCACCTGGAGCTACGCCCAGATCGACGACGCGAGCGGCGTGCTGGCGCGTGCCCTGGTGCTGCGCGGCATCCGCAAGGGGGACCGCATCGGGCTCGTCTCGTCGAACGGCGACGTGGCCCTGCTGATGTTCCTCGCCACGGCGAAGGCCGGCGCCGTCTTCGTGCCGATGAACCCCGGCCTGACCGACGCCGAGCTGTCCTACATCCTCCGCCACTGCCGCCCGACCGCCGTCGCCTGCCAGACCGCCGACCTGGAGCGGGTCGAGCGCATCACCGGGTCCTTCGACGAGGTTCCCTGGCTTCTGCCGCTCGACGAGATCGGCGGGGCCGCCGCCGACGTCGCCGGGGTCACGGCACACATCGAGCGCTACGCAGGGCCGAACGGCGCCATCGACCTTCCGGAACCGCAGCCGGACGACGCCGCCGTGGTCATCTACACCTCGGGCACCACCGGCTTCCCGAAGGGCGTCGTCCACAGCCAGAAGAACTACGTCTGGGCGGCCGAGGCCTTCGTGGAGCGCATGCACCTCCAGCCGTCCGACCGGCTGCTGACGGTGCTGCCCATCTTCCACATCAACGCCCTGTTCTACTCCTGGGGCGGCGCGCTGGCGGCCGGCGCGGCGATGATCACGACGTCCCGCTTCAGCGCGTCGCGCCTGTGGCGGCTGGCGGCGGAAACCGGGGCGACGGTGTTCAACATCCTGGCGGCGCTGGGCAACATCCTGGCCAACCGGCCGCGCGGCGAGTTCGACCCCGGTCACCGCATCACCCGAATCTACGGCGGGCCGATCAGCGCGGAGATGATGCGGGTCTTCCAGCAGGAGTTCCACGTCCCCACCCTGATCGAGGGCTACGGGATGTCGGAGATCCCCGGCGCCTGCAACAACCCGTTCGAAGGTCCGCACAAGGTCGGCAGCATCGGCCGGCCCGCGCGCCATCCGCGCTTCGACGACCCCTTCGTCGAGCTGCGCATCGTGGACGAGGACGGACGCGACGTGCCGGTCGGCGACATGGGCGAGCTGCTCGTCAAGACGCCGATCATGGCGCTGCACTATCTCGACGATCCCGAACAGACGCGCGCGGCGATGCAGGACGGCTGGTTCCGCACCGGCGACTATGTCCGGCGGGACGAGGACGGCTACCATTACTTCGTCGCCCGCAAGCGGGACATCATCCGCCGCCGGGGCGAGAACATCTCGGGCGCCGAACTCGACCGCATCCTGTCCGAACATCCCGGCATCCTGGAGGCCGCCACCATCGGCGTGCCGTCGGAACTGGGCGAGGAGGAGATCATGGCGGTGCTGGTCCCCCGCGCCGATCCACCGCCCGCCGAGGCGATCGTCGAGTGGTGCAACGGCCGGATGGCGGCGATGAAGATCCCCCGCTTCGTCGTCTTCGTGAACGCGCTGCCGCACACCTCCTCCCACCGGGTGGAGAAATACCGCCTCAAGCAGGACCCGTCCCTGCTGGCGCGGGCCTTCGATCGCGAGCGCCGGGCCTCGGCACCGGTCCATTGACGCACCGGCGCTGACCGGGGCCGCAACCGGGTGCAGCCCCGCATGCGGCTGGCAGAACACCGAAAACAAAGCATCATCAAGGAGGAACGCCATGTCGCAAGAGACGCATCCAAATCCGATGGCCGACCGGATGGGTCGGGTCGGGTCGACCGCCGTGGCGCAAACCGCATCGGGATGGGAAACCCGCGTCCGCTGGCGGCAGCTGGTCCTGGGCGTCGTCGCGATGATGGCGATCTCCAGCCCGCAATATGTCTGGGCGCTGTTCGTCCAGCCGATGCTGAGCCGCTTCGACGTGTCCCTGTCGGCGCTTCAGGTGACCATCGCCCTGTTCAGCATCTTCCAGTGCGGCTTCGGCCCGATGCACGGCTATCTGGCCGAACGGTTCACGCCGCGCCAGTTCGCCACCGTCGGCGGCCTGTTCGTGGCGGCGAGCTGGATGTCGTCGGCCTCCGTGACCAGCCTGCCGGTGCTTTACATCACCTACGGCGTCTTCAGCGGCATCGGCACCGGCATGATCTACGTCGCCGTCGTCGAACTGATGACGCAATGGTTCCCCGACCGCCGGGGCTTCGCCATCGGCATGGTCGCCGGCAGCTACGGCTTCGGCGCGATCGTCACCACCTTTCCGATCGACACCGCCATCAAGGCGATGGGGTATCAGAGCACGCTGCTGGTCTTCGGCGCGATCCTGGGAGGGATCTGCGTGCTGGCGGCGCAGGGGATGACCCGGCCGCCCGCGGGCTACATGGCCGGTTTCCGGGCTGCGGCCGAGGCGAAGATGGCGGGACGGCGCAGCCACACCCCGCGGGAGATGCTGCGGACGCCGATCTTCTGGCTGCTGTTCGCGATGATGACGATGGTCGCGACCGGCGGCCTGATGGTCATCTCGCAGATCGGCGCGTTCGCCAAGGATTTCGGAATCACCAAGGATGTCATGGTGTTCGGCATGGCCGCCCTGCCGCTGGCGCTGACGGTCGACCGCATCGCCAACGGGCTGACGCGGCCCTTCTTCGGCTGGGTGTCCGACCATCTGGGGCGTGAGAACACCATGGTCGTCGCCTTCGCGCTGGAAGGCCTGTCGATCCTGCTGCTGCTGACGTTCGGCAATGATCCGCTGCTGTTCGTGCTGCTCACCGGCGTGGTGTTCTTCGGCTGGGGCGAGATCTACTCGCTGTTCCCGTCGCTGCTCGGCGACCTGTTCGGTCCGCGGCACGCCGCGAACAATTTCGGCTTCCTGCTGATCGCGACGGCGGTGGGGTCCATCCTGGGCGGGCCGCTGGCGGCGGTGATCTACGAGCAGACCCAGTCCTGGCCGCTGGTCTTCACCCTGGTCAGCGTCCTTGACTTCTGCACCGCCGGGCTGGCCCTGTGCGTTCTGAAACCGATGCGCCGCGGCTGGCTCCTCCGGCAGGACGCCGCCCCGGCGGCGGCCGGCGCGACCGTCCGGCGCTGACCCCCTGCCCGTCCGCGGGGCCGGACTGCGAAACCCGGCCCTGCGGCACCATCTCGGACGAGACCGCAAGACCACACGGGAGGATCACAGCATCATGAACGTCCTGGGAATTTCCGGAAGTCTGCGGCAGGGGTCCTACAACACGGCGCTGTTGCGCGCGGCGACGGAGTTGGCGCCCGATGGCATGACCATCGAGGAGTTCGACCTCTCGCCGATCCCGTTCTACAACGACGATGTGCGGCTCCAAGGCTTTCCGCCGAGCGTCGAGGACCTCCGCACGAAAATCCGGCGGGCCGATGCGCTCCTGTTCGTCACGCCCGAATACAACCGGTCCATCCCGGGGGTGCTCAAGAACGCCGTGGACTGGGCTTCGCGGGCGCCCAACCAGCCCTTCGACGACAAGCCGGTCGCCATCATGGGGGCGAGCCAGAGCATCCTCGGAACCGCGTTCGCCAACCATCACCTGCGCCAGATCCTGGTCTACCTGAACGCCCAGATGCTGAACGGACCCGAGGTCCTGGTCGGTGGCGCCGCCGCCAGATTCGACGAGCGGGGACGCCTGACCGACGAGGCCACGCGCAACGTCGTCGCCGGCCATCTGTCGGGCCTGAAACGGCTGGCCCTGCGGCTGAAAGGTTGAGAGCGTGCCGGGGAAGGCCGCAGCGACGGGACGGCGTGACGAAACCAGCCTCTTGAGGACCATGACATGATCCCGTTCGTCTACACCGGCTCGCCGATGCACGTCGTCTTCGGGTCCGGGACGATAACCCGCCTGGGGTCGGAACTGGAGCGTCTCGGCTGCCGGCGGGCCCTTCTGCTGACCGGCCGCCGCGACCGCGCGGCCGCCGAGGCCGCCGCGGTCGGCCGGATCGCCGGCGTGTTCGAGGATGCGGCCATGCACACGCCGGTGGATGTGACGGAGCGCGCGCTGGCGGTCTTGCAGGATCTGCGGGCCGACTGCACGGTCGCCATCGGCGGAGGATCGGCGATCGGGCTGGGGAAAGCCATCGCGCTGCGGACCGACCTTCCGCAGGTCGTCGTCCCGACCACCTACGCCGGGTCGGAGATGACGCCGATCCTCGGCCAGACGGAGAAGGGGCACAAGACGACGCAGCGCAGCGCGAAGGTCCTTCCCGAAACGGTGATCTACGACGTGGACCTGACGCTGTCCCTGCCGCCGGCGCTGTCGGTGACCTCGGGCATGAACGCGATGGCCCATGCGGTGGAGGCGCTGTACGCCCAGGCCAGCAACCCGGTGACGTCGCTGATGGCCGAAGAGGCCATCCGCGCGCTCGGCCGGGCGTTGCCCCGCATCGTCGCGGCGCCGACCGACCGCGGGGCCCGCTCGGACGCGCTCTACGGTGCCTGGCTGTGCGGCATCTGCCTCGGCACGGTCGGCATGGCCCTGCACCACAAGCTGTGCCATGCTCTCGGAGGCACCTTCGGCCTGCCGCACGCGCAGACCCATTCGGTCGTCCTGCCTCATGTGATCGCTTACAACGCACCGGCGGCCCCCGACGCCATGGCCCGCGTCGCGACCGCGCTCGGAACGCGGGATGCGGCGCGGGGCCTGTTTGATCTGGCCGCAAGGCTGGGCGCACCGTCCGCGCTGAAGGACCTGGGCATGCCGGAGGACGGCATCGATGAGATCGCCGCGTTGTCCGTGAGGGACCCCTATTGGAACCCGCGCCCCTTCGACCGCGGGGCGATCCGGAACCTCCTCCGCCGGGCCTGGGCGGGTTTGCCGCCCGACCGGCTGGAAGAGCCATCTCCGGCTCGGTAACCGCGGATCAGTCGTCCGCGGTCGCGGCCATCCACCGGCGCCGGATCATCGCGGCATCCCGGGCCGGCGGCGAACCGAAGAAGCGGATGTACTCCCGGCTGAACTGGGACGGGCTGCCGTAGCCGACCTCGAACGCGGTCGCGGAGGCGCTTCGGCCATTGGCGATCAGGACGCTGCGGGCGTGAAGCAGACGGATGCGCTTTTGGAACTGGAGCGGACTCATGGCGGTCACGGCCTTGAAATGCCGATGGAACGCCGACACGCTCAAGGCCGCCATGTCGGCGAGCCTGTCGACGCGCATCGGCTCGGCAAAGTGGGTCCTGATCCACTGGATGGCGAGGCGCACGCGCGCCAGCGCCGTGTCCGGGAGGGCGATGTCCCGCAGCAGCCAGCCGTGCGGCCCCTGCAGGACGCGGTACAGGATTTCCCGCTCATAGGCCGGGGCGAGCACCGCGATATCGGCGGGGTGATCCATCAGCCGGAGCATGCGCACCCAGGCGTCGAGCAACTCGGGCGTGACGGACGCCACCGAGAAGCCGCTCGACTGCTCGCCGAGCGGCGACGGAGCCGGGGCGTCGGCCAGCATCGCCGCGATGACATCGGGGGCCAGCGTCAGGCTGACGGCGAGATAGGGCCGTCCGGGTCCACCCTGATGGACCCGGCCGATCGCCGGCAGGTGGGTGGACATGACGAAATAGTCGGCCGGCGTGTAGTGAAGCACGCGGTCGCCGATCGTCATGGTCTTGCCGCCCTGCAGAATCAGGTTGACCATGGGATCGTAAACCGCGGCAAGCATATGCTCGGGAATGTCTCCCTGCGCCATCGCCACGCGGGGGATGCCGGTTTCGGTCCGCCGGTTTTCGGCACGGGAAGCGAGATGTCGCAGTTCGGCAAGCTGGGTTTCCATCGCTCCATGATGTCCGGTGCCGCCGCCGGCAGCCAGCCCGAAAGCAGGAATAGGCAAGAACCCGGGAGGAACCGCTCTGTCCGCCGTGACGCCCGGCTGATAGGGAATCGCCATCAGCACGACAGGGGGACACACGTGAAGATCACGGTCATCACAGGCGGCAGCCGCGGCATCGGCCGAAGCGCGGCGTTGCACTGCGCCCGCCGCGGCATGGGCGTCATCATCACCCACAACACCCACCCGGCCGGCGCGGACGAGGTGGTCCGCGGGATCCGGGCGGAGGGCGGCACGGCGGTGAGCCTGAAGCTCGACGTGAGCGACATCGCCTCCTTCCCGGCGTTCCGAACCGGGGTGGAGCAGGCGCTGCGGTCGATGTCGGATCGGACCAGTTTCGACTGTCTCGTCAACAACGCGGGCCATGGGCTGTTCAACCCGATCGAAACGGTGACGGAGGAACAGTTCGACGGTCTGCTGAACGTCCATCTGAAAGGACCGTTCTTCCTGACCCAGACGCTGCTGCCGCTGCTCGCGGACGGCGGCCACATCGTCAACCTGACCAGTGCGACGACGCGCGTCGCCACGGCGGGCGTCGCCCCCTATGCCGCGTTCAAGGGCGGGCTGGAGGTGCTGACCCGGTATATGGCCAAGGAGTTCGGCGGCCGGGGCATCCGTGCCAACGCGGTGTCGCCCGGCGCGATCCGCACCGACCTGGGCGGCGGGCTGAGCGACGAATTCGCGGCGCTGCTCGGCTCGCAGACCGCGCTCGGCCGTGTCGGCGAACCGGACGACGTCGGGCGGGTGATCGCCAGCCTGCTGTCCGACGACAACGCCTGGGTCAACGCGCAATCCATCGAAGTCACCGGCGGCTACATCGTCTAGCGGCGGCAGCCGGTTTCCAGGCACAGGAACCGGCCGTCCGGAAGAACGGCCGGGCTTGGGTTCCGATCGTCAGGCTGGCGACGCCGGCCGCGGTGAGGAACGCCTTCATGGATAGCACCCCTCGCCGACCGGCCGGCGTCATTATCCCCATCGGGGTGTCAGGGCTCCTTGGGGAGCGCCATTTTGGGAGCGCCGTCCAGTTCCGCAAGGCTCAGGCCGGCGGGCAGACGCAGCAGACCGCGGGCGACGTTGAGGTACTGCTGGGCCTGGGCGGTGCGGCCCTGGTGCGCCAGGGAACGGGCCATGACGAGGTACTGCCCGGTCTGCAGCATTTCCTCGCGGCCGAACACGCCGGTGTTCCAGGCCTGCAGAGCGCTCTCGGTTTCGGCAAACTGACTGTCCAGCGAGTTCTCGGCCGCAGCCGAGCCGGCGGCGAGCAGCAGGACGGAGAACAGGGCGGCGGTGACGCTGTGGTTGGTCGTCATGATGGGTATCCTTGGTCGGAGGCGGGCTGTGGCCTCAACGCGTTCGAGCCGGAGCCCTGGGGTTATGGAGTGTTGATGCGCAGGCCGTTGCAGTGGATGGGCTTTGAGCCGCTGCCCACCGGCCCGATGAACTGATGATCCGCGCAAATCGTCCGCGATGGTTGTTAATCGGCGTGAGCGTCCATCAACCGTTGTTCTCCGTCGTCTCGGTCGTTGTAAGAATCGGCGGTCCCGTTCACCTGTTTTACGGCGCGCTGTTGTATGGCTGTTCTTGACGGGGGAGATGCCGCCATCCTTGGAGTCCCCTCGGGACGCGGGTGCTTCGCCGGCGCCCGGAGCCCTCCGGATGCCGCAGGCGGCCTTACGGACATTCACGATGCTTAACTCGCGGCACCGGCCCGGTTCATGCGACACGGGAACGGACGCACAAGGTCGCGACGATGCCCGCCGCCATTCAGAGGATGCGAGGACAACGGGCGGCAATGGCCCCGGTTTCCGTGGGGCGAACCAAGTGGACAGGAGTTTACGCCATGCCGATGCCGGCCGACCGCCTGCGCAGAACCGCGGACGCGCTGATCGCCGCACTCAACGCCTTCGACACCGAGGCGGTGCAATCCCTTTTCACGCCCGATGCGGTGATCGATGATCCGTCCACCGGTCATCGCTTCGAAGGCCATCCGGGCGTTGCCGACTATGTCGAACGCTATTTCGCCGGCTATCACACGGTGACCCGCGTTCTGTCGATCGAACGGCCCGGTGATGGGCGGGCACGGGTGCGGGTCGATTTCACCGGCGATTTCGGCCATGAGATCGGCGTGCTCGACATACGCGCCAATGAAGAGGGGCTGATCCTGCGCATCGATGCCGACCTGGAATGACAGGCCGCCGCTGCGGTTCACTCGCCGCCGTCGGCAGCCGCGAGTTCGGCGAGCAGGGTTTGCGCGGCCTCGAGATCCGCGCTCGTGAAGCCCTCGGTGAACCGGGCGTGGGTTTCCGCCAGGGCGTCACGCGCCCCGCGCGCGCCGTCGCCCCCCCTGCACAGCCGGGCAAGGCTCGTGCACGCGCGCAGACGCCATGACAGCGCCCCCTGCCGATCGGCGACGCTGATGGCCTCGCGGAAGCTGGCCTCGGCACCGGTGACGTCGCCCAGGCGGAGTTGGACCTCCCCACGGATGCGCAGCAGCTCCGGAAGCTCGAAGGAGCCGCCATGGAGCAGAACCCGCGCCAGGGTCTCGTCGATCACCGCGTGCGCGTCGGCGACGAGCCCGCGCGTCGCGAGCGCCATGGCGAGCGACCCGCCGAAGCCCGACGTGTAAAGCTCGTAATGATCCGCCCTGAGCGCCGCGACGGCGGTCTGGAGGAGCCCGATGCCGCCGTCGAGCTGGCCAGCCTGGATCAGCCTCTCGCCCCGCATGGCGAGGCCCACCGCTTCGTACGGTTTGAGGGAATGGCTGGCGGCGCTGGCGATCAGGCGCTCCCCGAGCGCTTCGAACATGTCCCAGTCGCCGACCCACTGGAAGACCGAGGCTCCCCAGATCAGGCCGATGCAATAGGTCACCAGATCCGCGGTGGCGGTTTGCGTCGCGAGCGGTTTCGCCGCCGCGACCGCCTGGTCCGGGTATCCCTGGAGCCAGAGATTCCGGGCCAGCGCGATGGAGGGATTGCGGTGGAAGGCGAAATGGCCGGGGACGACGCGCCGGAACTCCGCCAGATGCAGCACGGCTTCCAGATGCGCACGCGCAGCCGGCAGGTCGCCGGTGAGATGATGCGACACGCCGAGCAGGTTGTGGGCCGCCGCGACGCCCGCCGGATGCCCGATCCGCGCGGCGAGCGTCTCCATGCGCCGTGCGACCGGCTCGAGCAGGGAAAGCTCCCCGCGCCGCCGGTAGTACATGTGCAGGCGGCTCAGCAGACGGAATTGACCGGGACGGTCGCCAAGCCGCTCGGCGATCTCCAGCGCGCGCTCCAGGGCGGCCCGGGTCCGGTCGCCGTTGCCGTCGGTGAACATCAGGGCGTGCCCGAGCGCCGCCTGCAGCTGCAGTTCGGTTTCGGTGTCGCGGTTGGCGTCGTCGATCACCGACAGCGCCGCCTCGCTCCAGCGCCGGCACTCGTTCAGCAGCGACAGCCCGGCGAACAGGGTGACCGCCGCGGCGGCAAGGCTTGCGGCCAGCGCGGCCTCGCCTTGAGCGGCGAAGCTCCACCGGAGCGCGGCATGAACGTCTCCCAGGATGCTCGGCGCGTCCTTCGAGGCGCCCAGGCCGCCACCGCTCGACGCGGCCGCGATGTCCCGCAGAGCATCGCGGACATAGGCCGCGTGGCGCTTGGCGATGCCGTTCAGTTCCCCGCTCTCGGCCAGCTTCCCGTTGGCATAGGCCCGCGTGGTGTCGAGCAGGCGGTATTGCGACGCCGCGGCCTGTTGCCCGACCGAAACGAGCGACTTGGCGACCAGCCCCTCCAGCGCCTCGACGACCAGCACATCCTCGAGACGGTCGTCGGGCGCAACGGACTGCACGGCCGAGAGCGGGAAGGGACCCACGAAGATGGAGAGCCGGCGCAGGACGGTCCGCTCGACCTCGCTGATCAGGTCATAGCTCCAGTCGAGCGCCGCATTGAGGGTCTGGTGGCGCGGCAGCGCCGTGCGGCGGCCCTGCCAGAGAAGCCGCAGCCGGCCGTCGAGCAGCGCCGCCGTCTCGTGCAGGCCATGGGCGGCCACCCGGCTGGCGACCAGCTCGATGGCCAGCGCGATGCCGTCGAGCTTCCGGCAGACCTCGGTCACGGTCGCCGCATCGGCGTCGGTGAGTTCAGCGCCATAGCCGCCGGCGGCGGCGCGGTCGGCAAAGAGGTGGGCGGCGGCAAAGTTCAGAACCTGCCCGATGGAAAGGGCGCCGCTGTCGGGCGGCCGGTCCAGCGGCGGCAACTCGACGACATGCTCGCCCTCCACCCGCAGCCGCTCGCGGCTGGTCGCCAGCAGCGCCACCCCGGGCGCTTCCTGGTGGATCCGCTCCGCCAGGGTGGCCGCAGCGCCGACCACATGCTCGCAACTGTCCAGCACGATGAGCGCCCGACGACCGTGAAGGAAGTCGATGATGGCCGGAACCGGGTCCACGGCCTGCGGCATCACGCCGAGGACCGAAGCCAGGGCGTCGACGACCAGCGCCGGATCGGCGAGCGGGGCGAGGTCGAGGAAATATACGGCGCCATCGACCGCATCCAGATGGGCATGCGCCACCGCGACGGCGACCGTCGTCTTGCCGATGCCGCCAGGCCCGTGGATGGTGAGAAAGCGTTTCCGGGCCAGAAGATCACCGATGCGGCGGACGGTCTCGTCCCGTCCGATCATTCGGGTCAGCCGGTGCGGAAGGCCCTGGACCGGGCGCACGACCTCCAGGGGAGGCGCGGCGGCGGGGGGAGCCGCATCGAACGGGATCGCGGGAGCCACCAGGCAATAGCCGCGGCCCGGCACGTTCGCGATGTAGCGGGCGCCGGACTGCCCGTCGCCCAAGGCCTTGCGCAGGCCCGCGATGTGGAACCTGAGGCTGCTCTCGTCGACGATCAGGTTGGGCCAGGCGCGGGCGATCAGCTCGTCTTTCCCGACGACGTCGCCGGACTTCTCGACAAGGGCGGCCAGCAGATCGAACGCCCGGCTGCCGACGGGCACGACGACGCCGTCCCTCTCAAGCAAGCGCTCGGCCGGGAAAATGCGGAACGGCCCGAACGACACACCATTCCGGGGTTCACGTGCGTTGCTGCTCAACTGGAACTCAAATCGTGGGACAGCGTGCAGGAAGAAGCCGGCATAGACACAGCATCGTATGGCCAAGTTTCCTCCCGGTGGCGAATCGGCTTTTTGTCATAGGCCCACGCTCGCAACGTCTAACAGGGATTAACTGGCCGGGACGGTCGCCCTCCGGCATCCTGGCGCGAGTGGAGGCGCCGGCCCACCAAAGCTGGACCGGCCGACTGGAACGGTCCCCGGAACGGCCCCGGAACGGCCTCGTGCACCCCTGTTCGAAAGGACCCAGCGCTTGCCGAAGACCATCCTCTTGACGGGCGCCGGTTCCGGTCTGGGCGAGGGCACGGCGATCGGGCTGGCCCACGCCGGCTGCGACGTCATCGCGACCGTGCAGATCCCGCCGCAGGTCACCGCGCTGCGGGAGAAGGCGGCGGCGCTCGGGCTGTCGAACCTCAGGGTGGAGAAGCTCGATCTCCTCGACCGGTTCGACGTCGATCAGGCGCTTGGCTGGGATATCGATATCCTCGTCAACAACGCCGGAATCGGCGAGGGCGGACCGGTGAGCGAGATGCCGGCCGAACTCGTCCGCCGCAGCTTCGAGGTCAACCTGTTCGCCCCGCTCGCCCTGACCCAGGGCGTCGTGCGGCGGTGGGTCGAGGCGGGGAAGACGGGGAAGATCGTCTTCACCTCGTCGACGGGCGGCTTGCACACGCCGCCGGCCTTCGGCCTCCACGCCTCGACCATGCACGCCCTGGAAGCCGTGGCGGAGTCCATGCGGCAGGAACTCGGCGCCTTCGGCATCCAGGTCCAAACGATCAATCCCGGCACCTATCTGACCGGGTTCAACGAAACCATGGCCGACACGGCGTTCCGCTGGCTCGACGACCGGCGCAACTTCACCAAGCGGGCGGACATGCGCCGCACCTTCGACGGCCTTCTGGGCACGCCGCAGAGCCGGATGGAACCCAGCGAACTGATCGATGCGATGGTCGAGATCATTCCGGCCGACAGCGGCAAGGTCCGGAACGTCGTGCCGCAGCATCTCGAGGACATGCTCAAGCAGCATCAGGCCGATGCCTGGGACGCGCGCCTCTGACGGCACGCCGGCCGGAACAAGCGCGGAGCCGGCCGGGCCCGGCCCGCGGCCGAAACCCCCACGCCACGACCATCCCCCTGGAACAACGGAGACCATCCATGAGCCGTCCCCCGCTGCCCCCCTTCACCGATGAAACCGCCGCGCAGAAGGCGCGCCTGGCGGAGGACGGCTGGAACAGCCGCGACCCGGTTCGCGTCGCGCAGGCCTATACGATCGACAGCCATTGGCGAAACCGTGCCGAGTTCATCGACGGCCGTCCCCAGATCGAGGCGTTCCTCGCCCGCAAATGGACGCGGGAGTTGGACTATCGCCTGATCAAGGAGGTCTGGACCCATGGCGCCAACCGGATCGCCGTCCGCTTCGCCTACGAATACCACGACGACAGCGGCACCTGGTTCCGGGCCTACGGCAACGAGAACTGGGAGTTCGATGCCGAGGGGATGATGGTCAACAGGTTCGCCTGCATCAACGAGCATCCCATCGCCGAAACGGAGCGGAAGTTCCATTGGCCGCTCGGTCGCCGTCCCGACGACCATCCCGGGCTCAGCGACCTCGGCCTGTAGGCCGCCTGCCCCCGCCTCCCGACGTGTGCGTCAGCCGACGCTTTCGACCGCGATCAGGCGGCGCGCACGCCAGTTGAGGGCGGCGACCAGCAGCATCGGCACGGAGCTGGCGATGAGCGCCCAGCGCAAGCCTTCGACGGCTCCCAGCCCCGACGTTCTGAAGGCGTCGCTCGCGAGGCCCACGGCAAGCGGGCCCAGCCCGAGGCCGACGAGGTTGATCCCCAGGCCGTACACGGCGGCGGCCGTCGCACGCACCCGGGGACGGACGAGTCCCTGGACCGCGGCGAAGCCGCCGATGCCGCCGACCCCACCGACGAGGAAGTGCGCCGCCAGCAGCGTGAAGGCCACCCGCGCATCGGGCGTCAGGAGCGCCATGGTGAACAGGGGAATCCGGACGATGGCGGCGATGGCCGGGAGCGTCGCGTAGGCGCGATAGCCGTCACCGTCGATCCGGTCGGTCATCCATCCCCCGGCCAGGGCGCCGACCACGCCCGTTCCGCCCTTGATCAGGCCCAGTGCAAGCCCGAGCAGGGCCGCCGCCCCCATCGCCGTCCCGAGCGCCGTGCCGAGGACGGCCGCCATGGCCCCGAGCGCCTCGCCATGCGCCCGGAAGAAGAAGGACGCGATGAAGGCCGCCTGACCGAAGTTCACGAACGTCATGGCGGCACCGGCGGCGGCGACGAGCAGGAACGCCTTCTTGGAGACGATCTCCCGCAGGGCTTCGGCGAACGGGACGGGTGGCTCGGCCGGGGCCGCCGTGCCGCCGGAGCGCTTGGGATCGCGCAGCGTCAGGAGCATCAGCGGCGCCAGAACAAACCCCGGCGCGCCCGCCACGATGAAGGCCGTGCGCCAGCCATGGGCGTCGAGGACGAGACCGCCGAGCGCCATGCCGAGCAGCCCGCCCAGCGGGATGCCGGCGGAGAAGAAGGCGATCGCCGTGGCCCGCCTGCGCTTCGACACGGAATCGGCGATCAGGGCGTGCGCCGGAGCGATACCGCCCGCCTCGCCGATGCCGACGAGCATGCGGGCCGCGAGAAGCTGCGCGAAGCCCGAGGACAGTCCGGAGAACACCGTCGCAAGGCTCCAGGCGGCCATGGAACCGGCAATCACGACGACCCGATTGCCGCGATCGGCCAGCCAAGCCATCGGCAACGTCAATGTCGCGTGGAAGATGGCGAAGGCCAGCCCGGTGAGGATGCCGAGTTCCGTGTCGCTGAGGCTGAATTCCTGCTTGATCGGCTCTGCCAGAATATTGACGACCTGCCGGTCCAGGAAATTCAGAGCGCAACTGAGCATCAACAACCAAAGGGCGTATCGCGAATAAGCGGCATGAGGCGCGGCACAAAGCCCGGCACTGGAATCAGGCGGCCGCATTACAGTCTCCGGAGACTTGGAAAGGATCGGCGTCCAAGCAACACATGGTAATGTACGGGGCACTAATATTTCTGTGCCGTCAATATCACGCCGGTCGATGGCCTGCAAGACGCCGCCTGGAGGTCTGGAGCCCCGAAATCGCGGAACGGATGGGCATGTGGGCTGCCTACGCTTCAGGCAGCGACCGGCAGCTCCGTTGAATACAACGCTGGATTTCCGCCAGGGTGACGTCACCTCGCGTCCGGCGCGCCGACGCTCCTCTCCGGCCCGGGGCGGGAGGGATCGGCGTCATCAGGCCCGACAAAGCACAGGTCGCCGATGGCAACCGAGACGATCGGCCTTTCAGCGAGCGGAGGATCGCTGGGCCCGCGCGCGCAGACGATGCATCGGGTCGGGAAGCTGATTCCGGCCGCCTCGGCGTAGTCGAAGACCAGTTCCGAAACCGCGAGCCCGCCGGCGATGTCGATCGAATAGTCGTGGCGGCGGAGCAGCAGGTCCCGCCCGAAGAAGAAGTCCTGGACGGTGCTGTGGGTGGCAAAGCCGGCGGGGAACCGGCTGCGCAGAACGCGCCAGGTCTCGCTTTGCTCGATCCGGGGCTCGATCTCGAGGATCGATACGCCGTGCCCGGCCAACAGAAAGGGCGTGGCGACGCAGGTCCACAGCGCGCAGCCGGCGAAATAGGCCCAGTGCAGCGGTTCCCAGCGGGTGTCGACCTCGTGGCCCACGAAGGCGACCCGCGGGTTCAGCAACCTCGAACGGACCGCGCCCGACCGGTCGAGGATGGCGACCCGACCCGGCGTGAACTCCATGCTCCAACCGGCCCCGCCGACCGGAGCGATCCACACGCGCTGTTCGTGCAGCCAGACGCGGATCCGCCAACTGCCGGGATCGCGCCGAATCCCCTTCAGTGCCCAGAGTGTGCCGTCCACGGTCACCGACGCCTCGATCCGGGTGTAGCGGTCGCGGAGCGCCAGTCCCCCATGGGCATCCAGAATCTTTGCGAGCAACCCGTTCATCCGCGTGCCTCCGGTCCATGGCGAGCGAGGACACTCCGGCCGGGGCGCCTTCCGCCCCTCCTGCACCATCACTCGCCGGGCACAGCATGCCTCCGCGCCGACGCCCGCGGGTGTTCAGCGTCGTAAAGCGCTGTAGCCGGCTGGGCCGGGCCGATCATGGGGGCCAACGCCCCTCAGGCCGCATCCAGCGCCTGGGCGAGCACCCCCTCGGCGGCGCGCAGGTCGGCGGTGGCGAATCCCTCGGTGAACGGCGAGAGCGTCTGCGTCAGCAGCGCCCGCGCCTCGTCGCCGCGACCGGTCCGCAGCCACAGCCTGGACAGCGCGGTGGCGGCACGCAGTTCCCAGGATGCCGCGGACTGGCGGCGCGCGAGGTCGAGCATCGCCGTCAGCAGCCCCTCGGCGCCGTCGACGTCCGGCCTGGGGCCTGCGAGCAGGATCGCGGCCCTGACGCGCATGAGGTCCGGCGCGTCGACCGCACCGCCCTGTTCCGCGCGCACGATCGCCGCGCCCGCGATGGCGTTCGCTTCGGCGAGGTCGCCGGTCGCCATGAGGCCTTCGGCGAGCGCGCGCGAGAAGAAGCCGCCGAGGACCTCGTGCTGCTCCACCTGCAGCCTGGCCATGGCGTTGCGCAGTTCGGCGACGCCGGCGGCCGCATCGCCGAGCGCGATCAGGCGCGCGCCCTCCAGCGCCTGCCCCACGGCATGATACGGGCCCAGCGAGTGCCGGGCGGCGGAGGCGAGCAGGCGCTCGATCCGTTCGCGCGCCAAATCATCCTCGCCGCTCCACAGCGCCACCGTCGCGGTGTAGATCAGGGCGATGCACAGCGTGACCGGATGGTCCCGGCGTTCCGCCACGGCGATCGCCTGCAGGGAGGTCTGCGCCGCCCGGTCGGGGTAGCCGCGCAGCCACAGCGTGCGGGCGAGCACGATCAGGGCGCGGACGCGGTGGTCGTAGCCGAAGAAGCCCATGTCGATCGGGGCATCCACGGGCACATGCCCGAACCCGATCTCGCAATGCCGCTGCGCGCCGTCCTGGTCGCCCACCAGATGATAGGTGCAGCCCAGCATCCAGTCGGCCATGGCCAAGGCGCCGGTCCTGCCGGTGGTGCCGGCGACCTGGACGCTGCGTCTGGCGCAGTCCAGCGCCCCCTGATAGTCGCCGATGCGCGTCAGGTAGATGTGCAGCCCGGCCAGCAGGTGGAGTTGATGGTTCCAGTCGCCGAGCGCCTCCGCAAGATCGAGCCCACGTTCGATGGCGGCGCGCACCTCGACGCTGTTGCCGCGCGTGAACATGGCCGAGACGGCCAGCCCCTCGTTCAGCGCCAGCTCGGTCGGGGTTCCGCGCTCCTCCTCCGCGAGGGCGGCGAGCGCGCGCCCGCACCAGCGCCGGCATTCTCCCAGAAAGGACAACCCCAGGAACAGGGGCATCGCGTGGGCGGCGAGCCGGACGGCGAGGGGGCGGTCGCCCTCGGGCGAGAATGCCCATTCCAACGCGGCGCGGACGTTGCTCAGGTCCGGCGCGTGCCGGCCCGGCTCCCGTCCGCCGGCGTGTTGCGGGTCGATCCCCTCGCCTGCCAGCCCGTCCAGGCAGAACCCGGCATGCCGCCGGGCGATCAGCGGTCCCTCGCCGCTTTCCGCCAGCTTGACGGCCGCATAGGCGCGCGTCGTATCCAGCAGGCGGAAACAGAGCGTCCCTTCGTTCGTGCAGGCCGAGATCAGCGACTTGTCGACCAGCGCCTCCACGGCGTCCGTGACCTCCAGATCGTCGATGCACTCGTCGGTGGCGACCGACCTGACCGCCGCGTGGGTGAAGAACCCGACGAACACCGACAGGCGCCGCAGGACCCGCTGTTCCCGGGAGGACAGCAACGCGTAGCTCCAATCCAGCATCGCCTGCAGGGTCTGGTGCCGGGGCACGGCGTTGCGCCGGCCCTGCCACAGGAGCTTGAGGCGGCCGTCGAGCAGGTCGGCCGTGCCCCGGATCCCGTAGGTGCCGACCCGGCTCGCCACCAACTCGATGGCGAGCGCGATGCCGTCCAGGCGCCGGCAGATGCCGGCGACGACGGGGGCGTCCTCGTCGGTCAGGGCGGAGCGGCTTCCGGCGGCGTCCGCGCGTTCCATGAAGAGCTGCCCCGACGCCGTCGCGAGCAGCGTTTCGGCGGTGGCTCCGTCCTCCTGTGCGGGGATGCCGAGCGGATGCAGGAGATGAACCTGTTCGCCCTCGACCCGCAACGCTTCGCGGCTGGTGACCAGCAGATGAACCCCCGGCGCCTCGGCGAAGAGGATTTCGGCGAGGGCGGCGGCGGCATCGACGATGTGCTCGCAACTGTCGAGCAGCAGCAGCAGGCGGCGGTCCGCCAGCGCCGCCAGCAGGCCAGCCGCACCGATGTCCTCCTGGATCTGCAGACCGACCGCGGCGGCGACCGCCGACGGCAGGAGGGCACCGTCGCCGAGCGCGCTCAGGTCGATGAAGAACGCCTCACCCTGGAACTCGTCGAGCAGGGCATGCGCGATCGCGACCGCCACGGTCGTCTTGCCGAGCCCACCGGCACCCAGCACGCTGACGAAGCGGCGGGCCATCAGCAACCGCGACAGCGCGGCCACATCGGCCTCGCGCCCGATCATGCGGCCGAGCCTGGCGGGAAGCGATTTTGCGGCGCGGGACCGTGCTTGCGGCGCCGGGGGCTGAGGCCCGTCCTCCGACCGCTCCCGCCGCACCGGGGCGACGAAGCAGTAGCCGCGCCCGGGAATGTTCGTGACGTAGCGGGCGCCGTCCTGTCCGTCGCCCAGCGCCCGGCGCAGCCCGAGGATGTGGACCCTGAGATTGGCCTCCTCGACCACAAGGTCGGGCCAGACACGGTCGATCAGCTCTCGGCGGGACAGCACGTCGCCCGCACGCTCGACCAGCGCGATGAGGATGTCGAGCGAACGGCTGCCGATCGCGACCGGCACGCCATCGCAGGTGAGCAGCCGTTCGGCGGAGGACAGTCGGAAAGGTCCGAAACGCACCTGCTCGAAAACTCGGCTGTCGTCAGCCATGCCAAGGCCCTCCACCGCATGTCTGCCCAGGGTCCGGCCGTCAGAGCGACGGGCGGTGCGCAAACCCTAGGCGGCGGGGTGGGCTGCGGCCAGTTAGGCCTTGTGAGATGGCGTGAGGAGGACCGGGCGTGCGACCGCTACAGGCGGATCACCTCGTCGACGCCGTGCCGGCCGGACGCGGCCACCACCTGCACGCAGACCAGGCGACGCGCCTGTGCCAGCAGTTGCCTGGCCGTCGCGTGGTCGCCGTCCAGCTCGAGCATGGCGGCTTGTCTGCGCAGCATCCAGGCCATCTCGCATCGAAGCCGCCGCCCGTCCCAGGCTCGCGCCGACGCGTCCCGTGGGGCCGTCGGCCTGCTGTCGCCGACGATCGGGGCGCTCACGCAGGCCGGCGTCACGTCGACCCGGGTGCGCGCGGTTCGCTGTCCTGTCATCATCATCATCGCTTCACCTTCCGTCCCTCTGTACCGTTGCGTGCATGACGGCTGTGTTGCCCGGCGCGCGGTTCGGCACGGGTGGCGGCCGGCCACCAGCGCCGCCGCAGCCTCCGGGGATCAGAGCGCCAGTCGGAGCTGGCCGTCCCCGTCGCCGTCGGGCGCGGCCGGGACGGCGCCGCAGATCAGCACCTCGCCCTCGGCAACCGTCGCTTCCGGCTCCTTGAGATACGTCACCGCCCCCGCGGGCAGCGTCGTACGGCAGGTTCCGTCGTCGAGCAGGCCGCTCACCATGGCGGCTCCCGCGGGATTCCCGCCGGGCTCCCGGACAAATCCATAACGGCGCAGCTGGATGTATTGGGGGCAGTTCCCGAAACTCTGGTCGACCTCAAGCTCGAAGCCGCCCGCAGCCGACGCCCGCAGGCGGCCGTTCACGCGGTTGCGCCGGCGGGTGTGCAGTTCGATCCCCAGCTGTCCGACCGCGGCACCGGGCATCATGCCTTGGCTCGCGGGGTCGCCGGGCTCGTTCCGGACGTCCATGTGAAGGGCGTCGGGCGTGGGGGCGGACAGGAAACCGGGACGGCCCGTCAGCAGGGTCGCCGATGCGTCGCCCTCGCGGTCGACGCTGCCCAGCACGACGAACGGCAATTGCGCAAAGAAGTCGCGGTGCTGGTCGAGGAGAATGCCGCGGATCACCCGCTGGCCGACCAGTTCCATCTGGTCCGCGACACCGACCTGCTCCTGCAAGGTCCGTTCACCGGAATGCCACACGGTCGATTTCGTCTCTGACAACAGGTTGTCCATCCGGCCTGCCCTCCTGTTCGGTTGCGTGGGGCGCGCCGTTTCCAGCGCGCCCGGTCAGCGCGTCACGCGGCCGCCGAAAGCCCGACCGGCATCTCGACGAACGGCGTGAAGCCCGGCAGCGCCTCGATCCGGCGCAGGAAGGCGCGCACAGCGGGATAGGCGGACAGGTCGACGTTGCCCTCGGGAGCGCGCGCGATGTAGCTGTACAGCGCCACATCCGCGATGGTCGGCCGATCGGCCGCCAGCCAAGCGCTGTCGGCCAGATGGAATTCGAGGGTCTTCAGCAGGGTATGCGCCCGGCCGATCACCTCCTCCGGATTGTGGCGGGAGCCGAAGAGCGTGATGAGCCGGGCCGCCGCCGGACCATAGGCGACCTCTCCGGCGGCGACCGACAGCCAGCGCTGGACAGCGGCGGCGCCCCGCGGATCCTCCGGCAGCCAATCGGTCCGGCCGAGCTTCATGGCGAGGTAGACGAGGATGGCGTTGGAATCGGTGATGACCGTGCCGTTGTCGTCCACCAGGACCGGCACCTGCCCGAACGGGTTCAGGGCCAGGAAGTCGGGCTTCTTGTGGGCGCCCGACATCAGGTCGACTTCGACCAGCTCGTGCTCGATGCCCAGCAGGGAGGCGAACAGCCGCGCACGATGGGAATGGCCGGAGAGCGGATGGTGATAGATCTTCATGGTCTTTTTCCCGTTTGGATAGAGATGGATTGGGTCTGAACCGGTCGGCTGGGATGTTCGGAGTGTTCATCCCGTGTCTGTTGCGTGGCCCACGTCCGCTGCGTGGCCGCCGCCGTCGGGCGGGGCAAAGAGGCGGCGTTGCGCGGCACGGAACACGGTGCCCGCCGCGATGCCCAGAACCAGCAGGTTCGCCAGGACGAAGAGAACCGGCGCCACGACCTCGACCGCCCCGCCCTTCCCTTGGGCGATCAGCCGCAACGGTGCGGTGGCCAGCGCGGTGGCGCCGAAGGCGAAGGACCAGTAGGAGGCCGTGAACGGCTCCCGCGTGATCCACCGCAGCAACCGCAGCAGCACGAGGGCCTGCAGCAGCCCGTAGCCGATCATGGCCTCCGCAAGGAGGTCCGCTTCGCCGGGCGCGACGGTGAGCAGCGCCACCGCGCCGACCGCGGGCGGTGCCAGCTGGATGCCGAGGGTCGGCCGCAGGGCGCCCGGCAGGCCCGGGGTGGTGAGCAGCCGGTTGAGCAGGACGGATTCGATGGCGAGCCACGAGAACAGGCCGGATCCGAACGCCAGCCGCCCCCAGTCCGGCCAGCCGAGCGCCGCGCCGACGGTGCACGCCACGAAACTGCCGGCCACGCTCGGCAGGTAGAGCACGGCGGTGGTGCCGCCCTGGTCCCGCCCGCCGAGCCACAGGCCGCCGGTCCGCCAGACGGCGAAGCCGAACGTGAAGGCGCAGCCGGCGGCGAACAGGACGATCGCCGCGGTGCGTGAATGGGGAATGGCGCCGCCGGCGACGAGCATGGTCGCGACGCCGGCGAGCCCGACGAAGCAACACTGAACCGGGTGCGCCAGCTCCGCCAACGCCGCCTCGCGCGCGGCGATCCACTTCCAGGCGTAGAGGAGCAGAAGCGACGCCCAGACCAGGGTCGCCACCGCCATGATCGCGTCGGCGACGGCAGCCGGCAGCCCCCAGGCCTGATGCGCCGCCCGCCAGGTGCCGCCGAGGCCGGCGAGGCCGAGGACGATTCCGAAAAACGACGCCGGTATGATCGGAAGCCCAGGGCGTCTGGCCATGGTCAGACGCCCTGCCATGGTCAGACGCCCTGATAGACGAGCTTGGTGAAGAAGGCCGGGCCGATCACGAACTTGCCCCATTTCGCGTCGAACGCGGCCGTCGGCGTCGCGGCGACGATCTCGTCGACGGACCGGCCCTGCTTTTTCAGGGTGGCAACGGCATCGCGAATGGCGACGAGCATGTCGCGGTACGCCCGCAGCTCCGCCTTGTTGCTGGCGGGCTCACCATGGCCGGGGATGATGATCGTCCGGTCCGTGGCCGCCGCGATGAGGGAGTCGACGGCCCGGATGTTCCCGTTGATGTTGCCGCCGGTCGAGTAGTCGATGAACGGATAGGAGCCGTTCCAGTAGATGTCTCCGGCATGGATGATGTCGGGCTCCTCGAAGGTCACCGACAGGTCGCCGTCGGTGTGGGCGGGGTCGTGGAGCTTCAGCGCCAGCCGGGTGCGGTTCAGGATGAGCGTCCGGTCCGCCGAGAGGATCTCGGTCGGGAGGGCGGCGGGCGGCGAGGGCGGGAAGTCGAAGTCCCAATCCTCGACCCGCTGCGCCATGGCGAGCCGCTTGCGGGCGTTCTCGTGGGCGAAGATGGTCGCCCCTTCCTTCTGCACCCATTCATTGCCGTCGGCATGGTCGAAATGCCAGTGCGTGTTGATCAGGTGCCGGATCGGGTCGCGGCTGAGGCCCTGCAACGCCTCCTTGATGCGGACGCGCGAGGCGGTGATGCCGGCGTCCACGAGGACCTTGCCGTCCGGCCCGGTGAGCACGCCGATGTTGCCGCCGGAGCCCACGAGCACGCTGACATTGCCGCGCAGCTTGTGAACGGTGATCGGCGCCTCGGCCGCCGCATCGCGGATGCCGTCGACGATGCCGCGGGCCCGGGCGAAGACCTGGCCCGGGGTGAGCCAGCCTCCGCCGGCCGCGAACGCCATGCCGCCGAGGCAGCAGAGGCAGAATCCGCGGCGGGAGAGGTCGGGTTGATGCGCTGGGGACATCGGATGCTCCTTGAGCGCTCTCGCTTCGGCGTGACCGTCCGAAGCGCCGTGCCGCGCTCTGGCTGTGGGAATCAGGTCGGGGACGGGGGCGGACGATCTCCCGGCCAAGCCGGGGTCAGGTCCGAACGAAGGCCAGGAGGTCCTGGTTGAGCCTGTCCTTGAGGGTGGCGGCGATGCCGTGCGACCCGCCCTCGTAGACCTTGAGCGTCGCCTTCGGGATGATCGTCGCCGAGCGCCGGGCCGAGTTGGCGATCGGCACGATCTGGTCGTCATCGCCGTGGATCACGAGCGTCGGGACGTTGATCCTCTTCAGATCCTCGGTCAGGTCCGTCTCCGACCAGGCCTGGATGCCGAGATAGGAGGCCGGGAAGCTCGCCATCATGCACTGGAACACGAACTGCTCGCGCACGCCCTCCGACACCTTGGCGCCCGGGCGGTTGTAGCCGAAGAAGGGGACGCTCAGATCCCTCCAGAACTGCGTCCGGTCGGCGAGGACGGCGGCGCGGACCTTGTCGAAGTCCTCCTTGGGCTGGCCGGTGGGGTTGCCGGCCGTCTTGAGCATGAAGGGCGGGATGGCGCTCACCAGCACCGCCTTGGCCACGCGCGAGGTGCCGTGGCGGCCGATGTAGCGGGTGACCTCGCCGCCGCCGGTGGAATGGCCGACATGCACGGCGCCGCGCAGATCAAGTGCCTGCACCAGATCGGCGAGGTCGTCGGCGTAGGTGTCCAGGTCGTTGCCGTGCCAAGTCTGCTGGGACCGGCCATGGCCGCGGCGGTCATGGGCGATGCAGCGAAACCCCTGGCTGGCGAGGAAGAACATCTGGTCCTCCCACGCATCGGAGGAGAGCGGCCATCCATGGCTGAAGACGATCGGCTGACCCTTGCCCCAGTCCTTGTAATAGAGCTGGGTGCCATCCCTGGTCGTGATCGTGGTCGCCGTATGGCCTTTCGACGGATGCGCCGGCTGGGGCTGCGTCGCGGCCTGGCTCGGCGTGGCGGCGAGCAGCTGGGTGGCCGTGGCCGACGCCGCAAGCAGACCCGCCGCCTGGGGGAGCGCCGCCGTTCCGGCAGCGGCCGCCGCCAGCAGCCTGCGCCGGTCGAAACGCCCGGCCTGATCCTGATTCCTCATTGGCACCTCCCTGGGTTGGCGATCCGGCTCGATCCGGTGACTGGATCGTCCGCCGCCCCGGTGCCAACTGGCGAGTTAAGCGTCGTGAGTTTGCGTAAGACCGTGTCCGGTCCGACCGGACGGGCCGCACACCGGCGGCCCGGACGCCCGGAAAAGCGTTGGGCACCAAGACATCCGGTCGGGAAAAAAGCGGATTTCGCTCAGGAAAAGCGACGGCGCCTGCCCGGTGTGCACCGGCACGGAAAGACCATCGACGGCGTCGCGGGAGCCCGCCGGCCTTGAGGCCATCCGCCCCCCGTCCGTCGGCTAACAGAGCCTTTCAACGCTTTGCAGCCCATAACTCGTTCCGGCGTGCGGAAGGTCTTAGCGTTCTCCTCACCGAATGGTTCGGCCCACTCAAAGGAGAACACCATGCCGCGCATCCCGACCTATCAGCTGGAAAACGCCCCGGAGAAAGCGCGTCCTCTTCTGCAAGCCGTGCAGAAGCAGATCGGCCGGGTGCCGAACGTCTTCGGCACCATCGCCAACAGCCCCGCGGCGCTCGAAGGCTACCTCGCGATGTCCGGCGCTCTTGCGAAAGGCACGCTGCCGGCCGCCACGCGCGAGCGGATCGCCCTGGCGATCGCGCAGGTGAACCACTGCGGCTACTGCCTGTCGGCCCACACCTTCTTCGGCAAGAATGCCGCCAAGCTCGACGACGGCGAGATTGCCGCGAACCGCCATGGTGCGTCGAACGATCCCAAGGCGGACGCGGCCGTGCGCTTCGCGGTCAAGGTCGCCCGCGAACGCGGCGACCTTTCGGAAGCCGACGTGGAGGCGGTTCGTGCCGCCGGCTACACGGACGGTGAATTGGTGGAAATCGTGCAGTACGTCGCCCTGAACAGTTTCACCAACTATTTCAACGAGGTCTTCAAGACCGAGGTCGACTTCCCCAAGGTGATCGGCTTCACGACGGACTGACGCCCTTCACCCGGCACCCCCCAAGGGGGCCGGCCCCGCCGACCCCGGACGGCGGTGTCGGCCCCTTCCCCCCGACGCCACGCCGCGGGACACGATCACGATCGCAACCCCCGCCATTGAGCGGGGGTGGTGCCTTCCCAGGACCGGAAGGCGCGGTAGAACGAGTTCGCATCCTCGTAGCCCAGCAGGAAGGCGACCTCGCTGATCTCGACCGAGGGATCCTGAAGCAGTTGCCGCACAAGATCCTGCCGCGCCTCGACGAGGAGCTGGCGGAAGGTCTTGCCCTCGCCGGTGATCCGCCTCTGCAAGGTCCGCTCGCTCAGGCCAAGCTCGCGCGCGACATCCGCGATCTCGGGCCGTCCGCTGGCCAGGATGCGCTTGAGCATGATCTTGACCTGTTCGCCGGTCGAACTCCGGGCCTCCAGTTCGGAAAGCGCCGAGGCGAGCGCCGGGTTCAGGATATCAAGAAGCTCCGGATTATGGCCCGGGAACGGGCGATCGAGGTCCGCCGCGTCCAGGACCAAGGCATTGCGGCCGGCGCCGAAACGGATCGGGCAACCGAAATAGTCCCGGTGCACGCCGCCCCCGTCGTCCGGGCGCGTGAATTCGACCCGGCGCGGCACGAGCCGTGCGCCGGTCCCCCGGCGACCGAGTTCGACGATCGACACGAAGGTCGCGTCCGTCAGCGACGTTGGCACCTCCCCCGCCGCATGCAGCCATTCGACCGTGACGACGCAATCCATGCCATCCTTGGAAAAACTCATCCGCTCCGGTGCGCACAGTTGCTTGAAGCGGGCCAGGCGGGTCATGCACCGGCCAGGGCGAGGGGGCGCATCCGGGTCGGGCCGTCAGGGGAATATGCTTGCCCGAACGCCGGACGTGACTGGCCGGGAACGCCAATGAACTTGCCGGTCACGCCATACTGCCCGTGCTCATCGTTTCAGGGCCTGGGGCGAGGCTTGGGCCGCCTCCGCCACCACCACGCCGAATGCCCCCGCAGCGGCGCGGCCTTCAGGCGACACCGGTCGACGGCCGGCGCCGCTGGTCTTACTCCCTCGCGGCCAGCGCGCGGGCCAGCACGTCGAAGACGCGCGGATCGCCCATCTGGGCGACGTTGAAGCGCAGAAACGCGGACGCCGATTGAGTGACGCTGAACACGTTGCCGGGGGCGAGGATCACGTTCTCGCGCAACGCCGCACGCGCGACGTCGGCCGCGTCCCGGCCATCCGGCAGGCTGCACCAGAGATAGAAGCCGCCGCGCGGCAACAGCCACGGGCGCAGGCCGAGCGATTCGAGCGTGGCGGCCGTCTCGCGCCGAAGCCGCGCCAAACGCCGGCGAAGACCCTCCAGATGTTTGCGATGGCTGCCGTCGCTCAAGGTCGCGACGACGAGTTCGGCCACGACAGGGCTCGGACCGCCGAAGTTCGTCGCGACTTGCAGATCGACCAGCGCCTCCACCCAGTCCGGCCGCGCCGCGATATAGCCGCAGCGGATCGAGGCGGAGAGCGTCTTGGAGAAGCTGCCGATCCGGATGACCCGGGCCAGCCCGTCAAGGACGGCCAGGCGCGGCGACGGTTCCGGCTCGAAGCCGGCAAAGATGTCATCCTCGACAATGGTGACCTCATGCGCCGCGGCGGCGCTGAGCAGCTTGTAGGCCGTTTGCGGCGACAGCGTCGCACCGGTCGGGTTGTGGAGCGCGGAGTTGGTGATGTAGAGCCGGGGCCGGTGCGTCGTCAGCGCCTCGGCGAACCGGTCCGGGTCCGGCCCGGTCCGCGTATGAGGCACCCCGACGATCCGCACCTGATGGGCGCGCAGCAGCGCCTGGAAGTTGAAGTAGCAGGGGTCGTCGACCAGCACCACATCACCGGGACGCAGCAGGAAGCGGCAGATCAGGTCGATCGCCTGGGTTCCGGAGGTGGTCAGGAGGATCTGATCGGCACCCGCCGCGATCCCCTCGTCCGCGAACTGGCGCGCCAGCAGTCGGCGCAGTGGGAGCGATCCGCGCGTGCCGCCATAATCCGCCAGCACGGCGTCGTCGGCGTGCGCGAGCTGGCGGATCGCGCGGCGGATCGCAGCGTTCGGCATCCAGTCGGCCGGCAGCCAGCCGCATCCGGGCTTGAGCATGTCCGTACCCGCATCGAGCGACTGCCGCGACACCCAGAACGGATCGATCGCCCGGTCGAGCCGTGGTTCAACCTCGGCCAGGGCGAGCGGTGGCATGGCGCCGGACACGTAGAAGCCGGAGCCCGGCCGCGACCGGATCACACCCTCGGCCGCGAGCCGGTCGTAGGCCTCCACCACGGTCGATGGTGACACGCCCATGGTGTCGGCGAAGCTGCGGATCGAGGGCAGCTTTTCACCGGGGGACAGGGCGCGGCTCGCCATCCTCCGGCGGATTGCGTCCATCACGTCGCCGGTGCGGGTGCCCGTTCTGCTTCTCATGATCCGACCGCCGCCATGTGTGTTGCTTCCATACCCAATACAGTTCGTTGGAATTGTATGGAACTGTCTCTGTCTGCGCCAGGACCCGTCACGCTAGCATCGCCGTGAAGAGACCGGGGTGGGGAAAGGGAGCCATGATGCGGCGATCCACAGCAGGATGGGGCAGCGGGATGCTCGGTGTCGTCATCTTCAGCGGCTCGCTGCCGGCGACGCGCATCGCGGTCGGCAGCTTCTCCCCGGTGTTCCTGACATCGGCGCGGGCGGTGATCGCCGCCGCGTTGGGCGCCGCGTTGCTCTTGATGCTGCGGCAGGCACGTCCCGTCCACAGGGACCTTGCGTCGCTCGCGGTTGTGGCGTTCGGCGTCGTGATCGGCTTTCCGCTGTTGACCGCGCTTGCCCTTCAACACATCACCTCGGCGCATTCGGTCGTTTTCATCGGCCTCCTGCCGCTGGCCACCGCCGTCTTCGGCGTGCTGCGCGGCAAGGAGCGGCCGAGGCTGGCCTTCTGGCTGTTCTCGGGGCTGGGAAGCCTCGCCGTCGCCGGCTTCGCCCTGTCGCAGAGCGACAACGCCTCCTTCACCGGCGACCTCCTGATGGTGCTGGCCATCCTGCTCTGCGGCCTCGGCTACGCCGAGGGGGCGGTCCTGTCGCGCCGGCTCGGCGGCTGGCAGGTCATTTGCTGGGCGCTCGTGCTGACGTCGCCGGTCATGGCGGCGATCGCGCTCGCGTCGATGCCCGACGCATGGCCCGGTCTCAACGCACCGGCCTGGATCGGCCTCGCCTATGTCTCGGTGTTCAGCATGCTGATCGGGTTCGTCTTCTGGTATCGCGGGCTCGCGCTTGGGGGCATCGCGGGTGTGGGGCAGTTGCAGTTGCTCCAGCCCTTTTTGGGCCTGTCCCTGGCAGGGTTGCTGCTGCGCGAGCCGGTCGCCTGGACGATGATGGCGGTGACCGGGCTGGTCGTCCTGTGCGTCGCGGGCGCCAAGAAGTTCGCGTGAGCGGCGGGGCCCCGCCCGGTCAGGAAGCCCTCACAGGAAGACGGAAGCCAGTTCCGGCGGGCACGCCACCCAGCGGACCGGCTGCCCTCCCCCACGCTCGGAACGCCGGTTGAAAGCGGCGGCGGAAGGGTGTATTCGGCGCGCGACACGGGCGCGACCCGCCCCACCGGTTTCCCGGTCTGTTGTCCAGGCCCGCACCCGAGGAATCGATGCGCACCATAGCTCGACCGAGCCGCCTGACGCTGGCTGGCGCATGCGTCGCCCTGTGGGTCGGGCTGGCGGCGGGGAACGGCGCCGCGGCCGAGCCGCCCGTCCGTGTCGGCGTGCTGGCCTACCGGGGCGGCGACCACGCGAACGCGGTGTGGGAGCCGACCATCCGCTATCTCGCCGAGCGTTTTCCGGAACGCGGGGCCGTCATGGTGCCCCTCGACCTGTCGGGCATGGACGCGGCCGTGCGGGCCCGAACCCTCGATTTCGTGCTGACCAACACCGGCAACTATGTGGAACTCGAGGCACGCTACGGCGTCACCCGCATCGCGACGCTCCATTCGTCCCGCGCGGGGGCCTCGGGCGGGTCGATCGGATCGACCGTCATCGTCCGGGCCGACCGTGAGGACATCCGCGACCTGAGCGATCTCAGGGGACGGACCGTGATGGCGATCGACCCGGACGCCTTCGGCGGCTTCCAGGTCGCCTGGGGCGAGATGCTCAAGGCCGGTGTCGATCCCTATCGGGATCTGAAGGAACTCCGCTTCTCCGGCTTTCCCATCGACCGCGTCGCCTTCGCGGTCCGCGACGGCGAAAGCGATGTCGGCGTGCTGCGGGCCTGCCTGCTCGAGGAGCTGGTGGCCGAGGGCCGGGTGGACGCGCGGCGGTTTCGGGTGCTCGCGCCGAAGACCGTGCCGGGCTTCGACTGCGCCCTCTCCACCGACCTCTACCCGGACTGGCCTCTCGCCCGGCTGGCGTCCACGCCGGAGGAGCTGGCAAAGGCGGTGGTGGTCGCCCTGTTCCAGATGCCCGACGACCATCCCGCGGCCAGGGCGGGAGGCTATGAGGGCTGGACGGTGCCGCTCGACTACCAGCCGGTCCATGCGCTGTTCCGGGCCCTCCGCATCGGACCCTATCGCTACCTGCGCGACGTCTCCCTGGTCGACGTGGCGCGCGAGCATTGGGAGTGGCTCGCCGTGGGTGCCCTGGCGCTGCTGTGGTGGGCGGTCCATTCGCTGCGGGTCGAGCACCTGATCAAGGTCCGCACCGCTGAACTGCGCGCCGCCAACCGCGATCTCGTCCACGAGATGGCCGAGCGCCGCCGCGCGGAGGAGACGGCCCGCGAGCGGCAAAAGGAGATGGACCATGTCGCCCGCCTCTCCATCCTCGGCGAGATGGCCAGCAATCTGGCGCACGAACTGAACCAGCCGCTTGGCGCCATCGCCAACTACGCCCGCGGTTGTATTCGGCGCCTGGAGGCGGGAACGCTGGACCCGGCTCAACTGGCGGAGGTCACGGGAGCCATTGCGGAGCAGGCGGAGCGGGCCGGGCAGATCATGGCGCGGATCCGGAACTTCGTGCGCAAGCGGGCACCCCAGATGGAGCCGACGGACATCAACGAAGCCGTCCAGGCCGCCATCACCCTGTGCCAGGGTCAGGCGCACAACGGACATGTTCCGATCGCCCTGGCCCTCTCGGACGATCTTCCACCCGTGCTGGCGGACCGCGTCCAGATCGAGCAGGTGGTGCTGAATCTGGTCAAGAACGCCCTCGACGCGACCGTCGGCACGGCGCCCGGTGCGGCGGAGGACACCCGCCGCACCGTGCGTGTCCGCACCGGGCGCGATGGGAAAGGACGGGTCGAGGTCGCGGTGACCGACCAGGGCCATGGCCTGTCCGAGGAGGCGCGGGCGCGGCTGTTCGCGCCCTTCTTCACGACCAAGCCCGATGGTATGGGACTGGGGCTGTCGATTTGCCGAACCATCGTCGAAGCCCACGGCGGCCATCTCTGGGCCACGGACAACCCCGGCGGCGGCCTGACGATGCGCTTCGTCCTGCCGGCCATAGAGGAGAGCGAGACGCATGACTCGTGACGCGGACACCGCCGCCCCGCCGCCCCGGACCGTCTATGTGGTGGACGACGATCCGGCGATGCGCCATTCGCTGGGGTGGCTGATCGGCTCGCTCGGGCTGGAGGTGCGGAGCTTCGCGTCGGCGGAGGAGTTCCTGCGCGCGCTCAGGCCCGACCAGCCGGGCTGTCTCGTCACCGATGTCCGGATGCCGGGGATGAGCGGGCTGGAGTTGCAGGACATGCTCGCACGGGCCGGGTCGATGCTGGCGGTCGTGGTCATAACCGGCCACGCCGACGTGCCGATGGCGGCTCGCGCCTTCCGCGGTGGCGCCGTCGACTTTCTTGAGAAGCCGTTCAACGATCAGCTGCTGCTCGATCGCGTCCACGAGGCGCTGGAGACATCGACGCAAAGCTGGGCGGCGCATGCCCGCAAGGCCCGGGTCCGGTCGCTGCTGGCTCGCCTGACGCCCAGGGAACGGCAGGTTGCCCACCTCGTGGTGGCGGGCAAGCTCAACAAGGTGATCGCCGCGGAGATCAACCTCAGCCCCAAGACGGTCGAGGTCCACCGCCACAACGTCATGGAGAAACTGGAGGTCGGCTCCGTCGCCGACCTGACGCGGCTGCTCATCGAGGCCGAATAAGGCCGCGCCTTCCGTGACGACAGGGCCGTGGCCGCGACATGCTGTCACTGGGGAAGATCCTATAAAGACTAGGAAAGTTCCCAATGGGTGCACCGGAGCCCGCCAAGTAGCCTTGCACGACGGCGCCTGCGGATCGGCGGGCGTCACGGAACAGGTGCGAAGGGACCCGTCATGGACCAGTCACGGCGCAACTTCTGCCTCGGCGCCGGCGCCGCCACGGTGGGAGCGGCCACGCTGTCGACCGCTCCCGCAGAGGCGGCTGTCGCGCGTAAGGGCGGTGATCCGGCACACCGCTGGGCGATGGTGGTGGACGTGCGCAAGTGCGTCGGCTGCCAGGCCTGCACGGTGGCCTGCATCATGGAGAACGACGTTCCGGAGAACAGCTTCCGCACCATCGTCTCCACCTACGAGGTGACGGAGCATGACAGCAGCGGCACCTACATGCTGCCGCGCCTGTGCAACCACTGCGAGGATCCGCCCTGCATCCCGGTCTGCCCGACCGGCGCCACCTTCCAGCGCAGGGACGGCATCGTGGTGGTGGACAACACCGTCTGCGTCGGCTGCGCCTACTGCGTCCAGGCCTGCCCGTACGACGCGCGCTTCATCAACCACGAGACCCAGACCGCCGACAAATGCACCTTCTGCGTCCACCGCGTGGACGCCGGGCTGCTGCCCGCCTGCGTCGAGACCTGCGTCGGCGGCGCCCGCATCTTCGGCGACCTGAACGACCCGGGCAGCACGGTGTCGAAACTGGTCCGCGAGCAGGATCTGAAGGTGCTGAAACCCGAGCAGGGCACCCAGCCGCGGGTCTTCTACGTCGGCCTGGACCCGAAGTTCCAAGGCCGGGTGGACGGCACGCCGACCCTGTGGCGCCCCAGCGCGCACGCGGAACGGTCTCTCGCCGGGAAGGAGCACGCCTGATGGACACCAACATCGTTGAAATCATCAACGTGACCCGTGAGGTCGCGTGGCTTCCCTGGGCCGTGCAGTATTTCTTCCTGATCGGCCTGTCCGTCGGCGGCCTGCTGCTGAGCCTGCCCGGCTACGCCTTCGCCCGGGAGGAGTGGCGCCGGCTCGGCCGCGTCGCCTTGCTGGTGGCGCTGACCTGTGGGCTGGCCGCACCGGTGGCGCTGCTGTCCGACCTGCACCAGCCGGGCCGCTTCTGGCATTTCTACGTCGTGCTCCGCCCGACATCCTGGATGTGGTGGGGCTCGCTCTTCATCCCCTTCTACGTCACCGGGCTGCTGGTCCATGGCTGGGCCTGCTTCCGTGAGGAGTTCCAGCAGCAGGGCCGGGTGGACAGCCGCCTCGCGGCGCTCTACCGGCTGGCCGCCCTGGGCGGCGGGCGCAACGACCGGCTGATCCGCGGCACGGGCCTCGTCGTCCTCGCCGGGGCCGCCCTGGTCGCGCTCTACACGGGCACCGAAGTCGCCGTGGTCAAGGCACGCCCGCTGTGGCACACGCCCTTCCTGCCGGTCCAGTTCCTGATGACCGCCCTGGTCGGGGCCACCGGTCTGGTGCTCCTCCTGAACCGCTTCGCCGCGGTGACCGACCATGAGGTCGAGGTGCAGGCAAACCGGCTGCTGGCCGGAGCCTTGGGCGGCGTGATGGTGGTCGGCGGTCTTTGGCTGGCGCTTGGGCTGTTCGGGATCGACCGGACGCACGCCGAGGCGCTGGAGAGCGTCGCCAAGTCCGAAGCGTGGCGCGTGACCGCCATCTGGGCCGTGCTGGCAACCGCGCTGCCCTTCGTCATCGCCGTTGCCAAGCCGAAGGGGACCGGCCTGCTGACGGGCCTGATCGCCGTCCACAGCGCCTGGATGTTCCGCTGGACCGTGTTCATCGGCGGCCAGACCGTGCCGAAGACCGGGGCCGGCTTCTACGAGTACGCGCTTCCGGCCGGGCCGGACGGCCTGCTCGGGATCGTCGGCACCGCGGGCCTGTGGGTCTTCCTGCTCCTCTCGATCACCGCCCTCCTGCCGACCCCGCCCCGATCGGCGCCCCACCCGGTCCGCGCCGTTCCGGCCGCCGACCGTGCCGTGGCCGCCGAGTGAACGGAGACACGCCATGTCCTTCACCCGTCGCCTCCTTCTGAAGACGACCGCCGCCGGCGGCGCTCTCGCCGCCTTCGCCGGGGGCTTCTCCGAAACCGGCCGCAAGCTCGCCAAGGGCGCCTGGGCCGGGGAAAAGCCCGAGAACGCCATTTCCGGCAACGCACCCAAGCCCGAGTTCCGCGTCGATCCGACCAGCGGCGACATCGCGCTGACCCCCGGCCAGATCGTCGCCTACACCGGCTGCATCGGCTGCACGACCCTGTGCGGGGTGCGGGTGCGGGTGGACACCGAAAGGAACCGCGTGCTGCGCGTCGCGGGCAACCCATACACCCCGATGTCCACCGATCCCTTCCTGCCCTACGGCACCCCGGTCCAGGACAGCTTCAAGGCGCTGTCGCGGTTCCAGGAAAAGGGACTGAACGGCCGCTCCACCGCGTGCGGCCGTGGCAACGCGGTGCTGGAGAATGTCACCTCGCCCTTCCGCATCACGACGCCGCTGAAACGCGTCGGCCCGCGCGGATCGGGACGGTGGGAGCCGATCGCCTTCGACCAACTGGTCCGGGAGGTGTGCGACGGCGGCGACCTGTTTGGCGAAGGCGCCGTGGACGGCCTGAAGGCGTTGCGCGATCTCAAGACCCCCATCGACCCGGCGGCGCCGGAACTCGGTCCCAGGGTCAACCAGGTGGCTCTGATCACCGGCGTGCCGGATGGGCGGGAGTCGCTGGTGCAGCGCTTCTTCCAGCAGGCCTATGGCAGCATCAACTCGGTCGGCCACGGCTCCTACTGCGGTGGCGCCTACCGGGCGGGGTCGGGTGCGGTGTTCGGCGACACCAAGCAGCAACCGCACGCCAAGCCCGACATCGCCAACGCCGAGTTCGTGGTCTTCATCGGCACCGCTCCGTCGAACGCGGGCAACCCGTTCAAGCGGCAGGCAACCCTGGTCGCGAAGGCCCGGACGGACGGCGCCCTGCGCTACGTCGTCGTCGATCCGGTGCTGACCAACGCCAGGGCGGCGGCGGCCGGGGAGCGCGCCGACTGGATCCCGATCCGGCCGGGCACCGACGGCGCCTTCGCCATGGGCATCATCCGCTGGATGTTCGAGAACGGGCGCATCGACGACCGCTACCTGTCCCAGCCCAACGGCAAGGCGGCCGAGGCGGCGGGCGAGGCGGGCTGGTGCAACGCCACGCATCTGGTCGTCGTGCAGAAGGGCCACCCGCGCGAGGGGCGCCTGTTGCGCGCCTCCGACCTGGGCTGGGTGACGCTGGACGAGAAGGACCGCTACGGCGACAAGGACGCCTTTGTCGTTCTCGACCCGGCGACCGGTGCGCCGGTCGCGCACGACGCGCTGACGACCGCCGCCACGCTGTTCCATGACGGCACGGTGGCGACCGGGACCGGCGATCTCGCCGTGAAGACCAGCCTCACGCTGCTGCGCGAGGAAGCCATGCGGCTCGACCTGCGGGCCTACAGCGACGCCTGCGGCGTCCCCGCCGACGTGATCGGCGGACTGGCGCGCGAGTTGACCAGCCACGGCAAGAAGGCCGCGGTGAACGCCCACGGCGGGATGATGTCGGGCAGCGGCTTCTACAACGCCTTCGCGGTCGTGACCATCAACACGCTGCTCGGCAACCTGAACTGGAAGGGCGGCACCATCGTCGGCGGCGGGCGCTTCCCGGAGAACGGCGACGGGCCGCGCTACAAGCTCGCCAGCTTCCCCGGTCAGGTGAAGCCGTCGGGCCTCCCGCTCGGCCGCAACGTGCCCTACGAGAGGACGTCCGAGTTCAAGGCGAGGAAGGAGGCGGGCAAGCCCTACCCGGCGAAGGCGCCCTGGTACCCGACGGCCCCCGGCCTGACGACGGAATGGGTGTCGAGCGGCATCGTCGACGGCTATCCGTACCCGGTGAAGGCCCTGCTGCTGTGGAACGCCAACCCGGTCTACGGCATCCCCGGCGCGCATCGCTTCGCCCAGAAGCTGGCCGACCCGAAGACGGTGCCGCTGATCGTCGCCGTCGACCCCTTCATCAACGAGACCTCGGCGCTCGCCGACTACATCGTGCCCGACACGGTGCTGTACGAGACCTGGGGCTGGACCTCCGCCTGGGGCGGGGTGCCGACCAAGATGACCACGGCCCGCTGGCCGGTGCTGGTCCCGCGCACCGACACGCTGCCGGATGGCCAGCCGATCCAGTTGGAGCCGTTCCTGATCGCGCTCGCCAAGCGCCTCGGCCTGCCGGGCTTCGGCCCCGGCGCCATCGAGGACATGGACGGCAACCGCCACCCGCTTGAAACGGCGGAGGACTGGCACCTGCGTGCGGGCGCCAACATCGCCTGGCTCGGCAAGCAGCCGGTGCCGGACGCCAGCGACGAGGACATCGCCTTTTCCGGGGTGGAGCGGGTGCTTCCCGCGCTGAAGGCGGTGTTGAAGCCGGAGGAATGGCGCAAGGTCGCCTTCATCCTCGCCCGCGGCGGTCGCTACCAGAATCAGGCCGAAGGGTTCGAGGGCGACAGGGCCGCCCACCGGTTCGCCAAACCGCTTCAGATCCACAACGAGGCCGTCGGCACGTCGAAGAGCAGCCTCACCGGCAGGCGCTGGCCGGGAACCGCCACCTGGATGCCCCCGGTCTTCGCCGACGGCACACCGGTGAGCCGTGTCCACACGCCGGCGGACTGGCCGTTTCAACTGGTCAGTTCGAAGTCGGTGCTGGTCAGCGCCTACACGATCGGGGCGACGCGGCTGCGCCACCTGCATCCGGAGAACCCGGTCGGTGTGAACGTCGAGGACGCCCGGCGGTTGGGCATCCGGACCGGCGACCGCATCCGCATTGCCACGCCGGGTGGGGCCGAACTGGCGACCGCCATCGTCCGCCACGGCGTCATGGCGGGTGTCCTTGCGGTGGAGCATGGCTTCGGGCACAGGGAATACGGCGCCCGCACCCATGTGATCGGTGACCACCGGCAGCCGGAGGTGCCCGGCATCGCCGCCGGCATCAACCTGAACGACCTCGGCCTCGTCGACCCGACCCGGACGGGGGCCTCGGTCTGGGTCGATCCCGTGGCTGGAACCGCGGTTCGCCAGGGCATCCCCGCCAGGCTGGAGCGCGTCGCCGCCGCATGATCCGAACCGCGTGGGCCGGGACCCCCGGGCCGCTGGGCTCGCGGGGGCACCCGGCCCGACCGGCACCCGGCGCACGCGTCATCATCGGACAGCCGCCGATGACGGGATCACGCCACCAGCCAGCGGGCGATGTCCTCCGTCTTCGGCAGGCCTCCGGCGTGGACGACCTTGCCGTCGACGACCACCCCCGGGGTGGAAACGATGCCGTAGCCGGCGATGGCCGCATAGTCGGTAACCTTGTCGATGCGCACCGGCACGCCGAGGCGGTCCGCCTCGGCCTGGACCAGTTCCGCCGTCGTCTGGCACCGTTTGCAGCCGGGGCCGAGCACTTTCACGTCCTTCATAGTGTCCTCCTTCGGTCAGGCGAACAGGGCATTGAACAGGAAGCCGACCGCCAGGATGCCGAGGCCCACCACCCCGACGAAGATGGCGATCAGGCGGACCGTCAGCACCTTGCGCAGAATGATCATCTCGGGCAGCGACAGGGCGATGACGGCCATCATGAAGGCCAGCACCGTCCCGATCGCCGCACCCTTGCCGATCAGCGCCTCCACCACCGGAATGATGCCGGCGGCGTTCGAGTACATGGGGATGCCCAGCAGCACGGCGGCCGGGACCGACCACCACGCCTCCCGCCCCATGATGGCGGCGAGCAGATCCGCCGGGGCGTAGCCGTGGATCAGGGCGCCGACGGCAATGCCGGCGACGATCCAGACCCAGACCCGGCCGACGATGTCCCGCACGGCCTCGATCCCCGCGCGGATGCGGTCCACGGGGGACATCGCGTCCTCCGGGAGATCCACCGCGCCGGCCCGTACGGCCAGCACCCATGGCTCCAGCCAGCCTTCCAGGTGCAGGCGGCCGATCACCCAGCCGGAAACGATGGCGACCGCCAGTCCGAACCCGAGATAGGCCAACGCCACCTGCCAGCCCACCAGCGCGAACAGCAGGCCGAGCGCCACCTCGTTGATCATCGGCGCCGCGATCAGGAACGAGAAGGTCACGCCCAGCGGCACGCCGGCGGAAACAAACCCGATGAACAGCGGCACGGCGGAGCAGGAACAGAACGGCGTCACGATGCCGAGTCCGGCGGCGGCCACATTGCCGACGCCCTCGCGCCTGCCCGCCAGCAACGCCCGTGTCCGCTCCGGCGAAAAGTAGCTGCGCACCACGCCCATGGCGAAGACGACCAGCGTCAGCAGCATCAGCACCTTGGGCGTGTCGTAGATGAAGAAGCGCACGGCGTCGGCCACCGCGCTGCCGGGCTGAAGCGGCAGCTGCGCCACCACCCAGTCGGAGACGGGAACGAGCTGGCGGTAGACCACCACCCAGGCGACGAGGGCTGCCAGGGTGGCCGCGAACCAGAGGCTCGTGTTGGGGCGCCGGGGATCGGCGGGCGATGCGATGGTCATTCCGCGTCCTTTCCTTCATCCGCCATGGCGGCGAAAACCGCGTCGACCACCGCGGCGATGGCGGGGCCCAGCGCCGGATTCCGCCGATAGCGGACCCACTGGGCATCCCGGCGGTCGGTCACGAGGCCCACGCCCTTCAGCACCGCCATGTGCCGCGACATCCGCGACTGCGTCGCGCCGAGCAGGTCCGTCAACTCGCAAACGCAGTGCTCGCGTCCGTCCCACAGCCGCCGCAAGGCCCCGAGGCGCGTCGGGTCGGAAAGGGCCGCCATCAGGGAGGTCGTCGTGTCGATGCTCATGGCCGAAAGCCGCTTTTGCGCATAAGCGCATTCTAATGCGCACGGCCCTGCCGGATCAAACGCCGTGAGTGAGGCATGCTGTCACAGCCTGCCGGCGGGCAGGCAGGCAGGAGGAGCAGCGGGTGGCAGCCTCGGCGCCGGGGTGCCGGCCCGCACCACCACCGGCTTCGCCACCCGGCGCAGCGTCGGGACAGCGGCGGTTCGCCCCGGACGGCGCCCTTCACCCGCCGGCTTCGACCTGCCCGTCGCGCAGCGACACCGCATGATCGAAGCGGCCGAAGATCGTCTCGTCATGCGTGACCACCAGGACCGCGGCCCGCTGTTCAAGGGCGAGCCGGCGGAGCAGGTCCATCACCATGCCGGCCCGTCCGGAGTCGAGCGCCGCCGTCGGCTCGTCGGCCAGGATGATGCGCGGGCGGTTGGCGAGCGCGCGGGCGATGGCCACCCGCTGCGCCTCTCCGCCCGACAGCCGGGATGGCAGCGACGCGCGGCGGTGCCCGACCTCCAGATAGTCGAGCAGGGCCCGCGCCCGCCGCCGCGCCTCGGCGCCGGAAACACCCGCCAGATCGAGGGCGACGGCGACATTCTCCTCGGCGGTGAGGAACGGCAGAAGATTGTGGAACTGGAAGATGAAGCCGATCTTCTCCAGGCGAAGCCGGCGCAGGTCGGATTTCAGCCAGCGGTTGTCATAGACCGTCTCACCGTCCAGGTCCATGCGGCCGCGCGTCGGCTCGACGATGCAGCCGATCAGGTTCAGGAGCGTCGTCTTGCCGGACCCGCTGGGACCGAGCAGCCCGACGACCTGCCCCGGATAGACCCGCAGGTCCGTGTCCTTCAGCGCGTGCACGGCGGCCTCGCCGCTGCCGTAGGTCTTGGCGATTCCCCGAAGCTCGACGAGCGGCGTTGCCATCACCTCAGCCTCCGAGCGCGGTCGCCGGATCGACCTTGAGCGCAAGACGGACACCGAGCCCGCTCGCCACCACGCAGAGGACCAGCACCGCCGCTCCCAGCATCAACGCATCGTCCGGCAGCAGCAGCAGGCGGCGCGGGAAATGGTCCTTGGCGAGCAGGATAAGCAGCGTGCCGGCGCTCCAGCCGATCACTCCCATGGCAAGCGCCTGCTGCACGATCAGGGCGACGATGGTGCGGTCGGGCGCGCCGATCAGCTTCAGTGTGGCGATGGCCTTCACCTTGTCCATGGTCAGCGTGTAGAGGATCAGCGCGATCACCACCGCCGACACCGCCATCAGGATCGCCGTGAACAGGCCGATCTGCCGGCGCGCCTTCTCGACCACCGACTTCAGCAGCAGTCCCTCCTGCTCCCCCTGCGTCAGCGCCGCAAGGTGCTTCCAGCGCGCCGCCTCCGCCGCCACGCGGGCCTCGGGCACGCCGGGCAGCACCCGCGCCACCACCGCGTTCACCGTGTCGAGGCCCGCCGGCCGCCCGCCGCGCGCCAGCTCGCGGCGGGCGGCCGGCGGATCCAGCTCGAACTGCAGGCGCTGGCTGTCCCGCAGCGTCAGGTGGACGACCGGATCGCCGCCGGACGCGACGACGCCGTCGGTCAGTCCGACCACCTCGTAGACGTCCCGGCCCAGCCGCACGCGCTCACCGATCTCCAGCCCGGCGCGACGGTCGGCGAGCATCTCGTAATGGCTGCGGGTGATCAGCCGGCCGGCGGCGAGGCGTTTCGGCTCGCCGGGCCGCCCCGGCTCGTAGCCCACGACGTACAGGCGCAGCGTCCGCCCGCGGTGCGCCGTTTCCACCGACTGGAAGGTCAGCGAGCCGGCCGCGGCCACCCCGGCCAGACGCGCCACCGCGTCACGCTCGTCGCCGGGGATGCGTGAGGCCTCCGCGAAGGGGCCGCGGGTGCCGGATTCGACGATCCACAGATCGGCTCCGGGCGAGCGCACCAGCGTCAGCGCCTCGTCCACCAGCCCGCGGTAGATGCCGATCATCGACAGCACAACACCCAGCAACAGGCTCAGCCCCAGGCAGGTCAGCAGGAAACGGCCGAGATTGTGGCGCACGTCGCGCACCGCGAGGTTCATGGCGTCGTCTCCTGCGGTTCGGCGCGCCGGCCCTCGCGCAGGCCGGACACCGTGGCGACGACCGGCCGCGCGCCGTCGGGCAGGCCGCCGGTCACCTCCAGCCGGCCGTCCAGCGTATGGCGGCCGAAGCCCAGCGTGCGGCGGGCGAGGCGGCCGTCCTCGACGGTCCACACCGTGCCGCTGCGCCCGTCGAAGCGGTCGACCGCCGCCTGCGGCACCAGCACGGCGCGCGGCAGGGCGTCGACGGCAATGGTTGCCTCCACCTGTTCGGCGAGGTGGACCCGGGATGGGCAGACCTCGCATTTCAGGTAGACCTTCCGCTCCTCGGTGACGCGGTCGCTCTCCAGGTCGATGCGCACCACGCGCGCCGAGAAGGTCCGGCCGGGCAGCGAGCGCAGTCGCACCGCCGCCGCCTGCCCTTCCGTCAGGCCGCCGGCCGAGGCCTCGTCGATGTGGACCAGCGCCCAGACGCTGTCGGGAGCGATCAGGGTAAACAGCGGCTCGCCGGGATTGACGGCGGCACCCAGCTCCTTGTGGCGGGCGATCACCAGCGCCTCGAACGGGGCGGTCAGGGTGTAGCGGTCGAGCCGTGCCGATTCGTAACGCAGTCGCGCTTCGGCGTCGGCCACCGATGCATCGGCCACCGCGAGGTCGGATCGCGCCAGCGCCAGCTCCGCTTCGGCGACGCGCAGGTCGGCGGCGCTGTCCTGCGCCACCTCGACCGACACGCTGCCTTTGGACAGCAGCTCCTGCCGTCGTCCGGCGGCCTGCCGACGCTTGTCGAGCAGCGAGTTCGCCTTGAGGATGGCCGCGTCCGCCTTGGCGCGCGCCGCGCGCGCCTGCCCCAGCGTGGCCTCGGCCTCGGCGACGCGGGCGTCCTGCTGGCGGGTGTCGAGCCGGGCGAGGACGGCACCCTGCGGCACGCGGTCTTCATGGTCGGCGAACAGCCCCGTCACCGTGCCGGCAACCTCCAGCCCGACCGCCGAGCGCACGCGCGCCTCCACCGTACCGATGCCGTAGACCTCGATGGGGACGTCATGCTCGACCGCTGCGACGGCGACGGCGACCGGGCGGACCCAGACCGCCCACCCTCCGACGGCGAGGGCACCGGCGATCAGCATCAGCACAAGACCCAAGCGCCACCGACGCATGACCGGATTCCCCTTGTCCATTCCCCACAGTCTCTTGCCACGCGGACCGGGCGCATTCCAACTCCCGCCCCTCCCCGTTGCCGGCCTGCGACATTCTGGCGCCGCAGCCGTTCCATCAGTGTATGCTAATATTATTGATCGCACCATGCTTTGACAGGAGGTTTTGATGAAACGGCTCCTCGCTGCGGCACTCTGTACGGGATTGTTGTGCGCGACGTCCGCTTATGCCCAATCCGGGGCGGGTCGTGGTATGGGCGGCCAAGGAATGGGGCAGGGAATGGGGCAGGGAATGGGAGGTGGCTCCGCTGCCATGCACCAGCAGATGTTCGGGCAACTCGACACCGACAAGGATGGCAGCGTCAGCCGCCAGGAGTTCGTCGACGCACAGCGGGGCGGTCCGGGGTCGATGACCGACGTTGCCAAGGAGCGCCGCAGCGCCCGGTTCGACCAGTTCGACAAAAACAAGGACGGCAAGCTGACCCCCGACGAGTGGGGCGCCTGGACATCGGGCAAACCGCGATAACCAAAGGCGCATGGGTGCCCGACGACATCGGCCACATCCACGCAACAGGCTGCCGTGAACCCATGTAGCCCGCCGGCGAACCTTTGGGCTATGGTGACGGTTATGCGGATGTGGCTGATGGTTTCATGTGTCGTGCTGGCGTGGGCGGCAGCCGCGAGGGCGGAGCCGGACGCGGTGCGCATCGGTGTGCTCGCCTACCGCGGGTCGGAGCGGGCGGCCCGCGACTGGGAACCGACGCTGGCGCATCTGGAGCGCGCGATCCCCGACCACCGCTTCGTCATGCTGCCGCTCGACCTGCCGGGCATGGTGCTGGCCGTCGCCGACCGCCGCGTCGATTTCGTCATCACCAACCCCGGCAGCTACGTCACGCTGGAGGCGCGTTTCGCGGTGACGCGCATCGCCACGCTGGAGTCCGGATCGCCGGACGCCCGCTTCGCCGCGGTCGGATCCACCGTGATCCGTCGGTCCGACCGGACGGCGATCCGCGGTCTGGCCGACCTCAAGGGCAAGCGGCTGGCGGTGGTGTCGACCGACGCGTTCGGCGGCTTCCAGATCGCGTGGCGCGAGATGGAGGAGGCCGGCGTCCGCCCCTTCGAGGATCTGGCGGAACTGACTGCGGTCGGCTTCCCGATGGAAGGGGTGGTGGAGGCGGTGCGCGGCGGCAGCGCCGACGCCGGCGTGCTGCGCGCCTGCCTGCTGGAGGAAATGGCGGCGCAGGGCCGCGTCGCGCCGGGCGAGTTCGTGGTGGTCGGCGAACGGCCGTCCAGCGACCTGCCCTGCCGGGTGTCGTCGCGGCTTTATCCCGACTGGCCCTTCGCCCGGCTGGCGCACACCCCGCGCGATCTGGCCCGGCTCGTCGCGGCGGCGCTGCTGACCATGCCGGCGGCAGACGGGCGGACCTGGACCGCCTCGCTCGACTACACGTCGGTGCATGAGCTGTTCCGCAGGCTGCACATCGGCCCCTACCCGCGCACCCCGCCGACGCTGGACGAGGTTCTGCGCGAGAACTGGCACTGGCTGGCGGTTGCGGCGGCGGCGGTGCTGTGGTGGATCGTCCACGCCGCCCGCGTCGAGGTCCTCGTCCGCCGCCGCACGGCCGAACTGGAACGCGAGATCGTCGAGCGCGAACGCGCCGAAGCCACCGCGGTCCGCCTGCGCGAGGAGCGCGACCAGCTCTCCCGCCTCGGCATCGTCGGCGAGATGGCCAGCAACATCGCCCACGAGCTGAACCAGCCGCTGGCGGCGATCGGCAATTTCGCCGGCGGCATGACCCGCATTCTGGACGGGCCGGCGCCCGATCTCGGCATGCTGCGCGCCGGCGCACGCTCGGTGGCGGAGCAGGCCGAACGGGCCGCCGCGATCATCCAGCGCACCCGCGGCTTCGTCAGCCGCCGCGACGCCCAGCGCTCCACCCTGTCGGTCAACGCCGTGCTGGAGGAAACCCTGTCGCTGTTCGGCGCCCCGCCCGATCCCGGACTGTCCATCACGTCGGATCCGGCCGACGGGCTGCCCGAGGTCAGGGCCGACAAGGTGGAGCTTCAGCAGGTGCTGCTGAACCTGTTGCAGAACGCGGTGGAGGCCACGCGGAGCGGCAATAATGGTGGCGGCGGCGGCGACATCGTCGTGCGGACCGCGCTGTCCGGCGGCATGGTGATGATCGAGGTGCGCGATTCCGGTCCGGGCGCACCCGAGGAGGCGAGGTCGCGGATGTTCGAGCCCTTCTTCACCACCAAGCCGGGCGGGTTGGGCCTGGGCCTGTCGATCTGCCGCACCATCGTCGAGCGGCACGGCGGCCGCATCTGGGCGGTGCCGGGCGTCCCGCAAGGGCTGGCCGTCCGCTTCACCCTGCCTCCCGACCCCGGAGCGGCAGCCGGAACCGCCCTCTCGACTTCGCCCGTTCAGGAGACCCGCGCATGACCGACACTCCCCTGGTGCTGGTGGTGGACGACGACGAGGCGATGCGGAACTCGGTCGGTTACCTGCTGGCCTCCGTCGGCATTGCCTGCGAGACCTTCGCGTCGGCCGAAGCTTTCCTGGCCTCGTCGCACCTGCGCCCGCCGCTGCGGCCCGGCTGCGTCCTGCTCGACGTCCGCATGCCCGGGATGAGCGGGATCGAGCTGCTGCGCCACCTGAAGGAGCGTGGCTGCAAGCGCCCGGTCATCATGGTCACCGGCCATGGCGACGTGCCGCTGGCCGTCGCCGCGCTGAAGGGCGGGGCCGAGGACTTCATCGAAAAGCCGTGGAAGGATCAGGCGCTGCTCGACGCGGTCAACGTCGCCATCCGCAAGAGCCGCGACGTCCTGGTGCGCAGCGCCGGGCGCGAGGCGGTGGAGGCCCGGCTGGCCCAACTGAGCCGGCGCGAGCGCGAGGTGCTGGCCCTGGTGCTCGACGGCCGGCAGAACAAGGAGATCGCGACGGCGCTGGCCATCTCGGTCAAGACCGTCGAGGGCCATCGCCAGATGGTGATGGAGAAGATGGGCGCCCGCTCCGTCGCCGAGCTGGCGCGGCTGGCGCTGACCCCCGGCGACCGGGTTTAACAAGGCCGTCCAAGGACTTGGTCGCGTCCCCCGTCTGAAAGCAAGGGTTTTCCCTTGGTCGCCACCGGAATCCACCCGGTGGCGGCACTTGTTCGCTGCACGTATCATCAGCGTGACAAAGATACCGGCAGCGAACCGGAAGGAAATGGGACGGACATGACCAAGTTGCGGCCAACCGGAGAGGCGACTCCCCGAACCGATCCGCTTGTCCCCGGCGCGGATACACTGTCCGGCCGGTTGCGGCGGGCGCCTGAAAACTTCCTGACCGCCGACGACATCCGGCAGGTCGGCCAGGGACGGCGCGATTTCCTGCGCGCCAGCTTCCTCGCGGCGGCCGGCGCGACCGCCGCGGCGACGCTGAGCGGCCGTGCCGCCGCTGCCAGTCCGGCCGGCGCCGGCGGCGACCCCGACATCCTGAACCCCACCCCCTGGGGCAGCAGCCTGGGGCTGCCGGTGGCGGCCAACCCCTACGGCCTGCCGTCGAAGCACGAGCGCGGGCTGGTGCGCCGGCAGAGCCCCGGCCTGACCCAGGTGCCCGCCGCCAGCGTGTCCTTCGCGCCCCTGCAGGGGCTGTTCGGCATCATCACGCCCTCCGGCCTGCATTTCGAGCGGCACCATCAGGGCTGGCAGGACATCGACCCGACCCGGCACCGCCTGATGGTCAACGGCGCCCGGCCGGAGTTCGTGAAGACGCCCAAGGTCTACACGATGGACGACATCATGCGCCTGCCGCCGGTGTCGCGGATGCATTTCATCGAATGCGGCGCCAACACCGGCATGGAATGGGGCAACGTCGCGGTCCCCACCGTGCAGTACACCCACGGCATGCTGTCGTGCAGCGAGTTCACCGGCGTGCCGCTGCGCACCCTGCTGGAGGATTGCGGCGCCGACCTGAAGGCCGCCAAGTTCGTCCTGGCGGAAGGCGGCGACGGCTCGTCGATGACCCGTACGATCCCGATCGAACTGGTGCTCTCCGGCGAGGTGATGGTCGCCTACGGCCAGAACGGCGAGATGCTGCGGCCGGAAAACGGCTATCCGCTGCGGCTGGTGGTGCCGGGGGTGCAGGGCGTCTCGTGGGTGAAGTGGTTGCGCCGGATCGAGGTCGGCGACCGGCCCTACGCCACCAAGGACGAGGCGGTCCACTACATCGACCTGATGCCCGACGGCCAGCACCGGCAATACACCTCCATCCAGGAATGCAAGTCGGTCATCACCAGCCCGTCGGGCGGCCAGACGCTGCTGGACAAGGGCTACTTCACCATCAGCGGGCTCGCTTGGTCGGGGCGGGGTGCGGTCAAGCGGGTGGACGTCTCGGTCGACGGCGGCATCAACTGGACGCAGGCGACCCTGCAGACGCCGGTCCTGTCCAAATGCCTGACCCGCTTCACCCTGCCCTGGAACTGGGACGGCCGGCCGGCGCTGCTACAATCGCGCGCCACCGACGAGACCGGCTTCGTCCAGCCCGCCTACGGCCAGTTGCGCGCGGTGCGCGGCACCCGGTCGATCTACCACAACAACGCGATCCAGACCTGGCAGGTCGCCGAAAGCGGGGACGTGAACAATGTCCAGATCCTGTAAAGCGGCGCTGCTCGCCTCGGCCATCGGTGCCATCCTCGGCTGGACGGCGCCGGTGCTGGCCGATGGCTTCGCCAACGTCGGCCGCCCGGCCACCCCGGCCGAGATCAAGGCCTGGGACATCGACGTCGGTCCCGACTTCGCCGGGCTGCCCAAGGGCTCCGGCACCGTGTCGCGCGGCATGGAGATCTGGGAGGAGAAGTGCGCCAGTTGCCACGGCACCTTCGGTGAGAGCAACAGCGTCTTCAACCCGCTGGTCGGCGGCACGACGGCCGACGACATCAAGACCGGCCATGTCGCCGCCCTGAAGCGCACCGACTTTCCGGCGCGGACGACCTTCATGAAGGTCGCCACCGTCTCCACCCTCTACGACTACATCCGCCGCGCGATGCCGTGGAACGCGCCGAAGTCGCTGAGCGACGACGACGTCTACGCCGTGCTGGCCTATCTGCTGAACCTCGCGGAGATCGTGCCGGACGACTACACCCTGACCGACGCGACGATCCGCGACGTGCAGGGGCGGATGCCGAACCGCAACGGCATGACCTCCGCCCACGCCCTGTGGCCCAACTCCAATCCCGCTGGCCCCGACTTCCCCGGCAGCGTCGCCAAGCCGGACACCGGCAACGCCGCCTGCATGACCGACTGCAAGCCGAAGGCCGAGCTGGCTTCGCAGTTGCCCGACCACGCCCGCGGCGCCCACGGCAACATCGCCGCGCAGAACCGCATCATCGGCCCGGTCCGCGGCCAGCGCACCGGCCCGGACGCCGCAGCGGCGGATGCGCCCTCCCCCGCCCTGGCGCTGGCCGAGCAGTCGGGCTGCCTGTCCTGCCACGCGGTCGACACCCGCGTCGTCGGCCCGAGCTACAGCGAGATCGCCGCCCGCTACCGCGGCAAGGACAGCGCCGAGGCGCTGGTGTCCAAGGTGAAGGCCGGCGGCGACGGCGTCTGGGGCGCCGTGCCGATGCCGCCGCAAACCGAACTGAGCGTCGACGACGCCAAGACCCTGGTCGCCTGGATCCTGTCCGGCGCGCCGCAGAAGTAACGAGACCGAGGAGGAGCAGCTTTCATGACACAGGCAGTGATGGAACGGCGTCAGGTGCTGACGTTCCTGGGGGTGCTGGCGGCGGCCGGGTTCGTCGTGCCGCAGGCGGCCTTCGCCAACTGGGACAAGACCGCCTTCGACGCCAAGACGATGGACGAGGCGCTGAAGGCGCTGGGTGCCGGGGCGCCGGCGAACAGCGGCGACGTGCAGGTCGTCGCCTCCGACATCGCGGAGAACGGGGCGGTGGTTCCGGTCCAGGCGGTCAGCAAGCTGCCCAACACCGAGCGCATCGCCATCCTGGTCGAAAAGAACCCGAACATGCTGGCCGCCGCCTTCGACCTGGGCCCCGACACCATCCCCGAGGTGACCGCCCGCATCAAGATGGGCCAGACCTCCAACGTCATGGTGCTGGTCAAGGCGGACGGCAAATTCTACGCCGCCTCCAAGGAAATCAAGGTGACGCTCGGCGGCTGCGGCGGCTGAACGGACGAGACAGGAGCACGACCATGGGCAACCCGATGAAGATCCGCGCCTCCGCCAAGGACGGCGTCACCGAGATCAAGATCCTGATGAGCCACGAGATGGAGACCGGCCAACGCAAGGACGCCAACGGCACGGTCATCCCCGCCTGGTTCATCAACGAGATCACCGCCAAGCTCGACGGCAAGACGGTGATGCAGGCGCAATGGGGGCCGTCGATTTCCAAGAACCCCTACCTCGCCTTCAAGGTCAAGGGCGGCAAGGCCGGCGACAAGGTCTCCGTCACCTGGGTCGACAACAAGGGCGACACCCGCACCGACGAGGCCGCCGTCACCTGACGCGGCGTCGCCGGGCGGATAGAAAAAGACGGGAGGGGGGAGAGATGGACCGGGTAAGCGTTGGGATGGCGGCATTCCTTGCGGTGTCGGCGGCGGCCGCCACGGCGGCCTACGCCCAGAAGGATGCGGCGCAGGAGGGCATCGAGGCCTACCGTGAAGCCTTGCAGGACGGCAACCCCGCCGAACTGTACGAGGCCACAGGCGAGGAGCTGTGGAAGACCCCGGCCGGCCCGAAGAAGGCCTCGCTGGAGCAATGCGACCTCGGCCTCGGGCCCGGCGTGGTCAAGGGCGCCTACGCCCGGCTGCCGCGCCATTTCAAGGACACCGACCGCGTCCAGGACCTGGAATCGCGGCTGCTGACCTGCATGGAGACGCTGCAGGGCAAGGACCCGAAGCCCTATGTCGAGGCCGCCTTCACCGCCCCGCCGAAGGAGGAGATGAACGCGCTCGCCGCCTACATCTCCGGCCAGTCCAAGGACGATCCGATCGCCGTCACGCCCAAGCATCCCAAGGAACAGGCGATGTACGAGCTGGGCAAGCGGATGTTCTACTACCAGGGCGGCCCCTACGACTTTTCCTGCGCCACCTGCCACGGCCAGGAGGGCACGCGCATCCGCCTTCAGGATCTGCCCTACATCCCGGGCCCCAAGGGCGCCGCGGCCGGCTGGAGCAGCTGGCCGGCCTACCGCGTCAGCGCCGGCCAGATGTGGTCGATGCAGTGGCGGCTGAACGACTGCTTCCGCCAGCAGCGCTTCCCCGAGCCGGTCTACACCTCCGACGCGACCATCGCGCTGTCGATGTTCATGGCGGCCAACGCCAGCGGGGCGACGATGAAGACACCCGGAATCAAGCGCTGACGGAGGCCGCCATGAAACACTTCGCGTTCCTCGCCGTCCTGTTGCTGGCCGGCCCCGCCCTTTCCGAGACGAAGGCCGCGCCATCCTGGGGGGCGGGTGCCGAGGATGCCGCCTTTGCCCGCATGCTGGCCACCAGCTTCAAGGACAAGGGCATCGCCAAGACCGACCGCCTGACCCAGGACGAGACGCAGGCCTTCTGCTCCGATCCCGAGGCCGCCGCCAACCCGGCCGCCGCCGACCGCCGCCGGCAGATCGAGGCCGCCAACATGGCGACGGTCAAATGGCCGTCCGACGGCAAATGGCTGGGCGACTGGAAGCAGGGCGAGGCGATCGCCCAGAGCGGCCGCGGCAACACCTGGACCGACAAGCCCGACACCCCCAACGGCGGCAACTGCTACAACTGCCACCAGATCAGCCCGACCGAGATCTCCTACGGCACCATCGGCCCCAGCCTGACCCAGTACGGCGCGCTGCGCGGCCAAAGCGAGGAGACGCTGAAGGCGGCCTGGGCCAAAATTTACAACGCCAAGTCCCTCAACGCCTGTTCCAACATGCCGCGCGCCGGCCATATGGGCATCCTGGGGGAGGCGCAGATCAAACACCTGATGGCGCTGCTGTTCGACCCGGCGTCGCCCGTCAACGCAAAGCCGGGGCCTGCACAATGAACCGCCGCGAGTTCCTCACCGTCCTGGCCGCCGCCAACGCCGCCGGCCTGCTGCTGCCCGCCGGACTGGCCCGCGCCGAAGCGGCGGCCGACGCCGTCTATGACGCGCCGGCCTTCGGCAACGTCTCGCTGCTGCACATCACCGACTGCCACGCCCAGCTGAAGCCGATCCATTTCCGCGAGCCGAGCGTCAATCTCGGCATCGGCGGCATGGCCGGGCGGGCGCCGCATCTGGTCGGCAGCCGGCTGCTGGAGCATTTCAGCCTCGCCCCCGGCAGCCGCGACGCGCACGCCTTCACCTTCCTCGATTTCGAACGGCTGGCCGCGCTCTACGGCAAGGTCGGCGGCTTCGCCCATCTGGCGACGCTGGTCAAGCGGGTGCGGGCCAACCGGCCGGGCGCCCTGCTGCTCGACGGCGGCGACACCTGGCAGGGCTCGGGCACCGCGCTGTGGACCCAGGGCCAGGACATGGTCGAGGCGGCCAAGCTGCTGGGCGTCGACATCATGACGCTGCACTGGGAATGCACCTACGGCCAGGACCGCGTGCGCGAGGTGGCGGAAAAGGACTTCGCCGGCCGCATCGAGATCGTCGCCCAGAACATCAAGACCGCCGATTTCGGCGACGACGTGTTCAAGCCCTACACGATGCGGACGGTGAACGGCGTCCGGGTGGCGGTGGTCGGCCAGGCCTTCCCCTACACGCCGATCGCCAACCCGCGCTACATGGTGGCCGACTGGACCTTCGGCATCCGCGAGGACGAGATGCAGAAGACGGTCGACGACGCCCGCGCCGCCGGCGCCGCGGTGGTCGTCGTGCTGTCGCACAACGGCATGGACGTCGATCTGAAGATGGCGTCCCGCGTCCGCGGCATCGACGCGATCCTCGGCGGCCACACCCACGACGGCATGCCGGCGCCCAGCATCGTCGCCAACCCCGGCGGCAAGACGCTGGTCACCAACGCCGGGTCGAACGGCAAGTTCCTCGGCGTGCTCGACCTCGACGTGGCGGGCGGGCGGGTGTCCGACTTCCGCTACCGGCTGATGCCGGTCTTCGCCAACCTGCTGCCCGCCGATCCGGAGATGGACGCGCTGATCACCCGCGTCCGCGCGCCCTACGAGGCGGCGCTGGGCGAGACGCTGGCGGTGACCGAGGGCACGCTGTACCGGCGCGGCAACTTCAACGGCAGCTTCGACCAGGTGATCCTCGACGCGCTGATGGCGGAAAAGGACGCGGAGATCGCCTTCTCCCCCGGTTTCCGCTGGGGCACCACGCTGTTGCCCGGCCAGCCCATCACCATGGAAAACCTGCTGGACCAGACCGCCATCACCTACCCCTACGTGACGCTGAACCGCATGAGCGGCGAGCAGATCAAGACGGTGCTGGAGGACGTCTGCGACAACCTGTTCAATCCCGACCCCTATTACCAGCAAGGTGGCGACATGGTGCGCGTCGGCGGCCTGTCCTACGCCTGCGATCCCGCCGCCCCGGCCGGCCGGCGCATCCAGGACATGACGCTGAACGGCCAGCCGCTGGAGGCGTCGAAGACCTACAAGGTCGCCGGCTGGGCCCCGGTGGCGGAAGAGGCGAAGGCGGCCGGCGGCGAGCCGGTCTGGGACCTCGTCGCCCGCCATCTGCGCGCGAAGAAGACCGTGGCGCCGCCACAGCTGAACCTGCCGACCCTGAAGGGCGTCGACGGCAACCCCGGCCTCGCCGCCTGACGGCGTGGGCCAGCACCGAACCGGAAAGGCTCAGATCATGAGCGCTCGTCGTCTCCTGGCACCCCTGCTGATGCTGTTCGCCCTGGCCGGCGCCGCGCCGGCGCTGGCGCAGGACAAGGTCGTCTACCACATCGACAACGCCGCCGAGCAGGGCACCAAGGCGCTGCGCAACATCCGCAACCATCTGGATGTGGCGCCCAAGACCGAAATCCACGTGGTAACCCACGCCGAAGGCGTCGATCTGCTGATGGAGGGCGCCAGGGACAAGAAGAACAACATCGACTATGGTCCGCTGATCTCCGACCTGAAAGGCCGCGGCGTCCATTTCGAGGTGTGCGAGATCACCATGAAGCGGCGCAACCTGTCCAAGGACCAGTTCGTGATGGAGGCGGAGTTCACGCCGTCGGGCGTCGTCCGCATCACCGAATTGCAGGCACGCGACCACTACGCCTACATCAAGCCCTGAAAGGGCCGCAGCCATGGGCCTGACCGTCACCTTCGACGCCCTGATGGAGAGCCTGGGCGAGGACCGCTTCCTGGCGCTGGGCGGGCTTTTGATCGGCACGCTGTTCGGGGTCGTGGCCCAGCGTTCCCGCTTCTGCCTGCGCGCCTCGACGCTGGAGGTGGCGCATGGCCGGCTGGGCGGGCGGCTGGCGGTGTGGCTGCTCGCCTTCTCCACCGCGCTGATCGCGACGCAGGGGCTGATCCTGCTCGGCCTGTTCGACACCGGCAGCGTCCGCCAGCTCAACAACCCCGGCAGCCTGTCGGGGGCGGTGATCGGCGGGCTGATGTTCGGCTGCGGCATGACGCTGACCCGGGCCTGCGCCAGCCGCATGCTGGTGCTGTCGGCGACCGGCAACCTGCGGGCGCTGCTGTCCGGGCTGGTGTTCGCGGTGATCGCCCAGGCGGCGATGCGCGGCGTCCTGTCGCCGCTGCGCGAGACGATCAACGGCTGGTGGGTCATCAGCGGTCCGCAGCGCGACCTGCTGGCGCTGGCCGGCGTCGGGCATGGCGGGGCGCTGCTGTTCGCGCTCGGCTGGTTCGCCGCCGGGGTGGTGATCGCGCGGCGCAACCGCCTGTCGGGCTGGTCCTGGCTGGGCGCGCTGGGCGTCGGAGCGACGGTCGCCGCCGCCTGGTGGTTCACCTGGCGCAGCGCCGCCGCCGCCTTCGATCCGGTGACCGTCCATTCCCTGAGCTTCACCGCGCCGTCGGCCGATTTCCTGATGCTGGTGCTGTCGCCGCCGGGCACCCGCTGGAGCTTCGACACCGGGCTGATCCCCGGCGTGGCGCTGGGCGCCTTCCTGGCCGGGCTGTTCGGGCGCGACCTGAAGCTGGAGGGCTTCAACGACGGCTCCACCATGCGGCGCTACATCGTCGGCGGCTGCCTGATGGGCTTCGGCAGCGTGCTGGCCGGCGGCTGCGCGGTCGGGGCCGGCGTGTCCGGCGCCGCCATCTTCACGGCGACGGCGTGGCTGGTGCTGTGGTCGATGTGGATCGGCGCCGTGTTGACCGACCTCGCGATCGACCGGCCCACGCGCACGCGCGCCGCCGGCATCGTCACCGTTCCGCCGGTCGCGGCGCAATGACCCCCAGGGAGATCCGCATGCTTCGCCTGCCCCGTCGCCACCTGCTGACCGCCGGAGCGGCCGTCCTGGCCGCCCTGCCGGGGCTCGATGCGGTCCGCGCCCTCGCCACCGATGTGGGTTCCTTCGTCAAGGGGCCGCCGGTGCCCGACCGGCCGCTGGTTCAGGTCGGCCCGCATGTCTGGATCATCCAGGCGCCCGACGGCTTTCCGACGCCGCAGAACCAGGGGATGATGGCGAACATCACCTTCGTCGTCGGCCGCGACGGCGTGATCGTGGTCGATTCCGGCGCCTCGCTCCAGATCGGCGAGATGGCGATCCGGATGCTGCGGACGCTGACGCCGAAGCCGGTCGTCGGCATCATTAACACGCACTATCACGGCGACCATTGGCTGGGAAACCATGCCTTCGCCGAGGCGTTCGGCGAGGATCTGCCGCGCTACGCCCTGCCCCACACGCGCGAGGCGATCCTGGGCGTGCAGGGCAGCTTCTGGCAAAGCTCCATGGTCAAATGGACGGCGCAGGCCTCCGCCGGGACCCGGGTTGTCGCCCCCAACCGCGACGCCGCCCATGGCGACGAGCTGTCGCTGGGCGACGTCCGCTTGCGCCTGCACCATTACGGCACCGCCCACACACCGTCCGACCTGTCGGTCGCGGTGGTGGAGGACGGCATCATGTGCGTCGGCGACGTGATGATGGACCGCCGCATCGCCAACATGGACGACGGCTCCTACCTCGGCACCTTCGACACCATGGACCGGCTGCGGGCCGACAGCGACACGCGCATCTGGCTGCCGGCCCACGGCGCGCCCGGCCCCGGCGTGCCGGCGTGGCAGCGCGCCCTGTTCGAAGGCATCTTCGAGCCTTGCGCCGCCGCGGTGAAGGCCGGGCAGCCGATCGAGCAGGCCAGGGCCGCCGTGCTAGCCGACCCGCGCGTCGCCTCCCGCGCTGCGGAAACCAAGGGCTGGGACAGCAACATCGGCAAATACATCAGCCTCGCCTATCTGGAGGCGGAACAGGCCGACTTCTGACCGCCCGGGACGCAGCGATGCCCGACCCGTGTCGACGGTGTGCCTCGGTCGGTGACGGATTGATCTCGTGGCCGGCATGGCCGCTGCCGACGCCGGTCGTCGAAGCGGACGTCGTATTGCCATAACAGCGCTGCGAAACGCGCGCTGCCACCGTCATAAGATAACAAACAACAGCGTTAGCTGCACTGCAACATTCCAAGACAAGGCATGCCGAAACGGCGGGGGTCGATGGGCGTTTCCGGTGCGATGTTTACAGCACGACATGCGGCGGTCGAATGACACCGCCCAACCACAAGATTTCGAGAAGGCCGTATTATGCAGACCAAGCATTCCGTCACCCGTGGTGCGGCAGCCGCCATCGTCGCGCTGGCCGCCCTGGTTGCCGCCGCCGCCGCCGGTGCCTCGTCCTCCGCCGAGCGCGCAGCGGTCCCGACGGCGTCCATCGACTTCCAGGCCATCACCGATGCGGCCAACCGCGATCCGCTGGTCTTCAACTGATCCGGTCTGACAGGCGTCGAGGCGCACCGTCGCCATGAGCGATGCGCCGGATCAGGTGGTCGCGCGTTCAACGATGTCAAAGCCGACGTCGACCACCTTCCGGGCGACCGGATGGCCGGCCAAGCGGGTCAGCAGGGCTTCGGCGGCCAAACGGCCGATGGCGAAGCGATCAATGCGCACGGTGCTCAACGGCGGCGACATGTAAGCGGCGAAATCCAGGTCGCCGAAGCCGATCACCGCGATGTCCCCCGGTACCGCCAGCCCGCGGGCCTGCGCCTCGAGCACCACGCCGTGCGCCATCGCATCGGAACTGCACTGGATGGCGCCCCGCCGAAACCCGTTGGCGAGCAGTTCACCCAGGGCTTCCCGTCCCATGGCCATGGTGCTGGGAGCCGGCGTGGAAATGCAGGCGACGTCGCTGATCCCATGGCCGGCCAAGGTCGCGACGAACTCCCTGCTGCGCAGCGTCGCACGCTCATCGTCGGCGCCGATCGTGGCAAACTGCCGGTATCCCTTGCCATACAGATAGTTGGCGACCCCTTGGCCAACCGCCTTGTGCGAGAAGCCGACGGCCATGTCCACCGCCTTGTGCGACAGGTCCCAGGTTTCGACAATCGGGATCTTGGCGGCCCGCAGTTGCCGGCGCGTCTGCGCCAGATGGCTGGTGCCGGTGAGATAGAGGGCGTCCGGCCGCCGGCTGAGAATGGCCTGGAGCAGGTTGCCCTCGCGCTCGGTCGGGTAGCCGGACAGCCCCAGCAGCATCTGGTAGCCGTCCAGGGCCAGCCGGTCGGTAAAGGCCTGGATCGCCCCGGAAAACAGCACGTGCGTGAGCGTCGGCACGACCGCCGCGACCACTTTGGTCCGGCTCGACGCCAGCCCGCCAGCCAGCAGGTTGGGGACATAGCCGGTTTCCAGAATCGCCTTTTGGACGACCTCCTTGAGTTCTGAGGTCACCGTTTCCGGGTGATTGATCACGCGGGAGACCGTCATCCTCGAAACGCCGGCCAGCGTCGCCACCGTCTCCAGCGTCGCCCGTCCGCTGGACGGTCGCGCGGTGCGGCCCCCGGCAGCCTTTGCCGGCATGGCTCCCTTCTTGGCCCTCTCCTGGCGAGGGCGGAGAGTTGGTGTGTCGGACACGGCGCGGACCCCAAAACGTTGAGTTTTAGATACGGCCTGCGACGGTGAGACGCAAGGACGTCCGCTTGGGCCGATGGGGTCGGCCGGCGGCAAAAAACCCACCGAACCGTTTGATTGTTGGGCGAACGGAAAAAAATCGTGGCAAAGCGCCGCAGCCTCTTGCGCCACATTTTCATTGAGGCTAACAATCGCAGCGCTATTGTGAGCGGTAACAGAACACACCAGGCCCTCTCTCGTTCGAAAGAGAGCGCTCACAGCAGATAATTGCTGGCCATAGATGCGAAACAGCCAATAACCGGCGGCAGCATGGCATCGGAAATGGAGGCGCCACATGAGTGTCCAAACAGTGATGAGTGATCCCGCTGCCGCCATTGCGGCAACGGCAACAAAAACGCGCGTCCGCTGGACGATCGTTGTGATGCTGTTCGTCGTGACAGCCATCAACTATGCCGACCGCGCTGTGCTGGCCATCGGCGGCCCGGTGCTTTCCAAGGAACTTGGCATCAACGCCGCCCAGATGGGCTTCATCTTCTCGGCCTTCGGCTGGTCCTATGTGATCGGCCAGTTGCCGGGCGGCTGGCTGCTCGATCGCTTCGGTTCGAAGTGGGTGTATGCGGGAAGCATCTTCACCTGGTCGGTGTTCACGCTGTTCCAGGGCTTTGTCGGCTTCCTGACCGGCGCCACGGCGGTCGCGGTGCTGTTCGCGCTTCGCTTCGCCGTCGGCTTGGCGGAAGCGCCCTCGTTCCCCGGCAACAGCCGCGTGGTCGCCGCCTGGTTCCCCGGCCATGAGCGGGCCACGGCGTCCGCCATCTTCAACTCGGCCCAGTACTTCGCCACGGTGATCTTCGCCCCGGTGATGGGCTGGCTCACCCACTCCTTCGGCTGGCCGTGGGCCTTCGGCTTCATGGGAGTTCTGGGCCTGATCGTCGCCAGCGTCTGGCTGAAGACCGTCTACAGCCCGGTGGACCACCCGAAGATCAACCAGGCCGAGGTGGACTACATCGCCGCGGGCGGCGGTCTGGTCAATATGGACAACGCCGAGAAGAAGACGGCCAACGCTGCCGACGGCGCCAAGTGGGACTACATCCGCCAGCTGTTCGCCAGCCGCATGATGGTCGGCATCTTCATCGGCCAGTTCTGCATTAATGCGATCACCTACTTCTTCATCACCTGGTTCCCGGTCTACCTGGTGCAGGCCCGCGGCATGTCGGTGCTGAGCGCCGGCTTCATCGCCTCGATCCCGGCCATCTGCGGCTTCGCCGGCGGCATCCTCGGCGGCGTGGTGTCGGACACCATGCTGCGCAAGGGCTTCTCGCTGACGTCGGCGCGCAAGACGCCGATCGTCCTCGGCATGCTGCTGTCGATGAGCATGATCGCCTGCAACTACACCGACGTGCAGTGGGTGGTGGTCGGCTTCATGGCGCTGGCCTTCTTCGGCAAGGGCGTCGGCGCGCTGGGCTGGGCGGTCATGTCCGACTGCGCGCCCAAGGAGATCACCGGCCTGTCGGGCGGCGTCTTCAACATGTGCGGCAACATCTCGTCGATCACCACGCCGATCATCATCGGCTACATCATCCAGACGTCGGGCTCGTTCAACGGCGCCCTGGTCTTCGTCGGCGCCAACGCGCTGATCGCGGCGGTCAGCTACCTCGTCGTCGTCGGCGAGATCAAGCGCATGGAACTGAAAAAGTAATCGGCCCTGGGGCCGCCTCGCGGCGGCCCACCCTTCCCCGCTGAAGACGCAGTCCAAGAGGATTTCCCGATGCACATCGGCGAACAACTGATCAACCCGACCGACAACCGCCTGCGCCTGTCCGCACAGCTCGGCGCCAAGGGCATCGTCATCGACACCCGCCCCAACAGCGCGGTGACCGGTGAGGACGGGCTGTGGGATGCGACAAAGGTGGCGGCGCAGCGCCGGTGGATCGAGGGCTATGGCTTGCGCTTGGAAGGCATGGCCCTCGATGTCGGCTCCATCCTGCTCGACAGCCTGCGCGCGCCGGAAAGGGCCGCTGCCAAGGCCAGGGAACTCCGCCACAACATCCAGGCCGCCGCCGACGGCGGTGTGGACATGGTGAAGTACACGGTCGCCATGGTCGGCATCACCCGCACGGGCGAGGTGGAGGGACGCGGCGGCATGCGCTGCTCGACCTTCAAGGCCGACGAATACAAGGCGGAGAATGACGCCCGCTTCTCCTACTGGGGCACCGTGCTGCCGGACGACGAGGTCTCGCGCGCCGATGGTGCCGCCGAAACCTGCGGCCAGGTGATGGCGTCGCAGGCCGGCGGCATCTCCGAAGCCGAGGGCTGGCGCGCCATCGAATATCTGGTGGAAGCGCTCCTCCCCACCGCCGAGCGGGCCGGCGTCAAGCTTGCCTGCCACCCGCACGACCCCGCCTATCCGCCGGGCGGCCTGAACGGCGTGCACCATGTGCTGGGCTCGCTGGACGGCCTGAAGCGCTTCATCAATCTGGCGCCGGAGAGCAAGTCGCTCGGCTTCAACTTCTGCCAGGGCACCATCGCCGAGATGTCGCGCAACCCGACCGAAACGGTGGTCGAGGCCATCCGCACCTTCGGCCCGCAGAACCGCATCTTCATGGTCCATTTCCGCAACATCAGGGGCGGCTACCTGGACTTCCGCGAGGCGATGCCGGACGAGGGCTCCGTCGACATGGCGGCCTGCATCCGTGCCTACCGCGAGGTTGGATACCAGGGCGTCCTCTGCCCCGACCACGTCCCCTTCTCCGACGTCGATCCGGATCGCGAACGCTTCTTCGCCTTCTGCCTGGGATACACGCAGGCCCTCCTTCAGGCCGCCTGATCCGGGCGCACTCAACCGAAAAAATTCAAAGGATTGGAGACATCATGAGCAAGCTTGGCTTTATCGGACTGGGGATCATGGGCACGCCGATGGCGGGGCATCTGCAGGCGGCCGGC
>NZ_LGRA01000021.1:998793-1128118 GCF_003116095.1 Azospirillum sp. TSO35-2
ACGATTTGCGGCAAAAGGACATCCCCCATGAACCGCGCGACGCGCATTGCGGTGATCGTCGCCATGGCGATCGCCGTGCTGGCTCCGATCGGGCTGGTCGTGTACCAGAGCTTCCTCGACGGGCCGTTCTTCCAACCCAAGACCGCCTTCACCTGGTCGGCCTACGAGTTCGTGCTGGACGACGAGGACTTCTTCGACGCCCTCTACAACTCCTGCATCATCGCCTTCGGCATGACCGCCATCGCGGTGCCGGTCGGCGCGATGCTGGCCTTCCTGATGGCGCGCACCGACCTGCCGGGCCGCCGCTGGATCGAGCCGGTGATCCTGGTGCCGATGTTCGTCTCGTCGGTTGTGCTGGCCTTCGGCTTCGTCGTCAGCCTGGGGCCGGCCGGCTTCGTCACGCTGTGGTTCAAGGGCGTCTTCGGCTTCGTGCCGTGGAACCTCTACGGCAAGCCGATGCTGATCGTCATCGCCGGGCTGACCCACGTCCCGCACGTCTTCCTCTACACCTCCTCGGCGCTGCGCAGCCTGGGGTCGGACGTCGAGGAGGCGGCGCGGATGACCGGGGCCGGGCCGCTGCGCACCGCGCTGACCGTCAGCCTGCCGATGGTGATGCCGAACATCCTCTACGCCGCGGTGCTGGTGTTCTTCCTGGGCTTCGAGCTGTTCGGCCTGCCGCTGGTGCTGGGCGACCCCGAGGGCATCCTGGTGCTGGCGACCTACCTCTACAAGCTGACCAACAAGCTGGGCACGCCGTCCTACCAGCTGATGGCGGTGGTCGTGGTGGCGATCATCTGCATCGCCCTGCCGCTGGTCGCCATGCAGCGCTACCTGCTGCGCGCCGCCAACCGCTACGTCTCGGTCAAGGGCAAGGCGGCGGCGCAGAAGCCGGTGACCATCGGCTTCTGGCGCTGGCCGGCGGCGGCGCTGATCACCGCGTGGCTGCTGTTCACCGTCGTCGTGCCGCTGAGCGGCCTGATCCTGCGCGCCTTCGTGTCGAGCTGGGGCGAGGGCGTCAACATCCTCGACGTGCTGACGCTCGACCATTTCCGCGAGCTGATGGGCTTCCCCAACCTCGTCCGCGGCATCGTCAACACCGTGCTGATCGCGTCCGTCGGCGGGGCGCTGTCGGTCGGCGTCTACACCGTGCTCAACCTGGCGGCGCACCGCTGGCCGTCGGGCTGGACCCGACTGATGGATTACCTGGTGCTGCTGCCGCGCGCCATGCCGGGGCTGGTGGCCGGTCTGGCGATCTTCTGGGTGTTCCTGTTCACGCCCTTCCTGGCGCCGCTGCGCCAGACGATGATCGCCATCTGGGTCGCCTACACGCTGGTCTGGCTGGCCTACGGCATGCGGCTGGTCAGCGGCGCCCTGCTGCAGATCGGGCCGGAGCTGGAGGAGGCGGGCCGCATCGTCGGCGCCTCGCCGGGCCGGGTCGCCCGCGACCTGACCATCCCGCTGATCAAGGTCGGGCTGATCGCCAGCTGGCTGCTGATCTTCGTCACCTTCATGCGCGAATACTCGACCGGCGTCTATCTGCTCGCCCCCGGCACCGAGGTCATCGGCTCGCTGCTGGTGTCGCTGTGGGGCTCGGGCGCCGTCGACCTTGTGACCGCGCTGTCCACCGTCAACATCGCGATGATCGGCTGCGGCCTGCTGCTGATGTCGCTCTTCGGGAAACGCTCCCATGGCTAAGCTCATCGTCGACGACCTGCACCTGTCCTACGGCAGCAACCAGATCCTGAAGGGCATCACCGCGACCTTCGCCCAGGGCGAGATCGTGGCGCTGCTCGGCCGCTCCGGCAGCGGCAAGACCACGCTGCTGCGCTCCATCGCCGGGCTGGAGGAGCCGTCGCAGGGCGTCATCAGCATCGGCAACACCCCGATCTTCGACGCCGCCGCCGGCCTGAACGTGCCGTCGGAAAAGCGCGGGCTCGGGCTGGTCTTCCAGTCCTACGCGCTGTGGCCGCACAAGACGGTGTTCGAGAACGTCGCCTACGGCCTGCGCCTGCGCAACGTACCGAAGGCGGAGATCGGCCAGCGCGTCGCCGCCGTGCTGGACGGCGTCGGGCTCGGTCATCTCGGCGACCGTTACCCGCACCAGATGTCGGGCGGCCAGCAGCAGCGCGTCGCGCTCGCCCGCGCGCTGGTCTACAACCCGCCGGTCATCCTGCTCGACGAGCCGCTGTCCAACCTCGACGCCAAGCTGCGGGAGGAGGCGCGCATCTGGATCCGCGCGCTGATCAAGCGGATGAACCTGACCGCCGTCTTCGTCACCCACGACCAGGTGGAGGCGATGGCGATCGCCGACCGCATCATCCTGCTCGACGGCGGCCGCATCGTCCAGGCCGGCACGCCGGAACAGCTCTACACCGAGCCGGTCAGCCTGTTCGCCTCGGAGTTCATGGGCACCAACAACATGATGAAGAGCCGGGTGCAGGACAAGCGCGGCGGCTACGCCCGCATCGAGCTGGCCGGCTTCCCGCTGTGGGGCAAGGACCGCGGCGGCAAGGCGGTGTCGGAGGAAGCGACCGGCGTCATCCGCCTGGAGCAGGTCGCGGTCGCCGACGGCCCCGGCAGCGGCGACGGCGACAACCGCATCCCGGTCGAGCTGGAGACCTCGGTCTATCTCGGCAGCCAGTGGGAGCATGTCTTCCGCTGCGGCGACCAGACCCTGCGCGCCTTCGGCCGCCCGCTGGCGGCGGGCACCCACTGGCTGCACCTGCCGCCGGAACAGTTGTGGGTGTTCTGAAGGGGCTTTTGCCCCCTCCCTAACCCTCCCCCGCTCCGCGGGAGAGGGATGGGGAGGGGGCACCGCGGCCGGCGCTCAAACCTCGATCAACGCATACGGCCGCCCCGTCTCCTTCGGGATGGTCTGCGCCACGTTGTAGACCGGCGTCCCCCGCAGCGTCGTCCCCGCGTAAGTCCCGTGATGCGCATGCCCATGGGCAATCGCCCGGACGTTCGCGAAGCGGTCGATGGTCTCCGCCAGCCGCGACGAGCCCAGGAACGGGAAGATCTCCGTCGGTTCGCCCTCCACCGTCGCGGCGATCGGGGCGTAGTGCAGCACGACGAACACCCGCTCGGTCTCCAACTGGCGCAGCGCGCTTTCCAGCCGCATCGCCTCGTTCACCGCCTCGTGGACGAACTGCTTGATCGCCGGTTCGCCGAAGCTGTCCAGCATGCGGTTGCCGAACCCCCCGCCGAAGCCCTTGACCCCGGCGAACCCCACCCCGCGGATCTCCTGCGGCGCGCCGTCGAGGAAGCGGACGCCGGCCTGCTCCAGGATGTGCTGGATTTCCTCCAGATGGCCGCATTCGTAATCGTGGTTGCCGAACACGGCGACGACCGGGATGCCGATGGCGCGCAGATCCTCGGCCAGGATTTCCGCCTCGCGCGGCTTGCCGTGGTTGGTCAGGTCGCCGCACAGCGCCAGCACGTCGGCCTTGGCGGCGATCTCCTGGAACAGCTCGCGGAACGGGTGCTGCGAGGTCTCGCCGACATGGATGTCGCCGATGGCGGCGACGGTGAGGCGGCCGCCTCCGGCGGCGACGGTCAGGCTGGGCTCAGCCATGCTCGATCTCCTTTTGGCCCTCCTCGCCGACGACGTCGGCGAACCCCCAGTCGGTGACGTCGATCCGGTAATCCTCGCGCGAGAACAGCCGGCCGCGGCAAATCCGCGTCTGGGCGACCGGCAGCTTGGCGCGTTCCTGCATGCGCTCCAGCAGCTCCGCCACCAGCCAGTCGGGCACGCAGTCGCGTTCCGTCGGGTAGATGAAGCGGAAGTTCAGCAGGTGGATCAGCAGCACCTCCCAATATTGCTCCATGTGGGCGAGCAGCCGTTTCCAGTCGATCCGGTCATGCTGCTTGAGGATCAGGTGCGCGACGTCGGGGCCGTCGTATTTGTGGCGCATCTGGACGAAGGATTTGGAGAAGATCATTTCGGTCGGCGCCACCAGCCGGACGTCGGTGCCGCAGATCACCCCGCGATGCTCGTCCTTGAACCAGCGGTCGGTGACCGGGTTGATCGCCACCGCCGAGTTGAAGATGACGTCGAAGAACAGCTCGCCGTGCTTGACCTTGCCGATCCAGCGTTCGTCCTCGATCTCGGTTTCGAAGCCGTGGTCCTGGAAATGGGCCAGGATGCGCGGGAAGTCGCCGCCGCAACAGAAGACGTCGATGTCCTTGGTCGGCCGGTTGATGCCGGTGTAGGCGCTGACGGCGTAGGTCCCGCCCAGCAGGAACGGGATGCCGGACTGGGTCAGCAGCTTGAGGCTCTCGGTGTAGAAGGCCTCCGCCTCCGCGCTGACGGTGGCGCTGCCCTCGCGCAGCACGCTCATGGACCACTCCCCCTGGTGTGCCGATCACGGCACGTTGCCCCGGTACAACAGGGCAGGGTGGCAAGCGTTGCGGAGAGAGCAGAGCATTACCCTCTCCCGGGGCGGGAGAGGGATCTAGCAAAAAATCCCACAACCCAGAATTAAATCCTATATCCTGCCGACTCCCCACCCACTCAAGGAGCCGCGCCATGCCCCTCGACGCCCGCACCCTCGCCGCCGAATCGCTGAACGGCGACAGCTTCCCCTGCTGGGCCGAGGAGCCGCCCGTCCCGCCGGAGGGTTCGCTGGTCCCCGGATCGCAGTTCCATGAGGAGCAATGGATCATGGCCGCCGGCATGCTGGCGCGCGGCAACTCCTTCCTCCAGGTCGCCCGTGCCATGGGCTGCAGCCGCACCACGCTGTGGCGGGCCTATTACGGCTCGAAGGCGCTGCGGGTCCGCGTCTGGTGGGAGCGGCAGGCGCTGAACCGCGAAGCCGAGCTGCGGCTGTCCTCGCTGCGCGCCCTGGTCGCCGAGCAGATCGAGCGGCTGGTCTCGGCCGGCGATCCCTCGACGGTGCGCTGGCTGGCCGAGCGGCTCGGCCTGTTCGCCGGCCTCGACGCACCGGCCGCCTCTGATCGTCCGCAGCCGCCGGCCGGGGCAGCGCACGCCGCCCCGCCCCCTGACCTCGGCGCCGACACCCCGCTCGCCGTCACCGTGCCCGAACTCGACGACGACCGCCCCGGCGCCCTGCGCGAACGCACGCCACCCGACGCCGCCACCGTCGCCGCCATCCTCGCCCGGCCGGAGACCGACGGGCCGAAGGGCGTCTATCCCTGGACGCTCAACCCGGACGACCCCTTCCCCAACCTTGGCCCGGCGGTCGGCCGCCGCAGCGGGGCGCGCGTCTTCGCCCGCCGCCTGTAGGCCGGGCGCGGGCCGGGGAGCGGCGTGATGGAACACCGGCGGAAAAACGTTCCACACTGTTCCACCCAGCCCCGGCCAGGGCCGCCCAGCTCACCCCCCGAAGTCGGGCGTGCCGGCCAGGATGTTGCCGGTGACGGTGCGGATGTCGCGCAGGCCACACATCGCCATGGTGACGTCCATCTCCTTGCGGATGATCTCCAGGCACTGGGACACGCCGGCCTCGCCGCCGGCGCCCAGGCCGTAGAGGAAGGCGCGGCCGATGAAGGTGCCCTTGGCGCCCAGCGCCAGCGCCTTGACGACGTCCTGGCCGGAGCGGATGCCGCCGTCCATCAGCACCTCGATGCGGTCGCCCACCGCCTCGACGATCGCCGGCAACGCCGCGATGGAGGAGATGGCGCCGTCGAGCTGCCGGCCGCCGTGGTTCGACACGATCAGCGCGTCGGCGCCGGTTTCCGCCGCCATCACCGCGTCTTCCGGGTCGAGGATGCCCTTCAGGATCAGCTTGCCGCCCCAGCGGTCGCGGATGCGGCGGACGTCGTCCCAGTTCAGCGTCGGGTCGAACTGCTCCGCCGTCCAGGACGACAGCGAGGACAGGTTGCTGACCCCGGTCGCGTGGCCGACGATGTTGCGGAAGGTGCGCCGCTCGGTGCGCAGCATGTTCAGGCACCAGCGCGGCTTGGTCGCCATGTTGATGATGTTGCGCGGCGTCAGCTTCGGCGGGGTCGACAGGCCGTTCTTGATGTCCTTGTGCCGCTGGCCCAGGATCTGGAGGTCGAGCGTCAGCACCAGCGCCGAGCAGCCCGCCGCCTTCGCCCGGTCGATCAGCCGGTCGATGAAGCCGCGGTCGCGCATGACGTAGAGCTGAAACCAGAAGGGCTTGTCGGTGTTCTCCGCCACGTCCTCGATCGAGCAGATGCTCATCGTCGACAGGGTGAAGGGCACGCCGGCCTTGGCGGCGGCGCGGGCGGCCAGGATCTCGCCGTCGGCGTGCTGCATGCCGGTCAGGCCGGTCGGCGCCAGCGCCACCGGCATCGCCACCGGCAGGCCGACCATCGTGCTGGCCAGCGTCCGGTTCGTCATGTCCACCGCGACCCGCTGGCGCAGCTTGATCCGGCCGAAGTCCGACTCGTTGGCGCGGTAGGTCTGCTCGGTGTAGGAGCCGCTGTCGGCGTAATCGTAGAACATCCGCGGCACGCGCCATTCCGCCAGTTGCCGCAGATCCTCCACGCAGGTGACGGGCTGGTCGGTGAACAGGTTCGCCCAGCGCGACGGCGGCCGCGACGAGGGCATACGGACGGAAGTCATGGGATGTGTCTCAACGGTTGCGCGCGAAACGAATGGGGGTGGATTTGGCCACCATCCCCCGCGCAGCGTCAAGCGTGGCCTTGGGCAGAGCCGGCGGGCGGCGTCAGCGCGACGGCTTTTTCCGCCGCGAGGTCGCCGTGCCCTTGCCGGCGCCCCTGGTCTTCGGCGGCGTCAGCATCGCCTTCAGCGCCGCCGCCTGGTTGCGCTTGGCCGCCGTCATCGCGGCGGTGGTCCACATCGACGTCGCCTGGTTGGCCCAGGACAGCCAGACGCTCATCAAGGGGTTCTTCATCATCGGACGCCTTGCGGACGGAGGGGGATACCCCGGAGAACAGCGCCGGACGCGTTCCGTTGCTGCCGCGCTTTGGCCCAATTTTTCGGCAGTTTCGCCGAAATTCTGTGCATGTGCCGCATTCCTTTGCGGACCGCAGCGCGACTGTTCGGCCGGTCGAAGGTGATCTTTCGCTGGCATGTCAATTGCTTACTCCGGGGGCAGGGGCAAGCGGCGGTGTCGGGGGCAGGGGCGAGATGGCGGTTGAGCGTGACGTGACGGGCGTCGAGGTGAATGAGGACGCGGCGACGCGCTTCCTGCGGGCCGCCAAGCTGTGCCGCATCCGCGACGTCGAGCAGCTCCTGGCGGTCAGTGAACTGGTCAAGGACATGAGCGGGCTGATCCACGCGCTCCAGAAGGAACGCGGGGCGTCGTCGATCTATCTGGGGTCGAGCGGCAGCCGCTTCGCCGACGACCGCGCCCAGCGGGTGGCCGAGGCCCAGGCGCTGGAAGGCACTCTGCGCGGCCGGCTCGACCGGCTCGACGGGCGGCTGGAGCGCATGGGGTCGGGCGCCCAGTTCTACACCCGCGTCGCCATCGCGCTGCGCGCGCTCGACCGGCTGCCGGCGCTGCGCGAGCAGGTGGGGACACTGGCGCTGGTGCCGCAGGATTCGGTGAAGGCCTTCACCGACATCGTCAACCATCTGCTGGCCGTGGTGTTCGAGGCGGCGGACATCGCCGCCGACCCGGCGATCTCCCGCGCGCTGGTGGCGCTGTTCAACATCGTCCAGGGCAAGGAGTTCGCCGGGCAGGAGCGGGCGACCGCCGGCGCCGGCTTCACCCGTGGCCGATTCGACGCGGCGGAGCACGCCCGGCTCGCCCATCTGGTCGGCGTGCAGAACCGGGCCTTCCAGCTGTTCGCCGAGTTCGCCGACCCGGCCCAGGTCGCCCTGTTCCGCACCGCCCTGTCCTGCCCCGGGCTGGCGGAGGTCGAGCGGATGCGCGCGGTCGCGCTCAGCGACGACGGCCGCCACGGCGAGCTGGCCGGCATCACCGGCGAGGCGTGGTTCGAGCAGGCGACGCGGCGCATCGACGCGATCAAGACGGTCGAGGACCGGCTGGCCGAGGATCTGCGGCGGCTGTGCGAGGCCAAGCTGGCCGACGCGCGCGCCGACCTGGAACAGGCCGACCCGCGCGGCCCGGATGCCGTCATGCCGGTCGCCATGCTGCTGGTCGGCACCGATCCGGGCGTCGCCGGCACCGAGGATGTCGGCGCTGCTTATGGTGGCGGCGTCTACGCCCCCGACGGGCTGCGGCCGAAGCTGATGCGCTCGGTCCTCGACGTCGTGCAGGCGCAGTCGCAGCGCCTCCGCGACGTCAGCCTGGAGCTGGAGACGGCGCGGGCGGCGCTGAACGAGCGCAAGGTGATCGACCGCGCCAAGGGCCTGCTGATGTCGACCCGCAACCTGTCGGAGGACGAGGCCTACAAGCTGATCCGCAAGACGGCGATGAACCAGAACAAGCGGATCATCGAGGTCGCCGAGGCGATCCTCAGCATGTCGGACATCCTGCGCGGCCTGCCGGCCGGCGGCGCCGCCGCAACCTGAGCGGCCGGCGGCCTCCTGCCGGGCAACAAACGATCGATGGCCACGCACATTGTTGGCCGACTCAGCCATTGACCAATGAATTAGAAAAACCTAATTTAGAGAGAGGTGAAAAACAGGGCCGGCGACGACAGCCAGGGATGACCGTGGGGAATCGCGGGGGCGGCCCGGACGGGAAGAGGAAACGCACATGGCGCACATCGTCGTCCTCGGGGCGGGCATCGGCGGCATTCCGATGGCCTACGAGATGAAGGACCTGCTGGGGCCGGGCGACCGGATCACCGTGGTCTCCAACACCGACTATTTCCAGTTCGTGCCGTCGAACCCCTGGGTGGCGGTGGGCTGGCGGTCGCGCGCCGACATCACGGTGCCGCTGGCCGAACCCTTCGCCCGCAAGAACATCGCCTTCAAGCCGGTCGGCTGCCGCCGCGTCCTGCCGGAGGAGAACGCGCTGGAACTGGGGGACGGCTCCCGCCTCGACTACGACTGGCTGGTGGTCGCCACCGGGCCGGAACTGGCCTTCGACGAGATCGAGGGCTTCGGGCCGGACCGCAACACCATCTCGATCTGCCACGTCGACCACGCGCTGGAGGCCGCCGCCAAGTGGGAGGCGTTCTGCCGCGACCCCGGCCCGCTGGTGATCGGCGCGGTGCAGGGCGCCTCCTGCTACGGCCCGGCCTATGAGTTCGCGATGATCTGCGACGCCGACCTGCGCCGCCGCAAGATCCGGCACAAGGTGCCGATGACCTTCGTCACCTCCGAACCCTATGTCGGCCATCTCGGGCTGGGCGGCGTGGGCGACACCAAGGGGCTGCTGGAATCGGCGCTGCGCGAGCGGCACATCAAGTGGGTGACCAACGCCCGCACCGACCGCTTCGACCCCGACGCCGTCCACGTCACCGAGTTCGGCGAGGACGGGCAGGAAAAGGCGCAGCACCGCATCGACAGCCGGCTGACCATGATGTTGCCGGCCTTCCGCGGCATCGCGGCGCTGCGCGGGGTGGAGGGGCTGGTCAACCCGCGCGGCTTCGTGCTGACCGACAAGCACCAGCGCAACCCGACCCACCGCAACGTCTTCGGCGTCGGCGTCTGCATCGCCATCCCGCCGGTGGAAAAGACCCCCGTCCCGGTCGGCGTGCCCAAGACCGGCTACATGATCGAAACGATGGTCACCGCCACCGCGCGCAACATCCGCGCCCTGCTCGACGGCCGGGCGCCGGCCGACGAGCCGACCTGGAACGCGCTGTGCCTCGCCGATTTCGGCGACAGCGGGGTGGCCTTCGTCGCCATGCCGCAGATCCCGCCGCGCAACGTCAATTGGGCGGCGCAGGGGCGCTGGGTCCACCTCGCCAAGGTCGGATTCGAACGCTACTTCCTGCGCAAGGTCCGCAAGGGCCTGAGCGAGCCCGGGTACGAGCGCTACGTCCTCAAGCTGCTCGGCCTCAAGCGGGTGCAGGACGGCGTGCCGATGCCGGTGCCGTGACCGCCCGTCAGTGCATGGTGCGCACCGGCGAGAAGGGCAGACCGGCTTGGTCCAGCGCGCGGTCGATCACCTCGTCGGACTTCTGGTCGAACAGCTGCAGCAGCAGGTCGTCGACCATCCAGTCGTTGGTCGGGGTGCAGGCGGTGAACAGCTCGCTGATCACCTCCGCCTGGAAGTCCTCGCGTCCGGCGTCGGTACCCTCGTAATGCAGCCGCTTGACGACGCTGACCGCGACCTGGAAGGGCTGCAGCAGGCCGGGCGACACGCCGGCCTTCTTCAGCAGCGCCGCCATGCCCAGCTCGCCATCGTCCCAGGCGAGGCGGCGGGCGTTCTCCACCGGGACGGCGGCGCGGGCGGCCATGCCGGCGGCGAACAGCGCCACGTCGCCGGCGCACAGCGCGCGGAACAGCAGCGCCGGGGTCAGCCGACGGTTGGCGTGCAGCCACTGGATCACCGCGTCGACGTCCTCGGCCCCGCGCAGCACCGGGCGCAGCATCCGCATCGTCGCGGCCTCCCGCCCATGCTCGACCAGCCGTTCGACGAGGTCGCGCGACAGGCCGTGCGCCGTCATCAGCGTCGTCCGCATCGATTCGGAGACGAAGGCGATCACCCGTTCGACCATCGCCAGCGACAGGCCGGGGCGGGTCGCCGCCGCCTCGCTGACCATGCGGACGCGGCCGAAGCGGTCGAGCGCCCGGCTGACCGCGCTCTCCGGCACCACGGCGCCGTCGTTGCGCAGCAGCGCCGTCACCGCGACGACGTTGCCGCGCTCGGCGATGGCGCCCGACACCCGCGCCGACACGGTGGCGCGGCTGGCCACCGCGACATGCTTGCCGGCGTCGGGGTCGGACAGCACGTCGAGCAGCAGGTCGTCGGTCAGGCTGGCGGCGTCGCGCAGGATGGGGAAGGCCACCCGCCCGACGTCGCGCACCAGCCGTTCGGCCAGATCCTCGGTCAGCAGCGGGCTGTTGCGGAGCTGCCAGGCCACCGCCTCGCGCACCGCGGTCTGGGCGTCGCCGGCGAAGCAATGGACGACCTCGATCGCCAGCGAGCGTTCGGCCGGGCTGAGCGCGCCGGCCTCCAGATCCTGGAACAGCTTGCGCATCGTCTCGATCCGCGTTTCCGCGGTGGGGGAGGCGAGCAGCCGGTCCACATCCTGCGACGACAGCGCGCTGGGGAGAGGGGCGGGGGTGGGCAGGTCTGAGTTGGCCATCGTGTCACCCGGTTTGGGCATCAGTCGTAATCCAGGCAGGAGTAGCGGACCATGTCGCCCCACAGCCGGTCGAGCCGGCGCAGGGTGCGGTAGGCGGCCTTCAGGTCGCGGACCTCGGTGTCGTTGCGGACCAGCGCCTCGGCCTGAGCCTGCTCCATCCGGCGCAGGCCGTCCCACAGCTCCCGACCCTTGTCGGTCAGCTGCAGCCGGGCGGTGCGGCGGTCGCGCTGGTTGGCGGCGCGGTTGATGTAGCCGGCGTCGACCAGGATCTTCAGGCTGTAGGACGCGTTGGAGCCCAGGTAATAGCCGCGCTCCATCAGGTCGCGGACCGACAGCTCGTCCTCGCCGATCAGCATGACCATCAGGGCCTGGACCGGGCCGATGTCCTCGATGCCCTGCTTGGACAGCCCGACGCGCACGACGTCGAGATAGCGGCGGTGCATCCGCTCGATCAGGCGGGCCATGCCGTGGAAGTCGGCGAGATCCAGCTCCTCGCCGGCCTTGCCGCCGCTGCTCCCGGCCGCCACGCCGGTGTCCGCAGTCTCCGGCTCACTGCCGGGGGCCGTGTCATCGTCCCAGTTCAGATTGCTCATCGCCTTGCCAGTCCCGGCTGAACCATTGCCGCCATCCTCCTGCTGTTCCTCACTCCGCCGCGGCGGCCAGGCCGCGGAAACCCTGCGGGTGCGCCTGGCGCCAGGCCCAGGCGCTGCCGATGATGCTGTCCAGCCCGGGGAAGCGCGGCTGCCAACCCAGGTCGCGGCGGATGCGCTCCGACGAGGCGATCAGCGCCGGCAGGTCGCCGGGGCGGCGCGGGCCGATCTTCACCGGGATGCGGTGGCCGGTGATGCGCTCGGCCGCGTCAATCACCTCACGCACGCTGTAGCCGGTGCCGTTGCCCAGGTTGTAGCGGACCGACCGCCCGTCCAGCGCGTCGAGCACCCGCAGATGGGCGTCGGCAAGGTCGCAGACATGGATATAGTCACGCACACAGGTGCCGTCCGGCGTCTCGTAGTCGTCGCCGAAGATCTCGATGTGCGGGCGCTTGCCGGTCGCGGCGTCCAGCACCAGCGGGATCAGGTGGGTCTCCGGGCTGTGGTCCTCGCCCAGCTTGCCGTTGGGATGCGCGCCCGCCGCGTTGAAGTAGCGCAGGCAGGCGGAGCGCAGGCCGTGGCAGCGGTCGGCCCAGTGCAGCGCGCGTTCGATGATGAACTTCGATTCGCCGTAGGGGCTGCCGGGATCGACCGCCTCGTCCTCGTCGATCGGGATACGCTTGGGCGAGCCGAACAGGTTGGCGGTTGAGGAGAAGACCAGTTTGTTCACCCCGGCCTTTACCGCGGCGCGGATCAGGTTTAGTGAAGTGACGGTGTTGCCGTGCAGGTAGGCGTGCGGGTCGCGCATCGACTCTCCCACCACCGACAGGGCCGCGAAGTGGAACACCGCGTCGAAGCGCCACTGGCCGAAGACGCGGGCCAGCGCCGCCTCGTCGGCCAGATCGGCCTGGACGAAAGCCGCCTCGGGCGGAACGGCGGCGGCGTGGCCCTGGCGCAGATTGTCGAACACGACGACGCGGTGGCCGCGGTCGAGCAGTTCGGCCACGCAGTGGCTGCCGACGTAGCCGGCGCCGCCGGTGACCAGGATGGTCTTGGAATTGCTCATGGATTGGCTTCCTTGAACCGTCTCGTGGACCGCGCGCAGGCAGCGGTCGAATGGGTGGAAGGAATGGGGGCGGTTGCAGGCGCCGGTTGGGGGAACCGGGCCGCGGCAATGCATCGCGACGCAGCATGCCCGATAGTGGCGGTGTCTGACCAGATAGCCTCTATCACCACGCCGAACGGCCTAACGCCTTCGGCAAAGCGCAAAATTCCTGTTTCAGAACAACGGATTGATCAGGCTTTGACACCCCTTTCGGCGCTGCTGGAAAGGGGTAGCGGCCGAAACTTGTCACACGTACCTAAAATACCCTCGTTGTAAAGATTAGGGGCACGGAGTCCGCGGGCGTTTCCCCCAACGCCCACGTCCTGGCTTCCCATACGCGGCCTGTCCGCGCCCGGCCCTTCCCCCCAGGCCGGCTTCCTGTCCCGCGTCGCCCGTCGCCGGCAGCTTTTTCTGTTTCCCGAATCCTGCACCCCGACTCCCGAAGGCCGCCACGGCGGCTGAAGCCTCCAGCGCGAAGGATCGATGATGAGTTCCGTGGATCGGCCCCTGCTGACCCAAGCCTACCGGAAGATCGGCCGCGGCCTGCTGCTGGCCGGCGTGCTCAGCCTGTTCGTCAATGTCCTGATGCTGGTGGTGCCGCTGTTCACGATGCAGGTCTACGACCGCGTCATGAGCAGCCGCAGCCTCGAAACGCTGACGATGCTGGCGATCATCGCGGTTGGCGCGCTGGCGCTGTACGGCGCGCTGGACTTCATCCGCGCGCGCGCCTTCCTGGTGACCAGCGCCGTCGTGGCGCACCGCTTCAACGTGCCGGCGCTGGAGGCGGCGATCGTCGACGCGCTGGCCGGCGGCTCGCGCAACGCCGCCCAGACGATGCGCGACCTGAACGACCTGCGCGGCTTCATGACCAGCAGTGCGGTGACCGCGCCGTTGGAACTGGCCTGGGCGCCGATCTTCCTCGGCATCCTGTTCCTGCTGCACCCGGTCTACGGCGTGCTGGCCATCGGCGCGGCCTTCCTGCTGACGGTGATGGGCGTCCTGACCGATGCGCTGACCCGCCGCCCGATGGCGCAGGCGAACGAGGCGTCGGCCCGCGTCTTCACCGACATCGCCGGCGCCGTCCGCCACGCCGAGGCGATCGAGGCGATGGGCATGCTGCCGGCGCTGGCCCGGCGCTGGCAGGCGGCGCAGAGCGGCTCGGCGGGGATGATCGACCGCGGCGCCACCCTGTCGCGCGGCTTGGCCGCGGCCTCGCGCTCGCTGCGGCTGATGCTGCAGATCGGCGTGATCGCCGCCGGCGCCACGCTGGTGATCGACAATCTGGTGACGCCCGGCAGCATGATGGCCGCCGGTCTGATCACCGGCCGGCTGCTGCACCCGTTCGAACAGTTGGTCGACGGCTGGCGCCAATGGATCAAGGCGCTGGAGGCGCACCGCCGCATCCGCGACCTGCTGAACAACGGCACCACCGCGCGGTCGACCATGCCGCTGCCGCAGCCGCAGGGAACGCTGACCGTCGACCGCGTCAGCCATGTGCCCAACGGCCTCAACCGCCCGGTGCTGCGCAACGTCTCCTTCGCGGTGGAGGCGGGCGAGGTGCTGGGCATCATCGGTCCGTCGGGTGCCGGCAAGTCGACGCTGGCCCGCCTGCTGGTCGGCATCTGGCAACCGACCGCCGGCGGCATCTATCTGGACGGCAGCAGCACCTATCTGTGGGAGCGCGAGAGCTTCGGCAAATATGTCGGCTATGTGCCGCAATCGGTGGCGCTGCTCGACGGCACCATCGGCGAGAACATCGCGCGGATGGGCAACGCCGACCCGGCGGAGATCGTGCGGGCCGCGCGGCTGGCCGGCATCCACGAGATGATCGGCCGGCTGCCCTTCGGCTACGACACCGTCGTGGGCGAGAGCGCCTTTTCCCTGTCGGGCGGCCAGCGGCAGCGCATCGCGCTGGCCCGCGCGCTGTTCGGCCGTCCGCGCCTGCTGGTGCTGGACGAGCCGAACTCCAACCTCGACCACGAGGGCGAGCAGGCGCTGCTGGCCGCGGTCGCCAAGCTGCGGACGGAGGGCACCACCGTGGTGATGATCGCGCACCGCCCGTCCATCGTCTCGGTCGCCGACAAGCTGGTGGTGATGAAGGAGGGTGCCGTCGAGCATTTCGGCGCCCGCAGCGACGTCCTGAAACTGGTTCAGCCGGGCGCCGTGCCCGCCGGCGTCACCCGCCTCGTCCGCGCAGGAGAGCAACGATGACCAACACGCAGTCGCCGCCGGCCGTCTGGACCGCCACCATCGACGCCGTGCCGGCCGAACCGTCCTTGCGCAACACCGCGCTGGCCGGCGCGCTGGCGGTGCTGGCCGGGTTCGGCGGCTTCCTGGTCTGGGGATTCACCGCCAGTCTGGACAGCGCGGCGCTGGCCGCCGGCACGGTGATGGTGGAGAGCCACCGCAAGACCGTCTCTCACCTGGAAGGCGGCATTTTGCGCGACCTGCTGGTCAAGGACGGCGACTTGGTCCAGGCGGGTCAAGTGCTGCTGCGGATGGATTCGACGCAGAGCCGTGCCGTCGTATCGCAGTTGCAGGGGCAATATTGGACGGCGCTGGCCCGGCTGGGCCGGCTGCGCGCCGAACAGGCCGACGCGCCGAAGCCTCTGTTCGCCGCCGAGCTGCTGGCGGCGGTGCGCGACAACCCCGTCGCCGCCGAGGCGATGACGGTGGAGGAGCGGCTGTTCAACTCCCGCCGCGACAGCTACGAGGCGCAGCTCGGCATCCAGCGCAAGCAGATCTCCCAGTTGCGCAACGAGATCGTCGCGCTGGAGGCCCAGCGGGCCGCCACCGCCGACCGCCTGCGCTACACCGAGGATGAGCTGCGCGTCGTCCAGGAGCTGCTGGCCAAGGGGTACGAACGCAAGCCGCGGCTGCTGGAACTCCAGCGCAACGTCGCCGATTCGCGCGGGCGGCTCGGCGAGCTGATGGCCAACAAGTCCAAGGCTGAACAGGCCATCGCCGCCGCCGAGCTGGAGATGATCGACATCGGCAACACCCGCCGGTCGGAAGTCGGGACCGACCTCCAGACCGCGCAGGCCTCCGTTGCCGACCTGTCGGAACGACTGCGCAGCGCCGACGATGTGCTGCTGCGCCAGGGCGTCACCGCGCCGCAGGCGGGCCGGGTCACCGGCTTGCGCTTCTTCACGCCGGGCGGCGTCATTCCGGCGGGTGCCGGCATCCTCGACATCGTGCCGCAGGACGACGCCATGATCGTCGAGGCGCGGGTATCGACCAGCGACATCCAGAATGTCGAGATCGGCAGCCACGCCATGGTGAAGCTGACCGGCTACCGCCAGCGCACCGTGTTGCCGGTGCCGGGCGAGGTCGTCGCGCTGTCCGCCGACCAGCTGGTGGATGATCGCACCGGTGTGCCCTATTTCGCCGCCCGCATCGGTCTGGACGCCAAGGTTCTGGCGTCGATGGCGACGGTCGAGCTGCATCCGGGCATGCCGGCCGAGGTGATGATTCACGGCCACGCGCGGCGCGCCATCGACTATTTCCTGACGCCGCTGACCGACGGTCTTCAGAAAGCGTTCCGCGAGAAATAGAGCGCGGAAACGGTTCCGCATCGGCCCTCCCCCGTTCGGGCCGGTGCGGTTTGGGGCGTTCCGCGGCATTCGTGCCCCGCAACGCTCCACGGAAGGGCCGGCGTCCCCCACGCCGGCCCTTTTGTGTGTGAGAAGTTTTCAAATCGTTGAAATCGGCGTCCAGTTCCGTGACATTTTACGGATTAAAAGTCACGATTGTTTGGGCCCTCACCATTTTTTAAAACGGTAACTGCATAGAAATTCGTAGCAATTCAAAACAACTGTCTTTTTGAAAATAAAGACAATGCAATTCTCTGCGAGAATCTTCAGTCTAGACTCAATTTTTTCTTCCAGAGTTCCGTTTTTTATCACACTATCCAGCCGTTAGTTCTAGGTACACCGAAAGGGTAGCTCACCCTTTCGAGCAAGGCCGAAAATGACGGCCCAAAAATCCAATCACATCGCAAGGAGACACCTACGATGGCTACGGTTCCTGGGGGCAACTACGGCGACGACGTAATGGTCGGAACCCACAAATCCGATCTGCTCGACGGCGGGCATGGTGACGACCTGTTGCTGGGGGGCAATGGGAACGACACTCTGCTGGGCGGCGACGGACGCGATGCTCTGTTCGGGGGGAACGGGCATGACGAGGTCCATGGCGGCTCGGGTGCGGACATGCTGTTGGGGGGCAACGGCAGCGACATCCTGGACGGCGGCGACGGTGACGACATCATCCTGGGGGGGAATGGTGACGACATCCTGGTCGGCGGCCGCGGCCGGGACATCCTGGACGGCGGCAAGGGCGACGATCTGCTGTCCGGGGGTGACGGCGACGATGTCCTGAACGGCGGCAACGGCGACGACACCCTGTCGGGCGGCGGCCACAACGACATCCTGAACGGCGGCAAGGGCGACGACCTGCTGCATGGCGGGACCGGCGACGACGTGCTGAGCGGCGGCGACGGCGCGGACACCCTGTTCGGCGACGCCGGCAACGACCGCCTGGAAGGCGGCAAGGGCGACGACCTGCTGGTTGGCGGTGCCGGCCACGACGTCTTCATCTTCTCCGGCGGTGGCGGCCAGGACGTGGTCCTGGACTTCAAGGCCGGTGAGGACGTGTTGCAGATTGCCCGCAACATCAACGGCCTGAAGGTGACCGACGCTGCCGATCTGGCCGCCCGCGTCACCGACCAGCACGGCGACGCCGTGATCGACCTCGGCCATGGCGACAGCATCACGCTGAAGGGCGTCTCGGCCGCCGACGTTCACAACCACCCGAACGACTTCTTCGTCATTCACTGAGCGGTCCCCGCTCCGTGACCTGACGGGAAAAACCACTCCGCGGAGGAGGGGCCGGTGGTGCGAGAACCGCCGCCGGTCCCCCTTTGCCCGAATTTCCCCCGACGCTGCCGGAATCCTCAGCCCATGACCGTCATCGCCGTCCTGCCGAATTCGCTGTCGATCGCTCCCGCCCAACGTCTGGTGCTGGGCCGCCGCTTCCTGCTGGTGTCCTGGACGATGGATGGCTTTGATGCCGGGCGGGCGGAGCCGGTCGGGACGATCACGCCCAGTGTCGATGGCGAAGCGATGCGTCCGCCCTTCACTACCCTGTCGATCGGCACCGGCTGGGGCGGCCGGCGCGTGCTGGCGATCCTTCCGGCGCCGTCCGATCCGCGCACGCCCATCCATTTCGTTGCCAACAACCGCGTCATCGCGGAGTTGCGGACGGAGTCCGGCGCCGCCGACCTCGACCCGGCCGGGCTGCTCGGCAGCTTGGATGGCGCGGCGCGGCTGCGCGTGCTGCGCTTCCTCTTCGACTTCGCCTGCTCCACCCCGGCACTGCGCGGCGACGGCGCCTTCGCCGCGCTGTGCCGTCGGCTGGTGCTGGACCGTGCCGCCGAACCGGCGCCGCTGGCGGTCCGTGCTTCGGCCGGCGGCGATCTGCTGCTGTGCGCCGGGGCGTTGTCGCCGCGCTTCGGCGCCATCACCGGTCTGGTGGTCGTCTCGCCTGGCGCGGTCGTCCCGGCGCCTTTCGACGCCTGCGTCGGTAGTGACCCGGCCGGGCGTGGCCGCGTCGCCTTCGACCTGCTGATCGACCGGGCGCTGTGCGCACCGGGCAATCTGCTGGTGGTGATGGGGGCCAACGGACTGGCCTGCCGCCGTTTCCCCGAGACGCCGGCCGTCCTGCCGACGCTGACCGACCGGCTGAACGGCCGGCCGGACACCTCGGCGGATCTCCGCCACTACCTGCTGTCCTGTCTGGCCAAGCGGGGCCGGACCGACGCCTCGGCCGCTTCCGCCGTCAGCGAGCTCCAGGCGCTGGCACCGCTGCCGCGCCGGCAGGCGGCCGACGCCAAGCGCCCGATCGGCGCCTCGCTCGACCTCGCCATCCCCACGGCCGATGGTGGCCTGTTCCTGGCCGGCTGGCTGCATGACCCGCACAATCTGGCGGCCGGCCTGGTGGTGCGGACACCCTTCGGCGGCGAACGCCGGGTCGATGCCTTCGCCGACCGCTTCCCGCGCGAGGATGTCGCCAAGCTGTACGGCGCGACCGGGATCGACCGCAGCGGCTTTGTCCTGCATCTGCCGGGATCGCCCGGACCGGCGGCGGCGCTGCAGGTCAGTGCGGAGCTGCGGCTGGCATCGGGCGGCGCCCTGCGTCTGGTGCCGCCGCCACGCCCGCGCGCTGACGCCGACGCCCGCGCCGCGGTGCTGGGCAGCCTGCCGCCACGCTTCGCCACGCCGCAACTGCTGGAAACGGTGATCGCCCCGGCGGTGGCCCCGCTGCACGCTGCCCATCTGGCGACCCGCGCCGAACCGGAACTGGTCGTCTATGGCGAGCGGCCGACGCGGCCCGCCGTGTCGGTCATCATCCCGCTCTATCGGGCGCTGGAGTTCCTGCGCTTCCAGCTCGCCAGCTTCGCCACCGATCCGACGATGGCCGACGCCGAGCTGATCTTCGTGCTCGACAGCCCGGAGCAGCGCGACGAGGTCGTGCATCTGCTGCGCGGTTTCCACGCCCTGTACGGTCTGCCGATGCTGCTGCTGGTGCAGTCCGCCAACTTCGGCTATTCGGCGGCCAACAACGTCGGTGTCGCCGTCGCCCGGGCCGGCCGGCTGCTGTTCCTGAACTCCGACGTCGTGCCGGACCGGGCCGGCTGGCTGCCCGAGTTGGTCGCCGCGATGGAGGCCCGCCCCGGCATCGGCGCGGTGGGGCCGAAGCTGCTGTTCGACGACGACAGCCTTCAGCACGCTGGCCTCTATTTCGACCGCGATCTGCAGGGCGCTTGGTACAACCATCATTACTTCAAGGGACTGCCGCGCGACTTCGGACCGGCCTGCCGGCCGCGGTCGGTGCCGGGCGTCACCGGCGCCTGCCTGCTGACCACCAGCACCGCCTTCGCCACCGCCGGCGGCTTCTGTGAAGACTACATCATCGGCGACTTCGAGGATTCGGACCTCTGCCTGCGCATCCGCGACCAGGGGCTCGACATCCGCTACGTCCCGTCGGTGGAGCTGTACCACCTGGAGCGCCGGTCGATCGGCCGCCACCAGGGCTACACCCGTGGCGTCGCCTCCGAATACAACCGCTGGCTCCACGGCCGCCGCTGGGCCGGCCGCATGGACGCGCTGATGGCTCGCGACTGGAACGCCGCCGACGAGGCGACGGTGTTCCGTGCCGGCAAGACGACACAGGTGACCCGATGAACGCGATCGTGCCGACCCCGCAGCTTGCGGTCCTGCGCCGCCAGACCGACCCGCGCCTGGAATGGCTGTGCGCCCACATCGCCCGCAACCGCTTCCTGCCGGTGCCGCCGTCGGAGCTGCACTTCATCGGCGATGGCGATTTCCGCGCCATCGGGGCGGAGTTCCTGCGCCATTTCGTCCGGCTTGGCGGCCTGCGTCCCGACCACCGCGTGCTGGAGATCGGCTGTGGCGTCGGCCGCATGGCGCTGCCGCTGACCCAGTATCTCGACGGCGCCTACGACGGCATCGACATCGTGCTGGACGGCATCCGCTGGTGCGCCCAGACGATCACCCCGGCCTATCCGGAGTTCCGCTTCCATCACCTCGACGTCGCCAACGGGCTGTACAACCCGGACGGCCGGATCGCCGGCGGCGCGGCGTCGCTGCCCTTCACCGCCGGCGCCTATGACTTCGTCATCCTGACCTCGGTCATCACCCACCTGCGCACCGCCGACACCGAGCGTTACGCGGCGGAGATCGCCCGCATGTTGAAGCCGGGCGGGCGCTGCTTCCTCAGCCTGTTCCTGGCCGACACCACCGCGCGTGCCGGCATCGCTAGGGGGACCGCCCGCCCGGCCTTCCAGGAGGCGCCCGGGGGCGCCGCGGCGGTCGAACTGCTCGCCGACCCGGCCCACCCGAACGCCGCCATCGCCTATGACGAGGCGTTCCTGCTCGGCCGCTTCGCGGCGAACGGCCTGCACCCGGCCCGGCCCATCGCCTACGGCCACTGGAGCGGTCAGCGCGAGGCCGAGAATTTCCAGGATCTGCTGGTGCTGGAAAAGAGGACCGGCCGATGAGCCGCCGCCGTCTGCCCCTGGTTCCGGCCGGCCGGCCGGTCGTCAAGGCGCCGCCCAAGCCGCAAGGTGCCCGATTTGAGAAAGCCCGGCCGCCCCGCGTCCTGCTGATCGCCCACAACCACCCCAGCCTGCATCCCGGCGGCACCGAGATCTTCGCGCACGAGCTGTTCGGCGGCCTGAAGGCGGCGGGGGCGGAGTGCCTGTTCCTGGCCTGCACCAACGACACCCACCGCACGCCGCGGCCGGGGACCGGGTTCCAGACGCTGGGCCGCAGCGCCGACGAGGTGCTGCTGTGGGCCGGTCACTTCGACCATTTCCACCAGAGCCAGATCGACCTGCACGGGCTGGTGCCCGACCTGTCGAACCTGCTCCGCGCCTTCCGGCCGGACATCGTCCACATCCACCACACCCTGCTGCTGGGCGTGGAGATGCTGTTCCTGATCCGCCGCGTCTGCCCCGATGCGAAGATCGTCTACACGCTGCACGACTATTACCCGATCTGCGCCAACGATGGGCAGATGGTGACGACGGACAATCGGAAGGGGGCCGATCGGGAGGGGGGGAACCGCGCGCTCTGCGACCGCGCCACGCCGGACGCCTGCCACCGCTGTTTCCCCGACCGGCCGGCCGACCAGTTCCTGCTGCGCGAGAAGCACATCAAGGCGATGTTCGGTCTGGTCGACCGCTTCCTGTCGCCCAGCCGTTTCTTGCGCGACCGCTACGTCGCCTGGGGCCTGAACCCCGACCGGATCGAGGTGATGGCGAACAGCCGCCCGGCCGTCGCCGCAGCCCCGGTGCGGGAGATCGCCTCCGGCGGCCGGCGCGACGCCTTTGCTTATTTCGGCAACCTCAACCCGTTCAAGGGCGTCACCGTGGCGCTGGACGCGGTCGCCCGCATGGCCCGGCAGGGGCTGGACCCGGCGCTGTCCGTCCATGGCGGCAGCCTGTTCCAGTCGGCCGAGTTCCGCCAGCGGGTGTCCGAAGGCTTCGAGGCGGCACGCGGCTTCGCCACCGGCCACGGCCCCTACCGGTTTCAGGACATGCCGGCGCTGATGGCCGCCGCCGACTGGGTGCTGGTGCCGTCGGTCTGGTGGGAGAACGCGCCGCTGGTCATCCAGGAGGCCTTCCAGCATCGCCGTCCGGTGATCTGCAGCGGCATCGGCGGCATGGCGGAGGCGGTGCGCGACGGCGTCGACGGCCTGCACGTCCGCCCCGGCGACGCCGCCGACCTCGCCCGCGTGATGACCCGCGCGATGACCGAGCCCGGCCTGTGGGAGCGGCTGTCCGCCAACATCCCCGCCGTCCGCCCGACCGAGGACGCCGCCGCCCTGCACCTCGCCCTGTACGGCGAACTGCTGGCCGGTCCCACCCCCGTCCAGTCCGCATCCGCAATTTCCGCACCCGCATTTTCCATGGGGAACCGCACCCGATGAAGGACCGCAGCACCAAGGCCGACATCACCGCCGCCGTCCTGCTGGACGAGGACACGCTGATGCTGTTCGGCGCCATCGACCAGCCGGTGCCGGCCGACAGCCTGGTGCTGCTGGACGGCACCGCCGACGGGCGCTTCCGTGGCGGCTGCTGGATCGACGGCGCCGGCGAGCGCTGGTTCCTCGGGGTCATCCGGGTGGCCGGACTCGCCCACATGCGGCCGTCGCGCATCGAGATCCCCGACGAACGCGGCGCGCACCTGCTGCTGCCGCGCCTGTCCAACGTCCGCACCAATCCGGCCCATCTGGTCGCCACCCTGCGCGAGGTGCAGCCGCAATCGCTGGGCACCGCGCTGGACGTTGCCGTTGCGCTGCTGGCGGGGGAGCAGAACGCGGTTGATCCGACCGCCGAGGAGCCCGCCGCCGACCGCCGCATCCGCCTGTTGACCGGGCTGGCGCAGGAGGTCTCGCGCCCCGATGGCTTCGCCGAGGTGCTGGGCCGCTTCCGCGATGGCGCGTTGATGGTGCAGGGCTGGTCGCACGGCTTCCCCGCCGGCGAGCAGACCGTGCTGGTCGAGGCGGCGGACCTGCGCCGGCACAGCGCCGCCGCGGCCCCCTTCCACCGGCCTGACCTGCCGGCCGACGCCGCCGGCCTGCTGGCGGTGCTCACCGGCCCGGCGGCCTCGCCCGAGGGGATCCGCCGCATCCATTTCCGCGCCGCCGACGGCTGGCGCCATCTGGCGATCTTCGAACATCGTCAGATCCTGGCCGACGGCGTCGCCTCGGCCCACGCCCGTGACATGCTGGGTCCGTTGCAGGGCGACGCCGCCCGCCGCAGCGTCGCCGCCGCGCTCGCCGCCCGCTACAACGGGGTGGAAACGGTGTCGCAACTCGACGCCCCGGTGCGCATCGGGCTGGACATGGCGGTCCGCGTGCCGGGCGTCGGCCTGTTCGTCTGCGGCTGGCTGCTCGACCCCGGCCATGCCGTTCGCGGCGTGACGCTGAAGGGAGCCGGGCCGTCGGGGCCGGGGCTGTCGGCGCGGCTGGACGCCGACTGGTCGCGGCTGGCCCGCCGCGACGTCAGCGAGGCCTTCGCCCATGATGCAGCCTTCGCCGGCCGGCTGGTGCCGGGCAGCGACGCCCACGGCTTCACCGCTTTCGCGGCGGAGCCGGCCGGTCTGGCCGCTGATGCCGAGTTCCATCTGGAGCTGACGCTGGCCGACGGCGTCGCCTTCCTGCCACTGCCCTGTCAGCCGCCGGCACCCGACGCGCTGCGCCGCATGCTGGGGGCCGTCAACCCGGACAGCCCGTCGATCGACCGCATCGTCGCCACCCATCTGGGGCCGATGCTGCGCGCCGCCACCGCGGCGCGCGCGCCGTCCACCGCCGTCCTGCACCCGATGGGCCGCGCGCTGAAGAGCCCACGGGTGTCGGTGATCCTGCCGGTCTGCGACGGGCGCGAGGACGTCGACCTGAACCTCGCCCGCATGGCGATCGACCCGGATTTCGCCGACGCCGAGATCCTGGTCGCTGCCGGCGCCGGCACGCACGAGCGGTTGGCCGGCATGGTGCGGCAGGCGGCCGGCTTCTACCGGCTGGCGGTCGGCTTCGTCGCCGCGCCGGGGGCCGCCGACCCGTTCGAGGCGGTCGCCGCCGCCCTGCCGCACGCGCGGGCCGACCGGGTGCTGCTGTTGTCGCCGTCGGTGCTGCCGACCGAGCCCGGCTGGCTGTCGGCGCTGGAGCGGGCGATCCGCAAGCCCAACGCGGTCGGCTCCGCCGCGCTGGCGCCGGTGATGGCCAGCCCGACCCTGCTGTACGAGGATCACTCGATCCGCTTCGCCGGCATCGTCGCGGTCGAAGGGCCGGGCGGTGCCGTCACCTACGAACGCCGCTTCGCCGGCTACCCGCGCGACTGGCTGAAGGAGCGCGAGGCGTCGGCGGTCGACGCCGCCTCGGCCGACTGCGCGCTGCTGCCGCGCGACCTGCTGGTCCGGGCGATGGCGGAGTGCGGTCGCTATCTCGGGGCCGAACCCAAGGGGCTGGACCTCTGTCTGCGGGTGAACGCCGCCGGCGGTTCCTGCCTGTGGCTGCCGAAGGTCCGGCTGGTCGCGGTCGACGAGCAGGGCCGCGACGCCCACGACCCGCGCCTGCGCCGGATGAGCGCCCTGGTCGACCAGTGGAGCTTCACCGAGCGCTGGTCGGCCTCCATCGCCGCCTGACCGATGCCATTCCCCTCTCAACCGCCAGAACGGACCTGCGGCAGCCCCATGAGCCAGAGCAAGCGCGTGCTGATCATCAGCCATGGCCATCCCTCCTTCTCGCTGGGCGGGGGGGAGGTCGCCTCCTACAACCTCCACAACGGCATGCACGACCTGCCGGGCTGGAACAGCCACTATCTGGCCCGCGTCGCTCCGCCGATCGCCCAGCATGGCGGTTCCGCCCTGATGGCGCTGCGCCAGAAGGAGCGGGAGGTCCTGTACTACGCCAACGACTACGACCATTTCCGCCTGTCCAACCGTAACCTTCCGGGGCTCGAAAAGGACTTCGTCCGCTACGTCCGCGACCTTCAGCCCGACGTGGTGAACTTCCACCATTTCCTGGGACTGGGGATCGAGACGATCCAGGCGGTGCGGCAGGCGTTGCCACGCGTGCCGATCGTCGTGACCTTCCACGAATACCTGTCGATCTGCCACCACCACGGCCAGATGGTGAAGACCAGCCGCAACACGCTGTGCTACCGCGCCAGCCCGGCCGACTGCGCCGGCTGCTTCCCGCAGATCGGCGAGGCGGAGTTCTTCAAGCGCGAGCTGTTCCTGAAGACCTTCCTGGAGCAGGCCGACTTCTACATCAGCCCGTCCAACTTCCTGATCGACCGCTACGTCGATTGGGGGTTGCCGCGCGAGAAGTTCCGCATGATCGAGAACGGCCTGACCATCGAGGGCGTGGCGCCGCCGCGCCCCGTCGCCCGCGGCGGCAAGCGCAACCGCTTCGCCTTCTTCGGCCAGTTGACCGAGTTCAAGGGCGCCCATGTGCTGGTGGAGGCGGTGTCGCGCCTGTCCGAGAAGGTGTGGGGCGAGGACGGTGCGCTGATGATCTTCGGCGGCAACCTGGAACGCCAGCCCGAAGCCTACCAGAAGCGTTTCAACGACGCGGTCGAGAAGGCCGGCGACCGGGTGCGCTTCTACGGCAGCTACCGGTCGGCCGAGCTGCCGGGGCTGATGAAGGACGTCGACTGGATGATCATCCCGTCGATCTGGTGGGAGAACTCGCCCGTCGTCATCCAGGAGGCCTTCCTGCACGGCCGCCCGATCATCGCCAGCAACATCGGCGGCATGGCGGAGAAGGTGACGCACGGCGTCGACGGCCTGCATTTCCGCAGCGGCAGCGTCGAGGACCTCGTCGACCGGATGACCGAAGCGCTGACCAGCCCGGAGCTGTGGGACCGGCTGCGCCTGCGCATCCGCCGTCCGATCGACCGTGCCGAATGCGCCCGCCAGCACGCCGAGGTCTACGACGCGCTGCTGGCCGCCCGCAACGGCGGTGCGTCGGCGCTGCCCGACCGCGCCGTGGCGCAGCGGTCGTGAACCGGCAAACCGCCAATCCTTTATCGCCCATCCATTCAGGGAGAGCCGCCGTGGCCAACATCCTCGTCATGATTCCGTCGGGCGAAGTCTATGATCACGACTGCGTGCGCTGGTACAGCTACCAGGACATCCAGCGCAGCATCGACCACTACCACAACATCGGCGACGCCTTCGTCTTCGACTCCTCGCTGAAGCTGCTGACCTACGACAAGCTGGACGTGCTCGAAATCCGCGAGTTCCGGCAGGATGTCGTCGACCGCATCAACGCCGAGTATGATTATGTCTTCCTGCGCGGCAGCAACTACATCCACGACGCGATGGACTGGCCGGCGGCGACCGAGCAGGTGCTGGCCAAGCTGCGCATCCCCGTCATCGCCTTCGGCGTCGGCGCGCAAGCCCCGGCCACCGGCAAGCTGCAACTGTCGGAGGTGAGCAAGCGCCTGTGGCGGACCATCGCCGAGAAATCGACGACGCTGGGCGTGCGCGGCACCTACACCGCCGAGGTGCTGTGGGACCTGGGCATCAAGAACACCCGCATCGTCGGCTGCCCGACCGCCTTCCGCAACCGCGACCCGGAGCTGCGCATCGACCTGCCGGCGCTCGACCGCGTGCGCAAGGTCGGCATCACCATGCGCCGCGAGGTGTCGAAGCATTATTCGCCCGACGTCCGGAAGTATCTGGAGCGCCACCGCGACTTCGTGAAGGACATTTCGCGCCGCTTCGACACCGTCCTGATGATGCAGGGCGAGGTCGAGGAAAAGAAGCTGCTGTGGGGCACCGACGAGCAGAAGACCGAGGCCTGGAGCCAGTTGCACGACAGCGCCTGGCTGAAGCAGTGGTATTTCGACGACGAGATGGACGCGTTGTACCGCGAGCGCCTGTGGTACTCGGACGTCGTCGCCGACTACGAGAACCTGGTGCGGTCGAAGGATCTGGTGCTCGGCTACCGCCTGCACGGCAACCTGATGGCGCTGTCGAACGCCACGCCGTCGGTCTATTTCAGCTATGACAGCCGCACGGCGGAGTTCGCCGAAACCTTCGCGATCCCCTGCTACAACGTCTATTCCGACAAGCCCTTCGTCCTTGAGGAATACTGGGACCAGAGCCTGTTCGAGAAGTTCAACCGCACCTATTACCAGCGCTACCGCGACATGCGGGAGTTCCTGGACGAGAACTACGTCCCCCACCGCATGCCGAGCCACACCGCCCGCAAGGCCGTGGACCGCAAGGCGGCGTAACCCACCCCTCAACCAACCGGAGACGGAGCCATGTCCGCCACCGCCAAGATCGTCGAGCTTCGCGAGGCGATGCCGGAGCCCGAGCCGCCCGCGATTCCCGGCGCCGCGATCGAAGGCCACATCGACGCCGTGCAGGGTGGCCGAGTCTTCGGCTGGGCCTGGGACCGCAACCATCCGGGCGACCGGCTGGAGGTGACGCTGCGGCTGGAGCGTGACGGCGGTCCGGCGCTGGAACTGGCGCGGGTGTCGGCCGACCGGCCGCGCCCGGACCTCGCCGGCGGTGGCATCGGCGACGGGGCGCACGCGTTCGAGGCCGAACTGACGCTGCCCGACGGCGCCGATCCGTCGCGGGTGGTCGCCCTTGTCCGTGCCCCCACCACCGGCGAGACGGTGACCTTCGCCCAGCCGAACCCCGAGGAGCAGCGGCTCGACCGCCTGCTGGCGCCGCACCTGCACCGGATCGGCGAGCGAATCGACGCGCTGCGCCGCGACCAGCGCCAAGTCGCCGCCGCGCAACAGACGGTTGGTCGGCTGCTGCGCGACATCGGCGAGGGGGTTGCCGGGCTGCGCGCCGACGCCGCCCGCGTCGAGACGGCGCAGGCGGAGCAGCGGAACGCCCTGGGCGAGGCGGCGACCGAAAGCCTGCGCGACCTGACCGAGCGCGTCGGCGGGCTGGAGGTGTTCCTGATGCGGATGGACCAGACGCTGCGCGGCTTCGACGAGGCGATGGCGGGCAAGACCGCCAAGCCGGGTTGGCCGCCGCTGCTGACGGTGCTGGGCGCCGCGGTGGGCGCCTTCGTCGCGGTGCTGGTCGGTTTCGCCCTGTTCCGCTGAGCGCGAAGGTTCCGCTAGACTGAAGGGTAGGCAACCGGCGGGGGCCGCCGGTGTTGTTCCGGTGCGGCCCCCTCCGGCCGCGCGGCGCAAACGACCGGAGCCTGCCCATCATGCTCGACGGAGTTCCCGTCGCCGACCCGCCCGCGGAGCTTCCCGCGCCGGCGCCCCCCGCCACAACCCTGGTTGCCCGCAGCGAGGGCGAACTGGCGGTCCGGCTGACCGCCCTTGCCCGTGGCTCCGCCCATGGCGCGCTGGTGCTGGCCCGCAGCGACGGCCGCGCCACCCGGCTGGCCCGACTGGCGGCCGACCTCGCCCCCGACTTGGACGTCGTGCTGCTGCCGATCGACGAGACCGCCGCCGGCGACTGCGCGGCGCCGTCGCGCGCTGTGCTCGGCCGTCGCGCCGCTGGCCTGATGACTCTCGCCGAGCGACGGGAGATGCCGGGCGCGGATCCCGGCGGCCTGCTGGTCGTCGCCTCCGCCGACCTCGCGCTGCAACGCCTGCCCCCGCCCGAGGCGTGGCGCGACGGCCGCTTCCGCCTGACCCGCGGCATGGCCTACGACGAGGCGGCGTGGCGAGCCTATTTCGCCCGCGCCGGCTACGTGCTGGACGACCGGGTGGACGAACCCGGCGAGGTGGCGATCCGCGGTGCGGTGGTGGAGGTGTTTCCCGGCGACGGCGACCGCCCGGTCCGCTGTGACATCGCCGACGGTGTCGTCGGCGAGCTGCGCCTCTACGACCCGGTGTCCCAGCGCTCCATCGCCACCATCGACGGGATCACGCTGGGTCCGGTCACCGAAATCGTCACCGGCCCCGCCACGCTCGACCGGCTGATCGCCCGCCTGACGGCGCTCGGCTGCGCGCTGCCGCCCGACCTGCGGACGGCGCTGGAGGCGGGGCGGCGTCCCTACGGCTTCGACCTGCAACTGCCGAATGCCTTCGAGCGCTGTCCTTTGCTGCTCGACCTGCTGTCCGACGCGGCGGTGGTGTTGGACGCTGGCGCCCGCGACCGCATCGAGGCGCGGGCCGACGATCTGGCGGAGGCGAGCCAGGATCGCCGGCTGCGCCGCGCCGACGCCTCCGCCCTGCCGATCCCGGCGCTGGAACGCCGGCTGATCGACGTCGCGGCGCTGGACCGGGCGCTCGCCGCCCGCAACGTGGTGACGGTGGATATCGCCCCCGCTTCCCCGGTGGAGGTGGCGCGGACCGAACGCACCCTGCTGCGCCGCGCCGTCGCGCTGACCGAGACCGGCACCCCGATCCTGCTCGCCGCCACCGGCCGATCCGAGGCCGAACGGTTGGCCGGGCGGACGGGTGAGGCGCTGGGCCGCCCGGTGCCGCTGCTGGACCGCTGGCCTGATCCGCTGCCGTCGGCCGGTGCCTGTGCCGTGCTGCCGCTGCGGGCGGCCGACGGGTTCGTCTGTGATGGCGTCACCGTCCTGGTGGCGCCGCGCCATGCCGAGGAACACGGCGCGGCGGCCACCCGGCCGCCACTGGCGCCGTCGGAGCTGGCGACCGGCGATTTCGTCGTCCATCTCGACTATGGCATCGGCCGCCTGATCGGGCTGGAGACCATCGAACGGGACGACTCCACCGCCGATTTCCTGGTGCTGGAATACGCCCACGACGACCGGCTGCTGGTGCCGACCGCCGATTTCGACCGGCTGTGGCGCCACGGTTCGGCCGACACCGGCGCCCGGCCGGACAGCCTGAAGAACGCCCACTGGCTCGATCGCCGCGCGGTGCTGGAGGCGGAGATCGCCGAAACCGCCAAGGGGATCCTGCGCGCCGCCCGTGCCCGCGCGCGGGAGGCGGCAGCGGTCATCGACGCGCCGGCCGACCGCATGCGGCGCTTCGGCGCCCGCTTCGGCTTCGACCCGACGGAGGGGCAGAGCCGCGCCATCCACGCCGTGCTCGACGCCATGCGCCAGGGCCACCCGATGGATCATCTGGTCTGCGCCGATGTCGGCTACGGCAAGACCGAGGTGGCGTTGCGTGCCGCGGCGGCGGTGGTCTTCACCGGCCATCAGGTGGCGGTGATGGCGCCGACCTCGGTCCTCGCCCGCCAGCACCTCGACGTCTTCCGCCGCCGCTTCGCCGGCTTCGGCGTCCGGGTCGAGCCGTTGACCGGTGCGATGACCAGGGCGGAGGCGGAGCGGGTGCGGTCCGGCATGGCCGACGGGTCGGTCGACGTCGTCATCGGCACCCACGCCCTGCTGGGCAAGGACGTGAGTTTCCAGCGGCTTGGCCTGATGGTGGTCGACGAGGAGCAGCGTTTCGGCGCCGCGCAGAAGCAGGCGTTGCGCCGCCGGACCCGGGGCGTCCACAGTTTGGCGCTCAGCGCCACGCCAATCCCGCGCACCCTGCAGGGCGCGCTGGCGGGGCTGCGCGGCCTCAGCATCATCGACACGCCGCCGGCCCGCCGCCGTCCGGTGCGCACCGCGGTGACGCCGCGCGACCCGGCCACCGCCCGCGCCGCCCTGACGCGCGAGCTGGGGCGCGGCGGCCAAGCCTTCTGCGTCACCCCACGCATCGCCGATCTGAAGGACCTGGAGGACTGGGTGCGCGAGCTGGTGCCCGACGCCCGCATCGCCGTGGCGCATGGCCGGATGGCGGCGGCGGCGCTGGACGATGCGGTGATGGGCTTCGTCGACGGGCACAGCGACGTCCTGGTCGCCACGCCGATCATCGAATCCGGCATCGACATCCCGCGCGCCAACACGCTGCTGCTGCTCCGCCCCGACCTGTTCGGGCTGGGCCAACTGCACCAGCTGCGCGGCCGGGTCGGGCGCGGTGCGGTCCAGGGCTACGCCTATCTGCTGACCGACCCCAACCACCCGCTGGAGGAACGCGCCGCCCGCCGGCTCGGCTCGCTGGAGGTGATCGAGAGCCTGGGCGGCGGTTTCGTGCTGAGCATGCTCGACCTCGACCAGCGCGGCGCCGGCGATCTGCTGGGCGAGGACCAGAGCGGCCATCTGCGCGCGGTGGGGACGGAGCTGTACCAGCGCATCCTGGCCGACGCCCTGCGTCGCCTGCGCCGCCAACCCGATGAGCGCTGGGATCCGGAGGTGACGGTCGCCGTGCCGCAGTGCATTCCCAACGCCTACATCCCGGAGGAGGAACTGCGCATCGGCCTGCACCGCCGCATCGCCCGCATGCGCGACGGCGCCGAGCTGGACGCCCTGCGCGACGAGATGGAAGACCGCTTCGGCCCCCTGCCGGAGCCGGTGGAGCGGTTGCTCGCCACCGCCGCGTTGCGCTGCCGCTGCCGGGCGCTGGGCATTGCGACGCTCGGCGCCGGTCCGGCCGGCGTGGCGCTGAGTCTGCGCGGCGACCGCGCCGCCGCCCGGGCCGCGACGCTTGCCAAACGGTCATCCGGCCTGCTGCGCGCTCAGGACGACCGCCTGACCGCCACGCTGGAAGCCCCGGACGCCGATGCCCGTCTGGCCGCGGCCGCCCGCGTGCTGGATTGCATCGACGGCATCGTCCGCAAGGCGAAGCGGCGGAGGCGCGCGGTGCGGGCATCGTGACGTCGCCGAACATGGCAAATTTGAAAGCAAGCGGCGGAGTGCGGCGTCCCGTCCGCCGGTCCAGAGTGGTGTCTCGCCGTTACCGGCGAACCCTCGTATGGTTCGGAAGGAGAGAGAGCCATGGATGCCATCACGATGGACAACAGCCCCATCCCGGATGAGGCCGCGCGCTGGGACGCCCTGCGCCGCCGGGATGCCGCCGCCGATGGGCGCTTCGTCTACGCCGTCCGCAGCACCGGCGTTTATTGCCGCCCGAGTTGCGCCGCCCGTCCGGCCCGGCCCGAAAACGTCGTCTTTTACGCCACCAACGCCGAAGCGGAGCGGGCCGGCTTCCGCCCCTGCAAGCGCTGCCGCCCCGACGGCCCCAGTCAGGCCGACCGCCGCGCCGAGGCGGTTGCCCGTGCCTGCCGGCTGATCGACCAGACGGAGGAGACGCCGCCGCTCGACGATCTGGCGGCGGCGGCCGGGCTCAGCCCGCATCACTTCCACCGCGTCTTCAAGCAGGCGACCGGCGTCACGCCGCGCGCCTACGCCGAGGCCCGCCGCGCCGCCCGCGTTGCCGGCACCCTGCGCGAGGCGGCCAGCGTGACGGAGGCGATCTACGACGCCGGCTACGGTTCGGCCGGGCGCTTCTACGAGACGGCGGGCGCGCGGCTGGGGATGACGCCCGGCGCCTACCGCCGCGGCGGTGCCGGGGAGGCGATCCGCTTTGCGGTCGGTGCCTGCGCGCTGGGCTCGATCCTGGTGGCGGCGACGGACCGCGGGGTCTGCGCCATCCTGCTGGGCGACGACCCCGATGCGCTGGTCCGCGACCTGCAAGATCGCTTTCCGCATGCCGAGCTGACCGGCGGCGACCCCGCCTTCGACGCGACGGTCGCCCAGGTGGTCGGTTTCGTCGAGGCGCCGGGGACCGGGCTGTCGCTGCCGCTCGACATCGGCGGTACCGCCTTCCAGCAGCGGGTGTGGCAGGCGCTGCGGGCGATTCCCGCCGGCCGGACCGCCAGCTACGCCGAGATCGCGCGGGCCATCGGCGACCCGGCGGCGGTGCGGGCGGTGGCGCGGGCCTGCGGCGCCAACCCGCTGGCGGTGGCGATCCCCTGCCACCGGGTGGTGCGGTCGGACGGCGGCCTGTCCGGCTATCGCTGGGGCGTGGAGCGCAAGCGCGACCTGCTGGACCGCGAACGCAACGCAGACGGCAAGGGAGCGCCGCAATGACCGTGTCGCTCGCGCCATCCGCCTCCGCGGTCGAGGCGCTGGACTGGGGACGCATCGCCGCGGACCTGGACGCGGCCGGCCATGCCCTGACCGGGCCGCTGCTGGATGCGGAGGGCTGCGCGGCGCTGGCGGCGCTCTACCCGGTCGACGCACCCTTCCGCAGCCGGGTGGTGATGGAGCGGCACGGCTTCGGCAAGGGGGAGTACAAATACTTCGCCCACCCGCTGCCCGACGCCATCCGGGCTCTGCGGGCGCCGCTCTACCGCCGGCTGGCGCCGATCGCCAACCGCTGGAACGCGGCGATGGGGCTCGACGCCCGCTATCCGGCGGAGCATGACGCGTTCCTCGCCCGCTGCCACGCCGCCGGGCAGACGCGGCCGACGCCGCTGCTGCTGAAATACGGTCCCGGCGACTACAACTGCCTGCACCAGGACCTCTATGGCGAGACGGTGTTTCCGCTGCAGATCGCCATCCTGCTGTCGGCTCCGGTCGTCGACTTCACCGGCGGCGAGTTCGTGCTGACCGAACAGCGCCCGCGCATGCAGTCGCGCGCCACCGTCGTCCCGCTGATTCAAGGGGAGGGAGTGATCTTCGCCGTCGACCAGCGGCCGGTCCAGGGCAGCCGCGGCACCTACCGCGTCCGCCACCGCCACGGCGTCAGCCCGGTGCGGGCCGGCGAGCGCTTCACGCTCGGCATCATCTTCCACGACGCGGCGTGACACGCGGCAGGCTCACCCGGCGGAGGGGGCTCGCGAACCCATGCCGCGGGCGGGGGAGTAGCCACGCACCGCCAGCGCCGCGAACAGCAGCGTCGCCCCGGTCACCACAGCCAGCGCCTGTCCGTCCACTTGGCCGTAGAGCGCGAAGCGGATCAACTCCACCCCATGAGTGAAGGGGTTGAGGCTGCACAGCCACCACAGCAGTTCCCCCGCCTCCTCCATCCGGTAGAGCGGGTAGAGGGCGGAGGACAGGAAGAACAGCGGGAAGACGACGAAATTCATCACCCCGGCGAAGTTCTCCAACTGCCGGATGGTGGAAGCCAGCACCATGCCCAGCGCCCCCAGCATCAGCCCGTTCAGCAGCAGCGCCGGCAGCACGGTCAACGGCGCCCAGGCCGGCAGGTCGATGCCGTAGAGCCGGACAATCAGCAGGAAGGCCGCGACCTGCAACACCGACACCACCACCCCGCCCAGCAGCCGCGCCACCAGCAGGAAGCCGCGCGGCAGCGGGCTGGTCAGCAGCACGCGCATGCTGCCCATCTCGCGGTCGTAGACCATCGACAGCGAGCCCTGCATGCCGTTGAACAGCTGGATCATGCCGATCAACCCCGGCACGATGTAGACCTCGTAGGGGATGTAGGTTTCGTAGGGCGGGATGATGGCGATGCCCAGCGCGGCACGGAACCCCGCCGCGAAGACGAACAGCCAGACCAGCGGCCGGACCAGCGCGCCGAGGAAGCGCTCGCGCTGGTGGACGAAGCGCAGCACCTCGCGCGCGACGATGCCCTGGAAGGCCACCCACCAGCCCTTCGCTCCCAGGCCGTTCACGAGACTGTTCATGCCGCCGCCTCCACATCCGCCAGGGGTTTGGCCGTGGTCAGCCGGTCAAAGGTCTCCGCGACGGTGGCGCAGCCGGCCTGCTCGTTGACGGCGGCGACCGGGCCGCTGGCGCGCACCCGGCCGCGGTGCAGCAGGACGACATGGTCGGTGGCCGGGTCGATCTCGTCGATCAGGTGGGTCGCCCACAGCACGGCGATGCCGTCGTCGGCGCACAGCGCGTGGACGTGGCGGATCAGGGTGCGCCGGGCGGGGATGTCCAGCCCGACCGTCGGTTCGTCCAGCAGCAGCAAGGCCGGGCGGTGCAGCAGGGCGCGGGCGATCTCCACCCGGCGGCGGTGGCCGCCGTTCAGCGCCCGCACCTTCTCCGCCCGCCGTTCGAACAGCGACAGGCGGGTCAGCTCGGTCTCGATCCGCCGATCGGCCTCGCGCCGGCCGATGCCGTGCAGCGCCGCGAAGTAGCGCAGGTTCTGCGCCACCGTCAGGTCGAGGTCGAGGGTGGGCTGCTGGAACACCACGCCCATGCGGGCCAGCGCCTTGCCGGGTTCGTCGGCGATGTCGTGGCCATGGATGCGGACATGGCCGGCGGTCGGCCGCAGCAGCCCGGTGGCGAGCGCGAACAGCGTGCTCTTGCCGGCGCCGTTCGGGCCGAGCAGGCAGGTGAAGGCGCCGGGCATCACGCCGAAGCCGACATCCTCCAGCGCGAAGCGGTCGCCGCCATAGCTGTGGCGCAGCCCCTCGACCTCCAGTGCCGGCACCGTCATGGTTCAGCCCTTCCTCTTCCAGCCGCTGGCGGCTTTCAACCCTTGACGGCGACGCCCCAGGGGTAGCGGCCGACCTTGACCGACTTGGTGACCTTCAGGCTGTCGACATCGATCACCGACACGTCGCCGCTGACCCCGTTGGTGGTGTACAGCGTCTTCTGGTCCGGCGTCAGCGCCATCTGCCAGACGCGGCGACCGACCAGCAGGTAGTCCTTCACTTCGAAGCTCTTGGCGTCGACCACGGCGACGTGGTTCGCCGGCCCCAGCGCCACGAAGGCGTAGCGGCCGTCGTCGGTCAGCTTGACGCCGACCGGCTGGATGCGGTCCTTGGCGATGCCCTTGATGTGGAAGTCGACCACTTTCTGGACCTTGCGCGTCGCGCTGTCGATGACGCTGACGGTGCCGCCGATCTCCGACGACACCCACAGCTGCGAGCCGTCCTTGGTGAACTGGGCGTAGCGCGGGCGCGGGCCGACCAGGGTGTTGTCGACCACCGCGCGCTTTTCCATGTCGATCCAGTGGACCATGCTGGTGGTTTCCGAGGTGTTGACCCCCCAGCGGCCATCCGGGCTGACGTCCATCCCCTCCGGCTCCACACCGACGTCGACCTGGAAGGCGACCTTGCGCGACGGCACGTCGACCACGGTGACGATGTTGCTGTCCTCGTTGGCGATGAACAGGCTCTTGCCGTCGGGCGACAGGGCGAACTGTTCCGGATCCTCGCCGGAGGGCAGGTTGTGGACCAGCTTTTTCGTCGCCAGATCCAGCACCTGCACCGCGTGGTCGTCGCTGGCGCAGATGAACAGCTGTGTCCCGTCCTTGGACAGGGTGATGCCGCGCGGCCGCTTGCCGACCTTGATGGTGTCGGTCACCGCCATCGTCTTGCCGTCGATCACCGACAGCGTGTTGTCCTTCTCGTTGGACACGTAGATCGTCTGGGCGACGGCGCCGGAGGCGACGCAGAGCCCCATCAGGGCCGGCAGCAGGGTGGCGGCGAGGCGAATGGCAGGGGCGACATTGGCGACGTTCATGGCTTCTTTTGTCCTCGGTTCTTGCAGAGCGTTTCCGGTTGGTCGTAGCCCAGCGTGTCCAGTTCGGTCCTGGGGTGGAGGAAGCCTTCCTGCGGCGACACCGACACCAGGGAGCGGTCGGCGGCCAGCAGAACCGGCTGGCGCAACTGCCCATCCCACGACCGCAGGCTGAGCGGCGCGCCGCGGAAGGCGGACATGGAGAAGTCGGGCGACTGGATGAAGGCGATCAGCGCATCGGGATCGGCGCTGCGGCTGCGCGCCGCCGCCTCGCCCACCACGCGGATCGCGGTCCAGTCATTGTGGTCGCGCGCCGTCATCGGCCGCTTGGCCGCCGCCTTGAAACGCGACTGGAGCTGCGCGGCGCCCCATTGCTCGTGCGTGCGGTGCCAGACGGTGGGGACCAGCCCCTGGGTGCCGGCGACCGGCCGCGGGTCGGCGGTGCGGTAGGACAGATAATCGCCGAACTCCCCGACCTCGTCGGCGACGATCAGCACGTCGTAGCTCTTGGCCTGGGTGAAGACCGGGATCTCGGCCTCCGCCGTGCGGTTGACGTCGCTTTCGGCGGTCCAGGTCTTTTCCGCGACGATCTGGCCGCCGAAGCGCTTGGCGGCGCGGCGGACGGCATCGGCGAACAGCGCGTCCTCCGGCCGGCGGCCAGTGACCAGGAACCAGCGCGGCCAGCGCTTCTTCACCAGATATTGCGCCAGCGCGTCGGCCAGCATCGCCCGGCTCGGCGCGACGTGCAGCAGGTTGGCCGCGCAGGCCGCGCCGCGCAGCGAATCGTCCGGCGCGTTGGCGTTCAGCAGCAGCCGTCCGGCGGCTTCCGGCAGCTTGGTCAGCGCCGCCACCGTCGCCCCCGGCGCGTCGACGACGATGAAACGGTCGCCGCGCGCCGCCAGTTCGCGCAGGGCCGCCGCGGCGTCGCCGTCCGGCGCCACCTCCACCGGGTCGAGCACGAAGGACTGGTTGAGGAACTTGCCGGTGGTGTTGCTGTCGGCGACCGCCAGCACCGCTCCGGCCAGCCCGTCATCCGCCGCCGGCTCGTCCGGGCTGGACACCGACGGCGGCGGCTCCGGCGTCTGCGACAGGAAGCCGATGCGGATTTCCTCCGCCCCGGCGGGGGCGGCCAGCAGGGCGACGCCGAGCGCGAGGCCAAGCGGAAGGCATGACGCGGCGCGGAGCGGGGAGGGCAGGCGGGTCTTGGTCATCGTATTCGTCGGAACACCAACAGTTGGGATACCACCCTATCGGTCGCGCCGCCGGCCCGAAATGCGACTATGGGAGGATGGGGCGGTGCCGGCCGGATCGGCGCGTCCTGTACGAAAGTCCAATTATCCGTAGGGCTGAGCAAGTTTACCCTGGGCAGCCTTCCGTTCCGGCAACCGCAGCGCAGACCCCGATGCCCGATCTGACCCGCCGCCGCCTTCTCGCCGGCCTTGCCGCCGCCACCGCCATTCCGCTGGCGACGGGCGCCCGTCCGGCGTCGGCCCGCCCGCTGGATGAGGTGATGGAGCGTGGTCGGCTGCGCGTCGCGGTCTACCGTGATTTCCGCCCGTTCTCGTTCCGCCAGGACGGCGCCCTGGTCGGCATCGACGTCGATCTTGCCGGCGCGATTGCCGAAAAGCTGGGTGTCAAGCTCGATTGCTACGAGCAGCTCGCCGGCGAGACGGTGTCGGACGACCTGCGGGTCGCGGTGTGGCGCGGCAGCCTGTTCGGCGGCGAGCTGGCCGACATCATGATGCATGTGCCCTATGACAAGCGCTTCGGCATGATGAACCCGGAAGCGGTGCTGTTCGCCCCCTATCACCACGAGGTGTTCGCCCTGGCGCGCGACCCGTCGCGGGTGCGCTCCGCCATCCTGGCGACGCTGCCCGACGAGCCGATCGCGGTGGAGATCGACAGCGTGCCCGACTTCTTCCTGCTGGGCATGCAGGGCGGCCGGCTGCGCAGCCGCATCATCCACTGCCCGACGCCCGAAGCGGCCATCGACAAGCTGACCGCGGGGGAGGCGGCGGCGGTGCTGGCCCCGCTCAGCCAGATCCAGGCGGCGCTGGGGCCGCGCGTGGCGGAGTTCCCGATCACCACGCTGGCGCTGCCGGGCATGATGACGTCGGACTGGAACATCGGCATGGCGACCAAGGAAAACGCGCGCGACCTCACCTACGCCGTCGGCGACGCGGTGGCGGCGCTGACCGAGGACGGGACGATGGCGGCGATCTTTGCCCGCTACGGCGCCACCCACACCCCGCCGCCGCTGGTGGAGTGACGAGGACCGTCGGAAAAAAGAAATGCCGGAAAAAATCAAGGTCGGGGGGAGTTCGATGTCCAATTCCGTCATCCGGTTCCGGTCTGCCTTATGCCGGGGAGGCGTTCTGCTGCTCGCCACCGCAGCCCCCGCCGTCGCGGGCGACGGCCCGGCCGATCCGCTGGGGTCGGTGATGTGGGAGGCGCTGCGCGACCAGTATTTCGCCGGGGCGCCGGTGGTCTTCGACGGCCGGGTCAAGGTGATGGCGCCGACCTCGGCGGAGGACACCCGCGCGGTGCCGCTGTCGGTCGACGCGACCGCGCTCGACCGGGTGGTGGAACTGGTGGCGATCGCCGACCTCAACCCGTTTCCGCTGGTGCTGCGCTACCACCCCGGCACCGCGTCGCCCTACATCGCCACCCGCATCAAGATCCAGCAGGCCACCGCCGTGCGCGGCGCCGCCCGCACCGCCGACGGGGTCTGGCACGTCTCCGGTGTGCTGGTCGACGCGGCGGGGGGCGGCTGCAGCGCCCCGCCGGCCTCCTACGCGCAAAAGGACTGGGCCGACCATGTCGGCGAGGTGCAGGCCCGGCTGTGGCCGGCCGGGGACGAGGGCACCGCCCGGCTGCGGCTGCGCATCCGCCACCCCAACGACACCGGTCTGGTCGACGGCATCCCCGCCTATTTCATCGAGACGCTGAGCGTCAGCGCCCAGACCGCCGGCGGCTCCCCGGAGCTGGCGCGGATCGACAGCCTGGAGCCGGTGTCGGAGAACCCGGTCTTTTCGCTGGACGTCCGCCCGCCGCCGGACGCCACCGCGCTGATTCTGCGCGGCCGCGACAACCAGGGCGGCGAGATCCGCGCGACCATCCCGATGCCGCCGCCCGACGCCCGCCCGGCGATGTCGCTGAAAGCGATGGACCCGCTGCGGAGTGTCGGCCAATGAGAGCGTCGCTGCTGCGCCGGCTGGCGCTGGGCACCGCCCTGACCGTCGGCCTTCTGTCCGGCGCCGCGCTCGCCGCCGGACCGCTGACCTACGGCCTGAAGCCGACCCGGATCGCCCCAGACACCTATGTGTTCGAAGGCTCGACCAAGCATTTCACCCGGTCCAACGGCGGCAACATCCTGAACGCCGGCTTCATCGTCACCACGGACGGGGTGATCGTCATCCAGACCGGCCCGTCGCGCCGCTATGGCGAGGAGATGCGCGCCGCCATCCGCCGCGTCACCGATAAGCCGATCCGCAAGGTCTTCATCAGCAACCTGCACCCCGACTACTGGCTGGGCTCCCAGGCCTTCACCGACGTGGCGATCGCGGCGCTGCCCGGCACCATCGCCGGCATCGAGGAGGAGGGGCGCGGCATCGCCGACAACATGTACCGGCTGGTCGGCGACTGGATGCGCGGGACCGAGGTGGTGGTGCCGACCGAGCCGGTCCTGGGCTCCACCGTGAAATTCGGCGACCACACGCTGCGCCTGATCCCGCTGCATGGTCACACCGCCGCCGACCTGATGCTGCTGGACGAGACGACGGGCGTGCTGTTCACCGGCGGCGTCGTCTTCTGCGACCGCACGCCGACCACACCGCACGCCACCGTCGCCGACTGGCTGGCGGAGCTGGATGCGGTGGAGGCGCTCGACATTCGGCTGCTGGTGCCCAATCACGGCCACATCCGCCCCGACAAGGCCTGCGTCGCCCAAACGCGCGACTGGCTGACCTGGCTGGACGGCACGCTGCGCCGCGCGGTGGAGAACGGCCTCGACATGGCCGACGCGCTGGAGCTGCCGATTCCCGAACGCTTCGCCGTGCTGGACGTGCTGCGCGAGGAATACCGCCGGTCCGTCGCCCATCTCTGGCCGAAAATCGAACAGGACAGCCTGCCCCGAGTCAATTGACGTCGGTCCGAATTCGGGCTGACGCAAACGACTGCTACTATCCGACAATTTACCCCACCAACCGTCCGCCTACACTGCCGATATCTGAAGCGATGCGGCCCTCGCGGCCGCCAAAATCACAGCCGCCCCGATCCTGCCCGCCGCCGGACCCGCACATGTCCCGCGGCCACGGCCGGGTCCTGCCCGGGCGGTGCCGTCATCATCTGTCTTGGGAGGCAACCGCATCATGAAGCGTCTGGTTTCTACGCTCGCTCTCACCGCCTCGCTGGCCGCCTTCAGCGCCACCGGCGCCCTGGCCGCCGATGGGCCGACCAGCGACGACCTGCTGAAGAGCGCCACCAACACCGAAGCGGTGCTGACCTACGGCATGGGCCCGCAGGCCCAGCGCTTCAGCCCCCTGACCGACCTCAACGCCGACAGCGTGAAGAAGCTGGTGCCGGTCTGGTCCTTCTCCTTCGGCGGCGAGAAGCAGCGCGGGCAGGAAGCCCAGCCGATCGTCTATGACGGCACCATCTACGTCACCGGTTCCTACTCGCGCCTCTACGCGGTCGACGCCCGCACCGGCCACAAGAAGTGGGAGTACAACCACCGCCTGCCCGACGGCATCATGCCCTGCTGCGACGTCGTCAACCGGGGCGCGGCGATCTACAAGGACAAGATCTACTTCTCCACGCTGGACGCGCGTCTGGTCGCGCTGAACCGCGAAACCGGCAAGGTGGTCTGGAACAAGAAGCTGGCGGAATACAAGGAAGGCTATTCCAACACCGCGGCCCCGCTGATCGTCGACGGCAAGATCATCACCGGCAATTCGGGTGGCGAGTTCGGCGTTATCGGCATGGTCGAAGCCCGCGACGCCGAAACCGGCGAGCTGGTCTGGCAGCGCCCGACCATCGAAGGCAACATGGGCACGCTGAACGGCAAGGATTCGACCGTCACCGGCAAGACCAACGCCAGCTGGCCGGGCGACATGTACAAGACCGGTGGCGGCGCCACCTGGCTGGGCGGCACCTACGATCCGGAAACCAAGACGCTGTTCTTCGGCACCGGCAACCCGGCGCCGTGGAATTCGCACCTGCGCCCGGGCGACAACCTCTACACCTCCTCCACGCTCGCCATCAATCCGGACAACGGCGAGATCAAGTGGCACTACCAGACCACGCCGCACGACGGCTGGGATTTCGACGGCGTCAACGAGTTTGTCTCCTTCGACCTGAAGAAGGACGGCAAGGTGATCAAGGCCGGCGGCAAGGCCGACCGCAACGGCTTCTTCTACGTCATCGACCGCAACAACGGTAAGCTGATCAACGCCTCGCCCTTCGTCACCAAGATCACCTGGGCCAAGGGCATCGACATCGAGACCGGTCGTCCGATCTACAACGACGACAACCGCCCCGGCGCCCCGGCCACGGGCGAGGCGCACGACGCCAAGGGCAAGTCGGTCTTCTCCGCCCCGGCCTTCCTGGGTGCGAAGAACTGGATGCCGATGGCCTACAACCCGCAGACCGAGCTGTTCTACGTCCCGGCCAACGAGTGGGGCATGGACATCTGGAACGAGCCGATCACCTACAAGAAGGGTGCGGCCTATCTCGGCGCCGGCTTCACCATCAAGCCGCTGTACGACGACTACATCGGCGCGCTGCGCGCGGTCGATCCGAAGACCGGCAAGATCGTCTGGGAATACAAGAACCCGGCCCCGCTGTGGGGCGGCGTCCTGACCACCGCCGGCAATCTGGTCTTCACCGGCACGCCGGAAGGCTACCTGAAGGCGTTCGACGCCAAGAGCGGCCAGGAAGTCTGGAAGTTCCAGACCGGTTCGGGCGTGGTCGGCAGCCCGGTCACCTGGAAGATGGACGGCGAGCAGTATGTCGCGGTCGTCTCCGGCTGGGGCGGCGCGGTGCCGCTGTGGGGCGGCGACGTCGCCAAGCTGGTGAAGGACATCAACCAGGGCGGCTCGCTCTGGGTCTTCAAGCTGCCCAAGGCCTGAACGCACACACCGGGCATGAGGGACGGGTGGGCCGGAGCAATCCGGCCCGCCCATTCCCGCATCCACAGTCCGGACTATGCTGTGCTGTGCGAAAGCTTTCTGTCGACTGTCCTACCATAGTCCAATTATTCGCGGGTCCCACTGCTGATAACGTCTGCTCATGCGAAACAAACGCCGACCGGCGGTTAGAAACAGAGGGAACGTCTTACTCATGAATGCACGCATTCTTCGGCTTGCAGCCGCTGTTGGTCTGATCGGTGCCGTTGCGCTGCCCGGTCTGGTTTTCGCCCATGGTGACGTCGTCCCGCAGCCGGTCGACACGGCGGGGCTGGACAAGCTGGGCGACACGTGGCGCGACAGCAACCCCTACCGCGGCAACCCGCGCGCCATCGAGATCGGCGCCTCGGCTTTCAACCAGAACTGCGCCCGCTGCCATGGGCTGGGCGCGGTGTCGGGCGGGATCGCCCCCGACCTGCGTTACCTGGAGAAGGGCGACGCCGGCGACGAGTGGTTCAAGGAGCGCGTCGTCAACGGGTCGGTCCGCAACGGCGTGACCTACATGCCGCGATTCGGCGAGGCGCTGGGCCAGGAAGCGTTGTGGTCGATCCGCTCCTGGCTGGAGACGGTGCACGAGGAGTGACCGGCGCGTGGCCGACCCGATCCGGCCGGATGGGCTACCTCCGACGGGCTGCGACATGTTTGCGCACAAAACAATTGGTGGCATTCGCGTTGTTGCCGTCCACCGTTCCGGTCTGACACAATGATGAGGGGATCGTTTTTCATCCCGCAACATCGCGCTGAAACATTGTTGCCGCTCCGCAGGGAATCGCAGACCATGACCCGGATCCTGATCGCCGATGATCACCCGATGGTGCGCGACGCGCTGCGCAGCGCCGTGCTGTATTCCTGCCAGGCCACCGACGTGATGGAGGCCGACCGGCTCGACGCCGTCATGCAGGCGCTGGAGGAGCGCGGCGACCTCGACCTCGTCCTGCTGGACGTCAACATGCCGGGCATGAACGGTCTGGGCGGCCTGCGCACCCTGCGCCAGCGGTTTCCCGCCACGCCGGTCGTCGTCGTCTCCGCGCACGAGGAGCGGCGGATGGTGCGCGAGGCGATGGAGAGCGGCGCCGCCGGCTTCATCCCGAAATCCACCCCGCGCGACGCCATCGCCGCGGCGCTGCGGCAGGTGCTGAACGGCGAACTCTACATCCCGCCCCAGGTCGACGGCGACAGCGCGGCGGAGGAGGTCGAGGACGCCGAAACCGCGGAGATCGCGCGGCGCATCGCCACGCTGACGGCGCAACAGCTCCGCGTGCTGGAACTGTTGGGCACCGGCAAGCTGAACAAGGAAATCGCCTTCGACCTCAGCATCACCGAAACCACGGTGAAGGCCCACGTCTCGGCCATCCTGCAAAAGCTGAAGGTCTACAGCCGCACCCAGGCCGTGGTGATCGCCAACCGGGTGCTGGCGGGCGGTCGGCGGTGACCATGGTCCGGGGGTGTACCGACACGGCTGCCGGACGCAAGCCCTTCCTAACCCACCTGACCCTTGCTGTCGCCATCGCCCTGGTCGCCTCCACCCTCTCCGCCAGCGCCGCCCGGGCCTCCGGCGTGCCGCGGCCGGAGGGATTCCGGATGTCCGACTACCGCTCGCCGACGCCGGACGCGGTGAGCGGGGCGGAGACGGTGGACACCGCCGCCGTGCAGGCGCTGGTGGCGCAGGGACGGACGGTGCCCATCTTCGTGCAGCGGCTGGAGCGCAGCACCCTGCCCGGCGGCCCCTGGCTGCAATCGAAGCCCTACCGGCAGATCCCCGGCAGCGTCTGGCTGCCCAACGTCGGGGTCGGCGCGCCCGACGCGGCGACGCTGGCGTGGTTCGAGGAGCATCTGGCGCGGCTGACCCAGGGCGACCGCGGCCGGGACGTTCTGTTCTACTGCCTGTCCGATTGCTGGCTGTCGTGGAACGCCGCCAAGCGCGCGGTGTTGCTTGGCTATGCCCGGGTCCATTGGTACCCGACGGGCATCGACGGCTGGATGGAAGCCGGTCTGCCGACGGAGGAGGCACACCCCGTGCCGCCACCGGAAACCGGCTCCGCCCGCCCCGCGGCGGCGCACGCCACGCCCTGACGACCGGCACCCCCCTGCCGAAGGGGGGCGGGCCAAAGGGGTAGGGGATTGCACCATCGTAGCATGGCGGGCAGGCACCCCGGACCGGTACTCTTCTACTGGCCAACCATCATGGCCCACAACAGTCAGCAAGCAGGAGTATCACGCGATGAAGACCTGGCGCAAACCGAAGACCACCGAAATCGCCGTCGGCACCGAGATCAACGCCTACGCCTGCGCCGGCCTCTAAGCCGGTTCCACCAGCCGGACCCGGCTGTTCCGGCCGGATGCGGGCGCCGGGTGATCCCCTTCCCCGACGCCCGTTCTCCGGTTCCGCGCCATGCCCGGGCCCGCGGCCCGGAATGCGACGCCCCCACCCGCGACAGCGCGACGAGCCCAGACCATGGCCAGCATGACGATTCTCGTTCTCGGTTCGGCGGCCGGCGGTGGCTTCCCGCAGTGGAACTGCGCGTGCGAGGGCTGCCGCCGCGCCCGCTCCGGCGATCCGGCGGCGCGGCCGCGCACCCAGTCGTCGCTGGCGGTGACCGCCGACGGCGAACGCTGGCTGCTGCTGAACGCCTCGCCCGACCTGGGGGCACAGCTTCTGGCCTCCCCCGCCCTGCACCCGCGGACGGGCCCCCGCGGCAACCCGATCGCCGCCGCGCTGCTGACCAACGCCGACATCGACCATGTCGCCGGCCTGCTGACGCTGCGCGAATCCCATCCCTTCGCCGTCTACGCCACGCCGCGCGTGCATGGGGTGCTGGCGGCCAACCCGGTCTTCAACGTGCTGAACCCGGACCTCGTCGCCCGCCGCCCGGTGGCGCTGGGCACGCCGTTCCAGCCGGCCGACGCCGCCGGCCGTCCGCTGGGGCTGGAGGTCGAGGCCTTCGCGGTGCCCGGCAAGGTGGCGCTCTATCTGGAGGACGCCTCGGCCGGCCCCGGTTTCGGCTCGGTCGCGGAGGACACGGTGGCGCTGCGCATCCGGCCGACGGATGGCTCCAGCGACGGCTTCTTCTACATCCCCGGCTGCGCCGCGATGCCGGGCTGGCTGGCCGACCGGCTGTTCGGCGCCCCGCTGGTCTTCTTCGACGGCACCACCTGGACCGACGACGAGATGGTCCGCACCGGCACCGGCACCAAGACGGCGGCGCGCATGGGCCACATGGCGATGTCGGGTCCGGAGGGCAGCCTCGCCGCCTTCGCCGGGCTGGACGTCGCGCGCAAGGTCTACATCCACATCAACAACACCAACCCCGCCCTGCTGGAGGACTCGCCCGAACGGCGGGAAGCCGAGGCGGCCGGCTGGCGCATCGCCCATGACGGGATGGAGCTGACCCTATGACCGACCTGATGACCCGCGAGACCTTCCGCGACGCGCTCTACGCCATCGGTGAACGCCAGTATCACGACCTCCACCCGTTCCACCAACTGCTGCACGGCGGCGGGCTGAAGAAGGGGCAGATCCAGGCCTGGGCGCTCAACCGCTTCTATTATCAGGTGTCGATCCCGCGCAAGGATCTGACCATCATGTCCCGCATGGACGACCCGGCGCTGCGCCGCGCCTGGTTGCAGCGGGTGCTGGACCATGACGGCCTGACCCAGACCGGCGAGGTGAACGAAACCAAGGTCGGCGGCATCGAACGCTGGCTGCGGCTGACCGACGGGCTCGGCCTCGACCGCGACTATGTGAAGTCGCTGGAGGGCATCCTGCCGGCGACCCGCTTCGCCGTCGACGCCTATGTGTATTTCGTCCGCGACCATTCGCTGCTGGAAGCGGTGGCGTCGTCGCTGACCGAGCTGTTCGCGCCGTCGATCCACCGCGAGCGCATCGCCGGGTTCGAGCGCAACTACGCCTTCGCCAACGACAGCACCCTGTCCTACTTCCGCAAGCGCCTGGACGAGGCGCCGCGCGACGTCGAGTTCGGGCTGGAGTATGTGCTGACCAACGCCCGCACCGGCGAACAGCAGCAGCAATGCCTGCGCGCCCTGCGCTTCAAGACGGAGTTGCTGTGGGCGCAGCTCGACGCGCTGCACCACGCCTACGTCACCCCCAACCTGATCCCGCCCGGCGCCTTCGTGCCGGAGGACATGGAACCGACGCGGTACAGCCGGTGAACGCCGTCACGCCCGCCATCGCGCCGGATCCCGCACCCGCCATCGCGGAGACCGACCGGCTGCGGCTGGCGCCGGGGGTCATGCTGCGCAACGACCGCCGCCGCGACCAGTGGATGCTGATGGGTCCGGAACGGCTGCTGGTGCTCGACGACATGGCGCTGGCGGTGGTGCGCGCCTGCGTCGGGCCGGAGGTCGCGGACGTCGGCGCCGGCATCGACCGCCTGACGGTGGAGTACGATGCCGCGCGCGCCGAGGTCGCCGCCGATGTGCTGGAACTGCTGACCGACCTGCGCAACAAGGGGTATCTGGTGCGATGAGCTGTGCCCTGCCCGCCTTCGCCGCCGCCGACGCCGCGGAACCGGCGCCGCCCTTCGCCGTGCTGATGGAGCTGACGCACCGCTGCCCGCTGCGCTGCCCCTACTGCTCCAACCCGGTGGCGCTCGACCCCGCCAGCGCCGAGCTGGACACCGCGACCTGGAAGCGCGTGCTGGACGAGGCGGCCGACGTCGGCGCGCTGCAGGTTCATTTCTCCGGCGGCGAGCCCTGCGTCCGCAAGGACCTGGAGGAGCTGGTGGCCCACGCCACCGACGCCGGGCTCTACAGCAACCTGATCACCTCGGCCGTGCTGCTCGACCCGCCGCGGCTGGCGCGGCTGCAGGCCGCCGGGTTGCAGCATGTCCAGATCAGCCTGCAGGATTCCGAGGCGGCGGGCGCCGACCGCGTCGGCGGTTTCCGCGGCGGCCATGCGAAGAAGCTGGAGGTGGCGCGCGCGGTGGTCGCGCAGGGGCTGGCGCTGACCATCAACGCCGTCCTCCACCGCCACAACATCGAGCGGGTGAACGACGTCATCGATCTGGCGCTGGATCTCGGCGCCGGGCGGATCGAGATCGCCAACGTGCAGTATTACGGCTGGGCGCTGGCCAACCGGGCGGCGCTGATGCCGTCGCGCGAGCAGTTGCTGGCGATGGACGCCGCGGTGCGCGCCCGCCTGCCGGAACTGGCCGGGCGGATCGTGGTCGATTACGTCGTGCCGGACTATTACGCCCGCCGGCCGAAGTCCTGCATGGGCGGCTGGGCGCGGCGTTTCATGAACATCAACCCGCGCGGCCGCGTCCTGCCCTGCCACGCCGCCGAGACAATCCCCGGCCTGGAGTTCGAAACCGTCCACGACCGCAGCCTGTCGGCGATCTGGCGCGACGGCCCGGCCTTCGTCCGCTACCGCGGCACCCACTGGATGCCGGAACCCTGCCAGTCCTGCGACCACAAGGAGGAGGATTGGGGCGGCTGCCGCTGCCAGGCGCTGGCGCTGGCCGGCAGCGCCGACGACGCCGACCCGGTGTGCGAGCGGTCGCCGTTCCACGCCGAGGTCGCCGAGGTGCGCGACCGCGACGCCGCGGCGCTGGGGACCGACTGGACCTACCGGGGGCTGTGACCCCGGTGGCACCGCTCAGCCGAGATGGCGGTCCAGCACCATCAGCGTCGTGACCTCCGCCACCTCCGGCAGCGCGGCGATGGCGGCACGGACGCCCTCGATGGCCTGAATGTCCGCGCCCTCCGCCCGGATCACCATGTCGATGGCGCCCGACACCGAATGGAGCGCGACGATCCCGGGAATGCGGCGCAGCTTGGGGATGAGCGGAACGCAGGTCCGCCCCGGCTGGTGGCGCAGCAGGAAATGGGCGCAGGCCCCGGCCGGCCGGTCGCTGTCCTCGACAATGGTGAAGCCACGGATGACCCCCGCCTTCACCAGCCGGTCGAGCCGTTCCTGGGTGGCGCTGCGCGACAGGCCGATGTCGCGGGCCAGCCCCACCAGTGTCCGGCGCGCGTCCTTGCGCAGGGAGTCCAGAAGCACCCGGTCCTTATCGTCCATCCACGCCGTCCATCCCCCCTTCTCGCGCCACCGGCGAAATGCCGGCCGGTCCGGCATCATGCCGGGCTGCAACCGGCCGCCGTTTGGGGGAAGACGACCATGGACGATTTGAACGGAGCTTCCAATGAGCCTTTTTCCCCAATCGACGCTTCTGCTCGCCGTCGACATGCAGCGCGCCTTCGACGAACCGCGCTGGCCGCGCCGCTGGAATCGGGACGCCGACCGCAACGGGCTGAGGCTGCTGGACGCCTGGCGGCGCACGGCGCGACCCATCTTCCATGTGCGTCATGATTCGTCCGAGCCCACCTCCACCCTGCGCCCCGGCCAGCCGGGCAACCGCTTCCGCGAAGGCTTCGAACCGCGGGACGGCGAAGGAACGGTGGGCAAGATCGTCAACTCCGCCTTCATCGGCACCGATCTCGACATCCGCCTGCGCCGCCTCGGCATCGAGGAACTGGTGGTGTTCGGCATCTCGACCGACATGTGCGTCTCGACCACCATCCGCACCGGCGCCAACATGGGATGGAAGATCACGCTGGCCGCCGACGCCTGCGACTGCTTCGATCTGCCGGATGGACAGGGCGGCACCATCCCGGCCGAACAGCTCCACGCCGCCCATGTGGCGACGCTGGGCTTCGAGTTCTGCACGGTTGCCGGCACCGACGGGATCATCGCCCGGCTGTGAGGGGCCGGCGGTCGGGGGGGAACCGCCGCCCCCTTCCTCCGGCCGCTCAGTCGTGGCCGGAGCCGCCCTTCTTGCCGCCGCCGTCCTGCTTGTTGACGGTGGCCCAGGCGCGGCGTTCGGCCTCAGGCGCCGGCACGCCGCGCTTTTCGTAGCCTTCCTCGATGTGCTCGGCCTTGCGCTTCTGCTCGGCGGTGTATTTGGACTTGTCGCCCTGGGACATCGCGGCCTCCGTTGCTGGTTTCCCGGTCAACATCCGGTGCCGGCACCCGGTTCCTTGTCGGCAGCGACCCGGATCCGCGGCGATCCGACCGCCCGCATCAGCAAAAGGTCATAGTCCCTACCGAACAGACGGAAGGCTGCGCTTGCGGCGGCCCATCCCTTGACCCATCCTTTGCCAAAGCTCGGCCGGCGTCAGGCCGACGGCGTTCGTCTCTGGGGGAGGATCAACGGTGTTCGGATCTTTTAAAAACCGCCGGTCGGCGATCGGGGCGGCCATGCTGGCGCTGGGACTGCTGGCCGGCGCGGCCCAGGGCACGGCGCAGGCGGCGGACGCGGTGCGCGTCGGCTCCAAGCTCGATGCGGAGAGCGGGCTGCTCGGCACGATGATCCTCCAGATGCTGCAGGCCAACGGCATCGCGACGGAGAACAAGATCCAGCTCGGCCCGACCAAGATCGTGCGCGGCGCGCTGCTGTCGGGCGAGATCGACCTCTATCCGGAATACACCGGCAACGGCGCCTTCTTCTTCAACATCGACAGCGACCCGGTGTGGAAGAGCGCCGACGCCGGCTATGAGAAGGTCCGGACGCTCGACCAGGAGAAGAACAGGATCGTCTGGCTGACGCCGGCGCCGGCCAACAACACCTGGGCGCTGGCGGTCCGCCGCGACGTCGCCAACGCCAACAAGCTCGCCACCATGGACGACTTCGCCAAATGGGTCTCCGGCGGCGGCAAGGCGAAGATCGCCGCCTCGGCCGAGTTCGTGGAGAGCCCGGCGGCGCTGCCGTCCTTCCAGCAGACCTACGGCTTCTCCATGCGGCCGGACCAGCTGCTGGTGCTGGCCGGCGGCGACACCGCCGCCACCATCCGCGCCGCGGCGGAGGGCACGTCGGGCGTCAACACCGCCATGGTCTACGGCACCGACGGCGCCATCGCCGCGCTGGACCTTGTGGTGCTGAAGGACACCAAGGGCGCGCAGATGGTCTACGAGCCGGCGCCCACCGTCCGCGCCCCGGTGCTGGAGGCGAACCCGAAGATCCGCGACCTGCTGGCCCCGGTCTTCACCTCGCTGAACGCCGAGACGCTGCGGGCGCTGAACGCCAAGATCTCGGTGGAGGGCCAGGACCAGAAGCAGGTCGCCACCGACTACCTGAAGTCCAAGGGCTTCCTGAAGTAAGCCGATGACGTGACCGCCGCATCGCCCTCCACCCCGCCCGCCCTCCTGCACAACCGTGTCGCCCTGCTGATGGCGCTGGCCGCCGCGGTCGCCGCCGTGGCGCTGCCCTTCCTCGGCTTCGCGCCCAACCGGCTGCTGTCGGGCCGGCCGGTTGCGCTGTGGGCGGCGGTGCAGGGGCCGGGGGACGTGGCGGCGCTGCTGCCGGGCCTGCTGCTGCTGGCGAGCCCCGTCCTGCGGCCGCACCGCGCCGGGCTGGCCCTGACGGTGGCGGCGGGGGCGCTGTTCGCCGCCGCGCTGGTCTGGCTGGCGGGGGAGCAGGCGGGGCGGCTGGCCGCCGGTGCCTCGGCCGCGGCGCGGACCTCCTTCGCCTCGGGCTTCTGGGTGATGGCGGCGGCCGGGCTGCTGACCGCCATCGACGCCGGCCGCCGGCTCGGGCTCGGCACCGTCGGCCGGCTGGCGGTGGGCGGGGCGGTCGCCGGGCTGGTGGCGCTGCAACTGGCGTCCGGTCATCTCGACCAGCTCTCGATCCTCAAGGAATACGCCAACCGGCGCGAGGTGTTCGCCGACGCCGTGCTGCGCCACGCCACGCTGGTGGCGGCGGCGCTGGTGCCGACGCTGCTGGTCGGCGTGCCGCTGGGCATCGCGGCGCACCGGGTGGCGGCGGTCGGCCGTGCCGTGTTCCCGGTGCTGAACGTGGTGCAGACGGTGCCGTCGATCGCGCTGTTCGGGCTGCTGATGGCGCCCTTGGCCGCGCTGGGCGCCGCGCTGCCGGGAACCGGGATCAGCGGGGTCGGGCCGCTGCCGGCGGTGATCGCGCTGACCTTCTATTCGCTGCTGCCGATCGTCCGCAACATCGCGGTCGGGCTGGACGGCGTGCCCGCCCCGGTGCGCGAGGCGGCGCGCGGCATGGGGCTGACGCCGCGCCAGATCTTCCTGCGCGTCGACCTGCCGCTGGCCCTGCCGGTGTTCCTGTCGGGGCTGCGCATCACCGTGGTGCAGGCGGTCGGGCTGGCGGCGGTCGCCGCGCTGATCGGCGCCGGCGGGCTGGGCGCCATCATGTTCCAGGGGCTGTTCGCCAACGCGCTGGACCTTGTGCTGCTGGGCGCCGTTCCGGTGATCCTGCTGGCGGTGGCCGCCGACGCGCTGCTGTCGATCGGCATCGCCGCCGCCACCCGCCATCTGGGCCTGGTCCAAGGAAGGAAAGCGCCATGATCGCGTTCGAGCACGTCACCAAGCGCTTCGGTTCCTGGACGGCGGTCGAATCCGTCTCCTTCACCGTGGCGGAGGGGGAGTTCCGCGTGCTGATCGGCCCGTCGGGATCGGGCAAGTCGACGGTGCTGCGGATGATCAACCGGCTGATCCCGGCCGACGAGGGCGTCGTCCGCATCGACGGCGAGGACATCGCCTCGTTGAAGCCGGAGGAACTGCGCCGGCGCATGGGCTACGTCATCCAGTCGGTCGGGCTGTTCCCGCACTGGACGGTGGAGCGCAACATCGCCACCGTGCCCGCCCTGCTCGGCTGGCCGAAGGCGCGCATTCGCGACCGGGTGACGGAGCTGCTGGAGCTGCTGAACCTCGACCCGCGCCGCTACCGCACCGCCTACCCGCACCAGCTCTCGGGCGGCCAGCAGCAGCGCGTCGGCGTCGCCCGCGCCCTGGCGGCGGAGCCGCGCATCCTGCTGATGGACGAGCCGTTCAGCGCGCTCGACCCCATCACCCGCAGCAGCCTGCAGGCCGAGCTGTCGACGATCCATCGGCGCACCGGCACCACCGTGGTCTTCGTCACCCACGACATGGACGAGGCGCTGCGGCTGGGCGACAGCATCGCGGTGATGGACCATGGCCGGATGATCCAGTGCGCCACGCCGCTGGACATCCTGACCCGCCCGGCAAGCCCGCTGGTCCGCGACCTCGTCGGACGCGAGGAATGGGGGCTGAAGCGGCTGTCGGTCGAAACCGTCGGCGACCGTGCCCGCCCGCATGAAAACCTGACCGGCTCGCCGCTGGCCAGCGAAACGCCGCTGCACCAGGCCCTGTCGGAGATGGTGGCCCGCGGCACCGAACGGCTGCCGGTGGTCGACGGCGACGGCCGGCCGGCCGGCGTGCTGCACCTGTCCGATCTGGTGCGGCCCGGGTCGGGCGGGCACGCATGAACGGCGCGGCCGGCATGGCGCCGCGCGACCTGCTGACCGACCGGCTGATGCTGGGGCTGGCGGCGCTGGTGGCGCTGGTGCTGGGCATGCCGGCGCTGAAGCCGCTGTTCGCGACGCTCTACCCGACGCTGGACCGCCCGCTCTACGAGGCGGAAAGCTTCCTGCGGCTGACGCTGGACCATATGGCGCTGGTCGGGCTGTCCAGCCTCGCCGCCATCCTGCTGGGCGGCGGCGCCGGCATCGCCGTCACCCGGCCGTGGGGGCGGGAGTTCCGCGGCCTGCTGGAGACGCTGGCGACGATGGGCCAGACCTTCCCGCCGGTGGCGGTGCTGGCGCTGGCGGTGCCGGTGATCGGCTTCGGCGCGGAACCGGCGCTCATCGCGCTGACGCTCTACGCCCTGCTGCCGGTGGTGGAGAACACCATCGCCGGGCTGGAGGGGGTGCCGGCCGCGGTGCTGGACTCCGCCCGCGGGCTGGGCATGGGACCGCTGGAGGTCCTGTTCCGGGTGGAGCTGCCGCTCGCCGCGCCGGTGATCCTGGCCGGGGTGCGCACCGCCGTCGTCATCAACGTCGGCACCGCCGCCATCGCCTCGACCGTGGGGGCGAAGACTCTCGGCCTGCCGATCATCGTCGGGCTGAACGGCTCCAACCAGGCCTACGTCATCCAGGGCGCCCTGATCGTGGCGGCGCTGGCGGTGGTGATCGACGCCGCTTTCGACCGGCTGGCACGCTGGGCGACGCGGTGGAGCCAGAGCTGAGCGGAAGAAAGTTATCTTATCTGAGACACTTACGAAACTTTTAGCATTCCGCTAAGCAACAGTTAGTATCCGAACCATAATTAGCGTGCGTATGGTCAGCTCCGCAAACGACGTCACGGAGACGACCCGCATGACCGCCTTTCTTTCTCCGGATCCGGCCGTTCTGGACCCCGCCCCGCTCGATCCCGCCCCTCTGGATCCGGTTGCGGCCCTGGAACGCATGATGCTGATCCGGGCCTATGAGGAAACCCTGATCGACCTGCACGGCCGGGGCCGCGCCGCCGGCACCTGCACCGCCGTCGGGCAGGAGGCGCCGGCCGTCGGCGTCGTGTCGGCGCTGACCGCCGACGACCTGATCCTGACCAACCACCGCAGCGCCGGCCATCTGCTGGCCCGCGGCGCCGACCCCGGCCGCATGCTGGCGGAGGTGATGGGCAAGCGCGACGGCTATTGCGGCGGCAAGAGCGGCTCGCTGCACATCTCGGCCAAGGAGCTGGGTGTCGTGCTGACCTCCACCATCGTCGGTGGCGAGCTGGCGCTGGCGACCGGTGTCGGGCTGTCGCGGACGATGCTGAAGCAGCCCGGCATCGTCGCCTGCTTCTTCGGCGACGGCGCCGCCTGCGAGGGGCGGTTCCACGAATCCCTCAACCTTGCGGCGGTGTGGAACCTGCCGATCCTCTATGTCTGCGAAAACAACCAGTGGCAGGCCTTCGTCCACCGCCAGGAGACGATGGCGGCCGACGGCATCGCCGGACAGGCCGCGGCGCTCGGCGTCGCCAGCGCGGTGGTCGACGGCAACGACCCGCTGGCGGTCCACGACGCCGCCCGCACCGCCATCGCCGCCATCCGCCGGACGGCCAAGCCCTTCCTGCTGGAGGCGAAGACCTACCGCCTGCGCGGCCATTTCGAGCCCGACGACCAGTCCTACGTCGACAAGGCCGAGCTGGTGCACTGGCGTGGGCGCGACCCCATCCCGCGGCTGCGCGACCGGCTGGAGCGCGACGGCCGCCTGACCGCCGCCGACGCCGCCCGCATCGAGGCCCGCGTCCGCGCGACGATGGAGGCCGCCACCGCCTTCGCCGACGCCAGCCCCTATCCCGGCGCCGACGCGCTGACCACCGACGTCTACGCCTGACCTTCGGGAGACCGCTTTCATGACCACGATGACCGTCAACGACGCGATCTCCGCCGCGCTGGCCGAGGAGATGCGCCGCGATCCGACCGTGCTGATCTTCGGCGAAGGCGTCGCGACCAAGCGCCGCGACCTGCTGGAGGAATTCGGCGCGGCGCGGGTGCGCAACACCCCGCTGGCCGAGGGCATCATCGCCGGCACCGCCGCCGGGGCCGCCGCCACCGGCCTGCGCCCGGTGATCGACCTGCTGTTCGCCCCCTTCCTCTGCTACGCGATGGACGAGATCGTCAACAGCGCCGGCAAGCTGCGCTACCTGTCCGGCGGGCAGTTCCAGTTCCCGATGGTGGTGCTGGCGATGACCGGCGCCGGCTGGGGCGTCGGCGCCCAGCACAACCACAACAACGAGAGCTGGTTCGTCCACAGCCCCGGCCTGAAGATCGTCATGCCCTCCACCCCCGCCGACTTCAAGGGGCTGATGAAGACGGCGATCCGCGACGACAACCCGGTGCTGGTCTTTGCCGACATCGCGCTCGGCTACACCCCCGGCGAGGTGCCGGAGGATGCCGAGGCCATCCCGCTGGGCAAGGCGGCGCTGCGGCGCGAGGGCACCGACGTCACGCTGGTGTCCTACGCCAAGACCGTCGGCACCTGCCTGCAGGCGGCCGACGCCCTGGCGGCGGACGGCATCGACGCCGAGGTGATCGACCTGCGCAGCCTGAAGCCGCTCGACGAGGCGGCGATCCTGCGCTCCGTCGCCAAGACCGGCCGGCTGGTCGTGGTGCACGAGGCGAGCCGCCTGTGCGGCGTCGGTGCGGAGGTCGCGGCGCTGGTCGCCGAAAAGGCCTTCGCCAGCCTGCGCGCCCCCGTCCTGCGGCTGACCGGCCCCGACGCCCCCGCCCCGGCCAGCTTCCCGCTGGAACAGGCCTTCGTTCCCCAGCCCGACGCGGTGGTCGCCGCGGTCCAATCGCTGATGCTGGACGTCGTCGCCGCCTGAGTTCGCGCGGTCGTCCTGCCCCCACCCCATCATCGTCCCCGGAGCCTGCCATGATCCGCCACACCCTGTCCGCCCTGCTGCTCTCCGCCGCCGCCCTTGGCGCCCTCGCCGCCCCGGCCATGGCCGACGACGCCGTCGCCCGCGGCAAGTATCTCGTCACCGTCATCAGCTGCGGTGACTGCCACACGCCGGGTCACCTGCTCGGCAAGCCCGACATGGCCCGCATGCTGGGCGGGTCGGAGGTCGGGTTCGAGATCCCCGGGCTGGGCGTCTTCCACGGCCCCAACCTGACGCCCGACAAGGACACCGGGCTGGGCAACTGGACCGAGGACCAGATCGTCACCGCCATCCGCACCGGCAAGCGGCCGGACGGGCGCATGCTGGCGCCGGTCATGCCCTGGATGTCCTTCGCCTCGCTGAGCGACGACGACGCCCACGCCATCGCCCGCTACCTGAAGAGCCTGCCGCCGGTGCCCAACAAGGTGCCCGGCCCCTTCAGCGCCGCGGAAAAGCCGACCGCCTTCGTCCTGCGCGTCGCCGCACCGCAGTAAGGGCGGTGGAACGGGAATATGCAGACATGCCCCAAGCTGTCATCCCCGCGAAGGCGGGGATCCAGCCGTCTCAACCACTTATGCGCGGAGCCTCCTGGATTCCCGCCTTCGCGGGAATGACAGAAGGCGGGGGAAAGGGCTAAACCGCCACCATATTCCGCACAACGAAATCGAATTCCGAAAACTTGATTCGGCCGGGCCGTCTGCTAGACTGACCGTCCGCGGGCCGAAACGCCCGCAGTCCAGGTCTTTCGGAGAGGGTCGATGCAGCAGAACCAGCAGGTCCACTACGCGCGGTCCGGCCGCGTCGGCGTCATCACCGTCGATTACCCGCCGGTGAACGCGGTCGGCCACGGCGTGCGCAGCGGGCTGCTCGCCGCGCTGGAAACCGGGCTGGCCGATGCCGACGCCGACATCCTGCTGCTGACCTGCGCCGGCCGCACCTTCATGGCCGGCGCCGACATCCGGGAGTTCGGCAAGCCCGCCGCCCCGCCGACCCTGCCGGAGGTGATCGCACGCTTCGACGCCAGCGCCAAGCCGATCGTCGCCGCCATCCACGGCACGGCGCTCGGCGGCGGGCTGGAGGTGGCGCTGGCCTGCCACGTCCGCGTCGCCCTGCGCGGCGCCAAGCTCGGCCTGCCGGAGGTCAAGCTGGGGCTGCTGCCCGGCGCCGGCGGCACGCAGCGGCTGCCCCGGCTGGTCGGTCCGGCCAAGGCGCTGGACATGATCCTCTCGGGCGACCCGGTGTCCGCCGAGGAGGCGCTGGCGCTCGGCCTCGTCGACGCGGTGGAGGACGGGGGCTCGGCGCTGGAAGCCGGCCTGCGCGTCGCCGGCCGGGTCCTGGCGGAGGGCTGGTCCACCCGCCCGGTCAGCGCCCGCAACGACCGGATCGCCGGCACCGACCCCGCCCTGTTCGCCCAGCGCCGCGCCGACTTGGCCCGGCGGCTGCCGCACCTGTTCTCGCCCCACCGCATCGTCGACGCGGTCGAGGCCGCCGTCACCCTGCCCTTCGCCGAAGGGACGGCGCGCGAGCGGGCGCTGTTCCTGCAATGCATGGAATCGCCGCAGCGCGCCGGGCTGATCCACGCCTTCTTCGCCGAGCGCGAGGTCGCCAAGGTCCCCGGCCTGCCCGCCGACACCGCCACCCGCGATGTCCGGTCGGTCGGCGTGGTCGGGGCCGGCACCATGGGCGGCGGCATCGCCATGTGCTTCGCCAACGCCGGCATCCCGGTGGTCCTGCTCGACAGCGCGGCGGAGTCGCTCGACCGCGGCGTGGCGGCGATCCGCCGCAACTACGAGGCGACCGCCCGCAAGGGCCGCCTGACCGCCGCGCAGGTGGAGGAGCGGATGGCGCTGATCCGGCCGGCCGTCTCTTACGCCGACCTCGCCGACGCCGATCTGGTGGTGGAGGCGGCGTTCGAGAGCATGGAGGTCAAGCGGACGATCTTCCAGACGCTCGACCGGACCTGCAAGCCGGGCACGATCCTCGCCACCAACACCTCGACGCTGGACGTCGACGCCATCGCGGCGGCGACCGGCCGGCCGCAGGACGTGCTGGGCATGCATTTCTTCAGCCCGGCCAACGTCATGCGGCTGCTGGAGGTGGTGCGCGGCGCGAAAACCGCCGACGGCGTGCTGGCCACGGTGATGGGGCTGGCCCGCCGGATCGGCAAGGTCGGGGTGGCGGTCGGCGTCTGCTACGGCTTCGTCGGCAACCGCATCCTGCACCAGCGCGGGCGCGAGGCGATGGCGCTGGTCGAGGAGGGCGCCAGCCCGGCGCAGGTCGACCGGGTGCTGACCGAGTTCGGCTTCCCGCTCGGCCATTTCTCGATGACCGACCTCGCCGGCATCGACGTCGGCTGGCGCATCCGCGAGGAACGGCGCAAGGCCGGCGATCCGGAGGCACAGGCGCCCAACTGGCTCGATGCCCTGGCGGAGCGCGGCCGCTACGGCCAGAAGACCGGCGCCGGCGTCTACCGCTACGAGCCCGGCAGCCGCACCCCGATCCCCGACCTGGAGGTCGACGCGGTGATCGCCGAGGACCGCCGCCGCCGCGGCGTCACGCCGCGCCCGGTGAGCGACGAGGAGGTGCGCGAGCGCTGCCTCTACGTCATGGTCAACGAGGCGGCCAAGATCCTGGAGGAGGGCATCGCCGCCCGCCCGGTCGACATCGACGCCATCTGGCTGCACGGCTACGGCTTCCCCGCCCATCGCGGCGGCCTGCTGTTCTGGGCCGACCAGGAGGGGCTGGGCAAGATCGTCGCGGCGGTGGAGCGTTACGACCGCGACATCGGCGGCCCGCAATGGCGCCCCTCCGCGTTGCTCCAGCAATGTGCGGCGCACGGACGGCCGATCGCGTGCTGAAGCGGAAACGCCGGTTACCGGTTCGAAACTCGTTTCATATACTGATTGTCAAGATTCTCCCCTATACTGTTCCCCAGGGCCGCTGACGCGGCCTTGGGATTGGCCGAAGGGGGGAATGCATGAAGGACATCATCGCCGCGACCACCGGCTGGGGCGTTCACGCCGTCGCCTGCACCGGTTTGCGCGACGCCGCACCGGCCTCCTGGGTCGCCTCCCTCCGCAACGCCCTGTCCGACGCCGGGGCCGGGCGCACCCTGTTCCTCGACCTGCGCGAGGTCGGCGACGCACCGCTGCCGGCCTTCCATCTGGGCGCGCTGGCCTCGGTGCTGGTGCTGGCCGAACACAGCGCGGTGCTGGTGTCGGACCTCCGGCACGGCCACGCGCTGTGCGACGCGGTTCGCCGTGCCGGCACCGCCGCGCCGGGCCTGCGCATCCTGCCGTCGACCGGCCGCGACCGGGTGGCCATCGCCGCCGCCTACCAGTGGCTGCTGAACGGCCGCGAACCGGCCGACGCCCTCTCCGCCACCGCCAGCGCCACCGTGGTCCCCTTCCCGGTGGCCGGGCGGACATCACCGGCCAAGCTGGTTCCCCCGACCGGCTTGCGCCACGCCTCGTAACCCTCCCGTCACCGTCTCTGGCACGTCTGTCTCCTTGCCTTCAGCCCCGGCCGGAACTCCCCCAGTTCCAGCCGGGGTTTTTCTTGTCTGCACCGTCTCCCTGATTTTTTCCAAAAAACCGCGCCAGCTTTCGCCCCCCGTTCCGTGGATAGCCACAGAACGAATGGGGCGGCCCCGGCCCGACGGCCGGCACACCGCCCTTCCCTGAACGACACCGGCCTTTTTTCCCGCGAATTCCCACCCGGAGTCCGCGAACGGGCCGCGATTGGGTGGAGATGGCGATGCTGGTGGATTCGGTCACGTCCACGTCTTCGACAAGCTCGACGACCAGTTCCACGACGTCGTCGACCAGTTCGACCTCCCTGCTGGGCGACGATTCGTCGGCCTTCCTGACCCTGCTGTTGAAGCAGCTGGAGGTGCAGGACCCGACCAACCCGGTCGACGCCAGCACCTACACGTCGCAGCTCGTCCAGCTCTCCTCGCTGGACCAGCAGATGGCGATGAACGACAAGCTGGACGAGCTGACCTCCACCGTGTCCGACCTCAGCAGCACGGTCAGCAGCAGCCTGGGCTCCGGCAGCAGCGCCATCAGCTATTACGGCCAGACGGTCGAGGCCGAAGGCTCCACCACCCCGTTGCAGGACGGCGAAGCGACCTGGGAGTACGACCTCGATTCCGCGGCGTCCTCGGTCCAGCTGACGATCACCGACAGTTCGGGCAACACCGTCTACAGCGACACCAGCTCCTCGACCGCCGCCGGCACCCACGCGGTGACCTGGGACGGCATCGGCACCAACGGCCAGAGCTACAGCAGCGGCAATTACACGCTGACGATCAAGGCGCTCGACGCCAACGGCAACGCCATCGACACGACGACGCGCTTCAAGGGCACGGTGACCTCGGTCGACAGCTCGTCCGGTTCCGCGGTGCTCAGCGTCGGCGGCGTAACCCTGTCGGCGGACGACGTGCTGTCGGTCTCCTGATCCCCCCTCCCCCGGATTTCAAAAGACAGGTGCCGCCATGAGCATCACCAGCGCAATGTACAGCGCCACGTCCGGCCTGACCGCCCAGAGCAAGGCGCTCGCCAGCATCTCCAGCAACATCGCCAATTCCAGCACCACCGGCTTCAAGGGCACGGTCACCGAGTTCACGTCCTACATCAACAAGACGACGACGGTGGACGAGCAGGTCGGCGGCGTCATCGCCTCCAACACCCGCAACGTCAGCCGCCAGGGCGAGATCCAGTCGTCGGCCACCTCCACCAACCTGGCGGTGAACGGCGACGGCTTCTTCGTGGTGTCGAACGAGACCACCGACGGCGGCACCTACTTCACCCGCAACGGCTCCTTCTCCACCGATTCCAACGGCTATCTGGTCAATTCGGAAGACTACTACCTCGAAGGCTGGAAGCTGGCCGACGACGGCACCGTCAGCGCCAGCAACAAGACCTCCACCGACAGCCTGGAAGCCATCAACCTCTCCAGCATCAAGGGCACGCCCAAGGCGACCTCGACGCTGGGGCTGGAAGCCAACCTGCCGTCCGACGCCGACACCGGCGACAGCTTCACCACCGACATCGAAATGTTCGACGCGCTGGGCAACAGCCATTCGGTGACGATGACCTGGAGCAAGACCGCCGACAACACCTGGTCGGTCGATGCGTCGAACCCGGTCAGCTCCGACGACAGCACGACGACCACCGGCACCATCTCCGGCTTCCCGATCACCATCAGCTTCAACAGCGACGGCTCGCTGGCCAGCGCCACCCAGAACGGCACGACGGTCGATCCCTCGGCCATCTCCTACTCGGTCAGCGGCTGGACCACCGGCGCCAGCGACAGCACGGTGACGCTCGACCTCGGCACCGCCAACGGCACCGACGGGCTGACGCAATACGCGTCCGGCGAGGACACGCCGGCGATCGGCGACTGGACCGCGACGCAGAACGGCTACGAGCCCGGCACGCTGACCGGCACCACCATCGACAGCAGCGGCATCGTGCGCGCCACCTTCGACAACGGTGAGACGCGGGCGATCTACCAGATCCCGATCGCGACCTTCGCCAACGCCGACGGGCTGGACAGCGAGAGCGGCAGCACCTTCACCCAGACCTACGAGTCCGGCAACTACCAGCTCCGCACCGCCGGCGACGGCAAGGCCGGCGATATCGAGGCCAGCTCGCTGGAAAGCTCCACCGTCGAGATGACCGACGAGTTCAGCCGGATGATCGTCGCCCAGCAGGCCTATTCCGCCGCCTCCAAGGTGATGACGACGGCGCAGGACATGCTGGACACGCTGATCTCGATGAAGCGGTGACGCCATGCCCGCCCAAAAATCCGCCCAAAGGCCCGCCAGGACACCGATCGACGACCGCTTCGCCGAACCCGAGGCCCTGTTGCTCGAGCATCGGCGGCTGGTTGCGCAGGCGCACGCGCTGCTGGCCCGCCCCAGCAGCCGGGTGGAGCGGCTGGCGCTGGCCGACGACCTCATCACCCTGATCGACCGGCTCAACGGCGCCAAGCGGCTGCTGGCCGACCGCATCCGCATGGGCCGCGCGGTGAACACCGCCGTCAGCGCCTATGGCCGGGCCGGCGCCTATGGCCGCAACGCGCCCGGCCGCCGCTGACCCTCGTCGCCGAGGGCGCAAGAAACCGCGCCAGCTTTGCCGCCGCCCCCCGTGGAACCGTCAACACAGCCCGATAGGGGGCACTGAACCCGGAGGCACCGCCATGGCGCTCAAGCAGACCCTGCAAAAGCCGGCCCCGCCGAAAATCGCCTTGAAGAAAGCGGTCGCCCCGGCGACCGCCGACGCACCGACGGCGCCGTCGATCTTCCTGCGCGTCGACGCGGTCGAGGTGCTGGAGGGCTTCGTCACCGAACTGGACCGCGCCGCGGAACGGGCCGAGTTGGCGGTGCGCGAGGGCCGGCCGCGCGACGCGCTGCTGGCGGCGGGCGACATGCAGTCGCTGATGCGGGCGTGGAGGGACCGGCTGGCCGACGCCCTGTCGCAGACCCGCAGCAAGCGGGTGGCCCCGGCGTTGCGCGACGCCGCCCGCGAGGCCGCCCGTCAGGTTCTGCCGACGCTCGCCGCCCGCATGCGGGTGATGGAGGCGCAGATCAAGGTCCACCGCGTTCGGCAGGAAGCGATCGGCGCCGCGCTGCGCGCCGCCTCCACCGCGCCGGTCGGCGTCTACGGCGCCAGCCTGCGCTACGGCGCGCGCACCGCGGTCCATGTGCCGACGCGCACCACCGGCCACGCCTTCGCCGTCACCGTCTGACCGCGTTCGGATTGGGGAGACACCGCCATGTCGCTTCGTGTCGCGAGTTCCATCGCCACATCGGCGCTGCGCACATCCGAAGTCGGGATCGCGGTCGCCTCGTCCAACGTCGCCAACGCCGGCACCGACGGCTACACCCGCAAGACCGCGGCCACCGTCACCCGCGACACCGGCGTCAGCACCGCCAGCGTCGACGTGACATCGGTCACCAGCAACGTCGACCGCTTCCTGCTGAAGACCATCGTGTCGGCGCAATCCGACCTGGGCGCCGCCAAGACCCGCGACAGCTACCTCGACCAGTTGCAGTCCGCCATGGGCACGGTCGCCTCGGACGAGGACAGCAGCGGCAGCGACATCGGCTCGATGATCGACGCGCTGTCCGACACCCTGGCGACGCTGGCCACCGCGCCGGAGAGCGAAAGCGCCAAGGCCGCCACCATCCAGGACCTGTCCGATCTGGCGGAGACTCTGCGCTCCACCTCGTCGTCGGTGCAGTCGCTGCGCGCCCAGGCCGACGACGAGATCGCGACGACGGTCGACACCATCAACGACACGCTCGACACGCTGAACGACCTGAACGACCAGATCGTCAAGGGCAAGGCGCTGGGCCAGAACACCACCGACCTTGAGGACCAGCGCAACACCGCGCTGAAGAGCCTGGCGACCAACATCGACGTCACCTATCAGGTCGACGACAGCGGCCTGATGCGGATCTCGACCAGCTCGGGGAAGTCGCTGCTCGACAGCTCGGTACACGAGCTGTCCTACACGCCGGCCGCCTCGGTCAGCGCCAGCACGGTCTACAGCGCCAGCGGCACCAGCGGCTTCAACGGCATCATGCTGAGCGGCAGCGACGTCACCGGCTCCTCGCTCGGCGGCACGCTGGGGGCGCTGGTGACGTTGCGCGACAGCGACCTGCCGGCCCAGCAGGCCAGCCTGGACGAGTTGGCGACGACCTTGATGGACACGCTGAACGCCATCCAGAACCAGGGCACCGCCTACCCGGCACCGCAGACGCTGACCGGCACCGAAAGCGTGTCGGCTAGCGACGCCCTGAAGGTGACCAGCGGCACCCTGCGCGTCGCCGTCACCGACAGTTCGGGCACGGCGGCCGAAGTGCTGGACATCGACCTGTCCACCCTGTCGACGCTGCAGGACGTGGTCGACGCCATCAACACGATGAGCAACGCCAGCGCCTCGATCTCCAGCGACGGCAAGCTGGTGATCCAGGCCGACAGCGCTGACAACGGCATCGCGCTCGGCGGTGACGACGGCGCGTTTTCGACCGCCTACGGCATGAACGACCTGCTGACCGGCACCGGCGCCTCCGACATCAAGGTGGCGGGCCGCATCACCGCCGACAGCAGCCTGCTCGCCACCTCCGCCCTGTCGGACACCAGCGGCCTGACCGCCGGCGACACGGTGCTGACCAGCGGCGAGGGCTCGGTGGCGAGCGCGCTGAAGGCCGCCTTCTCCGCCAGCCAAAGCTTCGACGCCGCCGGCGGCCTGACCGGGCGGAGCACGACCTTCGCCAGCTACGCCGGCGCGGTGATCCAGAACGCGGCGACGCTCGCCGACACGGCATCGACCGCCTACGACAGCCAGGAAACCTACACCAGCAGCCTGGAGACGACCTTTTCGTCCCAGAGCGGCGTCAACGTCGACGAGGAGACCGCGGCGATCTCCACCCTGCAATCCGCCTACGAGGCCGCCGCGGCGGTCATGAAGACGTTGCAGGAGATGTTCGACACGGCGCTCGACATGGTCCAGTAGAGGAGACCGCGATGGAACGGGTCGCGACCTACAACCATCAGAACACGCTCGTCCAGTACATGATGAAGGCCGAGGCCAAGGTGGCGGCCGAGCAGGTCCGCTCGTCCACCGGCTTGAACTCCACCGACTACAAGGGCATCGCGTCGGACAGCGGCCGGCTGGTCAACCTCGAAAGCCACTACAAGCGGCTGGAGCAGTATGTCGACGAGGGCGAGGTCGTGAACGGCCGCATCCAGTCGATGTACGACGCGGTCGGCGGCATGACCGACCTGACCTCGCGGCTCAGCGCGCTGATCACCGGGTTGCAGGGCGACAACGCCGCCGGCGTCGACGGCGTGGTGGCGGAGGCCAGCGAGCTGATGAAGGAGTTCGCCGGCCTGATGAACACCCAGCAGGAGGGGCGCTACCTGTTCGCCGGCGGCAGCACCGACCAGCCGGCGGTCGACATCGACAGCGGCAGCTACGCGGCAGCGACCTACCCGTCCAGCGCCGACACCAGCTATTACCAGGGCGATTCGACGATCGCGCATTTCCAGGCGGCCGACGATCTGGTGCTGTCCTACGGCGTCACCGCCGACGACCCGGCCTTCGAGAAGGCGCTGCGCGCCTTCAGCCTGATCGCCAACATGTCGACCGATCCGGTGGACGACGATCTGCTGGCCGAGGCGACGCAATTGGCGTCGGACTCGACCGACGGCCTGTCGATCGTCCAGGCCAAGCTGAGCGCGAACAGCGCCTCGCTGGAACGCACGATCGACCGCCACGTCGACGAGCAGCTCGTGCTGCAAACCCAGGTCGACGACATCCGCAGCGTCGATCTGGCGGAATCCACCACCAAGCTGTCGCAGCTCCAGGCGTCGCTCGAGGCAACCATGAGCCTGATGAAGATCCTGGAAGAGAACAACCTGTCCAAGTACCTGTAAAAACGACGTTTTTCTCCCCCGCGCCGGGATGCGCAAAAAAGCGCTAATCCGAACGAAAAAGCCCGCCAGTTTCCGCCGCGTCCGCCGTGAGTCCCAGTGAGGGTCGCCGAAACGGCCCGGTTCGATCAGGAGACCACATCATGCCCGTCATCACGACCAACACGGCTTCCAATTCGGCCCTTCGCTACCTGAACATCAACTCCGCGAGCCAGTCCGACTCGGTCTCGAAGATCGCCAGCGGATCGCGCATCACCAAGGCGTCGGACGACGCGGCGGGCTTGGCCGTCGGCACTTCGCTGCAGTCGGACATCACCGTGCTGAACCAGGCGGCCACCAACGCCTCGCACGGGTCGTCGATCCTGCAGACCGCCGACGGCGGCATGTCGAGCATCTCCGACATGGTGCAGCGCATGCGGTCGCTGGCGACGCAGTCGCTGTCCGGCTCGGTCACCGACAACGAGCGCAGCTATCTGGACGCCGAGTTCCAGCAGTTGTCGGAGGAAATCGACGGTGTCGCCTCGGGCACCCGCTTCAACGACGTGTCGCTGCTCGACGGCACCGGCAACTGGGCGACGGGCGTCGATTTCCGCGTCGGCACCACCTCCACCGACAACATCAACGTCTCCATCGCCGCCACCACCACCACGTCGCTGGGCATCAGCACGCTGGACGTCTCGACCTCGGCGACCGCCGCCGCCGCGCTGACCGCGCTGGACAGCGCGGTGACCAGCCTGTCGGACGCCCGCGCCGACGTCGGCGCGCTGATCTCGCGGTTCGAATTCCGCAGCGACATGATCGACACCACGATCGAGAACACCGAGGCCGCGCAGTCCGACATCATGGACGTCGACGTCGCCGAGGAACAGTCGAAGCTGTCTTCGACCAAGGTGCTGACACAGGCCGCCATCGCGGTCCTCTCCCAAGCGAACTCGATGCCGGAGAATCTGCTCTCCCTTCTCCGCTGACGGTTCGCCGGCCGCCGGTCCGGGACGACGCCGCACAGCCTCACACTCTTGCGGTTCATCGCCGGCCGGCGGCCATCTCCACCCTCATCGTCACCCATCCATCGCCGCTTCGCACCGCCAGCCGCCGCCCCGCCGCCCGGGGTTTCCGCGGTCGGCCACGGGGGAGGTATGCCGTCATGACCACCGTCAGTTCCACCTCCTCCACGACCACCACCACGACCGCGGCCTCCACCGGCTATGCGGCGCTGTCCTCCAGCGATTCCGGCACCGGCATCGATTATGCGACGCTGATCGAGGCGAAAGTGCAGGCGCGACTGGTCAAGTCCGACCGGATCGACGCCAAGATCACCGCCAACGAAGCGAAGATCAGCGCCTACACCGACTTGCAGGATCTGCTGCAAACGGTGAACAGCTCGATCGACGGCCTGCGCAACCGCAGCACATCAACCGGCGCGTCCTCGAACCTGTTCGGCCAGCGCACCGCCTACATCGGCGACGACGACGTGTTCAGCGCCACCGTGGACGACGACACCGACGTCGGGACCTATTCGGTGGTGGTGCAGCAGCTGGCGACCAAGCACAAGATCGGCGCCGACAGCGTCACCAGCAAGACCGACGCGCTGGGCCAGTCCGGCAGCTTCACGCTGCAGGCCGCCGACGGCACCGCGGTGACCATCTCGATGGAATCCGACGACAGCCTGACCGACCTGCGCGACGCGATCAACGCGCAGAAGACCACCAGCGGCGTCACCGCCAGCATCGTGCAGGTCAGCGATTCCAGCTACCAGCTGATCCTGACCGCCAACAACACCGGCGAGGGGATCTCGCTGACCGACGGCGGCGACGGCGTGCTGGGTTCGCTCGGCCTGACCGACAGCGACGGAACGACGATCAAGAACGAACTGGTGGCGGTGCAGGACGCGATCGTCGAGATCGACGGCGTCACCATCACCCGCAGTTCCAACACGATCGACGACGCCATCGAAGGCGTGACGCTGAACCTCTACACCGCCAGCCCCGACACCGCGGTGTCGATGGAGGTGTCGACCGACCTGTCCTCGATCAAGTCGGCGATCTCCGACTTCGTCGACGCCTACAACGCCTACCGCGACTTCGTGGTGCAGCAGCAGGCGACGACCTCCGACGGCACCAAGAGCGACGACGCGACCCTGTTCGCCGACAGCCTGCTGCGGCAGATCACCTCCTCGGTCAGCAGCGCGCTGAACACCACCATCACCACCGACGACGGCACCGTGCTGTCGATGGCCTCGCTCGGCATCACCTTCGACAGCTCCAACAATCTGGAACTGGACGAAGACACGCTGAACACCATGCTGACCGACAACCTCGACGGCGTCAAGCAGTTGCTCGGCCTCAACATGACCGCGTCGTCGAGCCAGTTGTCGTTGCTGCGCTACAACAGCAACCAGTCGTCGCTGTCCTTCACGCTCGACATCGTCAGGGGCGACGACGGAACGCTCAGTTCCGCGTCGGTCGATGGCGACGACAGCCTGTTCACGGTCAGCGGCAACCGCATCGTCGGCGCCACCGGCACCGCCTACGAAGGCATCGTTCTGGTCTACAGCGGCAGCAGCGGCAGCGTCGACGTCGATTTCTCGCAGGGGCTGGCCGACAAGCTCTACAGCGCCATCTCCTCCGCCGCCGACGATTACGACAGCGACCTGACGTCGGCGATCGACGACCTGGAAACCACCGACACCGAGCTGGAAAGCCGCTCCAGCGACATCAAGACCAAGGCGGAAGCCTACCGCACCACGCTGACCGCCTATTACGCCCGGCTGGAGGCGGCGGCGGAGACGGCGGCGCTGCTGCTGCAGCAGTTGACCTACACCGACAGCAGCGACAGCAGCAGTTGACCGCCCTCACCGACGAAAACGCCCCGGACGGCAAGGCCTCCCTCCAGACTAAGGATTTGGCGCCATGCGCAATGCCGCTTACTCCAAGGCCCTCTCCGCCTATGCGACCGCCAACAGCGCGGTGCCGCCGCTGGTCGCGGTGGTGCGGCTGTACGAGCGGGCGATGACCCATCTGCACGCCGCGCGCGACGCCGCCGCCGCCCGCCGGTTCGAGGCCCATCATGCGGCGATCGAACGCGCGGTCATGGTGTTCGCGGGCCTTGATTCCATTCTGGTTTTCGATAAAAATGAAGATATCGCCTGGACGCTTCGACGGTTCTACCACCGCCTGATCGTCCAGGCCGGCGCTGCCGCCAGCCGGAAGGATCCGGTGGCGGCGTGCGAATCGGTTATCCGCCAGACGGCCTTCATGCTGAAGGCTTGGCAGGCCATCGCCGCAGAACGCGGCGGGCCGTCCACTGTCGTCGGTGCCACGGCCAAAGGGCCGCATGCGTCCGTCGTCGGGAGAACGATGGATCATGCTCATGGCGGAATCTCGGCTTGACGAGCGCGGGCGCCTGCTCAACCGCGGGCCGGTGACGGCGGGCGTCGACATCCCCAGCGACGAGGAACCGGACGAGGCGCTGATGGCGCAGATCCGGTCCGGCAGCCAGACGGCCTACCGCCGTCTGGTGCATCGTCATCTGAAGCGCACCTACGCGCTGGCCCGCCGCCTGACCGGCAACGAGGCGGAGGCGGAGGACGTCGTCCAGGACGCCTTCCTCCAGGTCTGGCAGCGCCGCGCCCAATGGACCGACGACGGCGGCGCCCGCTTCACCACCTGGCTCTACCGGGTGGTGGTCAACCGCTGCATCGACCACAAGCGCCGGCCGGTCGGCCAGGAGCTGGACGCGGTCGCCGAGCCGTCGGACGGCGCGCCGGACGCGGTCAGCACCATCCACCGCCAGCAGGTCGCCGCCCGGCTGGTCGACGCCCAGTCGAAGCTGACGCCGCAGCAGCGCGCCGCGGTAACCCTGTTTTATTACGAGAATTTAAGCAACGCGGACATCGCGACCGTTATGCAAATCAGCACCGGTGCGGTAGAGTCGCTGTTGAAACGCGCGCGCCAGCAGCTTCGCCTGCTGCTGCGCGCCAGCGCGCAGGCGGCCAGGGATTCGTTCGATGACGGATGAGGAGTTTCGCGATCAGCTCGATCGCCATGGAGGCGACCTCGCCCTGTGGCCACCCGCGGTGGCGCGGGACGCGCGGCGCCTTTTGCTGCGTTCGGTCACGGCGCAGGCGATGCTGGACGAGATGGTCACGCTGGAACTGGCGCTGGGCCGGTCGGACGACCGTCCGCCCGCCGGCCTCGCCGACCGCATCTTCGACGCCGCCTTCCGGCTGGCCCCGTCGGACCGCGGCTTCGACGAGGACGCCGATCAGCCGCCCCGGCTGATGTAACGGTTACGTGCCACGCGGCAGCCGCGTCAGTTCGCCGGCAATCCGCCCCAGCGTGTGCTCGAGACCCTGGCCCGGCAGCGGCTGGAACGTGCGCATCGACGGGTACCAGGGCCGGCCGGCGGTGCCCAGATGGGTCCAGTCGCGGCGGCCGAAGCGCCAGACCGGCACGCCGAGCGCGCCGGCCAGTTCCGCAACCGAGTTCGCCGGCGCGATCACGAGGTCGAGGGCGGAGACCAGCGCCGCCGTCTCCTCGAAGTCGTTGCGCAGGTCCACCCCGTTCCAGCCATAGATGGGAACGCCGAAGCGGCGTTCCGCATCCAGGATCTCGGCCCGGCAATCGTCGTATTGCAGGTTGACGAAGGTGACGCCGGGCACCGCGAACAACGGCCCCCAGGCGTCCAGCGGCAGATAGGCGGAGCGGCGGTCGGCGGTCATCAGTTGGCTGCGCCAGCTGATGCCGACGCGCAGGTCGTCGCCGGCGGCGTCCAGCCGCTCGCGCCAGTCGGACACGCGGCCGGGGTCGGCGTAGAGCCAGCAGGACCGCTCGGGGAAGGCCGACAGCCGCTCGCGCAGCAGGCGCGGCACCGACCCGGCCGGGATGTGGTAGTCGCCGTCGACGGCTTCGGCCTCCATCAGGCCGCAGGGCGGCTGTTCGGCGCGGACGATGGCCTTGGGAAAGGACTGGGCGAACAGCGGCACCAGCCGGCGCTCGCACTCGATCACCACCGTTCCCGCCAGCTTGATCAGGTCGGGATAGCAGGAGGCGAACAGGAACTCGTCCCCCACCCCCTGCTCGCGCCAGACGAACAGCCGTTTGCCGGCCAGCGGCTCGCCCCGCCATTCCGGGATGGTGAAGCGGCGTTCCGGCCGCACCCGCCCGGCTTTGAAGCGGTAGGCGTAGTCGGCCCAGCCGGCGGTCAGCGCCCCGCGCTCCAGCGACAGCAGACCGCGGTTGAAACGGGCCAGCGCGTGGCTCGGCGCCGCGGCGACGGCACGGTCGAACCAGCGGCCGGCGGCGGGGTTGCCCTGAAGCTGCTCCGCCAGACCCAGCGTGCACAGCGGGTCGGCCAGCGCCGGTGCCAGCGCCAGCGCACGGCGGCAGGCGGCGGCGGCTTCGGTCGGCCGCTGCGCCCCGTTCATCGCGTAGGCCAGCACGGCGTGCAGCGGCGCGTGCCCCGGCATCAGCCGGATCGCCCGCCGCACCTGCACCGCCGCCGCCGCGAACGCCTCATGGTCAGCCAAGTCGGCACCCCGGTTGCCGAGCGCGTCGGCGAAGGCGGGGTTGAGCGCCAGCGCCCGCCGCCAGCAGACATCCGCCTCGGCGGAGCGGCCCTGCGCCTTGCGGACGTTGCCCAGATTGTTCCAGGCCTCGGCCTGCCGGCCGTCATGGGCGATGGCGCGGCGCTGCCACGCCTCCGCTTGGCCGGGGTGGCCGAGCGCCGCCTCCGCCAGCCCCAGATTGACCAGCGCCGGCACATGGGCCGGGTCGATCGCCAGGGCACTGCGGAACCGGTCGCGCGCCGGGCCGTGGTGGCCGAGGGCGTGCAGCAGCAGGCCGAGATTGTTGCGGGTTTCGGTGTGGTCGGGCTGGCGGCGCAGCGCCTGCCGGTACGCCTCCTCCGCCGCGGCGGCATCGCCCAGCGTCTGGACGGTGGCGCCCAGATTGGCCCAGACCGACGCGTTGTCGACGCCAAGCCGGATCGCCTCCCGATAGGCCACCGCCGCCTCGGCCCCGCGGCTCCAGCGGCGCAGCGCGTTGGCCAGCGTGATGCGGATCGCCGCGTCCTTGGGGCACATCCGCGCCGCCAGCCGGTAGCAGCCCAGCGCGGCGTCGACCTGCCGCAGATCCTCCAGCGCGCGGCCCAGCCCGAGCCGCGGCTCCGCCGCACCCGGCACCAGACGCACCGCGGCACGGTAGCAGCGCAGCGCGACCACCGGCCGTCCCAGCCGTCCGGCCAGGGCGCCCAGCAGGCACAGCGCGTCGGCGTCGTCGGGGTTGAGCGCCAGCGAGCGGCGGGCGGCGGCCAGCGCCTCGCCCGCCCGCCCCTGGTCGAGCAGGGCCTGCCCCAACGCAAGGTGGTAGGACCCGACCAGGGCGTTGCCGCGGGCGGCGGTGTCGAACAGGGCGGTCGCGTCGCGGCGGCGCCCGTCCTGGTAGGCGATGTGGCCGAGAAGATGGGCGGCGTCGCTGTGGCTGGGGTCGATCCGCAGGATTTCACGGTAGAACCGCTCCGCCCGCTCGGTCTGTCCGGCGTTGTGGTGCTGAACCGCCAGACGCAGCAAGCTGTCGGTCCGCCGTGTCGCGTTCCCGTCCATGTTCGGTGCCGTTCCGTCTGTGAACTTGTCCGCGGCGTCATGCCCGCGTCTGTTCACTGGTACGGCGGCGGCGATGGAGTCCTGCGTGCGATCGTAACTTTTCTTGAGCGGGGCCGTTTTGATTCGTGCGTGGCTTCAACGAACCTATGCGGGAAGCTTCGGCTTTGCATCATCGCCATGGTAGCGGAGATAGGCGCGCGGGTCGCACGGTTCCCCCAGCGCCATGGCGCGGGCGCGGTGGATGTGCTGCATCAGGACGTCGCGGAATTCCTGGGCGGTCAGGTCGCTCCACTCCGGCGTCTCGTTGGCGAAGGTCATCTGGGCGGCCGTCGCCTCGAACAGGCGCAGCCACTCGTCCGCCTTGCCGGCCGGATCCTCGGCGTTGCGGAACTGCTCCGCCATCATCTTGGTCATCAGGGTGCCAAGGGCCAGCAGGTTCACATGCAGCAGCATGTTGCCCAGCATGACGTCGGGCTTTTCGTCGAGCATGGGATGTCACTCCGGACGGTGTCGTGACCCTGCACACGGCGGAGCGGGCGAAAGCTGGCGCGGTTTTTTCGAAAAAAGAAAACCCCCTCTCCGCCGGGGCGGACAGGGGGCAAGGCCGGGAGGAAACGGTGGAGCCGGTCAGGCGTGCGCCCCGGCCCCTTGGGTGGCCGGCGGCGGCACCGCCACCACGGCGACCGGCTTCTTCAGGACGCGCAGGGCAACGGCGGTCACCACGGTGCCGACGACCAGCGCCAGGATGTAGCCCAGCAGGTGCGTCACCGCGTTGGGGATCGGCAGCACGAAGACGCCGCCGTGCGGAACCTTCAGCTCGGCGCCGATGGCCATGGAGATGGCGCCGGTCAGCGCGCCGCCGATCATCAGCGCCGGGATGACGCGCAGCGGGTCGCGGGCGGCGAAGGGGATGGCGCCCTCGGTGATGAAGGCGATGCCCAGCACCGCGGCGGCGTTGCCGGCCTCGCGCTCCTCATGGGTGAAGCGGTCGGCGAACAGCTTGGTCGCCAGCGCCAGCCCCAGCGGCGGCACCATGCCGGCGGCCATCGCCGCGGCCATCGGGGTGTAGACCTGGCTGGCGATCAGGCCGGTGGAGAAGGCGTAGGCCGCCTTGTTGACCGGGCCGCCCATGTCGAAGGCCATCATCGCCCCGATCAGCAGGCCCAGCAGCACGGCGCTGCTGCCCTGCATGCCCTTCAGCCAGGCGCTCATCCAGGCCAGCGCCTCGGCGACCGGGGTGCCGACGACGTAGATCATCATCAGGCCGGTCAGCAGCGAACCCAGCAGCGGCAGGATCAGCACCGGCTTCAGCCCTTCCAGGTTGCGGTGCAGCTTGATGTGGCGGTTGAGGAAGGCGGTGCCGTAGCCGGCGATGAAGCCGGCGACGATGCCGCCGAGGAAACCGGCGCCGATGCTGCCGGCCAGCATGCCGCCCACCATGCCCGGCGCGATGCCGGGGCGGTCGGCGATGGAGAAGGCGATGTAGCCGGCCAGCGCCGGCACCATCAGCGCGAAGGCCGACTTGGCGCCGATCTGGAACAGGGCGTAGCCCAGCGTCCCGGCGTTGGACTCCTCATAGACGTAGATGCCGCCCAGCGCGAAGGCCAGCGCGATCAGCAGGCCGCCGGTCACCACGAAGGGCAGCATGAAGGACACGCCGGTCATCAGGTGCTTGTAGGGACCGGTGCGCTGCGCCGCCCGCTCGGTCTTGCCGGCGGCGACCGCGTCGGCCAGCGGGGCGGCGCCATGGGGCTTCGCCTCGGCCAGCGCGCGGGTGACCAGCGCCTTGCCGTCGTTGATGGCGGGCTTGGTGCCGCTCAGGAAGACGCGCTTGCCGGCGAAGCGCGACAGGTCGACCTGGGTGTCGGCGGCGATCAGCACGATGTCGGCGTCGCGGATCTCGGCGTCGGTCAGCGTGTCGCGGGCACCGACGGAGCCCTGCGTCTCCACCCGCGCCTTGTGGCCGAGCGCGGTCGCCGCCTGCTGGATGCCCTCGGCCGCCATGAAGGTGTGGGCGATGCCGGTCGGGCAGGAGGTGATGGCGACGATGCGGCGCGGCGCGGCGGCGGCGGCGGCGGCGGCCGGAACGGCTTTCGCCGCCGGCGCGTTCGCCGCACCCAGCGCCCGCTCCAGCACCGCGCGCGCATCGGTCAGCACGCTGTCGAGCGACACGCTGGTGCGCGCCAGACCGCCGAAGCGCCCCTCGTCGAGGTCGCCGCCGCCGACCAGCACGACGCCCTCGGCCGACGGCAGCGCGGCGGCGTCGAGCGGTGACTGGATGCCGAGGCTGGTGCGGATCTCCACATCGATGTGGTGACCCAGCGTGCCGGCGGCCTTGCGCAGCGCTTCGGCCGCCAGCACGGCCTGGGTGGTGAGATCGCCCGCCGCGATCACGGCCAGCAGGTTCGCCATGATTTCCTCCTTGCGGGCCGTTGCCCGCCCTGTCGTCGTTGCTTGTCGCTTGAAGTGGGGTCGTGTCGCGCGTCAGGACATTGCGGTCAGCTCTACCTTGGCCGCCAGGGCCCGCACCGTCGCCGGGTCGGGCAGGTTCGGGCCGAACCGGCGGAGCTTGGCGGCGGCGAAGGCCACCGACAGCCGCGCCAGGGTTTCCGGATCGCCATCCTCCTGGAAGGCGGCGATCAGCCCGGCCACCATCGCATCGCCGGCCCCGACGGTGCTCAGCGCGGTGACCGGCGGCAGCCGGCCCCGCAGCGCGGTGTCGCCGGTGACGAACAGCGCGCCGTCGGCGCCCAGCGACACCACCACCACCGCCACGCCGCGGCGGTGCAGGTCGCGCGCCGCCGCCAGCAGGTCGGCGGTGGTCGGCAGCGGCCGGCCGGCCCAATCCTCCAACTCGTGGCGGTTCGGCTTGATGCAGTGGGGCAGCGCGCCGGTCGTCGCCAGCGCCGCCGCCAGCGGCGCCCCGCTGCTGTCCAGCACGACACGCCCGCCCAGCTCCGTCAGGTCGGCGGTCAGCGTGGCGTAGGCGTCGACCGGCAGCCCGTCCGGCAGGCTGCCGGCCAGCAGCACCGTGGTGCCCGGCTCCATCAGGTCGTGCAGCGTGTGGCGCACCCGCTGCAACGCGCCGTCATCGGCGGTCAGGCCGGGCAGGTTGATGTCGGTGGTGTCGTTGGCGGCGAGGTCGGCGATCTTGATGTTGACCCGCGTCTCGCCGGCCAGCCGCAGGAAGGCGTCGGCGATGCCCTTGGCCGCGAACAGCGTCTCGAACGGCGCGGCGTTGCCGGCGCCGAGCAGGCCGGTGGCGACCACCGGCGTGCCCCAGTCGGCGAGGCAACTGGCGACGTTGACGCCCTTGCCGCCGGCGTTGTGGCGCACCGCCCGGGCCCGGTGGACGCTGCCCGGCGTCAGCGCGTCGACCGTGATGGTCTGGTCGATCGCCGGGTTCAGCGTGACGGTGACGACCGGCTTGCCGCCGTTCACGATGTCCCCGCTCATGGCGCACCGTCCAGCGCGCGCACCTCGTCGGAGGATTCGCAGTCCACCGCGCGCTGCGCCAGCGCCTTCAGGCTCGCCAGATCGCTGCCGCGCAGGCGGTCCTTGACGCCGGGGATGTCGCGCGGGGTCATCGACAGCTCGCGCACGCCGAGGCCGGCCAGCAGCGCCGCGCCGAACGGGTCGCCGGCGATGCCGCCGCAGACGCCGACCCAGCGACCGTGGCGGTCCGCCCCCTCCACCGTCATGCGGATCAGGCGCAGCACCGACGGGTGCAGGCTGTCGGCCTCCGCCGCCAGTTCGGGGTGCTGGCGGTCGACCGCCAGCGCGTACTGGGTCAGGTCGTTGGTGCCGATGGAGAAGAAATCGACGTGGCGGGCCAGCACGTCGGCCTGGATGGCGGCGGCCGGCACCTCCACCATGATGCCGAGCGGCACCGCCGGCGCGTCCAGTTCGCCGCGGATGCGGTCGCAGACCGCGCGCAGCGTCTCGATCTCGCGCAGCGTGGTGATCATCGGGAACATGATCGACAGCGCCCCCGGCGTCGCCGCCTTGGCGGCGCGGTAGAGCGCGCGGACCTGCGGTTCCAGCAGCTCCGGATGGCGCAGCAGCAGCCGGGCACCGCGCACGCCGAGGAAGGGATTCTCCTCGTGCGGCAGATGCAGGTGCGGCACCTGCTTGTCGCCGCCGATGTCGAGCGCGCGGACGATCAGCGGACGGCCGTCGAGCGCCTCCAGCATGGCGCGGTAGGTCTCGTACTGCTCGTCCTCGGTCGGGGCGTCGCCGCGTTCCAGGAACAGGAACTCGGTGCGCATCAGGCCGACGCCCTCGGCGCCCTGCGACAGGGCGACCGGCACCTGGTCCGGGCGGTTGACGTTGGCGCCGATCTCCACCGCATGGCCGTCGCGGGTGCGGGCGGGCAGGCCGCGCCGCTCCTCCTGCTGGGCCTTCTTGACGCGCTGCTCCTCGATCCAGTCCTGGGCGGAGGCGAGGTCGGCCTCCGCCGGGTCGAGATGGAGCCGGCCGGACTGGCCGTCGAGGATGGCGGTCGTGCCGTCGGTCAGCTCCATCAGGGCGCCGCCGCCGGCCACCATCGCCGGCAGCCCCAGCGTGCGCGCCAGGATCGCGGTGTGGGAGGTCGGGCCGCCCTGCGCCGTCGCCAGACCGATCACCCGGCCCATGTCGAGCGCCGCGGTGTCGGACGGCGACAGGTCGTCGGCGACCAGGATGCAGGGGGTGTCCGGCAGGTCGCGGATCGAGCCGCCGCGCAGGTCGGGGTCGATGCGGGTCAGCACCCGGCGGCCGACGTCGCGCAGGTCGGCGGCGCGGGCGGCCAGCACCGGGTTGGGGTTGGCCGCCAGCCGCGACGCGCTGCGCTCCACCGCCTCGTGCCAGGACCAGCCCGGCCCGTGGCCCTCCACCATCAGCTGGCAGGCCAGCGTGATGACGTCGGTGTCGTTCAGCAGTTCGGACTGGGCGGCGAAGATCCCCGCCTCCGCCGGGCCCAGCCGGCGGGCGGTGTCGTCGGCCAGCGCCTTCAACTGCTGGCGGGTCAGGTTCAGCGCCTCGTGCAGGCGGTTGCCTCCGTCCAACAGCGGGGCCGGACGGTCGGGAACCGTCAGGTCGGTCTTGGGCAGCACATGCACCGGACCGATGGCGAGGCCGGGGCTGGCGCCGAGGCCGGCGACCACCGGCATGGCACGGCCTTCTGCCGCGGCCGGCGGGGTCCAGCCCTGCACCGGCGCCTTGGCCTTGCGCGCCGCAGCCGCGGCGTCGGCCTTCTCGCGCGCGCTCAAACCGGTGATGGTGGCGCGCAGGCGGCTCAGCGTCGCGGCGGCGTCGGGGCCGTCGGCGGAGACGGTGATGCGGTCGCCGGGGCGCAGCCCGAGCTGCAGCAGCGCCACCAGCGTCTTGGCGTCGGCGACCTCGCCGTCGTGGCGGATGCGGACGCGGCCGGCGGCGGGGCGGGCGGCCTCGACCCAGGCGGCGGCCGGGCGGGCGTGCAGGCCGGTCGGGTAGTCGACCACCCAGTCGAACCGCTCCGCCAGATCGCCGGCGTCGGACGCCGAAGCGGCGGGGGGGGCGCCCTCCTCCGTCAGGGCCGTCACCAGATCGGCGGGGTCGCGGGTGGCGAACAGGACGTTCAGCCGCTCCTCGTCCTGCATCAGGCGGGTCAGCCGGCGCAGCACGGCGATGTGCGCATCGGACTGGGCGGCGATGGCGACGACCAGCCGGGCGGTCTGCCCGTCGTTCCACACCACGCCGTCCGGCACCTGGAGGATGGCGATGCCGTTGCGGCGCACCAGGTTGCGGTCGTCGACCATGCCGTGCGGGATGGCCACGCCATGGCCGAGGAAGGTGTTCGCCACCGTTTCCCGCTTGATCATGCTGTCGGCATAGGCGGGATCGATGCAGCCCGCGGCGATCAGCAGCTGCGCCGCCTCGCGGATCGCCGCCTCCTTGCCGGCGGGGCTGGCGCCCAGGCGGATCAGATCGGGGGGCAGACTAAGGGTGTGCGTCTCGGGGGCCATGACGACCGTCTCCTCCGCAGGTTCTTGTGCGTCCTCTTGCCACTCAGTGAAAACGATTACAGAGTCCCTGTCAACGCTTGTTGCGTTGCAGCATAAAGGGTTTTCTGGAAGAACGGCTTGTGTGCGGACGAAAAATGGGGGATGTTTTCGGCAAGTCGATGGAAACGTTTTCAGAAAACGGCGGTCCCTGGTCAAGCCGGGGCGGCCGTCGGTAAGATCGCCCTCCCCATTCGGGGCGCCCCCTCACGATCGGTTTCGACATGAGCGTCACCGCCAAAGCCCCCACCCAGGCCAAAGCCACGGCCAAGACCGCGAACGCCAAGGCCGGCATCAAGGACGTGGCCCAGGCCGCCGGGGTGTCGGTCGCCACCGTGTCGCGCGTGCTGGGCAACGGCCCGGTCAGCGAAGCGCTGCGCAAGCGGGTGGAGGACGCGGTGCGGGCCACCGGCTACCGCCCGAACCTGTCGGCGCGGCGGCTGCGCTCGCAGCATTCGCAGACCATCGGGCTGATCGTGTCGGACATCCGCAACCCCTTCTTCACCGCGGTCAGCCGGGCGGTGGAGGATGCGGCCTACCGCGCCGGGATGCGCGTCATCCTGTGCAACAGCGACGAGAACCCGGAACGCGAGGAGCTGTACCTGCGCCTGATGCAGGAGGAGCGGATCACCGGCCTGATCTTCGCCCCCACCAGCGCGACGCTGGGCCGGCTCGACACGCTGGACCTCGATTTCCCCGTCGTGCTGATCGACCGCAACGCCCCCACCGGCCGGCACGACGCCGTGGTGCTGGACAACGCGCGCGCCGCCGCCATGCTGGTGGAGCATCTGCACGACCGCGGCTATCGCCGCATCGCCGGCCTGTTCGGCAACACCAGCACCACCGGAGCCGAACGGCACGAGGGCTACCGCGCCGCCATGGCCGCGCGCGGCCTGACGCCGGATGCCCGCTTCCTCGCCCCCTACGCCGATGCGGCGGAGGAGGCGGTGGTGCGCTGGATGGCGGAGCCCGACCGGCCGGAGGCCTTCGTCGTCAGCAACAGCCTGTTCCTGATGGGGGTCGTCAAGGCGGCGCACCGGCTCGGCCTCGCCATCCCGGACGGGCTGGCGGTCGCCGGCTTCGACAACGAACCCTGGACCGAGCTGGTCGGCCCCGGCCTGACGGTGATCGAGCAGCCGGTGCAGGACATCGGCCATTCGGCGATGGCGCTGCTGTTCGAACGGCTGGAGTCCCCGGACCGCCCCAGCCGCAAGCTGGTGCTGGGCGGCACCTGCGTGGTGCGCGGATCGACCGGCGCGCGCACGGTCCACGCCCGCTGACGGCCCCGCCGACGCTGGCGCCCCGCCCGCCTGACCGGCACCCGGCACCCGTGAAACGGGCGCAGCCGCGCACACGGCTCACCGCCCGTGCGGCGCCCGACCGGCGGGGGAGTACCCCGTCCGCTGGTGGATTGGCCCCAGCCATACGTCTGACCCGAACGATACGCTAGCACGCCGGAATTGCGTCATCGGGCGGTCGGAAAAAAATACCCCTGCAGTGTTTTGGAAGAAGAGTTCCGAAAGCGGCGTTGACCGTTGCCGCGGTTCCCTACTACCGTTCGGTGTGCAGTTGCGAAGGAACAGGAACCAACGGTCACAGTAACGACATTAAACTTTTGCCAGTTTTCTTGTTGTGGCGGCGTCTCTCGGCCCAGAACTTCTGTTGGACACCCCAACAAGTTCGCAAGAAATAACCGGGCAGTTCGGTTACCGAGCAGAAATGTTCTTTTAAAACCGCAAATCCTCCACCGACCATCGGTGTCCCCGATGGGGAAACCCGCATCCAGTCCCAGACAACGACCCGGCGCCACCACAGGGAATGATTGCGCGATGCCAAGCCGTTCCACGGATCAGCCAGCCCGGACAACGACACCCCGCAGCTTCGTTCGGGATGGGGCCGCCACGATCCTCGTCACCGCCGCGACCATGGGGCTCGGCCTGCTGACCGGCGTGCTGGTCGCCCGGACGCTGGGTCCCGATGGCCGGGGGGCGCTGACCGCGGTCCTGACCACGACGCAGCTGCTGGGCTGGCTGTTCGGCATGGGCTGCGGCAAGGCGGTGACCTACGCCCTGTCGCGCGACCCGTCGGTGGCCGGCCGGCTGATGTCGAGCTGGGCCTTGATGCTGATGCCGGTCGCCGCCGCGGCGATCGCCGCCGGGCTGTTCCTGCTGCCGACCCTGCTGGCGGCCCAGCCGGCGGAGACGCTGGCGCTGGCCCGCCTCTACCTGCCGATGATCGCGCTGGCGCTCCTGTCGGAACTGATGCTGGGCCTGCTGCTGGGTGACCAGGATTTCCGCACCTTCAACACCCTGAACTTCGTCCAGCCGGCCGGCGTCGCCGCCGCCTATCTGGCGCTGTGGGCGGCCGGCCGCTTCACCGTCGAGACCGCGGTGGCCGCCCAGGCGGCGATGAGCACGCTGGTGCTGGTCGCGGCGACCGCGCGCATCCTGTCGCGCCACGGCCTCGCCCGGCCGGACTGGGCGCTGGGCCGCCGCACCTTCTGGTACGCGCTGCGCACCCACGGCGACGTGGTGGGCGGGGTCGTCACCCAGCGGCTGGACCTGCTGATCATCCCCGCCTACCTGCCGGCGGCGCAGGTCGGGCTGTACGCGCTGGCCACCAGCCTGTCCTGGCTGATCGTCAGCCTGTCGAGCGCGCTCGCCACCGTGGTGATGCCGGCGGCGGCCCGCCGCGGCCGGTCGGGACGCGATCTGGTGCTGAACAGCCTGCAGGCGACCTTCGCGGTCGGCGGGGTGCTGGGCGGCGGGCTGTTCGTCTTCGCCGACCTCGCCATCCGCCTCGTCTACGGCCCGGCCTTCGCCGACAGCGCGCTGCCGCTGCGCCTGATGCTGCCGGGGGCCGTGCTCTACGCCGCGGCGGCGATCCTGCTGAACGGGCTCTACGCCGAGAACCGGCCCTTCACCGCGACCCTGGCGCATCTGCTGGGCATGGTGGTGACGATGGGCGGGCTGCTTCTCTTCCTGCGCGACGGCGGGATCCTGGCCGCCGCCCTGGTGTCCACCGTCGCCTACGCCCTGGTCTTCGCCACCGCCGCCATCCTTTACCGCCGCGCCACCGGCCTGCCCTGGCGGGTCTTCCTGCCCGACCCGGCGGTTCTGGCGGCGCTGCCCCGACGCCTTCTCGTGAAACCGACGCCCGCCACCTCCGCCATGGGCGAGTGACCCGAACTCCACAGGAACCGAGGAAACCACGATGCGCCTGTCGCTCTTGACGCCCGAATACCCACCCGGCGAAAAGCTCGGCGGTATCGCCACCCACACCCACACCATGGCGCGCGCCCTGGTGCGCGCCGGCCACGAGGTGCAGGTGGTGACGCCGTGGAAGGGCGGCGGGATCGCGCCTGGGATCGCCCCAGGGATTGCCGTCGAGGATGGGGTGACGGTGCAGCGCGTCGACCTCGGCGGGCGGGTCCACCCGGTCGTCGACCGCTTCCGCGTCAACCGCCGCCTCGCCGACGCCGTGCGCGCCTTCCGGCCCGACGTCGTCCACGCGGCGGAGTTCGACGCCGACGCCTGGTGGCTGACCCGCTTCAGCAACCTGCCGGTGGTGACGCGGCTGGCGACGCCGACCGCCCTGGTGATGGACACCAACAACCAGCCCTGGGTCCCGCACACCCATCTGCTGAACGCGCTGGAGCGTGACCAGACCCGGCGCAGCGCCGCCATCTACGCCTCCACCCGCGCCATCGCCCTGCGGGTCGCCCAGTACTGGCGGATCGCGCCGGAGCTGATCCAGGTGATCCCCAACAGCATCGACCTCGCCGCGGTGCGGGCCGCCGGAGCCGGCGATCCGCCGGTGCCGCTGCCCGAGCGCTACATCGTCTTCTTCGGCCGGCTGGAGGGGCGCAAGGGCATCGGGCCGCTGGGCCGCGCCATCCCCGACGTGCTGGCGGCCAACCCGGGCCTGCATCTGGTCATAGTCGGCGGCGAGGATCCGGCGAGCGCCGGGGCGATCGCCCAGTTCCGCCGCGACGTGGCGCCGGTGGCCGACCGCGTCCATCTGCTGGGCGCGCTGCCGCGCAACGACGCGCTGGCGGTGGTGGCGCGGGCGGAGCTGGCCGTGGTGCCGTCGCTGTGGGAGAGCTTCGGCTTCGTCGTGGTGGAGGCGATGGCGCTGGGCGTGCCGGTGGTCGCCAGCGACTGCGGCGGCCTGCCGGAGATCGTCGAGGAGGGCCGCTCCGGCTGGCTGGTCCCGCCGGGCGAGGCGGTGCCGCTGCGCGACACCCTGATCGCCCGCCTGGCCGACCGCGACGGGCTGGCCGCCGCCGCCGACGCCGCCCGCCGGCGGGCCGCCGACTTCGACGTCGACACCGTCACCGCCGGCGTCGTGGCCCTGCTGGAGCACGCCAGGGCGGAGCGCGGCCGGGCCGCCACCTCCACCATCTACAACAACGGCTACCGCCGCCATTTCCGCCCCGACCACCCGACCACGCCCTTCTACCGCATCTATGACGAGAAGCGGCGCGCGGTGGCGGCCGAGCTGGAGCGGTCGCCGCGCCTGCGCATCCTCGATGTCGGCGGCGGCTATGGCCGCATCACCGGGCCCTTCGCCGAACGGCACGACGTGACGCTGGTCGACATCTCCGAACAGATGCTGTGCGAAGCGAAGGAGCGCTTCCCGGCCCTGACCGTGCAGCAGGCCGACGCCCGCAAGCTGCCCTTCCCCGACGACAGCTTCGACCTCGTCATCGCGATGGACCTGCTGTGCCACCTGCCCGACCTGGAGGCCGGCATCCGCGAGCTGCGGCGGGTGACCAGGCCGGGCGGGCGGATCGCCTGCGACACCACCAACGCCAACCCGCTGTGGGTGGTCGCCTATCCCAGCTATTACCGCTGGCGGCCCGACCGGCTGCTGGCGACCATGCGCTGCCACGGCGTCCTGCCGGAATGGAAGACCATCGTCCGCCATCACTGGGCGCAGGAGATGCGCAAGGCGCTGGCCGCCACCGGGCTGACCCTGCAGAAGACCGACCATTTCGGCCCGCCGGGCGTGGCCAAATGGCATTTGTGGTGGTGCCAGCGCGGCGGCAACGGCCCGAAGGGAACGACGCCGTGAAGCCCGCCCTCCTGCTCTACCTCGCCCATGGCGGCGACCCGCACCGGGTCGCGGTCGCCCCGGCTCTCGCCGCCGCCGCCGCCCGCGCCGGCTGGGCCTTCGACCTCTATTACGACGGGCGGCGCAGCGGCCGGCATTTCGGCGGCTGGGAGGATGGCGGCCGGACCGAGGCCACCGGCACCGGCAGCCTGGTCGCCGGCGGCCGCCACCTCGACCACGCGCTGTGGCTGACCACCCATTACCGCGTCGTCGCGCTCGGCGACCCCGGCTCGCCGCTGTGGTCGGTGGTGGAAGCCGGGGGCGAGGCGGCGTTGCGCAGCACCGACCCGGCCGCGCTCTACGAGGCCGCCTTCCGCCTGCTGGGCCAGCCGATCCCGGAGGAGGTGGTGGTGCTGGACGCCGCGCCGCAGACCCCGCTCGGCATCGTCGCCGCCCCCTTCCTCTACCCGCGCCTGCTGGCGGAGCCCTGCCTGGGCGTCGACGCCAGCGCCGACGCCGGGCTGCGCGCCCGGCTGGAGGCGCTGGGCGCCCGGCGCTTCGTCGGCGCCTGCGTCGACCCGGTACGGGCCGGCCGCTTCCCCGGCGGGCTCGACGCCGCCGAAGGCAGGGTGGCGGGGGAGAGCTACGCCAGCTTCAGCGCCGGTCTGGCCCACCGCTTCGCCGGCTGGGGCCGCGGCACGCTGCTGGGCGACCCCGACCTGATCGCGGCGCAACTGCCGCTGGCGGCGGCCAAGCGGCTGCTGCCGCTCTATGGCCGGCCGCAGACCGACGTGATCGAGCGGGCGGCCGACATCATCCGCGCCGGCGCCGACCCGGTCTATGGCCGGCAGTTCGACGACCACGACTTCTTCGCGCTGGGCCGGCTCGGCCGCGGCTTGCAGATCGTCGACCCCGACCCGCCCTTCGCCAGCGCCGTCGCGGTGCCGCTGCGCCTGCCCGAGCCGCCGCGCCCGGTCGCCGACTTCGAGCCCGATGACGCCACCTTGCGCCGCTGGGCCGGCGAGGGCCGGGTGCTGAGCACGCTGGTGCTGTGGTCGGGCATGATCCGCGAGCTGCACTGCATCCCGCGCATCCTCGATCTGGTGGCGGCGACCGGCCTGCGCTGCGGGCTGGTCGTCACCGTCGACAGCCTGACCCAGGCCAGCCCGGCCGACCTCGCCCTGCTGGCGGTGCCGGAGGACCGCGGCGGCGTGCTGGGCCGGGTCGAGCTGATGCTGGGCAGCACCGGCCGCGGCGTCTGCGCCGAGGGCGAGATGCCCCCCGACGAATTGGCCCGCCTGCTGACCGACGCGCGGGCGGAGGTGGCGGGCATCCTGCCGCCCGGCCTGATGCCGCGCGGCTGGTGGCCGCTGGTCGACGCCCCGCTGGTTCCCGCCACCACCCCGCGCCTGCGTTGGGACGAGGGCCGTCCGGTCCTGCGCATCACACCCCGCCCGCGCCCGTCGGAGACGCCGGCCGCCGATGCCGGGGCCGCCGGCCCCACCCCCGCCCCCGCGCCGTCATCGCCGGCGACCGACGCCCGGCGCCTGATCGGCAATGCGCTGCGGCGCTACCGGCTCGACCGCTTCTACGAGGCGTGGCGCCCCTACGACAGCGCCCGGCCCGGCCCGGTCAGCCCCGCCGTCGCCGCCGCGGTGCGGTCCGCCGGCTTCGAGTACATGTGGACCAAGGCCGCCTTCGGGCAGGCCGGGCCGGCGCTGGTCGATGGCGATTTCGTGGCGCTGCCCTTCACCGCCGGCGACTGGGACGGCTGGTCGCCCTTCTACACGGTGCGCAACACCGGGCAGGTGCGCGCCGCCGAGCGGCGCCTGCTGCGGCCGGGCCGGCCGGGCTGGCTGGCGTCCAACATCGATTCCATCCTGTGGATGCTGCCGGGCGAGGTCCTGGAGAAGGGCCGGGCGCTGTTCCAGGTGGCGCAGCTCGTCGCCGGCGGCGGCGGGTCGGGCCGGCTGGTCAACGTCACCCCCAACACCGTCGCCCGCTACGCCCGCATCCTGGCGGAGACAGCGACCAGGGTCACCGACGCGGGCACGGCCGCCCCAGGCACGACCGAAGCGCCGTCCACCGCTCCACCCCCCACCACGCCGCCGGCACACAAACGCACCCGCGACCCGGCCGAGGTCGGCTGAGCACCCCCGGAAGGCCGGGCCCCTGGACATCGGGTCCTTGGAAAACCGGGACGGTGCCGTCACGCCGAAACACACGCTTGTGAAAGAGGAGTCAGCCCATGGAAGCACCGGAACACCGCTTGCCACCCAGCGTGTCCGGTATGGTGGCACCGCCGGTCGGATCGGGCGCCGACAAGGTCGACGTGAAACGGCTGATCCAGACGCTGTGGCGCCAGAAGCTGCTGATCCTGGCCGTCACGGCGGTGCTGTGGCTTCCGGCGGTGCTGCTGATCAACGCCATGACCCCGATCTACAGCGCCAGCGCGGTCGTGGTCATCGACCCCCACCCCAACCGCGTCATCAACATCCCGTCGGTGTCCGAGCCGATGGGGATCCTGCTCGACACCGTCAACACCGAGGTCGAGATCCTGCGCTCGCGCGATCTCGCCCGCCGCGTGGTCGAGACGCTGTCGCTGGGCCGCGAGCCGGAATACGCGGCGACCACCACCAAGCCGACCTGGCTGACCCCCTGGCTGGAGGATGGCCGGGCTTGGCTGACCGAGGTCGCTTCCGCCCTGCCGGAGCCGCTGTCGGGCCTGCTGACGCCGCCCGCCCGCCGGCCCGCCGTCACCGGCAACCCGGAAGAGGTGGAAACCGCCCGGCTGATCGACGCCTTCCAGAAGAACCTGCGCATCAGCCCCGGCGTTCAGTCGCGCGCCATCCGCGTCGGCGTCGAGGCCAAGGATCCCCAGCTCGCCGCCCGCGCCGCCAACGCGACCGTCCAGGCCTACATCGCCACCCAGATCGAGGCCAAGCGCAATGCCACGCTGGAGGCCAGCAACTGGCTGCAAAGCCGGCTGGAGGAGCTGCGCCAGGACATGACCACCACCGGCAAGGCGACGGTGGACGCGATGCGGTCGGAAACCGGCCTGATGAAGGGCCGCGACGCCCCGCTGCTGAACGAGGCGATGTCGGCGCTGAACACCCAGTTGACCGAGGCGCGCACCGCCCACGTCAACGCCCAGGCCCGGCTGCGCCAGTTGATGTCGGTGAAGCCGGGCAACCCGGAATCGCTGGCCGGGGCCGACATCGGCGGCGACCCGCTGATCACCGCGCTGCGCCAGCGGCAGGCCGGGCTGAGCGCCCAGATCGCCGAACTGCGCTCCCAGTACGGCGATCTCCACCCGGCGCTGAACCGCCCGAAGGCCGAGCTGCGCGACCTGAACGCCACGCTGGCGACCGAGATCGACCGCATGGTGCGCAGCCTGCGCGGCGAGGTGGAGCAGCAGTTCGCCAAGATCCAGGACCTGGGCAAGCGGCTGGAGGCGCTGCGGACCGAGTCCTACGACTCGCTCCAGGCCGAGGTCCAGCTGCGCGAGCTGCAGCGGCAGGCCGACGCGTCGGACGACAACTACCGCCGCGCCGTCACCCGCCTGAAGGAAACCCAGGTGCTCCAGGCGCTGGAGATGACCCCCGACGTGCGCGTGGTGTCCACCGCCGCGGCGCCGGCCGGGCCGGTCGGTCCCGGCAAGACGGTGCTGGCCGGGCTGGCCGCCGTTGTCTGCGGCGCGCTGGCGACCGGCGTGGCGCTGGTGCGGACGATGGGCCAGCGCGGCGTCTACAGCTCCCATCAGGTGGAGGCGCTGCTCGGCCTGCCGGCGGTCGGCATCGTGCCGCTGCTCGGCCGCCGCGGCCGTCCGGGCGATTCCGGATCGGCGGCCGGCAGCGACCGCGGCAGCGACTTCGCCGAAGCGGTCTGGCGGCTCTGCGCCCGGCTGCACCTGGTCCGCACCACCGAGCCGGTGACCGCCAAGAACGGCGAGGTCATCATGCTGACCTCCTCGGTCGCCGGGGAAGGCAAGACGACGCTGGTGGTCGCGCTGGCCGCTTTCCTGGCCGACGCCGGCCGCCGGGTGGTGGTGGTCGATTGCGACACCCGGCGCCCGACCGTCCACCGCCTGCTGGGCGACGAGCGCCCGCCGAAGGGGCTGAGCGACCTGCTGGACGGCGACGCCACGCTGGACCAGGTGCTGACGCTCGACGACCGCCGCCGGGTGGCGGTGATCGCCGCCGGGCGGCCGACCGACCGGCCGCAGACCATGCTGGGCTCCCAGGCCATGCTGTCGCTGCTGGTCGAGCTGTCGGAACGCTACGACGTGGTGATCCTCGACACGCCGCCGGTCCTGTCGGTGTCCGACGCGCTGATCCTGGCGCCGCTGGCCGACCGCGTCCTCTACGTCGTGCGCTGGGCGCGCACCGCCTCCAGCCTCGCCGGCGCCGGCATCAAGCAGGTGCGGCAGGTCGGCGGGCGGATCAGCGGGGCGGTGCTGTCGATGGTCAACGCCCGCGACCACGCCAGCTTCGAATACGGCGCCCGCCCGCCCAGCGGCCGCTCCTACCGCCTGCGGCGCATCGCCTAGCCGCGCCCCTGTTGCGACGCCTGTCCCTTATGGGAGAACCCACCATGAAAGTCGCGATCGTCCACTATTGGCTCGTCGGGATGCGCGGGGGCGAGAAGGTGATTGAGGCCCTGTGCGAGATGTATCCGGAGGCCGACATCTTCACCCACGTCTACCGGCCGGAACGCATCTCGCCGATCATCCGCCGGCACCGGGTCACCACGACCTTCATCGACCGGCTGCCGATGGCCCACCGCATGTACCAGAAGTACCTGCCACTGATGCCGCTGGCGCTGGAACAGCTCGACCTCAGCGCCTACGACCTCGTCATCAGCAGCGAATCCGGCCCGGCCAAGGGGGTGCTGACCCGCCCCGACGCGCTGCACGTCTGCTATTGCCACACGCCGATGCGCTATGTGTGGAGCGGCTACCATGACTATCTGGCGTCGGCCGGGCCGCTGGTGCGGCCGTTGATGCCCTACGCCATCCACCGGCTGCGGCAGTGGGATCTGGCGACCGCCGCGCGCGTCGACCGCTTCATCGCCAATTCGGCGACGGTGGCCCAGCGCATCTGGCGGGTCTACCGCCGCGACGCCACCGTCATCCACCCGCCGGTGGAGACCGGCCGCTTCGCCGCCACGACGGCGTTGGATGGCGAGACCCGGGGCGACCATTACCTGTTTCTCAGCCAGCTCGTCGCCTACAAGCGGGCCGACATCGCCATCGAGGCGTTCAACCGCATGGGCCGCAAGCTGCTGGTCGTCGGCGAGGGCGAGGAGTACCGCCGGCTGAAGCAGATGGCCGGCCCGACGGTGGAACTGCTCGGCCACTGCTCCGCCGAGGAGCTGGACCGGCATTACGCCGCCTGCCGCGCCCTGATCTTCACCGCCAACGAGGATTTCGGCATCGTCCCGGTGGAGGCGATGGCCGCCGGCCGGCCGGTGCTGGCCCTGCGCCGCGGCGGCGCCACCGAGACGGTGCGGGACGGCGTCACCGGCCTGTTCTTCGACCAGCAGACGCCCGAGGCGCTGATCGACGCGGTCGAGCGGTTCGAGGCGCAGGAGCACCGCTTCGACCCGGCCGCGATCCGCGCCCACGCCGCCCGCTTCGACCAGGAGCTGTTCAAGGAGCGGCTGCGCGACACCGTCGACCGCTGGCTGGCCGGCCGCGAGGCCGCCGACGCGCTGGCGCCGATGACGACCCGCAAGGACGCCCGCGGGCGGGAGCTGGCCCCGGCATGACCTCCCCCACCCCCCTTCCCTTGCGCGTGACGGTGATCGTGCCGACCTACCGGCGGCCCGACCGGCTGGCCGATTGCCTGGACGGGCTGGCCCGGCAGACGCAGGCGCCGGCCCAGGTGATCGTCACCGTGCGCGACATCGACCCCGGCTCCGCCGACGTCGCCCGCCGCTTCACCGGACGGCTTGCGTTGCAGATCGTCGGCATCGACGTGCCCGGTCAGGTCGCCGCCATCAACCGCGGCATCGACCACGCCCGGGGCGACGTCGTCGCCATCACCGACGACGACGCGGTGCCGCACCCGGACTGGGTCGAGCGGATCGAGGCGTGGTACCAGACCGACCCGCGGATCGGCGGCGTCGGCGGCCGTGACCACGTCTATCACGACGGCGTGCCGGAGGACGGCGCCGCCCGCGTCGTCGGCCGCCTGCAATGGTTCGGCCGGGTCATCGGCAACCATCATCTCGGCGTCGGCCCGCCGCAGGACGTCGACGTGCTGAAGGGCGCCAACTGGAGCTTCCGCCGCAGCGCCATCGGCGACCAGCGGCTGAACACCCGGCTGCGCGGCAGCGGCGCCCAGGTCCGCAACGAGGTCGACTTCTCGCTGCGGCTGCGCCGGCAGGGCTGGCGGCTGGTCTACGACCCGCTGGTGGCGGTCGACCATTTCCCCGCCGTGCGCCACGACATCGACCAGCGCGGCGCCGACCAGTTCCACCCGCTGGCGCAGGAGAACGCCACCTTCAACGACACGCTGGCGCTGATGGGCCATTTCGGCCCGCTGAACCGCGTCGTCTTCGCCGCCTGGGCGTTGCTGGTCGGCACCTGCGAGTTCCCGGGGCTGGCCCAGTGGGGGCGGCTGGCTCTGCGCGGCGACCGGCACGCCGGGGCGAAGCTGCGCGCCACGCTCCGCGGCCGGCTGGCCGGCATGCGGGCGTGGCGGGAGTTTCCGGCATGAGCCTCGCCTCCGCCTCCACCGACCTGCCCCACGCCGGTCATCACGCTGGCGATCACGCCGGTCATCACGCCGGCGGCCTGCCGTCGCTGGCCCGGCTGGCGCCGGTGGTCTTCTGGCTCCTGGTGGCGATGCCGGTGCTGATCGGCAAGGCCGGGCTGCTGGAGATCATCTTTCCCGTCGGCGCGCTGGCGACCGGCGCGCTGCTGGTGACGCGCGACCCGGCCCGCTTCGCCGCCTTCACCTGGTGGCTGTGGTTCCTGACGCCGGAGGTGCGCCGGCTGGTCGACTACCAGTCGGGCTGGAGCGTCATCAGCCCGGTGATGGTGACGCCCTTCGCCGTCGGCGCCATGACCTGGGTGGTCGTCGCGCAATACCTGCCGATGCTGCGCTACCGCGCCTATTTCGGCTTCGTCCCGGTGATGATCGGGCTGGCCTACGCCTACGCCAACGGCATCTCGCAGGCCGGGATGGCCGCCGCCACCTTCGCGCTGCTGAACTGGCTGGTGCCGGTGACGCTGGGGCTCTACGTCGCGCTGCACTGGCCGATCTACCCGGAGATCCGCGACGCGGTGCTGCGCGCCTTCGTGCTGGGGCTGACGCTGGTCGGCGGCTATGGGCTGGTCCAGTATTTCGTGATGCCGCCCTGGGACGCGCGCTGGCTGATCAACGTCGGCATGACCAACCAGGGCCTGCCGCTGCCGATGCAGGTCCGGGTGTTCAGCACGCTGAACTCCTCCGGTCCGCTGGCCTTCCTGCTGGTGACCGGGCTGGCGGTCCTGCCGGCGGCGCGCGGCGTGCTGGTGCCGATCGCCGGGGCGCTGGCGCTGGGCTCCCTGCTGCTCAGCCTGGTGCGCGCGGCGTGGCTGGCCGGGCTGTTCGTCTTCGTCTGGCTGCTGCTGACCATGCCCGGCCGCCACCGGCTGCGGCTGCTGGCGGTGGGCGTCGGGCTGGTGCTGTGCTCGCTGCCGCTGCTCAGCGTGCCGCGGGTCAGCGAGGCCATCGTCTCGCGCTTCGACACGCTGAACTCGATGGAGAACGACCGCAGCTACCAGGAGCGGCAGGAGTTCTACGGCCGCTTCCTGATCCAGGCGCTGACCGAGGTGCGTGGCGCCGGGCTCGGCACCGTCGACACCGCGACCAAGCTGACCAACGACGACAACCAGTTGGGCGCCATGGCCTATTTCGACAGCGGCCTGCTGCGCGTGCCCTACGAGCTGGGCTGGCCCGGAACGCTGGGCTACGTCGCCGGCATCATCACGCTGACCATCGGGCTGCTGCGCCGCGGCGGCGCCCCGCCCGACCCCTTCGCCCGCTGCGCCGAGACGGCGGCCCTGACCATCCTGGGCTGCATGGTGTTCGAGCACACGCTGGTGAAGGTCACCGGGGTGGGGTTCTGGTTCTTCCTCGGCATGGGCATCGCGGCGAAATCCTACGGGCTGGCGACCATGGCCGCACCGGCCGCCGCCACGGCAGTGCCGGCCGACGAAGGGAGGGAGTCATGGACGGGGGCCTGACCCTGCCGGGCACGATGCCCGGCGGCATGACCGACGCCAGCGTGCTGCAGCTTGGGCTGGGCTGGTTCCCGGAAACCCACGGCGGGGCGGAGAACATGTTCTACCACCTCGCCCGCCACCTGCCGCAGCAGGGCTTCGCCGTCGCCGGGCTGGTGCTGGGCAACACCGCGACGACGCTCGACGGCGGGGCGCGGATCGACAGCTTCGCCCCGGCCGGCGCCTCGCTGCCGCGGCGGCTGGCGGCGGCGCGCAGCGCGGTGGGCGAGGCGCTGCGGCGGCGGCCGCCCGATCTGGTCGCCTCGCACTTCGCGCTGAACACGGTGGGCGCCCTGCCCGCCCTGCGCAACCGGCCGCTGGTCGTCCATTTCCACGGCCCCTGGGCGCTGGAAAGCGCGGCGGAGGGCGCCGGCGCGCTGTCGGTCAGGCTGAAATTCCTGGTGGAGCGGCTGGTCTACCGCCAAGCCGCCCGCTTCATCGTGCTGTCGGACGCCTTCGCCACCATCCTGACCGAGCGTTACGGCGTCGCGCCGGAGCGCATCCACCGGGTGCCCGGCGGCGTCGAGGCCGACCGCTTCGACCTGCCCGACAGCCGCCGCGACGCCCGCGCCCGGCTCGGCTGGCCGCAGGGGCGGCCGGTCATCCTGACGGTGCGCCGGCTGGTGAAGCGGATGGGGCTGGCGGCGCTGATCGACGCCATGGTGGAGCTGCGCCGCCGCGCCCCCGACGCGCTGCTGGTCGTCGCCGGCCGCGGGCCGGAGGCGGCGGCCCTGCAGGACCGCATCGGCGCGCTGGGGCTGGAGGAGCATGTCCGGCTGCTGGGCTTCGTGCCCGACGCCATGCTGCCGCTGGCCTACCGCGCCGCCGACCTGTGCGTGATGCCGTCGCAGGCGCTGGAGGGCTTCGGCCTGACCGCGCTGGAATCGCTGGCGGCCGGCACGCCGGTGCTGGTCACCCCGGTCGGCGGCCTGCCGGAGGTGGTCGAGGGGCTGGACGGCGACCTCGTCCTGGCCGGGACCGACGCCCGCGCCGTCGGCATCGGGCTGGCGGAGGCGCTGACCGGCGTCCGCCGCCTGCCCGGCGCCGACGCCTGCCGGGCGCTGGTCCGCAGCCGCTTCGACTGGCCGGTGATCGCCGCCCGCACCGCCGCCGTCTACCGCAGTGTTCTCTTATGAGCACGGTCGTCATTCTGTGCGACCATGCCCACGCCAGCGGCGGTCTGGCCAAGGTCGCCATCGCCGGGGCGACGGGGCTGGCGCGGCGCGGCCACCACGTCCATTTCTTCGCCGCGGTCCCGCCGGTCGAGCCGGCCCTGCAGGTCGCGGGCATCACCGTCCATTGCCTGGGGCAGAGCGACCTGAAGGGCAACACCGACCGCGTGCAGGCGGCGCTGCGCGGCCTGTGGAACCGCAAGGCGGCCCACGCGCTGGAGGCGCTGCTGGCCAACTGCCCGGCCAACGACACGGTGATCCACATCCATGGCTGGGCCAAGGCGCTGTCGCCCAGCGTCTTTCCGGTCTGCCGGCGGTCCGGCCTGCCGGTGTTCCTGACCCTGCACGACTATTTCCCGCTCTGTCCCAACGGCGCCCTCTTCGTCTTTCCCGAAGGCACCAACTGCCCGCACCGCGCCCTGTCGGCGGGCTGCCTGACGACCGACTGCGACGCCCGCGCCCGGCATCACAAATGGTGGCGCGCCGCGCGCCACGCCGCCGGGACGATGGCCGGCGGCTTCATCGAGGGCATGGCGCTGGTCACGCTCAGCGACCACCAGCGCGCGGTCATCGCCCCGCACCTGCCGCCGGGCACCATCACCCTGCCCGTCCCCAACCCGGTCGAGGTCGGCGACGAGGTCCGGCGCCAGGGGCCGGCTCCGGTCGCCGACAACAGCAACGCCCTGTTCGTCGGCCGCCTGTCGCGCGAGAAGGGCGCCACCCTGCTGGCCGAGGCGGCGGTGCAGGCCGACTGTCCGGTCCGCTTCGTCGGCAACGGCGACGAGATCGCGGCGGTGCGCCGCCGCAATCCCGACGCCGAGCTGGCCGGCTGGCTGCCGCCCGACGCGGTGCAGCGGGAAATCCGGCGGGCGCGGGCGCTGGTGGTGCCGTCGCTGTGGTACGAGACCTTCGGGCTCGCCGCCTACGAGGCGCTGGCCAACGGCGTTCCCATCATCGTCAGCGACAATTGCGCCGCGGCCGAGGCGGTCCGCCCGGGCGAAAACGGCCTGCTGTTCCGCAGCGGCGACGCCGCCGACCTCGCGCGCTGCCTGCGCCTGCTGTCCCACGGCGTGGAGGCGGCGCGCATGGGCCAGAACGCCTTCCAGGGCTATTGGCGCGCGCCCTTCACCCTCGACCGCCATCTCGACCGGTTGGAGGAGATCTACCGGGCGGCGTTGCGCGGCGGGATGCGGTCGCTGTCCGTTCTGGCCGGGATGCCGCGCGCATGCCGGCCCTGACCCGCCGGTCGCTGCTGGCCGCCACCCTGCTGCTGCCCGCCGCGGCGCGCGCGGCCGGGCCCACCCCGCCCGCCGCCGTCCCCCGGTCCTCCGGCGCCGTCCTGTCGATCCGCGACCGCGGCGCCGTCGGCGACGGCCGCAGCCACCCGCTGTCCGAACGCCACAAGACCCTGGAGGCGGCGCGGCGGGTCCACCCGCACGCGCGGTCGCTCGACCAGGAATGCGACTGGGCGGCGTTGCAGGGGGCGATCCTGGAGCTGTCGCGCTCGGGCCATGGCGGCACCGTGCTGGTGCCCCCCGGCCATTACCGGCTGAACGCCGAAGTGACGCTGCCCAACCTCGACCGCCAGGACGACGCCTTCAACGAGGTGGAGATCCTTGGCGCCGGAATGCGGTCCTCGCTGCTGTCCTGGCCGGACGACCTCGGGCCGGGCCGCTTCGCGCTGAAGGCCGGCAGCCGGTCCACCGGGCAGGAAAGCGGCCGCGGCGACGACGGTTACCAGCGCAGCCGCCTCGCCCATCTCAGCCTGCGTGGGCCAAAGTCCGGCAACAAGCCGGGCGATCCGCCGCCGGGGATGGGCGGGGTGGCGCTGACCTCCCGCTTCGTGCTGGAGCGGGTCGGGGTGTTCGGCTTCCGCACCGGAGTCGATGTGTGGCGCGACCATTCCTCGCTGATCTCGTGCCAGCTCACCAAGAACCACATCGGCGCCTATTGGTCGGCGGGGACGGACAGCTTCGGCGACCATCTGTTCCTCGACACCGACTTGGCCGGCAACACGTTGGCCTCCATCGCCGTCGCGCCGGAGAACGGCATCGACCATTCCAGCTTCCTGTCCTGCCATTTCGGCTTCTCGCCCTACGGCCTGCTGGCGGAGGACGGCACGCCGAAGCGCAGCTTCCTGTCCAACAACAAGTTCCTGGATTGCGCCTTCGAAGCCTGCGGCAACGGCTGGATCCACGGGCCGATGGCGGAGATGTTCGGCAACAGCCTGATCGGCTGCAGCGGCTCGCTGCTGCCCGCCTACCGGCTGGCGAAGCGTCCGGTCACCGGCCTGATCGTGGTGCGCACGCTGGAGCGCAACCTGTTCGCCGGCGGCACCGCCAGCTTCGGCGACGGCACCAACGACCGCGCCGCCGACATCGAGACCGCCGCCGTCGTCGCCGGCAGCGCCGTCGGCAACCGGTTCGAGGACGGCGAGCGGCTGATCCGCCTGGGCCGCGACGGCCTGGCGCCGGCGCTGGCGGTGACCGGCGCCTGCCGCGCCAACCGGTTCGAGGCGGTGGACTGCTCCGGCGAGTTCCGCAAGGTCGGCGCCGGCGGCGTCGACGCCGGCGAGCTGGTGCAGCGCGACTACGACCGCGTCCGCCGCGCCGAAGCCGACCACGCGGTCGACGGCGTCGCCCTCACCGCCGCCCCGGCGGGCGGCGTCGCCCCGATCGCCACCGCCGGAACCGCCCTGGTCGCCAAGACCCGCCCCGCCATCCGCATGGGCGCGGCCGTCCGCCCCAGCGGCGCCCTGGCCCATCGGGTGGAGGCCGGCAACGGTCCCACCCCCACCCCGGGCCCCGCCCCGGTGGGCATCGCCGCGACCGACGCCCCGATGGGCAGCGACAGCGTCCCGGTGGAGCTGCGCCTGGGCCTGCGCTGACCGGCCTACGCTGACGCCGCGAGGCGGGACGCCTCTCCATCCGGCGAGAGCGCGGCTTGCGATTCCAGCAGGTCGGCGTACTGCCCGGCGGTGACCGCCCAGTCATGGCGTTCGGCAATGCGGCGGGCGGCGGCGCCCATGCGGCGGCGCTCCCCGGCGTCGCCGGCCAGACGACGCAGGGCTGCGGTCAGGGTGTCGACCGCCTCTGGGTCATCCAGCACCACGGCGGCGCCGTCCTCCAGCAGCCAGCTGGCGCCGGCCAGACGGGTGGTGACCACCGGCAGACCGCTCGCCGCCGCTTCGAGCAGGACGAGGCCGAAAGGCTCGTAGCGCGTCGGAAAGACGAACAGGTCGGCCGCCCGCATCAGCTCCGCGACGTCGCGCCGGTGGCCGAGGAAGCGCACCCGCTCCGCCACCCCCAGCGCACCGGCCAGCGCCGGGAAGGGGCCGCCCTCCGCGTCGCCCACCACCGCCAGCGACAACTCCGGCACCGCCGCCAGCGCGCGCAGCACGCCGTCCAGATTCTTGCGGTCGCTGCGGGCGTCGCCGACGAACAGCGCCACCGGACGGCCGGGCGGCAGGCCGAACCGGGCCGGGTCGGACGGGCCCGGCCGGAATTCCTCGACGTCCACGCCATTGTCGATGACCCGCAGCCGGCCGGGGTCGATGCCGTCGGCGACCAGCTCGTCGCGCACGGTGCGTGACACCGCGACCAGCCGGCCGGCGCGGCGGAAGCTCCAGCGCTCGAACCCGACATTCAGCAGGGTGTAGAGCGCCCGGTAGAGCGACAGCGGCGTGATGCCCTTGCGGACCGGATGGGTCGGCGAGCGCATCCAGGCGGAATGGACGAAATGCACCGCGTTGACGTCCGACCGCGCCCAGCAGACGAAGCCGTTGATCACCACCCGGTCGATGCCGCCGCCGCGCCGCGCCGCCGCCAGCGCGCGTCCCGCCCGCCAGGCGAACATCTGGTCGCGGGCGAGTTGGGTCGGCACGCCGCCGGCCGCCACCGGCAGCCAGCGCAGGCGGGGGTGCCCCTTCAAGTCGTCGGCCAGTTCGGACGCGATGGCGACCACCTCGTGCCCGCGGCGCAGCAGTTCCGCGACGACGACGGCGTTCACCCGCCCCTGCCCGTCATGGCGGACGATCTTCTGCGTGACGACGGCGATGCGCATCCCGGCCCCTCGTTTCCCGGCGGTTCAGCCCCGGCTTTGCCCTGCCCTTTGCCTTGCAAGGCGCAGTGGACCACGGCGGCGGCGGCACGCCAAACAAACGAAAGCGTCCGGCCGCGCTCAACAGGCTTAAGACCGCCGTTGTTATCGCTAGTCTTTCAGTTTTCAAAAGACTCACAGAATCAAGATCGATATTTTTGGAAGAGTCAAAGATGAGTCAGAGTCATGTCGCAACAATGTCATGCGTTAGAACATCAACAACATGTCAAGACTCCCGAACGGATAGGGGATTACCCCCTTCCGGGTAACCCATCCTAAGGATTACCTAATCTTTCGTTAACGGGAGTCGCGCTGATGGCGAGCACCACCTCCAACCTGATCGATGTGACCTTTGCGGTCGACGCCTGGGGACAGGCCGCCGGCGGCGTGTGGCCGCACCTGTCGCTGATGCTGGACGGCACCGCCATCGGGCAAGCCACGGTCAACAGCACCAGCGTCGGCCGCTACAGCTTCACCGCCAAGGTGGCGGCGGACAGCGCGCACGCGCTGCGGATCGTCTACGACAATGACGGGTTGGCCGGTGGGCAGGACCGCAACCTCTTCGTCCGCGCCGTCGCCGTCAACGGCACCTCCATCGCCACCACCGACCCGTCGGTGACCTACGACAAGGGCATCGTCGACGGAAAGGACGTGGTGGCGGGGCAGGAAGGGCTCTATTGGGGCGGCGCGCTGAACGTGCCGCTGCCGTCCACGCTGTTCCACGCCGCGACCACCGCCACCGACACCACCACGACGGCCGGCGCCACGACGGCCACCGCCGCCGCGACCAAGGCGTTCGACGTCGTCGTCAACGCCTGGGGCACGAGCGCCGGCGGCGTGCCGCCGCACTTCAAGCTGCTGGTCGACGGCAAGGCGGTGGGCGAGGCCAAGGTCGCCGCCACGTCGCAGACCGCCTACAAATTCTCGGTCGCCCTCGACCCGGCCGTGGCGCACAAGGTCCAGGTCCAGTACGACAACGACGCGGTCGTCAACGGCCAGGACCGCAGCCTTTATGTCGGCTCGGTCGTCGTCAACGGGCACAGCGTCGCCTCGACCGCCGCCGGGGTCACCTACGACCGCGGCGCGCTGGACGGCAAGGACGTGATCGCCGGCCAGCAGGGCCTGTGGTGGAACGGCACGCTGAGCGTCCCGGTCACCAAGGACATGCTGACCACCACCACCACGACGACGCCGGTCACCACGACGCCGCCGCCGACGACGCCCCCGGCCACCACCACTCCCGTCACCACCCTGCCGAAGGTCGACCACAGCGCCACCGCCGCGGTCAGCAGCGACCGGCCGCCGCTGGCGTCGGACGTCTCCACCATCTCCTGGGGGGCCGACAGCGGGCTGGCGCCGCAGCACCTGTTCTGGGAATCGGTGTCGGACTACGCCAACACCACCCGCATGCAGGAGGTGCGCGGAGTCTCCGCCGGCCATCTCGCCGACGGCGTGATGCCGGTGATCGGGATGCAATTGTGGGAGGACACCTTCGAATCGTCCCAGAACGGCGGCGAGTTCGCCAATCTCGGCGGTCACAAGGCCTGGGTCGCCTGGGTCAAGGCGCATCCGCAGTATCTCGGCGTCGATGCCGACGGCTATGTCCTCAACTCCGACAGCAGCAACCCCTACGGCTGGGGCTATGTCAGCCCGCTGACGCCGCTGGACGCCAAGGACGCGCCGGCCGGCTGGACCGGCGGCACCGCCCATTACGCCGACTGGATGGCCGACAAGCTGGGCCGCCTGTCGGCCTTCACCGGCACCCGCGGCTATGAACTGGCCGACTTCTACGACGGCAACCCGCATTCCGGCGTGATGGAGTACTTCAACTCCCGCATGATCGCCGAGTTCAGCACCAAGACCGGCATCAAGGTCGCCGGCTCCACCGTCGCGCAGCAGGCCGCCGACATCCAGAACAACCACCCGACCGAATGGCTCGACTATTTCGTCAAGGGCTGGACCTACGGCTGGAAGGCGCTGGACGAGGCCATCGTCAAGAACACCGGCCATGCGGCGTGGCTGACCACCCAGGTGTCCTTCACCCCGGCGGCGATGCGCGAATTCGCCGGCGTCGACGCCCGCGTGATCGTCGACATGATGAACGAGAAGGACATCCTGCTGAACGTCCAGACGCTCGAACGGTTCGAGATGCAGCACAAGCAGGCGCCGGCCTCCTACGAGCAGGCGATGCTGGGCATCCACGCCGCCCGCGCGCCGGAGGCCCATTACGGCCACATGCTGTCGTCGTCGGAGGATGATTACTGGGGCGCGGTGAACAGCCTCTACACCGGCGTCACCGGCACGGTGCGCGACGAGCTGGGCTGGGGCCGGCTGGAGCAGACCTGGCTGCAGAGCGGCTGGACCATGATCGCCGACGACCATGGCGGCGTGCGCCGCGCGGCGGAGCAGTGGTCGCGCAGCTATCACGACTGGGGCGAGGTCAAGCAGCCCTGGCTGGACATGCTGCGCGACATCGTGCCGACCCGCGCCTTCGGCCCGGCGCTCTATTACAGCGTCAACGCCGAAAAGGCGATGAACGCGCTGGAACCGACCGGCAACGACATCGGCAACGCCTATCTCGGCGAGCTGCTGACGCCGATCACCAAGCTGCACGACGCCGGCGTGCCCTTCGGCTACTACGTCAGCGACGAGGCGCTGCCGTCGATCACCGCCGCCAACGCGCCCAGCGCCTGGATCATCCCGCAGGCGACCTACAACGGGCACAACCTGTTCAGCGACGCCGAGATCGCCGCGCTGAAGGCCAAGGCGCCGGTGCTGATCGGCGACGAGGCTCTGAACTACCACCACCCGCTGACCTTCACCGACAAGGACGCGGACGCGCAGATCACCGGCTACGGCTTCTACGACCAGAAGGACCGGCTGATCGTCGTCGCCTCCGACCGGGTGGATTTCAACGACACCGCCGCCCGCAAGGCGGTCGCCACCCACGTCGAACTGCAGCTCGCCAGCGGCCATTACAAGGTCGAGGACCTGATGCACCACACCACCCAGAGCTTCGACGTGGTGAACGGAACCGGGGGCTTCGACACCACCATCGCCCGCTGGGACACCGGCGTCTACGCCATCACCCACGATCTGGCGGCGTAAAAGGCGGCCCTGGCGGCAGCGGGCGAAGCGGCGTTCTGTCCTTGGCGGAACAACGCTTCGCCCGCCCGCTTCAGAATCCGCTGGCATGTTCTGTTTAAGAGTCTATATTATCGTCCAGGCAAGAGCGGAGCGGTCGCCTTGCGAAGTCGATTTTTCTAATACAGATTGTCTTTCCTGCCTTGTTGCTTTATCAAAATTAGAATACCCTTCGGATGGTTTCTCTTGGAAACCCACCCGTTCGGCGTCGTCCTCCAGAGTCCTCCTGTCCTTATCCGGGTTATCTCTTCCCATAACGCCGGGCAGGACGCCGTATTACTGGCGTCCGTCTGTCGAAGGACTCTGCCTGAACGATACGGGTTCACCCCCCTCTGAACCTGGAAGCTTTCCAAAAGTGCAGCAGACAACGCCGTGTGTGCCGGATCATAGTTTCGCTTAAATTCGATCGGACGGCGCCGCAGCATCCGGTACAGCGTGCAACGTCCGCCGATTTTGGTCATCGCGCCGATCCAGCGCGGCGGCACGACATGGGGTTGGATCGACGGCCCGAACGGGGGGCGGCCGATCAAACGTCGGGCATCCGCCCGCCTGCCCCGAAACCGCCAACGCACATCGCAGTGTCCGGTCAGGGCCTTGCGGAACGGCCGCGCGATGACGCGCGCCGAACGTCCATTCTTGGGGGAGACGGACATGCCCAATCGCATTCGTGTGATTGTCCACAATCAAAGCCGATTGCTGCGTGAATCCATTCTCAACATCCTCGACGACTGTTTCGAAGTGGTCGACCCGCAAAGACGGCTGGCAACCGGACTGGCGCCGAAGCCGGCCTGGAGCGGGAACGGGAACGGACGGTCGAACGGGGCCTCCGCCAACCGCTTCGACGGCTATGGCGGCGGCGTCTACGGCGTCGGCCTGCCGGCCGCGGGCGGCGTCGCCACCCTGGAACCGGACAGCGCCGAACTGTCGCCCGACATCGTGCTGTTCGACCTTCCCTCGCTGAAGACGGACGCCTGGAACTTCCGCAGCTGGTACGGCGAGCAGGCGCAGTTGGCGATGATCGCCGACGAGTTTTCCGCCCACCACATGCGCATGGCGCTGCGGTTCGGCGTGCGCGGCTATCTGCTGAACCGCATGGCGCCGAGCGCCTTCGTCCTCGCCCTGCGGCTGATCCACGCCGGCGAGCCGGTGGTGCCGGAGGAGTGCTTCGAATATTTCTCGCCGACGGCGCTCCGCCGCGGCGGCGAGGACGGCGCCCTGCCCCAGCACGAAACCGAACTGCTGGGCTATCCCGGCCTCTACCCGCGCCACGCCCGCATCCTGAAGCTGATCATGGATGGCTGCAGCAACAAGGAGATCGCGCGCGAGATGCTGATGACCGAGGATCTGGTCAAGCTGCATGTCCGCCACATCATGCAGACCATCAACGTCCGCAACCGCACCCAGGCGGCGCTGTGGGCGGCCCAGAGCGGCATCATCCAGGAGATGGAGTATTTCCTGGAGCGCAGCGCCCCGTAACCAGACCGTACCGGACGGGGCGAGGCCGGGACGATCCGTCACGGCCTCTCCTGTTGCGGACCACCGGCGCCTCGGCTATGCAGCCGGCATGAGCGCCGATGCCCTTCCCACCCCCGTCCCGCCCCTGTCCTCCCTCGCCGGCACCGCCACCACCGCACCGGAGGTGCGCCGCGCCACCGGAATCGGGGCCGTCGCCATCCTGCTGTGGTCGACGGCGGCCCTGCTGACCTCGCTGTCCAGCGCGATGCCGCCGCTGCAACTGGTGGCCGTGACCTTCGGGCTGGCCTTCCTGTCGGGAACCGCCGTCAGCGGCTTGCGCGGCCGCAGCGTGTGGACCGCCATGCGGCAGCCCTGGCCGGTGTGGCTGGTCGGGGTCGGCGGGCTGTTCGGCTACCACGCCTGCCTGTTCCTGGCCTTCCACCTGGCGCCGGCCGCCGCGGTGGAGGTCAACCTGCTGAACTACCTGTGGCCGCTGTGCATCGTGCTGTTCTCCGCCCTGCTGCCGGGGGAGCGGCTGAAGGCCGGCCATGTGGCCGGCGCGCTGTGCGGGCTGGCCGGGACGGCGCTGATCGTGTCGGGGCGCGGCGGCGGGCTGCATCTGGCGGGCGGCGACCTGCCGGCCTACGCCGCCGCCTTGGCCGCCGCGGTGATCTGGGGCGCCTATTCGGTGCTGTCGCGCCGCTTCGGCAGCGTGCCGACCGAAGCGGTCAGCGGCTTCTGCCTCGCCACCGCCCTGCTCGGGCTGACCGGCCACCTGCTGTTCGAGGGCACCACCGTCTGGCCGCAACAGGGGCTGGGCTGGCTGGCGCTGCTGGCGCTCGGCGTCGGGCCGGACGGGCTGGCCTTCTTCGTCTGGGACCACGGGATGAAGCGCGGCGACATCCGGGCGCTGGGCGTGCTGTCCTACGCGGTGCCGCCGGCCTCGACCCTGCTGCTGATCCTGTCCGGGCAGGCCGAGGGCGGCTGGACGGTGTGGGCGGCCTGCGCGCTGATCGCCGGCGGTGCGCTGATGGCCAGCTGGGACATGATCCGGGGCAGGTAACAGCGAATTCATCGCCGCCGGCCGGCAAAGGGTGGTAATCGGCAGGGATCGTCCTGTCCGCTTGCCGAGTGACCACATGCCCGACCGTTCGATCGATCCCACTGGCGATCCCGCCGCCCGACCCGCCACCGGACGCCTGTCCGCCGCCCGCGCCTTCCTGGCCGACGTCTGGCGGCTGACCAAGCCCTATTGGTTCTCCGACGAGAAATGGGCGGCGCGCGGCTTGCTGGCGGCCATCATCGGGCTGAACCTGGGCGCGGTGTTCATGGAGGTCTGGTTCACCCAGATCAACGCCGACATCTTCAACGCGCTGCAGGACAAGGACGAGGGCGCCTTCGTTCATGCGCTGCTGATGTTCGGCGGGCTGGCGCTGGTCTTCATCGCGGTGGCGGTCTACCGGCTCTACCTGAACCAGATGCTGCAAATCCGTTGGCGCCGCTGGCTGACCGAGCGCTATCTCGGCGACTGGCTGGAGAACCAGACCTATTACCGCCTGAACTTCGCCAACACCGGGACCGACAACCCCGACCAGCGCATCGCCGAGGATCTGCGCAGCTTCGTCCAGTTGACGCTCAGCCTGTCGCTGGGCTTCCTGACCAACATCGTCTCGCTGGTCTCCTTCCTGGCCATCCTGTGGAGCCTGTCGGGGTCGGTGACCATCCCCGGCCTGGGCATCGACCTGCCCGGCTACATGGTGTGGGTGGCGCTGGTCTACGCCGTCGCCGGCACCTGGATCACCCACAGGATCGGCAAGCCGCTGGCCCGGCTCAGCTTCGACCAGCAGCGCTACGAGGCCGACTTCCGCTTCGCCCTGGTCCGCCTGCGCGAGAACGCCGAGAGCGTGGCGCTCCAGCAGGGCGAGGCGCAGGAGGCCCGCGGCTTCAACGACCGCTTCGCCCGCGTCGTCGCCAACTGGTGGGCGCTGATGCGCACGCAGAAGCGGCTGGTGTGGTTCACCTCCGGCTACGGCCAGGTCGCCGTCATCTTCCCGCTGCTGGTCGCCGCGCCGCGCTATTTCAGCGGCGCCCTGCCGCTGGGCTCGCTGATGCAGACCTCGCAGGCCTTCGGGCAGGTGCAGAGCGCGCTGTCCTGGTTCATCGACGCGTACGTCAACCTCGCCGACTGGCACGCCACCACCAGCCGTCTCACCGGCTTCCACCACGCGGTCGCCGCGGTGCGCGCCGCCAACCGCGCCCACGCCGGGGTGGAGCGGACGGAGGCGGCCGACGGCGCCCTGACGCTCGACGGGCTGGCGCTGACCCTGCCGAACGGCGGCACGCCGCTGGTCCGCGCCGACCTGACGGTCGGGGCCGGGGAACGGGTGCTGATCACCGGCCCGTCGGGATCGGGCAAGAGCACGCTGCTGCGCGCCATCGCCGGCATCTGGCCGTTCGGCCGGGGCCGGGTCCGGCTGCCGGCCGGCGGGACCAACGGCCCGGGCGCCATGGTGCTGCCGCAGAAGCCCTACCTGCCGATCGGCAGCCTGCACGCCGCCGTGACCTACCCGGCCGCCCCCCAGGCGTTCGACGCGGACACGGTGCGCGCCGTGCTGGACGCCGTCGGCATGGCCGGCTTCGCCGACCGCCTGCACGAGGAGGACCACTGGACGCAGCGTCTGTCCGGCGGCGAGCAGCAACGCGTCGCCATCGCCCGCGCCCTGCTGCACAAGCCCGACTGGCTCTATCTCGACGAGGCGACCTCGGCCTGTGACCCGGAGACGGAGGAGCGGCTCTACGGCCTGCTGCGCGACCGCCTGCCCGGCACCACCCTGGTCAGCGTCGGCCACCGCAGCAGCCTCGCCGCCTTCCACGACCGCAAGCTGACGGTGCGGCGCAACGGCGACGGCATCGGCGAGCTGGTGGGCGTGGTGTAGGGCGCCTACGCTCCGCCCGTCTCCCCCCGGGCCTCGGCCAGCAGCCATTGGCGGAAGGCGGCAAAGGGCGGGTGGTCGGCCTTGCCGCGGGGGTGGACCAGGTAATAGGCCCGCGCGCTGCGGTGCGGCCGGTCGATGGCCGGGACCAGCGCGCCCTCCTCCAACTCGCCGCGCACCAGCAGGGTCGGCAGCAGCGCCACGCCCAACCCGGCCTCGGCCGCCTGGGCGGTGGTGGCGAACTGTTCGAACACCATGCCGGCGCCGGTCCGCGGCGCCAGACCCTGCGCCGCGAACCAGTCGGTCCAGGCATCGGCGCGCGTGCTGGTGTGCAGCAGCGGCAGGGCCAGCAGGTCGGCGGGCTCGGCCACCGGATGCGCCGTCCGGAAGGCGGGGGAGCAGACCGGCAGCACCTCCTCGTCCAGCAGATGGTCGCAGACGGCGTCGGGCCAGTCGCCCAGCCCGTAATGGATGGCGGCGTCCAGGTCGTGGGTGCGGAAGTCGAAGGGCGCCAGCTTGGTGGTGAAGTGGATCACCACATGCGGGTGCGCCGCCTGGAAGGCCGGCAGCCGCGGCACCAGCCAGCGCGTGCCGAAGGTCGGCAGGATGGCGAGGTTCAGCACGCCGCCCTTGGGCGCCGCGATGGTCCGCACCGTCGCCGCCGCGATCTGGCGCAGCGCGTCGCGGACCGGTTCGGCGTACAGCGCGCCGGTCGGGGTCAGGGTCACGCGCTGGCCCTTGCGGGTGAACAGCGGCGTGCCGATCTGCTCCTCCAGCGCCTTGACCTGACGGCTGACCGCGCCTTGCGTCAGCGACAGCTCGGCCGCGGCGGCGGTGAAGCTGCCGGTGCGGGCCGCCGCCTCGAAGGCGGTCAGCGCGCTCATCGACGGAAGAAGGCGGCGTTGCAGATCCATGGCAAGGTCATTACCAAAGCTCATGACCTGTGGAAAGAAAGTCGTTTGCGGGATGGCGCCGGCGGGTGCACCGTCGGCAGGGTCGAGAGTTGCGAAACGCGGGCGGGGACCGAGATGAAGACCGGTGGTCAGTTGATCGTCGAGGCGCTGGAGGCGCAGGGCGTGCGGCGGGTGTTCGGCGTGCCGGGCGAGAGCTACCTCGCCGTGCTGGACGCGCTGCACGACAGCCCGATCGAGATGGTCGTCTGCCGCCACGAGGGCGGCGCCTCGATGATGGCGGAGGCGCAGGCCAAGCTGACCGGCCGCCCCGGCGTCTGCCTCGTCACCCGCGGCCCCGGCGCCACCAACGCCGCGTCGGGCATCCACGTCGCCCAGCAGGACGAAACCCCGCTGGTGGTGCTGGTCGGCCAGATCGAGCGCGGCATGCGCGGCCGCGACGCCTTCCAGGAGGTCGATTACGGCAAGCTGTTCGGCGGCATGTGCAAGTGGGTCGCCGAGATCGACAGCGCCGACCGCGTGCCGGAGATGATCTCCCGCGCCTTCCACACCGCGATGGCCGGCCGCCCCGGCCCGGTGGTGCTGGCCCTGCCCGAGGACACGCTGACCGAGACCGCCGACGTGTCCGCCGCCCCGCGGGCGGAGCCGGTGGACAGCGCCCCCACCCCGGCCCAGGTCGCCGCCTTCGGCGCGCTGCTGGCCAAGGCGGAGCGGCCGCTGCTGGTCGCCGGCGGCTCGCGCTGGACCGCGGAGTCGGTGGCAGCGCTGCGGGACTTCGCCGAGCGGCTGTCGCTGCCGGTGGCGGTCACCTTCCGCCGCCAGATGCTGTTCGACCACAGCCACCCGCTCTACGCCGGCGACATCGGGCTGGGCATCAACCCGAAGCTGACCGCGCTGGTGAAGGACAGCGACCTGCTGATCCTGCTGGGCGACCGCTTCTCCGAAGTGCCGTCGCAGAGCTACGACCTGCTCGGCATCCCCGATCCGGCCAAGGCGGTGGTCCACATCCATCCCGGCGCCGAGGAGATCGGCCGCGTCTTCCGCCCGACGCTGGGCATGGTCGCCACGCCGGGCGCCGCCCTGGAGGCGCTGTCGACGCTGGCCGTGACGCCGAACCCCGCCTGGGCCGCCCGCGCCGAGGCCGCCCACGCGGTCTACGACGCCTGGAGCACCCCGCCCGAGGCCGGCCCCGGCGACGTGCAGATGGGCCGCATCATGGCGTGGCTGGACGAGCGCCTGTCGCCCGACGCCATCTTCACCAACGGCGCCGGCAACTACGCCACCTGGATCCACCGCTTTCACCGCTTCCGCCAGTTCGGCACCCAGGTGGCACCGGTCTGCGGCTCGATGGGCTACGGCCTGCCGGCCGCCATCGCCGCCAAGCTGCAGCACCGCACGCGCGACGTCCTGTGCTTCGCCGGCGACGGCTGCTTCCAGATGACCGGGCTGGAGTTCGGCACCGCGGTGCAGGAAGGCGCGGCGGTGATCGTGCTGGTCGTCGACAACGGCATGTACGGCACCATCCGCATGCACCAGGAGCGCGAGTATCCCGGCCGGGTTTCCGGCACCGAACTGCGCAACCCAGACTTCGCCGCCTTTGCCCGCGTCTATGGCGGCCATGGCGAGACGGTGGAGACCACCGACCAGTTCGCCGCGGCCTTCGAACGCGCCCGCGCGTCCGGCCTGCCGGCGATCATCCACATCAAGCTCGACCCCGAAGCCCTGACCCCGACCCGGACCCTCTCGGAGATCCGCGCGGCCGGGAAGGGGAAGTGATCTAAGGAAACTTTCCCTCTCCCGGGGCGGGAGAGGGAGATCCGCACGCCTCGCTTTGACCCAAGGAGCCACCCCGGTGCAGCACAGCGACATCCTCTCCCGTTTCGGCCTGACCTCAAGCGGGGCCGGGCTCACCGCGCGGTCGCCGATCGACGGCGCCACGCTCGCCACCGTGGCGGAAACCGCGCCGTCGCAGGTGTCGGACATCGTCGCCAACGCCGCCCGCGCCTTCGAGGCGTGGCGCACGGTGCCGGCGCCGCGCCGGGGCGAGCTGGTCCGCCTGCTGGGCGAGGAACTGCGCGCCGCCAAGGACGACCTCGGCCGCCTGGTCTCGCTGGAAGCCGGCAAGATCCACCAGGAAGGCCTGGGCGAAGTGCAGGAGATGATCGACATCTGCGACTTCGCCGTCGGCCTGTCGCGCCAGCTCTACGGCCTGACCATCGCCTCGGAGCGTCCGGGCCACGCCATGCGCGAGACCTGGCACCCGGCCGGCCCCTGCCTCGTCATTTCCGCCTTCAACTTCCCGGTCGCGGTGTGGTCGTGGAACGCGGCGCTGGCGCTGGTCTGCGGCGATCCCGTGGTGTGGAAGCCGTCGGAAAAGACCCCGCTGACCGCCGCCGCCTGCCAGGTGATCTTCGAGCGCGCCGCCGCCCGCTTCGGCGACGCCCCGGCCAACCTGTGCCAGCTGGTCCAGGGCGGCCGTGCGGTCGGCGAGGCGCTGGTGGCGCATCCGGGCCTGCCGATCGTCTCGGCCACCGGCTCCACCCGCATGGGCCGCGAGGTCGCCAAGCTGGTGGCGGAGCGCTTCGGCCGCTCCATCCTGGAGCTGGGCGGCAACAACGCCATGATCGTGGCGCCGTCGGCCGACCTCGACATGGCGCTGCGCGCCATCCTGTTCTCGGCGGTCGGCACCTGCGGCCAGCGCTGCACCACGCTGCGCCGGCTGATCGTCCACCGCTCGGTCAAGGACCAGCTGCTGCCGCGCCTGAAGGCGGCCTACGCGTCGGTGTCGATCGGCAACCCGCTGGACAGCGGCGTGCTGATGGGCCCGCTGGTCGACGCCGACGCCTTCGCGGCGATGCAGCGCGCACTGGCGGCGGCGAAGGCCGAGGGCGGCACCGTCACCGGCGGCGAGCGCACGCTGGCCGACCGCTTCCCCAACGCCCACTACGTCACCCCCGCCATCGTCGAGATGCCGGCCCAGACCGAGGTGGTGCGGCACGAGACCTTCGCGCCGATCCTCTACGTCCTGACCTACGACACGCTGGACGAGGCCATCGCGCTGCAGAACGCGGTGCCGCAGGGCCTGTCCTCCTGCATCTTCTCCACCGACCTGCGCGAGACGGAGCGGTTCCTGTCGGCCTCGGGCTCCGACTGCGGCATCGCCAACGTCAACATCGGGCCGAGCGGTGCGGAGATCGGCGGCGCCTTCGGCGGCGAGAAGGAAACCGGCGGCGGCCGCGAGTCGGGCTCCGACGCCTGGAAGGCCTACATGCGGCGCCAGACCGCGACCGTGAACTACTCGTCGGCCCTGCCGCTCGCCCAGGGCATCAAGTTCGAGATCGGCTGACCGGCCGGCGGACGTCAGGCGCCCCCCGCGGCGTCATCGCCCCTTGCACCCGCCGCGTCCGGACGCGACACTCCGGGCGTGAACGGGTCTTGAGAGGGTGCGATGGCGGACGCGGCGGGGCACACGCTTCTGGCACGCCTGCAGGCGTTGCGGGCGGCGCCGGAACCGCTGGCGGCGCTGCTGGCCGACCTGCGCGGGATCGAGCATGGCGGCGACCCGCGCTTCGCCATGACGCTCGACCATTATCTGGAAAGCTGGCTGGGCAACCGCCCGCGCGAGGTGTTCCGGCTGGCCGGGCCGCGCCTGGTGGTCCTGGCCCCGGCCGAGGCGGGCGACCTGCTCGACGCCGGGGCGAAGGCGCTGGCCCGCACCCTGCACAGCCACGGCTTCGGTGATCTCCGCACCACCCGCTACGACGTCGCCGCCGACGTCGAGCGGATGATCGCCGACCTATACCCCGGCGACGACCGGGCCGCCGCCCTGCGCGAGGCGGCGGAGCGGGCGCCCACCGCGGCGCTGGCCCACCTGCTGGAGGTGGAGCGGGTGCTGCACGGCGCCGACCTCGACAGCCTCGTCCGCGAACAGCCGATCTGGTCCTTCGCCGGGGCGGTCCCGACGGTGCCGGCCACCGAACTGGCGGTGTCGCTGACCGAACTGGAATCGCGCCTGTCCCTGCCGCTGCGGCGCGACGCCTGGCTGCGGCACGAGGTTGCGGTGCGGCTCGACCGCGGGCTGTTGCGCCATATCGCCCGCGACCGCGCCCAGGACCCCCGCCCCTTCACCGTCGACCTGCACACCACCACCGTGCTGGACGACGGCTTCGACGAACTGGCCCGCGCCATCCCGGCGGAGGCGCGCCGCCGCGTCACCGCCGAACTCGCCTGCTGGGAGCTGAGTCTCGCCCCCGACCGCGTCGCCGCGGCGGCGGCACGGCTGGCCGACGCCGGTTTCGGCGTGGCGCTGGACCATGTGCCGCTGGCGACCCTCGCCACGCTGGATCCGGCGGGGATCGAGCCGGTCTTCATCAAGGCGCACTGGATCCGCGGCGCCGCCGACGCCGCATCCCACCTGACCGCCGCCGTCGCCCGCTTCGGCGCCGGACGGCTGGTGCTGTGGCGCTGCGACGAGCCGGCGGCGCTGGAAACCGGGCGGGCCGCCGGGGTGACGCTGCTCCAGGGCCGCGCCGCCGACGCCGCGGCGGCGGCCCCTCACACCGCGCCGCTCGACAGCGAACGCCCCCGGCGGGAGGAGGACGCGGCGGCGGACGAACCGACCACCGCCGCGGACACCGACCAGGACGCCACCACCACCCCCGCCCGCCCCGGCCTGTTCGGGCGGCTGTTCGGGCGCGGCTGAACACCGCAGCGCCAAAGACACGCCCCTGCCCCGCGTTACCCCTGATTGACAGCGGGTTGTTACGAACGCCTAATAGATAAAAAGCTGATGAATCACGAGGCGCCGGATGGCCACCCCAATGCCCTCCCCGCCGCTCGCCCGACCGGCGCGCAAGCCCACCCATCTCCTGAACGCCACCGTCTTCGGCCTCGCCGGCGGTGTGGGGCTGATGTCCTACATCGGCGTCGGCCATGGGATGGAGGCGCTGTGGAACCCCACCGGCGCCGTCATCATCAGCGGCGGCATCACCGTCGCCGCCCTGCTGGCCTTCCGGGCGAGCGAGCTGCGGGCGGCGCTGGCCTCCCTGCGCGCGATCTTCCGCGACGAGGATTCCATCGCCGACGACATCACGGAGCTGGTGACCTTCGCCCGCCTCTACCAGCGCGGCCAGATCCAGCGGGCGGAGGAGCAGGGCACCCGGGCCGCCAGCCCGTTCCTGCGACTGGGCCTGCAGTTGATCGCCGACGGCACGCCGGTCAACGACATCCTGCACGTGATGAACTGGCGCATCCAGAAGCTGATCGAGCGCGAATCGGTGCAGTCACGCCTGTTCCGCACGCTGGCCGGCCTCGCCCCGGCCTTCGGGCTGCTGGCGACGCTGGTCGGGCTGATCGGCATGATGGCGCAGCTCGGCACCGCGACCATCGCGCAGGTGGGCGAACACATGTCGGTGGCGCTGGTGGCGACGCTGTACGGCGTGGTGCTGGCCAACCTCGTCTTCAAGCCGATCGCCATCAAGCTGGAACAGCGCACCGCGCGCCGGGTGGCGATGCTGAACGTGCTGCTGGAGGGCATTCTCCTGGTGCGGCTCGGCCGCTCGCCGACGGTGATCGCCGACGCGCTCGCCGAATTCGTGCGTGAGCGCGGGGACGAACTCCATGGCCAGTCCTGACGAGCGTCCCGACACCGGCGCCGGCCCGATCCCCGGCCGCATCACCGCGGACGACGCGCAGGACCTCGCCTCGCCGCCCTGGGCCGCCAACGCCACCCTGCCCGCCGCCGGGGGCGAGGACGACCAGGAAATCTGGCTGCTCAGCTACTCCGATCTGGTGACGCTGCTGCTGTCGGTGTTCGTCATGCTGCTGGCGATCACCACGCTGAAGGACCAGCTCCCCACCACGCCGCAGCCCGAGTTGCCGGTCGCGGCGTCGAACACGGCGTCGAACACGGCGGCGGTCCACACGGCGCCGGAGTCGGCACCGCCGCCGCCCTTGTTCGACGAACCCCCGCCGCCGAAACCCAATCCGCCCCCCGATCCGCGCCCGCGCCTGGACGACGGGAAGGTGGCGGTGACGGCGCCGGAGCGGGTGGCGGCGCATTGGCGCGAGACGCTGGCGACGCTCGGCGTGCCGCGCAGCGTCGCGGTCGACGTGCGGCAGAACCGGGTGAACATCGTCATCGGCGACGGCATCCTGTTCGCCTCCGGCCGGGCGGAGCTGACGCCGGGCGGCGACGGGCTGCTGCGCCGGCTGGCCCCGACGCTGACCGCGACCCGCGGCGACATCGTGGTGGAGGGGCACACCGACCGCACCCCGATCAGCAACAGCCGCTTCCCCTCCAACTGGGAGCTGTCGGGCGCCCGCGCCTCCAGCGTCGTCCGCCGCCTGATCGAGCTCGGCCTGCCGCCGGACCGGCTGTCGGCGGTCGGCTTCGCCGACACCCGCCCGCTGACCGGCGGGACCGACCCGGTCGCACAGGCGCGCAACCGCCGGGTGGCGATCACCCTCCAGGCCGACGATGAGCCGGGGACACAGCCAGGCGGGCCGCCGGCAGCCGCCCCAAGTCCCACCGATTTCCCCGACCGGGCATTTCCATAGGGGCAGGGTTTGATTTGACGCAATGCGGCAGGCGCCGCCGCGGGTCTATGCTGGGGTCTGGTGGTCGATCTGGTTGACGTTTTGCCCTCCACCCCTGCGGCGCTGCCAAGCGCCCCTTCCCCCGCCCGCCGGGGGAAGGCTGGGGTGGCCGGTCGGGTGGGGCCCGCCCCGGGTCTCATAGCCGCACCACCGCCCCCGGTTCCCGTCCACGCCTCCCGGCCGGAGTGACCATGCCCACCGACACACCCGTCAACGCCCCGGCCTCCCCCGCAGACCCCAGCGAATCGTCGTTGGGGCGGGTGGTCGCCGTCCGCGGCTCGGTCATCGACCTCGTCTTTCCGGACGGCGCTCTGCCGCCGCTGCGCGAGGCGGTGGAGATCCTGTGGGACGGCCCGGAGCGGCTGGTGGCGGAGGTGCAGGCCCATCTGGACGCCGGCACCGCCCGCGCCATCGCGCTCCAGGGCACCTCGGGCCTGCGGCGCGGCACCATGGCGCGCGCCACCGGCGGGCCGCTGACCACCCCGGTGGGGGCGGCGGTGCTGGGCCGGCTGCTCGACGTCATGGGGTTGCCGCGCGACGATGGGCCGGCGCTGCCGGCCGACACCCCGCGCTCCCCCATCCACCGCGCCCCGCCGCCGCTGTCCCGCCGCAACCCGCAGCGCGAGCTGATGGAGACCGGCATCAAGGTGATCGACCTGCTGGCGCCGATGGCGCGCGGCGGCAAGGCGGCGATGTTCGGTGGCGCCGGCGTCGGCAAGACCGTGCTGGTGATGGAGCTGATCCGCAAGATGGGGGAGCGCTACACCGGCATCTCCGTCTTCGCCGGCATTGGCGAACGCTCCCGCGAGGGGCAGGAGCTGTGGGAGGAGATGCGGCGTTCCGGCGTGCTCGACCGCACCGCGCTGGTCTTCGGCCAGATGAACGAGCCGCCGGGGGCGCGCTGGCGCGTCGGCCTGACCGCGCTGACCATCGCCGAGCATTTCCGCGACGAGGAACGACGCGACGTGCTGCTGCTGATGGACAACGTCTTCCGCTTCGTCCAGGCCGGGGCGGAGGTGTCGGGGCTGCTCGGCCGCCTGCCGTCGCGGGTCGGCTACCAGCCGACGCTGGCCAGCGAGATCGCCGAGCTGGAGGAGCGGGTGGCCTCCACCCCCGGCGCGGTGGTGACGGCAATCCAGGCGGTCTATGTCCCGGCCGACGACTTCACCGATCCGGCGGTGGCGGAGCTGTTCAGCCACCTCGACAGCTCCATCGTGCTGTCGCGCGCCATGGCGGCGGAGGGGCTGTACCCGGCGGTCGACCCGCTGACCTCGACCTCCAGCCTGCTCGACCCGCTGGTGGTGGGGGAGACGCATTACCGGCTGGCGGAGGAGGTGCGGCGGACCATCGCCCATTACCGCGAGCTTCAGGACGTCATCGCCCTGCTGGGCATGGAGGAGCTGAGCGCCGCCGACCGCCTGGCGGTGCGCCGCGCCCGCCGGCTGCAGCGGTTCCTGACCCAGCCCTTCGTGGTGACGGAGGTCTTCACCGGCCATGGCGGCGTCAGCGTGCCGCTGGAGGACACGCTGAAGGGCTGCCGCGCCATCCTGGACGGCGAGGGCGACGGCTGGGCCGAAAGCGCCTTCTTCATGACCGGCACGCTGGATCAGGTCCGCGAGCGCGACCGCGCCGGGAGGACGCCATGACGGATGGCGGCCTTTCCCTCATCATCACCACGCCCACGTCGGTCGCCGCCCAGCTCGCCGGCCTCCGCCATCTGCGCGCCGAGGACGCCAGCGGCGCCTTCGGCGTCCTGCCCGGCCACGCCGACCTGCTGACCGCGCTCGCCGTCTCGGTGGTCAGCTGGCGCGGCGCCGACGGGCGCGAGGGGCATTGCGCGGTGCGCGGCGGGGTGCTGACCGTGACCGACGGCGCCCGCGTCGCGGTGGCGACGCGCGAGGCGGTGGTCGGCGACGACCTGCACGCGCTGGAACAGGACGTGCTGGCCCGCTTCCGCCGCAACGCCGAGGACGAGGGGCAGGCCCGCACCGGCGCCCGCCGCATGCATCTGGCGGCGGTCCGCCACATCCTAGCCTACCTGCGGCCCGAACGCCGCGCCGCCAGCCCGTTCGCCCCGACCGGCGATGGAACGGAGGACGCGTCATGACCGACTCCAGCCCGCCAGAACCGCCGGAGCCACAAGACCCGCTGTCCGGCAACGTCCGCCGCCGCCGCGAACGGCGCGAGCGCTGGCTGCGCGAGGGCGAACGGCCGATGGGCCGCAATCTGGCGCTGATCGGCGCGCTGGGCTGGCTGGTGGTGGTGCCGACGCTGGCCGGGCTGTTCGCCGGACGCTGGCTCGACCAGCGGGCGGGCAGCGGCATCTTCTGGACCGCGGCGCTGCTGTTCGCCGGGGTGCTGCTCGGCGGCTGGCTCGCCTGGAACCGCATCGAGCAGGAGCGTGGACCGTCATGACCGCCCCCATCCTCCTGTCCATCCTCTGCGGCGCGCTGGCCGGCCTGGCGCTGGGCACGCTGTTCTTCCGCGGGCTGGCCGCCACCGCGCGGCTCTACGCCAACGGCGGTGCGCGCCGGGCGGTGCCGCTGCACCTGCTGCGGCTGGGCGGAGCGGTGGCGGGCTTCACCGCGGCGGCGGTCTGGGGCGGTGCGGCGGCGCTGCTCGCCATGCTCGCCGGCTTCCAGGCGGCCCGCGTGGCGGTGATGCGGCGGGAACGGGCGGCGGACGGGGGAACGCCATGACCGACTCCCCGCTGACCGCACCGGTCGTCGTCGCGCTCGGCCCGCTGCCGATCACCCTGCCGGTGGTCGTCACCTGGGGGCTGATGGCCGCGATGACGCTGGGGGCGGCGCTGGCAACGCGCCGGCTGCGGGTGGAGCGGCCCGGCCGGGTCCAGACCGTGCTGGAGCTGGTGGTCGAAACCCTGCGCCGCGAGATCGGCGAGACGATGCAGGCCGACGCCACGCCCTTCCTGCCGCTGCTGGGCACGCTGTTCCTCTATCTGGCGGTCGCCAACCTGTCCGGCCTGCTGCCGGGGCTGAAGGCGCCGACCGCCTTCCTGGAAACCGCGGCGGCGCTGGCGCTGGTCGTGCTGCTGTCGGCCCAGGCGCTGGGCATCGCCAAGCGCGGGCTGTGGGGCTACCTGAAGGGCTTCGCCCACCCCACCCCGCTGCTGCTGCCGCTGAACCTGCTGTCGGAGCTGACCCGCGCCTTCTCGCTGTCGATCCGCCTGTTCGGCAACGTCATGAGCGGCGAGTTCGTCATCGGCATCGTGCTGGCGCTGGCCGGGCTGTTCGTGCCGGTGCCGCTGATGGCGCTGGAACTGCTGCTCGGGCTGGTCCAGGCGTACATCTTCACCATCCTCGCCACCGTCTTCATCGGCGGCGCGGTCGGAACCATCGAAAAGGGGTGAGACACATGGACATCCACGCCATCAGCATCCTGGGCGCGGTGATCGCCGTCTCGGTCGGCGCCATCGGGCCGGCGCTGGCGGAAGGGCGCGCGGTCGCCGCGGCGATGGAGGCCATCGCCCGCCAGCCGGAGGCCGCCAACACCCTGTCGCGCACTTTGTTCGTCGGCCTCGCGATGATCGAGACCATGGCGATCTACTGCCTGGTGATCGCGCTGCTGCTGCTGTTCGCCAACCCGTTCGCCTGAGGCCGTCATGCACATCGACGGTTGGACGCTGCTGCTCCAGGCCATCAACTTCCTGATCCTGGTCTGGCTGCTCCGGCGCTTCCTCTACCGCCCGGTGCTGGCGGTGATCGCCGAGCGGCAGGCCGCCACCGACCGCGTCCGCAGCGAGGCGGAGGCGGCACGGCAGGCCGCCGACAGCCTGCGCCAGGGGCTGGAGGCCGAGCGCACCGGCCTGCCCGCGGAGCGCGACCGGCTGATCGCCGCCGCCCGCAGCGCGGCGGAGGCCGAACGCGCCGCCCTGCTCGACAAGGCGCGGGCCGAGGCGGACCGCGCGCTGGACAACGCCCGCGCCAAGCTGGCGGAGGAGCGCGCCCAGGCGCTGGCCGACCTGCAACGCCACGCCGCGGCGCTGGGCGCCGAGCTGGCGGCGCGGCTGCTGCGCGGTGCCCCTGTCGCCGCACTGACCCGCCCCTTCCTGGACGAGGCGTGCGCCGCGGTCGAAGCCCTGCCGGAGGCGCAGCGCCGGGCGCTGGTCGACGGGGTCGACCCGGTGCCGGTGTGCCTCGTCGCCGCGACGCCGTTGACACCCGAGGATGCCGGCCATGGCCGCGACCGGCTGGCGGCGACGCTCGGCCGGACGGTGGTGCTGACGGTGGCCGAGGATCCCGGCCTGATCGCCGGGGTGGAGCTGCATTTCCCGCACAGCGTCGTCCGCCGCACCTGGAAGCAGGCGCTGGCCGAGGCGGCGGAGGAGTTGACCCGCGATGAGCCCGCAAGAGCTGATGCCGCAACAACCGCCCCTGCGCGAACCGACCGGGCAGCCCTCGCTTAAGGACGCGCTGGACGCCTGGATGCCCGGCGCTCTGCGCCGGCTGGACGGCATCGGTGCCGGCGCGCGGCTGGAATCGGTCGGGCGGGTGGAGTCGGTCGGCGACGGGATCGCCCATGTCTCCGGCCTGCCCGACGTCCGGGTCGACGAGCTGCTGCTGTTCCCCGGCGGGGTCGTCGGCCTCGCCATGGATCTGGACCGCGAGATCGGCTGCATCCTGCTGGGTGACGACGCCGCGGTCGCCGCCGGCGGCGCCGTGCACGGCACCGGCACCGTGGTCCGGGTGCCGGTCGGCGACAAGCTGATGGGCCGGGTGATCGACCCGCTCGGCAACCCGCTGGACGACGGCCCGCCGGTGGAGGCCGAACGGTGGGAACCGGTGGAACGGCCGGCCCCGACCATCGCCGAACGGGCGGCGGTGTCCGAACCGATGCTGACCGGCACCGCGGTGATCGACGCCATGTTCCCGCTCGGCCGTGGCCAGCGCGAGCTGCTGATCGGCGACCGCGCCACCGGCAAGACCGCCGTCGCCGTCGACGCCATCCTGAACCAGACCGACGGCGACGTGTTCTGCGTCTATGTCGCGGTCGGCCAGAAGGCATCGGGCGTGCGCGCGGCGATCGAGGCGGTGCGCCAGGGCGGTGCAGCCTCCCGCACCCTGTTCGTCATCGCCGCCGCCGATTCGGCGCCCGGCCTGCAATGGCTGGCGCCCTACGCCGGCTTCACCATGGCCGAGCATTTCCGCGACAGCGGCCGCCACGCCCTGGTGATCGTCGACGACCTCAGCAAGCACGCGGCGGTGCACCGACAGCTGTCGCTGCTGCTGCGCCGCCCGCCGGGGCGCGAGGCCTATCCCGGCGACGTCTTCTACCTGCACAGCCGCCTGCTGGAACGGGCGGCCAAGCTGACGCCGGCCCGCGGCGGCGGCTCGCTGACCGCGCTGCCGATCGCCGAGACGCAGAGCGGCAACCTGTCGGCCTACATCCCGACCAACCTGATCTCCATCACCGACGGGCAGGTCTATCTCGACGCGAAGCTGTTCTACGAGGGGCAGAAACCGGCGGTCGACATCGGCCGCAGCGTGTCGCGCGTCGGCGGCAAGGCGCAGCCGCCGGCCCTGCGCGCACTGGCCGAGCCGCTGCGGCTGGACTACGCCCAGTTCCTGGAACTGGAGGTGTTCACCCGCTTCGGCGGGCTGGTCGACGAGCGTACGCGCAAGGCGGTGGAGCACGGCCAGCGCATGCGGGCGCTGCTGGCGCAACGCCACCTCGCCCCGCGGCCGCTGGCGGTCCAGGCGGCGCAACTGCTGGCGCTGGCCGACGGGACGCTCGACCGGTTGCCGCTGGAGGCGATGCCGGCGTTCCAGGCGGCGCTGGCCAGGCTAGTCGCCACCCGGCCGCCGCCCATCGGCGGGACGCTGGACGACGGCGCCAAGGCTGCCTTGCGCGACCTGATCGCCCAGGCGGCAACCGGGCTGACGGCCACTGGGCTGGCGGCGGCCGGGAGCGGGCCATGACCGAGCGTCTGGCCGAGGTCGAGGCGCGGCGGGCCAGCGTCCAGGATCTGGGATCGGTGACCGACGTCATGCGCTCGCTGGCGTCGATGCGGCTGCAGCAGGCCCTGGCGACGCTGGCCGGCACGCGCGCCTACGCCGACGTCATCGCCGGGGCGCTGGCCCAGGCGGCCGGGCTGCTGGACGACGCGCCGGCGCAATGGCCGACCAACGGGAAAGGGAGCGGACGCCATCAAGCCGCCCTGCTGCTGTTCGCGCCGGAACACGGCTTCGTCGGCGCCTTCGCCGGACGGCTGATCGACGCGGCGCTGGCCGCGCCGCCCGGCTGCGCCCTGTGGGTGGTCGGCCAGCGCGGCGCCGCCCTGCTGGAGGAACGCGGCCGGACGCCGGACTGGACCCTGGCGATGGCGACCCACACCGACGCCGTCACCGACACCGCCCGGCGCATCGCCGAGGCGCTCTATCAGGCCGCGGCGGACGGGCGGCTGGGCCGGGTCGAGCTGCTCTATGGCCGGACCGCCGCCGGCGCCCCGCCGGAGGTGACGCGGCGCGCCCTGCTTCCGCTCGGGCTGCCGCAGCGTCTCGCCACGGCGCCGGTGCCGCCGCTGATCAACATGCCGCCGCGCGAGCTGATCGCCCGGCTGGTCGACGAGTATGTCTTCGCCCTGCTGGCCAACGCGGCGATGGAGAGCTTCGCCGCCGAGAACGCCGCCCGCCTCTCGACCATGATGACCGCCCGCCACAACATCGAAACCACGCTGGACAACTTGACCGCCACGGTGCGGCACCTGCGGCAGGAGCAGGTCACGACGGAGTTGATCGAGCTGGTGTCGGGCGCCGAAGCGATGCGGTGAAAAGCGATGGGGTGAACGGCGCTACCGCACCACCATGCGGTCAAGCAGGATGTCGCGCACGCGCACGCCGCGCATCTCGCGGTCCAGCACGCCGGCGATGGTGCTCTTCATCAGCTTGGCGCCCTCGGCGCCGGACAGTTGCTGCGGGTCGATCTGGCGCATGCGGTCGGACAGCCGGTCGGTGATGCGCGGGACGTAGGGATCGGCGACCTTGCCGTCGACCAGCGGATCGATCTCCAGCAGGACCTTCACGTCGACCATCCGCGCGTCGTTGCCGCCCAGCGAGAAGGTCATCACCGGCAGGGAGGCGTATTTCTTGTCGCCCCCCGGCAGGGTCTGCCCGGCCGGCGCGCGGTTCTTGCTGGCGATGAAGGCTCCGCCGGCCCCCAGCGCCGCCAGAAGCAGCAGCAGGCCGGTCAGAACCAGCGGCATCAGGGACACCGTTTCCCCCTGCCGGTTGCGCCGGACGAGCCGCACAGTCGCCTTTCCGCCCCCCTTGGGGACCATGTCCGATCGCTGCCGATGGTAGGCAAGCACGCGGCCGCCGTCAAACACGGCCGCAACGGCGTGTCGCGATGACGGCCATGTTGCCCCGCGCTGTTCCAAGTGCGCGGCGGTGCCCGCGGTGGTATGGTTCATCGCCGTGGGCCGGCAACGGCATGGCGCCGCTGCGGCCGGGTGCCTGATTGGACCGGACCGCCGATGACCCAGGATCGCCTGTCGCAAGACGAAATTTTCCAGGCGCTGTGCCGGTTGGCCGACGAAAGCGGCGGCAAGGCCGGTTCGCACGATTTCTTCCGCGCCGTCCACCGGCAGGCGCTCCGCGGCATGGGGCTGTCGAACGACGCGACGATCGCGGAAACCGGGGAAACCGGCGTGTTGCGCTATGTCCAGTCGGTGATGACCCGCAAGGGACGCCCCGATTTCGTGATCTTCGACGTCGGCGCCAATGTGGGGACCTACAGCCGGGCGGCGCTCGACGCCTGCGGTCAGGCGAGGGTCTATGCGTTCGAACCGTCGGCGGTCGCCTTCCGATCGCTGGCCGCAGTCGCGGCGGAGAGGCCGGACCGTCTGTCCGTGTTCAACATCGGGTTTTCCGATCACCGGGCGATCGCCAGTCTGCACGCCGCCGACGCCGGTTCCGCCCTGGGCTCGCTCTACGCGCGGCGGATTGCACCGTCCGGCGACGCCTTCCCGGCCAGCGAGACCGTCCGGCTGGAGCGCATCGACGATTTCTGCGACGCCAACGGGATCGACCGCATCGACTTCCTGAAGATCGATGTCGAAGGGCACGAGATCGCGGTCCTGAATGGTGCCGCCGACCGGCTCCGCCGCGGCTGCATCGACATCATCCAGTTCGAGTTCGGCGGCTGCAACATCGATTCACGGAGCTTCCTCCGTGATTTCATCCGCATCCTCGACGGGTACAGCCTGTGCCGCATCCTGAAGGACGGCCTCTATCAGCTCACGTCCTTCAGCGACCTCGACGAGATCTTCTCGTACCAGAACTTCCTGGCGATCCGCCAATGACCGGCCAGCCGGCTTCCGCGGCCGGGCCTCAGCCCGCCGGGATCACCGGGACATTGTCGATCAGGCGGGCCTTGCCCATCCAGGCGGCGGCCAGCAGGCGGGCCGGGCGGGTCACGCGGGTGACCGGTTCCAGCGTCTCGGCATCGCGCAGCTCGATGTAGTCGATGGTGCCGAACCCGGCCTCGGCGATCCGGCTGCGGGCGGCGGTCAGGGCGCCGTCGGCCTCGCCGCCTTGGGCCAGCGCCTCGGCCGCCGCGGTCAGGGCGCGGTACAGCTCCGGCGCGCGGGCGCGCTCGCCGGTGCCGAGATAGGCGTTGCGCGACGACATCGCCAGGCCGTCGGCCTCGCGCACCGTCGGCAGCCCCTCGACCCGGACCGGAATGTCGAGGTCGCGGGTGAAGCGGCGGATCACCATCAGCTGCTGGTAATCCTTCTCCCCGAACACGGCGACGTCGGGCAGCGCCTGGAGGAACAGCTTGGTGACCACCAGGGCGACACCGCCGAACATCTGCGGGCGGAAGGTGCCGCACAGCCCCTCCGCCGGGCCGCCGACCGAAATCGCGGTGGCGAAGCCCTCCGGGTACATGGTGCGGACGCCGGGGGTGTACAGGACATGGCAGCCGGCCGAGGCCAGCTTGGCCGCGTCGCCCGCCTCGTCGCGCGGGTAGCGGTCGAAATCCTCGTGCGGCGCGAACTGGGTCGGGTTGACGAAGACGGTGGCGATCACCCGGTCGGCCCGCTCACGCGCGCGGCGCACCAGTCCAAGATGCCCCTCGTGCAGCGCCCCCATCGTCGGCACCAGCGCCACCGTCAGCCCGGCGTCGCGCCACGCCGCGACCTGGGCCCGCAACTCCTCGACCGTGCGAAGGATGGGCAGAGGGCAGGTGGGCTGGGCGGCGGTCGGCGTCATGGCGTCGTTTCCTGGAAAGAAGGAGACCGGGGCACGGCGGATCCGGCACGGGCGAAACCGCGCGCTGGATAACCCGGCCGACCGTTCCTGTCCAGAAAAGCTTTCTGCAAGACAGACTGTTGCGGGTGCGACGCCCCGCGCCCGGCGACGGAGCGGGTCGCCCCCTTCTCCGTCGCCGGTCGAACGGCCGCTCAGCGGGTCAGCGTGACGCCGACCAGATAGGCGAGATTGAGCCAGGCGAGCAGCGTCGCCAGGATGACGGTGATCGACGGCGCCACCACCACGGAACCGACGATGAGGAGCAGAGCGACGACGAGCAGACCGAGGGCCATCAGGGTAACGCGGGTGTCTTCCATGAGATGCGGCTTTCCAAAGCGGGTGACAGGGAATGCCCCCATACCTACCGCATTGCACCGCAAACGGGGCTGATCTGCGTCAATCGACCGCGGATTCGCTGAAACATTAGACGATTATATTGCAAGTTTTTCTGTGGTTCCCACGTCACCGGCTTGAGCCCGTCGGTGCGGCAACAAAAAAGGCTCCGGACCGTGGTCCGAAGCCTTTTTATGATGGTGGGCGCGACAGGGATTGAACCTGTGACCCTTCGCGTGTGAAGCGAATGCTCTCCCGCTGAGCTACGCGCCCAAACCTTGAAACTCTGTCGCCCGTCGCGCTCCGCCATTGTCCGGCGGACCGTCCCGGGAGCGTCGCAGCCGTTTGTCGTCGGCCCCGCCGCTGCGGTGGGCGGGTTTCTACGGCCATAGCCGCTGGGTGTCAAGCGGGAGTTTCATCACCATCTAAAAAGAATTCATCGCCTGTCGGAGCCCCGGACGTGACCCTCCCCCGCGCCCTCCACCGCCGCCGCCCCGGTCCCCCTGCGGCGCTCCCACGGCCCACCCGCAGCCGCGGCCTGACGCTGGCGCTCGCCGTCGGCGGCGGGGCGCTGGCGGCCATGACGGCGCCGGCCATGGCTGCGCCGGTGACGGCGACCTACCGGGTGTTCGTCGGCGGCGTCACCGTGCTGGACGTCGACACCACCCTGGACCTGACCGGCGACCGCTATCGGATCACGGTGTCGGCGGTGACCGGCGGCTACCTTGGCCGCCTGTTCTCCTGGCGCACCGAATCGCAGAGCGACGGCGCCCGCTCCGCCGACGCGCTGCGGCCTGCCCATCACCAGCAGACCAGCGTCTTCCGCGACGAACCGCGCAACGTGACGCTGTCCTACGACGGTCAGGGTGACGTCACCGCCAGCGTGACCCCGCCGCCGGAACAGGACGACCGCGAGCCGGTGCCGCCGGATCTGCGGCGCGGCACGCTCGACCCGCTGACCGCGGTGCTCGGCCTGCTGGCCGGTGTCGGCCGGGGCGAGGGCTGCGAACGGACGCTGCCGGTCTATGACGGGCGCCGACGCTACGACATGGTGTTCTCGGAGGTCGGGCGGCGCATCGTCGACCAGTCGCGCTTTTCGGTGTTCGCCGGGGTCGCCCTGCAATGCCGGGTGAGCTACCGGCCGGTCGCCGGCTACCCGCGCTCGGCGTCGAGCGGGCGATTCTGGCAGCGCAACGACCGCGCCGAGCGGCCGCCCGTCGATCTGTGGCTGGCCCCGGTCGCCGCCGGCGCCCCGCCCCTGCCGGTGCGGCTGGAGACGGAAAGCGACTTCGGCAGCGTCGTGCTTCACCTGACCGGCGTCACGCCGCCAGCGGCAGCCCCGCGGCCCGCCGGTCCGCCATCGGAAGCGGTTGCCGGGGCTCCGCCCCGCCGCTGAGCGGAGCGGCGGCGGTCGTGGCGCCATCGGTGACCGACCGGGTATCGAGAATCTGGTCGCACACCCCGATGCCGGCCCGCTGGGCGGCGTCGGTCAGCGTCTTGACCGACGGCCACAGAATACGGCCATCCAGCTCCAGCAGCGCGCCGCCCAGAAGCGCCGCGTAGCCGCCCAGCTTCCCCATATGAACGATGCGAACCATGCGAGGGGCCATGGTGGGGTTCCTTCCCATTGGGGGCCGCCGTCATGCGACGGGGACGGTGGCGCAAGGCGCCGCCGTCCCGTTCGCACCCGACAGGTTCTTGTTTGGTTGTTTTGCCTGCCGGACGCGAACACCGTCAGCAGCAGGAGCATGGCGGTGAAGGCCAGCGGATCGGCCGTCAAAGCGCTGCCCTGCATCATGGCGCGTCCTCCCGGATCGGCGTCGTGTCCTGCGGCGTTCCGCAAACGACCCCACCAGCCTAGGGGCTTCCCGCAATCCCGTCGCCCGTCCGGAAGGATAGCCCCTTTGTCCAAAGGGATAGTATCTGCGTATGCAACCATCCGCCACCCGCGCAACAGCCGGGACGTGGCCCCGGGATCAGCCCCCGGCGGCCAGCCGGACCAACCCGTCGGGCAGGTCGGCGAAATGGTCCAGCACGAGATCGGCGCCCAGCTCGGCGACCGGCATGCGGGGATAGCCATAGCTCATCGCGACCACCGGCACCCCCGCCGCCCGCGCCGCCTTCACGTCGTTGGCGTTGTCACCGATCATCGCCGCGTGCTGGGCCGCCTGGTCCCCGGCCACGCCCAGCCGGTCCAGCACCCAGGTCAGGTGGCGGCCGTCCGGCTTTTTCACCGGCAGCGTGTCGCCGCCGGCCACCGCGCCGAACAACGGCTCCAGCCCCAGCAGGCCCAGCAGCTTCCGGGTGATCCGCTCCGGCTTGTTGGTGCACAGGCCAAGCCGCACCCCACGGTCGGACAGGGCGGCCAGCGTCTCCGCCACGTCGGGATAGAGCACCGGCCGCTCGTCGTCGTCGTAATAGGTGTCGAGGTAATGGCGCAGCACCGGTTCCACCGCGTCGTCGGTCAGCGGCGCGCCGCTTGCGGCGAAGGCTTGGCGGACCAGCATCGCCGACCCGTCGCCGACCATCGTCCGCACCTGCGCCTCGGTCAGCGGCGGGCGGTCGAATTCGGCGAGCGTGCGATTCAGCACGCGGGTCATGTCGGGCGCGCTGTCGATCAGCGTTCCATCCAGGTCGAAGACGAGCGCCGAAAAGGGAAACGGCATGAAAAGCCCCGCAATCTGCAATCGGTTCGTTGATGCCCCGTCGATAACACGGCCGGGCCCACGGGCGGAACCCCGGGGGGCGTCGGCCCGGGCCGCCAGGGCCTGCGGCGCAAGGATGCCGGCCGGCACCCGACGGTTCGCGCAATGGGCGATAGGCCACCCCGCCCCCGGGTCGTCCACATTCCGAGCCATCCACGATGAAAAGCTGTAGATAGTCGAGGATATGGAGGCAACCGGCTCACGGCCGGGCAGCAATCCAGGCGATCGACGCAATGCCATCAAAGAGCACTCCGACAACACTGGAGAGCGATTTGTTCAATCCGGTTGAGCGGACACAAGCATGGCGTCCGCACCCCGGCCCGAAAAACCCGCAAAACTTGAGACTCCGAGAGCATTATTGCGGAGGAAGATTCCAGTACTAAGGCAATCGGCTCCTCTCTGCGCCCTTCGGGGAAACATCTGGAATGGTTTCAACTTTCACACCCGCCTCTCGCCCAACTGCGCCAAAACTCAACCAAGTTCTCATCATAACCAAAGCATTACCCAACTCAGGTGTTGCAGCGCAAATTGTTTCAGGAATGAAATTTTCCGCTTCAGTTTGTCTGATGACTTAAAGAATGATTCTAAATACACTATCCTATGTTGCATTATAACAGAAAAACAGATGCGAGGACGGGGAGAGCGCTTCATGCTGAGAATCATCTTCCGAAGCGAGGTAACGTCATTACTGTCCTACACTGACATTCAAAAGATTTGTCTGGCGTCCGCACGAAACAACAGGAAGTTCAATGTGACGGGTTACATGGTGGAATGCGGAGGCGTGTTTGTCGAATGCCTGGAAGGCCCGCCGGAAAACGTGAAATCCACCATGAAGGTGATCGAATCCGATCGCAGGCACCACAACATCGCCACACTGCTCCATCACAGGACGTCCCACCGCCGTGCGTTCGGCGTCTGGTCGATGAACGTGATGTTCCTGGATGACCAACTCCTTTGGCAGAGAGCGATCGGCTCCGTCCATGCCTACGACCGCTTTCTGGAATATTCCCGCGACCCGGCCTTCTCGATCGGCGTGCTCGCGCGCGCCTACCGGCATGCCTGCGCCGTGTTGCGGGTCGATCCCGCCGCCCCAACCGCGTCGAGGGGCAAGATACCTCGCCTCAAACAGATGCTGAGGGATTGACCCCGCGCCGCCGCAAGGCCGGGACGGAACCGGACCGCGCCGCGCCACTGCGGACGGGCCGAACGGCCGAATTGACGGCGCGGGGAGGAACCACCACCTGCGTCACCGGGGCCGACCAACCCGGCTTCTGGAAAACCCGAGAGAAATCAGCGAACAAACCATTGTGATCACTCATTTATTGCAGACCGACACAAAAGTTGACTTGGGCTTCTTCGGCGTGCTGTGGCACACCACTCCCGGACTTCCCGACGTTGCGGCGCATTCTCCCCAAGAAGCCTCGCACGGCGGCACAGTGATGTCTTAACCTCATACCGGCTCCAGTCCCGCACACCGCCCCCTTCGCCCAGGCCCGACCAGGAAGACCCCCATGGCCCACCATTCGGCCCCCAGCCATACGGCGCATCGCCCGCTCGCCTGCGTGATCCTTGCCGCCGGCAAGGGCACCCGCATGAAATCCGACCTGCCCAAGGTGCTGCACCGGGTGGCCGGCCGGCCGATGGTCGGGCATGTGCTGGCCGCGGTGAAGGCGCTCGACCCCGACCATGTCGTGGTGGTGGTCGGTCCCGGCATGGACAGCGTGGCGGCGGCGGTCGCCCCCTACCCCACCGCGGTCCAGCACGAGCAGCGCGGCACCGCCGACGCCGTCCGCGCCGCCTTCGGCCTGCTGGAGGGCTTCACCGGCGACGTCGTCGTGCTCTATGGCGACACGCCGCTGGTCACCCCCGACACGTTGCGCGCCCTGGTCCAGGCCCGGCGTCAGGCGGCCGACCCGGCGGTGGTGGTGCTGGGTATGCGGCCCGACGATCCCGGCGCGTACGGCCGCCTGATCCTGAACGCCCGCGGCGGCCTGGAGAAGATCGTCGAGTATCTCGACGCCAGCGCGGAGGAGCGCGCGGTCACCCTGTGCAACGCCGGCCTGATGGCGTTCGACGGTGCCCGCATGGTCGAGCTGATCGGCCGCATCGGCAACGAGAACGCCAAGAGCGAGTATTACCTGACCGACGTCGTGCAGATCGCGCGGCGCGCCGGCATGGCGTGCTCGGTGGTGGAGGCCGCCCCGGCCGAGGTGGTCGGCGTCAACTCCCGCGCCGAACTGGCGGAGGTCGAGCGGCTGATGCAGCGCCGCCTGCGCAAGGCGGCGATGGACAACGGCGCCACCCTGATCGACCCCGACAGCACCTTCTTCAGCGTCGACACCCGGCTGGGCCGCGACGTGGTGGTCGGCCCCGGCGTGTTCTTCGCCGGCGGCGTCACGGTGGGCGACCGGGTGGAGATCAAGCCCTATTGCCATCTGGAAGGGGTGCGCATCGACAGCGGCGCCGTCATCGGCCCCTACGCCCGCCTGCGCCCGGGGGCGGAGATCGGCCCTGACGTTCACATCGGCAACTTCGTCGAGGTGAAGAACGCGGTGATCGAGGCCGGGGCCAAGGCCAACCACCTGACCTACATCGGCGACGCCCGCGTCGGCGCCCGGGCTAACATCGGCGCCGGCACCATCACCTGCAACTACGACGGCTTCGGCAAGCACCACACCGACATCGGCGCTGGGGCCTTCATCGGGTCGAACAGCGCGCTGGTCGCCCCGGTCACCATCGGCGACGGCGCCATCGTCGGCGCCGGCAGCGTGGTGACGATGGCGGTGGAGGCGGATGCCCTGGTGGTCGCCCGCGGCGCACAGACGGCGTACGCCGGCTGGGCCCGGCGCTTCCGCGAACGGAAGCAAAACGAGAAAGCGAAAAAGGCGTAGGGTCGGTTCGGGTCTTTCCTCCGGTCGGCATCTTCTCAGGAGTTTCAGGTCCATGTGCGGCATCATCGGCATCAACGGCATCCACGACGCGTCCCCCCGGCTGGTGGAGGGTCTGCGCCGGCTCGAATACCGCGGCTACGACAGCGCCGGCGTCGCCACCCTGGTGAACGGCCACATCGAGCGCCGCCGCGCCGAGGGCAAGCTGGTCAACCTGGACATGAAGCTGCGCGACCAGCCGCTGGCCGGCACGGTGGGCATCGGCCACACCCGCTGGGCCACCCACGGCGGCCCGACCGAGAACAACGCCCACCCGCACGCCACCAAGCGCGTCGCCGTCGTCCACAACGGCATCATCGAGAACTACCAGGAGCTGAAGGACGAGCTGACCGGCCACGGCTATGTCTTCGAAAGCGCCACCGACACCGAGGTGATCGTCCACCTCGTCACCTATTACCTCGAAAAGCATGGCATGACGCCGGTCCAGGCGTCGGCCGCGGCCTTCAAGCGCTTCACCGGCGCCTTTGCCCTGGTGCTGATCTTCGCCGGCGAGCATGAGCTGATGATCGGCGCCCGCCACGGCACGCCGCTGGCCGTCGGCTATGGCCACGGCGAGATGTATCTGGCCTCGGACGCCTTCGCGCTGGCGCCGCTGACCAACCGCATCTGCTATCTGGAGGACGGCGACTGGGTCGAGGTCAGCCGCTCCGCCGCCATCGTCCACGACGCCAGCGACGCGGTGGTGGAACGGCCGGTGAAGACCACGGCGGTGTCCGGTGCCCTGATCGGCAAGGACGGCTACCGCCACTACATGCTGAAGGAAATCTACGAGCAGCCGCAGGTCATCGGTGACACGCTGAACGCCTACATCAACCCGGAAACCAGCGCGATCACCCTGCCCGACTTCCCGTTCGACCTGGCGACGGCGAGCAAGCTGACCATCGTCGCCTGCGGCACCGCCTATTACGCCGGTTTCGTCGCCAAATACTGGTTCGAGACGCTGGCCCGCATCCCGGTCGAGGTCGACATCGCGTCGGAGTTCCGCTACCGCGAGGCCCCGCTGCCCGAAGGCGGCGTCGCCATCTTCATCTCGCAGTCCGGCGAGACGCTGGATACGCTGGAGGCTCTGCGCTACTGCAAGCGCCAGGGCCAGAAGATCCTGTCGATCGTCAACGCCCCGGAAAGCACGATCGCGCGGGAATCCGACGCCGTGCTCTACACCATGGCCGGTCCGGAGATCGGCGTTGCCTCGACCAAGGCCTTCACCACCCAGCTGACCACGCTGGCCTGCCTCGCCGTCACCGTCGGCCGCGCCCGCGGCGCCATCGACCAGGAGCGGATGCAGCAGATCGCCCACGCCCTGCGCGAGGTCCCGGCCCGCGCCGCCGACGTGCTGGCCCACGACGAGCGTCTGAAGGAACTGGCCCAGGAGGTGGCGGAAGCCCGCGACGTGCTGTATCTCGGCCGCGGCGCCATGTACCCGCTGGCCCTGGAAGGCGCGTTGAAGCTGAAGGAGATCAGCTACATCCACGCCGAGGGCTACGCCGCCGGCGAGCTGAAGCACGGGCCGATCGCGCTGATCGACGACAACGTCCCGGTCATCGTCCTGGTGCCGTCCGACGCCCTGTTCGAGAAGGTGGTGTCGAACGTGCAGGAGGTCTGCGCCCGGTCGGGCAAGGTGCTGCTGCTGGCCGACAAGAAGGGCATCGACAAGCTGAAGGACAAGGTCCGCTGGTCGGTCGAACTCCCGGCCTGCGACCCGCTGGTCGCCCCGCTGCTCTACGCCATCCCGGTGCAACTGCTGGCCTACCACACGGCGGTGCTGAAGGGCACGGACGTCGACCAGCCCCGCAATCTGGCGAAGAGCGTGACGGTGGAGTGACCTTCCACCGGTGGGGAGCGCGGCCCGTCCGCTTCCACAAGGTAAGGTTCCGCTGGTGATGACCACCGATCCGGTCTGACCGCGGCACCCACCGGAGGCGTACCCCGCAAGCGGTCTGGTAAGTCGTGGAAGGCGGCGGAACAATCCGCCGCCTTTTGCGTTGGCGGCCCATCATGAATGGACCTTGACCGATGATCCTGCGCTTCGCTCGACCCCTGGCGTTCGTCGTGTGGACGCTCGCCCTGCCCTTGGCCGCACCGGCCGTCGCCCAGGACATGCCGACGGTGCTTCCGAACAATTACGTGATGTCGGACATCCTCAACAAGCAGAGGGTCGAGGCCGCGATCAATTCGGGGCGCGGCGCCGCGGCGCGGCCTCCCGCCGGACCGGTTCTGACCGCCACGACCTACCGCGCCTCGCCCGAGGTCAGCGCCCGCGTGCGCCGCCAGTTTGCCGACTGGATGGGCAAGCAGGCCGGCGCGGAGGGTGGCCGTCGCATCGCCGAGGCCATGGCTCAGCGCGATCCGGTGCGCAGCTGGGCGCAGATCGTCGGCGGTGACGGCCTGCGCCCGGGCGACACGGCCGACGCCATGGCCAGCTACTGGATCCTCAACTGGGCAATGGCCAACGGCGCCGACAACAACCGCGCCCAAGCCCAGGCCGTGCGCAACCAGGTCCGGGCGATGATCGCCGCCGACCCCGGCTACGCGCGCCTCAGCGAGGCCCAGCGCCAGGAGATGGCCGAGGTGCTGATGCTGAACTTCCTGATCCAGCACGCGGCCTACACCGACGCCATGGCGCGCGGCGACCAGGCCACCGCCCGCCGACTGGGGGACGCGGCCGTGGCCCGCTTCCGCAACGAGATGGGGGTCGACCTGCGGCGGCTGGAGCTGACCAACGCCGGCTTCGCCCGGGCCGGCTAGAGCCGGGCCCCCCTCGCGGTGCCACCGATCGGGAGACGCCGATGCCAAGGACACGGGTCACCGCCATCGCCGCCATCATCGCCGCTGCCTCCGTTCTGCCGGTCGCCTGCGCGCCCGCCGCGTCACCGCCCCCGCCCCCCGCCCCCCG
>NZ_LGRA01000021.1:1128128-1139876 GCF_003116095.1 Azospirillum sp. TSO35-2
GATCCGCACGCCCTGAAGTGCCTTGCCCATCTGTCTCTCCCCTGCTCTCTAACGTCGTGATGGTCGGTTGCGCGTGCCGTTTCAGGACGGCATCTTGCGCACGCTGCTGGTCGGGTTCAGGCTGCCGATGTTGCCGCTTTCGGTGCCCGCCGCCGGATCGATGGCGGCGTTGACCAGGGTCGGCCGGCCGCTGTCCATCGCCGCGCTGACCGCGCGGTACAGCTCGTCCGGGTTGGTGACGTGGACACCGACGCCGCCGAAGGCTTCCATCATCTTGTCGTAACGGGAGCCCGGCACGAAGACCATCGGCGACGGGTCGGCCCCGCCGGTCGGGTTGGTGTCGGTGCCGCGGTAGATGCCGTTGTTGTTGAAGATGACGATGCAGACCGGCAGGTTGTAGCGGCAGATCGTCTCCACCTCCATGCCGGAGAAGCCGAAGGCGCTGTCGCCCTCGATCGCCAGCACCGGCTTGCCGCTTTCCACCGCGGCGGCGACGGCGTAGCCCATGCCGATGCCCATCACGCCCCAGGTGCCGACGTCCAGGCGCTTGCGTGGCTGGTACATGTCGACGATGCCGCGGGCGAGGTCGAGCGTGTTGGCGCCCTCGTTCACCAGCATGGCGTCCGGACGTTCCTGGATCACCCGGCGGAGCGCACCCAGCGCGCCGTGGAAGTTCATCGGCGACGCGTTGCTCATCAGCTTCGGCGCCATCTTGGCGATGTTCTGCTCGCGGCGCGACGCGACGGTGGTCATCCAGTCGGTCGGCGGGGTGAGCCCGCCCTCGATGCCCTTCAGCAGGACCTCCATGACGGACGCGATGTCGCCGACCAGCGGAGCCTGGATTTCGACGTTGCTGTCCATCTCCTTCGGCTCGATGTCGATCTGGATGAATTTCTTGGAGCCGGGCTTGCCCCAGGTCTTGCCCTTGCCGTGCGACAGCAGCCAGTTCAGCCGCGCGCCGACCAGCATGACCACGTCGGCCTCCTGCAGCACCAGCGAGCGGGCGGCACCGGCCGACTGCGGATGGGTGTCGGGCAGCAGGCCCTTGGCCATGCTCATCTGCAGGAAGGGGATGCCGCTCTTCTCGACGAAGGCGCGGATGGTGTCGTCGGCCTGGGCGTAGGCCGCCCCCTTGCCGAAGATGACCAGCGGACGCTTGGCGCCCTTCAGCAGGTCGAGCGCGCGGTCGACCGCCTCGGCCGACGGGTACTGCGCCGGGGTCGGATCGACCACCTTGACCAGCGACTTGGCGCCTTCGGCCGCGTCCATCACCTGGGAGAACAGCTTGGCCGGCAGGTCGAGATAGACGCCGCCCGGACGGCCCGACACGGCGGCGCGGATGGCCCGCGCCACGCCGATGCCGATGTCCTGGGCGTGCAGGATGCGGAAGGCGGCCTTGCACAGCGGCTTGGCGATGGCGAGCTGGTCCATCTCCTCATAGTCGCCCTGCTGGAGATCGACGACCTCGCGCTCCGAGGAACCGCTGATCAGGATCATCGGGAAGCAGTTGGTGGTGGCGTTCGCCAGCGCGGTCAGGCCGTTCAGGAAGCCCGGCGCCGACACGGTCATGCACACGCCCGGCTTCTTGGTCATGAAACCGGCGATGGCGGCGGCGTTGCCGGCGTTCTGTTCGTGACGGAACGAGACGACCCGCATGCCCTCGGCCTGCGCCATGCGCAGCAGGTCGGAGATCGGGATACCGGGGACGACATACAGGTTGTTGATGTCGTTGAGCTTGAGCGCGTCGATGACGAGCTGGAAGCCGTCGGTCAGTGCCGGCGCGTCTTCGACAACAGATGCTTCCGTGGCCAGGTTCTTAGTGATCGTTGCAGCCGCAGTAGACATATGGGTGACTCCTCCCCGAGGCTCCAAAAAAGGTTCAAGACCGGTTAGTCGAGGAAGGCGCAGTGCCGTTCCACGTACTGTGCGAGACCGAGCGTGTGTTCGCGCACCCGACGCTCCGCGAGATCGGCATCGCGGGCGGCCAGCGCCTCGATGATGTCCCGATGCTCGTGGATGGACTGGTCGGCACGATCGCCGAGCCCCATCGTGGCGCGACGGATCGCACGCATATGAATGAAGAAGCGGTCGGTCAGGTCCGAGATCAGGCTGGAGCCCGAAGCCTGGACGATGCTTTGATGGAAGACGATGTTGGCGTCGGAATATTCGGCGACATGCTCCGCCAACTCGGCTTTCGTGTATTTGTCGAACGCGGCGTGCAGGAGTTCCAGCTTTTCCGTGGTGGCGTTCTCGACGAACAGGCGGGCCGCCATGCCTTCCAGGGCGGCACACACCGTGATCATCTCCACCAGTTCGGCCTTCGTCTTGCGAACCACGAAGATCCCGCGCCGCGGTTGGGAGCGGATGAACCCCTCCTGTTCCAGCAGCGCCATCGCCTCGCGCACCGGCGTGCGGCTGACACCCAACGCTTCGCACAGGCGACGCTCGTCCAACCGGATCTCGCTGCTCTGGCCGTAGATGTTCATCTGGGTGATGGCCTGGCGCAGCGACTGGTAGGCTTTCGCCTTGAAACTCATCCCCTGCTCCAGGGGCTCCACGGCAAATCGTTCTCGGTTCATCACGGTTCCGACCCTTTGCGCGCCGACGCCGGCGGCGCCGCTTGTTGTCGTGAGCGTTCCTGTGCGAGCGTTTGGATAACCGCCCTCTGGCGCGTCGTTTTGCATTATCGATACGGTATACCAGATGCCAGACACCGCGCAAGGACAATTGCGGGAACCTCGAACTATTTCCGCCGCCGACGGAGTTGGGTCCGGGTTGGTGCGTTTTTTCTGGTCAATGCGCGATAATCGCACTATTTTGACGGCTGACCATCCGTTCCAGGGGAAGGAACCCGCCCATGGCCGACACCCAGGCGCAGGCCGAAGGCGCCACGGCAAGCGCCGCCGACGAGGCCGCGGATCCCAACTTCATGACCTCGCTGGCGCGCGGCCTGTCGGTGATTCGCGCCTTCACGGAGCGTGAGCCGAACCTGACCATCGCCGACATCGCCAAGATCACCGGCCTGCCGCGGGCGGCGGCGCGGCGCTGCCTGCTGACGCTGATGCAGTTGGGCTATGCCGGGTCGGACGGCCGCAGCTTCTTCCTGAAGCCGAAGATCCTGGCGCTGGGCTATTCCTTCCTGTCGTCGGCGCCGCTGGCGACGATTCTCGACCCGCTGATCGAGCAGGTCAGCGGCGCTGTGCAGGAATCCTGTTCCGCCGCCGTGCTGGACGAGGACGACGTCGTCTACATCGCCCGTGCGGCGACCAAGCGGATCATGTCGGTCGGGCTGAACGTCGGCAGCCGCCTGCCGGCCTACTGCACCTCGATGGGCCGGGTGCTGCTGGCGGCGATGCCGGAAGCCGACCTCGACGCCTATCTGGCGCGGGTGCCGCTGAAGCCCTTCACCGAACGCACCATCACCGCGCCCGACGCGCTGAAGCGCGAGCTGGAGCGGGTGCGCGAGCGCGGCTTCTCGTTGGTCGACCAGGAGCTGGAACTGGGCCTGCGCTCCATCGCCGTGCCGATCCGCACCGCCGCCGGCGGTGTGGTGGCGTCGATGAACGTCAGCGCCCAGGCCGCCCGCGTCACCTGCCCGGAGATGGAGGTGCAGTTCCTGCCCCGCCTGCTGCGCGCCGCCGACGAGGCGCGACTGCTGCTGGTGCGCTCACGAGGGGTGTGAGGTGGAGGCCCGCCCTGCCCCAGGCGGCGATCCCCTGTCCGACATCCTGACGTTGGCGGGCAGCCGCTGCACCGTCGCCGGGCGGCTGGCGGCCGGCGGCGCCTGGGCGCTGCGCTTCCCGCCGCCGGGAGTCGTCAAGTTCATCGCCATCATGGCCGGCAGCGGCTGGCTGGCCGTCGACGGGGAAGCCCGTGGCGGGATGGGCAGTGGCGGAATGGCCAGTGGCGGAACGAGGGAGCCGCGGCGCCTCGACACCGGCGACGTGGTCATGCTGGCCGCCGAGCGGCCCTACCGGCTCGCCAGCGACCTCGCGGTGCCGGCGGAGGATGGCGCCCGCGCCTTCGCCATGGCGGCCGACGATCCCGCAAGAAGCGATCAGGTGACCGTCGGCAACGGCGCGGAGTTCCTGGCGGTCGGCGGGCATGTCACCCTCGACCCCCGGCATGGCGACCTGATCCGGGACGCCCTGCCGCCGCTGATCCATGTTCGCTCGGGCGCGCCGGAGGCGCCGGCCATGCGCTGGCTGCTCGACCAGTTCGGCACGGAACTGGCCGGCGGGCGGCCCGGCACCACCCTGGTGGCCGGGCAGTTGGCGCAGATGCTGTTCGTCCAGATCATCCGCGCCCATCTCGCCACCTCCGGTTCGCTGGGGCTCGGCTGGGCCGGTGCGTTGCGCGACGCGCGCATTGCCCCCGCCCTGCGACTGATGCACGGCGATCCCGGCCGCGCCTGGCAGCTCGGCGAGCTGGCGCGGACGGTCGGGATGTCGCGGACGGCGTTCGCCGTGCGCTTCAAGGCGGCGGCCGGGGTCGGGCCGCTCACCTATCTGCTGAACTGGCGCATGCGGCTGGCCGAACGGGAGCTGCGCCACGGCACGACCCCGGTGTCCGCCCTGGCCCTGTCGCTCGGCTACACGTCGGAAAGCGCGTTCAGCAACGCCTTCAAGCGCACGCGCGGGATGGCGCCGAGCCTCTACCGCAGCCGCCATGCGCCGGGTGGGCGGTCGGTGGAACGGTCAGGCCTGCGCGGTGGGGCGGACGATGATTTCGCCCACGTCGACATCGGCGGGCTGGTCGATGGCGAAGGCGATCGCGCGAGCGATGGCGTCCGGCGGGATCCCCAGGGCGTCGCGTGAGGTGGCGTGCCGCGCCCGCACCTCCGGACTGGTGATGCTGTCGATGAAGTCGGTCCGGATCACGCCGGGCGAGACGACGGTCACCCGCAGAGTGTCGCCGGCCTCCTGCCGCAGCCCTTCGCAGATGGCGCGCACCGCGACCTTCGTCCCGGCATAGACCGCCATCGTCGGCACGATGCGGTGCGCGGCGGTCGACGCGGTGGTGACGATATGCCCGCTTCCCTGGGCGCGGAAGACCGGCAGCGCCGCGGCGATGCCGTAGAGGACGCCCTTGATGTTGACGTCCACCATGTCCTCCCAATCCGCCACCCGCAAATCGTCGAGCGGCGAGATCGGACCGATCCCGGCGTTGTTGACCAGGACATCGAGCCGTCCGAACCGCTCGCAGGCCAGCCCGACCAGGGCCGTCAGGTCGTCGCGCCGCCGGACGTCGGTCGGCCGGAAGACCGCCTCGCCGCCGGCCGCCGCGATGCGCTGGACCAGCGCCTCCAGCCGGTCCGCCCGGCGGGCGCCGAGGACCAGCTTCGCGCCGGACCGGGCCAGACGCAGAGCCGTCGCCTCGCCGATGCCGCTGCTCGCCCCGGTGATCGCCACGACCTTGGTGGTGGGTGATGAGCTGTGCATGAATCGTCTCCGTTGGGTGCGACGGAGACGATAGGCGCCGGAGATCGAACGATGAATGCGCGTCCGTTCGCAAGATCTGCGCGATCGTTCAAGAAGGGTGCCGGAACGCGCGGCAAACACCGGTCTAGAGGATCGCATCCGGCGACATCGCCGTCAGCGCCGCCTTGATCTTCGGCACCATGTGGTCGGCGAAGGCGCGCACCTTGGCCGGGACCAGCGCGCGGTGGGGGTAGAGCACCGCCAGCGTCACCGGTTCCGGCGGGCAGTCCGGCAGCACCGGCACCAGCGCGCCGCTCGCCAGATGCTCCGCCACCTCCCACAGCGGCTTCATGGCGACGCCGCGGCCGTCCAGCGCCCAGCCGGTCAGCACGTCGCCATCGTCGGCGTCGAAGCGCCCCGACACCGGCAGCTTGACCGGCTGGCCGTTCTCCAGCACCGACCATTGATACTGCTGGGTGCCGGGGAAGCGCAGCAGCAGGCAGTTGTGGCCGGACAGGTCGGCCGGCTTCTCCGGCCGCCCGCGCTCCGACAGGTAGGACGGCGCCGCCACCAGCACGCGGCGGACGTCGGCGATCTTGCGCACGACGAAGCTGGAATCCTTCAGCGCCGACATCCGCACCGCGACGTCCACCGCCTCGCGCAGCAGGTCGAGCAGATGGTCGGACAGCCGCAGCCGCACCTCGACCAGCGGGTGGGCGGCGCAGAAGTCGGGAACCAGGGGCGCCAGGATGCGGCGACCGAACCCCAGCGGCGCCGTCACCCGCACGCTGCCCGACGGCACACCGGAGCCGGCGGCGATGCTGCTGTGGGCGCGCTCCACCGCCTCCAGCACCTCCAGGCAGCTCTGGTAGAAATCCATGCCGGTCTCGGTCGCCTGCAACTGCCGCGTCGTGCGGTTCAGCAGCCGGACGCCGAGATGGGTTTCCAACTGCTGGATCCGATGGCTGACCATCGCCGGCGACATGCGCAGGTTGCGTCCGGCGGCCGACAGGCTGCCCAGCTCGACGACGCGGACGAAGATGCGCATGTTCTCAAGCAACGCCATGCTCGCGGAGACTCCCTGCCGGACCGGTGGGTTGCGGGTCGCCAGGGACGCTAGCACGCACTCTGCGGCGAGGGAATTTGCGCGATGCAGCAAGCCCGCCAAAAAAGAAAGCCGCCGGAGCGCATCGGCACCCCGGCGGCTTTCCCCAGCAGGACAGGATCGTCAGACCAGGACCGTCTCGCTCTCGTCCACCGGCAGGTCCAGCGTCTCCTCGAACTCGGTGACGCTGTCGATGTCGGCGCCCATCGCTATGTTGGTCACCCGCTCCAGCACCAGTTCGACGACGACCGGCACCTGATGCTCGTCCATCCAGGCCTGGGCCTGGGCGAAGGCGTCCTGGATGCGGTCGGGTTCGGTGACGCGGATCGCCTTGCAGCCCAGCCCTTCGGCCACCGCGACATGGTCGACGCCGTAGACGCCGATCTCCGGCGCGTTGATGTTCTCGAACGAGAGCTGGACCTGGAAATCCATCTGGAAGGCGCGCTGCGCCTGCCGGATCAGGCCGAGATAGGCGTTGTTCACCAGCACATGGATGTAGGGCAGCTTGTGCTGGGCGCCGACCGCCAGCTCCTCGATCATGAACTGGAAGTCGTAGTCGCCGGACAGCGCGACGATGCGCCGCTTCGGATCGGCCACCCGGACGCCGAGCGCCGCCGGCAGGGTCCAGCCCAGCGGGCCGGCCTGGCCGCAGTTGATCCAGTGGCGCGGCTTATAGACGTGCAGGAACTGCGCGCCAGCGATCTGCGACAGGCCGATGGTGGTGACGTAGGTGGTGTCCTGGCCGAAGGCGCTGTTCATCTCCTGATAGACGCGCTGCGGCTTCATCGGCACTTGGTCGAAGTCGCTGCGGCGGTGCATCGACCGCTTGCGGCCCTGGCAGTCCTTGGCCCAGGCGCCGAGGTCCTTGAACTTGCCGGCGGCCTTCCATTCCTTCGCCACCGTGATGAACAGGTCGAGCGCGGCGCCGGCGTCCGAGACGATGCCGAGATCGGGCATGAAGACGCGGCCGATCTGGGTCGGTTCGATGTCGACATGCACGAACTTGCGGCCCTTGGTGTAGACCTCGACCGAACCGGTGTGGCGGTTGGCCCAGCGGTTGCCGATGCCCAGCACGAAGTCGGACTTCAGCATGGTGGCGTTGCCGTAGCGGTGGGCGGTCTGCAGGCCGACCATGCCGGCCATCAGCGGGTGGTCGTCGGGGATGGTGCCCCAGCCCATCAGCGTCGGGATCACCGGCACGCCCAGCAGCTCGGCGAACTCGACCAGCTTGGCCGACGCGTCGGCGTTGATGATGCCGCCACCGGCGACCACCAGCGGCCGTTCCGCCGCCGCGAACATCGCCAGCGCCTTTTCGACTTGGCCGCGGGTGGCGGCCGGCTTGTAGACCGGCAGCGGCTCGTAGGCCTCATCGTCGAACTCGATCTCCGCCATCTGGACGTCGATCGGCAGATCGATCAGCACCGGGCCGGGCCGGCCGCTGCGCATCAGGTGGAAAGCCTGCTGGAAGACGTAGGGCACCTGCGCCGGCTCCAGCACGGTCAGCGCCCACTTGGTCACCGGCCGGGCGATGTCGGGCACGTTGATTGCCTGGAAATCCTCCTTGTGCAGGCGGGCGCGCGGCGCCTGGCCGGTGATGCACAGGATCGGGATGGAGTCGGCGATCGCCGAATAGAGGCCGGTGATCATGTCGGTGCCGGCCGGGCCGGAGGTGCCGATGCACACGCCGATGTTGCCGGCGTTGGCCCGGGTGTAGCCCTCGGCCATGTGCGAGGCGCCCTCGACATGGCGGGCCAGCACATGGCGCATCGTGCCGCGCCGCTGCATCGCCGCGTAGAAGGGGTTGATCGCGGCGCCGGGGACGCCGAAGCAGACGTCGATGCCCTCCCGCTCCAGCACCCGCACCGCCGCTTCCGCCGCCGTCATTCTCGCCATCGCTCGGCTCCTCACTCAATACGCGATTGTTCGTGAGGACAGCTAAGCGCGCGGATCGCTGGTGCGGCAAATCAATGGGTTGCCTTTTCCACAGACTGGAAAGCGGCGCGAACGGGGGATAGGGCGTCAGCTGCCGCGATAGGTCGAATAGGCCCAGGGGGAGACCAGCAGCGGGACATGGTAATGCTGGGAGGCGTCCCGGATGCCGAAGCGCAGCGGCACCTCGTCGAGGAAATCGGGGCCGTCATCGGCGTCGGGGCCGCTGATGGCGCCGGTGCGGCGGAAATACTCGCCGACCAGGAACAGCAGCTCGTAGCGGCCGGGCTTGAAGACATCACCCTGGAGGGCGGGCGCATCGAGCCGGCCGTCGGCGTTGGTGGTGAACTCGCCGAGCACGGTGCCGGTGTCGAGGCTGGTCAGGCGGATGCGCAGGCCAGGCGCCGGACGCCCGGCGGCGATGTCGAGGACGTGGGTGGTCAGGCGGCCCATGGGTGTGCGGTCTCCTTGGGGTTGAGTGGTCGCTGTGACGGCCCCCTCCCCATCCCTCCCCCGCTCCGCGGGAGAGGGGGCAGGAGCCTTGCGGCAATTCAGCGGAGTTCCCTCTCCCGCGAGAGCGGGGGAGGGTTAGGGAGGGGGCACGCGCAACAACAACTCGTCATCGAACCACAGCCTAAGCCCAACCACTCTTCCCTGCCCACCCGCGAAAATCCGGAAACTGTCTTCACCGCCGCGCCCAATCCGCCGATTGAACCCCCCGCCACCAATGGCTTAGCCTAGTCCCCGCTTTGACCGCAGCGCAAAAGCGAGACGACGATGACCGACACCGCCCAGCCCCAGGGCTACCCCCGCGACATGATCGGCTATGGCGCCACCCCGCCGCAGGCCAAATGGCCGGGCGGCGCCCGGGTCGCCGTGCAGTTCGTCATCAACTACGAGGAGGGCGGCGAGAACTGCGTCCTCCATGGCGACGCGGCGTCGGAGGCCTTCCTGTCGGAGATCGTCGGCGCCCAGCCGATCCCCGGTGCCCGCCACATGAACATGGAGTCGATCTACGAATACGGCTCCCGCGCCGGCTTCTGGCGGCTGCACCGGCTGTTCACCGAACGCGCGATGCCGATCACCGTCTACGGCGTCGCCATGGCGCTGGAGCGCAACCCGGAGGTCGTCGCCGCGATGAAGGCCGCCGGGTGGGAGATCGCCACCCATGGCTGGCGCTGGATCGACTACCAGCATCTGCCGGCCGAAGTGGAGCGCGAGCACATGCTGCGCGCCATCGAGGTCCACACCCGCGTCACCGGCGAACGCCCGCTCGGCTGGTATCTCGGGCGCTGCAGCCCAAACACCTGGCGGCTGGTCGCCGAGGAAGGCGGCTTCGTCTACAACGCCGATTCCTACGCCGACGACCTGCCCTATTGGGACGACCGCCACGGCCGGCCGCAGTTGATCGTGCCCTACACGCTCGACGCCAACGATATGCGCTTTGCCACCAACCAGGGTTTCAACAGCGGCGACCAGTTCTTCGCCTACCTGAAGGACAGCTTCGACACGCTGTATGCGGAGGGCGAGACGGCGCCGAAGATGCTGTCGGTCGGGCTGCATTGCCGTCTGGTCGGTCGGCCGGGACGCGCCGCGGCGCTGGCCCGCTTCCTCGACTATGTGCGGTCGCACGACAAGGTGTGGGTGGCGACGCGGCTCGACATCGCCCGGCACTGGGTCGCCGAACACCCCTACGCCCCGACGTGAGAGATCCCGCCATGCCCTACAGCCTGGACGACCTGAACCGCATGGACCGCGCCGCCTTCGTCGCGGCGCTGGGCGCGGTGTTCGAGGACAGCCCCTGGGTGGCGGACGCCGCCTGGGAGAAGCGGCCCTTCGCCGATGCCGCCACCCTGCGCGCCGTCATGACCGACATCGTGCGCAACGCCGGGACGGAGCGGCAGCGCGCGCTGATCCTCTCCCACCCCGACCTTGCCGACCGCGCCAGCCGCCCGGCCAACCTGACCGCCTTCTCGCAGACCGAGCAGGCCAGGGCCGGCCTGAACGAGTTGACCGAGGCGGAGGCGCAGGAGCAGCGCGACCTGAACCGCGCCTATCGGGAGCGCTTCGGCTTCCCCTTCATCATGGCGGTGCGGTTCAGCAGCAAGCCGGAGATTCTGGCGGCGATGCGTGCCCGCGTGGCGAACGAGCCGGAGGTGGAGTTCGGCCGCGCGCTGGAGGAGATTTACAAGATCGCCGGGTTTAGGTTGGACGATCTGGTGGTGGGATAGCGTCGGCTGCCGGATGCCCCCACCTAACCTCCCCAAAACGAAAAAGCGCGCCGCCCCAACCGGAACGGCGCGCTTCCACGTCCAACAACCCCCTTACGCTTCCATCGCCTTCACCACCTCTTCCGTCACCTTCTTGGCGTCGCCGAACAGCATCATGGTGTTCGGCCGGAAGAACAGCTCGTTCTCGACGCCGGCGTAGCCGGCCGCCATGCCGCGCTTGATGAAGAACACCGTCTTGGCCTTCTCGACATCAAGGATCGGCATGCCGTAGATCGGGCTGGCCTTGTCGGTCTTGGCCGCCGGGTTGGTCACGTCGTTGGCGCCGATGACGAAGGCCACATCCGCCGTGCCGAAGTCGCGGTTGATGTCCTCCAGCTCGAACACCTCGTCGTAGGGGACGTTGGCCTCGGCCAGCAGCACGTTCATGTGGCCGGGCATGCGGCCCGCCACCGGGTGGATGGCGTATTTCACGTCCACACCCTCGTGCTTGAGGGTGTCGGCCATCTCGCGCAGGGCGTGCTGGGCCTGCGCCACCGCCATGCCGTAGCCGGGGACGACGATCACCGACTGGGCGTTCTTCATGATGTAGGCGGCGTCCTCGGCCGAGCCCGCCTTCACGCTGCCCTGCGGGCCCTTGGCACCAGCCGACGCCCCCGCCGCCTCGCCGCCGAAGCCGCCGAGGATGACGTTGAAGATCGAGCGGTTCATGCCCTTGCACATGATGTAGGACAGGATCGCACCCGAGGAGCCGACCAGCGCGCCGGTGATGATCAGCAGGTTGTTCTGCAGGGTGAAGCCAATGCCGCAGGCCGCCCAGCCGGAATAGCTGTTCAGCATCGAGATGACGACCGGCATGTCGGCCCCGCCGATCGGCAGGATCAGCAGGAAGCCGAGCGCCAGCGCCACGACGACGATCAGCCACATCGCGGTATCGGCGTTCGACTGCACCAGCCAGCCGATCAGGATGACGGTCAGCACGCCGAGCGCCGCATTCAGCGGGTGCTGCATCGGGAAGACCAGCGGCTTGCCGGTGACCAGCCCCTGCAGCTTGGCGAAGGCGACG
>NZ_LGRA01000021.1:1139886-1150387 GCF_003116095.1 Azospirillum sp. TSO35-2
GCGGCGAACAACCAGGGCAACGGCATTTCGACCATCGAGAAGAAGGTCGATCTGCAAATCCAGGTCACCAACTCCAACGGCGCCCAGGTCACCCGCGACGGGATGAACAGCCAGGGCGATGCCAAGCTGGCCAACGGCGACCAGGCCTTCGCGTTCGACAGCGGCACCGTCCATGTGAACGTGGACCAGGCGACGATCAAGAAGGCGGCTTCGGCGAACTGCTCGGCGAACATCGTCACCAAGCAGATCTCCGACGCCAACTCGTCGAACGACATCACCGTCCAGTTGAACGAGACCAACACCAACAAGATCACGGTGGGCGCGGTCAACCTGACCACCAGTGGCCAGGGCCTCAAGCTCGACGAGGCGCAGAACGGCTGGATGGACCGTTCGGACATCGACAAGGCGGTTTCCGGCCTTGACGCTGCGAAGCAGACGATCCGTTCGGCCTCGCAGTCGCTGTCGACCAACCTGAACATCATCACGACCCGCGAGAACTTCACCAAGGAGTTCAGCGACGTGCTGACGGAAGGCGCCAGCAAGCTGACGCTGGCCGACCAGAACGAGGAAGGCGCCGGCCTGCTGATGCTGCAGACGCGGCAGCAGCTCGGCACCATCGCCCTCTCGCTGGCCAACCAGTCGCAGCAGTCGATCCTGCGCCTGTTCTAAGGCGTAGAGTTCGGGTAGGGAGTTCGGGTAGATTACGCCCGGCGGGCGGCGGCATCAGGCCGCCGCCCGTTTCTTTTTTGGGCCGAACCGGACCGGCAAAGGCTGGACGGCGCCGGTCGACAAGCCCCGGGTCCCCCACTCATGCCGCTCAAATTCGTTCTCCGCCCCAACGAGAAGGTCATCATCAACGGGGCCGTCATCGGCGCCGGTGATCGTCCGGGGTCGTTCTTTCTCTACAACACCGCGAATTTCCTGCGCGGACGCGAGGTCCTGAAGGAAGAGCAGATCGACAGCATCGAGAAGAAGCTCTATTTCGTCATCCAGCTCGTCTACATCTTCCCCGAGGATGCGACGCTGAACCTGCAGCGCTTCGCCTCGATCCTGGACGAGACCCGCGCGGCGCGCCCCGACGCGGCCAAGACGCTGGACGACATCGCCCGGTTGGTCGAAGGGCGCAACTTCTACCGCGCGCTCAAGCTCTGCCGGAAGATGTTCAAGGGGGACGGCCGCGCATCCGCCTCCACCGACGATCTCGCTGACGACGGGGCGCCGGACACCGGTGCCGACTCTTCCACGACCGACCCGATGCCGTGACGACCGCCGATCTGCTCGACGCCGCCCTGCCGTTGCATCGCGATGGGCGCCTGGCCGATGCGCTGGCGCTGTACCGGCGGCGGCTGACCGACGATCCGGGCGACGCCGTGGCGCTGCACCTTGCGGCGCTGGTCGCCCACCAGACCGTGGGGGCCGGGGCGGCCCTCGCCGGGCTGAACGCGGCGCTGGCGGTGCAGCCGCGGTTCCCGGCGGCGTTCAACAGCCTGGGCAACGCGCTGGCCGATCTGGGCCGGCTGGACGAGGCGTTGCTTGCCTATGCCGCGGCCATCGAGCAGAACGAGCGCTATGCCGAGGCGTACAGCAACCGCGCCACGGTGCTCCAGCGCCTCGGCCGGCAGGGCGAGGCGGCCGAGAGCTACGCCCGCGCCCTGACCATGGCCCCCGGCAACCTCGCCGCCCGCTACAATTACGGGATCCTCCAGCGGGAAATGGGGCAGATCGCCCCGGCGGCCAACGCCTTCTACGAGGTGGTGAAGGCCGATCCGTCGCACCCGTCGGCATGGCGGCATCTGGCGATCTGCCTGCGTGGCCTGGGTCATCCCGATGCGGAGGCCTGTCTGCGCCGGGCGCTGGCCGACGCGCCGGGCGACCAGGAGTTGTCCGGTGAGCTGGGGGGGCTGCTGAACGCGCAGGCGCGCTACGCCGACGCGCTGGCGGTGCTGGAACCGGCGGTGGCCGCGCATCCCGGCAATGTGCTGCTGCGCTTCGCCGGCGGCAACGCGCTGCTCGGGCTTGGTCGGCTGGAGGCGGCGGCGGCGGAGTTCCGTCGGACGCTGGAACGGGAACCGTCGTTGCAGGGCGCCTGCAACAACCTGGGCGTCGCCCTGCTTGACCTCGGGGCCACGGCGGAAGCGGCGCCGGTGCTGCGCCGGGCGGTGGCGCTCAGCCCCGACGACGCCATGGTGATGAACAACCACGGCACCGCGCTCGAAGACCGTCGCGACCCGGAACGGGGGTGGGAGCAGCCGGCGCGCTGGTACCGGCGTGCCTTGCGTCTGCGCCCGGATTATGGAAATGCGCTGATCAATCTGGGCGGCGCCTGCGCGGCGGACAAGGACAGCGGCCGGGCCGACGCGCTGTACCGCATGGCGGCGGCGGCCGATCCCGGCAACGCCGAAGGCTATGCCGGTCTGGCCGGCCTGTTGCTGGAGCGTGACGAGGTGGCCGAAGCCGAACGGCTGTACCGCCGTTCGCTGACGATCGCCCCGCGGCGCCCGGCGACCCTCACCGGCCATGGTCTTGCGCTGCAGATTCAGGGCCGCATCGCCGAGGCGGAGGCGGCGCACCGCAAGGCCCTGGCGATCGACCCCCGCAACGCCGAGGCGGCCGGCAATCTCGGCATGCTGGTCTGGAATTTTCACCAGGACGCCACGGCCGAGCGGTGGATGTCGCGGGCGCTCGCCCTCGATCCCACCCTGGGAACGGCGCATCTCAACCGCGGCATTCTGCGGCTGACGCTCGGCGCGCTGGCCGACGGGTGGGAGGATTACCGCTGGCGTTTCCGGGCCAAGGGGTACGTGAACCGGCGGATCGCCGCACCGCTGTGGCGTGGCGAGGATCCGGCGCGGCGCCGGCTGCTGGTGTGGCGCGAGCAGGGGGTGGGCGACGAGATCCTGTTCGCCTCCTGCTACCCCGACATCATCGCGCGGGCCGGTCATGTGGTGGTCGAATGCGACGAGCGGCTGGTGCCGTTGTTCCGCCGCTCCTTCCCGCGCGCCACCGTGCGGGCCCTGACCGTCGGGCCGGACGGCCGCGAGCGGATCGATCCGCCGGATGTCGACGCCCATGCGCCGGCCGGCGACCTGCCCGGTTTGCTGCGACGCCGCCTGGCGGACTTCCTGGAAGCCGCCCCCTGGCTGGTGCCGGATCCGGCGCTGGTGGCGTCCTGGCGCGAACGTCTGGCGACGCTGGGGCCGGGGCTGAAGGTCGGCATCGGCTGGCGCAGCCAGCTAATGACCAGCGACCGCCGGGCGTCCTATGCGATGCTGGACCAGTGGGGTCCGGTCTTCGCGGTGCCCGGTGTCACCTTTGTCAACCTGCAGTATGGCGAGTGCGAGGCCGAACTGGCGGCGGCGGAGCGGCGCTTCGGCATCACGATCCACCGCTGGCCCGACCTGAACCTGAAGGACGATTTCGACAACGCGGCGGCGCTGACGGCGAACCTGGATCTGGTGATCTCGCCGGCGATGTCGGCGGGGGAACTGGCGGGTGCGCTGGGCGTGCCGGTCTGGCGCTTCGGCAGCCGCGACTGGACGCAGCTGGGCAGCGGGGTGCGGCCCTGGTTCCCATCGATGCGCCTGTTCCAGCCGAACGCCGGCCAAGGGCTGGAGGCGGCGCTTGCCGGCGTGGCGTCGGAGCTGGGCCGGCTGAGGCGGCTGGCGGCCGACCGCAAAGCGGAACAGCTTGGCGCTGCCGATTTGGATCGACGGACGGCGGAAGCCGTCGCGCTGTATCGCGGCGGCGACGCGGCGGCGGCGGAGACGCTGGTGCGCCGCGTGATCGAGGCCACTCCCGGCGGCGCCCCTGGTCATCCGGTCGCTCTGCATCTGGCCGGCGTGCTCGCCAAGCGGCGCGGAGCGTGGGAGGAGGCAACGGCGCTGCTGACACGCGCCGCAGCGGCCGCACCCGCCAACGCGGCGGCGCACGCCGCCCTGTGCGAGGCGTTGCAGGCGCTCGGCCGGATGGACGCGGCCGAGCGGGCGTCGCGCAACAGCGTCGCGGCCCAACCCGACGCTGCCGAGCACTGGATCAACCGGACGGCCCTGTTGCGTCGGATGGGGCACGACACGGCGACGCCGGCCGCCGCCCGCGCGGCGATCACCCGCGCCCAGCGGCTGCGGCCGGATCTGGCCTTGGTCCACAGCCACCGCGGCGAACTGACCGTCGATCCGGGGGAGGCTGTGGCCGCCCATCGTGTCGCGGTCGCCCTGGCCCCGGCCGCGGCCGACCTGCTCAGCAACCTGGGCGGCGCCCTGCATCGGACGGAGCGCTTCGCCGAGGCGGAGCGGGTGCTGGCTTGGGCCGCCCGCTGTGATCCTGGCTTGGCCGTCGCCTGGACCAACCGCGGCAACGCGCTGGAGGCGCTGGGCCGGGTCGTAGAGGCGGAGGCGTGCCACCGCGCCGCGATCGACCGCGATCCGGCGCTGGCCGAGGCGCACGGCAACCTCGCCTATCTGCTGCAACGGCAGAACCGGCGGGAGGAGGCGCTGGCTGCCTTCACCGCCGCTCTCGACGCCGATCCGAAGCATGCGCAGTCCCATTACAACCGTTCGCTGCTGCTGCTGGAGGACGGCAATCTCCGGCCGGGCTGGACCGACCACGAATGGCGCTTCGCGACACCCCAGTTCCGTGCCCAGCGCCGCCGGCTGGCGATGCGGACGTGGCGGGGCGAGAACATCGCCGGCCGGCGGTTGCTGGTGTGGCGCGAGCAGGGGGTGGGCGACGAGATCCTGTTCGCCTCCTGCTACGGCGACGCGCTGCGGCGGGCGGGGCGGCTGGTGATCGAATGTGACCGCCGGCTGGTCCCGCTGTTCGCGCGCTCCTTCCCCGGCGCCGATGTGCGGGCGGAAAGCGTGGACCCGCGCGACGCTGATGTGCAGATCGCCGCCGGCAGCCTGCCGCGTCTGCTGCGCGCCGATCTGAAGCGCTTTCCCGATCGGACGTCCTGGCTGGTGCCGGATCCGGCGCTGGTGGCGCGCTGGCGCGAACGCCTGGCGGCGCTGGAGCCGGGGCTGAAGGTCGGCATCGGCTGGCGCAGCCAGCTGATGACCGGCGACCGCCGGGCGTCCTATGCGATGCTGGACCAGTGGGGTGCGGTCTTCGCGGTGCCCGGCGTGACCTTCGTCAACCTGCAGTATGGCGAGTGCGAAGCGGAACTGGCGGCGGCGGAGCGGCGCTTCGGCATCACGATCCACCGCTGGTCCGACCTGAACCTGAAGGATGATTTCGACAACGCGGCGGCGCTGACGGCGAACCTGGATCTGGTGATCTCGCCGGCGATGTCGGCGGGGGAACTGGCGGGGGCGTTGGGCGTGCCGGTCTGGCGCTTCGGCAGCCGCGACTGGACACAGTTGGGCAGCGGGGTGCGACCCTGGTTCCCGTCGATGCGCCTGTTCCAGCCGGACGCCGGCCGGGGGCTGGAGGCGGCGCTCGCCGGCATCGCCGCTGCGCTGCGGGCGAGCCTGCCGGCGCCGCCCCGCCCTGTCGAGGCGCCCCGGCAGCCGCCGGCCACGACGCCGGCCACGACCACCCCGCCGTCTCGGGACTTCGACGACCTGCTGAACGAGGCGGTCGCCCTGCACCGGGCCGGCCGGCTGGTGGAGGCGGAGGCGGCGTACCGCGCCGCGCTCGACGCCGATCCGGGCCGGACCTCGCCGGCCTGCGCCGACGCGCTGCATCTGCTGGGGCTGGTGCACCACCAGTCCGGCCGGACGGCCGACGCCCTGGCCTTGATCGGCGAGGCGTTGCGCCGCGAGCCCGACTTCGCCAGCGCCTGGAACCATCTCGGCCTGGTGTACGAGGCGGAGAAGCGCCACGGCGAGGCGGCCCACGCCTTCACCCGCGCGCTGGCGCTGCGCCCCGACTTCCGGGAAGCGCTGACCCATCTGGGGCTGGTGCACCAGACCGGCGGGCGGGTGGCCGAGGCGGTGCGGCTGCACCGCCGCTCCATCGCCGTCGCGGCGGAGAACCCGTCGGCCCAGACCAACCTCGGCCACGCGCGCGAACTGGAAGGCCGCACCGCCGAGGCCGCCGCGCAGTATCGCCGGACGGCGGCCCTGCAGCCGGACATGCCGGACCCCTACAACAACCTCGCCACCATGGCGATGCTGGAGGGACGGGAGGCGGACACCAAGCACCACCTGCGCCGCGCCCTGCGGCTCAACCCCGACTTCGCGCTCGCCGCCTGGAACATGGGGCTGATCGACCTTGCCGACGGTCGCATCGCCGCCGGCTGGGCCGGCTATGCCCGGCGCTTTTCCGCCCGGCAGTTGCAGCGCGCCCGCCGCATCGACCGCCCGTCCTGGCACGGCGAGGCGCTGGGCGGCCGGCGGCTGCTGGTCTGGTCGGAACAAGGGGTGGGCGACGAGATCCTGTTCGCCTCCTGCTTCGACGCGCTCCAAGGGCTCGATGGGCCGGTGACGGTCGAATGCGACCGGCGGCTGGTCAGCCTGTTCGCCCGCTCCTTCCCCTGGGTCGCGGTGCGGGCGGAGACGGCGGACGCCGCCGGGAACGAGACGGTGGACCCGCCCGACTGCGACCTTCAGGCAGCGGCCGGCAACCTGCCGGCCCTGGCGCGCGACCGGCTGGACCGCTTCCCTCCGCGGCCGGCCTATCTGCGCCCAGACCCGGAGCGGGTGGCGCTGTGGCGCGACCGGGTGGCGGCGCTGCCCGGCCTGCGGGTGGGGTTGGCGTGGCGCAGCCAGGTCGTCACCGCCCAGCGGCAGGCGGCCTACACCGGCCTTGCCGACTGGCTGCCCCTGCTCGATCTCGCCGGGGTGAGCGTCGTCACCCTGCAATATGGCGACTGCACGGCTGAACTGGCGCGGGTGGAAACCGCCAGCCGCCGCTTGCATCGCTGGGACGACCTAAACCTGAAGGATGATTTCGAGGGGGTGGCGGCGCTGATCGCCAACCTGGATCTGGTGATCGCGCCGGCGACGGCGGTCGGCGAACTGGCCGGGGCGGTGGGAACCCCGACCTGGCGGCTCGGCACCCGCGACTGGACCCAGATGGGGGCCGGGGTGCGGCCGTGGTTCCCGTCGATGCGGCTGATCCAGCCGCCGCCCGGGCAGGGGCTGGCCGACGCGGCTCGCCAAGCGGTTCGCGCGCTGGCTTGGCTCGTCCCGGCGGCGTCACGGGGCTAGGGCGGCGGCGATGGCTACGGTCGCCGCGTTGCTGTCGGCCGCTTTCGACCGGCACCAGTCCGGCCAATACGAGGAAGCGGAGGCGCTGTACCGCCGCATCCTCGGCGCCGAACCCGCGCAGCCACAGGCGCTGCACCGCTGCGGCCTGCTGGTCGCCCAACTCGGCCGGTTGGAAGAGGCCGACCGGCTTCTGGCCCGCACGGTCGGGGTCGATCCGCTGGCCGCCGACGCGGCGGTCAACCACGGCAAGGTCCTGCGCGCCCTGCGCCGCCCGGCCGACGCCATCCGCCGCTTCCGCCACGCCGCCGCCCTGCAGCCGGACCTGGTCGCGGCGCTGGAGGGGCTGGGCCATGCGGAACGCGAGCGCGGCGATCCGGCGGCCGCCGCGTCCGGCTATGGCCGGGCGGCACTGGCCGGCGGTGGCGCCGCGGTGTTCCGCCAGTGGGGCATCGCCCTGGACGAGGCCGGCCAGCCCGCCGCGTCGGTGGAGCCGCTGCGCCACGCCGCCCGGCTCGACCCGACCATGGCGTCGGCGCCGGCCCGTCTGGCAACCATCCTGCTTGCGCTCGGCCGTCCTGAGGAGGCCGCCGCCTGCGGCCGGCGCGCCCTGGCGCTGCGGCCAGACCACGCCGACTCGCTGCGCGTTCTCGCCGTCATCGCCCGGGCGGCCGGCGACCGGCGGCAGGCCGACGCCGGATTCGACCGGTTACGGCGCCTCAACCCGACGAGTGAAAACGGCCACCGGCCGGAGTAGCCCGAACCCAAAGGGGCTGCTCCCTCCACACGGTGTTGCGCGAAGAGGTTTCAAGACCCCCCTCTGCGGCTAGGCGTCATACCTCCGAACGGTTGAGGCATTTTTTCGCATGTTTTGACCGCATAAAACGTAAGATTAGGGTTGTTCGGCGCTTCGTAAGGGTGAACACTGCGTTCACCGACCCGTCACATTGAGGCGGGACCCGGACTGATCCTAGTGGAGAGCGACTCATGCACACTGAAGCTCGCCTTTCGTCTCTGCAAGAAAAGCACATGCGCCTTGACCGCGCGATCCTCGACGAGGAAAAACGCTCCTGGCCGGATGACAGCGCCGTGAAACGGCTCAAGCTGGAAAAGCTGCACGTCAAGGAAGAGATCGATCGCCTGACGCGCGTCGGCCCGATGAATTAATCCCCCCAATCACATCACGGCTCTTCAGCCGGTAAGGCTACGAAAGCCGGGTTGAGGCGGACTGCCTCAGCCCGGCTTTTTTAACACTCCGCCCCCATCAGACCCGGTCAGGAACATCCTGACCGCTGCGCTCATACGCCACGCAGGCTTCGGCCCCGCCGGGCTGCCGTCGGGTAGGACACCGGGGTCAGGAGGTCTTCACTCGTGAATCCGGTGCCAGACGGCGCAGTTCCGCCGCCACCCGAGGCACCAGATCGGCCACGCTTTCGCCGGGTGCCGTCTGGAACAGGCGCATCGACGGAAACCACGGCCGCACCGCGGTGCCGAGCGGCGTCCAATCGCCGCGGCGCGCCAACCGCCACACCGGCACCCCCAGCGCGCCGGCCAGTTCTCCGGGGGAGGTCGCCGGGGAGATCACCAGATCCAGCGCCGCGGTCAGCGCCGCCGCACCGTCCAGATCATTCCGCAAATCGAGGTCGGCGAAGGCGTGCGGCGCCCGGCCGAAGGCACGCCCGGCAGCGGCCAGTTCCTCGGCGCAGTCGCCATATTGCAGATTGATCGGCACCAGCCCCGGCAACGCCAGCACCGGCCCCCAATCCTCGATCCGCGTGTAGTCGGGCACCCGGTCCGGATCAAGTTGACCGCTGCGCCAGACGATGCCGACCCTAAGCCCCTCCCCCAGCCCGGCCAGCCGGCGACGCCAGTGCTCCACCGCCGCCGGGTCGGCGCGCAGCGCCGGGCCGAGCGCGTCGAAGGCCGACAGCGCCCCTCCGCGACGATGCGCCAGCGACCCGATGGCGACGTGGCGGTCGATCCCGGAAACCGGGGCATCGGGCGATGCAGGCGCCGGCCGCACCGTCGCCTGCGGGAAGGACCGGGCGAACAACGGCACGAAGCGTGGGTCGCACTCCACCACGACATGACCGGCGCGCGCGATCAGGTCGGGAAGCAGTTGGGCGAACATCAGTTCGTCGCCGATCCCCTGCTCGCGCCACACCAGCAGCCGCAGCCCGGACGGGTCCCCACCGGTCCAGGCCGGCACACCGGGGCGGCGGGCCGCCGCCTGCAGGTCGCGGGCGTCGAAACGGCGGTCGTAACCGGCCCATCCCGCCTCCAGCTGACCGCGGGCCAGACGCAGGACACCGCCGTTGAAGGCGGCCGACGGGTGGCCGGGCGCCACCGACAGTGCACGGTCGCACCAAAGCAGCGCCGGCTCCTCCATCCCGAGTTCCCGGAGCAGGCGCCCGCGGTTGGCCATGGCGTCGGTCGCCGTCGGATCCAGCGCCAGCGCCGTCCGCCCGGCCCGCTCCGCCTCCACCAGCCGCCCCAGGCGTCGCAGCGTCACCGACCGGTTGACCCAGCCCGCGACCAGGGCCGGCGCCCGGTCGAGCGCCCGCGCGTGCGCCCGGTCCGCCTCGCTCCAGCGGCCGAGGCGGGCCAGCACCGCCCCCAGATTGTCGTGCCCTTCGGCCAAGGCCTGATCGGCGACGACCGCCCGGCGATGCACCCGCTCCGCCGCGGCGATGTGGTCCTGGGCGTTCAAGGCGTTGCCAAGGTTGCTCAGCGTCGCCGCGTCGCCGGGGTCCAGCACCAGCGCGGTCCGGAAGCTCGCCGCCGCGTCCGCCACCCGGCCAAGCGCAAGGCGGACGTGGCCCAGGCTGATATGCGCCGTCGCATATTCCGGCACCATCGCCACGGCGGCGGCGATCCGCGGTTCGCCACGCTCCGGCGCGCCGGACTGGTGGGCCAGCAGGCCCGACAGATGCAGCGCCACCGGGTCCTGCGGACGTCGCTCCAGCACCCGTTCGTACAACTCGGCCGCGGTCGCCCGGTCGCCGTCGCGGTGGGCCGCCACCGCCTGCTCCAGGAGATGGCTTGGCTCAGGCTCCGGGGCGGGGTCGCCGCTGTCCCCGTCCGGCGGCAGCGGTGGGGTGCGGCCGGGCGGATGCGGCGCCGCGGACGCCCGCAGCGTGGCGGCGATGCGGGCGAGCGCCGCCTCCAACCCCTGGCCGGCGTTCGGTTGGAACAGGCGCATCGACGGGAACCAGGGTCGCACCCCGCTGCCCAGCTGCGTCCAGTCGCGGCTGCCGAAGCGCCAGACCGGCACGCCCAGCGCTCCCGCCAGTTCCCCCGCCGACATCGCCGGCGAGATCACCAGATCCAGGTTCGCCGTCAGCGCCGCCGCGTTG
>NZ_LGRA01000021.1:1150397-1181075 GCF_003116095.1 Azospirillum sp. TSO35-2
TGTTCCTCCGGTGATGCATGCCGGAGTGATGCGAACTCTAAAGGCCGGACCTTCGGGTGCCGGCCTTTCGCATTTTGGCCCTGTGGGCTTCGTCCCTCCTCGCCTTCCTCGACCAGCCCAACCGGCGCCTGACGTCGTCGTTGTCCGCGCTGTTGTCCGCCGCCGCTCGCCCGAGTCCATCCTTTGATTGCGGCAAAGTGAAGACGGCTCAGCATACAATTGCAGGTTTGCCGTCGAAGTGTCGTGCCCACTGCCATGGCCAAGCTTTCGAGTGCAAACAGGATCCCGCGGCAATTGCTCCGGTAATCGGCGCCCCATGACTGTCTGATAATTTCCCGTCTAAAGCGCATAAATCTTTGAGATATCCCGAAAGAGATGACGAAATTTCATGTGGCGTATTTACCGTTTGTCAACCTACTTGCGAATGACCGCGCAAGTGGTTACACTTCAAAATCTAAACAAATCAGATCCAATGTTGCAGGGGTTGTGTCGACGGTCGATGGGCTGCGGTACGGCGTGCGGGAATCCTGCAGCATTCCCGCACAACGACAGGCCGGCCATCCACCCATGCCGACCGACGACGTTGAACGGACGACGTCCGACCGGCGATCGCCGCCCGGCCCCTGTCACCTGCCTGAACCGAGGCCCGCCCGCCGACATCCGCCCGCAAGACGAAAGGAATCCGCCATGGCTATGCAACGCTTTCTCGTCGAATACCGCCGCCTGTCCACCGACACCCTGGCCAAATGGTCCTCGGTGCCCAGCAGCGTCGCATCGGACGCGATGAACCGCTGCCAGAGCATGGACTCGCGCATCAAGCCGATGGCGCCGGGCATGCGCCTTTGCGGTCAGGCCCGCACCGTGGTGTCGATGCCGGGCGACAACAGCATGGTCCACCACGCGGTCAGTCTGGCCGAACCCGGCGACGTGGTCGTCGTGGCCGGCGGTGGTCTGGACGACGTCGCGCTGGCCGGCGAGTGGGTGGTGCGCTGCTGCAAGCGCCGGGCGTTGGGCGGACTGGTGGTTGACGGGTCGGTGCGCGACCTGCACGAGATCCGCGGCCTGGGCCTGCCGGTGTTCGCCAAGGGCGCGGTCGCCCGCGGTCCGCACAAGAATTTCGGCGGCAAGATGGACGTCACCGCGTCGGTCGGCGGTGTGCCGGTCAACCCCGGCGACCTGATCCTGGGCGACGAGGACGGCGTGGTCGTGGTGCCGCTGGCCTTCGCCGACGCCGCCCTGACCCAGAGCTTGGCCCTGCTGGAGCGCGAGCGCCAATGGACCGAGAAGATCGAGGCCGGGGCCACCCTGGTCGAGGTGCTGGGCGTGCCGCCGCTGGAGATCGTTCCCTGCGAATGACCCGGGTGGTGTAAGGAAGGCCCCCGACCAGACCCCGCCGACACGGTGCCGCGTAGATGTCGCTGATTTTTCAGATCGTCCTGCCGATGTTCGGCCTGATCGCCGTCGGCTATTGGGCCGCGCGCTACCGTGGTTTCAGCAACGCGATGGTCCAGGGGCTTTCCCGGTTTCTCGGCATCTACGCGCTGCCCGCGCTTCTGTTCTCCAACATGGCGCGGGCGGACATCCCCGATCCGCTGGAATGGGCGGTGCTGGGGTCCTTCTACATCGCCGCCGTTGCGGTTTTCCTGGTCGGCGGCCTGTGGATGCGGATGACCGGCCGGCGGGAACAGATCGCCCCCATCGGCCTCGCCAGTTCCTTTTCCAACATCGCGCTGCTCGGCGCGCCGATCATCATGGAGGCCTATGGCCCGACCGTGGCGGTGCCGGTGATGCTGCTGGTCGTCTTCCAGTCGCCGTTGCTGTTCACCTCGGCGACGATGCTGGCGGAAACCCAACGCTCGGCCCGATCCGGCCGGGGCGGACGCCCGATCCAGGCGACGCTCGGCGCCGCCAGGGCGACGCTGACCAGCCCGCTGGTGGTGTCGGTCGTGCTGGGACTGGCCGCGAACCTGACCCATGCGCCGATCCCGGCCATGGTGATGAAGAGCTTCGCCCTGATGGCGCAGACGGTGCTGCCCTGCGCCTGCTTCACGCTGGGCGCCTCGCTGGCCCTCAGCCCGGCGTCGGGGGCGGTGCTGCCCGCCACGGTGGTGGCGCTGCTGAAGACCGGCCTGCACCCGCTGCTGACCTGGCTGCTGGCGACCCATGTCTTCCATCTGCCGCCGATGTGGGTCGCCCCCGCGGTCACCGCCGCGGCGCTGCCGATCGGCATCAACGCCTATGTCTTCGCCGAGCGCTACAACGCCGGGCGCGAGGTGGTGTCGATGTCGCTGCTGATCTCCACCATGCTGTCGCCGGTGTCGATCTCCATCGCCTTCATGATGTCGGCGGGCTGACGGACCGTCCACCGCCGCCGCGCCCGCGATGCCGCTTCTGTTTCGGATTACTTCGGAACCATTTGGCACTGACTGCATACTCGGCGCTGTCCGACAGCGGGGGAAGGCGACGTGTGTTCAGCCGCGTGCGGCAGTATGGCCGTTTCAAGCGCGATTGAAGAGTGTATCGATTCCTGATAGCCTCAGATTGTATGATTTTCGAAGGAACTTACCGACGAAAAGGACGTTCTCGCCTCATAAAGAACACGCCATAAGGGATAATTCTGCGCTGTGGCCGGTGATCGCCGCACCGCGCGGTCGGAAAGACAAGGCTGGCGCTATCTCTTGCATATTTTAGTATGTTGCGTGTGCCTTGCAGACATGGATGCGCAAGGATGGCGGAAGACTGCGGGCGCCTGAAGACAACGGTAAACATCAAGCCCGTTAATCATTGGAAAAACATTTCCAGGATGAGATGATGTGGCATGCGGTGATGGTGGAGCAGGAAGTGGTGCCGGCGGCGGCACGGTTCCGGCTCCGCGGCAGCCGTCCGCTCGTCCGCCCCAATGCCATGCCGGATGGTCCGTACCGCGGACCGGCGGCCGACGCAGGTGCCCCATGACCGTCCTCAACAACTTCCACATTCCCGTCAAGATGGCCATTCCGGCGACGACGGCGATCATCGGCATGCTGGTGATCGTGATGCTCGGCTGGTCGGCGATCACCCAGCAGTCGAGCCTGCTCGACGCCCTGTTCAACCGCTCCTTCACGCGGGAGGCGGAGATCCAGGGGCTGACCGACACGTTGACGGTCGCGCACGCCGGCATGTACCGCACCGTGATCCTCAACAACGCGAACGCCTCGCCCAAGGCGGTGGAAGAGGAGATGAAGGCCCTCAACGCCCAGCTCGGCACGCTGAAGGCACAGGCGGAAACGCTGAAGGGCGCCACCCCCGATACGGACGAGGAGGGCAAGTTCTTCGAACGGTTCGGCGCCGACGCCGCCACCTATCTTGCCAAGGTGAACAGCTTCCTGGACCTGCTGAAGATGGGCGTCGACCCGCTCGACTTCCTGCAGGAGGTGCAGGCCGCCTACAGCCGGCTGAACAACACCAGCCGCGATTACCTGACCTACAAGCGGAAGATGTCGACCGACGCCTACGCCGAGGTGAACGATTCGGTCGACCGCACCACCCAGGCCTTCATCCTGGTGGCGGCGGCGGCGCTGCTGGTGACGGTCGGCGTCGCGCTGTTCATCGGCATGAACATCGCCCGCCCGATCGTGCGCCTGACCGATGTGATGGAGCGTCTGGCCAGGGGCAAGCTGGAGGCCGACATCCCGGCCGCCGACCGCGGCGACGAGATCGGCCAGATGGCCCGCACGGTCCAGGTGTTCAAGGAGAACGCCATCCGGGTGCAGGAGCTGTCGCGCGAGCAGGAGGCGATGCGCATCCGCAACGACGAGGAACGACGCGTCGCCATGAACGCCCTGGCCAACGACCTGGAGGCTTCGGTCAAGGCGATGATGGGCGAGGTGGTGCGCTCGGCGACCTCGATGCGCAACGAGGCCAACTCGATGCTCGACAACGCCAGGCAGACCAGCCACCACAGCGACAGCGTCGCCCATTCGGTGCAGGAGGCGACCAGCGAGGTCGAGAGCGTCGCCGCCGGCGCCGAGCAGCTCCGTGCCTCGATCGACGAGATCAGCCGGTCCATCAGCCAGTCGGCGCAGCTCGCCCGCGGCGCGGTGGACGAGGCCGGTCGCACCGACGGCATCGTCCAGGGGCTGAGCGAGGCCAGCCGCAAGATCGAGGAGGTGGTCGGCCTGATCCAGTCGATCGCCGGGCAGACCAACCTGCTGGCGCTGAACGCCACCATCGAGGCGGCACGGGCCGGCGAGGCCGGCAAGGGATTCGCCATCGTCGCCAGCGAGGTGAAGAGCCTCGCCAACCAGACCGCCAAGGCGACGGAAGAGATCGGCGGTGAAATCGCCGCGGTGCAGGCTGCAACCCGCGCCGCGGTCGACGCCATCCGCGCCATTGTCGGCACCATCCGGCAGGTCGACGAATCGCTGGGCACCGTCGCCAGCGCGGTGGAGGAACAGGACGCCGCCACCCGCGACATCAGCGCCCGGTCGCACCGCGCCGCCGTCGACACCAAGGCCGTGATGCAGGAAATGCGTCTGGTGCAGCGGGCCGCCGAAACCACCGGCCATTCCGCCGGATCGGTCCAGAACACGACCGAGGACCTGTCGCGCAGCTTCAACCGCCTCGACCACGAGATCGAAGCCTTCATCACCCGCATCACCGCGGCGTGACGGGGGTTTTCTGTTCAGCAGGGCGTGACGACGGGGGAGGTGGTGTTCGTCAGCCGGCGCCTCTCACTCCACCAGCGCCCCGCGCCCTGCATTCGCCCGCCCTGGCTCCACCCGCCGTGCGTCCGCCCAGGCGCGCGCGGTCGTCGGCCGGCCGTCGGCGTCGATCAGGCCGCGGGTGAACAGCTCCTCGGCGTGGCGGATGAAGAAGGTGGCGGTGCTCGGCCGCTCCCAATGCTCCATCCAGTTCTGCTCCAGAAAGGCCAGGATCGCCGGCTGGTCCAGCTCCGCCTCCCACAGGACGCCGAGCAGGGAGGTCTGCTGCTCCTCGTGTATGCAGTCCTCGAAGCACAGGCGCTTGTCGGCGCGCGCCTCGCGGCGGGCGGTGGTTTCGGGACCGGGGCCGAGGCCATAGTCGATCAGCATCCGCCGCTCCGGTGCCGCGCACAGCCAGTGCGTCACCTCATGCACGATCACCGTCGCCTCGACGTCGGTGCGGATCACCTTGCCGTCCCACATGAAGGATCGGCTGGGCGGTTCGTCCAGCGTGTCGATGCCGTGGGCGTGGGCCAGCCGCACCGCCTCGGCCCGGTGGGCCGGGGTGTCGACGCCGCCGCCCGGCTCGCTGTCCGGGCGCACCGGCCAGGTTGCGGCGATCCGGCGGAAGGCGGCCTGCGCCTGCGGGTGGCCGTCCAGATGGGCGTCGAAGGCGGCGAGGGCCTTCGGCATGTCGTCGATGGCGATGGGGGTCAGGATCATCGCGCCTATGTGCCGAAGGGGGCGCCCCGGTGCAAGGGGAATGTCGCCACGCAAAAGAGCAGGGCTGCCCGGCACAAGACCAGCGCCGGCAAGACCTGGTCCATCCGGGTCCTGTCGGCGCCACAACGGTTACACCCACGCTGACGATTGGCGCGGTTTCTTACGCGGCGCGCATGTCGGCCAGGAAGCGCGACACGAAGCCGCGGAGGTCCGCCGCCTCGTGGTTCAGCCCGTCGGCGGCGGTCAGCACCTCGCGCGAGGCGTCGCCGGTGGAGGCGGCGGCCTCCGTCACCCCGGCGATGGTGCCGGACACCTCCTGCGTGCCGCGCGCCGCCTGCTGGACGTTGCGGCTGATCTCCCGCGTGGCGGCGCCCTGCTCCTCGACCGCGGCGGCGATGGTGGTGGAGATGTGGTTGATCTCGGCGATCACCCGGCCGATCTCGGCGATGGCGCCGGCGGCCTGCCGGCTGATGTCCTGGATGCCGGCGATCTGGCTGCCGATCTCCTCGGTCGCCCTGGCGGTCTGGTTGGCGAGGCTCTTCACCTCGCTCGCCACCACGGCGAAGCCCTTGCCCGCCTCGCCGGCCCGTGCCGCCTCGATGGTGGCGTTCAGCGCCAGAAGGTTGGTCTGGCTGGCGATGTCGGTGATCAACTGCACCACCTCGCCGATGCGCTGGGCGGCGTCGACCAGGCCGCGGACGGTGGTGTCGGTCTTCTCGGCGGTGGCGACCGCCTGCCCGGCGATGCGGGTGCTCTCCGCCACCTGCCGGCCGATCTCGCTGATCGAGGAGGTCAGCTCCTCGGTCGCGGCGGCCACCGTCTCGACGTTGCCGGTCGCGTCGTGCGAGGCGCTGGCGACGGCGTCGGCCTGCCGGGTGGTCTGCTCGGCGGTCGCCGACATGGTCTGCGCCGTCGCCTGCAGCTGGGTCGCCGCCGCCGACACCCGGCCCAGCGCCTCCAGCACCAACCGGTCGAACTCCTGGGTCAGCCGGTCGATGCGCTCGCCGCGGCTGCGCCGTGCCTCATGCTCGGTCCGCTGCCGTTCAGCGAGACGGTCGCTCTCGATCAGGCTGTCCTTGAAGACCTGCAGCGCCTTGGCCATGCCGCCGATCTCGTCGGCGCGGTCCTGGCCGGGGATGTCGACGGTCCGGTCGCCGCCGGCAAGCCGCGTCATGCGGTCGGTCATCGCCACCACCGGGCGCGACAGCCCGCGGCCGATCAGCAGCGCCGTCGCCAGCCCAAGCACCACGGCCAGCAGCGAGGCCGCGACCATCACCGTGCGCGACCGGCCGATGAAGGCGCCGGTTTCCGCCCCCAGGGTCTTCTGATGCTCGACGCTGGTCAGGGTCAGTTGCTCGGCTTCGGCGGCGATGGCGTCGCCGACGGGGGTCAGCACCTCGCGCACCAGCCGGTCGCGTCCGGTCGTCGCCTCGACCACCGCGTTGAAGCCGGTGGTGTAGACGCGCAGCATCGCGGTGTAGGACATCGCCATCTTGCGGCGGTCGAGGTCGGTCAGCTTCGCCATCATCGCCCCGCCGCGGCTGGCGGCGTCGGTGAATTGCGAGCGCGTCTGGCTGGCCAGGGCCGGCGAGCCGTCGACGTTGTAGCGGGTGGCGGAAATGCGGGCCGTCAGCATGTGGCGCAGTGCCATGCCCGCCAAATAGGCAGCGTCGGTGTCGCCGCCGGCGCTGGCGCTGTCCATGATGCCGTCGAGCGCGTTTTCCAGCCGCGGCCCGATCTCCTCCAACTCGGCGACGGCCTTGGCGCGTTGGGCCTGGAATTCCATCGTCGCGGCGAAGGCCTCCTGATACTGGGCGATCTCCTGCGCCATGTGGTCGATGGTCCGCAGCATGGCCGGGTCGGTGAACAGGGCGCGGGCCTGGGCGATGGTCTGGGCCGCGTCGTCGGCGTGGCGGCGCACCGTCGCCCCGACCTCGGCGTCGCCGGTCAGCAGGAAGGCGGTGGACTGTTGCCGCATCGCCAACATCAGGGCCTGGATGCGGCCCAGCTCGTTGGTCTGCTGGCCCAGCCGCCGGTAGGTCAGCACGGAATCGCCGGCGCTCGACAGCGCCACCACGCCGATGCCGCCGATCAGCACGAGGAACACCAGGATGCCGGCGCTGGCGGCGGTGATCCTGGTTCCCACACGAAACCGATTGAACAGGCTCATGATCGAGGCCTCCGTCGTCACAAGGTCGCTGCGGCCGGCGACCGCAAGAAAGGTCAGTCCTTGCGACCTGCTTCAGGAAGCGTGCCACATGCGGCGGCATGACCGCCGACGGGCGAAAAAACCGACGGGCAACGTCGGGGAAATCCCGGTTCCGCACCGGTTGGAATAAAGCGTCGCGTCCCGGTGTTTTCCCGATGCGCGGGACCGCCGGGCAGCGCCGCCCGGTCCAGGCCGTCCATTTTTTGTGCCGCGCCGGTCACAGGAGAGGCATTTTGAACATCCCACCGTATCGTGATATATGCCGAAGGGCGCAGCGGCCGGCCGGGGTCGTCGCCGATCTCCTCATCTCCCGGTTCCTGACGCTTTGACCCGACGGCTGGCCATGTCTCTCACCGACGCGCCCCTCTCCGCGGCCTCTTCGGACGACCGCACCGCTCCCGCACGCCGATCGGGCCGGCCACGGCGCGGCCGGCTGTCGGTGGTCATCCCCTTCTACAACGAGGGTCCCAACGTGGCCGCCCTGTTCGACCGGCTGACCCCGGTGCTGGACGGTCTGGGCATGGACTGGGAGGTGGTCTGCGTCAACGACGGCAGCCGCGACGACACCATCGACCGGCTGCTTGACGCGCATGACCGCGACGACCGCATCAAGGTGGTCGACCTGTCGCGCAACTTCGGCAAGGAACTGGCGCTGTCGGCGGGGCTCAGCCACGCCACCGGCGACGCCGTGGTGCCGATGGACGCCGACCTGCAGCACCCGCCGGAACTGCTGCCCACCTTCATCGCCAAATGGCGCGAAGGGTTCGACGTCGTCGTCGCCGTTCGCCACGCGCGGGTGGGGCAGAGCCTGAAGCACCGGATTTTCGCCCGACTGTTCTACTGGTTCTTCGACCACCTGTCGGAAATCAAGCTGCCGCGCGAGGTCGGCGATTTCCGCCTGATGGACCGGCGCGTCGTCGAGGTCATCAACCGGATGCCGGAGCGCACGCGCTTCATGAAGGGCATCTTCGCCTGGGTCGGCTTCCGCCAGGCCGCGATCCCCTATGAACAGGGCGAGCGCGCCGGCGGCGACACCAAATGGGGCTTCCTGAAGCTGCTGCGCCTGTCCTTCGACGGGCTGACCGCCTTTTCCACCTTCCCCCTGCGGGTGTGGAGCCTGGTCGGCGTGGCGGTGTCCGGGGTGGCCTTCGTCTACATCGTGATCCGCCTGATCCGCACGCTGATCCACGGCATCGACGTGCCGGGCTATGAATCGCTGCTGGTCGCGGTGCTGTTTCTCGGCGGCATCCAGCTGATCACGCTGGGGATCATCGGCGACTATCTGGGCCGCGTCTTTGCCGAGGTGAAGGGGCGGCCGCTGTTCATCGTCCGCTCCGCCCACGGCTTCGGCCCGCCGGACGACGCCGATGGAGCCGGCCCGCAGGCGCATGGCTTCGACCAGAGGGCGGATGCCGGGCGGGAGCCGCGGCGATGAGCATCGAGACCCGCCGGCGCGCCGGCGACGAGGCGTCCTCCACCATCCGCCGTCCACCCGCCGAACCGACCGCCTCCGCCGCCGGCATCCCTGCCGGCTGGACGCCGCCGCGCCACGACACCGCGCTGTGGGACGGCCTGTCGCGCGCGCTGCTGCTCGGCCTGCTGATCCTGGCGGCGCTGACCTTCCTCAGCTACGGCATCAGCACCGACGAGGAGGTTCAGCACATCTACGGCAAGAAGCTGCTGTCCTACTACACCAGCGGCTTCCAGGACCGGTCGGCCTTCCATTTCAAGGATCTGGCCTATTACGGTGGGCTGTTCGACCTGACCACCGCGGTGATCGTTCCGTTCTCGCCCTTCGAAGAGTACGAGACGCGTCACCTGCTCTGCGCGCTGGTGGGGGTGCTGGGCATCGCCGGGACCTGGCGCTACACCCGGCTGCTGGCCGGCCCGCGCGCCGGCTTCATCGCCGCGGCGCTGCTGGCGCTGAGCGGCGTCTATTACGGCGCCATGTTCAACAACACCAAGGACGTGCCCTTCGCGGCCGGCATGGTGTGGACGCTGTATTTCGCCACCCGCATCCTGAACCAGATGCCGCGGCCCAGCCGCAGCGCGGTGCTGAAGTTCGGCCTCGTGCTCGGCATGACGCTGGCGATCCGCGTCGGCGCCGTCCTGGCGGGCTTCTATCTGGCGGTCGCCATGGCGCTGCATTTCGCGCTGGTGACCCGGCAGGAGGGGCATCGCTGGGCGCTGGTCGACGCGCGCCGGGCCTTCCTGTCGCTGTGGCCGGCGATTCCCGTCGCCTACGCCATCATGGCGGTGTTCTGGCCCTGGGTGGTGCAGCGGCCGTTGCGCAACCCGCTGGAGGCGCTGCGCGTCGTCTCCCACTTCCCCATCGACATCCAGACGCTGTTCATGGGCGAGCTGGTTCACTCCAACGACCCGCCGGCGCTGTACCTGCCGGTCTATCTGGCGGTGAAGCTGCCGGAAGCGGTGGTGATCGGCGTCGGGGCGGCGGTGCTGCTGGCGGCGGTCTGGCTGGCGCGCGGCGGTTGGCGGCGGTCGGGCGCCTTCACGGTGGTGCGCTTCACGCCGCTGGTGCTGGCGGGGTTCCTGCCGATCCTGCTGTTCGTCCTGATGCGGCCGTCGGTCTACAACGGCATCCGCCATTTCCTGTTCCTGGCGCCGCCCTTCGTCGTGATGGCCGCCATCGCCGCCGACCGGCTGTGGGCGATCAGCCAGCGGGGCGGCCGGGCGCTGGGCCAGGGGTTCGCCGCGGCGATGACCGTGGTCGGGGTGGTGTACGCGTGGCAGCTCGGCGCCATGCACCCGAACCAGTACGTGTACTACAACCAGTTCGTCGGCGGCGTACGCGGCGCCGACGGCAAGTACGAGCTGGACTATTGGGGCAACTCCCTGCACGAGGCGCTGGAGGAGCTGGTCGAGTATGTCGAGCGCGAGAATGACGGCCACGCGCCGCCGCGGCAGTACACGCTGACCGTCTGCGGCAACACGCTGGCGGTGCGGTTCGAACTGCCGCCGTGGCTGCGGCTGGTCAACGGCATCGAGCCGGACTGGCGCAAGGCCGACTTCTTCCTGGCCTTCACCCAGGCCAAGCGCTGCCCGTCGCTGCTCGACGGCCACCCGATCCTGGAGATCGCGGCCGAGGATGTGCCGTTGTCGATCGTCAAGGACCGCCGCCCGCCCAAGGCCGAGATTCCGACCGAGTGACGACACGGCCGCTGGGGAGTACCCCGCGCGGCCAAGCTCCGGCCTTTCGCTGACTCTCCCTTCGCGGCCCTGACGGACCGCCGGGCGACCGCCCACTCTCCGGTATCGGAAACGGGGGCCGGGCGGAGGCGGGGATGCGGCGGGCGCTGGTCTTGGTCGCGTGGTGTCTGGCGCTGTGGAGCGTGCCGCTCGGTCCGACCGGGGCCATCGGCTTCGACCCGCTGCGCGACGCCGTCACACGGGTGGTGGAGGACCGGCTGTCGTCGGCTGGGCCGGGCGCTCTGGTCGTCGGGATGGTCCGCGACGGGCACCGGCTGGTGGTCGGGCGCGGCGATGCCGGTCGGACCGATGGCGGGCCGCCGGACGGGCGCACCCTGTTCCAGATCGCCTCGCTGACCAAGCCCTTCACCGGCACCATCATGGCCGAGCTGGTGCGCGAGGGCCGCGTCGATCCCGCCGACCCGCTGGATCGACACCTCCACCGCGTCGGCTCCGTGCCGGTGGCCCAAGCCCCGGCCTTCGACGGCCGGCCGATCCGCCTGCGCGACCTTGCCACCCACACCGCCGGCCTGCCCAACGTGCCGGAGACCAGCCGCTTTTCCTGGAACCGGCTGGAGGACCCGCGCAACCCCTACAAGCCGCTGTCGCGCGGCGAACTGGCGTCCTGGCTCGCCGGCTACCGGCTGCCGGTGCCGCCGGGCGTGCGTTTCAGCTATTCCAACGCCGGCATGGCGGTGCTGGGGGAGGCGCTGTCCGCCGCTGCCGGACAACCCTATGAGACGCTGTTGAAGCGGGTGGTCACCGACCGCTTCGGCATGGCGGACACCACGCTGCGCCCGACCGCGGAGCAGCGGGCGCGCAAGGCGGTGGGCCACGCCCATGGCGGGAGCGTCCCCGACTGGGAAGCCCCGGCGATGCAGCCGGCCTTCGGCCTCTATTCGACCGCCGATGACCTGCTGCGCTGGCTGGAGGCCAATTTGGGCGATTGCCCGACGAACGCGGCGGGGGGCGTGGCTGGCGCGGGCTGCGCGCCCGGGGTGGCGGCGACGCTGGCGCTGGCGCAGTCGGTGCAGGTCGACGGGCGGACGCTGGCCGACCCGGGGTCGCTGGGCGGCGGCGCGATGGCGCTGGGCTGGTTCGTCGCCTGGGCCGACGACGGCACGCCGATCCATTGGCATTCCGGCTCGACCGGTGGCTTCAACGCCTACATCGCCTTTTCCAAGGCGCACCGCTGGGGCGTGATCGCGCTGACCAACAGCGACCCCGAACGGGTCACCGCCGACCGCGTGGTGATCGACCTGGTCCGCCACCTGGAAGCGCGGCCGGAGGTGGCCAGCCTGCAATAAGGCCGGGAGGCGAAGGGCGCTGCCTCAATGCAGGTTGCCTCAATGCAGGCGGCGCGGCGGTTTTTCCGGCGTTTCGACGTCGGCGCGCGCCGGGGCGATCGGGCCGGCCTGATGGTGGGCCAGGCGCCAGGCGCCGTTTTCACGGGCGAACAGGTTGGTGGCGGCCAGAACGGCGCCGCCCAGCATTTCCTCGCACAGGACCAGCGCGGTGTCGCCGTGCAGGGTCACCCGCTCGTTGCGGGCGTGGACGGTGACGCCGCTCGGTGCGCGCAGCACGTCGCGCCAACTGGTCAGCACCGCGTCCCGGCCGAACAGCGCGGCCCAGCCGGGATGGATGCAGGACACCGGCAGCCGTTCGGCCCACAGGGATTCCATCGCGGCAACGTCGCGGTTGGTGAAGGCCCGGTAGAAGGCCTGGTTCAAAGCGAGCAGCGTGTCGCGGTCGGTCATAGCGGTCCTGTCCGGGGCAATATCGTCCGGGGTGCGGCGCGGCCCCAGGGGCCGCGCCGTCACCGCTCCGCTTGTAAAGAAGACGGCGACCCCGGGCAAGCACCGGTCCGGCGCCGGCTGAGCCGGTTTTGTGACAACGATGCTCCGTTTCGCCCGCCGCTGTCAGGCGGTCAGGTTCACGCCCTGCGACTTCGCCGCCCCGGTGTTGCCGGCGGCCGAGGCGCTGGTGATGGCGTTCTTGCCGGTGGTCAGACCCTCCACCGGGACGGACAGGTCGAGCGACAGCTTGGTCACGCCATCCTTGCCGGTGGTCGGCTTCAGCACCGCCAGCCCCTTCATCCCGTCGCCGCCGGCCTTGCCCGCCATGTCGTTCAGCTTGCCCAGGATGTCCTTGATCTCGTCCGCGCTGAAGCCTTCGGACCGCACGATCATGCCGGTCGACTTGCCGGTCGCCGTGGTGGTGGCGGCGCTGAGCCCCACCGTCCCGGCACCGCCCTGGCCCAGCGTCGCCTGCATCCGCGCGTCGTCGCGGCGGAAGTCCAGCGTCGATTTGGCGAAGGAGATCTTCACGCTGCGGTCGCCATCCTGGATCTCCAGGTCGATGCCGCTCGACTCGATCGACCATTGCGACTGCGAGGATTGCATGTCGACCGACAGCTGGCTGAGGTCGGTCTGGCCGAGCTTCGCCTTGACGTGGTCGCCGAAGCCGCTGACGGCGTCATCGACGCGGTTCTGCGGCACGCCCAGCGCGCTCAGCACGTCGCCCAGCCCCTGCTTCAGCGAGTCGACGGCGCCGCTGAACATGTCGGACAGCCCCTTGCCGTGCTCGAACGCCGACTGCATCAGCGACTGCGCCTGCTTGGCGCGGTCCAGCCCGCTGTTGCCGCCGGGGGCCGTGCCCCCGTCGGCGCTTCCGTTGCCGGCCGGGCCGCCATTGGCCTTGCCGCCCTTGCCGGTCAGGCTGTCCAGCAGCGATTCCATCGACTGGCTGATGGTGTAGGCCGGCGACTGGCCGGTCGATTCGGATTTGGTCCCGGACTTGGTGTCCGTCTTGGCCAGCGTGTCCTTCGCCGTGCCGGCCGTCTTTGACGCGCCGTTCTGCACCGCCGTGGACAGCACCGACGGTTTGCCGTTCGGGCCGCTGAGCTCGGAGTAATACATGGGATGCCCCCGCACCACTTGTTGTTCGCAAGCGTAAGCATCGCGCCGGCAACCTTTACCAGATGTTAATTCCTGAAATTTCTTTCAACCTCGGCGTTAACTTCGTTACCTTACTAACCAAGTCATGCCCGAATGTTGCGGAACTTGGTGGCCGCCGGTTGTTTCGCCTGCGTGACGACCTGCGACGGTTGGCGGCTTTCGCCGGGCCGGGGCCGCTGTTAGGCTGATGGGAAAAGAAGGATTGGGAAAAGGGAAGCCCGCCGCCATGACCGATCTTCGCTCCTCCGACCGCTTGTCCATCGCGCTGGCCCAGACCAACCCGACCGCCGGCAGCCTCGCGGCGAACGCCGACCGCATCCGCGCCGCCCGGGCGGCGGCGGCGGCCCGCGGCGCCGACCTCGTGGTGTTTCCGGAAGGCGCGCTGTCCGGCGTGCCGGCGCTCGACCTGCTGCGCAAACCCTTCTTCCTCGACGCGGTGGAGACGGCGGTGCGCGCGCTGGCCGCGGAAACGGCGGACGGCGGCCCGGCGCTGCTGGTCGGCACCCCCTGGCGCGACGGCGGCAAGCGCCACAACGCGGCGCTGCTGCTGGACAAGGGGGCCGTCGCCGCCGTCCGCTTCCAGGCGGAGATGCGTGGCGGCCCGGACGCCATGGACCGTTTCGAAGCCGGTCCGATGCCCGGTCCGGTGAATGTCCGCGGCGTGCGGATCGGGCTGTCGATCGGCGGCGACCTCGCCACCGCCGATGTGGTGGAGACATTGGCGGAAAGCGGCGCCGAGCTTCTGGTCGCGCTGCTCGCCAGCCCCTTCGCGGCGCAGAGCCACGACGAGCGGGTGCAGACCGCGGTCCGGCGGGTGGTGGAGAGCGGCTTGCCGCTGATCGCCGTCAACGCGGTCGGCGGCCAGGACGAACGGGTGTTCGACGGCGGCAGCCTCGCGCTCGCCTCCGATGGCCGGCTGGTGGCGCAGGCCCCCCTGTTCGCCGAGCATCTGCTGCTGACCCGGTGGGAGCGCGGCGATGACGAATCCTGGACCTGTTCCGCAGCCGAAACCATCGCCCCGGTCGAGGGGACGGAGGCGCTCTACGCCGCGCTGGTGCTGGGACTGCACGACGCGGTGACCAAGCGCCAGATGCCGGGCGTGGTGGTCGGGCTGACCGGTGGCGTCGAGTCGGCGCTGGTGGCGGCCATCGCGGTGGACGCGTTGGGGCCGGAGCGGGTGCTGGCCGTCCGTGCGCCGTTGCCCTCCGCCGATCCCGACGGCGTGGCCGACGCGGCGGAAGTGGTCGAACTGCTGGGCTGCCGGCTCGACAACGTGGCGCTGGCGCCGGTGGTGAAGGCGGTCGACTCGCTGCTCGCCCCCGCCTTCGCCGGGCAGGAGCCCGGCGGTGCCGGGGAGCGGCTGCACGCCCGCCTGCGCGGCGCGACCCTGGCGGCGCTGGCGGAGCGGATGGGCGCCCTGCTGCTGGCGACCTCCGACCGCACCGATCTGGCGGTCGGCGCTTGGCCCGACGACGAGTCGGCCTGCGGCTACGCGGTGTTGAAGGACGTGTTCAAGACCGCCGTCCTGGAGTTGGCGCGCTGGCGCAACGCCCACCAGCCGGTGGGATCGCGCGGCCCGGCCGGGCGTGTGGTGCCGGAACGGGTGTTGGAGCGGGCCGCCCGCCCGGTTGGGGGTGCCGACGGGCTGCCACCGCTGGCGGCGCTGGACGATCTGCTCGCGAGCCTGTTCGACGGCGATCCCGCGCTGCCGGAGATCGTCGCCCGCGGTCACGACGTGGAGACGGTGAACCGGGTGTGGCGTGTGGTCCTGCGCACCGAAGCGGCACGCCGTCAGGCCCCGCCGGGGCCGCGGGTCGCGCGCCGGTCGCTGGGCCGGGACCAGCGCCTTCCGATCGACGGCGGCTTCGCCGACATCGTTTGAGGGGTGCGTTTGAAGGGGCTGGTCGAAGGATCGGAAAAGGCCGTTGCGGTGCGAAGGGGGAAGCGTCCCCCTTCACCCGTGTCAAACCGGCGGCAGGGCCGCGGAGGCTTGGCCTCAGCCGCGCGTCAGCTTGATGATCGTCGCGATCATGCCGAAGGCCCACAGGACCGCAGGCAGCACCACCCAGGTCGGGTGGAAGATGATCGCGAGCGGCATGATCAGGATCAGGATCATGGCCGGGAAGACAAGATAAGGCGAATTTCCCCAGTTGCTCAACAACCCCGCCGGGTTCGCGTCTTCACCAAGGAAAGCATCGGCGGTGACAGCTTGGTCCGTCATCTCTAACACCCAAATACATTGTGGTTATTCCCTGATCCCGCAGTGCAGCAGGACGAGGCTTCATACGCCACGTTGCTTTGGAAGGCCAGAGCGGAGCCTTGCCGATGCTTTCCGACTTTGGTCGAAGAGGCTGGGGAACGGAAAGGGTCAGGCGGCCTCGGTCAGCGCCAACTGCGGACGCCGCATGCAGGACTGGATGGTGAAGGGCGCGCGCACCCCGCCGTTGAACAGCTCGGCGCATTCCAGGGCCTTCAGCACCCGCTCTTCCGGGGGCTGCCCGACGGTGGAGGCCAGCGATCCCAGGGCGTAGTCGGACCCGCAGCCGATGGCGTGGTAGCCGCGCACCGCCTCGCCGACCTGATAGTCGGACTGCACGGTGAACAGCCGCCCCTCGCAGCCGACCATGAAGGTGCCGCCGGTCTCGACCTCGTTGGAGCGGTGGGCGTAGCCGCCGTCCTTCAGGCAGTTGCGCACGGCGTCGACGAAATCGACCACCATGTAGCGGAACAGATCGCAATCGGCTTCGCGCGGCGGCGGCTCCAGCCGGTAATGCAGCAGCTGGCCCATGCGGAAGGAACTGGTGAAGCCGATCAGGCAGTCGCCGTTGCGGAACACCTTGGTGTCGGCGCGGACGGTGATGTCCAGCCCGTTGACCCCGGCGCTGTCGCCGCCCATCCACACGCGCTCGCCCTCGACCAATCCCACAATGCAGGTCATCGAACCCCTCGTCCGCGAGAAAAGGAAACTGACGCCAAGGGTGTGGGAAGTCGGTTAATGAATTCTTGCGGTGCATTGTGACATTGGCTGTGACAAAGGAGGTATCGCTACCCCCTTCGTCAGTGCTGTCGTTCGCCGTCGTCTTGGTCAGCGCGCCAGATCAACCAGAGCCTTGACCGTATTCTCTGCTCCCTCGGCGATCTGGACCAGATTGGCGTCCAGCATGTAGCAGGGGGAGGTGACGATCTTCAGCCCGCTGTCGATCACGATCTCGCCATGGCCGGCGTTGCGGTGGTTGGCGCCCATCGCCTCCAGCGCGGCGGCGGTGGCGGGATCGTTGCCGATGGTCAGTTCCACCCCCTGCTGGCCCAGGATCTTGGCCAGGATCGCCGGGGCGATGCACAGGGCGCCGATCGGCTTGCCGGCGGCGCGCATCGCCGCGACCGCCGCGACGACCTGCGGGTTGACCGAGCAGTCGGCCCCCTTGAAGGCGAAGTCGCTGAGGTTCTTCGCCGCGCCGAAGCCGCCCGGGAAGATCAGCGCGTCGACATCGCCGGCCGAGAAGTCGCTGAGCGGCTGGATCTTGCCGCGGGCGATGCGGGCCGATTCGACCAGCACGTTGCGGCTCTCGCCGGTCTCGCTGCCGGTCAGGTGGTTGACGACGTGGGCCTGCGGGATGTCGGGAGCGTAGCACACCGCCACCGCCCCGACCTTGGCGATGGCCAGCAGGGTGCAGACCGCCTCGTGGATTTCCGCACCGTCGTACACGCCGCAGCCCGACAACACGACGCCGATGCGCACGCTCTTCTCCGCCATGGGAACTCTCCAGGGTTCGTTTGGCCGCCACGCTACCGCAGGACCGGTGGTTCCGCCTACGGTTCGTACGGCCGCAGCCTGGATGAGGCTTCGCAAAGCCCCGGCCGCGGACCGGAGCTTTGCGGAAACGGCATCAGCTCTTGATGAAGGCCAGCAGGTCCGGGTTGATGACATCGGCGTGGGTGGAGGCCATGCCGTGCGGGAAGCCCTTGTAGACCTTCAGCGTGCCCTTCCGGAGCAGCGTGATGGCGAGCCGGGCGGAATCGGCGATCGGCACGATCTGGTCGTCGTCGCCGTGCATCAGCAGCACCGGCACGTCGATCGTCTTCAGATCCTCGGTGAAGTCGGTTTCCGAGAAGGCCTTGATGCAGTCGTAATGGGCCTTGGCCCCGCCCATCATGCCCTGGCGCCACCAATTGTCGATCAAGCCTTGCGAGACCTTGGCGCCATCGCGGTTGAAGCCGTAGAAGGGGCCGGACGGGATGTCGCGGAAGAACTGGGCGCGGTTGGCGGCCAGCGCGGCGCGGAAGCCGTCGAACACCTCCAGCGGCAGGCCGCCGGGGTTGGCGGCGGTCTTCAGCATGATCGGCGGCACCGCCCCGATCAGCACGGCCTTGGCCACGCGGCCGTTTCCACCATGCTTGGCGACGTAGCGGGCGACCTCGCCGCCGCCGGTCGAATGACCGATGTGGACGGCGTTCTTCAGGCCGAGATGGGCGACCAGGGCTGCGACGTCGTCGGCGTAGGTGTCCATGTCGTTGCCGGTGGCGGTCTGGGTCGAACGGCCGTGGCCGCGCCGGTCATGGGCGATGACCCGGAAACCCTGCGACAGGAAATACAGCATCTGGGCGTCCCAGTCGTCGGCCGACAGCGGCCAGCCGTGATGGAAGACGATCGGCTGACCGGCGCCCCAGTCCTTGTAGAAGATCTGCGTGCCGTCCTTGGTCGTCACCGTGCCGCTGCCGGCGCCCTTGGCCCCCGACGTCTTCGCCGGCGTGGATTGGGCCGCTTGCGCGGAGTGGGCGAGGGGCAGGGCCGCCGCCGTGGCGGAGAGGCCGAGGCCGGCGGTCAGCAGGCCGCGCCGCGAGGCGCCGCTGTTCAACGGGTTCATGTCGATCTCCCTGGAACGATTGTGCGATATTAGATATCGCGATAAACAAATTCCTACAGGCCACGAACCCGGTTGTCCAGACAAATCTTTATCGCGATATCCATTTTCGTGGTAAGAGTATCGGGCCGACACCGTGAGGAGGAACGCCCCCATGTCCCGCCCGCCGCGCGTCCCGTTGGACGACCAGCTCTGCTTCGCGCTCTACATGACCAGCATGGCGATCACCCGCACCTACAAGCCGATGCTGGACGCCATGGGCATCACCTACCCGCAATACCTCATCCTCAGCGTGCTGGGGGAGGAGGACGGGGCGACCATCGGCGCGATCGCCGAGCGGCTGGCGCTGGAGTCGAGCACGGTCACGCCGCCGGTGAAGCGGTTGGAGCAGGCGGCGCTGGTCGAACGGCGGCGCAGCCGGATCGATGAACGGCAGGTCCAGGTCTGGCTGACGGACGCCGGTCGCGCCCTGCTCGACGAGAGCGGTTGCCTGGGCGAGACGCTGGTCGAACGGTCCGGGATGGATCGGGCGCAAATCGACGCGCTGAACCGGCAGGTCCGGTCGCTGCGCGCGGCGCTCGGTGACCGGCCGGACGGGGGGTGAAACGCCGCGCGGCTTCCGGCTGGCGGCCCGGCGTGCTAGGACAAGGCGCGTTTTCCGTTCTTCGCAAGCGAGCCCGCCGTTCCGATGTCCACCGCCATGCCCACCGCTGTCCGCTTCGCCCCCAGCCCGACCGGCCGCATCCATGTCGGCAACGTGCGCTTGGCGCTCGTCAACTGGCTGTTCGCGCGCAAGACCGGCGGCAGCTTCCTGTTCCGGCTGGACGACACCGACGAGGAGCGTTCGACCCAGGACTTCGCCGACGGCATCGCGCAGGACCTGACCTGGCTCGGCCTGACCTGGGATCGTTTCGCCCGCGAAAGCGACCGCTACCCGCGCTATGACGAGGCGGCATCGGGGCTGAAGGCCGCCGGCCGGCTCTACCCCTGCTACGAGACGCCGGAGGAGCTGAGCCTCAAGCGCGCCAGCCTGGTGTCGCAGGGCCGCCCGCCGATCTACGACCGCGCCGCCCTGCGCCTGACCGACGCCGACCGCGCCCGGCTGGAGGGGGAGGGGCGCAAGGCCCATTGGCGGTTCAAGCTGAACCCCACCCCGGTGGAATGGACCGATCTCGTCCGCGGACCGGTGCATTTCGAGGGCACGGCGCTGAGCGACCCGGTGCTGATCCGCGAGGATGGCCGGCCGCTCTACACCCTGACCAGCGTGGTCGACGACGCCGACTTCGCCATCACCCACATCATCCGCGGCGAGGACCATGTCGCCAACACCGCGGTGCAGATTCAGATCTTCGAAGCCCTGGGCGCCGCGGTGCCGGCCTTCGCCCATCTGCCGCTGCTGACCGACGCCGGCGGGCAGGGGCTGTCGAAGCGGCTGGGCAGCCTGTCGGTCGGCAGCCTGCGTGACGAGGACGGCATCGAGCCGATGGCGGTCAACAGCCTGCTCGCCAAGCTCGGCACCTCCGACCCGATCGAGGCGCGGCTGACGCTGGACGAGCTAGTGGCCGAGTTCGACCTGTCCAAGATCGCCCGCGGCACGCCGAAGTTCGATCCGGAGGAGCTGGCGCGGCTGAACGCCCGCATCCTGCACCTGACCCCGTTCGAGCGGGTGGCCGACCGGCTGGCCGCGCTGGGGCTGAGCGGCGCCGACGCGGTGTTCTGGGAGGCGGTGCGCGCCAACCTGACCCGGCTGGAGGACGCCCGCGACTGGTGGGCGGTGACCCACGCCCCGGTGACGCCGCTGGTCGAGGATGCCGGTTTCCTGGCGCAGGCGGCGGCGCTGCTGCCGGACGAGCCGTGGGATCTCGGCACCTGGGGCGCCTGGACCAATGCGGTGAAGGGGGCCACCGGCCGCAAGGGCAAGGAGCTGTTCCTCCCTCTGCGCCGGGCGCTGACCGGGCGCGACCATGGACCGGAGTTGAAGAACCTGCTACCCCTGATCGGGCGCGCGCGCGCCGTCAGGCGCCTCGGCGGCGAAACCGCGTAACCCACTGTCAAGCCCAGGAGTTCGGACCGTGCCGTTGGACCTCTACAACACGCTGACCCGCCGCAAGGAGCGCTTCGAGCCGCTTCGCCCGGACCATGTCGGCATGTATGTCTGCGGCCCGACCGTCTACGACACGGCCCACATCGGCAACGCCCGGCCGGTGGTGGTGTTCGACCTGCTGTTCCGGCTGCTGACCCGGCTCTACCCGTCGGTCACCTATGTCCGCAACATCACCGACGTCGACGACAAGATCATCGACCGCGCCCGTGACAGCGGCGAGCCGATCGAGGCGCTGACCGCGCGCACCACCGACCTGTTCCACGCCGACATGGACGCGCTGAACGCGCTGCGCCCGACCATCGAACCGCGGGCAACCCAGCATATCGGCCACATGATCGCGCTGATCGCCACGCTGATCGAGCGCGGCAACGCCTACGCGGCCGAGGGGCATGTGCTGTTCTCGGTGCCGTCGATGCCGAGCTACGGCCAGCTCTCCCGCCGCTCGCTGGAGGACATGATCGCCGGCGCGCGGGTCGAGGTGGCGCCCTACAAGCGCGACGCCGCCGACTTCGTGCTGTGGAAGCCGAGCAGTCCCGACCAGCCCGGCTGGGACAGCCCGTGGGGCCGCGGCCGGCCCGGCTGGCACATCGAATGCTCCGCCATGGCCAAGGAGCATCTCGGCGTCACCTTCGACATCCATGGCGGCGGGCTGGACCTGATCTTCCCGCACCACGAGAACGAGATCGCGCAGAGCCGCTGCGCCCACGGCACCGACCTGCTCGCCCGCACCTGGGTCCACAACGGCTTCGTGACCGTCGAGGGCGAGAAGATGTCGAAGTCGCTCGGCAACTTCTTCACCGTCCACGACCTGCTGGACGAGTTCCCCGGCGAGGCGATCCGCCTGACCCTGCTGAGCGCGCATTACCGCCAGCCGCTGGACTTCACCCGCGACGGCATCCGGCAGGCCAAGGGTGCGCTCGACCGCTGGTACCAGGCGCTGCGCGGCGACCCGGCGCCGATCGACTCCGACCTGCCGTTCGACGTGCTGGCCGCGCTGGAGGACGACCTCAACAGTCCGCTCGCCATCGCCCACCTGCACGAACTGGCCACCGCGGTGAACAAGGCGAAGAGCGAACCGGAGAAGGCGGCGGCCAAGGGCGCGCTGCTGGCCTCCGGCCGCCAGCTCGGCCTGTTGCAGCAGGACCCGGAGGCGTGGTTCCGCTGGGCGCCGCAGGGCGGGGCCGTGGACGGTCTGACCGACGCGGCGGTCGATCAGCTGATCGCCGACCGCAAGGCCGCCCGCGCCGCGAAGAACTTCGCCGAGGCCGACCGCATCCGCAAGGAGCTGGCCGACCAGGGCATCGTCCTGGAGGACGGCCCGCAGGGCACGAGCTGGAAGCGGGGGTAAGCTGGTAATCTTATCCCCTCTCCCTCTGGGGAGGGGGCAACTCGCCACACTGTCCCTCTCCACACAACAAACTATCGCCTACTCCGCGGATTATCGCGGCAGGTGAACCGGCTAATCTCCTTCTCAGACGAACCGCCCAGCCGGGCCGAACCTGACGAGGAGACACCGATCATGACCAACACCGACGTCGCCACCGGCATCGACACCCGCACCGCCCCCTACGCCGCCTTCCTGCTGCGCGTCGGCCTGGGCCTGCTGTTCCTGGCCCACGGCCTGGTCCTGAAGGTGATGACCTTCGGCCTCGCCGGCACCGCCGGTTACTTCCAGAGCATCGGCTATCCCGCCGCCTTCGCCTACCTCGTCATCCTGGGCGAGATCGGCGGCGGCCTGCTGCTGGTCGCCGGTGTCTACACCCGCTGGATCGCCCTGGCCCTGCTGCCGATCATGATCGGTGCCACGCTGCAGCATGTCGGCAACGGCTGGGTCTTCTCGTCGGCCAACGGCGGTTGGGAATTCCCGGTGTTCTGGACCGTGCTGCTGGTCGTGCAGTCGCTGCTGGGTGACGGTGCCTTCGCCCTGAAGGTCCCGGCGCTGAACGGTTCGGGCAACGCGGCGCTGGCCCAGCGCGGCTGACCCCATCCACACCGTCCAGAGACTGTCTAGGGAGCGGCCCCCAAGCGGGCCGCTCCCAACACGCGTGTCCGGGGCGTGCCGCCGGTTGCGGTCAGCACCAGTGCGTATCCACGGCCGTCCCGCGGGTCCGGCAGGGGGCGGGTGACGTCCAGCGCCTCGCCGGACCAGGGACCCCAATCCTCGACCACCGCCACGACGTTGGTGTTCAGCAGCCGGCGGCCGGAATTCTCGCCGGCCCCTACATCGGTGCGGTGCTCGCGGTCGTAGCCGAACAGGGTCAAGCGGCCGGACAGGCCGGGGCTCGCCGCGACGACCAGCCGGGCCGATCCGTCACCGCGCGCGTCCAGGGTGACCGGCACCGCTCCGCCGTCGCGCCGGTGCCGGTCGATCAGGGCGGTGACGGCGGAGCGGTCCGACCCGACCGCCTGGTCGCGGCCGTCGACCACCATCTGCGGTGTGTAGACGTAGGGCAGGGCGAAGGCGTCGCGGTAGTCGCGCTGGCGGCGGGTGTTCCAGCCCGAGGCGTAGGGATCGCGCCAGCCCAGCCGGTCCCAGTAATCGACATGGAAGGACAGGGCGATCACGTCGTCGCGGCCGGACAGCTCCTTCAGGAAGGCGTCGGCGGGCGGGCAGGACGAGCAGCCCTGCGAGGTGAACAGTTCGACCAGCACCGGGGCGCCGGCGGCGGTGGCCGCGGAAACCCCGGCCGGCCGGGCGATCACCGGCAGGGCAAGCAGGGCGGCGGCCAGGATCGGGAGAATGCGTGGTGTCATGGCGTCAGGCTACACGCACGTCGTCCCGCCGGCGCTTCACATCCCCGCGATCCGCCCGTGAGCAGCCGCCCGTGAGCAACCGGCTGAGAGCGGGCCGACCGACCGTCGCCCGTGCCCGTGGGGTGGATTGCCTCTTCCCCGTTCCGCGCGGGCGCCCCATTTGCTAGACAGAAGGAAGACCAACCGGAGAGCCTGATGACCGTTTCGCCGAACGACCAGCACCAGAAGGATCCATCCGGCGTTCTGAACCTGCTGGACGACCTGATCGCCAAGGCGCGCACCGCCGGGGCCGACGCCGCCGACGCCGTGCTGTTCGACAGCGCCTCCGTCTCCTTGAGCCAGCGGCTGGGCAACCCCGAGAAGCTGGAACGGTCGGAGTCGGGCGATCTCGGCCTCCGGGTGTTCGTCGGCAAGCGGCAGGCGATCGTCTCGTCGACCGACCGCAGCCCGAAGGCGCTGGCCGAGCTGGTCGAACGCGCGGTCGCCATGGCCCGCGTCGTGCCGGAGGACGGCTTTGCCGGCATCGCCGACCCGGAGCAGCTTGCCCGCAACTGGCCCGACCTCGACATCTGCGACGAGGAGGAACCCACCGCCGACGTGCTGATCGAGCGCGCCCGCCGGGCGGAAGAGGCGGCGCTGGCGGTCCCCGGCGTCACCAACTCCGAAGGCGCCGACGCCGGCTGGAGCCGCTCCACCATCGCGATTGCCGCGTCGAACGGCTTCGCCGGCAGCTACGGCGTGTCGCGCCAGTCGCTGTCGGCCTCCGTCATCGTCGGCACCGGCACCGGGATGGAGCGCGATTACGACTATGACAGCAAGGTCTACGGCGCCGACCTGCGCGACGCCGCGGAGATCGGGCGCGAGGCCGGCGAGCGCGCGGTGCGCCGCCTGAACCCGCGCCGGGTCAAGAGCTGCAAGGTGCCGGTGCTGTTCGACCCGCGGGTGTCGCGCGGGCTGCTCGGCCACCTGACCGGCGCCATCAGCGGCCCCAGCATCGCCCGCGGCACCAGCTTCCTGAAGGACAAGATGGGGCAGCGCATCTTCGCGCCGTCGATCACCATCGTCGACGACCCGCATGTGAAGCGTGGCCTGCGCTCCCGCCCCTTCGACGCGGAGGGCGTCGAGGTGTCGCGTCGCACCCTGATCGAGGACGGCGTGCTGACCACCTGGCTGCTCGACCTGCGCTCGGCCCGACAGCTTGGCCTGCAGACCACCGGCCACGCCGCGCGCGGCACCTCCGGCCCGCCGGGCCCGGCGCCGGCCAACGTCTACATGGCGGCGGGCAAGCGCAGCCGCGCCGACATGCTGGCGGAGATCCAGGACGGCTTCTACGTCACCGACCTGATGGGCATGGGCGTCAACGGCGTCACCGGCGACTACAGCCGCGGCGCCGGCGGTTTCTGGATCGAGAATGGCCAGATCACCTATCCGGTCAACGAGATCACCATCGCCGGCAACCTCAAGGACATGTTCCTGAACATGGAGGCCGCCGACGACCTGGAACTGCGCTTCGGCATGGACGCGCCGACCGTGCGCATCGACGGCATGACCATCGCCGGAATGTAGCCGGCGCCGGGCGGGGCAGGTTCCCCGCCCACCCCTTCATCACTTGGCATCGTTCTTGCGCAGACAGCGGGCAACCCACAGCGGGTTCGCCCGCTTTTTGTGCTGCATTTCCGCCACTCTGCCCGCCCAAACGTCAGCTTGGCCCTTGCGCAAATCTGCCTGATCTGTTAGCAATTCGCCGCTTTTTTGGGCGATATGCTGAAGGTTTGTGCAAATGGATGCGGCAAAGACGGGTGGCGACGTCCTTTTCGTGCTGATGGGCGCGGTGATGGTGCTGGCGATGCACGGCGGCTTCGCGCTGCTGGAGGTCGGGACGGTCCGGCGCAAGAATCAGGTCAACGCGCTGGTGAAGATCCTGTCGGACTTCGCGATGTCGACCATCGCCTACTTCTTCGTCGGCTACAGCGTGGCCTACGGCGTCGATTTCTTCACCGACGCCCACACGCTGGTCGGCAAGGGAAGCGGCGGCTTCGCGGCCTACGGCTATGATCTGGTCAAGTTCTTCTTCCTGGCGACCTTCGCCGCCGCGGTGCCGGCCATCGTGTCCGGCGGCATCGCCGAGCGCGCCAAGTTCTGGCCGCAGGGCGCCGCCACCCTGGCGCTGATCGCGCTGTTCTACCCGCTGCTGGAAGGCACGGTGTGGGGCACCCGCTTCGGCCTGCAGGCCTGGATGGCGGCGAGCTTCGGCCAGCCCTTCCACGATTTCGCCGGGTCGGTCGTCGTCCACGCCTTCGGCGGCTGGGTGGCGCTGGGCGCGGTGCTGAACCTGGGCAACCGCCGCGGCCGCTATCGGGCCAACGGCTCGCTGGTCGCCATCCCGCCGTCGAACATCCCGTTCCTGGCGCTGGGTGCCTGGATCCTGTGCGTCGGCTGGTTCGGCTTCAACGTGATGAGCGCCCAGTCGCTGGACGGCGTGTCGGGTCTGGTCGCGATCAATTCGCTGATGGCGATGGTCGGCGGCATCGTCACCTCGCTGGTCATCAGCCGCACCGACCCCGGCTTCGTCCACAACGGCGCGCTGGCCGGGCTGGTGGCGGTCTGCGCCGGGTCGGACGTCATGCACCCGCTGGGCGCGCTGATCACCGGCGGCGTCGCCGGGCTGCTGTTCGTCTGGGCCTTCAACAAGTGCCAGATCGACTGGAAGATCGACGACGTGCTGGGCGTCTGGCCGCTGCACGGCCTGTGCGGCCTGACCGGCGGCCTGCTGGCCGGTGTCTTCGGGCAGGAGGCGCTGGGCGGCCTGGGCGGCGTGTCGATCGTCAGCCAGATCGTCGGCACGCTGGGCGGTGCGGCCTTTGGCCTCGCCTCCGGCCTGGCGGTCTACGGCCTGCTGCGGGTGACCATCGGCATCCGCCTCGACCCCGAGCAGGAGTACAAGGGCGCCGACCTGTCGTTGCACCACATCACCGCCTACCCGGAAGAGGACGCGCCGGGGATGTAATGCGCTGGCGACACATCCGCCGTCCCTTGGCCGCCGCTTGCTTTGCCGGGGCGGCGGCTTTAGTGTCCGGCCTCGAACAACTCCCTCCACGACGCCGGATTTTGACCGCCCCATGAAGGCCGCCATCGTCGTTTTCCCCGGCTCCAACCGCGAACGCGACGCCGTCGCCGCGCTGGAGGCCGCCAGCGGAACCAAGCCGTATCTGGTCTGGCACCGCGACACCGAACTGCCCAAGGTCGATCTGATCGTCGTGCCGGGCGGCTTTTCCTATGGCGATTACCTGCGCTCCGGCGCCATGGCGGCGCACTCGCCGATCATGCGCGAGGTGAAGGCGCGGGCCGATCAGGGCGTGCGGGTGCTCGGCGTCTGCAACGGCTTCCAGATCATCACGGAAGCCGGCCTGCTGCCCGGCGCCCTGATGCGCAACGGTGCCCTGAAGTTCGTCTGCCGCGTCCAGCATCTGCGGGTGGAGAACACCGACAGCCCCTTCACGGCGAAATACGCCAAGGGGCAGATCGTCCGCTACCCGGTCGCCCACGGCGACGGCAACTACTGGACCGACGCCGAGACGGTGAAGCGCCTGGACGGCGAGGGCCAGGTGGCCTTCCGCTACGTCGCCGACGACGCGCGGTCCGACCCGCGCGGCAACCCGAACGGCTCGGTGTCCGACATCGCCGGCATCTTCAACGCCAAGCGCACCGTGCTGGGCCTGATGCCGCACCCGGAAGACGCGGTGGAGGGCCTGCACGGCAACACCGACGGCAAGCCGATGTTCGATGGTCTGGTGGAGGCCCTGTCGTGAGCGCGCAAGCTACAAAGGCGCAAGAGCGCGCCGTCAGCGCCGAACTCGCCAAGGAGTTCGGCCTGTCCGCCGAGGAATACCAGAACGCGCTGGACATCCTGGGCCGCACCCCGACCTTCACCGAGCTGGGCATCATCTCGGTGATGTGGTCGGAGCATTGCTCCTACAAGTCGTCGAAGGTCTGGCTGAAGACGCTGCCGACCACCGGCCCGCAGGTCATCTGCGGCCCCGGCGAGAACGCCGGCGTGGTCGACATCGGCGACGGCGACGCCGTCATCTTCAAGATGGAGAGCCACAACCACCCGTCCTACATCGAGCCCTACCAGGGCGCGGCGACGGGCGTCGGCGGCATCCTGCGCGACGTGTTCACCATGGGCGCCCGGCCCATCGCCAACATGAACGCGCTGCGCTTCGGCTCGCCGGACCATCCCAAGACCCGCCATCTGGTGTCGGGCGTGGTCGCCGGCATCGGCGGCTACGGCAACTGCGTCGGCGTGCCGACCGTCGGCGGCGAGACCAACTTCCACCCGGCCTACAACGGCAACATCCTGGTCAACGCCATGACCGTGGGCGTCGCCAAGACCGACCGCATCTTCTATTCGGCCGCCGCCGGCATCGGCAACCCGGTCGTCTATGTCGGGTCGAAGACCGGCCGCGACGGCATCCACGGCGCCACCATGGCGTCGGCCGAGTTCACCGAGGACTCGGAGGAGAAGCGCCCGACCGTGCAGGTCGGCGACCCCTTCACCGAAAAGCTGCTGATCGAGGCCTGCCTGGAGCTGATGGAGACGGACGCCATCGTCGCCATCCAGGACATGGGCGCCGCCGGCCTGACCTCCTCGTCGGTCGAGATGGCCGGCAAGGGCGGGTTGGGGATCGAGCTGACGCTCGACACCCTGCCGATGCGCGAACAGGCGATGACGCCCTATGAGATCATGCTCTCCGAAAGCCAGGAGCGCATGCTGATCATCCTGAAGCCCGGCCGCGAGGAGGTGGCGAAGGCCATCTTCGACAAGTGGGAGCTGGACTTCGCCGTCATCGGCCACCTGACCGACACCGGCAACCTCGTCATCAAGATGTATGGCGAGACCTGGTGCGACATGCCGATCGCCCCGGTGTCCAACGCCGCGCCGGAGTACAACCGCCCGTGGGAGCCGACCCCGGCCCTGGCCGAGGTGGGCGACGAGGTGTTCGCCGGCTACGCCGAGTCGCTGGGCGACACCCTGACCAAGCTGTTCGCCTGCCCCGACCTCGCCTCCAAGCGCTGGATCTGGGAGCAGTATGACAGCCTCGTCGGCGGCGACACCCGCTTCATGTCGGGTCAGGCCGACGCGGCGGTCGTGCGCGTGCCGGGCCAGAAGAAGGCGGTGGCGATCACCACCGACTGCACCCCGCGCTATTGCCTCGCCGACCCGGTCGAGGGCGGCAAGCAGGCCGTGGCCGAGGCGTGGCGCAACCTGTCGGCGGTGGGCGCCCTGCCGCTCGCCATCACCGACAACATGAACTTCGGCAACCCCGAGAAGCCGCGGATCATGGGCCAGTTCGTCGGCGCCGTTCAGGGCATCGGCGAGGCGTGCAAGGCGCTGGACTTCCCGGTCGTGTCGGGCAACGTCTCGCTCTACAACGAGACCAACGGCGAAGCGATCCTGCCGACCCCTGCCATCGGCGGCGTCGGCATCATGCCGGACGCAATGACCGCGGTCGGCATTGCCTTCCGCGGCGAAGGCGACGTCATCCTGGTGGTCGGCGAGGGGAAGGGCCATCTCGGCCAGTCGCTGTTCCTGCGCGAGATCCTGGGCCGGGAAGAGGGTGCCCCCCCGCCGGTCGATCTGGCGGTGGAGCGTCGCAACGGCGACTTCGTCCGCGGCCTGATCCATGAGGGTCTGGTGGTGTCGAGCCACGACGTCGCCGACGGTGGCCTGATCGTCACCATCGCCGAGATGGCGCTGGCCGGCGGTGTCGGCGCCTATCTGACGGCGTTCGACGGGGCGTCCCCGCGCGTGCTGTTCGGTGAAGACCAGGGCCGCTATGTCCTGGCCGTCCGTTCGGGCGTCGCGGCGACGGTGCAGGAGAAGGCCAAGGCCGCCGGCGTGCCGGTCGCGGTGCTGGGCGAAACCCGCGGCACCGCCTTGTCGGGCCGCGGCGGCGACATCGTCTCGCTGAAGCGCCTGCGCGACGCCAACGAAGGCTGGCTGCCCGGCTACATGTCCGCCGAGCTGTAAGCCGGACCACAGCGTCCAACGCGAAAGGCCCTCTCCGGTTGGAGAGGGCCTTTTCGTTTCAGGAGTTCGGAAGGCTTGGGTGCGGTGGAGCGCGTCAGTCGGCGCTCGCACCGGCGAGGGCACGGCGGCGGACCCAGCGGAAGCTTTTGATGGCGATCCACAGGCCGCCGATCGCCAGACCGGACAGCAGCAGGATCTTCGGGCCGTCCTCGCCGATGGCGGCTGCGGCCTCGCCGAACAGATAGCCGGCGCCGGCGAAGCTGCACGCCCAGATCCCGGCGGCGATGAAGTTCCAGAACAGGAAGCGCGACCACGGCATCCGCGAGGTGCCGATGGCGACCGAGGCGATGTTGCGCACGCCGTAGAGGAAGCGGAACACCAGGATGAAGACGACGCCGTATTTTTCCAGCCAGCTCAGCACCCGGGCGGCGTGAACCTCCGCCGAGGGGAAGCGGGACAGCGCCTTGCCGCCCCAGCGCCGCCCCAGCCAGAACCAGACCTGATCGCCGAGGAAGCTGCCGACCCAGACCGCGCCGACCAGCCAATAGATGTTGACGATTCCAAGCTTGGCGCCCATGCCGCCGAAGATTACGAACGTCTCACCTTCAAAAAAGGCCCAGAAGAACGCCAGAGGGTAGAAGGCGTTCCCCCATTCCTGCAACCAATTGATCCAGTCCAAAGCTCCCTCCGGGAGGCGTCGCGTGTGGGTTCGGCGTGCCCGGCGGTGTTTCGCTGCTGCAATATTGTGCGCTGCGACAAAATCAGAACGGGCTGAAACGGATCATGACATAGTCACGTAGGACTTGTCTCGGAATCTTTATTGGACTGGGGACGGTCCGTACCACGGACTTGGCCTTAAAACTCATCGCCCGACAATTCACCGACCACTTGTTGCACCGCCCGCAACAGTACCGGGTTCGGACCCTGCGGCGAATCGTCACTGTCGGACTCGTCCTCTCCGCGGTCGGGCATGGCGCGGCGTTTCAGCTCCCGCGCCGCCTCGATCAGCAGATGGGCGAGCCGTTGGTCGGGCAGCGCCTGGATCAGCGCGCGCAGTTCGGCGTTCGACAGCGCCGCCGGTTCGAAGGCGGGCGGTGGCGGGGCCGGCGGGGGAGGGGCGGGTGGGGCCAGCGGCAGCGCCGCCATGCC
>NZ_LGRA01000021.1:1181085-1369934 GCF_003116095.1 Azospirillum sp. TSO35-2
GCCGGTGGTGCCGGCGACCAGCAAATGCGGCATGCGGGCGAGGTCGGCCACCACCGGCTCGCCGCTGATGTCCTTGCCCAGCGCGATGGCGAGCTGGGCGGTGGTGTTGCGGAAGGCGTCGTGGTCGAAGCTCTCGCGCAGATAAACCATCTCGCGCACCGGGTTCGGCAGCTCGACGCCGATGACGCTGCGGCCGGGGACGATGGCGATGCGGGCGGTGACCACGCTCATCGAGCGGGCGATGTCGTCGGTCAGGTTGATCACGGTCGCCGACTTGGTGCCGGGCGCCGGCTCGAACTCGTACAGCGTCACGACCGGGCCGGGGCGCACGTCCATGATCTCGCCGCGGACGCGGAAGTTCTTCAGGACGGTTTCCAGCATCCGCGCGTTGCGGGCCAGCACCGCCTCGTCATGCTGCTGCACCGGGCGCGGCGGCGGGTTCTGCAACAGCGTCACCGCCGGCAGCGAATAGACCCCCGGATCCGACGGCGTGGCCGGCGCGCAGGGCGCGGCTTCGGCCACCGCGGTCCGAGGCGCTGCGACCGCCGCCGTCGGAGCGGGGGCGGGCTCGCATGGGGCGCAGGGCGGGGTGGCGGGCGCTTCGGCCTCGGCCGGCTCGCGCGCCTCATAGGCCCATTCGACGCCCGACAGGAAGGCGAAGCCGGCGACCACCGCCAGCGCCTCGTCCGACAGGTTGGTGGAGTAGACGGTGCCGGCGCGCGGCGTGCCCGGCAGCACCTCGACATCCCACATCACGCGGCTGTCGGGCCGCGGGTTGGGCACGAGGTTGAAGGGGCGGCCGTTCAGCGCGCACCACAGATTGAACTCGTCGGCGGTGACCACGCCCGCCTGGGTCGGCGGGGCGGCGAGGTGCGGCATACGCGGCGTCATGCCGAGGCTCCCGGCTTCTGAACGGTGAGGGGGACGGGACCGGCGGCGGCGCCGGCGGCAGGGCCACGCACGGCCCCTCCAAGCACGGCCCCTCCAAGCACGGGAGGACGGGCCGCCAACTCGCGCGGGGTCATCTCGTAGGCGGCGACCAGCAGCTTGTCGATGCTGGTCCCGTCGCTCGACATCGGCAGCACCAGCCGTTCGAAGCTGCGGGTGCGCCCGCCGAAGACCGCGGTGTGGACGCGGGCGATCGGCAGCCGTTCGCGCCGCACCGTCTCGTATTCCGGTTGCAGCACCGCGCGCTGTTCGGGCGGCAGGTCGTCCAGCGTGGCGCCCAGGCGCGACTGGCCGAAGGCGGCGACCAGCGCCTTGCCGTAATAGGAATAGACGAAGGTGCCGGCCTCCTCGCCGATCACCTCGAACACGGCGATGTTGTCCTTCCACGGCCGCAGATCGGCCGGGGCGATGCTGCTGGGGACCGGCGGACGGCCGGCGACGGATTTGGTGAGCCAGAATTCGAGCAGGCCGCTGAGATACGGCGTCGCCAGCTCGGTTCTTTCCTTGGTCATGTCAATCGCAGCTGGACGGGCGGCGCCCCCGCGGCAGGGCCGCCGCGGGAGCTTTCAAGAGCCGCCCGAACCATACCCGCAAGCGCCGGTGCGGCGCAACCGCAAGGGCTTGAGCCCGGCAGGGACGCCGCCGCTCCGGATTTACCCGGCTTTCACGCGGCGCAGGTGACGCCGGTGCCGCCCAGGCCGCAGTAACCGTTTGGATTCTTGGCGAGATACTGCTGGTGATAGCCCTCGGCGAAGTAGAAGGGCGGGGCGTCGCGGACCTCGGTGGTGACCGGGCCGTAGCCGGCCTCCTTCAGCCGTTGCTGGTACGCGGCGAGCGACGCCTCGACCGCGGCCCGCTGCGCCGGGCTGTGGGTGTAGAGCGCCGACCGGTATTGGGTGCCGACGTCGTTGCCCTGGCGCATGCCCTGGGTCGGGTCGTGCGACTCCCAGAACACCCGCAGCAGGTCGTCGAGGCTGACCGCGGCGGGGTCATAGACGATGCGCACCGCCTCGGTGTGGCCGGTGCGGCCCGAACAGACCTCTTCATAGGTCGGGTTGGGGGTGTGGCCGCCCTGGTAGCCGACGGCGGTCACCCACACGCCCGGCACCTGCCAGAACTTGCGCTCCGCCCCCCAGAAACAGCCCAGCCCGACGTCCAGCACCTCCAGCCCCGGCGGGTAGGGCGGCGTCATCCGGCGGCCGTTGACGTGATGGCGGTCGGGCACCGCGACCGGTTCGCTGCGGCCGGGCAGTGCCTCCTCCGGCGTCGGCAGGGTCGCCGGCTTGCGCAGAAAATGCCCCAGCATGGTCTGGTCTCCCATCAGTGATGATCCGTTGGAGGGACCACTTATGTCGGGTCGCCGCCAGTCCGCGGCAAGGTGGCGCCGGGAATGGACCCTTGGACCGGCCGCGGGTGTTGATCCATCGACACGTCCAAGCATCCTGGAAAGGGGAGACCATCATCATGGCCAGCACCACCGACCACGCCGCCGTCCAGTCCCTGATCGCGCAGGGACGCCGCAACGGCAACCGCCTGAGCGCCGAGGCGCTGGGCGCCGCCCTGCCGGTGGACACGATGACGCCGGAGGAGACCGCCGCCGTGATCGAGCGGATCGAGGCCGCCGGCGTCGAGGTCGAGCTGGACGATTCGCGCCTGATGCACGGCCGTCCCAACCCGGCGCTCGCCCGCCAGACCCGCGACGATTACCGCCGTGGCGACGGCGTGGTCGACATGGCCAGCCCGGCGGCCCCCGCCGTGTCGGCGCCGGGAGCGGTCCCGTCGGTCCATGGCTGGGCCGACGATCCGGTCGGCGCGCACGGCCACGGCGCCGTTCCCAGTTGGAAGCGCAACGGCGTGGAACTGCTGCCGCTGGCCTGCGTCGCCGGGGTCGCGGTGGTGTTGATCGCCGCCCTGGGGTGAGGGTCAGGTGGCGGTTGGTGGCCGGCGGTCAGCCGCCCGCCAGCGCGTGGATGAGGATGGCGGCGGTGGCGGCGACGTTCAGCGACTGGACGCGTCCGCTGCCGGGAATGGTCAGCACCGCCTCGCAGGCGGCGAGCGTCGCCGGCGGGATGCCGTCCTCCTCGTTGCCCAGAACCACCGCCGGGGGCTTAGCCGCCGGGGACTTGGCGCCCGCTTGGCCGCGCCAGCCGCCCAGCGCGCCGGCGTCGACGGTCGGGCGCGACTGGTCCAGCGCGGTGCCGAAGACCCGGTGGCTGGCGCGCAGGCGTTTCAGCAGCGCGGGCAGGGCGGGGGCGCGCTCCAGCGCCACCCATTCGAAGCCGCCTTCGGCGACGCGGTAGGCGGCCTCCGACGGCAGGGACTGGCCAGGATGGTCGGACACCAGGACGCGGGGCAGGCCGAAGAAGGCGGCGGTGCGCAGGATGGCGCCGAGATTGTGCGGGTTGCCGACCCCGTCGAGGATCAGCAGCGGCTCCGGCGTCCGCCGCGCCACCTCGGTGTCGAAGAGCGGCAGCGTGCGCGGCGTCATCAGCGCCACCACCCCGCCGTGCAGCACGGTGCCGGCGACCTTCGCCAGCTCCTCGCCCTCCACCATGCGGTAGGGCTTGCGGGCAGCGGCCATCGCCTTGCAGAAGGCGCCGACCGCCGGCTTCAGACGCTCGTCGAAGAACAGCCGCTCCACCCGCTCCGGCTCGTGGGCGAACAGGGCGGACACGGCGGCGAGACCGGCGACGCGGAACAGCTTGCGCGGATCGCCCGCCTCCGGGGCCGGAGTGGAAGCGGCAGAAATGGCGGCGGTCCGGGGGCGGGCGCGGCTGGGGTGGGGCGGGCGCCCGCGCGGAGGCATGGAGGTCCTGTCTGTCGGGAATAAGGTGGCGGGCTACAGCAGCTTCACGACCAGGAAACCACCGATCAGCGCCACCGCGAACACGCTGGTGACCAGGGTCAGCCGCTTTTCGATGAAGTTGCGGATCGGCGGACCGAAGAAGTACAGCAGCGCCGCGACCAGATAGAAGCGGATCGAGCGGGAGATGATCGAGGCGCCGATGAACACCCACAGCGGCAGATGGGCGACGCCGGCGGTGATGGTCAGCAGCTTGTAGGGGATGGGCGTCATGCCCTTGATGATCAGGATTTCCGCCCCGTACTCGACGAAGGTCAGCCGCAGCTGCTCGAACTTGTCGGTCAGGTGGTAGAAGTCGATGACCCAGCGGCCGATCGTCTCGTAGAGGAAATAGCCGATCATGTAGCCGGCGATGCCGCCGACCACCGAGGCCAGGGTGCAGATCGTCGCCAGCTTCCACGCCGCCTTGCGGTCGGCGATGACCATCGGCACCAGCAGCAGGTCCGGCGGCAGCGGGAAGAAGGAGCTTTCGGCGAAGGACACCCCGGCCAGCCATTTGGTCGCGTCCTTCGACGCGGCCTTTTCCATGGTCCAGTCATACAAACGCTTCAGCATGAATTGGCCGCCCTTCTTTGCTGCCGTGCACACGCACAGGCTCTTTTAGGCGCGGCGCCGGCTCGACGCCAGCGCCCAATTCGATTGCCCAATTCGATCGCCTCCGGAGGGGGCGGCCCCATCCGGAGGCGGTACTCTGCCGGGGGGTGGTGACCGTCAGGCGGCGGCCAGGGTGGCTTTCGCGGCGGCGGGCACGGCGTTGCCGTTGGCGATGGCGCCATCGGGGGCAAGAGCGGCGGCGCGGGCGGCGCGGCGCTCGCTGATCAGGCGCAGGATGTTGGCCGCGGCGGCGATGCCGTCCGACGCCATGGCGAAGGGCGACATGACCAGCGTGTTGTGGGTGACCCAGAACAGCCCGGCGGTCAGCAGCAGCCAGCGCATCCGCATGGTGTCCGACTGCCAGCGCGCCAGGGTGGAGAAGGTGATGCCCAGGCTGGACAGCGCCGACGGCAGGCCGGCCCAGGTCAGGCAGGCGATGGCGGCGATGGCCGGCATGGTGGCGGCGAACAGCCCGGTCTGCCAGCGGCTGCGCCCCTCCGGCAGCGCCGCCAGCGCCTGCACCACCACCAGCGCGCAGAGGGCGGCGGCGGTGTGCGCGCCCAGCAGCACGTAATGGGTGATGAACATCAGGTTGGTGACGGCCTGCCCGGCCAGCAGGGCGCGGCGCTTCTTCATCAGCGGCCACAGGCACGAACCGGCGAAGGCGGCCGCGCCGAAGGCGTCGGCGGCCGAGATGGGCAGCGGAAAGAACGACATGGGAGGAGGGGGCTCGGGGCAGGATCGCGCCGTTCGGCTCCGCTCGCGCGGTCCGTCCGGGGATCGGGGAAAGCAGGGGGTGATGGCAGGGGGCTGATGGTTTGTTGCCGATCGGCAACGCTGGCGGCCCAGCGGCAACAGATGCAGATCTACGCCGCCTGATTGCGTCGCACCACCGGACTTCCGGTTGCCCTGGGCTGCACCGCGCGCATGGAAGAAAAAGCGGGCACCGGACCGCTCAGCTCCCGCTGTCGTCGACCGCGGTGTTGTCGGCGGGCATTTCGTCCGCGGGAGCGTCCACCGTGGCGGCCACCTCCGCCTTCAGCGCCTCGTCGAGCCAGCGCAGGTGCGGTTCGGCGGCCTTGCGTGCGTCCTCCTCCACCTGGCGGTAGCGGGCGACGACCTCCTGGCCGAGCGGGGTCAGGCCGGCGCCGCCGCCCTCGCGGCCGCCGACGCTGGTGCGGATCACCGGTTCGCGGAAGGCGGTGTTCATCGTCTCCACCAGGAACCAGGCGCGGCGGAAGGTCATCTCCAGCGAGCGCGCCGCGGCGGAGATCGATCCGGTGCGGTCGATCGCTTCCAGCAGCGCGATCTTGCCGGGGCCGATGGCGCCCGACGGGTGCAGGAAGCGGACACGAAGGTCGGTGGCCATGGCGTTCCGGTTGGTCCGATGGTGGTAGCGACCACCATGTGCGGCCGGTCCCGCCGGTTCAAGCGACAAGTGGGGCGACCGGTGGGGGCGCGACAAGTCGCTCCGTCCGCGCCCCGCGGTCGGCCGCCCTCAGTCGGCCCCGGCCGCCTCCGCCAGCCCGAGGAAGGCGGGCAGCTCGTGGGTGATGACGTAGGTCGGCACCGGGACCAGGAAGTCGCGCATGCGGCCCTTCTCGGTGAAGCGCTTGCGGAAGCGGGAGTGGGTGAACAGCGTGCCCAGCTTCGGCACCACGCCGCCGGCGATGTAGACGCCGCCGCGGGCGCCCAGCGTCAGCGCCAGGTTGCCGGCCACCGTGCCCAGCATGGCGCAGAACATCTCCACCGCCTCGACGCAGTGGGCCTCGGTGCCGGCCACCGCGTGGTCGGCGACCTGCGCCGGGGTCAGCGGCGCCGGCTCGCGCCCGTCGAGGATCGACAGCGCGTCGTAGAGGTTGACCAGCCCCGGCCCCGACAGCACCCGCTCGGCCGAGACATGGTCGAAGCTCTTGCGCAACTGTCCCAGCACGGCGCTCTCGCGGTCGCTGATCGGCGCCATGGTGACGTGGCCGCCTTCGCCCGACAGCGCGGTCCAGCGGCCGTTCGCCCCCGGCACCAGCCCGGAGACGCCGAGGCCGCTGCCCGGCCCCAGCACGGCGACCACCCCGCCCGGCAGCGGCGCGCCGTCGCCGACCGGACGGCGGTCCTCCTCGCCCAGCCGCGGCACCGACAGGGCGACGGCGGTGAAGTCGTTGATGACCACCAGACCGTCGAGCCCCAGCGCGTCGCGCACGCGGGCGACCGAGAACTGCCAGACCAGGTTGGTCATGGCGATGTGATCGCCAGTGACCGGCCCGGCCACCGCGAAGGCGCCGCGCCGCGGCCGGCCGGGCGTTCCGGGCGCCGCCAGCCCGACCGCCGCCAGATAGGCGCCGGCGGCGTCCTCGATCGAGGCGTAGTCGGCGCAACGCAGCACCCGCGTGTCGCGCACCACCCGCCCGTCGATCAGGCCGAAGCGGGCGTTGGTGCCGCCGATGTCGGCGACCAGGATCGGGGCCAGGATCGGGGCCGGGAGGGGGGAGTCGGTGGGGATGGCGGGATCGGCGGCCATGGCGTCGGGTCTGCCTTGGAAATGGGCCGAGCGGATGCTCAGGTGACCGGAAAGTCATACGGCGCACGGGTCAGCGCGTCCACATAGCTTTCACGCCACCAACCGATGTCGTGCGAGCGCAGCGTCCGCATCATCGCCGCGTGGCGCTCCTTGCGCTCGCCCAGCGGCATGGTCAGCGCCCGCTGCAGGGCGTCGCCCACCCCTTCGATGTCGAACGGGTTGACGATCAGCGCCTCGCCCAGCTCGTGCGCGGCGCCGGCGAACTGCGACAGCACCAGCACGCCCGGATTCTCGTCGTCCTGGCAGGCGACATACTCCTTGGCGACGAGGTTCATGCCGTCGCGCAGCGGCGTCACCAGCCCGACGTTGGCCAGCCGGTAGAAGCCGGCCAGCACGCGCTGGCCGAAGCTGCGGTTCAGATAGCGGATCGGCTGCCAGTCGAACTCGGCGAAGCGGCCGTTGATGCGGCCGGCCATCTCCGACAGCTCACGGCGGATGGCGATGTATTCCGGCACGTCCTCGCGGCTCGGCGGGGCGATCTGCAGGAAGGTGACGCGGTTGCGGTGCTCCGGATACTCGGACAGCAACTGTTCAAAGGAGGCGAAGCGCTGTGGCAGCCCCTTGGAATAGTCGAGCCGGTCGACGCCGACGATCAGCCGCCGCCCGACCAGGCTGTCGCGCAGCCGTTCGGTCTGGCGCGACCGGCTGGCGGTGCGGGCCAGGCTTTCCAGCGCCGCGGTGTCGATGCTGATGGGGAAGACCTTGGCGAGCAGCGTGCGGCCGAAGGCGCGGATCGTCGCGGTGCCGTAGGCGCCGCGCTGTTCCACCGTGCCGTCGGTCTCCAGGCGGATGTAGTCGACGAAGCCGCGCAGGTCGGCGGCGGTGTGGAAACCGACCAGATCGTAGGCGCACAGCTCGCGGATCAGGTCGCGGTGGTTGGGCAGGGCGGTCAGCAGTTCCGGCGGCGGGAAGGGCGTGTGCAGGAAGAAGCCCATCCGCTGCGAACAGCCCCGGCGCCGCAGTTCGTCGCCGAACGGGATCAGGTGGTAGTCGTGGACCCAGATCATGTCGTCGGGGCGCAGCAGCGGCTCCAGCTTGTCGGCGAAATAGGCGTTGACCCGCTCGTAGCCCTCGCGCGTCCGCCGGTTCACCGCGATCAGCCCCAGACGGTAATGGAACAGCGGCCATAAGGTCTGGTTGGCGAAGCCGTTGTAATACTCCTCGTGGTCGCGGCGCCCCAGATCCAGCGTGGCGTAGGTCAGCCGCCCCGCCTCCGTCCGTGTCGGTTCCGCCTGGGACTCGCCGTCGACGACGTTTCCGCTCCACCCGAACCAGATGCCGCCGGTCTTCTTCAAGGCCGCCAGGATGGCGACGGCAAGACCGCCGGCCGCCTGCTTGCCCTCTTCCATCAGGGCCACCCGGTTGGATACGACGACGAGCCTGCTCACGATGTTCTTCTCCTTATTGGCCGCCGGCGGGGCGCTTCACAGGTCCCCGGTGCGGGGCGAATACGAAACGACCGTCGGCGGGCTTGGTTCCGAACACGGCCGGCCGGGGGCAGACGCGCCGCTGCGGCATGCCCATTTGGTAAGGGGTCTCCGCATAAGGTTATGGTGCGGTGCAGCGTGTCGGGCGGGAGGGGTATCCGGTTCGCGATACCGCCTCCCCAGTTAATGGGCTGAAACTCATAGGAAAATTTTTTGGACTTGAAGCCCGGCGGAACCGCGATCATATTGTGCAGTGCGGCAACGGTCACGTCATGATGTGGACGTTGGCGTAACGCACTTCTTGGGCGTTTCCTCCCTAGACTGAGGCCGCGGGTTCGCCCGCGGCCCTTTTTTTTGCCGCCGGCAAGGGGCACCGTTCTCCGGATGCCAGCCTCCGGACCGTCATTGATAAGCGTGAACTGTGGCATTCGATGGGCGGCGGACGCCGTGCGCGGTCCGCCGTCCAGGGTCAGCGCGGTTCCAGCCCGTCCGGCGGCAGCAGGCCCAGCGTGTCGACCAACTCGGTCATGTGGCGGGTCAGCACGTCGAGATAGGGCAGGCGGGTCAGCGCGGCCTCGTCCATGTAGAGGTCGCGGGCGATCTCGATCTGAAGCGTGTGGATGCCCTGGCGCGGCCGGCCGTAATGGCGCGTGGTGTAGCCGCCGGCGTAGGGGTTGTTGCGGCTGACGGCATAGCCCAGCCCGCGCAGGAAGGCTTCGGCGGCGTCGATCACCGCGGCGGCGCAGGCGTTGCCGTAGCAGTCGCCCAGCACGATGTCGGGCTGGCTGCCGGTGCGGCCGGCAACCGGCGCCCCGGCCGACGGCATGGAATGGCAGTCGACCAGCAGGACATGGCCGAAGCTGTCGCGGGTGTGCTCCACCAGCTCGCGCAGCGCGGTGTGGTAGGGGGTGTAGCAGCGGTTGACTCGGTCCAGCGCCTCGGCGAAGCGCAGCTTGCCCTTGTAGATGTCCTCGCCGTTGGCGACGACGCGGGCGATGGTGCCCAACCCGGCCGCCACCCGCGGCGACCGGGTGTTGACGTAGGCCGGCAGCGGGTCGGCGAACATCTCCGGGTCGAGTTCGTAGGCCTCGCGGTTGACGTCCAGATAGGCGCGCGGGAACAGGGCGCGGATCATTGGCACGCCGACGGCAGGGGCGAAGGCGAAGATCTCGTCGACGAAGCAGTCCTCGGACTTGCGCAGTGCCCGGGCGTCCAGCCGCGAGGCGGCGAGGAAGGCCGGGGAATAGGCGTTCCCGCTGTGCGGCGACGCCAGGACGAGCGGCAGCCTCTGGCTCGGCGGGGCCAGGATCTCGAAGGCCGGATCGTCGTGGGCGGGTCGTCCCTGCCCAGCGCCGGCATCACGTTGCGCGTCGAAGGAGGCGTCCATGGGGAAGTGATGTAGTCGACGCCGCGCCCGCTGTCACGGGACCGCCCGCGCTTCCGCCGCCGTCGGGCAAAAAAAGCGGAGACCGCGGAAAAATGCGCACAAAGGGCTTGCGCAGGTCCCGAGAGGTCGGTATACACCCGCCCACGCCGGACGGAACGACGCCAAGCGCGCCGCGAAAGCCGGTACAAGTGGGCGGTTAGCTCAGCGGGAGAGCACTACGTTGACATCGTAGGGGTCACTGGTTCAATCCCAGTACCGCCCACCATTCTGAAGGCCGGCAACCGAAACGGGTTGCCGGCCTTCGCCGTTTTGGGCTTCGCTCCGTCGCTTCGGGGCCCGCCCGCGCCCTCTCGCCAGACGGCCGCGCACCGCTTACGCTTGATGGACGAACAATCTCCGGCCGGCTCTGTCCCGGCCGGCCCATCGTTCATTGGCCTGTCGTCCATTGGGAGGAGCATCCATGTCCACCGATACCCGGCGTCCCCGCCGCTGGAGTCTGGCCGCGGCCCTGGGCGCGGCGCTGGTCTGCGCCGTTGCCGCCGTCGCCTCGCCTGGAACCGCAACGGCGGCGGAACCGTCGCGCCTCGATGCGGTGCTGGCCGCCGGTACGCTGCGCGTCGGCACCACCGGCGACTACAAGCCCTTCACCTACCTGAATCCCCAGACCCAGACCTTCGAGGGCATGGATATCGACCTGGCGCAGGCGATGGGCAAGGCGCTGGGCGTGAAGGTGGAGTTCGTGAAGACCAGCTGGTCCACGCTGATGCCCGATCTGGAGACCGACAAGTACGACATCGCCGTCGGCGGTGTGTCGGTGACGCTGGAGCGGCAGAAGAAGGCGCTGTTCTCGGATCCGCTGATGCGCGACGGCAAGACGCCGATCACCCGCTGCGAGAACAAGGACCGCTTCCAGACCATCGCCGACATCGACAAGCCCGGCGTCCGCCTGATCGTCAACCCGGGCGGCACCAACGAGAAGTTCGCCCGCGCCAACATCCGCGCCGCCGGGATCGAGGTCCATCCCGACAATGTGACCATCTTCGACCAGATCGTCGCCGGCAAGGCCGACCTGATGATCACCGACGCGGTCGAAACCCGGCTGCAGCAGAAACTGCACCCGGAATTGTGCGCGGTCCATCCCGACCAGCCCTTCGACTTTTCGGAAAAGGCCTTCCTGCTGCCGCGGGACATCGTGCTGAAGCTGTGGGTCGACCAGTGGCTCCACCGCGCCGTCGCCACCGGCGACTATCAGGCGGTGTTCGATCGCTGGCTGAAGTGACCGTTTGATAGGGACCTGTGGAAGAGCCGTCGCTTTCAAGCGGAAGCGGCGGCCGCCAACCGGCACACCGCGCACGGACGCGCAAAAGCAACAAGGGCCCGGCGATGGTTCGCCGAGCCCTTGTTCTGTTTGGTGGAGCCAAGGAGGATCGAACTCCTGACCTCTACAATGCCATTGTAGCGCTCTCCCAGCTGAGCTATGGCCCCGTTTAACCCGTTCACCAACACTGGGGTGTTGGTGCGCTCGAAGGGAGTCGAACCCCCACGACCTTGCGGTCACTAGGACCTGAACCTAGCGCGTCTACCAGTTCCGCCACGAGCGCGTCCCGCACCTGCGTCGGTGCGAGGAGCGGGTGTATAAAGGGCGTTTCGGTCGGACACAAGCACGGAATGCGCACCCGCTGCATTTTTTTGCACGCCCGGCTCGCCGGCACGGAAAAGGCCGCGGACCCTGTGGGACGTCCCACAGGGTCCGCGGCCTTTTCAGCCTTCCCCGGCCCGTTGCCGGGCCGGGGCGGGAGCCGTCGCCCGTCCGGTCACTCGGCCGGGGTGGCGATCATCGGCACCTCGGCGGCGCGGAGCTGCAGAAGCTCCTTCCACTTCTTCAGCGCGGCGACGAGGATGACGAAGCCCAGCACCAGCATGATGATCGAGATGCCGGCGTTGAAGGGGTTGTAGCCCTTGGCGGCCTTGTTCAGGTAGACGTTGGCGATCATCCAGTAGCCGGCGACGTTGACCGTGACGAACAGGTAGGCCAGCGGGACCAGGCAGGTCAGCATGTAGATCCGCTTCTGGGCCAGGCGCAGGATGATGGTGGCGCCGATGATCAGGCCGACCGAGGCCATCAGCTGGTTCGACACCCCGAACAGCGCCCACACCGAGTTGATGTCGCCCGACGTCAGCAGATAACCCCAGGCCACGCAGGCCAGCACGCTGGCGATGATCGAACCGGGCACCCAGTCCAGCCGCTTCATCGGGGCGTAGAGGTCGCCCAGCAGGTCCTGCAGCAGGTAACGGGCGACGCGGGTGCCGCTGTCGACGGCGGTCAGGATGAACACCGCCTCGAACATCACGACGAACTGGAAGAAGTAGGAGGCGAGGTTGCCGAACCACGGCACGCGGGTGAAGATCTCGGTCATGCCGACCGCGAGCGTCACCGCACCGCCGGTGCGGCCGTAGAGGTCGAGGCCGATTTCCTGGCTCAGCCGCGGCAGGTCGACGACGTTCATGCCCAGGGCCTTGAAGGCGGCCGGCGCGGAGTTGATGGCGAAATAGTCGGCCGGGTGCAGCGAGGTGGCGGCGATCAGCGCCATGACGCCGACCACGCATTCCGCCAGCATGCCGCCGAAGGCCACCGGACGGATGTCGCTCCACTTGTCGATCAGCTTGGGCGTGGTGCCCGACCCGATGAAGGCGTGGAAGCCGGAGATGGCGCCGCAGGCGATGGTGATCGAGATGAAGGGCCAGACCGGGCCGTTCAGCACCGGGCCGCCGCCATGGATGAAGTCGGTCAGGGCCGGGAAGCGGATTTCCGGGTTGATGAAGACGACGCCGACGACCAGCGCGCCGAACACGCCGATCTTCATGAAGCTCGACAGGTAGCCGCGCGGGGTCAGCAGCATCCACACCGGCAGGGCGGTGGCGAAGAAGGCGTAGACCGGCAGGGCGACGGCCACGGTTTCAGCGTGCAGCGTCAGCCACTCGCCGACCATCGTCCCCTGGATGTAGGGGCCGGCGAAGACCGAGGCGGCGATGGCGGCGATGCCGACCTGGGTGGCGCCCTTCGACGAGCCGGTGACCCGCTCGTAGAGGCCGAGCGCGATGGCGATCGGGATCGTCATGAACACCGCGAAGGTGCCCCAGGCGTTGCGTTCCAGCGCATGGACGACGACCATCGACAGGCCGGCCATGGTGATGGTGATGATGAACAGCATCGCCAGACCGGTGCACCAGCCGGCGACCGGGCCCAGCTCGGCCTTGGCGACCTCCGACAGGGACTGGCCCTTGTGCTTCATCGAGGCGAACAGCACGACCGTGTCGTGCACGGCGCCGCCGATGACGCAGCCGATCAGCAGCCAGAGGAAGCTCGGCAGATAGCCGAACTGGGCGGCCAGCACCGGGCCGACCAGCGGGCCGGCGGCGGCGATGGCGGCGAAATGCTGGCCGGCGTTCACCCATTTCTTGGTGGGAACGTAGTTCTTGCCGTCCTGCAGCATGTGGGACGGGGTGACTTCGGAATCGTCGGCACGGAGAACCTTGCGCACGAAGAACACGCCGTAGAAGCGGTAGCAGAGCGCAAGAATGCAGAGTGTCGCGATCACAAAGGTTAAGGCGTGATCCATGACGGCTCTCCTGAGAAGGAATTCGCCCCTGGTGTACGCCTCAGCCTCCGCCGGATGGGGTGGATTGCCGCGAGCGGTGGTCAGGACGTGGCGAGCGGTCGCCAGCAGAGGCCAAGCGGCGCCGCTGGGGGGCGAATGGCGACCGCTGGGCGGCCCATGGCGCCGCTCGCCCGGATCGCCACCACTGGACGCCGGGCCGGGGGTAGTGTGGGACGTCTCACACCGCCCCACCGCCGACGCGAGGTTCCCCGATGACGACCCCCTGCCCCCGCACGCCCCTGCGACAGGCGCTGACCAGCCTGCGCCGGCTGTTCAACGACGACAGCTACGAACGCTACCGCGAGGCCCAGGCCCGTATGGCCCCCGACGAGCCGCCGCTCGACCGGCAGGCCTTCAAGGCGCGGCAGATCCTGATGACGCTGGGGCGCGGCTGCTGCGGCGGGCGTTAGGGCTGGCCCCCGGGTCGGCCCCGGGGCCGGCGGCGGCCCGGCTGCCGCTGCGCTCGGAATAGGCGCGCGTCAGCTCGGCCCCGAACAGGAAGATCACCGCCGAATAATAGACCCACAGCAGGATCAGCACGAAGGACCCGGCCGCGCCATAGACCGTCACCACGCCGCTGGTGGCGATGTAGAAGCCGATCAGGAACTTGCCCACCGCGAACAGGAAGGCGTTGACCGCCGCGCCCAGCCAGACGTCGGTCCAGGGAATGCCGGTGTCGGGCAGGATGCGGTAGATCAGCGCGAACAGCACCGTCAGCACCGCCCACGACGTCACCACGTCGAAGCCCCACAGCAGGGCCGGCAGGGACGGCAGGACGCTGGCGGCCCAGGCGCCGAACGCCGCCAGCCCGGCGCTGACCACCAGCGAGACGACCAGCAGGAAGCCGATGGCGCCGATCAGGGCCAGCGCCTTCAGCCGCACCCGCACCAGCCATGTGATGGTGGCTTCCTGCGACGCCTCCACCTTCCAGATGCGGTTCAGCGCCGTCTGGAGTTCGACGAACACGGTGGTCGCGCCGACGAGGATGGTGCCGATGCCGATCGCGCTCGCCCAGACGCTGGTGCCCCGGTCGCCGGCGCGGGCGATCATGTCCTGCACCGTCTGCCCGGCGTCACGGCCGATCAGCCCGCTCAACTGGTCGACCAGCGCCCCCCGCGCCGCGTCGTCGCCGAACACCAGCCCGGCCAGCGCGATGACCAGGATCGCCAGCGGCGCCAGCGAGAAGATGGTGTAGAAGGCGATCGACGCCCCCAGGCTCATGGCGTCGTCGTTCATCCAGCCGCGCGCCGCATCGGCGACGATCCCCCACCAGCGCCGCAAGCCTCCCATCGCCACGCCTCCCCATCCCGCTCCGTTGAAGGAGTAACGCCCGACCCGCTGTTTTGATCTGCGGCGAACGGACCGCCCGCAGCGATTTCCCAGGGTGGTCGCCTGTGGCCAGCACAAGTTTGCCCAAGAAAGCCCGTGATTCCCGCGCAGGCGGGAATCCAGCCATTTCAGCCCGTGCTTACCCGAATCCCGCATCCGTGGTAGGAAGGACCGGTCGCCGGCCCGGCGGACGGAACCGTGGAACGGGGCACGCCACCCTGTTTCACCCGGTTTCAAACGTTCCGTCGGCCGTTCCACTGGCCGTCCACCGGCAGGAGACCAAACCCATGTCGCAGAAAGTCATCGGTCTGATCGGCGGCATGAGCTGGGAAAGCTCGGCCGAGTATTACCGCATCATCAACGAGCGGGTGCGCGACCGGTTGGGCGGCCTGCGCTCGGCGCGCTGCCTGATGTGGTCCTTCGATTTCGCCGAGATCGAGGCGTTGCAGCACGCCGGCCGCTGGGATGACGCCACCGCCCTGATGATCGACGCGGCGCGGCGGCTGGAGTGCGGCGGGGCGGATTTCCTGCTGATCTGCACCAACACCATGCACCGCATGGCGGCGGAGGTGCAGGCGGCGGTCGGCGTTCCCCTGCTGCACATCGCCGACCCCACCGCCGCGCGCATCCGCGCCGCCGGCTTCCGCCGGGTCGGGCTGCTCGGCACCGCCTTCACCATGGAACAGGACTTCTACAAGGGCCGGCTGGCCGAGCGGCACGGGCTGGAGGTGCTGGTGCCGGACACCGCCGACCGCGCCACTGTCCACCGCATCATCTACGACGAGCTGGTCCAGGGCCGGGTCGAGCCGGCGTCGCGCGACGCCTACCGCGCGGTGATCGCCCGGCTGGTGGAGCGCGGGGCGGAGGCGGTCATCCTCGGCTGCACCGAGATCATGCTGCTGGTCGGGCCGCAGGACAGCGCCGTGCCGCTCTACGACACCACGGCGATCCACGCCGAGGCGGCGGTGGAACTGGCCATCGCCGACCTGTGACGGCGCCGCCCGCCCTCACCCCATCCCCAGCCGGTCCTTCAGCGCGCCCAGGAAACGCCGGCTGACCGGGACCGTGTGGCCGCCGGTGGTCAGGATCTCCGCCAGCCCGCCGTCGACGAAGCGGATTTCCCGGATGCGCTCCGGGTTGACCAGATGCTGGCGGTGGCAGCGGAACAGCGGGCTCTTTTCCTGCAGGGTGTGCAGGGTCAGTTCGGTGAAGCGCTCCTGCCCGTCCTCGGCGACGACATAGACGCCGGCGGGGCGCGAGACGACATACTCGACGTCGGCCAGCTTCATCAGCGTGATGCGGTTGACGCCGGTGCAGGGGATGTGGCGCAGCTCGGCCGCCCCCGGCAGCACGCTGACGTCCTGGGGCGCGCGTTCGCGGCGCAACCGCTGCAGGGTCTTGGCCAGCCGCGCCGGGTCGGCCGGCTTCAGCAGGTAGTCGAAGGCGTGCTCCTCGAAGGCCTGGACCGCGTATTCGTCGTGGGCGGTGAGGAAGACGATGCGCGGCATGCGGTCGGGGTCGAGCATCCCCAGCATCTCCAGCCCGCTGACCCGCGGCATCTGGATGTCGAGGAAGACCACGTCCGGCGCCTGCCGGTTGATGGCGCCGATCGCCTCGATGGCGTTGGCGCATTCGCCGACGATGCGGACGTCGGCGGCCTCCTCCAACAGCCGGCGCAGCTCCTCGCGCGCCAGCGGCTCGTCGTCGACGATCAGGACGTTCATCATGTAAGGGCCATCATGCGGGGACCATCATGCGGGAACCGGCTCTTCCAGGGGCAGGCGCAGGGTGACGCGGGTGGCGACGTCGGGGTCGCAAGCGACCACGACGCCGTAGGTCTCACCGTAGCGGTTGCGGATGCGGCGGTCGACGATGGTCATCCCCAACCCGTCGCCGCCCGGCTTCGCCTCGAACAGGCCGGCGTTGTCCTCGACCGACAGCAGCAGGTCGCCGCCCTCGCGGCGGGCGGCGATGCGGACGCGGCCGTCGCCGAGCAACTGGGCGGTGCCGTGCTTGATGGCGTTCTCCACCAGCGGCTGGAGCGAGAAGGCCGGCAGCCGGGCGTGGCGCAGGTCGTCGGGCACGTCGATGTCGACCGCCAGCCGGCCGGTGAAGCGCGCCAGCTCGATCTGCAGGTAGGCGCTGACATGCTCGACCTCGTCGTTCAGCGAGGCCATCTCGCTGGGCCGCTTCAGGTTCTTGCGGAAGAAGGTCGACAGGTTCTGCACCAGCTGGCGGGCGCGCTCCGGGTCGTTGCGGATCACCGCGGAGATGGTGTTCAGCGCGTTGAACAGGAAATGCGGGTTGACCTGGGCGTGCAGCAGCTTGATTTCCGACTGGGCGAGCAGGGCCTTCTGCTGCTCGTAGCGGCCGGCCAGGATCTGGTTGGACAGCAGCCGGGCGATGCCCTCGCCCAGCGTGCGGTTGATGGTGGAGAAGATCTTGGTCTTCGGCTCGTACAGCTTGATGGTGCCGATCACCCCGCCATCCTCGCCGACCAGCGGGATCACCAGCGCCGCCCCCAGCCGGCATTGCGGGCTGATCGAGCAGCGGTAGGCCACCTCGTTGCCGTCGGCGTAGATCACCTGGTTGTGGGCGATGGCCTGATGGGTCTGCTTTGAGCTGATCGGCGTGCCGGGCAGATGATGGTCGTCGCCGATGCCGATGAAGGCCAGCAGCTTCTCGCGGTCGGTGATCGCCACCGCGCCGACGCCGGTTTCCTCGTAGATGATGCGGGCGACGCGGGTGCTGTTCTCGCTGTTGAAGCCGCCGCGCAGCACGCCGTCGGCGCGGGCGGCGATCTTCAGCGCCTTGGCGGAAAAGGCGCTGGACTGCTTCTCGTCCAGCACGCGGCGCTCCAGCAGGATGCGCATGAACAGCGCGGCGCCCAGCGTGTTGGCGATGATCATCGGCGCCGCCACCACCTCGACCAGATGCACCGCCGCCTCGAACGGCCGCGCCACCGCCAGGATGATCATCATCTGGACCAGTTCGGCGACGAAGGTGACGGCGCCGACGCGCAGCGGGTTGAACAGCGGCTCGATCCGGCCGTGGCGGACCATGTGGCGATGGACCAGCCCGCCGATCAGCCCCTCCGCCATGGTGGAGAGGGCGCAGGCCAGCGCCGACATGCCGCCCAGCGAGTAGCGGTGCAGTCCCCCCGTCAGCCCGACCGCGAGCCCGACCGACGGCCCGCCGAAGATGCCGCCCAGCACCGCGCCGATCGCCCGCGTGTTGGCGATGCTGTCGTCGATGTGGAGGCCGAAATAGGTCCCCATGATGCAGAACATCGAGAAGATCAGGTAGCAGGCCAGCTTGTGCGGCCAGCGCACCGTCACATGGGTCAGCGGCAGGAACAGCGGCGTCCGGCTCAGCAGATAGGCGATCACCAGATAGACGCACATCTGCTGAAGCAGGGAGAGGATGAGGGTGAACGGCTCGACGGTCATGGCACGGGTCCTTGGGGGCGCCCCTGAAAACGGCGGCGACAGTCTACGTCACCCGGCCGTTCCGTCGATGGGACATCCTTGCATTGCCGCTCTCACCCGCCGTGAGGCATGCCGGTCACTTCCGCGGCGCCGGGTGCAGCAACGCCACCGGCGGCGGGGCCTCCGCCTGCCGCATCGCCGCCTCCCACTCGGTCATCGTCACGAAGCGGTAGCCGCGGCGCCGGCCCTCGTCCAGCAGCGCCGGCAACGCCTTCAGCGAGGCCGCCTTGGTGCTGTGCATCAGGATGACGGCGCCGGGGGCCAGCCGCGGCGCGACCCGGCCGAAGATCGCCTTGTCGTCGATGTCCTTCCAGTCCTGGGTGTCGATGGTCCACAGCACCGTCTGCATGCCATGGACGCGCGCCAGCGCCGCGAGCCCGTCGTTGACGTCGCCATAGGGCGGCCGGAACCAGGCCGGATGGACGCCGGCGGCGGCCAGCGCGACGTCCGCCTTGGCCAGGTTCCATTCCTGCTGCGGAAGGGACAGGTCGGTCATCATCGGGTGGGTCTGGGTGTGGCTGCCGACCTCGTTGCCGGAGGCCGCCACCAGCGCGGCGATGTCCTTGTGCTCCTCGACCTTGCTGCCGATGAAGAAGAAGGTCGCCTTCGCCCCGTGCTCCCGCAGCACGTCGAGGATGCGGCGGTCGTTGGCGTCGGGACCATCGTCGATGGTCAGCGCCACCACCTGCGCCGCCGGCGCCTTGCGGTCGACCTGCCCCAGGTTCAGCGGCGAACCGGGGAGCAGATGCTCGGTCACGAAGGGCGCCGCGCCGTGGGTGGCGGCGTAGCTGCGCGGCTGGGCCGCGGCGGCGAGCGGCGACAGGATCAGGGCGGCGGCAACCGCGGAACGGACCACGGGCAGGACGGCACGGCGGACGACGTCGATCATCGGAATGCGGCACGCTGGGGAAGGTCAACCCGCACCGGGCCGGCGGGTGGTCAGCCGTTCGTCATCCGGAAGAACGGCGAACCGCCACGAGCTATGGCGGGGCCACCGTCCCCGCACAAGGGCTTTCTTTGGGCCGTCCCGCCGCCCCCCAGGCGTCAGGCCGCGCGCTTGTCGAACAGGTCCTTGTTGGCGTCGCGCAGCAGGTTCTTCTGCACCTTGCCCATGGCGTTGCGCGGCAGCTCGTCGGCGAAGACGACCGCCTTCGGCACCTTGAAGTTGGCGAGTTGCTCCTTGCAGGCGCGGATCACCGCCGCCTCGTCGACGCCGTCGGCGTCCGGCCGGCGCAGCACCACCGCCACCACCGCCTCGCCGAAGTCGCGGTGCGGCACGCCGATCACCGCCGATTCGACCACCCCGTCGATGGCGTCGATCACCGTCTCGACCTCCTTGGGGTAGACGTTGAAGCCGCCGGAGATCACCAGATCCTTGGCCCGGCCGATGATGTGGACATAGCCGCGCGCGTCGATCCGGCCGATGTCGCCGGTGATGAAGAAGCCGTCGGCGCGGAACTCCTGCGCGGTCTTCTCCGCCATGCGCCAGTAGCCGGAGAACACGTTCGGCCCCTTCACCTCCAGGACGCCGACCTCGCCGTCGGCGACCGGCCGGCCGGTCTTCTCGTCGGCCACCCGCACCGACACGTCGGGCAGCGGGAAACCGACGGTGCCGGGGATGCGGTCGCCCTCCAGCGGGTTGGAGGTCAGCATCCCGGTTTCGGTCATGCCGTAGCGCTCCAGGATCGCCTGGCCGGTGCGGGCCTGGAACTCCCGGTGGGTGTCGGCCAGCAGCGGGGCGGAGCCCGAGATGAACAGCCGCATGTGGGCGGTGACCGCGCGCGTCAGCCGCTGGTCGCTCAGCAGGCGCGTGTAGAAGGTCGGCACCCCCATCATCACGGTCGCCCGCGGCAGCAGGCGGAACACGGCGTCGGGATCGAACTTCGGAAGGAACAGCATGGAGCCGCCGTTCATCAGCACGCAGTTGGTGGCGACGAACAGCCCGTGCGTGTGGAAGATCGGCAGGACGTGCAGCAGCACGTCGTCGGGCCGGAAGCCCCACAGCCGGTGCAGCGTCGCCGCGTTGGAGGACAGGTTGCGGTGCGACATCATCGCCCCCTTCGACCGCCCGGTGGTGCCGGAGGTGTAGAGGATCGCCGCCAGATCGTCCGGCCCGCAGGCGACGGTGTCGAAGGCCGGGTCCAGCCCGGCGGCGCGGTCCGGCAGGGTGCCCTCGCCATGGCTGTCCAGCGTCAGCAGCGTCCCCACCCCGGCGTCGGCCGCGGTGTCGGCCAGCGTTCCGGCGGAGGACGGGGTGCAGACGAACACCCGCGGCGCCGCATCGGTCAGGAAATAGCCGACCTCCGCCCGGGTGTAGGCGGTGTTCAGCGGCAGATAGGCCGCACCGGCGCGCAGGCAGGCGAGGTAGAGGAACACCGCCTCCGCCGACTTCTCCACCTGCACGGCGACCCGGTCGCCCTTGACGACGCCGAGGTCGGCCAGCAGCCGGGCGTAGCGGCCGCTGATGTCCCGCAGGTCGCGGTAGCTGTAGCGGCGGCCGGACTCCAGCTCGATGAAGGGAGCGTCGGCGTTGGCGGGAAAGCGGCTGGCGACGATGTCGAAGACATTACCGGTCATGATCGATGGCATCCCTCGCTGGCGAATGCACGACTGTATGGCCCAGACGCAGGGCGCGGGCGACTCAAGTTTTCTCGACGGCGGCGCGGCTCAGCCGCCGTACACCCAGCCGGGAAGGGCGGTGGCGATGCCGGGGGCCAGGCAGAGCAGCAGGACGCACAGCATGATCAGGCCGACGAAGGGCATGACGCCCCAGATGACGTCCTTCAGCGGGATGTCCGGCGCGATGTTCTTGATGACGAAGATGTTCAGCCCGACCGGGGGATGGATCAGCCCCATCTCCATCACCACCATCATGACCACGCCGAACCAGATCAGGTCGAAACCGGCGGCGCGCAGCGGCGGCAGGATGATCGGCGCCGTCATCAGGATGATCGACACCGGCGGCAGGAAGAAGCCCAGCACCACCACCATCAGCAGGATCGCCGCCAGCAGCACCCAGCGCGACAGCTTCAGCGCCACGATGGCCTCCGCCGCGCTCTGGCTGATGTGCAGGTAGCTCATCACGTAGGAATAGAGCAGCGACATGCCGATGATCATCATCAGCATCGTCGATTCCCGCAGCGTCGCCGTCAGCATCGGGCCGAACTGGTCCAGCCGGTGGGCGCCATAGACCAGCGCCACCAGCGCCAGCGCCAGCACGCCGCCCAGCCCGGCGGTCTCCGACGGGGTGGCGAAGCCGCCATAGAGCGCCACCATGACGCCGGTCAGCAGGATGACGAAGGGCAGGACGCGCGGCAGCGACGACAGCTTCTCCCGGGTGGTGAAGCGCTCCTCCGACAGCAGGGGCGAGTCGAGCCGGCCCTGCTCCAGCGCCAGCCGCTTTTCCTTGCGGAAGCGCAGCACGGCGTAGGTCGCGAACAGCACCACCATCAGGATGCCGGGGCCGATGCCGGCCAGGAACAGCCGGCCCAGCGACTGTTCGGCGGCAACGGCGTAGAGGATCATGGTGATCGACGGCGGCAGCAGGATGCCCAGCGTGCCGCCGGCGGCGATGATGCCGGCGGCGAACCCGCCGGAATAGCCACGCCGCCGCATCTCCGGGATGCCGGCGCTGCCGATCGCCGAACAGGTCGCCGGGCTGGATCCGGCCATCGCCGCGAACAGGCCGCAAGCGAAGACGTTGGCGACGCCGAGGCCGCCCGGCACCCGGTGCAGCCAGGCGTGCAGCGCCGAATAGAGGTCGGCGCCGGCCCGCGACTTGCCGATCGCCGCCCCCTTCAGGATGAACAGCGGGATGGTCAGCAGGGTTATGCTGGCCATTTCCTCGTAGACGTTCTGCGCCACGGTATCCAGCGCCGCCGCCGGCATGAAGACGACCATGAACAGCGTCGCCACCAGCCCCAGCGCGAAGGCGATCGGGATGCCGGCGAACAGCATGCCGAAGGTCGCCGCCCCGTACATCAGCCCGAGTTCGAGGGCGCCCATCAGCCCAGCTCCCCATCGCGCAGCAGGAAGTCCAGCAGTTGCAGCAGGATCTGCACCGACAGCAGGCTCATGCCGAACGCCATGAAGGAATAGGGAATCCACAGCGGCGGCGCCCAGGAGGACTGGGTCACCATGCCGTCGACCCAGGCCTCGTGCCACAGCGTCCAGGATTTCCAGGAAAAGAAGGCGCAGAAGCCGAAGGAGGCGAGGTCGGCGACGAAGCGGCGCCAGCGCTCCACCGCCGGCGGCAGCAGCTCCGCCACCGCGTCGATGGCGACATGGCCGCGCCGCGCCTGCACCCAGGCCGCCGACATGAAGGTGGCGCCGACCAGCAGGAACACCGCCATCTCGTCCTGCCAGTCGGCCGGGTGATGGAAGGCGTAGCGGACGACGGCCTCGTGCGTCAGCACGACGCCCGCCGCCACCAGGGCGATGGCCGCCAGCACGACGACGACGCGGTTGACCAGCGCCAGCGCCGCCCCGACCGTGCGCAACGCCGGGGAACGCAACACCGGCTCACCGGCGCTCCCCAGCACCAGGTTGCGTTCCGCGGCCGACATCAGACCTGCTCCGCCAGCTTCAGCAGGCGGGCGCCGTCCTTGACCCGGTCGGCGAAGTCCTTCCAGGCGGTTTCCCGGGCGATCTCGGTCCAGCGCTTCACCGCGTCGGCGGTCATGTCGGCGGTGGCGACGCCGGCCTTGCCGTAGATCTCGGCGACCCGCGCATCGTCCTCTTGCGCCGCCTTGTAGCCGAAATCCTCCATCTCCAGCCCGACCTGCTCGACCACCTTCTGCTGGTCGGGTGTCAGGGCGTCGAAGACGCTCTTCGACATCATCAGCGGTTCCATCATGAACCAATAGCTGTGCTGGCGCGGCACGGTCAGGTGCTTGGCCAGTTCCTCCAGCTTGAACGAGATCAGGCTGGTCGAGGAGGTGATGGCGGCGTCGACCGCGCCGGTCTGCATGCCGGCGTACAGCTCGTTGGACGGGATGGTGCTGACCGCCGCGCCGGCGGCCTTCAGCATCATGTCCATCTCGCGGCTGCCGCCGCGGATCTTCATGCCCTTGACGTCGTCGGGGGTCATCACCGCGCCGGACCGCGACGCGGTGCCGCCGGCCTGCCAGATCCAGGTCAGCAGCTTGACGCCCTTGCCGTCGAGGATGCGCGCCAGTTCCTGGCCGATCTCGGCGTTGCGCCACTTGCGGCCCTGCTCGTAGCTGGTGACCAGGCAGGGCATCAGCCCGAGATTGGCCTCCGGCACCTCGCCGCCGGCGTAGGGCAGGGGGTAGAGGCTGAGATCGAGCGCGCCCTTCCGCAGCGCGCTGAACTGCGCCAGCGTCTTCATCAGCGACGAGCTGGGGTAGATCTCGAACTTCAGCGCCCCGCCGGTCCGCTTTTCCACCTCGGCGGCGAAGCGGCGGGTGATGCGGTCGCGGAAATCACCCTCCTCCAGGGTGCCACCCGGGAACTGGTGGGAGATTTTCAGGGTGCGGGCCTCGGCCGCCCAGCCCAGGCGGGACGCGGCGACGATGGCCGGGGCGGCCAGAGGGACGGCCAGGGCGGCGCCGACCACGGCGCGACGCGAAACGATCATGATGGGTGGACCCCTTCCGTTGGGCACGGCCTTGCCCATGCCGCGCCCCGGCGCCAAGGGGCGGGGATGGCGCGGCCGGACAGCCGGTGCGGGACCTGTCTTCAGCGGTGATGCGGAGACGCCTGCGGCCTGACGGTCAGGTGTGCGGGTCGAGGGGAAGCCAGCGCGTCATCGTGTCCTCCTGTATCGCTGTCTTGGCCGACGTCGCTGCGGCGGGCTGTATCACCCATTCGTCTTCTTGCATGCGATCGGCATCTTAGTGCATACATGAAATGGTCCGTATGGGCAATTGTTTTGTCACTATTGTATGCGGAAGGGGCGGAACCGGTTAGAATGCCGACGTCGAATGCCGCCCTGGAACACCGCCCTGGACTGCAGACGTCGGGCGACCACACCGCCGCAGGAGCCAGCATGAGCGAACAGAACACCGATCAGCCCGCCCCCCCGTTCGAAGAGGCCAAGCTGAACCGGGCCGACCGGCTGCGCGTGGCGATCGAGGAGGACATCGCGTCGGGCCGTCTGCCGCCCGGCTCCCGGTTGGAGGAAAGCGCGCTGGCCGAACGCTTCAACGTCTCGCGCACCCCGGTGCGGGAGGCGCTGGCCCAACTGGCCTCGGCCGGCTTCGTCGAGATGCGGCCACGGCAGGGCGCGGTGGTCGCGACGCTCAGCATCGACACCATCCTCGAGATGTTCGAGGTGATGGCGAACCTGGAGTCCCTCTGCGCCGAACTTTGCGCCCGGCGCATGACCGCCGAGGGCCATGCCGCCCTGCTGGCGCTGCACCGGCGCTGCGAGGAGGTGATCACCAACGGCGACATCGACGCCTATTACGACGCCAACCGGCGCTTCCACGAGGCGATCTACGCCGGCAGCCACAACCGCCATCTGGAAGAGATGACGCGGGCGCTGCGCAACCGCGTCTCCTCCTACCGGCGCATCCAGTTGAAGCATCCCGGCCGGCCGCGCCGGTCCTGGCAGGAGCATGACCTCATCGTCCAGGCCATCCTGCAGGGCGACCCCGACCGGGCGCGCACGCTCACCAAGCAGCACATCGCCATCCAGGGCGACACCTTCACCGACTTCATGGCGCTGCTGCGCGCCTCCCGCCTCGACGTCGCCTGAAGGGTGGGACGCCCGCCGCCGTTGTGGGACGTCCCACACCCTTGCGGTCAGGCGTCCTCCGCCCCGTCAAGAATGGCGTCGATTTCCGCCCGCAGGCGCAGCAGCCGTTCGCGGTTGTCGGTGTCGAGGTAGCGGCTCTGCTCCCGCACCACGGCGACGTCGCGCATGATCCGCTTGACGCTCGCCTGCAGCGTCCGCGCCGCCTCGTGCGGGCCGATCTCCCGTGCGGTGCCGTTCGGCGCCACGCCCTGGGCGTGGTCCCGCTTGGCTTGGCGCACCGCCTTGACGCTGGCCCCCTCCTTCGCCTGCGCCCACAGCGCCGGTCGCAGCTCCGCCGAGGCGGCGGCGATCTCGATCATCACCGAGCGCGAGATGTGGGCAAACTCGGCGGCGTACTCCTCCAGCATGTCGGCCGGCAGGGTCAGGATCGCCAGCAGCTTGGTGACGTCGGTGCGGTCGCGGCCGACCACCGCCGCCAGCTCGTCGTGGGTGTAGCCGTGCTTCTCGACCAGCCGGCCGAGCGCGGTGGCGTACTCCACCGCGTTCAGGTCGACGCGCTGGACGTTGTCGATCAGCCCGATCTCGTCCGGGTCGCCGGAGGTCAGGATGGCGAAGACGGTCTTGCGGCCCAGCATCTCGTGCGCGCGGACCCGGCGTTCGCCACCGATCAGCAGATACTCGCCCTGGGGCAGCGGACGCACCAGGATCGGGTTCTGCAGGCCGTGCCGGTCGATCGAGGCGGCGAGGCTGCGCAGCTCCGCCTCGTCGAAATGCCGGCGCGGCTGGTCGGGGTTGCGGTGGACCTGACCGAGGTCGAGTTCCACGACGTGCGGGAAGCCGGCCGAGGTGCCGAACAGCCGGTCGGTGCCGATGGTCAACCCGCCGGCCAGCGCGCCGGTCGCCGGGGTGGGGGCGTTGCCCAGCAGTTCCTTGGTCTTGCGCTCGAACTTACGCGACATGGCTCGCCTCCCGACGCTGGGCGTAGGCGCGGATCTGGCGCGCCACCTCATGGAAGGTCTCCGCACCCGGCGCCTTGGGGTCGCCGGCCAGCGTGATCATCCCGGCCGCCGCCGCCTTGCCGTAGACGGTGGCTCGTGGGATCGGCGCGAAGACCGGCACCTGGTCGGCGTAGGATTCGCGCAGCTCCTGCAGGGTCGCGCGGTCCTGGGTCAGGCGGTCGTTGTACATGGTGGGGATGATGCCGGCGATCCGCAGGCCGGGGTTCACCCGGCGGCGGATGCGGGTGATGGTGTCGACCAGCCGCTTGACCCCCAGCAGGGCCAGCGCCTCCGTCTGCACCGGCACGATCACCAGCTCGGCCGCCGACAGCGCGTTGGCGGTCACCAGCCCGAGGTTCGGCGCGCAGTCCATCACCACGAAGTCATAGACGTGGCGCAAATCCTCCAGCTTCTCGCGCAGGATGAGGCCGCCGGTCGAATCCGCCGCCAGCTCGACGTCGGCATCGGCCAGCGACAGGCCGGCGGGGACGAGGTCGAGGCCGTGTTCCCCCGTCGGCATGATGACCGAGGTCAGCGGCTCTTCGGAGCGCAGGACGTAGTAGAGGGTCTTGCGCTGCTGCTCCAGCGCGACGATGGCGGCGTTGCCGACGCCGACATGGACGGTGGCGTTGCTCTGCGAATCGCAGTCGATCAGCAGCACCCGGGCGCCGCCCTCGGTCAGGGCGTAGGCGAGGTTCACCGCGGTCGCGGTCTTGCCGACGCCGCCCTTCTGGTTGGCGATGGCCAGGAAGGTCGCCGACCGCGGCCGCTCCGCGGTCGACTGGCCGACGAGAAAGTCGAGCAGCTGCTGCGGGATGCGCTCCGCCCCGCTTTCCCAGCGGCTGATCTTCGCCTTGGTGTAGCTGCGGCCGAGCTGCCCGTTCAGCCAGTCGGCGAACTGGGTCTGGTTCTCGCCGCGGCGCTCCCGCATCTGGCGCATGTCGTCGCCCCCGATCGACAGCATCGGCAACCCCCTCCGGTTCGGTGTCCCGAACTCTGAGCAAGTTGCCGGAACTTTGTCAAGGAAGCCCAAGCGGAGTTGCCGCAACAATTCCACCGGTGTGGGCCGGCTGCCGCGGTGGAGGGCGTCGTCACGGCCGCATCCGCCGGCATGGCTCAGACCCGGCCGTCGGCCGACCGCAACTCGGTGAAGACGCGCCGGATTTCCGGATAGCGCTCCCTCACCCGGCGCTCGATCCGCGCCAGCATCGTCTCGACATGGCCGGCGGTGATGTCGTCGTGCACGTCCAGGCTGAGGTTCACGATCACCGAATCGGGCCCCAGATGGATGGTCAGCACCTCGTTGACCCGGTCGATGGCGGCCTCGTCCTCCAGCATGGCGCGCACGCCGTTCACCAGATCGGGGCGAGCCGCCTCGCCGATCAGCAGGCTCTTGGTCTCATAGGCGAGGAAGGCGGCGGTGATCGCCAGCACCGCGCCGATCAGCACCGACCCGACGCCGTCGAACCGCGGCTGGTCCAGCAGCAGGTCGGCCGACAGCGCGGCGGCGGCAATGAGCAGCCCGACCAGCGCCGCGCTGTCCTCGAACAGGACGATGAAGACGGTGGGGTCCTTGCTGGCCCGGACCGAGGCGATCACCCCGCCCGGCCCGCGGTGCGCGTTGAACTCCCGCAGTGCGATCACCCAGCTGACCGCCTCCATCACCAGCGCGACAGCGAGGACGACGAAGTTGATCCACGGCGACTCGATCGGCTGCGGGTGCAGGATCTTCTCCACCCCCTCATACACCGACACCACGGCGCCGCCGGCAAAGATGACCAGCGCCACCACGAAGGGCCAGAAATACAGCTCGCGCGCATAGCCGAAGGGGTGCCGGTCGTCCGGCGGCCTCTTCGACCTCGCAAGGCCGACCAGCATCAGCGCCTCGTTGCCGGTGTCCACCAGGGAATGGACCGCCTCGCTCAGCATCGACGAGCTGCCGGTGATGACGGCGGCGACGAACTTGGTGACGGTGATGGCAAGGTTGGCGGCGATGGCGGCGTAGACCACCCGGTTCGCGCCCTCCGACCGCTCCGTCGCTGTGATGTCCTGCGGCATGCCTTCCTTTTGCCGGCGGTCCGGCGTGGCGTTCCCAAGCGGGCGTTCCCGTGCCGGGACAACTGCGCCGCGGCACCGGCGGTTCCCTGACCGCGCCCCCGGCGACCGACCGCCTTGAACTTTGGTGACGCCTGCCGATGGAGCGACTCGGTGGGACTCTTGAACTTTGGTGACGCCCCGGCCCGGCAGCCCCCGGGAATCCCCCGGGAATCCTTGAACTTTGGTGACGCTCGCAACGCCGAGTCGGGCTTGAACTCTGGTGACGCCCGCGGTTTTCGGTGCCGCGGCCACCGTCTCGGCCGGTCAACCCGCGAAACGGCCAGCGAAACGACCGGCAAAAACCTGAACTTTGGTGACGCTTCGGACCGGCCTGGACCCCGAATCGCCGCGGACAGAGCGTCACCAAGGTTCAAATTGCGGCGGCGAGTCGCCCACAGGCGGCCGGTTTATCCCCATGAACTCTGGTGACGCCCGGCTTGAACTGTGGTGACGCGACTCGGTTTATCCCCTGAACTTTGGTGACGAATCTAATAGTTAGACCCTAATAGCTTCCAATTAGACCGCGTCACCAAGGTTCAAATTGCCATCGGCCGCGGCCGGGGTGTTGTATCCGACAGGATCGGCGAACCGGTCGTGGTGAGGAGATCGTCATGGGAAGCATTCATCGTTTGATCGAGACCCATGGGCGCGATGGCGCCCTAGCCCTGGTTTCCGACGAGGAGCGCCCGTTGATCGACATCGCCGCCGCGGTCCAGGCAGCGGAAAACAGCAAGCTCGGCATCACCTACGCCGGATTCTGCCAGACGGCGCTGCCCCACCGCCAGCTTCCCGACGATCAACATTGGGAACGCCCGGGCCACAAGGTCAAGCTGGTGATCCAGCCCGGCGTGATCGAGGACCGGCACGGCGTCACCCGGCGCATCGGCGTGCCCTACGGCAGCCGGGCGCGGATGATCCTGCTCTACCTGCAGACCCGCGCCATCCAGACCGGCAATCCGGAGGTCGAGCTGGGCGGGTCGATGCATGACTGGCTGAAGCGGATGGACATCCCGATCTGCGGCAAGGCCTACCGCGACGTCGAGGATCAGGCCGCCCGGCTGTCGGCCTGCCACCTGACCTTCTTCACCGACGCCGACGGCGGGCGCCGGCAGAGCAAGGAGTCGATCGTCGCCGACGCCATCCAGCTCCGCCGCCCCGACGACCGCCAGGGCACGCTGTTCACCGACACGGTGCGGCTCAGCGACAGCTTTTTCAAGGCGTTGCGCGAACACCCGGTGCCCGTCGCCGAAGAGGCGCTGAAGGCGATCAGCGGCAAGTCGATGGCGCTGGACGTCTACATCTGGCTCGCCTACCGGCTGCATTCGCTCGACCGGCCGACGCCGATCACCTGGACCGCGCTGCACGGCCAGTTCGGCGCCGGCTACGCCCTGGTGCGCCAGTTCAAAACCAAGTTCATCCCCAACCTGAAATACGCGCTGGCCGCCTACCCCGACGCGCGGGTGGAGGAGGCGAGCGACGGGCTGATCCTGCACCCGTCGCGGCCGCCGATCACCGAACGCGCGATGGCCCGGATCGCCTGAGCGTCATCGCCTGAACTTTGGTGACCCTGAACTTTGGTGACGGGGGCTCCGGCGGCAACCGCCTGAGCCCCCTTGAACTTTGGTGACGCGTTGTCCGGTGACGTGTTGAGAACCGCCCCACGCTTGCAAGCCTGAAGGGTGCAAGCGTGGGGCGTCACCAAAGTTCAAGACTCCCGCCGCTCTACCGCCGTCCGGCCGAGACATCGCGCAGATAGGCGCGGGGCGGCTGGCCGTTCTGGCCCTGGCCGCTGTCCTGCACCGCACGGGACAGGGCGGCGCGCGCCAGCACGACCAGCAGGTCGGTTTGCGTGACCAGCCCCAGCAGCCGCCGGTTCTGGTCGACGATCACCACGTCGTGCGTCTTGCCGTCGGACAGCCGGCCGAGCAGGCGGAAGACCGGCGTGTCGGGCCGTTCCGTCACCGCCGGGGTCATGATCGAGGCGACGCGGGCGCCGTTGCGGAACGGATCGCCGTGCGACAGCTGCTCGTGCCCGATCATGCCGACCACCGCGTTCTGCGCATCGACCACCGGCAGGGTGCGGAAGCCATGCTCGATCAGCCTAGCCCGGGCGACCTGCGGGTGGCTGTCCAGCGTGACCGAGATGACGTCGCGGGACATGACGTCCCGGCAGGTCATGTCGGCGTGCAGCCGCTCCAGCGCGTGCAGTTCGGCGTTCACCAGCAGCACGCCGAGATCGTCGCGGTTGACGTCCAGCGTCTCGGCCAGCTCGCGCAGCGCGTCGTCGACGTCGCCCTGGATGATGCCGGGCCGCAGTTGGGGCGGCAGGTCGCTCGTGCGGTGCGTGTTGGCCGCCACCTGCCGGGTCCTGTGCGGGTAGGAGTGCCCCGACAGCCGGTGGAACATCAGCCCGGCGGTGACCAGCAGGATCGAATTCACGGCGACCGGGAAAAAGGCGAACTTGATCCCCAGATCGGCCACCGCCGGCCCGCCCAGCACCGCCGTCAGCGCCGCGGCCCCACCCGGCGGGTGCAGGCAGCGCGTCAGCGACATGGTGGCGATCGCCAGCGCCACCGCGGCGGCCCCCGCCAGCATCGGGTCGGGTATGATGCTGGCGACCAGGATGCCGACGATCGCCGACAGCGTGTTGCCGCCGACGATCGACCAGGGCTGGGCCAGCGGGCTGGCCGGCACCGCGAACAACAGGACCGCCGACGCGCCCATCGGCGCCACCAGCACCGGGGCGCTGCTCACGAAGTCCAGCATGTTGCGGCACAGCAGACCGGTCGCCGCGATGCCCAGCAGGGCGCCGCAGCAGGCGATCATGCGGTCCCGCAGCGTGGCGCCCGGCAGGATGGGCCGAAAGATGCCGCCGCTTCGTCCCGCCGTTTCCCCCCGGCCGGCCGGCGCGGCGCCGAACCACTCTGCGACCCTGCGGAGCAGGGCCGCACACATTCCCCTCACCATCCTTGTGATACCCCCAACGTGGTTTCGCCATCCGGAATTTCCGCGAAGTCGGGGGAGGCTAAAACCTCAACAGAACTTGAGGTCAAGCGGAAAAGGCGCCAGACTGGTGGGACCGAGGGTTGCGTGAGGGAGGACCGCGATGCTGTCGCCGGAGGATTACGACAAGGACCTGACGGTGGGGGAGGTGGCCCGCCGGGCCGGCGTGGCCGTGTCCACCATCCATTTCTACGAGGCGCAGGGGTTGATCCGCAGCTGGCGCAACACCGGCAACCAGCGCCGCTTCTCCCGCGACGTGCTGCGCCGTGTCGCGGTCATCAAGGTGGCGCAGCGGCTGGGCATCTCGCTGGCCTCGATCGCCGACGCGCTGGGAACGCTGCCGCAGGACCGCTCGCCGACCACGGCGGACTGGCGGCGCATGTCGGAACGCTGGCGGGCCGAACTGGACGACCGCATCACCAAGCTGACCAAGCTGCGCGACAACCTGGACGGCTGCATCGGCTGCGGCTGCCTGTCGATCCGCGACTGCCCGCTGCGCAACCCCTGGGACGAGCTTGGCGACGGCGGCGCCGGTCCGCGGCTGCTCGACCCGGCCTGAAGCCTGGGGCATCGCTCAAACCCCCACGAAAAAAAGTGATGCGGGCGGGCGCGGGATGGTCCATGCAGGCGGCCGGTTCGCCCGTGCCCATGGTGGGCCGCAGGGCAAGACCGTTCGCCAAGGGGATCAAGAGGGTGATCGTCGTCAATCCGCGGCCTCGTTCGGAAGGCCGGTCCGCAGGCCGGTTCGGCCGGCTTGCCGCCACTCTCGCCGGGGCCTTGGCCGTCCTGCTGGCGCCGGCCGCCGCCCTGGCGCTCGGTGCCCCGGACACGGCGGCGCGGCAGGTGTATCTGGTCGATCTGTCCACCGGCGCCGTGCTGATGGACAAGAACGGCGAGACGCGCATGGCGCCGTCGTCGATGACCAAGATGATGACCGCCTACCTCACCTACGAGGCGACCGTCCAGGGCCGCACGACGCTCGACACCACCGTTCCGATCAGCCAGACGGCGTGGAAGATGGGCGGGTCGCGCATGTTCGTGAAGCTGGGCAGCCAGGTGCGGGTGGAGGATCTGCTGCGCGGGCTGCTGATCGATTCGGGCAACGACGCGGCGGTGGCGCTGGCCGAGGGGCTGGCCGGCAGCGAGCCGGCCTTCGCCGCCCTGATGAACGCCAAGGCGCGTGAGCTGGGGATGGCCGACACCCACTTCATGAACGCCAGCGGCTGGCCCGACCCCAACCACTACACGACCGCCCATGACCTGGCGATCCTGGCCACCCACCTGATCCGCGACTTCCCGCAATTCTACCATTACGAGTCGGAACGGACCTTCACCTGGAACGGCATCCGCCAGGGCAACCGCAACCCGCTGCTCTACCACCCGGTCAGCGTCGACGGCATCAAGACCGGCCACACCGAGATCGGCGGCTATGGCCTGACCGCCTCGGGCGAGCGCCAGGGGCGCCGCCTCGTGCTGGTCGTCAACGGCCTGCCGTCGGCGCAGGCGCGCAACGACGAGCCGGCCCGGCTGCTCGACTGGGCGTGGAACAGCTTCCGGCTCTACCCGCTGCTGCGCCAGGGCGAGCTGATCGGGCAGGCGCCGGTGTGGATGGGGGCGGAGGACAGCGTCCCGGTGACGGTCGCCCGCGACGTCGCGGTGACGATGGCGCCGATGGACCGCGGCAGCCTGCGGGTCGTCACCACCCTGTCCGAGCCGTTGCCGACCCCGATCCGTCGGGGCGACGTGATCGGCCAGCTTCGGGTGGAGTATGACGGGGCCGTCCGCCAGCGGGTCGATCTGGTCGCCGGGGCCGACGTCCCCGCCTCCTCCGGCCTGACCGCCCTGGGGCAGAGGCTCGGCTGGCTGTTCCACTGACGGCGCTTTGTCGGGCGGAAAACATGGCGCTATCCTGACGCGGGCCGCCCGCGGCGCCAGCCGATTCCCGCCACCCGCCCCCTCGAGGAGACCATCATGCCCGTCCAGATCGCCGAGCGCTGGTTCGAGATCCGGCGGATCGATGACGACATCACCGTGCTGTGGGAACCGCATGTGGTGCCGCTGCTCCGCTGCAACATCTGGCATGTGCGCGGGCGGGACCGCGACCTGCTGGTGGACACCGGCATGGGCATCTGCAGCCTGCGCGACGCCGCCCGCGACCTGTTCGACAAGCCGGTCATCGCCGCGGCGACCCACACCCACACCGACCATGTCGGCGGCCATCACGAGTTCGACACCTGCCTGGTCCACCGGCTGGAGGCGGATCGGCTGGAACGGCCGCGCGGCCGCAGCGCCCTGCACACGCGCGACTCCAGCGCCGAGGAGCTGCGGAAGCTCCGCGACGCCGGCTACGAGGTGGGCGAGGAGCTGATCACCGCCCTGCCTCACGCGGGGTACGAGCTGGACGGCTACCAAGTGAAGCCGGCCCGGGCGACCATCATCGTCGACGAGGCCGACATCGTCGATCTCGGCGACCGCCAGTTCGAAATCCTGCATCTGCCCGGCCACTCGCCGGGCGGCATCGGCCTGTGGGAGCCGTCGACCGGCACGCTGTTCTCCGGCGACGCGATCTATGACGGCCCGCTGCTGGACGACATTCCCGGCGCCGACATCGACGATTACTGCCGCACCATGGAGCGGCTGCGCCAACTGCCGGTCAGCGTCGTCCACGCCGGCCACGACCCCAGCTTCGGGCGCGACCGGCTGGTGGAACTGGCGACCGGCTACCTGGAGCGGCGGTCAGGGCGTCCGTGAGCGTTTCGACGACCGATTCCGAACCTTCCCGTGTTTGCGCTGTCTCCAACCGAACAGGACGTCCATCCATGGCCTTTCGCCCGCTTCCCCTTGCCGGCATCACCCTGCTGACCGCCGTCGCGTTGCTGCCCGCTGTGGCGGACGCCCGGCCGATGGAGGTGAGCTGCACCGTCCTGCTGCCCCCGGCCCCCGTCGCCGGCTTGCCCGGGACCTTGCGCATGGTGGAAAAGCTGACCGTGCCGCCCGGCGCGGACGCGCACCGCCACAAGCACGACATCGACGAGCTGGTCGAGGTGCTGAGCGGCAGCGGGCATCTGTCCATCGACGGCAAGCCCGATGCCGAGCTGAAGCCCGGCGTGGTGGTGGAGGTGCCGCCGAACACCCTGCACCAGCAGCACAACGGCAGCGAGACGGAGCCGCTGGTCTACACCGCCACCTTCATCGGCAAGGCCGGCGCCCATCTGCTGACCCGGTACGCCGGTGAGAAGGACCAGCCGGCGGGATGCCCGCACAGCCTGGCAAAGAAGTAAGGCTCGCGCCGGGGACGGCGCGAGCCTGACGACACCTCGACCGGACCGGGAGGGGCGCCCGCCGGATCAGGCGGCGTTGACCTCCGCCACGAAGCGCCGCACCTCGTCCTTGAGGCGCTCGGACTGGTTGGAGACGTTCTCCACGCTGGAGGAGACCAGCCGCATCCGCTCGCTGGTCGTCGTCATGGTGGCCGACAGCGACCCGACGCTGCTGGTGACGCGGCGGGAGTTGTCGGCGGCGGTGCGGGCGTTGGCGAAGATCTGGTGGGTCGCCGCCTCCTGCTGCTGCACGGCGGAGGCGACCTCGCCGTTCAGCCCGCTCAGGTTGGTGATCAGGGTGGCGATGCCTTCGATGGCGCCGATGGCGTTGGTGGTGGCCGCCCGGATCGCGCTGACCTGCGACTGGATGTCCTCGGTCGCCTTGGCGGTCTGGGTGGCGAGGCTCTTGACCTCGCTCGCCACCACGGCGAAGCCCTTGCCGGCTTCGCCCGCCCGCGCCGCCTCGATGGTGGCGTTCAGCGCCAGCAGGTTGGTCTGGCCGGCGATCGAGTTGATCAGCTCGACCACGGCGCCGATCTTCTGCGCGCCATCGGCCAGCCCGGACACCACGCTGTTGGCGCGACCGGCACCGGACACCGCCCGTTCGGCGACGCGGGTCGACTGGGCGACCTGCCGGCCGATCTCGGCGATGGACGACGACAGCTCTTCCGCGGCGGCGGCGACGGTCTGCACGTTGGCGGAGGCCTGTTCGGCCGCCGACGCCACGGTCGTGCTCTGCCGGTTGGCTTCGTCCGCCGTGCTGGTGAGGGCGCCGGCCGACTGCTGCATCTGGGTCGCGGCGCCCGATAGCGTCTGCACCACCGCGGTGACGTTGCCTTCGAAGGCGCGCATCAACGCGTCCAACCGGGTGGCGCGGCGGGTCTTGGCCTCCTCCTCGGCGCCTTGGGCGACGGCCAGCCGCTCCGCTTCGATGGCGTTGCGCTTGAAGACGTCGACCGCCTCGGCCATCGCGCCGACCTCGTCCCGGCGGCCGACGCCGGGCACCTCGACCGCGCGGTCCCCATGGGCCAGCGTGCTCATCGCGGCGGTCATGGCGATGATCGGCGTGGCGATGGCGCGGCGGAGCAGCAGGCCGGCGCCGACGGCGACCAGAACCGACGCCAGCGCACCGGCGACGGCGGTGGTGTAGCCGGTGGAGAAGGCGGATTTCTGCTCGTCGCTGCGGACGGTCAGCAGCGCCCGTTCGGCATCCTCGATCTGCGCGATCAGGACGCGGATGGTGTCCATCGAGGCCTTGCCCAGCGCCCTGGCTTCCATCGCGCGCGCCTCTTCGCGCGATTCGGCCTTGGACATCAGGGCGATTTCCTTGTCCGCCACCGTCTGGCGCCACGCCATCGCGTGCGTGCGCACATCGTCCAGGCGGCGCTGCTGCTGCGGGTTGTCGGCGGTCAGGGTCTTGACCTCGGCGAAGGCGGCGTCGAAGGCCCGCTCGCCCTTGCGGTAGGGATCCAGGAAGGCCGGATCGCCGCTGACCAAAAAGCCGCGCAGCCCGGTTTCCTGATCGACCATGGCGGCCATCACCGATTCGGCGCTCTGCAGCACCTTGTAGGTGTGGAGCGTCCAGCCGATGGACGACTGGATCGAGGACAGGGTGGCGTAATTGGCGAAACTGATCCCGCCGATGATGACGACCAGCGCGGCGAACGCCGCCAGCAGCTTTCCGCCGATGCGAAGGTTGGTAAACCAGGACATGTTCTTGGCCTCTTCTGACCGGATGGGCGTGTCTCTGTGCGGACAGCCGCTTCGCCTCGAGCCTGATGACCGAACGGGTGCGTGTCCTGCCCATCCGGATGGCGCAGCAGATACGATGACGAAGTCGATTTCGATCATCCGAATTCCGGCGTATGCCGAAATCAAACGGCCGTTATGACCTGTGTATGGCCTGTCTCCGAAGAAAACATTAACGGCTGCTGATGGTCACGACAGTGACGCAGCCAAGCGCGACTTGCCATACCGAAGTATGTACCCCGTTGCCGAGGTCCAGCTTACTTGGGCATGACTGGGGATTCGCGATGGACCCGGCGGATCAGGCGCATGTCGATGTGGGGAATGCCGAAATCGTCATAAGCCGGGGACATCCGCCCGAAGCCGAAGCTGCCGTAGAAACGCTCCAGATACAGCTGCGCACCGATGACGACGTCGTGGTCGGGCCAGCGCTCCGCCAGCACCGCCAACGACTCGGCAACCAGCGCGCGGCCCAGCCCGGTCCCGCGATGCGACGGCGCCACGGCCAGCCGGCCGAACGATGCGCTGCCGGCGGCTTCCCCGGCGGCGTCGGGAGCCATTTCGGGATCCAGGCAGCGGGCGCAGCCGACGATGGTCCCGCGGTCGTCGGTGGCGATCAGATGCAGCGCGCCGGGGTCGCGGCCGTCGATGTCGGGGTAGGGGCAGGCCTGTTCCACCACGAACACGCTGCTGCGCAGTTGCAGCATGTCGTGCAGCTCGCGGCTGGTCAGCGCGGCGAAGGGGGCGCGGCGGATCGAGGCAACGGGCATGGGGGTCCCCAGAAGGGCGAGGGTGGACGCGGCCGTGCGCCGCTGTTCCGGGACATCGCCCGGCCGGCGCCCCGGCGGACGGTGTGTCCGTCAGGCGATGGCGTTGCGGATCATGTAGTCGGCGATGTCCTTGGGCTTCACCTTGACCTCGACCAGCGGTTCGTCGGCGGTCATCGCCTTGGCGACCAGCAGGCTGTTCTGCACGTTGGTCAGCGTGATGCGGAACACCCCGGTCGCCCCCTTCAGGCGGGGGTAGTAGGTCGGGTCGATCGTCTTTTCGCGGCGGCCGAGCCGGGCCAGCGCGTCGTCCTCGTCCACCTCGTCGACGGTCGCCGCGTGGACCAGCTTCCAGTCGGTCTCGCCACCCCAGCCGGCGGCGATGGCGGCCTTGGCCGCCGCCTCGTCCGCGGCGACGCCCAGCTTGAAGATGTGCTTGCCCTGCCCGACGTCGGACGCCCATTTGGTCAGGGCGGCGCTGCGTGCGACGTAGACGACGGCCATATCGGATCTCTCCTCCTTACTGGAGCGGCTCTGTTACTGCAGCGACGACTGGCGCGCGATCGGCGTGATCAGGATGCGGGTGATGACGTCCTTGCCGAACATGGCGATCACCGAGTCGTCGATCCGCCGGCGCAGGGCGGGGACGTTGGCGATGTTGCCGCGGACGACCCAGCCCTCGTCGATGCCCTTGTAGATGGCGGTCAGGATGGCGTCGTGCAGCCGGGGGATACTGAGCTGCACCTCGCCGAGCCGCAGGGCGTCGCCGACCTCCAGGTTCACTTCGACCTGGGTGTATTTCTCGACCCGGCCGGCGTTGACCACCGGCACCATCAGCGGCTTGATCCGGACCGACGGCGGCAGACCGCCCGCCGCCCCTTCGGACGCCAGGGCCGGACCCGGCGCGGTGACGGCGCCGAAGAGGATGGTGAGAGCCAGAAGCGGCGCGAGCATCAGGGCGAGCGGAACGGCGCGCATGGCAAAACACCACAAAGGACCGGGAGACCTTCAAGTCTACCGGTCCGTCGCGGTGGTTTCAACAGCGACCCGGACCGGCGAGCGGCCTGGGCGCAAAGGTCACGCGGCGTTGTGTCGCGGTGTCGGGCTGCCGGCTCAGGCCGCCCGCATCAGGTTGCCTGTATCAGGCCGCCTTGCGTCCGCTGGCGGCGATCGCCTTCTTGTTGACGTCGCCGATGGCCAGCTTGTTCAGCAGCGTGTCGGTGTCCTTTTCCTCCGTCAGCGTCTCTTCCAGCAGTTGGGCGACCTTGGTCAGGCCGCAGGCGGTGGCGTAGGCGTGGAGCGTGCCGTAGCTGGCGATCTCGTAATGCTCGACCTTCTGCGCCGCGGCGATCAGGGCGGCGTCCTGCACTTCGGGCGCGAGGCCCATCTCAAGGATTTCCTGGGCTTCGCTGATCAGCCCTTCCATCGCGTCGCAGTGCTTGCCGCGGGCGCGGGTGTCCAACTCGTCGAAGACCTGCTGCAGCCGTTCGATCTGGCCGTTGGTCTGTTCGACATGGTGTTCGAACGCCTGGCGGAGCTGGTCGGAGTGGGCGGCCTTCGCCAGTTTGGGCAGGGCCTTCGCGATCTGCTTCTCGGCGTGGTAAATGTCGCGAAGGTCCTCGATCAGCAGATCCTGCATCGTCTTGGCGGCCATGGTGACGAATTCCTTTCTCGCTGTGGATGTCGCGGAGCGGGTGCTCCGGGTGCGGCGGCGCGGCCGGGAACGCCGTTGGTGACGGTTCGGTCCGGTGCGCACCGGTCCGGCAGCATGGACAACAGGGACCGCCGCGTGGTGTTGCGGTCTCGGACGAGGGAATGGCCTTCGGGTAGTGGAAGGCGAACCAAACGGCGGAGGGCCAGATGGCAGGAGCGGGTGGGGACGGCGAGGTTCTGTTCGAGTTCCACCGGGTGGGGGCCTACATGAAGATTGTCGCCATCGACGGCAAGACCGGCGTGGAGGTGTCCGTGGTGGGCCCGGCGACCGGCAGCGCCGAGCTGCTGAAGCGCACGGCGGTCAACAAGCTGCGCTTCGTCCAGAGCAAGGACGCGCCCGGTGGTGGCCGGCGCTGAGCCGTGCCGGTGCCCGCCCGAAAAAGAACGCGCCGCCGGACGGGACCGGGCGGCGCGTGTCGAAGTCTGGCTTTTGCTGATGGTGAGCGCCGGCATGCCCCCGCCGATGGCCGCGGCGTGATGCCGCACCGCCGGTCGTAGAGCGAACCGCTCGACCCCGACACTAGACCTATGCCTGCCCGTTGGCACTGGCGCAGGGGGTTTAACGCTTGTAGAACCGCCTTTCACTGAACGAACGGTGCATAACCGAAGCGCTCGACGGACGCGACTCGATCCCGCTTCGCCGGTTTCCGTCAGTGCAGAGGAACGAAACCCCAGAGGAATGAGGCCATGGTTCGTGTGACGGCTTTCCTGCGCGCGTCCGTCCTGACGGCGGCGCTGGCGGCAACCACCCTGACGGCAACCCTGCTGGTTTCGCAGGCGGCGTCCCGGACGGCGTCCGCCGCCACGTCCACCCACAGCCAGTCGACCCACGGCGCCGGCGGGAAGCCCGGCCCCGGCGTGGCGCCCGGCGGCACCGCGCCCGGCGCGGCACCGCCCGCCTCGACCGCGCCGCAGCCGACCACCCCGGCGGCGGGCTGCCTCAAGCCGGGGGCGCCGATGTGCATGGACGATGCCTCCACCTTCGTCAGCGCCGACCGGATGTCGGCCTGCCAGGGCGAGGTGAAGGAGTATGTCGACAAGTCGATGACCTACCTGACCTGCCTGAACGACGAGAATGTGGCGACCGGGCGCGAGTTGAGCGGCAACGTCGAGCGCTTCAACTGCCGCCTGTCCGGACGCAAGGGCTGCAACTGAGGCCTGGTTGCGTCACCGCCCACCGCGAGCGGCAGGGATGCCTGCAAATCGCTCGCGCCTTCAATCAAACGGACGGGTAGGGGGCGGTCCAGACACGCGTACGGGCCGTGTCCCCGGGAGGGCCGGCCCGCGCAGCATACGGACGAAGGTGAACTGCCGGCCAGTCGACCGGTCAGACTGGTATCAACCGGCCTTGCGGCGGGTCTGGCGGCCGGAACTGCGGCCCAAACCGATGCGCTTGGCGAATTCCGACCGCTGGGCGGCGTAGTTCGGCGCGACCATCGGATAGTCGGGCGGAAGTCCCCAGCGCGAGCGATATTCGTCGGGCGACATGTTGTAGGTCGAGCGAAGGTGCCGCTTGAGCATCTTCAACTTCTTCCCGTCTTCCAGGCAGACGATGTATTCCGGTGTCACCGACTTGCGAATCGGAACGGCAGGCTTCAGCGGTTCCGCCGCGACCTCTCGCGGCTGACCGTTCAGTCCGGTCAGCGACGAATAGACGGTATTGATCACGTCGGGGATTTGCTGAGCAGGCAACACGTTCTTGCTGACATACGCCGATACGATGTCGGCCGTCATCCGCAGCAGCGCATTGTCCGGTACATCGGCGCGAAGCTGGTCGCTCATTGCACTGTGTCCTGGTCTTTCATTTGTCCGTAGCAACCAAGTTGCATACCATGATTTGGGTGTCAATATAAATTCGGCAAGCGGCAAATTAGTTGCTTTTGCGCTTCAGAACAAAGGTGACGGTCGTAAATCAGCCTTCGCTGAAAATCGCCGCCCGGTGGTGGCTGTGTCGCCGCTTTAAGGATCGTCTAGTAAGCGCCGGCTTTGGAATTTCCGCAGAATCCGGTGCGGCAACTGGTGCTTTGCAGCCACCTATAACGAATCGGCTATCTCCCTTGTTTCGCTGGCTCGACAACGAAGAGGTGAAATCCAAGTCTAAACGTTCGCGGGCATCAGCGGCCGCCACCGGACGGTCCGCCACGGCGCGCGCGCCAAGCCTGCCGCGACTCAACATCCGGCCATGCATCCATGTCATGGTGTGGCAGTGGCGGTTCGCACCGACATCTGGTAGGGTGCGGGCGTCTTTCGGCGTCTTTCGCCGCCAGCCGTTACCGCACGCACCGGAGTTCCCGCCGTCATGACCGTCCGCACCGTAGCGCTCGCCTCCGACCATGCCGGGTATGAGTTGAAGGCTCAGATCGCCCGGCAACTGGAGGGCGCGGGCTACGCCGTCCTCGACCTCGGGACCGACGGGCCGGCCTCGGTCGACTATCCGGATTTCGCCGCGGCGCTGGCCGCCGCCGTCACCGACGGCCGGGCGCAGCGCGGCGTGCTGATCTGCGGCAGCGGCATCGGCATCAGCATCGCCGCCAACCGCCATCCCGGCATCCGCGCCGCGCTGGTCCACGACGTCACCACCGCGCGCCTGTCGCGCGAACACAACGACGCCAACGTGATCGCGCTGGGCGCCCGCGTCATCGGGCCGGAGATCGCCAAGGACTGTGTCGACGTCTTCCTGAAGGCTGAATTCGAAGGTGGGGAGCGCCACAGCCGCCGCATCGCCAAGATGGGCTGAGCCCGTCGCACCGGGCAGCCTGGGCCGCAAGACCCGTTTCCATTGCGCATTCGGCCGCGAAGGCCCGCAGCCGGGACGCGACAGCTCCCGGACCGACCCGTCCGAAGCCCCAGCGCCGACGCCGCTGGGCCGCTTCACGCTTTCGATGAGGAACCTCCCGCCATGACCACCACCAACACCGCCGAGATCGGCCGCTTCTTCGCCGCCTCGCTCGCCGAGACCGATCCCGAACTGGCCCGCGCGGTGCGCGACGAGCTGGTGCGCCAGCAGGAGCAGATCGAGCTGATCGCGTCCGAGAACATCGTCTCCCAGGCGGTGCTGGAGGCCCAGGGCTCGGTCCTCACCAACAAGTACGCCGAGGGCTATCCGGGCAAGCGCTACTACGGCGGCTGCGAGTTCGTCGACGTCGCCGAGAACCTGGCGATCGAGCGCGCCTGCAAGCTGTTCGGCTGCGATTTCGCCAACGTGCAGCCGAACTCCGGCAGCCAGGCCAACCAGGCGGTGATGCTGGCGCTGCTGCAGCCGGGCGACTGCGTGCTCGGCATGTCGCTGGCCGCCGGCGGCCACCTGACCCACGGCGCCGCCCCCAACATGTCGGGCAAGTGGTTCAAGGCCGTGCAGTACGGCGTGCGCAAGGACGACCACCTGATCGACTTCGACCAGGTCGAGGCGCTGGCGCGCGAGCACAAGCCGAAGCTGATCATCGCCGGCGGCTCCGCCTACCCGCGGGTGCTGGACTACGCGCGCTTCCGCGCCATCGCGGACGAGGTCGGCGCCTTCTTCATGGTCGACATCGCCCACTACGCCGGGCTGATCGCCGGCGGCGTCTACCCGAACCCGTTCCCCTACGCCGACGTGGTCACCACCACCACCCACAAGACGCTGCGCGGGCCGCGCGGCGGCATGGTGCTGACCAACAAGGAAGACATCGCCAAGAAGATCAACTCGGCCGTGTTCCCCGGCCTGCAGGGCGGCCCGCTGATGCACGTCATCGCCGCCAAGGCGGTGGCCTTCGCCGAGGCGCTGCGTCCGGAGTTCAAGACCTACGCCCAGGCGGTGCTGGACAACGCCCGCGTGCTGTCGAAGACGCTGATCGAGGGCGGGCTGGACATCGTCTCGGGCGGCACCGACAGCCACATCGTGCTGGTCGACCTGCGGCCGAAGAACCTGACCGGCAAGGCGGCGGAAGCCAGCCTCGAGCACGCCGGCATGACCTGCAACAAGAACGGCGTGCCGTTCGACCCGCAGAAGCCGATGATCACCTCCGGCGTCCGTCTGGGCAGCCCGGCGGCGACCACCCGCGGCTTTGGCGTCGCCGAGTTCAAACAGGTCGGCGAGATGATCGTCGAGACGCTGGACGGCCTGGCCGCCAGCAACTCCGGCGACAACGCGGCGGTCGAGGCGGCGATGCGGGAGCGCGTGCGCGGCCTGTGCCGTCAGTTCCCGATCTATCCCACGCTGTAAGGCCGACCCCCAAGGCCGACCCTCCAACGCGATAAGGTGCTGAAGCGATGCGTTGCCCGTTCTGCGGAAACGAGGACACCCAGGTCAAGGACTCGCGCCCGACCGAAGACAACTCGGCGATCCGGCGGCGGCGCTTCTGCCCCAGTTGCAGCGCGCGCTTCACCACCTTCGAACGCGTCCAGTTGCGCGAGCTGACGGTGGTGAAGAGCAACGGCCAGCGCGAACCCTTCGACCGCGACAAGCTGCTGCGGTCGATGCGGATCGCGCTGCGCAAGCGCCCGATCGACGCCGACCGCATCGATCGGGTCGTCAACAGCCTGGTCCGCCAGCTCGAATCCTCCGGCGAGAGCGAAATCCCGTCGAAGCAGATCGGCGAGCGGATCATGGAGGCGTTGCAGACGCTGGATCAGGTCGCCTACATCCGCTACGCCTCGGTCTACAAGGACTTCCGCGAAGCCTCCGATTTCAACGAGTTCGTGGAACAGTTGGCTCCGGAAGCGTCGCCGGGGGTGTAGCCCCGCGCATCAAGCCATTGCCGAGACAAAAAACATCCCCGCTTTCGCGGGGATGTTTTTTTGCGACGAGCGTGCGTTCACACGCGGTGCGTCACCCGAACTGCGCCAGGATCGCCAGCAGCAGGATCGCCACGATGTTGGTGATCTTGATCATCGGGTTCACCGCCGGGCCGGCGGTGTCCTTGTAGGGGTCGCCGACGGTGTCGCCGGTCACCGCCGCCTTGTGGGCGTCGGACCCCTTGCCGCCGTGGTTGCCCTCCTCGATGTACTTCTTGGCGTTGTCCCAGGCGCCGCCGCCCGAGGTCATCGAGATGGCGACGAAGATGCCGGTGACGATGGTGCCCAGCAGCATCGCGCCCAGCGCCGCGAAGCCGGCCGCCCGCCCGCCGATGGTGGCGATGACGATGTACAGCACCACCGGCGCCAGCACCGGCAGCAGCGACGGGATCACCATCTCCTTGATCGCCGCCTTGGTCAACATGTCGACGGCGCGGCCGTAGTCGGGCTTGGCGGTGCCCTCCATGATGCCGGGGATCTCGCGGAACTGGCGCCGCACCTCCACCACCACCGATCCGGCGGCGCGACCGACCGCGGTCATGCCCATGGCGCCGAACAGATAGGGCAGCAGCCCGCCGACCAGCAGGCCGACGACGACGTAGGGGTCGTTCAGCCGGAACTCCACCGGGATGTTCGGGAAGTAGTGGCCGAGGTCCTGGACATAGGCGGCGAACAGCACCAGCGCCGCCAACCCGGCCGAGCCGATGGCGTAGCCCTTGGTCACCGCCTTGGTGGTGTTGCCGACGGCGTCCAGCGCGTCGGTGGTGACGCGGATGCTGGCGGGCATGTCCGACATCTCGGCGATGCCGCCGGCGTTGTCGGTCACCGGGCCATAGGCGTCGAGCGCCACCACCATGCCGGCCAGCGCCAGCATCGTCGTCGCGGCGATGCCGATGCCGAAGACGCCGGCCTGGCCATGGGCGATCAGGATGCCGGCGCAGATCACCAGCACCGGCAGGGCGGTCGATTCCATCGACACCGCCAGCCCCTGGATGACGTTGGTGCCGTGGCCGGTCTCCGACGCCTTGGCGATGCTGCGCACCGGCTTGAAGACCGTCGAGGTGTAATACTCGGTGATCCACACCAGAAGGCCGGTGACGCCCAGCCCGACCAGGGCGCAGACGAACAGGTTCAACCCGGAGACCGCCGTGCCGTCGCTCATCGGCAGGGCGCGGGTGAAGCCGAACAGGATGGCGGTGACGACCAGGATCAGCACCAGCGAAATCCCGGCCGCGACGGCCAACCCCTTGTACAGCGCGTTCATGATGTTGTTGTCGGGGCCGAGCCGCACCGCGTAGGTGCCGGCGACCGAGGCCAGGATGCACACCGCGCCGATCAGCAGCGGATAGACCAGCATCAGGCGCAACACCCCGCCGGTAAAGAAAATCGCCGCCAACAGCATGGTGGCGACGATGGTGACGGCGTAGGTCTCGAACAGGTCGGCGGCCATTCCGGCACAGTCGCCGACGTTGTCGCCGACATTGTCGGCGATGACCGCCGGGTTGCGAGGATCGTCCTCCGGGATGCCGGCCTCGACCTTGCCGACCAGATCGGCGCCGACGTCGGCCCCCTTGGTGAAGATGCCGCCGCCCAGCCGGGCGAAGATCGAGATCAGCGAGGCGCCGAAGCTGAGCGCGACCAGCGCCTCCAGCACCGTGCGGATCTCGACCGGATCGTTGACGTGGTAGATGGTGGTCATCAGGCCGAAATAGCCGCCGACGCCCAGCAGCCCAAGGCCGACCACCAGCATGCCGGTGATGGCGCCGGACTTGAACGCGATGTCCAGCGCCGGGGCGAGCCCGCGGGTCGCCGCCTCCGCGGTGCGGACGTTGGCGCGGACCGACACGTTCATGCCGATGTAGCCGGCGGTGCCCGACAGCACGGCGCCGATCAGGAAGCCGATCATCACCGGCAGCCCGAGCGTGATGCCCAGGATCACCAGCAGGACGACGCCGGCGATCGCGATGGTGGTGTATTGGCGGTTCAGATAGGCGCGTGCGCCCTCCTGCACCGCGGCGGCGATGGCCTGCATGCGCTCCGAACCCGGCGATGCGGCCATGACCTCCTTTCCGGTGCGAAAGCCGTAGGCCAGTGCGAGCAGGCCGGCGGCAATGATGACGATGAACGCTAAAGCCATCGCATCCCCCGATTTTTTAAAGGTCGCGCCCCAGAAAGGCTGCCCCCGATCGATGGAAGTGAGGGGGAAGTCGGGCGCAAGTATTCTCGGGAAAAAGCATGCCCAAGGCAGGGCCGCTTTGCAACCGCGACTCCGCCGCCGGCAGCGCGGCGAAATGGCCGGGTCTGCCTCTGACTTTTGTCCGTATCACCACGGTCTTGCGGTGCACAATGGGTGCGGGGTCGGTGCGGACGGCGGTGGTGCTAGAGATTGCGCTGGGTGACCGCCTGTACCAGGACATCGTGCACCGCGTCCTTGCCGACGACTTTGATCGCCGCTTCCATGAATTTGGCCTTTACGGCAGGAATATTGACCAATGAGCCGTTGAGGATCGACTTGTCGGCGATGCCGCCATACAGCGCGGTCAGGAAGGCGTCGGTCAGCCGGGGCTGGTTGGCCTGCACCATCGGCTGTTTCTCCAGCATCACCTCCACCGCGACCACGACGGTGACGAACTGCTCGACTCGGGTGGGGCCGAGCATCGGCGCGACCAGCGGCGGCAGGCGGACGAAGGCGGTGGGCGGCTTGGGCGGCGGCTCCACCTTCTTCGGCTCTTCATGGGCGTTGACGTAGTATTTCTGGTAGGCGGTCCAGCCGCCGAAACTGGCACCGCCCAGCAGCAGGATGCCCAGCACGAGCACGATCAGGGCCTTGACCACGGCGCCACACCTTCGCTGTGAGAAGCCGCACCCTGCGCCGCGGGTGCTTTCGATTGTCTTAAGCGGGGCGGATGGGTGCGGGGGTCAGAAATGGTCCCAGCCGCGGTGGGGCAGGGCCATCGGCGCGCCGGCCGTGTCCAGCACCGTCACCGCGCCGGCCTCCGCATCGGTACCGGCCGGCAGCAGCTCGCCGATCTCGGTGATCGCCACGCCCGAATCGGCGGCCAGCCGCGCCAGCGCCTCGCGCGCCGCCGGCGGGGCGCTGAACAGCAGCTCGTAATCGTCGCCGCCGGTGAGCGCCAGCGCCAGCCGGGCCGGATCGCCGTCGATCGCCCCGCGCGCCGCCGGCGACAGCGGCACGACGTCGGCGCGCAGCAGCCCGGCGCACCCCGATTCCTCGCAGAGGTGGCCCAGGTCGGCGACCAGCCCGTCCGACACGTCGAGCGCGCCGCTGGCCAGCCCGATCAGGCGCGGCCCGACGGTGGTGCGCGGATCCGGCCGGCGCAGGCGGCGCAGCAGATGGCCGCGGGTCTCCTCGTCCGGCACGTCCAGCGCGCCGAAGGCGATTTGCAGGCCGAGGGCGGCGTCGCCGATCGTCCCCGTCACGAACAGCCGGTCGCCCGGCCGCCCACCCCAGCGCGGCAGGGCGCGGCCGGCCGGCACCAGCCCGAAGGCGGTCACCGACAGGGTGATCGGGCCGGACGTCGACACCGAATCGCCGCCGGCCAGCCCGATGCCGAACCGCTCCTGGTCCGCGCCCAGCCCGGCGGCGAAAGCCTCCAGCCACGCCTCGCCGGTGCCGCGGGGCAGGGCGGTCACCAGCGTGTAGGCCAGCGGCGCCGCCCCCATGGCGGCGAGGTCGGACAGGTTGGTGCGCAGCAGCTTGGCCGCGATGTCACCCGGCGCGTCGTCGGGGAGGAAATGGACGCCGGCGACCATGGCGTCGGTGGTGACCACCAGTTCCTGCCCCTCCGGCACACCGAACACCGCGGCATCGTCGCGCAAGCCGCGCGCCCCGGCGAAACCGGCGGCCAGCGGCTTGAAGAAGCGGGTGATCCGGCCGAACTCGCCGAGGGGCTTGGCGGGTGTGGTCATCGGGGGGCGGCGCGCAAACTCACTCCTCCGACGACGACGCGCGGCCGGGGTCGGGCTTGGCCAGATCGTCGGCGCGGAGCGCGCGGGCGACGTGGTCGAGCACGCCGTTGACCATCGCCGGCTCGCGGCCGGAGAAGAAGGCGCGGGCGACGTCGACATACTCGCTGATCAGGATGCGCGGGTGGGTGTCGAGATGCACGGCGATCTCATAGGCGCCGGCGCGCAGGATGGCGCGCAGCAGCAGCTCCAGCCGGTCGATCGGGAAGCGCGGGTCGAGCGCGGCCCCCAGCACCCCGTCGACCTCGGCCCGGCGGTGGGTGACGCCGCGCACGATGTCGGCGAACAGCTGCGGATCGCCGGCGACGAACTTGGCGCCGTCGATCTCCTCGCCCAGCCGATGGGCGACGAACTCGCCGACGACGTTCTCGACCGGCGCCTGGGCGAGGTCGATCTGGTACAGCGCCTGCGCGGCGGCCAGCCGGGCGGCCTTGCGGCGCGCCTTGGCGGACCCGCCGCCGGTCTTGGACTTGCCCGTCCTCGACTTGCCGGATTTCGATTTCCCACCCTTGGTGTCGCCGGAGGCGTGCTCGGGTGTCACGGGGCTGGCCGTGTCGTCGTTGCTCATGATCGTGCAGTCGCTAAAAGAGGGAGATGTCGGGGTTAGCGCGGATAGAGGCGGAATTTGCGCTTCAGGTCAATCATGTCAAGGCAGGCCCGCGCCGCCCGGCCGCCCATGTTCTGCGATCCGACATTGGCCCGGGCCCAGGCCTGTTCGCGGCTTTCCACGTTCAGGATGCCGTTTCCGACCGCCAGCGCGTAGCGCAGCGCCAGATCCTGAAGCCCGCGGGCGCTTTCGGCACAGATCGTTTCGTAGCGCGTCGTCTCGCCCCGGATGACGCAGCCGAGCGCCACATAGCCGTCGAACCGCTTGCGGGCGGTGAAGAAATCCATCGAGCGGATGGCGTACATGATCGCCGCCGGAATCTCCAGACAGCCGGGAACGCCATAGCGGATGTGCGTGGCGCCGGCGCGGTCCAGTTCCGCGACGGCGCCACGCGCCAACTCCTCGGCGATGTCCTCGTGGACGCGGGCGTCCACCACCATGATGTGGGGCGTGTCGGTCATCCGGCGGCGATCTTGTCCTTCAAGGCCTTGGTCGCTCAATCGTCGCCGGGGTCGGCGGCGCCCGGCGTGATCGCGCGGTGGCCGACGACGGTCAGGCCGTAACCCTCCAGCCCAATGATCGGCTTCTTGCGGTTGGACAGCAGCACCATCTGGCGGACGCCGAGGTCCAGCAGGATCTGGGCGCCGATGCCGTAGTCGCGCAGTTCGGGCGCGACGCTGGCCTGACCTTCCAGCCGGGCCTTCAGCACGGTGGACAGGCCGTTCGGGTTCGGCTCGCGCAGCAGAACGACGACGCCGCGGCCTTCCTTGGCGATCAGCTCCATCGAGGCGTGCAGGTCGTTGCCGCGGCCGGAGTTGCGGTCGCCCAGCACGTCGTCCAGCACCGACTGGGCGTGCATGCGCACCAGCACCGGCTCGTCGCCGGAGATGTCGCCGCGCACCAGGGCGATGTGCTCCGCATACTGGATCTTGTTGATGTAGACGTAGCTCTGGAACCGCCCGCCGTAGCGGCTGTCGAGCGTGCCGGCCAGCACCTGCTCGACGATGGTTTCGGTGCGGCGGCGGTAGGCGATCAGGTCGGCGATGGTGCCGACCTTCAGCCCGTGGAACTGGGCGAACTGCACCAGGTCCGGCAGGCGGGCCATGGTGCCGTCGTCGTTCATGATCTCGCAGATCACCGCCGACGAGGAATGGCCGGACAGCCGGGCGATGTCGACCGACGCCTCGGTGTGGCCGGCGCGGACCAGGACGCCGCCGTCGCGGGCGAGCAGCGGGAAGATGTGGCCCGGCGTCGCGAGGTCCTGCGGACCGGACTTCGGGTCGATCGCCACCTCGATGGTGCGGGCGCGGTCGGCGGCGGAGATGCCGGTGGTGACCCCCTCGCGCGCCTCGATCGACACGGTGAAGGCGGTCTGGTGACGCGAGGCGTTCTGCTGCGCCATCAGCGGCAGGCGCAGCCGCTCGATGTTCGGCCGGTCCATGGTCAGGCAGATCAGGCCGCGCCCGTGCTTGGCCATGAAGTTCACCGCTTCCGGCGTGGCGCAGGAGGCAGGGATCACCAGATCGCCTTCGTTCTCCCGGTCCTCGTCATCGACCAGGATGAACATCCTGCCCTGACGCGCCTCGTCGATGATCTCTTCGGCCGTCGACAGGTACTTGTGAAACTCGGACGTCATTCCTGCCCCGCGAGCCGGGCGACGTAGCGCGCCAGCATATCGATTTCGAGATTGACCGGATCGCCCTCCTTCAGGCCGCCGAAGGTCGTGGCGGTCTGGGTGTGGGGGATGATGTTCACGCCGAAGCGGTTGCCGTCGACCTCGTTGACGGTCAGCGACACGCCGTCGATGGCGACCGACCCCTTGGGGGCGATGTATTTGGCGAGGGCTGCCGGCGCCTCGAAGGTCAGGCGCAGCGACTCGCCCTCCGGACGGACCGACAGCAGCCGGCCGACGCCGTCGACATGGCCGGACACGATGTGGCCGCCCAGTTCGTCGCCGACCTTCAGCGCGCGTTCCAGGTTGACGCGGGTGCCCGGCTGCCAGCCGCCCAGCGTCGTCTTCGACAGGGTCTCCCCCGACGCCTGGATGACGTAGGCCCCCGGTCCCTTTTCGATGACCGTCAGGCAGACGCCGTTGTGGGCGATGGACGCCCCGATCGCGATCGTCTCCGTGTCGAAGGCGGTCTCGATGGTGAACCGGGTGTCGCCCTGCCGTTCCACGGCCTGGACGCGCCCGACATCGGTGATGATTCCGGTGAACATAGCGGCGAATTTAGCAGGTTTCGCGGCCAGGGGAAGCGCGCGCGACGCCGCGCCGGACGCAACGGTCTGTTGCGCGCCTCACGCCGATGGGCCGGGCCGGAGCCGGCGGTAACTCTCGGCGAGGTCGGCGCCGGCCGGGCGGACCCCGATCCGCTCGAAGCGGGCCATGGCGGACAGGGACTCCACCCCGAAACCGGCGACCGCCGGCAACCCGTCGCCGCCGATCAGCGACGCGGCGCGGAACCACTCCAGCCGGTCGACCAGCCCGGCGCCGAGCAGCGACCCGGCCAGCGCGGCCCCGCCCTCCACCAGCACCCGGGTCAGCCCGCGCGCCGCCAGCGCCGCGGCGGCGGCTTGCGGATCGACGCGGCCGGCCCCGTCGGTGGCGACCGGAATCACCTCGACGCCGAGCGCGGCCAGGGCGGCGGCCCTGGCCCCGTCCGGCGCATCACCGGTCACCACCCAGGTCGGCACTTGGCGCGCGCCGGTCGCCAGCCTGGCCGTCGGCGGCAGGCGCAGGCGGCTGTCCACCACGACGCGGACCGGGCTGCGGTCGTCCAGGCCGGGCAGGCGGCAGGTCAGCTCCGGATCGTCGGCCAGCGCGGTGCCGATGCCGACCATGATGGCGTCGTGGCTGGCGCGCAGCCGATGGCCCCAGGCCCGCGCCGTCGGCCCGGTGATCCATTGCGACTCGCCGCTGCGGGTGGCGATCCGGCCGTCGAGCGTGCTCGCCAGCTTGAGCGTGATCAGCGGGCGGCCGTGCTGGATGCGGCTGAAGAAGCCCTCGTTCAGGGCCAGCGCCTCGGCCTCGCAGACGCCGGTGGTGACGGCGATGCCGGCGTCGCGCAGCCGGGCCAGCCCGCCGCCGGCCACCCGCGGGTCGGGGTCCTGGCAGGCGACGACGACGCGCGCCACCCTGGCCTCGACCAGCGCCAGGGCGCAGGGCGGCGTCTTGCCATAATGGTTGCAGGGTTCCAGCGTCACATAGGCGGTGGCGCCGTCGGGGCCGGCGCCGCTGTCGCGCGCCCGGGCCAGCGCCTCGGTCTCCGCGTGCGGCCGGCCGCCGGGCTGGGTCCAGCCGCGGCCGATGACGGCGCCGTCGCGGACCAGCACGCAGCCGACCGCCGGATTGGGCCAGGTCCGCCCCAGCCCGCGGCCGGCGAGCGACAGGGCGGCCCGCATGTGCCGCAGGTCGGTGTCCAGGGTCATCAGGCTCGCAACCGGAGCCCGGTCAGCTGCCGGGGCCCTTGCCCTTGGTGTCCTTGGCCGAGAAGCGGCCGACGTTGCCCATCATCTGTTCCAGGAAGCCCAGCTCGCGACCGGCGGTCGGGGTCGTGCGCTCGACCAGATCGATGTCGTTGCCGTTCGACTTGTCGAGCGTCTTGATCTCGCGCAGGACGCCGGTGTTGTCGAAGCGGGCGACGACGACGCGGCGCTCCGTCACCTCCGGTTCGAAGAAGGCGGTCTTCTCCGTCTTCTGTCCGATGTAGTACCAGACGTTGGGATCGAAGGTGCCGACCGAGGTCGGCGTGCCCAGCACCGCGGCGACGTCGTCGCGGCGGCTTTGGCCCGGCTGCAGCTCGGCCACCAGTTCCGGGTCCGTCAGGTTGCCGCGGGTGGCCACGGTGGGCGAGCAGCCGGCGGCGGACAGGCCGGCGACCAGGAGGCTGCCCAGCAGGATGGGACGGAGGGCGGTGCGGAAGGCAGGGCCCAGGGCGGTGCGGTGCGCGGAAAGGTTCGATCTGGTCATGGTGCTCGGGCTATGATGGAGCCGGCGGGGTGGACGGCGCCGGCTGCGGACGGCCGTCCACACAAGGCGGGACAATCGCACCGGGCGCTTCGCCCTGTCAACGGGACTCCGAGTCGGAAAAGGGTGACGCTTCGTGGCAGACAGCATCTTCGGCCGCCTGATCGGCCGTTCCCTGGCCGCGCTGACCGGCAACGGGCGGGCGCGGAGAACCGGGGCGGTGGATGGTCTGTTCACCGCCGTGGTCGCCCAGGCGCGGGCGCCGGGCTTCTACGCGGCGCTGGGGGCGCCGGACACGCTCGACGGCCGGTTCGACCTGATCGCGCTGCACCTGTTCCTGGTCATGCGCCGGCTGAAGGGGCAGGGGGCCGAGGCGGCCAAACTGTCGCAGCGCCTGTACGAGACGATGGTCGAGGATTTCGAGACGTCGCTGATGGAGATGGGCGTCGGCGACACCGGCATCGGCCGCCGGGTGAAGACGATGGCCCGCGGCATGGCCGGCCGGATTCGCGCCTATGACGAGGCGCTGGCCGACCCCGACGACCGCAAGCTGGAGGTCGCGCTGGACAACAACGTCTACGGCACGGTGGAACGGGCGCCGGAGGGGGCGCCCGCCGCGCTCGCCGCCTACATGCGCGCCGGTGCCGCGGCGCTGGCCGACCAGCCGCTGGCCGACCTGCTGCGCGGCGAGGTCCGCTTCGTCCCGCCGCCGGCGTGAGCGGCGCCATATATATAGAGTGAGCCTTCGGCCTGTCCGGCCCTGCGGATTTCGGGCGGCGGCGGCCACGGGGCTTGCCTTTCCGGCCGTACGGCTGCATCTGAATCGGGCGTGGGCGCCCGCCCGCCGCCTTGTCCATTCTCTTCGTCGTCGATTGGGAAGTCTTTCGCCATGAGCACAGTGAGCGGCGCCACGCCGGCCCCCGAATTCTCGCGCACCATCAGCGCCGATGCGGTGCGGCGCGCCGACCTGACCGAGACGATCGAGGCGACGGAGGCGGAGCGCCGGGCGCTCGCCGAGCGGCTGGAGCTGGAGTCGATCGAGCGTCTGACCGCGACGGTGCGGCTGCGCGCGGTGCGCGGCGGCACCATGGTCCGGGTGTCCGGCACGCTGGAGGCCGACGTGGTCCAGACCTGCGTCGTCACGCTGGAGCCGGTGCCGGCCCAGGTTGCCGAATCGTTCGAGGCGCTGTTCGCCCCGGAATCGATGATCGACGATCCGGGCGACGAGATCGAAATCGACCCCACCCTGTCGGACGAGGACACTCCCGAGCCGATGGTGAACAACCGAATCGACATCGGCGAGCTGACGGCGCAGCATCTGTCGCTGGCGCTCGACCCCTATCCCCGCGCCGCGGGTGTCGACTTCGAAGGCTACGATGACGGCCCGGACGAGGAAGAAGCGGCGGCCGAGCCTGAGAAACCCAACCCGTTCATCGTGCTGGACCGGTTGAAATCGCGGAACTAGGCCGGATTCGGGCCCGGAGACGACCCGAGTATTTGACCCCGACTCCACCCCCTCCAATGCGTGGCGGGCGTGGTGTGAAAACCGGGTTGTTCGGGCTTGCCCTTTGGGGGCATTTGCCTTATTGAATGCCGCTCGCGCTGGGCGGCCCCTGTTCGGGCCGCCCTTTCCAATGAAGAGAGTTTACGGTCATGGCTGTTCCGAAGAAGAAGACCTCCAAGTCGCGGCGCAACATGCGGCGTTCGCACCACGCTCTGCCGACCTCGGCCTACAACGAGTGCCCGAACTGCGGCGAGCTGAAGCGTCCGCACCACGTCTGCGGGTCTTGCGGCCATTACGACCAGCGTGAAGTGGTTCAGAGCGGCACCGCGGCCGCTTGATCCAGCTCGCGTTGTTTCAGGTCTCGATGATCGGGGGCGCTCGCCGTCCCCGCCGGGGTCTTAGCCGGGGAGCCTGCTCGCGGTGAGCCAGCGCCTGACCATCGCCCTGGATGCCATGGGTGGGGACCTTGGTCCCGACATGGTGCTTGCCGGGGCGGACATCGCGCGGGAACGTCATCCCGACGTGCGCTTTCTGCTGTTTGGCGACCAGCAGCGGCTTGAGCCGCTGTTGAACCAGCGGCCCGCGTTGAAGGCGGTGGCGGAAATCCGCCACACCGCCGACTTCGTGGCCGGTGACGCCAAGCCGGCGGTGGCGCTGCGCGCCGGCCGCCAGTCGAGCATGCGGCTCGCCATCGACGCGGTGGCGTCGGGCGAGGCCGCTTGCGTGGTGTCGGCTGGAAACACCGGCGCCTTGATGGCGATGGCCAAGTTCGTGCTGAAGACGCTGCCGGGCATCGACCGGCCGGCGATGGCCTCCTTCTTCCCGACGCAACGGGGCGAGAGCGTGATGCTGGACCTCGGCGCCAACGCCGAATGCCAGCCGGAAAACCTCGTCCAGTTCGCCGTGATGGGGGCTGTCTTCGCGCGCGCCATCCTGGGCCTGCCGGAGCCGTCGATCGGTGTGCTGAACATCGGGTCGGAGGACATGAAGGGCAACGAGGTGGTGCGTGCCGCGGCGGCCAGCCTGCGCGACATGCCGCTGCCCGGCCGCTTCCACGGCTTCGTCGAGGGCACCGACATCGGGCTCGGCACGGTGGACGTCATCGTCACCGACGGCTTCACCGGCAACGTGGCGCTGAAGACGGCGGAGGGGACGGCGAAGCTGTTCTCCGAATTCCTGCGCCGCACCTTCGCGACGTCGTTCCTGGCGCGAATCGGCTATCTGCTGGCGCGTGGCGCCTTCAAGCGCTTTCGCGAACGGATCGACCCGCGCCGCTACAACGGCGCGATGTTCCTTGGCCTGCGCGGGGTCTGCGTGAAGAGCCATGGCGGCACCGACCCGGTCGGTTTCGCCAACGCCGTCGCGGTTGCGATCAATCTTGCTGCGCACGGCTTCAACGAGCGCATCAAGGAAGAGATGGGGCGCATAGCCGACGTGCCCCCTCTTCCCGACACGAAGGCGGCGGCGGGCTGAACCATGGTCATGCGTTCCCGAGTTCTGGGTTGCGGTATCCACCTGCCGGCCAACGTCGTCAGCAATCACGATCTGGAACAGCGGGTCGACACGACCGACGAATGGATCGTCCAGCGCACCGGCATCAAGTCGCGCCACATCGCGGCGGAGGGGGAGAACACCTCCGACCTCGCCATCGCGGCGGCGACCCGCGCGCTGGAGCATGCCGGGGTGCCGGCCAGCAGCATCGACTGCATCATCCTGGCCACCACCACGCCGGACAACACCTTCCCGGCGACGGCGACCAAGGTTCAGGCGGCGCTGGGCACCGCCGGCTTCGCCATGGACATCCAGGCGGTTTGCGCCGGTTTCGTCTACGCGTTGTCGGTCGCCGACAATTTCCTGCGCAACCGCCAGGCCCGTCGTGCCCTGGTGATCGGGGCGGAAACCTTCTCGCGCCTGCTCGACTGGAACGATCGCACCACCTGCGTGCTGTTCGGCGACGGTGCCGGCGCCGTGGTGCTGGAAGGCTATGAGGGCCGGGGCGACTCGGCCGACCAGGGCCTGCTGTCGGCCCATCTCCATTCCGACGGCAGCCAGTACGGTCTGCTCTATGTCGACGGCGGCGCCTCGTCGACCGGCACCATCGGCCATGTCCGCATGCACGGGCAGGAAATCTTCCGCCACGCCGTCAGCAAGCTGTCGGCGGTGGTCGAGGAGGCGCTGGTCGCCAACGGGCTGGAGGCGTCGGACGTCGACTGGCTGGTGCCGCACCAGGCGAATCGGCGAATCATCGACGGGCTGGCCCGCAAGATGAAGCTGGCGCCGGAAAAGGTCGTGCTGACGGTCGACCGCCATGGCAACACCTCGGCCGCGTCGATCCCGCTGGCGCTGGGCGAGGCGGTGGCCGACGGCCGGATCAAGCGCGGCGATCTGGTGCTGATGGAAGCCATCGGCGGCGGCCTGACCTGGGGCTCCGCGCTGATCCGCTGGTAGGGATTGCCGGCCGGCACCGCCTCCGCTTTCCCTCCCGCCGCGTCATTGCTGCACCGCACCGGTTTCCAGAGCGGCCGGGGGCGCGGTGGCGACTGCCAAGCTTTTGAATTGACGGACCTTCTTTCCCCGGATTACCGTCTTCGGACTGGTTGCGGGGGGAAGTCGAACCATGTCCCAGAACACCGTCACGCGCGCCCAATTGAGCGAAGCCGTTTATCAGGAAGTCGGACTTTCGCGCAACGAATCGGCCGATCTGGTCGAAACCGTCCTTGACGAGATTTCCGACGCGCTGGCACGGGGGGAGATGGTGAAAATCTCATCCTTCGGCAGCTTTCAGGTCCGCCAGAAGGGCGAGCGCGTCGGCCGCAACCCCAAGACCGGGGAAGAGGTGCCGATCCTGCCGCGCCGTGTCCTGGTCTTTCGCGCCAGCCACGTGCTGAAGAATCGGATCAACGAGGTGCAGGAAGGTGGGGCGCCGGCGCGCGCGCGGGCGCTGTCCTGATCCCGGCCGTGTCCGATGACCCGCCCGCCGCTCGCCCGGCCCGTCGCCGGGCTGCAGTTCGCCGTGCCGCCGCCAGTCTGACGCCGCCATGAAGTCCGCCACGGCGTACCGCACGATCAGCGAGGTGTCGACCGACCTGAACGTGCCGCAGCATGTCCTGCGTTTCTGGGAAACCAAGTTCCCGCAGATCCGCCCGCTGAAGCGCGGCGGCGGCCGGCGTTATTACCGGCCGGAGGACGTGGAACTGCTGCGGCGGATCCAGGCGCTCCTGTATGAGGACCGCTACACCATCAAGGGCGTGCAGCGTTTGCTGAAGGAAGGGCGGATGTCCGACCCGACGCCGCCCCTGCCGGAGGACGCCGAGGACGGCGACACGCCGGGTCTTGCGACGGGGGAGGGGCCGGAAGGCGCGGACACGACCGATGGCGACGAGGACGCGTCGCTGTCCGACGCCCTGCGCCATGAGATCACGCTGGTGGTGGACGAGCTGAAATCGCTGCGTTCGGTGCTGTCGCGCCTGTCGGAATCGGCGGACAAAAAGCTGTAAAAAATTCTTACGGGAGTGGTTGCGTCCGCGAAAGAGCGCCGCTATAGTCCCGTTCCCTTCCGGAGCCAAGCCGCAGCGACTGCGGCGGAATGACGGAGCGTAGCGCAGCCTGGTAGCGCATCAGACTGGGGGTCTGGGGGTCGCAGGTTCAAATCCTGTCGCTCCGACCATCTCCGAAGGGAGCGGAAAAGCCTTGGAGCCCAACGGTTCCAGGGCTTTTTCTTTTTCACCTCCACGTGATCGGCGCAACACTCGCCACCCCGGCCGGCGCGCATCCATGCGGCAGATGCATTGCGCACGATCGAATAACGCACGATCAAATTGATTGCGCACAATTCGATTGTACGCCATTGTCTGTCTCGGCGGACGGCGGTCCGCTTCCCGAACCCAAACAGGAGTGAACGCCATGAAGACCCTCTATTCGACCAAGGCGACGGCGACCGGTGGCCGTGACGGCAAGGCGGTGAGCGACGACGGGCTGCTGTCGGTGGCGCTGGCGGCGCCGAAGGAACTGGGCGGGCAGGGCGGCGCGACCAACCCCGAGCAACTGTTCGCCGCCGGCTATTCCGCCTGCTTCATCGGCGCCATGAAGTTCGTCGGCAACCGCGACAAGATCGCCGTGCCGGCCGACGTCTCGGTCACCGCGACGGTGGGGATCGGCGCGCGCGACGACGGCGAGGGCTTTGGTCTGACGGTCGATTTCCTGGTGTCGCTGCCGGGCCTGGACACGGCGACGGCGGAGGAACTCGTCGCCCGCGCCCACAAGGTCTGCCCCTACAGCCACGCCACCAAGGGCAACATCCCGGTGACCACCACGGTCGCTTGAGGTTTCGCCGACCACGGGACAGGTCCGCCGGATGTTGCGCGCGACGATCCTTCGCACTATGCGATGATGCTTCGCATCCCAGACGTGGTGCGCTGGCCGATCGGCTGGTGCGCAGCGCCCCGGTGGCCCCTGTGACATGCGGGAACTTCCCATCATGACGGCCGACAAAGACGACCCGCTTCTGCTCTCCAACCAGGTCTGCTTCGCCCTCTACTCGGCGAATCTGGCGATGACGCGCGTCTATCGCCCGTTGCTGGAGGCGTTGGGCCTGACCTACCCGCAGTATCTGATGATGCTCCTGCTGTGGGAGGAGGACGGTCAGGCGATGAAGCGGCTGGGCGAGCGGCTGGGGCTGGACAGCGGCACCCTGACCCCCTTGCTGAAGCGGATGGAGGCTCAGGGGCTGGTCACCCGGACCCGCGACCCGCAGGACGAACGGCTGGTGCGAATCCATCTGACCCCGCAGGGGGCGGCGCTGCGGGCCAAGGCCGAATGCCTGCCGGCCCGCATCACCGCCGCCGCCGGCTGCTCGCTGCAGGAGCTTGGCGCCCTGCGCGACACGCTGCTGGGCCTGCGCGACGACCTGAACAGGGCCGCCGATCAGGGGTGAACGCGAATGACGGCAAAAAGCCCTGGAAACTTCGGTCTCCAGGGCTTTTCCTGTCCGCCCGCCGGCGAGTCTTCCCGCCATCCATCCTCCCCGCCAAGGAAAGCCCGACCACCATGACCGGCGACCTCCCGACTGCCCGGCCCGACGACGGCCTCCGCATCCGCCCGGCCGAGGCCGACGACGCACCCGATCTGGCGCGGCTGATCGACATGGCCGGCGGCGGGGTCTACGGCTTCCTGCTTGACGGGCTGATGCCGGGGATGACCGCGGCGGAGATGCTGGTGCCCGGCCTCGCCGGCCGCAGCGGCTCGCTGTCCCACCGGCAGAGCGGGGTGGCGGAACTGGACGGGCGGGTGGTCGGCATCGCCCACGGCTACCCCACCGACTGGATCCGGACGGAGGATTACAGCGGCCTGCCGGCCGACCGGGTCGCCCACATGGCGTCCTTTTCCGACACCCACGACTGGGGCAGCTATTTCCTGTCGGCGCTGGCGGTCGATCCGGCGTTGCGGCGCCGGGGCATCGCCGGGCGGCTGCTCGACTGGTTCTACGGACGGGCGCGGACCGGCGGATTCGACCGCGTCACCCTGCATGTCTGGGCCGACAACGCGCCGGCCCGCAGCCTCTACGCGGCCCAGGGCTTCGCCGAGATCGGCCGCGCCGACATCCCCTGGCACCCGCGCCTGCCGCACCAGGGCGGCAGCGTCCTGATGCGGCGGCCGGTCTGATCGGCCGCCCATCCTCCGATCAGCCGTAGGTCTTCGACGGGGCGGGCGCGGATTCGGCCGACATCGCGTCGATGGCGCGCACCACCAGATCGGGCGCCGCGTGATGGACCATGTGGCCGGCCTGCGCCACCCGGTGCAAGGTGCTGTGCGGGATGACCCGGTGCAGGCGCGGGCTCTGGTCTTCCTGCTCGACGATGCGGTCGCCGTCGCCGGCGATGATCGCCACCGGCAGCGTCAGGTCGGCGTAGCGGCTCTGCATCGCCTCCGTTGCCGGGACCATCGTCACGCCGTCCTGGGCGTTGGCCAGCAGCTGGCCGGGTCGGGTGGTCAGGGCGGCCGGGAAGGTCTCGGTCAGATCGTCCGGCACCGGGCAGGGCGAAAACAGCGTCTTCAGCAGCATCGGCATCGACGCCTTGGCCAGGGGCGGCGACAGCGTGTAACGCAGCACGTCGCCCAGCACCGGCACCACCGTCGGCGCCACGAACAGGGCGTCCAACCGCTTGGTCGGGAAGTAGTAGCCGGCCAGCAGCACCAGCCCACTCACCGATTCGGGATGGTCGAGCGCCAGCGCCAGCGCGACCAGCGTCGCGTAGGAATGGCCCACCACCACCGGCCGCTCGATCTCCAGCGCGGCGAAGGCGTGGCGCAGCAGGTCGGCCTGCTCCGCCGGGGTCCAGTCAGGACCGCGCGGCCGTTCGCTGTGCCCCATGCCCGGCCGGTCGAAGGCGACGACCCGGTGGGTCCGCGCCAGCCGGTCGAACAGCCCGCTGGCGACGAAGTCGTCGGCGGTCGAGACGTTGCCGTGCAGCAGCACGACCGCCGGTCCGCTGCCGGCTTCCAGATAATGCAGCCGCACGCCGTCGACGGTGACGAAGCGCCCCTGCGGCGGATAGCGCCGCTCCGCCCGGCGGGCGGCCAGCGTGTTGGCGACGGCCAGCCCGCCCAGCGCAAGCGCCGCGATGCCGAGGGCCTTGGCGGCCCCGGCGGCGGGTCGGTGATTGGTGCGGACGAGGTGATGGCTGGACACGGTGGTCGCTCTCCCAACGGCTGCCGCTGCGGTGCAGCATCGTGGGAGAACAACCAACGGCGGGGCAAAGCGTTCCCGGCGGTCGGGAGCGCCTGCGGACGCCCGCCCTTACTTCCCGGCCTTCAACTGGTCGCGGGTCAGCCAGAACACCTCGCCGAAGCTGTTCGCCGTCTCCAGCCACAGGAAATCCAGATGCGGGTATTCCGCCTCCAGGATCTCGCGGCCAGTGCCGAACTCGCACAGCAGGCCGCCTTCGGGGGTCAGGTGCTTGGGCGCTTCCTTCAGGATGCGGCGGACGATGTCGAGCCCGTCGTCGCCGCCGGCCAGCGCCATCGCCGGTTCGGCGCGGAACTCCGGCGGCAGGGCGGCCATCGCCTCGGCGTCGACGTAGGGCGGGTTGGTGATGATGACGTCGTACTTGCGCGTCTTCAGCGGCGCGAACAGGTCGCCCTGGTGCAGGGTGATGCGGTCCTCGAACCCGCTGTCGGCGACATTCCGCTTCGCCACCTCCAGCGCGTCGGCGGAGAGATCGACGGCGTCGACCTGCGCCTCCGGGAAGATGCGGGCGGCCAGGATGGCGAGGCAGCCCGAGCCGGTGCAGAGATCCAGCACCCGCTCCACCGAGGTCGGATCCTCGACGATGGTGAAGTCGTCGCCGCCGAACAGGTCGGAGAACAGCAGCTCGCCGATGTAGGAGCGCGGGACGATCACCCGCTCGTCGACATAGAAGGGGATGCCCTGGATGTAGGCCTTGTTCAGCAGGTAGGGCGCCGGCTTGCGGGTGTCGATCCGGGTGTGGAGAATGCCGGCCACCGCCTCGCGCTCCGCCGCGGTCAGCCGGGCGTCGATGTAGGGGGCGAGCTGGTCGACCGGCAGGTGCAGCGTTTCCAGCACCAGGAACACCGCCTCGTCGAAGGCGGTGGTGGTGCCGTGGCCGTAATCGAGGTCGGCTTCGTTGAAGCGGCTGACGCCGTAGCGCAGGAAATCGCGGATGGTCTTCAACTCGGCGGCTGCGGCGGCGGCGGTGTGCTTGGTGGTCACGGCGGGCGGGCTCCGGAGAGGGGGCGGATGGGGCAGGGGGGTGTGTTACAGGATCTCCAGCACCGACTCCGGCGGGCGGCCGAGGCGGGCGCGGTCACCCTTGACCACGATCGGGCGTTCGATCGCGCCTGGGTTGGCCGACAGCGCGGCGATCAGGGCGTCACCGTCGAGATCCTTGGCGATGCCGGCCTCCGCCGCCTCCTTCGATCGGGTGATGGCGCGCGGCTCCTTGCCCAGCTTGGCCAGCAGGGCGGCCAGCTCCGCCGCGGTCGGCGGGGTCTTCAGATACTCGATCACCGTCGGCTCGACGCCGCGGGAGCGCAGAAGCTCCAGCGTCTCGCGCGACTTGCTGCAACGCGGGTTGTGGTAGATCGTCACGTCGCTGTTCGTCACGTCGCTCATGGCTGTCTTCCAGGTTAACCGGTCGGCCGACAGATACACCCAACCCGCGCGGCGCGCCAATCCGGCATGCGGAATGCGGCGCGGCGTTGCACCATCGCCGGGGTGACAAGGCGGGCGGTTGGGATTACCTTGCGCGCTCGCTTTTCCGTGGCCCGTCGCTCCGTCGCCGGGCCGATGACCTGAACGGATGCCGGCCGTGACCAAGCTCTCGCTCTCCAAGGACAAGATCAACATCCTTCTGCTGGAAGGGGTCCACGACAACGCCATCGACGAGTTGGCCCGCGGCGGTTACGCCACCGTCGAGCGGCTGCCCCGCGCGCTGGACGAGTCGGAGCTGCTGGAGCGCATCGGCTCCGTCCACATCCTGGGCATCCGCTCGCGCACCCACCTGACCGCCAAGGTGCTGGAGGCGGCGAACAAGCTGATCACGGTCGGCTGCTTCTGCATCGGCACCAACCAGGTCGACCTGAAGGCGGCGCGGCGCCAGGGCATCCCGGTCTTCAACGCGCCCTACTCCAACACCCGGTCGGTGGCCGAGCTGGTGATCGGCGAGATCATCATGCTGATGCGCGGCATCTTCGAGAAGTCGGCGCTGGTCCATGGCGGCGGCTGGATGAAGTCGGCCAAGGACTCTTACGAGATCCGCGGCAAGACGCTGGGCATCGTCGGCTACGGCCACATCGGCACCCAGGTGTCGATCCTGGCCGAGGCGATGGGCATGCAGGTCCGCTTCTACGACGTCGTGCGCAAGCTGGCGCTGGGCAACGCGCGGGCCTGCGACTCGCTGGAGGAGCTGCTGTCGGTCTCCGACGTGGTGACGCTGCACGTTCCCGACACGGCCCAGACCCGCAACATGATCGGCAAGCGCGAATTGGCGACCATGAAAAAGGGCAGCCACCTGATCAACGCCGCCCGCGGGCAGGTCGTCGACATCGAGGCGCTGGCCGCCGCGATGACCTCCGGCCACGTCCTGGGCGCCGCCATCGACGTCTTCCCGGTCGAGCCGGGGTCCGACAAGGACGAGTTCAAGAGCGCGCTGCGCGGCATCAAGACCGCCATCCTGACCCCGCACATCGGCGGGTCGACGATGGAGGCGCAGGCCAACATCGGCACCGAGGTGGCGCAGAAGCTGATCGAGTATTCGGACAACGGCTCCACCGTCGGCGCGGTGAACTTCCCGCAGGTGGCGCTGCCGGTCCAGGCCGGCTGCACCCGCTTCCTGCACGTCCACGAGAACCGTCCGGGCATGCTGCGCAAGGTGAACGAGGTGTTCTCCGGCCGCGACCTGAACATCGCCGCCCAGTATCTCCAGACCGATCCGGAGCTGGGCTATGTGGTGGTCGACGTCAACGGCGACGTCGAGGAGCTGGAGGTCACCAACGATCTGCGCGCCATCGAAGGCACGCTGAAGGCGCGCTTCCTGTTCCCGTCGAAGCACTGAGTGGGGTTGGGCGCCGGTTGGGGCGGCGCATCGGGCACCATCGCGCCGGTGTCAATTACCCTTCATGTCTCTTGTCGGCGGACGGTTTCCTGTTAACTGTGGTGGGATGACCGTTCGCCGCCTGTTCCTCGCCCTCGCCGGTCTTTTCGCCGGCGTCCTGTCCGGTGCGCTGTCCGCCCAGCCGGCGGCGGCGCAGGCCGGCGTGTGCGGCGAATTCCCGGCGCCGAAGCTGATCCTCGACACCACGCTGGCGCCGATCCAGCGCGACGACGGCCTGACGGTGGTCCAGCTCACCCGCTTGCCCGGACGCTCGGCCGGGCCGGTCGGCACCGCCAGCGGTCATGTGCTGGGGCTGACGCTGGCGCGCTATGGCGAGCAGTCGCAGGTCTCCGCCCTGTTCAAGACGCTGAGCGACGGCACCTATTGCGCCGCCCCCAGCGCCGTCACCATCGCCTTCGGCTTCCAGCAGCGCACCGTCCATGTCGCCCGCGAGATCCCGGTGGACAGTTGCCTGCATGGCGAGGTGCTGGCGCACGAGATGCGGCACATCGCGGTGGACGAGGCGCTGTTGCGCGAGGTCACGCCGCAGATCCGCAGCCGGCTGGCCGCGGTGGTTGCCGGCATGGGGCCGGTGCGCTCGCGCAGCCAGAACCAGGCGATGGCGGCGGTCCGCCGGCCGCTGGAAGCGGCGATGCGCAGCATCATGAGCGAGTTCGGCCGCGAGCGCGATCGCCGCCAGGCCCAGGTCGACACCGCCGAGGAGTATGAGCGGGTCAGCCGGGTCTGCAACGGCGAGGCCCGCAACTACCTGCCGAAACCCAGCCAGAAGCAAGTGATGCGGCGCGGCTAGAGTGTGATCGGTTCAAGCGGAATCGCTTGAAGCGTGAATCACACGGAAAAACAAAAGCCTGGAGTCTGTCGGATGCTTCAGCAAGCATCCGGCAGACTCTAGCGCTTGCGCCGCCGCTTGTCGGTGGCGTGGCCGTCGATGAACTCCGGCGGTTTGCGGCGGACCCAGCGGATGAAGGCGGCGATGTCGGGATGGCCGCGCAGGCTGTCGATGTCGTGATAGTGGTCGCGCAACTGCTGCTCGGTCAGCGCAGCGTGGATCTTGGCGTGGCAGATGCGGTGCATCGTCACCGTGTCGCGCCCGCCGTAGGTCCGCGGCATCAGGTGATGCTCGTTCAGGCTCGGCCCCGCCACCATCGGCCGGCCGCACAGCGGGCAGGCGGGCCGCGCCTCATCGGCCGGCGTCGGCTTGGACCCGGGCGGAGGCTTGGGCGTGGGTGCAAACAGACGAGGCATGTCGTTCGGAACGGGCGGGCTTGCCCCATGTTGGCAATCTTGGAGGGACCGCGACGATTGCGGTCCGCAACCTCTGGGAGGTCACTGTGGACGATCGCAAACCACAGCCACAGGACCAGAAGACAGCCGGAAAGGCTGCCGGTCAATCCGCAGACTGCACCGACTATGGCCAGCCCGCCGGCTCGCCGGGCGGGCGGGGCGGCACCACCTGCTACGGCGGCATCCAGCGGGTCCAGCCCCGCAACAAGCCGGCCGGTGCCGCCGGCCCGACTGGCCCTGCCGGTAAGGATCCGGGCACCCCATAGCGCGACGCCCCGGACAGAAAAGGGGGGAGCCGTGGCTCCCCCCTTTTTTCTGCCGGTGGTCCGGGATGTCGCCTCAGGCCGCCTTCTTCTCGGCGATCAGCTGGACGAAGCGGTCGAACAGGTAATGGCTGTCCTGCGGGCCGGGCGAGGCTTCCGGGTGGTACTGCACCGAGAAGACCGGCTTGCCCTTCAGGCGGATGCCCTCGTTGGTGCCGTCGAACAGGCTGACATGGGTCACTTCGGCGTCGGCCGGCAGGGTGTCCGGCAGCACGACGAAGCCGTGGTTCTGGCTGGTGATCTCCACCCGGCCGGAGGCGAGGTCCTTCACCGGATGGTTGGCGCCGCGGTGGCCCTGCTGCATCTTGGTGGTCTTGGCGCCCAGCGCCAGCGACAGCATCTGGTGGCCCAGGCAGATGCCGAACATCGGCACGCCGGTGTCGAGCAGCCCCTTGATCGTCGGCACGGCGTATTCGCCGGTCGCGGCGGGATCGCCGGGGCCGTTGGACAGGAAGACGCCGTCGGGCTGGTGGCGCATCACGTCCTCGACCGTCGCGGTCGACGGCACCACCGTCACCTTGCAGCCCGCCGCGGCGAGGCAGCGCAGGATGTTGCGCTTGGCGCCGTAATCGATGGCGACGACGTGGTACTGCGGCTTGTCCTGGGTGGCGTAGCCGCCGCCGATGGTCCAGCCGGCCTCGGTCCAGTCGTAGGTCTGGCGGCAGGACACGTCCTTGGCCAGATCCATGCCCTCCAGCCCCGGCCAGCCCTTGGCCTTGGCGACCAGCGCCTCGATGTCGAACTTGCCGTCCGGCGCGTGGGCGACGACGCCGTTGGGCGCGCCGAGATCGCGGATGCGGCGGGTCAGGCGCCGGGTGTCGACGCCGGCCAGCCCGACCAAGCCGAAGCTCTTCAGCCAGTCGTCCAGGTGGCGGGTGGCACGCCAGTTCGACGGGTCGGTGATGTCGGCGCGCAGGATCAGGCCGCGCGCCGCCGGGGTCACCGTCTCGATGTCCTCCGGGTTGGCGCCGGTGTTGCCGATGTGCGGGAAGGTGAAGGTGATGATCTGGCCGGCGTAACTGGGGTCGGTCAGGATTTCCTGGTAGCCGGTCATCGAGGTGTTGAAGCACACCTCGCCCACCGAATCCCCCACGGCGCCGATGCCTCGGCCGCGGAACACCGTGCCGTCGGCCAGAACCAGCACGCCGGTGTGAACCGCATTGTCGGAGGGGGGCGTGGCGACAGTCATTCCAGTGGACCTTCCCAAAAAACCGCGGCCGGCGACGGAACGGGTGATCGGCGGAACGGCGACGGCCAAGCGTCCCGCCGGGCGCGCACACGTACCCGCTCGCACCCCACCTCCGCCGAAAAAGACGGGGAGCGGGATCGAGTGGGCTGATCGGGTGGGCCGGACATCCTATATGACGATTGGCCGCCGGATTTCCAGCAAATGCTTTGCAGGGCGGCGTTGCGGCGGGCGGCTTCGGTCCGCTTCCGCCACGGCGCCCGCTTTTGCCGTGGCAATCGGCGGGCGTTTTCGAAATAGTCGGCCTCCTCCGGCGCCGGCCATGCAGGCGGGGCGGCCGGAACGACGGAAAAGGAAGACAGGACATGCAGCTGCGCACGCGATTGAACGACTCCCTGAAGGATGCGATGCGCGCCAAGAACATGCGCGCGGTGTCGACCATCCGCATGGTTCTGGCCGCCCTGAAGGACCGCGACATCGCCGCCCGCACCCGCGGAGTGACCGACGGCATCGACGAGGCGGAGATCCTGTCGATGCTGCAGGGCCTCATCAAGCAGCGCAACGAGTCGGCGACGATGTACGACCAGGGCGGCCGCCCCGAACTCGCCCAGCAGGAGCGCGAGGAGATCGCCGTCATCGAAGGCTTCCTGCCCAAGCAGATGACCGAGGAGGAGTCGGCGGCCGCCATCGACGGCATCGTCGCCGAGCTGGAGGCCACGAGCATCAAGGACATGGGCCGGGTGATGGCCGAGCTGAAGGCCCGCCACGCCGGCCAGATGGACTTCGCCAAGGCCGGCGGCCTGGTGAAGCAGCGGCTGTCCGGCAAGTAGGCCGGCCCTTGCGGCAGGTGGGCGACTCGGGCCCGGGGCAAGGCTCGCCCCGCCCGCAAGCCGCACCCCGCCCGCGCCGTTGGTGCCGGCGTTCCTGGTGCCCATATTGCTGTTCTGCTATAGCCTAGCGCCCAACGCGACCCGGTGACCGACCGACCATGGCCTTCCCGCCCCAATTCCTGGAGGAACTGCGCAGCCGGCTGGCCCTGTCGGAGGTGGTGTCCAAGCGGCTGCGCCTGATCCGCGCCGGCCGCGAGTTCAAGGCGCCGTGCCCCTTCCACAATGAAAAGTCGCCGTCTTTCTACGTCAATGACCAGAAAGGCTTTTTTCATTGTTTCGGCTGCGGCGCCCACGGTGACGTCATTGGTTTCGTCATGCGCCACGACAATCTCGGCTTCCCCGAGGCGGTCGAGCATCTGGCCGGGGAGGCCGGGCTGCCGGTGCCGCGGCCGACCGAGGAGGACCGCCAGCGCTACGAGAAGCGCAAGACCCTGCATGATCTGGTCGAGCAGGCCGCCCGCTGGTTCGAACAACAGCTCCACAGCTCGGCCGGCCGGGCGGGACTCGACTATCTGCAGCGCCGCGGGCTGGACGGCGACACCATCGCGCGCTTCCGCCTGGGCTTCGCGCCCGGCGATTCGGGGGCGCTGCGCCAGCATCTCGGCCGCCAGGGCTTTTCCGACGACGACATGCTCAACGCCGGGCTGCTCAAACGGCCGGACGACGGCCGCGCGCCCTACAGCTTCTTCCGCAACCGCGTCATGTTCCCGGTCACCGACCGCCGCGGGCAGGTGGTCGCCTTCGGCGGGCGCATCCTGGAGGGCGACGGGCCGAAATACGTCAATACCGCCGACACTCCGCTCTTTCACAAGGGCACGCTGCTCTACGGCCTGTCGCGGGCGCGGCAGGCGGCGGCGGACGGCAAGCCGGTGATCGTCGCCGAAGGCTACATGGACGTCATCGCCCTGGTGCGCGCCGGCTTCGAGGGGGCGGTGGCGCCGCTCGGCACCGCGCTGACCGAAACCCAGGTGCAGGAGCTGTGGAAGCTGATTCCGGCGGCGGAAAAGGTGCCGTTCCTCTGCTTCGACGGCGACAACGCCGGCCGGCGGGCGGCGTGGCGGGCGGTGGAGCGCATCCTGCCGCACCTCGCCCCCGGCCAGTCGGCCCGCGTCGCCTTCCTGCCGGAGGGCGAGGACCCCGACAGCCTGATCCGCGCCCAGGGACCGAAGGCGATGGGCGCCCTGCTGGAGGCCGCCATCCCGCTGTCCGACGCGCTGTGGCGGATGGAGAGCGAAGGGCGGCCGACCGACACGCCGGAGGCCAAGGCCGCGGTGAAGGCGGCGCTGGAGGCCCGCGTCGCCACCATCGCCGACCGCGACGTCCAGAGCTTCTACCGCACCGAGATGCGCCGCCGCGTCGACGAGGCCTTTGCCCCGGTGCGTCCGAGCTACACCCGGGCCCCCTGGCAGCCGCGCGGCCGTTTCGGCGAACCGCAGCGCCGCCATGTGCCGGGCACGCCCGGGCGCCTGACCTCGAAGCCGGCGGGGGAGGGGCGCGGCCGCGCCTCCCGCCTTGCGTCGATGCGCGAACGGATTCTGCTGGCGACCATCATCAACCATCCCGAGTTGTTCGGCGAGTTGGCGGAGCCGCTGGGCCTGTTGCCGTTCGGTGACCCGGAGCTGGAAAAACTGCGCTGGGCGGTCATCGAATGCCTCTCCGATGACCACAACCGCGACTCGACACTTGACGCGGCAGCGCTTTGTCGCCACTTGTCATCCGCCGGCCATGAGACAATGGTCGGCGCTTTGCTAGGCGAGTCGACCTATAACCATGCCGGATTTGCCCGCCCGGACGCGTCCACCGAGGATGCGCGACGGGGATGGTGGCCGGCGTGGCGGCATCTGCATCATGAGCGGGTGCTCGACGACCTTAGGGAGGCGAAGGCGGCTCTGAAGCGGGACACGAACGAGGCCAATCTTGCTCGTGTCGCGGCTCTTCAGCAGGAGGTCATAAAGTCCGGACTGGGTATGACGGATGACGGTGACTTTGACGATGACTAGCTGTTGACGCTGCGGCGTCGTCGGCGCAGTCGTTGGTTGATGGGACGGAGCCGCATGGCGGGTTCAGGACAGTTGCAAGGTTGGGGGGTGGGGCGGACGGTCCGGGCAACCGGGACCGAGCGCTCCTTTCGTCTTTTTTCAATGGGGTAATGCGGGGGCACCGATCGCATGGCCACGAAAGCTGCGAACAGCGTGGAAGTTTCCGAAACGCGGGAGGAATCCGCCGACGGTCCTCTGATGGACGGCATGGGTTTGGCCGTCAAGAAGATGATCGCGCGCGGCAAGGAGCGCGGGTATGTCACCTATGACGAGCTGAACGCAGCGCTGCCGCAGGATTCGTCCTCGTCCGAGCAGATCGAAGACACGATGGCGATGCTGTCCGAAATGGGCATCAACATCGTCGAATCGGAAGAGCAGGACTCGGAGAACGGCGCCGAGAGCAGCGGCGACGGCGAAGGCCGGTCGTCGGGCAACCTCGACGACGACGACATCGGCCGCACCGACGACCCCGTGCGCATGTATCTGCGCGAGATGGGCTCGGTCGAACTGCTGTCGCGCGAGGGCGAAATCGCCATCGCCAAGCGGATCGAAGCCGGCCGCGAGATGATGATCGGCGCGATCTGCGAATCGCCCCTGACCATCCGCGCCATTCTGGAGTGGCATGATTCCCTGATGGAAGGGAAGATGCTGCTCCGCGACATCATCGATCTGGACGCCACCTATGGCGGCGGCCCGGACGGCGAAGGGATCCCCGAAGGCCTGGCCGAGGTGGTCGAGACCGCCGGTGCGCCGGCCGCCGACGCTCCCGAGGGCGCCGAGGGCGACGAACCGCCGCCGCCGCGCGCCGAAGGCGAGAGCGAAGAGGGCGACGGTGACGACGAGGGCGAGAACAGCCTGTCGCTGTCCGCCATGGAAGCCGCGCTGAAGCCGCAGGTCATCGAGACCTTCGAGAACATCAAGGCGACCTACGACAAGCTGCACAAGCTGCACGAGGCCCGCATGGGCGCGATGCAGCGCGGCGAGGACATCGCCAAGCAGACGGACAAGAAGTACGACAAGCTGAAGCTCGAAATGGTCGAGCTGATGAACACCGTCCGTCTGAACAACCAGCGCATCGAGCAGCTGGTCGAGCAGCTCTACATTCTGAACCGCAAGCTGACCGGCTTCGAAGGCCGCCTGCTGCGCATGGCGACCGACTGCCGGGTGAAGCGCGAGGACTTCCTGAACCAGTATGTCGGCCACGAGATGGACCCGAACTGGCTGGAGCGCATCCGCGGCCTGAATCCCAAGACCTGGGGCAAGTTCGCGGAGAAGTACGACGGCGACATCCGCAAGATGCGCGAGGCGATCTCCAACGTCGCCGAGGAAGCGCGCCTGCCGATCAACGAGTTCCGCCGCATCGTCTCCACCGTCCAGAAGGGCGAGAAGGAGGCGAGCCGCGCCAAGAAGGAGATGGTCGAGGCCAACCTCCGCCTCGTGATCTCGATCGCCAAGAAGTACACGAACCGCGGCCTGCAGTTCCTGGACCTGATCCAGGAGGGCAACATCGGCCTGATGAAGGCGGTCGACAAGTTCGAGTACCGGCGCGGCTACAAGTTTTCGACCTACGCCACCTGGTGGATCCGTCAGGCCATCACCCGGTCGATCGCGGACCAGGCGCGGACCATCCGCATCCCGGTCCACATGATCGAGACGATCAACAAGCTGGTCCGCACCAGCCGCCAGATGCTGCACGAGATCGGCCGCGAGCCGACCCCCGAGGAGCTGGCGGAGCGGCTGATGATGCCGCTGGAGAAGGTCCGCAAGGTCCTGAAGATCGCCAAGGAGCCGATCTCCCTCGAAACGCCGATCGGCGACGAGGAGGATTCGCATCTCGGCGACTTCATCGAGGACAAGAACGCCGTCCTGCCGCTCGACGCCGCCATCCAGGCGAATCTGCGCGAGACGACGACCCGCGTCCTGGCCTCACTGACGCCGCGCGAGGAACGCGTGCTGCGCATGCGCTTCGGCATCGGCATGAACACCGACCACACGCTGGAAGAGGTCGGCCAGCAGTTCAACGTCACCCGCGAGCGCATCCGCCAGATCGAGGCGAAGGCGCTGCGCAAGCTGAAGCACCCGTCGCGGTCGCGCAAGCTGCGCAGCTTCCTGGACACCTGACCGGGAACGCCGGATCGGAACACCGTCCGGTGGGATGAAAGATCGAACGAAACGGGGGCCTTACGGCCTCCGTTTTCGTTTGGATCGACCCGTCCCGAACGAAAGAACGAGGGGTTGCATTTCCCCCAAGCTTTGTCGCAAAGTGCGCCCCGCGGTAGGGCCTGTAGTTCAGCGGTTAGAACGCGCCGCTCATAACGGTGTTGTCGTCGGTTCGAATCCGGCCGGGCCCACCACGCCGCCAATGCATTGGCAAATATGCGGCATCATCGATATCCCCACCGAATCGATGTCCCCACCGATCATCAACGCGGCCGGTTGAAGCCTTTTCGGCACAAGCGTGGCGGTTCGGTCGGAATTTTGCTGCAAGGCTGACAAAGTCTGGAATAAAGGATGCGCGGCGCGCGTTCGCACCCATATGCATCGGGTCCTTATCTTTGGCCGCAAGGCCGGATGAGCCGGCCCGGCCTTGGATGTGCGATGCCGTGTCGTCCCGTTCGGTCCGTCGGCCGGAGGGGGAAGGCCATGGTGTGAACCGTGGCGTGATCCGAATGATCGGGTGCGCGGTTGAGCAAATTCGGGGTCGATCTGGAAGTCCACATCGCGTCCTTGCGGCGCTACGCGCGTGCGTTGCTGCGCAACGGCGCGGATGCGGAGGATCTGGTGCAGGAAGCGCTGACGCGCGCGGTGGCGCGCGCCGACAGCTTCCAGGCGGGGACGAACCTGCGGGCGTGGCTTTTCACCATCCTGCACAACGTCCACGTCAATCAGGTCCGTTCCAAGGCCGCCCGGCCGCAGGAGGTCGACGTCGCCGACGTCGAATCGAAGCTGGTTACACCGGCCCGGCAGGAAGAGCGGGTGGAACTGCGCGAAATGATGCGCGCGGTCGAGGAGTTGCCGGAAGACCAGCGCAAGGTGCTGCTTCTGGTGGCGCTGGAGGGCCTGAAGTACGACGAGGTCGCCGACATGCTCGGCGTGCCGATCGGGACCGTCATGTCGCGCCTGTCGCGGGCGCGGGAGGCGGTGCGGGCGAAACTGGCGAACGAGGGTGGCGTCACCCTCCGGCGGGTGAAGTGATGAACGCGCATCGGGTGACAGAGGACGAACTCCACGCCTATGTGGATGGGCAACTGGACGGCAACCGCCGTCTGGCGGTGGAACGATGGCTGGCCGACGACCCCGACGCGGCGCGGCGGGCCGACGACTACCGGCTGCAGTCGGCGCTGCTGCACGACCTGTTCGACACGGTCCTGCGCGAGCCGCCGAGCGACGCCGTCCATGACCTGACCGACCGGCTGAAGGGCCGCATCGCGCTGAACGACAACCGCCCGGCCTGGCACGCCCGGCCGCTGGTGCGTTTTGCCGCGGCGGTGATGCTGGTGGTCGCCGGTGCCGCCGGCGGCTGGCTGGGCCGTGGCGAGGAGCAGCGCGCCGCCGCCCCGATCGCCCAGCAGCGCCAGACGCTGGCCACCTTCGCGGAGGAGGCGACGGAGGCCCACCGCTTCTACACTTCCGACGAACGCTTCCAGGTGGAACTGGGCGCCGACAACCAGGACGAGCTGAACGGCTGGCTGTCCAAGCGGATGGGCCGCGACGTGTTCGGCCCGGACCTCGGCCGCGTCGGCTTCCGGCTGATCGGCGGGCGCTCGCTGCCGACCGATCTCGGCGCCGGTGCGCAGTACATGTATGTCAACGACGCCGACAAGCGGATCACCCTGTTCGTCGGCGCGCCGCAGGCCGGCAACCCGTCGAAGTTCAGCTTCACGCAGAACGGCGACGTCTCCACCTTCTATTGGGTGGAAGGGCCGCTGGCCTACGCGCTGGCCGGCCGGCTGTCGAAGGAAGAGCTTCTGAAGATCGCCGAGGCGGTCTACGCCGACGTCAAGGCCGGCCCGCCGCGCCGCGACCCGCCGCCGGAAAAGCAGCCGCAGCAGCAGCAACAGCAACAGCAGGAACAGCCGGCCGGCGTGCAGCCGATCAGCGACACGCAAAAGGCCAAGGACAGCTGAGCGTTCCCCGGTAACTCGATAAAGGGGCCGGCGTTCAGAGCCGGCCCGTCAGCAGCGTCGCCCCCAGCCAGTCGCGCACCTCGCGGCACACCGCCTCCGCCGCCTCGTCCAGCGCGTGGCCGGTGCCGGGCACCAGCACCAGCTTCTTCGGGTCATGCGCCTTGCGGTGGACGTGGATGGAGCAGCTGGGCGGCAGGATCTCGTCCGCCTCGCCGTGGATCAGCAGGATGGGGCAGGACAGGTCGTGGACCGGCTCCGTCCCATAGCCCTGGGTGGCCAGCGTGATCACCGTGCACACCGCCCCCCGGTTGGACGCCGCCGCCTGGATGACGACGGCGCCGCCGAAGGAATGGCCGATCAGCGCCACATGGTGGATGCCCTGGCGGCCAAGAAAGCTCAGCCCGCACAGCACGTCGTACACCGCCTCCTCCAGGTCGCGCGGATCACGGAAGCGCAGGCGCAGCGAGGCGACGCCGTCCGTCGTCAGGTCGGCGCACAGCCGCGGGTACAGGCCGCGCGCCGGCGTATCGAAGCCGCCGCCGACGCCGCCGACCCACAGGGCGGCCAAGTTGGCCCCGGCGGCGGGATAATAGCGCGCCTCGATCGGCCCGCGGTCGGTCTCCAGGCTCAGCGGCTGGAAGCCCTCGGCGTCGGCGATGCCCAGTGTGGCGTTCAGCAGGGGCACGGGGCCGTCCCTCCCTTTCGGTCGTCCATCGAGATGTAACACGCGAAACGCCCCCCGGTTGCCGCCCGGCCCTTTCGGGTCCGCCGCAAGGCCGTGTGCCGATGCGCACGAGGCGGGAGGAAACGAAGCCGCAACCCGGCTGTTCTCTGTCCGAAGTGATTTGGACAATCGGGAAAGGAGCGGCGATGGCGTCGAACAGTCTGACCGGGCACGGCCGGTGGCCGGAGCCGACCTCCTTCCGCGCCGGCCTGAGCCGTCTCGGCGCCCAGCCGGCCGGAAGCGGGCAGCGGTGGATCGCCCTGGTGGGCGGCACCGCGCTGGGGGTGCTGGGGGTGCGGCGGGCCGGCTGGAGCGGCGCGGTGCTGGCGCTCGGCGGGGCCGGCCTGTTCGTCGCCGGCGCGCTGGGGTTGCGGCCGTTCGGCGACAAGGCCCTGCGCCCGTCGGTCGATCCCGCCGCCTGGCGCAACCACGGCCCGGCCACCCGGCGCCGCTCGCTGACGCCGGAGCGGACCCAGGCGGTCGTCACCATCGCGGCGGAGCCGGCGGTGGTCTTCCGCTTCTGGCGCAATTTCGCCAACCTGCCGAAGCTGATGCCGCAGTTGGACCGGGTCGACGTGCTGTCGGCCACCGAAAGCCTGTGGGTCGCGGCCGATGGGGGAAGCGGGGATGAGCCGCTGCGCTGGCGCTGCGTGCTCGACCGCGTCGACGAGGACCGGCTGCTGACCTGGCACACGGTGGGCGGGACGGCGCTGCCGCACCGCGCCTCGCTGATGTTGGCGCCGGCGCCGGGCGACCGCGGGACCGAGGTGCGGCTGACCCTGGTCTACCGGGTGCCGGCCACCGACGTCGCCGCCCGGCTGGGCGTGACCCCGGAAGCCCAGGCGCAGGAGGCGCTGTGGCGGCTGAAGCAGCGGATCGAAACCGGGGAGCTGTCGACCACCGACCGCCAGCCGCGCGGGCATGGCCAAAGGGGAGCGGGGCGAACCGGCTTCGGTTTCGGGGAGGCGATGGAATGAGGGCGCTCTGCTGGAACGGGACCAACGACCTGCGGGTGGAGCGGGTGCCCGACCCGGTGCTGGTCAACCCGCACGACGTCATCGTCAAGGTGTCGCTGTCGTCGGCCTGCGGATCGGACCTGCATCTGCTGGACGGCTATGTGCCGACCATGCGGCCGGGCGACATCATCGGCCACGAGTTCCTCGGCGAGATCGTGGAGAAGGGGCCGGAGGTCCGCCACCTCAACCGCGGTGACCGCATCGTCACCGTGTCGGTGATCGGTTGCGGCCATTGCGGGCATTGCCAGCACGGCGAAAGCTCGCTGTGCGACAACTCCAACCCGAACCCGGACTACGCCCGCACCGCCTACGGCCATTGCGGCGCCGGCATCTTCGGCTACAGCCACGCCTTCGGCGGCTACGCCGGCAGCCACGCCGAATACATCCGCGTCCCCTACGCCGACTTCAACGGCTTCCGCGTGCCCGAGGGCGTCAGCGACGAAAAGGCGGTCTTCGTGTCCGACGCCGTGCCGACCGGCTACATGGCCGCCGACATGGCCGGGATCAAGCCGGGCGACGTGGTGGCGGTGTGGGGCTGCGGCGGCGTCGGCCAGATGGCGATGCGCAGCGCCTTTCTGCTGGGGGCGGAGCGGGTGATCGGCATCGACCGCATCCCCGACCGGCTGCGCGCCGCCCAGATGAAGGCGGGGGCGGAGACGCTGGACTACAGCCGCGTCGACGTCTTCGACTCGCTGCAGGCGATGACCGGCGGGCGCGGCCCGGATGTCTGCATCGACGCGGTCGGCATGGAGGCCGACAGCGCGTCCAACGCGGTGGAGGACCTGTACGACCGGGCCAAGCAGGCGGTCGGGCTGCAGACCGACCGGCCGGCGGTGCTGCGCCAGATGATCGAGAGCTGCCGCAAGGGCGGCACCCTGTCGATCGTCGGCGTCTATGGCGGGCTGATCGACAAGTTCCCGATGGGGGCGGCGATGAACAAGGCGCTGACCTTCCGCATGGGCCAGCAGAACGGCCAGCGCTACGCCAAGCGCCTGTTCGAGCACATCGAGAAGGGCGAACTGGACCCGTCCTACCTGATGACGCACCGCTGGTCGCTCGATGACGGCCCGCAGGGCTACCGCATGTTCAAGGACAAGGCCGACGACTGCCTGCGCGTCGTCTTCGCGCCCCAGTCGTAACGACGGCCACAACCGGAAGGGAGAGAGCGGCCATGGAACTGATCTATGCCTATCCCGCCGAACGCGGCCGCGGTGTCGAGGCCGAGATCCTCGGCGCGCTGCGCGACCGCTTCGGCGCCGTCACCCAGACCGCCCGCGAGGAACGCGACGCCGAACACGGCGACCGCACCGACGTGTTCGTGACGCTGGACGTTGCCGACGACCAGGTCGAAGCGGCGCTGACCGCCCTGCGCGCCCATCCGCTGGTGATCGACGCCGCGGCGGGGAGCTTCGGCGAGCGGGTTTGACGGGAGGCGGCGGCTAGCCCCGACGCACTAGGAAGCGGCGGCGCCGCCGTCCAGGTCGTCGATGGTTAGGGATGGAGCATCATCATCCCCTCCGTTGCCCAGACCGACATTCTCGGCACCCACCTTCGCGATCAGGTGAACCGCGGACAGCCGCGCGCTCGGCCACCGTCCGCTCGGCCACTGTCCGCTTGGCCACCGTCCGCACCCAGACCGCGCGTGCGCTGGGCGACAGCGGTGGCCTTGCCGGCGCATCCGACGCCCAGAAGCAGGAGCTTGCCGAAGCGCTGCTGGTCCAGGCGACGCTGATCGACGTGGCGATGATGGAGCTTGCCGGGAACGGCTTCGTTCCGGCTTTCCGCCAAAACCCATAGCCATCGAAACAATTTCCGGCAGCCCCGTGACCACGCCGCCCGGCCCCTGTTGACCATACCCGCAAGGCAAGTCCGCATCACTCACCGGGGGCCGATCGCCGTGAAGATGTCCGCCGCAGTACCGCCTGTCGAACAGGCGCAGGCCACCGTCAAGCGCCGCTGGCCCATCGGCGTGGAACTGCTGCCCGGCGGCGCCCACGCGCGGGTCTGGGCGCCGAAGGCGACGCGGGTCGAACTGGTGGTCGAGCCGGACGGGCGGACGACTGGGCTGGACGGCGAAGGGAACGGCTATTTCTCCGCCGCGGTGCCGGGGCTGGAGGCCGGCGGACTCTACCGCTTCCGGCTGGACGGCAGGGAGACGCTCTATCCCGACCCGATGTCGCGCTTCCAGCCCGACGGGCCGCATGGTCCCTCGCAACTGGTCGATCCGCACCGCTTCGCCTGGACCGACCAGGATTGGCGCGGCCGTGCCATCGCCGGACAGGTGATCTACGAGATGCACATCGGCACCTTCACGCCGGACGGCGACTGGGATGCCGCCCGGCGGGAGCTGCCGGCGCTGGCGGAGCTTGGCGTCACGGTGCTGGAGGTGATGCCGGTGTCGGAGTTTCCCGGCCGCTTCGGCTGGGGCTATGACGGGGTGAACCTGTTCGCGCCGACCCGGCTCTACGGCGACGCCGACGCCATGCGGCGCTTCGTGAACGAGGCGCACCGGCTGGGGCTCGCCGTCATTCTCGACGTCGTCTACAACCATCTGGGTCCGGACGGCAATTACCTGAAGTGCTTCGCCGACGACTACTTCACCGACCGCTACAAGAACGAGTGGGGCGAGGCGATCAACTTCGACGGCCCCAAGTCCGGGCCGGTGCGGGAGTTCTTCCTGTCCAACGCCGCCTTCTGGATCGAGGAGTACCATCTGGACGGGCTGCGGCTGGACGCCACCCAATCGATCTTCGATCGCGGCGAACCGCACATCCTGACCGAGATCTCACGCACCGTGCGCAAGGCCGGCGGCGGGCGCGCCACCATCCTGGTGGGGGAGAACGAGCCGCAGCACGCCAGCATGGTGAAGCCGGCCGAGGAGGGCGGCTGCAGGCTCTGCGCCATCTGGAACGACGATTTCCACCATTCCGCCATGGTGGCGCTGACCGGCCGGAGCGAAGCCTACTACACCGACTACCGCGGCACCCCGCAGGAGTTCGTGTCGGCGATGAAGCACGGCTTCCTCTACCAGGGGCAATGGTACGGCTGGCAGGGCAAGCGCCGCGGCATGCCGGCCTTCGGCCTGCCGCGGCCGGCCTTCGTCACCTTCCTGCAGAACCACGACCAGATCGCCAATTCCGCCCGCGGCCTGCGGCTGCACGCGCTGACCACGCCGGGGCGGCTGCGGGCGATGACCGCGCTGACGCTGCTCGGTCCCGGCACGCCGATGCTGTTCCAGGGGCAGGAGTTCGCGTCGAGCAGCCCGTTCCTCTATTTCGCCGACCACAAGCCGGAGCTGGCGGTGCTGGTCGAGCGGGGGCGGGCGGACTTCCTGGCCCAGTTTCCCAGCATCGCCGAGCCGGCGATGCGCGCCGGCCTCGCCAGACCGCAGGCGGAGGACAGCTTCATCCGCTCCAAGCTCGACCACCGCGAGCGGCACGCCAACGCCGGGGTGTGGGCGCTGCACCGCGACCTGCTGCGCCTGCGCCGGCAGGATCCGGTCTTTGCCGCGCCACGCGTCGGCGGGCTGGACGGCGCCGTGCTGGGCGATGAGGCCTTCGTCCTGCGCGTCTTCGGGGATGAGGAGGGCGACGACCGCCTGCTGCTGGTCAACCTGGGCTGCGACCTGACCCTGCGGGCGCTGGCGGAACCGCTGCTGGCGCCGCCGCGCGACGGGGCCTGGTCGCTGCTGTGGTCGAGCGAGGCGCCGGCCTATGGCGGCGGCGGCACCGCGGTGGTGGAGCAGCCGGACGGCGCGTGGCGGCTGCCCGGCCATGCGGCGCTGGTGCTGGGCCCCGCCCACGACTTTCCGACAAAAAGCGACGGGGCCGGGGGCAACACAACCCCCGTCATCGCGGTTTCCCAAGGATAGGAAACGGAAACCATCGCAGGTTCACCATGGCTGATTTCGTTCGCACCCTGTCGCGCGACGTCCTGAACACCGCTCCGGACAGCGCCGAAACCCGGGAATGGCTCGTCGCGAACGGGCTTGGCGGCTATGCGTCGGGGTCGGTGTCGGGGGCGGTGACCCGGCGCTATCACGGGCTGCTGATCGCCGCGCTGCCGGCCCCGCTCGGCCGCGTGCTGATGCTGAGCCGGCTGGGCGACGTCGTCGTCGATGGCGACGGCCGCACCTACTGGCTGAGCGGCCGGGACGATGGCAACAGCGACGACGGCGGCGGCGGCGGCGGTCGCCACAGCGAGCCGAGCGGCGGCGGGCAGACCGCGGCGCTGCAGGAATTCCGGATGGAGGCCGGCCTGCCGGTCTGGCGGTTCCGCGCCGGCGGTGTGCTGATCGAAAAGCAGATCGTGTTGCCGCATCGCCAGAACATCGTCCACGTCACCTACCGCGTGATCGAGGCCAAGGCGCCGGTGCAGCTTTGCCTGCGGCCGGTGCTGGCCTTCCGCACGCTGGAATCGGCGGTGGACCGCCCGCTCGCCCGTGACTACCGCATCACCGCCGCCGGCCAGCGTTACGAGGTGTCGGCCGGCCCCGACCTGCCGGTGCTGCGGATGTCGATCGAAGGCGGCGACTTCCCGATGACGCTGGACGGCGGCATCCGCCGCGACGTCTATTACCGCGTCGAGGCGGAGCGCGGCTATGAGGCCCGCGGCTCGCTGTGGACGCCGGGCTATTTCAGCGGCGAGCTTGGCGCCGGGCAGAGCATCACCTTCGCCGCCGCGACCGAGGACTGGTGGCGGCTGGAGGCGCTGCCGCCGTCCGACGTGCTGGGGTTCGAGACGGAACGCCGCCGCCGCATCATCCAGAACGCCCACCCCAGCCTGCGCAGCGGCGCCATGGCGGAGCTGGTGCTGTCCGCCGACAGTTTCCTGTTCGTGCCGGCCGGCCGCGTCGTCGACCAGATGCGGGCGCGGGCCGAGGGCGACGAGGTGCGGACGGTGATCGCCGGCTACCACTGGTTCACCGACTGGGGCCGCGACACCATGATCGCGCTGGAAGGGCTGACGCTGGCCACCGGCCGCCATATGGAGGCCGGCTGGATCCTGCACACCTTCGGCCATTACATCCGCGACGGCCTGATCCCCAACATGTTCCCCGACGGCAAGGACAAGGGGCTGTACCACACCGCCGACGCGACGCTGTGGTTCTTCCACGCGCTGCACCGCTACCTTCAGGCCACCGGTGACCGCGACACCCTGCGGCTGCTGCTGCCCAAGCTGGCCGACGTGATCGACCATCACCGCCGCGGCACCCGCTTCGGCATCGGCCTCGACCACCGGGACGGGCTGCTGCGCCAGGGCCAGGAGGGCTACCAGCTGACCTGGATGGACGCCAAGGTCGACGACTGGGTGGTCACCCCCCGCCGCGGCAAGGCGGTGGAGATCAACGCCCTGTGGCACAACGCGCTGCGCCTGACCGCCGGCTGGCTGCGGGAGGAGGACGGCGAGGCCGCCGCCCGCCCGCTGGAGGAGCTGGCCGACCAGGCGAGGGCGTCGTTCAACGCGCGCTTCTGGTGCCCGTCGGCCGGCCACCTGTTCGACGTCGTCGATGGCGAGCATGGCGACGACATCGCCTGCCGGCCCAACCAGATCTTCGCCATCTCGCTCGACCATCCCGTGCTCGACCGCGCGCGGTGGGAGCCGGTGGTGGAGACGGTGCGCAGCCGGCTGCTGACCCCGCTCGGGCTGCGGTCGCTGGCGCCGGGCTGCCGCGACTACAAGGCGAAATATTTCGGCGATCTGCGGGCGCGCGACGCCGCCTATCACCAGGGCACCGTCTGGGGCTGGCTGATCGGCGCCTATGTCGATGCGTGGCTGAAGCTGCACCCGGACGACAAGACGGGCGCCCGCCGGCTGCTGGAGGGCTTCCTGCCCCATCTGGACGAGGCCGGCATCGGCACCATCAGCGAGATCTTCGACGCCGAGGCCCCGTTCACCCCGCGCGGCTGCATCTCCCAGGCGTGGAGCGTGGCGGAGGTGCTGCGTTGCTGGGCCAAAACGGAGCCGTAAAACAGTGTCCGAACCGTGAACGGCTTCGCAGTTGCGGGATAAGACCCGGCCAAAGGTCATAGGGTGGGGGACGAAGGGTGCCCCACCCGTAACAATAGTGCAATGGCCTAGGAGACAGTTGTCAACAGGGCACAACAGGGTGTGAAATCGACTGACCGGGCCGAATGTGACAGATTTCAGTTGACACGTCGCCAGGGCTTATGAGCCCCCGATCTTCAGTTTTTCATTATGGATCAGGCACTTGCTTGATTTGCCTTATTTTTGGGCAAACACCGCGAGACCCTTGAATCGCCTCGGGCGAATCGGGAATGCCCACGCTTTGTCAACACAGTTATCCACAGGGTCTGTGGAGACAGCCTCGGCAATCTTTGGTCTGGCTGTCCGGTTGCGCACAGCGGCTCCACACCGGGGCTGCGTTTGGTCGTACAGGACTTTCGGGGGGAGCCGGCGCGCGCTCGGCACAAGGAGGTAATCGGTTTGGATTTTAGCCAAGCCGAAAAAAGCGTCCTATAGTTTTCCGACCCTATCCCTTCAGCCATCCACCCTCGGCACCCCGCCTTTGGGGAGTGGGCCGGAGGAAGCCAAAGCGGAGGTGCCCATGCGGGAAGTAGCCGGCATGCCGTACCCGGCGGTTCGTCCAGCGGTGCGTCCTGGCTGGACGGCCGCTGTTTCCGCCGCCGTGTCCGAGGATGGCCGTGCCGACCGGCAGGGCCGGGGGACCGACGGCGCGACACGGGTCGGCAGCCTTGGGTTGCTGGCGAGCTTTGCCGCCCAGGTGCTGGCAGCCACCGTGTTGGCCGCCGTGACCCTGCACCTGCTGGCCGCGCTGGCGGCGCGGTTGCCGTCGTCGGACGCGCTGGGCGCCCTGTCGGTGATGGTGGGCATGACGGTGGTTCTGGTGACTCTGTTGCCTTTCACCCTGTTGTGGGTGCGGCGCGCGCAGCAGGCGTGGACGGCCATCCACAGTGCTGCCGGACGTTGACACGGCATCAGGGTCTCCGCCAACAGCCCTCTGAATCGCCAGGAATAGATTGCCCGACGGGCGTCGTCCGCGTTTAAATCGCCCACCGGGCGGTGTCGCGCCGCCGGTCGATGCGACAGCCCGGTCGGGCGGCGCTTTCTGGGGGCGGACGATGGGGCTTTTCGACTTCCTTAAGGTGACGGTGGACGACAAGAAGACGTCCAAGCCGGCCCGCCGGATGGTGAGCGTCGTCGAGTTCGACGGCCGGAGCTATCCCATCGCCTCGCTGACGTCCAAGGGCTTGGTCGCCCGCGGTTTCGACGGGACGCTGATCGTCGGCCAGAACGCGCGGGTGTCGGTGCGGGTCGATGACGGCGCCGGCAAGTTCAGCTTTGCCACCACCGTGTCGGTGGTCGACACCAAGGACGGCAAGATGACCGCCACCTGGACGATGCTGCCGACCGAGGTGGACACGGTGATCCGCCAATACGCCCAGCTCCGCAAGCAGCAGGACGCCAAGGCCGCCGGCAAATAGGCGGTCCCGGCCCTGGTCGGGGGTTCGCCGAGGTTGGCCGCTTACGGGCGGCCGGTCGCGGCGGCGGCGGGCGGTGACGGCATGTCGGCGTTGACGATCTTCGGCAGCGCCAGCGTGCGCGCCCGCTCCAGCCATTCCGACAGGGTCACGAACTCGCAACCCTTCGCCCGCAGCTCGGCGATGACGCGGGGCAGCGCCTGCGCGGTGGTCGCGTAGGTGGAGTGCATCAGGAAGACGTTGCCCGGCGTGCCCGCCAGATTGATCTGGCTGACGATCTTGTCGGCGTTGCGGACCTTCCAGTCGCGGGTGTCGACCGACCACAGGACGGAGCCCATATGCTCCTCCCGCGCGATGGTCAGCAACTCGTCGGAATAGCGGCCGTACGGCGGGCGGAACAGCACCGGGTTGGCGCCGAAGCCGCGCAGAATGCGGTTGGTCTCGGCGATCTCGAAGCGCGCCCCGGCGGCGTCCATCTTGCGCAGGTCGGAATGGGTCAGGCTGTGGTTGCCGATCTCGTGTCCGCTGGTGATGAAGTCGCGGATCAGGTCGCCCTGGTTCTCGGCGATGCGGCCGACCGGGAAATAGGTGGCACGCACGCCTTCGCGGTTCAGGATGTCCAGCACCTGCCGCGTCACCGTGCGGTGCGGCCCGTCATCGAAGGTCAGCGCGCAGAGGTTCCAGTTTTCCTTCTTCAGCGTTGCCGGCATCACGTCGTAGCGCGAATCCGGCATCACCGAGCGCAGCCGGCCCTTGCGGCGGCTGTGCTGCTCGATGTCCGCCATCGTGCGGGCGTCTTCCTCGCTGTAGATGATCGTGCCGTCGGGCGGCGCCACGGCGGTCGCCACCGACGGCGGCGCCGGCACCATGGGAGCGGCGACCGCCGAGCCGATCGGCGCCAGCATCGACGTCGTGGTTCCCGGCGACGGCGCTTGCGCCTTCTCGGCCGGGGTCTTTTCCGCCGGCCCCTTTTCCGCCGGCCCCTTTTCCGCCGACGGCGGTGCGACGGCGACGGTCGCGGTCGGCGGTTGCGACTTTGCCGGGGCAGCGGGGGCGGCAGCCGGCATGGCCGGCGCCGCGACGGATGCAACCGGTGCCGGCGCAACCGGTGCCGGTGCGGGCGCCTCCGCCTTGGCCACCGTCACCGGCGGTGCGGACGCCGGCTTGGGGGTCGGACCGACGCCCGGCTTGTCCGCAGCAACCTTGTCCGTTGCGGCCTTGGCGGTGGTGATCGGGGCGGCGCCGGGCGGCGGCCGGTCGACCGCGAGGCAGCCGAACCCGGCGCCGACGATCTTGCGGCACAGCGCCTTGGGGTCGGCGCCGGAAGCGACACGGGCGTAGAGCGCCACGCCGCCGGCACCGCTCTTGCCGTCCAGCAGCATCACCGACGCGCTCAGTCCGGCGGTCAGCTCCGGCTCGCGCCGTTGCAGATTCTGCCAGCTCCACCAAGCGTCGCCATCGCCGGAGTAGATGCCGAGCTGCAGGATCGGCCCGTCGGCCGGCGCCGTGTCGGCGGCAGCGGGAGCGGGTGCTGCCGCCGGGGCGGCCTTCGCCTCCACCTTTGCCGGGGTGGCGGCGGGCTTGGCTGCGGCGGCCGGCTTGGCGGGCTTCGGCGTGGTTGCGGCCGCGCGCTGGGTGTTGCGCGTCTCGGTCGCACCGGCCGGATGGCTGGGCGGCAGGACCAGGACGCCGGCCAGCAGGGCGGCGCTCAAAAGGCCGGCGCCACCGCGGGCGAGGTTCACGAAAGATCGGGCATGGATGCGGCCGACCGCCCCGGAAGAGGGGACGGAGGGAGAGGCGTTCAGCCAAAGAATGCTCAACATATCGGTCCCGTCGCTTGGCCCAGCCACTATTCGCGGGACCGCCGGTTGATTTCGGTCCAATAGCATTCCGACGGTATTAATTCAAACGACAAGCGGCGAAAGCATGGCAACCATGGCGATTTCGGGGCAGGCGTTGCCTTTGGGAAACGGTCGCCGCCACGCCACGCCGCGCAATCGGGAGAAGCCCTGATCGCGGAGCGGGCACGGCCCCGGAACCGTCGGGGGGTGGCGGGGTTCATTAGGGGACGGCGGGACGCACCCGCCCCCGAAGCCCCACCACAAGGAGACGACCCGTATGGCCGAGGATTTGGAAAGCCGCATCCGTCGGCGCGCGCACGAGATCTGGGAACATGAGGGCCGTCCGGACGGCCGGGCCGACGCCCACTGGGAACTGGCCAGCGAAGAGATCGCGATCCAGGACAACTACCTCGACACGCTGAAGCCGAACCCGGCCGGCGGCCCCGAAGCGACCGCGCAGCGCACCGAACCGGTGGAGCCGGTGCTGAGCATCGCCAACCAGGGCGAGCAGCCGGGCCTGGCCGACCAGGGCGAGGAGTTCGGTCTGCCGATGCGCGGCGACCGCGACGTCTGGCCGACCCCGGAGGAGGCCGCCTCCACCGCGGTGCCACCCAACCGCAGCCGCAAGACGCGCCGCCGCGCCTGATGGTTGCCTGGGACGGGCTGTGCGCCGGTCAGACGCGCGGCTTGTCGGCCGGCGCCGGGGTGCCGGGCGCCGCTCCACCGGTGTTGACGCCGACGTCGGTGCCGGTGCGGCCGGCCGGGGCGGTGGCCCGGCCGGTGTCGGCCGGCGTCGCCGCCGGCTTGACGACCGCAGGATCGGCGGCGGGCGCCGCGACCGGAGCGGCCATGTCGTCGGCCCGGTCGTAGATGTCCGGGTGCAGGCGGATGGTGCCGTCGCCCTCGACCGTGGCGATCCAGTAGACGAACTGCACCGGCATCGGCGTCGGCAGCTTGATCCATTGCGGCTGCGGCCGGTCGAGCATGCGGTCGATCTTGGCCGGCGTCACCGTGCTGCCCTGCAACAGGATCTCGGCCAGCCGGCGCGGATCCTCCAGCCGGACGCAGCCGGAGCTGATGGAGCGCAGTTCGCGCGCGAACAGCCGCGGCTCGTTGGTGCCGTGCAGATAGATGTCGTACGGGTTGGTCAGGTTGAAGCGGAAGCGGCCCAGCGCGTTGTGATCGCCCGGCTGCTGCACGATGCGGACCCGGCCGGGTGTGACGTCGTGCCAGTCGACCGTCTCCGGCGCCACCTCCTGGCCATCCAGGTAGACCAGCGCGTTCTGAATGCCGGGCGTGCCCTTGGCCTTCAGCATCGGCAGCTTGTCTTCCTTCAGCACGGTGGGCGGGACGGTCCAGGTCGGGTTCACGATCACGTGGGTGATGCGATCGGTCAGCAGCGGCGTCTCGCGCGACGGGCGGCCCACGATGGCGCGCATCGTGAACACCTCTTCCCCCTGCTGGACCAGCGTGGTGGTCTGGTTGGTCAGGTTGACCACCAGGACGCTGTCGGGCGCGGTGTCGCGGAAGCCGCGCATCGCCTCGGCGCTCTGCCGCATCAGCGCCGCCGCCTCCGCCGGGGTGCGGTCGAGCGCGGCGCGGGTGCCGGCCCCGACCAGGCCGTCGTCCTTCATCCGCTGGGCAAGCTGGAAGGTCTTCACCGCGCCGGCGATCGCGTTGGTGAAGCGGTCGGACACCTGGTCGGCCGGCAGCAGGCCCAGTTCGACCAGCCGCTGCGACAGGCGGGTGACGCGGTCGCCGCTGCTGCCCAGCTTCAGCGTGGCGCCATCACCGATACGGGTGGAGGGCTGGACGGGCGTGCGGTCCAGGTCGGTTGCGGCGCTGTCCAGCCGGTCGGCCCACTGGGTCAGCGTGTCGCGGTAGGGCAGGGCGTCCGCCGGGGCGGCCCCAAGCAACGCCAGCGCCGACGACAGCGCCAGCGCCAGGGCGGCCAGCGTGCGGGGCTTGCGGGTGTCGGCGGATGCGGTCATGTCGTAAACCCTCTGTCACGTCGGACCCGCGACGCGCCGGAACGGATGCGTCGGAATCCATTTGCTCAATCTATGCATCGCACGGAAGGAAGGCGAGGCGCACGGCGCGAGCCGCCGACAATCGCTCCCCCGGTGTGATTTTCCTGCCAGCCGTCCTATGACCGAACTATGCAATAAGGTCACAGTGCAAAATTTTTTGATTGCCTATGACGCGCCCCGACCCTATACGGATATCCGTCCGGAGACGAATCGCAGCAGACGGGGAGCTTCGGATCAGCGTTGGTAATAGGTTTACAGCCACAGCGGGCGCAACGCGACCCGCCAAACGCCGAACGGCCACAACGTAAAACGGCCAAAACGTAGAACGAAGAGGTTCGGGGATGCATTTGGGGGATGACGAGCGTGCCGCTCCGGCCATGGGGCGGCGCGGATTTCTGGGTTTTGCCGCTGCGGCGGTGTCGGCGATGGTTCCGACCGCGGGCGGGGTGGTGACGGGTGTCGCGACCGGCGTCGCGACGGTGGCTCCGGTCCTCTTGGACGCCAACCCGGTGGAGGCGGCCCCGCTGACCGGCGGCGTGCGCCGGATCGCTCTGCACAACATCAACACCAACGAACGCTTCAACGAGGTCTATTGGGCGGATGGCCATTACCGGCCGGAGGCGCTGCGCAAGCTGGACGTTCTGCTGCGCGACCATCGCGCCAAGCAGGTCTGCCGCTATGACCCGCGTCTGTTCGACCTGCTGGCGCGCGTGCACCAGACGGTCGGCTCCGACGATCCGTTCGAGGTGATCTGCGGCTACCGCTCGCGGCGGACCAACGCGATGGCCCGGCGCCGGTCGCGCGGTGTCGCCAAGGAAAGCTACCACACCCGCGGCATGGCCATCGACATCCGCCTGCCCGACACCCAGCTCCGCGCGATTTCCGAATCCGCGAAGGCGATGCAGGCCGGCGGTGTCGGCTATTATCCGCGCAGCGGTTTCGTCCATCTCGACGTCGGTCCCGTCCGTACCTGGTGATCGTCAAGGCGGGCCGGCCCCAAAACGGGCCACCCGCCCCGGCCGCCCCGGCCGCCCCGGCCGCACCGATGCCTACCGGGCGGTGTTGCGAACAAGGCTCTGCCATCGCGTGTGTCCATACGCGTTGGCAGAGCCTTTTTTGTATTGAGCGTGCCGGTCGGACCGGCGCCGTGTCAGCCCCGCGTCGTCGGCTTCGAGGCGCGCGTGATGTCGGTCGGATCCCACACCGCGCCATGGCGTCGGCGCGGTTTGCCCTTGCCGCTGCCGTCGGTCGACTTCATCGCCTTGACCCGCTGAGGGTCGCTGCGGGTCGAGCGGACGCTGGTCCGCGCCGGTTCCGGCTCCGCGCCATGGCCGTTCACGGCGCCGGGGTTGACCTTGATCGTTCCACCGGTCGCGATGTCCGCCGGCTGTTTCGCCGTGGCCACCGGCTCCCGCCCCTCGTCGTCGCCCGGTCCTTCGGGGGGTTCCCGCAGTTCGGGCGACAGCGACGACAGCAGCGACAGCAGTTCGTCGGAGACGTGCGACGGCGCCGCGCGCCACAGACGAAGGAGCCGCGCCTCGCGCCGGCTGATCTGGGTGTTGGTTTCCGCGGCGTCGTCCCCGCCGGTCCGCGGGCGCCGCGTCGCGTCGGGATCGTTGTAGGTGTCGAAGAAGAAGCTGACCGGCACATCCAGAACCTGTCCCAGCCGATACAGCGTACCGGCCGAAATACGGTTGGAGCCGCGTTCGTACTTCTGAACCTGCTGAAATGTCAGGCCGATGGCCTCGCCGAGTTTTTCCTGGCTCATCCCCAGCAGGGTGCGGCGCATCCGCACGCGCTGCCCGACATGGGCGTCCACAGACCAGGATTCCGGCGATCCGCGTCGCCCTCTTTTGCGCGCCGTCGGCTCACTCATGTCCATTGGTCTCCGATGCTTAATCGCCGCCGCCTCTCTTTACGAGAATAAAAAGATTGTTTGCACGAACTTTGGCGATTTTCAAGAGAAAACTTCCGAATACTGGATCGGGGGCGCCATATTCCGATACGCCACGGTGATCCGCCAGCATTCGCGGCCGTGATCGTGTTACAGCTTTGTATTATGCGATCCTCCGAGGTTCCCAATTCCCGGAGGCGCTTGCACGCCGCCTGCCTTCAGCCTGCTTACAAAATTCCGGAGTCTTCAACCACATCCCATGGTTGGCCCGACAGCTTTGTCTTCTCAAAGGGAATATAGAAAGCATCAGCCGGAGTTTGGGCTGTCGGAAGCGGCAACAGTAAACCTTCTGGTTGCGGCAAATATTCGTGCGCAGTCGACGCAATTATTCATCGCGGAAAGGGCGATACAGGGCGTCACGCGGCGCCGCGACGGCCATACCCAGGGGCATGGTCCGCCAATCCACCATTAACAGTTAATTAACTATATGGGTCGAGGTCGCGCCGGGGCCGATTTCATCGATTCCAGCCCGTGCGGCCCCGGGTGCGTGACGTTCCGTATCGCCCTGCGCCCGGCGATGCGTCGGACGTGATGCCCCGCAGACCCGGGTGCCGGTTCAGGCCGGCCCGGCCGCCGGCCGCCCGTCACGGGCCGTGGGGGCGGAGGCGCCGGCGACCGCCCAGGGACCACCGGCGGCGGCGAAGGCCTCGACATGGTCGCGCAGCTTCTGAACCTGCGAGGCGGTGACCTCGCGGCCGAAGCGCGAGCGCAACAGGGCGGCCAGCCCGCCCCGGGTCGGCCGGGTGCCGCCGGTGGCCAGCGTCCGGTAGGCGACGAACGCCTCGACATAGGCGCGGATGCGGTCCGGCCGCCGGCGCAACTGCGCCGCCTGCGCCGTTCCACAGCGGTCGAGATGGTCGACCAGCCGCCGGGCGGCCTCCGCCTCGGTGAGGTCGGGCAGGGGGACCCCCGGCGGCTCCGGCGGTTCGGGCTTGCCGATCGCCTCGCGCCGGCGGCGGCGGCGCTGGCGGTCGCGGTCGCCGGCCCGCAACCGGTCGGCGTAGGTCGGGTCGGCGGCGCGGCGTTCGGTGCGCGTCCGGTTGGCCCGCGCCGCGCGCTCCGCCTGCCGCGCCTGCTCCATCGGGTCGCGCAGCAGGAAGGCAAGCTCCTCCGCGGTCAAACGGTTCCCGGAGTCGGGAGCGTCCGGGGCGTGGCCGTCGATGGGGTCGTCGGTGTGGCTGCTGGTGTCGTCGGCGCCGTGCATCCGGGGATAACGCGCCGCCGGCGCTTTTGCTCCCTGTCCGCTGGGGCTGGGCGGTGGACGGCGCGGGGCGGGGCGATTTCGTGGTCGGCGCCGCCCCGCTCGTGCTAGACAGGTCGGGTCCGTCCGTCGACGCCGAACGCTCCGGCCCGGCGGTTCCCGGCCTCCCCGGCCGATCCCCGAGCACCAGGTTGGAACGCGCCAGCATGACCCCCCGGCAAGCCCTACAGCAGCGCCTCGCGGCTTTGGACGCGCATCTGCGCGCGGAAAACCCGAACCTGCTGCCGGTCCTCCCGACCTTCCGCGCCCTCGACCGGCTGCTTGCCGGGTTGGGGCTGATCGGCCGCTACGAGTCGCTGACCACCCGCATTCCCTGGTGGTCGATGGTCGCGGTGCTCGGCACCTTTTCCGCCGGCAAATCGACCTTCCTGAACGGCTATTTCGGCGAGGCGCTGCAGAACACCGGCAACCAGGCGGTCGACGACAAGTTCACTGTCATCTGCCACGGCCCGGAGACGCGGAAGGAGGCGCTGCCGGGCACCGCGCTGAACGCCGACCCGCGCTTTCCCTTCTACCGGATCGCCGACGAGATCGAGAAGGTCGCGGCTGGCGAGGGCAAGCGGATCGACAATTACCTTCAGCTGAAGACGCTGGCCGGACCGCGGATCCGGGGCAAGCTGTTCATCGATTCGCCGGGCTTCGACGCCGACGACCAGCGCCGGTCGGTGCTGCGGCTGGTCGACCACATCGTCGAGCTGTCGGATCTCGTGCTGGTCTTCTTCGACGCCCGCCACCCGGAACCGGGCGCCATGCAGGACACGCTGCGCCATCTGGTCGCCAAGACGGTGAACCGGGCCGACGCCCGCAAGGTCTGCTACATCCTGAACCAGGTCGACACCACCGCGAAGGAAGACAATCTGGAGGCGGTGTTCGGCGCCTGGCAGCGCGCCGTCGCCCAGGCGGGGCTGGTGTCCGGCCGCTTCTACGCCATCTACGACCAGCGCTCCGCCGTCGCGATCGAGGACGACGCCCGCCGCGCCCGCTACGAGGCGCGCCGTGACCATGATCTGGCCGAACTCCACACCCGCATCAACGAGGTGGAGGTCGCCCGCGCCTACCGCATCATCGGCTCCATCGACAGCCTGACCAAGGAGCTGGAGGGCGAGGTGGTGCCGACGCTGCGCACCGCGATGGCGACGTGGCGCCGCCGCGTGCTGACCGCCGACGCGGTGTTCGGGGCGCTGCTGCTGGTGCTGCTGGCGCTGGTCGTCCAGTTCGGCAGCGGTGCGGGCGCCTTCCTCGCCTGGTTGGGGGAGGCGGGGCCGGATTGGGCCGGCGGCGCGCCGCTGCACCTGATCGTGACCCTGCTGGTGCTGGGCGGGCTGTTCCTGGCCGGGCATTTCCGGATCCGCCGGTTCTTCGCCGGCCGCATCGCCGCGACCCTGAGCGAGCGGTTCGGTGACGTCGACCTCAACCTGCGGCAGGCCTTCCTGCGCAACACGCGCGCCTTCCGGTCGATCTTCGCCCAGCAGCCGGCCGGCTGGGGGCGCCGCGCCCGCAAGGCGATCTTCGCGATCCAGCAGGCGACGGCGGTGCATATCCAGCGGGTCAACGACCTCTACACCGATCCCGCCGGCCGCCGGACCCAATAGGCGCGGGACGGACGGCCCGACCGGAGCGGCGGAACCGGTCGGCGGTCTTTACAGCGCGGCGGAAAGGTCTTTAGATCCGTCGGCGGCCCCGGTCGAGGCGTGCGGCCGGGAAACGGGCAGGGAAAACGGGAAGCATGGGCGCTCGACAGTGCGGTGCGGCCGGTGTTCCGTGGCGGTGCGTTCCGTGGCGGGAACGGACGGCGAGGCTCCTGGCCCCGGTTCCGGCGGTCGGGGGCCTGGCGGTGGCGATGCTGGTGGCGCTCGTCCCGCTGCCCCTCGCCGCGGAAGAGGTCGTGCCGGCCCCCCACACCGGGCTCGATCTGGTGACCGGCACCGACTACGCCCCCTTCACGTCGGAGGACCTGCCCGGCGGCGGCATGGTGACCGAGATGGTCCGCCGCGCCTTTGCCGCTACCGGCCGCCAGTACGAGGTGCGGTTCCTGCCGTGGAAGCGCGGCTATGACGGTGTCGTGACCGGGCGCTTCCTCGCCACCTTCCCTTATGTCCGCACGCCGGATCGCGAGCGCGAGGTGCTGTTTTCCGACCCGGTCATCGAGGTGCGGCAGTTCGTCTACCTCTCCAACCGTTCGGCGATGGCGTTCCGCGGGTGGGGAGATGGCGGGTTGGATGATTTCCGTGGCCGTGCGGTGTGCGCGCCCGTCGGCTACGCCCTGCCGCCCATCCTCGACCAGATGGTCCGGCGCGGCGACCTGCAGCGGCAGACCCCGTCGGACCTCGGCGCCTGCGTCCGCATGGTGGCGACCGGGCGGGCCGACGCGCTGGTGATCGACGAGTACAGCGGCGGCGAGGCCGTCGCCCGCTCCGGCCTCGCCGACGACATCCGCGTCGCCGAGCGCCCCTTCGACGTGGTCACCCTGCATCTGGTGGTCGGGCGCGACACCCCGGGCGCCGCCGAAACCATCGCCGCCTTCAACGGCGGACTGGCCGCCTTGAAGGCGGACGGCATCGATCGCCAACTGCTGGCCCGCTACACGGTGCCGCCCCCGCCATGACCGGGGCCGTGTCGGAGGCCATGACCGGGACCGTGATCGGGGGCGGTGATTTGGGGCCGGGAACGGCCCGCCGGCGCCTTTTCCGTGCCATGCCGTCCCGTCACCATGGACAGGACGGTGCAGCGTGCTATAAACGCGCGGTTTCGATCTTGGAATAAGGGGCGCGGGCCGTGGCCATCGACGCGTCAATTCTGGTCCTCAACGGACCGAACCTCAACATGCTGGGTGTGCGCGAGCCGCAAATCTACGGGTCGATGACCCTGGACGACCTGGAGGCCGCCTGCCACGAGCGTGCCGAACAGCTGGGCATCACCATCGATTTCCGGCAATCCAACCACGAAGGCGAACTGGTCTCGTGGATCCAACAGGCGCGGACGGAGAATGACGGCATCGTCATCAACGCCGGCGCCTACACCCACACCTCGGTCGCGATCATGGATTCCCTGATCCTGTCGGAGCTTCCGGTGATCGAGGTCCATCTGTCGAACATCTTCAAACGCGAGCCGGTCCGCCATCACTCCTACATCTCGCCGGTGGCGAACGGGATGATCTGCGGATTCGGGCCGCACGGGTATCTTCTGGCGCTGGACGCCATCGCGACCATCATCGACCGCGATTAAGGAAACGGGAACGACTGACATCATGGCGAGCTTCGACATCGACGGCGATCTGGTCCGCAAGCTGGCGGACCTCCTGCGTGAGACGGGCTTGAGCGAGATCGAGTTCGCCGAGGGCGAAAAGCGCATCCGCGTCACCCGCCCGACCGCCGCCCAGACGGTCGCCGTCCAGGCCGCTCCGATGGCGGCGGCCGCGGCGCCGGTCGCCGTCGCGGCGGCCCCGGCCGGCCGGCCGGCCAACCACCCGGGCGCGGTGACCTCGCCGATGGTCGGCACCGCCTATCTGGCGGCGGAGCCGGGCGGCACGCCCTACGTCCGTCCGGGCGACCTGGTGAAGGCCGGCCAGACCATCATGATCATCGAGGCGATGAAGGTCATGAACCCGATCAAGGCGCCGCGCGGCGGCACCGTGGCCGAGGTCCTGGTGTCCGACGCCCAGCCGGTCGAATTCGGCGAAGTTCTCCTCATCATCGAGTAAGCGGGGCATTCCCTTGGCGATGTTCGAAAAGGTCCTGATCGCGAATCGTGGTGAGATCGCTCTGCGCATCCACCGCGCCTGCCGCGAAATGGGGATCCAGACCGTGGCGGTGCATTCCACCGCCGACGCCGACGCCATGCATGTCCGCCTCGCCGACGAGAGCGTGTGCATCGGCCCGGCGTCTGCGCGCGAGAGCTACCTCAACATCCCGGCCATCCTGTCGGCCGCGTCGATCACCAACGTCGACGCCATCCACCCCGGCATCGGCTTCCTGTCGGAAAACGCCCAGTTCGCGGAGATGGTGGAGGAGCATGGCTTCACCTTCATCGGCCCGACGCCGGAGCACATCCGGATCATGGGCGACAAGGTGACCGCCAAGAAGACGGTGATGGAGCAGGGGCTGCCGGTGGTCCCCGGGTCCGACGGCCCGGTGACGACGCTGGAGGACGCCGAGCGGGTCGCCCACGAAACCGGCTACCCGGTGCTGATCAAGGCGGCGGCGGGCGGCGGCGGCAAGGGCATGAAGGTCGCCCGCAACCCCGAGCAGCTGAAGGACGCCTATCAGTTCGCCCGGGCCGAGGCGCGCGCCGCCTTCGGCAACGACGAGGTCTATCTCGAGAAGTATCTCGGCCGGCCCCGCCACATCGAAATCCAGCTGCTGGGCGACACCCACGGCGCCTGCGTGCATTTCGGCGAGCGCGACTGCTCGGTCCAGCGCCGGCACCAGAAGGTGATCGAAGAGGCGCCGAGCCCGGCGCTGAACGCCGAACAGCGCGAGTACATCGGTGCCCTGGCGGCCAAGACGACGGCGGCCATCGGCTATCGCGGCGTCGGCACGATGGAGTTCCTCTATGAGGACGGGCAGTTCTATTTCATCGAAATGAACACCCGCCTTCAGGTCGAACACACCATCACCGAGATGATCACCGGCATCGACCTGGTGCGCGAGCAGATCCGCGTCGCCGCCGGGGCGCCGCTGGGCTACGGCCAGTCCGACATCCGGTTCGAAGGCCACGCCATCGAATGCCGCGTCAACGCCGAGAATCCGGAGACCTTCCTGCCCTCGCCGGGCAAGATCGACGGCTACCACGCGCCGGGCGGGCTGGGCGTGCGCGTCGACTCCGCGCTGTACGACGGCTACCGCGTGCCGTCGCACTACGACAGCCTGATCGCCAAGCTGGTCGTCCACGGCACCACCCGCAACGAGTGCCTGATGCGTCTGCGCCGCTCGATCGAGGAGTATGTGATCGGCGGCATCCAGACGACGCTGCCGCTGCACGACCGGATCATCGCCGAGCAGGCGTTCATCGACGGCAATTACGACATCCATTGGCTGGAACAGCTTATGGCGAAGGGCTGACCGTTCGAAGGTCAAGTCTAAATAAATCAGTAAGGTGCGGCAGGTTGTCGCGATGAAGGAGCCCCTTTCTCAGACCGAGAGAGGGGCTTTTTCTTTCGGAATTTATTCGCAGTTTGGCTAAAACACCATTGCATTCGCGTTTTTACTCGCAATTTGCGACGCGGCCGGTCGTCCCGGCCCCCTCCGTGCAACGATGCCGTGCGGCCGACCGCCTCCGCCCTACGGGATCTCCCTAGGGTTGCCCGGCGGTGTCGCCGGTTGTTGCTGGCACGCCTCTTGCTGTTTTGATCTGGGTCAGTGCGGGCCGCCATCTACCACGGGTAGATGAAACAGGCTGCCCGCTCTCCGTGCTGCTGTCCCCCCGCCGTGAACCGTCCACCGGGATCCTGCGGTGTCGTGCCCCCTGTCCGACGAGGCTCCTTCCATGCGTTTGAACGAACCGATCACCGACCGCGAAATCGTTATGGAAGACGGCGTCCTGCTGGTGTCACGCACCGACACGGCCGGGCGCATCACCTTCGTCAACAAGGCCTTCGTCGACATCAGCGGCTATCAGGAAGCGGAACTGGTCGGTGCGCCGCACAACCTGATCCGCCACCCCCACATGCCCGAGGCCGCCTTCGCCGACCTGTGGGCGACGATCAAGGACGGTCGTCCCTGGGAAGGGCTGGTGAAGAACCGCACCAAGTCGGGCGACTTCTACTGGGTGCGCGCCAACGTCACGCCGGTGATCGAGGACGGGCAGGTCACCGGCTACATCTCGATCCGCACCAAACCGTCGCGCGAGCAGGTGGCGGCGACCGAACGGCTCTACGCCGACCTCCGCGAGGGGCGGGCGCGTCATCTGACGGTGCGCGACGGGCAGGCGGTCGGGCGCGGCGCGATGGCGGGTTTGCGGCGCTGGTCCGGCAGCGTCACCGGCCGCCTGACCATGGTCTTCGGTTTCATGATCGTGGCGATCCTGGTGGTCGGCGGCGTCACGCTGCGCGGCATGGCCGACAGCAACGCCTCGCTGCGGACGGTGTACGAGGACCGCACGGTGCCGGCGGTGCAGATCGGCGAGATCCTGGACCATATGCGCGACAATGTGCAGACGCTGCAGCGCCTCATCATCGACACCCGCGACGGCACCGACGCCAAGGCGATGGCGGAGCGCGAGGCGCGCATCAGCCGCAACGCCGCCACGATCGACCGGCTGTGGGCGGAGTATCTCACCACCGACCTGACCCCGGAGGGGAAGGCGCTGGCGGAACGCTTCGCCAGGCAGCGCGCCGCCTTCCTGAACGAGGGCCTGAAGCCGGCGGTGGGACTGGCGCAACAGGGCGACTCGCTCCGACTGGAGGTGCTGGTGCGCGACCGGGTGGAGCCGCTGTTCCAGGCCGCCTTCCAGACCAACAAGGATCTGCTGACCCTGCAACTGACCGTCGCCAAGGCGGAGTATGAAGGGGCCCTGGACGATTTCCATTGGCATCTGGTCTTCAGCACGGTGTCCGGACTGGGCGTCCTGGCGGCGGCGGTGTTGTGCGGGTTCCTGCTGCTGCGCACCGTGCGCCGGCCGCTGGCCGCCTTCACCGGCGATTTCGACGCCATCGCCCGCAACGACCAAGCCCACATCATCGACCTGCCGACGGCGACCGAGTTCCACCCGATCGCCGGCCAGTTGCGCGGCCTGAAGGCCCGCCTGTGCTACGCCGTGCAGGAGCGGGAGGAGCGTGCCCGCCACGCCGACGAGGAGCGGCGCCGCGCGCTGGAAACCATGGCCTCCACCGTCGAGCGCGAGGCCGGCCGCGCGGTGGAGGAGGTGGCCCATCGCACCGGCGCCATGGCCGACGACGCCGAAGGGATGTCGGGCTCCGCCGAACGGGTCAGCATCAGCGCGCAGACCGTGGCGTCGGCCGCCGGGCAGGCGCTGGCCAACGCCCAGACCGTCGCCGCGGCCAGTGAACAGCTCGCCGCGTCGATCCGCGAGATTTCGTCCCAGGTCGCCCATTCCAGCGCGGTGACCCGTCGCGCGGTCGAAAGCGGGCAGAACACCCAGTCCACCATCCGCTCGCTGTCGGAAACCGTGGCCAAGGTCGGCGAGGTGGTGAACCTGATCCAGTCGATCGCCGGCCAGACCAACCTGCTGGCGCTGAACGCCACCATCGAGGCGGCGCGGGCGGGTGAGGCCGGCAAGGGCTTCGCCGTGGTGGCGCAGGAGGTGAAGAACCTCGCCAACCAGACCGCCGCCTCGACCGAGGAGATCACGCGCCAGATCACCGCGATCCAGGCGGTGACCAACGAGGCGGTGAGCGCGGTGGAGGAGATCGGCGAAACCATCGCCGAGATCGACCACATCGCCGGCTCGATCGCCGCGGCGATGGAGGAGCAGGCGGCGGCCACCCAGGAAATCAGCCGCAACGTGGTGGAGACCTCCACCGCCGCGCAGGAGGTGTCGCACCGCATCGCCGCCGTCTCCGCGGAGGCCGGCCGCACCGGCGAGCAGGCGGCGCAGGTCAAGAGCGGCTCCAGCGACGTCGCCCGCTCGATCGAGTCGCTGCGGCAGGTCCTGGTGCGCGTCGTCCGCACCTCCACCGGCGACGCCGACCGCCGGCGCAAGCCGCGCTATCGGGTGGAGGAGGCCGGCACCCTGCTGGTCGGCGGCGAGCGCTTGTCGGTCACCGTGCGCAACCTGTCGATCGGCGGGGCGATGATCGATCCGGTGACCGGGGCCGGCGGCCATTCGCTCGCCGGGATGACCGGCCATCTGCGGCTGGACCGCCACGGGGCCGAAGCGGCCGTCGTTGTCAAGGCGGTGGAGCACAACCGCATCCATCTCGCCTTCGACGCCGAGGGCATGCGGCGTGATTTTGCGAAGGCGGTCGAGTTGGCGACCAAGGATAAGCCGTCGGTCGACGTCGCCGCGTAAAGAGATCATTCACCTATTTGTTCGGGTGATTATTAAGCCTCTCCTTTATGTCGTCGGTTGAGGAAGGGCTCCCTGTGACAATTTCGCAAGGGGAGCCCGACGCCGCCCAGGTTTATAATTCGCCTGTTGCCTCGTACGGCGGTTGCATCCGCCGCTGTCCCAGGCGCAAACGGCATCGAGGTCCGGCCGCCGCCATGGTCACGACACCCATCCAGCCGTCACGTTCGGAAAGCGCACCCAAGATCCGGTCCCGTCTGCGCTGGCGGCGGGGCCAGATGATCGGCCCGCAGATCGACGTGACCGGCAGCAAGCGCATCGAGGAGGAACTGGCCGAAAGCCGGTTGCAACTGGACGCCATCCTCGACAACGCCCCGGTTGGGGTGGTGATGGTCGATGGCGACCGGGTGATCCGCCGCGCCAACAAGGCGTTCGCCGCGACCTTCCAGCATCGGCTGGAGGACATCGTCGGCTCGAAATCCCGCGTGATCTACGGCGACGACCGGGTGTTCGAGGAGCTGGGTCGGCGGGCCTATCCGTTGATGAGCGCGGGCGGCCAGTTCGACGAGGAGGTGATGATGCGGCGGGCCGACGGCACCGACATCCGCTGCCGCCTGCTCGGCCGCTCGCTGAAGGCCGACGATCCGTCGCGCGGCTATGTCTGGGCGGTGGAGGACATCACCATCCGCTGGCGGGCCGAACAGGCGCTGAACGACCGTGCCGGTTTCCAGCGGGTGCTGCTCGACACCGTGCCGGTGCCGATCTTCGTGCAGGACGTGCTGGGCCACTATGTCGACGCCAACGGAGCCTTCGAACGCTGGATGGGCATCGATCGCCAGGCGCTGTTCGGCCGCACCGTGTTCGACCTGGCGCCGGCCGAACTCGCCGAAGTCGACGAGGCGGTGGACCGCGCGCTGCTGACCGACCAGCAGCCGCAGAGTTACGAGACGCAGTTGCGCTGCGCCGACGGCACCCTGCGCGACGTGCTGTTCTCCAAGGCGGTCTACTGCCGCACCGGCGGCAAGCCGGCCGGCATCGTCGGCGCGGTGATGGACATCAGCGAACGCAAGCACGCCGAACAGGCCCTGCGCGAGCGCCAGCAACTGTTCGAGCAGATCTTCGTCTCCAGCTGCGCGGTGAAGCTGCTGGTCGACCCCGAAAGCGGCATGATCGTCGACGCCAACCCGGCGGCGGCGGAGTTCTACGGCTATCCGCTCGACCAACTGCGCAGCATGCGCATCCACGAGATCAACATCCTGCCGCCGGAGCAGGTGAGCGCCGAAATCCGCGACGCGCGTGCCGCCGGGCGGCAGCATTTCCGGTTCCGCCACCGGCTGGCCTCCGGCGAGATCCGCGACGTCGAGGTCTACAGCAGCAACGCCGTCGTTCACGGCCGCACGCTGCTGATGTCGCTGATCCACGACATCACCGAACGCTGCATCGCCGAGGAGGCGCTGCGCCACAAGACCGGTGAGCTGGAGCGGTCCAACGCCGAGCTGGAGGCCTTCGCCTACGTCGCCTCGCACGACCTGCGGCAGCCGCTGCGCGTCATCACCAGCTACCTGACGCTGCTGGAACGCTCGCTGGGCGACACGCTGGACGCCGACGGGCGGGAATGCATCGACTTCGCCCGCGACGGCGCCCAGCGCATGGACCGGCTGATCGTCGACCTGCTGGACTATTCGCGGGTGGGGCGCAAGGCCAAGCCCTTCCGGCCGGTGCCGCTGGGCGACCCGCTGCGGCTGGCGCTGCTGAACCTGGAGGTGGCGATCCAGGACTGCGGCGCCACCGTGACGCTGGAGGGCGAACTGCCCACCGTGGCCGGCGACGACAACGAGCTGATGCGGCTGTTCCAGAACCTCGTCGGCAACGCGGTGAAATACCGGGCCCAGGACCGTCCGCCGGTGGTGCGGATCGCGGCGGCCCCCGATCCCCAGGGTTGGCGCATCGACATCCGCGACAACGGCATCGGCATCGCCGCGGAGGATCGCGAGCGCGTCTTCGGCATCTTCCAGCGGCTGCACCGCCGCGACGAGTATGAGGGCACCGGCGTCGGGCTGGCGGTCTGCAAGAAGATCGTCGACCATCACGGCGGCCGCCTGTGGGTGGAGGAGACGCCCGACGACGATCTGCGCGCCGGCGGGCGGCCCTGTGGCAGCCTGTTCCGCATGGTGCTGCCGGCGTCGGTCCCGGTGCCGGTGTCCGACCGGGAGCGGCGGCGATGACGGCGGAGCCGATGCCGGCGCCGCGCCCACCGTTGCCCACCGCGCTGCGCCGTCTGGCGGCGCGGTTCCACCAGATGTGGAAGCCCGCGCTCGTCCAGGCGACGGTGACGCTGGTGCTGGTGGTGGCCTATCTGTGGATGGGCGACGTCTATGTCCGCGTCCTGGTGGCGGAGCATCGGGCGACCGCGGCGCTGACCGCATCGTCGCTGTCCAGCACCCTGTCCAGCGCGCTGAACGAACGGCTGGCGCTGGTCCGCGGCCTGACCGCCTTCGTCGAGGTGGAGGCCGGCGCCGGCAGCCTGCAGGAACAGTTCCCCCGCTACGCCGAGGGGCTGCGCCGGTCGGTGGTGGGCGTGCGCAACATCTCCGCGGCGCCCGACTTCGTCGTCCGCATCGTCTATCCGGTGGAAGGGAACGAGAGGGTCCTGGGCAACGACCTGCTGAAGGACTCGCGGCCGGGCTTCGCCGACACGGTGCAGCGCGCCATCATCAGCCGCGACGTCACCATCCACGGCCCGGTCAACCTGCTGCAGGGCGGCAAGGGTCTGATCGCCCGCCAGATCGTCTACGGGCCGGGCAAGCCCTGGGGCGCGGTCGGGATGGTGTTCGACGTCGGCGCCATCCTGGACGAGGTGCGGTTCGACCGCGTGCCGGCGCACCTGACCTTCGCCCTGGTGACCGACACCGGCCAGCAGGTGGCGGGGGACGCGGCGGCGCTGACCGGCGACCCGCTGGTCGAGCGGATCAACCTGCCGGAAGGGCACTGGCTACTGGCGCTGGCGCCGCGCACCAGTTGGGAGGGGCTTGGGCACGGCGACCCGACCTTCCGCGGGTTCCAGCTCGGCTTCCTGCTGCTGGCCCTGCTGATCGAGGCGCTGACCTTTCTGACCGCCAGCCGGCGCTACACGCTCGAACGCCAGGTCGACATCCGCACCGCCGAACTGGGCCGCGCCAAGAACGAGCTGGAACAGTTCGCCTACGCCACCGCCCATGACCTGCAGGAGCCACTGCGCGCCATTGCCAGCTACGCCCAGCTGCTGGAAAGGCAGCAGCAGGGACGGCTGGACGAGGAGAGCGAGGGCTTCATCCGCGAGATCGTCGACGGGGCCGGCCGCCTGAAGATGCTGCTGCGCGACGTGCAGCTGTTCCTGGCGGAGGACCGGGTGCCGCTGTCCTGCGGCGTCGTTCCGGCCGGCGCGGCGCTGAACGCCGCCCTTGGCGTGTTGAAACGGCGGATCACGGCCGCCGCCGCCACGGTGACCGTCGGCGATCTGCCGGAGGTTCAGGCCGACGAGCGGCGCCTGCGCGAGATCTTCGTCGTGCTGGTCGGCAACGCGGTGGAATACCGCCATCCCTACCGGGCGGCCGAAGTCCACGTCACCCACCGGCGGACCGAGGGGTACGACGTGATCGACGTGCGCGACAACGGCATCGGCATCGAGCCGCGCTACCGCGACCAGATCTTCGAGGTGTTCCGCCGCCTGCATTCGCGCGACGAGCATCCCGGCACCGGCATGGGCCTGGCCATCGCCCGCAAGATGGTGGAACGCCTGGGAGGGCGCATCACGGTGGAGTCCAGCCCCGGGGTCGGCAGCACCTTCTCGATCCATCTGCCCCATCCCTATTTCCGAGGATCTTCCTGATGCAGGACGTGTCGACCCCCTTCGAGATCCTGTTGGTGGAGGACGATCCGGCCGACGCCGGACTGGCGAAACGGGCGTTGCGGGACGGGCGCATCCTGTGCCACGTCAGCCATGTCCGCGACGGGGTGGAGGCGATGGACCATCTGCGCCGCCGCGGCACCTTCGCCGCCGCCCCCCGGCCCGACCTGATCCTGCTGGACCTGAACATGCCGCGCATGGACGGGCGCGAGGTGCTGCAGGAACTGAAGGCGGACGAGGAGCTGAAGACCATCCCGGTGGTGATCCTCACCACCTCCGACGTTGATCGCGACGTCAACGCCAGCTATCTGCTCGGTGCCAACAGCTTCATCACCAAACCGATGGATATGGACGCCTTCTTCGATGCCGTGAAGAGCATCGAGGAGTACTGGTTCCGCGTCGTCCGGCTGCCACGGTGAAGGAGGCCCACGATGTTCGACTCCAATATCCCTCCAGACGTCCCCCGCCTCCACACCACCGACTTATCGTCGGCCGCAAGGCCGCAGACCGACGAGGGGGCCACCGCCATCCTGCTGGTGGAGGATGACGACGCCGACGCGCGGCTGGTGATCCGGTCGCTGACCCCCTACGCCCGCCGCTCCAGCGTCGCGCGCGCCACCTCCCTGCGCGACGCGCGGGCGTGGCTGCACCGCAACGCCTGCGACGTCGTGCTGCTGGACCTGTCGCTGCCCGACAGCTTCGGCCTGGAGACGGTGGCCCGCCTGCACGCGGACGTGCCGTCGCTGCCGCTGGTGGTGCTGACCGGTTACGACGACGACGATTTCGCCCTGGATATCCTGGCCGCCGGCGCCCAGGACTATCTGGTGAAGGGGCAGACCGACGGTCCGCTGATGTGGCGCGCCATCCAGCACGCCATGGCCCGCAAGCGACTGGAAGAGCAGCTCCGCCTGTCGGAGGAGCGGTTGCAGGGCATCATCGGGCTGGCGCAGGACGCCATCCTCACCACCGACGAGAACCTGAACATCACCCTGTTCAACAGGGCGGCCGAAAGCCTGTTCGGTTACGACGCCGACAGCATCCTGGGCCGGCCGCTGTCCCTGCTGATCCCCGAACGCTTCCGCATCGATCACGAGACCCACATCACCGCGTTCAGCACGTCGGAGATGCAGGCGCAGGTGATGACCAACCGGCGCGAGGTGATGGGGTTGACGCGGGACGGGGGCGAATTCCCCGCCGAGGTGTCGATCGCCAAGCTGCACCATGCCCGCGGCCTGCTGTTCACCGCCGTCATCCGCGACGTGTCGGAGCGCAAGCGGGTGGAGAGCGAGCTGCGCCGCATGGCCACCACCGACCCGCTGACCGGGCTGAGCAACCGGCGTCGCTTCATGGAACTGGCGGAAACCGAGATGGCGCGGCTGCGCCGCTATGGCCGGCCGGTGTCGGTGCTGATGCTCGACATCGACCGCTTCAAGGCGATCAACGACCACCATGGCCACGCCGCCGGCGACCAGGCGCTGGTCCGGCTGGCGGATGTCTGCCGCTCCGAACTGCGCGACACCGACCATGTCGGCCGGCTGGGCGGCGAGGAGTTCGCGATCATCCTGCCGGAAACCGGCCTGTCGTCCGCCGTCGAGGTGGCGGAGCGGCTGCGCCAGCGGCTGGCGTTGGCCGACATGCCGCTGGCCGGCGGCAGCCTGCGCATGACCGTCAGCATCGGCGTCGCGGTGTGCGATGGCGAGGACACCAGCATCGAACGCGCGCTGGGGCGTGCCGACCGGGCGATGTACGAGGCCAAGACGCTGGGCCGCAACCGGGTGATGGTCAGCGACGGCTACCCCGGCCCATTCTTTGCCGGCGCGCCGGTTCCCACCTCGATGGCGGGCTGAGGGCGATGAGCGGAACAGCGGTGAGGGGCGCGCCGATGGGCGGGGCGGAATTGGCGGCGCTGCTCGACGTGGTCGGCGAGGTGGTGGGGGCGGCGCTCGACCCGATGCTGGCGCTGGTCGCGGCGGCGCTGGAATCGCCGTTGCTGCCGCGCCAGCAGGACCGCCTGGTCGCGGTGCGGACGGCGGGAACGACGCTGCGCGCCACGCTGGAGGAGATGCGCGCCGTCGCGCGCGACGTGAGCCCGGCCGCCGACGGCACCATCCTGCTTGGCGGTCTGGTCGAGGCGTTGCGGTCGAGGAGCACGGCGCGCGGGCGCCCAGCCGTGGTGACGGTGGAGGATGGAACCCCCGACCGTCTGGCCGCCGACGCCGTCGGGCTGCGGTCGCTGCTGACGCTGTTGATGGCGGAAGGCGGGGCCACGCTGTCCCTCTCGGTGCGGCCGGATGCCCTGGCCGGTAGGGCGGCGGAGACGGCGGAACTGATCATCCGGCGGCGGGGCGAACCGGGGTTGCGTGCCCTGGCGCTGGCGGTGGCTCGTCCGCTGGTGCAGCGGCTGGGCGGCCGCATCGCCGAGGATGGGGCAGGGGCGGACGCGGGGGAGCGGCTGACCATCCGCCTTCCGGTGCGCCCGGTGCGAAGCGGGCCGCCCGCTCCGCCGGCCGCCCTGTCGGTGCTGCTGGTGGAGGACAACCCGATCGGCCGCCTGGTCGCTGCCGGCTTCTTCAAGGCGCTGGGCCACGCGGTGACGACGGCGGAGGACGGGGCCCAGGGGCTGACCGCGGCGACCGCCGGGCGGTTCGACCTGATCGTGATGGATGTGCAGATGCCGGTGATGGACGGTCACGAGGCGACGCGCGCCATCCGCGCCTTGCCCGGCGACGCCGGCCGGGTGCCGATCGTCGCCCTGACCGCCGGCAGCGTCGAGGAGGACGACGCCCGTTGCCGGGAGGCCGGCATGGACGACTGCCTGCACAAGCCGCTGACCATGGACCGCCTGCGCACGACGCTGGACCTGCTGTTTCCCGGCCGCTTCCCCGCGTGACGGGAGGGCGGGTGAAGGGCGGGCGGCGGACATGACGCAAATCGACGCATCGCTTACAGAACCCAAACCATATTCCACGCCCCTGTAACCGACCGGCGGTTGCCCGCCGCCGGGCCCGACGGTATCAGTGGAACGGGGCAGACCAGGGCGTAGAGGATCGGGAATCGACATGCAGGCGATCGACTACTCCAAGCACCGCATCCTGGTCGTCGAGGACCAACCCTTCGTCCGCCGCACCATCGTGCAGATCCTGACGCAGATCGGCTTCCGCGAGGTGGCCGAGGCCGACGACGGCGAAAGCGCGATGTATGAATGCATTCGGGTCGATCCCGCCCTGATCATCTGCGACATCGACATGAGGCCGGTTTCCGGCCTTCAGTTCCTGGCCCATCTCCGCGCCAGCGCCGAGGCGAGCAACCCGCGCGCGCCGGTGGTCTTCCTGACCAACCACACCGAATCGGAAATCGTGAAGCAGGCGATGGCCCTGGGCGTCAACGGCTTCGTGGTCAAGCCGCCGTCCTTCGCCGCGCTGAAGGAGCGGGTCGACCGGTTGCTGGCGGCGCGGTGAGCGCGGCGGGCAAGCGTCCCTCTCCCCGGGCGGAGGCGGGATGGCGTGGGTGGGGCAGGGGCATCCTGATGACGCTGCCCGCCACCCTGGCGCTCGTCGCCTGCTCGGGCGAGCCGGCGGAGGGCGACATGCGCAAGCTGGTGGAGGCGCACACCCGCCGCGCGCTGGAGCGGCAGGGCAACGGCGCGTTCCGCGGCTTCGACCTGTTCCGCAAGCAGGGCTGCGTCGAAGCGAAGCTGAAGGCCGGGCCGGCTGGCGGCGGGCAGGATGGCGGCGGCCAGTATGACTGCTATTACGCCGCCACCTTCGTGCCGCAGCCGGGGCAGCCGTCGCTGACCGTCAACGGCAAGGGGCGCTTCCGCCGCACCGACAAGGGCCTGACCTTCGAGGATCTGGGCGCGCAGCCGCGCTGAGCCCCGGCAAGCCCGCCGACCTCAGGCGCCTGAGCCGCGGGCCAGACGGGACAGGGTCGCCAAGGGATCGCCGGACTCCTCGCCGAAGCAGACCTCGACGTCGTCGCACACCTCGCAGTTGGGGGATTTGCACAGCATCAGCCCCTCGCGTTCGCAGAGCTGTCGGTAGAAGAACTTCTTCCACTTCATGTCGGCGGCGTTCAGCGCCACCAGCGCCGGGAAGTGCCGGCGGAACACGATGTTGAGCTCGTCGCGGTCGTGAAAGCCCATGTCCTGCCACAGGTGGTTCGGCTCCAGCGACCGCCGGGCCAGGATCGCCGCCAGCCAATGCTCCTCGTCGGCCCCGCGCGCGCCATGCTCGACCAGGAAGGCGCGGAGGTCGGCCTCCTCGATCGCGTCCTCGCCGTGACCGCCGTCGTCGGGCAGAGCCGCGACGGCGGCGGCGTGCCGCGGGGCGTGGCGGGCGGTCAGCACCGCCAGCGCCGCCTTGTCCAAGGCCAGCGCCTGCGGCAGGCTCCGCACCGGGTCGGCGGCGGCCACTTCCAGGATGCGGCCGAAGATCATCCGGTCGACGGCGGTGTCGGGATCATGCCGACAGGCGTCGGCAGCGTTCGGGGCGACAGGCTCGGTCATGGGCGGCTCCACCGGATGAAGGGTCCCGACGGCAACCATCCTGACCCATCATGCTGCACCTGCGAAAGGCGCCGCGTTTCCGGCCGGACTGCGGCATTCCGCCGCAGCGGCAAGCGTCAGCCGAGAGGCTCGGCACCGATCTCCGCCGCGAAGCGTTCGAAGAAGGCGGCGAGAACGCGGTCGGTCTTGGCCTGCACCAGCTTCACCGCCAGCCGGCCGACCGCGTCGCCCAGCGCCACCGTCAGGCTGTAGGTCAGCACCGTGTGGCCGTCGTCGCCCTCGTCCAGCGTCACCCAGGCCTCGCCCTTGACCGCGCCGGCCAGCCCGCCATTGCCCTGGGCGACCAGCCGGTAGCGGTGGATGCCATCCTCCGGCTCCATCCGCAGCCGACCGGAAAAACGCGCCTTCAGCGGTCCGACGGTGGCACGCACGCGGGCGGCGTAGTCGGTGGGCGACAGCCGCTCCATCTCTTCCAGCACGGGGATGCAGCGCAGCAGCACCGCCGGGTCGCACAAGGCCGCGAAGACGCGGTCGCGCGGCCCGCGGACGCTGTGGGTGCCGGTGATGTCCATGCGCGGTCGTCCTCTGTCGCCAGCCTGTTTTCGAGGCAACATCTGGTAGGACGTCCGCCAGGAACCAAGCCAGTGATTTTCCCGATCCGTGACTTTTGCGAGAGGACACCGCCATGCGACAGGCTGCCACGATCCTGACCATCCCCACCCGCGGCACCGGACTGGTCGAGGTGACGGCACCGGTGCGGCGTTGGGTGGCGGAGCAGGGGATGACGACCGGGCTGCTGACGGTGTTCTGCCGCCACACCTCGGCCTCGCTGACCATCCAGGAGAACGCCGATCCCGACGTCCAGGCCGACCTGCTGCGCTTCTTCCGCCGGCTGGTGGCGGAGGACCCGTCGCTCTACGCCCACACCACCGAGGGGCCGGACGACATGCCGGCGCACATCCGCTCCGCCCTGACCGGCGTCAGCCTGTCGATCCCGGTGATGGAGGGCGAACCAGCGCTGGGGACGTGGCAGGGCATCTATCTGTTCGAACACCGCAGCCGCCCGCACCGGCGGGAACTGGCGCTGCACCTGCTGGGTGCGTAGGCGGCGGCCGACGCTTCCCTGAAATAACTTTCATCCGGTCGCAAGGCGGTCGTGAGCGGCGCATCCCTATGTTGGCCTCATCACCGGCGGGTGACGCGAAGCGACGACGCTTCCGGCCACCCCCGGCCCGCACGGAAACCGTTCCGAATGGAGTGCCATCGCATGACCGCCACCCCGTCCCCCACCACCCCGAACCGCCCCAACCGTCTGCGCCGGACCGTTGCCGCCCTGCTGCTGGGATCGACGGTGTTGACTGGACCGGCGCTGGCGGGCTGGGCGGCCTCCCAGGCGCAGAGCAGCGCCACCCCGCCCGCCGTCACCATGATGCAGGACGCGCCGTCGACCTTCGCCGACCTCGCGGCCAAGGTCAGCCCGGCCGTCGTCAACATCGCCGCCATGCAGGACGCCAAGCCGGAGCAGCGGGCCCAGCGGGCGCCGGGCATCCCCGCCTTCCCGCCCGGCTCGCCGTTCGAGGAGTTTTTCCGCCAGTTCCAGGACCAGATGAACCGGAATGGCGGCCCCAACGGTGGCTCCAACGGCGAACCCGACGACCAGGACCAGGGGCCGCGCGGCAAGTCCGGGGCGCTGGGCTCCGGCTTCATCATCGATCCGGCCGGCTATGTGGTGACCAACAACCACGTCATCGACGGCTCCAGCGACATCACCGTGACCTTGCAGGACGGCACCGCGCTGCCGGCCAAGATCGTCGGCCGCGACGCCAAGACCGACATCGCCCTGCTGAAGGTGACGTCGGACAAGCCGCTGCCGGCGGTCGACTGGGCCGACAGCGCCAAGACGCGGGTCGGCGACTGGGTGATGGCGGTCGGCAACCCGTTCGGGCTGGGCGGCACCGTCACCAAGGGCATCGTCTCGGCCCGCGGGCGCGACATCCACAGTGGTCCCTACGACGATTACTTCCAGCTCGACGCCGCCATCAACCGCGGCAACTCGGGCGGGCCGACCTTCGATCTCAACGGCCGGGTGATCGGCATCAACACCGCGATCTATTCGCCCAATGGCGGGTCGGTCGGCATCGGCTTTGCCATTCCCGCCAACCTCGCCAAGGAGGTGGTGGCCCAACTGAAGGACAGCGGCAAGGTCGAGCGCGGCTGGCTCGGCGTGAAGATCCAGGAGATCACCCCGGACATCGCCGACAGCGTCGGCCTGCCGGCGGCCAAGGGCGCCCTGGTGGCGGAGGTCACCCCCGACAGCCCGGCCCAGCGCGCCGGCCTGAAGCAGGGCGACGTCGTGCTGTCCTACGCCGGCAAGCCGGTCGACAATTTGCGTGACCTGACCCGCAACGTCGCCGAGACCAAGGCCGGCGACACGGTCGATCTGAAGATCCTGCACGACGGGCGCGAGAAGACCGTCCCGGTCCGCATCGACCGCCTGTCGGAGCAGGCGCAACTCGCCGCGGCCGAGACCGCTCCGGCGGAGCAGGCCGAGGCGGCGGCGGTCAAGGGCCTGAAGCTGGCCCCGCTCGACCCGGCGGCGCGCAAGCGGCTGGGCATCGGCGACGAGGTCCAGGGCGTGGTGGTGACCGGCCTGTCGGCCAAGACCGAGACGCCGATCCGCCCCGGCGACGTGATCGAGCGGGTCGGCGACAGCGCGGTGAAGAACCCGGCCGACGTCCGCCACCACGTCGCCGAGGCCGAGAAGGCCGGGCAGAAGGCGGTGCTGATGCTGATCAACCGGCAGGGCAACGAGTCCTTCGTCGCGCTGAAGCTGAAGGCGTAACCGTCGGCCCGGCTTCCGGGTCCCGAAACGGCGGTCCGGCCAGGCACGGCAACCCCGTGCTTGGCCGGGCTGTTTGGGGAGGCTACACTCGTGCTCATGAAAGTTCTCGTCATCGAAGATGATCGCCAGGCCGCCAGCTACCTCGCCAAGGGGCTGAAGGAGGCGGGGCATGTGACCGACGTCGCCAACGACGGGAAGGAGGGCCTGTATCTGGCCGGCGCGGAGCATTACGACGTCATGGTCGTCGACCGCATGCTGCCGGGCCGCGACGGGCTGTCGCTGGTCCAGGTGCTGCGGGCGGCCGGCAACGACACGCCGGTGCTGTTCCTGTCGGCGCTGGGCAGCGTCGACGACCGGGTGAAGGGGCTGAAGGCCGGCGGTGACGATTACCTGACCAAGCCCTTCGCCTTTTCCGAACTGCTGGCGCGGATCGAGGTGCTGGTGCGCCGCCGCGGCGCCGCCCAGCCGCAGACCCGGCTGGCGGTCGGCGACCTGGAGCTGGACTTGCTGTCGCGCTCGGTCAAGCGGGCCGGCAAGGCGATCGACCTGCTGCCGCGCGAATTCTCGCTGCTGGAATATCTGATGCGCAACGCCGGCAGCGTGGTGACCCGCACCATGATGCTGGAGAATGTCTGGGACTATCACTTCGACCCCCAGACCAACGTCATCGACGTCCACATCGCCCGGCTGCGCCAGAAGATCGACAAGGATTTCCCCACCCCGCTGATCCACACCGTGCGCGGCGCCGGCTATAGCCTGCGCGCGGCGGAGGGGTGACGGCGCATCGATGAAGCAGGGCCTATGAAGCGGAACGGCGCGGCCGGCGGCTGGCAGGCGTTCGGCGCTGCCGGGCTGCGGTTGGTGCGCACCACCGCCTTCCGGCTGGCGCTGCTGTATCTGGCGATGTTCGTGCTGTCGGTCGGGGTGATCCTGGGCGTGGTCTACCGCACCACCGCCGGCTTTCTGGAGCAGGAGATCGGCGAAACCATCGCGCTGGAGGTGTCCGGCCTGCAGGACCACTACCGCACCTACGGCTTGACCGGGCTGGTCGACGTGGTGCGGGCGCGCAGCGCGGTCCCCAACAACAACTCGATCTATCTGCTGACCACCCCGGCTGGCGTCATCCTGGCCGGCAACCTGTCGGGCTGGCCCGACGCGGTGCCCAGCGCCAGCGGCTGGACCCATTTCAAGGTCGCCGACTATGGCGGGGTGACCGACCGTCCCTCCACCGCGCAGGCCGCAACCTTCACCCTGCCGGGGCAGTTCCGCCTGCTGGTCGGCCGCGACATGAGCGAGATCGACCAGCTGCGCAGCCGCATGTTCCACTCGCTGCGCTGGGTCCTGGGCTCCACCGCGCTGCTCGGCCTGGGCGGCGGGCTGCTGATGAGCCGGGGCGCCATGCGGCGGATCGAGGCGATCAACCGCACCACCCGGCAGATCATGGCTGGCGACCTCAGCGACCGGGTGCCGCGCTTCGGCGGCGGCGACGAGATGGACCGGCTTGCCGCCAACCTGAACGCCATGCTCGACCGCATCGAACGGCTGATGACCGGCATGCGGCAGGTCACCGACAGCGTCGCCCACGACCTGCGCACGCCGCTGACCCGCCTGCGCTCGCGCATCGAGCTGGCGCTGATCCATGAGACCGAGGACCCGGAGGTCTACCGCGGCGTCCTGCAGGACACCATCGCCGAGGCCGACCGGCTGCTCGCCACCTTCACCGCGCTGCTGTCGATCGCCGAGGCGGAATCGGGGGCCAAGCGGCAGGACTTCGTGCCGGTCGATCTGGCGGAGGTGGTCGGCCTCGCCGCCGACCTCTACGAACCGGTGGCGGAGGAGCGCGGGCAGCGCCTGACGGTGGACATCCGGGCGCGGCCGACCGTGCACGGCAACGGCCAACTGCTGGCGCAGGCGGTGTCCAACCTGCTGGACAACGCGATCAAATACACGCCGGAGGGCGGCACCATCGCCCTGGTGCTGGACGGGCCCGGTCCCGGACGCGCCGCCTGCATCGACGTCGCCGACAGCGGCCCCGGCATCCCGCCGGACATGCGCGACAAGGTGCTGCAACGCTTCGTCCGGCTCGACACCGCCCGCGCTTCGCCCGGCAACGGGCTGGGGCTGAGCCTGGTCGACGCGGTGGCGACGCTGCACGGTGCCCGGCTGGAGCTGGGCGACAACCAGCCCGGCCTGCGCATCAGCCTGGTCTTTCCGCCGGAAGCCCGCCGGTAACGGCAGCGCTCAAGTTCGTACACAAAAGAAAGCCCGCCGGGGGGGCGGGCTTCATAGGTGACATCAGCGAGAATGACTCCTTGGCGTCACTGCTGATATGGCGCTGGACGGCGGCGCTTCCATACTCATCTTCGGACTACCGCCGACGGCCTAACCGTTCTCCCTTTTGCAACCCCGGTCGGGCCGATGCGTTCTTCCCCATGACTGCCGATCCGCAGCGGAACAGGGGGAGAATCGACGCATGGCGACATCCGGCCAGCCTACAGCCAGCCGCCCGGCACCCGACCAGCCGCCACACATCAAGGCCGATGTGACGCCCGGCGCGGCGCGGGAGCGGGTGCAGCGCGGTGAACTGGCGGTCTTCACCTGGAAGGTGCTGATCGTCGCCGGCGTGGCGGCGCTGAGCCTGTTCCTGTGGAGCATCGCCGGCACGCTGCTGCTGATCTTCACCGGCGTGCTGTTCGCCATCCTGCTGCAACGGCTGACCGGCTATGTCCGCCGCGCCACCGGGCTCGGCCATGGCTGGGCGCTGGCGATCGTGCTGGTGGTGCTGGTGCTGCTGGTCGGCGGCGGTGCCTGGCTGATGGGAACGTCGATGGCGGCCCAGGTCGACCAGTTGCAGCAGCAGATCATCAAGTCCATCGGGTTGCTGCCGGACAGCTGGCGCCAGCGCCTGGCCGACCAGGGGAAGGAATGGCCGTGGATGTCGCACCTCGGGTCGTTCGCGTCGGGGGTTGCCTATGTCGTCGGTGACGCGGTGGTGGTGCTGTTCGCGGCGCTGTATCTGGCGGCCTCGCCCGGGGTCTACCGGCGTGGCGTGGTGCTGCTGGTGCCGCCGGCCGGCCACGACCGCGCCCGCGAGGTGATGGAGGTCGCCGGCGACAGCCTGTGGAAATGGCTGATCGGCCAGCTGGTGGCGATGGCCGCGGTCGGCACGATGATCACGGTCGGGCTGTGGCTGCTCGGCATCCCGTCGGCGCCGGCGCTGGGCATGGTCGCCGGACTGCTGGAGTTCATCCCGCTGGTCGGCCCCTTCCTGGCGGCGGTGCCGGCGGTGCTGATCGGCTTCGCCCAGTCGCCGAACGACGCGCTGTGGGTCGCCGGCCTCTTCCTCGTCATCCAGCAGGTGGAGGGCAACCTGATCACGCCGCTGCTGCAGAAGCGGGTGGTCGACCTGCCGCCAGTCGTCACCATCGGCGCCATCGCCGCCGGCGGCGTGCTGTTCGGCATCATGGGCATGTTCCTGGCGACGCCGATCGCCGTCGTCGTGCTGGTGCTGGTCAACCTGCTCTACATCGAGGACAAGCTGGGCCAGCGCCGCCACTTTCCCGATCCTGAATCGTGACGGTTTACGCCTCGGTCGCCGGGGCCGATTCGGCCTCGGTCTTCGCTGTGCGGGCGGAGCGCAGCGGCAGTTCCTTCAGGAACAGGGTCATGGCGAAGGACACCACCGCCAGCGCCGCCGCCATCAGGAACAGGGTGGCGAAGCCGTGCTCCAGCGTCGCCAGCACGCCGGCGCGGGCGGCGGCCGGCAGGTCGCCCAGCGCGGCGGCACCATGATCGAGCACCGCGCGGCCGGACAGGCCGGCGCCCTCCAGCCGGTCCGACACCACGGCGTTGAAGACGGCGCCGAACACCGCCACGCCGACCGACCCGCCGAGCGAGCGGAAGAAGCCGACCGCCGCCGTCGCCGCGCCCAGGTCACGCTGGTTGACCGCGTTCTGCACCGCGACCGTCATCACCGGCATCACCAGCCCCAGCCCCATGCCCAGCGGCACCAGGATCAGGGTCGACCACAGCCCGTCGCCCGCCACGTTCGGCAGCGCCCCCAGCAGGGCGTACATCAGCCCCGACAGGGCGAGCCCGGCCAGCGGATAGACCTTGTAGCGCCCGGTCCGCGCGATCAGCCGGCCGCCGCCGACCGACCCGAAGGTCATGCCCAGCACCAGCGGCAGCAGCAGCAGGCCCGACGCGGTGGCGCTGGCCCCCTGCACGAGCTGGAGGTGCAGCGGCAGATAGACGATGCCGGCGAACAGCACCATCGCCGACACCGCGACCACCGGCGTGGCGACCGCCACCACCGGCAGGCGGAACAGGTGCAGCGGCAGGATCGGCTCCTCGATCCGGCGTTCGTGCCACAGGAAGATCGCCAGCATGCCGAGGCCGGCGGCCAGCAGCGTCAGCGCCACCGGGCTGGTCCAGCCCATGGCGTCGCCGCGGGTGACCACGACCAGCAGGCACGTCACCGCGCCGGTCAGCAGTGCCGCCCCCAGCACGTCGATCCGCGGCCTGGTCCGGCCGGCGGGCAGGCGCGACAGGGTGCTGCGGGTCATCGCCAGCGCGGCGGCGCCCAGCGGCAGGTTGATCAGGAAGATCCAGTGCCAGCCGATGGTTTCGGTGAAGACGCCGCCCAGCAGCGGCCCGGCGACGCTGGCCAGCGCGAAGACGCCGCCGATCATGCCCTGGTAGCGGCCGCGCTCGCGCGGCGCCACCACGTCGCCGATGATGGTGAAGGCCAGCGACATCAGCCCGCCGCCGCCCAGCCCCTGCAGCCCGCGGAACAGGATCAGCTGGGTCATGCTCTGCGCCATCGCGCACAGCAGCGATCCGGCCAGGAACAGCAGGATCGCCGTTTGCAGCACCCGCTTGCGGCCGAACAGGTCCGACAGCTTGCCGTAGATCGGCGTGGTGGTGGTGGAGGTCAGCAGATAGGCGGTGACCACCCAGGGCAGCATGTCCAGCCCGCCGAACTGGCTGGCCATCGTCGGCAGGGCGGTGGCGACGATGGTCTGGTCCATCGCCGCCATCAGCATCGCCAGGGCCACCCCGCTGAACACGCGCAGGATTTCCTGGTGGGTGAAGACCGGGGGAACGGAGGAGGAAGCGGCGGTGTCGGGCATGGTCGGGCGTCTCGGCCGTTGGGTCTTATGAACGGGGCTCCGGAAGCGGCCCCACCATAGACCTGGAACAGTTCCACGCAAGCCCGTTGCAGCCGCCCGGACGGATTGTCCCGTCCGGGCAACCGCCGTCCGCCGTCCGGCTGCCCTTTACCGTCCCAGCGTCATCACCGGCATCCGCGCCTGCACGCCCTCGCCCTGCGCCGCCAGCAGCGGGCGCAGATGGGCCAGCAGCGGCCGCAGTTCCGCCACCGCGGCCAGCGCGCCGACCAGTTCGCCCTTGCCGGACACCAGCTCGATCAACTGGTCGGTCACCGACTTGGGCGGCGGGTAGGGAGCGAGCGTCACCTCGGCGTCGGCGGCGAGGCCGGCGGCGGTGCGGGCCAGCACCAGCGCCTCGTCCTGGCCGCCGAGATCGTCGACCAGCCCCAGCTCGCGGGCCTGGGCGCCGGTCCACACCCGGCCCTTGGCGATGCCGCGCGCCTGTTCGGGCGACATCCGCCGCGCCTCCGCCACCCGTTGCAGGAAGGTGGCGTAGGTGTCGTCGATGATGGCGGTCAGCCGCTCGCGCTCGCTGTCGCCGAAGGGGTGCAGCGGCGACCACATGCCGGCGTTCCGCGCGCTCTGCACCCGGTCCCAATGGACGCCCAGCCGGTCGGACAGGCCGTTGATCCCGAACTTGCCGGCGACGACGCCGATCGACCCGGTGATGGTGGCGGGGGAGGCGACGATGCGGTCGGCCGCCAGCGCGATCCAGTAGCCGCCCGACGCCGCCGCGTCGCCCATGCTGACGATCACCGGCTTGCCGCGCTGGCGCGCCTTGATCAGCGCCCGCCGGATCGCCTCCGACGCGGAGACGGAGCCGCCGCCACTGTCGATGCGGAACAGGATGGCGCGCACGTCGGGGTCGTCCGCCGCCTCGTCAATCGCCTCGACGATGGTTTCCGACCCGGCGGCGACCTCGCCCAGCGCCGGCTTCTCGCTCTTGCCGCTGGTGATGGTGCCGACGGCGTGGATCAGGGCGATGGTCGGGCCCTGTTCGTTCGGACCGCCGGCCGCCGCGAGATAGTCGGCGGCCTCCAGCGGTTCGGCGCCGGCGCCGGCACGCTTCAGCGCGGCGTCGCGCGCCTCGTCGGCGTAGCCGACATGGTCGATCAGCTTCTGCTCCAGCGCCTCGCGGTCGAGCAGCGGCGCCTTGTCCATCGCCGCGCGCACCGCGGCGGGGGCCAGACGCCGGCTCTTGGCGACGCCATCGACCAGCTGGTTGGTCAGGTCGCCGACCAGCGCCTCGGTCATCTCGCGGTTGGCCGGGGTCATCGCCGACTTGGTGAAGGTTTCGGCGAAGCTCTTGTACTCCTCGCGCTGCATGAACTGCGGCTGGACGCTCAGCAGGTCGAGCGCGTCGCGGGCGGAGGGAATCTCGGCCGACAGGCCGGTGATGCCCAGCGTGCCCAGCGGCTGGAGCCAGACGTCGTCGAAGGCGCTGGCCAGCAGATAGGCGCGGTTGCCCGGCCCGGCCCCGCCGTAATTCTCGGCGAAGGCCACGGCGAAGCGGCCCGACGCGCGGAACCGCTCGATCGCCGTGCGCAGTTCCTGCGTCTGGGCGAAGCCGATGCTGTCGTCGCCGAAGCGGGCCAGCACACCCTTCACCCGCGGGTCACGCCGGCCGCGGTCGAGAGCGTCCAGCACCTCGCGCAGGCTGGCCTGATGGTCGAACAGCCCGCTGAGCCGGCCGCTGTCGCTTTCCACCAGCGACTGCGTCAGGTCGAGGTCGAGCACCACCGCGTCGGGCAGCGCCGGCTGATGGCGGACGGCCAGCACCACCACCGCCACCGCGGCGGCCACCAGCAGGAAGCCGATGGTGGCGAACAGGCGGACGAAGAATCGGAAAATCCCCATAGCTCCAACCCTTTGTGGATCCGGTGGCGATGCCGTCGCGGCCCGTCAGCGGTCCAGCTTGTGGTACTCGCGGTTCGGGATCATGTCCACCGCGGTCGCCAGACGGTTGGACATGTTGTAGAAGCCGACGGTGTCGGCGATGTCGAAGATCTCCTCCGGCCCGAATCCGGCGGCGCGCAGCGCCTCGCGGTCGGCCTCGCCCACCGACATCGGGTCCTTGGTCAGTTTCCAGGCGAAGTCGAGCATGGCGCGCTGCCGCGGCTCCAGCGGGGCGACGCGGTAATTGGCCACCAGCATCTCGCCCAGCTCGGGGTCGCCCGACAGCTTGCGCACCGCCTGGCCATGGGCGACGAGGCAGTAGTAGCAATGGTTCGCCGACGACACGACCACCGCGATCATCTCGCGCTCCAGCTTGCTGAGGCCGCTCTCGCCCAGCATCAGCTCGTTGTAGAGCAGGGCGAAGTTGCGCAGCTTCTTCGGGCGCAGGCTGTAGGCCTGGAGCACGTTGGGGACGAAGCCCAGCTTTTCCGTGCATTTGTCGAACAGCGCCGCCATGTCCGGCTCCAGGGCCGCGGCGTCGGGAATCGGCAGGGCCATGACGTGATCGGGTTGCGGCATGGGACGTTTCCTCATCTCAGGTGATTTGGTGCGGCGTTTTGGAGGCCGAGCCTACCCCTTGTCGCGGGCGCTTGTCTCTCGCCAAGCGGGCGCGGCTGTGCCAGAAGGGTGCTCCATGAATGCAGGGATATGGCGCTGGCAATGACCCAGCCGAAGCTCGACCTGCTGTCGGTCCTGGTGGTGGAGGACAGCGGCTTCATCCGCTCGGTCCTGACGGCGACGCTGCGCGCCATCGGCATCGGCCACGCCCATGCGGTGGCGAGCGGCGCCGATGCGATCCGCTGGCTGGAGGAGCGCCGCGCGGCGCTGCCGCCGGGCGCGGCGCCGGTCGACCTGATCCTGTCCGACCTGGTGATGCCCGAGGTCAACGGGCTGATGCTGCTGCGCTGGATCCGCTACAGTCCCAAGAGCCCCGACAAGTTCCTGCCGGTGCTGATGCTGTCGGGCGCGGCCGACCGCCAGTATGTCGAGCAGGCGCGCGACCTTGGCGCCACCGACTTCATCGCCAAGCCGTTCTCCGCCCACACCATCGCCAGCCGGCTGCTGTTCGCCATTGCCCGGCCGCGCCGTTTCGTGCTGGCCAAGGGCTATTTCGGCCCCGACCGCCGCCGCGCCGACAAGCCGGTCGCCATGGATTGCCGGACGACGATGCCGTCGGAAATCCTGGTGGTGCACAGCGCGTCGAAGGCGCGGGGGATCGACCGTTTCCCGGTGATCTATTTCGACCTGCCCAACCGGCTGGGCGCCAAGGCCGGGCTGACCCCGCGCGAGCCGGTGCCGACCCTGCCGCCCGAGGTGCTGGCCGCCGCCGAGGAGGAGATCATGAACCGCGCCGGCGACTATGCCGTGTGGATCGGCGCGGAGGTGGACGAGATGGGCCGCCGCGTCGACCGCCTGCCCCGCGACCCCGAGGCGGTTCCCGGCCTGCTGGCCCACATCAACCGCTCCGCCCACGAGATGCGCGGGCAGGGCGGCATCTTCGGCTATCCCCTGATCACCCTGATCGCCAAGTCGCTGTACGAGGCGACGCGGGGCGGGCAGACGGTGACCGCCAACGAGCACCTGCTGTTCAAGGCGCATGTCGACGCCATCCGCGCCGTGATGTCCGGCCGCGTCAGCGGCGACGGCGGCGCCACCGGCAAGCAACTGCTGGCCTCGCTGGACGTGGCGAAGCGGAAATACGCCAAGGCGGCGGAGGCGGGCGGGGGGTGAGGAGCGTGGCCGCCGCTTGAACCGGCAAGTCCGTCCGCATATGCATAATTTATGTATTTTGGAGGGCGGACCATGCAGCGATTCACCGCGCTGGATCTCCAGCGCAAGCTCGGACCGGTGCAGGAGGCGGCGTTGCGGGAACCGGTGGCGATCACCCACCATGGCCGCGACCGCCTGGTCATGATGGCGGCCGACGAATACGCCCGGCTGAAGCGCCGCGACAAGATGGTCGTCGCGGCCGAGGATATTCCCGACGACTTCCTGTCCGCTCTTGAAGCCCCTTACACAGACGCCGAGCAGTCCGCGCTTGATGGGGAGATCACCTGATTGCGGATCCCCGATCCGAAGCCCGGCCTGGTGTTTCGGTATGCCTACACGTGGAAGGACCAGCCGAGCGGCACGGGGAAGGACCGGCCGCCCTGTCTGGTGGTCGCCATCCGAGGAGACGGCCGGGAAACCCGGGTCGTCATCGTGCCGATCACCCATTCGCCACCCGCCGCGGATGTGGCGGCAATCGAAATCCCGCCCGCCGTCAAGGACAGGCTCGGCCTCGACGGCGACCGCTCCTGGATCATCCTGACCGAAGCCAACATCGACGTCTGGCCGTCACCCGACCTGCGACCAATTCCCGGCAAGCCGGACCACGTCGCCTATGGTCTGCTTCCCTTGGCGCTGACCAACCGCATCCGCGAACAGATCGCCCGCGCAATGCGCGAGAAGCGGCTCCGAACGTTGCGGCGCGAATGACAAGCGGACCGGAGTTGCTCCCGGCCGCCGCCGTCCACCTCACGCCGCGCGGATTTGGGTGATGAACGTCGTCACGTCGGTCCGCAGCGCGTCGGCGTTGCTCTTCAGCGCTTCGGCCATCGACAGCACGTCGCGGGCCATCTCGCCGGCCTGACCGGCTTGGGCGCCGACCACGGCGGCGCTGTGGGAGACCTCGTTGGTGCCGTCGGCGGCTTGGCGGACGTTGCGGCCGATCTCGGCGGTGGCGGCGTTCTGCTCCTCGACCGCGGCGGCGACGGCGGAGATGTTTTCCTCGATGCGGGTGACGATCGTGCCGATGTTGCTGATCGACGCCACGGTGTGGGTGGTGGCGCTCTGGATCTCGGCGACCTTGGCGGTGATGTCCTCCGTCGCCCGGGCGGTCTGGGCGGCCAGCGCCTTCACCTCGCCGGCGACGACGGCGAAGCCCTTGCCGGCTTCACCGGCCCGCGCCGCCTCGATGGTGGCGTTCAGCGCCAGCAGGTTGGTCTGCTGGGCGATGCTCTGGATCAGGCCGACGATGTCGTCGACCTGCCGCGCGGCCTCGTTCAGGTCGCCGATGATGGCGGCGGCCTTGCCGACGTCGGCGACGGCCTGTTCGGCCATGGCGGTCGACCCGGCCATCTGGCGACCGATCTCGGCGATGGAGGCGGCCAGTTCCTCCGACGCGGCGGCGACCGCCTGCACGTTGTCCGACGCGCTCTCCGACGCGCGGGCGACCGACAGGACGTGCTGTTCGGTGTCGGACGCGATGCCGCTCATCCGGCCGGCGTTGCCGCGCAGCCCGTTGGCGGAGCCGGCGAGCCGGTCGACCACGCCCTCCACATGGGCATCGAAGTCCCGGACCAGCCGCTCGACCCGTTCGGCGTGGCGGAGCCGTTCCTCCTGGTTGCGGGTCTGCTCGGCGGCCAACTGGTCGGCGCGGGCGAGGCTGCGGCGGAACTGGTCCAGGCTGCGGGCCATGGCGCCCAACTCGTCCGCGCGCTCCGCCCCGACGATGATCAGGTCGCGCTCGCCATTCTCCAGCCGGGCCATGTCGGCGTTCAGCCGGGCGATCGGGCGGGTGATGTTGCGGGCGACGACGACGGCGGTCAGCGTCATCGCCGTGACCAGCAGCAGCACGCCGGCCAGGACCGCGGTCAGGTGGGTCATCGCCTCCCGCGCGTCGTGGCGGGCCAGGGCGATCAGGTCGTCGGCGACCCGGGTTTCGACGGTGCGCAGCATGTCGATGGTCGCGGTGATGGTGTCGAACCAGACGCCGGCGTCCACCCCCTGGTTGCCGGCGCCATAGGCGGAGGCGACGCCGATCCGCCGCATCCGCTCGACCTCCTCCACCGCCTTGCCGGCGACGGTCTGGTCGTAGAACCGGGCCTGCTCCGGCGTCAGCTTCGCCTTCAGGCCGTTCATCATCGCCTTGTATTCGCCGTTCAGCTCGATGAAGCGCTCGTGGGCGTCGTTGGGGAAGCGGTCCTTGCGGAAGGCGCCGCCGCCGACGGCGCGCTGCTGTCCCAGCCGTTCCTTGGCCTCCGACAGCGCGACCAGGGCGTCGGCGGCGCGGAACTGGTCGGGGTCGGCCGACGCCATCCGCGCCTGCGACGCGGCGTCGAGCAGCGTGGCGATCAGCGCGGTGTAGTTCTTCACCACCTCCATCGACGACTGGCTCATGCCGTTCACGCCCGCGCGCATCGCGGACAGCTGTGACAACGTGGTGCGGGCGCCCACCATGCTGTCGCGCAGATGGGTGTCGCTGAAGCGGGCCTCGTCGAACTGGGGCGTCAGCTCGGCCAGCCTCTGGTCGGTCAGCGTGCGCACCGCCTCCATGCGTCCGCGGTCCTGCTCCAGCTTGCCGCCGAGGAAGATCGAGGAGGAGCCGCGCTCCTTCTGGAGTTCATGGACGAGGGCGGTCATCCCGACCGACAGGCGGGTGACGGATTCCAGATCCTTGGCCCGGCGGCTGACCTCGTACTGATCCCACACCAGCAGCGCGGAGAGGACCACGACCCCGGCCATCGGCACGGACAGCGCCAGCGCCAGCTTCCGGGTGAAGCGCATGTTGCCGAGAAAGCCGTCGGCGGCCTTCAGAAGCGAAACCATCTCACACATCTCCAGCGTATCGAGCCGTCGGTCCGGACCGTTGGTGATGACGGAGCGACCGCAGCGGCAATGGTATCGGTGCAGAAGGGTTAAGACACAGTTAGGTTTAACCACGATAGGAGTTGGCGCACCCTTAGGGTGAAAAACCCGGACGCCGTCCCACCGTGAACCCACCCGTCGCCCCGGAATCCGGCCGGCTTTGGCGACGCTGCGGCCAAACCGCCACGGTTGCGGCGTGCCGGTGAAATTTGCCTCGCTTCCGTCGCGTCGCGGCGGTAGAACGTCAATCCCGGTCCGCAGGTCTCTTGGGTTCGTGGCGTGGCCGGTAGCGGTCTTCCGGAGCGTCCATGTCCAACACCGAATTCCATCGCATCAAGCGCCTGCCGCCCTACGTCTTCGCCGAAGTGAACGCGATGAAGGCGCGAGCCCGAGCTAACGGCGCCGACATCATCGACCTCGGCATGGGCAATCCCGACCAGGCGACCCCGCAGCACATCGTCGACAAGCTGGTCGAGGCCGTGCGCGATCCGAAGACGCACCGCTACTCGAACTCCCGCGGCATCCCCGGCCTGCGCAAGGCGCATGCGGCCTATTACAAGCGCCGCTTCAACGTCGACATCGACCCCGAGACCGAGTGCATCGTCACCATCGGGTCGAAGGAGGGGCTGGCCAACCTCGCCCAGGCGATCACCAGCCCGGGCGACATCATCCTGGTGCCGAACCCCAGCTACCCGATCCATCCGTTCGGCTTCATCCTGGCCGGCGCCTCGGTGCGCCACCTGCCGGTCGGCATGGAGAACGGGGCGTCGACCGACATCGACAGCTTCATGATCATGCTGGAGCGCGCGGTGCGCCACAGCGTGCCGAAGCCGCTGGCGCTGGTGCTGAACTACCCGTCGAACCCGACGGCCGAGGTGGTCGGGCTGGATTTCTACCGCCCGATCGTCGAGTTCTGCCGCAAGCACGGCATCTACATCCTGTCGGATCTGGCCTACGCCGAGATCTTCTTCGACGGCAACCCGCCGCCGTCGATCCTGGAGATCCCGGAAGCGCGCGAGATCGCGGTGGAATTCACCTCGATGTCGAAGACCTATTCGATGGCCGGCTGGCGCATCGGCTTCGCCAGCGGCAACAAGACGCTGATCACCGCGCTGGCCCGCATCAAGTCGTACCTGGACTACGGCGCCTTCACCCCGATCCAGGTCGCCGCCGCCGCCGCGCTGAACGGCCCGCAGGATTGCGTGCAGCAGGTCCGCGACATGTACCGGCAGCGCCGCGACGTGATGATCGAGGGACTGGCCGCCGCCGGGTGGGAGGTTCCGTCGCCCGCCGCGTCGATGTTCGCCTGGGCGCCGATCCCGCCGCAGTTCGCCCATCTCGGCTCGCTGGAATTCTCCAAGCTGCTGCTCCAGCAGGCGGAGGTCGCGGTGGCGCCGGGCATCGGCTTCGGCGAGTACGGCGACGGCCACGTCCGTCTGGCGATGGTGGAGAACATCCACCGCATCCGTCAGGCGACCCGCAACATCAAGGAGTTCTTCCGCTCCAACGCCGCCGGTGCGGCGGCGAGCCAGGACCCCGACGCCCGCGCCGCCCTTCTGGACTCCGAGAAAGCGAAAGCCTGATGCCGAACGCCCAGCACGCCCCCCTCAAAATCGCCGTCGCCGGCCTCGGTACGGTCGGCGCCGGCGTCCTGAAGCTGCTGGAGACGCAAGGTCCGCTGATCGAACAGCGTTGCGGCCGCCGGATCGAGGTGGTGGCCGTTAGCGCCCGCTCCAAGGGGAAGGACCGCGGTGTCGACCTGTCCCGCGTGCAGTGGTTCGACGATCCGGTGGCGATGGCCGCCGGATCCGACGCCGACCTGATCGTCGAGCTGATCGGCGGTTCGGAAGGGCCGGCGCGCGACACCGTCGCCACCGCGCTGGAAACCGGCAAGCATGTCGTCACCGCCAACAAGGCGCTGCTGGCCGTCCACGGCACCGACATCGCCCGCAAGGCCGAAGCGCGCGGCCTGACCGTCGCGTTCGAGGCGGCGGTGGCCGGCGGCATCCCGATCATCAAGGGGCTGCGCGAAGGGCTGGCGGCCAACCGGGTGTCGGAGATCCACGGCATCCTGAACGGCACCTGCAACTACATCCTGACCGAGATGCGCACCACCGGCCGCGATTTCGCGGACGTGCTGGCCGACGCGCAGGCGCTGGGCTACGCCGAGGCCGATCCCAGCTTCGACATCGACGGGGTGGACGCGGCGCACAAGCTGGCGATCCTCGCTTCGGTGGCCTTCGGGACGCCGGTCGATTTCGCCGCGATCCACATCGAGGGCATCCGGCAGGTCGCCGCCGTCGATTTCGACTACGCCGACCAGCTGGGCTTCCGCATCAAGCTGCTGGGCATCGCCCGGCGCACCGACGCCGGGGTCGAGCAGCGCGTGCACCCCTGCATGGTGCCGAAGACCGCGCCGATCGCTTCGGTCGACGGGGTGTTCAACGCCGTGGTGGCGCAGGCCGACTTCGCCGACCGCGTGCTGTTCGTCGGCCGCGGCGCCGGGGCCGGGCCGACCGCCTCGGCCGTGGTCGCCGACCTGATCGACGTCGCCCGCGGTCGTTCGACCCCGACCTTCGGCGTTCCGGCCGATACCCTGGGCGCCGCCACGCCGTCGCCGATGGAATCGCGCCGGGGGTCGTACTACGTCCGCCTGATGGTCGTGGACCGCCCCGGTGTGATAGCGGATATCGCAGCGGCGATGCGCGACCAGAACGTCTCCATGGAGCAGTTCCTTCAGCGTGGCCGCTCGCCGGGCGAAGGCGTTCCGGTGGTCCTCACCACCCATGACACCGACGAGGCGGCCATGCAGCGCGCGCTTGCGACCATCGCGGCCAGCGACAACGTGCTGGAGCCGCCGCGGATGATTCGGATCGAGCAGTTCTGACCGAACCGTTTCCCACCATAACCACACGACCGCCTAATTCACGACCGAAGAGTCGGGGGGAGCATACGATGCCTACGTCGCCTACGCATGTCGATCTGTCCAACATGGACCGGAACCTCGCCCTGGAGGCCGTCCGCGTGACCGAGGCCGCCGCCCTGTCGGCCTCGCTGCTGATGGGCCGCGGCGATGAGAAGCTGGCCGACCAGGCCGCCGTCGATGCCATGCGCCAGGCGCTCAACACGCTCTACATCGACGGCACCGTCGTGATCGGCGAGGGCGAGCGCGACGAGGCGCCGATGCTGTACATCGGCGAGAAGGTCGGCGCCGGCATCGGCCAGGGCCCCAAGGTCGACATCGCGCTCGACCCGCTGGAAGGCACCACCATCTGCGCCACCGGCGGCCCGAACTCGCTGGCCGTCATCGCCATGGCGGAAGAGGGCGGCTTCCTGAACGCCCCCGACGTCTACATGGACAAGATCGCCGTCGGCGCCGGCCTGCCGGACAACATCGTCGATCTGGACGAGACGCCGGCCAACAACCTGAAGGCGCTGGCCAAGGCCAAGGGCACCGACGTCGAGGAGCTGCTGGTCTGCATCCTGAACCGTCCGCGCCACGCCGAGCTGATCGCCCGCGTCCGTGAAGCCGGCGCCCGCATCATGCTGATCAACGACGGCGACGTGTCGGGCGTGATCGCCACCAGCCAGGCCGGCACCGGCGTCGACATGTATGTCGGCTCCGGCGGTGCGCCGGAAGGCGTGCTGGCGGCCGCGGCGCTGCGCTGCATCGGCGGCCAGTTCCAGGGCCGTCTGCTGTTCCGCAACGACGACGAGAAGGCCCGCGCCGCCAAGTGGGGCGTCACCGACCTCGACAAGAAGTACAGCCTGAACGAGCTGGCCCATGGCAACGTCATGTTCGCCGCCACGGGCGTGACCGACGGCGCCATGCTGAAGGGCGTTCGCCGCTTCCCCGGCGGCGCCTACACCCACTCGGTCATCATGCGCTCCAAGTCGGGCACCGTTCGCTACATCGAGGCACACCACAACCTGTCCCGCAAGGTCAGCGTGAAGTGATCGCTCCGTAACGGACCGGTTTTGTCGCCGAAAAGGCGCGCGGGATTGCCCCGCGCGCCTTTTTTCTTGCCCGGGGTCCGGCCCGACGCCGTGGGACCGTCCACCCGGAGCGCCATCCCGCATTGATACGCCTACGAATGTTCTATCGAATTCCCGCAGGGCTGCCGCCGCCGCGCCGCAGGCGGTGGATCATTGATTTCGCGCGGGCACAATGCAAAATACGCTCATGTAATGGACGCCAAGCGCGGGAGATCATCATGGCTTATTCTTCGATCCAATCAACGTCCGGTGAACTGTTTGACGCCGGAACAAAGGAAAACACCTTCTTTCAGCGGATCGTTCATTGGTTCCGCGAGCGTGCTGATCTTCGCCAAGCCGAATATGAGCTGACCAACATGTCCGACGCCGAACTGTCCGACATCGGACTGACCCGCGGCGAGATCCACGCCGCCGTCCGCTGCGGCCGCATCGGCGACTGATGCCCGTCCATGGCAGCGCCACCGCTTTCGAACGGCGGGATGGGCGTCCACGAAAAGCCCCGGGGGTATCCGCCGGGGCTTTCGCACATGCACCCTTCCGTCATCCGCCCGGCCGATCAGCGGACCTGGATACCTGCCCATGCGGCGCATATGCATGGGAAAGGTTGCGTGCTGCAGCATAGTTATGGTTAATGCCCGTTAACATTAATCCCCGCTCTGTTTAGAAACGGAAACGGGGCGCCTTCGGGAACCCCATCCGCCGAGAGCCCTGGTCGCATGAGCATCATTCATCGCCTTCAGTCGCTGGAAGCCGAACGCGATGCCGCCCGCGAGGAGGCCGAGCGGGCCAACCTTGCGAAATCGAAGTTTCTGGCCGCCGCCAGCCATGACCTCCGCCAGCCGTTGCAGGCCCTGTTCTTCCTGTCGGCCGCACTGGCCCGCCATGTCGGCGACCACAGCGGGCGCGACCTGCTGTCCCGGCTCGACCAGGGGCTCGACACGATGAAGGGGCTGCTCGACGGGCTGCTCGACGTGTCGCGGCTCGAGGCCGGGGTGGTGACGCCGGTGCTGGATAATTTCGCCGTCAGCGAGATCACCGACGCGCTCGACGCCGCCTATGGCCCGCATGCCACCGGCAAGGGGCTGGTCTGGCGGGTGGAGGGCTGCGACCACATCGTCCGCACCGACCGCGGGCTGCTGACCCAACTGCTGCGCAACCTCCTCGACAACGCGCTGCGCTACACCGAGGCGGGGGCGATCCGCGTCCGCTGCCGGACCGAAGGCGACCGGTTGGCGATCGAGGTGCAGGACACCGGCATCGGCATTCCGCCGGAACATCTCGACCGCATCTTCGAAGAGTTCCACCAGGTCGGCAACCCGGAACGCGACCGGCTGCGCGGGCTTGGGCTCGGTCTGGCCATCGTGCGGCGCCTGTCGCAACTGCTCGACCATCCGGTGGAGGTGCGGTCGGTCCACGGCCAGGGCTCCGCCTTCCGGGTGCTGGTGCCGATCGCGCCGGCCCGGCGGGTGGCGGGGCAGGGGAACGGCGGCGAACCCCGGCCGACCATCGACCGCAGCCGCCTGGCGGTGCTGGTCGACGACGACGCCGTGGTGCTGCTGGGCTTGCAGACGGTGCTGACCGAGTGGGGGTTCCGCGTGGTCGCGGCCGACGGCGCCGACCGCGCGATGGACCGACTGAACGCGCTGGAGCGCAAGCCGGACATCGTCATCGCCGATTACCGCCTGCGGGAAAACCGGGTCGGCACCGAGGTGATCCGCCGCGTGCGCGAGCGCTACGGCGAGGTGCCGGCGCTGATCCTGACCGGGGAAACCGGGACCGACACGCTGGCCGATGTGTCCGCCCACGGCGTGCCGGTGCTGCACAAGCCGGTGACGCCGCGCCAGCTCCAGGCCGAGGTCGACCGCCTGCTGTGCATCGACCGGTCGGACGGCGTGGTGCCGCAGGCGGCGCAGTAAGGTTTCAGCTCGACCGGTTCAGATCAGGGCGCCCTGGCGGGCGTCGTCCGCCGCGTCCGCCGCCGCCATGGCGCCGGTGCCGTGCCCGTCCATGGCGGCGCGGCCGGTGTCGGTCAGCCGGCAGACCAGCCAGTCCGGCTTCAGCGGGTTGTCGAACCAGCGTTCGGCCCAGCCGGCCTTCAGGCAGGCTTCCACCGTCGGCCTCTTCACGCGCTGGCCGCGCTCGTCGAACAGCGGCAGCTTGCCGCCCGGCTGGTCCAGGCCGCGGCGCAGCCACGCCGCCTGGGCGTCGGACGGGGTGCTGCGGGACGAGGAACGGCGGGACTTGGCCATGGGGCGGCGACTCTTGCGGGTGCGGAAACAGGCTGGGATTGCCAGCCCCGGCGGGGCATGTGGCAAAGTGCGGGCATCCTACGCGAAAGCGGCAGCGCGTGCATCGAAAAGGGAAGGTCCCAGCCAATGCCCGAACCCACGACGGATAATGACGCCGATCTGGTCGTCGCCTACATCACCGCAGCTTCGCGCGACGAGGCGCTGCGCATCGGCCGGACCCTGGTGGAGGAACGGCTGGCCGCCTGCGCCAACGTGCTGGACGGCATGACCTCCGTCTACCGCTGGAACGGCGTTGTCGAGCAGGCCGACGAGGCGGTGCTGATCGCCAAGACCCGCGCCGGCCTGTTCGACCGCCTGACCGCGCGGGTGCGGGAGCTGCACAGCTACGACGTTCCCTGCGTGGTGGAACTGGCGATCGGCCGCGGCAACCCGGCCTATCTCGACTGGCTGCGTGACGGGACGGCCTGACGGGACAGCGGGACGTTTCGGGGCATGCCGGCCATGAGGTGCGCGCATTGGACCGCCCCGCCGTCCCGTGCCAGCTTTTCCCGATCGCTTGTCTGTTGAACATTTCCCCGCGAGGACACTTCCGGGGCCGGAGACGTTTCATGAGCCACCCCTCCGCCGCAGCCCCCATGTCGGCGACATCGGCCCGGCTGTCCATCGGCTTCGCCTGGGTCGGGCATTCGCTGATGCACATCGTGTCGGCGCTGTTCCTGACCATCGTGCTGGCGCTGGAGACGGAGTGGAAACTCTCCTACGACGAGCTGATCCGGCTGTGGACGCTGGGATCCTTCATGATCGGGCTGGGCGCGCCGCTGGCCGGCTGGCTGGGCGATCGCTGGAGTTCGGCCGGCATGATGGCGGTGTTCTTCCTGCTGACCGGCGGCGGCGCGGTCGCCGCCGGCCTGTCCGACGGGCCGACGACGCTGCTGTGGTCGCTGGCGGTGCTGGGGCTGGGGGCGTCGATCTACCACCCCGTCGGCATGGCCTGGATGATGGCGAACGCCGAGAATCGCGGCAAGGCGATGGGCTGGCTCGGCCTGTTCGGCACCTTCGGCGTCGCCACCGCCGCGGTGGTCGCCGGCAGCCTGACGCAGTGGCTGAACTGGCGCATGGCCTTCATCATCCCCGGCGGCGTCTGCCTCGTGCTGGGCGTCGCGCTGGCGCTGCTGATCGCCTTCGGCGTCGTGCAGGACCGCCACGCCGACGTGAAGCCGCAGCCCAAGCCGTCGCGCGGCGACGTGGTGCGCGCCTTCTTCGTGCTGTCGCTGACCATGGTCTGCGCCGGGCTGATCTTCAACGCCATGCAGGTGGTGCTGCCCAAACTGTTCGAGGAGCGGCTGGGCGGCTGGCTCGGCAACGGCACGCTGGGCGTCGGCGGGCTGGTGACGGCGGTGTACCTGATCGCGGCGCTGCCGCAGATGATCGGTGGCGTGCTGGCCGACCGCCACTCGCTGAAGCGGGTCTACACGCTGTGCCTGCTGGTGCAGATCCCGATGATGGCGGCGGTCGCGGTGCTGGCCAACCTGCCGCTGGTCGCCGCCGCGGCCTTCACGGTCATCGCCTCGCAGACGCAGATCCCGGCGGAGAACATGCTGCTGGCCCGCTACACCCCGGACAAGCACCGTGGCCTCGCCTTCGGCGCCAAATACATCCTGTCCTTCGGCGCCGGCCCGCTGGCGGTGCAACTGGTCGCCTACGTCTATGAGCGCACCGGCGAGTTCACCATGCTGTATCTGAGCCTGTCGGCGTTGGCCGCCATCGCCTTCGCCGCTGCCCTGCTGCTGCCCGACGACCGCCGGAAGGCGGAGGACCTCGTCCCGCAACCGCTGCCGGCGGCGGAGTGATCCGTGTGTTCCGTTGGCAGGCTTGCTCCGCTATAGGTTGTCGGCTTGGTCGGATGGCAGCGCCGGGAGCGGTGGGTGCGTTCATGCGGCTGCTGGCCCGGCGCAATGCTTGACCAACGGAGCAGAGTATGAAGTTGCATATCGGCGGGCACAAAAAACACTCCGATTGGCATATTTTCGATATCAGCCCCAGTGAAGTGACCGATTTCGTCGGAAACTGCACGGATATGAGCCAGTTCCCAGATAATTCCATAGAAGAAATATACGCAAGCCATGTCCTTGAGCATCTGAGTCACAACGGAGAGCTGGCCAGTTCGCTCAGGGAATTCCTTAGAATATTGACGTTTGGTGGGAAGATAAGTATTTCCGTTCCGGACTTCATGGAGATTGCCCGCGCGTTCTGCGCCGATGATCTGACGACGGGCGACCGTTATAAATTGTCGAGGCTGGCGTTCGGCGGGCAAAGAGATGAATTCGACCTCCACAAGATTGGCTTCAGCTATGACATTCTGGAGCTGCTTCTGAGAGAGATCGGATTCTGCAATGTTTCGAGGATCGATCAATTCAACCTGTTCGACGACGCCAGCCGGGGCAAGGTCGATCCGCGTCGCCAGGATGGCTCGATCTGCCAGAGCATTGACCGCATCCGATTCAGCATCAACGCCATCGCCTACAAGCCCGGCATGTCCGGCACGGCCGCTGTGGGCGTCGAGCGGTAGGCGTCTCCCCGCGTTCGTCCGGCCGGGCAGAATGGCGGCGGCCGGAGGAGCGCGATGCGGCCCCGGCGGAGCGGAGATCCCTTGTCGCGTCTCGGGATCTCCGTCTGGGACGGCTGCTTACCCCAGCGTCTTGTTCAGCGCCTGATCCAGGTCGGCGATGATGTCGTCCGCCGTTTCCAGGCCGATGGACAGGCGGATGACGTCCGGGCCGGCGCCGGCCTTGGCCTGGGCTTCCGCCGACAGCTGGCGGTGGGTGGTCGAGGACGGGTGGATGATCAGCGAACGGCTGTCGCCGATGTTGGCGAGGTGGCTGAACAGTTCCACGCTCTCCACCACCTTGACGCCGGCCTCGAAACCGCCCTTGACGCCGAAGGTCAGCACCGCACCGGCACCGCGCGGCAGGTACTTCTGCGCCAGCGCGTGGTACTTCGACGAGTCCAGCCCGGCGTAGCTGACCCAGCCGACCGCCGGATGGCTTTCCAGGAAGGTCGCCACCTTCAGCGCGCTTTCCGTGTGGCGCTGCATGCGCAGCGGCAGCGTCTCGATGCCGTTCAGCGTCAGGAAGGCGTTCATCGGCGCCTGGCTCGGCCCCAGGTCGCGCAGGCCGACGGCGTGGCCGTGGATGGTGAAAGCCAGATGACCGAAGGTCTCGTGGAAGCGCAGGCCGTGATAGCCGGCGTCCGGCTCGCTCAGCGCCGGGAACTTGCCCGACTTGCTCCAGTCGAACGTGCCGCTGTCCACCACCACGCCGCCGACCGACGAGCCGTTGCCGGACAGGAACTTGGTGGTCGAATGCACGACCAGGGTGGCGCCCCACTGGATCGGGTTGATCAGGTAGGGGGTGGCCAGCGTGTTGTCGACGATCAGCGGGATGCCGGCGTCGTCGGCGATGCGGGCGATGGCCTCGATGTCGGTCACCACGCCGCCGGGGTTGGCGAGGCTTTCGACGAAGATCGCCTTGGTCTTCTCGGTCAGCGCCGCCTTGACGCTGTCCGGCGTGTCGGTGTCGACGAAGCTCGGCTGCCAGCCGAAGGCGCGCGGGAAGCTGATGCCGAGCTGGTTGAGCGAGCCGCCATAGAGCCGGGTCGAGGCGACGATGTGGTCGCCCGGCGCCATCAGCGGGAACAGCGCCAGCAACTGCGCCGCGTGGCCCGACGCGGTGGCGGTGGCGCCGGCGCCGCCTTCCAGGTTGGCCAGCCGTTCCTCCAGCACCGCGACCGTCGGGTTGGTCAGGCGGGAATAGATGAAACCGACCTTCTGCAGGTTGAACAGCGACGCCGCGTCGTCCACATCCTCGAAGACGAAGCTGGTGGTCTGGTAGATCGGCGTCTGCCGGGCGCCGGTCGCCGGGTCGGGCGCGGCGCCGGCGTGGATGGCGCGGGTCTCGAAGCCGAAGCTCTTCTGCTCAGTCATCTGCGGATTCCCCCAGTTAGATCAGTTTTTTGAACGACTTGGTCAGTTTCTGCCGGCGCGTGACCAGCAGGTTGGAATTCACGCCGATCCGGCCGATCTCGCCGTACAGGCGTTGGATTTCCATCTTCGGACAGCGGTTCATCACCACGGTTAGGCCGGCGGCCTCGGCCCGCGCCGCCGCCTCGTCGTTGCGGACGCCGAGTTGCATCCACACCACCTTGGCCCCGGCCGCGATCGCCTCGTCGGTCACCCCGCCGGCCGCGGTCGAGTTGCGGAAGATGTCGACCATGTCCGGCGGCTCCGGCAGGTCCGCCAGGCTGGCGTAGACCGGCTGGTCCAGGATGGTCTGGCCGGCCATCTTCGGGTTGATCGGGATGACGCGGTAACCCTTGTCGCGCAGGTATTTCAGCACGAAGAAGCTGGCCTTCACCGGGTCGGCGCTGGCGCCGACGATGGCGATGGTCTTCACAGTCTCCAGCACGCCGCGCAGGAAGGCGTCGGAGTAGTGGTCGTGGTCGGGCCGTTGGGAGGTCGGGTCGGTCATCGTCGGGTCGGTCATCGGCCGCACCACACCGGGGTCCGCTTGCCGATGAAGGCGTCGATGCCCTCGGCGGCGTCCTCGGCCATCATGTTCTCGGTCATCACCTGGGCGGCGTAGGCGTAGGCGGCCTCCACATCCAGGTCGATCTGGCGATAGAAGGCTTCCTTGCCGGTGGCGAGCGTCAGCGGCGACTTGCCGGCGATCTTGGTCGCGACGGCGGCCACCACCTCGTCCAGCTGGTCGGTCGGCACCGCGCGGTTGACGAGGCCGATGCGCTCCGCCTCGTCGGCGTCGATCAGGTCGCCCAGCAGCAGCATTTCCATCGCCGCCTTGCGCCCGACCGCGCGGGTCAACGCCACCATCGGGGTCGAGCAGAACAGCCCGATGTTCACCCCCGGCGTGGCGAAGCGCGAATCCTCCTCGCAATAGGCGAGATCGCAGGTCGCCACCAACTGGCAGCCGGCGGCGGTCGCCACCCCGCGGACCTTGGCGATCACCGGCTGGCGGATGCGGTTGATCGTCAGCATCAGGCGCGAGCACTGGGTGAACAGCGCCTCGTACAGCTCACGCGACGGGGCGGCGCGCATCTCCTTCAGGTCGTGCCCGGCGCAGAAGGCGCCGCCGGCCCCGGCCAGCACCACCGCGCGCACCGACCGGTCATCGTGGACGGCCTCCAGCGCGTCCTGCAACGCCGCCATCAGCCCGATCGACAGCGCGTTGCGCGCCTTCGGCCGGTTCAGCGTCAGCGTCGCGACCCCGTCGCGGTCCTCGCGCAGGACCAGCGGCTGATGGGGGTCGTGAGTGGGAACAGCGGCGCTCATGGTCGTTTTCCTCCCGCATTCCTTTGGTTGCGCACCGCCGGCAGCTTACCGCGCCGACCCGGCAGGCGAATACGGGAACCTGCAGGACACAGGCATGAGACGACAGGAGCGGACGGACTTCAACAGGAAAGTTCGTGAAATTTCCCAAAAAACTATTATATCAGTAGGGAAATAGCATAAGGTCAGAAGCCTTCCTCGAACCGTCCCCCTGGGGATCTGCGGCACGCGGAGGCTCTGATTCTGGAGTGTTCAGTCTCTGGAAGCCAACCATTCCCATCATCGACCGTCGTTCCCACGAAGGCGGGAATCCAGGGCAACACAGCAAATTCGCTGAATTGCCCTGGACCCCCGTTTTCACAGGGGTGACGATGAAGGAGGGGGGCGATCGGGAAACCTCCCGGAAGCGTGAAGGCTGCAGCCCCTGAGGGAGGGAAGGCCTTACGACGCCTTCGCCGTCTTCGTCTTCGGCGCCGCGTCTTCGGCCGGCGCGTCCTTGGCGGCCTTTGCCTTGGCGGCCTTCTTGGCCGCCGGCTTCTTGGCATCCGCCTTCTTGGTGTCGGCCTTCTTCGCCTTGGCGGGCTTTTCGGCCTCGGTGCCGTCGGCCTTCGCCAGATCGGCGTCCTTCGGGGCCTTGCCCTTCTTGGCGGCGTCCTTGGCGACCTTGGCGTCGATCAGTTCCAGCGCCTGTTCCAGCGTCACGCTGTCGGGCTCCGTCCCTTTCGGGATCGAGGCGTAGACGCTGGCGTGCTTCACGTAGGGCCCGAACCGGCCGGAGCCCATGGTGATCGGCTTGCCGGTCTTCGGGTGGTCGCCCAGCGTCTTGGCCGGGGCCGACGCCTTCTTGGCGGCGCCGGCCAGCAGATCGACGGCGCGGTTGATGCCGATGGTCAACACGTCATCGTCGGGCGTCAGCGACTTGTAGACGCTGCCGTGCTTCAGGTAGGGGCCGAAGCGGCCGATGCCGGCGCTGATCTCCTCGCCCGTCTCCGGGTGGTTGCCAATGGCGCGGGGCAGGGCCAGCAGCTTCAGCGCGGTGTCGAGGTCGACGTCGGCCGGTGCCATGCCCTTGGGCAGCGACACCCGCTTGGGCTTCGGCGCCTCGTCCTTGGGCTTCTTCTTGGCCTTGGCCTTCTTGCCGTCGGCTGGCTTTTCTTCAGCCACCGGCGGCGGGGGAGGGGCGGCGTCGGCGGCGACCGGAAGCGGGCCGAGCTGGATGTAGGCGCCGTACGGGCCGCGGCGCACCGTCACCGGCAGGCCGGTTTCCGGGTCGTTGCCCAGCTCGCGCGGGCCTTCCTGCGCCTCGCCGTTCTCGTCGTTGGCGACGGCCAGCGGCCGGGTGTAGCGGCATTCCGGGTAGCGCGAGCAGCCGATGAAGGCGCCCATCTTGCCCAGCTTCAGCCCCAGCCGGCCCTCGCGGCAGACCGGGCAGAGCCGCGGGTCGTGACCATCGGCGGTGGCGGTCGGGAAGAAATGCGCCCCCAGCTCGTTGTCGAGCGTGGTCAGCACCTGGGTGATCGTCAGGTCCTTGGTGCCGTTAACCGCGACGTCGAAGGCGGTCCAGAAGTCGCGCAGCACCGTCTTCCAGTCGATCTTGCCGTCGGAGATCTCGTCGAGCTGGTTTTCCAGTTCCGCCGTGAAGTTGTACTCCACATAGCGGTGGAAGAAGTTCTCCAGGAAGGCGGTCACCAGCCGGCCGCGGTCTTCCGGGATGAAGCGCCGCTTGTCGAGCCGGACATACTCGCGGTCCTGCAACACCTGCAGGATCGAGGCGTAGGTCGACGGCCGGCCGATGCCCAGCTCCTCCAGCTTCTTGACGAGGCTAGCTTCGGAATAGCGCGGCGGCGGCTGGGTGAAATGCTGGTCGGGCGTGATGTCGCCGCGGGACAGCGCGTCGCCCTGGTCCATCGCCGGCAGGCGGCGTTCCTGCTGGTCGTCGTCGCCGGCGTCGTCGCGGTCCTCCTGGTAGACCTTCAGGAAGCCGTCGAACACGACGATGGAGCCGGTGGCGCGCAGCACGACGTCCTTTGACGGGCTGGCGATGTCGACCGCCACCTGGTCCAGCACGGCGCTTTCCATCTGGCTGGCCAGCGTGCGCTTCCAGATCAGCTCATACAGCCGCAGCTCGTCCTGGCCGATGTAGGCGGTCACCGATTCGGGGCGGCGGTGCAGGTCGGTCGGGCGGATGGCCTCGTGGGCCTCCTGCGCGTTCTTGGCGGCGGTCTTGTAGACGCGCGGCTGGGCCGGGACGTAACGCTCGCCATACTGGGTGCCGATCAGGCCGCGCGCCGAATCGATCGCCTCCTGCGACAGGCTGACGCCGTCGGTTCGCATGTAGGTGATCAGGCCGACCGTCTCGCCGCCGATGTCGACGCCCTCATACAGCTTCTGCGCGGTGCGCATGGTGCGGGTGGCGCCGAAGCCCAGCTTGCGCGAGGCCTCCTGCTGGAGGGTCGAGGTGGTGAAGGGCGGCGACGGGTTGCGGCGGCTCTGCTTGCGCTCTACCGACGACACGGCGAAGCTCTGCGGGCGGATCTTCGCCACCGCGGCCTCGGCCGCCTCGCGGTTGGGCAGGCCGAACTTGTCGAGCTTCTTGCCGTCCAGCTGGGTCAGTGACGCGGTGAAGCCCACCCCGGACGGCGTGGTCAGCCCGACGGCAATCGTCCAGTATTCCTGCGGCTTGAAGACCTCGATCTCCGACTCGCGCTCGCAGATCAGGCGCAGCGCCACCGACTGGACGCGGCCGGCCGACTTGGAGCCGGGCAGCTTGCGCCACAGCACCGGCGACAGGGTGAAGCCGACCAGATAGTCCAGGGCGCGGCGCGCCAGATAGGCGTCGACCAGCTCCTGCGACACGGCGCGCGGGTTGGCCATCGCGGTCTGGACGGCCGACTTGGTGATCTCGTTGAAGGTGACGCGCTGGACGTCGCGGTTGTCGGACAGATGCTTTTCGCGAAGGAGTTCGGACAGATGCCAGGCGATGGCCTCTCCCTCGCGATCCGGATCGGTTGCGAGGTAGATGCGGTCGGCCGACTTCACCGCCTTGGCGATCTCGTCGATGTGGCGCTTCGAGCGATCGCCCAGCTCCCATTCCATCGCGAAATCTTCATCCGGGCGCACCGACCCGTCGCGCGCCGGAAGGTCGCGGACATGGCCGAAGCTGGCGATGACGGTGTAATCGTCACCCAGATATTTGTTGATGGTCTTCGCCTTGGCCGGCGATTCGACGATGACGACGTTGCTGCCCGGCAAGAAACCAGCCCTTCACATGTGCCCACCCAAACCAAGGCGGCGCCGATCAGGCGAGAGAGACCTGATGACCGGGAAGACGCTGGACTCGGCCGGCAAGCTCGAGTTCCAGAACCACGGTCAGCACCACCGGAGCGGACAATTGGCACCCGCGAACGAGTTCGTCAATGGTGACGGGGGAGTGGCCGAGGTTTTCCAGCACCACGGCGCGGGCCTTCGCCAGCTCCGATTCGTCCGGATCCGCCGGTCTCGCGGCGGAAAACAGGTCGCGCGGACGCTCCGACACCGCGGGCGGGCGCAGCGTCTCGACGGCGCGCAGCACGTCGTCGGCCCGCTCCACCAGCACCGCCCCCTGGCGCAGCAGGTTGTTGGTGCCGTGGCAGCGCGGGTCGAGCGGCGAGCCGGGCACCGCCATCACCTCGCGCCCCTGCTCCAGCGCCATCCGCGCGGTGATCAGCGAACCGGAGCGCAGTGCCGCCTCCACCACCAGCACGCCGAGCGACAGACCGGAGATCAGCCGGTTGCGGCGGGGAAAATGGCGGGCCTGCGGCTGGGTGCCGATCGGGCTTTCCGCCACCACCACGCCCTGCGCCACGATGTCGCGGTACAGCGCCTCGTTCTCCGGCGGGTAGACGACGTCGACGCCGCCGGCCAGCACCGCCGCGGTGCCGCCACCCAGCGCCCCGGCATGGGCCGCCGTGTCGATGCCGCGCGCCAGACCAGAGACGACCAGCAGCCCGGCCGCCGCCAGCTCCCGCGCCAGCGTCTCGGCGAACTTCTTGCCGTTCAGCGAGGCGTTGCGCGCGCCGACGATGGCGACCGCGCGCTTTTGCAGCAGATGCGCGTGCCCGATCACCGAGACCACCGGCGGCGCGTCGTCCACCGCGGCCAGCGGCTCCGGATAATCGGGTTCGCAGGCGCAGAGCAGCCGGGCGCCGAAGCGCCGGTTGGCCTGCAGCTCCCGCTCCGCCTCCGCCTTGGTCGCGATCCGCAGCGGCTTGGCCCGCCCGCCGCGCTTGGCCAGCTCCGGCAAGGCGTCGAGCGCCGCCTTCGCGCTGCCGAACTGGTCGAGCAGCCGGTGAAAGGTGATCGGCCCGACATTCTCCGTCCGGATGAGACGGAGCCAGTCGAGCCGTTCGGCGTCGGTTAAAGGGTGGCGCGGTTGTGTCATGCGCATCGGTTTTACAACCGATCAGCCCGCAGGTTCAACACACAATCGCATGAGGAGAGCGCCTTGGCGGGCGCTCTCCTCTTCGGCCTCACCGCTTGTGGAAGACCGGCGGTCGCTTTTCGAAGAAGGCGGTGATGCCTTCCTTCGCTTCGCTGTGGTGCAGGGCCTCGACGAACAGGTCGCTTTCGCGGGCGAGCTGGGTGGCGAAGCTGCCGTAGGCCAGCTCCATCAGCTTCTTGGCGCGGCCCATCGCGCCAGTCGGGCCGTCGGCGATGGTCTCGGCCCAGGTCACCGCCTCGGGCAGGGCGCGGCCGGGGGCGGTCACGCGGTTGACGATGCCGGCGGCGTGCAGGCGCGCCGGGCTGACCGGGCCACCGGTCAGCATCAGCTCGGCATAGAGCTGCGGCGGCAGGGCGCGGGCCAGCGAGGCCGAGGCGCCGCCGTCCGAGGTCAGCCCGACCTTGACGTAGGCGGTCAGGAAATTGGCGTCCTCCGCCGCGACGATCAGGTCGCAGGCCAGCGCCAGCGAGAATCCGGCGCCGGCGGCCGGCCCCTCGACCGCGGCGATGATCGGCTTGGGGCATTCCCGCATGGCACGGACCCAGCCGTGGAAGCGCTCGATCCCGTCGCGGTTCTCCGACCGGGAGCGGCTGCCGTGATGGTACAGGTTGTTCAGGTGCCCGCCGGAGCTGAAGGCGCCGTCGGCGCCAGTCAGCACGATGGCGCCGATGCCGGGATCGTGCGTCGCCTCGTCCAGCGCGTCGCGGCCGGCGGCCATCATGCGCAGGCCGAGCGCGTTGCGGGTGCCGGCGTCGCTCATGGTCAGCACCATGACGCGGCCCTGGCGTTCCACCGTCATGCGGCCGGTGTCCTGACGTTCGTTCATGGTTGTTTCATCCCCGTTTGTCGTTGTCCGGTCGAGGGATCCTCGCCGATTGGTGGAACCACTGTGACAGCCGCCGCCCGCGCCTCCAATCCGTCCGACCGGTATAGGGGACGGCCCGTTGGCGCCGGAAAGCGCTGTTTTTCCGGAATATCCCTTCCTACATTAGGGTGAGGCGTATCGACGCGGAGAGTGGGTATGGCGCTGGCGCCCGACGGCCGAAGCAATCACCGCCGAAGGGGCCAGGAGCGGGGGCATGCGGCCGTGGCGCCGCCCTATGCCAACCGGGCGCTGATCCTGGCCTGCGTGCTGGCCTTCGTGTTCCGGCTGCCGCCGGAGAGCTTCGCCTTCGTCCCTGCCTATTTCTTCGGAACCGTCGAGCTGGCTGGCCCGCTGCCGACCGCCGCGCTGTGGCGCGGGCTGTTCGGCCATGTGCTGATCCATGGCGACATCGTCCACTTGGCGTCCAACATGCTGGTGCTGTGGCTGTTGGGCGACGTGGTGGAGCGCGAGGTCGGGCACGTCCGCTACCTGCTGCTGTTCCTGGCCGGCACCGTCGCCGGCGCGTTGACCGAGGGGCTGCTCGCCGCCGACCGCATGGCGCCGCTGATCGGGGCGAGCGCGGCGATCTGCGCGTTGATGGGCGCCTTCCTGTGGCTGCGGCCGACGTGCGGGCTGCTGACGCGGCGCTGGCTGCGCCGGATGGTGCAGGGGGTGATCGTGGTGTTTGCCCTGCTGAACGCCGCGATGACGCTGATGCCGCCGGCCGACGTCTCGCCGCTGGCCGAGGTCGGCTGGGGCGCTCACGCCGGGGGCCTTGCCGCCGGTCTGCTGCTCGGGCCGCTGGTGCGGCGGCGGGGGCGGGCGGTGGCCGCGGGGATCGCCTAGCGTTGTGTGGTTGCTTTCGCCGTGCGCCCCCGGAATACTCCGCCCGATCTGATCGGGAGGCGAGTGGCGATGACGAGTGGTGCGGTTCTGGGGGTGATCGGCGGCAGCGGCCTCTACGACATCGACGGGCTGGAGAACACCCGCTGGGTGACGGTGGAAACCCCCTTCGGCTCCCCGTCCGACCAGCTGTTGACCGGCGAACTGGCCGGGCAGAAGCTGGTCTTCCTGCCGCGCCATGGCCGCGGCCACCGCATCCCGCCGTCGGAGCTGAACTTCCGCGCCAACATCCACGCGCTGAAGCAGCTGGGCGTGACCGAGATCCTGTCGGTGTCGGCCGTCGGTTCCTTGAAGGAGCATCTGCCGCCGGGCACCTTCGTGGTGATCGACCAGTTCATCGACCGCACCTTCGCCCGTGACAAGACCTTCTTCGGCACCGGGCTGGTGGCTCATGTCGGGCTGGGGCACCCGGTCTGCGGGCGCCTGGGCGACCTGATCGAGGAGGCGCTGGTCGAACTGCGCATCCCGCACCAGCGCCGCGGCACCTACATGGTGATGGAGGGGCCGCAATTCTCGACCGTCGCCGAATCGAACCTCTACCGTGGCTGGGGCTGCGACGTCATCGGCATGACCAACATGCCGGAGGCCAAGCTCGCCCGCGAGGCGGAGATGTGCTACGCGACCGTGGCGATGGTCACCGACTACGACTGCTGGCACCAGGACCACGACCATGTGACGGTCGACGCGGTGATCAAGGTGGTGGTCGCCAACGCCGGCAAGGCCCGCTCGCTGGTCGCGACGCTGGCGCCGAAGATCGCGGTGCGCGACGGGCTGTGCGCCGAGGGCTGCCACACCGCGCTCGACAACGCCATCATGACCGCCCCGGCCCACCGCGATCCGGCGATGCTGGAGAAACTCGGCCTGATCGTGAAGCGTACGCTCGGCTGACGTCGCGCCGCCCTTTTGCGGTGCAGCATCAACGACTTGACCGATCATGGTTTCCCACCCCGATGAACGAAAGTAGGGGTGGGACCCTCATCGGTCGTCGCATATATCATCGGTACACATAGCCATTCGGCGGCAAGACGACGAACGGTCAGTCGAAGCGGGTTCGGGCGTGGTCGCAAGATCATCGTCACGGCTCGCAGCCCGTCCTGTGTTCGGGAACCGGTGTCCGCCTTCTCGGCGGACGCCGAGGACCTCTTGCGCTCGGTTGTTTCTCCGCAGGATGGAAGGCCGGTGACCGAATACTTTGTCAAACCGTCTCCCCGCTTTTGGGCTCCAGACCCTGTATGTCATGCCTGATGTTCAGCGCCTGACGCAATCGTCGCAAGCGTCATGGCCATAACGAAGAGGAAACGTTCATGAAGCGCCGTTCCTTCCTGACCACGGCGGGCGTCGGTGTCGCCGCCAGCACGCTGGCCGCTCCGGCGATCGCGCAGACCCAGCCGGACATCCACTGGCGCCTTGCCTCCAGCTTCCCGAAGAGCCTGGACACCATCTATGGCGCCGCCGACACCATCGCGGCGCGCGTCGCGGCGGCGACCGACGGCAAGTTCCAGATCCGCCCCTTCGCCGCGGGTGAGATCGTCCCGGGGCTCCAGGTGCTCGACGCCGTGCAGAACGGGACGGTCGAATGCGGCCACACCGCCAGCTATTACTATGTCGGCAAGGATCCGACCTTCACCTTCGACGCCACGGTGCCCTTCGGCCTGAACGCCCGCCAGCAGAACGCCTGGATCTACAAGGGCGGCGGGATGGAGTTGCTGCGCGAGTTCTTCGACGGCTACGGCGCCGTGAACTTCCCGGCCGGCAACACCGGCACCCAGATGGGCGGCTGGTTCCGCAAGGAGATCAAGACCGTCGAGGACCTGAAGGGCCTGAAGTTCCGCATCGGCGGCTTCGCTGGTCAGGTGCTGGCCAAGCTGGGCACCGTGCCGCAGCAGATCGCCGGCGGCGACATCTATCCGTCGCTGGAGAAGGGCACCATCGACGCCGCCGAGTGGATCGGCCCGTACGACGACGAGAAGCTCGGCTTCAACAAGGTCGCCAAGTATTATTACTATCCGGGCTGGTGGGAAGGTGGGCTGAACGTCTCGCTGCTGGTCAACAAGCAGCAGTGGGAGAAACTGCCGAAGCACTATCAGGCCATTCTGGAGGCCGCCTGCTTCGAGGCCAACCTGACGATGAACGCCAAGTACGACGCCGAGAACCCGGCGGCGCTGCGTCGTCTGGTCGCCGGCGGCGCGCAACTGCGCCCGTTCCCGCGCGAGGTGATGGAGGCCTGCTACAAGGCCGCCATCGAGCTGTATGACGAGACGGCGAAGACCAACCCGAAGTTCGCCAAGATCTACGAACAGTGGAAGAAGTTCCGCGACGACGAGTACCTGTGGTTCCGGGTCGCCGAGAACACCTTCGACAACTTCGCCTTCACCGCCGGCCTGAAGCGCTGACGGATTGGGACCGGCCCCCGCGGCAACGCGGGGGCTTTCTCAGGTGACGTGGGGGTTACGAGGCGGGGCGGGCCGGGGCCAGCAGGTTGGCGACCATGACCTGCACCACCTCGTCGGCCTGATCCAGCGTGGTGGTCTTCACCCGCAGCACGCCCTGGTCCGGCCGCTTGGCCGAGCGCCGGGCATCCAGGACCTCCATCTCGATGCGCAGCACGTCGCCGGGGCGGGTCGGCTTCGGCCAGGCGATGCTGTCGACCCCCATCCCGACGTAGCCGCCGGCCAACTCGGCGTTGCTGCCGACGATCATGCGCATGGTCATCCCGGCGGTGTGCCAGCCGCTGGCCGCCAGCCCGCGGAACAGCGTGTCCTTCGCCGCCTGCGGATCCAGGTGGAAGGGCTGGGGGTCGAATCGCTCGGCGTAGGCGATGATCTCGGCCTCGCTCACCTCCAGCGGGCCGCCCTGGAAGCGGTCGCCCACGCTCACATCGTCGAAATAGCGCATTCTCCCGGAGTCCTCTCGTTGCGTTGGCCAAAGCAGGGCCAGCCGGTTATGATACAGACCTGTCTCTTCCTTCGATGGTAGAGACAGGTCTGTATCATTGTCAACCGGCAGCGCGAGCCGGACGGTGGCGAAGGTTTGGATCGGATGAGCGACACGGGCAGCGGAGCCGCGAAGAAACCGGCGCGGGAGCGGATTCTCGACACGGCGGCGGAACTGTTCTACCGCGAGGGCATCCGCGCGGTCGGGATCGACACCATCATCGCCCGGTCGGGTGTCGCCAAGATGAGCCTGTACCGGAACTTCGCGTCGAAGGATGATCTGGTCTGCGCCTATCTGGAACGCAACATCGCCCAGCACGCCGACTGGTGGGATCGGGTGACCGCCCGCCATCCCGCTGATCCGCGCGCCCAGATGAAGGCGCTGTTCGTGGCGCTCGGCCACTGGATCGACCATCCCAGGTTCCAGGGCTGTCCCTTCACCAGCGCCGCCGCCGAACTGCGCGACCCGGCCAACCCGGCCCACGCGATGGCGGTGGCGCACAAGCGGATGGTTCGCGACCGCATGCGCGCCCTGGCGCTGGCCGCGGGCGCCGACGACCCGGACCGCCTGACCGCGCAGTTGCAGTTGCTGATGGAAGGGGCCTATGCCGCCGGCCGCGCGCTCGACCTCGGGACGGGCAACCCGGCGGTTGCCAGCGCGGCGGCGGCGCTGATCGACGCCGCCTGCGGACCGGACCAGCGGTGCCCGAACACGCACACCCCGGACGTGCAAACGCCGCAGGCGTGACCTGCGGCGCTTCGAGCCCGGGCTGACGCGCTTATTCGGCGGCGGTCAGACGGTCGCGCACGGATTGGCCCGGGCGGTAGTCCTGAAGACGCGTGGCGCGCAGACCGCGCATGCCATGGCTGTCGATCAGCCGCTGCCAGGACAGGAATTCCTCCACCGACAGCGTGTAGCGGCGACAAGCCTCCTCCAGGCTGATGAGGCCCGAGCGGACGCCGGCGACCACTTCCGCCTTGCGGCGCATCACCCAACGCTTGGTGTCGGGCGGGGGAAGATCGCTTTCGGTCATGGGACGTCCCTCGGGACCAATGACCGATACACCGACCGCAGAGTCATCGTCGGTGTCGAGTTCGATGAGTGCCATGCGCGGACGCTCCAACCCAAACTGTGGATTCCACGATTTCGGGTTACTGTAGGCGCCGGCACTTAACAAATGCCTAAACGAAAGGATTAAACTTTATTCGCGTGGTAGGCCCTCCCCCGGACGGACAGGACGGCTCCCGTCCGGGGGAGGGCGCTTCGGCCCACCCTGGGCGAAGGCCGCTCAATAGACGTTGGTCAGCTTCGACAACGGGACCTCGCTGGCGCCGATGTTCAGCACCGTCGTGCCGTCCTTGGCGTTGCCGATGCCGGCGACCGTGCCGAAGGTGTAGGTCGTCGTCTTGATGGTGGTGTCCTTCTGCTCGGCAACCGGGGCGACGTTCATGCGATAGCTGCCGGGCTGGACGGCGCGGCCGTTGTCGTCCTTGAAGTCCCATTCGACGGCGTGCTTGGTGCCGGCGCTGGTCTCGCCCTTCATCGAGCGGATGATGCTCCCATTGGAGTCGAGGATGTCGACGCGGACCGACTTGGCCGAGGTTTCCAGCTCGTAGCCCAGCGGCGCCTGGGTCATGCCCTGGGTGTACTGGAAGGTGTCGCCCTCGAACGCGACGGTGCGGCCGAGATAGGCGAGGTTGGTGGAGGCGGTGCCGGCGCTCTGCAACTGCACCAGCTTGTCCAGGCGGCTGTTGGTGCCGATGTTCTGCTCGACGTTCGCGAAATCGACCAACTGCTTGGTCATGTCGTTCGTGTCCATCGGCTTCAGCGGGTCCTGATTCTTCATCTGGGTCGTCAGCATGGTCAGGAAGGTCTCGAAGTTGTCGCCGAGTCCCTTCATGGCCGACGCGGTCTTGCTGCTGTCCGTCGCCTTGCTGCTGTCGGTGGTGGACGTCGTCTTGGACCCGGTCGACTTCCCTGCCGAATAGGTGCCGTACTGATTCAGGGTCAGGCCGGTGGTGGTGTCGGTGGTGGTCATGGCGTTCGTCCTTCAGGGCCGGTTCGGCCGATGTCTCTGGGGTCGCGGATCGCAGGGGCGGGCGGCGAGGCGCCGGCGCCGATCGATCACGCCTTGATGTCGAGGCGCCCGTTGCCGAGCGTGGCGGTGTAGGCGGCGGTGTCGGAGCCGTCATCGTCGCCGCTTCCGCCGAAGCCACGGCCGCGCCGGCCCGATCCGCCCCCCTTGCCGTCGCCCCGCCCGTCGTTGGCGAAGGGATTGCCCTCGCCGCGCAGGCTGAAGCTCAGGCTGTTGGAGTCGGTCTGCAGTCCAGCGTCCTGCAAGGCGCGTTCCAAACCGCGGCTGTCGCGTTGCAGCAGCTCCAGCGTCTGCGCCTTTTCCACCGCGACCATGGCGTTGACCCGACCGTCGGTGCCGATGTCCAGCTTGATGTCGATCCGCCCCAGCTCGGCCGGGTGCAGGTTGATGGTGAACTGGTCGACGTCGGCGTCGGTGTTCTTCTTGATGTGGACGGCGATCTGGTCCTGCACGCCCATCGGCATGCCGGCGCTGCCGCGCGACGGGCGCAGCGTTGCCGTTGCCTGCGTCGGATCGACGGTGACGGTGCCGATCTGCTGCCCTTCCATCGCGGCCAGCACGGGGTGGGCGTGCGGGCTGGCGCCGGTGGTCGCGGTGGCGCCGGTGGCGGCCGCCGCGCCATCGACACCTTCCAGCGCGCCGGCCGCCTTGCCATCGGCGGCGGCCACCGTGTTCGCCGCCGGCACGGTGGCGGGGGCAACCTGCGGGGCAGGCTGCGGCATGCCTTGCGGCTGGGCCTCGTTCCGGCTGCCGCTCTCGGAGTTGGCCTGCTGCTTGGCCCCGGGTTTCGCCTCGCCGGTCTTTGCCTTGGCGGCGGCCAGCAGGTCGGCGAAGTTGCCGGGCAGGGTGGTGTCGTCGTCGCTGGGCAGCGCCTCGCCGGGCTGGTCCGCGGCGGTTTGGACAGCGGCTTGGCTGGGGTCCGCCGCCTTGGCGTCGGCAGTCTTGGCATCGGCGGCCTTGGCGTCGGCCGAGGACGCTGCGGCATCCGCCGCGGTGGCTTTGGCGTTGGCGAGCGCACCGTCGGCGGCGGCCTTCGCCTGCGCAAGCTGGGTCGCCGCATCGGCGGTGCCGCTTGTGCCGGCGGGCATGCCCCCATCCGCCCCCTGGTCATCCGCCCCCTGGGCCTTGGCCTGGCCGGGGAGCTGGAGCCCGGCGAGGATCAGGTCGCTCGCCTGCGGCAGCGGGGGCTGCTGGCTGGCCGCTTGCGCCGCGGCGTCGGCGGTCGCCAGGGCGTCGGCGGCGCACGCGGCCTTGTCGTCGCCGCTGTCGGGCTCCACGTCGGTGTCCGCCTTGGCGGTCACGGCCTCCGCATCGGCGGCGTCCCCGTCGGTCGCCTGGGTCTGGCCGGCATCGGCGGCGGAGCCGGTGTCGTCCGTCTTGGCGGCGTCCTTCGTGGCCGTCTTGTCGCTCTTGGCCGTCTTGCGGTCGTCGCGCTTGCCCTGGACGGCACGGTTGTCCTTGCCGTCCGGCTTGGTCGCCGCCTTCGGCTCCGGCCGTTCGGTGGTCCGGGCCTCCCTGGCGGCGTCGGCTTTGGCGGCGGCATCGGTCCGGGCGTCGGCGGCGGCGTCGGCCCGGGCATCGGCGGCGGAACGCGCCGCCTGCGCCGCGGCGGTGTCCCGGCGCGGTTCGGCCCGCACCGGCGCCTTGCGCTGCGCTTCGGCCGCCTTGGCGTCGCGGGCCTCCTTCGCATCCCGGGCGGCGTCGTCAGTCTGCTCGCGCTTGCGCGTGGCGGCATCGGCCAGCGCCCGGTCCATCATCTTGGAGAACATGTCATCCTTCGCCGTCGTCCCCTGCGTCTGCTGGGACTGGGCGAGACCCTCGAACAAGGACGCGGCGATGCTGTTCGATTGGATTTCCATGGAACGGTCCCTCAAGACGGCTGGGCGCGGCAACACTGACGCGGAAACATCAATGCAACGGGCGGGCCAACACCCGGAACGGGACAACGGGCCGGGAAGGGGCCGTCCGTCCGGCCGGGCCGGCAGTTCCGGCCGGGTCCGCCGACGGCAACCGGCAAAAAACGCCGGGTGTCGGGCGCTTCTTGCCGTCGGCGCCCGTTGATCCGCCCGCGCCAAGAAAAAGGCCGCTCCAAGGCTGGAGCGGCCGTCCGAAACATCTCGGCAGTCACGGATGAAGGGTGGAACCGGCCGGGCCGGGAATCGGGTATTCAGAGCCGGGTGTTGATCGCGGCCGAGGTGCGCGGACCGCTGGGCGGCGGGGAGTAGCCGCGGCCGCCGCCCATATGCGCGGCGTAGGCGGTGCTGGGCGCCTTCTGCTGCTTGGTCAGCACGCCGACCACGGTGTCGACCATCACCTTCTGCGCCTCGCTGCCGACGCGCAGCGCCTCGGCGTTGTCGGCGGTGGCGGCGTAGAGCTTGCCGGTGGCCTCCTTCAGCGCGGTCTTCATCTCCGGCGGCAGCGCCATCAGCCCCTCGCGGTCGACGCGCAGCAGGCGGGACACTTCTTCATAGACCAGCGTCATCGGCTGCTTGTCCTTGACGATCTGCGCCAGCTCCTTGGCCGGGCGGCGGGCGCGGACGGCGGCGGACTCGCGCTCAAGCAGGGCGGACAGCCGGACCATCAGGTCGACCAGCGCGGTCGCGCGCTCGAACGCGTTCTTCGGCAGGTTGGCCGCGCCGGGCTTGGCCGGCTGGGGGAAACGGACGTCGACCTTATCCATGGCTGGCCTCCTGGGCGCGAAGAAGCTCTTGATAGACCTGGTTGGCGATGCCGAGACCGCCGCGCTGGGAAATCTGCTTGCCGAACTGCTCGACCAGCATCGGGCGGAACATCTCCTCGCCACGCCCGCCGCCGAAGGTCTCGTCGGTGCCGATGCCCTCGAACATCGGGCCCAGCATCTGCGAGATGAACTGGCTTTCGAACTCGTTGGCCGACTTGTGCAGCTGGGCAAGCTTTGCCGGGCTGGTCTTGGCCTCCAGGTCGGAAATCTTTGCCAGGGTCTGCACCCCGAACCCGGCGGCGCGGGCGCGATCGAGGGCCGATGCGGCGGATGTGGCGGGGTTCAGGGACATCAGATCACCTCGATCTCGGCTTGCAGGGCACCGGCGGCCTTGATCGACTGGAGAATGGCGATCATGTCCCGCGGTCCCACACCCAGAGCATTCAAGGATTGTACCAACTCCTGCAGCGTCACCCCGGCGTTCATCACCGCGAGGCGGTTGTTGGACTGGTCGTCGACCTGGATGTCGGTGCGCGGCACCACGGCGGTCTGCCCCTGGCTGAACGGGCCGGGCTGGCTGACCTGCGGCGTTTCGGTGATCCGGATCGTCAGGTTGCCCTGGGCGATGGCGACGGTGGAGATGCGGACATTCTCGCCCATCACGATGACGCCCGACTTCTCGTCGACGACCACGCGGGCGACCTGGTCGGGGGTGATGCGCAGTTGCTCGATCTCGGTGATCAGGCCGACGACGTCGCCGCGGCGCACCTCGGGCACGTTCAGCAGGACCGACGACGGGTCGGTCGCCTGGGCGCGGTTGCCGCGCAGCTGGATGTTGATGGCGGTCGCCACCCGTTGCGCCGTGGTGAAGTCGGGGTTGCGCAAGCTGAGACGCAGCACCGGCAGTTCGGCCAGCGCGAACTGGATCTCGCGCTCGACGATGGCGCCGGAGGCGATGCGGCCGGAGGTGGGGACGCCGCGCGTCACGCTGGCGCCCTGGCCCTGGGCGGAGAAGCCGGACACGGCGATCGGCCCCTGGGCCACGGCGTAGACCTCGCCGTCGGCGCCGATCAGCGGGGTGACCAGCAGGGTGCCGCCCAGGAGGCTCTTGCTGTCGCCCATCGCCGAGACGGTGACGTCGATGCGGGTGCCCTGGGCGGCGTAGGCGCCCAGCGTCGCCGTCACCATCACCGCCGCGACGTTCTTGGTGCGCAGGTTGGTGCCGCGGGTGTTGACGCCCATCCGCTCCAGCATGCCGGTCAGGCTCTGTTCGGTGAAGGGCGAGTTGTTCAGGCTGTCGCCGGTGCCGTTCAGGCCGACCACCAGCCCATAGCCGATCAGCATGTTGTCGCGCACACCCTCCACATCCACGATGTCCTTGATACGGGCGGACGCCGCCAGGACCGGTGCGGCCGGTGCGCTGATCGCCAGCAGGGCGGACAGGACCGCAAGCGCGGTGCAGCGGCGCAGAAAGCGAAGGGCGGTGGGGATCATGACGCGGACACTCCTGAACTCACGTCCGCTTCTATACAAACGCCGTGCCACATGCCGCCGGGGGCGGGATTCGGCCGATGTCCTGAAAAACGCCCGGGGAATGACGCGTTTGGGTCACAGCCGGGCGGCAATTTTTGCCCGATTGCGGCAAGCCTTGACCCGATGTTAAGGTTGATCCATCTACAGTGCGCGCGTTTACGCATCCTTTACTGCAAACGGTTGCACGGATCATGAAAGTCGAAGGCACCGGAAACATACGCGGCAGTGGTTCGGTCCGCCGCACCGGCAAGGCCGAAGGCTCGTCCGGCGCCGCGTTCTCCAAGCAATTGGTGGGCGAGACCGGATCCGCCCACGGCGTCAGCGGCACCGCCGCCGCCGGCGGGGTCACCGGCGTGCTCGCCCTGCAAGAGGTCGATGCCACCGACGACGCCACCGCCCGCGCCTCCCGCGGGAAGATGCGGGCGGAGGAGATGCTCGACCGGTTGGAGGAAATCCAGCACGGCCTGCTGTCCGGCAGCCTGTCGGCGCAGAAGCTGGTCGAGCTGGCCAAGGTGGTTCAGACCCGCCGCGCCCAGGTCGACGACCCCGGCCTCGCCCAAATCCTGGACGAGATCGATCTGCGCGCCCAGGTGGAACTGGCGAAGCTGACCTCTTGAATCCCGCGTGCATCCAGCGCGGGGCCTCTGCGCGCGGGTCGGGGCGGTTCAGGCCGCAAGGTTACAAATCTTTTTCATTCCAAGGGCTTGTTTGGCTGTTGCGGGGGCAAACCATAGGGTTGCGGTCCAGTCGTGGCCTGCCTATACTCCGCGCCGCCCGGATCACCCCTTTTGCGCTGGATGCTTTCGGATGACGTCGCCGCTTCTGCCCCCGAACTATTCCCCGTCGGAAGACGAGGAGTTCATGAACCCGACCATGCGGGAGTATTTCCGCCTGAAGCTTCTGCGCTGGCGCGCGGAGCTGCTGGCGGAATCCACCGGCACGCTGAACAGTCTCCAGGAAGGTGGTATCCAGGAACCGGATATCGCCGACCGCGCCTCGGCAGAGACCGACCGTGCCCTGGAGCTTCGCACCCGCGACCGCGAACGCAAGCTGATCTCCAAGATCGACGCTGCGCTGGAACGTCTTGTCGACGGCAGCTACGGCTACTGCGAGGAGACGGGCGACCCGATCTCCGTGCGCCGCCTCGACGCCCGCCCGATCGCGACGCTGAGCCTGGAAGCCCAGGAGCGTCACGAACGGATGGAGCGCACGCAGCGCGACGACTGATGGCGGCGTGCGCTTGAACCGGTTGTTTCAAGCGCTCTCCGGCCGTTGCGATCGGAAGACCGGGCGCCCCGCGCAGGTTGGGGACGCCGGCTTTCCTAGGCTGTGGCCCGTGCGATGTCCGACGGCCGTTCGTCGGCGTACTCGATCATCCGTCGGGCGATCTCGCGTTCCCCCATGAACACCGCGTCGGCGCCGTTGCGGTCGAGATGCGTCACCGCCTCGTCGCTGTGGGCGCGGGCGGCGATGGCGATCGTCGGATTGAGCGCCCGCGCCTGCTGCACGACTCCGCCGCCTTCCAGCGCGTCGGGGACGGTGACCAGCAGCAGCGCCGCACCCTCCACCCCCGCCCGTTGCAGGATGCCGGCCGCGTTGGCGTTGCCGTAGACCGCCTGCACGCCATCGGCCTGCAGGGTCTTCACCCGTTCGCGCTGAAGGTCGATGACGACCAGTTCGCGCCCTTCCGTCCTCAGCGCCTGCGCCACGAGTCGGCCGACCCGGCCGTGGCCGATGACGATCGCATGCCCGCTGCGGTCCTGGTAGTCGTGCAACTCCGGCGCGATGTCGGCTGCCGGGAGGGGATCGGCCGCGTCGGGGAACAGCCGCTGCACCAGGGCGAACAGCAGCGGGTTGGCGGTGATCGACAGCAGGGCACCGGCCAGCACCAGCCCCTGTCCCTCTTCCGGCAGGATGCCGAGCTGCATGCCGAGCCCGACCAGGATGAAGGAGAACTCGCCGATCTGGGCGAGGCTGACCGCCACCGTCGCCGCGGTGCGCAGGGGATAGCGGAACAGCAGCACCAGCCCGAAGGCCGCCGCCGACTTGCCGACCAGGATGATGCCGATGGTCGCCAGCACCGCCCAGGGCGACCGCATCAGCACCACCGGGTCGAACAGCATGCCGACCGACACGAAGAACAGCACGGCGAAGGCGTCCTGCAACGGCAGGGTCTGTTCGGCGGCGCGGTGGCTGAGGTCGGATTCGTTCAGCACCATCCCGGCGAAGAAGGCACCCAGCGCGAAGGACACGCTGAACAGCGTCGCCGACCCGTAGGCGATGCCGAGCGCCAGCGCCAGCACGCACAGCGTGAACAGCTCGCGCGAGCCGGTGCGGGCGATGCGTTCCAGCACCCAGGGCACCAGCCGCCGGCCGCCGATCAGCATCAGCGCCACGAACAGGGCGACCTTGCCCAGCGTCAGCCCCAGCGCCAGCACCATCTCCTGGTCGATGCCGCCGCCGCTTTCCAGCATGCGGGCGACCGGTGGCAGCAGCACCAGGGCGAGAACCATCGCCAGATCCTCGACGATCAGCCAGCCGATGGCGATCCGCCCGCGCTCCGTCTTGAACAGGTCGAGTTGTTCCAGCGCCCGCAGCAGCACCACCGTGCTGGCCACCGACAGGGCCAGACCGAACACCAGCCCGGCCGCGAGACTCCAGCCGAACAGCGACGCCAGCCCCCAGCCCATCACCGTCGCGATGACGATCTGCACCACCGCGCCGGGAATGGCGATGGCGCGCACCTTCATCAGGTCGTCCAGCGAGAAATGCAGCCCGACGCCGAACATCAGCAGGATCACCCCGATCTCCGCCAACTGGGAGGCGAGGTGGAGGTCGCCGACGAAGCCCGGCGTGAAGGGGCCGATGGCGACGCCCGCCAGCAGATAGCCCACCAGCGGCGACAGGCGCAGCCGATGGGCGGTGGCGCCGAAGAGGAAGGCCAGGACGATGGCGGCCACCATGGTGGTGATCAGCGGGACGTGGTGGGGCATAAGGGCGGCGGTTCCCGGCGGCTGGGGGTGGAAATCGGGGCGGCCCGTCTCATATTGTGGTGTAAATGATCGGTTTCAACGTTTCTGGCCAAGGTTTTGGGTGAAAAAGTATGTCCACGAAGGGTATCCTGACACCGGGGCAATGCCGGGCCGCCCGCGGCTTCCTCGACTGGACGCAGGAGGAACTGGCCGAGCGGGCGGCGGTGTCACGCGGCACCATCCGCGACTTCGAAAAGGGTCGACACGCCCTGCACCGAAGCACGGAAACCCTGCTGACCGCCGCCTTCACCACCGCCGGCCTGCGCCTCGTTCCGCGGGAGGAGGGCGGTCCCGGCGTGCTCTGCCCGGCGGAATGTCCGGCGTCCGGGGCGAACGACGCTGCGGCCTGACCGAGCGGCCGGGTGCCGGTTGCAGCGGGTTGTCGTGCGCGGCGTCCGACGGGGTCAACACCGGGCTGACCTCGGCCGAAGAGGGCCACGGCTCCCCGGCCGGCGTCGCCAACAACCGGATGGGCTGGCGCGACTAAGCCGTTTTCCGGAACCAATCGGCCGCCCCGGGGGTTCGGACACTGGTGCCGAGACACCGTTTTCCCCGGGGAGGCCCCATGGACCAGGAAACCTTCAACGTCGGCCTGCGCAAATTCCTGAAGCAGGTCGGCGTCACCTCGCAGCGCGAGCTTGAACTGGCGGTCGGCCGGGCGCTGGGCGACGGCCGGCTGAAAGGGAACGAAACCCTGCGCGCCCGCATGGTGCTGACCGTCGATGGCCTCGACCTGACGCACGAGGTGACGGCGGACATCGCGCTGGAATGATGCCGGCTCCGGAAAGGTCCGACCGGTGGTCGGCACTTTCCGGCCCTGGCATGAGACAGGGGCGCCGACCGGTGCGGGACGCGCGACTCAGCCGGGATGGAGCTGCGGCGTGATGCTCAGGATCGCCGCGGTCATCCGGCGTTCCTGCCAGGGCACGTCGTGATAGAAGCGGGTGAGATAGGGACTGTTGCGGTCCCGGATCCACTCGCCCGGAAACAGGGCCATGGACAGCCGGCGGGTTGGGTCGAAGTCGCTTTGATACGGCTGCCCGGTCAGGGCGCAGGCCATGGCGCGGCAGAGATCGGCACCGATCAGGCTCCCCAGGTGGGTGGTCTGGGTGGGGCGGGTGTTGACCTCAAGGAACACCGGCGCGCTGCCGTCGTCCGGCAGGATCGCGTCGATGCCGCCGAACCCGGAAAAGCCGAGAAGCGCCACCACCCGCTGCGCCATGTCCAGCAGGGCGGGATGGTTGCCGATTTCGATGGCCGAGGATGGGCCGAAGGGCTCCGGCTGGTGGTGGAGGACCCGGTATGGGAAGGCCTCCAGCATCCGGCCGTCCAGCGCGCTGAACGACACCGATGCCGACGGGCCCGAAACGAACTCCTGCGCGACGATGCGCGCATGGCCCGCCGTGCCGTCGCCGTCGCCTTCGGTCCGCGGGCCGGCGATCCGCAGGTCGGCCATCCGCGCGATGGCGTCCTGCGCCGATTCGGCCTTGGCCACGCCGCACCCGGCCGAACTGTTGTCCCGCTTGACGATCAACGGCGTGCCGAGAGGCGCGAGGTCGGCGGCACTGGTCCGATCGTCGATCGCCATCTGGCGCGGCGTCCGTATTCCCGCGGACGCCACCATCTCCACGCACAGCGACCGGAGGCTCTCCCGGGGGCCGCCGCCGCCGTACCAGCGGCCGATGATCCGGCGGACCCAGGCGGCGTCTTCACCGCCACCGCCGTTCACCCGCTGCGCCGCGAGCGCGAGCGTATCGTCGGCGCGGCCATCGCACGCGATGATGATGTCCGGCCGGCATTCGATCGCCGTCGAGGCGATCACCGTGATCAGGTCGTCGACGTTCGGGGTTTCGGCGAACACGCGTCCGCCGTCGAGGAAGTCGCTGAACTGCAAGAGCGCGTTCTTCGGACACACGGCGAAGACCCGGAAACCCGCCGCCTTCAGCGCATAGGGCATGCGGGCGGCGCTGTAGCGGTACATGGCGCAGGATACAAGCAATGCCGTCGGCATCCGGTCCTTCTGTGGCCGTCGCGGCCTCTGTGGCATGGTCAAACGGAGCGAACATCTAGCCGCCCGACGAAGGACCGGCAATCACAGAGTCGGGGAAGGCGCGCGCCCTACCGCCGATGGGCAGGGCCTTCCCGCCGCGCGACGGCTTTACCGCGGCCCGCCGTCGCCGATCGCCTTGCGGGCCGTCGCGGTGATGGTGTCCAACCGGATCACCAGTTCGTTCTCGCACAGGGCGGAGCGCGCCGCCTCCGCTTCCGCGATGATCGTGCGCAGGGCGTCGGCCATGTCGCGCAGACGCCGGGCCTGCGCGTCGTTCGTCGTGGCATCATCCGGCCGTCGATCTTCCGGCATTGAGCCCCTCCCGTCTTTCCGCTAGGGATCCCTCCCGTCCCGGCCCCACGCTTGGCGCGTCTCCGTCCGTCGTTGGAGGCCGGGGCGGATGGCAAGGACATGGATTATACCACCCCTTTCCGCAACGGGAGCCCCACTGAATGAGCGACGACCCCGACTGCCTGGGCATGTGCGCCATCGACGGCGATGTCTGCACCGGCTGCGGCCGCACGCTGGACCAGATCAACGCCGCGTTGGGCGACGAGGGCGATCCGGACGGGGACAATTTGGGCGGGAAACGGCCGGCGGGCTGAAGCCGGGCGCGTGATCATCGTCGTGCCCGCCTGTTTCCCCGCTGTCGCAGCTCCATGCGCCACCAGCGAGGAACCCCGGATGACCGACCAACCCCGGAACGACGCCGAGCCTGCCGTTCAACCTGACGGCCAGCCGCAACAGCCCAAGCCGCAGCCCAAGGACACCGGCCGGATCGACAGCCGGACCGAAAAGGCGCAGGAGGAGGCGGCGAAGGAACGGGCGACCCAGGGCGGCTATCAGTAAGCGCCGCCGTCCGGCAGCCGGCAGGAACGGCGCGGCAGAAGCGACCGCCCGGCAGAAATGTCCATCCTGGCGAGCATCGACGCTGGCCCGCCGGCATGGCGAAAGGGGGCGTCGCCCCCTTTCGGTCCGGTGCGCCGTCCCAGCCCGTCAGAACGGCATGATGATGTCGTAGAGCTGCTGGCCATAGCGCGGCTGCTGGACGTCGGTGATCTGGCCGCGGCCGCCGTAGGAGATGCGAGCTTCGGCGATCTTCTCGTAGCTGACGGTGTTCTGGGCGGTGATGTCCTCGGGGCGGATCACGCCGTGGATTTGCAGGTCGCGCACCTCGAAATTCACCCGGACCTCCTGGTGGCCCTGGATGACCAGGTTGCCGTTGGGCAGGGTCTGCGTCACCAGCGCCGCCACCTTCAGGTCGATCTTCTCGTTGCGGTCGACCGAGCCCTTGCCGTCGTTGGAGGTGTTGCTGTTCAGGTTGACGAGGTTGGAGGCGGAGGCGCCGGCCGGCAGCACCCGGCTCAGGGTGGCGCCTTCCAGCCCGAACAGGTTCGGCATGCCGGCAGCCTCGGTGTTGGCGCGCGACCGCTTGCTCTCGTCGGCGACCTTGGCGCTGTCGTTGATCGAGATGTTGATGGTCATGATGTCGCCGACCTTGGAGGCGCGCTGGTCCTTGAAGAACGCCTTGGCGCCGGTGCGCCACAGCGAGTTCGGGTTGCGCTCCGTCGGCAACGGGGTCGGCATCGGCAGGCTGACCGGCTGGTAGCCGGGCTTGGCCTGCGGATCCTGGATGGAGCTCAGCTCCGGCGCCTTGCCGATGTCGGCGATGCGCGAGGCGGCGCCGCAGGCGGTCAGCGAGGTGGCGGCGGCGGCGATCATCGCGAAGCGGACAATCCGGGCAGTCTTGGTGGTGGCGGACATGGGAGCTTTCTCCTTACTGCGCGATGATGCCGGGCTTTGCCACGGCGACGACGTTGGGGCCTGCGACCGTCGCTTCGACGACGCGGTTGGATTGGGTGTTCACGACGCGGATGACGTCGCCCCGGCCGCCGTCCTGCAGGGCCTTGCCCTGCGTGGTCAGCGACATGGCCGGGGTGGTCAGGGTGATGGTCACCATGGCGCCCTTGTCGACCATGCGCGGCGATTGCAGGTCGCGCAGGCGGACGGGCTGGTTGGTCGACACGCCGCGCTTCGGCGTCATGCCGATCAGCTGGGCGTCGGTGGCGGCGGTGTCGCTGGTGGTCTGGTCGGCGCGCACGTCCTGCCAGTCGACGTCGCCCGGACCGATGACGTCGCCGGGAATGACGCGGCGCGTCAGCACCGGGATCTGCACGACGCCGAAGGCGCGGCCGGACACCGGCAGGCGGACCGCCGGCTGGGTCCCGGTCACCACCACCTCGGCGGCGAAGCGGCCCTGCACCGGGCTGTAATAGAGGTTCTCCACCGTCAGGCCGCCGGCGCCCTGGGGGGCGCGCAGCTCGACCGCGCGGCTGTCCAGCTCCATCTGCAGCCGACCGACCGTCACCACCCGCGACAGCGCGTCGGACAGCACCGCCTCGACATGCGGCATGCCAAAGACGACATCCGGCGCCGGAACGGTCGCGGCCGTGCCCGAGGCCGTGCCGGAGACCGTGGCGGCCAGCCCGGCGACCGGAACGGTCAGCAGGGCGGCGCCGAGGAGCAGGGCGGGCAGGCGGCGGTTGGCGAGGGTGCGGATCATGGTGGCGGTTCCCGAGGTGAGGCCGAGGCGAAGGACCGGAGGCCGGCGTTACTTCATCTGGCTGGCTTGCTGCATCATCTCGTCGGTGGTCTTGATGACCTTGGAGTTCATCTCGTAGGCGCGCTGGGCGGTGATCAGGGTCGTGATCTCCTGCACCACGTTGACGTTCGAGGTCTCCAGGGCACCCTGGGTGACGCGGCCGAAGCCGGGGGCGCCCGGATTGCCGGTCACCGCCTGGCCGGACGCGCCGGATTCCATGAACAGGTTGTCGCCGGTGGCTTCCAGGCCGGCGGCGTTGGCGAAGGTGGCGAGCTGGATCTGGCCGACATTCTGGGTGGCGGTCTGGCCGTCCAGCTTCACCAGCACCTCGCCCGACGAGTTGATCGACACGTCGACCGCGTTGGTCGGGATGGTGATGTTCGGCTGGATCGGGTAGCCGTCGGCGGTGACCATCATGCCTTCCGGCGACAGCTTGAAGTTGCCGGCGCGGGTGTAGGCGGTGTCGCCGCTGGGCAGCGTCACCTGGAAGTAACCCGACCCGTTGATGGCGACGTCCATCTTGTTGTCGGTGATGTTCAGGTTGCCCTGTTCCAGCACGCGGGCCACCGCGGCGATGCGCACGCCGGCACCCACCTGCACGCCGGTCGGCACCACGGTGCCGGCGTCCGACGAGGTCGAGCCGATGCGGCGGAAATTCTGGTACAGCAGGTCCTGGAACTCGGCCCGCTGCTTCTTGAAGCCGGTGGTGGTCGCGTTGGCGATGTTGTTGGAGATCGTCTCGACGTTGAGCTGCTGGGCGATCATACCGGTGGCGCCGATGGCGAGGCTGCGCATTGTGGTCTTCTCCTCTCGTCGTCGGGCGGCTTTTAGGCGCTGCGGCCCAGTTTCTGGATCATGCTGCGGATGCGTTCATGCTCGTTGTCGATCATCCGCTGGGCGGACATGTACTGACGCTGGATGTCGATCATCTGCGTCATCTCGACGACGGGCTTCACGTTCGAACCTTCTAGCAAGCCCTGTGCCACTTTCGTCTCGACGGGGGCCGGGGTCGGCTGCTCGTCGGTGACGTAGAGGCCGTTGCCGACCTCGGTCATCAACTGCTCGTTCTTGAAGGTGACGATGTTCAGCTTGCCGACCGGGCCCAGCTCGGTGGCGACGGTGCCGTCGCCGCTGACCTTCACGTCGTTGGTGCCGGCCGGGATGGTCAGCGGCTGGCCGTTGTTGGACAGAACCGGCAGGCCGCCGCCGTCGACGAGCTGGCGCTGGTCGTTCAGGCGGAAATTGCCGGCGCGGGTGTAGCGCGGGCCGCTGGCGGTATCGACGGTGAAGTAACCCTGGCCGGTCAGCGCCAGATCCAGCGGGTTGCCGGTCTGGGTCATGCCGCCGACCGTCAGGTCGCGCACCACGGCGCGGTCCTGGACGAAGCTGACCTTCTCGTGCAGGCCCGGCTTTTCCAGATACTCGGTGAACAGCATGCGCTGGTTCTTGTAGCCGGTCGTGTTCATGTTCGCGATGTTGTTCGACGTCACGTCGAGCTGACGTTGCAGCGCCATCTGGCGCGACATGGCGACGTAGATCGAATTTTCCATCTTGCGGCCTCTTGCCTGGAACATGGGGTCGGGCGGAACCGTCCGACCGGCGATAAGGGGTATTGCAGGCGGCGTGCCAACTGGCCGTGAGCCGCGGAAATCCAGGACTCCGGGCAAGCCGGGGGCGGTCCCGCCGGGTGGGGCAGGGGATGCCGGGCAGATTCTGCCGGGACGTGGGCCGTCCTTGCCGGGTCCGAACGGGCAAGACTCTCCCGTTCCCGCCGCGAAGGGGGCGGCGGGGCGATGCGATCCGGCCCGGCCGCGCCCTTTGCGGGCGTGGCGGGCGGCGGGGCGGAGTCCGGGCGCGTCAGCGGGGCGTCGGCGCCGGACGCGCCGATGCCGGGGCCGGCAGCGATGCCATATGGCAACACCGGGCGCGGAACTCCGGACGGACCCAATCAAAAACCGTGCCGCGCCGTGGAAACCTACCCGCCCGGCCAGTCCCACCCCTCACTCGAAAGGAGTTATTAACTATCCCAAAAGTAGCTTTGGGGAGGTCGTGCGCAGGATTGCGCTTCTCGAACGCTCCAGGGTCCCATGGCTGCCGAAACCGACGCCGGCGAACTTTCGACCGAAGGCCTGCCGCGAAAGAAATTCAGCGGCAAGAAGCTGGTCCTGTTCGTCGTTCTTCCCCTGGTCCTGCTGATCGGCACTGGTGCCGGGGTCTATTTCTCCGGCCTGCTCGACAGCCTGCTGGGCAAGGAGCAGCACGCGGCGGAGGGTGAGCACGCCGCCGCTGCGGAGGGCGAGCATGGGGCGGAGCCGGGCAAGCCCGATCCGCACGCGGCCCCGGTCTTCTACGACCTGCCGGACATGCTGGTGAACCTGAACACCGGCAACAAGCGGCCCGCCTTTCTGAAGATCAAGATCTCGATCCAGTTGAACAAGCCGGAGGATGTGGCGGCGGTCGAGCATGTGCTGCCCCGCATCATCGACAACTTCCAGGTCTACCTGCGCGAGTTGCGGCTGGAGGATCTGCGCGGGTCGGCCGGCATGTACCGGCTGCGCCAGGAACTGCTGCTGCGCATCACCGCCGCGGCCTATCCGGTGAAGGTGAAGGACGTGCTGTTCAAAGAAATGCTGGTCCAGTAAGGGCGGGGGCCGGATCCATGAGCGACACCGAGGAACTGAGCGAAGAAGAACGGCTTGCCGCGGAATGGGCCGCGCTGGCCGAGGACAGCGGCGACGTCGGCGACATGGGCGGCGGCGGCGGGTCGACCCGCGTCCTGAACCAGGACGAGATCGACAGCCTGCTCGGATTCGACCAGGGCGGGGCCGGCGACGGCGACAATTCCGGCATCATGGCGCTGGTCAACTCGGCGCTGGTCAACTACGAACGCCTGCCCATGCTGGAGGTGGTGTTCGACCGCCTCGTCCGCATGATGTCGACAAGCCTGCGCAACTTCACCTCCGACAACGTCGAGGTCAGCCTCGACCAGATCTCGTCGGTCCGCTTCGGCGACTACCTGAACTCCATCCCGCTGCCGGCGATGCTGTCGGTCTTCAAGGCGGAGGAGTGGGACAACTACGGCCTGATGGTCGTGGACTCGGCGCTGATCTACTCGATCGTCGACGTGCTGCTGGGCGGCCGGCGCGGCACCGCGGCGATGCGCATCGAGGGCCGGCCCTACACCACCATCGAACGCAACCTCGTGGAACGCATGGTCCATGTGGTGCTGTCGGACCTGTCCGCCGCCTTCGACCCGCTGTCGCCCGTCACCTTCCGCTTCGACCGGCTGGAGACCAACCCGCGCTTCGCCACCATCGCCCGGCCGGCCAACGCGGCGGTTCTGGTCAAGCTGCGCATCGACATGGAGGATCGCGGCGGCCGGCTGGAGCTGATGATCCCCTACGCGACGCTGGAGCCGGTGCGTGAGCTGCTGCTCCAGATGTTCATGGGCGAGAAGTTCGGCCGTGACTCGATCTGGGAAACCCACCTGGCGTCGGAGCTGATGGTGACGGACGTCGATCTGTCCGCCGTGCTCGACGAGGTGACGATGACGCTGCACGACGTGCTGAACTGGCGCGTCGGCACCCGGATCCTGCTGAACGCCACCCCGGATGGCGCGATCGAGCTGCGCTGCGGCGACGTGTCGATGTTCCAGGGGCGGATGGGGCGCAAGGGCGGGCACATCGCCGTCCGCCTGGAAAAGGAACTGCCCAAGCAGGAGGTCATGAGGCTATGAGTCCGCTGGTCTCCATCATCATCGACGTCGTGATGGTCGGCCTGCTGGCCGCGACCATCGCCTACGCGATCATCCTGAACAAGCAGATCATCAAGCTGCGCGAAAGCCGCGGCGAGATGGCGGAACTGATCCAGGGACTGAACGAGGCGATGGCGCGGGCCGACACCGGCGTGCGCACGCTGAAGAAGGCGGCCGGCGACACCGGCGAGGATCTCCAGCGCACCGTGATCAAGGCGCAGGCCCTGCGCGACGAGCTGCAGTTCATGCTGGAGGCGGGCGACACGCTGGCCAACCGGCTGGGCGGCGTCGGTGACCGCGATGGCGGCCGCTCCGCCGTGATGCCGGCGCTGGCCGCGCGCAGCCCGGCGAAGGCGCCGCTGGTCGCCCGCCCGGCGCTGCGCCTGCCGGCCGAGGACGACCACGACCACGACCACGACGACGCGCCGCCGCCCGCCCGGCTCGACACCCTGCCGCGCCGCGCCGCGGCACGGGCCGAACCGGCGGCGGAGGCGCGTGAGCCGGCACCGCGGGACGCCGGCCGCGCCAGCATCATCCGCGAGGGCGAGAGCCTGTCGCGGGCCGAACGTGAACTTCTGCAGGCGATCGAGAACGCCGGTAAGGGGCTCGGATGAGCACGCGGACGAATGACGGCCGGCCGGTCCCGGGTCCGGCAGCGGAGCCAAAGGTGGTGATCCGCCCGGCGGGTGCCGCGCCGACCGGGGTGCGAACCTCGCCGACGCTGGCCGCGCAGCAGGCCCAGCAAGCGCAACTGCCGGCCCAGATCCCGAACGTGCGGACGGCTGGCAAGCCGGTGGCGCGGAAGGCCAAGGCGAAGGGCAAGCCGCGCAAACCGGCGGTGCCGCGCCGTCCCCTGGGCGAGCGGCTGCGCGAACGGATGCGTGGCGCCCGCTTCCGGCTGCTGCCGCTGACCATCTTCGTGGCGGTGCTGATGCTGGGCGTGCGGGTCGGCGACCTGTGGCGGCTCGCCACCCACGACGCCCGGCTGCCCGACTTCCCGGTCAGCCTCGCCCAGGGCCCGCAAAGCTCGACCCCGCCGACCCCGCCGCTGCAGGCGCCGCCGGCCGCCTCGACCAAGCCGGTGGGCAAGGATGCACCGCCGGCCCCCGGCGGTTCCAGCGCGCCGGCGGGCGGGGCGGCCAGCGCGCCGCTGGCGCCGCTCGGTCCGATCGACAACCAGGAGCTGCTGCAGCATTTCGCCGAACGCCGCGCCGAGATCGAGCGCCGCACCAAGGAGATGGAGCAGCGCGAGGCTCTGCTGGCCGCCGCCGAGAAGCGGATCGACCAGAAGGTGGCGGAGATGGAGAAGACCCGCGCCGATATCCAGAAGCTGATGAGCCAGGGCGACGAGAAGCAGTCGGCGCAGCTGGACAGTCTGGTGAAGATCTACGAGACGATGAAGCCGAAGGAAGCCGCCCGCATCTTCGAGGAACTCGACATGCCGGTGCTGCTGGGCGTCATCCAGAAGATGAAGGAGCAGAAGACGGCGCCGATCCTGGCGGCGATGGACCCGACCAAGGCCAAGGAGGTCACGTCGGCCCTGGTCGAACGCCGCGTCCCGCTGACCGCGACGGCGAAATAGGCCGCTCCCGCCGGTCTGCGTCAAAACAGCTCGCAACCTCCGCCATCCTTCCTATGTCTGGGAGGCCGCCCGCAATCACCGCGTGCGGCAATCCGCAGGGTGGCCGATGATCCATCGCCGCCCGTCGCGTGTTGATCAGGACAGGGCAGACCGGTGCGGGCTGGACGATCATGAGCGACCGAGCTTTGGCGGGGGCATCGGCGGAGCCGACGGGGCAGCGTGACCTGCGGCTCGACTTCTTCCGTGGCCTCGCGCTGTGGTTCATCTTCATCAACCACATCCCGGCCAACCAGATCTCCTGGCTGACGCCGCGGAATTTCGGGTTGAGCGACGCGACCGAGACCTTCGTCTTCATTTCCGGCTACACCGCGGCGATGGTCTATGGCCAGACGCTGGGGCGGCAGGGCTTCCCGATGGCGGCGGCGCAGGTGCTGCACCGCTGCTGGACGCTGTACGTCACCTACATCATCCTGTTCTTCGCCTTCACCGCCCAGATCGCCTACACCGCGCGGGCGTTCGACAGCCCGCTGTTCGCGGAGGAGATGGGGATCGCCACCTATTTCCAGGACCCGGTGACGGCGCTGACCCAGGCGCTGCTGCTGAAGTTCCGGCCGGCCAACCTGGATGTTCTGCCGCTCTACATCGTGCTGCTGCTGATGTTCCCGCTGGTTCTTCCGCTGCTGCGCCGGCAGCCCCTGGCGGTGCTGGGCGGGTCGGCCGCGCTGTACGTCGCCGCGCGCCTGTCCGGCTGGAACCTGCCGACCCACCCGGATGGCGGCGTCTGGTACTTCAACCCCTTCACCTGGCAGTTCCTGTTCATCCTCGGCGCCGTGCTCCAGGGGCTGCCCGGCCTGCGCGCCGTCGTGACCCGCGCGCGCGCTCCGGTGATGGCGGCGGCCGTCCTGTTCCTGATCGGCAGTCTGTTCCTCGCCCTGTCCTGGCAGTTCGCCCAGCTCCACGCCTTGCTTCCGGCCCGGCTGACCGAGATCATCTACCCGATCAGCAAGACCGACCTCGACCCGCTGCGGCTGGTCCATTTCTTCGCGCTGGTCTATCTCATCCTGTGGCTGGTCCCGGCCGGGGCCCCCTGGCTGAGGGGCTGGCTGGTCGCCCCGGTGCTGGATTGCGGGCGCCAGTCGCTTCACGTCTTCTGCCTGGGCGTGCTGCTGTCCTTTGCCGCGCAGACCGTGCTGACCCATGTCAGCGGCTCGCTTTCCGCCCAGTTCCTTGTTACCGTGCTGGGCATCGGCGCGATGGTGCTGCTGGCCAAGGTCCTGTCCTGGTACCGGTCGGCGCAGCGTGCGCGGCGCCCGCAGGTGGCGACCGGCAGGAACATGGGTGCATGAGACGACGCGGGGTTGGACAGACGCTGGCGGCCGTTCTTGCGGTCGCCTTTCCGGTTGGGGCCTGGGCTCAGCCGGCCGTCGACGATCCCTGCGCCGTTCCCGCATCGGTGCTGTCCGCCGACGCCGACCTGCCCCGGGCGGCGGAGCGGCTGAAGGCGGGGGAGCCGCTGTCGATCCTCATCGTCAACTCGGCCAAGCCGCATCCCAAGCCGGGCGCCATCAGCTACCCGGCCCGGCTGTCCGACGAACTGACGCGCCGGCTGCCCGGCCGCAAGGTGGAGACGACGGTGCTGAGCCTGCCCGGCCGCGTGGCGCCCGAGATGGTCGGCCCCCTGGCGCAGGCGGTGGAGCGGATGCGGCCGGCGCTGGTCGTCTGGCAGACCGGCACGGCGGACGCCATGCGCAATCTCGATCCGGAGAGCTTCGGCACCGCCCTGGACGAAGGCATCGCCGCCGCGCAGCGCCGGGGCGCCGACGTGATCGTCATGGACATGCAGTACAGCATGCACACCGCCCAGCTGATCGATTTCGCGCCCTATGTGACGTACATGGCCTGGGCCGGGCAGCGGGCCGACGTCTTCCATTTCCCGCGTTACGACATCATGCGCCATTGGGTCGAGGACGGCCGCGTCGACTTCGCCGACGAAACCGACTCGGCCAAGCAGCGTGCTTATGACTTTGTTCACCGTTGCGTCGCACAGTTGATGGCGGACAGCGTCGCCACCATGCTCGACCGTCGCAACGGAGCCAGTCATTGAGTCACGCCGTGTCGCGCGCCGGTTTCCTGGCGCTGCTCGCCGCCACCATCATCGCCGCACCGCTTGCCGCCCGGGCGGCCGACGCGCCGTCCGTGCAATGCCAGGCGCCGCGCGCCGTTGCCGGCCTGTCCGCGCCGCTGCCGCGGCTGTCTGAGCGGATCGCCAGCGGGGCGCCGCTGCGCATCGTCGCCATCGGATCATCCTCGACCGCCGGGGCGGGGGCCAGCGGGCCGGACAAGACCTACCCGGCCCGCTTGGCCGATCACCTGCGCGCCCGGCTGCGCACGTCGGACATCGCCGTGCTGAACCGCGGCGTCAACGGCGAGACCGACGACCAGACCGAACGGCGCCTCGACGCCGACGCGCTGGCGTCGCGGCCCGATCTCGTCATCTGGCAGGTCGGCGCCAACACGGTGCTGCGCGACGGCAACCAGGATGTGAGCGAACGGGCGGTGCGCCGGGGGGTGGAGCGTCTGCGCGCCGCCGGCGTCGACATCGTGCTGATGGATCTGCAATACGCGCCCAGGATGATCGAAAAGGACCGCGCGCCGGAGATGCTGGGCCGCATCGCCGGCATCGCCGCGACCGAGCGTGTCGGGCTGTTCCACCGCTTCGCCGTCATGCGCTCCCTGGTCCAGTCCCAGGGGGTGGCCGTCACCGATCTGATCGGCCCCGACGGCGTGCATCAGAACGACCGCGGCTATGACTGCGTCGCCCGCCTGCTGGCGATCGGCATCGAGGACGCCGTCCGTGTCCACGACACCAGCATCGGGCCGCCCCAGGGCGGACGACCCGGCTCGGAGAACTGACGCGTCCGGGTCCGAAGGGCGCCGGCGTCAGCGCTGCATCATCGCGCTTTCCTTGCCACACAGGAAGAAGACCTTCTCGTAGACCTTCAGCAGCGCGTCGGTCAGCGCCTGCACCTCGGGGCTGCCCATGGCGCGCGGCTTGGCCGGATCGACGTGCAGGACGCAGCTGTTCTTGACGTCGTTGAAGGCGGCCAGCGCGTGGATGCGGTCGGGGCGGAATTCGTCCGGGAAATTCTCGTCCATCAGCCAGAAGCACTGGAAGTTCCGGCAGGATTGCGGCCGCTCCTCGTAGATCGAGCAGCCCTTGCCCTGGTCGCAGGACGCGCACCACTTGGCGGACGGCTTCTTCAACTCCGGCACACCCATCAGCTTGCAGCACAGGGTGCATTCCCCGCATGTGCGGTCGGACATAACGACGACTCCAATCAAAAAAGGCGGTCAGGCCTGGACGGACAAGGCGGGCAGGGCGGACGCCCGCAGCACCGCGCGTTCGTCTTCGGCGGCCAGCAGGCGTTCGGCCGTGGCCGACGGCGCCGGACGGGCGAAATGGTATCCCTGCGCGTACTTGCACATGATGTCGCGCAGATACACCGCTTCCTCCGCGGTTTCCACCCCTTCCGCCACCGCGTCCAGCCGCAAAATGGTGGCAAGCGTCGCGATGACCTGGACGATGGCGGCGTTTCCCTCGCCCGACGACACCGCCTGGACGAAGGTGCGGTCGATCTTCAGCGTGTCGACCGGGAACTTGTGCAGGTAGGCCAGCGACGAATAGCCGGTGCCGAAATCATCGATCGACAGCCGGATGTCCATGTCGCGGATGCTCTGCATCAGCATCCGGCATTCGTCGGGATCCTGCATCAGCAGGCTTTCGGTCAGCTCCAGCTTCAGGCTCGACGGTGGGATCGGCACCGCGTCCAGCAGGTCGCGCACGGCGCCGACCAGATCGTCGTCGCGGAACTGGCGGGACGAGACGTTGACGCTCATGAACAGCGGCGTCGGGCGGGGAAAGCGGGCCTGCCAGTCGGCCAGCTGGCGCACCGCCTCATCCAGGGCCCAGCGGCCCATCGGCACGATCAGGCCGGTTTCCTCGGCCAACGGGATGAACTCGCCGGGCGCCACCAGCCCACGGTCGGGGTGGTTCCAGCGCATCAGCGCCTCGAACCCGGCGATGGCGCCGGTTTCCAGCTCGATGATCGGCTGGTAGTGCAGGCAGAGCTGGCCCTGCTCCAGCGCGGCGCGCAGATCGGCCTCCATCCGCATGGCGGTCATCGCCTGCCGGCGCAGGTTGGCGTCGAACAGGTCGATGCGCGCCCGCCCGCCGCTCTTGGCCCGGTACATGGCGAGGCTGGCGTCGCGCAGCATGTCCTCCGCCCGGTCGTAGCCGGTCTGGCTCAGCGCGACGCCGATGGAGGCGGTCAGCACGACGTCATGCCCCTCCAGCGAGACCGGCCGCGCGATGGCGCGGGCCATCCGCTCGGCGGCGCCCAGCGCGTCGCCGGCGTCGCCGATGTCGTCCAGCAGCACCGCGAACTCGTCGGCCGACAGGCGGGCCAGCGTGTCGCCGACGCGGCGGCTGTTGTCGAGCCGCTTGGCGATGATCCGCAGCACCCGGTCGCCGGTGGCGGAGCCCAGCGCGTCGTTGATTGCCTTGAACCGGTCGAGGTCGATGATCACCGCGGCGAAGGGCCGCGCCCCCGCCCGCCGGTTGCGGTCCAGCGCCTGCCCGATGCGGTCCAGCAGCAGGGTGCGGTTGGGCAGGCCGGTCATGCCGTCGTGGAAGGCGTCGAACAGCAGTTGCTGTTCGGCCTTCTTGCGCGCGGTGATGTCGGTCATCGAGCCGGCCATGCGGACGGCGCAGCCCTTGGCGTTGCGCACCGCCAGCCCGCGGACCAGCATCCACATCTCCTCGCCGCCGCTGCGGTGGATGCGGAACTCGTGCTGCAGGTGCTCGCGCTCGCCGGTCAGGTGCAGGTTGATCGCGGTGCGCAGGCCGTCCAGGTCGCTCGGCTCGACGCGCTGGAACCAGGCGTCCAGCGTCCCGGCGATCTCCGCGTCGCCGGCGTCCAGCATCGCCTTCCAGCGCGGCGAGTAATAGACCTCGCCGCTGTCGATGTGCCAGTCCCACAGCCCGTCGGCGGCGCCGGCGGCGGCCAGCGCGTAGCGCTCCTCGCTCTGGCGCAGGCGCTGTTCGGCGGTCTTGCGGTCGGTGACGTCGGCCTGGCTGCCGACCAGCCGGATCGGCCTGCCGGCGGGGTCGAGCACGGCGATGCCGCGGCAGGCCATCCAGCGGGTGGCGCCGCTGGCGTTGCGCATGCGGTATTCAACCTGGAACGCGGTCTCGCCGTCGCCCGCCGCCGTCGGCTTGCCGAGCGCCGCCAGGGCGTCGGTCAGGGCGGGACGGTCGGACGGGTGGACGCGGTCCAGCCATTCCTGCGGCTGGTCGGTCAGCTCGGCCGGTGTCAGCCCGAGCAGCGAGGCCCAGCGCGGCGAGTAATAGACCCGATCGGTGACGAGGTCCCAGTCATAGAGGCCGTCGTTGCTGGCGGCGGCGGCCAGCGCATAGCGCTCTTCGCTGCGGCGCAGTTCCTGTTCGGCGTGCTTGCGGTCGGTGATGTCGGCGACGGAGCCGACCAGCCGGACCGGCTCGTCCCGCTCGTTCATCACCGCCATGCCGCGACACACCAGCCAGCGCCAGTGCGGCTTGGCCCCGGCGGGCAGGTCGGCGCGGCGGACCCGGTGCTCGATCTGGAAGGGCACCGACAGCCCGACCATCTGCGCCTCGAACGAGGCGTGGAGCCAGTCGACATCCTCGCCATGGACCAGCGACAGCCAGTCGGCCGGGCGGTTCAGGTCGCCGGGCGGCAGGCCGAGGAAATCCTTGAAGCGGGGGGAGAGGTACAGCGTGTCGCTGCTCAGATCCCAGTCCCAGACGCCTTCGGAGCCAGCCTTTTCCGCCAGCAGATATCGGTCGATGTTGGTGTTCAAGACCCCTCGTCGGACCTGTCGGCGGCCAGCGGTTGGCGGGGTGTCCCACCGGTTGGACAGGCAGTTTATCCGTAGTTTGGTGAAAAAACGGTGAAATTTCGTCGCACCCTGCAACTCCTCCGCCGTCCGGTCCCGACGCCGAGAGAGGTTTCCTTGGTGAGATTTTTTCCTATATTAGGATAGCCCGCCCCGCGTCATTCCTTCTTGTGAACGGCACCCCCATGGATTGGTCCGATCAGGGAATCGTTCTGTCATCCCGCCCGCAAGGGGAGGGCTCCGCCGTCGCGACCCTGCTGACCCGCGAGCATGGGCGGCACGCCGGCATGGTGATGGGCGGCCGGTCGCACCGCATGCGCGGGGTGCTGGAGCCCGGAACGCTGGTCGCCGCCCGCTGGCGGGGCCGCCTGCCCGAGCATCTCGGCCATTTCACGCTGGAGCCGGAAAAGGGCTACGCCGCCAGCCTGTTCGACGACGCCGCGGCGCTGGCGGCGCTGACCAGCGCCTGCGCCCTGGTGGAAGCGGCCCTGCCCGAGCACGAGGCGCACCCGGCGCTGTTCGACGGGCTGCTGGCGCTGTTCGGCCTGCTCGACAGCCCGGCCTGGGCCGAGTCCTATGTGCGGTGGGAGGTCGGGTTGCTGGCCGAACTCGGCTTCGGGCTCGACCTCGACCGCTGCGCCGTGTCGGGGGCGAACGACTACCTCGCCTATGTCAGCCCGCGCACCGGGCGGGCGGTGACCGCGGCGGTGGGCGAACCCTACCGCGACCGGCTGCTGCCGCTGCCCGATTTCCTCGCCGGGCGTGGCGGCGGCGGCCCGGCGGCGGTGACCGACGGGCTGCGGCTGACCGCCCATTTCCTGGAGCGGCACGTGCTGAACGGCCCGCTGCCGCCCGCCCGGGACCGCTTGAGAGAACGTTACGCGAACGCGGTAGCGCGTTCCGCCCAGATCTGGTAGACCCCGCTGTCATGAAGCCGCAAGACCCTGCCTCCGATATCCTCGAAAAGCCGCTGGCCGACGCACTCGGCGAGCGCTACCTCAGCTACGCGCTGTCCACCATCATGTCCCGCTCGCTGCCCGATGTGCGCGACGGGCTGAAGCCGGTGCACCGACGCCTGCTGTTCGCCATGAGCCAGCTCCGGCTGGAGCCGACGACCCCGCCGAAGAAATCGGCGCGCGTCGTCGGCGACGTGATCGGCAAGTTCCATCCGCACGGCGACAGCTCGGTCTACGACGCGCTGGTGCGCTTGGCGCAGAGCTTCGCCGTGCGCTACCCGCTGATCGACGGCCAGGGCAACTTCGGCAACATCGACGGCGATAACGCCGCCGCCATGCGGTACACCGAGGCGCGGCTGACCGAGGTCGCCAAGGCGCTGCTGGAAGGCATCGACGAGGACGCGGTCGATTTCCGCCCGACCTACGACGGCGACGGTGACGAGCCGGCGGTCCTGCCCTCCAACTTCCCCAACCTGCTCGCCAACGGGTCGAGCGGCATCGCCGTCGGCATGGCGACCAACATCCCGCCGCACAATGTCGGTGAGATCTGTGACGCGCTGCGCCATCTGATCAAGCACCGCGACGCGTCGATCGAGACGCTGGTCAACTTCATGCCCGGCCCCGATTTCCCGACCGGCGGCCTGCTGGTCGAATCGCGGGAGAACGTGATCGAGGCCTACCGCACCGGCCGCGGCGCCTTCCGCCTGCGCGCCCGCTGGGAGGTGGAGAAGCTGGGGCAGGGCACTTGGCAGATCGTCGTCACCGAGATCCCCTATCAGGTGCAGAAGGCCCGGCTGGTCGAGAAGATCGCCGAACTGCTGCTGGCCAAGAAGCTGATCCTGCTGGAGGACGTGCGCGACGAATCGGCGGAGGACGTGCGCCTCGTCCTGGTGCCGAAGAGCCGGAACGTCGATCCGGACGTGCTGATGGCCTCGCTGTTCCAGGCGACCGATCTGGAAATCCGCTTCTCGCTGAACATGAACGTGCTGGGCGCCGACCATGTGCCGCGCGTCATGAACCTGCGCGAGGTGCTGCAGGCCTTCCTCGACCATCGGCACGAGGTGCTGGTCCGCCGCTCCAACCACCGGCTGCGGCAGATCGACCATCGGCTGGAGGTGCTGGGCGGCTATCTGGCGGCCTACCTGAACCTGGACGAGGTCATCCGCATCATCCGCGAGGAGGATGAGCCGAAGCAGGAACTGATCCGCGCCTTCACCCTGACCGACGTGCAGGCCGACGCCATCCTCAACATGCGCCTGCGCAACCTGCGCAAGCTGGAGGAGATGGAGATCCGGCGCGAGCACGAGACGCTGACCACCGAGAAGAACGGCCTGCTGGAGTTGCTGGGCGACGAGGCCCTGCGCTGGAAGCGCATCGCCGAGAGCGTCGCCGAGATCAAGAAGAAGTTCGGCGGCGGCGCGCTCGGCAAGCGGCGCACCGACGTGGCCGACGCCCCCGCCGTGATCGAGGTGCCGCTGGACGCGCTGGTGGAGCGCGAGCCGGTGACCGCCATCTGCTCCGCCAAGGGCTGGATCCGCACGGTGCGCGGTCACCTGACCGACGCCGAGATGGAGGATGTGAAGTACAAGGACGGCGACGAGCGCGGCTTTATCGAGCGGTGCGAGACGACCGACAAGCTGCTGGTCTTCGCCAGCAACGGCAAGTTCTTCACGCTCGGTGTCGACAAGCTGCCGCGCGGCCGCGGCTTCGGCGAGCCGGTGCGGCTGATGATCGACCTCGGCAACGACGTCGACATCGTCGACCTGTTCCGCCACCAGCCCGACCGCACCCTGCTGGTGGTGTCGGACGACGGCCGCGGCTTCCGCATCGAGGAGACCGAGGTGCTGGCCCAGACCCGCGCCGGCAAGCAGGTGCTGAACCTGGAGGATGGCCGGGTCGCCCGCATCTGCCAGCCGGTGACCGGCGACACGCTGGCGATCATCGGCAACAACCGCAAGCTGCTGGTCTTCCCGCTCGATCAGGTCCCGGTGATGACCCGCGGCAAGGGCGTCCAGTTGCAGAAGTACAAGGACGCCAGCGTCGCCGACGTGAAGACCTTCGCGCTGGCCGACGGCTTGACCTGGAAGCAGGGCGAGCGGGTCTTCCGCGTCACCGACCTGACCGGCTGGATGGCCGACCGCGCCGGCGTCGGCAAGATGCCGCCGAACGGTTTCCCGAAGCAGAACCGCTTCACGTAAGGGGAACGCCGGGGGTGGGGGTTCGTCAGCCGGCGTTCCCCCGCCCCGCCTTGCGCGGTTGAACCCACCCGACGGCTTCGCGTCGCCCCGATAAACCTCTGAATAACAAAATCCAATTGCCGTTCGCGCTTGATCCGGACCGTTCGCTTCCTGCATAATCCGCGCAGCAAAAGAAAGCTGGGACGGATCGGCCGACAGGCCGGCGGCAAGCCCGGATGGACGGGAGGAAACGCACACCAACGCCGGGAAACCGCGTGGACGGTGAGGTGCCGCGACGGCGCCCCGTCCCCGCGGTGTCCTGCGGTGCGCCGTCCGGGCCGGCCGAGCGCGCATCCCCAACCATTCCCACTTTCCCCGCTCGCCCGACGGCGCTCGCTCCCGATCACACGGGACGTGACGGCGGCGGGTCCGGTCCGGCGCCAGCCGGTCCGGCGACAAGAACGCAGAACAGAGAATGGACAAGGGAGCTTCTGGATGAAACGTCGTGCTTTTCTGACCTCCGCCGGTGTGGGCGTCGCCGCCACCACGATCGCGGCACCGGCCATCGCGCAGAGCAACCCCGAGATCAAGTGGCGCTGCGCCTCCAGCTTTCCGAAGAGCCTCGACACCATCTACGGTGGTGCTGAGTTCGTCGCCAAGCGCGTGGCCGAGCTGACCGATGGCAAGTTCCAGATCCGTGTCTTCGCGGCCGGCGAGATCGTCCCGGCGCTCCAGGTTCTGGATGCGGTGAAGGACAACACGATCGAGTGCGGTCACACCGTCTCCTACTATTACGTCGGCAAGGATCCGACCTTCGCCTTCGACGCGGCGATGCCGTTCGGCCTGAACGCCCGCCAGCAGAACGCCTGGATGACCCATGGCGGCGGCAAGGAGCTGATGGCCGATTTCTTTGCCGGCCACAACCTCGTCGCCATCGGCGCCGGCAACACCGGCACCCAGATGGGCGGCTGGTTCCGCAAGGAGATCAAGACCGTCGAGGATCTGAAGGGCCTGAAGTTCCGCATCGGCGGCTACGCCGGCACCATCATGGCCAAGCTGGGCGTCGTGCCGCAGCAGATCGGCGGCGGCGATATCTACCCGGCGCTGGAAAAGGGCACCATCGACGGCGCCGAGTTCGTCGGCCCCTATGACGACGAGAAGCTCGGCTTCAACAAGGTCGCCAAGTACTACTACTACCCCGGCTGGTGGGAAGGCGGCCCGCAGGTGTCGATGCTGTTCGGCAAGGAGAAGTTCGAGTCGCTGCCGCCGACCTACAAGGCGGCGCTGCAGGCGGCCTGCGCCGACGCGACGCTGGACATGCTGGGCAAGTACGACGTCCAGAACATGACTGCGCTGAAGCGTCTGGTCGCCGCCGGCACCCAGCTGCGCCCGTTCCCGAACGAGGTGATGCAGGCCTGCTATCAGGCCGCCATCGAAACCTACGAGGAAGAGGCCGCGAAGAACGAGAAGTTCCGCAAGATCTACGAGCCCTGGAAGAAGTTCCGCGAGGAAGAGTATCTGTGGTTCCGCGTCGCGGAATACAGCTTCGACCGCTTCGTCTACGCGGCCCCGCCGCTGGAATCGAAGAAGAAGTAAGGTCGCCGACCGGCGGGAGGGCAACACCCTCCCGCCGTTTTCTTATCCGGCTTACTGCTTCACCGTGCAGGTCAGCGCCAGCACATCCGCCGCCTTGTCCAGGTCGTCGGCGCGGACCAGCACATAGTCGGTGTTGTAGGTCGAGATCGCGAAGATCGGCACATGCGCCTGGGCCAGCGGCACGGCGATGCGCGCGAGGATGCCGAACAGCGAGAAGTCCAGCGTGCCTTCGACCTTGAAGGCGCGCCAGCCGCGTTCCGCCTTCACATCCGCCGGCACGCGGTCTTCGGGGCAGAGGATCGACAGCTCGTCGCCGCTGCGGGTGGCGCCGACCAGCGGGTCGCTCCAGTCCAGCCAAGCCGGCAGCCCGCTGCCGGGCGGCAGTTGCGCCACCGCCAAGCGGTCGGGCAACACCGACAGGGTCAGGCCGCTCTGCTCGCGCACCAGCGCCGCCGTCAGCGTCGCCTCGTCCACCTCGAACGGCTTCAGGATGCGCCGGGCGCGGTCGGCCAGCGACGGCACGCCGGAGCGCATAGCCCGGCCCAGCATTTCCGCCGCCGTCCCGCGCAGCTCCGGATCGCGCTCCGCCAGATCGACGACCGCTTGCAGGGCGCTGGTCTGGACGATCCGGCTCGTGCTGTTCTCGAACCAGTCGGCCAGCAGCACGGCGGCGCGGCGGCGCTGGTCGTCGTCCAGCGTCAGGCGCGGCATGATCTGCGCCAGATGCCAGCGCACCTCCACCTGTTCGATGGCGACGGCGTCGGTCAGCAGATGCTCGACATAGGGGTCGAGCCAGGCGGCGTTGCCGCGCGCCACCCGTTCCAGCGCGTCGGACGCCCGCATGCGCACCCCGGCGTCGCGGTGGAACAGGCAACCGACCAGTTCCGCCAGCTTGCCGCGGTCGGCCGACACCTCGTCGGCGACCGACGGCGCGTCGCCCGCGGTCCGCTGGTCGCCGCGGGCCAGCCGCAGGGCCAGCGGGCCGTGGCGGGTCACATTGCCCATCCTCAGCGCCGCCCGGTCGGTCGGCCGAAGCGCGACGGCGTGCCGAAGCGCGAGGCGATCTTGGCGCCGGTCGGCTTGGGCGGCGGCGGGGGAGGCGGCGGTGGCGGGGTTTCGCCGCGCGGCACGCCGCCGCCGGACGCCATCTCCGCCATGTCCTTGATCAGCTTCTGGACGCTGCGGACGCGCGCCTGCGGGTCGGGCCATTCCCGGCTGTAGACCAACTTGTGGTCGGGCCTCAGCTTCATCAGCGTCAGATGCTGGGCGATGTAGGTCAGCAGCTTGGCCGGCTCAGCGTAATAATTGTCGTGGAAGGTCAGCACCAGCCCCTTCGGCCCGGCGTCCACCCGCTCGACGTTTGCCTGCTTGCACAGCCGCTTGATGGTGACGACGTCGAGCAGGTTCTCGACCTCCTCCGGCAATTTGCCGAAGCGGTCGATCAGCTCGGCGGCGAAGCCGTCGACCTCCGCCCGGTCGACCAGATCGGCGATGCGGCGGTAGAGCGACAGCCGCACCGTCAGGTCGGGCACGTAGCTCTCGGGGATCAGCACCGGCGTGCCCAGGTTGATCTGCGGCACCCACTCCTGCGCCGCGGCGGCGGCGATGGCGCCCTCCTGCATCGCGGCGCGGGCGTTGGCCACCGCCTCCTCCAGCATCTGCTGGTACAGCTCGACGCCGACCTCGCGCACCTGCCCCGACTGCTCCTCGCCCAGCAGGTTGCCGGCGCCGCGGATGTCCATGTCGTGGCTGGCGAGCTGGAAGCCGGCGCCCAGGCTGTCCAGCGTCTCGATGACGTGCAGGCGCTGCTGGGCGGTGCCGCTCAGCGCCTTGTTGGGCGCGTAGGTCAGGTAGGCGTAGCCGCGCTTCTTCGACCGGCCGACGCGGCCGCGGATCTGGTAGAGCTGGGCCAGCCCGAACAGGTCGGCGCGGTGGACGATCAGCGTGTTGGCGTTGGGGATGTCCAGGCCGCTTTCGATGATGTTGGTCGCCAGCAGCACCTCGAACTTGCCTTCGTCGAAGGCGGTCATCACGTCTTCCAGTTCGCTGGCCGCCATCTGGCCGTGGGCGGTGACGATCTTGACCTCCGGCACCAGATCGCGCACCCGGTCGGCGACCTTCGCCAGATCCTCGACGCGCGGGCAGACGTAGAAGGACTGGCCGCCGCGGTAATGCTCGCGCAGGATCGCTTCGCGGATCACCACCGGGTCGTAGGGCAGCACGAAGGTGCGCACCGCCAGCCGGTCGACCGGCGGGGTGGCGATCAGCGACAGCTCGCGCACGCCGGACAGCGCCATCTGCAGGGTGCGAGGGATCGGCGTGGCGGTCAGCGTCAGGACGTGGATGTCGGCGCGCAGCTCCTTCAGCCGCTCCTTCTGCTTCACGCCGAAATGCTGCTCCTCGTCGACGATGACCATGCCCAGCCGCTTGAAGTCGAGGCCCTTGGCGAGCAGCGCGTGGGTGCCGACGACGATGTCGGCGGTGCCCTCCGCCAGCTCCTTCTTGACCAGGGTCTGTTCGCGGGCAGTGACCATGCGGGAGAGCTGGACCACCCGCACCGGCAGGCCGGCGAAGCGGGTCGAGAAGGTCTTGAAATGCTGGCGCGCCAGCAGGGTGGTCGGCACGACGACGGCGACCTGCTTGCCGCTCATCGCCACCATGAAGGCGGCGCGCAGCGCCACCTCGGTCTTGCCGAAGCCGACGTCGCCGCAGACCAGCCGGTCCATCGGCCGGCCGCTGCCGAGGTCGGTGAAGATATCCTCGATCGCCTTCAGCTGGTCGTCGGTCTCGGGGTAGGGGAAGCGGGCGGCGAACTCCTGATAGACGCCCTCGGGCGTCAGCACCGGGTCGGCCTTCTTCAGCATGCGCTCGGCGGCGATCTTCAGCAGCGCCTCGGCCATGTCCTTCAGCCGCTTCTTGACCCGCGCCTTGCGGCCCTGCCAGCCGGCGCCGCCCAGCTTGTCGAGCTGGACCTGCGAGTCCTCGGAGCCGTAGCGCGACAGCACCTCGATGTTCTCGACCGGGACATACAGCTTGTCGCCGCCCTCATAGACGATGCGCAGGCAGTCGTGCGGCGCCCCGGTGACCTCCAGCGTCTCCAGCCCGTCGTAGCGGCCGATGCCGTGGTCCATGTGGACGACGATGTCGCCCTCGTGCAGGGCCGAATGCTCGGCGATGAAGTTGGCGGCCTTGCGCTTCTTCTTCTGCGGGCGGACCAGGCGGTCGCCCAGTATGTCCTGCTCGGTGATGACGGCGAGGTCGGCCGAGGTGAAGCCATGCTCCATCCCCAGCACGATGGTGCCGATGATGCCGCGGTCGAAGCGGCGGACCTCCTCCATGCTCTCCGCCGGCTCCAGGCCGGGGATGCCGTGGTCGGCCAGCACGTTCGACAGCCGGTCGCGCGACCCGGCGGAATAGCCGGCGATCAGCACCCGGCGCCCTTCGGCGCGCAACGCCCGGATGTGGTCCTTCACCGCGTCGAAGACGTTGACGTCGGGCCGGTTGCGCTCCTCGGCGAAGTCGTGGCCGCGCTTGCCGCCGGCGTCGACCGTGCCCTTGATGCCGGGCGGCGTCGAGAAGACCTGCAACTGCGCCACCGCCCGCTCGCCCAGCAGGGCGTCCCAGGCGACGGTGTCGAGGAACATCGAGGCGACCGGCACCGGCTTGTAGACCGGCGAGCCCGCCCGCTTCTCGATCGTCATCATCGACAGGCGCGAGGCGTGGAAATCGACGATCTGGGCGATGCGGGCGTCGCGCGATTCGGCCGCCTGATGGTCCAGGCTGACGATGCCGCGCGGCAGATAGTCCAGCACCGTGTCCATGCTCTCGTGGAACAGCGGCAGCCAATGCTCCATCCCGCCGTAGGAGCGGCCGGCGGAGATCGCCTCGTACAGCGGGTCGTCGTCGGTCACCGCGCCGAACAGCTCGCGGTAGCCGGAGCGGAAGCGGGCGATCCCCGCCTCGTCCAGGAAGACCTCCGACATCGGCTTCAGCTCGACCCGGTCGCGCTTCTCGGTGGTGCGCTGGGTCATCGGGTCGAAGGCGCGCACCCCCTCCAGCTCGTCGCCGAACAGGTCGAGGCGCAGCGGCTCGTCGCTGCCGGGCGGGAACAGGTCGACGATGCCGCCGCGGATGGCGAACTCGCCCGGCTCGCGCACCGTCTGGGCGCGGGTGTAGCCATTGCCGGCGAGGTAACGCTGCAGCTTCTCCAGGTCGATGCGGTCGCGCAGCTTGGCGGAGAACACGGCGTTCTTGAAGGCGCTGCGCGGCGGCACCTTCTGCACCACCGCGTTGACCGTGGTCAGCACCAGCAGCGGCGCCAGCCCGTCGCGGTTCGCCGCCGCATCGCGCCGGGCGATCAGCCGGGTCAGCGTGTCGATGCGCTTGGCGACGATGCCGCCGTTGGGCGACACGCGGTCGTAGGGCAGGCAGTCCCAGGCCGGGAAGGTCAGAACCTCCAGCGTCGGCGCGAAGAAGGCCAGCGCCTCCGCCAGCAGGGCGGCGCGGGTGTCGTCCAGCGCCACATGCAAGAGGCCGTAGGCACCGGATTTCTGCGCAAGCTCCGCCAGGATGCGGGCGTCGTGACCCTCGGGCGCACCGCCGATCAGAAGGCGGCCGGCGCGTCCGGGCTGGAGATCGAAACTGACCAAGGAGGAATGCCTCGAGGATGCGGGAGGGAACTCAGGAGCCTTGACGTGGGGTGTAGCGGAACGCCGTCAACAGCCGCATCACATCGCTGTCATGTTCCGCCGGCACGCCCTCCCGGCCGGACATCCAGTCGTAGAGGTCGGGATCGCCCAGTTCCAGCAGCGCTTCGAAGCGGTCGAGCATGGCGTGGTCGAAGTCGACGACGTGGGCGTCGGCGAAGCTGCCCATCAGCAAATCCATCTCGCGCGTGCCGCGGTGCCACGCGCGGAAGCGCAGCCGCTTGCGCCGGTTGTCGATCGATTCGGCCTGGTGCTCGGCCGTCGGCGTGCCGTGTTCGGTCATCGGGATCCCAACATCGAAAACCCCCTGCGCCGCCAGTGGCGAAGGGGGGAACCATTCAGGAACCCCATCCTGCACGGGGCCGCCCGGCGATGCAACCTCGACCAGCGGGCCCGACCGCGGCCGCGACCAACGGCTTGACCGGCGGCGGCCCGATGCCATATCTGCGGCGGACCCGGCGGGGACGACCCCGCCACGGATGGGGCAATTCGGGCGGGGACGACCCCGCCGCTCCCGATACGGAGACGCCGCCATGGCGTGGGTCGCGCTTGTTCTCGCCGGTCTGTTCGAAATCGCCTGGGCCGTCGGCCTGAAACACACGGACGGCTTCACCAGAGTGATGCCGAGCCTGCTGACCGGCGGGGCGATGCTGGTCAGCATCCTGCTGCTGGGCTACGCGTTGAAGAGCCTGCCGCTCGGCACCGCCTATGCGGTGTGGACCGGCATCGGCACGGTCGGGACCGCGGCGCTGGGCATGGTCCTGTTCGGCGAGCCGGCGGGGGCCGCGCGCCTGCTGTGCATCGCGGCCATCGCCGGGGGAATCGTCGGGCTGAAGCTGCTGCCGGCGTGACGGCGTCGGCCGTTCAGCGCGGCGCCGACAGGAGCGCCGCCAGCGCGTCGTAGCATTCCGCCACGCCCTTCGTCATGTCGGAGGCGAGCATGGCGTCGCGCGTCGCCCGGTCCGGGTAGCGCAGGGTCAGCGTCAGCAGGGTGCCATCATCCCGTTCCGCCAGCGCCGTGGTCACCTGGACGTCGGCGCCGTCCGGCATGGACTCGCAGCGTTCGCTGTGGACGACGCGGGATGGCCGCTCGACCTCGTGATAGACACCGGCCATGCCGAAGTCGGGCATGCCCGGCACGCGCCAGACGTAGCGGAACCGGCCGCCCGGCATCGGGTCGACCTCGCAGACCGCCAGGGACAAGCCGCGCGGCGTCAGCCAGCGGCGCAGTTGGTCCGGCGACAGCAGGGCGTCGAACACGGCGGTGCGCGGTGCCGGTAGAACACGGGTCATCACGATTTCGCGCTCGTTTGCGGCGTCGGCGGTCAGGGCATCGGTTTTGGTCATGATCGGGGCGTCCTCGGTCCGGATTGGTGATGGCAACTCGCGGCTCCTCGGAATCAAAGCTGCTTGACCAGCGCGGCCAACTGGTCGGTGCAGAGGCCCCAACCCTGGTGGAAGCCCATCTGCTCGTGGGTTTCGCGGTCGGCGACGGTCCAGTGACGGGCCAGCGCGGTGTAGCGGGTGCGGCCGTCGCCGAGATCGTCGAAGGTCAGGATCAGCGTCATGAAGGGCTTGGCCGACGGCTCCCACGCGCTGGTGTAGGCGTCGGTGGAGACCAGGCGGCGGTTCGGCACCACCTCCAGATAGACGCCGGGGCAGGGGATCTCCTGGCCGTCCGGTGCGGTCATGACGATCCGGCTGGCACCGCCGGGGCGGACGTCCATCGCGGCCGAGGCGGTGGTGTAGGGCAGGGGAGCGAACCAGCGCTTCAGCAACTCCGGCTCGGTCCAGGCGCGGTAGAGCTTGTCCGGCGTCGCGTCGATGACGCGGGTCAGGACGAGGTCGCGGTCGGCGGTGGTGGCGGCGGTGTCGGTCATGCTGCACATGGTGTGTGGGTCTCCCTGAGCGTTGCGCCCATAGGACGACCAGGGAGACACCCCGCCGACACCGCCGCGGAAATTTTTTACGGCGCCTCGACGACTTCGAAGTCGTGGGTGATCGTCGCGGTCTGGCCCAGCATGATCGAGGCGGAGCAGTATTTTTCCGCCGACAGGGCGATGGCGCGCTCCACCTTGGCCGGGTCGAGCTTGCGGCCGGTCACGGTGAAGTGGACGTGGATCTTGGTGAAGACCTTCGGGTCGGTGTCGGCCCGCTCCGCCTCGATGGCGGCGACGCAGTCGGTGATCTGCTGGCGGCCCTTTTCCAGGATCATGACCACATCGAAGCAGGTGCAGCCGCCCATGCCGATCAGCAGCATCTCCATCGGGCGGATGCCCGCGTTGCGGCCGCCGGACTCGGGCGCGCCGTCCATCACCACGGCATGGCCGCTGCCGGATTCGCCGACGAACATCTTGCCGTCCACCCAGGTGACGCGCGCCTTCATGACCTTTTTCCTTCGTTCACGGTTGATATCTGCGATCGCGCGAGGCTAGGCGTCGGCGGCGGATGGCGCAAGAGGGGCCGAGGTGGCGCTGTCGTCTTGCCACGCCGGTCCGGTCCGGCCAGACTTCCGCCGCACCGCAGCATCCGACCACGGGACCCCCGACCATGTCGCAAGGCGACCACACGCACGGCGATCAAAAGCACGGTGATCACAGACACGGTGACCACCCACACGGTGACCACCCACACGATGATCACGCGCATGGCGGCCACACCCATGGCGGCGCCGGCGGGCATCATCATGGGCCGGTCCGCTACGACCGTTCCTTCGCGCTGGGGGCGCTGCTCAACATCGGCTTCGTCGCGGTGGAGACGGTCTATGGCCTGATCGCCAACTCCACCGCGCTGCTGGCCGACGCCGGGCACAATCTCAGCGACGTGATGGGGCTGCTGCTCGCCTGGGGGGCGGCGTGGCTGGGACGGCGGCTGCCGAAGGGGCGCTACACCTACGGCTTCGGCAACGCCTCGGTCCTGGCGTCGCTGCTGAATGCGATGATCCTGCTGGTCGCCGTCGGGGCGATCCTGCTGGAGGCGGCGCGGCGGCTGGCAACGCCGGAGCCGGTGGCCGAAACCACGGTGATGGTGGTGGCGCTGGTCGGGATCGTCATCAACGCCTGGACCGCGTGGCTGTTCGTCGGCGGGCAGAAGCAGGACATCAACCTGCGCGGCGCCTACCTGCACATGGCCGCCGACGCCGCGGTGTCGGTCGGGGTGGTCGTGGCGGCGCTGGCGATCCGCGTCACCGGCTGGACATGGCTGGACCCGGTGACCAGCATCGCCATCGCCCTGGTCATCGTTGCCGGCACCTGGGGCCTGCTGCGCGATTCGGCGCGGCTGGCGATGGACGCGGTGCCCGACGGCATCGACCGCGAGGGGGTGGAGCGCTACCTGAGCGGCCTGCCCGGCGTCGTCGCCGTCCACGACCTGCACATCTGGCCGATCAGCACGACGGAGACGGCGCTGACCGCCCACCTCGTCCGCCCCGGCCTGGAGCAGGACGACCAACTGCTGCAGGGCATCGCGACCGTCCTGAAGGACCGGTTCGGCATCGGCCACGCCACCGTCCAGGTGGAGCATGACGGCCGTTGCTGCCGCCTCGCCCCCGCGGACGTGGTGTGAGGCCCGCGCCCTGCCGCGTCCCCGGGGCTCAGCCGCGGGACAGGCGGCGGGCGTTCGCCCGCACCTTGCGGTAGGCCGGGTTCAGGCCCGCGGCGGTCAGGGCGGCGGTCGCCTCGACCAGCCGAAGGCTGGCGTGGATGCCGGCGTCCATCGCGTCGGCCAGCAGGCGCTGCTGCACGTCGACGATTTCCATCGGGTTGCGGCAGCTGGCGAGGCCGCCGACGGTGACCGCCGCCGCTTCGGTCTGCTTGGTCACCATGGTCACCCAGGCGGCGCCGAACTCGCTGATGCCGGTGGCGACGGCGTGGAACGCCTCCACCGCCGCTTCGATTTTCTCGGATCCCATGCGGATGAATTCGGGGTTGGCGAAGTCGATCGGATTGGACAGCGCCGCCGTCATCATCGCGGTGCGGTAACCGATGGTCTGTGCCGCGGCAACACCCATTTCGCCGCTGCGCAGGCTGGTCTTGGCGAGCTGATCCGCCACCGCGCTCAGACGTTCCACGGGGTGGCCATTGCCGGCGGTGTCTTGTGCCATTCGCTTCGCCTCGCTTGAAATCGTTGCCGGAACCTTGCTGCTGCCGTTAACGCTGCACTGCAGCATAAGGTTCCGGCACGATCTTTACGCCTCGGCGAGCGCGCGGTCGAGATCTTCCATGATGTCCTGCGGGTCTTCGAGACCAACGGACAGGCGCAGCAGGCCCGGTTCGATGCGGGCGGCCCGCTTTTCCTCGTCGGTCAGCTTCGAATGGGTGGTGGTCGCCGGGTGGGTGATCAGGCTCTTCGAGTCACCCAGATTGTTGGAGATCATCACCATGCGCAGGCCATTCAGCGCGTTGAACGCCTCGGCCTTGCCGCCCTTCAGGAAGATCGACAGCATGTTGCCGCCGCCGCTCATCTGCTTGCGCACCAGATCATAGCTCGGGTGGCTGGGCAGCATCGGGTACAGCACCTGGGCCACCTTCGGGTGGGTTTCCAGGAACTGGGCGACCTGCGCCGCCGCCGCCGACTGCGCCTGGACCCGCAGCTCCAGCGTCTCCAGCCCCTTCAGCAGCAGCCAGGCGTTGAACGGCGCGATGGTCGGGCCGGTGTTGCGCAGGAACGGGTGGATGACCTCCGACCCGTACTTCTTGTCCTTGGTCAGGATGACGCCGCCCAGACAGCGACCCTGGCCGTCGATGTGCTTGGTCGCCGAATAGATGATGACGTCGGCGCCGAAATCGAACGGGCGTTGCAGCACCGGCGTGGCGAAGGCGTTGTCGACGACGACGATGGCCCCGGCCTTGTGGGCGAGGTCGCTCACCGCCTGAAGGTCGACGACCTCCAGCCCCGGGTTCGACGGGGTCTCGATGAAGACCGCCTTGGTCGGCTTCGACAGCGCCTCTTCCCATTCCGCCAGGTTGGAGCCGTCGACGAACACCGGCTCGATGCCGTAGCGCGGGCACAGCTCCTTGACGATCCAGGTGCAGGAGATGAAGAGGGCGCGCGGCGCGACGATGCGGTCGCCGGCGCGCAGGCCGCTCATCAGCGCGCCATGCACGGCGGCCATGCCGCTGGCGGTGGCGTAAGCCCACTCCGCGCCCTCATACTCGGCCAGCCGGTCCTCGAACATGGCGGTGGTCGGGTTGCGGAAGCGCGAATAGACGTGGCGCGTGCCGTCGTTGGCGAAGGCATTCTCCGCCTCCTCCGCCGAGCCGTAGACGAAGCCGGAGGTCTGGTACAGCGCCTCGCAGGTTTCGTCGAAGGACGACCGGCGGATGCCGCCATGGACCAGCTTGGAGCGGGGGCGCAGCCCCGCGACGTTCGGATTGCGATGATCGGTGCGCGACATTCCGCGACTCTCCCCTCGATGCCGCCGGTGGGGCGAGGCCGGCCGAAAACAAAAAAAGCCCCGACCGATCGGGTCGAGGCGCGGACGCGGCTCGGACCTTTTTAGCGGATTGTTTTACGTGGCCCGCAAGCCGGTCGACCAAATCACCACGTAGGGTCGCTTGTACGACTGCCTATGACCGCCGTCAAGGGGGTGGACTCGCAACCGGCTCCGCTCCCCCGGCGGGAGAGGTGGCCTTGGTCAGCATCGCCTTCAGATCGCCCAGGCGCGCGCCGCCCGCCGCCACCGCCAGCGCGCCGAAGACCGCGCCGCCGCCGGCCACCAGCAGCGCCAGCGCGGCGAAGCGCACCACCGTCGACGGCGCCTCCAGCCAGGCCGCCAGCAGCCGGTCGCCCAGCAGCAGCGCCACGCCCATCCCGATCGCCGCCGCGGCGATGCGCGGCGCCCGCTGCTTCAGCCGGTCGTCCAGGTCGAACAGCCCGCGCCGGCGCATCGCCGCCACCAGCAGCCCGACGTCCAGCCACGCGGTCAACCCGGTCGACAGCGCGATGCCGACATGGCCCAGCACCGGCATCAGCGCCAGCGCCAGCACGGCGGTCGCCACCGTCACGATGACGGCGACCCGCACCGGCGTCACGGTGTCGTGCCGGGCGAAGAAGGCGGCGTTCAGCGACTTCACGATCACATAGGCGGGGATGCCGATGGCGTAGGCGGCCAGCGCCAGCGCCGTGGCGTGCGCCTCCGCCGGACCGAAGGCGCCGCGCTGGAACAGCACGCCGACGATGGGCTCCCCCGCCACGCCCAGCGCGACCGCGGCGGGAAGACCGAGCAGCAAACTGAACTCCAGCGCGCGGCTCAGGTAATGGCGGACCATCCGCTCGTCGCCGGCGGCGGCGAAGCGGGCCAGCACCGGCAGCAGCGCGGTGCCGATGGCGATGCCGATGACGCCCAGCGGCATCTGGTTCAGCCGGTCGGCGTAATAGAGAAAGGACACCGACCCCGACGGCAGCAGCGACGCCAGCACGATGTTGAGGAACAGGTTGATCTGCATGACGCCGGCCCCCAGCGCCCCCGGCCCGACCAGCCGGAACAGCCGCCGCATCCCCTCGGTCAGCCGCGGCCGCCGCAGCCGCAGCACCACGCCGGCGTTGCGGCAGGCCCAGGCCATCCAGCCGACCTGCACCACCCCCGACAGCGTCACCGCCGCCGCCATCGCCCGCCCCGGCTCCAGCCCAAGCCGGGGCGCGACCAGCAGGGCGGCGACCAGCGTCAGGTTGAAGGCGATGGGGGCGGCGGCGAAGGGGCCGAAACGGTCTAGCGCGTTCAGCACGCCGCCCAGCAGCGCCACCAGCGAGATCAGCGCCAGATAGGGAAAGGTCAGCCGCGCCATGTCGACCGCCAGCGCGAACTTCGCCGGCTCGTCGGAAAAGCCGGGGGCGAGGCCGTGCATCAGCCAGGGCATCGCGACGATGGCAGCCAGCGTGAAGGGCAGCAGCAACGCCAGCAGCATCGCCAGCGCCTCCTCCGCGAAACGGACGGCGGCGGCGTGGCCACGGGTTTGCAGCTCCGCGGCGAACAGCGGCACGAAGGCGACGCCGAAGGCACCCTCCGCGAACAGGCGGCGGAACAGGTTGGGCAGCTTCAGCGCGACGAAGAAGGCATCGGCCACCGGCCCGGCCCCCAGGACGGCGGCGGTCAAAATGTCGCGTGCGAAGCCGGCCAGCCGGCTCAGCAGGGTCAGGCCGCCGACGGTGGCGATGGCGCGGGCAAAGCTCATCCCCGCGGTATAGCGGGCGACGGGACCGGCGGAAAGCCGGCTTTTCAGCCGTGCCGGCCGGGCGGGGTACCGCTCCGCAAGGGGGCAGGCGCCGTTTGGGCGACGCGGTTCGCGCAAAATGTACGCATGGGTGGAGCAACTTTGTTGCGGCTCCACCTTGCCGGTTACGGCGTTGCGTCGGCATCCCCGTTGCTGCATTCTTGCGTCCACACGGCCGTCCCCCGGCTCGCGCTGGCGCCGGATCGGGGTAGCGGACCATCCACTGGGTTCGGGGACGATGTGAGGCGGGCGCTCTGGCTTTTTTCCGGCTTCGGCGGACGCCTGGTCCTGCCGGCATTGGCGGTGGCGCTGGCGATCGCCGCGTTGTGGTGGATTCTGCTCGACCGTCTCCAGAGGGAAGAGCGGCTGCTCGACCTTACCGCCCATGAGAAGACCGCCGTCGTCGCCCGCCTGGTGGAGGAGCATGCGGCCGCCACCTTCCGCCGGGTCGACGACCTGCTGCTCGACCTGATCGCCAACACCGAGCGCAACCGGTCGATGCGTCTCGATTCCCGCCGGGCCTTCGAAGAGGGGCTGGTGGTGGGCGTGCGCGTCTACGACGCCGGTGGGTTGATGACGATGGGCGCGGGGCGCGCCACCTTCCAGGGCTCGATCACCGACCGCGACGAGTTCCGCGTCGCCCACGACACCGCCCCGCGCGGGCTGGTGGTCGGCATTCCCTACGCCTCGTCGGAGACGCACGACCTGATGATCCCGGTGGCGCGGCGGCTGGAAATGGCGGACGGCACCTTCGCCGGCATCGCCGTCGCCGACATCCCGGTCGAATCCTTCGTGCGCCATTACCGGGTGCTCGGTCTGCCGGGCGACGCGTCGACGACGCTGCTGCGCAGCGACGGGACGATCCTGGCCCGCAGCGCCGGCACGTCCTCCTCGCCCTCCGCCGCCGGGCTCGGCGTGGTCAGCGGCGACTTGTGGCAGGCGCTGCGCCAGCATCCGATCGGCCATCGGCGCATCGTCAGCCCGATCGACGGGGTGGAGCGGATCATGGCCTACCGCACCGCCCCCGATTACCCGGTGGTGGCGATCGTCGGCGAATCGGTGGAGACGGTGTTCGGCCCCTGGCGCGACAACGCCCGCCTCTACATCGGTTGGGCCGTCGCCACCACGGTGGTGATCCTGCTGTTCGTCATCGCCTTCATCGTGGAACTGCAATGGCGCCGGCACACCGACCGGGCGCTGCGCGTCCGCAACCGGGCGCTGGCCTGGAGCAACGACGGCATCATGATCGCCGACGCCACCCGGCCCGGCATGCCGATCGTCTACGTCAACCCGGCGCTGGAAGAGCTGCTGGGCGCGCCGACCGCCGCCCTGATGGACAGCGGCGCCCTGACCGCGCTGGAACGGGCGGCGAGCGACCGCTCGGCCCTGCAGCCGCTGCGTGACGCCATCGTCATCGGCAGCGACGCGCGGGTCGAGCTGGGCCGGCCCGGCGACGGGCCGGAGCCGGCGCGCTGCCTGGAACTGAGCGCGTCGCCGGTGCGCGACAATGACGGCCGGCTGGTCAGCCTGATCGCCATCGTCCGCGACATCTCCGAACACAAGCGGGCCCAGCAGGCGCTGACCGACGCGCGGCGGGAGGCCGACCGCGCCAACGTCGCCAAGTCCAAGTTCCTGGCCGCCGCCAGCCACGATCTGCGCCAGCCGGTGCAGTCGCTGATGCTGCTGATGGAGGTGCTGTCGAGCCGGGTCAGCGACGGGATGAGCCGCAACGTGCTGGGCACCATGGACCGGGCGCTGAGTGCCCTGAAGATGCTGCTCGACGGGCTGCTCGACGTCTCCCGGCTGGAGGCCGGGGCGATCGTCCCGGAACTGGCGGACTTCCCGCTGTCCGAGGTGATGGAGCGCGTCGCCGCCAACAGCCGGTCGGTCGCCATCCAGAAGGGGCTGCTGCTCCACATCGTGCCGTCCCGCGCCCATGTGCACAGCGACCCGATGCTGCTGGGCCGCATCCTGCAGAACCTGGTGGAGAACGCGCTGCGCTACACCGACAAGGGGCGCATCCTGATCGGCTGCCGCCGCCGTGGCGGCACCCTGCGGATCGAGGTGTGGGACACCGGCATCGGCATCCCGGATGACCAGCAGGAGGACATCTTCCAGGAGTTCGTCCAGGTCGGCAACGCCAGCCGCAACCGCGACCAGGGGCTGGGGCTGGGGCTGGCGGTGGTGCGGCGGCTGTCGGTGATGCTCGGCCACCGGGTGACGGTGCGCTCGATCCCCGGACAGGGATCGGTCTTCGCGGTCGAGGTGCCGCTCGCCGCGACGCCGACGCCGGTGGTGGGCGCGACGCCGGCCGCGCCGCGTCCGGTTTTCGCCACCACGGTCCTGGTGATCGAAGACGACGAGATCGTCCGTGAGGGGCTGCGCGCCATGCTGGCCGAATGGGGCTACACCGTGCTGGCCGCCGAAGGCTGCGCCGAGGCGCTCGACCTCGCCAACCGCGGCCCGACGCCGGATCTGATCGTCGCCGACTACCGGCTGCGCGACGGCCGCACCGGGACGGAGGCGATCCGCGAGGTGCGGCTGGCGCTGGGCCGCATCCTGCCGGGCATCCTGGTGACCGGCGACACCGCCCCCGCCCGCCTGCAGGAGGCGGAAACCGGCAACTTCCGCGTCATGCACAAGCCGGTGATCGCCGCCGACCTGCGCCGCGCCGTCGCCGACGCCCTGGAGCCGCTGCGCCGCGAACGCCAGACCGTGGCGTGAGACGGGACGCGGTTCAGTCCGGCTTCAGTCCAGCGTCGGGGCCTGACGGGGCAGCCGCAGGGTGAAGACCGCGCCCTCGCCGGGGGTGTTGCGCACGCTGAGATGGCCACCCAGCGTCTGGGTCGCCAGATTGTAGGCGATGTGCAACCCCAGCCCGACGCAGCCGGCGTGGCGGGCGGTGGTGAAGAACGGGTCGAAGATCTTCGGCAGGTCAGCCTCCAGCATGCCCTGGCCGTCGTCGGCGTGCACCACCTCGATCCAGTCGTCGCCGTCGGCGTGGATGTCGATGGTGATCTCGCCGCTCTGCTCCGGCCGGAAGGCGTGCATCAGCGCGTTGCGCACCAGATGGGTCAGCACGCGGGCGAAGGCGCCGGGGAAGCTTTCCAGTTGCAGCGCCTCGGGGCAGGTCAGCGTCACCCGGTGGCCGGAAGAGCCGATCTGCGTGTGCAGGCTCAGCAGCACATCCTCGGTGTATTCGCGCAGGTAGAAGGTGCGGCGCTCGTCGCCGGTCTGGTCGGCGGCGACCTGCTTGAACATGTGGACCAGGGCGGCGATCCGCTCGGTGTTGCCGACCAGCAGTTGCCCCGCCTCCTGCGCCACCTCCAGGAAGCCGGCGAGCGCGGAGCGGGTGAGCGCGTTGGCGGAGAACTGGCGCTTCACGTCCTCCGCCCGGCTCAACAGGTGCGACGCGGTGGTCAGCGCCACGCCGACCGGCCCGTTCACCTCGTGCGCCACCCCGGCGACGAGCTGGCCGAGCGAGGCCATCTTCTCGGTCTGGACCAGGCTGTCCTGGGCGGCCTGCAACTCGCGATAGGCGCTCTCCACCCGCTCCTTGGCGGTGCGCAGGGCATCGGCCGCCCGCGCCCGTTCCGAGGTGTCGAGCATCACGCCGAACAGGTGGGTCAACCGCCCGTCCAGATCGAAGCGCGGCGCGCAGGAGGAGGAGACGTAGCGCACCTCCCCCGCCGGGTCGATCACCCGGTATTCGACATAGACCCGCCGGGAATTGCCGATCACGCTTTCCAGCATGTTGCCGAAGGACATCCGGTCGTCCGGGTGCAGGATGCCCAGCAGATTGTCGAAGGTCGGGGCGAAGCGGTCGGGGTCCTGGCCGTAGATGTCGAAGGCTTCCCGGTTCCACACCAGCGCGCCGCTGTGGATGCCGTATTCCCAATAGCCGAGATGGCCGGTGCGGTAGGCCTCCTCCAGCCGTTGCTTGGCGGCTTCCAGCTGGGCCGCCGCCTCCGCCCGCTCGGTGGTGTCCATCATCACGCCGAAGACGTGGGTCAGCCGCCCATCCGCGTCCAGCCGCGGCGCGCAGGAGGAGGAGACGTAGCGGACCCGCCCGTCCTCGTCATGGACGCGGTATTCGACATAGACGCGCGCCGGGTTGTCGACGACGCTTTCCAGCATGTTGCCGAAGCCGTGCCGGTCGTCGGGGTGCAGGATGGCCAACAGGGTGTCGAAGCTGGGCGCGAAGCGGTCCCGGCCATGGCCCAGCACGGCGAAGGCGGCGTCGTTCAACACCAGCGCGCCCGACAGGATGCCGTATTCCCAATAGCCGAGCTTGGCGGTCTGGTAGGCCTCCTCCAGCTTTTCGGTCGCCAGTTCCAGCCCACGCGCGGTTTGCCGCTGGTCGGTCACATCCTCCACCGTCGCCACCCAGGGCGGGCCGCCGACCCGGATCATCACGTCGCGCGGACCGCCGTCGCCGTGCGCCAGACGCGCCTCCCGCGCGGTGCCGGGCGGCGTCTGCACCAGATCGCGGACGAGGTCCGCCGACAGGGAGTCGGTGCCGCCGTAGAGATCGAGGAAAGCGCGGTTGCCGAGCAGCCGGCCGCTGGCGTCGCGGGTCAGGGCCGGGACGGGCAGGGCGTCGAACAGCGCCCCCGCGGCATCGGTGGCAGCAGGAGGGGTCGGGATCTCCGAACCCGGTGCCCCCACCGCGCCCACCGTCTCGCCCGTTGCCGCCATGATCGTCTCCGCACAAGCTCCCTCACCGGGTGCCACTGCCGGGGCAGAGTACACAAGCAATCCTGGCGGTCATACGGTGAATTCGACGCGAATTGTCGCTGAGTCCATGACCGGATCGACACAGGCGGACGCTGGTCGCCAGGGCAGGATCAGCGTCAGGGAATCAGGGCGTTCAGGTCGAAGTCCTGGGCGAAGGCGATCATCGCGCCGGCGGCGTTGGGCGAGTTCACCCGCAGGACGCCGCCGCCGACCACGGTCGGGAACTTGCTCTTCTGCAAGGCCTGCTGCGTCTTCTCCAGGTCGGCGACGCGGACCACGAAGCCGGCGAAGAAGGGGCGGGGGGTGGCGAAGGCGGGGTCGCTGGTCCAGGCCCAATGCAGCCGGTCGGGCGTGGCGACCAGGACCGGCACCTGTCCGTCGCCGGTGCCGGCGGGCTGGACCATGCGGGCGGCGCCACGGTCGACCACCGTCCCGCCGAGCAGCCGGGCGTAGACGCCGGCCACCGCGTCGGGATCGTCGGCGGCGATCACCAGCGCCTCCAGCCCGGTGGCGCTGTTGGGGTGTTCCAGGCTGTCCTTGCGCCACACCACGTCCGGCGTGTGGTGCTGGCACAGGAAGACGCGGCCGGCCGGGGTGGCGGCCGGATCGATCTGGGTGATGGAGAAGCGGGCGTCGCGCGTGCCCTCCGGCAGCTCGACCGGGCGGCCGAAGTCCAGCGTCTCGGCGGCGGGGAAGCCGGCGGCGGCCAGGCCGTCGCGCGCGGCGCGGGCGTCGGCGGTCTTCAGTGCGATGGCGGCGATGCCCTCGCGTTTCAGCAGGAAATCGGCGTAATGGGCGTTGACCGGCCGCTTCTCCTCGATGCCCAGCAGTTCCAGATAGGTGCCGGTCGGGAACATCACGGTGTGGTTGGCCGACTTCAGCTCCGCATGATGGCCGCGCGGCGTCACGGTGAAGCCAAGCCGGCTGTAGGTGTCGCGCGCCGCGCCGAGGTCGCGGGTCGCGATGACCAGATGGTCCAGTCCGGTGATTCCGTCGATGCTCATGGCCGTCCTGCCGCTGTCGGTGTGTCGGTGTTCCCGTCCGCCAGCGATAGAACAGCCGGCCCGTTCCGGCAAGGGGCAACGGGCCGGCGGTTTCCCGGTCACAGCGCCTGCTGCAACTCCGGCAGGGCCTTGAACAGGTCGGCGACGAGGCCGTAGTCGGCGATCTGGAAGATCGGCGCCTCCTCGTCCTTGTTGATGGCGACGATGATCTTGCTGTCCTTCATGCCGGCGAGATG
>NZ_LGRA01000021.1:1369944-1445535 GCF_003116095.1 Azospirillum sp. TSO35-2
GATCTTCACGTTGTAGTCGACCACTCGCTTAACGGGGACGAGGACTTTCATAACTCACCCTGGCTGCTCTGAGCGCGCCTTTTACGGCGAACACCGCGAAAATTGCTGTGGTTGCGAACGGACCATAGGATCTGGCATTACCACTGTCAATGACGCCCCGAGGTTGGGCGGGAACCGGGTATCGCACTCTTTGGCGCTGCCTCGTCAGCGCTTGCGCGGTGGTCGGGTTCGCGCGGGTGGTCGGTCAGCGGTTGGCACCGGGCACCCACAGCACGTCGTCGGCGCCGTTGCGATTCACCACACGGCTCAGCACGAACAGATGGTCGGACAGCCGGTTGACGTATTTCAGCGCCGCCGGGGTCACCGCTTCGTCGCGGGCGAGGTCGGTCATCAGCCGCTCCGCCCGCCGCACGACGGTGCGGGCCAGATGCAGGTGGGCCGCCGCCGGCGAGCCGCCGGGCAGGATGAAGGAGGTCAGCGGCGCCAGGCCGGCGTTCATCGCGTCGATCTCCGCCTCCAGCCGGTCGACCTGGGCGTCGACGATGCGCAGCGGCGGGTATTTCGGCGCCTCCTCCTCCGGCGTGCAGAGGTCGGCGCCCAGGTCGAACAGGTCGTTCTGAATGCGGCCGAGCATCGCGTCGGCCTCCGGCCACGCCGCGGTGTGGAGACGGGCCATGCCGACGGTGGCGTTCGCCTCGTCCACCGTGCCGTAGGCGGCGACGCGGCGGTCGCCCTTCGGCACCCGGCGCCCGTCGCCGAGCGAGGTTTCCCCGGCGTCGCCGCCGCGCGTGTAGATCTTGGTCAGCTTCACCATGGCGTCGGTCAGCCCCGTGTCAGGATGGCGAGCACGAACAGCAGCAACGCGACGCCCTGCAGCATCACGCGCAGCCGCATCGCCTTGTTGGAGCGCCGCGGGTCGCCGCGGCCGCCGCGGGCCATGAAGAAGAGGCCGACGAACAGCGAGCCGACCACCGTCAGCATCGCCAGGACCATCAGGATGGGGAAAAGGTCTTGCATGGCGTCACTATACCGCAGCGATGACGCCACGCCTACGGCGTCGCTGTCGAATCCTCCGCCGGCGCGACGCTCCCGGTTCCGTCCCGGATTTGCGCGGGTGCGCCGTCAGTGATAGGAATAATAGCCTTTATGTGCCGGGAAAGGGGCCGTCATGCTCGTCATCCGCCGCCGTCCATCCGCCCGCCGGATGAAACAGTGGAACATCGCCCCAAAAGTGTTTCACCGTGTTCCAAACGTTCCATCGGCGCTCACCCTTCCGTTGGATGATCCGGAAAGATATCCGGAGAATCGCCGATGCGGGAAATCCCCCCGTTGCCAAAACCGTTGGTCCGCATAGAGTGCGCGGCGACGGACACCGAAGCGTCGGCTTCGGGATCGGATCGGAGACACGGGCGATGCGGCGGCGGACTTTTCTGAAGACGGCCCTGAAGGCGACGGTGGCGGCGACGGCCGGCACCGGGGCGCTGGCGGCGTTGACCCGCGGTGCCGTGCAGGCGGCTCCCGGCGCCCCCCCGGCCCGGGTCGCCCTTCCCGACGGCTTCCTGTGGGGCTGTTCCACCTCGGCCTACCAGATCGAGGGCGCGGTGACGGAGGACGGGCGCGGACCCAGCGTGTGGGACACCTACAGCCATTCCTTCGGCCGCACCGTCGACGGCGACACCGGCGACATCGCCTGCGACCACTACCACCGCTACGCCGAGGACGTGGAGTTGATGGCGCGGGCCGGCATGCGCGCCTACCGCTTTTCCATCGCCTGGCCGCGGGTGCTGCCGCTGGGGACCGGCACGGTCAACCCCAAGGGACTCGACTTCTATGACCGCCTGACCGACACGCTGCTGGCCCGCGGGATCGAGCCCTGGCCCTGCCTGTTCCACTGGGACCTGCCGCAGGCGCTGCAGGACAAGGGCGGCTGGACCAACCGCGACATCGCCGGCTGGTTCACCGACTACGCGCTGGCGGTGACCGCCCGGCTGGGCGACCGCGCCAAGCACTGGGCCATGCTGAACGAGCCGTCGGTCGTCGCCATCTTCGGCCACGGCACCGGCGGGCACGCGCCGGGGATGACCGGGCGGGTGAACTGCCTGAAGGCGATCCACCACCAGAACCTGGCGCAGGGCACCGCGCTGGCCGCGCTGCGCGCCGCGGGGGCGACGGCGAAGGGCTGGCAGCTCGGCACCGTGCTGTCGCTGCAACCGTCCTGGCCGGTCGGCGGGCTCGACTCGAACTACCCGGCCTCGCTGATGTGGGACGCGGTGTGGAACCGCTCCTGCCTCGACCCGCTGATCAAGGGCCGCTATCCGGAGTTGCTGGAGGCCGACTTCGCCCGCATCATCAAGCCGGACGACCTCGCGCGCATCCGCCAGCCGGTGGATTTCCTCGGCGTCAACTATTACAGCCGCATGCACCAGCAGCCCGACCCGCAGGGGCTGTTCGGCACCGGTTACGGCTCGCCGCCGGAGGGCACGCGCAAGACGGCGATGGACTGGCCGGTGGAGCCCGACGGGCTGGCCGAGATCCTGGTCGAACTGCAGGAAAGCTACGGCAATCCGCCGGTCTACGTGACGGAGAACGGCGCCGACTACCCCGACAGCGTCGGGCCGGGCGGACAGGTCGAGGACGGCGATCGCATCGCCTACCTGCGCGACCACATGCTGGCCGCCGCCAAGGCGATCGACGAGGGCTGCAACGTCAAGGGCTGGATGGTGTGGACGCTGCTGGACAATTTCGAATGGTCGGAAGGCTACCGCCGCCATTTCGGCCTCGTCCAGGTCGATCGCAAGACGCTGGCCCGCAAGCCGAAGGCCAGCTACGACTGGTACGCCTCGGTCATCCGCAACAACGCGGTTCCGCTGGCGTAGGGGCGCCGGTGACGGGTAGACTGCCGCCATGCCCGCCCCCCGCCCGCCCCAACCGACCCGCTACGCCATCCAGAAGGCGCGCGGCAAGGGATGGAAGACGCTGGAGGTCGGCGACGGGCTGCCGCAGGCCAAGGCGCGCTTCGACCAGATGGTCGGCGTCAACCCGCGCGCCTATTTCCGGCTGATCCAGCTCGATTACAACGCCGACTCCGGCTACGAGGGGATGGAGTTCAACTGGACGCTGATCGAGCTGTATGACCCGACCAGGGGCGGCGGCATCCGGCCGGCCCCCCGGCCCGGGAAGGCCCCCAAGGCGCCGCCCAGGCCGGACGCCAAGCCGAAGGCGAAGGAAGCGGTCGCCCTGCCGCTGCGCGTCTATTTTGCGGTGATCCTCATCGGCACGCTGGCCGGGGTTCTGACCTACCTGCACCTGGCCGGCGGGCGGTGACCGTCACTCCGTGCCGTAGCCCTTGCGCCGCATGCATTGGCTGAAGATTTCCTTGCGATAGCCGAACTGCGGCGTCTCCGGCAGCGGGCGCAGCGGGTAGCCGCGCAGCCGCATGGTGTTGTCCACCTGCTCGGTGCATTCGTCGTAGGCGATGGTCGGCACGGCCTCGCCCGCCGTCCACTCGCGGTAGGACGGCGCGCTGCCGCAACCCGCCAGCAGCGTTGCGGTCGCGAGCGCCAGCCCGGCGATCCTGAATCCGGTCATGGGTTGCGTCCCCTTCTGCTGCCCCCGAATTGACGGTAGCACGGCCGGACCCATCTCATCCATTTTCGGAGCCTGTTTTTCGAGCGCGCCTTTTCGGCAACGCTGCGCCGGGGACAACGCAGACGCACAAAAATCGCCACCGGAAAAGGGCCGCAATCTGGTAACACGGTTGCAGCCCCTGATCGGGGTGTGTCGTGGCTCTGAAGTTGGTCGGGCGTCACGGACGGAGGGATAGGCATGTCTGGGAATTCGCGGCGGGCGCCGGGTGGCGCCGCTGTGGCGGCTGTGGCGGTGATCGTGTCGGCGCTGGCGGTGGGCGCACCGGGGGCGGCCTGGGCTCAATCGGCGGCGGCCGACATCCAATGGGCGCAGACCATCCTGAAGGAAAAGGGCTACGACATCGGCGGCCGCGCCAAGGGCCAGATGACGCCGGAGACGCGCTCCGCCCTCAGCGCCTACCAGAAGTCGGTCGGCCTGCCCGCCACCGGCAATCTCGACCAGGCCACCGTCGCCAAGCTGATGGGCGAGCGGGAGAAGAAGGCTTCCCCGACCATGGGCAGCCTGTCCAAGAGCCAGATCGGCCAGACCCGCCACGACAAGGAGGTGGTGCCGCGCGCCGCCCCGACCGGCCGGGTCGATGCCGGCAACGAGAGCGTCGGCGGCATGGCGCAGTTTGGCGGAGCGCCGGTGTCCTCGTCGTCCTCATCCTCATCCAGTTCGGCCAGCCACAGCGCGCCGGCGCCCTCCGCGGCACCGGCGGCCCGCCCGGCAACTGCCGCCGCGGCATTGAGCGCTTCTGTCCCGGCCGCCACGCGCCCGGCGACCGGCGCGTCCGACGGGCCGGTCCCCCAGGCGGCGCCCCGTGGGGCTGTCGCGGCGGCTGCCCCCGATGGCCAAACGGTTCCGGTCGAGGAGCCGGTGGCGGTGGGCGGCGGCCCGTCGGTCTGGCAGTCCAACGCCGCGCGGGCCGGGGTCGCAGGATTGATCGCCGCGACGCTGGGCGGCATCGGCTTTGCCTGGTGGCGCAGCGGCCGGGGCGTCGATCCGATCCGTGGTGCTCCCGCCGGCGATGACCGGCCGCGCGAGAACCGCGTCGAGCCGAGCTTCGGCACCCCCCGCCGGCGCGAGGAGTTGACGCCGGGGCCGCGGCTGACCGCCGAGGCGCGCCGGCGGTAACACCGCTCACATCATCGACATCATCGGACAGCCGCCCCCGCCGCCGCAGCCTCCCGGCGCGCAGGCGGGGGCCGGCGGGGCGGCCTGGGTCTTGCCGACGCGGGGCGCCATGATCGCCTTGGCGACGTCGGTGCCGTTGCAGGACGGGCAGGCGATGCCGGCGGATTTCTTGGTGTCGTAGTCGGCCATGTTGTCGAACCACTGGTCGAACTCATGGCCGCAGGCGCAACGCAGGGCATAGACGATCATCGCGGAGCCTTGGAAAGCGGAACGGTGGCGTCCTTCTAGCCGTCCCGCCGCCGCCTCGCCAGGATCTGCGTCAATGCGTCGCTGACGGTTCCACTCACCGGTGGTCGGTAACACCGACCCGCGCGCACATCGACAGCAGCGGGCAGGTCGAGCAGCGTGGCCGGATGCCGGTGCAGATCCATTTGCCGAAAGGCACCAGCCGTTCGTTGATCTCCACCCAATAGCGTTTCGGCAGCACCGCCAGCAGGGCCGCCATCGTCTTTTCCGGGGTCGGTGCGGCGACGTAGCCCCAGCGGTTGGTGACGCGGTGGACATGGACGTCGACCGCCAGCGCCGGAATGTCGAAGCCGACCGCCAGCGTCAGCGCTGCGATCTTCGGCCCGACCCCGTGGAACCGCATCAGGGCGTCTGGGGTGTCGGGCACCTCACTGCCATGCTCGTCCCGGATGCGGCGGGAGAGGGCGAGGATGTCGCGCGCCTTCGGCTCGGGAAAGGTGGCGCCGCGCAGCAGCCCGACCAGCCGGTCCTCCGCCAGGGCCGCCATCGTCGCCGGGGTACGGGCGACGGCGAACAGCCGCTCGCACACCACCAGGGTCGTCTCGTCGCGGGTGCGGGCGGAGATCAGGCTCGCCACCAGCTGTTCGAAGGGCGAGGCGTAGCCGCGGTCCCGCAGATCGAACATCGCCGCCTTCGGATAGCCGGCGACCGCCAGGCGCAGACGGCGAAAGGCCTCGTCGATGTCGAAGGCCTGGGACGTCGCGGGGTGCGAACTCAAGGGCGGCTCTCCGGACACGGGGGCGCGGGATACGGGCGTATGGCTGAGCAACACCGGCCCCCCGCCTCCGTTCCACCGCGGCCTTGTCCGTACGGTGGAAAACCGGACCTACAGCGCCTTGATCTGCATCTTGATCGGTCCGTCGGCCCGGCCGTGGACGAACTGGTCGACATAGGCATTGCCGGAATTGTCGATGTCGCGGGCGTGGCCGGTCCAGATGATGCGGCCCTGGTAGATCATGGCGATGCGATCGGCGATCTTGCGGGCCGAGGCCATGTCGTGGGTGATGGTGACCGCGGTGGCGCCGAGGTCCTTCACGCACTGCACGATCAGCTCGTTGATGACGTCGGCCATAATCGGGTCGAGGCCGGTCGTTGGTTCGTCGAAGAAGATGATTTCCGGCTCGTCGGCGATGGCACGGGCCAGAGCGACGCGCTTCTGCATGCCGCCCGACAGCTCCGCCGGCGACAGCTCCGCCACGTCGGGGGTGAGGCCGACGGCGCCCAGCTTGGCGATGGCGATCTCCTTGGCCTTGGCGCGCGGCATGTGCTCGCCCTGGATCAGGCCGAAAGCGACGTTCTCCCACACCGGCAGGCTGTCGAACAGGGCGGCGCCCTGGAACAGCATGCCGAACTTGTGCAGCAGCTTCTCCCGGTCGCGCGAGCGCAGCCTGGTCGTCTCTTCCCCATCGACCTTGATCGAGCCGGAGTCGGGTGTCAGCAGGCCGAGGATGCTCTTCAGCATCACCGACTTGCCGGTACCCGACCCGCCGATGACGACCAGCGACTCGCCGCGGCCGACCTCCAGGTCGATGCCGTTCAGCACCTTCTTGTGGCCGAAATGCTTGGTGACGCCCTTGAGCGCGATCTTGGGGACCGTGGCGGGCGGAACGGCATTGGATGAAACGGCGGCGGGCGGAACGGTCATGGCAATGGCGCTCACTTCGTCGAGAAGAAGATGCCGGTGATCAGGTAGTTCCACACCAGAATCATGATGGAGGCCGACACCACCGCGTTGGTGGTCGCCGCGCCGACGCCCTGGGCGCCGCCCTTGGAGTGGTAGCCGTGGTAGCAGCCCATCAGCGCGATCAGGAAACCGAAGATCGCCGCCTTCACCAGACCGGAGATGACGTCGATCGGGTGGAGGAATTCCCAGGTGCGGTTGATGTAGCTGGCGGCGTTGAAGTCCAGCCGGTAGACGCCGACCAGGAAGCCGCCGAACACGCCGATGATGTCGGCGACCACCACCAGCAGCGGCACCATGGTCAGGCCGGCGATCAGCCGCGGCGCCACCAGATACTTGTAGGGATTGGTCGACAGGGTCGACAGGGCATCGATCTGCTCGGTCACCCGCATGGTGCCGATCTCGGCCGCCATGGCGGCGCCGATGCGTCCCGCGACCATCAGGCCGGCCAGCACCGGCCCCAGCTCGCGCGTGATCGACAGCACCACCACGGTGGCGATGGCGCCCTCCGCCTGGAAGCGGGAGAAGCCGCTGTAGCTCTGCAGCGCCAGCACCATGCCGGTGAACAGCGCCGTCAACCCGACCACCGGCAGCGAGTAATAGCCGATGTCGATCATCTGCCGCAGGATCTGCCGGGGGTAGAGCGGCGGGCGCACGCAGTGCGACAGCGCGGACCCGGTGAACAGGGCAAGGCGTCCGGTCGCTTCCAGGAAGATCAGGAAGGCCCGGCCGGTGGCGGCGAGGAAACCCATCAGTCGGCCCGCATCCTAGTTTGTGTCTCGTTTGGGCGATGCGGTCATAGCACCGATAGGCCTTGCGGTCATCCTTGGACTTCGCAATGGCAGGGCATGTCAGTCAAACGCCCGGCATCGTAGCCGGCGACGGCTCCCCCTTCCCCGACGCGGTGGAATGGAACGTTTGAAACAGGTTTGGCGTTCTGTTCCATTGTTCCATCCGCCGGACCGGCGTCCATGAGCCACTGCGTGTCGGAACGGGTGGGGCATGCGGACGCCTTTGCGGTCGAGGACAGGACGTGTCTTCCTACCACGGGCGCGAGGCGTGGTTAACACCGGGGTGAAAACCGGTGCCTTCCGGAAACCGACAGACCGATGGACGGTCACCCGCCGAGATAGATCCGGTGGTAACGCCGGCCGAGCGAGGTCAGGATTTCGTAGCCGATGGTCCCACCTTCCGCCGCGACCTGGTCGACCGGGCGGTGGGGGCCGATCAGCTCGACCAGTCGGCCGGGCTGCGCCGCCGATTCGGGCAGGCCGGTGACGTCGATGGTGATCAGGTCCATGGAGATGCGGCCGACGATCGGCGCCGCCACGCCATCGACGATGATGTGCCCCTTGCCGCCCAGCGAGCGCATGTAGCCGTCGGCGTAACCGACGCCGATGGTGGCGATCCGCGCCGGTCCCGTGAGCCTGTGGGCGGCGCCATAGCCGACCGTCATCGGCGGGGCGCAGTGCCGCACCTGCAACAGCCGGGCGTCCAGCCGCACCGTGTCCCGCATCGGGTTGGCGAGGTGCGGCGTCGGGTTGACGCCGTAGAGCGCGCAGCCCGGCCGGGCGAGGTCGAAGTGATGGTCCTTGCCGTGGAAGATGCCCGACGAATTGGCGAAGCTGGCCTTCGCTTTGGGCAGCCGGGCCAGCGCCGCACGGAAGCGGTCGCGCTGCTCCGCCGTCATCGGCTGGTCGAACTCGTCGGCGCAGGCGAGGTGGGTCATCCAGTAACGGACGTCGATGCCCTCCAGCCACTCCGGATGGGCGGCCAGAGCGTCCAGCTCGTCGGGGCCGAGGCCCAGGCGGTTCATGCCGGTGTCGATGTGGATCACCGCCGGCAGCACCTCGCCCCGCGACGCGGCGACGTCCCGCCAGGCCGCGATCTCGCCCAGATGGTTCAGCACCGGCAGGATGCGGTTGGCGAGGAAGTCGCCCGCGCAGCCGGCCGGCAGGCCGCCGAGCGAGAAGATTTGCGCGTCCGGGGCGACCGGCTCCAGCGCCCGGCGGACGGCCAGCGCCTCCTCGAGCTGGGCGACGACGAAGGTCCGGCAGCCGGCAGCGGCCAGCGCCGGGACGATGCGCGGCACGCCTAGCCCATAGGCGTCGGCCTTGACCACCGCCGAGCATTCGGCGGGGGCGACGCGGTCGCGCAGCTGGGTCCAGTTGGCGACGACGGCGCCGAGATCCACGGTGAGGATCGCGCCGGCGCGCGGGTTCGGGTCGGTCACGGACACAATGTTGCCAGACACCTTATTCGTCACCCTGATGGTGTTGGTCGAGATCGCCGAACTTGGTGAACTGGCCGTCGAAGTAGAGACGCACGGTTCCGATCGGACCATGGCGCTGCTTGGCGATGATCACCTCGGCGGTGTTGTGCACCTCGCCGAGGCGCTGCTGCCAGCGCTGGTAGCGGTCATTGAACTTGTCGTCGCTCTCGTCCGGCCGGCGCGACGGCTCGGCGCGCTCAAGATAATACTGTTCGCGGAAAACGAACATCACGACGTCGGCGTCCTGCTCGATCGAGCCCGATTCGCGCAGGTCGGCGAGCTGCGGCCGCTTGTCCTCGCGCAGTTCAACCGCGCGGCTCAACTGCGACAGCGCCACGACGGGGACGTCGAGTTCCTTGGCGATCGCCTTCAGGCCGCGGGTGATCTCCGAGATTTCCTGCACCCGGTTCTCGGCCCCGCGCGCCGACGAGCCGCGCAACAACTGCAGGTAGTCAACCACCACCATGCTGAGGCCCGAGGTGCGTTTCAGCCGGCGGCAGCGCGTGCGCACCGCGGCGACCGACAGCGCCGGGGTGTCGTCGACGTAGAAGGGGCAGCGCGCCAGATCCTGGCTGGCCTGGACGAATTTCGGGAAGTCGGTGTCGCGGATCTCGCCGCGCCGGATCTTGTCGCCGGGCACCTGCACCTCGTCGGCGAGGATACGGGTGGCGAGCTGTTCGGCCGACATTTCCAGCGAGAAGAAGCCGACGACGCCGCCTTCCTGGCCGCTGGAGCGCATGTGCGCCTTGGCGGCGTTGAAGGCGATGTTGGTCGCCAGCGCCGTCTTGCCCATCGAGGGACGGCCGGCGAGGATGATCAGGTCCGACGGGTGCAGGCCGCCCAGCTTGCGGTCGATGTCGATCAGGCCGGTGGTGACGCCGGTGACGTGGCTGGAGCGGCGGAAGGCCGCCTCCGCCGTGGTGATGGCGTGCTTGACCGACTCGCCGAACGCCACGAAGCCGCCCTGCACGTCGCCGGTGGAGGCGAGGTCGAACAGCTGCTTTTCCGCCTCGCCGATCTGGTCGAGCGCGGTGATGTCGAGGTCGTGGCGGTACGCCTCGTTCACCATGTCGGTGCCGACCTCGATCAGCTGCCGGCGGATGAACAGGTCGTGGATGGTCTTGCCGTAATCGGCGGCGTTGACCACGGTGACGACGTTGGCCGCCAGCTCCGCCAGATAGGCGCTGCCGCCTTCGACCGCCAGTTCGGGGTCGTTGTCGAACAGCGACTTCAGCGTCACCGGGTTGGCGATCTGGCCGCGGTCGATCATCTTGTTGATCGCCGCGAAGATCCGCTGGTGCGCCGGGTCGTAGAAATGCTCCGGCCGCAGGAACTCGCCGACCTTCTCGTAGGCCTTGTTGTTGACCAGGATCGCGCCCAGCAGCGCCTGCTCCGCCTCCTCGTTGTTGGGGGGCGTGCGGTACTCGGCCGTCGGCTTGACCGCGGCGGAGGGGCGGGGATCGAACAGCGATGAGGTCTGGTTGCTCATGGGGGACACAATAGCAGAAACGGAACGGGAACGCTCGGTGAAGGGCGGGGGATCCTCCACAAAAGCTGTGCACAGAAGTTATCCACAGGCTGAGAAGTTTGGGGATAACGCCGGCGGGGCCTTACGGCCCCACGGCCCTCACAGCTTCTTCGGCTGGTCGGGCCGGCTCGCGCCGGGCATCGTCTCCAGCGCCTCGAACACGCCGTCGATCTGGTCGGCGACGCGATAGAGCGTGCTGCGGTCGATGCGGGCGAAGCCCTGCGCCACCATGTGGTCGATCAGCCCGAGCAGCGGGCGCCAGTAGCCGTCGACATCGGCGAAGACGATCGGCTTGTCGTGCAGCTGCAACTGCCGCCAGGTCAGGATCTCGAACGCCTCGTCCAGCGTGCCCAGGCCGCCGGGCAGGATGACGAAGGCGTCGGACCGCTCCACCATCATGCGCTTGCGGGTGTGCATGCTGTCGACGACGTGCAGTTCGGTCAGGCCGGTGTGCTCGACCTCCGCCGACTGGATGTGTTCGGGGATGATGCCGACCACCTCGCCGCCGGCCGCCAGCGCGGCGTCGGCGGCGATGCCCATCAGCCCGACCCGGCCGCCGCCGTAGATCATCCGTATGCCGCGCCGCGCCAGCCCGTCGCCCAGCGCGTGGGCGGCTTCCTTGTGGACATCGGCGACGCGGCTGGAGGCGCCGCAATAGACGCAGACGGACGACAGGGTCTTCATCGCGGGTCAACCTTTCTCGCCCCCGCCATGGGCCGACAGGGGGCCGGGCAGGGGGCAGTAAAAAATCCTGGTGAGCACCATGGAATATCGGGCGGGCCCGGCGCGTCAACAGCGGCACAGGCTCCGTTCAAGACCATGGCATCATCGGGAGGGACCACATGAGCAACCGCGTCGTCAATGTCCTTGCGGCGGCATCCGTCGCCGGCATGCTGTTCGCCACCTTCGGCTTGTCGGCCGCCGGCGCCGCCGATCCGGCCGAGCAGGTGAAGGACCGCCAGCAGACGATGAAGAAACTGGGTGGCGGCATGGGCGCCGTCGCCAAATACGTGAAGAACGAGGGCGCCACCGCCGAGGACGCGGCCAAGGGGGTGGCGACCGTGCTGGCGGTGTCCAAGATGGACCCCAAGGCCATCTTCCCCGAGGGCACCGCCGTCGGCGTCGCCGACAGCGCCGCCAAGCCGGAGCTGTGGAAGGACTGGAACGACACGCAGAAGCGCTGGGCGGCGGTGCAGCCGGCGGCCACGCAGCTCGAAGCGGCGATCAAGGGCGGCGACCGCGCCCAGATCGCCCAGGCCCTGGGGGCGACCTCCAAGACCTGCGGCGGCTGCCACGAGGACTTCCGCGTCAAGAAGAACTGACGCGATGCGGCGTGTCCTGCTCCGCGCCGCGCTGACGCTGCCGCTCGCCCTGGCGGGCGGCGGCGCTTCGGCGGCCGATCCGGCCCCACCCGCCGACGCGGCGGCGCGCGGCGCCTACATCTTCCAGGCGGCGGGCTGCCTGGGCTGCCACACCGACGAGAAGGCGGGCGGGGCGCCGCTGGCCGGCGGCCGGGCGCTGGTCACGCCCTTCGGCACCTTCTACACGCCGAACATCACGCCGGACCCGGTCAACGGCATCGGGCGCTGGACCGACGCCGACTTCGTCCGCGCCTTCCGCGAGGGCAAGCGGCCGGACGGCGCCGCCCTGTTCCCGGCCTTTCCCTACGCCAGCTACACGCGGATGACCGACCGCGACCTGCTGGACCTGAAGGCGTTCCTGGCCACCCAGCCGGCGGTGTCCGCCCCCAACAAGCCGCACGACCTGACGCCGCCCTTCTCCTGGCGGTTCCTGGTGCCGGCCTGGCAATGGCTGTACCTGACGCCCGGCCCGGTGCCGGACGACCCGGCCAAGCCGCCGGCGTGGAACCGCGGGCGCTATCTGGTCGACGCGCTCGGCCATTGCGGGGAGTGCCACACGCCGCGCAGCGTCCTGGGCGGCATGGACGGCGACCGCTATCTGGCCGGCAATCCCGACGGCCCCGACAAGGACAAGGTGCCGAACATCACCAGCACCAAAGGCAAGGGCATCGGCGACCTGTCGGACGGCGACCTGACGCTGCTGCTGGAAACCGGGCTGACCCCGGACGGCGACGTCGTCGGCGGCGCCATGGGCGAGGTGGTGCGCAACAGCACCTCCAAGCTGACCGCCGCGGACCGTGCCGCCATCGCCGCCTACCTGAAGACGGTGCCGGCGAAGAACTGAGCCGGCCCGGCCCATCCGATGGGGCAGTCCGCCGCTTACGGCGGATGGTGTTGATCCAACGGCACCATTCTTTTGGGACCTGTCCTTCTGCTATACTCGATCATCCTGCCGTGGTGGTGGGCCGCCGGATGGGTGCTCAGGTGAAACGAAACGCGTTGTTCGCAGCTTTGGGCGCGGCCCTGATCGCCGGGGCTGCGGGGGTTGCGCTGTGGCCGGCCGGGGCGCCGGGACCGGTTCCCGCCACGCCGACCGCGGCGACACCGACCCAGGCGCCGCCGGTTGCCGCCGCCCAACCCGCGGCCGCCGCGCCCTCCGCGCCAGCGCCCTCCACACCGGCGGCGCCCAGCTTCGACGTGGTGCGGGTGGCGCCGGACGGGGCGACGGTGTTGGCCGGCCGCGCCGCTCCGGGGGCGGAGGTGACGGTGACCGACGGCGGCACGCCGGTCGCCTCGGCCAAGGCCGACACGCGCGGCGAGTGGGTGATGCTGCCCGACAAGCCGCTGCCGCCCGGCACCCGCGAACTGGCCCTCAGCGAAACCCGCCCCGGCTCCTCCTCCGCGGTCCCGGCGGACAAGGTGGTCGTGGTGATGGTCCCCGACCCGCCGAGGGCCAGCGCCGGCGCGGGCGTTGCCGCCGCGGCCGTCCCAGCCGCGGAACCGGCCGCCGTCGCCGTGGCGGTGCCGCGCGACGGTCTGGTGGGGGCCAACCCGGCGATGGGCGGCAGTTCGGTGTTGCAGGCGCCGCCGGTGCCGGCCCAGGGCGCGCCCGCCCCGCCGGGCGGCGTCACGGTCGACACGATGGACTACGACCCGGCCGGCCGGGTGGCGCTCGGCGGGCGGGCGGCGCCCAACAGCGCGGTGCAGCTCTATCTGGACAACATCCTGGTCGGCAGCGCCCACACCGACCCCAAGGGCAACTGGCGCCTGCTGCCGGAAAAGCTGATCGACCCCGGCGTCTACACCCTGCGGGCCGACCAGATCACGCTGGCCGGCAAGGTCGTCGCCCGCGCCGAACTGCCGGTGCAGGTGTCGGCGATGCCGGCCGACATGACCGACGGCCACAGCGTCGTCGTCCAGCCCGGCAACAGCCTGTGGCGCCTGGCCCGCCGCACCTACGGCGACGGCATGCTCTACACCACCATCTACACCGCCAACCGCGACCAGATCCGCTCGCCGGACCTGATCTACCCGGGCCAGATCTTCGCGCTGCCGCAGGTGAACTGAGCGGCGGCGCGTCGGCCGGGATCAGTCCGGCGGCACCCGGCCGATCGCCGCCCAGCCCAGCGGGCTCAGGCGCAGCAGCTCCGGCCCTTCCCCGGCCGGGTTGGGGTCCAGCGTCACCAGCTCCCGATTCTCGAACCATGCCCAGCGCGTCACCTCGGCGGTGGTGCCGGGCCAGCCGTCGGCCAGCCGTTTCAGCATCTCCAGGTCGGCCGCGGCGATGGGGAATTTCGGCCCGGCCACCCGCGGCCTCGCGGCCGGCGCCGGGGCGGGGTTTTCGACCGGCGGCGGCGGCGGGGCCGGCTGCCCGGCATGGGCTCGGATCCAGTCGGTCTGGTAGGCGCGCAGGGACTGCTCCAGCTCCGTACGCGTCGCCTCGACCGGGCAGCGGGTGTACGTGTCGAGCAGGGCGTACAGCCTGTCCTTCGGGTCGCTCATCGTCTCACCTTCAAAGCCATCCAGTCCGGCGGAAGCGGACGTACAGTGCGACGCAGGTCACGGCGATCGCCGCCAGCACCGCCGGGTAGCCGTAGCGCCAGTGAAGCTCCGGCATATGCTCGAAGTTCATGCCGTACAGGCCGGCGATGGCCGTCGGCACGGCGAGGATGGCGGCCCAGGCGGCCAGCTTGCGCGTCACGTCGTTCTGCCGCGCGGCGGCCAGGATCATACTGGTTTCGAAGGCGAAGGACAGCACCTCGCGCAGCGAGCCGATCTGCTCGTTGACGCGGATCACATGGTCGTGGACGTCGCGGTAGTAGGGGCGGATGACCGGGTCGATGATCGGCAGCTCGAAGCGTTCCAGCCGGGAACAGACCTCCAGCAGCGGCGAGGCGTTGCGGCGCAGCCGTTCCAGATCACGGCGCAACTGGTGGATGCGCTCGATCTCCGCCGTGCCGGGCGGCCGGACGATCAGCATGGCGTCCAGCTCGTCGACCAGCCCGGCCATCTGCTCCAGCACCGGGAAGTAGCAGTCCACCACATAGTCCATGATGGTGTAGACGACGAAGTCCTCGCCGTGCTTCAGCAGATGCGGCGCGCTTTCGCAGCGTGCCCGCACCGGCGAATAGCTGCTGGACGCCCCATGCCGCACGGTGACGACATAGCCGCGTCCGGCGAAGACATGGGTTTCACCCAGAACCAGCGCGTCATTCTCCAGCCGGGCGGTGCGCAGGACCATGAACAGGCTGTCGCCATAGACTTCGATCTTCGGCCGCTGGTGGGCGTGCAGCGCGTCTTCCACCGCCAGTTCGTGCAGGCCGAACTGGCGCTTCACCTCCATCAGCAGCGCCTCGTCGGGCTCCCACAACCCGATCCAGACGAAGGCGCCCTCCTTGGCGGCCCAGGCCCCGGCCTCGGTGATGGCCACGTCGGCGACTCGCCGACCGTCGCGGTAGACGGCGCTGGCCACCACGGCGTCGGGGTTGGCGATCGGCTCGGGGGAAGGGGGCAGCGGCATGACAGGGGAACCCGGCGGAGGACGGCGAGGAGCCGGCACTCTAAAGAGGTTCTCCGGCAGCGTCGACGAATCCGGCATCGCCCGCCGGGCGGACCGGCCGCGCCGCGCGTTGTGCCTGCGGGTGGCGGCGCGGCAGGAGGACAGGGTGAACGGCATGTTCCAATCGGCATCACGCGGCATGTACAGGCTGGCGGCGGCGACGCTGACCCTGTTCGCCCTGCTGTTCATCGGCCTGTCGGCGCTGACGGTGGTCGAGGGGATGGTGGCGCTCGACGCGGCCACCCTGACCGCGGCGATGCTGGACGGGGTCGGGATGATCGTGCTGGCCATCGCCGTGTTCGAGATCGCCAAGTATCTCTACGAGGAGGAGATCGCCCGCGACCGCGAACTGCGCCGCGCCGACGAGGCCCGCCGCACCCTGACCAAGTTCCTGACCACCATCATCATCGCCTCCAGCCTGGAGGGGTTGGTGCTGGTGTTCGAGGCGCGGACGTCGGAGATCTCCGCCATCGTCTATCCGGCGCTGCTGCTGGCGGTGGTGGTGCTGATGGTGGTCGGGCTGGGCGCCTTCCAGTGGATGGCCCGCCGCGCCGAAAGCATCCGCATCGATCCGCGCGCCTCCGAGGCCGACGAGGCGGAGCAGGACAAGCGCTCGCACCCCTAGGACGGATGAACGCCGCCGCTTCGGCCTTTTGCCATGATTGACCCGGCCGCGCGTCCTGCGCCAAGCTTGCCACCGTCCAAGGTGGTGCAGGGAGACCGGGCATGGCCCGCAATACGGGCGATCACACGGGTGCCGGCTATACGGCGGTCTACGGCTTTCCGGAATCGGCGGACGCGGCGCGGCGGCTGGCGCAGGCGCTGGACATCCCCTGCCACATCGCCGAGCTGCACCGTTTCCCGGACGGCGAAAGCCTGGTGCGGCTGCCGGAACCGGTGGAGCGCGCCATCGTCTACCGCTCGCTCGACCGGCCGAACGACAAGCTGGTGGAACTGACGCTCGCCGCCTCGGTCCTGCGCCGGCAGGGGGCGACCGACCTCTGCCTCGTGGCGCCCTACATGGCCTACATGCGCCAGGACGCTGTCTTCAAGCCGGGCGAGCCGGTCAGCCAGACGGTGGTCGGCGACTGGCTCGGCCGCTGCTTCGACCGCTTCGTCTGCGTCGAACCGCATCTGCACCGCACCCACACGCTGGACGAGGTGTTCGTCGGCCGCCCCGCCATCGCGCTGGGCGGGGCCGCTCCGATCGTTGAACGCCTGCGGGCGGAGCGGGTGTCGCCCAAGACCGTGATCGTCGGCCCCGATGAGGAGGCGGCGCCGCTGGTCGAGTCGGTGGCCGGACCGCTCGGCCTCACCGGCATCGTCGGCCGCAAGGAAAGGCGCGGCGATCATGACGTCACCGTGGCGCTGCCGCCCGACGCCCCGCTGTCGGGCCGGCCGGTGGTGATCGTCGACGACGTCATCAGTTCGGGCGAAACGATCTTCTCCTGCGCGCGGGCGGCGCGGGCGCTGGGTGCCGGCAGCCTGCGGGTGTTCGGCGTCCACGCCCTGTTCGGCGACGTCGCCGCGGCGCGTTTCGCCGCGGAGGGGCTGGGGCAACCGCTGTCGTGCGACGGCGTGCCGCATGCCTCCAACGCCCTGCCGCTCAGCGGGCTGATCGCCGACGCCATCCGTTCGTTTGTTGCCGCATGACGGGCGGACGCGCCAGAGTCCGGTAAAACCCACGCCTTCTGGCGCAAGATTGAAAGGGCGGGTGCTCCGAACATTGCACCCGCCCTTTCTTTCATTTCCCCCGCCCCATCGATCCCTTGCATTGCGTTTGATGATAATTTTGTATAACCAAAGGCTAATAGAAACGACGCACACGAATCTTCTGTGCGCTGCAACATAAGCCGGGTGGATGACATGACGGGCGACAGGGTGGGGCTGCGGGCGGATGCCGCGTTCTTCGGGCTGGATGCGGAAGAGCGGGGCGTCCTGTCCAGCATGGGACGTCTGATCGACAGCCGCCTGCCCGACCTGTCGGAGCGGTTCTACGCCCACCTCGCCCGCTGGCCGACCACCCGCGCCCTGCTCGACGCCCAGGGCGACCTGGGCCGGCTGAAGCGTGCGCAGGCCGACCACTGGCGCCTCCTGTTCACCGATGTCGGCACGGCGGAGCATGAGGCGCGCTGCCGCGCCGCCGGGGAGGCGCACCGGCGCATCGGGCTGGACCCGTCCTGGTACATCGGCGCCTACGGCATCGCGCTCGGCGAGCTGATGGCGCTGGTGCAGGGGGCGCTGCGCTGGCGCCCGGCGATGGCGCGGCGGGCGGCCGCGGCGCTGGCCCGCGCGGTCGCCTTCGACCTGGACCGCACGCTGGCCGGCTGCGGCCTTTCGGCCGGGAGCGGCTACGGCCCGTCGACCGGCGCGGCGGGATGCGGGAAGGAACTGGGCGGCTTTGCCACCTCGCTGATGGACCAGACGATCGAGGTCGCGATCGCGATCAACGAATCGGCGGTCGCCAACGCCCAGATGGTCGGCCAGTTGAGCGCCGTCGACCATGAGGCCCAGGGCATCGCCGCCGCGACCGAGGAGACCGTCACCGGCATCCAGGAGATCTGGGCGCGCAGCCGCGACGTCGCGGCGCTGGCGGGGGAGGCGCAGACGGTGACCGCCGACGGCAGCCGCACCGTGCAGAGCGCCGTCGTCCGGATGGAGCAGATCGCCGAGGCCGTGCAGGGGGCGGCCACCCGCGTCACCGAGCTGTCCACCGCGTCGGAGCGCATCGCGGAGATCGTCTCGACCATCGAGGCGATCGCCAAGCAGACCAACCTGCTGGCGCTCAACGCCACCATCGAGGCGGCGCGGGCGGGGGAGGCCGGCAAGGGCTTCGCCGTGGTGGCGAGCGAGGTGAAGAACCTGTCCAACCAGACCGCCCGCGCGACGGAGGACATCCGGACGCGCATCGACGCGCTGAAGGCCGAGATGGGCGCCATCGTCGCGTCGATGGAGGGCGGGACCCGCGCGGTGACCGCCGGCGAGGAGGCGATCCGGGCGGTCAGCGACCGCATGGCCGACATCGGCGACCACATCGGCCGGACCGAGCAGCGCATGTCGGACATCGCCAGCATCCTGACCCAGCAGACCGCCGCCGCCAACGAGGTGGCCGCCGGCACCGCCCGCATCGCCGAGAGCAGCGCGGCCAACAGCGCCTCCATCCTGCGCAGCGTGCACGCGACCCGCGGGGTCGAGGCGCTGCTGGGCAAGCAGTTGAAGGAGCTGTTCGAACAGGACGTGCCGGGCAAGATCGTGAAGATCGCCAAGGTCGACCACGTCATCTGGAAGAAGCGGCTGGCCGACATGCTGGTCGGGCTGGAAACCCTGCGCCCGGACGAATTGGCCAGCCACGAGGCCTGCCGGCTGGGCACATGGTATTACGGGCCGTCGTCGATGGCCTACCGCGCCAACCCGGCCTTCGTCACGCTGGAAACCCCGCACCGCAAGGTCCACGACCACGGCAAGGCCGCGGCCCGCGCCTACGCCGACGGCGACATGCCGCGTGCGCTGGCCGAGGTGGCGGAGGTCGAGCGCGCCTCGGCGGAGGTGATCGCGCTGCTCGACGCGCTCGACAAGTCCGGCCTGGACGGCGCTGCCGGCCGGGGCGGCGCCACGGCCGCCACGGCCATCGGCTTCTGATGGCGGCGGCCTTCGATGGTGCCCCGTCGGGGGCCGCATTCCCCCAACCGACCGTGTGGGCGTCACAACGCCGCGCCGCTCCGCCGACCCGCGGGTAATACTAACGATAGAGGCGGCTTCTGGTGTAGGCTCGTCCTCCGTACACCGGCGTTCAAGGGAATTCCGGCCTGAAGGAGACCGGCGTGAGCGGAGGGGTATGATGTCGCAGGTGACGAACGTCGTGCTTCGGATGTCCCGCAAGCTGACCGAAGACATCGCCGCGCTCGGCCGGCTGCGCGCCGCCGGAAAGCCCAAGACCTTTCCGCGGTTCCGCGAGATACGCGCCGCCTATCTCGACATCCAGGGGCTGATCTTTTCGATCCAGGAGCGGCTGGACGCCGCCGGCAAGGAACTTCCGCCCAATTTCCCGCAGTGGGTGCTGCGGCAGAAGCTGAGCGCCATCGCGATCTTCACCGACATCAGCCACGCCTTCGTCGGCGATCCACCGCTGGCGCTGACCGCGTCGCTCGGCGCCTTCGACGTTCTGGTGGCCGAGCAGAAGGCCTTCCGCGAAACGCTGCACACCTTCGACACGATGCTGATGGAAGCCGGCATCGACGACAAGACCGCCGACGAACTGGACGCCACCCGCACCAAGATCGAACAGATCCTGGGCATGATCGAGCGGCTGCTGCTGACCAGTCCGAAAATCCTCGAGGAGTTCTGATGGCGGAGCCGGCAGCCGACCCACCGCAGGCCCCCCCACCGGATCCGGCGCCGGCGCCTGCCCCGCCTTCGCCCTCGTCCTCGTCCTCGCCCCTGCCCCCCGTCCGGCCCGTTCCGCACGTGCTTCAGCGGCTGCGGCTGCTGCGGCTGGCGGGCATGGTGTCGGCCCTGGTCCCGACGCTCGTCCTTGCGGTCGGGGTCGGGCTGTCGCTGCTGGCCTGGATCCAGTCCGACCGCCTGCTGCGCAGCGAGGAGGAGCATCACTTCTCCATCCGGGCGGAGGAGTTGCACGACCAGCTGGCCGACCGTCTGCGGGTCTACGAACAGGTGGCGTGCAGCGCGGCGTCGCTGATGATGACCTTCCCGGATCTGCACTGGGCCGACTGGAACCGCTTCGTCGAGGCGCTGGACATGCCGCGCCGCTACCCCGGCATCATCTCCATCGCCTACGCCCGCGCCGTTTCCGCCGGGCGCGGCGGCGAACTGGTCGCGTCGATGCGGGCGAGCGGCCTGTCCGGCTTCCGCATCTGGCCGGACTCCGCCGGGGCGGAGCGGATGGTCAACGTCTTCGCCGCGCCGGTCAACGAGGCGAACACCCGCGCGCTCGGTTTCGACATGATGTCGGAGGGCAACCGGCGCGCCGCCATCGAACGGGCGCGCGACAGCGGCCAGCCGTCGGCGACCCGGGCGATCACGCTGAAGATCGACGAGGCGTCGGGGGCAAAGCCGGCCTTCATCCTGTACCAGGCGACCTACCGCGGCGACCCCCTGCCGGCGTCGCTGGAGGCCCGCCGCGCCGCCTTCACCGGCGTGGTGCTGACCCCGGTGCGGATCGACGCGCTGGTCGACGGGCTGCTCGACGGCCGTCGCCAGGACGCCAGCGTGGAGATCTTCGACGTCGCTCCCGGCGAGGCGGAGTTCCCGCTGTTCCGCAGCCAGCGGCCGTCGGCGACGCCGGCGGCGCTGACCATCACCCGCGAACTGCCGGTCGGCGGCCGGATCTGGACCGTCCGTTACGAAAGCCTGCCCGATCCGGCGCTGACCGCCCAGGACTGGGTGCCGGTGGCGGTGCTGGCGGGCGGCCTTGCCCTCAGCCTTGCGCTGTTCGCGATGCTGCGCACGATGACGGCGACCCGCTCGCGCGCCCTGGAGATGGCCGGGGACATGACCGCCTCGCTGCGCCTTCAGGAGGCGGAGCGGCAGCAACTGTTCACCCAGGCACCGCTGGGCATCGCGCTGATCGGCATCGACGGCGCGGTGCTGGACTGCAACCCGGCCTTCACCGCCGCCGCCGGCCTGCCGCGCGACGAGCTGGTCGGCACCGACGCGCGCCTGCGCTTCGGCGATCAGGCGTCGGTCTTCGCGCTGGAAGCGGCGCTGCAGGGCGAAAGCGGCAAGCTGGAATCCGACCAGCCGCTGCTGCTGGGTGGTCGGCGCAGCCATTTCAGCCTGCATTTCCAGCCCGTGACCACCGGGGACGAACTGCAGTTCGTGCTGGCCTTCGCCGAGGACATCGGCGAGAAGCGCCGGGCCGAGCAGCACATCCAGTATCTTGCCCATTTCGACGCGCTGACCGGCCTGCCCAACCGCGTCCTGCTGTTCGACCGCATCGCCCAGGCGCTGCGGGAGGCGCGGCGCGACGGTTCCAAGGTGGCGGTGCTGTTCATCGACCTCGACCGCTTCAAGGTCATCAACGACAGCCTGGGCCATTCCTTCGGCGACGAGGTGCTGCGGTCGGTGGCACGGCGGCTTCAGGCCGGTGTGCGCGAGTCCGACACGGTCGGGCGGCTGGGCGGCGACGAGTTCCTGATCGTCGTCCGCCGGGTGGCGGAACCGAACGACGCCGCCTGCGTCGCGGAAAAGGTGGTGGCGCATCTGGCCAGCCCCTTCGCGGTCGGCGGCCAGAACTTCGTGGTGACGCCCAGCATCGGCATCAGCCTGTATCCCGACGACGCCGACGATGCCGAAGGGCTGATCCGCTGCGCCGACATCGCGATGTACCACGCCAAGGAACAGGGTCGGAACGGCTTCCGCTTCGTCACCAAGGAGATGGGCGCCCGGTCGCGCGAACGCATGGACCTGGAGGGCAGCCTGCGCCACGCCATCCGCGAGGGCGAGCTGTTCCTGGTCTACCAGCCGCAGGTCGACACCCTGACCGGCCGCATCGTCGGGCTGGAGGCGCTGATCCGCTGGCGCCACCCCCAGGAGGGGCTGATCATGCCCGGCCGCTTCCTGCCGGTGGCGGAGGAAACCGGGCTGGTGCTGGCGATGGGCGACTGGGTCCTGTTCGAGGCCTGCGCCCAGATCCGCCGCTGGAAGGCGGCCTTCAACCTGTCGGTGCCGGTGGCGGTCAACGTCTCCGGCGCCCAGTTCCGCGACGGGCAACTGCCGGCCAAGGTCGCTCGCGCGCTCGACGCCAACGGCCTGACCGGCCCGGAACTGGAGGTCGAGGTGACCGAGAGCACCCTGATCGACGACGTCGAATCGGCGGCGGCGACGCTGGAAGCGCTGAAGCGGCGCGGCGTGCTGATCGCGCTGGACGATTTCGGCACCGGCTATTCCAGCCTCAGCTACCTGCACCGGCTGCCGATCGACAAGCTGAAGATCGACCGCTCCTTCATCCACGACCTGTCGACCGGCGCCAGCGACGCCTCGGTCCCCCGCGCCATCGTCGGGCTGGGCCGCAGCCTGGGCCTGTCGGTCATCGCCGAGGGGGTGGAAACGCAGGAGCAACTGTCGCTGCTGCGCGACCTGTCCTGCGAAAGCTACCAGGGCTTCCTGTTCAGCCGCCCGATCCCGGCCGACGAGATCGAACGGATGATGGGCGGGGTCGAGGTGGTGGAACCGGCGCCGGTGGGGTGAGGGCGGGCGCGTCGACCCCGGACGTCCGCGCGTGGCCCGGTTCACCCAGTGCGGGGGGTCAGCAGGGTCACGGCATCGGGTCCCGCCAGCTGTGCGAAGCCCTGGTCGAACGTAACCAGCTTTGCGGCTTTGCCTTTCTCGGATTCGTAGAGGATTACACCGTCCGCGAAGTCTCCTCCGGCGCCAAGCAGCCGGAGTCCGGACTCGGCGGCGGCCCGGTTGGTTTCGACCGTCCGGCTTTCGATCAGGTCCCGCAGGGTCGCGACGATCTCCGACGCCTTATAGCGGTAGGCACGCTTCAGGACCCAGACGACTTCGCAGAGCACGACGGTCGAGATGAACACCGTTTCCGCGTCTTCGATCACGCGTGCGGCTTCGGCGGCCTGTTCCGGGTCGTCCCAGGTCAGGAAACGCACCAGAACATTCGTGTCGATGGCAAGTCTCACGGCTCGCCGATCTTTTCGCCACCTCGCTCGATGGCCTCTTGCATCTCCTGCAAGGTCACCGGAGCCTGACCGGGACGGCGCAAAGCCCCCCGCAGCCGGGCGAGATCTGGGCGTCCGGCGGACGGCCTCAATTCTGCCCGTCCGTCCGGCAGCAACTCGACATCGACCTGCTGGCCTGGCTTGACGCCCAGATGGTCGAGGACAGCCTGCCGCAGGGTGATCTGCCCCTTTGCGGTGACGGTCAGTTCAACCCTCATCACACCACTCCGCGGTAAGGTATCCAATGCCTTACTGTAGGGGGCTGACGGTTCAGTATCAAGTGGACATCATGGCATGGCGGGCGAACCCTCAGAACCGCAGCCCGTCGTCGCCCGCCATCAGCCCCAGCGTCGCCAGCGCCATCACCTGCGCCGCGTGGACCATGTCGTCGATGCCGACCCATTCGTCGGGCTGGTGGGCGAGGTCGAGGATGCCGGGACCGTAGGCGATGCAGTCCTTCAGGTGGCCGATGCGGACGATGTGCTTCTGGTCGTAGGTGCCGGGCGACACCACGCGCTGGGCCGGGCGGCCGAGCACGGTTTCGATCGCCGCCGCCACGGCGCGCACCACCGGCGCGTCGGCGTCGGTCATCGTCGGCAGGAAGGCCAGCACCTCGCGCAGGTCGTAATCGAAGCCGGGGCGGGTGCGGCGCAGATCCTCCAGGATGGCGACGATCTCGCCGCGCACCGCCGCCGGGTCCTCCTCGATCAGATAGCGGCGGTCGATCACCATGCGGCAGCGGTCGGGCACCATCGGGCTGGGCAGGCCGTCATGGTCCTCGCGCTGGCCGCCGTGGATGGCGTTGATGTTGATGGTGGACTGCCGCGCCCCCTCCGGCACCACCGGCATGTCGGTGCGCTTGAGCGCGAGGCGGGGGATCAGTTCGTCCTCGATCCGCTGCAGCACGGCGCCCATCTGGCGCACCGCGCAGTTGCCGAGGAAGGGCATGGAGCCGTGGGCGACGCGGCCCTTGGTCTCGATCTCCGCCCACCAGACGCCGCGATGGCCGACGCAGACGCGGTCGACGTTCAGCGGCTCCGGGATGATGACGTGGTCGACCCGGGGCTTCGAGAAGTAGCCGAGCTTCGCAAGGTGACCGACGCCGCCGTAGCCGCCCGATTCCTCGTCCACCGTGCCGGAGATCTCCAGGGCGCCGGCGGTCAGCAAGCCCTCGTCCAGCAGCGATTCCACCGCGATGATCGACGCCGCGATGCCGCCCTTCATGTCGCAGGCGCCGCGGCCATAGACCCGGCCGTCCTTCACCACCCCGCCGAACGGGTCGACGGTCCAGCCCTGGCCGGCCGGCACCACGTCGATGTGGCCGTTGAAGTGGACGCACGGCCCCGGCCGCGGCCCCTCGATCCGCGCGACGACGTTGGTGCGCGGGTAGCGGTCGCTGTCGCCGGCCGCGCCCTGCGCCCGCACATACTCCACCGTGAAGCCGCGGGTGGCGAGCCGGCGGCCGATCAACTCGGCGCAGTCGGTGTAGACGTCGCCGGGCGGGTTGACGGTCGGGATGCGGATCAGGGCCTGGGTCAGCGCGACCAGATCGTCGCGGCGCTCCTCGATCCGGCGGAACAGGGTGGATTCGGACATGCTGTCGGCGGGGTTCGGCATCGCAACTCCCACGGAGGTGTCGCCGTCAGTGTGTCCGCAAGCGGACGGTCCGTCCACCCCGCCTTTCGCGCCAACCCTTCGAATACGAACGGACGGGTGCCGCGGCCAAGGCGCTTTCTTGCGGCGCACAACGCCGGTACAGTCGCCGCGACCCCGCCGTGGAGCCCCGGCGGAGACCTCATGGAGATCCCGTCATGACCGTCACGCACCCCGTTGGGCTGAGCGCCCCGACCCTGGCCGACCCGGTGATCGCCGAGGCCGCCGCCCGCTTCGTCGCCGCCCGCCGCGGTGCGACCGGGCTTGCCGACTTCCCCGGCCCGCTGCCGGCCGACCTCGCCACCGCCTACGCCATCCAGGCGACGGCGACCGCGGCGTGGCCCGACGAGGTCGCCGGCTGGAAGGTGGCGCGCGTGCCGCCGGCGCTGGAGGAGACGCTGGGCGCCATGCGCTACATCGGCCCGATCTTCGCCGGCACGGTGGGGCGGGCGGAGGGCGGCCCGCTGTCCTTCCCGGTGATCCGCGGCGGCTTCGGCGCGGTGGAGGCGGAGTTCGCGGTGCGGATCGCCGCCGACGCCCCGGCCGACAAGCGCGACTACAGCCCGGCGGAGGCCGCGGCCTTCATCGCCGCCGTCCACGCCGCCATCGAGGTGGCCGGCGGGCCGCTGGCCAGCGTCAACGCCCTGGGCCCGACCGCCTCGACCGCGGTGTTCGGCAACAACAACGGCCTGATCGTCGGCGAGGAGATCATCGGCGGGGTCGAAGGGGCCGACGCCCTGCGCGCCGAGGTGCTGATCGACGGCCAGAGCGTCGGGGTCGGCAGCGCCGCCAAGCTGCCGGGCGGCATTGCCGCGGCGGTGGCGGTGGCCCTGGGCATGGCGGCGCGGCTGGGCCGGCCGTTGAAGGCCGGGCAGTGGGTGTCCACCGGCGCCTTGACCGGCGTGCACGCCGTCGCCATCGGCCAGAGCGCCCGCGTCGCTTTCACCGGCCTCGCCCCGATGGTCGGCACCGCGGTCGCCGCCGTGCCGGCGGAGGGCTGACCGGGGCGGAACCGTCCGTTTCACCGACCGTCACGCCCGCGAACGGTGCAATCCAGGGAAGGGCGGCGGGCATGGCGCGTCGCCGCCTTGGGGGAAGCCAAAGCGGGCCGGGGATGCTTGAATGGCGTCCCCGTCTCCCCAGCCAAGGCGCAACGCCCCCGTGTCCCAGCCCAGCCTGTCGCCGCAAGCCCCCGCCGCCCTGGAGAGCCGGACCCTGCCGTCGCTTCACCTGCTTGTGGGGCTGGGGCTCGCCGTCGCCGGGGTGATCGCCTTTTCGCTGCGGCCGGTCATCATCAAGCTCGCCTACCGCTACGACGTCGACCCGGTGACGCTGATCATGCTGCGCATGGTCTTCGCGCTGCCCTTCTTCCTGGCGGTGGCGGCGTGGCAGAGCGGGCGCGGCGGCCGGGCCCGCATCGGCCGGCGCGATCTGGCGCTGACCATCGGGCTGGGCGTCACCGGCTATTACGCCGCCAGCTTCTGCGATTTCCTGGGGCTGCGCTACGTTTCCGCCGGGATGGGCCGGCTGCTGCTGTTCCTCTACCCGACCATCGTGGTGGTGCTATCGGCGCTGTTCCTCGGCAAGCGGATCGGCCTGCGCGAGGTGGTGGCGCTGGTCGTCTCCTACGCCGGCGTCGCGCTGGTGGTGTGGTCGGAGGTCGGGACCGGCCATCCCGACTTCATGACCGGCGCCGGGCTGGTCTTCATGGGCGCCTTCCTCTATTCGGTCTATCTGGTCGGCAGCAGCCAGGTGGTGCGGCGGGTCGGGTCGATGCGCTTCACCGCCTACGCCATGACGGCGGCCTGCCTGTGCTGCATCGCGCAGTTCCTGCTGTTGCGGCCGCTGTCGGCGCTCGACCTGCCGGCGCCGGTGTTCGGCCTGTCGGCCTTCATGGCGGTGGTCTGCACCGTGCTGCCGGTCTTCATGACGGCGGAGGCGCTGCGGCGGGTCGGCGCCAACATGGTGGCGCTCTGCGGCGCCATGGGACCGGTCGCCGCCGCCATCTTCGGCTATCTGGTGCTGGCCGAGCCGATGGGCTGGCTGCAACTGGCCGGCGCGGCGTTGACGGTGGCCGGCGTCATGATCATCTCGCTGTGGAAAACCGCCTGACGATCCGCCCGCGCATTCTGTCGTACACGGAATAATTCCGCCGCCGCCGTCGTCCCACCCGGAGAGCGAAGCGCCGCCGACCATGCCGGTGCTCGAACAACAGGGTCGAAGAGGGACAGAGCGATGATCAACCAACACACCACGGCCACCGGGGCCACCGGCTGGACCGACCGCGGCGCGATGGCCGGGCAGGACGCGCTGCTGCTGGCGGCGCGTGTGCTGCTGGGCGCCATTTTCGTCCAGAGCGGCTTCGGCAAGCTGATGGCGCTCGGCGGCTTCATCGGCGGGCTGGAAAGCCAGGGCGTGCCGATGGCCGCGGTGCTCGGCACCATCGGCGCGCTGGTCGAGGCGTTCGGCGGTCTGGCGGTGGTGCTGGGCGCCTGGACCCGGCTGGCGGCGCTGCTGGTCGCCGCCTTCACCGTCGCCGCGACGCTGATCGCCCACCGCTATTGGGAGGCGCCGCCGGAGGCGATGAAGATGCAGCAGATCCAGTTCATGAAGAACCTCGCCATCATCGGCGGCTTTCTGGCGCTGGCGGCATCGGGAGCGGGGCGCTACAGCGTCGATGGCTGGCGGCTGTCGCGAAGCTAGAGCGGGTCGGTTGCGGCCGGGGACGGGCATCGCCATATCAGGGGCAGTCCAAAACCGGCCAGCAGTCCCGATCGTCATGCGTGGCAGCGTCAAGCGTTTCAGCACAGGATGGCGCCGCACGGCGCTGGCAGTGGCCGGCGCCCTGCTGTTGAGCGGCGCCCCGGTCCTGGCGGCCACACCCGCCCCGGCGACCGACCTCGCGCAGAAGACCTGCGCCACCCTGGCGGCGCGGGTGGACGCGGTGCCCGGCCGCGGGCCGCTGTTCCTGCGCAGCTACGACAACGCCTACGCGCCCGGCCCGACCTCGGAGCCAGCGCTGGCCAACGCCGCCTTCACCTACGACAACGCGTTGGCGATCATGGCCTTGACCGCTTGCGGCCAGCGCGACCGCGCGTTGCGCATCGGCGAGGCGCTGCTGGACGCGGTGTCGCTCGACCGCGCCGGCCGCAAGGGGCGGCTGCGCAACACCTACCGCGCCGGCGAGCAGCGGCAGCGGCCGATCCCGCCCAACGGCTGGTGGGACGCGGTGGAGAATCATTGGGGCGAGGACCCCTATCAGGTCGGCACCGCCACCGGCAACGTCGCCTGGGCCGGGCTGGCCCTGCTGACGCTGGCGGACGCAACCGGACAGTCGCGCTTCCGCGACGCCGCCGCCGAACTGGCGCGCTGGATCGTCGACCACACCCGCGACCCGCGCGGGCCGGGCGGCTTCAACGGCGGCCTTCAGGGCTTCGACGACGCGCCGCAGCCGCTGACCTGGAAATCGACCGAGCACAACACCGACCTCGTCGCCCTGTTCGGCCGGCTGGGCGGCGATACCGCCGGCCCGGCGCGGGAGGCGCGCGGCTTCCTCGACGCCATGTGGGCGGCGGGCGACGGGCATTTCCCGATCGGCACCACGCCGGATGGGGTGACGGTCAGCCACGCCACCTCCGGCCTCGACGCCCAGCTCTGGCCGCTGCTGCTGCCGGGGGCGCCGGAGGCATGGCGGGCGGCGCTGGCCTACGCCGAGCGGGCGCACGGCGCCGACGGCGGCTTCGACTTCAACGACGACCGCGACGGCATGTGGGTGGAGGGCACGGCGCAGGCGGCGCTGACCTACCGCGCCGTCGGCCGCGGCAAGGATGCCGACCGGCTGTTCGGCGAGCTGCTGAAGGAGATCAGCCCGGGCGGCTATCTCTACGCCACCCGGCCGCAGGTGCTGACCACCGGGCTCGCCATCGGGCCGGACAGCAAGACCGACGATTTCCTCTATTACCGCCGCCCCCACCTTGGCGCCACCGCCTGGGCGGCGCTGGCGGCGCTGGGTTGGAACCCCTTCACCGGCAAGACGGTGCCCTGATACCGGCGAGCCCGTTGGGCTTGCCGTATCGCGTTCAAGCGCCACGCAGGCTATGCCGCGCCCATGGGCGCGCGCCGCCGCCGTCGCGGCGGCCGGCGAGCGCTTGAAAATGTCCGTTCAAGCGCTCGCCGGTATCAGGGCGTCAGCCGGCGCGGATCTGCGACAGGAAGCCCTCGACCTCGCGGTGCATCGCCTCCGACTGCTGCGACAGCTCCTGCGCGGCGGACAGCACATGGCCGCCCGCCGTCTCGGTCTGGGTGGCGACCCCGGTCAGCTCCGACAGGCTGGCCGACACGCTGGTGGTCGCCTGCGACGCCTGCTGGATCGCGCGGCTGATCTCCTCTGTCGTCGCGTTCTGTTCGGTGATGGCGCTGGAAATCGCGGTGGCGATCTCGCTCATGCGGGTGATGGTGACGCCGATGCCCTGGATCGCCGTCACCGCGGTGTTGGTCACCGACTGCATCGCCTGGATCTGGGCGGCGATCTCGTCGGTGGCCTTGGCGGTCTGGCTGGCGAGGCTCTTCACCTCGCTGGCGACCACGGCGAAGCCCTTGCCGGCCTCGCCCGCCCGCGCCGCCTCGATGGTGGCGTTCAGCGCCAACAGGTTGGTCTGGCTGGCGATGTCGTTGATGAGCTGGACCACCTCGCCGATGCGCTGGGCGGACTGGGACAGGTCGCCGACCACGGCGTTGGTCTGTTCGGCCTCCGTCATCGCCGCGCTGGCGACGGCGGTGCTCTGGTTCACCTGCCGGGCGATCTCGGCGATGGAGGCGTTCATCTCCTCGGTCGCCGCGGCCACCGCCTGGACGTTCGCCGAGGTCTGTTCGGACGCCGCCGCCGAGCTGGTCGCCTGCTGCATCGACTTCTGGGCGATGCCGCTCATGCCGCGCGCGGTGCTTTCCAACTCCGTCGCCGCCGAGGACACGCCGCGCAGGATGCCGGAGATCGCGCTGTCGAAGGCGCGCAGCAGCCCTTCCCGGCGGGCGGCGAGTTCGAGCGCCCGCTCGCGCTGGCGGTCGGCCTCCGCCTGGACCTCGCGCCCCTTCACCAAGCCCTGCCGGAAGCCCTCGACCGAACGGGCCAACTCGCCGATCTCGTCCTTGCGGACGATGCCGCCGACCGGGCTGTCGATCGTGCCGCCGGCCATCCGCCGGACCTCCTGCATCAGCGCGCGCAGCGGCAGGACCAACCCGGCGCGCGAGATCAGGAAGGACACCAGCAGCCCGGCCGCCAGGGCGACGGCGGCGGCGATGGCCAGCGTGATCTTCATCGTTTCCGCCAGCCCCAGCGCCGCGCTGACGGCCTCGTCGGTCCGCTTCGACACGTCGGTGTTGTAGGTCTTGACCGCGTCGGTCAGCGCCATCTGGCCGGTCCGGCTGTTCTTCAGACCCTCCAGGATCGCCTTGCGGTCGCCGCTGCCCTGCGCCGCGACGCTCTTCGCGGTGTCGAGCATGGCGCGGACGTTGGTTTCATAGCCGCGGAAGCCGGACCGGATGGCGTCGACCTTCGACATTTGCGCCGCGTCGGTGCGCGCCGCCAGGGAATCGACGCGCCCGTTCATCTCGGCGATGCGCTTGTCCGCCTGGGCGGTGAAGGTGCCGACCTGGCTGGGGTCGTTGCCGAGTTCGTACTCCATCCGGCTCAGCGCGATGATGTCGATGCGCATGTCGAAGGCGTCGAGCTGTTCCTTCTGGGTGCGGACCAGTTCCCCGACGGCGCGTTCGGTCTGTTGCAGCGCGTAGAAGCCCGCCGCTGCGGTGACGACGGAGAAAAGGCCGACCACCGCGGCGGCGGCGGCCGTTTTCGTTTGGATGTGCCAGTCTGCGAACATGGCCATGCACCGTGCTTGGAGGATGTCGGGCGATGGCGAGCGGCGGGGGCGAGCGGTTGGTTCGGCCGCGGTCCGCGGGCGCATCGAAAGACCAGGAATAGTCAGGAGCGGTAAATTTTCCTTAAAAAATTCGGTTCTGGTCTTTCCTGAGTCCGTCACGACATCTTGCAACCCAAACGCAGCAATTTACCAATCGCCGCGTGTTTTTTTATCGCCTCTTCCGCCGAGACGGATGGAAGGGGTCGGCGCTGTTCAAAGATGTCGCGACCTGTGGGGTTATTTTCACCCGTGAAAGTAATCGTAGAGCTTCTGGGCGATGGCGTTGCTGATGCCGGGGGTCGCTTCCAGGTCCTTCAGGCCGGCCGAGGCCACCGCGGTGGCGCTGCCGAAATGGTGGAGCAGCGCCTTCTTGCGGGCCGGGCCGATGCCGGGGATGCCGTCGATCCGGCTGTGCGACATCGCCTTCATCCGGCGGGCGCGGTGGCCGTCGATGGCGCAGCGGTGGGCCTCGTCGCGCAGCCGTTGCAGGAAATGCAGCACCGGGTCGTTGGGGGCGAGGCTGAGCGGCGGCTGGCCGGGACGGAAGAGGCGCTCGCGCCCGGCGTTGCGGTCGGGGCCCTTGGCGATGGCGACCAGCGGGATGTCGGTGATCCGCAGCATCGCCAGCTCGTCGCGCACCGTGTTCAACTGCCCTTGCCCGCCGTCGATCAGGATCAGGTCGGGCCACAGCCCGGCGCTGCGGTCGGGGTCGTCGGTCCGCGCCCGGTGGAAGCGGCGGGTGAAGGTCTCGCGCAGCATGGCGTAATCGTCGCCGGCCGCCTCCGGATCGCGGATGTGGAAGCGGCGGTAGGCGTTGCGCTGGAACCCCTCCGGCCCGGCCACCACCATGGCGCCGACCGGGAAGGCTCCCTGGATGTGCGAGGTGTCGTAGATCTCGATGCGCCGTGGCGGGGCGGGCAGGGCGAAGACGCGCGCCACCCCCTCCAGCAACGTCGCCTGGGTCGAGCGTTCGGCCAGACGCCGTCCCAGCGCGTCGCGGGCGTTGGTCAGCGCGTGGTCGATGGTGCGCCGCTTCGGCCCGCGGCTGGGGCATTCCACGGCGACGCGCCGGCCGGCCTGCAGGCTGAGCGCGTCGGCCAGCAACTCGGGCGCCGCCACCGGGTGGCTGAGCAGCAGCAGGGCCGGCGCCGGGGTGTCGGCGTAGAGCTGGGCGGCGAAGGCGGCCAGGATGTCGCCCGGTTCCTCCTCGGCATCGACGCGCGGGAAGAAGGCGCGGGTGCCCTGGTTGCGGCCGCCGCGGAAGAAGAAGGCCTGGACGCAGGCCACCCCGCCTTCGCGGTGCAGGGCCAGCACGTCGGCGTCGGCGAGCACGCCCTCCAGGTTGATGTCCTGCCGGCTTTGCAGGGCGGTCAGCGCGCGGATGCGGTCGCGCCAGCGGGCGGCGTCCTCATACTCCAGCCGGTCGGAGCTGTCGGTCATGTGGCGGGCGAACACCGCCTGCACCTCGGCGCTGCGGCCCGACAGCACGTCGCGCACGCCCTGGACCTGGGCGGCATACTCCTCCTCGTCGACGCGGCCGACGCAGGGGGCGGAGCAGCGCTTGATCTGGTGCTGCAGGCACGGCCGGGTGCGCGAGGCGAACACCCCGTCGTCGCAGGTCCGCAGCAGGAAGGCGCGTTGCAGCGCGGCGATGGTCATGCCGACCAGATGCGGCGAGGCGTAGGGGCCGAACAGGTCGGAATCGCGGCGGTTGCCCTTGGCCGCCTCGCCCTTGCCGCCCTTCCGCCCGGCGGCGCCGCGGTGCTGCATCAGGCGGGGAAAGTCGTGCCCCTTGCCGATGACGATGTAGGAGAAGGAGCGGTCGTCCTTGACCAGGATGTTGAAGGGCGGCAGCAGGCTGCGGATCAGGTTCGCTTCCAGCAGCAGCGCCTCGGCCTCGGTGTGGGTGGTGACGAACTCCATGGCGCGGGTCAGCGCCACCATGCGCCGGGTGCGGTTGGGCAGCCCGTCGGTCCGGGTGTAGCTGGCCACCCGGCGTTTCAGGTTCTTCGCCTTGCCGACATAGAGGACCGACCCGTCGGCCGCCAGCATCCGGTAGACGCCGGGCGTGTCCGGCAAGGTCGGCAACTGGGCGCGGATCACCCCCGCGCCGTCTTTCGGCACCCCGTCCTTCGGCACCCCGTCCATGAAACCGCTCTTGCTCCTGGCACCCCGATTCGCCGCTCACCCAAGCAGTAGAACGGAACGGGTCCAAGAGACAAGAATCGGACGGGGCACCGCACGGAAATCAGCCATGCGTCCAGCGGGCCCCGTCAGCCGCCGAACACCGTGTTCAGCTGGGCGCCGACGCGGACGAAGGTGGTGCGTTTCGGCACCTCCTTCAGCCGGGTGGCGCCGATGTAGGTCATCATGCTGCGCACGCCGCCCATGATCTCCTGCATCGTGCCCTCCACCGGGCCGCGGTAGGGGATATCCACCGTCTTGCCTTCCGAGGCGCGGTAGGCGGCGACGCCGCCGGCGTATTTGTGCATCGCGGTGTCCGACGACATGCCGTAGAAGGTCATGGCGACCGGCACCCGGTTGCCGTCGCGCTCCTCGTAGCGGATGTCGCCCTCGCACTCGTCGTGGCCGGCCAACATGCCGCCCAGCATGACAAAGTCGGCGCCGGCGCCGTAGGCCTTGGAGATGTCGCCCGGCACGGTGCAGCCGCCGTCGGCGCAGACCTGCCCCTTCAGCCCGTGCGCCGCGTCGGCGCATTCGATGATGGCGGAGAGCTGGGGATAGCCGACGCCGGTCATCTTGCGGGTGGTGCAGACCGACCCCGGCCCGATCCCGACCTTGACGATGTCGGCCCCGGCGAGCAGCAGCGCCTCCGTCATGTCGCCGGTGACGACGTTGCCGGCCATGATCACGAGGTCGGGGTTCTCCGTGCGCATGCGGACGATCACCTCGACGAAGCGTTCGGTGTAGCCGTTGGCGACGTCCAGGCACACCTTGCCCACTGGCGCCTTGGCCTTCACCGCCTGGAACTTGTCATGGTCGGCGTCGGCGATGCCCATCGAGTAGAAGACGTTGGACAGGGTGGCGGACTCGTCCTCCGCCTGGAAGAAGGCGATCAGCTCGTCGGCCTTGTAGTGCTTGTGCAGCGCGGTCATCGCGCCGAAGCGCGACAGCGCGCGGGCCATGCCCATGCTGCCGGTGACGTCCATGTTGGCGGCGATCAGCGGGAAGCCCGTCCAGTCGCGCTTGGTGTGCAGGAAGGTGAAGGTCCGGTTGACGTCCACGTCGTTGCGGCTCTGCAACGTGCTGCGCTTCGGCCGGATCAGCACGTCCTTGAAGTCGAGCTTGAGGTCGCTTTCGATGATCACCGCACACCCGCCCCGTCTGTCGATCGGGTCCCGTCTGTTGATCGGCATGCCCCCCGGACGGGAGGCCCGAATTCAGGAGAGTGGGAGCAGGCGCGGGCTTGGGCAAGCGTGAACTGATACCGGCGGGCGCTTGAACCGACGGTTCGAGTGCTCGCCGGCCGCCGCGACGGCGGCGGCGCGCCCCCGTGGGCGCGGTAAAGCCTGCGTGGCGTTTGAACGCAATACGGCACGTCAAGTCTTTGGCGTGCCGGTATGAGACGGTGCCCTACTCGTCGAAGCCGTTCTCGTCCGGGGCGGCGGTGTCGCTGCCGTCGGCGACGTGGACCTGGCAGTCGGCGTTGTTCAGCACCTCCATCAGTTCTGGCGGCGGCAGGCGGTCGGTGAACAGCGCGTCGAGCACGCTGACGTCGGCCATGCGGATCATGGCGTTGCGGCCGAACTTGGTGTGGTCGGTGACCAGGAAGACCCGGCGCGAGCTGTCGATGATGGCGCGGGCGACGCGGACCTCCTGCTCGTCATAATCCAGCAGGTCGCCTTCGGAATCGATGCCGCTGATGCCGATGATGCCGATGTCGACCTTGTAGCGGCGGATGAACTCCACCGTCGCCTCGCCGACGATGCCGCCGTCGCGCTCGCGCACCAGCCCGCCGGCGATCGACAGGGCGAAGTTGGTGTTCTTGTGCAGGACGGTGGCGACGTTCAGGTTGTTGGTCAGCACCCGCAGCCGCTTGTGGCCGAGCAGCGCCTGGGCCACCGCCTCCGTCGTCGTGCCGATGTTGAGGAACAGCGAGGCGTCCTCCGGGACATGGCGGGCGACCATCTCGGCGATGCGGCGCTTTTCCTCCGCCATCAGGGTCTGGCGGGTGGAATAGGCGATGTTCTCCACGCTCGACGGCACGGTGACGCCACCGCGGAAGCGGCGGACGGCGGACTGGCCGGCCAGATGCTCGATGTCGCGGCGGATGGTCTGCGGCGTGACGTCGAAATGCTCGGCCAGCCACTGGATCTGCACCATGCCCTTGGCGTGGACCAGGGCCACGATCTCCTGCTGGCGGCGTTCGGCGTCCGGGCGCACGTCCATAAGGCTGATGTCTCCGGCGGGAAAGGGGAGGCTAGTGAATCAGATGCGCGGAATGGGTCAAAGCGAAAATCGTCGGGCCGGACGTCGCGGATGCGGTTCAGTGCCGCGGCGGCCCGCCCATACCGCACGGTACGCCAGGAATTGTTCGCAACACAAGCATGTTTCTTTACGAAAATGAACGCGCATGCTATGAGTGGAATCGGCTGATCGGGTCGTGATCGGCCCCCGCCCGGATCAGGGCTCCCAGACATTTCGCGCGTTTCGGCGCCGCGTCGACCATGCGTTCAAAGGCGAAGAACACGCCCTGCCGCCGGCAGCATAACCTATAGGAGAGGACTATGACCATTGCGGCGCTGAGCGAAGACGGGCAGACCCGGCGGCGCGGCCGGGCCCGCCTCGGCATCCAGGGGCGGTTGTTCCTGGCGTTCGGCGGCGTGGCGGTGCTGGCGGCCTTCGCCAGCGCGATGGCGTGGTGGTCGTTGAGCGACACCGGCCGGTCGATGGACCAGATCGGCCGCAGCAGCGTGCCGGCCATCGTCCGCTCGCTCAGCCTCGCCAAGGACAGCACGGCGATCGCCGCCGACGCGCCGGGGGTGGCGGCGGCGCAGGACACGGCGGCGCTGAACGAAAAGGTAGGCGGCCTGACCCAGCGGCTGGCGGCGCTGCGCGACCGCATCGCCGGGATGCGCGGCGAGGCCGGCGGGGTGTCCAGCGATGTGGAGGCGGTCGCCGCCCTGGCGGAGCGCATGGGCGCCGCGCTGGACACGCTCGGCAAGCGGACGGCCGAGCGGCTGACCGTCGAGGAGCGGCTGAACGCCCTGATCAGCGACGCCGTGATGGCGCACGAGGACTTTACCGAGCTGGTGGCGCCGCTGCTGGAGGTCTCCACCCTGTCGGTCGGCAATGTGGTGGCCGATCTTGCGGCGGCGAACGCCGTCGACGCGGCGACCGGGCTGGGCCGCCGGCTGGCGCAGGAGGAACTGCCGGTCATCACCCAGCTGATGAACGTGCAGGCGAACGGCAACCTCGCCTTCGGCATGATCGCCGCGGCGTCGAGCGTGCCGAACGGGGCGACGCTCAACAGCATCCGGTCGAAGTACAATTGGGCGCTGCTGCGCGTCGACAACGCCATCGGCGCCTATCCCAAGGACAGCCCCGACCGGCCGGCGCTGGTCAAGGCGCGCGACGGCTTGGCCGCCTTCGGCAGCGGCGCCGGCAGCGTCTTCCGGATGCGCGACGATCAGGAGCGGATCGTTGCCGACATCGGGGCCGCGCTGGCGGAGACGGTGACGCTCGCCGCTGAACTGAACCGGACCATCGACGCCATGGTGGCGCACCAGCAGGAACGGACCGACGCCGACGTGGTGCGGACCGAATCCGCGATCGCCGGCGCCGTGGTGGTCCAGAGCGTCACCAGCGCCGTCGTGCTGCTCTCCACCGCGCTGATCGCCTGGTTCTACGTGCGCAACCGGCTGACCCGGCGCCTGAAGCGGGTGATCGACGCCATGGGCGCGGTCGCCGCCGGCGATCTTTCGGTCGACCCCGCGGTCGGCGGCCGCGACGAGATCGCCGAGATGGCGGCGACCCTGGCGGTCTTCCGCTCCAAGAGCGCCGAGATCGCCCGCCTGCACGGGGAGCAGGAGGCGATGAAGCGGGCGGCCGACGCCGAGCGGTCGCGCACCATCGAGTCGATCACCACCAGCATCGAGGCCAGCGTCAAGGAGGCCTCGCGCCACATCGCCACCGCCTCGGCCGACATGCGCACGGCGTCGGAGGGGATGTCGGCCACCGCCGAGCAGACCTGCCGCCGCATGACCGATGTCCGCTCCGCGGTCGCCGACACCGCCGTCAACGTGCAGACCGTCGCCTCCACCGCCAGCCAGCTCTCCGCCTCGATCGGCGAAATCACCCGGCGGGTCGGCGATTCCAGCCAGATCGCCCGCGACGCGGTGGACGAGGCGCGCCACACCAACGCGCTGATGGTCGAACTGGCGGCGGCGGCGCAGAAGATCGGCGACGTGGTCGGCATGATCAACGCGATTGCCGGCCAGACCAACCTGCTGGCGCTGAACGCCACCATCGAGGCCGCCCGCGCCGGCGACGCCGGCAAGGGATTCGCCGTGGTGGCGGAGGAGGTGCGCAGCCTTGCCGGCCAGACCGCCAAGGCGACCGAGGAGATCGCGCAGCAGGTGTCGGCGGTGCGCAGCACCACGCAAGGGGCGGTGTCGGCGATCGACGTCATCGGCCGCACCATCGGCCGCATCGACGAGATCACCGCCATGGTCGCCGCCGCGGTGGAGGAGCAGTCGGCGGCGACCGACGAGATCGCGCGCAGCATCAACCACGCCTCCGACGCGGTGCGCAGCATCTCCGAAACGGTGATGTCGGTCGGCGACGCGGTGAACCAGACCGGCAGCGCCGCCGTCCAGGTGGTCGACGCCACCCGCGCGCTTTCGCAACGGTCCGAAAGCCTGACCGAGGACATCGACCGTCTTCTCGGGCGGATTCGAACGGCCTGAGCGGCCGCGGACCGGTGCTCGACAGGCGCGGGTCCGCCGGGCGGGCGTATGGCGAATTTGCGGTAGGCAACGGGCCGAATCGAGCGTAGCCTCAAAATATGGTCCGCTGAACAAACATTTTCCTTTTCACGCGCTAACGAACATCGTATGTTCCGAAACGAAAGCGGCCGGGTTCGCAAGGAACCGGCGCGGTACGGAGAGGAACGATGACAAACGCGAGCCCCGCAGGAACGGACGCCCAGGCCGGAACGGTCGGCCTGCCCGCGACCGAGCGGCCGGCGACCGGTTTGCCGGTGACCGATCTGCTGATCGTCGGCGGCGGCGTGAACGGCGCAGGCATCGCCCGCGACGCGGTTGGGCGCGGGATGTCGGTGGTGCTGTGCGAACAGGGCGACCTTGCGGGCGCCACCTCGTCGGCCAGCACCAAGCTGATCCATGGCGGTCTGCGCTATCTCGAATATTACGAATTCCGCCTTGTCCGCGAGGCGCTGCAGGAGCGCGAGGTGCTGTTGCGCGCCGCGCCGCACATCATCTGGCCGCTGCGCTTCATCCTGCCGCACGACAGCAGCATGCGCCCGGCCTGGATGGTGCGCATCGGGTTGTTCCTTTACGATCATTTGGGAAAACGCACGCTGCTGCCGGGGTCGCACGGGGTCGATCTGACGACCGCGCCGGCCGGCCGGCCGCTGGCCGGCGGCTTCACCAAGGCCTTCGAATATTCGGATTGCTGGGTCGAGGACAGCCGGCTGGTCGTGCTGAACGCGATGGACGCCCGCGACCGCGGGGCGGAGGTGCTGACCCGCACCCGCTGCGACCGGGCGGTCCGTCGTGACGGGCTGTGGGAAGCGACCCTGGTCGACGTCGACAGCGGGGCGACGCGCACCGTGCGGGCCCGCGCGCTGGTGAACGCCGCCGGTCCCTGGGTGCGCGAGATGATCGCCAAGCGCACCGGCGTCACCGTCGACAAATCGGTGCGTCTGGTCAAGGGCAGCCACATCGTCGTGCCGAAGATGTTCGAGGGCGACCACGCCTACATCTTCCAGAACGACGACCGCCGCATCGTCTTCGCCATTCCGTACGAGCGCGATTTTACCCTGATCGGCACCACCGACCTCGATTATTCGGGCGATCCCGGCGCGGTGGCGATCAGCGCGGACGAGATCACCTACCTGTGCCGGGCGGTGTCGCGCTACTTCGCCAAGCCGGTGCGCGAAAGCGACGTGGTGTGGACCTACAGCGGCGTCCGGCCGCTGTTCGACGACGCCAGCGGCAACGCCTCGGCCGTCACCCGCGACTATGTGCTGGAACTCGACGATCCGGCCGGCGAGGCGCCGATGCTGTCGATCTTCGGCGGCAAGATCACCACCTTCCGCCGTCTGGCGGAGGAGGCGACCGACAAGCTGGGCCGCGCGCTGGGAAGGGGCGGCGCCAGCTGGACCGCCGCGGTGGCGCTGCCCGGCGGCGACATCGCCGGCGCCGATTTCACCGCCTTCCTGGCCGGGCTGCGCCGGGCCCGGCCCTGGCTGCCGGACGCGCTGGCGCTGCGGCTGGCGCGCGCCTATGGCACCCGGGTCGACCGGCTGCTGGGGGACGCGACGAGCCTCGCCGATCTCGGCCACGACTTCGGCGGCGGCGTGCACGAGGTCGAACTCGACTATGCGGCGCAGGAGGAGTTCGCCCGCAGCGGCGACGACTTCCTGTGGCGGCGCTCCAAACTCGGGCTGCACCTGGACGCGACGATCCGGGAAGCCATCGGCGACTGGTTCGACCGCCGCCGCGTTGCGACGACCGTTCAGGCGGCGGGCGCCCAGGCGATGGGCGCCGTCCCCGACCTGCGGTCGATGGGAGGGATCCGGTGACACTCACACTTGAAAACGTCGCGAAGCGCGTCGGCGCCGACCAGCATCTCGACCCGCTGTCGCTGGAGCTGCAACCCGGCAGTTTCAACGTGCTGCTCGGCCGCACGCTGGCCGGCAAGACGACGCTGATGCGGCTGATGGCCGGGCTCGACGCGCCGACCTCCGGCCGGGTGCTGGAAAACGGCAAGGACGTCACCGGCGCCTCGGTCCGTCACCGCGACGTGGCGATGGTCTACCAGCAGTTCATCAACTACCCGGCGATGACCGTCTACGAGAACATCGCCTCGCCGCTGCGCCGCCAGGGCAAGGACAAGGCGGAGATCGACGCCAAGGTGCGGCGCACCGCCGCCATGCTGCGCATCGACCCCTTCCTGCAACGCCTGCCGGCGGAGCTGTCGGGCGGCCAGCAGCAGCGTTGCGCCATCGCCCGCGCGCTGGTCAAGGGCGCCGGCCTGCTGCTGCTCGACGAGCCGCTGGTCAACCTCGACTACAAGCTGCGCGAGGAGCTGCGCGCCGAACTGCGCGACATCTTCGCCGATGGCAAGACCACCGTGGTCTACGCCACCACCGAACCGCAGGAGGCGCTGATCCTCGGCGGCAACGTCACCGTGCTGCACGAGGGGCGGATGCTGCAGACCGGCCCGACCGGCGCGGTGTTCCACGCCCCGGCCTCGCTGGAGTGCGCCGCGGTGTTCAGCGACCCGCCGATGAACGTGGTGGACGCGATCCTGACCAACGACCGGGTCGCGCTGACCGACGGCACCAGCCTGCCGCTGTCGGCGCACGACCGCAACCTGCCGGCCGGCCCCTGCCGCGTCGGCATCCGCGCCAACAACCTGACGGTGCTGCGCCGGTCCGAACGGCTGGTGCCGATCAAGGGCCGGGTCGAGCTGTCGGAGATCAGCGGGTCGGAGACCTTCGTCCATCTGCGCCACGGCGACAGCACGCTGATCGCGCGGGAGGAGGGGGTGCACAGCCACCCGTTCGGCAGCGAGATCCAGGTCTACGCCGATCCCGACCGCATCTTCGTCTTCTCCACCGCCGGGCAACTGGTGGCGGCACCCAACTGGCGGCGCGGCGCGCTGCGCAACATCGCGTAAGGGGAGGGGAGCGATGGCGACCATCCAATTCGACAATCTCGGCCATTCCTACCACCCGCACCCGAGCAAACCGGACGACTACGCGCTCCGCCGTCTGTCGCAGGAGTGGGAGGACGGCAAGGCCTACGCGCTGCTGGGGCCGTCCGGCTGCGGCAAGTCCACGCTGCTGAACATCATCTCCGGCCTGCTGGTGCCCAGCGAGGGCCGGGTGCTGTTCGACGGGCTGGACGTCACCCGCTGCACGCCGGAAGAGCGCAACATCGCCCAGGTGTTCCAGTTCCCGGTGATCTACGACACCATGACGGTGTACGAGAATCTCGCCTTCCCGCTGCGCAACCGCAAGGTCCCGGCGGCGGACGTCGACCGCCGCGTCCGCCAGGTCGCCGAGGCGCTGGACCTGACCGCCGACCTGAAGAAGCGCGCCCAGCGGCTGACGCCGGACGCCAAGCAGAAGATCTCGATGGGCCGCGGGCTGGTGCGGTCGGACGTGGCGGCCATCCTGTTCGACGAGCCGCTGACCGTCATCGACCCGCACACCAAATGGATCCTGCGCCGCAAGCTGCGCCAGATCCACGAGGAATACCGCCTGACCATGATCTACGTGACCCACGACCAGGTGGAGGCGCTGACCTTCGCCGACAAGGTCGCGGTGATGTACGAGGGCGCCATGGTCCAGCTCGGCACCCCGCAGGAGCTGTTCGAGAACCCGCAGCACACCTTCGTCGGCTACTTCATCGGCAGCCCCGGCATCAACCTGATGCCCTGCACGCTGGGCAGCGATCACGCGCTGGTCGAGGGCATCGCCATTCCGCTGCCGGAGCGCGGCGTGGGCGGGGCCGTGCCGACGGTCGGCGGCCGCTTCGAGCTGGGCATCCGCCCGGAATTCGTCGAGCTGACCCGGACCGGAACCAGCGGCGCCATCCCGGTGCAGGTGGTCGGCGTCGACGATCTCGGCACGTCGAAGCTGGCGACCCTGCGCATGGGCAACCACACGCTGAAGGCCCGGCTGTCGGAGGACCAGGAGATCCCGGCGCTCGACGCCGCCATCCGTTTCCCGACCCGGTGGACCAAGCTCTACCGCGACAGCCATCTGGTGAATTGAGGAGCCGTCGCCATGGATAAAGTCCAGGACAACCGGGCATGGTTCCTGATCATTCCCGTCTTCCTGATCGTCGCCTTCAGCGCCGTCCTGCCGCTGATGACGGTGGTCAACTACTCGGTGCAGGAGATCTTCGGCCCCGGCCAGACCTTCTTTGTCGGCACCGAATGGTTCGAGAGCGTGCTGGCCGACGACCGGCTGCACGACGCGCTGGTCCGCCAGATCATCTATTCGCTGGCGGTGCTGGCCATCGAGATTCCCTTCGGCATCCTGATCGCGCTCGGCATGCCGGGCGGGCGCAGCGCCCGGACCTCGCTGACGCTGGTGCTGCTGGCGCTGCCGCTGCTGATCCCGTTCAACGTGGTCGGCACCATCTGGCAGATCTTCGGCCGCGGCGACATCGGCCTGCTGGGCGCCACCTTCCGCGCCATCGGCATCGATTATAACTACACGAACAATTCGGCCCACGCCTGGATGACCGTGCTGGTGATGGACGTCTGGCATTGGACCAGCCTGGTGGCGCTGCTGTGCTACGCCGGCCTGCAGTCGATCCCGCCGGCCTTCTATCAGGCGGCGAAGATCGACGGCGCGTCGAAATGGGCGGTGTTCCGCTACATCCAGCTGCCGAAGATGCGCGGCGTCCTGATCATCGCGGTGCTGCTGCGCTTCATGGACAGCTTCATGATCTACACCGAGCCGTTCGTGCTGACCGGCGGCGGCCCCGGCAACTCCACCACCTTCCTCAGCCAGTATCTGACGCAGATGGCGGTGGGGCAGTTCGACATCGGCCGGGCCGCGGCCTTCTCGATCATCTACTTCCTGATCGTGCTGCTGTTCAGCTTCGTCTTCTACACGATCATCACCAAGACCGGCGAGGGAGAGAAGAAATGAGCAAGGCCGCCACCGCCTCTGCCGCCCACGCCCTGGCGCCGGGCGCCCTCGCCTCGCCGGCCAACATCCGCCGCTCGTCGTCGCGGGTGTCGGGCAAGACCGTCATCCTCATCGGCTACATCGTCTTCCTCATGCTGCCCATCTACTGGATGGTCAACATGTCCTTCAAGACGAACGAGGAGATCCTGTCGGGCCTGACGCTCTACCCGCACGCCCCGACGCTGCGCAACTACGTCATCATCTTCACCGACCCGAGCTGGTACAGCGGCTACATCAACTCGATCTACTATGTGACGCTGAACACCATCATCTCGCTGACGGCGGCGCTGCCCGCCGCCTACGCCTTCTCGCGCTACCGCTTCATCGGCGACAAGCACGTCTTCTTCTGGCTGCTGACCAACAAGATGGCGCCGCCGGCGGTGTTCCTGCTGCCCTTCTTCCAGCTCTACCAGACGGTCGGGCTGTTCGACACGCACATCGCGGTGGCGCTGGCCCACTGCCTGTTCAACGTGCCGCTGGCGGTGTGGATCCTGGAAGGCTTCATGTCGGGCGTGCCGCGCGAGATCGACGAGATGGCCTACATCGACGGCTACAGCTTCCCGCGCTTCTTCACCACGGTCTTCATGCCGATGATCCGCGCCGGGATCGGTGTCACCGCCTTCTTCTGCTTCATGTTCAGCTGGGTCGAACTGCTGCTGGCCCGCACCCTGACCTCGGTCGACGCCAAGCCGATCGCCGCGACCATGACCCGCACGGTCAGCGCGTCGGGCATGGACTGGGGCCTGCTGGCCGCCGCCGGCGTGCTGACCATCCTGCCGGGGGCGCTCGTGATCTGGTTCGTCCGCAACTACATCGCCAAGGGCTTTGCCCTCGGCCGGGTCTGAGGAGATCGCCGTCATGGATTTGCAATGGATGGCGTGGACCACGCCGACCGCGCTCTTCTTCATCGGCATCGCCATCATGCTGGCCGGCATGACGGTGTGGGAGGTCGTGTCGCCGACTGCGGAGGCCAAGGGCTTCCTGCCGATGCGCACCACCCGCGGCGACCGTCTGTTCATCGGCCTGCTGGGCAGCGCCTTCATCCATCTGGGCTGGCTCGCCGCGACCACCGTGTCGCTGTGGGGGGCCCTGGCGGTCTCGCTGGTGTGGACCGCTTTCGTGATCCGCTTCGGCTGAGGGGGAAGATCAGGACGTCTTTCAAGGGATCCGTCGTTTCCGCCATCCCGGGAACGACGAGCAGGGGGGCCTCGGTCGCCCAAGAGCAACAATCAGCGTCAATCTGATATCAAAGCGATCCAAATGGGAGGAACCATGCTTCAGAACACTGTGTTTCGGGCGACTCTGCGGCGGCGTCTGACCGGGGCCGTGATGGCCGGTGGCATCGGCGTGCTGCTGGCGATGGCGTCGGCGGCCCCTTCGGCGGCGATGACCCCGGAGCAGGAAGCCGTCGCCAAGAAGATCATCGACGAACTCCAGCCCTCCACGCTCTCCAAGGACGAGCAGATGAAGGAGCTTGAGTGGTTCGTGAAGGCGGCCGAGCCCTTCAAGGGCATGGACATCAACGTCGTCTCCGAAACGCTGACGACGCACGAGTTCGAATCGAAGACGCTCGCCAAGCTGTTCAGCGACCTCACGGGCATCAAGCTGAAGCACGACCTGATCCAGGAAGGCGACGTCATCGAGAAGTTGCAGACCCAGATGCAGTCGGGCCGCAACGTCTATGACGCCTACATCAACGACAGCGACCTGATCGGCACGCATTTCCGCTACGGCCACGCCATCCCGCTGTCCGACTTCATGACCGGCGAGGGCAAGGACGTCACGCTGCCGACGCTGGACGTCAAGGACTTCATCGGCACCAGCTTCACCACCGCGCCGGACGGCAAGCTCTACCAGCTGCCCGACCAGCAGTTCGCCAACCTCTACTGGTTCCGCGCCGACTGGTTCGCCCGCCCCGACCTGAAGGAGAAGTTCAAGGCCAAGTACGGCTACGACCTGGGCGTCCCGCTCGACTGGTCGGCCTACGAGGACATCGCCGAGTTCTTCACCAACGACGTGAAGGAAATCGACGGCGTCCGTGTCTACGGCCACATGGACTACGGCAAGAAGGACCCGTCGCTCGGCTGGCGCTTCACCGACGCGTGGTTGTCGATGGCCGGCGCCGGCGACAAGGGCCTGCCGAACGGCAAGCCGGTCGACGAATGGGGCATCCGCGTCGAGGGCTGCCGCCCGGCCGGCGCGTCGGTCGCCCGCGGCGGCGACACCAACGGTCCGGCGGCGGTCTATTCGCTGAACAAGTACATCGACTGGCTGAAGAAGTACGCCCCGCCGGAAGCGGCCGGCATGACCTTCTCCGAAGCCGGCCCGGTGCCGGCCCAGGGCGCGGTCGCCCAGCAGATCTTCTGGTACACCGCCTTCACCGCCGACATGACCAAGCCGGGCCTGCCGGTGGTCAACGCCGACGGCACGCCGAAGTGGCGCATGGCCCCCTCGCCGCACGGCCCGTATTGGGAGCAGGGCATGAAGCTCGGCTACCAGGACGTCGGCTCGTGGACGCTGCTGAAGTCGACCCCGCTGGAACGCCGCAAGGCCGCGTGGCTCTACGCCCAGTTCACCGTGTCGAAGACCGCGTCGCTGAAGAAGACGCTGGTTGGCCTGACGCCGATCCGCGAAAGCGACATCAAGTCCGACGCGATGACCCAGGTGGCCCCGAAGCTGGGTGGTCTGGTCGAGTTCTACCGCAGCCCGGCCCGCGTCGCCTGGACGCCGACCGGCACCAACGTGCCGGACTATCCGAAGCTGGCGCCGCTGTGGTGGCAGAACATCGCCGAAGCGGTCACCGGCGAGCGCACCTCGCAGCAGGCGATGGACAATCTGGCCGAGCAGATGGAGCAGGTGTTGGCCCGCATGGAGCGTGCCAACATCGGTGGCGACTGCGCGCCCAAGCTGAACCCGAAGAAGGACCCGAAGGAGTGGTTCGCCGCCCCCGGCGCCCCGAAGGCCAAGCTGGACAACGAGAAGCCCAAGGGCCAGACCATCGCCTACGACGACCTGCTGAAGGCCTGGAAGGAAGGCCGCGCCCAGTAACGGGCATGGCTTGACGGTTCTCCCGCCTGGTTGCGCCGGGGGTGAACCTCGGGGCGGCATTCATTCGAAAGACTGGCGCCGCCCCGTTTTTATTTCCCTCTCCCGCCCCGGGAGAGGGAAGGGACCCGAGCGAAGCTTGGGAAGGGTGAGGGGTGATCCAAGGATCGAAATCCATGTCTGGACCACCCCTCACCCTCCCGCCTTCGGCGGGTCCCTCCCTCTCCCGGGGCGGGAGAGGGTACGAAAAGCGCGAATTCACGAGGGAACGCATCCATGAGCAAGGCCGGCCACATCCTCGCCATCGACCAGGGCACCACCTCGTCGCGGGCGATCCTGTTCGACGGCCGGGGGACGCCGCTGGTCGAGGCTCGCCGCGAATTCCCGCAGCATTACCCCGGCGACGGCTGGGTCGAGCATGATCCCGCCGACATCCTGCGCGACATCCGCACCGTGGCGCGCGAGGCGGTGGAGAAGGCGGGCGTCGACGCCGCGTCGATCGCCGCCATCGGCATCACCAACCAGCGCGAAACCACCGTGGTGTGGGACCGCGCCACCGGCGAGCCGATCCACCGCGCCATCGTCTGGCAGGACCGCCGCACCGCCGCGCTGTGCCACGATCTGGTGGCGGCTGGGAACGCCGAACTGGTGCGATCCCGCACCGGACTGCTGATCGACGCCTATTTCTCGGCGACCAAGATCGCCTGGATCCTCGACCATGTGCCGGGCGCCCGCGCCCGGGCCGAACGCGGCGAGCTGTGCTTCGGCACCATCGACAGCTTCCTGATCTTTCACCTGACCGGCAAACGGGTGCACGCGACCGACGCGACCAACGCGTCGCGCACCATGCTGTTCGACATCCATGCCCAGGATTGGGACGACGAGCTGCTGGCGCTGTTCCGGGTGCCGCGCGCCATGCTGCCGCGGGTGCTGGACAGTTCCGACGATTTCGGCGCGACGGAGCCCGAGCTGCTCGGCCGGCCGATCCCGATCGCCGGCGTGGCGGGCGACCAGCAGGCGGCGGCCTTCGGGCAGGCGTGCCTGACGCCGGGCATGGCGAAGTCGACCTACGGCACCGGCTGCTTCGCGCTGATCAACACCGGCACCACCCCGGTGGTGTCGAAGAACCGGCTGCTGACCACCATCGCCTACCGGCTGGACGGCGTGACCTCCTACGCGCAGGAAGGCTCGATCTTCGTCGCCGGCGCCGCGATCAAGTGGCTGCGCGACGGGCTGGGCGTCATCACCCACGCCAGCCAGACCGACGACATGGCGACCCGCGTGCCCGACAGCCACGGCGTCTATTTCGTCCCGGCCTTCGTTGGGCTGGGCGCCCCGCATTGGGACTCGGACGCCCGCGCCGCAATCTTCGGCATGACGCTGGACGTCGGCCCCGCCCACATCGCCCGCGCCGCGCTGGAGGCCGTCGCCTACCAGACCCGCGACCTGATGGAGGCGATGAGCGGCGATTGGGGCGGCACCATCAACGCGCTGCGCGTCGACGGTGGCATGGCCGCCAACGACTGGCTGTGCCAGTTCCTCGCCGACCTGCTGGGGATGCCGGTGGAGCGGCCGAAGGTGATCGAAACCACCGCGCTGGGCGCCGCCTGCCTCGCCGCGCTGCGCGTCGGGGTGTTCGATGGGCTGGAGCAGGTGTCCGACGCCTGGCGCAGCGAACGCCGCTTCGACCCGCGGATGGAGGATGGTCGGCGCGACCGGCTCTACACCGGCTGGCGCGACGCCGTCTCGCGGGTGCGGTCGGACCGGTAGCCGGATTTTCCGTTACGCGCTCCTCCCAAGGGTTGCGTCCTCCTCCGCCCCCGGGCGGCGGACACTGGGCCGGACGGTGCACGCCGTCCGGCCCATTTTCTTCAGTGGTCAAGCCGACGCCGGGCTGATCAGCATCTCGCGGATCTTGCTCTTCAGCAGCTTGCCGGTGGCGGTGTGGGGCAGCGCCTCGACGATGCGGACGTCGTCGGGGATGCACCATTTCGCCACCTTGCCGTCATAGACCGCCAGCAGCTCTTCCCGCGTCAGGCTGGCGCCGGGCTTCAGCACGACGACCAGCACCGGGCGCTCGCCCCATTTCTCGTCGGGCAGGGCGACGGCGGCGGCCTCCTGCACCGCGGGGTGGCCGACAGCGATGTTTTCCAGGTCGATGGAGCTGATCCACTCGCCGCCCGACTTGATGACATCCTTGGTGCGGTCGACGATCTGGACATAACCGTCGGCGTCCATCGTCACCACGTCGCCGGTTTCGAACCAGCCCGGCACCGTCTCGTGCGCCGGGCTGTCGGCGATGCCGAAATAGCCGCTGCACACGGTGGAGCCGCGGACCAGCAGCCGGCCGAAGCTGACGCCGTCGCGCGGCACGTCGTTGCCGCCCCCGTCGACCACGCGGAACTGCACGCCGCAGATCGGCCGTCCCTGTTTGGCGGCCAGCGCCAGCGCGGCGTCGGCGTCCTGCCCCTTGTGCTTGCCCTTCGGCATGTTGGCGAGGCCGAGCGGGCTGGTTTCCGTCATGCCCCAGGCGTGCAGCACCTCGACCCCCATCTCCTGGAAGCGCTGGATCATCACCGGCGGACAGGCGGAGCCGCCGATGGCGATGCGGCGCATGGTGGTCAGCCGCTTCTTGTTGGCGTCCAGCCAGTTCAGCAGGGCGAGCCACACCGTCGGCACGCCGGCGCTGTTGGTCACCCGTTCCGCCTCGAACAGCTCGTAGAGGCTGGCGCCGTCCAGCTTCGGGCCGGGGAAGACCAGCTTGGCGCCGACCATCGGCGCGGCGTAGGGCACGCCCCAGGCGTTGACGTGGAACATCGGCACCACCGGCAGCACAACGTCCGACGCCGACAGGCCGAAGACGTCGGGCAGGCAGGCCGCCATCGCGTGCAGGATGGAGGAGCGGTGGCTGTACAGCACACCCTTCGGGTTGCCCGTGGTGCCGGAGGTGTAGCACATGCCGCAGGCGGTGTTCTCGTCGAGCAGCGGCCAGTCGAAACGGTCGGGCTGTTCGGCCAGCAGGTCCTCGTAGCACAGCAGGTTGGGCAGGCTGGACTGCGGCATGGTGGCGGCGTCGGTCATCACGACGATGGCCTTCAGCCCGGGCAGCTCGTGGGCGATGCCCTCCAGCAGCGGAATGAAGGTCAGGTCGGTGAACAGCACGCGGTCTTCGGCGTGGTTGACGATGTAGGCGATCTGCTCGGGGAACAGCCGCGGGTTGATGGTGTGGCAGACCATGCCCGACCCGCCGATGCCGTAATAGCATTCCAGATGGCGATAGCCGTTCCAGGCCAGCGTGCCGACCCGGTCGCCGGGCTGCAGCCCCAGCGCCGCCAGCGCGTTGGCCAGCCGCTGCGACCGCGCCCACGCCTCGGCGTAGGTGTAGCGGTGGATCGGCCCCTCGGTGGTGCGCGACACGATCTCGGTGTCGGCGTGGTACAGCGCCGCGTGACGCAGGACCGACGTCACCAGCAGCGGCTCGTTCATCATCATTCCGCGCAGCATCGTTTCACTCCCGGTTCTTTGCCTTGTGCTTGACGTTTTGTGTTTGAGGTCGTGTGTTCGAGACGGTGGGGACGGGTCGTCATTCGGCGGCGGCCCGCGTGTCGCAGGCGGCAAGGCGCTGTTCGGCGTCGGCCTCCATCACCTTCAGTTCGCCGATGATCTCGGCGATCTCGTCCTGCATCCGCTCCAGGTCGGCCAGACGGGCGCGGATCTTCCGCAAGCCGTCGCGGTACTGTCCGGCGCTCGGCCGACCGGAGCGGTAATGCGCGAGATACTCGGCGATCTGGTCGAGCGAGAAGCCGACGCGCCGGAATTTCAGGATCAGCACCAGCCGCGCCCGGTCGCGGTAGGTGAACACCCGCCGCCCCCCGGCCCGCTGCGGGGTCAGCAGTCCCTTTTCCTCGTAAAAGCGCAGCGCCTGCGCGGTCAGGTCGAACTCCGCCGCCAGTTCGCTCACGCCGTAGACCCGGTTCCGTTCGGACATGGACAATCCCCCGCGGCAGCGATTTCGCCACGGCGGCAGGGGGAAGTCAACGTCAATGAGCTAAAGCGGGCTTTATGCCGCGGCACACCCGCCGCGTGGCTCGCCCCGGGGCGTCGAACGCACCGGGTGGGGACCGCCATCGCTCCCGCCATCCTCCGGCCCCGGATGACGGCGGTCCCCCGGTCGTCCGATCCGGTCAGCCGGCGCGCACCTGTTCCAGGAAGCGGTCGACCTCGTGGCCGAGCGCGTCGGCGTGGCTGGACAGTTGGCGCACGGAGGCCAGGACCTCGTAGGCGACCTTGCCGCTCTGGCTGGCGGACTGGTTGACGCTGTCGATGCTGTCGGCGACGGTCTGCGTGCCCTGGGCGGCCTGCTGGACGTTCCGGCTGATCTCGCGGGTGGCGGCGCCCTGTTCCTCGACGGCGGACGCGATGGAGGTCGCGACCTCGTTGATGTGGCCGATGACGCGGACGACCTGCTGGAGTTCGCCCACCGCCTCGCCGGTCATCGACTGGATGTCGGCGACCTGGACGGCGATGTCCTCGGTCGCCTTGGCGGTCTGGGTGGCCAGCGCCTTCACCTCGCTCGCCACCACGGCGAAGCCCTTGCCGGCGTCCCCGGCGCGCGCCGCCTCGATGGTGGCGTTCAGCGCCAGCAGGTTGGTCTGCGAGGCGATGGAGTTGATCAGCTCGACGACGGCACCGATCCGCTCCACCGCGTGGGCCAGACCACCGACCTTGCCGTTGGCCCGTTCGGCGATGTCGACCGCCTGGCGGGCGATCTGCGACGACTGGCCGACCTGACGGCTGATCTCGCCGATCGAGCTGGTCAATTCCTCGGTCGCGGCGGCGACGGTCTGGACGTTGGCGGAGGTCTGCTCGGTCGTCGCGGCGACGTCGCTGGCCAGTTGGCCGGTCTGGTCGGCGGCGCGGGTCACCGCGTTGGCACGGGTTTCCATGCCCGCGGTTTCCTCCACCACCGCGTGGATGACGCCGCCCACCGCCTGTTCGAAACGGTCGGCGAGCTGGGCGATGGCCTTGTGCTTGTCCTCCTCCGCAAGGCGGGCCAGTTCGGCCTGCTCGGCCTCCAGCCGGAGCTTGGCCTGGGCGTTCTCCTTGAACACCTGGGTGGCGCGGCTCATGTCGCCCAGCTCGTCGCCGCGGCTGGTCTCGGGGAAGGTGACGGTCAGGTCGCCAGCGGCCATCGCCCGCATGCGCCCGGCCAGCGAGCGGACGGTGGCGCTGATGTTGTGCCCGACCAGGGTCAGCAGCACGATGGCCGGCAGCGCGAGGCCCGCGATGACGCCGACCAGGGTCCAGAGCTGCGACAGGAACGCCGCCCAGAGATCATCGATGAAGACGCCGGTGCCGATCAGGATCCGCCAGGGCTCGAAGCCCTTGACGTAGGCCAGCTTCACCGCGGTTTCGGCGCTGCCGGCGGTGCGCGGCCAGTCATAGGCGTAGGTGCCCTCGCCCTTGGCCTTGATCAGGGTGATCAGCGCGGGGATGACCGGCACGCCCTTGGCGTCCTTGATGCCCGACACGTCGTTGCCCATCAGCTTCGGGTTGGCGTGGGCGAAGCCGATCGAATCGTAGGTGTGGGCGAACAGATACTCATCCCCGCTGTAGCGGATGGCGAGGAAGGCGTCCTTGAACCGGGCCTGGGCCTCGTCGCGGCTGAGTCGGCCGGCGGCGACCTCGCCTTCGAAATGGGCGGCCATGCTGTGCCCGGCCTCCACCATGTACCGCAGGGAGTCGACCCGGTCCTGATACATCCGGTTGTAGCTGAGATAAAGTCCTGCGCCGGCGATCGCCAGGCAGGCGAGGCTTGCCGTTGCGACCAGGGTCAGCAGTTTCGCACGTATCGAGAGCGAGTTGCCAATCATCATGCACCACCTTGGGGCCGTCGAAGCCCGCATTTCTGTGGTGGGTATTATGGCGTGGAACGTTTGCCGGATCCTGTCAAAGATGCCGTGCCATGTTGTCGCAGGAACCAACCCAATATACCGGGATCGCGACACGACGAATATTCGGCGCAATTGAGCCGAATAGGCTTCATCGCGTCTGGAGACCGGATTCTGTGATCTGCATTACATTCAATTAGGTTTTTCCCTTATGAATTTCGGTCTATCCGGGCCGTTTGCCGCATTGCAGCGATTTCACATGACAGCTGGGCACCGCCGGTGCTTCCTGCAGGCTGGAGAAGAACGTCGGGGAGCGGACGGTTGGTCGTGAGGGGGAACAGCCGCGCTGCGCGCCGGGATTCTGGGCGTCCGGGTCGCCGCCCCCGCTGCACCGCGTGGGATGGCGCGGCCGCTCTCGGCCTGCTGGTGCTGCTGGCGCTGGTCGCCCTGACCTTCCGGCATTACGGCATCTCCAACGACGAGGAGGTCCAGCACGTCTATGGCGCCAAGCTGATCGACTGGTACCGCACCGGCTTCACCGACGATTCGGCCTTCACCTACAAGAACCTGTACCTCTATGGCGGGCTGTTCGACATGGCGGCGGTGGCGTTGGCGCCGCTGCTGCCGTTCGACCCCTACGAGACGCGGCACCTGCTCTGCGGCCTGATCGGCGTGGCGGGCGTGGCGGTGGTCTGGTGGATGGGGCGCCGGCTGGCTGGGCCGCGGGCGGGGCTGCTCGCCGGGCTGCTGCTGGCGCTGTGCGGCCCGTGGTACGGCGGCATGTTCAACCACACCAAGGACGTGCCCTTCGCCGTGCTGATGATGGCGGCGGTGGCGCTGCTGGTCCGGCTGGTCGGGCAGATGCCGCGGCCGCGCCTGGGCAGCGTGCTGGGACTGGGGTTGGTCGTCGGGCTGGCGCTCGGCATCCGGGTCGGCGGGCTGCTGGCCGTCGGCTATACGGCGGCGGCGCTGGCGGCGTGGGCGCTGGTCGACCGTGGCGCCGGGACGATGGCCGGGCGGCTGCGGCGGGCCGGCGGCGTCGCGCTGCGGCTTCTGCCGGCGCTGCCGGTCGCCTATGGCGTGATGGCGCTGTTCTGGCCCTGGGCGGTGCTGGAGCCGCTGAACCCGCTGCGGGCGCTGGCCGACTTCTCGCACTTCCATTACCCGATCCGCACCACGCTGGGCGGTGCCGAGTATTGGATGTACGAGGTGCCGCGCGGTTATCTCGCCTGGTATCTGGCGATCAAGCTGCCGCTGGTGATGCTGGCCGCCGCGGCCCTCGGGCTGCTGGCTCTGCCGACGGCGTTCCGCCGCGACCGACCGGACGGGCACGGTGCGGACCGGCTCGTCGGCCATGGTCTGGTGGCGCTGGCGGCGCTGTTCCCGGTCGTCTGGTTCGCCGTCACCCACGCGCCGGGCTACACCGCGATCCGCCATTTCCTGTTCGTGCTGCCGCCGCTGGCGGTGCTCGGCGGCATCGGGCTGGACCGGCTGCTGGTCGGCGCCGATGCCTGGAGGCTGGGGGCGTCGCAGCGCAGCGGTCGCGGCCTGTCGCTCGCCCCGGTGGTCGGTGCGGCGCTGGCGCTGGTGATGACGCGCGAGGCGATGGTGCTGGAGTCGCTGCACCCCGACGAATACGTCTATTTCAACGAGCTGGTCGGCGGCGTCGCCGGGGCGGCGCGGAACTACGACGTCGATTACTGGGCCAACAGCCTGCCCGAAGCGGTGGAGGACCTGTCCCAGGTCATCGCCGAGGAGGAGGCGCGCACCCACCATCACAAGACCTACAGCGTCGCCGTCTGCGCCGAGCCGTTGTCCTTCGAAAAGGTGGCGCCGCCCAACATGCGCCGGGTCAGCGACTGGAACCACGCCGACTTCTTCATCGCGCCGACGCAGGAGAATTGCGACGCGCTGATGCCCGGCCCCGCGGTGGTCGAGGTGGAGCGCGACGGCGCCCTGTTGGCGGTGGTCAGGGATCTGCGCAAGCCCGAGGCGCCGGGCGAAACCATCGAGATGGCGCGGCTGCGCACCCACGGCCGCATCCTGAGGCCGTAGCGTCCGCCGTCACCGCGGCAGGAAACGCCCGCGGTCCAGCCCGTGGCGGGTCATCTTCTCGTTCAGGGTGCGCCGCGGGATGTCCAGCAGCTCCATCACCGCCTTGATGTCGCCCTTGCAGCGCTCCAGCGCCTGCTCGATCGCCCGCTTCTCGAAGGCGTCGACCTGATCGGCCAGCGCCCGCGGGGCCGCCGCGGCGTCACCGCCGACCGGGCGGCGGCGCAGCAGCCCGGCCACCCCGCTGCGGCCGACCGACAGGACGTGGCGTTCGGCGAGGTTGCGCAGCTCGCGCACATTGCCGGGCCAGTCGTGGGCCAGCAAGGCGTCGACGTCGGCCGGGTCGAGCGGGCGCGGCTCGCGGCCGTGGCGGCCGGCGAACTCGGCGGCGAAGAAGTCGAACAGCAGCGGGATGTCCTCCGCCCGCGCCCGCAGCGGCGGGATGTGCAGCTCCGCCACGTTCAGCCGGTAATAGAGGTCGGCGCGGAAGCGGCCCTCCTCGCTGAGGTCGAGCAGGTCGGTCTTGGTCGCCGCCACCAGCCGGAGGTCGACCGCCACCGGCTTGTTGGAGCCGAGCCGTTCGATCGTGCGCTCCTGCAACGCGCGCAGCAGCTTGACCTGGATCGCCAGCGGCATGCTCTCGATCTCGTCCAGGAACAGGGTGCCGCCGCTGGAATGCTCCAGCTTGCCGGCGCGGCGCTGGGCGGCGCCGGTGAAGGCGCCGGGCTCGTGGCCGAACAGCTCGCTTTCCGCCATGCTGTCGGGGATGGCGCCGCAGTTCAGCGCCACGAAGGCGCCCTTCGCCCCGCGCGGGCCGAAGTCGTGCAGGCAGCGGGCGACCAGCTCCTTGCCGGTGCCGGTTTCGCCATGGATCAGCACGCTGACGCCGGTGGCGGCGAGGTCCAGCAGCTCGCGCCGCAACTCGGCGATGGCGGGCGAAGTGCCGATCAGCCGCGTCTCGATCCCGCCGCCGGCCGCGTCGGCGGCGATGCGCCGGCGCAAGCCACGGTTCTCCAGCACCAGCCGCCGCTTCTCGCCGGCCCGGCGGATGACGGCGACCAGATGGTCGGGCTCGAACGGCTTTTCGATGAAGTCGTAGGCGCCGCGCCGCATCGCCTCCACCGCCAGGGCGACGTCGCCATGGCCGGTGACCAGGATCACCGGCAGGTCGGCGTCGCGTTCCAGCGCGCGCTCCAGCACCGCCATGCCGTCCATCCGCGGCATCCGCAGGTCGGAGACCAGCACGCCGGGGAAGTCGGGCGTCACCCGGTCCAGCGCCGGCTGCGGCGTCTCGAACCCCTGCGCCGCGAAGCCGGCCAGTTGCAGCCATTGCGTGACCGACACCCGCATCGCCAACTCGTCATCGACGAACAGGACCGGCATCGGCTCCGGCACGGGGAGCGTATCAGCCATCATGGGCCTCCGGCAGCAGGACGACGAAGCAGGCGCCGCCGTCCGGGTTGTTCTCCGCCCGCAGGGTGCCGCCGAAGTCGCGGACGATGCCATAGGACAGCGACAGGCCGAGCCCCAGACCCTGCCCGACCTCCTTGGTGGTGAAGAAGGGGTCGAACAGCTGGAACTGGTGCGCCTCGGCGATGCCGGTGCCGGTGTCGCGGATGCGGATCTCCCAGCCCTCCGCCACGCGGGCGGCGGTCAGGGTCAGGCGGCGGTCGTCGGCCACCGCGTCCATGGCGTCGGCGGCGTTGCGCAGCAGGTTGACGAAGACCTGCTCCAACCGCACCGCGTCGCCGCGCACCCGCGCTTCGGCCGGGATCGCCTGCTCGACCCGGATGTCCTCGTCGCGCAGGCGGGGGGCGAGCAGGGCCAGGGCGCGGTCCATGGCGCGGGCGACCGGCACCGCCTCCACCCGCGCCGGCCCCTTGCGGGCGAAATCCTTCAGGTGGCCGGACAACACCGCCATCCGTTCGGCCAGATCGCCGATCATCGCCAGATTGTCGCGCACCAACACCGTCTCGCCCCGTTCGGCCAGCAGGCGGGTGGAGGCGACGAAGGTGCGGATGGCGGCCAGCGGCTGGTTGATCTCGTGCGCCAGCGCCGCCGACATCTGGCCCAGCGCCGCCAGCTTGCCGGCCTGGACCAGCTCTTCCTGCGCCTCGCGCAGGACGCGGTTGGCAGTGACCAGTTCGGCGGTGCGCTCTTCCACCCGGCGTTCCAGCATCGCCCGCGCCTCGCGCTGGAGCCGCAGCGTCTGCCGCCGCTGGTAGCCCAGGGCCGAGGCGGCGGCGAGCAGCAGGATGCCCATCGCGGTCAGCACCGCCGCCCCGGCCGCTTCGGTCCGCACCGGTTCCAGGTCGGACAGCAGGCGGATGGTCCAGCCGAACTCCGGCAGCGGCAGTTCCTGCATCAGGTAGGCGCGGCGGGCGGCAGCGGGTGCGGCGGGGCCGGCGGCGGGATCGGGCAGGCTGACCAGCCGGGCGCCACTCTCCTCCACCGGACCGTCATGCAGGCCGAGCGGCTTGAGGTCGCTGCGGTCGTACTGCCGGGTTTCGGCCAACCGCGCCTTCACCGCGGCGGGCAGCGGGCGCAGCGCGCGGTAGCGCCAGTCGGCGTGGCTGGACAGGAAGACGATGCCGTTCTCGTCGGTCACCAGCACCCGTTCGCCGCCGGCGGTCCAGTCGTGTTGCAGCGGCTCCAGGTCGATCTTGACCACGGCGACGCCGATCAGCCGCTCCGCTTGGCGGACCGCCTGCGACAGGAAATAGCCGGGCAGGCCGGTGGTGACGCCGATGCCGAAGTAACGCCCGCCGCCATCCTCCACCGCCTGCCGGAAATAGGGGCGGAAGTCGTAGGTCTGGCCGACGAAGCTCTGCGCCGGGTCGCGCCAGTTGCTGGACGCCAGCGCCAGCCCGTCGCGGTCCACCACATAGAGCGCCGCCGAGCCGGCCGCCGCGTTCGCCGCCTCCAGCCGCCGGTTGACCGCGTCGCGCGCCGGCTCCGACGGCTGTTCGAGCAGGCCCAGCACCTCGTGGTCGCGGGCGACCAGGAAGGGCAGATAGTCGTAGCGCCCGACCGCGTTGCGGATGCTGCTGGCGTACAGGCCGAGCCGCTGGTCGCCGTTCAGCGTCAGCGCCGCCCGCGCCCCCGCTTCGGCCCAGCGGTAGGCACCCCAGCAGGCCAGCGCGGTGGCGGCTGCCAACGCCACGGCAAGGAGCGCCATCCGGCGGCGCCGCACCGGACGGGTGGGAGGTGTGTCGGCCATGGCCTGTCTATGGAGCCGCGGCGCCGACGCTGTCCAGCGCCTTTTCCGTCCGCTGTGCCGGGGAGCGCCGGCGGGTGCGGGATGGCCGGGTGTCGATGCCGCGATCTGTTTTTGAATGGTCGTTCAATCAAGAAAGAACAAACAAATGACCGCTCGTGATATCCCAAATGAACGGGCGGTGGTGCGATGAAAAAGCCCCGCGCTTGTTGTTTGCATCACTTTCATGACGGGCGAAAGACCGCTATGGTTGCCGCCGCAGGCTTGGGCTTGACCTGGGGTGACAGCCGGGTCGGGCCGATCGGGATCGAGAGGGGGGATACAGAACCATGGACGCCGAATCCATTCGCGCCGCCTACCGCCGCTACGCCGGCTTCTACGACCGGGTGTTCGGGGTGCTGCTGGCCTCCGGCCGCCATGCGGCGGTGGAGTGGCTGAACCGCCGCGGCGGCCTGCGCATCCTGGAAGTTGGCGTCGGCACCGGCCTGTCGCTGTCCGACTACCGCAAGGACAACCGCGTCGTCGGCATCGACCTGTCGACCGACATGCTGAAGGTTGCGCAGGAGCGGGTGGCGCGCGAGCGTCTCGACAACGTTGAAGGGCTGCTGGAGATGGACGCCGGCACGCTGGCCTTCGCCGACGGCAGCTTCGACGTCGTGGTCGCCATGTACGTCATGACCGTGGTCCCCGACCCCCAGGGCACGATGGCCGAACTGGAACGGGTCTGCAAACCCGGCGGCGACATCGTCATCGTCAACCACTTCGCCGCGCCCCAACCGGGCCTGCGCCGCGCGGTGGAGGGGTGGCTGGCGCCGCTGTCCAAGAAGCTCGGTTGGCGCCCCGACTTCACGCTGGACGCCATGATGACCGGGTCGCGGCTGGCGGTGGAGAGCATCCGCACCCTGCCGCCCTTCGGCCTGTTCAGTCTGCTGCATTGCCGGCGGTAGTGGCGCGGTGCGTGACCGGCGGCACCCGCTGCTGCTAGAGTCCGCCCACCACACGACGATCAGAGAGGCAGGCATGGCCATCAATCCGGGCGGCGATCTGGCGGGAAAGCGGATTCTGGTGCCGGAAAGCCGGGATCTGGACCTGTTCGCCGGCATGATGGAGCAGCATGGCGCCGAAACCATCCGCTGCCCGATGGTGAAGATCCTCGACCTCGACGACCCGGCGCCGGCGATGGCGTGGCTCGACCGGCTGCTGGCCGGCGGGTTCGACGACATCATCCTGCTGACCGGCGAGGGGCTGCGCCGGCTGATGACCGTCGCCCGCCGGATGGAACGCGAGGCCGACGTGGTCGCTGCCATCGGCCGCACCCGCGTCTTCGTGCGCGGTCCGAAGCCGGTGAAGGTGCTGCGCGAGATCGGCTGCGGCCCCTACAAATCGGCCCCCACCCCGACGACCGAGGGGGTGATTGCCGCGCTGGCCGACGAGGATCTGAACGGCCGGACCGTCGGCGTCCAGCTCTACCCCGGCAACCCGAACGAACCGTTGCTGGATGCGGTGCGGGCGCGCGGCGGCACGCCGCTGGCGGTCACCCCCTACCGCTACGCCAGCGATTCGGAGACAGGGTCGGTCGAGGCGGCGATCCGCGAGATGGCCGCCGGGCGCATCGACTTCGTCGCCTTCACCGCGTCGCCCCAGGTGCGGCGCCTGCACGAGGTGGCGGAGGCCTGCGGTCTTGCCGACGCCTTCCGCGAGGCCTTTGCCCGCACCCGCATCGCCGCTGTCGGCCCGGTGGTGGCGGAGGCGGTGGAGGCGGCCGGCGGCACCGTCGCCGTCTCGCCGGAATCGACCTTCCACATGAAGCCGCTGGTCACCGCGATCCGCAAGCTGTTGACCGACGGGGCCGGGTGAGGGGGAGGGCGTCAATTCGCCCCACCCATCTGATAACGATTCTCATTGCCGTTTAACCTTTGACGCGCAGAGTGGGCGCCGGCTCCCAGGCACCTGATCCCCTGGCGGGCCGGTTGCTGCCAGGAGCGTCGTCATGCCCGTCACCCGATCGCCGTTTTCCCGCCGCGCCCTCGCGCTGGTGCTTCTGTCGGCCGGCCTCGCCGGTGGCAGCGCCGCAGGGGAGGCGGCCGAGCTGTCATCCCGGGAAACGCTGGGGGAGGCGCTGTTTTCCGACGCCAACCTTTCGTCCAACCGGACGCAATCCTGCGCCGACTGCCACAACCCGTCCTCCGGCTTCGCCGATCCGCGCAGCGGCGGGGCGGGCGGGGCGGCGTCGGTCGGCGCCGACGGCACCTCGGTCGGCGACCGCAACGCGCCGACGGCGTCCTACGCGAAGTTCAGCCCGGCCTTCCACATCACCGCCGAGGGCAAGGCGGTCGGCGGCCAGTTCCACGACGGGCGCGCGGCGACGCTGAAGGAACAGGCTGGCGGTCCGCCGCTGAACCCCGGCGAGATGGGCATGACCTCGAAGGAGCAGGTCCGGCAACGGCTGGCCGAGAACGGCGACTACGCCCGCGCCTTCGTGGCGCTCTATGGCGCCGGGGTGCTGGACGACGCCGAACGGGCTTATGACGCGATGACCGACAGCATCGCCGCCTTCGAGAAGACCGACGTCTTTTCGCCCTTCGATTCGAAGTACGACCGCTATCTGCGGGGCGAGTACAAGATGTCGCCGGAGGAGGATCTGGGCATGACCCTGTTCTTCTCCACCCAGTTCACCAACTGCAACCAGTGCCACAAGCTGAAGGCGATGCCGGCCACGGTGGGGGAGACCTTCACCAACTACGAATACCACAACATTGGCGTGCCGGCGAACCCGGCGCTGCGCGATGCCACGGCCAAGCCCGGTTTCGCCGACCGCGGCCTGCACGACAACCCGGCCGCCGCCAAGCCGGCCTATGACGGGACGTTCAAGACGCCGACCCTGCGCAACGTCGCCGTGACCGGCCCGTACATGCACAACGGGGTGTTCAAGGATCTGGAAACCGTCGTCCGCTTCTACGACCACTACAACAACCGGACGGAGAAGGCGGCGATCAATCCGGAAACCGGCCGGCCCTGGGGCCCGCCCGAACTGGGGGCGAACCTGTCGACCAAGGAGCTGGAATCGGGCCCGGCGCTCGACACCCGGCGGGTCAAGGCGCTGGTCGCCTTCATGAAGACGCTGACCGACGCGCGCTACGAACCGCTCTTGAAGTGACCGCGGCTTTATCGGTCGCCGGTGTCACCGACCGCCGATGTCGATGCGGAAGAGTTCCAGGTCCAGCAACTCCATCCGCATCCGGGGGCGGCGGTCGGTCCGGCGCGCGGCCAGCTTCTGCGCCAGCGGGCGGCGCAGCCAGGCCGCGCGGGCGCGGTCGATCAGAGACGTGCAGCGGTTGGTCAGGCTGGCGTTCATGGCGGATCGGCTCCCCGGGCGCATTGGGTCGGATGGTGAAGGGCGGTGTCGTGCTCCTGTGACCGGCCTTCCTTAGAATGACCACACAACGTGACAGTTTCTATCGCCCGAAGGTTTAATGCGTACGCCATAGGGCAGGACCGGGCCGGTCATAAGACGTGGAAAACCACCGTTTCCCGGCGCGGGTTGGACCAAAGAACAAGGGCAAGACGCGGGAGGCATCCTCCCCTACAGCACGGCGCCGACCTGCCGCCGCAGCGCGTCGCGCGCCTCGCCGTCCAGCACCGGCACGCCGCCGCGGGCTTCCAGCATGTAGGCGCCGGGGTCGGACAGGGTGCGCATCGCGAAGCCGGCGACGACCGGCGCTTCGGTGCTGAGCGGCTGGGTGTCGTAGACGGGGGTGAAGCTGCAGCCGCCGAGCATCGCCCGGATCATCAACGCCTCGTCGGAGGAGGCGCCGGCGGCCGGGGTGTTGATGCCGAACAGCAGCCGCTCCGCCTCGGCGTCGTTCACCAGGCCACGTTCCAGCAGGATGTCGACCATGGCGGAACTGGTCATCACCGGCGCGGCGCGGCCCTTCCAGCAGAAGCGGCCGTCATCCCAGCCGACATCCAGGCTGCGGAAGATCATGTGCGGCTCGCCGCCCGGCGCGCCGGCGACGATGTAGTTGACGCGCAGCAGACCGTTCCACAACCCCGCCGGGGCGACGATGCAGGACAGGCCACCCCGGGTCAGCCGCAGGTAGGTGTCGTTGATGCCCGACGGTTCGAAATCGAAAAGCATGGGGCGCTCACCTCGTTTCGGGCTCCGGTCCGAGGGACTCGGGCTCCGTTCCGGAGTGCCGAGTCCTCGTTCGGAGAGTCAGGTGAGACGCCGGTCTTCATCCGCAAACTGCCCATGCGGATGGTTCCCTTTTGCGCGCGAGCGGAAAAAGGCGGTAGGCCGATCCGCCAGCCTGCCGCCTTTATCGCTCCCGCGGGCGCGCGGGACGCCTCAGTTCGCCGGTCCCATGAAGACGCTGGCGTGGCTGTCCCTGGCGCTGCTGTTGGCGGTGTCGACCAGTTCGAAGCTCATCGGCAGAGAGGCGGCGGTCACCGCGGCGCGCGGCGCCGTCACATAGACGCGGTAGGTGGCGACGCTGTCCGGCGAGGCCGAAATGGTGGCGGTGTGGGCGGCCGTCTCGTCGCCGGCCTCGCCGATCACCTTGATGTCGGCACCGGCGAGGCCGGCGACGCTGAGGGTGTAGGCACGGTTCTGCCGGGTCTTGTTGGCAACCTTGAAGGTGTAGGCGTTGCGGATCGTCCCGTCCGACAGCGTCACGAACAGCGGGGCGCGGTCGCGCAGCACCGTGATGTTCAGGCTGGGGCGGAGCGCGAAGCTCCAGGCCATGGCGCCGCCGATGACCAGCATCAGCAGGGCGTAGACGATGACGCGCGGACGGACCAGCCGCCACTCGTAGCTTTTCCCGGTGGCGCGGGTTTCCTGCGCGGCCAGCGAATCGAAGGCGATCAGGCGGGTCGGCAGGCCCTGCTGGATCATGATGCTGTCGCAGGCGTCGACGCACAGGCCGCAGTTGATGCAGTCCGCCTGCTCGCCGGTGCGCACGTCGATGCCGATCGGGCAGACCTGCACGCACTGGCCGCAGTCGATGCAGTCGCCGAAGCCTTGGGTCCGGCGCTCGTCCCAGCTCTGCGACTTGCGCTTCGGGCCCCGGTTGTCGCCGCGGGCGGCCTGGTAGGTGACGACCAGCGAATGCTCGTCCAGCATCGCGCTCTGGATGCGCGGCCACGGGCACATGTACATGCACATCTGCTCGCGGGTCCAGCCGGCCATGATGTAGGTCATGCCGGCGAAGATCGCGAAGAAGGACGCCGCCTCGTAGCTGGCGTTGAAGGTCAGCAGGTCACCCAGCAACGTCGGCGCGTCGGTGAAATAGGCGAGGAAACCGAAGCCGGTGACGAGGCTGAGCCCGATCCAGCCGGCATGCTTCCCGGTCTTGCGCAGGATCTTGCGCGCCGTCCAGGGCTGCTTGTCCATGCGGATTCGTTCCGCGCGGTCGCCTTCGAACACGCGTTCGATCCACACGAACAGGTCGGTCCACACCGTGTGCGGGCAGGTGAAGCCGCACCACACCCGTCCGGCCAGCGCCGTTGCCAGGAACAGGCCCAGCGCCGCGACGATCAGGATGCCGGTGAGGTAGTAGATTTCCTGCGGCCAGATCTCGATCCAGAACAGGAAGAAGCGCGGCGTGGTCATGTCGAACAGGACCGCCTGCGCCGGGGCGTCGGGGCCGCGTTCCCACCGGATCCAGGGGGCGATGAAGAACAGCGCCAGCAGCACTGAAAAGGTGATGGTCTTCAGACGCCGATAGAGGCCCTTGACCGCCTTCGGATGAACTTTCCTATGGGTTTCGAACAGGGGAATCTTGGCGGTTTGACCCGCTTCCGGCTGAACGATGCTTCCGTCTGGCATGTCGAGGCGCCTGGCTTCCAGTTCCACGTTGGCGCGGAGCGTAGTCGATCGCCGATGCGGCGCTCTTTGACCTCGGTCAAAGAGCGTCGATATTTTGAAAAGCCCTTGCTGAGCCAAGGCTTTTCGCGGCTGTGAGCGGCCCGCGTGACCCGGTGGGTTGATACTGCGTCTGCCCTTGCCGCCACAAGCCCAATATTGTGTCGGAACATCGGGGTCGCACCATAATATTAATACTATACTGTGCTACACCACGATTATCAGTGCGGCGTATCGTCCGGCTTTCCCGATGGTGACCAGCAGCAGGAACAGCCGCAGATCCACCCGCAGGATCCCCGCCACCAGCGTCAGCGGGTCGCCGATCACCGGCACCCAGGCCAACAGCAGCGACCAGACGCCGAAACGCCGGTACCAGCCGGTCGCCCGTTCGACCAGACCGCGCGACACCGGGAACCAGCGGCGGTCCTGGAAATGCATCAGGTAGCGGCCCAGCGCCCAGTTGGCGGTGGAGCCGGCGACATTCCCCGCGGTCGCCACCAGGACCAGCACACCGTCGTGATGGTTGCCGGACGCGTGCAGCCCGGCCAGCAGAAGCTCGGACTGGGCGGGAAAAATCGTCGCGGCGGCCAGCGCCACCAGGAACAGGCTGCCGTAGGCCGCGAGGTCGGACATCGTGCAAATCTCTTTCCGGCCAACGGCTTGGCCACGCGGTTCCGGCTTGGGCCCAGGATTAGGCGAAGCTCTTGCGGTGATTCAAGGGCTGTTTGGCGCCTTGGCCGGCCGAACCGGCGGTGCAATCGCGCTTGCTCGGCAACCGTCGAGAGACAAGAATGCGGGCGCAAGCCGCGGCGCGTGTCGGGATGGCGGGACTTCACCCGCGCGGTCCGGTGGCGGCTTTCGGCCGCAGGCCCGATGTCCGGGGGGAGAGCGCACGCGCATGGGGGATACCGGGTTCGCCCGCTTTGGGGCCGACGACCGGCTGATGTGGGCAAACGCCGCCTTCGCGGCCCGGTTCGGCGCGCCCGCTGAGGCGACGCTCGGCAGCCTGCTCGACGGTCTGCTGGGGGCGGTGGGGATCGCCGACCTGCGCCGGGGCTGTCCGGTGACGCGCGGGCTGCCGGACGGCGCGCGGGTGACGCTGGCGCTGGGCCATGGGGCGCCGGGTGAAAACCTGCTGACGGCGGTCGAGACGCCGCCGCCGGGCGTCGCGACCGTGGCGGAGCAGGGGCCGTGGGCCAAGACCAGCCTCGTCCTCGACTGCCTCAGCCAGGGAGTAATGGCGTTCGACCGCGACCTGCGGCTGGTCGCCTGGAACCGCCGGGTGCTGGAGCTGCTGTACATCGACCCTGATTTTCCGCGCTACGCCCAGCCCTACGAGGTGGTCGTCCGCCACATCGCCGAGCGCGGCGGCTATGGCGCCGGCGACATCGACGATCTGGTGGCGCACCGGCTGGAATACATCCGCACCGCCTCCTGGCCCTTCTACAACGAGCGGGTCCGCCCGGACGGCGCGGTGATCGAAACGGTCACCCTGCCGTTGCCGGACGGCGGATTCGTCACGACCTACACCGACATCACCCAGCGCAAGCAGGCGGAGCGCGAACTGGCCGCCAGCCGCGAGCTGTTCGAACTGGCCATCCGCGCCGCCCGCGAAGGCATTTCCCAATGGGATCTGCGCACCGGCGAGGTGTGGTTCTCGCCGCAATGGTGGGGGCTGCTCGGCTACGACGAAGCGGCGATGGACAACAGCCGGCAGCGCTGGGAGGAGATGATCCATCCCGACGACCGCACCGATGCCCTGGCGATGATCGACGAATTCGCCGCCGGCCGCCGGTCGGAGAGCCGCCTTCTTCAGCGTTACCGCCACCGGTCCGGCGCGATCGTCTATCTCGACACCCGGTCGATCGGCGTGCCGGGGACCGACGGGCGGGCGTTCCGCATCGTCGGTTCCCACACCGACGTCACCGAAAGCGTGCGCGCCGCCGAAGCGGTCCGCGCCGCCAAGGAGGAGGCCGAACACGCGCTCCACGACCTGAAGGAGGCGCAGGTCCAGCTGATCCAGGCGGAGAAGATGGCCGCCCTCGGCTCGCTGGTCGCCGGGGTGACGCACGAGATCAACACGCCGGTCGGCATCGCCCTGACCGGCGCCTCGTTGCTGGCCGAGAAGACGCGCGCGCTGCGCCGGCTGTTCGAAGCCGGCGGACTGCGGCGCGGCGACTTCGCGGAGTTCATCGACATCGCCGACGAGGCGACGCAGCTGATGCTGCTGAACATCGAACGCGCCACCCGGCTGATCCAGAGTTTCAAGCAGATCGCCGTCGATCAGGCCAGCGAGGAACGGCGCGTCTTCGAACTGAACCACTACATCCACGAGGTGTTGCGCAGCCTGGGCATGCGCATCCGCCGCGCCGGCCACGCCGTGACGGTGGATTGCCCGGACGACCTCACGCTCGACAGCTATCCCGGCGCGCTGGGGCAGATCCTGACGAACTTCGTCATCAACTCGCTCCTTCACGGTTATGAGCCCGGGGTGCGCGGCCGGCTGAGCATCACCGTCACCCTGTCGGGCGGCGAGGTGGAACTGGTCTATGCCGACGATGGCCGCGGGATTCCGGCCGATCTGCACAGCAAGGTGTTCGAGCCCTTCTTCACCACCAGCCGCGACCGCGGCGGCAGCGGGCTGGGCCTCAACATCGTCTACACGCTGGTCACCCGCAACTTGCGCGGACGCCTGCGGCTGGACGGCGCGCCCGGTGCCGGCGCCATCTTCACCCTGCGCTTCCCGCGGGTCACGCCGGGCGACCCGCTTCCGCTGTGATGGCGACGGCAACGGCGCGCGTTTTATTTTGAAAAGCACAAAAAACCTCCGCCCCGGACAGGGCGGAGGTTTTTTCAAACCGGCTTTTTGAAAAGACGGTCAGTTCGGACGGCGCGAGGCGCGGTGCGCGGGGATCGGGATCGGGCGGATCGCCTGTTCCTCGCGACGGCTGGCCGACATGTCGATTTCGACGCGGGCCAGCGCCTTGCGCAACTCGTGCACCGTTTCGGACAGCGACTGGATCGTCGTCTCGCTCGGCTGCTGCTTCCAGCCGCGGTAGGCGGAGATGCAGGCCTTGGCGGTGTCGCGCAGGCGACCTTCCACCGCGTCCACCGGAGCCGAGGGCTGCCCCGCCACACGGGGAGCCGCCGCTTCCACCGCGGCGGCGGCCGGAGCCGCCGGAGCCGGGGCGACCGGTGTCGGGACCGGGGCGGGCGCCGGTTCCGGACGGTTCAGGCGCAGCGTTTCCGTCGGCGCCGGGGCGGCCGGAGCCGCCGGCGTTTCGGCCGGGCTGCCCGAATCGGCCGGCGTTTCAGCGCGCGGCGTGCGGGTCAGCGTGCCGCGGGTCGTGGTGCGCCCGGCCGGACGGGCGTCGCGGCGCGGTTCCTCCGCGGCCGGCGGGGCCGGGGGCGCCGCTTCGGCCGGGGCCGGTTCCGGCGCCGCGGGGGTGGGGACCTCGGCGGCGGCTTCGGTCACCGGAGCCGCCGTGGAGTCGTCCGCCGCATCGGCGGTGTCGTCGCCAACCTTCAATTCACCCTGGCCGCCTGCCGCTTCCGCCTTCTTGATGATGTAGGAGATCGCGCTGGGCGTGCATTCGAACTCGCGCGCAATGGCCGACAGGGTCGCGCCACTGCGGTAACGGTCAAGAATTTGGGGCCACGCCGACTGCGGAATGCGCCCACGCTTCTTGGGAGACTCCGGTTCGCTCCCGGTTTCTGCGTTCATTATATCGCTCGGTTGCCAAAGTGAATTTTCAGTCATTCGTCAGCATGTTTACCCGAACCGAACGCTTCCAACGCGGGACCACGCGGGCGCGTGCGTCAGCTACATCGGGCTTCACGCTGGCGGGCGATGTTTTCGGTACGGATGACTATCGGAAACTCTTCTCAAAAATGCCAGCATAACTTTGCGGGGAATGGTGATTTTGTGCCGCTTGCCCAATGTTGCCCAATGCAGACGGGCGGGCGCGACGATTCGGTGTTGCCGACCCCGCCGGCTTTTAAAAACCATCGGTGGCATTCATCTTTTCAAAAGAGCGATGGACCCCGGACGGGGGTTGGTGCGTTTCGCCATCCAGACGGACCCGGTCGGCCCGTTGCGATCGTCGTCGCGATCGTTCTTGGCTTCAACGGCTTCGGCCCAACTGTTTCGGCCCAACTGCTTCGGTGGAGACCGTCCATGCCGCATGCGCCCGCGCCGCGTTCGCCTGATCATCCTGGCACCTCCACCCGGCCCCGCCTTTCGGCGCTGGCGCTGTCCGCGCTGCTGACCGGTGCCGCGGCGCTTCCCCTGTCGATGCCGGCGTCGGCCAATCCGGCCGTGGCCGGGGACGCCGCCGTGGCCAATCCGGCCGCGAGCCCGGCGCCCAACGCCAGCCGGACCTACGCGCCGCCGTCGTTCCGCGACCTTGCCCGGACACAGATCGACACGGTGGTGAACATTTCCAGCACCCAGGCGCCGCAGGCCGCCGGCCGTGCGCCGGAGGGGCTGGAGGTGCCGCCCGGCTCCCCGCTGGAGGAGTTCTTCCGCGAGTTCCGCAAACGCCAGCGCGGCGGCGGCGGCCCTGGCAAGGGCGGTGGCGACGGCAGCGCCGAAGAGGGGCAGGCCGCCCCCGGCGGACCGGCACCGGGCGGGCCGGGTGGGCCCGGCGGTCCCGGCGCGCAGCCCGGCATGGCGCTCGGCTCCGGTTTCGTCATCGACCCGTCGGGGCTGATCGTCACCAACAACCACGTGGTCAGCGACGCGGCGGAGATCGCCGTCACCCTGCACGACGGCACCAAGCTGCCGGCGACGCTGGTCGGGTCCGACGGGCCGACCGACCTGGCGCTTTTGAAGGTGAAGACCGACAAGCCGCTGACCTCCGCCCACTGGGGCGACAGCGAATCGGTGCAGGTCGGCGACTGGGTGGTCGCCATCGGCAACCCCTTCGGCCTTGGCGGGTCGGTCACCGCCGGCATCCTGTCGGCCCGCGCCCGCGACATCCAGCAGGGCCCCTACGACGAGTATCTCCAGACCGACGCGGCCATCAACCGCGGCAACTCCGGCGGCCCGCTCTACGACATCGACGGCGGGGTGATCGGCATCAACACCGCGATCTATTCGCCGACCGGCGGATCGGTCGGCATCGGCTTCGCCATCCCGTCGTCGCTGGCCAAGCCGATCATCGACCAGTTGAAGGACGGCGGCACGGTGCGGCGCGGCTGGCTGGGCGTCCAGGTCCAGCGGGTGACGCCGGACATCGCCGAGAGCCTGGGAATGACCGGGACCGGCGGCGCCCTGGTCACCAGCGTGTCGCCGGACAGCCCGGCGGCAACCGCCGGCCTGCGCCAGGGCGACATCATCACCGGCTTCAACGGCGCGCCGGTGGAGCAGATGCGCGAGCTTCCCCGCATGGTCGCCGCCACCCGGATCGGCAGCACCGTGCCGCTCAGCGTGCTGCGCGGCGGGCAAACCCAGTCGGTGCAGGTGACCCTGGGCGAACTGCGCAACGAGCCGCAGCAGGTGGCGATGTCCGGGTCGAGCGGCACCCCGCGCTCCGCCCAGCCGGAGGAGACCAAGACCGCGCTCGGCCTGAAGCTCGCGCCGCTGACGCCCGGCCTGCGCGAAACCTTCTCCATCGCCGCCGACATCGACGGGCTGGTGGTGACGGAGGTCGACCAGGACAGCGCCGCCTCCCGCCGCGGCCTCGATCTCGGCGACGTCATCGTCGAGGCCGGGCAGGAACCGGTGGCGACCCCCGCCGACCTGGAATCGCGCATCGCCCAGGCGCGGCAGCAGGGCCGCAAGACCCTGCTGATGCTGGTCAGCCGCGGCGGCGACCTGCGCTATGTCCCGCTGCCGCTGGAGGATAAGAAGGGGTAAGCCGGTCCGGCGCGGGCGGAGCGGGGCAGGCCCCCGCGGCCGCCCCTTCCTTTTCCGCTACCGTTCGCCGCGCCGCGAGAGTAATTTGCGGCCCGTTTGGCGGATGGGATGAGAAGCCGTGAGCATTTTTCCGGAGAGCGGCCAACCGGTGCGGTTGTCGGTGGTTGTCCCGGTCTTCAACGAGGCCGACAATGTGCTGCCGCTGCTCGACGAGATCGAGCGGGCGCTGGCGCCGTCCGGTGGATTCCCGGGCGGTTTCGAGGTCATCTTCGTCGACGACCAGTCCGATGACGACACCCAGGCGCGGCTGGCCCCGGCGGTCGCCGCCGGCCGCCTGCGCGTGCTGCACCACCTCCGCCGCTCCGGCCAGAGCGCCGCGGTGCGCAGCGGCGTGAAGGCGGCGCGCGGCGAGTTCGTCGTGACCCTGGACGGCGACGGCCAGAACGACCCGGCCGACATACCGGCGCTGTTCGCGCTGGTGGCGACGGGCGAGGCCGGCGCGCCGGTGCTGGTCGGCGGCCTGCGCAAGAAGCGGCAGGACAGCCTGTCCAAGCGCTGGGCGTCCAGGATCGCCAACGCGGTCCGCCAGTCCTTCCTGCAGGACGGCTGCACCGACAGCGGCTGCGGGCTGAAGCTGTTCCGGCGCGACGCCTTCCTCGACCTTCCCTTCTTCAGCGCGATGCACCGCTTCCTGCCGGCGCTGTTCCGCGCCCACGGCCACCCGGTCGCCTATGTGCCGGTGAACCATCGCCCGCGCGAACGCGGCGTGTCCAAATACAACAACTGGCAGCGCGGCCTGATCGGCGTCGTCGACCTGCTGGGCGTCTATTGGCTGAAGCGGCGGACCAAGCTGTCGCCGGTCTCCGAACAGCTCTGACCGGCCGTGATCCTCGCGGGACAGGAATATTCGATGCTTGAGCGCGCCGCAGCGTGGTTCCAGGGGCAAAGCACGACCGACCTGATCTGGGTCGGCATCGGCTTCTTCGCCCAGCTGATGTTCACCATGCGCTTCGTCGTGCAGTGGATCGCCAGCGAAAAGGCCCGCCGCAGCGTCGTGCCGGAGATGTTCTGGTACTTCTCGCTGGGCGGCGGCGTCCTGCTGTTCGCCTACGCCTTCTACCGCTTCGATCCGGTGTTCATGCTGGGGCAGGGGATGGGTCTGGTGATCTACGCCCGCAACGTCTACTTCGTCTGGACCCACAAGAAATCCCTGGCCGACGGCAACCCGGTGCCGAGCAAATCGTGAGGATTCCCGACACCCCGCGCGCCCTGGATGCCGCTCCGCTTCGGACCGGCCTGCCGCTCTACGCCTACGCGTTGCTGGCGCTGATCGCCACGGCGCTGTTCCTGCCGGGCTTCACCGTCCTGCCGCCCTTCGACCGCGACGAGGCCCGCTTCGCCCAGGCGTCGTCGCAGATGCTGGACAGCGGCAACTACGTCGACATCCGCTTCCAGGACGAGACGCGCTACAAGAAGCCGGTCGGCATCTATTGGCTGCAGAGCGCGGCGACCGCCGCCGCCGACTGGGTGCGCGGCAGCACGGACAAGGTCATCTGGACCTACCGCATCCCGTCCTTCGCCGGCGCCCTGCTGGCCGTCCTCGGCAGCGCCTGGACCGCGGCGCGGCTGTTCGGCGCCCCCGCCGGTTTTCTCGCCGGGCTGATGATGGCGTCATGCGTGGTGCTGGGGGTCGAGGCGCGGATGGCCAAGACCGACGCGGTGCTGCTCGCCACCGTGGTGGCCGGACAAGCCGCATTGGCGCAGCTCTACCTGACCCGGCACGCTCCGGCGCCCACCGGGCGGGCGGGCTGGACGGCGCCGCTGGTCTTCTGGATCGCCGCCGGCATCGGCGTGCTGATCAAGGGCCCGCTGGTCCTGCTGGTGTCGGGTAGCACCGCCCTGGTGCTGGCGTTGTGGGAGCGCGAGGCCGGCTGGCTCAAGCGGCTGAAGCCGCTGCATGGGCTCGCCATCGTCGTCGCCATCGCCGCCCCCTGGCTGATCGCCATCGCCATCAAGAGCAACGGCGCCTTCTTCGCCGAGTCGGTCGGACACGACATGCTGGGCAAGGTGTCGGGCGGGCAGGAGGGCAAGGGCCTGCCGCCCGGCTATTACCTCGGCACCTTCTGGGTCACCTTCGGCCCCTGGTCGGTCCTGGCGCTGCTGGCGGTTCCCTGGGTGTGGGCGCGCCGCCGGCTCGATCCCGTCCGCTTCTGCATCGCCTGGATCGTGCCGAGCTGGCTGGTGTTCGAGGCGGTGCCGACCAAGCTGCTGCACTACACGCTGCCGGTCTTCCCGGCCATCGCGGCGCTGGCCGCCGCGGCGCTGCTCGACGGCTTCGACCGCAGCCGGGGCCTGGAACGGAGTTGGCGGCGCCGCTGGCTGGTCGGTGTCGCGGTGGCGCTCGGCGCGCTCGGCTTCGGCGCGCTGACGCTGGCGGTCGCGGTGATCCCCTATCTGGTCGACCGCCGCGTCGACCCGGTCGGGCTGGCGCTGGTCCCGGCGGTCGGCGGCCTGTTCGCGCTCTGTCTGCGGGCGTTCGTGCGCGGCGACCGCCGCATCGGCGTGGCGGCCGGCGTGGCGGCGGCGGCCGTGCTCTACGCCGGGACCTACGCCGTGGTGCTGCCCGGCATCGACGGGGTGTGGGTCAGCCGGCAGGCGGCGCGGGCGGTGGCGCAGAACCGGCCCTGCCCGACCAGCGTGGTCGCCGCCGCCGGCTATTCGGAGCCGAGCCTGGTCTTCCTGCTCGGCACCCCGACCCGGCTGGTGCACGGCCCGGCCGCCGCGGAGCATCTGGCCGCCGACCCCGCCTGCGCCCTGGCGCTGGTGGAGGACCGCGAGGATGCCGGCTTCCGCGCGGCCCTGGGCGCCGCGACGCCGGCACCGTTGGCCGAGCTGTCGGGCTTCAACTACAACACCGGCAAGCGCCTGCACCTGACGCTCTACCGGCTGGGCGGTTCATAAGGGCAGGCGTTCGTCCGGGGTGGGTAACGCGCCTCCGCATTGGACGGCGGGGCGGCTTTCCGGTCGACTGGGCGTTCCGATCCGTCCCGGACGAAAGGCGCCTGTTCGATGACCCGCGTTGCCCCCGCTGCCCTGACCGCAACCGCCTCCGCCGCCGTGGCGCTCGCGATGATGGCGTTCGCGCTGCCGGCCCACGCCCAGAAGAAAGAGTATGATCCCTGGGTGTACAAGGAAATGGTGCCGACCGGTCCCTACATGCGCAACCTGGAGCAGGCGCAGCCGCTTCCCGCCCCGCCACCGTCCCATTGGGGCGCCATCAGCAAGAAGGGCGAGTTCCGGGCCGGCATGGCGCATTACGGCACCGACGTGCAGAAGACCACCCGCCACTACTCCAACACCCACTCGCTGACGCCGCCGCCGGTCGACGTCACCAAGAAGGCCGCGCCGCTCAGCGGCGACGCGCCGCCGCCGCCGCGCACGGTCGAGCGCTGGTAGGGGGGCTCCGCGCCCCTTTCAGCCGCCTTTTTCAGCTTCAGCCGTCTTTTCAGCCGGCGTCCGGCCGTTCCCCCGGACGCCACAGCCACGCCGCCCCGCGCACGCCGCTGGAGTCGCCGTGCTGCGCGCGGCGGACCGGCGTGTCCAGCCGGTCGGTGAAGGCCCAGCGCGCCATCGCCGCCGGCAACCGCTCGTACAGCAGGTCGGCGTTCGACAGGCCGCCGCCCAGCACGATCACGTCGGGGTCGAGCAGGTTGATCACCGCCGCCAGCCCGCGGCCCAGCCGGTCGACCAGCCGCTCCGCCGTGGCGGCGCAGTCGGGGTCCCCGCCCTCCGCCGCCCGCTGCAGGATCGTCTTGGCGTCGAGCGTGGCGCCGGTCGCCGCGGCATGGTCGGCCGCCACCGCCGGCCCGGACACCAGGGTTTCCAGGCAGCCGTGCCTGCCGCAATAGCAGGCCGGGCCCGGACGCTCGGCCCCGGTCGGCCAGGGCAGCGGGTTGTGGCCCCATTCGCCGGCGATGGCGTTGCGCCCGCCCAGCGGCCGGCCGTGCACGACGATGCCGGCGCCGCAGCCGGTGCCGAGGATGGCGGCGAACACCACGCCGCAGCCGGCCCCGGCGCCGTCGGTCGCCTCCGACACCGCCAGGCAATTGGCGTCGTTTTCGACCCGCACCGGGCGGCCGAGCACCGCCGACAGGTCGCCCGGAAGGTCGCGCCCGTTCAGCCAGGTCGAGTTGGCGTTCTTGATCCGCCCGGTCGCCGGGGAGACGGCGCCGGGAATCCCGACGCCGACCGTGGCTTTCGCCCCGGCCAGATCGCCCTCCAGCCGTCCGACCAGATCGCGGATGGTCGACAGCGTGGCGGCGTAGTCGCCGCGCTGCGTGGGAACGCGCAGGCGTGCCACCTGTTGGCCCTGATGATCGAGCAGGATTCCTTCGGTCTTCGTCCCGCCCAGGTCGATCCCGATGCGGTGTCCGCTCTCAAATCCGGTTCCGGTGCGTGACATGATGACCGATCCTGTTGGCGCTGCGCCGTCCATCCATAGCGTCGCCGTCCCCGCGGCGTCCAGCCCTCCGGCATCGGGCGACCGGCGAGCGGTTGGCGCCGTCCGGGGGCGTGGCCGCGCCGCCGCGGTCATAGAACAAATGGACGGGTCCGGGCAATTCCCGTTGACCGATCCGGGTGTTCGGGTAGAAGGTCGCCGTCGGCCGGGCGATGCCCACTCGTTCCCCCGCCTCCACCCGTCCAAACGTACCGCGCCACCGGAGCCCCTGATGAGTCGCCAGCGCGCTGCCCTTCGCCTTTCGTTCCAAGCCCTGACCGGAGCCGCCGTCCTCGGCGCGCTGCTCGCCCTGCCGATGACCGCGGGGACCGCCGCTGCCAAGGAGGCCGCGAAGCCCGCCGCGAAATCGGCTGCCGCGAAGGCCAAGCCGGCCGCGTCGGGCGGCGTGACCCCCGTCGGCGCCTGCTACAACCGCAGCGAGCACGCGGCCGAGCAGCTGATGCGCCTGCACACCGAGATGATGGTGGTCGGCCTGACCTGCCGCACGGTGGTGCCGGACAAGAAGCCGTTCGACGCCTACCAGGATTTCTCGGTCAAGAACCGCGCCCTGCTGTCCAGCTCGGAAGCGTCGCTGATCAGCTACTACAAGCGCACCGGCGGCGGCAACGCCACCCGGCAGTTCGACATGTTCCGCACCGAGCTGGCGAATGAGATCAGCCGCCGCGCCGCCACCATCGGCATCGCCCAGTACTGCGCGAACTTCGTCGATCGCTCGAACGCGGCGATGACCCTGACCGCCGACGACCTGCGCACGCTGACCTCGGACGAGAAGAACGCCGGCCTGATGCATCTGGCCAGCAAGCCGCTGTGCGACGTGAAGGTCGTCAGCGGCCCGGACACCAACTACGCCGTCGCCCAGGCGCCGGCCGCGCCGTCCGCCAAGGTCGCGTCGGCCAAGCCCGCCAAGGCGAAGCCGGCCAAGACTCCGGCCAAGCCGAAGGTCGCCCAGGCCTCGTCCAAGCAGACCGTCGCCGCCCGCTGACGTCTGGCCGTTCGACGGACGGCCGATCTCCGGCCAGTCGCGCCGTTATGGGAAATGCCCCGCCCGCGCACCCGCGCTGGCGGGGCTTTTTCGTTCCCGGCGGCGCTCCCGGTCCCGGCATCGGCAGCCCCACGCATGCGGACAGCACAAATCTGTCTTGCAAAAATCCGTCAGGCTGGTACTACCGAAAAGGTCAGGAAAACGCTGTCTTGCCCGGCGCCGCCGGCGTGGGATAGCCTTCCGGAACGGTAAAAATCATGGTCCGTCAGGCCGATAGGCGGAACTCCGGACGAACCGGCATTCCGCTTGGTGAATGGACGGGCTGCACCAGACAGGGGGCTGCTGTTGCGAGAGCGGTGTGCGGAGCGTGCCCGTGCCGCCGCACCCTGCCTTTGCACCGCGCTGAAGGTGGGATGAGGCGATGGACTATTTTCTACAGCAATTGATCAACGGCTTGTCGCTTGGAGCGATCTACGGCCTGATCGCGATCGGCTACACGATGGTGTACGGCATCATCGGCATGATCAACTTCGCGCATGGCGAGATTTACATGATCGGCGCCTTTGTGGCGTTGATCACCTTCCTGGCGATCGGGGCGCTCGGCATCACCTGGGTGCCGCTGGCGCTGGTGCTGATGCTGGCTGCCTCGATGCTGTTCACCAGCGTCTATGGCTGGACGGTGGAGCGCATCGCCTACCGGCCGCTGCGCTCCTCGCCCCGGCTGGCGCCGCTGATCTCCGCCATCGGCATGTCGATCTTCCTGCAGAACTACATCCAGATCCTCCAGGGCGCCCGCTCCAAGCCGCTGCAGCCCATCCTGCCCGGCAACCTCACCCTGATGGACGGCGCCGTCTCCGTCAGCTACGTGCGGCTGGCCACCATCCTGATCACGCTGGTGCTGATGGTCGGCTTCACCATCCTGATCAACCGCACCTCGCTGGGCCGCGCCCAGCGCGCCTGCGAGCAGGACAAGAAGATGGCCGGCCTCCTGGGCGTCAACGTCGACCGCGTCATCTCGCTGACCTTCGTCATGGGCGCCGCGCTCGCCGCCGTCGCCGGCATGATGGTGCTGCTGATCTACGGCGTCATCGACTTCTACATCGGCTTCCTGGCCGGGGTGAAGAGCTTCACCGCCGCGGTGCTCGGCGGCGTCGGCTCGCTGCCCGGCGCCATGCTCGGCGGTGTGGTCATCGGCCTGATCGAGGCCTTCTGGTCGGGCTATGTCGGCTCCGAATGGAAGGACGTCGCCACCTTCACCATCCTCGTCCTCGTCCTGATCTTCCGGCCCACCGGCCTGCTCGGCCGGCCCGAGATCGAGAAGGTGTAAGCGCCATGACCACCCCTTCCCACGCGCCGTCGCACCCTCACTATTCCATCAACGGCAAGCGCCGCGCCGTCGACTGGGCCGCCATCATCAAGGACGCCGGGCTCGCCGCCTTCGTCGCCCTGCTGCTGACCGTGCCGCTGGTCGGCCTGCGCACCGTCGACCGCCCGACCGGGCTCGGCATCGAGGCG
>NZ_LGRA01000021.1:1445545-1445663 GCF_003116095.1 Azospirillum sp. TSO35-2
AGACGCCTTCTTCGCCGGAGCGGCCTCGACCGGAGCCTCCACCGGAGCGGCGGCCTTGCGCTTGCGGCCCTTCGGCGCGGGCGCCTCGGCAACCGGAGCGGGGGCCGGAGCGGCTTCG
>NZ_LGRA01000021.1:1445673-1445782 GCF_003116095.1 Azospirillum sp. TSO35-2
TTCCGCCGTCACCAGGATCGGCGCCTTGCGGCCAGGAATCAGCGCGGTGGTGATGACGAGGTCCTGCTTCTTGATGTGCTCCGCCACCAGCGCCGCCTGCTGGCGCTTG
>NZ_LGRA01000021.1:1445792-1446736 GCF_003116095.1 Azospirillum sp. TSO35-2
CGCCTGGGACCATTCCGGCATGGTCCGCGCCCTGGAGATGCTCGCCAACTTCGAGATCGGCCAGAAGGCCTGATTCTGATACCGGCATGCCAATGAATTGGCCTGCCGTATCGCGTTCAAACGCCACGCAGGCTTTACCGCGCTCATGGGAGCGCGCCGTCGCGGTCGCGACGGCCGGCGAGCGCTTGAAAGGTCCGTTCAACCGCTCGCCGGTATAAACAGGGAGACCCCCATGCCCATCGCTCCGGCCACCGTCCCCCGGGACCTGCTGCGGCGGATGTTCGACGCCGCCGTCGCCGCCGCCCAGCCGGCGCTGTGCGTGCCGGCCAACCTGCCCGAGCCACCCAAGGGGCGGCTGGTGGTGATCGGCGCCGGCAAGGCGTCGGCGGCGATGGCGCGGGCGGTCGAGGATCACTGGCCGGGCGCCCTGTCCGGCCTCGTGGTCACCCGCTACGGCTACGCCGTCCCCTGTGAGCGCATCGAGATCGTCGAGGCCGCCCACCCGGTGCCCGACGCCGCCGGGCTGGCGGCCGCCGAGCGCATCCGGGCGCTGGTCTCGGGGCTCGGGGCCGACGATCTGGTGCTGTGCCTGATCTCCGGCGGCGGCTCGGCGCTGCTGGCCCTGCCGCTGGACGGCGTGACGCTGGAGGACAAGCAGGCGGTCAACCGCGCCCTGCTCGCCTCCGGCGCCACCATCGCCGAGATGAACTGCGTGCGCCGCCACCTCTCCGCGGTGAAGGGCGGCCGGCTCGCCGCCGCCTGTCATCCGGCGCGGGTGGTCACGCTGCTGCTGTCCGACGTGCCCGGCGACAACCCGATGGACATCGCCTCCGGTCCCACCGTGGCCGATCCCACCAGCTGCGCCGACGCGCTGGCGATCCTCCGGCGCACCGGCATCGCCGTGCCGCCGGCGGTGCGCGAGCTGCTGGAGAGCGGCCGCGGCG
>NZ_LGRA01000021.1:1446746-1447197 GCF_003116095.1 Azospirillum sp. TSO35-2
GGGCGCCGACATCCACCTCCTGGTCGCCGGCAAAGGCGCCCAGGCCGCCGCGGCGCAGGCCGCCGCGCTCGCCGGCGTCGCCAAGGTGCTGGTCGCCGATGACGCCGCTTACGAGCACGCGCTGGCCGAGCCGGTGGCCGCCCTGCTGGTGTCGCTCGCCCCCGGCTACAGCCACATCCTCGGCGCCGCCACCTCGGTGGCCAAGAACGTGCTGCCGCGCGTCGCCGCGCTGCTCGACGTCGCGATGATCTCGGAGATCACCGCCGTCGTCGCCGCCGACACCTTCGAGCGGCCGATCTACGCCGGCAACGCCATCGCCACCGTGCGGTCGGCCGACGCGGTGAAGGTCGTCACCGTCCGCACCACCGCCTTCGAGGCCGCCGCCGCGGGCAACAGCGCGCCGATCGAGAGCGTCGCCCCGGTGGCCGACCCCGCCCTGTCGCGCTTCGTC
>NZ_LGRA01000021.1:1447207-1555975 GCF_003116095.1 Azospirillum sp. TSO35-2
GCCACGGCGCTGGCCACGGCACTGGATGACGCGCGGCGTCAGGCGGACGAGGGCGCGCTGATCGACCTCGCCGGTCTGGAGGACAGCGTCGCCCGCCTGTGCGCCGCCGCCGAGGCGCTGCCGTCGACCGAAGCGCGGTCGCTGATCGGCCGGCTCGGCGAGCTCGTCGCCGCGCTCGACCCGCTGGCTGCGGCGCTGGCCGACCAGAACGCCCGACGCGAGGACGCCATGGCCGCGGCCATCGCCGGCCGCGACGACCCCCACACCGCCCGCCAGCGCGCCGTCGCCGCCTATGGCCGCCCGGCGGCGCCCGAATCGACCTGAGACAAGAGTCCGATGGATCTCGACCAGTACATCCGTTTCCTGATGGCGCTGCTGTTCGTCGTGGCGCTGATCATGGTCGTCGCCTGGGTGCTGCGCCGCATCGGCATGGCCGGCGGCATGCCCGGCAAGGCGGCGCGCGGACGCGCCCGCCAGCGGCGGCTGAGCGTGGTGGAGGCGCTGCCGATCGACGCCAAGCGGCGGCTTCTGCTGGTCCGCCGCGACGACCGCGAGCACCTGATCCTGCTGAGCGCCAACGGTGACCTGCTGGTCGACAGCGCTCCGGCCGGCGGCTTCGACAGCGCGATGGCCCACAACGCGACCGCCCACAGCGACGCCGCGGCGGAGAGCCACGGCGCCGGGAGCGACGGGCGATGACCGCCCGGCGTCCGGTCCTGTCCCGGCCCGGCTGGAAACGGCCCGGCTGGAAGCCGCTGCTGGGCGGGCTGCTGCTGGCGCTGGCGGTCGGCACGGCGATGGGGCTCTGGGCCGGCCCGGCGCTGGCGCAGAGCGTGACCTTCGACCTGGGCGACGCCGGCGGCACCGCGACCTCGCGCATCGTCCAGACGGTCGGGCTGATCACGGTGCTGTCGCTGGCGCCGTCGATCCTGATCATGATGACGGCCTTCACCCGCATCGTCATCGTGCTGTCCTTCCTGCGCAACGCGCTGGGCGTCCAGCAGGTGCCGCCGACGACGGTGATGATGTCGCTGGCGCTGTTCCTGACCTTCTTCGTCATGGCCCCGGTGTTCGAGCGCAGCTACAACCAGGGCATCCAGCCGCTGATCAACCAGGAAATCGACGAGATGGAGGCGTTCCGCCGCACGGTGGCGCCGCTGCGCGAGTTCATGCTGCACCACACCAGCGAGAAGGATCTGCGCCTGTTCATGGACATGGCCCGCCTTCAGAACGTGGCGGAACCGGGCGACACCCCGCTGCACGTCCTGGTGCCGGCCTTCATGATCTCCGAGATCAAGCGCGGGTTCGAGATCGGCTTCCTGCTGTTCCTGCCCTTCCTGATCATCGACATGGTGGTGTCGTCGATCCTGATGTCGATGGGCATGATGATGCTGCCGCCGACGATGGTGGCGATTCCGTTCAAGATCATCTTCTTCGTGCTGGTCGACGGCTGGTACCTGATCGCCGGCTCGCTGGCCCGCAGCTTCGGCACGTTGTGATCGCCGGCGGCCCCTGACCTCCGCACGGTATGCGGGAGCAAGCCCCGCGCACTTCGTCGCAGGGACCAAGCGGAGGCGCCGCCGCGCAAGCTGGCGCTGGTGTTGCGGTCGGCAAACGCGTATGAGGAAACCGATGAGCGCCGGCGGGGCGCGCGGCGCTGGGTCACTCCACCGGGCCGCTCCGTCGGTCATCGGCCCGGCTGTTCGCTTGCGGCGGTCCGGGGCGTGCCATCATACCGACGGACCAACTTCGGACCGCAACCACTGCATGACTGAAACCGCTTTGAAGGCCGCGCAGCCCGACACCGGCAAGCTCGCGACGCTGACCCTCGGCGCGCTCGGCGTCGTTTTCGGCGACATCGGCACCAGCCCGCTCTACACGCTGCGCGAATGCTTCAGCCCGGAACATGGGCTGGCGCTCACCCACGACAACGTGCTCGGCATCATGTCCCTGGTGTTCTGGGCGCTGGTGATGGTGGTCACCGTCAAGTACGTGGTGTTCGTCATGCGCGCCGACAACAAGGGCGAGGGCGGAATCCTGTCGCTGCTGGCGCTGGCATCGAAGACCCGGCCCGACGCGTCCGGCCGGCTGACGGTGCTGACCGCGCTGGGCCTGTTCGGCGCCTCGCTGTTCTACGGCGACGGCATGATCACACCGGCGATGTCGGTGCTGTCGGCGGTCGAGGGGCTGGAGGTGGCGGAGCCGGCGCTGGAGTCGATGGTGGTGCCGATCACGGTCTGCATCCTGATCGCGCTGTTCGGCATCCAGAGCCACGGCACCTCGCGCGTCGGCGCGCTGTTCGGCCCGATCATGGTCGCCTGGTTCGGCACGCTCGGCATCCTGGGGCTGATCCAGGTGGTGCAGCAGCCCAGCGTGCTGGTCGCCTTCAACCCCTATTACGCCGTCAATTTCTTCATCCAGCATGGGCTGGCCGGCTTCCTGGTCCTGGGCGCGGTGGTGCTGGCGGTGACCGGCGGCGAGGCGCTGTACGCCGACATGGGGCATTTCGGCCGGCGCCCGATCCAGGTCGCCTGGCTGTTCGTGGTGCTGCCGGCGCTGCTGATCAACTATCTGGGCCAGTGCGCCCTGCTGCTGAGCGACCCGTCGGCGGTCCGCAGCCCCTTCTATCTGCTGGCGCCGGACTGGGCGCTGTACCCGATGATCGGGCTGTCGACGGCGGCGACGGTCATCGCCAGCCAGGCGGTGATCTCCGGCGTCTTCTCGCTGACCCGGCAGGCGGTGCAGCTGGGCCTGTGCCCGCGGCTGGACATCCGCCACACCTCCAACGAGGAGGAGGGGCAGATCTACATCCCTCGCGCCAACTGGGGCCTGCTGGCGGCGGTGATCGGGTTGGTGGTGCTGTTCCAGTCCTCCAGCGGGCTGGCGTCGGCCTACGGCATCGCGGTGTCCGGCGACATGATCATCACCACGCTGCTGGCGCTGGTGGTTGCGCACCGGAAATGGAACTGGAGCCTGCCGGTCTGCGCCGGGCTCGGCGTGACGTTCCTCTCGGTCGATCTGTCCTTCTTCGCGGCCAACGCGGTCAAGATCCCGCATGGCGGCTGGGTCCCGCTGGTGATCGCCGCGGTGACGCTGGGCCTGATGGCGACCTGGCGCCGCGGCCGCGCCGTGCTGACCCGGCGGCTGGCCGAGGAATCGCTGCCGCTCGACGCCTTCATCCAGCGGCGGGCGAAATCGGGCGACATCCACCGGGTGAAGGGCACGGCGGTCTTCATGACCTCCAGCAACGACACGGTGCCGATCGCCCTGCTGCACAACCTGAAACACAATCAGGTGCTGCACGAACGCGTCGTCTTCGTCACCGTGCTGGTGGAGGACGTGCCCCGCGTGCCGGCCAAGGAGCGCGTGGTGGTGGAGGGGCTGGCCGACGGCTTCTACCGCATCACCGTCCGCTACGGCTTCTCGCAGGAGCCGAACATCCCGAAGGCGCTGCGGCTGTGCAAGGCGTTCGGGCTGGAGTTCGACGTGATGGCGACCTCCTTCTTCCTCGGCCGCGAGACGCTGATCCCACAGATGAACTCGCAGATGGCGTTGTGGCGCGAGAAGCTGTTCGTCGTGATGTCCCGCACCTCGGTCAGCGCCACCGACTTCTTCAAGCTGCCGCCCAACCGCGTGGTCGAGTTGGGCACCCAGGTGCAGTTGTGACGGCCGCCCGCCCGACGGAAATACGTCGGAAGAGTTAGGCCGTTCGCGCCAAGAAAGCCGGCGGGTCCCGCAAACAATCCGGTGATCTGTTCGAAAAGCCGCCCCGTAACGGTGATGTGTCCGCCAAGAGCGGGCCTTCACCGACACGAGGACATGCTATGAAGAAGGTTGCCACCGTGGCGATCGCCACCCTTCTTTTTGCCGGTTGCGCCCACGCGGCGATGGAAAAGATGGTCGGCGGCGCGCCGATGTACCCCAGCAAGACCATCGTCGAGAACGCGTCCCAGTCCAAGGACCACACCACGCTCGTCGCCGCCGTGAAGGCCGCCGGGCTGGTCGACACCCTCAGCGGCAAGGGCCCCTTCACCGTCTTCGCCCCGACCAACGAGGCCTTCGCCGCCCTGCCCGCCGGCACGGTCGACAGCCTGCTGAAGCCGGAGAACAAGGGCCAGCTGACCAAGGTTCTGACCTACCACGTCGTCCCCGGCAAGCTGGACGCCAAGACCCTGATGGCGGACATCAAGAAGGGCAACGGCAAGGCGATGCTGAAGACGGTGGAGGGCATGCCGCTGACCGTCTCCCAGGCCGGCGACGCGGTCATGGTGGCCGACGCCTCGGGCGGCACCGCCCGCGTCACCATCGCCGACGTCGAGCAGTCGAACGGCGTCGTCCATGTGATCGACAAGGTTCTGCTGCCGAAGTAACCGGCGGGGCAACGGCGGGGAGTTGGACGGCCGGCCAGCTCCTCCCGCCAGTTCCTCCCCCTGCCCCACGCGCCGTGGCCCCGATCAGCTCGTCGGCTTGTCCGCCGTCTGTTTGCCGCGGTATCCCTTCAGGAACTTCTTGAACAGGTCGACCTCCGCGACACGCGAGCGGATCGTGCTGACGTCGATCAGCCCCATCGCCTGCTCCGGACGGGTCAAAATGCGGAAGGCGTCCTCGTTCGGACCGCCTTTTATCGCGCCGTCGAAGTCCTTTTTCAGCAGGTTCAAGCCGTTGCCGTCACCCGCCAGCGCCAGCGCGACGGCGCGGTTCAGCACGAGCTGCGAGGTGTTGGGGTCGAGCGGCTTGCCGGCCGCCGGCGGCGGACCGATCACCTTGTTCAGCGCCAGGGCCGCGGCATCCCACTTCTGGCCCTTCCAGGCGATGTCGACCCGCAGCAGGTTGGCGTTGGTGCTGTCGTCCTGCGCCAGCAACTGCATCGCCTCGTCGCCGCGGTTCAGCTCGGCCAACGCCTTGGCCTGCATCAGCCGCCGTTCCGCCGCCAGATCGGCCGGCATGCCGGTGACGTTGGACAGTTCCAGCGCCTTCAGCGCCTCCTCCGGCTTGTTGTCGAGCAGGCGGACCGAGGCGAGGCGGGTGCCGATCCGCGCCTTGTCCTGACCGGTCAGCCGGTATTCGACCTGATGCTGCAGCAGGTCGGCGGCGCGGTTCAGCAGGTCGATGGCGATCAGCCGTTCGGCCAGTTGCCGGATGATCTCGTCGCCGGCCTCGCCCACCGGGGTCAGCTCGCGGAACTGGTCGTAGAGCTGCAGCGCGTCGAGCGTCGGCATGCGCGCGGCGCCGTCCTTGAACAGGTCGGCGAAGATGCGCGACATCTCCTTGGTGATCGCCTCGGCCCGCGGGGTGTCGGCGACCAGGGCCGCCGTCTCCTTCATGGTGTTGAAGCCCTTGGCGTATTCGCCGCCGGCGATCAGGACCTCGCCCATGCGCGAGCGGATCTGCATCTCCAGATCGTCGCCGCGCCAGGTGAAGGTCAGGCCGGCCAGTTGCTCCGCCGCGGCGCTGGGCGACATCTTGCCTTCCGACAACTCCAGGTTGGTCAGGGCGAGCCCGGCCTTGGCGCGGTAGAGCCGGTCATAGCTGTTGAACGCGCCGGTCAGTTGCTGACGCGCCTGGTCGGTCTCGCCGGTCTGGGCGTAGAGCAGGCCGCGCAGATACTGGGTCTGCGGGTTCTCCTCCTGGTCGGGACCGCTGTGTTCCAGCACGCGGTCGAGCAGCCGCTTGGCGGTCGCGGTGTCGCGGGTTTCCAGCGCCGCCTCCGCCGCCCGCAGGCCGAGCAGGCCGATCATCGGTTCGGGGTAGGAGTTCAACACCGGGCCGGAGGAGCGGAAACCGGCCATCGCCTTGGGCCAGTCGCGGCGTTCGGCGGCGATGGCGGCGCGCCACAGCGCGGCCTCCGGGTTGCCGGCCAGCGCCGGGGTCGACAGGTCGGTCTCGGCGCCATCGAGGTCGCCGGTCAGCACGCGGGCGGCGCCGCGCAGGGCGCGGAACTCCGGCCAGCCCTCCAGGTCGGGCTGGTTCTGCTGCAGCACGTCGAGCATGCCCAGCGTTTCCTGCCCGAAGCCGTTGGCGAAGTAGAAGCGCGCAAGGTCGAGCTGCGCCTTGGCCCGCTCCGACTCCGGCGCGTTGACGACGGCCAGTTGCAGGTCCTGCCGCGCCTCGGTGAAATGGTCGAGATCGCCGCGCTTCCAGGCCGGCAGGTTGAACAAACGCCGGCCCTGGAGCGTCTGCCCCTTGGGCGGCTCCATCGCCGACGAGGCGCCGCCGGCGGGCGGCGGGACCGGCTGCGGCGCGGCGGCGAGCTGGGACGGCACCGGCTGGGGCGCCTGCGACGCCGGCGGGGCGGCCGGCGGGGTGGCCGGTGGCGGGGCGGCGACCGCCGGGTTGCCGGCGTCGGCGGCCGGCGACATGTGCAGCCCGCCGGCGCTGGTCAGCTCCACCCCCTCCTTCACCGGCCGGACCGTGACGTTGTCGGAGATCGGCCGGACCACGACGCCCTGGTAGGACGGCATGACCTCCAGGTCGGGGTAGCGGTGCGGCTCCGGCATGCCCAGGCCCGGCGCCGGCAGGGGCACCACCTGGATGCGGTCGCCGACGTCGGGGTCGGTGAACTGGACGACGTTCGCCGCGTCGGGCGCCCGCACCAGCAGCCGGGCTCCCAGCAGGAAATCGGGGTCGGGCTCCACCTTCAGGTCGCCGGCGCTGGCCATGTTGGCCGGGCGGGCCGAGGACAGCACCCGCCAGGTCGTGCCCTGGCGTTCGACCGTCGGCCACACCATCGGACCGATCCGGGTGCGGAACACGCTGCCGCCGGTCGCCGGCACCGGCTCCACCGTGCCCATCAGCTCCGAACCCGGACCGGACAGCTTGCCGGCGCCGATCGGCATCGGCCGGTCGAACACGATGTAGAGCTGGCCGGCGCGTGGGTAGACGGCGATGGAGGCTGGACCGCCGGTGTCGAAGGTCAGCGTCGGCCCCTTCGGCCCGGCGGCGGACGGCGCCTTGGCCTCGGCCGGGGCGGCGGTCGTCGGCTTCGCCTCGGTCCCGGCGGCGGCCGGGGCGGCAACCGGGGTGGCCGCGGCGGCGTTGGCGGCGGTCGCCGAGCGGCCGGAGGTGGTGGACGCCACCATCGGCGCGTCCTTCGGCAGCGGCGTCACCGGCAGCGCGGCGGGGGGCGGACCGGCGGGGGCCGGAGCCACGGATGGCGTGGCCGGTTCCGGACGGACCGTGGTGGTGGTCGGGGACGGCCCGCCGGACGACCCGCTGGGACCGCTGCGCGGCGGCTCGGCCCCTTGGGAGCCGGCGGGCTGAGCACCGCCCTCCCCCCCTGGCGCCTTGCGCGAGCCGGGGTTGCCGACCTCCAGCACCACCGACTTGCCGGCCTTGCTGTCCTTCACCTCGGCGTCCTGCGGCACGGCGAAGGTGACGGCCAGCGTGCCGTCGGGCTGGCGGTAGGCCTCGACATTCTGGACGTTGCGCGGCTTCGCCCTGGTCACCGCCGACAGGTCGGGGCTGCCGCCCTTGTCGAAGGCCACGGTCACCGCGGCGCCGTCGCGCTTCACCGTGTAGCCGACCGGCGCCGGCCAATCGAAGACCAGACGGCTGTGGTCGGGGTGGTCGGCGGCGCGCACCGCGACCTTGCCGGCCGACGGCACCAACTTGCCCGCAGTCGCGGACGGCAGCGGTTTGTCCGCGGTCGCGGACGGCGGTGGTTTGTCCGCAGTCGCGGACGGCAGCGGTTTGTCCGCGGCAGCGGCCGGAGCCGCGGCCTTGTCGGGTGCCGGCGCGGCGACGGCCGGCGACAGGTCGATCGCGACCGCGGCGCCGTTGCGGAAGCTCTTCACCGACACCGGGCGCTTCAGGTCGAAGGTCACCGTCTTGCCGTCCGGCTCCACCCGGCCGGCGGCCAGATAGTCCGGCAGGCTGCGGACCACGCGGTCCAGCGCGACGTCGATCGGCTGGGTGAAGGCGATGACCAGCCGATCGCCCTCCACCGCCGCGGTGTAGTCGACGGCGGACGGCCAGTCGAAGACCAGGCGGCCGAAATCCTTGTGGCTGCCCGCGCGCACCGGCACGGTGGCGGCGTCCGCCGGCGGCGCCAGCAGAACCGGCACGGCCAGCAGCGCCACCGCCGCGGCGCAGCCGCGCAGCCAGCGCCTCGTCACCAAGGCCGTTCGTCCCGATGCCGGCTGCCCCGTCACCTCAATCCGCTCCTTCCTCACGCACCACGATGTCGACCGGCAGGCGCCCGCCGCCATGGACCGGCGCACCCTCCGCCGGGATCATCACCGCCCGCGCCACCAGATCACGGCGATAGCCGGTCTCGCGCAGCGCCGCCGACACCGCCACCGCCCGGGTCAGCGCCCGTTCCCACGCCGCGCCGCCGGTCATGTCCTCGCGCTCGGCGTGGCCGACCAGCTCGATGCGGTTGCCGATGCGGCCGATCACGGCGCCCAGCAGGAACAGCACCCGCCGCCCTTCCTCGGTGAAGGCGGCGCCGGACGGGTCGAACAGCCGTTCGCCCGGCAGCCGGATGACGACCCGGTCGTCCTCCCGCCGGACATCGACCACCGACAGCTCGGCGTTCGACCGCAACTGGCTGCCCAGCAGGGCGGCCAGATAATGCAGGTCGATCGCCGCCCGCGCCTCCACCGCCTGGGCGTTGAAGGCGGCGCGCGGGTCGGCCGGCCGGTCCGACGGCGTCGTGGCGGTCGACCGCGCCGCCGGCATCGTCTCCGACACGCCCTTGGCCAGCTTCGTCCAGCGCTCCGCCTCCGGCTCGCTCATGGAATACATCAGCACGAAGAAGGCGAGCATCAAGGAAATCAGATCGGTGAAGCTGATCAGCCACAGCGTCTTGCGGTGGCCGCCGCCGTCGCCCGCGTCGCTCCGCACTGTCGGAACGCGGATCATCGCCGGCCCTCCGCCCTGCCGGCCCTGCGCGGTGCCGGGTCGTCGGTCCAGCGCAGGGAGAACAGCAGGCGGACGCCGCCCGGTTCCCCGCGTTCGATGCCGATGGTGACGTTGCGGGCCGGTGCCCCATCCTCGATCAACGCGCGGGCCAGCACGCCGGCGCGGGCCACCGGGCCCGGCGGCTGGCTGGGCGTGCCGGTCGGGCCGATGCCGAGCAGCGCGTCCAGCTCCACCCGCTCGCCCTGGCGCGACTGGCGCAGCGCGTCGGCGACGCGGTCGATCAGCCCCTGGCGGTCGGGCCGCAGCGTCATGGTGCCGGGGACGAACAGGTCGTCGGCGGGCAACCGCACCTCCAGCAATTGGCCGGGGGCCACCACATCCACCTTGGCGACGGCCACGGCGGTCGCGAACAGCGCGCCGACGTCCTCCAGGCGCTGCACGGCGAAGACCGTCCCGGCGCGCGAGGCCACCGGCTCCGCCCCGTCGCGCAGGCGCGGGTCGATGACGAAGCTGGGAAAGGTCCGCTCCAGCGACGCGGCCACCGCCTTCACCTTCTGCACCGTCTGCACCGAATTGGCGTTCAGCACGATGAAGAAGACCAGCAGCAGCAGGAACAGCGACAGCAGCATCAGGATGCTGCCGTTGTTGGGGTTGGCGTGGCCGTCGACCCGCCCGGCACCCGGATGCGGCGCCCGCAGTCCGGGCGTGCCGACTCCGGTGCTGGTGGTCCCGGTGCTGGTGGGCTTGCCGGCCAGCATGGCGTCAGTCGAAGCTGGCGAGCAGGCGGTCGATCTCGTCCTGGTCCATGGCGTTGCCGGGCAGCTGCGGCCCGTGCAGAAGCTGCTGCTCCGCCTCTTCGCTGCTCATCGGCTCGTAATGGCTCTCGGCCGCGGCGTCCTCGGCGGCGAGCTTGGCCAGCCGCGGGGCGTGGTTCTGCCGCACCTCGCTGCCGAAGGCGGCGACGATCTGGTCGACCTTCGATTCGATGTGCTTCAGCGTCCGCACCACCTTGCTGATGCGCTGGCCGGTGATGTCCTGGAAGTTGCAGGCTTCGTAGATCGCGGTGATCTGGTCGTTCAGCTTGGCCGCCGTTTCCGGCGCCGTCTGGCCGGCGATGCCGCCGATGGCGTCGCAGGCGTCGAAGATCGCGAAGGTCGCCTTCTCGGTGGCGCCCACCACCGCGTCCAGCTCGTCGGTCGCGCTGCGAATGTGCTCGTCGCGGATGTCGGCGGGCTGGAGCGCCGCGATCTCCTGCTTGGCGGTCTCGATGAAGCGGGCGAGGTCGACGACCTCCTTGTAGAGCCGCAGGTCGGTCGCCGAGATGTCGCCGTCCATGCTGCCCAGGATGGTGCGGACGATCTCCGTCACCTCGTCCCGCGACAGCGGCTTGGCCGCTTCGGCGAAGGCAACGTCGAGGCGCTGTCTCAGAAGCTTCTGCTCCGTCACGGCGGAATGGGCGGAAAAGGTCATCGGGCGTGTCCAGCGAGTGGGGCGGTTCCAGCGGGTGGTCGTTCCGCCGGCCGCCCGCGCGGAAAACCACGGTGGCGGCCGAAGGTGAAGCTGCCGGAACCGCCCCGGGGAGCGCTTTCGGGTGCCGGTGCCGGCCGGAGGAGCGATGCCCCGACCGCCCGCGGCGCCCAGCCGTCCCGCCCAACGGTCCCAGGAACTGTCCCTAGCGGATCAACCGTAATTCGCGAGGGTTAAGAGCCCGTAAAGAGAGATCCGCCGACACAACTGAGTGGCGGAATCGGCACAGGTGTGACCGCAGGACCGCGGCCCAAGCCGGTCTGCTCAGAACAGGCTGGCGGCCGGAACGCCCAGCAGGGTGGCGATGACGATCAGCGCGCTGACCGCGGTCAGCTTCTCCGCCGACGACCAACGCTGCCAATCCCTTTTGAAGCTCTTCAGTTCGTCGGCCATGACAAACCTTCCGGGTTCGAGAACTACACTGCAACGCAACGAAAGTGACACAGGGACAGTTGACGCGTGGTTAATGCCGCACATGGCCCTGTCAATCCCGACTACCTGGCACAGAAATGCCACAGTCGCGGCCGTCAGAGCGATGATCCGCATCAAAGATCGGATAAATTATCGGCATTTCCATGCTCTCACCCGAGATGGAAGCGGCGCCGGCGGCGTGCCTCTTATGGTGGCTTCCAGAGACGGGCGGCGATGCCTAAATGATACGCTCCAGGTCAAGGTGGCCAGGTCAAGGTGGCCAGGTCAAGGTGGCCAGGTCGGTCTGGCCCGGGCGGCCAGGCGGGTGGCCGGGGCCATGGCGGGAGCGGCGGGGAGCCAGGGGATGCGGATGGGGAACGGAACCGATCGGAAGATCGGGCTGGCGCTGGGCAGCGGCGCCGCGCGGGGCTGGGCCCACATCGGCGTCCTGCGCGCCATGGAGGAGATCGGCATCGAGCCGGACATCATCTGCGGCACCTCGATCGGCGCCGCGGTCGGCGCGGCCTATCTGACCGACCAGCTCGACGAGTTGCAGGCCTGGGCGCAGAAGATGGGCTGGATCGGCATGCTGGGGGTCATCGACCTGACCTTCCGGCGCGGCGGACTGGTCGCCGCCGAGAAGGCGTTCGGCCGCTTCGACAACGAACGCAGCAACGTCCGGATCGAGGATCTGCCCCGCCCCTTCGCCTCCGTCGCCACCGACCTGACCACCGGCCGGGAGATCTGGCTGCGCGACGGGCCGCTGATGTCGGCGGTGCTGGCCTCGGCCGCGATGCCCGGCCTGTTCCCGGCGGTGCGCCGCGACCATCACCTGCTGGTCGACGGCGCGCTGGTGAACCCGGTGCCGGTGTCGCTGTGCCGGGCGCTGGGGGCCGACGTGGTGGTGGCGGTCAACCTGAACAGCGAGCTGTCGCCGCTGGGACGTCCCAACGGCAAGGCGGTGGCGCGGCGGGAGCCGGTGACCGCCGGCGGCGACGCCGGTTCCCCCGCCTTCTCGCAGCTGACCGGCCAGATCTCCACCTGGCTCGGCCGCAAGCCCAACCGGCGCACCCGCTTCCTGGCCGACCAGATCGACCACGCCCACGCGCCGATGCCCAACGCGCTGGAGGTGATGGCGGGGTCGATCGACATCATGCAGGACCGCATCACCCGCTCGCGGCTGGCCGGCGAGCCGCCGGACGTGCTGATCGCGCCGCGGCTTGCCCACATCGGCATCCTGGAGTTCGACCGCGCCGCCGAAGCGGTGGAGATCGGCCACGCCGCCGCGTCGATGCTGCGCCCGTCGATCGAGCTGGCGCTGCGCCGCGCCTGAGCCGGCCCAGCGGGAGCCGCACCGGCGAGCCGCGCCACCCAAATTGTTACGGGTGCCGCGCTGGACAAAACCCTTCACCCACGTACCATTCCTTCGCCGGACTCCGTCCGGACACGCATGACGTTCCGCCGGCCGCCACGGGCGCGGAATGGACCTGGAGCCGTGCCGCATGAGCCAATCCGTACTGACCGACACCATCTCCGCCCTGCTGGCCAGCGGCACACCGCATTGGGGCAGCGGCGGCAGCGTGCTGGACGGCGGTTCCACCGGCGTCGCGGTGACCGTCTCCTACGCCTTCCTGACCAGTTCCCGGCAGGTCGCCGCCGCCGACGCGTCGGGCTTCGCCACCATGAGCACCGCCCAGCGCGCCGCCGTCCGGCAGGCGCTGGCCGCCTGGAGCGCCGTGGCGAACATCACCTTCGTCGAGACCACCGACACGGCGAACGCCACCATCGCCTTCGCCACCAACCGCCAGAACGGCCAATCCGCCGCCTACACCTATTACCCATCGACCGCGGCCCAGGGCGGCGAGGTGTTCATCGCCAACGACAGCCCCAGCAACAGCAACCCGGTGTCGGGCAGCTACGGCTACATGACGCTGGTGCACGAGATCGGCCACGCGCTGGGGCTGAAGCATCCCGGCAACTACAACGCCGGGTCGGGCGGCGGCGCGGAGCCGCCCTATCTGGCGTCGGCGCAGGACAATTACGCCTACAGCGTGATGTCCTATTACAGCAACGCCTCGCTGCCGTCGGGAAGCTACCTGACCGGCCCCAGCCTCTACGACATCGCGGCGATCCAGTATCTCTACGGCGCCAACATGGCGACGGCGGCCGGCGACAGCGGCTATGCCCTGAACACCGGCGGCTTCACCACGCTGTGGGACCCGACGGGGCGGAACAGCCTGGACGGCAGCGCCCAGACCGCGGCGCTGTCGCTCGACCTGCGGGAGGGCAGCTTCAGCACGGCGGGCAACACCACCTTCCTGGCGCTGGCCTACGGCACGCGGGTCCAGATGGCGACCGGCGGGTCGGGCGACGACAGCTTCACCGTCAACAGCCTGGGCGACAGCCTGAACGGCGGCACCGGCAACGACACCGTGGTGTTCAGCGGCGCCTCCGCGCAATACCGCCTCGCCCGGCTCGACAACGGCAGCTATATCGTCAGCGGCGTCGAGGGCAACGACCTGCTGACCAGCATCGAGTATCTGCTGTTTTCCGACCGGACGACGGCGCTGGCCTCGCTCTCCGTCGCCAGCTTCGACCCGTTGCGCTACATCGCCTCCAACGCCGACCTGATCGCCGCCTTCGGCGCCAACGCCGCCGCCGGCACCGCGCACCTGACCGGCTACGGGGTGTATGAGGGGCGCAGCCTGACCGGGTTTGACCCCTACAACTATCTCGCCGGCTACGGCGACCTGCTGAACGCCTTCGGCAGCAACGTCACCGCGGCGACGCAGCACTTCATCCAGAACGGCTACCGCGAGGGCCGGAACTCGACCTCGTTCGACGTGCTGTCCTACGAGGCGAGCAACCCCGACCTGATCGCCGCCTTCCGCGGCAACAGCGAGGCGGCCGAACTGCATTACATCCAGTTCGGCCGGTTCGAGGGGCGGTCCTTCACCGCCTTCAACGCCGCCGCCTATCTGGCCGCCAACCCCGACGTCGCCGCGGCCTATGGCGGCAGCCTGACCGGCGCCAGGCAGCACTACATCCAGTTCGGCTACGCCGAAGGACGGGCGCTGGCCTGACGGGGCCGCCGTTCAGGCTGCCCGGGTCCTCGAGCCGCCCATCAGGCGGCGGGCCACATCCAGGTGAGTTCGTGCTTGTTGTGGTGCAGGTGCAGCAGCCGCCCGCCGGGGATGGCGGCGAAGGCGCGGGCGGTTTCGTGGTCGGTCTCCGCCTGGAACTTCAGGGTGCAGACGAAGCGCTTGGCCAGCCCGCTGTCCATCCACTCCCGCACCAGCCGCAGCAGCCGCGTCGGGTAGCAGATCACGTCGCAGCACAGCCAGTCCACCGGCCCGACCGCTGCCGGCTTCAGGCCGAAGGCGCTTTCCTGGCGGATCTCCACCCGCGGCAGCGCGGCGATGGCGGGGTCGAGCGGCGCCTTGTCGACGCTGACCACCGACGCCCCCAGCTCGTGCAGCACCCAGGTCCAGCCGCCCGGGCAGGCGCCGAGGTCGAGGCAGCGATCGCCCGGTCCCGGCTGCTCGCCGAACAGGGTCAGCGCCTCCCACAGCTTCAGGTAGGCGCGGTTGGGCGGGACGGTGCGGTTCTCGACGAAGGTCACCTCGCCGTTGCGGAAGGGGCTGGAGCAGCGCGCGGCGGCGACGATGGTCGACTCGTCCAGCAGCGTCCAGGAGCCCAGCGGCGCGGTCGGCAGCGGCGACGGGAAGACCACCGGCTTGGCCGAGACGTGCGGCAGGTTCTCCTGGATCAGCGTGGCGCGGCGGTGGTGGCGCTGCGACCACAGGGCCCAGTTGCGCTGGATGTTGCGCAGCGCCTTCGCCCCGCCCTTGATCGAGGAGAACTCGATCCGCACCGGGTCGTACCAGATGTTCTGCGCCCAGGCCGCCGGCCGCGCCGGACCATCGGCGTAGACCAGCCGCCCGTCGACCGCGGCGACCTCGCCCAACTCGGCCACCAGATCGTCGAGGAAGCCGTCGGCCGCCAGATAGATCGTCTGGCCGAGCGGCGTCACCACGGCGCCGGCCGGGGTCTCGCCGGCGGAGGGCGGCGCGGAATCGGGGCCGGAATCGGGAGTGGTGTTGGGGGCGGTGTCGTCCATGCCCCACGGGCTACCGCCGCCCGGCCGCGATTGCAAGCGCAAGCGTGCGCCGATGCGGCCGATGCCCTTCCCCGGGCCATGCCGGGCCGGCCGGTGTGACAAAGGCGCACACCCCCCGCTAATATGCGAGCGGTTCGCAAAGGCAGCATTGACAACGATTCTCAGTCTCAGGTAATGCTGAGGACAGAACACGCCCGCACACCGAACGTTGCCGAGGGGCCATGTACGTCTGCGTCTGCCACGCGTTGAACGACAAGAAGGTCAAGGCCGCCCTGGACCAGGGCGCGACGACCCCGGCCTCGGTGTTCCGCCATCATCAGTGCCAGGTCCAGTGCGGCAAATGCGTGCCGATGATGCGCAGCATGGCCAGCGAGCATCAGGCGGCCATCGCCCAGAAAAGCGTCGACTGCGCCCAGCAGGGCGGCTGCCAGCACACGGTCGGCGCCCCGGCCAACGCCGACACCCAGCCGCTCCCCCTGCCCGCCTACGGCATCGCCGCCGAATAAGCGCCTCTCCGAGCGGGGTCCTGGTCCCGAACCTCGACTTTAGGCTGCGACAGAATGGTCGCCGTCTATGATTTTTGGTCGGATTGACCGACCCGCCGCGTTCCGGCACAAAAGCGTCAACAAAGCAAAATGGCCCCGTCAAAAAGACGGACTATATAAGGCCAAGCGGGTCGGATGAAACCGACCCTGGAGGAAACGCACATCCAACCAGGAAGACATCCTCGGCCACCGGGTTTGCCTTGTCCCACCGGATCAGGGCAGCCCGGCGGAATTTGGATTCGGACGGGAATAGCCTTGTCCGCTCCATCCATCATTCCGGCATAGCGGGCATCCCCCATCGGGGTGTTCCAACTGCGCTTCCGTTGCGTTTTCGACGCACCGGGCCGGCGGTATCGTGCCGCTTGGCCGAGATGTCAAAGAACGGTTGAGACTGACAGGAGGACATTTCATGAGCCGCCGCAACCGGCACGCCTTCGATACGCTGAGCCGTGACCTTGTCGTGCGCGCCACCGACCGGATGGAGACCCTGCGGTCCCTGGTCGAGCGGTCCGACAGCGACGGCCGCGAGGCGTGGGAGCGCACGCTCGACCATCTCCGCGGGCTGAACAACCGCGCCATCGCCCGCATCGAAGCCGCCCATCTGGCCGACGACGATGCGTGGCCCTTCGCCCGTTCCCGCGCCGACCAGGCGATGATGGATCTGATGCACGCGCTCGACGAATTCGACGGCCGCCTGCGCCTGCTGGCGGCGTAGACGCCTCCGCCCCACCCTGCGCGTCGGGTGAGGCCAACAAAATTGGGGCCGGCCGAGGATGATCCTCGCGCCGGCCCCATTCACGTTCGGGCTGACGGTTCCGGTCAGGACGCGCCGAAATCCAGCCCCCAGGCCGAATAGCGCTCCGGGTCGTCGACCCAGCCTTCGCGGACCTTCACGAACAGGATCAGGTGGACGCGGCGTTCCAGCATCTCCGTCAGCTCGCGGCGGGCGGTGGAGCCGAGCGCCTTGATCCGCTGGCCGCCCTTGCCCAGCACGATCGCCTTCTGGCTTTCGCGCTGCACGTAGATGACCTGCGAGATCTTCACCGACCCGTCGTCGAACTCCTCCCACACCTCGGTCTCGACCGTGGCGGAATAGGGCAGTTCCTGGTGCAGTTGCAGGAACAGCTTCTCGCGCGTGATCTCCGCCGCCAGCAGGCGCATCGGCATGTCGGAGATCTGGTCTTCCGGGAAGTGCCAGGGGCCGTCCGGCAGGCGGTCGGCCAGGAAGTTCTTCAGGTGGGCGACACCGTCGGCGGTGGAGGCCGACACCATGAAGATGTCGGAGAAGATCCCCTCCTGCCGGAAGGCGTCGGCGATGCCCAGCAGCACGTCGCGCTTCACCAGGTCGATCTTGTTCAGGATCAGGATGGCTTCGCGCCCCTGCTCCTTCAGCCGGGCGACGATGCTGCGGGTGTCGTCGTCGATGCCGCGGCGCGACACGTCGTAGAGCACGCCGATGACGTCGGCGTCCTCCGCCCCCTGCCACGCCGCCGCCACCATCGCGCGGTCCAGCCGGCGCTTCGGCTTGAAGATGCCGGGGGTGTCGACGAAGATCATCTGGGCGTCGCCCTGGATGGTGATTCCCAGGACGCGGGTCCGGGTGGTCTGCACCTTCGGGCTGACGATCGACACCTTGCTGCCGATCATCGCGTTCAGCAGCGTCGACTTTCCGGCGTTGGGCGCGCCGACCAGGGCGATGAAGCCGCAGCGCGGGTGCTCGGGCATGGTCGGCAGCGGCGGCAGGACGGAAATGGGCTGCCCGCGCGGGGCATCCTCATCGTCGAAGTCGCCGTCTTCGAAATCGTCCTCATACTCGCCGTCTTCGACGTCGCCCTCTTCGGCGTCTTCGCCCTCGACGTCGCCGTCCTCATGGTCCAGCGCCTCGTCGTCCGTTGCGGACTCCGGTGCCACGGACTCATGCGTCGGCTCCGCAGCGTCGGAACCGGGCGTTTCGTTCGTCGTCTTGTCGATGTCGTCGCGACCGTCAGTCATCGACCTGTACTCCCATCTGGCGCAGCAATGCGCTGGCCGCCTTCTTTTCCGCAATGCGCTTGGACGAGCCGGTGCCGGTGACCGGCTCCATGCCCGCGACGCGCACCGCAACCACAAACAACGGCTCGTGCGCCGGGCCGCTGCGTTCGATCAGTTCATACTGGGGCAGCGGCTTGCCGCGCCCCTGCGCCCATTCCTGCAAGCTCGTCTTGCTGTCGAGCGGCGGCGGGGTTTCCTTGTCGATCTCCCCCGCCAGGGCGTCGCGGACAAAGCGCGTCACCGGCTCCAGCCCGCCGTCGAGATACATCGCGCCCAGCACCGCCTCGCAGGCGTCGCCCAGGATGGTGCGGTTGGCCCGGCCGCCGCTCTGTGCCTCCGCCGGGGACAGGCGCAGATAGGCCCCCAGCCCGATCGAATCGGCGACGCGGCCCAGCGATTCCCGGCGCACCAGCGCGGCGTGCCGCTTGGCCAGCGCCCCTTCGCGCTCGTCCGGGTAACGCTCCAGCAGCCATTGCGCGACGACCAGACCGACGACGCGGTCGCCCAGGAACTCCAGCCGCTCGTAGGCGATGCCGGGGCCGTTGTGCGTCTTGCGGCCGGCGCGCTCCAGCCCCATCAGGCTGGGGTGGGTGACGGCGTCGCGCAGCAGCGACGGCTTGGTGAAGCTGTAGCCCAGCGCGCGCGCCAGCCCGGCCACGTCGGCGGAATCGGCCGCCTTCGACGCGTCGGCCTCGGTTGAGCCGGACCCGGCGCCTGTGTCGGCGGGCGCCATCTTGGCGATGGACACTTACCTGACTCCGTTGAACAGGCGGCTGAAGCGCAGGTCGACCGGCCAGCGCCAGATCTCGTAGAAGCGGGTGCCCTCGTCGAGCGAGAAGAACAGGAATTCGGCGCGGCCGACCAGGTTCTCGACGGGGACGAAACCCACCTGCGACGGCACCCGGCTGTCCAGCGAGTTGTCGCGGTTGTCGCCCATCATGAACAGGTGGCCGTCCGGCACCTTGAACACCGGCGTGTTGTCGAGCGGGCCGTTGTCCGACTCCTCGATGATCCGGTGGGTGCGGCCGTTCGGCAGCGTTTCAATGAACTGCGCGGTGCGGATGCTGCGGCCCAGCGAATCCGTGGTCACGTAATCCTCGATCCGGTCGCGCTTCACCGGCTGGCCGTTGATGTGCAGGATGCCGCCGATCATCTGGATGCTGTCGCCGGGCAGGCCGATCACCCGCTTGATGTAGTCGGTCTTGTTGTCGCGCGGCAGCTTGAACACCGCGACGTCGCCGCGCTCCGGCGGCTTGCCCAGGATGCGGCCCTCGAACAGCGGCAGGCCGAAGCCGACGGTGTATTTGCTGTAGCCGTAGCTGAACTTCGACACGAACAGGTAATCGCCGATCAGCAGCGTCGGGATCATCGAGCCCGAGGGGATGTTGAACGGCTCGAACGCGAAGGTGCGCACGCCGAAGGCGATCAGCACGGCGAAGATCACCGTCTTCACCGTCTCGGCGAACCCCGACTCTTTGGGCTTGGCGTCGGATGCCGTCTGCTTCTGAAAGGTCATTCTGGGGTCGCCGTGTCGGTGGGCATTGCGGAATGGATCGGATCGGCGCTGATGACGACGAAGGCCTCGGCCATCGGGTATTCGTCGGTCAGCGTCACATGGATGCGGGCGCGCATGCCCGGCGGCGTCATCGCCTCCAGCCGGGCCAGCGCCCCGCCGGTCAGGCGCATCGTCGGCTGGCCGGAGGGCAGGTTCACCACCCCCATGTCGCGCCAGAACACGCCGTCGCGGAACCCGGTGCCGAGCGCCTTGGAGCAGGCCTCCTTGGCGGCGAAGCGCTTGGCGTAGGTCGAGGCGCGGGCGTTGTTCTTCGCCGCCGACCCGGCCCGCCGCTCCGACTTGGCCTGCTCGATTTCGGTGAAGATGCGGTCGATGAAGCGCTGGCCGAACCGGTCCAGCGATTTCTCGATGCGCCGGATGTCGATCAGGTCGTTGCCGATGCCGAGGATGGTGCCGGACAGCATCATGCGCGCGCCGCGCCGCGGGCGGTGTCCATCGCCTTGCGCATGCGCGCGATGGCGTTGGTCAGCCCGACGAAGATCGCCTCGCCGATCAGGAAATGGCCGATGTTCAGTTCCACGATGGTCGGAATCGCCGCCACCGGCCCGACGCTGTCGTAGCTGAGGCCGTGGCCGGCGTGGCATTCCAGCCCGATCGCCTCGGCGTGGGCGGCGGCGCGGACGATGCGCGCCAGCTCCGCCTCGCGCTCCGCCGGGCTGTGAGCGTCGCAATAGGCGCCGGTGTGCAGTTCGACCACCGGGGCGCCCAGCCGCTTGGCGGCGTCGAGCTGCGCCGGCTCCGGATCGATGAACAGCGAGACGCGGATGCCGGCGGCGCCCAGCGCGCCGACCGGGCGGGTCAACGCGTCGTACTGGCCGACCACGTCCAGCCCACCTTCGGTGGTGACCTCCGTCCGCTTTTCCGGGACGAGGCAGGCGGCGTGCGGCTTGTGGCGCAGCGCGATGGCCAGCATCTCGTCGGTCGCCGCCATCTCCAGGTTCAGCGGGCGGTCGATCTCCGCCATCAGCCGGTCGATGTCGCGGTCGACGATGTGGCGCCGGTCCTCGCGCAGATGGGCGGTGATCCCGTCGGCCCCGGCCTCGATCGCGAGCTTCGCCGCGCGCACGGGGTCGGGATGGGCCCCGCCGCGCGCGTTGCGGACGGTCGCCACATGGTCGATGTTCACGCCGAGGCGCAGGAAACGGGACATGCACGGACTCCAAAGCGTCGCCGGCCCGCGGCGAGCCGCGGGAGCGATTCCGTCTATATAGCGGTGATGGGGCGTTCCGTCACGCCGAACCGACCGATGCACCCGCAGATGACAGGGAATTTACCGTCCCCGCGCGCGCTCCACCGAGTGGATGGCCGGGGTTGCGCGCAGGGCGGCCATGATGTTGGTCAGGTGCTTGGCGTCCTTCACGTCGATGTCGATCAGCAACTCGAAATAGTCGGTGCTGCGGTTGGTGATCTTCTGGTGGATGACGTTGCCCTGGTTCTTGCCGATCACCGTGAACAGCGTGCCGAGCGAGCCCTGTTCATTGGCGATGACCACGGTGATGCGGCCGACATGCTCCTCCGGCGAATCGGGGCCGGTTTCCCACGACACGTCGATCCAGCGTTCCGGCGATTCGTGGAAGCTTTCCAGCGTTTCGCAGTCGATGGTGTGGATCGTCACGCCCTTGCCGGTGGTGACGATGCCGACGATGCGGTCGCCGGGCAGCGGGTGGCAGCACCGGGCGTAATGCACCGCCATGCCGGGGATCAGGCCACGGATCGGCAGCGCCGATTCCTTGCGCGCCTTCTTCGGCTTGATGGTGGGGACGCCGGGTTCCTCCACCTCGCGCACCGCCGGCGCGGCCTGCGCCTTGTGGCCGGGGAAGACGGCGTGGAAGACCTCGCGCACCGAATGCAGGCCGGAGCCGACGCCGGCCATCAGATCGTCCACCGTCGGCTGCTGGAAGATCTTGGTGGCGGCTTCCAGCGCCTTCTCGGTGAACTCGTAGCCTTCCGACTTGAACTGCCGCATCAGCATGCCGCGGCCCAGTTCCATATACTGGGCGCGCTGCTGGGTGCGCAGGAACTTGCGGATGCGGGCGCGCGCCTTGCCGGTGACGACGAAGCGTTCCCAGCCCGGGACCGGCGTCTGCGCCTTGGAGGTGACGATGTCGACCTGGTCGCCGTTCTGCAGCTGGGTGCGCAGCGGCAGCATGCGGCCGTTGATCTTGGCGCCGACGCAATGGTCGCCGACCTGCGAGTGGACGGCGTAGGCGAAATCGACCGGCGTCGCCCCGCGCGGCAGCGCGATCAGGTCGCCCTTCGGCGTGAAGCAGAACACCTGGTCCTGGAACAGCTCCAGCTTGGTGTGTTCCAGGAACTCTTCCGGCTTCTGCGCGTGCTCCAGGATGTCGAGCAGTTCGCGCAGCCAGCGGTACTCGCCGCCGTTCGGGCGCGGCTGGTGGTCCTGCTTGTAGGCCCAGTGGGCGGCGACGCCCAGCTCGGCGATCTCGTGCATGTCCTGGGTGCGGATCTGCACCTCGATCCGGTTGCGGCCGGGACCGATCACGCCGGTGTGCAGGCTGCGGTAGCCGTTGGGCTTGGGCGTGGAGATGTAGTCCTTGAAGCGCCCCGGCACGACCGGGTAATGCGCGTGGACGACGCCCAGCGCCTGATAGCATTCGCCGACCGAGCCGACCGTGATGCGGAAGGCCATGATGTCGGAGAGCTGTTCGAAGCTGACATTCTTGCGCTGCAGCTTGCGCCAGATCGAGTAGGCGGACTTCTCGCGCCCCGACACCGTCGCTTCCGGCAGCCCTTCGGAGGCCAGCAGCTCGCGCAGTTCGGTGATGATGGTCTGGACGCGGTTCTCGCCCTCGCTGCGCAGGCGGGCCAGCTGGGCCAGGATGCTGTCGCGCGCGTCGGGGTTCAGCTCGGCGAAGGCCAGATCGTCCAGCTCGTCCTTGATCTTGTGCATGCCGATGCGCTCGGCCAAGGGCGAGTAGATCTCGATGGTCTCGCGGGCGATGCGGCGGCGCTTTTCCGGCTTCTTCAGGTGGAACAGCGTGCGCATGTTGTGAAGCCGGTCGGCCAGCTTCACCAGCAGGACACGGATGTCCTCCGACATGGCCAGCACCAGCTTGCGGAAATTCTCCGCCTGCTTGGCCTGTTCGCTGTGGAGTTCAAGGCGCGACAGCTTGGTCACGCCGTCGACCAGCCGGGCGATTTCCTTGCCGAACACCCGCTCGATGTCGTCGAGCGTGGCGACGGTGTCCTCGACCGTGTCGTGAAGCAGCGCCGTGGCGATGGTGCCGGCGTCCAGCTTCATCTGGGTGAGGATGCCGGCGACCTCCAGCGGGTGGAGGAAGTAGGGATCGCCCGACGCGCGCGTCTGCGACCCGTGCGCCTTCATCGAATAAACGTAGGCGCGGTTGAGAAGATCCTCGTCGGCCGAGGGATCATACGCTTTGACGCGCTCGACAAGCTCGTACTGCCGGATCATGGGGCCCGACCCGACGCACGCGGCGCCTCTGGTGTGTTCACGAAGGTCCTATGGGAACCGAAGGGGGGCCGGATGCCCCCCACCCTGGTCAGGGTCCTGCGGTCGTTGTCCAGAATCAGAGATCTCCGTCGGGATCCTCGGTCATGGCGAAACCGGCGCCCGGCTCGGCATCCATGTCGGCGGCGACGTCGTCCTCTTCGGTCAACTCCTCGCCGTCGCTCTCGCTCATGCCGTCGTCGTCGCCGAGCGAGTTGTTGCCGCGGGCGGCCCAATCGTTCTCGCCGGCCATCAGCTCGACGATCTCCTCCTCGGGCTCGTCGGGCTCGACGTGCTTCTGGTGGCCCTTGATCAGCGCGTTCTTCAGGTATTCCAGCGACACCGTCTCGTCGGCGATCTCGCGCAGCGCCACCACCGGGTTCTTGTCGTTGTCGCGGTCGATCGACAACGGCGCACCGCTCGCCACTTCGCGCGCGCGCTGAGCGGCCATCATCACCAGCTCGAAACGGTTCGGAACCTTCAGGACGCAATCTTCAACGGTAACGCGGGCCATGCCAGACGAACTCCGGATTCAAAGGAGGCTCTAGACTATATGGATGAGGTCCCAGTGGTGCAAGCGCGAACGACGGCGTTGCTGCCCTGCGCGGGACGGGCACTCGGCAGCGGGCGGCGAGCGGAAGGCGCCACCCTCTTGTTTGTTGGTAACAAATCCACTAAGTTTCAAAATTGGAATGCGAGATTTTTCGCACGCTCCATTGATAATCCACAAGCAGCGATGGAAGGATCCAGGCATTGGACCGCAATTCGACTTTGCCCCGCGACGTCAGCAAGTTGTTTTATAAGGAAGAACGGCTCGCTTTGTTCATTGATGGCGCGAACCTCTACGCCGCTGCGCGTTCATTGGGATTTGACATCGATTACAAAAGGTTGCGGGACGGCTTTGCCGGAGAGGGCCGGCTGATGCGCGCCTTCTACTACACCGCGTTGGTTGAGGATCAGGAATACTCGCCGATCCGGCCGCTGGTCGATTGGCTCGACTACAACGGCTACACCATGGTCACCAAGCCGACCAAGGAATTCACCGACGCGTCCGGCCGCCGCAAGATCAAGGGCAACATGGACATCGAGCTGGCCATCGACGTGATGGAAATGGCCGACCATGTCGACCACATCCTGCTGTTCTCCGGCGACGGCGACTTCCGCCGGCTGGTGGAGGCGGTGCAGCGCAAGGGCGTTCGCGTCAGCGTGGTCAGCACGGTGCGCTCGCAACCGCCGATGGTCGCCGACGAACTGCGCCGGCAGGCCGACAACTTCATCGAGCTGCAGGAACTGGCACCTTTCATCGCCCGCACCCACCATCACCGCGAACCGACCGCCGGCCACCAGGACCACCAGAGCGGCCCGACGATGTACGACCCCGACGATCGCGGCTGATCCCGCGCCGGCCAAGCGGCTAAATAGCACGAAAAAAGGAGCGCTCTGGCGCTCCTTTTCGCTTTGTGGGACGGGGCAAACGCCTAGGCGGGACGCGCCCCGCTCCGGTGCCGCGCCATGCGGTCGGCGGTGGTCAGCGCCGCGATCAGGCTGGTCGCGTTCGCCGTCCCCGTCCCCGCGATGTCCAGCGCCGTGCCGTGGTCGGGCGAGGTGCGGACGAAGGGCAGCCCCAGCGTGATGTTCACGCCGCTGTCGAAATCGACCGTCTTCAGCGGGATCAGCGCCTGGTCGTGATACATGCACAGCGCCGCGTCGAAGCCGCGGCGGGCGGCGGCGTGGAACAGCGTGTCGGACGGCCGCGGGCCGATGACCTCGATGCCCTCCGCCCGCAGGGCCGCGACCGCCGGAGCGATGATGTCGATCTCCTCGCGGCCCATCGCCCCACCCTCGCCGGCGTGCGGGTTCAGCGCCGCCACCGCCAGCCGCGGCCGGGCGATGCCGAAGTCGCGGGCCAGCGCCGCCGCGGTGACCTGGCCGGCGTGGATGATGGCCGCGCTGGTCAACTGGTTCACCGCGTCGCGCAAGGCGACATGGATGGTGACCGGCACCACCCGCAGGTCGGCCGCCGCCAGCATCATGATCGGCTCGTCCGTCAGCCCGGCGAGATGGGCCAGATACTCGGTGTGGCCGGGATGGCGGAAGCCGGCGGCGTAGAGCGCCGATTTCTGGATCGGGTTGGTGACCACCGCGGCGGCCTCGCCCGCCCGCACCAGGGCGACGGCGCGGTCGATGCTGGCGATCACCGCGGCCCCGTTCGCCGGATTGGGCGCGCCGGCAACCACCGGAACGGCGAGAGCCACCGGCAGCACCGGCAAGGCGCGGTCGAACAGGGCCACGGCCTCCGCCGCCGACCCGACCGCCTGCACCGGAACGGCCAGCCCCAGCCGAGCCGCCAGCGCCGCCAAGCGGGCCGGGTCGTCCAGCACGACGAAGGGCGGCAGACCTGCCTCGCGGCGCGCCGCCCAGGCCTTCAGCGTGATGTTCCCGCCGATGCCGGCCGGCTCGCCCATGGTGACGGCCAGCGGCAGCGCATCCGGCGGGGCGGCCATCAGATGCGCACCTCGATGAAGGCGGTGCGGCGCAGGTCGCGCAGGTAGCGCCGCGACAGCAGGTCGGCCCGCTCGTTGATCAGGTCACGCTCCACCTCGTCGCGGCCGGGCAGCTTGGCCTCCTTGACCGGCGCCGGGGCCGGGGCGGGGGCCGGCTTCGGCTGGGCTTCCGGCGGCGGCTGGATCATCGGGACGTCGCGCTTGCAGACGATCAGGATGACCGCGGCGGCCTGGCTCATCAGCACCGGGCTGGGCTGGCCCAGCGGGATGCCGAGGGCGAGGTTCTGCAGGCCGGGCGCCATGTCCTTGACCCGCATCGTGCCCATGTCGCCCGATTCCGGCATGCCGCTGTCCTTGGCCCGGGCCTGGAAGTCGCCGCAGCTCTTGATCGACTTGCGCAGCTTCTCCGCCTGTTCCTTGACCGCCTTGGCCTGCTCCTTGGACTCGATGGGGATGATGATCTGCTTCATGTTGACGGTGGCCTTGGCCACGTCGGGACGCGCCTGCGGGCGCGGCGCGGCGGGCTGGGCCGCCGGCATCGGCATCTCGCCGCCGCTGCTGCCGAAGGGCCGCTGCCCGCGCACCAGCAGGATGTGGTAGCCGGTGGCGGTGCGGATCGGCGCGGACAGCTGGCCGGCGCGCATGCCGGACAGCGCCTTGTCCACCTCCGCCGACAGCTCGCCGGTGCGCACCCAGCCCAGGTCACCGCCCGAGGCGGCGCCGGCCGACTGCGAGAACTGACGGGCCAGCGCCGAGAAGTTGCCGCCGCGCTTGACCTCCTCGACCAGACGGTCGGCGTTGCGCCGCACCTCGTCGTCCTGGTCGGGGGTGTCGACGGCCAGGAAGATTTCGGCGACCAGATATTCCGGCTTGCCGATGTTGGCCTTCAGCCGCTCCATCGCCGCGTCGACCTCGTCCTCGCCGACGACGATCTCCTGGCGGCCGCGGCGCTGCATCACCTTCTGCCAGGCCAGCAGCGCCTTGATCTGGTCCTTGAGGGTGGAGACCGGCACGTTCTGCCGCTTCAGCATCTCGTCGAGCTGGCCTCGGTTCATCCGGTTCTGCTCGGCGATGCGCTTGATCGCGTCGTCGATCTCGGAGGCCGAGACGCTGACACCCTGGCGCTTGGCCTCCTGCATCTGCAACCGCTCGTCGATCAGCAGGCGCAGCACCTGCGGGGCCAGCCGCTGGCGCGTCTCCTGGCTTTCGGCGGCGCCGGCGTTCAGCAGCGCCATGCGGATGCGGGCGTTGACGTCGGAGACGGAGACCACCTCGTCGTTGACGACCGCAGCAATGCCCTCGGCACCCGGCACCCGCGGGGCGGCGGCACTGCCGGGCGCCTTGTTCGACTGCGCCGCGGCGGGCAGAGCCAGAAGGGCGCAGGCAGTCGCCACGGCGAAGGCAGACCGGACGGCTCGCAAACTCGACATGGTGCTCAAGCTCCAAAAACGGGTCGCCCGTTATTACGGTGGGCTCAGTCCCTGTGCAAACGGAATCCGATCCGCCTTGATTCTGTGCGGAATTAAGGCGGCGGAATTATGACCGCCCCGGATAACCGGCGCCTTGCGACGGTTCGCCCCGGAGATCGCGCCACCAACCCGCCGCGATCAGCCATCCTCCAGATGCAGCAGGGCGGCGGTGCCCAGCAGCAGGCTGATGCCCGCCGGGCTCCAGGCGGCCATGATGATCGGGATCGTTTCCGACATGCCGAAGGTGCGCACCACGTCGGTCATCACGAACAGGACGAATCCGGTCAGCACGCCGCCGGTGACCATCGCCATGGTGCCGCCGCGCCGCGGCAGCCGCAGCGAGAAGGCGGCGGCGAACAGCACCATCGCCAGGAACAGGAACGGCTGGGCCAGCAGCGACTGGTAATGCAGCCGGTGACGCACGGCCGGGAACCCGGTGGTCTCCAGCGTGTGGATGAAGCGCGGCAGCTCCCAGAAGGAAATCGTCTCCGGCGGGGCGAAGCTCTCCTCGATCGTCGTCATGTCGAGTTCGGTCGGGATGGTGTAGCTCTCCAGCTTCTCCGGGTCCTTCCGCGCCATGTTCAGCACGGCGTCCTGCAACTCCCAGCGCCGGTCCTTCAGCGCCGCCGCGGGCGAATCAACGCGGCCGAGATAGGTCTGGTTGGCGTCGAACAGGAAGACGATGACGTTCGACAGCTCGAAGGTCACCGGGTTGACCAGCTCGGCGTGGATGAAGAACTGGTCGGTCTCGTTGCTCTGGCGCAGCCACAGGCCGGACCGCGAGATGTTCAGCGAACTGGACTGGAGCTTCAGGTAACGGTCCTGCAACTGGTCGTACTTGGCGATGAACACCGCGCCGACCGGGTTGATCAGCGTGACCTTCACCACGCCGATGGCGGCGGCGGCGAACAGCACCGGCATCAGGAATTGCCACGCCGACACGCCGACGGCGCGCGCCACCACCAGCTCCGCGCTGCGGGTCAGCCGCCAGAAGGTGAACATGCCGGCGAACAGGATGACGAAGGGGAAGATCTGCTGCCCGATCTCCGGCAGCTTCAGCAGCGCCATCTCCACCACCAGCCCGAAGGTGACGTGGGGCTTGGTGCCGGCGCGGCGCAGCAGCTCGACGGTGTCCAGCAGCAGCACGATGGCCAGCAGGATCACCATCAGCAGGCAGAACCAGACGATGAACTGGCGCCCGATGTAGCGGGACAGGGTCGGCGAGGAGTACATGCGGTGTCCGGTCTCCGGATCCCCGGCCGCGGCGCCGTGCAACCGTGGGCGCCCGCCGGAACGAGTCCCGGCTGTTTACCCCTGTTGCAGCGCGATGACAACCGCGCCCGCCGCGCGCCATGGCGGCCATGTGCGAAATGGCTCCCCCGCCTCGGCCCCGTTTTCCGGCTGGACTTCCCCGGTCCGGCAGCCAAACTATCTGTGGGGCAAGGGTGTGCACGGGAGGGCCGGTCGATGACGGACACCACGGTCGCAATCCGCGAGGCGCGCGCGACGGACGCCGCCGCCATGGCGCGGGTCCATGTGCAGAGCTGGCGGTCGACCTACCCCGGCATGATCCCCAACCCCTTCCTGGTGGCGCTGTCGGAGCCGGCCGCCGCCCAGCGCTGGGCCGCCATCGCCGAGGCCAGGGCGCCCGGCCAGGGCGCCTTCGTCGCGGTGGACGTCGCCGGCGCGCTGGCGCCGCCGGGCACCGTGGTCGGCATCGCCTCCTTCGGGACGCGCCGCGTCGCGGTGGAGGGCCACACCGGGGAGTTCCACGCGCTCTACCTGCTGGACGACGCCAAGGGCTACGGCATCGGCCGTCGGCTGATGGCGGCGATGGCCGACCGGTTCCTGGCCGCCGGCATCCGCTCCGCCGCGGTGTGGTGCCTGCGCGACAACCCGTCGCGCTGGTTCTACGAACGGTTGGGCGGCCTGCGCGTGGCGGAACGGCCGATCCGCTTCGCCGGCAGCGATCTGGTGGAGATCGCCTATGGCTGGCGCGACCTGACGCCGCTTGCACGCTTGTCGGCGGGGCCGGAGGTGCGGTAGTGAAGGGCCTTGAGTCCCCCGCATCAGGATTCGTCGATGTCCAGCGCCGCCTCCCTGTCCTCTGAACGCGTTCTCATTCTCGATTTCGGGTCGCAGGTCACCCAGCTCATCGCCCGCCGCGTGCGCGAGAGCGGTGTCTACTGCGAGATCCACCCGTTCGGCATGAGCGACGAGCGCATTCGCGAGTACGACCCCAAGGCCGTGATCCTGTCCGGCAGCCCGGCCTCCGTCACCGAGGCGAACGGCCCGCGCGCGCCGCAGGCGGTGTTCGACCTGAAGGTGCCGGTGCTGGGCATCTGCTACGGCCAGCAGACGATGTGCCACCAGCTGGGCGGCACCGTGTCGGGCTCCGACCACCGCGAGTTCGGCCGCGCCTTCATCGAGATCAAGGAGCCCTGCGCCCTGTTCGACGGGCTGTGGGACATCGGATCGCGCGAGCAGGTGTGGATGAGCCACGGCGACCGCGTCACAGCATTGCCCCCCGGCTTCCGCGCGGTGGCGGTCAGCGACGGCGCGCCCTTCGCCGCCATCGCCGACGACCAGCGCCGGCTGTACGGCGTGCAGTTCCACCCGGAGGTGGTCCACACCCCGCACGGCGCCCAGCTGCTGGCGAACTTCGTCCACCGCGTCGCCGGCATCACCGGCGACTGGACGATGGCCGCCTTCAAGCAACAGGCGATCGAGAAGATCCGCGCCCAGGTCGGCAGCGGCAAGGTGATCTGCGGCCTGTCGGGCGGCGTCGATTCGTCGGTGGCCGCCGTGCTGATCCACGAGGCGATCGGCGACCAGCTGACCTGCATCTTCGTCGACACCGGCCTGATGCGCGCCGGCGAGTCGGAAGAGGTCGTGCGCCTGTTCCGCGACCACTACAACATCCCGCTGGTCCACCGCGAGGCGTCGGACCTGTTCCTCGGCAAGCTGGCCGGCGTCACCGACCCGGAGCAGAAGCGCAAGATCATCGGCGGCCTGTTCATCGACGTGTTCGACGAGGAAAGCCACAAGATCGGCGGCGCCGAGTTCCTCGCCCAGGGCACCCTCTACCCCGACGTGATCGAGAGCGTGTCCTTCACCGGCGGCCCGTCGGTCACCATCAAGTCGCACCACAATGTCGGCGGCCTGCCCGACCGCATGAAGCTGAAGCTGGTCGAGCCGCTGCGCGAGCTGTTCAAGGACGAGGTCCGCGCGCTGGGCCGCGAACTCGGCCTGCCGCCCGCCTTCATCGGCCGCCACCCCTTCCCCGGCCCGGGCCTCGCCATCCGCGTCCCCGGCGAGATCACGCCGGAGAAGCTGGAGATCCTGCGCAAGGCCGACACGGTCTATCTGGAGGAGATCCGCAACGCCGGCCTCTACGACGCGATCTGGCAGGCCTTCGCGGTGCTGCTGCCGGTGCGCACGGTCGGCGTGATGGGCGACGGCCGCACCTACGACCATGTGCTGGCGCTGCGCGCGGTGACCTCCACCGACGGCATGACCGCCGACTGGTTCCCCTTCCCCCACGACTTCCTGGCGCGGGTGTCCAACCGCATCGTCAACGAGGTCCGCGGCGTCAACCGCGTGGTCTACGACATCACGTCGAAGCCGCCCGGCACGATCGAGTGGGAGTGAGGCGGGGTTCCGCCGACCACCGTTGAAGATCGGTCACGGAAAAGGGGCGGGAAACCGCCCCTTTTTTCCGTCCGAAGCGATCGGGCGTGCAAACCCTGGCTTGAGAAATCCAGACGCCAGGGAACCGGATAGCGCTCATGCCACCGTCATCCCCGCGGAGGCGGGGACCAGCCATTCCGCAAGTGAAGCGATGGGTAAGCGGGATTCCCGCCTTCGCGGGAATGACGGAAATCTTTCGAAACACCCGGCTCGTCCGGTGGGATTATCCCAGCCGTTTACCCGTTCAGAACAGCGGTTCGGCGTGCTGGGACCGGCCGCGCCGCTTGCCGCGCACCGGTTTGGGCGTGGACGGCAGCAGCCCTTCCTTCTGGGCGCAGAGGTCGTGCCAGACGCGACCCGGGCGCTCCGGGGTCCAGTACATGGGTTCCCCCAGCAGCACCTCGTCACCGCAGCAGGAGCAGGGCGGGTAGGGGCTGGATGTGTGTTCGGACCGGTCCATCCCACCTCTATGCCAGTGCCGACGCGCTCCGTAAGTGATGCGGATCAAATCCGACCGCAAGGATGCAAAAAAATTGTGTGCGGGAAGGCGCCGCCAAGCGCCCGCCCCCCTTACATCCCCGGGCCGCTGGCCAGCGCGACGCAGACGCGGTCGCGGCCGGCCATGCTGCCGCAGCCGTCGGCGCGTTGCGAGACGAAACGCATGACCACCCGCTCGCCCTTGCCGGCGGCGGCCTGCGGCGGCAGCAGCGCCTCGGCCACCTGGGTCGCGAACTGCGGGGCGACCTGATGCACCGTCGCCGGCGAGGCCGACTCGAGGCTGGCGACCTGGATGGGCTTGGCGACCGCGGCGGCGGGTGCGGGCGGCGTGATCGAGGCGACCACCACCGGAGCCGGAGCGGGTTCCACCGCCTTCGGTTCCATCCGCCGCGGCTCGACGGCGCGCGACGGCGGGGACGGCAGCGGGGCCTCGGCCGAGGCCACCACCACGGGGGCCGGCTCGGCACGCTGCGGCGGCAGCGACGCCGGCGACGCGGAGGTCCCGCGCGGCTTGGGCGCGTCGTCCGGCACCACCGCCACCTCGATCGCCGAGGCGCCGACGGACTGCGACGGCTCGCGCGGGGCGGAGCCGCGCAGCACCGGGGTCAGGGCCGCCAGATACAGCTTGGTCTCGCGCGGCAGCCTCTGCTTGCCGGCCAGATGCTGGGCGTAGCAGGCCGGGCCGCAATTGTAGGCGGCGAGGAACCCGGGGGCGCCGAACAGGTCGTACATCTGGCGCAGATAGGCGGCGCCGGCCATCACGTTGTCATGCGGATCGGACGGATCCGGCCCCAGCCCATACTGCACCCGCATCAGATCGTAGGTGCCGGGCATCACCTGCATCAGGCCGATCGCGCCGGCGGAACTGGTCAGCACCTTGCCGCTGCTGCCGGTGGCGCGCCCGTTGCTCTCGCGCATCATCACCGCGCGAATCCATTTTTCCGGCATGTCGTAGCGTTGCGACGCCTCGCGGATCAGCGGCACCCAGCGGGCCAGCGGGTCGTTCGGATCGGGCGCATAGGCTGCCGCCACCGGGGCCGCCGCGGTCTGCGGCGGTTCGGAGGCACAGCCGGCAAGCCCGAGGGCACCGACGGCCAGGCACAGCACCGCACCGGCGGCGTGGATCGTCGCGAGGTTTCGTTTGACCACGAGTGGATTTCCGAGCAGTTGGCGCAGGCGGGCAAAGTGTCGGAACGTTTCTCCAATGTACAGCTCATGCCTGTCAAGCGACAACGTGACCTTTTCTTGACGCCTGTCCCGATGATGCCTTGCCCCGCACTGGACAATTCGGATTTTCGGCAAATCTCCATAAGCCGTTCTTCAGTGCCGAACGAACAGAGGACCGGCGCGACAATGAGAACCTTGACGGAACATCGCCGCCATCCTTAATGGAAGGCGGCGACCGGGCCTGCAACCCGCCCTCCAGCCCACGGCACCGGGCACTGGCCACCGAAAAGCGCTGCCGAACAGGGCCGCCGAACAGGATCGAGTGTGATGACCGCCCCGCACAGGACCGTGTCTCCGGCACCGCCGCCGCTTCATCTCCAGCGGCCCGACCCCGCCCAGGATGAGCCCGCCCAGGGGCTCGTCCGGGAGCCCCCCCTCCCCCACCCGCGGCGGTTCCGCCGGCTGGGCTGGCTGCTGCTCCTGCTGTTGGTGGTGGCCGGGGGTGCGGCGCTTTGGCACGCCCGCGGCCCGGCCGCGCCCCCGGCCGCCCCGGCCCTGCCGGCGGCCGAACGCCCGGTCGAGCTGGCGGCGCTGGAGGTGACCACCGTCGCCCCGCGCCGGCTGGCCGACACCGTGCGGCTCAGCGGCTCGGTGGCGCCGATGGAGCAGTCGGCGATCAAGGCGGAGGTCGCGGCCCGGCTGTCGGAGGTGCTGGTGCGCGAGGGGCAGGCGGTGCGCCGCGGCCAGGTGCTCGCCCGGTTCGAGACGGTGGAACTCGCCGCCCGGCTGACCGAGAAGCAGGCCAACCTGGAGGGCGCCCGCGCCCAATTGGTGCTGGCTGACAAGACGCTGGCCAAGAACCGCACGCTGAACCGCAGCAACATCGTGTCCGACACCAGCCTGGATCAGGCCGAAAGCAGCTTCCGCTTCCAGGAGGCGCAGGTCGGCGCGCTGGCCGCCCAGGTCGAGCTGGCGCGCAAGGCGCTGCGCGACGCCGTCGTGGTCAGCCCGATCGACGGCATGGTCGCCACCCGCGCGGTCAACCCGGGGGAGACGCTGGCGGTCAACGCCGCCATGTTCACCGTCGTCGACCTGTCGCGGGTGGAGGTCGAGGCGACCGTCCCGGCGGAGCAGGTGGCGCGACTCGCCGTCGGCCAGACGGTGGCGCTGCGGGTGGAGGGCTTCGGCGACCGCGACTTCCCCGGCCGCATCGCCCGCATCAACCCGATGGCGCGGGCGGGATCGCGCGCCATCCCGGTCTATGTGACCGTCGACAACCCGGACGGCATCCTGCGCGGCGGCATGTTCGCCGGCGGCGAGGCGCTGGTGGCGGAGGCGGCGAACGCCGTCGCCGTGCCGCCGGTGGCCATCCGCCATGACGACCAGGGCGACTTCGTGCTGGTGGTCGCCGACGGCCGCACGGCGCGCCGGCCAGTGACGCGGCTGGCCGTGTGGGCGCGCGGCGATCTGGTGCAGGTCGACGGGCTGGCGCCGGGCGACCGCGTCGTCACCGGCAACCTGCCCGGCCTGACCGCCGGGCGGGTCGTCACCGTCGCCGGCTCCTGACCCGGACAAAACCACCATGCCGATCACCCGCATCAGCGTCGACAACCCGGTCTTCGCCACCATGATGATGGTGGCGTTGATGGTGCTCGGCCTGTTCTCCTACAACCGGCTGGGCGTCGACCAGTTTCCCGACGTCGATTTCCCGGTGGTGGTGGTCAGCACCAGCTATCCCGGCGCCAGCCCGGAGACGGTGGAGACCGACATCACCCGCCCGGTCGAGGACGCGATCAACACCATCGCCGGCATCAAGACGCTGACCTCGCGCTCCTACGAGGGCCAGTCGGTCGTGATCGCCGAGTTCGACCTGAAGACCTCGTCGGTCCAGGCGCTGCAGGACGTGCGCGAGAAGGTGTCGGCCATCCGCGCCACCTTCCGCGACGAGGTGAAGGACCCGCAGATCACCCGCTTCAACCCCGACGACCAGCCGATCCTGTCGATCGCGGTGACGTCGGACCTGCGGTCCTTGCGCGACCTCACCACCATCACCGACCAGATCATCCTGAAGCGTTTGCAGAACGTCCGCGGCGTCGGCAAGGCGACCATCGCCGGCGGGGTCAAGCGCCAGATCCTGGTTCGGCTGAAGCCGGAGAAGCTGGAAGCGCTGACCATCGGCGTCGACGAGGTGATCGCCACCGTCTCGGGCGAGAACCAGGACGTCCCCGCCGGCACCGTCAGCGGCCAGGGCCGCGAGCGGGTGGTGCAGGTCGAGGGGCGCGTGCGCAACCCGCGCGAACTGCTCGACCTGATCGTCGCCCGGCGCGGCAACAGCCCGGTGCGGCTGGGCCAGGTCGCCGAGGTGCTCGACGGCCAGGAGGAGCAGGACTCCGCCGCCTTGCTGAACGGCAACCCGGCGCTGGCGGTCGACGTGGTGAAGGTCCAGGGCGCCAACACGGTGGAGGTCGCCCGCGGCCTCCAGGCCGCCATCCGGGATCTGCGGACCAGCGGCGCGCTGCCGCCCGACGTGACGCTGGCGGTGGTGCGCGACAGTTCGCGCGGGATCACCAACTCGCTGAACAACGTGCAGGAAACGCTGCTGGAGGGCGGCGTGCTGACCATCCTGATCGTCATGGTCTTCCTGGGATCCTGGCGCAGCACGGTCATCACCGCGCTGACCCTGCCGGTGGCGGTGCTCGGCACCTTCGGCGTGCTGGCGGCCTTCGGCTTCACGCTGAACATCATGACGCTGATGGCGCTGTCGCTGGCGATCGGCATCCTGATCGACGACGCCATCGTCGTGCGCGAGAACATCATGCGCCATCTCGGCCGCGGCCAGGGTCACCGGCAGGCGGCGCTGGACGGCACGGCGGAGATCGGGCTGGCGGTGCTGGCGACCACGCTGACCATCGTCGCGGTGTTCCTGCCGGTCGCCTTCATGGGCGGCATCATCGGCCGCTTCTTCCTGCAATTCGGCATCACCGTGTCGGCGGCGGTGCTGATCTCGCTGTTCGTGTCCTTCACGCTCGACCCGATGCTGTCCAGCGTCTGGTACGACCCGGCGGCGCACGGCCGCCACGGCCGCTCGGTCTTCGGCCGCTTCGCCGCCGGGTTCGAGCGCGGCTTCACCGCCCTGTCGCATGGCTACGGCCGGCTGCTGCGCTGGGGCTTGCGGCGGCGCTGGCTGGTGCTGCTGGCGGCGGGCGGCATCTTCGCCGGCAGCTTCGTCCTGGTGCCGCGCATCGGCGTCGAGTTCGTGCCCGCCGCCGACCTCGGCGAGCAGATCGTCGAGGTCGAGGCGCCGGTCGGCTCCTCGCTCGCCACCACCACCGCCAAGGTGCGGCAGGTCGAGGCGGCGATCCGCGAATTCCCCGAAGTCGCCTACACCTACGGCACCGTCAACACCGGCGTGTCGGTCGGCCACAACCGCGGCAGCGTCTTCATCCGCTACACCCCGATCGAACAGCGCAAGCGCTCGCCCAACGACCTCGCCCCGCTGCTGCGCCAGCGGCTGTCGGCGATCCCCGGCGTCACCACCGGCATCGCCATTCCCGGCGTCGGCGGCGTGCAGAAGCAGATCCAGGTGTCGGTGCAGGGCCGCGACATCGCCGAGCTGGACCGGCTGTCGCAGCGGGTCGGCGCGGCGATGCGGGCGATCCCCGGCTTCGTCGACATCGACAGCACGCTGAAGGCGGCCAAGCCGACGCTGGCGGTGCGGCTGGAGCGCGACATCGCCAGCGACCTCGGCATCGGCACCGCCAAGGTCGCCGACACGCTGCGCCCGCTGTTCGCCGGCGACACGGTGTCGAGCTGGAAGGCGCCGGACGGCGAGAGCTACGACGTGCTGGTCCGCCTGCCGGAAGGCGACCGGGTCGGCCGCGCCGACCTTGACCGCATCTATTTTTCCGGCGGGGTCGACGCCAACGGCACGCCGCGGATGATCCCGCTGACCCAGGTGGCGGAGGTGACGACGACGCTCGGCGCCTCGCAGATCAACCGCCGCGACCTGCAGCGCGAGGTGAACGTCCAGGCCAACGTCCAGGGCCGCGCCGCCGGCGACGCCGGGCGCGCGCTGCAGGCGGCGCTGGCGACGATCGAGCTGCCGCCCGGCTACCGCATCGTCTTCGGCGGCTCGACCAAGGACATCGCCGAGACCAGCGGCTACGCCGCCCAGGCCCTGGCGCTGGCGGTGATCCTGATCTACCTGATCCTGGCCTCGCAGTTCGGCAGCTTCCTGCAACCGCTGGCGATCATGGCCTCGCTGCCGCTGTCGCTGGTCGGGGTGTTCCTCGGGCTGCTGGTGGCGGGATCGACGCTGAACATCTTCAGCGCCATCGGCTTCATCATGCTGATGGGGCTGGTGACCAAGAACGCCATCCTGCTGGTCGATTTCGCCAATCAGGCCCGGCGGCGCGGCGTCGCCCTGCATGACGGGCTGGTGGAGGCCGGCATCATCCGCCTGCGCCCGATCGTCATGACCACCATGGCGATGATCTTCGGCATGCTGCCGCTGGCGCTGGGCATCGGCGAGGGCGCCCAGCAGCGCGCCCCGATGGCCCACGCGGTGATCGGCGGGCTGCTGTCCTCCACCATCCTGACGCTGCTGGTGGTGCCGGTGGCGCTCAGCTACCTCGACGGGCTGTCGCGGCGGATGAAGCGCTGGTTCGCCCACAAGGACCCCGACGCGGCGCAGCCGGCGGAGTGAACCTCGCGATCACACCAACGCCGCCGACCGGGCCGAGCTTTCGACGCCGATCGTCGTCCGATTCTCGTCCACCCAGCGCCCCGCCGCTTCGCGCCCGGCGTCGCGCAGCCAGCTGAGGAAGCCCCAGTCGGTCATCAGCTTCGAATAGAGGCCCAGGTCCTGGAGATGCTCGTCGGCGTCGATCAGGTGCAGGCGCGGAGCGCCATCACTGCCGCCAAGCGCGCGCATCTCGTGCAGCAGCGTGGCGTTGAAGGTGATCTGGTTCAGGCGGGCGGCGATGCCGGCCGGGTCCTCCGGGGTGGTGGCGCAGGTCAGCGGGTTGATCGCCACCACCAGCAGGTCGGCGCCGGGGCAGGACTCGACCAGCGGGGACAGCGGCGGGTTGGCGAGATAGCCGCCGTCCCAATAATCCTGCCCGTCGATCCGCACCGCGCGGAACAGGTGCGGCAGGCAGGCCGACGCCAGCAGATGGTCGACCCCGACCTCCGTCTCGTCGAACAGCCGCAGCGCGCCGGTCCGCACGTTGGTGGCGCTGACGAACAGGCGCAGGCCCGACCGCCGGATCAGCGCCGGCTCCACCATCTCCGCCAGCAGACCGCGCAATGGGTGGAAATCCGCCGGCTGCGTCTGGTAGGGGGTGACCCAGCGCCGCGCCCAGTCCACCAGATGGCTGCCCGGCGCGTGGTCGACGTTCCAACGGCCGCGCAGCCGGTCGGACAGGCTCGGCCGGATCGGCCCCAGCCGGCCGGCGGCGCTCACCCGCTCCCAGAAACCCGCCAGTTCCGCCCGCGCGCCATCGCGTCCGCCCAGCGGCCCACCACGCGCCCAGCCCTGCACCACCATCACCGCGTTCATCGCCCCGGCGCTGGCCCCGCTGACCCCGGCGAGGTCGATGTCCTCCTCCAGCAGCCGGTCGAGCACGCCCCAGGTGAACGCCCCATGCGCCCCGCCGCCCTGCAACGCCAGCGCCAGCCGGGGCCGCGGCGCCGGCAAGGCCAGCATCGGCTCCGGCGCCGGCAGTTCCAGCGGTTCCGCCGGCATGGCCGGCCGAACAGGTTCGGGCCTGCGGCGCACGCGGTTCAACAGCTTGCGGATCATGGTCATGGTCGGCACGTCCTCAATCACTCATGCTGCATTGCAACATGAGCAGAGGCTTGAGCATCGGCAAGGGGGTATGCCGATGAGGCATGGGTGTTCTTCCGTCCGCTGGGATCCCCTCTCCCCCGGGGGAGAGGGAGGAAGGCGCAGGCCACACGCCATTGGAAAGCCGCCCCCATATGCACTAAGTAGGCACACACCCCGAACGCCGAGTTCCCCCTTGCCCACCATCATCGCCATCGACGACCCCGACGACCCGCGCATCGAGCCGTACCGCGATGTGCGGGAGCGCGACCTCGTCGGCCGCGACGGGCTGTTCATCGCCGAGGGGGCGGTGGTGGTGCGCAGCCTCGTCGTCTCCACCCGCTACCGCGCCCGCTCGCTGCTGATCGCCGACAAACGGCTGGCGGCGCTGGAACCGATGCTGGCGTCGTTGCCCGCCGACACGCCGGTCTACACCGCCAGCCAGCCGGTGCTCGACCGCATCGCCGGCTTTCCGTTGCACCGGGGAATCCTGGCGGTCGGCGAGAAGACGGTGATCCCGACGGCGGCCGACCTGCTCGGCGGCTGCGGGCCGGTGGCGCGGGTGGTGATGCTGTTCGCCATCGGCAACCACGACAACATGGGCGGCATCTTCCGCAACGCCGCCGCCTTCGGCGCCGACGCGGTGATCCTCGACCCCAACTGCTGCGATCCGCTCTATCGCAAGGCGATCCGGGTGTCGGTCGGCGCGACGCTGCTGGTGCCGACCGCAAGGCTGGCGCCGGGCGAGGACCCGCTGGCGCTGCTGGATCGTTTCGGGTTCGACGCGGTGGCGCTGAGCCCCGGCGGCGGCGAGACCCTGGCCGCCCTGGCCCCGCCGCGCCGCGCCGCCCTGCTGTTCGGGTCGGAGGGGCCGGGCCTGCCGCCCGCCCTGCTGGCCCGCGCTCGCGGCGTGCGCATCCCGATGGCCGGCGGCTTCGATTCCCTCAACGTGGCGACGACCAGCGGCATCGTGCTGCACCATGTCGCCAGCGGACAGGACGCATGAGCGACCACGCCCCCGAGCTGCCCGCCGACCCGCATCTGGTCCACGACCTCGCCGTCGCCCATCCGGAGGTGACGACGCTGGGCGCCGCCGGGCTGCTGCGGATGACCGACGCCGAGGCGCGCGGGCTGGTGCCGCTCGGCCTGCCGCTGCCCAAGGGCAAGCGCGACCTGCTGGTCCCGGCGGAGCGGCGCGAGGCCATCCTGATGGAGATCGCCGGCCGCATCGACCGCGCCCGGCGGCGCGACGCGCTGCTGGCCCAGGGGCGCCGGGCGCTGGCCGGCAGCCGCACCGCGCTGCTGTCCTGCGACGACCGCACCCGCGTGCGCGCCGTGCGCAGCGACGCCCTGCCCTGGCCCGGCCTGCCGCAGCCGGTGCAGCTCCAGGCGTCCCGCACCCTCGACGCGCTTGAGCTGTCCGACCTGTCCGACGCCGAGCTGGCGGCCCGGCTCGACCATGACCCCGCCCTGGCCGGCGCGCTGGAGGCGGCGCTGTCGCGCGTCGCCGCCGCCCTGCGCGGCTTCGCCGGGCGGGCCGGCGACGATCCCGACTGGGGCTTCGCCAGCCTGGCCGGGCGGCTGTCGAAGGCCGCCCGCAACCGAACCGACGCCGACGAGCTGCTCGACCGCTGGGAGCGGGAGTACGACCAGTGGCGGCGCGACCGGGCGGAGGCGCGCGGCCGCGCCTATGTCGACCGTCAGTTCGACTTTTCCCGCTTCGAACGGCTGTTCCCGGTGGCGCGCGGTATGAACCGCCGGCTGGTGCTGGTGATCGGCCCGACCAATTCCGGCAAGACGCACCGCGCCATCAGCGCGCTGAAGGGCGCCCGCGACGGCGTCTATCTGGCTCCCTTGCGTCTGCTGGCGCTGGAGGTGATGGAGCGGCTGAACGGCGAGGGCACGCCGACCACCCTGATCACCGGGGAGGAGGAGATCCGCACGCCCGGCGCCCGTCACACCGCGTCGACCATCGAGGTGATGGACCCCGACCGTCCGGTCGAGGTGGCGGTGATCGACGAGATCCAGATGCTGGCCGACCCGACGCGCGGCTGGGCCTGGACCGCGGCGCTGATGGGGGTGCCGGCCGAAACCGTCTACATCCTCGGCGCGCCGGAGGTCCGGCCGCTGGTGGAACGCGCGGCATCCCATCTCGGCGAGCCGCTGGAGGTGGTGGAGCTGGAGCGCAAGACGCCGCTGTCGATGCTCGACCGCCGGCTCGACTGGCCGGAGGTCGAGCCCGGCGACGCGCTGATCGCCTTTTCCCGGCGCGAGGTGCACAGCGTGCGCGACACGCTGCTGGCGCGCGGCCTGTCGGTCGCCGCCATCTACGGCGCGCTGGCCCCGGCGGTGCGGCGGCGCGAGGCGGCGCGCTTCCTGGCCGGCGAGGCCGACGTGGTGGTGGCGACCGACGCCATCGGCATGGGGCTGAACCTGCCCTGCCGCCGCGTGCTGTTCACCGCGCTGGAGAAGTTCGACGGCAGCGCCGTGCGCCCACTGACCGCGACGGAGGTCAAGCAGATCGCCGGCCGCGCCGGCCGCTACGGCCAGTTCGAGGAGGGGCATTTCGGCGTCATCGCCCGCGGCACCCCGGCCACCCTGAAGCGCCTGCTGGAGCAGCCCGACCGCCGGCTGCACGCCGACGCCCCCCTGCCGGTCCGCCCGACCCGCGCCATGCTGGCCCGGCTGGCCAGCCACATCGAGGCCGACGAAACCCGGTTGCTGGTGGAGTGCTTCGCCGACGCCGCCACCGCCGGCTCGCCCTTCCGGCTGGCCGACCTGTCGGCGTTGCGGCGGGCGGCGCCGATGCTCGACGCGCGGCGACTGGCGCTGTCGGCGCGGCTCGACCTGCTGCTCGCCCCCGCCGACCTGGAGGAGCCGGAGGACGCCCGCGTCTTCGCCGCCATCCTCGACGCGGTCGAATCGGGCGACCGGCTGCCGCTGGCCCGGCTGATGCCCGACCGTTTCGACGGGTTGGCGGCCGACGTGCTGGAAGGGCTGTCGCGCGCCTGCGACCTCTATTTCTGGGCGTCGCGCAAGTTCCCCGATGTCCTGCCCGACCGCGAGCGGGTGCGCGGCGCCCGCGACGCCATCGGCCAGCGCCTGTCGGACGCGCTGGCCTCCCGCGCCCGCCGGCGCGAGGCGCCGCCCGCCGCCGGCTTCCGCGGCGCCCCCCGCAAGCGGTTCGGACCCCGGCGGCGCTAGACCACAGCGGAGCTGTGTGGCGGAAGAGCCACCACATTGCGGCTTGACGCTGTTGCTGTGCGAACAAACTATGATCTGCGCTGTTCTGAACAGGGCTGCATCCCGCCGGCTTCGCATCGCCACCGATAGACACCATCTATTGAATCGTTTGGAAGTGCCGATTGGACACTATCGCCCAACCCTGCCACTCTGCCATCACCGGCCAAGCATAAGGCCGGCCTTTCCGGACCGTTCAGGAGCAACCGGCGTGACGACCGCAACCGACATCGCACAGACCGCCGACCGCAACCCGCTGCCGACCCCGGCGCCGGGCCGCCGCTTCTGGACCATGCTCGGCCCGGGTTTCGTCGTGGCGGTCGGCTATATGGACCCCGGCAACTGGGCGACCGACATCGCCGCGGGGTCGAGCTTCGGCTTCGCCCTGCTGTCGGCGGTGCTGATCGCCAGTCTGGCCGGCATTTTCCTGCAGACGCTGATCGTCCGGCTGACGCTGGCGACCGGCAAGGATCTGGCCCGGCTGATCCGCGACCGCTTCCCGCGCCCAGTGGCGATGGTGGTCTGGCTGGTGTCGGAACTGGCGATGATCGCCACCGATCTGGCCGAGCTGCTGGGCAGCGCCATCGCGCTGAAGCTGCTGTTCGGCATCCCGATCATGGCCGGCGTGCTGATCGCCGCGGTGCTGACCTTCGCCATCCTGGCGCTGCCCGGCGCCCGCGGCCGCGCGCCGGAACTGGTGGTCGGCGCGCTGATGAGCGTCGTCGTCGTCTGCTTCGCCTGGGAACTGGTGATCGCCGGCCCCGACCCGGTCGCCGTGCTGGCCGGGCTGGTGCCCAGCGTCGAGTTGGCCCGCGATCCGGAGATGCTGTACCTGTCGCTGGGCATCATCGGCGCCACCGTCATGCCGCACAACCTGTTCCTGCACTCCGGTCTGGTGCGGTCGCGGCTGGCCGCGGTGACGACGGAGGAGGAGCGGCAGCGGGCGGCGCGCTGGCTGACCATCGACCTGACCACCGCGCTGGCGCTGGCCGGTCTGGTCAACGGCGCCATCCTGGCGGTCGCCGCCGTCGCCTTCCAGGGCGCCGCCGGCACCGCGGCGCCCGGCATCGAGGACGCCCACGCCCTGCTGGGCGGCAGCATCGGCGGCGCCGCCGCGCTGATCTTCGCCATCGCCCTGCTGGCCGCCGGCCAAAGCTCCACCACCACCGGCACCATGGCCGGGCAGATCGTGACGGAAGGCTTCCTGAACCTGCGGATGCGGCCGATGACCCGCGCGCTGATCACCCGCAGCGCCTCGCTGGTCCCGGCGCTGGCGATCCTGGGCGTATCGGGCGACCAGGGGGTGGACGAGTTGCTGGTGCTGAGCCAAGTGGTGCTGGCGCTGACCCTGCCCTTCATCCTGGTGCCGATGCTGTTGCTGCTGCACAACCGCAAGATGATGGGTGGCCTGGCGATGGCGCCGCTGACGCTGCGGCTGGCCAGCCTGATGGTCCTGGTGCTGACCGGCCTGTCGGGCTGGCTGGCCGGGGCGAGCGCCATGGCCTGAGCGGCGGCGTCACCAGCCAGCCCACGACAAGCCCGCTCGACCCGGAACGGGGAATGGTCCATGTTGCGGCCCGTCCCCGTTCCCCCTCGACCCTCCTCCGGTGCCCGCCCCATGGACCCTGCGCTGCAACAACGTCTGGCCGACCTGGAAAGCCGCCTCGCCCACCACGAGCGCATGGCGGAGGACATGTCGGAAGTGATCATCGCCCAGGGCAAGACCATCGACCGGCTGACCCTTCAGATCCAGCGCCTGCGCGACCGCCTGGAAACGGCGGAATACGCCATCCTCTCCCCCGAGGACGATCGGCCGCCGCCGCATTACTGAGGGCCAGCCCCAGGCCGGCCCCTCCCCTCAGGCGAAGCCGTCATAGACCAGTTCGGTCATCATGCCGGTCGTCATGTGCAGCAGGTTGTGGCAGTGCAGCGGCCAGCGGCCCGGGTTGTCGGCGTCGAAGGCGACGGTGACGCTCGCCATCATCGGCACCAGCACGGTGTCGCGCACCGCCCCCACCACCGGCCGGCCGTCGATCGCCACCACCTGGAAATGATGGCCATGCAGGTGCATCGGGTGCGCCATCATCGAGGCGTTCTCGAAGGTCAGCTCCACCCGCTCGCCCGGCCGGACAAGGATCGGCCGGTGCGCGCCGAAGCCGCGGCCGTCGAGGCTCCAGGCATAGGGCGCCATCGACCCGGTCAGGGTGACGCGTTGCACCAGGTCGGCCTTGCGGGTCGCCAACGGCGTCAGCGCCGACAACTGCCGCTCCAGCCCGAGGTCGAGCGCCTCGGTCGGCGCGTCGCCCTGCCCGTCCAGCCGGGTGACGGTGGCGCCGGGGGTGGCCAGCACGATGCCGGTGCGCTGCGGCCCGCCCTCGCGCAGGGCCAGGATGGGGAAGGCGCCGCCGCCGGCCGGCAGGGTCAGGCGGATGTCGAGCCGCTGGCCCATCGACAGGCCGAACCGGCTGCCCGCCACCGGCCGCACCGCGTTGCCGTCGACCGCGATCACCTCGCCGCTCAGCGTGCCGAGGTCGAGGTGGAAGGCGGTGGAGGTGGCGCCGTTGATGACGCGCAGCCGCACCCGCCCGCCCCGCTCCACCCGCACCACCTCCGGGTCGGCCAGGGTGCGGTCGTTGGCCAGGAAGGCGTCGTATTCGACGTCGTTCAGGTCCATCACCATGCCGCCGCCGGTGCCTGCCGCGGGCATGGCGTGCCCCATCTGGGCATGGTTCATTTGGGCGTGGTCCATCGCGCCGTGGTCCATCGCGCCATGCCCTGCCGCGCCCTGCTCCGTGGCGCCATGCCCCGTCGCACCGTGCCCGTCATGGGCCGCGCCGTCGGCGGTCCCGACCAGCAAGGCCAGCAGTTCGGCCGGGTCGCGGAAGGTGAAGTCGTGCAGCAGGATGGTGACCTCCTGCTCGTCGGCGCCGCGGTCCGCCTCGCTCCGGACGATCAGCGGCGCCGCCATCAGGCGCTGCTCCTGCAGGCCGTGGTGGGAGTGCATCCAGTGGGTGCCGGGGCGCGCCGCGAAATCGTAGCGCGCGGTGCCGCGGTCGGGGATCATCGGCCGGTTGGTGTCGGCGACGCCGTCCTGGAGATAGGGCGGGGTCTGGCCGTGCCAGTGGATGACGCTGTCCTCCCCCGCCCGGTTGGCGAGATCGACCAGAAAGCGCTGGCCGGCGTCGAGCGTCAGGCCCGCCGTGCCGTCGGGCTGGAGGATGCCGAACACGCTGGCGGCCTGACCGTTCACGTCCAGCAGACGGCGGCCGATCGTCAGCCGGATCGGATCGCCGGGGACCCGGGCGAAGGCCAGCGTGGACCGGGGCATGGCGGGCAGCAGCGCGGCACAGCCACCGGCGACCGCCGCCGACAGCAGACGGCGGCGCGAAAGCGAGAGAGTCATCCTGGACTCCGGAAGATCGGGAACGCGAAGGGGGAAGGTTCGGGCGCGGCGTGGCGCGTCAGACCGGCCGTGGCGGCGGCAGGTCGGGACGGATCCCCAGCCCGTCGTTCAGGGATGCCGACCTCCAGGACACCGGCGAACGGCCGGGGTGGCCGCCCACCGCCAACCCGACCCCGATAACGGCGGCCTGCATCGCGGTGCAGGTCGTCCCGGCGCAGCAGGGCGGAACGGCCGGCCGGGCCGCGTGGCGGGATGCCCCGGCGTCAACCGACGGCGGGACCGACGCCACGGCGCTGGAGGATGTCATGGATGGGGAGATCGCGGCGCCGCCGTGCGGGCAGGCGGCCGACGCGGCGCCGGTCCACAGCAGGACGGCCAGCGCCAGCATGCCCAGCGTCCATGCGCCGGCAACGCCCGCCATCCGTCCCCGCAGCCCGGTCCTGCCGCGCATCGGCATCGCAGTCCCCCCGTGTGTGTTCGACCTTCCAGATAGGCGGTTCGCCGGGTGCGGTCAATCGCCTATGCCCCTGTGGTCAGAGGCTTCCCCATACGGCCATAGGTGTCGTCCCGAACATGGAACTGCAACACGCGGTCCCTATATTGGCGGTCACCCGAAACAGCCCCACGCCGTCCGTCATGTCCGCCTCCACCCGTTCGGGCCAACCGAACCATCCGGAAACGTCCGGCACTCCGGACCGCCGGGAGCGTCAACTTCATTGCGCCTGCTGCGGCCGCCCCTTCACCCGTCCGTCGACGCGGGGCCCGGCGCCGCTCTATTGCTCGGCCGATTGCCAGAAGCAGATGCGGGTGCGGACGCGGGTGTGGAGCCAGCGGGACGACGCCCCCGTCAGCCTGCGTCGCCTCTCCTAGAGTCCATCAGGCGCTCATTGACGCGCCTGATGGACTCCAGGCTTTTGGTCTTCGGGATTTTGGTTTTCCGTGTGATCCACGCTTCAAGCGATTCCGCTTGAACCGACCACACGCCAACGGCCATCAGCGGATCTCGACCGTGGCGCTGTCGCTGCGGCCGTCGGCGTCCAGCACGGTGACGCGGACCACCCCCGGCCCCTCCGGCCGCCACACCACCTCGCGCGCGATCGGCGAATAGGCGATGCGCCGGCCGTCGATCAACCAGGACAGCGGCCGCCGGCCGCCGCTGGCCGACAGGGTCATCGGCTCGCCCTTGCCGTCCGGCCCCAACGATTCCAGCACCATGTCGCTGACCGGGAAGGTCAGGCGCAGCCGGTCGGCCGGCTGGGCGCCGGCCACCACCGGCCCCTCCCCTGGGCGCAGCCGGCGCAGCAGCTCCGGCGGGGCGTCGTTGCGGACCGGTCCGGCGGGGCGCCCGCGGTCGGCGGGCAGCCGGTCGAACAGCTCGAACAGCAGCGGGGCGGCGGTGTTGCGGCCGTAGTGGTCCGGGCTGGGCGTGCCGTCGGGCCGCCCGACCCAGACGCCGACGGTGTAGCGCCCGGTCACACCGAAGGCCCAGGCGTCGCGGAAGCCGTAGCTGGTGCCGGTCTTCAGCGCCACCGGGCCGCTGCCGCGCAGCTCCTGCGCCTGGACGACGCCGGGCGGCGGCGGCGAGCCTTCCAGGATGGCGCGCACCTGCTGGGCGGCGGTGGCGGACAACAGCCGGTGCTCCGGCCCCTCCGCCTCGTCGCGGACGGTGCGCAGCGGCGCCACCAGCCCGTCGCGCGCCAGCCCGCTGTAGAGCGACGCCATGTCCCAAAGGCTGATCGAGGCGCCGCCGAGCGCCACCGGTAGGCCGGGCAGCCCGGCGCCGGCCGGCATCACCAGCCGCGCCCCGGCCCGCCGCAGCGCGTCGGTGAAACGCAGCGGCCCGACCCGGTCGAGCACCAGCACCGCCGGCACGTTCAGCGAGCGCTGCAGCGCCTCCATCACCGTCAGGTCGCCGGTGAAGCTGCGGTCGAAGTTGCGCGGCGCGTAGTCGCCGAAGCGGGTGGAGACGTCGGCGATCTGGGTCAGCGGGTGGATGATGCCGTCGTCGAAGCCCAGCCCATAGATGAAGGGCTTCAGCGCCGACCCCGGCGAGCGCACCGCCCGCACCATGTCGATCGGCCCCTGCCGGGTGTCGTCCAGCACGTCCGGGCTGCCGAGATAGGCGAGGACGGAGCGGTCGCGGTTGTCGACCACCAGCACCGCCAGCCCGGCGTGTGAGGTCAGGGTCTCCGCCGCGCGGCGGGCCATCGCCTCGACCGCGTGCTGCAGGGCGCCGTCGATGGTGGTGACGATCACCGGCCGGTCCGGGTAGCGCCCGCGCAGCCGGCCGGCGAGATGCGGGGCCGAGGCCGGCAGCGACAGGCGGGCCGCCGGCACCGGCTCGGTCTTCGCCTCCGCCACCGCCTTGGCCGGCAGCGCCCCGGCCTCCGCCACCCGGTCGAGCACCTTGTCGCGCGCCACCCGCGCCCGCTCCGGGTAGCGGTCCGGCCGCAGATGCGAGGGCGACTGCGGCAGCGAGACCAGCAACGCCGCCTCCGCCGCGTCCAGCTCGACCGGCGGCTTGCCCAGCAGCATCAGCGACGCGGCGCGGATGCCCTCGATGTTGCCGCCGTAGGGGGCGAGCGTCAGGTACATGCCGAGGATGTCGCGCTTGCTGTAGCGCCATTCCAGTTGCGCCGCCCGCGCCGCCTCGATCAGCTTGGCGGTCAGGCTGCGCGGCCGCGGCTCCAGCAGGCGGGCCACCTGCATGGTCAGGGTGGAGGCACCCGACACCACGCGGCCGGCCCCGAGATTCTGCGCCGCCGCCCGCAGCACCGCCGCCGGATCGACACCCAGATGGCTGTCGAAGCGGCGGTCCTCATAGGCCAGCAGCAGTTCGACGAACAGGGGGGAGACGTCGTCGACCGTCGCCGGCAGCCGCCACGCGCCGGCGGCGTTGGTGAAGACGCGCAGCGGCGCGCCCTTGCGGTCGGCCACGGTGACCGACAGGTCGTTCAGGGGCCCGAGCGGCGGCGGGAACAGCCGGTCGAGCGCCAGCGCCGTCCCCAGCACCAGCGCGACGCCGGCCGCCGCACCCGCCGCCCACCGCTGCCCCCGCCCCTGCCAAAGCCGCCGCAACCCGTCACTCCGCCGGATGGACCGTGATCCGCCCGGTGGTCTGGCGGGCGAAGAAGCGCGGCTTGTACATGTCCTCCAGCGTCGCGCCCGGCAGTTCATAGCTGCCGGGGGTGATGGCGCGGACGATGAAGGCCAGCTTGAAGGTCTGCTGGTCCTCGCCGATGTCGACGGCGGCGTTGTAGCGGTCGTCGCGCGCCTCCGACGTCCGGGTGGCGGTCAGTTCGCCCAGCCACGGCATCTCCTCCGGCGTGCCGGCGCCGAGCTTGGCGTTCTCGATCTCCCAGCCGGCGGGCAGCGGGTGGGTCACCATGCCCTGATGGAACAGCTTGGTGTTGGCCTCGCCCTCCAGCACGACGACGAAGACGTCGTTCTGCTTGATGGTGTCGAGGTTCAGCGGCTCGCCCTTGCGGGTGAAGAAGTAGCGCTTGATCCGCAGCCCCTCGCGCGCCGCCGGCTGCGGCGCCACCGGCACGCCGGACAGCGACACCGCCTGCCACACCGCCACCTTGCCCGAGTTGGCGACCGGGATGCCGGCCTTCAACTGGGCCAGCGTCGGCGTCAGGTCGACCCGCGCGCCGTCGCGCTTGGCACCGCCCAGCGTCACCTCGACCTTCGCCGGGGCGCCGCGCAGCAGCGCGTCGGCGGCCAGCACCGACCACGCCTTTTCCTGCGTGTTGGTGCGGTTCGCCGCGGTGGCCGACGCCGGCAGGCGGTCGATCAGCGCCGGGATGCGGTTGCCCGCCATGTTGACCTCGGTCATCAGCGCCACCAGCGCCGCGGCGTCGCGGACGGTGGAGCCGTAATCGACATGCCATTCCGCGCGCGCCAGATGGGCGACCGCGCTGTCGAAGGCGATGGTCGCCCGTTCCTGGTCGCCCATGCGGGCGAGCGCCGCGCCGAGCTGGCCCTTGGCGAGCGGGGTCGGCAGCGTCTCCAGCGCGGTGTCCAGCACATAGCGCGCCGGCCCCGGCAGGGATATCCCGGCCAGCGCCAGCGTGTGCAGGGCGTAGGCGCGGACCGCCAGTTCGTCCGGCTCCGACGCCTTTGAGATGGCGCGCTGGCGCAGCCACGACAGCGCGTCGGCCAGCGGCTTGTCCGGCACCGCCTCGCCCTTCTGCTTGGCGCGGACCAGGAACTCGGTGGCGTAGGCGGTCAGCCAGCCGTCGGCCTCGTCATGGGCGCCCCACAGGCCGAAGGCACCGTCGAAGCGCTGCTTGTCCAGCGTGCGGGAGATCGCCTGCTGCACCCGCCCCTCCAGCCCGTCGTCGGGCTTGCGGTCCTTGCCCAGCGCCAGCTCGACATCGCGCACCACCAGCAGCGGCAGGGCGCGGCTGACCGTCTGCTCCAGACAGCCGAACGGGTAGCGGTCGAGCGCGCGCAGGATGCCGCCGACGTCGAAGGGCGGCGCCGTGGTGAAGCTGGCCGACCAGCTCGTCGTGCCCGGCAGGTAGGCGGCCAGCTCGGCGCCGTCGAAACGCACGCTGTCGCCGGGGGCGATCTGGCGGGTGACGAACTGCGTCTCCACCGACCGCGCCGGGCGGACGGTGATGCCGTACTCGTGGTTGAGCGCGAGGTTGTCCGGCCCCTTCACCGCGACGGCGACGTGACCGATCCCGGCGGCAACGCCCTTCAGCGGCACGACCAGGGTCTTGCGCTCGCCCTTGGCCAGCGGGACCGACAAGGTGCCGCCCTCCACCGCCACGGCGTCGGTCGCGGTCACCGCGACGTCGTAGGTGCCGGCGGCGGCCTCGACATTGTGCAGCGACAGCGTCACCCGGCTGTCGTCGCCGGGGGCGAGGAAGCGCGGCAGGATGGCGTCGGCGACCAGCGGGTCGCGCACCGTCACCGCCCCGGCGCTGGAGCCGACGCGGCCGCGGCTGTAGGCCACCGCCATCAGCCGCAGCTCGCCGGTGAAGTCGGGGACGTCGAAGCCGATGCGGGCGGTGCCGTCGGCGCCGACCTTCACCGGGCCGTGGAACAGCGACACCACGGTGAAGGGCACCACCGGCAGGCCGGCGCCGCTGGAATCGCCACCCTGGCGCATCGCGCCGAACGGCCCCTCGAGCGGGCTGATCAGCCGGCCGTAATCGTCACGGATGTCGAGCCCGAGCCGGCGCTTGCCGAAGAAATGCTTCTCCGGCTGCGGGCTGGCGAAGTCGGTCAGGCGCAGGATGCCCTCGTCCACCGCGGCCAGCGTGACGTAGGTGTCCTCCAGCGATCCGCCACCGGCGGCGGCAACCGTCACCCCGACCTCCAGCCGGCCGTTCGGCCGCATGACCTGGGGCGCGTCCAGCGCGACGTCGATGGTGCGCACCGTCGGGTCGATGCCGACCCAGGCGACGCCCATGGCGCGCACCGGCTGGCGGTCGCGGCCCTTGACCGGCGGGCGGTAGGCGGTGGCGGTGACGTAGGCGCCCGGACCCCAGGCGGCGTCGACCGGGATCTCCACGGTCGCGCCCTCGGCCGGGACCGACAGGGTGCGGACGTCGAACAGCCGGTCGGTCGCCACCGTCACCAGCACCTCGCCGGCGAAGGGCGGCGCGATGCGGATGCGGGCGGTGTCACCCGGCTTGTAGGCCTGCCGGTCGGTGGAGACCTCCAGCTTGTCGGGGATGTCGGCGGTGTCGTCGTCGCTCTGCCAGCCAGAATAGAAGCGGTAGGAGCTGGCAACCCCGGCCGCCTTGTCGGTCACCTCGATCCGGTAGCGGCCGAAGTCGCGCTTGCCGAGCGCCAGCGCCGCCGGCTTGTCGGCGGCGACATCGACGGTGCCGGAGGCCAGCGGCACGTCGCGCACCGTGGCGTTGTAGCTGTAGCGGCCGTTGCGGCGGTACCAGACGAAGGACACCCGCTCTTCCACCAGCTCCCAATGGACGCCGGGCTTGGCGATGGCGCTGCCGTCCGGCGCCACCGCCACGAGGTCGAAGCCGGCCTCGGCCCCCTCGCCGATGCGGCCGTCGGAGAAGCGCGGGCGCAATCCCAGCGCGTAGGTCTTCGGCCGCACCGGCACCGACACCGACTTGTGCACCGGGCGCCCGCCCGGCTCCGACAGGGTGACGCGGATGTCGGCGCGCAGCGGCTTGGTGGTGTCGGGGATCTCGGGCAGCTTCACGTCGATGCGCGACACGCCCTGCGCGTCGGTCGTCGGGAACTCCAGCGGGTCGAGCCGCTCGGCCGGGCTGTCCTGGACCCGGCCGAACCGGTAATCCTTGAAATTCGGGTAGGGCATCGGGTCGGGCTTCAGCGCCACCTCGGCGGTGCCGTCCAGGCCGGCGGCGGGCGGGCCGTAGAGGAAGCGGCCCTGCGCCGTCACCTCGAAGGGTTGGCCCGGCACCAGGATCGGCGCCCCGGCGGTCAGGTCGAGCGCCAGCTTGACCGGCACGAAATCCTCGACCTGGAAGGAGCCGCGGCCGACCGGCTCGCCCTTCGGGTCGCTGTAGACCAGCACCTCCCAGCCGCCGAGCGGCGCGGTGCGGGTCAGCGACAGCGGCAGGAAGAAGCCGCCCGCCTCCTGCCCCTTCAGCGCGCCGCTGTAATACTCGGTGCCGCTGGGGCGCAGCACCTTGACGGTCAGCGGGAAATTCTCCACCGCCTCCGTCTTGTCGTCGCGCAGCAGGATCGACAGGTTGACCGTCTCGCCCTGGCGGTAGACGCCGCGGTCGGTGTAGACGAAGGCGTCCATCGGCCCCGGCGCCTCGCGCCCGCCAACGCCGCGGTCGCTGAGGTCGAAGGCGGCCTTGGTCAGGTCCTGCATGGCGAAATCGGTGCCGAGATAGGCCATCGCCATCTCCGGCGCGTTGCCGCCGGTCTTCAGCAGCCCGGACGGGAAGCGGGCGCGGCCGAGATTGTCGGTGGTCACCCGCGCCAGCTCGGCGTTGTTGCGGGCGATCAGCGCCACCTCGACCCCCGGCAGCGGCTTGGCGCTGCCGAAGGAGCGGGCGAAGACGGTCAGCCCGTCGGCGCCACGGACGCTGGTCAGCCCGATGTCGGACAGCAGCACCCATTGCGTCGCCAGCGAATCCCAGCGGTCGGGCGATTCGACGTCGTGCGGACGGGCGGTGACGGCGTAGAGGCCGGGCTTCGGATCCTCGCCCACCGCCTGGCGGAACGGCAGGGCGGCGGTGGTGTCGCGGTTGCGCTCCCCCTTGACGTCCAGCGTGCCCTTCCACACCAGCTCGCCGTTCTCCTCGGCCAGCCGGTCGGCGGCGTAGGAGGTCAGCTCGCTGAAGATGTTGCCTTCATACTTGCTCGCCACCAGGGCGCGGTCGGTGATGCGGTAGACGGCGACGTCCAGCTTGTCGGTGTTGACGCTGACCACCGGGATGCCGTCGCTGCCGGTGCGCGGCAGGATGTAGGCGGAGCCGCGGAAGGCGGCCATCGCCGGCCGGTCGGGCACGCGGATGCGCTGGGTCTCGTCGGCCTTCAGCAGCACGCCGTCCTCGCCCGGCAGGCCCTTGCGCAGGGTGACGGTGTAGCCGTTGCCGTGGGTCATGCCGCGCAGGCACAGCGTGTTGTCGCGCGGCTCGATGGCGATCTTGGTCGCCGGTTCGACCTGGAGGTAATCGCCGAAGCGCACCCCCTGCTTCTCGCTCAGCCGGTCGGAGAACTGGAAGCAGACGCGCGGGTTGGTGCCCTCCGGGTCGACGGTGACGCTGGCCAGCGTCATGCCGGCCTTCTGCCGCATGGCGATCCAGCGCTTGTCGAGGTTCGGCGCCTGGGCGTCGAGCGTCGCCGCTTCCAGCCGCCCGCTGAGTTCGCGAATCGCGGCCAGCGCCTTCACCCCCTCCTCCGGCTTGCCGAACGCCTCGTCCATCAGGGTGGCGAGGCGCCAGAGGATGGCGACCCGCTCCTCGTCCTTCGGGTTGAACTGGCCGGCCATCACCGCGCTGTGCAGCGCGCGGTCCTTGTTCGGCGGGGTGGCGGCCATCCAGGCGGCGCTCAGCTCCAGCCACAGCGAGGGCGAACCGCCGCCCTGGGTGATCGCCTGCTCGTATTTCTGGATCGCGCCGGCGATGTCCTTGCGGTCGCGGGCGGCGCGCGCCTGCTTCAGCAGGTCGGCGATGACCTGGGGCTTGGGCTGCGGCGGTGATTTCAGCAGCAGGCCATTGGCGTAGGCGGTGGCGTCGGCCAGCGCTCCCGGCGGCGTGTAGTCGGCCCGGACCGTGCCCGCCGACGCGGCCATCACCACCAGAACCCAGAGCAACGTCAGCAGCCGTACCATTGGGTATCGCCTTGAACCGGAAGCGGAAGGGCTTCCGTTATAGCGCCGATAATCGGTGGGGTGCGAGGTGGCGTTGTGGCGAACGCCGATAGATCGTTTCGCCTAGGACGGGGCGTCCTCTCCCAGCGCGATCCGCACCAGGGCCCGCTCGGCGATGCTGCGGTGGCGGTCGCGGTGGCGGACCAGATGGAAGCAGCGGGCCGGCAGTTCCAGCCCCTCCAGCGCGACGATGCGGCCGGCGGCCAGATCCTCGGCGACGACCAGATCGGACAGCACGCCGGCGCCGACGCCGGCCAGCAGGGCGGCGCGGATGATGCAGCCGCCGGGCAGCGTCATCGCGACCTCCAGCCCGGCGGGATCGAGACCGGCGGCACGGATCGCCTGGTCGAACAGGGCGCGGGTGCCGGAGCCGGGTTCGCGCAGGACCCAGCGGGCGGCGGCCAGTTCGTCACGCTTCACCCGCCCGCGCGTGGCCCAGGGATGGCGGCTGCCGACCACCAGCCGCAGCCGGTCGCCCGGCACCGCGTCCGACAGCAGCGCCGGGTCGGCGACCGCGCCCTCGGTGATGCCCAGTTCGGCGCGGCCGTCGCGCACCGCCTCGGCCACCTGCTCGGTGTTGCCGATGGTCAGGTCGACGCGGATGCCGGGATGGACGGCGGCGAAGCGCAGCAGGCGCGGCGGCAGCCAATGGTTGCCCACCGTCTGGCTCGCCGCCAGCCGCAGCGAACCGCGTGTCAGCCCCGACAGCTCGCCCAGCATGGTCCCGGCCTCCTCCACCTTCAGCAGGATGGCGCGGGCCTCGCGGTGCAGCAGGGTGCCGGCGGCGGTCAGTTCCACCCGGCGGCCGATGCGGTCGAACAGGCGCAGGCCATGCTCCGCCTCCAGCGCGGCGACGGCGGCGCTGACCGCCGGCTGCGACAGGTGCAGCGTCTCCGCCGCGCGGGTGAAGTGCAACGCCTCCGCCACCGCGACGAAGACGCGCAACTGCTCCAGCGTCACGCGAACAGCCCGGTGAAGGGCAGGAAGTCGACCAGATCGCCCGGCCGCACCGCCGTGGCCTCGGCCGGCATGTCGACCAGCCCATCGGCCTCCACCATCGAGGTCAGCACGCCGGAGCTGTTGGACGGGAACTTGATCGCCAGCGGCCGGCCGTCCTCGCCACGCTCCAGCCGGGCGCGCAGGAATTCGCGGCGGCCGGGCTTCTTGGTGAAGGAGAAGCCGGCGACCACCAGGCTGCGCGGCGTCGCCGTGCTGGTGGCGCCGGACAGCCGCAGCACCAGCGGCCGGCCGACCAGCAGGAAGGTCACCATCGCCGACACCGGGTTGCCCGGCAGCCCGAGGAAGGGCGTGTCGCCGACCCGACCCAGCGCCAGCGGCTTGCCGGGCTTGATCGCCAGCGTCCACAGGTCGATGGAGCCCAGCGCGTTGACCGCCGCCTTGACATGGTCCTCCTCGCCGACCGAGACGCCGCCGCTGGTGATCATCAGGTCGGCGGTCCCGGCGGCCTCGGCCAGGGCGGCGCGCGTCGCCTCGGGCTTGTCGGGCAGGATGCCGAGGTCGCGCACCTCAACCCCCAGCGCGTCGAGCTGGGCGGCCAGCGTGTAGCGGTTGGCGTCGTAGATGGCGTGGTCGGGCTTGGGCGTGCCCGGCTCCCGCAGTTCGTCGCCGGTGGAGAACAGCACGACGCGCAGCCGCTGGCGCACGGTCAGGGCGGAGCGGCCGACCGCGGCGGCCAGCCCGACCTCCTGCGCGCGCAGCCGCTGGCCCGGGTGCAGCACGGTGGAGCCGGCGGTCATGTCCTCCCCGGCCTTGCGGACGTTGGTGCCCGGCTTGAGCGAGGCCGGGACCAGCACGCCGTCCGCCTCGGTCCGGCAATCCTCCTGCATGGCCACGGTGTCGACCCCGGCGGGGACCGGGGCGCCGGTGAAGATGCGCACCGCCTCGCCGGCCCCGACCACGCCGTCGAAGACGGAGCCGGCGGGCACGCGGCCGACCGCCGCCAGCCGCCGGTGCCCCTCGCCCGCCACCGCCGCGAAGCCCCAGCCGTCCATGGCGGAGACGTCGGCCGGCGGCACGTTGACCGGCGCCACCACCTCCTCCGCCAGCACCCGGCCGAGCGCCTTGCGCAGCGGCACCTCCTCCGTCCCGGTCACCGCGCCATAGCCCTGCTCGATCCGCGCGACCGCTTCGTCGAGCGACAGGGGGGTCGGGCCGTGGGCGCTGCAATCGTCCATGATGTCGGTGTCCTTAAAAGCGTTGAAGCTGCGTGGATATGACGGCCGTCACGACTAGACCCGACCGCAGCGCCGGACATTGATCCCCATCAAACGTGGGGTCTGGCAATTTCATGACCAGATCCGCAGGCGGTCGGCTTGATGTGCTTCATCGCCATATGTGACTTCACCACATCGCAGGAATGGCTTATCTTGGAGCATGAACAAAGCCGTTCTCCTCCTGTCCCGCAAGACGATCTACGACGACGGAAGCATTGTCCAGGTCCGGGTCTGGTCCGTGACGGCCCCGGTGCCTCCGTCGGAGCACCGGTACAAGTACAGCCTGTTCTACGGCAGGGCTGGTGAACGGATCGTCGGGTACGACAACGAAAAGGGCAAGGGCGACCACAAGCACATCCGGGGCCAGCAGTCACCGGTTGCGTTCGAGTCAATCGACCAGTTGATTGACCAGTTCTTCACCGATGTCGCAGCGTTCAGGGAGGGAAGCCTATGACGACACTTCAGATCCACATCGGGGTTGACCTCCAGGCCGAGGCCGCCGCGATCAAGGACGCGATTCGCCGCCATGAAGCGGGCGAGACGGTCCGGGAACACCACATCACCTTCGAGTCCTTCGAGGGCATGAGCCGGGTGCTGACGCCAAAGCGACTGGAAATCCTCCGGCATCTGCACCGCAATCCCACCACGAGCATCCGGGCCCTGGCCGGGGCGCTGGGCCGCGATTACCGCAACGTCCACCTGGACGTGACCGCCCTGATCGAAGCCGGCCTGATCGACGATCAGGATGGGTTGCGGGTCGAGTATGACGATGTCGAGATGAAGATGGCTCTCTGACCAAGATTGCCCAACGGCATCAATCGTCTCGCGGCCCCGGGCGTCGGCCTTGCTTGACCTCCGACCGCTGGGCCTTGCCCTCCAGCCGTCGCTGCTGCGACCCGTAGGTCGGCTTGGTCTTGCGGCGGATTTTGGGCACGACCGATGCGTCGCGGATCAGGTCGATCAGCCGCTCCCGCACATCCTCGCGGTTCCGGAGCTGGCTCCGGTAGCTGTCGCCCTGGATGATCAACACCCCGGCGGACGTCATCCGCGATCCCGCCAACTTCGCCAGCCGGACCTTTACATCCGGTGGGATGTTCGGGGAGGCAGCGACATCGAATCGGAGCTGGACCGCCGAGTCCGTCTTGTTGACGTGCTGTCCGCCCGGCCCGGAGGCGCGGACGAACTCCTCCTGAAGCTCGGACTCGTCCAGCGAAATCCGATGGGTGACCCGGATGCTCATGGCGCCTCCGCTGGTGGCTCCGCCGCCGGCGCGATCGGATTGCGGGCGCGGAAGGCGCGGGCAAGCGCGGCGAAGCCGGCGACGTCGACCTCCTCCGCCCGGCCGGTCGGCGGGATGCCGGTCTCCTCCAGCAGGGCCTCGGCGTTGCCCAGCGACTTCAGGCTCTGGCGCAGCATCTTGCGGCGCTGGCCGAAGGCGGCGGCGGTGACCTGCTCCAGCGCGCGCCAGTCGGCCGGCTCCGGGTTGGCGCGCGGGGTCAGGTGGACGACGGTCGATTCGACCTTGGGCGGCGGGGTGAAGGCGCGCGGCGGCAGGTTGAACAGCACGCGCGCGTCCGACCGCCACTGGGTGATGACCGACAGCCGGCCGTACGCCTTGCTGCCGGGCTTGGCGACCAGCCGGTCGGCGACCTCCTTCTGGAACATCAGCGTCAGGCTGACATAGGCGTCGATGCGCGCCAGCCAGCCCAGCAGCAGCGGGGTCGCCACGTTGTAAGGCAGGTTCGCGACGATGGCGCGGGGGGCCGGCGCCAGCTGTTCGGTGTCGACGGTCAGCGCGTCGGCCTCGACGATGGTCAGGCGGCCGTGGGCGGCCTCGACCACGTCCTGCAGCGCGTCGATGAAGCGGCGGTCGCGTTCGATGGCGATGACCTTGACCGCATCGGTCGCTAGCAGCGCCCGGGTCAGCCCGCCCGGACCGGGGCCGACCTCGATCGCCGTGGTGCCGGCCGGCAGGTTGGCCGACCGCGCGATCCGCCCGGTCAGGTTCAGGTCGAGCAGGAAATTCTGCCCCAGCGACTTGCGCGCCTCCAGCCCGAAGCGCGCGATCACGTCGCGCAACGGCGGCAGGGCCTGCGGGTCGAAGGCGGCGGACGGCGCCGCGGGGGCGGCCGGGGGAACGGCCGGGGGAGCAAGGTTCGGGTCGGTCATTCCCGACTTATAGGCATCCCCCGCCCGCTTCACCAGACGACAGTTTGCAGGGCGCCGCTACAGCAAACGCCGCAGCAGCACGACCGCCACGACGCCGACCGCCACCGCGACCGCCATCGGCACGCGCCGGGCGATCAGGCAGACGAGCGCGGCGGCCAGCGCGTCCGACGGCCGCGACAGCGCGGCGGGGGCGACCAGCGCCACCAGCACGGCGCCGGGCGTCGCCTCCAGCGCCGCGTTGGCGGCCGGGCCGAGCCGGACCCGCGCGATCAGCCACGGCCCGCCGACCCGTGTCAGCCACGTCGCCAGCGCCCCGCCAAGGACGACGGCGAGGACGCTCCAGTCCAGCTCCAGCGCCTCAGGGCTCATAGCGCACCCTCCCCCGCCCCTGCCACGCCGCAACCGCTCCGCCCGCCACCGCCCCGGCCAGGATGTGCCACGGCCCGCCGGGCGACAGCGTGTGCACCGTGAGCGCCGCGGCGGCGCTGGCCAGCCAGGGCGGCAGCGACCTGACCCCGCGCCAGAACCCGGCCAGCAGGCAGAGGAAGACGGCGATGAAGGTGAAATCCAGCCCCCAGGCGGCGGGATCGGCGATCAGCGCCCCGGCCAGCGTCCCCGCCACCGTGCTGCCGAGCCACGCCAGATAGAGCGTCACCCCGACGCCGTACCAGTAGGCGAAGGCCAACCCCTCGCCCCGGCGCAGGGCCAGCGCCCAGACCTCGTCCGTCATGAAGAACAGCGCCGCCCCGGCGCGCGGGGCGGAGACGCCGCGCAGCCGCGGCGCCAGCGTTGCCCCCATCAGCAGATGGCGCAGATTGACCAGCAGGATGGCGCCGACCACCGCCAAGCCGGCGGTGCCCTTGCCCCACAGCTCGACCGCGACGAACTGCGAACTGCCGGCGAAGACCAGCCCGCTCATCAGCCCCATGTCGAGCGGCGACAGCCCGGCCTTGGCGGCGAGGCTGCCCAGCAGGAAGCCGAAGGGAACCGCGCCCGCCACCACCGGCAGGGCATGGACGACGCCCAGCGCGAACTCCTGCCGCGGGGACGCCGGAATGGTGAGAGTGTCGGTGCTCATGGCGGGAAGATTAGGCGGCGACGGCGGCGGTGTCTTGGACGGGATTGCTGCCGCGGCGGTAATGGCCGGGGGCGACGCCGACCCGGCCCTTGAACACCCGGTTGAAGTGCGCCTGATCGCAGAAGCCGCAGGCCAGCGCCACCTCGGCCAGCGGCAGCGGCCCGGCGAGCAGCCGCTTGGCGTGGCTGACCCGGCGGTCGGTCAGATAGCCGTGCGGGGTGGTGCCGACCGCGGCGCGGAACACCCGCAGCAGGTGGAAGCGGCTCAGCCCGGCCGCCGTCGCCAGATCGGCGAGTTCGACCGGGCTGTCGAGGTGGGCGTCGAGATACTCGCGGGCCCGGCGCACCGCCACCGGCTCCGGGCCGGCGGGGCGCGGGCGGGCGGTCAGGTCGCCGTGGCGCAGCGCCAGTGCGGTGAAGGCGCGCAGCGCGTCGATGTCGGCGCGCAACGGCTCGTGGTGTGCTCCCTCCAGCCCGTGGTGTAGCCCGGCGATGGCCTGGAACAGCTCCGGATCCTCGAACACCGTGGTGGCGAAGCGCGGCACGACGGGCTGCCCGGTCGCATCCTCCAGCAGCCGCTCGAACAGGGCGGTCGACGGGTAGAACATGCGGTAGGCGAAGCCGTCGTCCGCCGGCCGGCCGTCGTGCAGGATCTCGGGGTCGAGCGCCACCACCTGGCCGGCGTGGGCCGCCAGATCGACGACGCCGCAGCGGAACAGCTCCGTCCCGGCGGTGATGACGCCGACGACGAAGGTCTCGTGCGTGTGCAGGGCGTAGCTGTGGCGCTGGAACCGCGCGTTCAGGCACTCCATGCCGTCGAAGCGCGGCTCACGCCACAGCCGCGCGAAGTCGCCGCGCCCGGCCGGGGTCCCGGATTCCGCGTGCCCGGGGTTTGCATGGGTGAGTGCGCCGTTCTGGTCCATCGCCGCAGTCTAACAGCCGGGCGCGGCCATCGTCTTGGACAGGATTGCGGCAGCGCCGGAAGGTCGGTCCAGCGGCACGTTACACACGGTTACAGAGCGGGGGCTCGACGGATATCATCCGGTTACATCGGGGCGCGATCCTGGGGCCAACAAGAGAGACACCAAAAAAAGGCGATCCCCATGTCCACCACCACCTCCTCCACCGCCATGCCGTCGGCATCGCGGTCCTCCGCCTCCAGAACCCTGACGCGCGACGTCGTCACCCCCGTCACCATCGTGACCTTCGTCGTCTCCACCGTCACCGGCATCATGCTGCTGGGTCACTGGAACGCTGGGCTGGTGCGCTTCTCGCACGAATGGCTGAGCGTGGTCTTCTCCGCCATCGCGCTGTGGCACCTCGTGAAGAACTGGCGGGCCTTCACCGGCTATCTGAAGCGCAACGCCGCGCGGGCCGCCTTCGCCACCAGCCTGATCCTGTCGATCATCGTCACCGGGATGACCGGCACCACCGGCGGCGGCACCGTCAATCCGGGCGCGGTGTTCGGCGCGCTGTCCGGCGTCAGCCTGGACACCGCGGCGCCGGCGCTGGGCCTGCCCACCGACCAGGCCGTCGCCGTGCTGAAGGCCGCCAACATCGACGCGGCGCCGGGCGAGACCCTGACCGCCATCGGCACCCGCGCCGGGTCGAGCGGCGCCGCCATCGCGACGCTGCTGGCCAGCAAGCGCCCGCGCTGACGGCGGTCACACGTCAGCGTCACACGTCAGCGTCACTCTTCGGCGTCGTCGTCGCTCAGCAGATAGTCGATGTCGCCGCCGTCGAGGGCGCTGACCAAGCCCTTGCCTTCGATGGTGGCGGCGGACAGGCTGCCCTTGCGCCGCTGCAGGTCGAGGATGCGTTCCTCCACCGTGTTGGCGGCGATCAGCTTGTAGACGAAGACCGGCTTGTCCTGGCCGATGCGGTAGGCGCGGTCGGTCGCCTGATCCTCGGCGGCCGGGTTCCACCACGGATCGTAGTGGATCACCGTGTCGGCGGCGGTCAGGTTCAGGCCGCGGCCGCCGGCCTTCAGGCTGATCAGGAAGACCGGAACCTCGCGGTTCTGGAAGCGGTTCACCGGCTCCGCCCGGTCCAGCGTGCGGCCGGTCAGCTCGACATAGGGGACGGCGGCCTTCTCCAGTTCGATCTTGATCAGGTCGAGCATGGTGGTGAACTGCGAGAAGATCAGGATGCGCCGGCCTTCCGGCACCATCTCCGTCACCATGTCGACCAGGGCGGCCAGCTTGGCGCTCTGCCGGACCTTGGCGCCGTGGCCGCCCAGCGCGGCGATGGATTTCAGCAGCCGCGGGTCGCAGCAGACCTGCCGCAGCTTCAGCAGCGCGTCGATCACCGCGATGGCGTTCTGGCCCAGGCCGGATCCCTTGCCGCTGGCGGCCAGCGCCGCGCGCACCGTCTCGTTCACCGACAGGCGGATCGTCTCGTACAGGTCGCGCTGGTCGCGTTCCAGGTCGATGCGGACCACCACCTCGGTCTTCGGCGGCAGCTCCTTGGCCACCGCCTCCTTGGTGCGGCGCAGCAGGAAGGGGCGGATGCGGCGCATCAGCAGGTTGGCGCGGGTGTTGTCGCCGCGCTTCTCGATCGGCACGCGGTAGCGCTTGCCGAAATCCTTGCGGTCGCCCAGCAGGCCCGGCATCAGGAAGGCGAACTGGCTCCACAACTCGCCCAGATTGTTCTCCACCGGCGTGCCGGACAGGCAGAGCCGGTGCCGCGCCGGCAGCGCCGCCACCGCGCGGGTCGCCTTGCCGTCCGGGTTCTTGATCGCCTGCGCCTCGTCCAGCACGATGGTGTGCCAGCTCAGCCGCTTCAGCAGGTCGATGTCGCGGGCGACCACGCCGTAGGTCGTCACCACGATGTGGGCGCGGCCGAGGTCGGCCAGCTTGCCGTGGCGGTCGACGCCGTGCAGCACCACCACCCGCAGATGCGGGGTGAAGCGCCCGGCCTCCGCCACCCAGTTGGGCACCAGGCTGGTCGGCACCACCACCAGGCAGGGGTCGGTCAGCCGGCCCTCATGCTCCTCCATCGCGATGTGGGCCAGCGTCTGGGCGGTCTTGCCCAGCCCCATGTCGTCGGCCAGGATGCCGGCGACGTTGTTGGCGCGCAGGCTCTGCATCCAGGCCAGACCGGCGCGCTGGTAGTCGCGCAGCTCGCCCTGGAAGCCCGGCGGCGGCATCAGGTCGCCCGGCAGGTCGTCGGCGCGCAGCCGTTGCAGGTAGCCGTCGATCTGCGCCGTCTCGTCGCCCCGGCGGGCGATCAGGTCGTCGATGTCGAGCAGCGAATCGGCCTCGGCCAGCGGCACCTTCAGCCGGTCGCCGCTGCTGCGGCCGCTGTCCAGCATCGCCTCCAGCACGCTGAGCAGCCGCTCGATGCGCTCGGCCGGCAGGGCCAGCACGTTGCCGTCGTCCAGCACGATGTGGGCCCGGCCGTCGATGATCCGGGTGGTCGACAGGCCGCCCTTCTCGACCAGCCGCGACAGGATCGGCAGCAGCGGCTGGCGCTCGCCATCGATCTCGACGCCGACGTCGAGGTCGAACCAGCCGTCGCCGGCGTCGCGCACCGCGACCTCGACCTCGGCCCCCGGCTCGATCACCCGGGTGCCGAAATCGGCGCCGACCTCCATCGTCCAGCCGGCCTTGGTCAGGGCCGGCACCTCGTTGGCGAGGAAATGCGCCCAGCGCTCCTCGACGTCGCGGCCGGTCAGCCAGTGGACGCGGGCGCCGCGGGCGTTCAGCGCGCCCTTCGGCGGCTCGACGCGCGCCTGGGCGAAGCCGAGGCCGGACAGCCGATCGAGCGCCGCCTGTTCATCCGCCTTGTCGCGGCGGACGAAGGTGACCGAGCCGAACTCGTCCTCGTAGCGGGCGAACTGGCGCTGGTCGTCGGGCTCGATCTCCACCGGGTTGCCGGGGTCGCCATAGTCGAAGGACAGGCGCAGCACGTCGACCAGCCCGTCGGCCGGCGTCACCACCCGGCCCAGCCGGGCGATCACCCGCGGCGTCCGCTCGACGATGGCCGCCGCGTCGCCGGCGCCGCCGCGCACGCCGGGGATCGGGTTGTCGCGGAAGCTGGAGGGCGGCGGGGCGATGCGCGGCATCGCCGCCGGGGCGGAGCGCGACGGCCCGAACAGGCGCGAGGCCGGCTGGCCGGGCGCCTTGGCGGCGGGCGGCGGCACCGGAGCGGCCGCAGACGGCTTGGCCTTCGGCACCTCGACCACCTGGAGGTCGACCGGGAAGACGGTGCCGGTCGCGGAATCGACGCACCAATAGGACTGGCCCTTCACCAGCACGCTGCGGTCCGGCAGGCCGGTCGGCCGCAGCTTGCGGGTCGCCGGGTCGCGGAAGGTGCGGACGGTGCGGCCCGGCGCCTCGGCCAGCGGGGTGCCGTCGCGCCAGCGCAGCCGCCCGGTCGCCAGCAGGCGGCGCAGCAGGCGGTCGATCGCCTCGCCCCGGCTCTTGGCGACGGGGGTGCGCTCGCCACCGCCACCGCCGAGCAGCCGGGCGATGGCACGGTCGGCGTCGCCATCCAGGCTGCGCGGCGCCTTGGCCAGCACGTCGCGCGGGCTGGCCGGCGCGGTGTCGGCGCTGCCCTCGGCCACGAACTCCGCCAGGATGTAGCAGGCGATGTCGCCCTGCCCCGGCTCCAGCGTCCAGCGCAGGCTGCGCGCCGCCTCCGGGACGGGCAGCGGCGGAAAAGCGGACGGCGGCGACAGCGGCGCAACTGGCGGTGTGGCGGGCGGTGTGGCGGGCGGCCGGATCGCCGGCGGGCGAACGCCGCCCGAGCCCACCAGCGTCAGCGGCGGGGCCGGCGGCTTCGTCGCCTGGACGGCCATGGACTGGGTGGTCAGCGGCTGGGTGGTGAGCGGCCGGGCCGCCACAGGGACGGCCGGACGCGGCGGCTCGGCCGGCTTGGGCGGGGCGATCGGGGCGTTGACGTCGGCCACGTCGAACAGCGAGGCGCGGCGCCATTCCGGACGGGTGTCCAGCGCCATCATCGCCGCCGCCGCCATGTGGGCGCAGGCGTTGCGGCCGCAGGTGCACAGCCGGTCCAGCACGACGCTGCGCTTGCCCTGCACCGGCGTCACCGTCACCGCCAGCCGGCGGCCGAGGTCGGTGACCTCCGCCTTGATCCGGCCGGTGCCGGGCTCGCCCAGCGTCACCGCGCCGGTCATGATCAGGGTGCGCCCGCGCTGCAGCGTCTTGGCGTCGAAGACGCGGGTCAGGTCCTCCTGGGCGAAGGGGACGACGGCGCCGGCCGAATGGCCACGCGGCAAGGCATCGAAAAGCGACATGCGGGGCGGATGGGTCTCGACCGGAACGAAACGAAAACGGGGCGTCGGTATAGGGCCTTGCGCGGCAGGGCGCAAGCGTCACCTGGGTCGTGGCCGCCGCGACCGGGCGAACCGCGAACGCTCGTCATAGCACAGGATCGCCGCGGCATCACCCCGCATGAACATTTGACCGCCGATGTCGCGTCATCCCGGATGCCCGGGCGTCGGCAGGCCGGCGACGGCACACAGCCCGGCACCGCTGCCAAGCTGATGGGCGACCTTGCGGATGGCCCCCTCGACGAAGGACGGGTCGCCGGCGTGGACCAGCAGCGCCAGCCCGAGCAGCAGCAGCGCCAGCACGGCGGGCGAGGCGCGCAGCCGCGGCGCCCCATCCTTCCGGCTGGTCCACAGGAACAGCAGCACCGACAGGCCGCCGACCAGCAGCCCGGCCATCACCTCCGCGCCCGAATGGGCGGAGACGGCGACCCTGGACGCGGCGATGGCCAGCACCAGCAGCGCGGCGGCGGCCGGCAACCCCAGCCGCAACCAGGGCGACCCGGCGTCGCGCGCGGCCAGCGCGGCCACCGACCCGTAGAAGACGGCGGAGAAGGCGGCGTGGCCGCTGGGGCTGATGAAGCGGTCGCCGGCGAACAGCGCCGGGAACAGCGGCGGTTCCGGCAGGCCGCAGCCATGGCCGACCAGCTTCAGCACGACCATCGCCCCCAGGCAGACGGCCAGCGCCAGCAGCCAGCGCAAGGCCAGCGGCGCCGAATGCCGCCGCCACAGGGCGGTCGCGTACAGGGCGGAGAGGGGGACGAGAAGGCTGCTGCTGCCCAGATGGGTGATGGCACCGCTGGCGGTGGCGAGCATGGACGCTCCAGGCAACGGACAAGAGGGAGGTGGACGGCTCTGGGACATGGTGCGGCGCAGCACGAAGCGCAAGACCCGGCCCGGCGAGGCCGGCTCAGCCCACGCTCAGCCCCCGGTTCAGCCCCCGGTTCAACCGTCGAGCTGGTCGGCCCGCGCGTCGGCGATGACGCAGTTGCGCCCCGACCGCTTGGCCTCGTACAGCGCCTCGTCGGCGCGGCGGACCAGCCCTTCCGCGGTGTCGCCCAGCCGGCCGCCGACCGATATGCCGATCGAGACGGTGACGTTGATCTCGCCGCGGTCGGCCGACACGGTGAAGGGGGTGTCGGCGATGCGCGAGCGCAGCCGTTCGGCGACGATCAGCGCCGCCTCCCCGTCGGTGTCCGGCAGGATGACGATGAACTCCTCGCCACCCAGCCGGGCGACGAGGTCGAAGGTGCGCAGGTTGCGGCTGGACCGCGCCGACACCTCGCGCAGCACCTCGTCGCCGATGGTGTGGCCGTAGGTGTCGTTGACCACCTTGAAGTGGTCGATGTCGAACATCAGCACCGACACCGGCTTGTGGCTGTCGATGGCGCGCTCCAGCAGGCGCGGCAGGTGGGCGTTGACGTAGCGGCGGTTGAAGACGCCGGTCAGGCTGTCGGTCAGCGCCATCGACAGGCTCTGCTCGTAGTTCGAGCGCAGCCGTTCCTGGTAGCGCTTGCGCCGGATCTGGGTGCGGGCGCGGGCCAGCAGCTCGTTGCGGTCGACCGGCTTGACGACATAGTCGTTGGCGCCGAGTTCCAGCCCCTTGGCCACCTGCCCCAGCTCGCCCTCGTCGACCATCAGCAGGATCGGCACCTGCCGCGTCCGCTCGTGCGAGCGCAGCTGCGAGCACAGCCGCAACCCGTCCTCGTTCAGCAGGGTCAGGCTGACCACCACCAGATCGAGGTCGCCGGCCAGCGCGCGTTCCAGCGCCTTGGCGCAGGTGTCGGCGGCCATCACGCTGTTGTGGTCGCGCTGCAGCGTCTCCGTCACCTTTTCCAGGTCGAGGACGGAATCCTCCAGCACCAGCACGCTGGCGTGCTCGAAGGATTCGCTCAGCATGGTGCCGCTGCGCTCGATGACGCCGAACTGGCCCGACGTGGTCTCCCGCAGGCGCCACTCGTCCATCATCATCTTCAGCCGGACCAGCGAGCGCACCCGCGCGAACAGCGCGATGTCGTTCACCGGCTTGGTCAGGAAATCGTCGGCCCCGGCCTCCAGTCCGCGCACGCGGTCGGCGACGTCGGACAGCGCGGTCACCATCACCACCGGGATGTGCATGGTCGCGGGGTCGGAGCGGATCTTCTCGCACACCTCGAACCCGTCCATGCCCGGCATCATGACGTCGAGCAGCACGATGTCCGGCGATTCCCGGCGCACCAGTTCCAGCGCGTCCGGACCATTGAACGCCGTCAGCACATTGAAGTACTCGCGCGTCAGCTTCGCCGCGAGCAGCTTCACATTGGGCAGAACGTCATCGACGACGAGGACACGCGCTGACATGGACGGACGGAATCCTGCAAATTTTCACAAGCGGACTGGTCTGCACGCGAACAGGCTCAGTTGAGAAACTTCTTCACTGTTTCCAGGAACTTCACGACGGATATGGGCTTGGCCACATAGTCTTCACAGCCGCCCTGGCGAATTTTTTCCTCGTCCCCCTTCATGGCGAAGGCGGTGACCGCCACGACCGGGATGGATTTCAGGTCGGGATCGTCCTTGATCCAGCGCGTGACCTCCAGCCCCGACACCTCGGGAAGCTGGATGTCCATCAGGATCAGGTCGGGCCGGTGCCGGCGGGCGATCTGCATCGCCTCCATGCCGTCACGGGTCTGCAAGGTGTCGTAGCCGTGCGCTTCGAGCAGGTCATGAAACAGCTTCATGTTCAGCTCGTTGTCCTCGACGATGAGGACGGTCTTTGCCGGCTTCGCACCGGTCCCCGCTGGGCCGCCCGGTTCCGCTGACATGCATCCTCCCCTGGGCCTGGCCCGCGTTGACACCGCCCGTCTCGCCAGCCCCATGATCCGCGCGCCTTGCGGCCGCGGGCATGCACGCGGAGTCGAGAGTCCGGTATACCCCCTTTCTGAATAGGTCGCGACGGTTAAATTGTCGTTACCCGCGCTCGGAAAAGCGGTCGCGAACCACCGGCCGCAACGCGGCCGCCCCGGCGAAATGCCGAGCCGCACAACCAAATGGAACGTCGCCGGCGCAAAAGACAAAGCCGCCCGTGGAGGCCACGGGCGGCATGAGTTGTCTGTTCCGACAATCAGACAGGCTGTGGAGCGTCCGTCAGGCGGCGGACTTCACCTTGCGCTTGGCATCCCGGCGCCGGGCGTGCTTGGCGCCATACATCATGACGTCGGCCCGGCGCATCACCTCGTCCTCGCTGTCGTCGGCGCCGTAGGGTTGCGTCCCGACCGAGAAGCGCACCGGCAGGGCGTGGCCGCCCCACTCGACATGGCTGGCGTCGGCGATGGCGGCCAGTTGCCGGGCGCGGGCGAGGCCGGCGCCGGTGTCGGTGTTGGTCAGCAGCACCGCGAACTCGTCGCCACCCAGCCGGGCCACGACGTCCTCCTGGCGGACGTTGCCGACGATCAGGCGGGCCACCTGGCGCAGATAGCTGTCGCCGGCGATGTGGCCGTGGGTGTCGTTGATGGCCTTGAAGCCATCCAGGTCGATCATGACGAGCAGGCCGCCGGCGGTGCCGTGGCGGCGGGCGGCGGCAAGCTCGCGCCGGAAATGGCTGTAGAAACCCCGCCGGTTCAGCAGACCGGTCAGCTCGTCCGTCATCGTCAGGCTTTCGAGGTAGGCGATCCGCTCCTGCTGCTGCGCGATGGTTTCCTTGGCCTCGGCGAGCAGGGCGATCGTCTCATCCAGAGCTTGCCGCTCGGTCCCCCGCAGAAGCCCGACGCGCGACGCCAGCGCGACCGGCGACCAGTTCCCCGGCCCGTCGAAACGGTCGGAGACGTGGTGCTTCAGGTCCAGGGCGGCGACGATGGCGTTCATGGGTCGGCTCCTTGATGAAGGTCGGAACACTTCGCCATACCCCTAGCAACAGGTGTGCCAACCCCGCCGACCCGCAGATACGAAGCATTTTATCGATTGCGCCGCGGGCTCATCCTGCCGGGTTGGAGCCTCTTGCCCACCCCGACCCGGCAGCTTTTGCCGTCCGTCGGGAAATCCCTGCCGGGGCGCCGCCCCCAGAACGGCCGGGCACGGGGACAAAAACCGTCCCGGCCGGCCGCTCCCTGGGTCCTCACACCACCCGGTCGGGCGCGGTCCGGCCGGCCATCACGGCGTCGATGTTGTCCAAGGCCCGGAAGCCCATGGCGTTGCGCGTCTCCACCGTCGCGCTGCCCAGATGCGGCAGCAGGAAGGTGTTGGGCAGGTCGCGATAGCCCGGGTGCAGGTTCGGTTCATTCTCGAACACGTCCAGCCCGGCGGCGGCGAGCCGGCCGCGGGCGAGCGCGTCGATCACCGCCGCGTCGTCCACCACGCTGCCGCGCGCGGTGTTGATCAGGATGGCCCCCGGCGGCAGCCGCCCGATCCGGTCGGCGTTCAGCCAGTGGCGGGTTTCCGCCGTGGCCGGGAAATGCAGCGACAGGACATCGCACACCGGCAGCATCGCTTCGGGATCGGCGTGGTAGGTCGCCCCCTCTGCCAGCTCCGGCGGCAAGGGCCGGCGGTTGCTGTAGTGGATGTCCATGCCGAAGGCGCGGGCGCGGCGCGCCACCGCTTGCCCGATCCGCCCCATGCCGACGATGCCGAGCCGCTTGCCGCCGATGTGGGTCCCCATCAGCTGGGTCGGGGTCCAGCCGGTCCAGGCGGCGGCCCGGATCATCCGCTCCCCCTCCGACGCCCGGCGGGCGGCGCCCAGCAGCAGCAGCAGCGCGATGTCGGCGGTGGCGTCGGTCAGCACGTCCGGCGTGTTGGTGACGACCAGCCCGCGCGCCCGCGCCGCCTCCAGGTCGATGTGGTCGGTCCCGACCGAGAAGGTGGCCAGCACCTTGACCCGCGGCGGCAGCGCGGCGATGGCGGCGGCGTCCAGCCGGTCGCCGGCGCAGCACAGCACGGCGTCGGCCCCCGCCGCGGCCGCCCGGGCGGCGATCTCCGCCCCGCTGAAGGCGGTGTCGTCCGGATTGAGGGTCGCCGCATAGTCGCGCGCCGCCCGCGCCTCGACCGCGTCGGGCAGGCGCCGGGTCAGCAGCACGGCCGGGCGGCCGGACGGCATGCGCCCCGATGACGTGTCAAGCGGGTTCTCGGCAGGGCTTGTCATTCCGGCTGTTCCCTTCCATTGATAGGAATTGCGGGTGGCGGCTCTTTCGGACCGCGACGAAAACACCCATACTTCACCTCGAGCCGTCAATCACCTGTGGATCCCGACTTGTTCGACCGTCTTTACGCTCTCCCGGCCGCCCTGCCGGCGACCGTCGGCGCGGCTTTCGTCGCCGGGGCTCTCCTTGCGAGCGTCCCCGCCATGGCCCAGCCGGCCGCCACCTCGCTCGCGGCGGTCGCGGCGAAGATCCAGCCCCACCGGGCGCTCTACACGATGTCGCTGGCGTCCGCGCGCAACGGGTCGAAGGTCAGCGGCGTCCGCGGGCGCATGATGTTCGAATGGGCCGACGCCTGCGACGGCTGGACGACGGAGCAGCGGTTCCAGCTGCGCTTCGTCTACAGCGAAGGCGACGACATGGCGATGAACACCAACTACACCACCTGGGAGTCGAAGGACGGCCGCCACTACCGCTTCAACGTCCGCAAGCTAGTGAACGGCGAACTGGACGACGAGGTGCGCGGCGAGGCCAACCTGAAATCGGCGGACGGCGGTGGAACCGCCCAGTTCACCAAGCCGGAACCGCAGGAGATGGAGCTGCCGCCCAGCACCATGTTCCCGACCGCCCACACGCTGGCGATCCTGGACCACGCCGCCGCCGGCGAGCCCTTCTTCACCCGCACCATCTTCGACGGCTCCGACGCCGAGGGACCGACCGAGGTGTCGACCGTCGTCGGCAAGGCCGCGGCGCCGCTGGAATCCGCCAAAGACCCGCTGCTCAAGGTGGAGAAATCCTGGCCGGTCCGCATGGCCTTCTTCCCGACCCAGAGCGATTCCGCCCAGCCGGAATACGAGATGAGCCTGCGCCTGCTGGAAAACGGCATCGCTGAATCGATGCAGATCGACTACGGCGATTTCACCGTCAACGCCGTGCTGGACAAGATCGAGGCGCTGCCGAAGTCGGGTTGCTGACCGCCACACTCTTTCGGGTTCCACCGTTTCCCTGTTGATCGCGACTCGCGGCTGCGCTTAACTGTGGGTTGAGGTTTTGTGCAACAGGCCGCTCGCCCCATGCGGCGACCGGCCGTCCGAGGGTTCCGTCATGAGCAAGAAGCATGTCCAGATCGGGCAGGTTTTCCAACCGGTCGGCGGTGCCGGCGTCCGTGGTTGGCGGGTGACGGCGACGGTCAACCTGCTGGGCATTCCCCACGCCCGTGTCGTCAGCACCGAGGACGAAGGCGTGTCCAAGACCCTGAGCTGCTCCGTCCTCGCCGACTCCAGCCACTACCGCCTGATCGCCTCGGCCCCGGCCGGCGGCATCGCCGCGTAAGGCGGCTGCAACGCGTTTCGCCCGCTTGGCCACCGTCTCCCGCCAAGCGGGGGAGGGAGTGACGCGGCACGACACCGCCTCCTCCACGCCTCGCCTCCCCTACTCCTCGCCGCGCCGTTCCCGCAGCTTCGCCCAATAGTCCAGGCGCTTGCGGATGTCGCGCTCGAATCCCCGCTCCACCGGCTGGTAGAAGGCGCGCCGCTCCATCCCGTCCGGAAAGTAATTCTGGCCGGAGAAGCCGTCGGCCGTGTCGTGGTCGTACTCGTAGCCCTTGCCGTAGCCGATGCTCTTCATCAGCTTGGTGGGGGCGTTGAGGATGTGCTTGGGCGGCATCAGCGACCCGGTTTCCTTCGCCGCGCGCACCGCCGCCTTGTAGGCGGTGTAGCCAGCGTTCGACTTGGGCGCCGTCCCCAGATAGATGACCAGCTGCGCCAGCGCCAGCTCGCCCTCCGGGCTGCCCAGCCGCTCATAGGCTTCCCACGCGGCGATGGCCTGGGTCAGCGCGTTGGGATCGGCCATGCCGATGTCCTCGACCGCGAACCGGGTCAGCCGGCGCGCGATGTAGCGCGGATCCTCGCCGCCGTCGAGCATCCGGCTGTACCAGTAGAGCGCGGCGTCGGTGTCGGAGCCGCGCAGCGACTTGTGCAGCGCGCTGATCAGGTTGTAGTGCCCCTCCTGCGCCTTGTCGTAGAGCGGGGCGCGGCGCTGGATGGTGGCGGCGAGCGCGTTGGTGTCGAGAACCGTGTCCGGCGGCAGGGCGAACAGCTCCTCGCACAGGTTCAGGCAGAAGCGGCCGTCGCCGTCGGCCATCGCCTTCACCGCCGCCCGCGCGTCGGCGTCGAGCGGCAGGGGATAGCCCATCTCCGCCTCCGCCCGCGACAGCAGCTTTTCCAGCGCGGCGTCGTCCAGGCGGTTCAGCACGAACACCTGGGCCCGCGACAGCAAGGCGGCGTTCAGCTCAAAGGATGGATTCTCGGTGGTGGCACCGACTAGCGTGACGGTGCCGTCCTCGACATAGGGCAGGAAGCCGTCCTGCTGCGAGCGGTTGAAGCGGTGGATCTCGTCGATGAACAGCAGCGTCCCCTGCCCGGCCGCCCGCCGCGCCCGCGCCGCGTCGAAGACACGGCGCAGGTCGGCGACTCCGGAGAAGACCGCCGACAGTGGCTCGAAATGCAGGTCGGTGCTGTGGGCGAGCAGGCGGGCGATGGTGGTCTTGCCGCAGCCCGGCGGCCCCCACAGCACCATCGACGCCAGCCGCCGCGCCGTCACCATGCGGCCCAGCGGGCCGTCGGGCTTCAGCAGATGGTCCTGTCCGACCACCTCGTCGAGCGTGCGCGGGCGCAACCGGTCGGCAAGCGGGCGCGGCGCCGCCGACTCGAACAGACCGCCCCCCGCCCCTGCCCCGGTGTCGCCGCGCTTTGCCATCGGTCGGGCCTCAACGCACCGCGTTGCAGCGCTGGAAGCACTGCTTCAGCTGGTAGCTGCAGTTGTCGGTCGGGCTGAAGGGGGTCGAATCGGCCCGCTCGATGCCGCCGCCCTGGTTGCGGGCCGCCACCGAGTCCATGCAGACATTGTGGCTGCGCTCGCACTGGGCTTGGCAGGACGCACCGGCGCCGGAGCCGTTGTCCAGCCGCAGCGACTGGTCGTCCGCGCCGGCACGCGGCGTCGACGGACCGGGGACCACGGTGACGGTGGGGGCCGGCCCCGAGGCGGCAGGGCGCCCGGCGGGCTTGTCGGCGCAAGCCGAAAGACCGATCAGCGCAACGGCCAGCAGCGGAGCGATAAGACGGACCGGACGGAACATAGCCACGACGGCTCCTATTCTTCTTGTTAAGGAGATGGACATGGGCAGGGCGGAATGCCACACCCCCTGGACCATCCCCCGATCGGCCCCCACTATGCCGATAACCTGAGTAAGAAGGGAATGACTGAAATGACATCGAATTCGGGGAGCGGCCGCTCCCGCCGCGCGTCCTGGCGGTTGTTTCTCGGCCTGCTGGTCCTCGGTCTCGTCATGCTGGTGGCGCGCGCGCTGGCGCTGCCGAACATGAGCATGGGCGAGATGGTGATTCCGCTGATCGGCGGCCTGTTCGTGGCGGTCGCGATCGTCGTCATCGTCCGCCGCGACCGCGCCGACCGCAACGCCCTGCCGCCGTCCCAGCGCAACCGCCAGGACCAGGGCAACCCGGACTGACGCCGCTTCTGGATCAGACGAACTTGAAGCTGAGCAGGCCGCCGACCACCACGACCAGCAGGACGGTGGCCACCAGCATCAGGCGCTTTTCGATGATGTGCTGCACCTGCGGTCCGTAGAAGTGCAGCAGAATGGCAATCATGTAGAATCGGGAAAAGCGCGCGACGATCGAACACAGGATGAAGACCGTCAGGTCGAGGTGGGCGAATCCGGCGGTGATCGTCAGCAGCTTGTAGGGAATCGGCGTCACGCCCTTCAGGATCAGGAACCAGGGCCCGAACTCGCTGAACATCTCCTGGAAATGCTGGAACGACTCCTGCGCGTTGTAGAGGTCGATGATCATCCGTCCGATGCTCTCGAACAGATAGAAGCCCAGGGCATAGCCCAGCAGCCCGCCGATCAGCGACGCGAAGGCGCAGACGTTGGTGTAGAACCACAGCTTCTTCGGCTTCGCCAGGCACATCGGCACCAGCATCACGTCCGGCGGCAGCGGGAAGAAGGAGCTTTCGGCGAAGGAGATCGCCGACATCCACCAGACCGCGTCGTCGCGGGCGGCGAGGCGCTGGATACGCGTGTAAAGAGAACGCAACATTCGACCGGCCATATAAGAGAAAACCCTTCCTCCGGGGGAATGCCCCGAAGGAAGGGTCCAAACATGTCACCGATATCGGCGGCCCCGGCCCGTCCGGCAAGAGCGGTCATCGCTCTTTGCCGACCAAGCCCGCAGACCGGCCGATGACGCGGTCATGTTACTCCGCGGTCTCGGCCTCGGCCTCGACGTCCTGCGTCGGGCCCGAATCGAGGCCCTTGGCGGCGACGTCGCGGTCGACCAGCTCGAACACCGCCATGTCGGCGGCGTCGCCGTAGCGGAAGCCGGCCTTCAGGACGCGGCTGTAGCCACCCTGGCGATCCTTGTAGCGATCGGCCAGCACCGTGAACAGCTTGGTGACCGTGTCGTTGTCACGCAGCTGCGCAAACGCCAGACGACGGTTGGCCAGGCCACCCTTCTTGCCGAGCGTGATCAGCTTGTCGACGATCGGACGCAGGTCCTTCGCCTTCGGCAGGGTGGTGGTGATCTGCTCGTGCTTGATCACCGCGTTCGCCATGTTCGAGAACATGGCCTTGCGGTGGCTGCTGGTCTTGCTGAACTTACGTCCCGAAACGCCGTGACGCATGGCGGTCCTCCTTCATGGCTTGGCCCCCCTCGGGGAGCCGATCGTGAACCCCGCCGCCCAGACGAAGCGCTGGTACGGCTGCGGGTCGGGCCGGTGCGGCCCTGGGAACAGCGCCCTTCCCACACGATGGCGGAAAGGGCGCGAAACGCGCGAGATGCTTAGTACGGCTCTTCCAGACGCTTGGCCAGTTCCTCGATGTTCTCGGGCGGCCAGTTCGGGATTTCCATACCGAGGTGCAGGCCCATCTGGGACAGCACTTCCTTGATCTCGTTCAGCGACTTGCGGCCGAAGTTCGGGGTGCGGAGCATTTCCGCCTCCGTCTTCTGCACCAGGTCGCCGATGTAGACGATGTTGTCGTTCTTGAGGCAGTTGGCCGAACGGACCGACAGCTCCAGCTCGTCCACCTTGCGGAGCAGGTTCTTGTTGAACGGAACCTCCTCGTGCTTCTCCTCGGAGACGGCGTGCGTCGGCTCCTCGAAGTTGATGAACAGCTGCAGCTGGTCCTGCAGGATGCGGGCGGCCAGAGCCACCGCGTCGTCCGGCTTGACCGAACCGTTGGTCTCCACCGTCATCGACAGGCGGTCATAGTCGGTGACCTGCCCGACGCGGGCGTTGTCGACCTTGTAGGACACCTTGCGGACCGGCGAGAACAGGGCGTCGATCGGGATCAGGCCGATCGGCGCGTCTTCCGGACGGTTCTGGCTGGCCGGGACGTAGCCCTTGCCGGTCTCGACCGTCAGTTCCATGTTCAGCCGCGCGCCGTTGTCCAGCGTGCAGATCACCAGTTCCGGATCCATGACCTGGATGTCGGGACCGGTTTCGATCATGCCGGCCTTGACCTCGCCCGGGCCTTCGGCGCGCAGGCGCATGCGCTTGGGACCGTCGCCGCCCATGCGCAGACCCATCGTCTTGATGTTCAGGACGATGTCGGTCACGTCCTCGCGGACGCCGGGGATCGACGAGAACTCGTGCAGCACGCCGTCGATGTGGATCGACGTGACCGCGGCGCCCTGCAGCGAGGAGAGCAGAATGCGACGCAGGGCGTTGCCGAGGGTCAGACCGAAGCCGCGTTCCAGCGGTTCGGCGACCACGTTGGCGAAACGGTCGGCGTCGTCGCCGGGCTGGATGTCCAGCTTGCTCGGCTTAATCAGTTCCTGCCAGTTCTTCTGAAGCACGGATCGACCTCAAGATGCCATCGGGTGAACACGAACCCGCGGGGCCCGAGTCGTTCCCATGCTGAGAGGGCCGCGATGGCGGCGGCCCTCTGTCCCGGAACGGTCGGTCCCCGCGGGTGCGGAAACGGTAGGGGTGCTTTAGACGCGACGCTTCTTCGGCGGGCGAACGCCGTTGTGCGGGATCGGCGTCACGTCACGGATCGAGGTGATCTGGAAACCGATCGACTGCAGGGCGCGCAGGGCGGACTCACGCCCCGAACCCGGACCCTTCACTTCGACTTCCAGCGTCTTCATGCCGTGTTCCTGCGCCTTGCGGCCGGCATCCTCGGCAGCCACCTGGGCGGCGTAGGGCGTCGACTTGCGCGAACCCTTGAAGCCCATGGTGCCCGACGACGACCAGGCAATGGTGTTGCCCTGCGCGTCGGTGATGGTGATCATCGTGTTGTTGAACGAGGCGTTCACGTGGGCGACGCCGGCGGTGATGTTCTTGCGCTCGCGACGACGCAGGCGCTGAGAAGCGGCGGAGGGCTTGGCCATGTTGCGTTCGTCCTCTTACTTCTTCTTGCCGGCGATCGGCTTCGCCGGACCCTTGCGGGTGCGGGCGTTGGTGTGGGTGCGCTGACCGTGGACCGGCAGGCCCTTGCGGTGACGCAGGCCGCGGTAGCAGCCCAGGTCCATCAGGCGCTTGATGTTCATCGCGACTTCACGACGCAGATCACCCTCGACGCGGTAGTCGGCGTCGATGGTCTCGCGGATCTTCAGGACTTCGTCGTCCGTCAGCTCGTTCACGCGACGCTCGGCCGGGATCTCCAGCTTCGAGCAGATTTCCTTGGCCTTGAAGGGGCCGATGCCATGGATGTAGGTCAACCCGATCTCCACGCGCTTCTGCGCGGGGATGTTGACGCCAGCGATACGCGCCACGCTGCTCTCCTCGATCTCGATATCTCAACGGCAGCCCGTCGGGCCGCCTACACACCGAGCAAATCCCGTCCGACACCACGCCGGAACCAGGAACGCACAATGCTGCCCGCCACCTTTGCAAGGCGGCGAGAGGGTGCGACTATAGGAAACCCCCGGAACTTGTCAAGGCCGAATGCTGGTTCGGCCGGTTCCCCGCCACGGACAAGAGCGGTAGGCCGCCCCGTGGCGGAACACAGGCGCGCCCCACCCCTGGATGCGGCAAAGCAGAGGCTTGATCGACGCGAAGTGATGGGCAACAACCGCCGCACGACGATTGCCCGGCTGAACGGGCGACGCCGGCGCACCAGTCTCAGTTCCACCGGCACCCCCTCTGACGGGAAAGGTTCGTGTTCATGACCATGACTGGCAATGCCATCAAGATCCGGCGGTCCCGCCTGACCAAGATCGTCGCCACGCTCGGCCCGTCCTCCGCCTCGCCCGAGGTGATCGCCCGGCTGTTCGAGAGCGGAGTCGACGTCTTCCGCCTGAACTTCAGCCACGGCACCCACGCCGACCATGGCGCCCGGCTGGCGGCCCTGCGCGATCTGGAGGCCCGCACCGGCCGCCCCATCGCGGTGATGGCCGACCTGCAGGGGCCGAAGCTGCGGATCGCCACCTTCGCCGACGGCCCGGTCACGCTGACGGCGGGGCAGCCCTTCCGCCTGGACCTGTCACGCGAGCCGGGGGACCGCAGCCGCGTCGGCATGCCCCATCCGGAGATCTTCGCGGCGCTCAGCCCGGACACCGACCTGCTGCTGGACGACGGGCGGGTGCGGCTGCGGGTGACCGCCTGCGGTCCCGACTTCGCCGACACCGTGGTGGTGTCGGGCACCAAGTTGTCCGACCGCAAGGGGGTCAACGTCCCCGGAGTCGTGCTGCCGCTGTCGCCGCTGACCCCGAAGGACCGCGAGGATCTGGCCTTCGCCCTCGACCAGGGCGTCGACTGGGTGGCGCTGAGCTTCGTCCAGCGGCCCGACGATGTGGCGGAGGCGCGCAAGCTGATCGCCGGGCGCGCGGCGCTGCTGTCGAAGCTGGAGAAGCCGCAGGCCATCGCCCACCTCGCCGACATCATCGAGATGTCGGACGGCATCATGGTGGCGCGCGGCGACCTCGGCGTCGAGTTGCCGGCGGAGGATGTGCCGACCCTGCAGAAGCGCATCGTCCGCGAGTCGCGCCGGGCCGGCAAGCCGGTGATCGTCGCCACCCAGATGCTAGAGTCGATGGTCAGCGCCCCCGCCCCCACCCGCGCCGAGGCGTCGGATGTCGCCACGGCGGTCTATGACGGCGCCGACGCGGTGATGCTGTCGGCGGAAACCGCGTCGGGCGACTATCCGGTGGAGGCGGTGTCGATCATGGACCGCATCGCCCGGCGGGTGGAGCACGACCCGCTCTACCGCACCATCATGGACGCGCAGCACCCCGACCCGCAGCAGACCGCGGCCGACGCCATCACCGCCGCGGCCCGCCAGGTTGCCCACACCATCCAGGCGGCGGCGATCGTCACCTACACCACCTCGGGCTCCACCACGCTGAGGGCGGCGCGCGAACGGCCGGAGGTGCCGATCCTCTGCCTGACCTCGGCGCTGGAGACGGCGCGGCGGATGCAGATGGTGTTCGGCGTCCACGCCGTCCACACCGACGACGTCGCCAACTTCTCCGAAATGGTGCAGAAGGCCACCCGCGCCGCACACGCCGACGGCCTCGCGGCGGAGGGTCAGCGGCTGGTCATCACCGCCGGCGTGCCGTTCGGCACCCCCGGCAACACCAACATCCTGCGCATCGCCTGGGTCGAGGCGGAGTGACGCGGACGAGCACGGCGGGGCGGCGCGGGCGCTATTCGGCCGGAACCACCACCGGCCGGCCGGCGTCCGCGCCGGCATCGGACCGGGCTCCGCCGTCACCGGCACCGTTCTCCGCCATGACCTGCGCCAACGCCGGCTTGTGATGCGCCGGCCGGTGACCCGGCCAGCGGTCGGCAGGGCGCGGCGGCATCTGGCCGGACAGCACCAGCGCGCGGTCGCGGTTGACCTGCGGCAGGTCGAGACTCAGTTTCAGCTCGATGTTCCGCCAGATCTGGCGCAGGCGCTGGACATGCAGGTCCTCGCCGATCGCCTGCACCACCGACTCGAGGTTGGCGAGCGTGATGCCGCGGTCGGCCAGCAGCACCTTGCCCTGCCCGTCGGTCTTCGGGCAGTTCAGCGCCTCCATCAGCCGCGGCCGTGACTCCGGCCGCGCCATGAAGCGCTCGACGTCGAAGATCGTGCGGATGTTGATGGTCCGCAACGCCTCGACCTGGTCGAGATCGAGCGCCAGAAGCAGTTGCGCCTGCGCCACCCAGTCCATCGTCTCGTAGATGCCGTAGGGCGTTTCGACGAACAGAAGAATCGGGTTCGCCGTGGCGAGGTTCTGCACATCCTCGATCTCGAACTCGGCCAGCCGGAACTTGATCGCCGAGTCGATGCCCAGGATCATGTCGATCGGGTATTCGCGGATGAAGGCCTGGGCGCGCGGGTCGATGCGCCGGATCTGCAACTGCGGCACCTTGCTCAGCAGTGTCTGCAGGCCCAGCCGGGGGAAGAAGCCGACCAGGAAGGCGACCAGCAGTTCCGGCACGCGGTCGGTGACCGCGCCCTCCGGCATCACCTGTCCCATGTCCATGTAGCCGTGATGCAGGGTCACCGCGGTGATGCAGGCCAGGATGATATGGCCGGTCACCCGCAGGAAGGAGATCGGCGACAAATCGTAGTTGGAGATGCGGCGGATCAGATAGTCGATCGACCAGACATAGGCGCCGAAAAAGGCGAAGGACAGCACCGCGATGGTCTGGAGTTGGTAATGCACCAGATCCGTCCGCGTGACCTCGTCCACCCCATACAGCGTCATCCCGCTGAACAGGGGCTGGAAATGGTCCAGGCGCTCCTTGCCCAGCAGCATGCCGCTGGAGGTCAGGAAGCCGCTGAAGGACACCATGATGAAGACCAGGACCGGAAAGACATAGGCGCGCCATTCCGACCGCTGGGTCTGGTCCGGCCCCTGCGGCAAGGCCCGATACTTGTAGGCGGCGAATTCGAAGGACGGGATCAGCTGATCATGGTCCTGCCCTTCGATGCGGAACACCGACTCGAGGTCGGCGATGATCTTCTGCCGGACGTTCTTGATGTTGCTGCGCCCGATGAAGATCGTCAGCGGCAGGATGAAGGACAGGCAGAGCAGGCCGAGCGCGCTCAGCACCCGCAATTCACCGATCACCCGTATCGCCTCGTCGAACATACCGCCCCCGCGTGCAGGCACAAACAAGCGACCGCCCGACGGCCGCACCCGGAGCAATCATACTCCCATCGCGGGTTTTTCAGGAATGGGATACCCGTGACAATTGGTAACGGCACCGGCGGGTGTGGCGCCGGCCGCCGCACCGCCTACAGCGCGGTGCCCGTCGCCCGATGGCGGATCGCATCGGCCTGGGCCCGGACGCGATTCAGATGCGGGTTGATCGTCAGCGCCGCGTCGAAGGCCCGCAGCGCCCACTGGTCCTGTCCGAGCGCAAGGTAGACGAGGCCCAGTTCGACCAGCGCACCGAAATGGCGCGGTTCCAGCGACAGGGCGTGGCGCAGGTCCACCACCGCAGCGCCGTAGTCGCCGAGCATGTAATGGGTGGCCGCACGCTTGTTCCACCCCTCGGCGTAGGAGGGGTCGCGGGTGATCGCCGCGTCGAAGGCGTGCAGCGCCGCTTCGTAATCGTCGTCGTTCAGGCTGAAGACGCCGGCGCGCATGTCGCGGACCATCGCCGGGTCGGGATGCTCCAGCCAGAAATCCCAGATATGCTCTTCGACCGATTCGGCGTAGGCGGCGTCGGTGGTGGTGTGCAACGCGCTGAAAAGGCCATCCAAACGCAGGTTTCCTTGACCCGCCCCGGCCGGGACGCCGAGGGTGGTCAGCAACATCACTGTCAAGGAAAAGAAGCGTCGAATCTCCATGCTTCAAATTTGTGCACGGAATCGTCGTCTTGCCAACATTTTTTTGGTTGCAAAACCCTAGCGACTTCGACATGGGCGTTACAAACCCGCCCTAAGGCCGCGGAGATATGACCGGTATGACATCGGGTGAAGCACCAACCCTTTGAAATACCCTCGTAAAAGCCCTTTAAACCGCGCCCCGAAGCACCAGGGCGAAACACCAACGGCCGGCGGATCGCTCCGCCGGCCGTTGGGACTCAGGATTGCAAACCGGACTGCCGAACCGGCAATCAGGCGGCCTTGTTGCGGCCGGCCACGATCTCGTCGGTGACGTTGCGCGGCACCGGCTCGTAGTGGCTGAACTCCATGGTGTAGGACGCACGGCCCGAGGTCATGCCACGCAGCTGGCCGATGTAGCCGAACATTTCGTTCAGCGGCACAGTCGCCTCGACGGCGATGTTGGCACCACGCTCCACCTGGCCGACGATCGTGCCGCGACGACGGTTCACGTCGCCGATCACGTCGCCGAGGTAGGTGTCGGGGGTGACCACCTCGACCTTCATCACCGGCTCCAGCAGGATCGGGCCGGCCTTCGGCAGAGCCTCGCGGAAGCAGGCCTTGGCGGCGATTTCGAACGTCAGGGCGTTCGAGTCGACGTCGTGGTACTTGCCGTCCACCAGGCGGGCACGGAAGTCGACCGTCGGGTAGCCGGCGAGCACGCCGTCTTCCTTCTGGAGTTCCAGACCCTTCTTGACCGACGGGACGTATTCGCGGGGAACCGTGCCGCCGACGGTCTCGTCGAGGAACTCGAAGCCCTCGCCACGCTCGCGCGGCTCGAACACGATCTTCACCTCGGCGAACTGGCCCGAACCGCCGGTCTGCTTCTTGTGGGTGTAGGTGTATTCGATCGGCTTGGTGATCGCCTCGCGGTAGGCGACCTGGGGCTTGCCCATGTTGCCTTCCACGCCGAACTCCGTGCGCATGCGGTCGAGCGTCACTTCGAGGTGCAGCTCGCCCATGCCGCGCAGGATGGTCTGGCCGGTTTCACGGTCGGTCTCCAGGCGGAGCGACGGATCGGCGCGAACCATCTTGCCCAGCGCGATCGAGAACTTCTCCTGCTCGCCCTTGGTCTTCGGCTCGACCGAGACGCTGATGACGGGCTCGGGGAAGCGCATGCGCTCCAGGATCACCGGGTGGGCGGCGTCGCACAGCGTGTCGCCGGTCTCGGTTTCCTGCAGCGAGACCAGCGCGACGATGTCGCCGGCGCGGGCCTCTTCCAGCGCGTTGGCTTCCTTGGCGAACATCTCGACCATGCGGCCGATCTTCTCGCGCTTGCCGCGGGTCGAGTTCAGGATCGACATGCCCTTCGTCAGCACGCCCGAATAGACGCGGATGAAGGTCATCGAGCCGTAGGTGTCGTTCAGCACCTTGAAGGCCAGCGCCGAGAAGGGCGCCTCGTCCGAGCTGGCGCGCTCGCCGTTCGGGTTGCCGTCCTCGTCCACCGTCTTGATGTTGGGGACGTCGGTCGGGGCCGGCAGCAGCTCGACGACGGCGTCGAGGACCTGCTGGACGCCCTTGTTCTTGTAGGACGAGCCGCACAGCACCGGGGTGAAGGCGCTGTTCAGCGTGCCCTTGCGCAGGCAGGCGCGGATGACGTCCGGCGACGGATCCTCACCGGAGTCGAGGTAGGCTTCCATCGCCGCCTCGTCCTGCTCCAGCGCGGTGTCGACCAAGTCGGCGCGCAGGGCCTTGATGCTGGCGACGTTGTCCAGGTCTTCCTTGACGGTCAGGTTGAGCTTCTGGGCGAGATCGTCGGTGATCTCCCAGATCTCCCACTTGGCGTCCTTGTCGTCCGAGAACCAGACATAGGCCTTCATCTCGATCAGGTCGACCATGCCGCGGAAGTTGTCTTCCGAGCCGAGCGGAACCTGGATGCAGACCGGACGGGCGTTCAGGCGGGTGCGGATCATGTCGACGCAACGACGGAAGTTCGCGCCCGAACGGTCCATCTTGTTGACGTAGCAGATGCGCGGAACGTCGTAGTTGTCGGCCAGGCGCCAGTTGGTTTCCGACTGCGGCTCCACACCGGCGACGCCGTCGAACACCACGACCGCGCCGTCGAGAACGCGCAAGCTGCGGTTCACTTCGATGGTGAAATCGACGTGGCCGGGGGTGTCGATGACGTTGATCTTCTTGTCGCGCCAGAAGACGGAAACGGCGGCCGACTGGATGGTGATGCCGCGCTTCTGCTCCTGCTCCATGTAGTCGGTCGTCGTCGACGTCTTGAGATCCTTCGTCTCGTGAACGTCGATGATCGTGTGCTTGCGGCCGGTGTAGTACAGGATGCGTTCGGTCGTCGTCGTCTTGCCCGCGTCGACGTGGGCGATGATGCCGATGTTCCGAATGTCAGACAGTGGCGTTTGGCGCGGCATGTTGCGGTTCCATTGCAGTAACGCGGCAACCGAAGCGCGACCGTCATGGTCGTCCGCTTCGGCGGCAGAGGTTGGTCGGGGTTTTACGGGCGATCTGTTAAGGCGTCATTAACATTCCGTAAACCGACAAGCAAATGTCGGAATATTGAAGCGCGCGGCCCTCACAGCGTTCGGGCCACGCCGGCACACCCCAACCGAGGCTGCCGGGTCGCCCCGTTTTCCGCGGCCTTATTTAGCAGCGGTGACCTGAATTTCAACGAGATATTCGGGCGCCGCCAGCTTGGCCTCCACGGTGGCGCGGGCCGGCGTGTTGGCCGGATCGACCCAGGCCTCCCACGCCTTGTTCATGGCGCCGAAGCTGGCGATGTCCACCAGATAGATGGTGGCGGACAAGAGCTTGCTCTTGTCGCTGCCGGCCTCGGCCAGCAGACGGTCGATCTGGGCCAGGATCTGGGCGGTCTGACGCTCGACGTCGGGCGTCGGCTCGTCGGCGACCTGACCGGCGAGATAGACCGTGTCCTTGTGGACAACCATCTGGCTCATGCGCGGTCCGGTGTGGAAGCGCTGGATCGACATGACGGAAAGACTCCGGGTTCCGAGGCTAAAAAGACGCGCGTACCTCTATGCCATTCCCGGCCCCGCGCGAAGCGAAAAATGCGCCACGGCGGCTCAGGGCTGTCCCGCGATGCCGTCCTTCGCCAAAGATGCGGCAAAACGGGCCGCCGGAACCGCGAAATTGCGCACGGCGGGCGTGTTGCCGGCGGCCACGGCGACTCCGGCCACCGCCCAGCCCTCGCCGGTCCCGCCCGCCGTCCGCACCAGCAACGGCCCGCCGCTGGTGCCGCGCGTCGCGTCGCAATCATGGACCAGCAGGCCCGCGGTGGTCCCCAGGACGCGGCAATCACGGTCGGCCATCAGGATCTGCGCCCGGTCCTGGCTGTAGCCGCCCAGCATCACCGGCGCGCCCGCCGCCAGGGGGGCCGCCGCCACCGGCAGGGGCGGCACCGTGGCGGGGGCCGGCGCATCGAGCGTCAGCACCGCCCAGTCGGCCGACTCCAACGGCTGGCCGGCCGACGGGTCATAGGCCGGGTCGGTGACCACCCGCGCCACCGTGATGTGCTGGCTGTAGTCGCCGCGGGCGTAGCCGAACAGCACATGCAGCGACGATGCCGGCAGGAAGCGGCGGGTGCGCGCGTTGAACAGGCAATGGCCGGCGGTCACCACCGTGCGCGGCCCGACCAGCGCGCCGGTGCAGCGCCCGGCGAGGTTGGTCTGCACCCGCACCACGCTGCGCCACGGTGCGGCGTCGGCGTCCACCGGCGCGCGGCGGTCGCCCGGCCCCACGCCCGGCAGCAACGGCCGCTCCGCCCGCGCGACCGGCGCCGCCATCAGCAGCGCCAGCCCCCCTGCGACCAAAAAGACGCAGGCCCGGCGGCCGGCACCCCACGCATGTTCTTGCTCCGTTTCCCTCAATTCCGTATCCTCCCGGGCATGGCGACGCTGATCATCACCGAGAAATCCAGTCAGGCGAAAGACCTGCGCGCAGCGCTGGGCGACCGCTACGGCCGCATCCTGCCGGCGGAGGGGCACCTGCTGCGCCTCGCCGAGCCGGACGAGGTGGACCCCGCCTGGAAGCGCTGGTCACCGACCCTGCTGAAGCCGGACGGGCTCTACCCCACCCGCCCGGACAGCGGCGGCAACAAGGCGGCGAAGCTGCAGGCGATCACCGCCGCGCTGCGCGGCTGCGACCAGGTGATCCTCGCCACCGACTGCGACCGCGAGGGGCAACTGATCGGGCAGGAGATCCTGGAGCATGCCGGCTACCGCGGCACGGTGCGCCGCGCCCTGTTCACCGCGCAAGACCCCAAGACTCTGCGCGACGCCTTCGCCGCGCTGAAGCCCAACGAGTCGATGCGGCCGCTGTATCAGGCGGCGGTGGCACGCCAGCAGGCCGACCAGATCTACAATTTGTCGCTGACGCGCACCGCGACCAAGACGCTGCTGGCGCCGGGAACCCGCGGCGTCATCGGCATCGGCCGGGTGAAGACCCCGACGCTGGCCATCGTCTGCCTGCGCGAGCTGGAGATCCGCAACTTCAAGCCCGAGGATTATTTCGAGGTGGTGGCGACCGCCACCGCCGCCGGGGGCAGCTTCCAGATGCGCCACGCCCCGGCGCCGAAGGACCGCATCAAGGACCGCGCCGCCGCCGAGGCGATCGCCCGGGCCGCCGACCGCCACCGCGGCCCACTGACCGTCACGGTGGAGAAAAAGCGGCAGGCGCCGCCGAAGCTGTACGACCTGCCCGCCCTGCAGAAGACCTGTGGCCAGCGCTGGGGCTGGACCGCCGACCGCACGCTGGCGGTGGCGCAGGAGCTGTATGACGGCGACGGCAAGAAGCTGATCACCTACCCGCGCGCCGAGGCGCGTTACCTGTCGGAAAACCAGATCGCCGACGCGCCGGCCATCGTCGGCGCGCTGACGCGGCTGCGCGGATTCGCCCACCTTGACGAACACATGGATGTTCGGCGCCCCGTGATCCGCAAGGGCAAGTCCGGCCATTTCTGCGACAAGGCGCTGGACGGGGTGTCGCACCACGCGGTGATCCCGAACGTCAATGTGCTGGATGACCTCGAGTCGCGGCTGAACCGCCTGACCGACGACGAGAAGCGGCTGTTCGCCCTGATCTGCCGCTCCTATCTGGCGGCGGTGATGCCGGATTACGAATACCGGCAGACCAGCGTGACCATGCCGGTGCCGGTGGACGGCAAGCCGGTGGCCTTCCGCGCCGTCGGCCGCATCCCGCTGAAGCTGGGCTGGAAGGCCGCCTTCGGCTCGGCCGAGAGTGACGACCGCTCGGGCGCCAAGCCGGAAGAGGAGGCCGAGCAGACGCTGCCGCCCCTGACCGACGGCGAGCCGGCGACGCTGAGCGACCCCAAGGTGGAGGCCAAGCGCACCCAGGCGCCGCCGCGCTACAACGAAGGCACGCTGGTCGACGCCATGCAGAACGCTTGGCGCTTCGTCGAGGACCCGGCGCTGCGCGACCGCCTGAAGGAGGCGAAGGGGATCGGCACGCCGGCCACCCGCGCCGAGGTCATCAAGGGGCTGCGCAAGCAGAACCTGCTGGGCGCCGACGGCAAATGGCTGGTGCCGACGCCGGCTGGCCTGCACCTGTTCGAGACGCTGCGCGCCGCCGCCCCCACCCTGGTCGACCCCGGCACCACCGCGCTGTGGGAGATGAAGCTCGACGAGGTGGTGGTCGGACAGGCCGATTTCCGCACGGTGATCGACGCCATCGCGGCGGAGGCCGAGCGGTTGATCGGCGCGCTGGTCGGTCAGCGCGGCACCACGCTGGACCTCGGTGTTCCGGCGGCGAAGGCCCGTGTCTCCCGTCGCGGCGCCACCGCCCGCACCGGCGGCCCGGCCCGGTCGGGAACCGGCGCCAAGCCGACCCGCCGTCGCGCCGCCAAGGCCGCTCCGCCGGCCGACAACGCCGCCGGTGGCGGTGAGGCGACTGCGCCGAAGCCGCGCCGCACCCGCAAGCCCAAGGCCGTGGCCACGCCGGCCGCCGTCCCGCACGACGTCCCACATGACATCCCGGGCGGCCCACCGCCGGAGCAGGCGTCAGCCGCGGAGTCGCGCCGACGGCGCGAGCCGACCGACCGCATGGTCGCCTTCGCCCGCAGCCTGGCCGAACGCAAGGGCATCGCCCTGCCCGCCCCTTGCCTGCACGATTTCGACCAGTGCCGCAGCTTCCTCGACCAGCACGCGCGCTAGACCCGCTGTAGGGCCTCGGTACAGAACGAGCGCGCCGCATCGATCGGCGGCGCCGATGCGCAGATTCGTTCCTTTTCGAGCAGAATGGTCGCTTGCCACCACCCGCGCCGCAAGCAATTCTCATCGGCATCGCAATCAATGCTGAGCTTTGCTATGAGAATCTCCCCTCAAGTTCCTCGCCACGCCCTCGCCGCGGCGCTGTCTCTGGTTGCAGCGGTGCCGGCGCTGGCCCAGACCGCCCCCAGCTACAGCGGCGCCACGGCGACGCAGTGCATCCCGTTTGCAAACCCCCAGACCGTGTCGTTCACCTACGCGCCGCGGCTGAACTTCAGCATCGCCGGCAGTTCGACGATCCAGTCGGTGCAGATGGACACCGGATCGGTCGGCATCGCCATGTCCTACGACCAGATCCCGAACTACGACCAGTTGAAGACGCAGCCGGGCGCGGTGGCCGGCACGCAGTATCTGTCGAGCAGCAAGGTCCTGTGGACCGGCACCTGGGTGCCGATGACGGTGACGCTGTACGACCGCAACAACACCCCGGTGGCGACCTCGTCGGTGCCGGTGCTGGGCGTCGAGACGTCCGGCAAGTGCGCCAGCTATCAGACCGATGGACAGATCTGCCCGTCGCTGGCATCGGCGGCGGGCTCGGGAATTCTCTACATGGGCGTCGGTTTCGGCCAGGAGGCCGATTACCAGCCGCAGGGCACGCCGGACAAGAACGTCCTGCTGAACCTGACCAGCATCAACGGCCAGACCATCGCGCCGGGCAGCCTCAACAAGGGTTACGTCATCGGCCGCCAAGGCATCCAGGTCGGCCTGACCGGCCAGAACACCGACGGCTTCCAGTTCGCGAAGCTCCAGCCCTACGCCCAGTATCCCGGTGACTGGATGCCGCCGACCGGCTGCATCGTCGTCAATCCCGACGTGAACGGACCGAACTGCACCAACGCCACCGTCCTGGTCGACACCGGCATCCCGCAGAGCTACATGACCGTACCGCCCGGCATCCAGTTCAGCACGATGCAGCAGGCCGACGCCAGCGAGCCGACGAAACAGATCGGCGTGCTGGCCACCGGCACCAAGGTCGCGGTGAGCATCCCCGGCCTGCCCAACCCGATCGCCACCGACGCCTTCACCATCGGCGGCGGCACCCCGGTTGAGCCGGTGCAGGTCATCCCGTGGAGCACCAGCGAGCGCCCGCCCTTCATCAACACCGGCCGGCACTTCCTGCGCCAGTACCAGTTCCTCTACGACGCGACGCAGGGCTATGTCGGCATGAAGGTCCAGCCGAACGCCTGCGGCGAGCCCTGACACCCGCGCACAAAAAAGGCCCCTCGCGGGGGCCGGTCGTTCTTCGGGGTACCAAGGAAGTGGTGGGCGATGAGGGGATCGAACCCCCGACATTCTCGGTGTAAACGAGACGCTCTACCGCTGAGCTAATCGCCCGATCCGGACGCACACGGACCGGCAAAAACATTGGCCGGCCGGGCAAGAACCCGGCCGGCCGCACTATGCCCCGAACGGGCGAACCGGTTCAAGATCCTGTTCGGATCCCGATCAGTTCAGCGCGTCCTTCAGCGTCTTGCCAGCCTTGAACTTCGGCTGCTTCGACGCCGGGATGTCGATCTTCTCGCCGGTGCGCGGGTTGCGACCCTCGCTCGCGGCGCGCTCGGCCACCGCGAAGGTGCCGAAGCCGACCAGACGAACTTCATCGCCGTTCTTCAGCGATTCGGCGATGCTGTCGAACACGGCGTCGACAGCCTTCGTGGCATCGGTCTTGGACAAACCCGACGCTTCGGCAACATGCGCCACGAGATCGTTCTTGTTCACGCAATCCCCCTTCCGAATTCAGCAAATACTAAAACACAAAAGCCGCCCCACGACTTTGTGGACGCGAAGGATAATCACAGCGTTGGCCGCCCGTCAATTGCAGACGGGCGGCCAACGTCGTTTGGCAGCTGGCATCATGGGCGCGATGGTGGCGGCCATGATCCGGCCGACGCCGTCAGGCCCCGATCAGTGACGCAGGACCTCGCCGGTGTCGCCGGTGGTCTTCTCCGACTGGGCCTTCGCCGCCGCGGCATCGACCTCCGGTTCGGTCCATTCGATCGGCTCCAGCGGACGGACCAGGGCGTTGCGCAGCACCTCGTCGACCGTGCCGACCGGCAGGATCTGCAGGTTGCGCTTCACGTTGTCCGGAATGTCCGCCAAGTCCTTCTCGTTGTCCTTCGGGATCAGCACATGCTTGATGCCGCCGCGCAGGGCCGCCAGCAGCTTCTCCTTCAGGCCGCCGATCGGCAGCACCCGGCCGCGCAGCGTGATCTCGCCGGTCATCGCCACGTCCTTGCGGACGGGAATGCCGGTCAGGACCGAGACGATGGAAGTCGCCATGGCGACGCCGGCGGACGGGCCGTCCTTCGGCGTGGCGCCTTCGGGAACATGGACGTGGATGTCCTTCTTCTCGAACAGCGTCGGCTTGATGCCGAAGGCCACGGCGCGCGACTTGACGTAGCTCTCGGCCGCCTGGACCGATTCCTTCATCACGTCGCCCAGCTTGCCGGTGGTGGTGACGCGGCCCTTGCCGGGCAGGCCCACCGCCTCGATCGACAGCAGCTCGCCGCCAACCTCGGTCCAGGCCAGACCGGTGGTCACGCCCACCAGATCCTCAAGCTCCGCCTCGCCGTAATGGAAGCGGCGGACGCCGGCATACTTGTCCAGGTTGCGGCGGGTGACCGCGACCTTGGCGTTGCCGCCGGTCTTCAGCAGGATCTCCTTGACCGCCTTGCGGCACAGGTTGGCGATCTCGCGTTCCAGCGAGCGGACGCCGGCTTCCCGCGTGTAGTAGCGGACCAGATCGCGCAGCGCGTCGTCGGAGATGGTGAACTCGCCCTTCTTCAGGCCGTTCGCCTCGATCTGCTTCTCGATCAGGTGGCGCTTGGAGATCTCGACCTTCTCGTCCTCGGTGTAACCGGCGACGCGGATGATCTCCATGCGGTCCAGCAACGGCTGCGGCATGCGCATCGTGTTGGCGGTGCAGACGAACATCACGTCGGACAGGTCGTAGTCGACCTCCAGGTAATGGTCGTTGAAGGTGCCGTTCTGCTCCGGATCCAGGACCTCCAGCAGCGCCGACGACGGGTCGCCGCGCCAGTCGGCACCCAGCTTGTCGATCTCGTCGAGCAGGAAGAGCGGGTTCGACGACTTCGCCTTCTTCATGCCCTGGATGACCTTGCCGGGCATCGAGCCGATGTAGGTGCGGCGGTGACCGCGCACCTCGGCCTCGTCACGGACGCCGCCCAGCGACATGCGGACGAAGTTGCGGCCGGTCGCCTTGCCGATCGACTTGCCGAGCGAGGTCTTGCCGACACCGGGCGGGCCGACGAGGCAGAGGATCGGCCCCTTGACCTTGTTCATGCGGTTCTGGACGGCGAGATACTCAAGGATGCGCTCCTTGACCTTCTCCAGACCGTAATGATCGTCGTCCAGCACCTTCTGGGCCAGCTTCAGGTCGCGCTTCACCTTGGTGCGCTTCTTCCACGGAATGGACAGCATCCAGTCCAGGTAGTTGCGGACCACGGTCGCCTCGGCCGACATCGGGCTCATCGACCGCAGCTTCTTCAGCTCGGCGAGCGCCTTTTCGCGGGCTTCCTTGGAGAAGCGGGTCTTGTTGATCTTCTCTTCCAGCTCCGCCGATTCGTCGCGGCCGTCCTCGGTCTCGCCGAGTTCCTTCTGGATCGCCTTCAGCTGCTCGTTCAGATAGTATTCGCGCTGGGTCTTCTCCATCTGCCGCTTGACGCGGTTGCGGATGCGCTTTTCCACCTGCAGCACGCCGATCTCGCCTTCCATGAAGGCGTAGACGCGTTCCAGCCGTTCCGACACCGTGGCGCATTCCAGAAGCTGCTGCTTTTCCGGAATCTTCAGCGCCAGATGCGAGGCGACGGTGTCGGCCAGCTTGCCCGACTCCTCGATCTGGTTGATCGAGACCAGCACCTCGGGCGGGATCTTCTTGTTCAGCTTGATGTACTGTTCGAACTGGGAGACGACGGCGCGGCTCAGCGCCTCCAGCTCCTGGTTCTCGCCGACCTTCTCCTCGACGAGATCGGCCTGGGCCTGGAAGAACTCCTCATTGTCGGCGAACTTGGTGATGGCGGCGCGCTGGCCACCTTCCACCAGCACCTTGACGGTCCCGTCCGGCAGCTTCAGCAGCTGCAACACGGTGCCGACGGTGCCGACGCTGTAGATGTCGGCCGGAGTCGGATCGTCCTGCGCGGCGTTCTTCTGGGTGACCAGCAGGATCTGCTTGTCATCCTTCATCACGTCTTCCAACGCGCGCACGGACTTCTCGCGCCCGACGAACAGCGGCACGATCATGTGGGGGAAGACCACGATGTCGCGCAGCGGCAGGACCGGGTAGAGGGCACCACGGGAGAGTTCGATCATCGGCAGGGCCTCAATGAATGGATCGCCGCCAGCCCGGAAATGGGCCTGACACAGCCCCCGCCTTCTCAAAAGCGCGGGGATCGCCTACGGCACCGGACTAACGTGGCATACCCCCAGCCCCCCTTCAAGGGGCTGAGGGTCGGCCCGGGCGGTTTCCCGCCGCCAAACCAGGGACATCCGACGGCATTCCGGCCGCGTTTGCGGTCGGTCACGCCCTTTTGAGGCGGTTCACATACGCGTCGACGGTGGAACGCAGGGTTCCAGCCTCATCCGACAGCCCGCGCGACGCGATCAGCAGCTCTCCAGACGCGACACGGGTGCTTTCCGCGGTCGCCGCGACCTCGCCGATGTTGCCGGACACCTCGACCGTGCCCTGGGCGGCGGCCTGGATGTTGCGGGCGATCTCGCGGGTGGCGGCGTTCTGCTGCTCCACGGCGGCGGCCACCGCGGCGGCGGCCTCGCTGATCGCGGCGACGGTGCGGCTGATGGCGCCGATGGCGGTGACCGCGTTGCCGCTGACGCTGCGGATCTCGCCGACGCGGACCTGGATGTCGTCGGTCGCCTTGGCGGTCTGGCCGGCCAGGCTCTTCACCTCGCTCGCCACCACGGCGAAGCCCTTGCCGGCCTCGCCGGCCCGCGCCGCCTCGATGGTGGCGTTCAGCGCCAGCAGGTTGGTCTGCGACGCGATGGAGTTGATCATGTCGACCACCGAGCCGATGTCGGACGCCCGGTCGGCCAGGGTCGCGACGATCTCGGCGGTGCTTCCCGCTTCGCGCACCGCGTCCTGGGCGATGCGGGCGGCATCGTCGATGCGGCGGCTGATCTCGCCAATGGAGGACTGGAGCTGCTCCGACGCGGCGGCGACCGTCTGGATGTTGCTGTTCGCCAGCTCCGACGCCGACGCCACCGAGGAGGTCAGGGAGGAGGCGCTTTCCGCCGCCGCCGACAGCCCTTCGGAGTTTCCGCGCACCGCCTGGGCGGTGTTCGACAGATGGCCGACCACCGACTCGAGTTGCTCCACGAACTCCTGCGTCGCCCGTTCCATCACGAGGCGGTTGCGCTCGCGCTCCTCCTGGTCGGACCGGCGCCGGGCCTCGGCGTCGTCGGCCTCGCGGGCACGGGTTTGCAGCACCTCGATCGCCGCGGCCATCTCGCCGATCTCGTCGGTCCGCCGCCGGTGCGGCACATCGACGTCGCGCCGCCCGCCGGCGATCGCCCCGACCACCTGGGCCAGTTCGACGATCGGCCGGGAGGCCCGCCGGGTGATCGCGACCGCCACGCCGAGCAGCGCGGCGAAACCGACAACCACGACCCCGACCGCCAGCATCAGGTGGCGCAACGCCGTGGCATGATGGGCGCTCGCCATCTCACGGCCGACGGAGAAGCCGGCGTCGCGGATGACCAGCAGGTCCTGCAGCAGCGGGGAGGCCGACCGGCGCCATTCCGTGCCGTCCAGATCGTAGGGCTTGCCCGCCCGCGACGCCGTCAGAACGCGGTTCTTGAAGGCGCCGAATCCCTGGATGTAGCCCTTGCGCGCGGTTTCCAGCGCGGTGCGCAGCGCCGGTTCCATCTCGCCGGACACGATGTCGTCTTCGACCGATTCCCAGCTCGCCAGGATGCGCCCTTCCAGCATCATGGCCTCGGCCTCGGTCTCCGCCGGCATCGGCTTGCCGGTGCCCAGGCTGCGGAGGTACAGGACGGATTGCTGGCCGGCCTGTTCGCGCAGGGTGGCCGCGCGCACCGCGATGTCGGCCCGGTCACCGACCGCCGCATCGAGATCGTTCAACTGGTGGCCCAGGCGGGTCATCGTCACGCCGACCTGGCTGGTCACCCGGACGATGCCGGCGAAGAATTGGGCCGAAGCATCGGCCGGCCGGCCGGCGCGGTCCTTGGCCAGCCAGCCGTCGGCCTGGCTGCGCACACCCGACAGGCTGCTCTCCAGCGCGCTGACCTCGCCGGTCGCCTTGGAGTCACCCAGCGCCTTGGCGGCGGCGACGTAGCGGGCGAGCGCGCCGTCGGCCTGTGAGCGCGCCTTCGCCAGGGCCTCGCGGCCAGCGTTGTCGATGGCGCTGCCGGCCGTCAGCGGCAGGTTGACGACGCCCCGTTCCAGCGCCAGCGCCTCGTTCAGCGCCGTCGCGGCACCCAGCACATCGACCATGTCCCGTGCCGCCGACGCCCGGCCGGCCGACGCGGTTTCCTGCAGAGCCAGCCAAGTGGCGGGGACCGCCGCGACGACACCGACACAAGCCAAGCAAACGTAAAGGAAGCTTCGTATCTTCATTGCTCGCCCACCGAAATGTTCTTACACAAACAGCCGGAAGCGGCGAAAGACGAGCCGACAACGACGTGGCTGTCCACCGTGTCCAATGTTCCGGCGACGATCTTATCGCCCTATCTTTTGATATTCGTTAAAAATGCTCTTTGCACTGATATTTTCATCAGGTTGCGTTCGGTGAAATGTTTTTCATCGTTCGGTTTATTCTTTCCTTTGGTCAACTACCGGGCAAAGAAAAAGGGGCGCCGAAGCGCCCCTTTTTCCGTCACGGTACCGATGATTCCAGCCGGTGTCAGGCTCCCGGCGCTTCGCTGCGCCGTTCGGCGTGGACGTAGAGCGGCTTGGCCCGCCCCTCGACCACTTCCTTGTTGACCAGGATGCTCTCGACGCCGGTCAGGCCCGGCAGGTCGAACATCGGGTCGAGCAGGATGGCTTCCATGATCGAGCGCAGGCCGCGTGCGCCGGTCTTGCGGGCAATCGCCTTGTGGGCGATCGCCTTCATCGCGTCCTCGGAGAACTCCAGATGGACGTCCTCCATCTCGAACAGGCGCTGGTACTGCTTGACCAGGGCATTCTTCGGCTTGCTCAGGATCTCGACCAGCGCGACCTCGTCCAGGTCGGACAGGGTGGCCAGCACCGGCAGGCGGCCGATGAACTCGGGGATCAGGCCGAACTTCAGCAGATCCTCGGGCTCGACCTCATGCAGGATCTCGCCGGTGGCGCGCTCCTCGGACGACCGGACATCGGCGCCGAAGCCGATGCTGGTGCCCTTGCCGCGCTGGGCGATGATCTTGTCCAACCCGGCGAAGGCGCCGCCGCAGATGAACAGGATGTTGCTGGTGTCGACCTGCAGGAACTCCTGCTGCGGATGCTTGCGCCCGCCCTGCGGCGGCACGGAGGCGACGGTGCCCTCCATGATCTTCAGCAGCGCCTGCTGCACGCCCTCGCCCGACACGTCGCGCGTGATCGACGGGTTGTCGGACTTGCGGCTGATCTTGTCGACCTCGTCGATGTAGACGATGCCGCGCTGCGCCCGCTCGACGTTGTAGTCGGCGGCCTGGAGCAGCTTGAGGATGATGTTCTCGACGTCCTCGCCGACATAGCCGGCTTCGGTCAGCGTCGTGGCGTCGGCCATGGTGAAGGGAACGTCGATGATGCGGGCCAGGGTCTGGGCCAGCAGCGTCTTGCCGCAGCCGGTCGGGCCGATCAGCAGGATGTTCGACTTCGCCAGTTCGACGTCGTTGTGCTTCGTCCCGTGGGCGAGGCGTTTGTAATGGTTGTGGACCGCCACCGACAGCACGCGCTTGGCGTAGGACTGTCCGATGACGTAATCGTCGAGCACCGCATGGATGTCGCGCGGAGTCGGAACCCCATCGCGGGACTTCACGAGGGTGGTCTTGTTCTCCTCGCGAATGATGTCCATGCACAGTTCGACGCATTCATCGCAGATGAACACCGTCGGACCGGCAATCAGCTTGCGGACCTCGTGCTGGCTCTTGCCGCAGAAGGAGCAGTAGAGCGTATTCTTCGAATCGCCGCTGCTGGACTTGCTCATCGGTACTCCGTCATCTCGCGGGAGGCGTGATCCTTGGGGACCATGCCCGTACGCGGCGCCCCCCGACGCCGGTCCTACTTCAGTTTGTCGCGGACGACGCCCGCGACAAGGTCATGCGCCGATTTTGCGTCGCATCACGAACACCCCCGTCGGCCCCCCGGCGTTGCAGCCCGATGACCGGATCGTGTCACCGCCATTCAACATCAGCGTCACGACCCGATCAACCCTTTGTTGGGTGCACTCAGGAATGGCTGTGGTCGACGCCCGGCCGCTTCTCCACCACCTCGTCGATCAGGCCGAAGGCCTTGGCCTCTTCCGGCGACATGAACTTGTCGCGTTCCATGGCGGTTTCGATGGTGTCGAGGTCCTGGCCGGTGTGCTTGACGTAGATGTCGTTCAGGCGCGAGCGCAGCTTCAGAATCTCCTGCGCCTGGATCTCGATGTCCGAGGCCTGGCCCTGGGCACCGCCCGACGGCTGGTGGATCATGATGCGGCTGTTCGGCAGCGAGAAGCGCTTGCCCGGCGCGCCGGCGGCCAGCAGCAGCGAGCCCATCGAGGCGGCCTGCCCCATGCACACCGTCGACACCTGCGGACGGATGTACTGCATGGTGTCGTAGATGGCGAGGCCGGCCGAGACGTAACCACCCGGCGAGTTGATGTAGAGCGCGATGTCCTTGTTCGGGTTCTCCGACTCAAGGAACAGCAGCTGCGAGCAGATCAGGCTGGCGACGGCGTCGTTCACTCCGCCGATCAGGAAGATGATCCGCTCCTTCAGCAGGCGCGAATAAATGTCGTACGCGCGCTCGCCCCGGTTGGTCTGTTCGATGACCATCGGGACCAGAGCATTCATCTTCGGCTCGAAGTCGTACATGTGTTCTTCCCTGCCCCCGCAGTTGGCTGAACCGGTGATCGTTGCCGGCACGGAACCACATATAGGAACCTTTGGGGGCGGATGGTAGCCCGCCCCCACTCCTTTTGGGAGTTCAGGCCGCCGCGGACTCGTCCCCGGCCTCGTCCTCGTCCTTGGTCAGATCCTCGACGCTGACGGTCTTCTCGGCGACCTTGGCCAGATCCAGGATGTGATCGACCACCTTGTCCTCGAAGATCGGGGCGCGCAGGTTCTCGAGAGCCTGCTGGTTCTGCTTGAAGAACTCGAACACCTGACGCTCCTGACCGGGGAAGCGACGGGCCTCGTTGATCAGGGCGCGGTTCACCTCGTCCTGGGTGACCTGGATGTCGTTGCGGCGGCCCACTTCGGACAGCAGCAGGCCCAGGCGGACGCGGCGCTCGGCGATCGAGCGGTACTCGGTCTTCAGCTCGTCCTCGGACTTGTTGGCGTCCTCGCCGGCGTTGCCGTTCTTCAGCTCTTCCTGCAGGCGCGCCCAGATGCCCTCGAACTCGATCTCGACCATGCCCGGCGGCACGTCGAACGAGTAGGCCTCGGCGAGCTTGTCAAGCAGCTGGCGCTTCACGCGCAGGCGCGACAGGCCGGCATACTCGCCCTTGATGCGGTCGCGGATCGCTTCGCGCATCTTCTCAAGGCTCTCCATGCCGAACTCCTTGGCGAGGTCGTCGTTGACCTCGGCCGGGACGTTCTTGCGCAGCTCCTTGACGTCGACCTCGAACACCGTGGCGGCGCCCTTCAGGCGCTCGTGCGGGTAGTCCTCGGGGAAGGTGACGTTGATGGTGCGGTGCTCGCCGGCCTTGGCGCCGACCAGCTGCTCCTCGAAGCCCGGCACGAAGCGGCCGGCGCCGATTTCCAGCGGGTAGTCCTTGCCGTCCATGCCCGGCAGGGCCTCGCCATCGACCGAGCCGGCGAAGTCGATCACGGCGATGTCGCCGGTCTCGACGCCGCGGTCCTCGGTGACCGGGGCCTGGGTGGAGTGGGCCGAGGCCAGGCGCTGCAGCGCCTCTTCGACCGACTCGTCGGTCACTTCGGCGACCGGCTTCTCCAGCTCGATCGACGAGAAGTCGCCCGGCTCGACGTCCGGCAGCAGCTCGACGGCCATCTTGTAGGAGAGGTCGCCGTTCTCTTCGTACTTCTCGACCTCGATCTTCGGCTGCAGCGCGACGCGCAGGCCGCGCTCGCTCAGCGCCTGGCGCGAGCTGTCGGAGATGGCGTCCTCCAGCACCTCGGACAGCACGCCGCCGTGGTAGCGCTGCTTGATCACGCTCACCGGCACCTTGCCCGGACGGAAGCCCGGCAGCTGGACGGTGCGGCGCAGCTCTTCCAGCTTGCCGTTCACCTTCTCTTCGATGTCCTTGGCGGAGATGACGACCTGAAATTCGCGCTTGAGGCCGTCGGTGCTGGTCTCGGTGATGTTCATCGGAACGAAAGCCTATCTCGTTGTGCCGGCCCGGCGGCGCCCGTCCGGGCGGCCCGAATCCGTGTTTTCCATGCGGTCCAGAGGTTTGCCATGGTGCGGGCGAAGGGACTTGAACCCATACGACCGAAGTCACTGGAACCTAAATCCAGCGCGTCTACCAATTCCGCCACGCCCGCGTTCATGGCAAAAGGCAGCCGCGACGGGTGCCGGGACACCCGCCGGACCGCCGGCGAAGTCCGGTCTATAGCACAGCGGGGCGGAAGCAAACAGGCAAAATGGGGCGGATCGGTCGCAGGCGGGCCGGTCCGCAACCCGCCCGTTCGCGTCAGCCGCCGGCCTTGCCCAGCGAGCGCACCGCCGACGAGGTGATGATCCTCCCCTCGCCGGTGTAGGCCTCGTGGTTGGCGTCGATCTCGCCCAGCCGGTAGCGGTAGTTGATCATCATGCCGCAGGCCTGCTTCAACCCCTTGGTCGAGCGGTCGGCCAGCCAGTTCAGCCGCTCCATCCGGGCGCCGTTGGTCAGGTGGAAATGCGCCACCGGGTCCAGCGCCCGCGCCGGCGCGTTGCCGCCGCGTTCGCTCCGCCGGGCCGGCGCCTGGGCGGTCGTCAGGTAATGGACGCACAGCCGCATCAGCGGCCCGCGCAGGCGCTTCTGCAGCTCCTCGTCCTCGAACCAGTCCGGCCGGGACAGCGCGCGGGCCAGCAGCGGCGTCTCCTCCGCCCCGACTCCGCCTTCGGTCGCGCCGCCACCCCCGCCGCCGTCCTCGTCGTCGGCCTGCTCCAGCGCGGCCAGCCGCTCGGCGATGTGCTCGGCCTCCGGGTTGGTCAGCACGGCGTCGCCGTCGCGGTCCAGCGTGCGCTCGAACCAGCGGCGGAAACCGGGGATCGGCGACAGGGTGGCGTAGTATTTGATGTTGGGAAACTCGGTCGCCAGCCCGTCGACCACCCGCTTGATCAGGAAGTTGCCGAAGCTGATGCCGGCCAGCCCGCTCTGGGCGTTGGAGATCGAGTAGAAGATGGCGCTGTCGGCGCTCTTGGGGTCGCAGACCGGGGCCGACGGGTCGAGCAGCGCCTGGACGTTGTCCGACATGCCCTGGACCAGCGCCACCTCGACGAAGATCAGCGGCTCGTTCGGCATGCGCGGGTGGAAGAAGGCGAAGCAGCGGCGGTCCGAATCGAGCCGGTCCTTCAGGTCCTGCCAGCCGCTGATCTCGTGCACCGCCTCGTACTTGATCAGCTTTTCCAACAGCGAGGCCGGGCTGTCCCAGGTGATCCGGTGCATCTCCAGGAAACCGACGTCGAACCAGGCCCGCAGCAGGTTCTTCAGGTCGTCTTCCAGCGCCTGGAGCAGCGGTTCGCCGCGCGCCATCTCCATCAGCTCGGCGCGCAGGTCGACCAGGAACTTCACCCCCTCCGGCAGGGCGTTGAACTGGGTCAGCAGCCGCAGGCGCGGCGGTTCCAGCGCGCGGCGGAGCGCCCGTTCGGCGTGGCCGCGGGCGACCGGGTCGGCCGCCGCCTGGAAGGTCGCCATCGCGTCCATCACCGCATCGCGGTCGACGTCGAAGTCGCGCGCGAGCATAACAAGGAAGTTCCGCCGCCCCTGCGGATCGAGCGCCAGATAGGTGCGGCCGAGCTGGGCGGCGCGGGCGCGGGCCGACACCTCGCCGCCGCGCGATTCGAGGCAGGCCTCGATCTGCTCCTTCAGACGCTCGGCGTCCTCCTTGGGCAGATGGGTGCGGGGAGGCGCGCCGACCGCGCCACGCGCCGACGCGGCGATCTCGCGCCAGCGGGTGCGCAGGTTGTCCAGCGCGCGGTCGAGCAATCCGGGTTGCACCGCCGCCGCGGGCGGGGCCGGATCCTGGGGTGCCCCCGGGGTTGCAACCGGGGCTGCCTTGGGTGCTGCGGTGTCGGTCGTGTCGCTCATGCCGCCGAGTCTGGCCCCGCCACCGCCGCTCCGCAAGTGGACGCACGGACGCAGCCGTCGGGGACCGCCGTCAGGGGTACCGCGGAAGCCGGGCTTGCCTGGACCGCCGGCCTACGCCTGCCCCTTCAGGGCCTTCAGCACCCCGGGCAGGGCGCCGGGCAGATCGTCGGAGATCAGGCCGGGGCCGACCGCGTGCCCGGCCTCGCCGTGCAGCCAGACCGCGGCGCAGGCGGCGTCGAACGCGTCCATGCCCTGGGCCAGCAGCCCCAGCACCACGCCGGCCAGCACGTCGCCGGTGCCGGCGGTGGCGAGGTCGGGCGGCGCGTTGACGTTGACCACCGCGCGTCCGTCGGGCGCGGCGACCACGCTGTCGGCGCCCTTCAGCACCACCACCGCGCCGGAGCGCGAGGCGGCGGCGCGCACCCGCGACAGCTTGTCGCCGTCCATGCCCACCGAATCGCCGAACAGCCGGGCGAATTCACCCTCGTGCGGGGTCAGGACGCAGCGCGCGGTCAGCCGGTCGAGCAGCTCGTCGGCCGACTCGGCGAAGCTGGTCAGCGCGTCGGCGTCCAGCACGCAGGCCTTGTGGGCGTCCAGCGCCGCCAGCGTCGCCGTGCGGGTCTGCGTCCCCCGCCCCGCCCCCGGCCCGAGCAGCACCGCGTTCTTGCGCGGATCGCCGAGCAGCCGGATGAAGGCGCCGCCGTCCTCCACCGGATCGACGATCACGCTGGGACAGCCGGCGGCGTAGACCGGAAAGGCCTCCGGCGGGCAGGCGATGGTGACCAGCCCGGCCCCGGCCCGCAGCGCCGCCACCGACGCCAGCCGCGCCGCGCCCGTCATCCGCGCGCCGCCCAGGACCACCGCATGGCCGCGCGCGTATTTATGGCCGTCCAGCGCCGGCCAGGGGAAACGGTGGCGCCACAGCGCCGGCCCGTTCACCGCGGTCTGCGGCGCGATGCTGTCCAGCACGCGCTCCGGAATGCCGATGTCGGCCACCACCACCTCGCCGCACAGGGTGCGGCCGGGCAGCAGCACATGGCCCGGCTTGCGGCGGAAGACGGTGACGGTCAGCGCGGCCTGCGGCGCGGCGCCCAGCACACGGCCGCTGTCGCCGTGCAGGCCGCTCGGCACGTCGACCGCCACCACGGTGCGGCCCTCCATCGCCTCGACCACGGTGCGGGCCAGCCCGTCGAGCGGGCGGGACAGGCCGGCGCCGAACAGCGCGTCGATGACCAGGGGGTTGCCCTTGAGGATGTAGGGGTCGGCGGCCTCGATCGGGCCGGGCCAGCGGTCGGCCGCCACCGCGGCGTCGCCGGTCAGGGCGGACCGGGTGCCGAGCAGCGCGAGCCGCACCGGCCAGCCGGCCTCCAGCAGGAGCCGGGCGATGACGAAGCCGTCGCCGCCGTTGTTGCCGGGCCCGCAGAGCACGGCGGTCGGGTGCGGCGCCCAGCGTTCGCACACCGCGCGGACCACGGCGGCGCCGGCCGCCTCCATCAACGCCGGGCCGGGCACCCCGGCGGCGATGGCCAACTGGTCGGCCCGATACATCTCCGCGACGGACAGAAGCTCATCCATCCCGCACTCCCCCGGCACACGCGACCCCGGCACACCCGCGATGCGGTCGCCCTCTTCTTATCGTCCGGATACTCCGGACGCCGGACAAGCAAAAACGCCCGCAAAACGGCTTGGAAACCGTGCGGGCGTCAAACGGATCGGATCTTGCACAGCAAGAAGAAAGGGGATGGGGCGATGGATGGGACTCGAACCCACGACCACTCGGACCACAACCGAGGGCTCTACCAACTGAGCTACCACCGCCACCGTTGGGAGCCGCGTTATGCCCCAGCTCGGGACGGCCGGTCAAGCGCCTTTTTTCCCGACACCGAAAAAAGTTCCGCCCGCCTTCCGGCCACCATCGGGGGGCGGTTTTCGGCGGCGTCCCGCCACGCCGCGGCCGCTTTGACGCTCGGATCCCTTGCGCCTTGTGCACAAATATTGTTCACTTCGCCGCATCTTTCGGCAGCAGCCTGCTCCATCGGACGGCATCCAACCGTCCTATGCCGAGCGTCGACGCCGCCGGACGGGATCGGCCGATTGTGGCACGCTCCATGCTTACTGTTGTCGCTGTCGGCAGAGCCGTGGACGGTGCCTGCCGGCGTTGGCACCTCGTACACGAGAGACCCATGAAGAAGATCGAAGCCATCATCAAGCCGTTCAAGCTCGACGAAGTGAAGGAAGCCCTTCACGAGGTCGGGATCAAGGGGATCACCGTGACCGAAGCCAAGGGTTTCGGCCGCCAGAAGGGCCACACCGAGCTTTATCGCGGCGCGGAATACGTCGTGGACTTCCTGCCGAAGGTGAAGATCGAGGTGGTGATGGAGGATTCCCTGGTGGAGCGGGCGATCGAGGCGATCCAGCAGGCCGCGCACACCGGCCGCATCGGCGACGGCAAGATCTTCGTCACGCCCGTGGAAGAAGTGGTCCGCATCCGGACCGGCGAAAAGGGTGCCGACGCGATCTGACCCGCGTCCGGAACCGGTCTTTCCAACCACCCCGGCAACCCCTCCCTCCAAGCCGCCGCCAACATGCGCCGTTTTCCCCGCCCCCTTCCGCCGGCCCCGGCCGCACCCCCCGCCGAACGGCCGATGGCCGCCTATGCGGGACGTGCGACTTTTTGGGTTGGCGCGTTGTGCGGGGAAGAAAGGCGTGAGATAACGTCCGCCGCAAGCGCCGCCCCCCGCCATCGACAGCCGACGGCGGTTTGACGCAGCGGGACCCAAACCTCTTAAGCGTGGAAAAAGAGACATGTCCGACATCAGCAAGGTCTTCGACCTGATCAAGGAACACGACGTCAAGTACGTGGACCTGCGCTTTACCGACCCGCGCGGCAAGCTGCACCACACCGCCCAGCACGTCTCGACCATCGACGAGGACGTGTTCGAGGACGGCATCATGTTCGACGGTTCCTCGATCGCCGGTTGGAAGGGCATCGAAGAGTCGGACATGATCCTGCAGCTCGACCCGACCACGGCGGTCATGGATCCGTTCGCGGCCCAGCCGACGCTGAACATCCTCTGCGACGTGTTCGATCCGGGCACCGGCCAGGCCTACGAGCGCTGCCCGCGCGGCATCGCCAAGGCCGCCGAGCGCTACACCGCCTCGGCCGGCATCGGCGACACCGTGTTCTTCGGCCCGGAAGCCGAGTTCTTCGTGTTCGACGACGTCAAGTACTCCGTCGACATGAACAAGGTGTCCTACGAGTTCGCCTCGGACGAAGGCTCCTACGCCTCGGGCAAGGACTATGAGGACGGCAACCTGGGCCACCGCCCGGGCACCAAGGGCGGCTACTTCCCGGTCGCCCCGATCGACAGCGCGAACGACCTGCGCGCCGAGATGCTGAGCGTCCTGGCCGAGATGGGCGTCCCGGTCGAGAAGCACCACCACGAGGTGGCCGCCGCCCAGCACGAGCTGGGCATCAAGTTCGACACGCTGGTCCGCACCGGCGACAACATGCAGTACTACAAGTACGTGGTGCACAACGTCGCCCACGCCTACGGCAAGACCGCGACCTTCATGCCGAAGCCGGTGTTCGGTGACAACGGTTCGGGCATGCACTGCCACCAGTCGATCTGGAAGGACGGCCAGCCGCTGTTCGCCGGCAACCAGTACGCCGACCTGTCGGAGCTGGCGCTGTACTACATCGGCGGCATCATCAAGCACGCCAAGGCGCTGAACGCCTTCACCAACCCGTCGACCAACAGCTACAAGCGCCTGGTCCCGGGCTATGAGGCCCCGGTCCTGCTGGCCTACTCGGCCCGCAACCGTTCGGCGTCCTGCCGCATCCCGTACGTCGCCTCGCCGAAGGGCAAGCGCGTCGAGGTCCGCTTCCCGGATCCGTCGGCCAACCCGTACCTAGCCTTCGCCGCCATGCTGATGGCCGGCCTGGACGGCATCCAGAACAAGATCCACCCCGGCGACGCGATGGACAAGAACCTGTACGACCTGCCGCCGGAAGAGCTGGCCAAGGTTCCGACGGTTTGCGGCTCGCTGCGCGAGGCGCTCACCGCGCTGCGCGAGGACAACGAGTTCCTGCGCAAGGGCGACGTGTTCTCGGCCGACATGATCGACGGCTACATCGACCTCCGCACGGAAGAGATGATGGCCTTCGAGACCATGCCGCACCCGATCGAGTACAAGATGTACTACTCGGTCTGATCCAAGCCACTGATTTCCTGGGGTTCACGCCCGCTTCATGCGGATGTGAACCCCAGCGGTGGACCGGTCGAGTGGACCCCGTCGGCTTTATCGCCGGCGGGGTCTTCTTCATTCCGGGAGAGCCAATACCGGGATTCGGGCCTGGAACACCTCGACGACGTGCCGGCAGGCGGCCGCCCTCCCCTCACTCCCGCCAACCATCGGCCGACCGCGTCACGACACCGCGATCATGGCGGACGTCACCTGCCCGGTGGCGAGGCCGGGCAGGCGGACCACCAGCGTGGCATCGTTGCCGTAGGGAGTGGCGAGGTCGAGTCCGGTGAAGGTGGCGGTCAGCATCGGCGATGCACCTGGGACGCCGGTCAGGGTAAAACGGTCGGCGATCTGCTGCGCCGTCAGGCTGGTTCCAGTGAAGCGAAGGATGTCGGTTCCGGGTTGGAAGTCCGTGATGGTCGTCGTTCCGTTGATCATCGACTGACTCGGCACATAGTAGGCTGTCGTGCGCGGCTTCGTCATATCGAACAGGAAGACGTCCGCTCCGTCGCCACCACTCAACTGATCCGACCCGTCGGTGGCGATCAGCGTGTCGTTGCCGGCGCCGCCGAACAGCGTGTCCGCGCCGGAATAGAGCGCGGTTCCCGTCCACACGGAGGTGAGACCCCACCCCTCCGACCCCAGGACATCGTCCCCGTCATCGCCATACAGCAGCGACCCTCCGAAACCTCCGTTCAGGCTGTCGTTGCCGCCCCCACCATGCAGTTCCGTCTGTTGAGGGCGATTGCCAAAGCGAAGGTCGAGCGCGTCCGCAGCAGGGTTGATCCTGTTGTTCTGGTCATTGCCATAGACCAGCACCGTTTGCTGATCCTGCAAACCGCCGGATTGGAACACGGCATTCTCGAGATTCGCGGGCATGGAATAACTGCGGCGGTAGATGTAGGCGGTGTCGGTGCCACCGTTCGACCCCTCGCCTATCGTCACGCCCGAGCCATAGACGTAATAGGTGTCGTCGCCGGAGCCACCGTTGAGATTGTCGCTTTGGTAGCCGTAGAGAACATCGTTGCCCGTCTCGCCGAACAGCGTGTCATCGCCGGTCCCGCCTTGCAGCGTGTCGTTGCCGGCACCGCCATTCAGCCGGTCGCCATTGTTCGGCGCGCTGTATTTGCTGGAGATGGAGTCATTGCCGGCCAAGTCGGGCAAACTCCGCGGAAGCCGGCCCTCGCTCAGGCCAAACGCCTGCCAATGTTGGGCCGCGGTGGTGAGCCCCATCGCCACCGCATCGGCGACGTCGGGATAGGCGGCCAAGTACCATGCCTCGTCCACGGCACCGCTGCGATCGGGCTGCGACGGTGGCGGCGCCATATAGTAGGCGATCCCCTCGTACCGCATGTTCGGCAGGTTGGCGACGACGGAGGCCCGCTCCCCGTCGCTGGCCGTGTAGAAATGCGCCCCGGTGTCCCTGTTCCAGAAACGATAAACCGCCTGTGAGGCGCTTTCGGTCTGGGTTGAACTGGCGGCGAATCCGGCGCCTTCATAGGCATAGACATTGGAAAGATTGGCGATCACATCATCCCGCTCGGTGACGCTGGCCGTGTAGAAATGCCCCTCGGCGTCGAGCCGGCGGAACCGCCAGACGGTGGTGTTGGCCTGTACAGGATCGTCGAACGCCACCCCTTCATACCGCATGTTGTGAAGATTGGTGATCACCGAATCCCGTTCACCTTCACTTCCCGTGTAGAAATGTGTCCCGGTGAATGTATTAAAAAAGCGCCAGACCGGCATGATTCGCTCCAAATCCATCGTTCCGACACATCTTGAGGTCGTGGCCTGGAAATAAAAATTGCGCAATTCGGCATAGCAGACCGGCATACAGTAGAACCGCCACGATCGGAGCGGCGGCCCCGGCTCAGCGACGGGTCGTCCGGTTCCATCGTGCGACGTCCGGCGGCGGACAGGCGGCGCGCTGGGCGCAGTCGGCCTTGGCGCAAGAGCAGGACGGGAACAGGCAGCCGTCGCCGTTCAGGTCGGTCGCCCGCACCGCGAGGTCATAGCGGACACCGCGCATGATGCTGGGGCCGGCGGTGCTGTGGCGCTCGTAATGCTCCACGACGAGGCGCACGCGGGTGAGCAGTTCGCGCCGTTGATCGCGTCCCGGGTCCATGCCTTCGCCCCCAATCGCGGTGATTGCTGCCAAACAATGGGACGTCGGAAGACCGCGTCCTGTTCCGGCATCCAAGCGCGGTACGGCGCATGGACAATCCACCCCCGGGGCCGCCGCCCAGGAATGATGTGCCGGCCCGCCTGTTGCCACGGCAGTGACCAAGACGGGAGACCATGATGGATCGTGATCGGCTGCACCGCGTCGCCAAGGCATTGGGCGACGTCCGCCTCTACGAGAAGCACCACACCGGCGAGTTCATCACCATGCGCCTGCGCGACTCCCTGGCCGACAACCCCGGCTATGACGAGGACGAGGTCGACAAAAAGCTGCTGGAGTTGGCGCGGGTTGCGTTGGAGGCGGCCGAATAGCGGGGCCGAGGGTGACGAAGCGGCGGACGGCCTGTTGGTGGGGGTGACACCGATCCACCAGAGGGAGAGCGCCGCCATGGCCAAGGAAAAGACGTCCGACCTGCCGCAGAACGACCGATCCGGCAGCGACCGCCCAGGGACCAAGCCGATCCCGGTGAAGCCGGCGGTCGAGCCGATGAGCGACAAGGATGAAGCCCCGCCGGGCACGCCGGGAACCGGCGAGAACATCGACCCGAAGACCGGCGAGAGCTATGTGCAGGGCATCGGCGGGGCGTGATGGGTAGGCGTCGGCTGACGATGCCCCCTCCCTAACCTCCCCCTCTTCGAGGGAGAGGGGACTGCCGCCGCTCCGCAAACTCTACCCTCTCCTGCGAAGCGGGGGAGGGAGGGACCCGCTCGACAGAGCGGGAGGGAGGGGGCACCAACAACCACCCCCAAAACAAAAAGGGCCGGTTCCTGCGAACCGGCCCTTTTTCTGGTCAGATCAGACGCATCACGCCATGAAGGGCGGAACCGCCGTGACGTTGGCCGCCTTTTCGACGACCTGTCCGACGCGCAGCAGCGTTTCCTCGTCGAACGGCCGGCCGATCAGCTGCAGGCCGAGCGGCAGGCCGTCGGCACCGAAGCCGGCCGGGACCGACATCGCCGGCAGGCCGGCGAGGTTGATCGGAACGGTGAAGACGTCGTTCAGGTACATCTGCACCGGATCGTCCATCTTCTCGCCGATGGCGAACGGCGTGCTGGGGGCGGTCGGCGTCAGGATGACGTCGCAGCTCTTGAACGCCTCGTCGAAGTCCCACTTGATGCGCGTGCGCACCTGACGGGCCTTGTTGTAGTAGGCGTCGTAATAGCCGGCCGACAGCACATAGGTGCCGATCAGGATGCGGCGCTGCACTTCCTTGCCGAAGCCGGCGCCGCGGGTGTTCTCATACATCTCGCCGAGGCTGCCGCCCTCGACCCGCAGGCCGTAGCGCACGCCGTCGTAGCGCGCGAGGTTGGACGAGGCCTCCGCCGGGGCGATGATGTAGTAGGCGGCCAGGGCGTACTTGGTGTGCGGCAGGCTGATCTCCACCGGCTCGGCGCCGGCCTCCTTCAGCCAGGCGATGCCCTGGTCCCACAGCGCGGCGATCTCGGCCGACAGGCCCTCCACCCGGTATTCCTTGGGAATGCCGACGCGCAGGCCACGGATGTCGCCGGTCAGCGCGGCGCGGAAGTCCGGCACCGCCATGTCGACCGAGGTCGAATCCTTCGGGTCGAAACCGCACATCGAGCGCAGCATGATCGCCGCGTCCTCGACCGTGCGGGTCATCGGCCCGGCCTGATCGAGCGAGGAGGCGTAGGCGACGATGCCCCAGCGCGAGCAGCGGCCGTAGGTCGGCTTGATGCCGACGGTGCCGGTGTAGCCGGCCGGCTGGCGGATCGACCCGCCGGTGTCGGTGCCGGTGGCGCCCAGCGCGGCGCGCGCCGCGATGACCGCGGCCGATCCGCCCGACGAACCACCGGCGACGATCTTCCGCTCCCAGGCGCCCGGCGCACCGGGGCTCCACGGGCTGACCGTCTCGCCCTGGTGGGCGGTGATGGTGGCCGAGCCCATGGCGAACTCGTCCAGGTTCACCTTGCCCAGCATGACGGCGCCGTCGCGCCACAGCTGCGAGGTGACCGTCGACTCATACTCCGGCTTGAAGCCGTCGAGGATGTGGCTGCCGGCGGTGGTCGACACGCCCTTGGTGCAGAACAGGTCCTTCACCGCGATCGGCAGGCCGTCCATCGGACCGGCCTCGCCCTTCGCCCGGCGCTCGTCGCTGGCCTTGGCCATCGACAGGGCGGCGTCCGGCGTCTCGGTGATGAAGATGTTGAAGGGGCGCACGGCCTCGACCGCGCGCACATGCGCCTCGGCCAGTTCGACCGCGGTGAACTCCCTCGAAGCGAGGCCGTCCAGCGCCCCGGCCATGGTGAGATGCGTGAGCGCCGTCATCACTCGACCACCTTCGGCACGACGTAGAAGCCTTCGGCCGTTTCCGGGCCGTTCGACAGGACCTGCGCGGCATAGCCGCCGTCGGTGACCTCGTCCTTGCGGCGGCGCAGCTTTTGCGCGGCGACGCTGGTCATCGGCGGCACGTCCTTCGTGTCGACTTCGTTCAGCTGTTCCACGAAGGTCAGAATCTGGCTCAGTTCCCCGGCCAGGGATTCCAGTTCTTCGTCCGGCACCTTGATGCGGGCCAGATGCGCGATCTTGGCCACCGTGGCCTTGTCGAGCGACATGCCTCTACTCTCTTCCAAAACATTGGAAATCGGCCGCGAAGCTATCACCCGCGGTCGCCCACCGCAACGTTCGCGGCGCCCTGCCCGGCCGGCCGGCGGCCGATCACGGCAAAAAACGCCGTTCAGGCCGCCAGGCGGACGGTGGATTGCCAGGTCGCGCGGTCCATCCGCAGCTTGAACAGAGCGATCGGATCGCCCCAGGGCGTCACCCGGGTTTCCAGCGCGATCGGGGTCAGGCCGAGCTTCGCGTACAGCAGCAGCGCCGGCGTGTTGGTGTTGAAGCAGTAGAGCGTCAGCTCGGGCAGCCGGTGATGGTCGAAGGCGCGGTCCATCATCGTCCGCACCAGATAGTCGGCGATGCCGTGGCGGCGCAGCGACGGGTCGACGCTGACGTTGCCGATGCTGGCCGTGCGTCCATCCTCGAAGGTGGCGAAGTTGGCGTAGCCGACGACACGCTCCCGCCCGCCGTCGGAGCCGCCGGCGGCGGGGTCCGCGGGGATGGTCACCACGGTCGGGTCGCGGCGCACGTCCAACGTCGCCCGGACCTGATCGGGGGTCAGCGGCCACACGGCGCGCGGGAACAGGAAATACAGCTCCTCCGCGTTGCGCGGGAAGCCGCAGATGGTCGGGATGTCGGCGTCGGCGAGCGGCCGGTGCGACAGTGCCGAACGAGAGAGTGCGAGCGTCATGGTTAGAAGAATAAGTATCTTTAACAACAACTCAAGCGATCTTGCAGGGACACCGGCGCGGCCCTATGGTCGGGGTATGATCCACACACTCTCCGAACTCGCCGCCCGGCTGGGCAAAGGCCAACGTTTGCTGGGGCTTGACGTCGGCACCAAGACCGTCGGGCTGGCCGTGGCCGATCCGGGACTGATCGTCGCATCCCCCATCGGCACGCTGAAACGCACGAAATTCACCCAGGACGCGCGCGAGCTTGGCAAGACGATCCGCGATTACGGCATCGGCGGGCTGGTGGTCGGGCTGCCGCTGAACATGGACGGGTCGGAGGGACCGCGCGCCGAGTCGGTGCGGGCCTTCGCCAACAACCTGCTGGAACGGTCCGACCTGCTGGGCTGGAACGCCGAGATCGCCTTCTGGGACGAGCGGCTGTCGACCTCCGCCGTCGAGCGTTTCATGATCGGCGAGGCCGACATGACCCGCAAGCGCCGCGACGAGGTCGTCGACAAGATGGCCGCCGCCTACATCCTGCAGGGCGCGCTCGACATGCTGGCCAACCAGCGGCGCCTGGCGGCGGAGGCCGAGGACGACGACCGCGACGGCGATGATCAGGACCGGTGGGGCGACGGCGACCACCAGCGGGACTGACCGGCCTCAGTCGATGTTCAGCGCGAAGGACGCCCGCCCCTGCCCCGCCGCGGCGCGCTGCCACATGGCGCCATAGGCGGCTTCCAGCGCCCGGGTGAAGCGGATGCCGTCCAGCGCCGGCGACGCGGCCAGCCGGTCGCGCAGGCGGGCCCGGATGCTCGCCAGCCCCTCCGGGTCGGACACCAGCGCCGCGGCCATGGCGACATAGGCGTCCTCCCCCTCCACCGCCAGCGCGGGCAGCCCGGCCGAGGTGAGGTGCGTCACCGCGTGGCGGGCGCAGAAGCGATCGCCGCCCAGCGTCACCACCGGCACCCCCATCCACAGCGCCTCCAGCGTCGTCAGCCCGCCCGAATAGGGGA
>NZ_LGRA01000021.1:1555985-1698447 GCF_003116095.1 Azospirillum sp. TSO35-2
CACCCCGTGTGAACTTTTTTCGGAGGGGCCATCCCGCAGGACGGCCCCCCTGCCCTACGGGCGGTCAGGCGGCGTGGTCCCAGAACTCCGGCAGGCTGGCGACGGAATGGTAGCCGCTCACCCCCATCGACGACCAGCTGAGGTCATGGATGCCGACCGACAACGCTGCAGCGTGGTCCTTCAGCGAATAGTCGCCGTGGGCGGAATCGGTGAAGCCCGGATTGAACACCGCGTCGTGGGCACCGTAGCCGCGACCGTTGGCGGCGAGATTGCCGTCCATCGTCAGCGCGCCGGGGCTGAGCAGCTTCCAATACTGGCTGATCGTCGTTTCGCCGGCGGCCAGATTGTGGATGACGGTGTTGTCCTGTGGCCGCGCCTCGGCACCGGCCTTCGGCACCCATTCGAGGCGGATGAAGGCATCGCTGGCATTGCTGGCCACGCCGAAGTTGTTTTCCAGCAGATTATCGTCGCCGCCGTGGACGTAGATGCCACCCCAGGAGAAACCCTTCACGAAGTTGTCGCGCACGACCACGCCGCTGGTGAGGTCGTCGAGCGAGATGCCCCAGCCCTTGTGATCGCTCAGCCAAGCCCCCTTGCCATCGGTGGCGAGGCCGCCGGTGTCGATCACCTCGTTGCCCCGGATGACCGAGCCCATGGCCTTGCCGGATCGGCCGAGCATCTCGATGCCGCCGCCATCGGCGGTTTCCTGCCCGACATGATGGATGCGGTTGAACTCGACGATGTTGTTGCGGTTCAACTGGCCGTCGTCCCACTCCTTCATCGACACGCCGTAGCGGGGGGCGTCGGTGATGTCGTTGTGGCTGATGACGGTGTTGCTGCTGCCGATGCCGCCGATCCCGGCGCCGCCCTTGGAGATCTCGCCGATGTGCGTCATGGAGTTGGCGTAGATGCGGTTGCCGTCGGCGGCGTGGATCATCGACACGCCGTTGGCGCCGAGATGCTCCATACGGTTGCCAGCGATCCGGCTGTCGTCGGTGCCGTCGAGCGACACCGCGGTGCCGACATTGACGAAATGGTTGCCGCCGATCGCGTTGCCGTGCCCGCCCTGCATCGACAGTGCCGACCCGTCGTAGCGCGCGTCGCTGAAGGTCAGGCCCTCGAACGTCAGGTTGCTGGCGTTGGTCGTCTTGATCAGCGTGCCGAGCCGGGCGACCACGACGCCGTCGGACTGGAAGCTGTCGGCGTGCACCGGCTTCACCACCAGCTTGCCGTCGCTGGCGCGCCAGCCGAACTCTCCGGCGTCGCGGATCAGCGAGGCGTCGTTCATCACCCGGTAGGTGCCGCCGGACCGCAGGGCGTAGGAGGCCGCGTCGTCGAGCGTGACGGTGTGATGATACTGGTCGATCGTCTTGACCGACGAGATGTCGTCCTTCAGCCGTTCGGTGTCGAAGGTCTGGACGACCAGCGCGTCGTGCGCCTTCAGCGTCGACGGGATGTCGCCCGACGAGAAGTTGAAGCTGGTCTTGCTGGCCCCGCTGGTGCCGGCCTTCAGGGCGTGCCAGCCGCTGGTCGCCGGGTCGGCCGGGTTGAAGTCGCCGGTCTGCGCCGCGTGCTGGCGGACGCCGCCGATCGACAGGTCCAGGCCGTTGGCCGAGGACAGCTTGGCGGAATAGAGGCCGTTGGCTTCCTTGGTGAAGCCCTGCACCCGCTCGCCGCCGCTCAGCACCGGCGTCTCGCTCTTGTAAGCGGCGAAGCTGTGCCCGTTGTCGCGGGAGTCGAGGGTCAGCGTGTGGTCCAGGCGATAGGTGCCGCCGCGGACGTAGGTGGTATCGATGTCGCTCGCGCGCATCGCGTCCCGCGCCTTGTCGAGGCTGGCGAAGGGTCCGTCGGTGCCGTCGGCGTTGGGAGCGGCGAGCCGCCCGGACCAGCTGTCCTTGCCCTTGGTGGACACGTAGAAGGCGGTCTGGTCGGTGGTCGTCATCAGTAAATCCTCCGTTCTGATGGAGGGATAAGTCCAATTTTAAGGTTAATTTTTCCTTTCCGCGCTAAGTACCTCTGATGGACAGGTCACCTTCGTCCGTGCGGCATCATTTATCCTGATACCGCACCCAAAGTGAGGCGGTTTCAGAAACAATCTCGATTGAACGCTTTCTGTGGCGGTCGGATCGATTGCTGCAACAGCCAAGCCCGCGTCCTGCCTTCGCCCCATTCCCCCGACACGGATACGGAAGCGACGCGCATTCTGGTCTTGCGGGGCGCCCGCCACGACCCATCTGGTCATTTTCTGGAATTTTATGATAAGCTTCCGACCGCCGGGGTCTTTTCGTGTTCGAACAGCGGTGCCGCGCCCAATTCGGGAAGAGCCGCCGCCCCCGGTCTACAGGACGTGAAAGGGACCTGTCTTGAGCGAAGAGTTGAAGAACGTCACCGCGACGAACGTCACCGCGACCGTCAAGTGGTTCAAGCCGGAAAAGGGTTTTGGGTTCGTCCGCCTCGCCGACGGTTCGGGCGAGGCCTTCTTGCACGCTTCGGTCCTCGCCGCCGCCTCCCTCCCCAACCCGGTCGAAGGCACGACGGTCGTCTGCGATCTGGCCCAGGGGGCCAAGGGACCGCAGGTGGTCGCCATTCACTCCGCCACCCCGCCGGAAACCCCGCCGGCGCCGCGTGCCCGCAACCAGCGCCCGCCGCGGCCCACCGCGTCGGTGTCGCAACCGGGTGCGGCCCAGCCGCATCTGGATGACGGCGAAGGCTTCGCGCCCCGCGCGCCCAAGCCGCCGCGCGAACGGCGGGAACGGCCGGCGGAACCGGCTGGCCCGGCCACCATGGCCTACGGCACCGTGCGCTGGTACAATCTCGACAGCCAGTCCGGCCTGATCGAACCGTGGGAAGACGGCGCCACCGTCTATTTCGACCGCGCCACCCTGCGCCAGTCCGGGCTGGAGATCGTCGCCGATGGCGAGGACGTCCGCTATCTGGCCGTCGGGTCGGACGACGCGCCGGTCGCCCAGCGGGTCGAGTTGATCTGACGTTTCATCGCTGACGGACGGGCTTTGTCGCGCGGAGAGGCCGGGTCGCCTCTCCGCGTGACGAGGTTCAGCCGGTCCGTGGCGGTCTCCTGAATCACGACATTGCCGACATACCCCTCCACCACCTGGAGGCGGGCGACGCCGTTGCGGATGCGCCGGGTCGGGACGATGGCCTGGGGCAGCCCATAGCCGTCGTTGCGGTGGCGCGCGGTGATGGTGCCACAGAGCGGACAGGCTGTCGGTGTCGTAGACGGTGTTGCCGTCGATCCGCACCGCGTTCAGCGTCAGGGTGATGCGCTCGGCGTCCTTCGGCGGCGCCGCGCAGACGCGGGAAGGAACGGCGCATGGCGGGGCGGCTACTTCTCGGTGAGGGCGGTCACACCGGCCCAGCCCGGTTCGAGTTCGGTGCCGACGCGCGTTTCCGCCTTGCGCAGCAGGACCAGCGCGGCGCTGTCCACCGCGGCGAGCGCGCGGAAGCCGGCGGCGGCCTCGGCAAAGCGCCCGGCGCGCCAGTGGTCGAGCGCCGCGGCGTAGGCGGCGCGCCGGGCGCGGTCCTCCGGATCGGTGCGGCGGAAGGCTGACAGCGGCTCGAACACCGCGACCGGTTCGCTGCGGCCGACCACCTGGACGGTGTCGAGCGGGCGGAAGGCCGCCGGGTCGCCATGATGGGCCACCGTCTCGCCGCTGACCATCAGGGCGGTGCTGTAATATTTGTTGGCACCTTCCAGGCGCGAGGCCAGATTCACCGTGTCGCCCATCACCGTGTAGTTGAAGCGGCGTGGCGAGCCGATGTTGCCGATCAGCGCCGGGCCGGTGGCGATGCCGGTGCGGTTCGATCCGCGCCCGCTGGCCGTCGCCAGCAGCGTCGGGTCGTCCTCCATCGCCTGGGCCATCGCCAGCGCCGCCGCCACCGCGGCGCGGGCGTGGTTGTCGGTGGCGTAGGGCGCGCCGAACACCGCCAGCACGGCATCGCCGATGTATTTGTCGACGAAGCCGCCATGCGCCTCGATGATGTCGGTCATCACGGTGAAGTAGCGGTTCAGCACCAGGACCAGCGCCTCCGGCTCCATGCCCTCCGACATCCGGGTGAAGCCGGCGATGTCGCAGAACAGGATCGACAGGTCGCGCTCCTCGCCGCCCAGGCTGGGCGACTGGCCCGACGCGATCATGTCGTCGATCAGCGATCCCGGCAGGTAGAGCTTGAAGGCGTTGCGGATGCGCCGCTGGTCGCGGTCCAGCACGGCGAAGCGGAAGCCCAGCGCCAGCGGGAAGACCAGCACGGCGGCCAGGGCCGCCTGCAGGTAGGGCAGCACCAGCCCGCCCTGGAAGACCTCGACCGCCACGCCGCTCCAGGCGGCCAGCAGGACCAGCAGGCCGGCCGCCGCCACCGGTGGGCGGGTCGCCAGCGTCACCACCGCCGCCAGCCCGGCGAGCAGCAGCACCAACGCCACCGCGGCCGGGTGGCCGACCTCGGCCAGCGCGTCGCGGTTCATCAGGTTGGAAATGGCGGCGGCGTGGATGTAGACGCCGGGGACGCTGTCGCGGGTTCGGCCGGCGACATACAGCTCGCCCATCACCGGCAGGGCGCAGCGGTCGGGTTGGTTCAGTCCCTCCGGCTTGGTCACCCAGCGGTTGGAGGACAGCTTGCGGTCCTCCACGTCCAGCACGGTGCCGACCATCACCGCCTTGCCCTGGAAATGCTTGGCGAAATAGTCGGTCCGGCCCGCCTCGGCGCAGGCGAACAGGTCGGCCAGCGAGTAGGTCGGGATCGCCCCGGCCGCCGTCGCGTGGTTGACCAGCAGCGGGGCGCCGCCGCCCGGCAGCCGGTAGCCGGCGAGCGCGGCCGATCCGTCGGGCGCCAGTTCCAGCGGCGCCTTCAGCGCGCGCGACGCCACCTCCACCGCCATGCCGGGTTCCGGGTGCGGCGTGCCGTTGGCATCGCCGACCGGCCCGGCCACGGTCAGCGTCACCGGCACGCGGCGCAGCACACCGTCGGGATCCTCCACCAGATTGACCGAACGGACGTTGTTCACCCCGGCGGCAATCATGTAGCCGCGATAGGGCATCAGCGGATCGCTCTGGTGCTGCACCTTGGCCAGCACCAGCCGCCCCTCCTTGCCACCGCGCCGCAGCGTCAGCAGATAGTCGCGCTCGAAACCGGGGATCAGCGCCTCGACGGAGGTCGGGTGAACAAGGTCGAGCCCGATGGCCGCCACCCCGCCGTCCAGCAGCGCCGCCAGCACCTTGCTCAGCCGCGGCCCCCACAACGCCTGCGGCGTGCCGGCGAAGGGCGGACGGCGGTAGGTTTCCTCGTCGATGCCGACCACCACGACCGGCGACGGCTCGGGCGCCGGCCGGGGTCCGTGCAGCGCCTCGCGCAGGCGGTAGAGGCTGTCGATCGACGGGCCCTGCAACGACGGCGAGGCCGCCAGCGTCAGGGCCGCCGCGACGGCCGGCGCCAGCGCGCCGAGCAGGATCAGCCGGACGCGCCGGGGCAGCCTCATGACCGCGACCTCACCACGCTCCCCCGGCCGGCGGCTCAGAAGCGGATCAGCCGGCCCAGCGCCGGGCCGCCGTCGCCGGTGGCCTTGGGATCGACCTTGACGACGAAGGACCTCTTGCCGTCGGTGACCTTGTACAGGCCGCCCGGCTCCAGCGCCGGTCCCTGCCTGGCGGTGTCCAGCGTGGTGCCGGGCACGTTGATGGTGTTCAGCGCGATGCCCGACACGTCCAGCCGGTCGATGGTGACCGGGCCGGGCGCGGTCAGCACCAGCACCGGGTGGGTCTTGAACAGGGTCAGGTCCGGCTTCGGCTGCGGGGCGGGCGTTCCCGGCAGGGCGATCGGCGCGCTGCGGAACACCGTCACCCCGGCCTTGCCGGCCTCGTTGGCGGCCAGCAGCAGTTGGCCGCCGTCGCAGGGCAGCGTGTGGCGGGCGGTCTGGCCACCCTCCACCGTCGATTCACGGGCGCCCACCGTGACGGTGCCGCCGGTGATCGTCTCGTTCACGCAGGATTCCAGATAGCTCAGCGTCAGGGTCTGGCCCGCTTTCAGCACCACGCTGCGGCCGGCCGACAGGTAGTCCATCGGCTGCACGCCGCCGACGCCATCCGACACGTCCTCGACCAGCGCGGTCGGGGCCGAAGCGGGGGTGGGATCGGCCGCCCGCGCGGCAGGCGCGGCGGCGAGCAGAAGCAGGGCGCTGACGGCGAGAGCGCGCGCGGGCGTCTGGAACGCGACGGACATGGAATCGGCCTCCCGGTCGGTGCGGCGGCGACCCACCCGTACGGACGGATGCAACACCGCATTGCTCCCTTTACCGAAGTTACCGAGCCACTTCAAATCCAATGCGTCGGTTGTGGTTTCTTGTCGCCAACGGCAACCGGCCAGCAATCGGACCGGCCGCCGGTCCGGCAATCCGGCCGCGATTGTCAAAAATCCGCAATAAACCCGCAACGTCGACGTCATCGCCATCGACTAATGTACGCGTCCCGCGCGCAGGCGGCCCACCGGGCTTGCGGCGCCATGGCTGACTCATTCGAGGCGTCGCGACGGATCATGGGTACCGAACACATCGTCCGCTCCTTCGCGCAGGAACTGCAACGCCTGTCGAACCTCGTCACCCAGATGGGCGGCGTCGCCGAAGCGCAGGTCGAGGCCGCGGTGAAGGCGGTGACGCGCCGCGACGTCGGTCTGGCGGCGCAGGTGATGCAGGCCGACGCCCGGCTCGACGCCTACGAACGCGACATCGACGCCGAGGCGGTGCGGCTGCTGGCCCTGCGCCAGCCGATGGCCCAGGACCTGCGCGAGATCGTGTCGGCGCTGAAGGTCTCCGCCGACCTGGAGCGCATCGGCGACTACGCCGCCAACATCGCCAAGCGGTCGCTGGCGCTTGCCCAGGTGCCGGTGGTGCGCCCGGCGGCCGGCATCCCACGGATGGGCCGGCTGGTCGAGGCGATCATGAAGGACGTGCTCGACGCCTACATCGAGCGCGACGTCGACAAGGCCATCGCCGCCTGGGAACGCGACGAGGAGTTGGACGACCTCTACACCAGCCTGTTCCGCGAGGTCCTGACCTATATGATGGAGGATCCGCGCAACATCACGCCCTGCACCCACCTGCTGTTCATGGCGAAGAACCTGGAACGCATCGGCGATCACGCCACCAACATCGCCGAGATCATCCATTTCCTGGTCGTCGGCTCGCCGCTGACCGTGCTGCGCCCCAAGAACGACGGCAGCAGCTTCGCCGTGGTGAGCCCGGCGGACGACCCGGCCGCAACCAACCTCCGCGAGGCGCCGGTTGTCGACATGCCGGATGACGAGAACGGCCCCTCCGACGCCGGCTGACCGCTCTCGGCACGTCGCTTCCTCACACCAGCCCGGCCTGCCCCAGCAGCCGGTGGAACTCACGCAGCGCCGACTGGCGCAGCGCCGGGTCGGTCAGGTCGGCGACGTATTTCTCCTCGAACTGCGGCTGGCGCAGATGGCCGATCACCCGCTGGCGCACCACCGACAGCGCCTTGCCGCTGCGCAGCGTGCCGGGGGCGCAGAGCTGCATCAGCCGGTTGGCACGGTGGCGCAGCGGGTCGGCCGGGTTGTCCAGCCGCTCCACCACGTGGCTTTCGTGGATGTAGGCGACCAGCAGGGTGTCGATGTTGTCAGCCAGCCGCGCCTTGACCAGTTCCGGCGCCGCCGAGTCGACGACCTGCTGGTACAGCGTCGTCAACCGTTCCAGGTTGCTCTTGATCGGGTCGGTCCGCCTGATGAAGCGCGGGAAGTCCCGCGCGTCGCCGGTGGCGCGGTCGAGCAGCCGGACCACGTCGTCGGCCTGCTGCCGCCCCAGCTCCGACTGGGCCAGCGCCAGCAGGAAACGCACGCCGTCGCCGGCGTCGGCGATCAGCCCGACGACTTCCTCCATCGCCTTGCGCCGCCCGGTCGCCCCGCCCGCCTCCAGGAAGCGGAGGTAGCGCAGCACCAGCGCCTCCGCCATCCCCGGCCCGCCGACCAGCCCGACCCCCGCGGCCATCGAGCGCGCCAGCACCTCGGCGAAGGCGTCGCGCTCGCGCGTCGGATCGGGCCGGTAGAGCGGCTGGTTGCCCTTCAACTGCCGCTGCACCAGATCGAGCACGACGCGGCGCGCGTCGGTCAGGTCGTGGAAGGCGAACAGCTCGTTCATCTGGACAGCGCGGTCGTCCTCTGGCCTCCGGGCGACGTCCAGCCGGCCGCGCGACAGGTCGATCAGGTTGCACAGCGCCTCCGCCATGCTGCCCTGCGGCCCCAGCAGTTCCTGCGCCACCGATGGCGCCCCCATCACGTCGGCGATCACCCCGTCGACCAGCGCCAGCGGCGCCGCGGGCAACCCGCCGCCCTGCCGCACCAGCTCGCCCAGGAAATCCAGCTTGGCCAGCCAGTTGCGCATCGCGACCAGTTCCCGCGACAACAGGACGCGGCCGAGGAAGCCGCACTCCTCCGGCGCCTCGCAGGCGGCCAGCGCGTCGATGGCGTGGGCGAAACCGGCCGGGCCCAGCGGCGGCAACGCCTTGCCCGCCGCCGCCCGCGCCCGCTCGGTGACGCCGCTCAGCAGGCCGTACAGCTCGTCCCGCCGGGCGCGGCCGTCGATCTTCGCCCGCTCGGCCTGCAGCGCCGCCACCCGGCCGACCGCGGAGGCGAACAGATTGTCCTTGTCCTGCAGGCGCTTCAGTTCGGCGTGGTTGTGCAGCAGCTCGGTCGGCGTCACCACCACGCGGTCGACGTAGTTGCGCAGCAGCCGGTTGATGACCATCCGCCCTTCCACCGCGAAGACGTCCTCCGCCCGGTGGCACAGCGGCGGCGGCTCGTCGATCGGGGCGATCAGGATGGCGTTGGACTGGCTGCGGAATTCCTGGTGCAGTTCGGTTTCGACATGGCGGCCGTCGGGCCGGGCCCAGTCGCGCACCACCCGGATCCCCTCGATCCGGCCGCCGGCCAGGATGCGCTTGCCATAGGCGCGCGCCTCCGCCTCGCTCTCGAAGCAGCGGTCGAGGACCCAATGGTCCGCTTGGTAGACCTGGACTTCGTAGCTGTTGCCCGGCAGAGCCATCAGCCGCACACCCCCTGTTTCGAGTGCGAGCAGTTCAGGATTCGAACATCTTTGCAACGAATTCAATGAAATTTTGCACGCCGATTCCGCCGATTGCTTGCGCGGACAATGGTGACGCGTCAAAGCCCCGCCGGCCCGCGCAGAGGAGATACCGGCGGCTTGCGGGGCTTTTCCGTTTGCATGCGGCGCGGGGGTCGGGTATTAGCCCGCCCCGTGTGCCCGACATCCGCCGCGGCACCACCCTGGTCCTTGCCTGAACGAGACGACGCTGGTCATGCCCGCCGACGCCCTGAGTTCCGCCCTGCTTCCCGCCGGACTGCACGACGTGCTGCCGTCCGAAGCGGCGCATGAAGCGGCCGCCGTCGAACGCCTGCTGGCGGAATTCGCCGCGCAAGGCTACCGCCGTGTCGACCCGCCGCTGGTCGAATTCGAAGAGAATCTGCTCTCCGGCCCCGGCGCGGCGATGGCCAAGCAGACCTTCCGGCTGATGGACCCGCATTCGCAGCGGATGATGGCGGTCCGCGCCGACATCACCCCGCAGATCGCCCGCATCGCCACCACCCGCCTGAAGAACGAGGCACGGCCGCTGCGCCTGTGCTACGCCGGGCAGGTGCTGCGGGTGAAGGGGTCGCAACTGCGCCCCGAGCGTCAGTTCACCCAGGTTGGTGTCGAGCTGATCGGCCCGCTGGAGGCCGAGGCCGACGCCGAGGTGGTGCTGCTCGCCGTGCAGGCGCTCACCGCCATCGGCGTGCCGCACCTGTCGGTCGACCTCTGCGTGCCGACCATGGTGTCGCGCATCTGCGCCGGGCTCGGCCTGGGCGAGGATGAGATCCGCCGGCTGCGCGCCGCGCTCGACCGCAAGGACGCCGCCGGCGTGGCGGCTGTGGGCGGCCCGGCCGCGGCGCTGCTCGAATCGCTGATGAGCGCGTCCGGTCCGGCCGACCGCGCCATGCAGGCTCTGGCGACGCTGCCGCTGCCCGAAGGGGCGGAGAAGGACCGCCGCCGGCTGACCGACACGCTGGCGCTGCTGCGCGCGGCGATGCCCGGCCTGACGGTCACCGTTGATCTGGTCGAGCACCGCGGCTTCGAATACCAGACCGGGCTCAGCTTCACGCTGTTCTCGCGCGAGGCCGGCGAACTCGGCCAGGGCGGGCGCTACCGCGCTGGCGCCCAGGGCGAGGCCCAGGGCTCGGCCAAGGGCGACCATCCGGGTGAGCCGGCGACCGGCTTCACGCTCTACATGGACACGCTGCTGCGCGCGGTGCCGGCGGCCAAGGCCCCGGGCCGCGTGTATGTGCCGCATGGCACCGGGTGGGACACGGCGCGCAAGCTGCGGGCCGAGGGTTGGGTGACGGTGGCCGGGCTCGCCCCGGTGCCCGATGCGGCCGCGGAAGCCAGACGGCTCCAGTGCGGCCATGTGCTGGCGGACACGGGCGTCCAGCCGGTCGGTTGATCGGACGCCCGTCCCCCACGGGCGGTTCCGTGGGGTGGAGCGGGCGGCTTAGCGGTTCCTTTTGCAGTTTTGCGGAGACGAGAGATGGCCAACGTGGCGGTGGTCGGCGCCCAGTGGGGCGACGAAGGCAAGGGCAAGATCGTCGACTGGCTGTCCAGCCGGGCCGATGTCGTGGTGCGCTTCCAGGGCGGTCACAACGCCGGCCACACGCTGGTGATCAACGGCGTCGAATACAAGCTGAGCCTGCTGCCGTCCGGCGTGGTGCGCCAGAACAAGCTGTCGGTCATCGGCAACGGCGTCGTCTTCGACCCGTGGGCCTTCATCCGCGAAGTCAACGCGATCAAGGACAAGGGCGTCTCCGTCACGCCGGAAAACCTGATCGTCGCCGAGAATGTGCCGCTGATCCTGCCGGTGCACAGCGCGCTGGACAAGGCGCGGGAAGAGGCCAAGGGCGCCGGCAAGATCGGCACCACCGGCCGCGGCATCGGCCCGGCCTATGAGGACAAGGTCGCCCGCCGCGCCATCCGCCTGTGCGACCTGACCGACGACGCCGTGCTGGTCGAGAAGGTCGACGCCCTGCTGGCCCACCACAACGCCCTGTTCCGCGCGCTCGGCGCGCCGGAGATGACCCCGGCCGAGATCCTGGAGCCGCTGCGCCAGATCGCGCCGCAGGTGCTGCCCTTCGCCGCCGTCGTCTGGAAGCAGCTCGACGAGCTGCGCCGCGCCGGCAAGCGCATCCTGTTCGAAGGCGCCCAGGGCACGATGCTGGACATCGACCACGGCACCTACCCCTACGTCACCTCGTCCAACACCGTCGCCGGCAACGCCGCCGCCGGCTGCGGCATGGGCCCGCGCTCCATCGGCTACGTGCTGGGCATCTGCAAGGCCTACACCACCCGCGTCGGCTCCGGCCCGTTCCCGACCGAGCTGACGGACGAGATCGGCGAGCTGATCGGCCAGAAGGGCAAGGAGTTCGGCGTCGTCACCGGGCGCAAGCGCCGCTGCGGCTGGTTCGACGCCGTCATGGTCCGCCAGGCGGTCAAGACCGGCGGCATCGACGGCATCGCGCTGACCAAGCTGGACGTGCTGGACGGCTTCGACGAGATCAAGGTCTGCGTCGGCTACAAGCTGGACGGCAAGGAGATCGACTACTACCCGTCCAACGCCGGCGCCCAGGCCCGCGTCGAGCCAATCTACGAGACCTTCGAAGGCTGGAAGGACACCACCCGCGGCGCCCGTTCGTGGGCGGAGCTGCCGGCCCAGGCGGTCAAGTATGTCCGCCACATCGAGGAGCTGATCCAGGCCCCCGTCGCCCTGCTCTCCACCAGCCCGGAGCGCGACGACACCATCCTGATGACCGACCCGTTCGCCGACTGAGCGGCGGGGATCGCGAAACGACGAAGGGCCGGCGTTTGCCGGCCCTTTTTCGTTTGGCATCTCGACGGCGTTCGGGGGAACTCATACCAGCGACGGCGGCCCCGCGGGCCCATGCCCGCGAAGCCAAGGCCCGCGGACGCGGGCCACCCGGCGTTTGAGGGGCCGGAAAGTGCCGACCGCAGGTCGGAACTTTCCGGAAAAGGCATCAAATATCGAAGTTGGCCGCCAGCCCGCCCATCGACTGGCGGTGGCGCAGGGCGTCGGCCAGGGTGCGGTTGTCCAGCACGTTGGCGGTCGCGTCGCGCACCTGCACCATCAGCCAGCGGACCGAACAGGTTTCCGTATCGATGCAGTCCTCGCACGGCTTGAAGGACGCCTTGCTGGCGCAGGGGATCGGCGCCAGGTGGCCGTCGATCAGGCGGATGATCTCGCCGAAGGAAATCTGCGCCGCCGGACGGGCCAGCCGGTAACCGCCGCTCTTGCCGCGCTTGGCGAACAGCAGGCCCTCCTTGCGCAGTTCCACCAGGATGGCTTCCAGGAACTTGCGCGGGATGTTTTCGCGCTCGGCGATGTCGGCGATCAGGATCAGTTCGCCGTCATCCTTCTCCGCCAGCATGATCAGGGCGCGCAGCGCGTATTTGGCTTTTTGCGACAGCATTCCGGCGGAATCCGTTTCTTTGCGGCGGCGGTCGATGGGACCACCCCGGTCTAATGCTTCGGTGGTTAACATTTCGTACCGGCCCAACCGTTTCACCCAAAGGTGGGAGCCGGGCCGAACGTTCGGACAGTAACCAGTTTCCGCGCGGGTTGCGAGGGCGGAAGCGGCGGCTTGCCCAGCCTTCCGCCGCCGCGCTAAGGTCGCCCATCTCCTCCATGTTTCCCGCAACCGCGAAGGACAGGACATGCAGTACGCCATCGTGCCGGTCACCCCGTTCCAGCAGAACTGCACGGTGCTCTGGTGCCCTGAGACGATGAAGGGGGCGGCCGTCGATCCCGGCGGCGATCTCGACCTTATCCTGGCCGCGGCCAAGGCGAAGGGCGTGACCCTGGAGAAGATCCTGGTCACCCACGGCCACATCGACCACGCCGGGGCGGTCGCCGACCTGGCCGACAAACTGTCGCTGCCGATCGAGGGGCCGCACCGCGACGACCAGTTCTGGATCGACGGCATGCCGATGCAGAGCCAGATGTTCGGCTTTCCGCCGGTGCGTTCCTTCACCCCCGACCGCTGGCTGGAGGAGGGCGACACCGTCACGGTCGGCAACGCGACGCTGGAGGTCCGCCATACCCCCGGCCACACCCCCGGCCACGTCGTCTTCGTGCACCGCCCAAGCAAGCTCGCCATCGTCGGCGACGTGCTGTTCCAGGGCTCGATTGGCCGGACCGATTTCCCCAAGGGCAATTACGCCGACCTGATCGCCTCGATCCGCGACAAGCTGTTCCCCTACGGCGACGACGTCGCCTTCATCCCCGGCCACGGCCCGATGTCCACCTTCGGCGACGAGCGGCTGTACAACCCGTTCCTGACCGACTGACGGCGGGTTGGAGAGGGGGACCGACGGCGTCCCCTTCCCCTCAATCCACCATCGGGTCCTCGCCCAGCAGCAGGTCGATGCGCCGGCGCAGGCTGATCAGTTCGCGGCGCTGGATGTCGTCGACATAGGCGCGGTGTTCGCGCGGGTCGCCCAGCTTGGCGGTCGCCCGGCGCAGCACCTCCAGGAAACGGCCGACCGCCGACTGGGTGCGCAGCGCCGGTTCCTTGGCGGCGTCCTTGCGGTCGCGCGCCGCCTGGACGGTGCCGTCGCCGGTCTTCACCTGCTCCCACAGGGCCATCTGCTCCGCCAGATCCTTCATCCAGGCGATCTCGATCAGGGTGGAGCGCGACACGTCGTCGCGGTGGGCGGCGGCGTACTCCAACTTGATCGCCTCGGGCAGGCTGTTCAGGCGCAGGGTGTGGCTGATGTTGCTCTGGCTCTTGCCGATGATGCGGCCGAGCTGCTCCTGGGTGTAGCCGTAGCGCTCGATCAGGCGGGCCAGCGCCTCCGCCAGTTCCAGGGCGTCGAGGTCGACGCGCTGCACATTTTCCACCAGCGCCAGCTCGTCCGGGTTGCCCGAGGTGACCAGCGCGTAGATGGTCGCCAGCCCCAGCATCTCGTGGGCCCGCAGCCGCCGTTCGCCGGCGACCAGCCGATGGCCGCCGACCGTCTCCTGCACCAGGATCGGCTGCTTCAGCCCGTAATGCGCGATCGAATCCGCCAGCCCCTGCATCTCCTCCACGTCAAAACGGCGGCGCGGCTGGTGCGGGTTGCGGATGATCCGGGCGACGTCGAGTTCCAGCAGCCGGGGCGGCTTGCCCGCATCGTCGAACAGGTCCGAATGATCGGGTGCGAGCGTCGGCATGGCGTGTCCTGGTCCCCTGTTCACCATTCCTTCCGGTTCCGCAACCGTGCCCCGCCACTCACGGCCATGTCAACGGTGCAGTGGGAAGAAAAGGAGAACAGCGCCGCCGGACCCATCCTGGACCGGGTGGATCGGTCCGACGCCGCACAATGGGCCGCACAATGGAGCGCAAGACATGCACCACCTCACTGGCGTTGCGCTTTTGTTAAACGATCGTTCAAAATCCATTCGGCTGGCGCAATGAAACACAACTGGGTAGAAATGGTTGAAGCAGAGCCGAGGGGTTGATCCGGCATCTGGTGGGAGGTCGGTCGATGTCACTTGCTGAACGCAAGCTTTTTGTCGAGCGTTGGATTCGCTCACCCTTGAAAGTCGCCTCGGTAACTCCGAGCGGTCCTGAATTGTGCCGGGCGATGGCCAAGGCGGCGCAGTGCGGTCCCGACCGGCGCGTGGTGGAGTTGGGGCCGGGCACCGGCCCGGTGACCGCAGCGCTGTGCGCGCACGGCGTCACCCCCGACAACCTGCTGATGATCGAACTCGACCCGGCCTTCGCCGACCATCTGGCGGTGCTGCATCCCGACGCGACGGTGGTGCGCGGCGACGCCACCCGCATGCACCGGATCGTCCAGGCGCACGGCTGGCCGACCTGCGACGCCGTGGTGTCGGGCCTGCCGCTGATCGCCATGCCGCTGTCGGTCCAGGCGCGAATCGTCCGCGGCGCCTTTTCGGTGCTGGCGCCCGACGGGGTTTTCGTGCAATTCACCTACGGTCCCTTCGCCCCGGTCAACCCGGAACTGATTCGGCGGCTGCGGCTGAAGCCGCGGCGCCACGCCTGGATCGCCCGGAACCTGCCGCCGGCGTCGGTCTGGACCTTCCGCCGGCTGCCATGACGGCAGCGCTTGCCCCAACGAGCGATTTTGACCGCCACCACCGCTTGTAGCCACACCGCCTACGCCGAGGCGCGCGCCCTGATCGACGCGCGCCGTTACCGCGCCGCCCTGCGCCTGCTGCGCGATGGCGCCGGCATGCCGGACGGGGTCGAGCGTCATCGGCTGCTCGGGCTGGCCCATCTCGGCCACCGCGACGCCCCGGCCGCCATCGCCCATCTGCGCCGCGTGCTGGCCGACCGGCCGGACGACGCCGACCGGCTGGCCGCGCTGGCCAGGGCCCATCAGGCCGACAACGCCCCCTTCCCCGCCACCCGCTGGTTCGAGCGCGCCACCCGCGTGGCGCCGGATCGGCCCGCGCTGACCGCAGCGCTGGCCGGCGCGTGGCGCCGCGACGCCCGCTACGGCGACGCCCTGGCGCTGGCGCGCGCCGCGCTGGCCGCCGGCCACGGGTCTGCCGGGCTGCACGCCGACCTGCGCTACGAGGCGGCGATGGCCGCCGCCTATCTCGGCCGCGACGACGAGGCGCTGGCCCATTTCGACGCGCTGCTCGCCGACGACCCGGAGCACGCCGCCGCCTGGTTCGGCAGCCATGCCCAGGCGCTGCACCGGCACGGCCCCGACAAGGCGCTGCGCCGCCTGCGCCGCGCGACGCGTTGCGGCGGGGCCAACGGCAAATACTGGGGCTACCTCGCCGCCACCCTGCGTCTGCTCGGCCGCACTGCGGAGGCGGACGCCGTCGAGGCGACGGAGGTCGGCGACAACCCGAAGCGCCGCCCCCTGCCGGACGGCGCCCGGGCGCTGCTGCCGCGTCTGGCGGCGGATTTCCGGCTGTTCGGCAGCAGCGGCCGCCTGCTGCGCCACGCGCTGGCCTGCGCCACGACGCCCGGTCTGGTGCTGGAGTTCGGCGTGCGCCGCGGCACCTCGCTGGACCACCTCGCCGACGCCGCCGGACAGGAGGTCCACGGCTTCGATTCGTTCGAGGGGCTGCCGGAGGGCTGGGTCAACTCCCCGCGCGGCGTACTGACCACCGGCCGGCAACTACCAGCGGTGCGCGCCAACGCCCGGCTGCATGTGGGCTGGTTCGACGACAGCCTGCCGCCCTTCCTCGCCGCTCACGCCGGGCCGGTGCGCTTCGTCAACGTCGACAGCGACATCTACGCCTCGGCCCGCACGGTGCTGACCGCCCTGGCGGATCGGGTGCGCCCGGGCAGCGTCATCGTGTTCGACGAGTATATCGGCAACCGGAGCTGGAAGGACGACGAATACCGGGCCTTCCAGGAATTCGCCGCGGAGAACGCGGTGGAGTACGAGTATTTCGCGGCGAGCCCCTACACCAAGCAGGTGGCGGTGCGGGTTTTGAGGGTTGGTGGGGAGTAGTTAAGGGGCGAAGTCAGACCCCCACCTTAATCCTCCCCCGCCCAGCGGGGGAGGATTAAGGTGGGGGTCTAACGCCGCCTACACCGCCGCCTTACACGCCAGCTGCCGCCTTCACCTGACGCCGCCGCGCGTGCAGCACCGGTTCGGTGTAGCCGTTCGGCTGGACCCGGCCCTTGAACACCAGATCGCAGGCGGCCTGGAAGGCGATGCTGCCGTCGAAGTTGCCGGCCATCGGCCGGTACAGCGGGTCGCCGGCGTTCTGCTTGTCGACGACGGCGGCCATCCGCTTCATGACCTCCATCACCTGGGCCTCGGTGCAGACGCCGTGGTGCAGCCAGTTGGCGATGTGCTGGCTGGAGATGCGCAGGGTGGCGCGGTCTTCCATCAGCCCGACGTCGTGGATGTCCGGCACCTTGGAGCAGCCGACGCCCTGGTCGACCCAGCGCACGACGTAGCCCAGGATGCCCTGGGCGTTGTTCTCCAGCTCCTGCCGGACCTCGTCCTCCGACCAGTTGGGGCGGTCGGCGAGCGGGATGGTCAGGATGTCGGACAGGGCGGCGGCCTGACGCTTGGCCAGCTGGTCCTGCACCGCGGCCACGTTGACGGCGTGGTAGTGGGTGGCGTGCAGCGTGGCGGCGGTCGGCGACGGCACCCAGGCGGTGTTGGCGCCGGCCTTCGGGTGGCCGATCTTGGCGACCAGCATGTCGGCCATCAGGTCGGGCATCGCCCACATGCCCTTGCCGATCTGGGCGCGGCCCTTCAGCCCGGCGCGCAGGCCGACGTCGACGTTGTTGTCCTCATAGGCCGAGATCCACTTGGTGGCCTTCATCGCCGCCTTGCGGACGACCGGGCCGGCCTCCATCGAGGTGTGGATCTCGTCGCCGGTGCGGTCGAGGAAGCCGGTGTTGATGAACACCACGCGGTCCTTGGCGGCCCGGATGCATTCCTTGAGGTTGACGCTGGTCCGCCGCTCCTCGTCCATGATGCCGACCTTGAGGGTGTTGCGGGCCATGCCCAGCAGATCCTCGACGCGGCCGAACAGCTCGTCGGTGAAGGCGACCTCTTCGGGACCGTGCATCTTCGGCTTCACGATGTAGACCGAGCCGGCGCGGCTGTTGCGCAAGGCACCGGTGCCCTTCAGGTCGTGCAGCGCGATCAGCGAGGTGAAGACGCCGTCCAGGATGCCTTCCGGCGCCTCGCTGCCGTCGGACAGCTTGACCATGTCGATGGTCATCAGGTGGCCGACGTTGCGGACCAGCAGCAGGCTGCGGCCGTGCAGGGTCAGCGTGCCGGCCGGCGTGGTGTAGGTGCGGTCGGGGTTCAGCTTGCGGACGACGGTCTTGCTGCCCTTGGGGAAGCTGGCCTCCAGCGTGCCGTTCATCAGGCCCAGCCAGTTGCGGTAGGCGCCGACCTTGTCCTCGGCATCCACGGCGGCGACGGAATCCTCGCAGTCCTGGATGGTCGACAGCGCCGCTTCCAGCACGACGTCGGCGACGCCGGCCGGGTCGTCCTTGCCGATCACGCTGCTGCGGTCGATGCGGATTTCGATGTGGGTGCCGTTCTGGACCAGCAGGACCGCCGTCGGCACCGCCGCGTCGCCCTGCCAGCCGGCAAAGGCGCCCGCGTCCTTCAGGCCGACCTTGCGGCCGTCCTTCAGCGTCACCGCCAGCGCGTCGCCTTCGACCGCGTAGGCGGTGGCATCGCCGTGGCTGCCCTCGGCCAGCGGGACGCTGTCGTCGAGGAACTTGCGGGCCCAGGCGATCACCTGCGCGCCGCGGGCGGCGTCGTAGCCGCCGGTCGCCGGGGTGCCGGGGATGGCGTCGGTGCCGTACAGCGCGTCGTACAGGCTGCCCCAGCGCGCGTTGGCGGCGTTCAGCGCGTAGCGCGCGTTGGTGATCGGCACCACGAGCTGCGGACCGGCGAGATAGGCGATCTCCGGATCGACGTTCTGCGTGCCGATGGCGAAATCGCCACCCGCGGGCACCAGATAGCCGATCTCGCGCAGGAAGGACTCATACTCGGCCTGATCGAAGATCGTGCCGCGGCGCGCGGTGTGCCAGGCATCGATCTGCGCCTGCAGCTGGTCGCGCTTGTCGAGCAGCGCCTTGTTGCGCGGCGCCAGCTCGTGCAGCAGCGTGTCGAGCCCGGTCCAGAGACGGTCGGCGTCGACACCGGTCCCGGGCAGCGCTTCGTCGTTGATGAAGTCGTAGAGGGGTTTGGCGATCTCGAGGCCGCCGCGGCGGATCCAGTTGCTCATCTCGTTGCGTGTCCCATTCTCTTGCGCTCGGTTCGCAGACTCCTCTTTGGGAGTCTTGATCATGGGTTATCGCGTCATCCGATTGAGCCGGTCAACACAATGTCGCAGCGCAGCGTGTGGAGAATTGGTAGCAGGCGGCCAGCCGGTCAGGCCAGCATGTTCACCACCGGCGCGGCCTGAAGCGAAGCCTGGGCCGCCGGCGGTGCCGAGACCGTCGTGTCCACCGCGTCGCCGGCGGTCGTCAGCCCGCCCGCTCCCTCGCCGGTCGCGCCATCCGCCCCGTCCAGCAGCCCCGCGGCGCCAAGCTCCGCGCTGGAGCCGAAGGCGGCGCTGCGCAACGCGTTGACCTCCTTCTGCGCGGCATCAACCATCTTGTCGTCGGCCTTGAAGCCCTCGCGCCGTTCGCGCCGCCGCTTTTCCGACGAGTCCAGCATGTTGGCGGCTTTCGCTTCGCCGATGATGCTCTTGGAGGTGGCCAGGACGCCCTCCACCCGCTGGCCGAAGCTGTCGGCCTCGCGGTAGCGCGACATCTTCAGGCCGTTGTCGGCCATGATCCGCTGGATCATCGTCGGACCGCCCGACGACGCGGTGCCGTGCTCGGCCCCGCCGCCGGTCAGCCCACCGCGACCCAAGCCGGCCAGAACGCCATCGACCAGCTTGGCGATCTCCGGCGGCAGGTCGCCGTCCATCGCGTCGTCCCCGCCGGCCGGCGCGTCCGCCTCCGCCCCGGCGGTCGCCGCCATCCGGTCGGCGGAGGCGGAGGCGGATTCCGCCGAAGCGCCCTCCCCCGTCGTAATGCCGATGGTCAGCGTCACCTCGGTCTGCTGCAGGGTCAGGCTGGTGGTGGTCCGGGTGATCGTCGTCTCGCTCGACCCGACAGCGCCCGTCGCGGCGCTGCTGTCGCCGGGCAGGCCCAGTTCCGCCGCGGCGGTCATGCCGGCACCGTATTCCTTGGCGGCCCGGCCCGCCTCGCGCGCCAGCAGCGCCGCCTCCCGCGCCAGGGACGCCAGCTTCTGCGCATCGCCGTGGGCGAAGCGCATCGCCAGCTTCAACTCTTCGATCCGGCGTTCGACCTGCTCCAGCCGGGCGGCGGCCGCAGCCTTCGGGCCGCTGACCCGGCGCGCCTCCTCCAGCGCCGCGCGGGCGGAGGCGTGGTCGCTCTGCCATTTGGCCGAGGGCTGCGTCAGGGCCTGCGCGCGCTCCGCCTTCTGGGCGAGCTGGCCCTGGGCGTCCTTCGCCTCCAGCTCCTTCTCCCAGGGCTTTTTCGCCTGCTGCATCCGGAACAGCCCCGACTGGGCGTCGGACACCACGCTGAAGACGCTCATGCCGTCACCCTCCGGTTCGGCCCGACCGAGACTTTCGCGGCAAAGTTTAGCACATCCGCGCCGCCTGTCCATTTCGCGCAGGACCGGCCGTGGAACCCCCAGGCTTGGCTGGTGTTTCCCTGTCCGACACCCGATTCCGCACTGGGCGGTTTGATGCCGCAGACGCGGAGCCGCGGAATACCGGAATCCCCGAGGAGGAAAGAAACAATGCCGAACCGCGACATGACCGGCACCGGCGGACCGAACCCGACCAGCACCACCAACAAGGGTCCTTCGGAATCGCAGACCCGCAACCAGAGCAGCAGCCCCGCCGGCGGCATGTCCGGCCAGTCCGGTGGCCAATCCGTTGGGCGCGACAGCGTCGACGACGTGAAGAAGACCGTGAACCGCGCCGCCGGCGACGCCATGAGCGCCGGGCGCGACACGTTGGACAGCGCCCAGGGCCGCATCCGTTCCCTGCTGGAACAGCAGACCGACCGCGCGGCCGACCAGCTGGGCGGCGTCGCCAACGCCCTGCACAAGGCCGCCGAGCAGTTGAACGCCGAGAACAACGGCGTCGTCGCCGACTACGCGGTGCAGGCCGCCGACCGGGTGGAGCGTGTCGCCGACATGCTGCGCGACGCCAGCCTCGACGACATCGTCGGTGAGGTCGAGGGCTTCGCCCGCCGCCAGCCGGAGGTGTTCATCGGCGCCGCCTTCGCCGTCGGCTTCCTGGCCGCCCGCTTCATCAAAAGCTCGGGCGAGCGTCGGATGCACCGGAGCACCACCGCGCTCCGCTCGTCCCGCGCCACCGGCGGCTACGGCGCGCGCGGCGGTCAGGCGACCCGTCACGACACGGGCCGGGACGACATGAACCGGGGTCCGAGCCGCGGCATGGCCGGCGGCATCGGCGAGTCGGTCGGTCGTGCATCCGTCCAACCCGCCGACCTGCCGACCAGCACCGGCGACCGCATGGGTGAGCCGAAGCCGGCCGCCGCCCGCATCGGCATGCCGCTGTCCTCGGCCCCGGCGTCCACGGTCACCGGCCGCACGACGCCGTCGTCCGCCGACACCGCGCTCGGCACCAGCACCGTCGGGACCGGCACCATCGGCGCCTCCCCCGGCAACGCCGGCAGCACCATGAACGCCGGCACCACCGGCGTCAGCGGAGCGGGCATCGGCGGTGCGGGCTCCAGCGGAAGCGCCGGCGGCACCAGCGGGACGCAGGGCGCCGCGGCCGGCACCACCTCCACCTCCAAGCCGCAGGGGCAACGTCCATGAGCGCAGCCGAGAACCGCTACGACGATCCGCGGGATCCGCGTCAGGACCGGCCGCTGGCCGGCCTGTTCGCCGATCTGGCGCGTGAATCCGCCAACCTCGCCCGATCCGAGATCGCGTTGGCGAAGGCCGAACTCACCGACAAGGCCGTCGAGGCCGCGGGCGGTGCGGCTTTCATCGCCGTCGGCGGCCTGGTCGCCTTTGCCGGCGTCCTGGTGTTGCTGGCGGCGGCGGTTCTCGGCCTGTCCAACGTGGTGGCCCCCTGGCTGGCCGCGGTGATCGTCGGCGTCGTGGTGCTGGCGGTCGGAGGCATCCTGGCGTACGTCGGCAAGAACCGGCTGACGCCCGCCAACCTCCGCCCGCGCCGCACCATGAACACGCTGGACGAGGACAAGCGCTGGGCGCGATCCCAGCTCGCCCGCTAGGGAACGCCAATGACGGACGACGACCGCCAGCCGCAGACCCTCGACGCCCTCGAGGGGGACATCCGCGCCAGCCGCGCGCGCATCGACGGCACCGTCGAGGCGCTGCGCGACCGCACCGCGCAGTTGCGCGACCGTCTGGCGCGATGGACCCCCAAATCCCTGATGGAGCACACGATGAAGCACACCTACACGCCGGCGACGCCGGACACCCCGGCCCAGCGCGCCGCCCAGAACCAGGGGACCCACAACCAGGGGCCGGACCGCTACGACAGCGGCCAGACCATGCGCCACGGCGGCGGGCGGTCCCGGTCGTCCGGCTCGATGATGGACAACATCACCAGCAGCCCGATCCCGCTCGCCATGGTCGGCATCGGCCTGGGCTGGCTGGCCCTGTCCAGCACCGGCTACGACCGCCGCATCGTCCGCTCGCGCGCCATGACCTCCGCCCGCCATCGGCTGGGCGACGCCGCCGAGTATGCCCGCGAGTCGCTCAGCGGCGCCGGCGAGAGCGTGCGGAATGCCGCCAGCTCCGCCTATGACAGCGCGTCCGGCACCGTCAGCGGCGCCTATGACAGCGTCAGCGGCATGATGGGCAGCGGTCACGACGACGAGACCCACCGTACGGCCGGCCGCAACACCGGCCACAGCACCGGCGGTACCTCGCGCATGGCGTCGATGGTGCCATCGCGCGACGACATGCGCCACCGGATGCACAGCGTGTCGAGCGGCTTCTGGGACATGGTGGAAGACCACCCGATCGTTGCCGGCGCCATGGGCGTCGCGCTGGGGGCCGCCATCGGCGCCGCCCTGCCCGGCACCCGCTATGAGAACCAGTGGGTCGGCGACTACGCCGACGAGGCGACCGAGCGCGCCAAGGGTCTGGCGAAGGAAGCGCTGGATCGTGGCACCCGCGCCGCCCAGGCCGCTGTCGAGTCGGCCCGGGACGAGGTCCGCGACGCCGTGACCGCGGCCACCGACGCCGCGCGCGAGGAGGCGAAGAAGCCGAGCTGACCGCTCTGCCTTCCGCTTCCCGGACGCAAGCCGGGGAGCAGCGGACCGACCCCGCGCCCGACCGGCGCGGGGTTTTCCGTGTCCGGATAACGGTTTGAAAGCTTGCGGCGGATCGTCGCACCCGGCTGAGCGGCGGGCGTCCGACCGGCAGCGGGACAGCCTTGGCCACCGTCATAACCAAGCCGATTCAACGGTTATTCGCTTCCGGCATGCCAGCCCCTCATCCGGACACGCCTCCGATGGCACGCCAACGCCATGGTTCCGCTTGACAAAGGGTGGAAGGACGCCACCTAATCAGGACTAATTTGGTCCTGTATTCAGGGCCCGGGGCGAAACGGGGTACGGTCATGATCCGGCTGAGCAAGCTCACCGACTACGCCATCGTCGTGTTGAGCGAGATGGCGCGCCATGCGGGCACGGTCCACACCGTCGCCCTGCTGGCCGACCGCACCGGCGTGCCTGCCCCGACCGTCGCCAAGCTGATGAAGGCGATGACCCCGGCGGGGCTCACCACCTCGCAACGCGGCGCGTCTGGTGGTTATGCGCTCAGCCGGCCCGCCGATGCAATCTCGATCGCAGAGATCATCACGGCGCTGGACGGTCCGATCGCGCTGACCGCCTGCGTCGACGGTGCCGACAGCCAATGCGGGGTGGAGCAACTTTGCCCCATGCGCGGCGGTTGGGAAAAGGTCAACCGCGCGATCCGCGGCGCGTTGGAGCAGGTGACGCTGGCCGACATGATGGCCCCCATCACCTTCCCGGCGGCACCGCCGAGATCGGTCGCCGCGGCTTCCGCCGCCACGCCGCCGGCCCGCCCGGCGTACTGAACAGAATTTTCGAGAAGGACGAGGCAAAGCCATGGCCGCCCAACCGGAAACCGTCGAGCAGGTCCGCGCCGTCACGGAGCAGAAGTACAAGTACGGCTTCACGACCGACATCGAATCCGACGTCGCGCCAAAGGGCCTCAACGAGGACATCGTCCGCTTCATCTCCGCCAAGAAGAACGAGCCGGAATGGCTGTTGGACTGGCGCCTGAAGGCCTTCCGCGTCTGGCAGACGATGGAGGAGCCGCAATGGGCCGCCGTCAGCTTCCCGCCGATCGACTATCAGGACGCGCATTACTACGCCGCGCCGAAGAAGAAGGACGGCCCGAAGTCGCTGGACGAGGTCGATCCGGAGCTGCTGGCGACCTACGCCAAGCTGGGCATCCCGCTGCGTGAGCAGGAGATCCTGGCCGGCGTCGAAGGGTCGGAGGGCAAGAGCCCGGCGATCGCCGTCGACGCCGTGTTCGACAGCGTGTCGGTCGCCACCACCTTCAAGGCGAAGCTGGAGGAGATGGGCATCATCTTCTGCGCGATCTCCGAGGCGGTGCAGAAGCATCCGGATCTGGTGAAGAAGTATCTCGGCTCGGTCGTGCCCTACACCGACAACTTCTACGCCACGCTGAACTGCGCGGTCTTCACCGACGGCAGCTTCGTCTACATCCCCAAGGGCGTCCGCTGCCCGATGGAGCTGTCGACCTATTTCCGCATCAACCAGGCCAACACCGGCCAGTTCGAGCGCACGCTGATCATCGCCGACGCCGGCTCCTACGTCAGCTATCTGGAAGGCTGCACGGCGCCCCAGCGCGACGAGAACCAGCTCCACGCCGCGGTGGTCGAGCTGGTGGCGATGGACGACGCGACGATCAAGTATTCCACCGTCCAGAACTGGTACCCCGGCAACGCCGAGGGTGTCGGCGGCATCTACAACTTCGTGACCAAGCGCGGCGCCTGCCGCGGCCGGAATTCCAAGATTTCCTGGACGCAGGTGGAGACCGGCTCCGCCATCACCTGGAAGTACCCGAGCTGCATCCTGCAGGGCGACAACTCGGTGGGCGAGTTCTATTCGGTCGCCATCACCAACAACTTCCAGCAGGCCGACACCGGCACCAAGATGATCCACATCGGCAAGAACACCCGCTCGACCATCGTGTCGAAGGGCATCTCGGCCGGCAAGGCGCAGCAGACCTACCGCGGCTTGGTCAAGATCCTGCCCAAGGCCGAAGGCGCGCGCAACCACACCCAGTGCGACAGCCTGCTGATCGGCGACCAGTGCGGCGCCCACACCGTGCCCTACATCGAGAGCCGCAACCGCTCTGCCCGCGTCGAGCACGAGGCGACCACCGCCAAGATCAGCGAGGACCAGCTGTTCTACTGCCGCCAGCGCGGCATCGCGGAAGAGGACGCGGTGTCCCTGATCGTCAACGGCTTCTGCAAGGAGGTCCTGAAGGAGCTCCCCATGGAATTCGCCGTGGAGGCGCAGAAGCTGGTCGGCATCAGCCTGGAAGGCAGCGTGGGCTAAGGCGCCCCTGAGGAACGTGAAGACCGGACGGCGTGCCGGCGGCCTGAAGACGACAACGAGGCGAAGACGATGATCGAGATCAAGAACCTGCACGCCACCGTGGACGGCAAGGAAATCCTCAAGGGCGTCGACCTGACGATCCGCCCCGGCGAGGTCCACGCCATCATGGGGCCGAACGGCGCCGGCAAGAGCACCATGTCCTACGTGCTGGCCGGCCGCGACGGCTATGAGGTCACCGAGGGCTCGGTCACCTACTACGGCAAGGACCTGCTGGCGCTTGAGCCGGAAGAGCGCGCCGCCGAGGGTGTGTTCCTGGCCTTCCAGTACCCGGTGGAAATCCCCGGCGTCGCCAACACCACCTTCCTCAAGACCGCGGCCAACGCCATCCGCAAGCATCGCGGCGAGAAGGAGCTGGACGCGATGCAGTTCCTGAAGCTGCTTCGCGAGAAGACCAAGGCGCTGAACATGACCGACGACATGCTGAAGCGCGCCGTCAATGTCGGCTTCTCCGGTGGCGAGAAGAAGCGGAACGAGACGCTGCAGATGGCGGTGCTGGAGCCGAAATTCGCCATCCTCGACGAGACGGACAGCGGCCTCGACATCGACGCGCTGAAAATCGTCGCGGAGGGCGTCAACGCGCTGCGCTCGCCGGAGCGGTCGATGCTGGTCATCACCCATTACCAGCGCCTGCTCGACTACATCGTCCCCGACTACGTCCATGTGCTGTCGGCCGGCCGCATCGTGAAGTCGGGCGGCAAGGAACTGGCGCTGGAGCTGGAAAAGAACGGCTACCGCGACTTCGGCGCGAGCGAGGCGGCGTGATGACAGCCCTGCACCCGATGACCTATTCGACCCGCGGCGCCGACCCGACGACCGCGCCGGCCCTGCTGGCGCCGCTCGACCGGGTGGCGGGCGACCTGCCGGGCGCCGGCCTGTCCTGGCTGCGCGACCTGCGCGCCCAGGGCCGCGAGCGCTTCGCCGCCGTCGGCTTGCCGACCATCAAGAACGAGAGCTGGCGCTACACCAACCTGCGCGATCTGGCCAAGCTGTCCTTCCAGCCGGCCGGCGCCGCCCAATCCTCCTTCGACCTGCTGCCGACGGTGCGGCCGGAGGGTGAGGACGGGCCGCGGCTGGTGTTCGTCGACGGCCGCTTCCGCGCCGACCTGTCCTCCACCGACGGGCTGCCGCCGGGGGTGGAACTGCTGAGCCTCGCCGCCGCCCTCACCAGCCACGGCGACCTGCTGGCCGAGCATCTCGGCCGCCTCGCCGCCGCCGACGACCGGCCGCTGGTCGCGCTGAACAGCGCCTACCTCGCCGACGGTCCGTTCCTGCGCGTGCCGGCCGGTGTGCAGGTCGAGCGGCCGGTCGAGCTGGTCTTCGCCTCGGTCGGCAGCGACGCCGCCGCGACCGCCTTCCACCCGCGCACGCTGATCCTCGTGGAGGCCGGGGCGAAGGCGGTGGTGGTCGAACACCATGTCGGCCGCGGCGCCGGCACCACGCTCGCCAACCACGTCGCCGAGATCGTCGTCGGCGAGGGCGCCACGCTGCACCATTACAAGTCGCAGCGCGAGGCGCGCGGCGCCATCCACCTGTCGCACATCGCGGCGACGGTGGCGACCGGCGGCCACTACGACAACTTCATCCTGACGACCGGCGCCCGGCTGTCGCGCAACGAGGTGGTCAGCCGGCTGGACGGGACCGAGGCGCGGACCCACGTCAGCGGCGGCTATCTGGCGCGTGGCAACCAGCACGCCGACACCACCACGCTGATCGTCCACGCCCAGCCCAACGGCACCAGCCGCGAGGTCTACAAGGGCGTCATCGACGACACGGCGCGCGCGGTGTTCCAGGGCAAGATCACCGTCTGCCCCGGCGCGCAGAAGACCGACGGCTACCAGTTGAACCGCGCCCTGCTGCTGTCCGACAGCGCCGAGATCGACAGCAAGCCGGAGCTGGAAATCCACGCCGACGACGTCAAGTGCAGCCACGGCTGCACCGCCGGCGAGTTGGACGACAACGCCCTGTTCTACCTCCGCGCCCGCGGCATCGACCTGGAGACGGCGCGCGGCCTGCTGATCGGCGCCTTCCTGGCTGAATCGCTGGAGGAGATCGCCGAGCCTTCCATCCGCGACGCCTTCCAGGGGATCGTCGCCGGCTGGCTTGAGGAGCAACGCTGACATGCCCGACGCCATCCTGAACCAAGCCTACGACGTGCAGCGGGTGCGGGACGACTTCCCGATCCTGGCCCGCAGCGTCCACGCCAGGAAGGGAAAGCCCGGCAAGCCTCTGGTCTATCTGGACAGCGGCGCCTCCGCGCAGAAGCCGCGTCAGGTCATCCAGGCGATGACGCGCTTCCTGGAGGAGGACTACTCCAACATCCACCGCGGCGTTCATTTCCTGTCGCAGACCGCCACCGACCAGTTCGAGGCGGTGCGGACCAAGGTCGCGCGCTTCCTGAACGCGCCGAACGACCGCTGCATCGTCTTCACCCGCAGCTCGACCGAAGCGATCAACCTCGTGGCGGCCAGCTATGGCCGGACCTTCCTGCGGGAAGGCGACGAGGTCATCCTGTCGATCATGGAGCACCACGCCAACATCGTGCCGTGGCAGTTGCTCCAGGCCGAGAAGAAGATCGTCATCAAGGTCGTGCCCTGCGACGACGACGGCGTCTTCGACCTCAACGCCTACAAGGATCTGCTGTCCGACCGCACGAAGCTGGTGGCGGTGACCCACTGCTCCAACGTGCTGGGCACCGTCACCCCCGCCAAGGCGATCGCCACGCTGGCGCACGAGCGCGGCATTCCGGTGCTGTTCGACGGCAGCCAGGCGGTGGTGCACGGCACGGTCGACGTGCAGGACATCGACGCCGACTTCTACGTCTTCACCGCGCACAAGCTCTACGGCCCGACCGGTCTCGGCGTGCTGTACGGCAAGTACGACCTCCTGAAGCGCATGCCGCCCTACCAGGGCGGCGGCGACATGATCGAGAGCGTCAGCTTCGACGGCACCACCTTCAAGGCGCCGCCGTCGCGTTTCGAGGCCGGCACGCCGCCGATCACGGAGGTGATCGGGCTGGGCGCCGCCATCGACTATGTCGAGGCGCTGGGCCGCGACGCCATCGCCGCGCACGAACACGACCTGCTGCACTACGCGACGCAGCAGCTGTCGCAGGTCGACGGCCTGCGCATCATCGGCACGGCGCCGGGCAAGGGGCCGATCATCTCCTTCGCGCTGGAGGGCGTGCACCCGCACGACGTCGGCACCATCGTCGACCAGTATGGCGTCGCCGTGCGCGTCGGCCGCCATTGCGCCGAGCCGCTGGCCGAGCGGTTCGACGTCGGACCGACCGTCCGCGCCTCCTTCGGCCTCTACAACACCCGCGAGGAAGCCGACGCGCTCGTCGCTTCCGTCCAGGCGGTCAAGGAGTTCTTCGGAGCATGATGGACGATCTGCGCGAGCTGTATCAGGAAGTGATCCTGGACCACGGCAAGCACCCCCGCAACTTCCGCCATCCCGACGATTCCAACCGCGAGGCGAAGGGCGAGAACCCGATGTGCGGCGACCGCTTCATGGTCTATCTGACCCTGAAGGACGGGGTGGTGGAGGATGTGGCCTTCCAGGGCCGCGGCTGCGCCATCTCCACCGCCAGCGCGTCGATGATGACCGAGCTGGTGCGCGGCCGGACGGCGGAAGAGGCGGAAAAGCTGTTCCACGTCTTCCACGAGCTGTGCACCAAGGACGACCCGGAACCCCACGGCGACATCGACGACGAGACGATGGAAAAGCTGATGGTGATGTCCGGCGTCCGCCAGTTCCCGGTGCGGGTGAAGTGCGCGACGCTGGCGTGGCACGCCATGGACGCCGCGCTGCATGGCGAGGCCACGGCCTCCAGCGACCAGTTTTGACCGAGGGGGATCGAGATGCCCGATGAAGCCCTGACCTCGTCCGAGACGACGACGCCGACGAACGGCCCGACGGACATCCAGGTGACGGACAGCAAGCCGCAAGGCACGATGCCCGGCCCGCCGGAAGGCTACGACCCGCGCGAAGAGCTGATGGACCGTGTCGTTGCGGCGATCAAGACCTGCTACGACCCGGAAATCCCGGTCGACATCTGGGAACTGGGCCTGGTCTACCGCGTGGACATGGATGCCAACCGGAATGTCGAGATTGATATGACGCTGACCAGCCCCATGTGTCCGGTGGCCGGCGAACTGCCGGAGCAGGTGCGCCAGGCCGTGCTGGGCGTCGAGGACGTCAACGACGTCAAGCTCGAACTGGTGTGGGAGCCGCCCTGGCACCAGGGGATGATGTCCGAGGTCGCCCGCCTGCAACTGGATATGTTCTGAGCCGTTAGGAGACGATCACCATGGCCCGCGCCCTTCCCAAGGCGATCACCATCACCGACGCCGCCGCGGAGCGCGTCAAGGCGCTGATGTCCAAGGCGACCGACGAGATCGTCGGCCTGCGCATCGGCGTGAAGGCGCGCGGCTGCTCCGGCCTCAGCTACGACGTGCAGTACGCCAAGGAAAAGCTGAAGTTCGACGAGGTGGTGGAGGACAAGGGCGTCACCGTCCTGATCGACCCCGCCGCCGTGATGTTCCTGATCGGCAGCGAGATGGACTATGTCGACGACAAATTCCAGACCGGCTTCGTCTTCAAGAACCCGAACGAAAAGGGCCGCTGCGGCTGCGGCGAGAGCTTCCACGTCTGATCGTCTCTTCGCCTGATCCCCGGGCCGGAGGGCATCCGCCGCCTTGCCCTTGTTGGCGAGCGCCGACCTCCCCGTCGTCGGCGCCGCCGGCGGTCCCGACCTCAGCCTTCCTTGCGGGGGACGGTCTGGATCACTTCGAAGCCTTCGAACTCCGGCGGGCCGACATACAGCGGCTTGCGCGCGCCGGCGTTGCCGTGGGCGGCGCGGAACACCTCCGACCGGGTCCAGCCGACGAACGCCTCCTCCGACTCCCAGACGGTGTGGGAGGCGTAGAGCCGGTGCTCCTCGCGGTCGGGGCCGCGCAGCATGTGGAACTCGACGAAACCCGGCACCGTGTGGAGATGAACCTCGCGGTTCAGCCAGACCTCCTCGAAATCCCCCTCCGATCCGTGGCGGACCTTGAAGCGGTTCATCGCGATGTACATGCGCCCTGTCTCCCCGGCGTGGTCACGGATTAACGAGCGGTGAGGATAACGGCAACGGCGGCCGGTGCACAACCGGCCCGCCCGACACCACGCCTGCGGACCACCGCCGGGAAGGCCCCCGGACGTCTCCATTCCGTCGGGGTGGTTACTTCGCGTTAACTCAAGCCTGCTCTAATACGCGCAAAAGACGTGACATGCCGCGTGCCGGATTTCGGCGGAAGGCCGACCGGGGAGGAGACGATGACCGAGACACCCGTGCCGCCGCCGGCACCGGATGACCAGAAATCGCAGCCGCTCGGGGTCTTCAGATCCCTGGTCGCGCTGACGGTTCCGTTCCTGCTCGTCCTGTACGCGTCCGGCCTGCCGGGTTCGGTCGAACTGGCGCAATATCTGCCGCTCCACACCTTTTTCGAAACCTTCGCCATCGCGGTCGCCGCGCTGATCTTCGCGATCGGCTGGAACGCCTACGCGGAGGAAAACACACCGGCGCTGCTGGCGCTGTCCACCGGCTTCCTCGGCGTGGCGCTGCTCGATTTCGGCCATCTCCTCTCCTACGCCGGGATGCCGGCCTTCGTGACGCCGTCCGGTCCGGAAAAGGCCATCGTCTTCTGGCTGGCGGCGCGGCTTATGGCCGCACTGGCCCTGCTGGCGGCGGCCCTGCTGCCCTGGGACGCGGGGTCGTCCCGCTTGCGACGTCCGCTGCTCGGCATCGTCCTGCTGACGACCGCGGCGGTCTACTGGGCGGCGCTGTGGCACCCCGACCACCTGCCGCGCACCTTCATCGAGGGGCAGGGCCTGACGACCACGAAGCTGGTCGCCGAATACATCCTGGTGCTGCTCTACGCCGCCGCCGCGCTGACCCTGCACCGGCGCAGCCGGCGCCCGACCACGCTCGACGTCGGCCGGCTGATCGTCGCCGCCGTGGCCATCGCCATCGGCGAACTGTGCTTCACCCTGTATTTCAGCGTCTACGACCTGTCGAACGTCGCCGGCCACGTCTACAAGGTGATCGGCTACTGGTACCTGTACCGCGCCGTGTTCGTGACCTCGGTGCATCGCCCCTACGACGCGCTGCACCGCTCGCAACGCGATCTGTGGCGGGAGAAGGAACGGGCACGGGTGACGCTGCTGTCGATCGGCGACGGGCTGATCGCCACCGACACCGCCGGCCGGGTGACGCTGATGAACCCGGTCGCCGAACGGCTGACCGGCTGGAATTCCGCCGAGGCGGCCGGCCGGCCGGTCGCCGACGTCTTCCTGATCGAGAACGCCGAAAGCGGGGAGCGGGTGGAGGTGCCGGTCCGCCAGGTGCTGCTGCATGGCGAACTGGTCGGGCTGGCGAACCACACCGTGCTGGTGGCGCGCGACGGCCGCCGCAGCCACATCGCCGACATGGCCACCCCGATCCGCGACCACGACGGCCGGCTGCATGGCGTCGTGCTGGTCTTCCAGGACGTGACGGAAACCTACAACAGCCGCGAGGCGCTGAAGGAAAGCCTGTCGCTCAACAAGGGCATCCTGGAAAGCGCCGCCTGCGGCATCATCGCCACCACGCTGGACGGCGCGTTGCGCGTGTTCAACCGCGAGGCCGAGCGGATCTTCGGTTACAGCGCGGCGGAAACGCTGGGCCGGCCCATCCTGCCGCAGCTCCACGACGCCGACGAACTCCGCGTCCATGCCGGCCGTCTGACGGTCGAACTGGGCCGCCCGGTCCAGTCCGGCTTCGACGCCCTGGTCGCCCGTACCCGCGACAGCGGCGAGCCCGATCACCGCGAATGGACCGGGATCCGCAAGGACGGAACCCGCATCGCCGTGTCGATGGTGATCAGCGTGCTGCGCGACAGCGGCGGCGCGGTGCGCGGCTATCTGGCCGTCGTGATGGACATCACCGAGCGCAAGCGCGCCGAACGGCAGATCGAGACGCTCGCCTATTATGACCCGCTGACCAACCTGCCCAACCGCCGCCTGCTGCTGGAAACGCTGGGCCGCCATCTGCGCGAGGCGCAGCGGGCCGGGTGCTGGGGGGCGCTGATGTGCCTCGGGCTCGACGACTTCAAGCGGCTGAACGACGCCCGCGGCCACGCCGCCGGCGACATCCTGCTGCGCGAACTGGCCGACCGGCTGACCGGCACCCTGCGACCGGGCGACATGGCCGGCCGGTTGAGCGGCGACCAGTTCGTGATCCTGCTGCCCGACCTCGGCACCGACCGGGCGGAGGCCCAGGCGACCGCCCGGCGGACGGCGGAGACGATCCGGCGGGCGGTCGCCCAGCCCTTCCACCTCGACCGCTGGGAGCACAGCATCTTCGCCAGCATCGGCGTGACCGTCTTCCCCAAGACGGCGACCGAGACGGTGGAGGATCTGCTGAAGCAGGCGGACACCGCCATGTACGCGGCCAAGGACGCCGGCCGGAACACGATCTGCCCCTACGACCCCGCCATGCTGGTCGACGCCGAATCCCGCCTGCGCCTGCAACAGGATTTGCGCAAGGCGGTGCAGGCCGGGGAATTCACGCTGTTCCTCCAGCCGCAGACCCGCGCCGACGGCACCCTGGTCGCGGCCGAGGCGCTGGTGCGCTGGATGCACCCGCAGCGCGGACTGGTGGCGCCGGGCGCCTTCATCGCGGTGGCGGAGGAGTCGGGGCTGATCCTGCCGCTGGGCGACTGGGTCCTGACGGAGGCCTGCCATGTGCTGCGGCGGCTGGCCGACAGCGGCATCGGCTGCAAACTGTCGGTCAACATCAGCCCGCGCCAGTTCCGGCAGCCGGGCTTCTGCGCCGACGTGATCGCCGCGGTGGAGGCGACGGGGATCGACCCCCGGCGCCTGACGCTGGAGATCACCGAAGGCATCGCGATCGAGGACTGCGCCACCACCGTCGCCAAGATGGCCACGCTGTCGGCGTTCGGGATCTCCTTCTCGCTCGACGATTTCGGCACCGGGTTCTCGTCGCTGTCCTACCTGCAGCAGCTTCCGGTCACGGAGATCAAGATCGACCGTTCCTTCGTCCAGGACGTCGCCGGCAACAGCCACAACGCGGCGCTGGTCGAGATGATCTTGTCGATCGCCGGCCGGCTGGGCCTCGAAACCGTGGCGGAGGGGGTGGAGACGGCGGCGGAGCGCGACTTCCTGCACGATCGCGGCTGCGCGATCTTCCAGGGCTATTACTTCGACCGGCCGATGCCCGTCGACGACTTCGTCGGCAAATACGTGGCCCCGGCGGACCGCCTGCCGACCTCGGTATGATGGAGGGGCCGGCGACGGCCCCTCCGCAGCGCCTGACCGATGCCTACTTCTGGGCAACCGTCTCCGGCTGGCCGTTGTGCCAGGTGTACATGACGTAGTTGGGCTTGGTGATGTCGCCCTTCTTGTCGAACTCCACCGCGCCGACAACGGTGTCGAAGCTGTTGGCGTGCAGGGCGGTGCTCAGCTTCCTGGTGTCGGTGCCGCCGGCCTTCTGCAGGCCCTGGGCGATCACCTGGACCGCGGCGTAGCTGTAGAAGGCGAAGTTGCCCGGCTCGGGCAGGCCGGCCTTCTTGAAGGAGGCGATCAGCTCCTTGGCGTTGGGGTCGCTGGCGGCCGACGGGCTGTCGGTGTAGAGCGTGCCCTCGCCGGCCGGGCCGGTGATCGCCCAGTATTCCTGGTTGTTCAGGCCGTCGCCGGCAATGAACTGCGGCTTCAGCCCCTGTTCGTGCGACTGGCGGACGAGCAGGCCGAGTTCGGGGTGGTAGCCGCCGTAATAGACCGCATCGATCCGCTTGTCCTTCAGGCTGGTGACCAGGGACGAGAAGTCGCGCTCGCCCGCGGTGACCGACCCGCGGTAGGCGACCTTGCCCCCCGCCTTCTCCAGCGTCTCGACGACGACGTCGGCCAAGCCCTTGCCGTAGGCCTGCTTGTCGTCCAGAACGGCGATGTTCTTGCCCTGGAACGCCTTGGCGAGGTAGTTGCCCGCCACCACGCCCTGCTGGTCGTCGCGACCGCAGACGCGGAAGATGGTGGGATAGCCCTTGGCCGTCAGCAGCGGGTTGGTGGCGGTCGGGGTGACCATCACCACGCCTTCCTCCTGGTAGACGTCTGAGGCCGGGATCGAGGCGCCGGAGCAGAGATGGCCGACGACCGCCGTGACCTTGTCGCGCACGAACTGGTTGGCGACCGCCACCGCCTGACGCGGATCGCAGGCGTCGTCGCCCACCTTCAGGACCAGCTTCTGACCCAGCACGCCGCCCTTGGCGTTGATGTCCTCGATCGCCTGCTTGGCGCCGTACACCGACTGCTCGCCCAGCGCGGCCACCGGGCCGGTGGTCGCGGTGCCGAGACCGATGACGATGTCGGCCTGCGCCGACCCGATGCCGGCGAGCAGCGCGACCACGCTGACGAGGGGAATTGCGGTGACACGCATGGTGCTTCTCCCAGGATTATCCGTGGCGCCGGGCCATTCCGACCGGCCACGGCGCGTCCCCTTTTTTGACCGAACCGGCAAGTTTTTGAAAGGGCGATCCCGTATATCCGCGTCCATATGTCCCGCTTCCAGCCGATCGGGTCATTATCCGCCCCGCCGCGACGCCCCGCTACTCCCGGAACAGCTCCGCCGCGACGGCGTCGAGGACGCTGTCGTCGCTCCGCTGGTTGCCGTTGGTCAGGACGATCAGGGCGGTGCGGCGGCCGGGGTAATAGCGGACGTCGGCCTCGAACCCGTCATAGCGGCCGTCATGGCCGACGCTGCGGCCCCAACGGTCCTTGGCCAGCGCCAGCCCGAGCCCCTGCCCGGCCTCCTGCTCCGATGGCACCTGCATGCGCGCCACCAGCGACGGGCCGAGCAGGCGGCCGTCGCGGAACAGCGCGAAGATGAAGCGTTCCAGATCGCCCGCGGTGGTGACCAGCGGCCCGTCGCCGGTGGTGGCGGCCCAGGACCGGCGGCTGACGTCGCCCTCGTCGGTGTAGCCATGGGCCAGCCGGCGGTCGCGCGGGTCGGCACCGACCGTGGTCGCGCCCATACCGGCGCGCGCCAGCACCCGGCGCTCCAGCACCCGCGGGAAGGGGGCGCCGTCGCGCACCGCGGCGATGTGGCCGAGCAGGACATAGTTGCTGTTGGAATACTCGTACTGGCCGCCGACCGGGCCGGCCGCCGGCTCGCCATGGGCGTAGGCCAGCAGCGAGGCGCCGCGCGGCAGGTCGGGCCTCGCCTGCTCGTCCGCCTCATAGGCGTCGGTGACGTAATCGGGAATGCCCGAGCTGTGGTCGAGCAGATGGACCAGCCGCGCCCGGTTGGCGTTGGCCAGCCGCCCCAGCGGCAGATCCCCGACCAGTTCGCGCACCGGCTGGTCGAGCGCGATCAACCCCTCCTCCACCTGCTGGAGCACGGCAACCGCCGTCGCCATCTTGCCGACCGAGGCGACGTAGAACCGCGTGTCCTCGGTCACCGGCGTCCCGCCCCGCCGGTCGGCGACCCCGGACACGACGACCCGCCGCCCCGTCGGCCCCGACACCAGCAGCACGCCACCGTCCAGCTCCTCCGCCTCGAGGAAGCGGTCGAGCATCCGTTGCAGGCGGTCGCCCCCGGCGGCGGCTGGGTTGGGTATGACCAGAGCCACCATCGCCAGCAGGGCCGTCGCGGCGAGCGCCCGACCGACGATGGTTCCGAATTGCCGGGGAAGAGCGCGGTTCCGCCCGCCCGGTCCGTGGTCCTGCATGCCATCCCCCTGCGCTGGCCCGGATGCCGCCGATCCCGGCCCTCCCCCGAAAGGGTAGGTCGAGCAACCGGGAAAGGGCAAGGACAGCCGGTCAGCCGGCCGGGGTCGCCTGCGGATGGTCGGCGTGGGGCCGGTCGGCCGCGCCGGTCACACGGAGAGGCAGCAGGCTGCGGCGGGTGGCGACGAGCCAGACCGGGTAGCCCAGCAGGGCGAGGGTCAAGGCCTGCTTCAGCCACATCTGCGTCGGCCGGTAGAACCAGCCGCCATAGACATGCAATCCCAACCCGACCACGGCGAGCCCCAGCAGCATCGGCAACGCCCCGGCGCGCGGCCGGCGATGCTCCACCACCGCGGCCAGCGTGGTGAGAACCGCGATGCTGAGGTAGGAGCCCTCCTCCGTCCGCGGGTTGAACAGCACCAGATACCAGGCGCCGAGCATCAGCGTGACCATCACCCCAGTCGCATGGTCCAGCCGCCGCACCCCGGCCCAGGCGATCCCGGCCACCAGCAGCGCCCCGGCGATCCTGAGCCCGGTCATGGTGGCGTAGGCGGGCTGCACCCCGGCCTCCGCCAGCAGGCGGGTCAGGTCGAACCAGCGGCCGCTGTCGGGGGCGGCGGCGATGGCGAGCTTGCCGATCATCGCCGCATACTGTCCGGCGACATAGCCGGGGTCCGGGTGCAGGAAGGGCGCCAGCAGCGCCACCAGCAGCCCGAGCGCCAGCGGCCGCCGCACCCCCGGCCGCACCCCCGCGAACAGCAGCGCCGGCACCAGCGCCAGTGGCTTCAACGCCACCGCGAGCGCCAGCATCCGCCCGCCCCGCCGGTCATGCCCGCGCGCCAGATCGACCGCGGCGTGCAGGACGACCGACATCATGATCAGCTCGCACTGGCCGCGCAGGATGTTGATCGACGCGGTGGGGATCGCCGCCACCAGCACCCAGGCGGCGAGCGTCCGCCCCATGTTCGGGTGCAGCAACGCCGCCACCCGGTACACCGCTCCGGAGAAGACCGCCACCATCACCAGCCGCCACAGCTGGTCCCCAACCTCCAACGGCAACGCCGCCAGCGGCCCGAGCAGCACGGCGCTGGATGGGAAATAGAGAAAGCCGTGAATGCCCTCGGTGTAGACCGGCACCGACGACCACCAGTCCAGCACCGCATCCCGATAGATGTGCGTGATCGGCCGCCCCGGCCGGACGATGGCCATCACCGCCATCGCCACCACGAACAGGCACCACACCCCAACCGCCCACGCACTGGCGCCGACACGGCGCGCGTTTCCGCCGCGCGAAACGCGCGACAGAACAGTTCCATTCGAGTTCATGAAATTACCGGACCCCAAGCCCACGCCCGGAGCGGTTCAATAATGGAGATCGGAACGGTCAGGTAATTAAATGATTTTCATTATAGAGACTGAACTGTTCCGCTTTCGAGTTCCGCCATAACCTTCAGGTGAAGTTGTCGGAGAGCCCGAGATTTTTCAGATCGAAGCCAGCGTCCTTGCAGGTCTGCCGGATCTGACGGACGGCAACCAGCAGTTCCTTGCTCTGGCTGAGCGTCGGCGGCGTCCGCAGGATCTGCGCGAAGAGTTCCTGGTTCATTTCGAAGGCCATCGGGTTCGAAGGATCGCCCTGGAGATACAGGGTGAGCATGTCGTCAAAGATGTTGCTGTCGACGGTACGTGACTTCGACGTCTTCACCCGCTTGAACCAGCTCATGCTTTTCGCCAGCTTGGAGTTCTGTTCGACCGTCTTCATCTCTCGGGCGAGCTTGGCGTAGGCTTTGCTGTCGTCGTCCTTGTCGCGCAGGAACATCTTGAAGATGCACAGAGCCTTGGTCTTGGTTGGCTCACCCCGGAAGTCCAGCACCATCCATGGGAACAGCACACGCTTGAGTCGGTCGGTCGAGGCTTGAACAGAATCTCCCACGCTGCTCGACGCGATGCGCGACAAGGCGGCGTAAACAAGCGCCCGGCGAACGTCCAGCGGGGCAAAGGCGATGGTGTGGGCAACCGTCTTCACGCCAACCCCTCCTCGATTAAGGATATTTTCGTTCCGTCCGGGTTAGCACACATAATGATGCAGGCTCAATATATTGCGGACCGGTCCGGGCTGGCCGATCCGCCTAGCCGGTGGGAGGTTGGATGCCCGCTTCCAATCCTGCCGGCGTCATCCCCGCGGACGCGGGAATCCTGGTTTTTCCGCAGGAAGATCAATGGGAAAGCTGGATTCCCGCCTCCGCACGGATGACGGGAATCCATTGATTGGGATCGTCTCGTTCCGAAGCGGCGGCCCTGCAGTTCCAGCGGGGCCGCTCCGCTCGCGGCGCCTCAATGCGCCTCTTCCCAATTGTCGCCGATCCCCGCCTCGGCCACCAGCGGCACGCCCAGGTGGGCCGCGCCCTCCATCACCCCACGCACGATCTTCGCAGCCTCTTCCGCCTCCGCTTCCGGCACCTCGAACAGCAGTTCGTCGTGCACTTGCAGCAGCATGCGGGCGTTGCTGCCGGCGGCGGCCAGGGCGGCGGGCATGCGGTTCATCGCGCGCTTCATGATGTCGGCCGCCGTCCCCTGGATCGGGGCGTTGATGGCCTGACGCTCGGCGAAGGCGCGGCGGGCGGCGTTCTTGTCCTGGATGCCGGGCATGTAGCAGCGGCGGCCGAACAGGGTCACGACATGGCCGTGCTGCCGGGCGAAGGCCTTGGTCGCCTCCATCCACACCTTCAGCTCGTGGAAGCGCTCCAGATAGGCCTTGATGAAGGTGTTGGCCTCGCCGGGGGTGATGCCGAGCTGGCGGCTGAGGCCGAAGCCGGAGATGCCGTAGATGATGCCGAAGTTGATCGCCTTGGCCTTGCGGCGGATGTCGGACGTCATCTGGTCGAGCGGGATGCCGAACACCTGGGCGGCGGTGGCGGCGTGAATGTCCAGACCGTCGCGGAAGGCATCCTTCAGCGCCTGGATGTTCGCCATCTCCGCCACCAGACGCAGCTCGATCTGTGAATAGTCGACGCTCAGCAGCTTGCAGCCGGGGGAGGCGACGAAGGCGCGGCGGATCTTCTTGCCCTCCTCCGTCCGCACCGGGATGTTCTGCAGGTTGGGGTCGGTCGAGGACAGGCGGCCGGTGTTGGTCGCCGCCAGGGCGAAGGCGGTGTGGACGCGGCCGGTGACCGGGGAGATCTTCTCCTGCAGGGCGTCGGTGTAGGTGCTCTTCAGCTTGGCAAGCTGGCGCCAGTCCAGCACGCGCTGGGCGATGGTGTGGCCCTGCTCCGCCAACTCCTCCAGCACGCTGCTGTCGGTGGAATAGGCGCCGGTCTTGCCCTTCTTGCCGGTGCCGAGCTTCAGCCCGTCGAACAGGATCTCGCCGAGCTGCTTGGGCGAGCCGATGTTGAAGCTCTGGCCGGCCAGCGCGTGGACATCCTTCTCGATCTCGACGAGGCGGACCGAGAGATCCTGCGACAGGCGGGCCAGCGCGCCCTGGTCGATGCGCACGCCGGCGCGCTCCATGTCGGCCACCACCGGGACCAGCGGGCGGTCGAGCGTCTCATAGACGGTGACCATGCGCTCGTCGACCAGCCGGGGCTTCAGCAGGGTCCACAGCCGCAGGGTGATGTCGGCGTCCTCCGCCGCGTAGGCCAGCGCCTTGTCCAGTGGCACGCGGTCGAAGGTGATCTGGTTCTTGCCGGTGCCGCAGACCTCCTTGAAGGGGATCGGGGTGTAGGCGAGGTGCAGTTCGGCCAGCTCGTCCATGCCGTGGCCGTGCGCCCCGCCCTCCAGCACGTAGGAAATCAGCATGCTGTCGTCGATCGGCGCCACCTGGACGCCGTTGCGGGCGAAGAGCTGGTGGTCGAACTTGAAGTTGTGGCCGATCTTCAGGACCGCCGGGTCCTCCAGCACGTCCTTCAGGATCGCCATCGCCTCGGCGGTCGGGATCTGCACCGGCGGCGGCGGGGCGTCGAAGTCGAGCTGGCCGGCGGCGGTGGCGGCCGTGCCATGGGCGAGCGGGATGTAGCAGGCCAGCCCCGGCGCGGTCGACAGCGACACGCCGACCAGCGTCGCGGTGGCCGGGGTCAGGCTGTCGGTCTCGGTGTCCACCGCCAGCACGCCGGTCTCGCGGGCGCGGTCGACCCAGGCGCGCAGCGCATCGGCGTCCTGCACCAGTTCGTAACGGACCTCCGGCACGTTCAGCACCGCCTTGCGGGCTGGGCGCGCCTCCGCCGGGGCCTCGGCCGTCGCCGGGGTGGCGGACGCCGTGGGAGTCGCGGTGGCGGCCCCGGAAACGGAGGATGCGGCGGCGCCATCGGCGATGCGACCGTCCTTCTGCATCTCCATCTCGACGCGCGAGACGATGGTGCGGAAGCCCTGCGCCTTCAGGAAGTCGATCAGCTTCTGGTGGTCGGGCTCGCGGACCCGCAGTTCCTCCAGCGGCTTGGGCGGCGGGGCGTGGTCATCGAGCAGGACGAGGCGGCGGGAAACGCGGGCCTGGTCGGCGAACTCGATCAGCTTCTGGCGGCGGGCCGGCTGCTTGATCTTCTCCGCGTTGGCCAGGAGCGATTCCAGGTCGCCGTACTCGGTGATCAACTGGGCGGCGGTCTTGATGCCGATGCCCGGCACGCCCGGCACATTGTCGACGCTGTCGCCGGCCAGCGCCTGGACGTCGACCACCTTGTCCGGCGCGACGCCGAACTTCTCGAACACCTCGTCGGGGCCGATGGTCTTGTTCTTCATCGGGTCGAACATGCCGATGCCGGGGCCGACCAGCTGCATCAGATCCTTGTCCGACGACACGATGGTGACGGGCCGGCCGGCGTCGCGGGCCAGACGGGCGTAGGTGGCGATCAGGTCGTCGGCCTCGTAGCCCTCCAGTTCCAGGCAGGGCAGGCAGAACGCCTCCGTCGCCTCGCGGATCAGGGCGAACTGCGGCTTCAGCTCCTCCGGCGGCTCGGGGCGGTGGGCCTTGTAATCGGGGTAGAACTCGTTGCGGAAGTTCAGGCGCTTGCTGTCGAACACCACCGCGACCGCCTCCGCCTTGATGTCGGCCAGCAGCTTCAGCAGCATGTTGGAAAAGCCGAGCACCGCGTTGACCGGCGTGCCGTCCGGCCGCGTCAGCATCGGCAGCGCGTGGAAGGCGCGGAAGATGAAGCCGGAGCCGTCGACCAGATACAGGCCGCTGCGGTCGCCGGTGGGATCGACCGTGGCGGATTGGGCCGTGGTGAGGTCAGCGCTGGCGTCGGTCATGGTGCTCTCGTGTCCCTTCCTTGCGGGCGCTACCATCGCCGAAGGAGGGCCGGGAGTCGAGAGGGCAGACCCGCCATCATGGCCCGGAACCGCAGCCCCGGCCGGGGTGCCTCAACCGGCGGCGCCATCCTCCACCGCGCTGCTGACGACGGTGCCGACGAAGGCGTAGCCGACGCCGTGCACCGCCTGCACCGGCAGGGCGCAGCCGCTGCGCTCCTCCACCTTGATGCGCAGGCGGCGGACCAGCGAATCGATGGAGCGGCTGTAGGGGTCCCAATCGCGGCCGGTCAGGGCCACCGAGATGTCCTGGCGGCTGACCGGCTCGCCGGGGGCGGTGACCAGCAGCGACAGGAACTTGTACTCGGTCGCGGTCAGCGGCACGGCGGACCCGGTCGGCGGCTGGATGCGCCATTCGATGTCGTCGAACACCCAGGACTTGCGCGACTCCGCGCCCCCGGGCGCCGCGCCGGACGCGGTCTCCGCCGGGGCCGGGGTGGCGGCCGCCTTCTGCATCCGGCGCAGCAGCGCCTTGATCTGCGCCTCCACCTCGCGGAAATCGACCGGCTTGACCAGATAGACGTCGGCGCCCAGCTCCAGCCCGATCACCCGGTCGATCAGCCCCGACCGCGCCGTCAGCATGATGATCGCGGCGGACGACGAGGCGCGGATCCGCCGGGCGACGGAGAACCCGTCCTCATCCGGCAAGTTGATGTCCAGCACGATCACATCGGCCGGGCCATCCTCCAGCAGCCGATCCAATTCCGAACCGCGCGAGGCCCCCCGGACATCGAAGGCGCAACGGTCCAGATATTCGACGAGATCATCGCGCAGGTCGGTTTCGTCTTCGACCACTATGATGCTGGCCACGACGCCTTACGCCCCCCGTTCACAGTCGTACAGGTTCAGACTCATACACCGGTATACTAAACGCCCCAACGGGTTACGCCAACCGAATCCAGCCGGCCTGTCGCAATCCGCATCCCGACCGGCTACCGGTTCGACAGGTACCGGTCACCGACCGTTGCGGCGTAGCGCGCCACCGCGGCGCGGTCGATCGCGTCGACCCGGCCGCTGGCCTTCAGTTCGGCGAAGCAGCGGTCGAACTCGGCGCGCAGGCCATGGTCGCGGAACACCATGCTGTAGGGGGTCGGCGGGAAGATGGCGGTGAACACCACCTCCTGCCCGGCGTCGAAGGGCAGCCCGGCACCGGCCTTGCCCTTCTCCATCAATTGACGGTTGTACTCGGCGAAGATCAGGCCGTCGGCCAGCACCGCGTCCACCCGGCCGGCGAACAGCAGGTTGGAATGGACCATCTGGTCGGCCCGCTCGCGGAAATCGCCGAAGCTGGGGATCGCGGCGCGCAGGCCGGGCAGCACGTCGGGGGCGCCGGCGAAGGTGATCACCCGCTTGCCGGCCAGATCGGCCAGCGATCCGACGCGCAGGCCGCTGCTCTTCAGCACCGAGGCGCCGTTCTGATACAGGATGTAGGGGACGGAGCGCTCGCCCGGCAGGTCCACCCCAGCGGGAACGGTGCTCACCGCGTCGGCCGGCGCCCCGTCGCGGAAGTCGGCCCAATGGCGGCCGAACGGCACGACCTTGAACCGCACCTGATGGCCGCAGGCGGCGAAGGCCTCACCGATGATCGACGCCTCGCGCCCGGTGCCGTCGGACGCCACCATCGGCGGCAGTTCCGGCGCCAGCACCGTCACCGTGCGGGCCGCCGACGGCGCACCGGCGGCGCAGAGAGCCGCCAGCGCGGCCGCCAGACCGCCGAACACGCGACCGGCGCGCTTTCCCGTCGCCCGCTTCGTCCCGATCCGCTCTGCCCCGATCTGCTCTGCCATCGTCCACCCTCGCCTGCGCCGCAAGACCGGCCCGCCGCACCGCCCCCTGCCGCGGTACGCCGGAAGGGTAGCATGGGGGACGCAGACCCCGTCCACGGAAAAGCGGCCGTCCCGAAGCAACTCCCGAAGTCCCGGCAGCCCTGGACTGTTACAGTTCGTCGCATTTTGCCGTCGTTTGTTGCAGCCGGTTGCCGGTTGCGGCCATTTTGTTGGCGTTCCTACAATCAAGACGTCCTTTGCCGCATGTTCTTTCAGGACTGATTAACACCATCGTGCTAAGAATGAGTCCGCCCGCCTCCGGCATCGCGCCACGATGACTGACGGTGCGCCGCACGCCAGAGTGGCTTTACTGATGAGCTTGGGCATACCGGGGATCATGCCGACCGGATCGGCGACGTCATGAGCGGACAGGCGCCGGCCGACCGGGCCAGCAGCCGGGTCAGGAGACTGTGGATGACCGTCACGGGATGGGACGACGCCGAATCCTACACGCTTCGCGGCGCGGGCCCCCAGGGCTCGGGCGGCGCCGACCGTCAGGCCGGCGGCACCTCGCTGCTGACCCGCGTCATCCTGATGATCGTCGGCTGCACGCTGCTGGTCGGCGTCGTCGCGATGGGCGTGTCCTCCATGCTGGTCGGCCGGCAGCAGCGCGAGGCGCTGACCCACCGCGCCACGCTGGTCGGCACGCTGCAGGCCGCGGCCATGGGGCAGGCGGTGTGGGAATACGACACCCGCGCGGTGGAGGGGATGTTCCGCGCCCTGCTGGCCGAGGATCCGGCGGTGCGCAGCGTCAAGGTGTGGGCCGCCACCGGTGGCCGCGCCCCGCAGAGCGAGCCGCTGGCCGCGCTGGAACGTCCGGCCGGCCGGGCGGAGGTGACGGTCGTCGAGCGTCCGGTCAGCATTTCCGACGCCGAGGGGGAGCGCACGGTGGTCGGCGTGCTGCGCCTGACCTATTCGCTGGAGGAGGCGGAGAGCGCCACCCTGACGGCGCTGGCGCCGATGGCCGGGCTGGTGTTCTTCTCGCTGCTGGCGGTCATCGGCATGATCAGCATCCTGCTGAACCGGCTGGTGCTGGCGCCGCTGGCGCGGCTGACCCGCTCCGCCCGCGCGATCGCCGCCGGCGACTACCGGGTCCGTCTGCGCAACAGCCGCGCCGACGAGATCGGCCAGTTGACCGTCGCCTTCAACCACATGGCCGAAACCGTCCACGACTACACCGAACGGCTGGAACAGCGCGTCGCCGAACGGACGGAGGCGTTGCACCACTCCAACGAACAGCTGGCGGTGGTGAACCGGCAGGTGATGGACAGCATCCAGTACGCCAGCCTGCTGCAATCGGCCATCCTGCCCGACGAACGGGCAATGGCCCGGCGGCTGGCCGGGCTGTGCGTGCTGTGGCGTCCGCGCGACGTGGTGGGCGGCGACGTCCACATCTTCCGCGAGCTTGATGACGGCTGTTTCCTGATCGGTGTCGCCGACTGCTCCGGCCACGGCGTGCCGGGCGCCTTCATGACGATGATGGTCAACGCCGTGCTCGACCATGTGCTGTCGCACACGCCCGACGGCGACCCGGCGGCGATCCTGGGCGGGCTGAACCGCATGGTGCGGACGACCCTGGCGCGCGGCCGGGAGAATGCGCGCTTCGACAACGGGCTGGACATCGGGCTGTGCCTGGTGCGGCCGGACCGGGGCGACCTGCTGTTCGCCGGCGGGCGCATCGCGCTGCATCATGTGGACCCCGGCACCGGCGCCGTCGCCGAGGTGAAGGGCGACCCGCAGAGCCTGGGCTACCGCCGGTCCGACACCGGCCATCGCTTCACCACCCATCGGGTGGAGCTGGCGCCGGGCCGCAGCTTCTACCTGACCACCGACGGCTTCCTCGATCAGGCCGGCGGCCCGCGCGGCTTCGGCTTCGGCAACCGGCGCTTCCACGCACTGCTGCTGGAGCATGACGGCCTGCCGATGGCGGAGCGCAAGGCCGCCTTCGCCCGCGCGCTGGCCGATCACCAGGGCGACCGGCCGCAGCGCGACGACATCACGCTGGTCGGTTTTGTTCCGATTTCCGCGGCGGCTCCGCCCGAGTCCGCCGTATCATCCATGCATCCCACCCACTCGCAAGGCTAGGTCCCAAGGGCACGATGAAAGGCAACGAACTCTTCAACCTGCAAGAACTGCTGTCACGGCAGAAGCTGCTGATCTGCTTCAGCGGCCCGTTCAGCCACAGCGTCATCGAGGAGCTGGGCAAGGCGGTCCGCAACCATCTGGAAAGCGAACAGATCGAGAAGTCGGCGATCATGGACGTCTTCTCCGTCTATGTGGAGCAGGCGCAGAACGTCCGCAACTACACCGCGTCGCGCGAGGCGGCGGGCCGCCCGATCCCGTCCAACAGTGGTATTGTCGTGATCGGCAAGGAGGACGACCATTACGTCGTCAGCTCCGGCAATCTGGTGGAGGCGGACGACGTGCCGGGGCTGTCGGCGATGCTGGAGCGGCTGCGCGGCCTGGACAAGGCCGGGCTGAAGGCGGCCTACAAGGAGCAGTCGCGCAAGCCGCGCGACGCGGGCGCCGGCGGCGCCGGCCTTGGCCTGATCGACATGGCGCGCAAGGCCACCCGGCCGCTGGAGTATTCGGTGCGCGCGGTGGACGACCGCTATTTCTTCTTCAGCCTTGAAGTCCAGCTGTAAAAAATACGGAACCTGCATAATGGACAGTTTGCGGATCGAGGGAACCTCCTGCTCGCCCCTGATCGACTTCGATCCGGCGACCGGCATCCTGCGGATCGAGGGGGAATCCTATCCCGAGAACTCCTTCGACTTCTACGCCCCGGTGTTCACCTGGCTTGAGGATTACCTGAAGGAACCGGCGGCGGCCGTGGTGCTGGACATCGGGCTCAGCTACCTCAACACCAGCAGCATCAAATGCATGATCGACGTGCTGGAAATGCTGGACGGCGCCCATCAGAACGGGCAAGCCGTGTCGGTGCGCTGGCATTACGACCGCGACAACGACCGCGCGCTCGACATGGCGGAGGAGTTCGCGGAGGACGTGTCGCTGCCCTTCGAAATCCTGGCGCATTAGGGACACCCCAACCGATGCGGTCGCAGGAACAGGAGCTTCGCGAGTGGATGCAGCGGCTGGCCGAAGACCCGGCCAACGCCGACAACCCGCTGCTGCCCGAACTCCAGAAGCTGGCGGACCGGCACGGCAAGCTGCTGCGCCAGTTCCGCAAGATCGCCAAGATCAGCGACCGTCTGCAGACCGAGACCAAGGAGATGGCGCGGCAGCAGCGCCAGTTCGTCCTGATGGTCAGCCACGAGTTCCGCACGCCGCTGGCGATCATCGACAGCGCCTCGCAGATGCTGGAGATCGAGCCGAAGCTGCCGGTGTCCGCCATCGGGCGCGTCGCCAAGATCCGCAACGCGGTGCAGCGGATGCTGCACCTGATCGAACGCTGCCTGACCGACGACCGGCTGGGCACCGTCGCCGCCAAGCCGACCTCCTTCGACCTTGCCGCGATGCTGGGCGATCTGGTGTCGGGCCTGCGCGCCGGCACCATGACCCATCGGCTCGACGTCCACGGCTTCGACCGTCCGATTCCCATCCCGGGCGACCGCGACCTTCTGGCCGTTGTCTTTTCCAACCTTCTGGAAAACGCTGTCAAATACTCGCCGAACGGGGGAACGATCCGCCTCGACCTCTCCACCGGCGAGGGGCAGGTCGTGGTGCGGGTGACCGACGACGGGATCGGCGTGAACGCCGCCGACGCCGCGCGGTTGTTCGACAAGTATTACCGCGCCTCGAACGCGGCGGGGACGACCGGGGCCGGGCTTGGGCTGCATCTTGCCCGCTGCATCGTGCAGTCGCACGGCGGCGGGATCACGGTGACGAGCGAGCCGGACCGCGGCTCGACCTTCACCGTCCGGCTGCCGGCGGTCCTGCAGCCGCCATCCGTGGCGGTGGCGTCACCGCAGACGGCGGACGTGCCGGAGGAGCTGCCGTCATGACGGACGGCCTGAACAGGCGTTTGATGGTGCGGCGGGGAACGGTGGGAATGATGCTGCAAGAGCAGAAGCTTCAGGACTGGCTCCGCCGCCTGTCGGAAAACGAGGACTACGCCGGCCATCCGCTGATGGCGGAATTCCGCGCGCTGGCGGGCGAGCACCTGAAGCTGATGCGGCAGTTGACCAAGATCGCCAAGATCAGCGACCGCATGCAGACCGACACCCGCCAGATGGCGCAGACGCTGCACGCCGCCTCGCAGACCGACCCGCTGACCGATCTGCCCAACCGCCGCCACATGATCGAACGGCTGGAGGCGGAGCTGGGCCGCATCGCCCAGCAGGGCGGCGGCTTCGCGCTGATCATGCTCGACATCGACCATTTCAAGGCGATCAACGACGCCTTCGGCCACACCGCCGGCGATCTGGTGCTGGTGGAGTTGGCCGGCCTGCTGCGCCGGAACCTGCGCAGCCACGACCTGTGCGCCCGCTGGGGCGGCGAGGAGTTCCTGATCCTGCTGGCCGGCGCCGACCAGTTCCAGGCCGAGGCGGTGGCGGAAAAGCTGCGCGACCTGGTCGCCCAGCATCCCGTCACCCATCAGGGCCGCAGCATCGGCGTGACCCTCAGCCTCGGCGTGGCGAGCCACCGGCCGGGCGGGACGGCGGACGCCTGCATCCAGGCGGCGGACGACGCGCTGTACATCGCCAAGCGCGCCGGCCGCAACCGCTGGGCCGCGGCGGCCTGAACCACCGCCACGGCCCGGATCGACCGTAACGGCGCCGTCAGCCCTGGGTGATGGCGATCTTGCGCGCCGCCGGCTGGGTGGGACCGGTCTTCGGCAGCGTGACGGTCAGCACGCCGTTCTTCAGGCCGGCGGTGATGCCCTCCGGATCGACGTTGGCCGGAAGCTGGAACGACCGCACGCACACGCCGTAACGCCGTTCCGAGACGCTGCGGTTCTTGTCCTTCTCCTCCTTTTCCTCCTTCTTCTCGGCCCGGACGGTCAGGATGTCGTCCTGCAGGCCGACCTCGATGTCCTTGTCCTCCAGGCCCGGCATTTCCAGTGTCAGGCGATAGTCGGCCTCGCGCTCGTCGACGTCGACCGCCGGGATGATCGCGTCCATCGGCTCATCGACGCGCAGCAGCGGCTCCATCCCGAAGCCGGGCCGGCGGCCCCACAGCGCCATGGGCGAGCGGAACATCGACGACGCCTCGTCGAACAGGCGGTCGAACTCGTTGCGCAGGGCAAGGAAGGGATGGCGATTGCGCTCGGCCATCGTCCTGGCCGCGGTCTGGGTGGTCGGTGTGGTCGTCGCCCCGGTGGCCGCGCCGGTGGTCTGGACGTCCTGCTTTTTCTGATCGGTCATGATCGTGTCAGCCATGATGTCCTCCTGGATGCCGCTCGTGCCGGAAACGAGCCCCGGCCGGCGTTGAAATCCCGTGCCTGGAAGACTGGCCCGACCGCGGTTGCAACGCATTAATCTGGATTAATGCCGGGACTATGCCGAAAGGCGATCGCCCCTCCGTGGCGTTGCGGTTCGCCGGTCGGGTGCAAAGCTTGCGTAGGGCTGGCGTGCTTTCCCACCAAGTCCGGAGGAAGAGGGGGGAGCCCGACGGAGAAAGCGGAACCGGACCGCGACCGCCGCGCTTGAGCTGAACAGCACGCGCTGTTCCGGCCCCCGGACTGGCCGCCCCCACCGGACGCGACACCCCACCGGGCAGCCGTGAGCGGCAGGAGATGGCAGCGTGCCAGGGAACAGGTGGTGCCACACGCAAGTTGGCCGTTCGGCTGCCCCGAAAGACCGATGGCAACGGCGATGCGACGCCATCATCTTGAGATCATGGCGGAGGCGACAACGACCCGGTGGCCCTCCGGATTGCCGCAGCCGCTGGTTCGTCCATTGCGAACGGTGGGTTCGATCGCCGTCCGCCGCCGCCATGTTCCCCCGACGTTTCCCGGAGACCGCCCGTGCCCGACGTCAGCGATCCCCGTCTCGACCAAGCGGAGCGGGACGAAGTCAAGGAACGCTCCAACCCGCCGGCCCTGATCCTGCACGAGGCCATCCGCCTGGAGGGCGAGGAGGAGTTGAAGCGGCCGACCGCGTCCCTGCTGTGGTCGGGTCTGGCCGCCGGGCTGTCGATGGGCTTCTCCATGGTGGGCGAGGCGCTGCTGATGGCGCATCTGCCCGACGAGCCGTGGCGGCCGCTGGTCGCCAGCTTCGGCTATTGCTTCGGCTTCCTGATCGTCATCCTCGGCCGCCAGCAACTGTTCACCGAGAACACGCTGACCGTCATCCTGCCGCTGCTCCACCGCTGGTCGGCCGGGAACCTGATGAAGGTGGCGCGGCTGTGGACGCTGGTGTTCGTGGCGAACATCGTCGGCACGCTGCTGTTCTCCGCCTTCGCCGCCGGAACACCCACCTTCACGCCCGCATTGACCGCGAACTTCGCCGAGTTGGGGCGGAACGCCGCCGATTCCGGCTTCTGGACCACCACCCTGCACGGCGTGCTGGCCGGCTGGCTGATCGCGCTGCTGGTGTGGATCACGCCATCGGTCGGGCAGGCGCGCTTCTTCGTCATCGTCGCCCTGACCTACCTGATCGCGCTCGGCAAGTTCGCCCACGTCGTCGCCGGATCGGTCGAAGTGTCCTTCGCCGCCATGACCGGCGAGGTGAGCTGGAGCGGCTACGCCTTCAGCTTCCTGCTGCCGTCGCTGATCGGCAATGTGCTGGGCGGTGTCGGGCTGGTGGCGCTGATCAACCATGCCCAGGTCCGACAGGACCACACGTAGGGTCCGACAGGACCACACGTAGCGTCCGACAGGACCACATTTCCGCCGCGGCCGGTCAGCCAGCCGATGACCCCCGACCTGAAAACCCCTCCAGGCAAGCTGCGAGTTTTCCGGCAAGATTGCTAACCTGAAGCGGGGAGCTCTTGTCGATGAGGACATCGAAGTTCACCGAGGAGCAGATCGCGTTCGCTCTTCGGCAGGCCGAGCTGGGAACACCCGTGGCGGAGCTCTGCCGGAAGATGGGGGTGAGCGAGGCAACCTATTTCCACTGGAAACAGAAGTACGGCGGGCTTGGGCCCTCCGAGCTGCGCAAGATGCGTCAACTCGAGGAGGGGAACCTCAAGCTCAAGCGTCTGGTCGCCGACCTGAGCCTGGACAAGGCAATGCTCCAGGAGGTGCTGGCAAAAAAGCCTGACGCCTGGTCGGCGGCATGTGATGGCGGCTCGCCGCCGGGAGCCCAGCACGATCACCGCCCCCAATGAGGTGCGGGCCATGGACTTTGTTTCGGATGCGCTGTTCAACGGAAAGCGCTTCCGGGCGCTGACCCTCGTCGATGTCTTCACCCGGGAGTGTCTCGCCATCGAAGTCGATCGAGGCCTGCGGGGTGAAGACGTGGTGGCGGTGTTGGACCACTGGGCCTACTGCAATCAGGTCACCCTGGATTTTTCTCGGCCGGGCAAGCCGACCGACAACGCGGTCATCGAATCCTTCAACGGGCGCTTTCGGGATGAGTGCCTGAACACGCGTTGGTTCTTGAGCCTGGAGGACGCCCGAGCCAAGGTTGAGGCCTGGAGGCGGCACTATAACGAGGACCGCCCTCACACATCCCTGGGGAGCCTGACGCCGGCCGATGAAGCGCCGGACCTCTCGCTCTGCATGGAGGGGTTTCGGGTCGAGGGTCATCTCAGATCCAGACGCATCAAAGCGGGAGACAACAGCCCGAGCAGGGTGATGGCAGCGCCCAGGAAGCCGGCGGCGGCAAAAAGCCAGTTTACGCCGACCAGATCTCCGATGGGCATTGCCAGTGCCAGTCCGGCGGGAGCCGCAAGGCCCATCAGCATGTTCATGATCGACAGAACGCGACCTTGCATGTGGTTGGGAACGATCTGTTGCAGACGCGCCATAAGAGGAACATTGCCCAAGACGAAGCTGATGTCGCTCAAGACGAAGATGACGATCGCGGTTCCAAACATCGTGCCAGGCAGCAACCCCAGCACTCCCAGAAGGACGCATGAGATCGCCAAGCCCCAGATGATCCACCGCATCGCGCGCTTGGGGGCCAGCATTGCGACAAAGATACCGCCTGCGATCATCCCGAACCCCGCCAGCCCTTCAAGCAGCGCGACGTCCGAAGCTCCACCGCCGAAGTGGTTGCGTACCAACAATGGAACCAAGGCGTAGGATGGCATGACGATAAGGACGGTGACCGTCAGTAGGCCGAAAAGGGTCCGCAGGCCCCGATCCTGCCACACGAGAGCGACGCCGTCCTTGAATTCCCGCCACAGGCTTGCCTTTCGCATCCGCGAGGGCAGTTCTTGCGCGATGGCGAAAATGCACAGCGGCACGATGCCGAGAAATGCGGTCAGCACGTCGAGGCTCAGCGCCCAGCCGATCGGCATCAGGCTGATGGCAAGGGCGCCGAGCGGTGCGGCCGCCACCGCCACGATGCCGGCCATGGTCTGGTTGAGGCCGGCGGCACGCGGCAGGAAGCCGTGCGGCACGAGCATGGCGGTGCTCGCGGTGGCCGCGGGCTGCTGAAACGCCTGCATGGCGCCGCGGACGGCCAGCATCGCATGGACGTGCCAAAGGGCGATCTGGTGTGACAGGAACAGCCAGATCAGAATGGCCATGCACAGGGCACTGACCGCATCGGCACCAATCATCAGGAGGCGGCGGCTGTAGCGGTCGGCCAATGTTCCGCCGAGCGGGGCAAGCACGGCTTGCGGCAGCAGCGCAAAGATGCTGGCCATCGCGAGCGCCGAGACGCTGCCCGTCGTGTCGGTGATCCACCACATCAGAACGAATTGCGTCAGCGCGGAACCGATCAGTGACAGTGACTGGCCGATGAAGATCGACCAGTAGCGGAGCTGCCAGCCTGTTCCGGGGCCGCGCTGCTCCAGGGTGGCAGAGGAAACCGCACCTGGCGCGGGAGGCGGATTCACCATGATCAAGGCCAACCTCGGCGTTCGGAACTCAGGGCTTGGCGTCGCCGCCAAGCGCGCGGTAGAGACCGACCGTGCTCGCCAATTCCTGCCGGCGGACCTCCAGCAGCGCCTGCCGGGCGGCGTAGACGCCCCGCTGCGCGTCGAGCAGGTCGAGCCGGCTGTCCAGCCCGGCCCTGTAGCGCATGTCGGCGAGCGATTGCCGACGCTCGGCGACCGTCGCCGCTTCGGCTTGCGCCGCCCGCTGCCTGGAATAGGTCGCGCGTGCCGCAAGCCCATCGGCCACCTCGCGGAATGCGGACTGGATCGCCTGCTCGTACCGGGCGACGGCCGTGTCCTTGCGCACCTTCGATGCGTCGAGGTTTCCCTGGAGAGCGCCCGCCTGGAAGATCGGCGCGGTGATCTGCGGAGCGAAGGACCAGGCCTGATTGGCACCGGCGAACAGGCTGCCCAGGGCCTGACTTTCGAAACCATACTGTGCGGTCAGCGAAAGACGCGGGAAGAACGCGGCGCGCGCGGCGCCAACGTCGGCATTGGCGGCCTTCAGCTCATGCTCGGCCTGAAGAATGTCCGGTCGGCGCAGCAGCAGATCGGACGGGAGCCCGGCGGTCAACTGCGCCTCGATCGGCTGCCCCATCAGCGGAATGGAAGGCGGCAGATTGGAAGGAAGCGGCGCGCCGACCGCGAGAACCAGCGCATTGGTCGCCTGATCGCGCTCGCGCCGCCGTTGCTCCAGGTCGGCCTCCGCCTGCCGCACCAAGCCTTCCGCCTGTGCCACCTCGGTCCCGCCGGTCTGGCTGGCTCCGCGCAGACGCCGCGTGATGTCCAGCGAGCTGCGCCAGTCCTTGAGGGTCGCCTCGACGAGGGCCAACTGCTCGTCACCCAGCCGTTCGGCGAGATAAGCCTCGGCAACCGTCCCGATAACCGCAAGCCGGGCGGCGCGTGCCCCCTCCTCCGACGAGAGATAGCGTTGGAACGCCGCCTCGCTCAGCGACGCCAGGCGGCCGAAAAGGTCGATCTCGAAGCTGGCGAGTCCGGCTTGGACGGTGAACTGGTTGGACACCGTTCCGCCGGTGCCCTCCTGTCCGGATCCAACCGCCGAGACGGACGTCCGCTGCCGGTTGTAGCCGCCCTCCACCGCGACCGAGGGAAGCTGGGCGCTGCGCGCGATGCGGAGTTGGGACCGCGCTTCCGCCGCCTGCAGCAGCGCGATGCGAAGGGATCGATTGTCCGTGAGCGCCAGCTCGATCAGCTTTTGCAGGCGGGGATCGGGGTACACCCGCCGCCATTCGATCTTCGTCACGCCTGCCGCATTGGCCATCGTGGCGCCGGGGTAGCTCGCCGCGACAGGAGCGGCCGGCAGGGTCAGCTCCGGCGTCATCGAACAGCCGGCGAGCATCAGGAGCGAGGCTAGAAGGATCGCGCGCATCGTCATGCCTCCCGCGGCTGTGTGGCACCACCCGGTCGGACACGCTTAAGTCTTCGCGCCACCCCCAGCACCACCACAAAGAAGACCGGGACCAGAAACACCGCCAGCGCCGTACCCGTGATCATTCCGCCGAGCACGCCGGTGCCGATCGCGCTCTGTGTTTCCGCGCTCGCACCGGTCGCCAGCGCCAGCGGCACCACGCCCAGCGTGAAGGCAAAGCTGGTCATCAGGATCGCCCGCAGGCGTACCTTGGCCGCCGCCACCGCCGCGCGGGCGATGCCGATGCCGCTGTCATGGTACTGCTTGGCGAATTCCACGATCAGGATCGCGTTCTTGGCCGACAGGCCGATGATGGTGATCAGGCCGACGGTGAAGAACACGTCGTTCGGCATCATCCGCAGGATCACGGCCGCGAACGCGCCGATCATCCCCAGCGGCACCACCATCAGGACCGACAGCGGGATCGACCAGCTTTCGTACAGCGCGGCGAGAACCAGGAACACGACGACCATGGAAAGCGCCATCAGCATCGGGGTCTGCGCGCCGGCCTGCTTCTCCTGAAGCGACTGGCCCGTCCACTCGATGGCGAATCCCTTGGGCAGCTGCCCGGCCAGCCGCTCCATCTCGGCCAGTGCCGCGCCGCTCGACACGCCCAGGTTCGGATAGCCGGCGATCCGCATGGCGGGGTAGCCGTTGTAGCGGACCATCTGGAGCGCGCCGTGCTCCCACACCGGCCGGATCACTTCGGAGAGTGGCAACATCTGGCCGTTCGCGTTGCGCACATTGAGCTTCAGCATGTCGCCAAGCTGCATGCGCGCCGGCGCGTCGGCCTGGACGATCACCTGCTGCATCCGTCCGTTGTTGGGGAAGTCGTTGACATAGGCCGATCCCATCGCAGCCGACAGCGCGTCGCTGATGGCGGCGAATGGCACACCCATGGCCTCGGCCTTATCCCGATCGATGTCCAGGCGCAGGTGGCTGCCGGCGGGCAGGCCATCGGAGTAGACGAAGGTCACCACCTCGCTCTTGGCGGCAAGCGCCAGCAGTTGATCGCGCGCGGCGGCCAATGCCTCATAGCCCTGGCCAGCGCGATCCTCGAGCCGCAGGGTGAATCCCGAGGCGGTCCCCAACTCGTCGATCGCCGGTGGGGCAAGGCTCATCACCGTGCCTTCGTGGATCGCCTTGTTGGCCTCCGTCGCGCGGGCGATCTCGCCCTGCACGGTGGCGCCGTCACGGTCGGACCAGTCCTTGAGCACGGTGAAGGCCGTTGCCGTGTTCGGACCGGAGCCGGCGAAGCCGAACCCGTTGATGGTGACGTTGGTCTTGATTGCGGACCGGGTGGCGACATGCCGTTCGAAATTCTGAATTGCCTCGTCCGTCCTCTCGACCGTTGCGTCGGCCGGAAGCTGGACGTTGGTCAGGAAATAGCCCTGATCCTCCTCGGGAAGGAACGATGTCGGCCAGTAAAGGAAGGCCGCGACGACCATAGCGGCGACGGCGACGAACACCAGCATCGCGCGGCCCGCCCGCCGGAGCGTGGCCACCACCCAATGCGTGTAACCCACCGTCATCCGGTCGAACGTCCGGTCGAACCAGGCGAAGAACCGGTTTTTCTTCGCGTGCCCGGTGACCGGCTTGAGCAAGGTCGCGGCCAGTGCCGGCGTCAGCGACAGCGCGAGGAAGGCGGAGAACAGGATCGAGACGGCCATCGACAGCGTGAACTGGCGGTAGATCGCGCCGACCGCCCCGCTCGACAGAGCCATCGGGATGAACACGGCCGTCAGGACGGCGGTGATGCCGATCACCGCGCCGGTGATCTCCCTCATCGCCTTGCGCGTGGCCTCCTTGGGCGGCAGGCCCTCCTCATGCATGATGCGTTCGACGTTCTCGACCACGACGATGGCGTCGTCGACGATGATGCCGATCGCCAGCACCATGCCGAACATGGTCAGGACGTTGATCGAGAAGCCGGCGAGCAGCATGACCGCCAGCGTGCCGAGCAGGGCGATCGGTGCGACGATCGCCGGGATCAGCGTGTAGCGGATGTTCTGCAGGAACAGGTACATCACGAGGAAGACGAGAACCATCGCCTCGACCAGGGTCTCCAGAACCTTCTCGATCGAGATGACCACGAACGGAGCGGTGTTGAACGGAATGGCCCAGGTCATCCCCGCCGGCATGGCGCGGCCGAGGTCGGCCATCCGCTCCTCGACCGCCTTCGCCGTCGCGACGGCGTTGGCGCCGGGCGCGAGTTGCACCGCCGCCGTCGCCACCACCTTCCTATCGGCGCGGGTCGACATCATGTAGCTCTGCGGCCCGAGCTCGACCCGCGCGACATCGCCGACCGTGACCTTCGACCCATCGGGATTGGCCCTCAGAATGAGGCGGGCGAACTGTTCGGGCGTGCGGAGCTGTCCGTCGGCCGTCAGCGGCACGAGCACGCGCTGCCCTTTGACGGTGGGCGCACCGCCCAGGCTGCCGGGAGCGAGCTGGACATTCTGCTGCGCGATGGCCGTGGTGATGTCGCCGATCGACAGGCTGTAGGCAACGACCTTCGCCGGATCGACCCAGATGCGCATGGCGCGTTCGGGCGAGAAGTTCTGAACCCGCCCGACGCCGCGGATGCGCTTCAATTCCTCGGCAATGTTGCGGCTGAGATAATCGCCCAGTCCGACCTCGTCGAGGCGGCCATCCTCGGAAGCCAGGGTCACCATCAGCAGGAAGCCTGACGAGGCGGACTCGACGTTCACGCCGAGCTGGCGGACGGTTTGCGGCAAGCGCGGCTCGACCGTCTTGAGCCGGTTCTGGACATCCACCTGGGCCAGCTCGGGATCGGTCCCCGGCTGGAAGGTGACGGTGATCGTCGCCACTCCCGAGGTGTCCGTGGTCGATTCGAAATAGAGCAGGTTTTTGACGCTCGACAGCTCGCGCTCGATCAGCGCCACCACGCCGTCGTTCATCGCCTGCGGCGTGGCGCCGGGATAGGTCGCGGTGACGGTGACGGATGGCGGTGCGACGGTCGGGAAACGCGCGACGGGAAGCTGGGGAATGGCGATCAGCCCGATAAGGATGATGCCGAGCGCGATCACCCAGGCGAAGATCGGACGGTCGATGAAAAACTGAGGCATGGGTCCAACTTTCCGTTAGCGCTGCGCGGCCTGCCAGGGCAGCGCTTTCACCGGTGCGCCCGGCTGAATGCGGTCACGGCCGGTGACGACGATCGTTTCCCCCTCGCGGACACCGGACAGGACCACGTAGCGCCCGTCCACCACGTCGCCGACGGTGACCGGACGGTCGTGGACCTCCCCCGCCCCTTCCACGACGCCAAGGGTCGCAACACCCGCCCCGTCGCGCTTCACCGCTTCCTGCGGCACCAGAATCGCCGCAGGCATCGTCACGCGGGGCAACCTCGCCCGCACGAACATGCCGGGAAGCAGATGCTGTCGCGGGTTGTCCACCTCGACCCGGACCACGACATTGCCGGTGCCCGCATCGACCGTGACGTCCGAGAACAGGACCCGTCCCTTCACCGGATAGGGTGTTCCGGATGGGGACAGGATTTGCACGCCGCTGCCGTCCGCCGAATTGCCGGACTCCTGCGCCTGCCGTAGCGCCTCGAAGCGCTCGACCGGCTGGCGCACATCGACATAGACCTTGTCGATCTGCTGAACGACCGCGAGCGGCTTCGTGTCTTGGGCTGTGACAAGCGCGCCTTCCGTGGCCATCGTCGCGCCGATCCGGCCGGAGATCGGCGCGGTGATCCGTGCGAAGTCGAGGTCGAGCTGACGGCGGTTCAGTTCGGCACGGGCCTGCGCCAGCTCGGCCGCGGCCTGATCGCGCTGCGCCAGGGCGTTGTCATAGCTTTGGCGGCTGATCGCGTCAGCGCTGACGAGAGGTTTGAGGCGCTGGGACTGCACCCGCGCGTGCTCGTAGGCAGTCTGCGCGCGCAGCACCGCCGCCGCGGCGCTGTTGACGTCCGCCTGGAACGGGGCGGGATTGATCTGGAAAAGCGGCTGCCCGGCCTGCACCGCGGCGCCTTGCTCGAACAGGCGTTGCTGGATGATCCCCCCCACTTGGGGTCGGATCTCCGCCACCCGCCAGGGAGCGACACGGCCCGGCAATTCGTCCGTCACCTCCAGGGCGGTGGACGTAAGCTGCGTGACCAGCACCTCCACGGCGGCGGCCTGTTCGGTTGGGGCGGTTTCCTCTGAGCAGGACGACAGCCCGAGCGCGAGAACACCCGCGAGAACGCGCGCTCCCACTCCGCGTGCAAGCCGAAACATCGTCCACTCTCCTTCCAGAAGTTCGCAGCATGGTATCTGCTCGCGCTCGTTGGAGGTTTGTTGGAGGAATTGTGGAGGCTCAGTGGAGGTGGGTGGCGCGAAGCCAATGCAGTCCGGTATCCTCTGTCCAGTCGACGAGGTTGGGTGACATGAACGCTCTCATTCTGATCGCAGAGGACGAGGACGAGATCGCGGACATCATCCGGGCCTATCTTGAAAGAGAAGGGTTTCGGACGGTCCATGCCGCGAATGGCGAAGTGGCGCTCAGCCTGCACCGCGCGCTGAAGCCTGATCTGGTGCTGCTTGACGTCTCGATGCCGCGTTTGGACGGCTGGCAGGTGTTGTCGGCGATCCGGCACCACGACATGACGCCCGTCATCATGGTGACGGCACTCGACCAGGATATCGACAAGTTGCAGGCACTGCGGATCGGCGCGGACGATTACGTGGTGAAGCCTTTCAATCCGGTGGAAGTCGTCGCGCGCACGAAAGCGGTTCTGAGGCGCACGGCCGGCGACCGTGCAGGCGGCATGCTGCGGGTGGGGCCGGTCGAGATCGATCAAGAGGGGCATGACGCCCGGGTGACGCAGCCGGGCGCCGAAATGCGGCATCTGCCGCTGACGCTTACCGAGTTCCGCATTCTCGTCCATATGGCACGCAGTCCGGGCCGTGTCTTCTCCCGTGGCGAGCTGGTCGATGCCTGCCTGCCCGGTGCTGACGCGCTCGACCGGACTGTGGACAGCCATGTCAGCAAACTTCGGCGTAAGTTGGAGGAGGCGGGGGTGCCCGGTATGCCTGAAAGCGTGCGCGGCGTCGGCTATCGCCTGGTGTCGGTACGATGAGACGCCCGCAGGATCTCGAGCGCCAGATCAGCGTCGCGATGATCGGTGTAGCGATGGCTGGACTGCTTTCATCCCTGGTCAGCTTTTACATCGTTTACGGCTTGATCCACGTCTTTGCGCCGCATTATTTCCCCGATGCTGACGTTCTGGTGCCGACCGTCTTCGACCTCGCCAGCCTCCTGCTGGCAGGGGTGCTCGGGCTGGCGGTTGCCGCATTCGTGTCGGTCGTGCTCGCCCGCCGCCTCGCCCGGCCCTTGAGAACGGTGGCCCAGGCGGCGAAGCAGATCGCCCAAGGCAATCTTGCCGCCCGCGCCACTCCCGATGCGTACGCGCCCGAGGAAGCGGCCACCCTCATCACCGACTTCAACGACATGGCCGGACGGTTGGAGGCGACGGCGCAGCGCATGGTGACCTGGAACGCGCAGGTCGCGCACGAATTGCGCACACCGATCACCATTCTGACCGGACGGCTGCAAGGGGTGGTGGACGGCGTCTTCGCCGCGGACGAAAAGCTCATTCAAGGGCTGCTCACCCAGGTCACCGTCCTGCGGCGACTGGTCGAGGATCTCCGCGTCGTCAGCCTTGCCGACAGCGGACGGCTCGTTCTTCAACTCGGCGAGGTGTCGCTGGCGGACGAGGTGAGCGCGCTGGTCGAGTTCGTAGCACCCGATCTCGAAGCCGCGGGTTTCACGCCGCGGCTGTCGCTGGAGGCGGGCACGGCGACGGTGGACATCGTGCGGATCCGGCAGGCGCTGCTGGCGTTGATCGAGAACGCGCGCCGCCATGCCGACCCGGGCAGCTTGTCGATCGGCCTTCGATTTTCCGGTGAAGCCATCGCCATCGAGGTCATTGATTGCGGGCCGGGTCTGCCGCCGGAGTTCGCGTCGCAGGCCTTCAACGAGTTTGCCCGCGCCGGGGCGACGCAGCGTTCGGGACGCCCTGGTTCCGGGCTGGGGCTGTCCGTCGTGCGGGCGGTGGCGCGGGCGCATGGCGGCGAGGCCCGCTATCACCGGGAAGACGGTGGCTCGGCCTTCACGCTGGTGCTGCCACGCCACGCTCGCCGTGCCGGCTCGCCAAGCCCTTGACGCACAAGGTCGAAGGACCTTGCGCCACCTGTTGCAAGGAGCGACGGGCGTGAGCTTCCAGCGTCCGGTTGGATGTCATCGCCACTTCATTGGCAGGTGCATCTCGAATGTTGCGCCATGCGATTCGGATGCCGTCGCCCGAACGCTGCCGCCATGGGCCTGTGCGATCGCTTTCACCACCGCCAATCCCAGACCACTGCCACCGGTCCTGCGCGACCGCGACTGGTCAGCTCGCCAGAAGGGCGTGAAGATGCCGGTGGCGGCTCCCTCCGGCAGTCCCGGACCATTGTCGCAGACACGCAGGATCGCATGGTCGCGCGTCAGGCGGGTTTCGATAACCACCTCGCCGGGAGCCGCATGGCGCCGGACATTGTCAAGCAGCGCGACGAGCGCCTGACGGATGCGGGCACCATCGGCATCGATCACCACGACCCCCAGGTCGAGCCGCACCGAGACCTCTGCGAGTTGCAGCATGGGGCCGATGGCCGCGACCACCGAATTGACCTCCCGGGCTAGATCGATGGTTTCGAGCCGCAGTTCCAAGCGGCCGTTCTGCGCCAACGTCAGGATCTTCAGGTCGTCGACGATCCGGCCCAACCCCTCGACCTGGGCCAGCAGCGTCTGGAGAGAGGGGGTATCGGGGACAAAAACGCCATCGACATAGCCCTGAAGCTGGCCGCGCAAAATGGTCAACGGTGTACGCAGCTCATGGGCGACCGCCGCATGCCAAGCCCCCATTTCCGCCTCGGCCCGGCTCAGCTGACCCGCCATATGGTTGAAGTCCTCGATCAACTGGCGCGTTTCGGCGAAGGATGTCTTGGTCGGCACGGCCCGCGCGCTCAGATCTCCGGTGGCGATCCGCCGTGCCGCCGTCGCAACCGCCTCCACGGGCTGGATGAGCTGGTTGGCAAAACGCATCGCCACCAGGATGGCACCCGCCAGCCCGACAGCCCACAAGTTGAGGAACGCGATCCACTCGACGGCCGACGGCCAGTAACTCTCGGACTCAAGAGTGTCCACGACGGCTTCCGGTACGAAAAAGCGGAAATAGATAAAGGTGTAGAACAGGAACATGCCGGCGCACATTATGACGAGCGCAACGCCGGTCACGCCTGCCATGGCCAGGATTAGCTGTCGGTTCAGAGGTTTGTTCGGCTTCATGACGTGGTGGTCAGTCGATAGCCGATGCCGCGGACGCCTTCAAAGAGCGCGGTGAGTCCCGTGGCATGCAGCTTGCGCCGGATGTTGCTGGCATGTGTATCGATGGTTCGTTCCAACGTATCGCTTTCCGGCAGACACGCGTCGATCAGTTCGGCGCGGCTGAACACACGGGTGGGCTGCCGCGCCATATGTGACAGAATGCGAAATTCCGTCGCCGTCAGGTCGACGCGGACCCGTGTATCGCCGGCGAGGACGGCGACGGTGTAGGCAACCGGGTCAATTTCGATCGGGCCAACCCGGATCACGACGCTGTCGCTGCGGCCGGTTGCCCGGCGCAGCACGGCCTTGACCCTGGCCACCACTTCCAGCGGATTGAACGGCTTGACGATATAGTCGTCGGCTCCTATCCGCAGGGCCTGAAGTTTGTCCAGGTCCTCGTCGAGTGCAGTGACCATGATCACCGGGGTATCTCCTCGCCGCCGCACGTCGGCCAGAACTTCGAAGCCGTCAAGCTTTGGCATCTTCACGTCGAGGATGATGAGATCGGGCCTCAATTGCTGGTGGAGATCCAGAGCGATCTGTCCGTTCTCCGCCCGGACCGTACGTAGTCCTTCGCGATCAAGATACCCCGTGATGATCCGCGCGACGTCCGGGTCATCCTCGGCGACCAAAACCAATGCGTTCATTCCGTCCTACGCCTCCCGGACCAACCCTACCGGCATACAGGCCGGCACGGCTCAATGAGTGTCAAACCGACACCGGCATTCCGACTGATACATCAACACATCACTGTGCCGTTTCCGGCACAAGAACCGGTTTTACCTGCAGCGAGCTGGCAGACGCCAGAGGCACCTCCCAGGACCCGATAGAGCGTGATCTCGTTCTCCAACCGGTTCCTTTGGGCGTCCAGCAGTGTTTCATCGGCGGCGAGCAGGCTCCGTTCCGCGTCCAGAACCTCGAGATAGCCGATCGCCCCGGCCCGATAGCGTTTCATGGTCAGGGTGTGACGCTCCTCCTCCGTGTCGCGCAACGCCTTGCGGGCGGAGACCTCGCGGTCCAGCATGGCCTGACCGGCCAATGCATCGGACACCTCCCGGAATGCGGTCTGGATCGTCCGCTCATACTCGACCACCGCGATGGTCTCCCGCGCCCTGGCCAGGTCCAGGTTGGACTGGTTCTGCCCGCCATCGAACAGCGGCAGGCTCAATTGGGGGACGAACTGCCAGGCACCGCTGGCTGCCGTGAACAACGAACCCAGTTCCTTCGAAGCGACGCCTCCCGTCGCCGTCAGGCGGATCGATGGGAAGAAGGCTGCCCTTGCGGCGCCGATCTGAGCGTTGGCGGCCATCAGCCGCTGTTCCGCCGCCATGATGTCCGGGCGCGCCATCAGCAGGTCCGACGGCAGGCCCGGCTCCACCGGCCCCCAGCCGGCGGCGAAAGCGTCGGACCCGAAAGCCGGTCCCGACGGCAGATCCTTCCCGGTGCCTTCGCCATCGCTGTAACCCGTCAGCAGGGACAACTGGTTCATGGCACGTTCATGGATCAGCGTCTGTTCGATCAGGTCCGCCTCGGCCGAAGCGGTCAGGGTTCTTGCCTGCTGCAGTTCCAGCGGCGAGGAGGCGCCGACCACAAGCCGCCGGGCCATCAGGTCGGCTCCGGCTTTCCGCGATGCGACGGCGCGTTGGGCGACGGCGGCGCGGGCGGCGGCGGCACGTTCGATCACATAGGCGCGCGCCACCTCGGCCATCAGGCTGACGCGGGCCGTCCGCTGCGCTTGCTCCGTCGCCAGATAGTCGTGCAGGGCCACATCGGAGAGGCTCTTCGCCTTGCCGAAGAAATCCAATTCATAGGACGATATCGCCAGCCCGGCCGTGTAGACGGCCCGCTTGCGCGGCACGGGGTTTATACCCGGCGCCTCGAGGGAGACGGTGGGAAGACGGGCCGCGGACTGGATGCCGTTCAAAGCCCGCGCCTCCTCGACCCGCGCGACAGCCATCTTCAGGTCAAGGTTGTGGTCCAGCGCGGCCGCAAGAAGACGCTCCAGCCGCGGATCCGGATGCTGAGCGCACCGAGGAGACGAGGCCGCCGCCGTCGCTTTCGGCTTCGTCTCCGACGTCCCGTAGCGTGCTGGGATCGGTGCGATCGGGCGCTCATAATGCTGCGCCAAAGAACAGCCGGTCAGAAACGTAGCCCCGCAGAGAATCGCGAGGAGAGCCGGACAGCGGAGCGCGTTGCGGCGGGCGGTCACGGCCGCATCTCCTGCCCGCTCGGGGGCACGACCTTGCCCGTCCCCGCTCCGGCCAAGTGCAGCGGCGCCAGGAACTTCGCCAGACCACGCTGGCCGATCAGATAGTGCCGGTCGGCGCGCGACGGCAGCGAAACGATGACCTCCACCACGCGCTCGTCGACACGCTGCTGGGCATCGCTCGGGTCGAGCTTGCGCTGTCCAAGGATTTGGCCGACCCGCAGAACCTCACCGGATAGCGGCTCAGAACTGCTGTCGAACTGAATGATCACGGGTTGCCCGGAAGCGACCTGCCCCATCAGGCGTTCCTCGACGTCGACACGAAAGATGAAGCGTTCGTTGGGCACCAGCGTGAACAAGGTCGAGACATTGAGGGTGGAGGCGCCACTGCCGGGACGGGCCTGCAGCCGGACGATGCGTCCATCGACGGGTGCCCGGATTTGCCGTTGCGCGATCTCCATCTCCGCAGATGCGACCCGCGCACGGGCAAGACGAACGGCTGCGTCATGCGCGGTCAGGTCGGCCTCGGCCTCTTCAAGGCGGCTTTGCGCCTCATCGACCAGCTTCGCAGCTTCGGCACCGTCACGGCGCAGGCGGTCGAGGCGATTGCGCTCCCGTCGGGCCGCGGCGGCGCGGACCCGCAGGGCAGCTCCGCGCGCCACGGTCTCGGCGAGAGCAGCCTTGACCTCTTCCAGAGTGGCACGGGCCGCCCGGACGTCCTGGCGGGCCAGCAAGTCGCCGGATCGCACGTCTGCACCTTCCGCCACCAAGACGTCGGTGATCACACCGTCCCGCTGGGCGGCAATCTGGATCATTCCGCCTTCGACATCGACGCGCCCGCGCCCGGCGGCCACCACCGGCATGCCGACGGACAGAATTTCGCCGTTGCCGGACGTTTCGGGTTGCGACTGGTCCGTCATCCCCCCCGCGGAGTACACCACCCCCATGGTCGAACCGATGACCGTCAACACCACTCCAGCCAGAATGACTTTCCTAAAGGGCGGCATGGTCGGAAACCTGTGAAAATGGGTCGTCGCCGTGCGGCCGCTCGTCAGCCTGGATGCGACCGTCATCAATGGTGATGATGCGATCGGCATGGGGAATCAGACGGGCGTCATGGGTGACGCACAACACCATGGCCCGGTGGCGATGGGCGTAGCGGCGCAGGATGATGGTGACCAAGTCGCCGTTGTACCGGTCGAGCGCCGATGTCGGCTCGTCGGCGAACAGCACGGTGGGACGCTTCACCAGCGCCCGGGCGATGGCGACCCGCTGCTTTTCACCACCCGACAGCGCCGCCGGTTTCAGATGGGCACGGTCGTCCAGCCCGACATCCTTCAGCGCCTGCCACGCCCGTGCATCCAAGTCCACCGCCTGGGTTCCAGTCATCTGCAGGACGAGACGAACCTGATCAAGCGCACTGAGGGCAGCGAAAAGATTGGGGCTTTGAAAGATGAAGCCGCAATGGCGCAGGCGGATGTCGGTCAGATCGCTTTCGCCAAGGCCGCTAATGGGGAAGCCGAGAAGGCTGACCGAGCCCCGATCAGGACGCGACAGCCCGGCCAATATCGCCATCAACGTTGATTTGCCGGAACCGGACGGCCCCATCAGCAGGGTCAACTCGCCGCACCGTGCCGTCAGGTCGATCCCCTTGAGAATGTCCATCCATCTGGCACCATTGCGGTAGGATTTGTACAGTCCCCGAGCGCAAAGCACCGGTGTGTCTATAGAAGCAAGCATCATATGGTGTCCTTATCGCAGCAGGTCGGCCGGCTCGCTGCGGTACAGAACCGACAGCGCGAGCAGTCCTGAGACGCTGGCGATCACCGTGACGAGCAGGCTGGTGACTGTGCAGAGCCACATGCTCATCACCAGGGGAATGCTCAGGAACCAGGCCACGCCATAGAGGGCGGCGGCCATGGCAAACATCGCGGCATTGCCCGCCAGAGCCACCCACAGGGATTGCTCCAGCACGATCCCTCGCAGTTGGCCGACCCGAACACCCAGGGCTCGCAGGGCGGCATATTCCTTTATCGAGGCGATCACCGCCCCGCGCAGGGTCTGGCCGGTCACTCCGGCTCCGACCAGCAGAGCCAGCAGCATCGAGAAGCCGAAGGAGGTGCCGGCTCCGGAATCCTCCAGCCAAAACAGTGCGGATATCCACCTCAACTGCTCGGGTGTGGCGACGCTGTAGCTCTTGGAAGGTGCGGCAGCTTCAAGCTCCTCGCGAACGGTGCCGACATCGAAATGTGGGTCCAGCTTCAACAGGAAATAGGGCGGCCCGCTGATGCCCGGGTCCATGGTGATCTGCCGCAATGACGAGGGCGAGGCGAAGACCAGCGGCATCAGGTTGCTGCGAAAGCCATGGACGAGTCCACCGATCGTCACACGCTTTCCAGCGATCTCCGCCGTGCCACCGACCTGCGCGCCCAGCTTTGCCGCGTCGGCTTCGTCCACCAGCACGGTGTCGGGATTAGACAGGAGCGCCAGCGCCTCCGCCGAGAAGCCTTCAAGTCCGCCGAGCGCGCCCTGCTGGAGCGGAACTCCGACGACCATGACGCTCTGACGGGCCCCGTCCCCCGTCTTCCAGTCGACGTAGCTCATTCCCATCTCGCGCACGTCGAGGACGGCCGGGTGCGACCAGAACAATCCCTCGCTGCGGGCTGGAACGCTGGTCGACTGGTCCCAACTGCGGATATTCGCGGCTGTGACCCACAGATCCGCTTTCGAGCGGGTCACCGGCAGGGTGAAGGCGTCGAGCTGCCCCAGCAGCAGTCCGACCTGTATCAGGATCAGCAGGCCGGAGAAGGCCAGGGTAAGGATCGCCGCGGCGAAACGTTTCCATTCATGTACGAGCGTTTGTCGGGCGAGCGAAACCATCGAAGAGCCTTTCCACGCGATGCGCGGAAAGGACGTGGCAGCGCGCTGTCAAGAGGCGGTTGGGCAATTGTGGAGATTGTACAGAGACGCAAGGCTGCCCCCGCCGACAGGCTGGTGAAATCCGGACACCGACCCGGCATCAACGGACGCTCCATGCAATCTGCACAAAGCAGTGAGACATCGTCGGCCGGCCGCCGTCGCTCGAATACGACGCCGCGCCAACCTCTCACTGCCGAAGGTTCATTCGGATATGACGACTGTTCTTCTGACCGGCGCCACCGGCTTCATCGGCGGTGCGGTGCTCGCTCACGGCCTCGACAGCCATCCAGATATTCGATGGGTCTGCCTTGTCCGGGGAAGCGGTGCGGCCCAGGCGCATGACCGGTTGCTGGAAAACCTGTCCCGCTTCATGGAGGCCGATGCGGCCCGTCGGGCGATCCAGCGCGTCGAGATCGTCGTCGGCGACATCACCGCCCCGCCGAGCCTGGAGGACCGCCGCCTGGATGCGGTGACCCACATTCTGCATCTTGCCGCCGACACCTCCTTCCGGGCGGAGGAGCACTGCCGTCGTGTCAATGTCGAGGGGACCCGCGCTCTGGCGGAGCGGGCCCGACGCATGCCGCATCTCAGCCGCTTCCTTTACGGTGGCACCGCCATGATCTGCGGTGGAAACCCGCCGCCGCTGGTTCGGGAATCCGATCCGCCCGCCCCGGCAGCCGAGCACATCGTCCCGTACACCCGGACCAAGGCAACGACCGAGGCGATGCTGCGGCATGAATTCGCCGATCTTCCCGTCATCATGGTGCGCCCGTCGATCGTCACCGGTCACCGGACGCTCGGCTGCATCCCCAGCAGCAGTATTTTCTGGATGTTCCGTGCCGGCGACCGGCTGCGTCTGGTGGCGGGCGAACTGTCCGGGGGCATCGACGTTGTTCCGGTCGACTGGACGGCGGAAGTGCTGGTCGGGCTGCTGGTGAAGCCGGAGCTGGCATACGACAGCTATCACCTGTCCGCCGGAATGAGAAAGCGCACGACCTGGGGCGACCTCGCGGCTGCCTTCGAGCGGTGCGATCCGCAGGGTGGTTCCCGCAATTACAGCAACTTCAGTGCCGGTGACTGGAGACTGCTCCGCGCGCGCTTCCAAATGGCTTTTGGCCTCAACGGTCCGTTGCAGATCGCCATGCTGCGGGCGATGCGCTCCTATTATCAGTTCAGCACGCTCGGCGTCGCCTTCGACAACGACCGTCTGGTCACTGAAGGCTTCGCGCTGCCACCCACGCTGGCGGACTATCTGCCTGCCTGCCTGTCGGCCCCGAGCGGACTGTCGATCATCGACCAATTCGCCGACGACCTCGGCATGTTCGACGGGGTGTCTGAAAGCTTGAGCAACCCGGTGGCGGCATGACGGCGGCGCTCGGTTACGGCCTGCTCGCCCTGGCGATCCTTGCGGAGATCAGCGCCACGATCTCGCTGAAGGCTTCGGATGGCATGACCAGGGTCGGCCCGATGATGGTCGTGGTGATCGGCTACGCCCTGTCCTTCTGGCTGCTGTCGGTTTCACTCCAGCGTTTTCCGGTCTCGTTCGTCTATTCGGTCTGGGCGGGATTCGGCATGGCTGGCGCCGCCGTGGGCGGTTGGTGGCTGTTCGGCGAGGCGTTGGCCATGCCTGCCCTTGTCGGAATGGGCCTTATCGCTCTTGGCGTGCTCATCCTTGCGAGCGCAATGGGGTCGCCCGCAGCCTGACCGCAACCGCCCCACGTCCATCACTCCCGATCCGCCGCCGCCCATCCAGCAGGCCCTGCCGCTGACCTGACCCACGTGACGGGGGGCGATGCGGATGAGGGCAAACAGGCCCCCATCACCATGTTCGAAACCATCGCCTCTCCATTGCCGCCAAAGCCGGCGGACACCCTTGATTCACCGGCGCAAGCCCGGTCATCCGGATGGAGGCCAGGATGGGGGATCCTGCTGTGGGGCCTCTTGACGGTCGTCATTTCGATCATCGGTGTGTTTCAACCGCACCGATGCATCTCCTGGATCTATCGTCAGGCTCTTGACGCTTGGGTGACCGCCTCCCCACTCTATGCACCGGGCTTGCATGGATTTCTCTATCTGCCGACCGGTGCACTGATTTACGGGCCGTTCGCCCTCATTCCGCAGCCGCTGGACAGCTACATCTGGCGGCTTTTCCTGTCGGTCGCCCTTGTGGCCGCGGTACGCCGCTATACGGCGATGCTGATCCCGGGGACCGGGCTTGCCGCTGCCGGCACGGTTCTAGCCCTTGCCATCCCGGCGGCCGCGATCGACCTGCTGCGAGGGCAGATGACCTTGCTGATGATCGCCGTCCTGCTTGTGGCAACCGTCGAGGCCGCAGCCGGCCGGAACCGGCGTGCCGGTCTCTTGCTGGCGCTGTCGGTTGTCGTGAAGCCGTTGGCCCTGATACCCGCCATGCTGATCCTCGTTGCCGTTCCGCATGCGGGATTGGGGTTTGTCGCCGGCCTTGCCCTCGGCATTCTGGTCGGCCTGCTCCATCCAGACCCGAACTATGCGATCACCCAATGGGTGGCCGTGGTGGAAAAGCTGCGCACCGCCTCCGCTCCTGACACCGGGACTTGGTTCGACGTCGGTGCAGTGTTCAAACGGCTGGGATGGATCGGACCGTCGGAACAGCTTTTTGCACTGCGCAGTGTCGCGGCCCTTGCGACGCTGATGTTGGCGATGTTGGCGTCCCATCGCTTCGCGACGAGGATCGCCGTCATCCTCTGCCTTCATCTCGGCGTCTGCTATCTCCTCCTTTGGAACCCGCGTGTCGAGGAAGGATCCTACGTCATGCTTGCGCTGCTTGCCGGCGGCCAATTCCTCATCGCGTCCCAGACACCGGGCGGGAAGATGCCGGCGGGATTCACCCTGGTCCTGTGTCTGGCATTGGGCACCCACATGTATGGAGATTGGGTCTATCGACCAACGGCGACCTGGATCAAACAGTTGATGGCGATGGCCTGGATGCTGACGCTGGCGGGGGCAATTGCCTTCCCGAAAGCTCTCCTGTCGCGGCTGTCAGCTTTTGGTTGGGCCGCAGTCTATCCATTCCAGGCTTCAGAAAACGGCTCCAGCGCAGGATTGCCATGCTGTCAACTCGGTCCCGTTGTCGCTGACCACCAGCCGCGGCTTGCCGCGTCGGGCGATCAGGGCGCCGAGTTCACGGGCAACGCGGGCGCCGGACAGCGAGGTGTCGGCCACCAGCGCCAGACACTCGCGTGTGAAGTCATCCACCACCGCTAAAATCCGGAAGCGCCGACCGTCGCTGAAGCTGTCAGCGACGAAGTCCAGCGACCAGCGCTGGTTTGGCTCTTGCGCCAGCGCCAGCGGCGCCCGCGTGCCCAAGGCGCGTTTGCGCCCGCCGCGCCGACGCACCTGGAGTTTCTCCTCGGTGTAGAGCCGGCGCAGCTTCTTCTGGTTCATGGAATGACCCTCGCGGGCCAGCAGCAGATGCAGCCGGCGATAGCCGAAGCGCAGCCGCTCCCGAATGACGGCATAATCCGGGCGACGGGAGCGGTAGCGCACCGTCGAGCGATCCGCTCCCAGCACAAGGCACGCCCGCCGCTCGCTCACACCGTGGCTGGCACGGACATGGGCAACGGCACTCCGCACAGCCGCGGGCGTCACCATTTTTTTGCGGCGACGTCCTTCAGGATGGCGTTGTCCAGCATGGCTTCGGCCAGCAGCTTCTTCAGCCGCATGTTCTCCTCCTCGAGCGCCTTCAGCCGCCGGGCTTCGGAAACCTCCAGCCCGCCGTACTTGGCCTTCCAGCTGCAGAAGGTCGCCTCGCTGATCCCATGCCGGCGGCACACATCCGCCGTCTTCTGGCCGGCCTCCTGAGCCTTTAGGATGCCGATAATCTGCTCTTCGCTAAACAGGCTGCGTCTCATCCGTCCGTCTCCTCTCGATGACGGACTCTACCCATTCCTGGAGGAACTTTCCGGTCTCAGGTCACCCACCCGAGAAGTTGAGCTTACAGCCGAGGTTGCCCGTTGCCCGCGGGATTGAAGAGGATGCAGACCGGGCTGCCGGTGCGGGCCACGGTTGTCGGGAACGCCAGGGCTCCGGTGCGGGGATCGACGCGGAACCCGACTATGCTGTCACTGTCCTCATTAGCGACGAACAGGACGTCGTCTTCCGGGCTGAGCGCGAAGAACCGCGGCGTCCGCCCCTCGGCGGCTTGCCAGCCGGCGGGTGTCAGGCGGCCGGTGGCCTCGTCCACTGCGAAGGCGGCGATGCTCTCGTGACCGCGGTTGGAGGCGTAGACGAAGCGACCGTTCGTGGACATCGCGATCTCCGCCGCACGGCTGTTGCCGACGAAGCTGTCGGGTAGCGCGCTCAGCACCTGGATGGGGGCGAGCCTTCCGGTTTCCGCATCGAAGCGGCAGGCGGTGACGGTGGAGTCGAGTTCGTTGACGACGTAGGCGAAGCGGTTGGTTGGGTGGAACACGATGTGGCGGGGGCCGGCGCCCTCCCGCGCTTCGGCCGCAGCACCTTCGACGGCGGACAGCTTGCCAGTGGCGGCGTCGAGACGGAAGGCAAAGGTCCGGTCCAGCCCCTTGTCGGGTACCACGACGAAGCGGTCGGCCCGGTCGAACTGGACCTGATGCGGCTTGGGGAACGGCTGCTCGACCCGGTGCGGGCCGATCTTGCCGGTCAAGGTCACGAGGTCGCACAGCGTGCCGAGAGACCCATCCTCCGCGATCGCCAAAACGGCCAACGACGAGGTGATGTGGTTGGCGACGACGACGAAGCGGTTGGTCGGGTCGACGCAGAGGTGGACCGGGTTCTTGCCCCCCGTCGAGACCTGATTGAGGAAGTTGAGTTCACCCGAGGCCGGATCGATGCGGAAGGCGCTGATCTCGCTGCGGTCACCATGCACGACATAGAGGAAGCGGCGCTGCCGGTCGAAGCAGAGGAAGGACGGGTTGATGAGGTCGCGCAGAACCTGGACCGGGGTCCAGTCGGCCGCGGCCGGATCAACCCGGTAGACGCTGAGCCCGTCCCCCCGCGCATTCCGTTCCCGGGTGGTGCGCGAACCGACATAGGCGAAGTACGGCGTGTTGGACTGCGGCATGGCCTTCGGCGCCTCCTGACGCCCGTTGCGGTTGGTGTCGGCCGGTTGCGCCAGGGCCTCCGACGCCGGCAGCACTCCGGCACAGGCGGAGCCAGCAACCAGACCGGCTAGGCTTTGGCAAAATCGGCGCCGTGCCATTGCCGAGCCCAGATCGGAGCCCAAAGCACCGGGTCTTTGTTCTTCGTCCGTCGGAACGGAGGGCGGCATAAGCTGCATTGAACTCCTCCTTTGGAAACGAAAAAGTGTCAGCGCCGATCACCGTGAGAAGAGCGCGAATCAAAACCTCCTTCCGGCATGCTGAAGTCGTTGGAGGGCTTCAGGCTGGGCTGAGACTTGATTAGCGCTCTAGAGCCCTCACTGAGGACGCAGGCTTCAACGTCTCATTGGCGGGGTAGAACCTTATCGGTGTGGAGTTTCGCTGGCATGGCGATGGTTCGGATTACAGCGTCGTTCGACTGCGACATCTCGGTGGCTCTCCTTTCGCTCACTTCGACGCCATCAGCGCGCGCCGCAGGATCATTGGAATCACCCCGCCGGCCTGGATGAGCGCCACGTCAAGCTCCGTTTCCAGCAGGGCCGTCGCCTCGCACTCTTCGGTCGCTCCCGAGGTCCGGCGCAAAGCCACCCGGATCGAGGCGCGCGGCACCAGGGTCGCCGGATCGGCATGGACCTCCAGCCGGTCGCCCGGCGCGATCTTCAGAACCTCCGGCCGCCAGTCCGGCGGCAGCCGCAGGGGAAGGATGCCCATGCCGACGAGGTTGGAGCGGTGGATGCGCTCAAAGCTCAGCGCCAGCACGGCGCGGACGCCCAACAGATGGGTGCCCTTGGCCGCCCAGTCGCGCGACGACCCGGTGCCGTAGCGTTCCCCGGCGACCAGCACGGTGGACAGGCCGGCCTGGGCGTAACGCTCGGCGGCGACCCAGACGGGCAGCCGTTCGCCGGTCGGCACGAAGACGGTCTGGCCCGGCTTGGCCTCCGGACACAGCTGGTTGACGATCGTCTTGTTGGTGAACACCCCGCGCAGCATCACTTCCCAGTTGCCACGGCGGGACGCGTAGACGTTCAGATCCTGCGGGTCCGCCCCGCGGGCGATCAGGTGCCGGCCGGCGTCGCTCGCCACCGGAATGGCGCTGGCGGGGGAGATGTGGTCGGTCGTGATGTCATCGCCCAGCACCAGCAGCGGATGCGCGGTGAAGGACGGGGCCGGCGCCTGTTGCGGCCCGAAATTGACGAAGGGCGGACGGCGCAGATAGGTCGAGTCAGGGTCCCACGGGAAGCGCTGCGTCTCCGGCGCCGGCAGTTCGCGCCACAGGGGGGAGGCCTCGGCCTCCGCATAGGAGATCGCGACATCGTCTGGATCGATGGCCGCGGCCAGCGCCGCCTCGATCTCCTCCGACCCCGGCCACAGATCGGCGAGCCGGACCGCCCGTCCGTCGCTGCCGATGCCCAGCGGGTCGCGGGTGACGTCCAGCACCGCCCGTCCGCTGAGCGCCCAGGCGATCACCAACGGCGGCGAGGCCAGCAGGGCGGAGGTCAGCTGCGGATGCACCCGTCCGGGGAAGTTGCGGTTGCCCGACAGCACGACGACCGGCTTGATGCCGCGCCGCTCCATCGCGTCGGCCACCACCGGCAGCAGCGGGCCCGGATTGCCGATGCAGGTGGCGCAGCCATAGGCGGCGATGCCGAACCCCAGCGCCTCCAGATCCTCCAGCAGCCCGGCCCGCGCCAGACGACGCGCCGTCGCCGGTGATCCGGGCGTCAACGAGGTCTTCACCCAGGCCGGCGGACGCAGGCCCAGCCGCCGCGCCTTGCGTGCCAGCAGCCCGGCGGCGACCAACAGCCCAAGGTCCGTGGTGTTGGTGCAGGAGGTGATGGCGGCGATCGCCACCGCGTCTTCCGGCACCTCGTCACCCTCCCCGGCCGGTGCCGCCCCGGCGACCAGCGGCGCCATCACCGCCGGGACCTGCGCCGGCTCCAGCCGGTCATGCGGACGACGGGGGCCGGCCAGCGTCGGGCGCAGGGTGGACAGGTCGATGGCAATCGTCTCGGTGTAGCGGGGGGTGGCTTCCGGCTCGAACCACAGGCCGATCGCCTTGGCATAGGCTTCGATCAGCGCCAGCTGCGTCTCGTCGCGGCCGGTGTCGCGCAGATAGGCCAGCGTACGCTGGTCGATGGCGAAGAAGCCGGTGCTGGCGCCATATTCCGGCGCCATGTTGGCGAGGACCGAGCGCTCGCCCGCCGACAGGCTCGCCACGCCGGGGCCGAAGAACTCGACGAACTCGCCGGCGACGCCCAGCTTGCGCAGCCGCTCCGTCACCACCAAGGCCAGATCGGTGGCGAGTGCCCCCTCGCCCAGCCGTCCGTCCAGCCGCACGCCGATCACCTCAGGAACCCGCAGGGCCAGCGGTACGCCGAACATGACCGCCTCGGCCTCAATGCCGCCCACGCCCCAGCCCAGCACGCCCAGGCTGTTGATCATCGGTGTGTGGCTGTCGGTGCCGACCAGCGTGTCGGGCACCGCCCAGCGCTCGCCGTCCCGCTCCTCCACGGCCACGACGGTGGCGAGGCGCTCCATGTTGATGGTGTGCATGATGCCGGTGCCGGGCGGGAAGACGCGGAAGCCGCGCACGGTGTTGGCCGCCCATTTCATGAAGCGGTAGCGCTCGGCGTTCCGCTCCATTTCGCGTGTCATGTTGTGGCGCAGGGCGTCCGGCCGGGCCGACACGTCCACCGCCACCGAATGGTCGGTGGAGGTCGCCACCGGACAGGCCGGGTTCAGCCGGACCGGGTCGCCGCCCGCTTCGGCCAGGGCGTCGCGCATCGCCGCGATGTCAACCAGCGCCGGGCCGCAGGTGGTGTCGTGCATTAGGATACGGCTGGGCGCATATGGGATCTCCGCCTCGCTCCGCCCGCTGTCCAGCCAGCCGAGCAGCGCCTGTCGTCCGGCCTCCGCCACCGCAGCGTCGGGCTGGCGCAGCACATTCTCCAGCAGGACACGGTGGCACCAGGGCATCCGCTCCAGCGCGCCCTCGGCTGCCGCCCGTAGATCAACGTGCTGCAGCGTGCCGAAGGGGCCGTTCAAGGTGGAGGTGAAAGGCTGAACCATGGGGGATCCTTGGAAACGGGCGATGTGGAAAAAAGGTCACTCTCGAGGATCGCGGTGCTCTATCAGGCGCGCTCTTCGAAGCGCATCAGGGCGGTCATCAGGAAGGAGACGACCAGCAGGCCGCTGAGGAAGATCAGGCCGGCGGTGGCGCTGCCGGTGGAGCCCTTGACCAGACCGATCACATAGGGTCCGGCGAAGCCGCCGAGGTTGCCGATCGAATTGATGACGGCGATCGACATCGCCGCGGTCGAGCGGGATAGGAACAGCGACGGCAGCGCCCAGAATGGAGCCTTAAAGGCGTAGAGACCGGTCAGCGCAGCACTGATCAGCGCCATCGCGAGCCACGGCGCCTCCACCGCCCCCACCACGGCGAGGGCCGCACCGGCCAGCAGCAGCGGAAGCGCCGAATGCAGCCGGCGCTCGCCGGTCCGGTCCGAATTGCGTGACCAGGCGATCATCCCGACCGTCGCCAGCGCGTAGGGCACCATGGCGATCAGCCCGACCTCGGTGTTGGACAGGCTGCCGGAGAAGCCCTTGATGATCTGCGGCATCCAATAGCCGATCCCCAGGCTGCCGGTCTGATAGACGAAGTAGATCAGCGACAGGAACAGCACCTTCGGGTTCAGCATCGTGCGCAGCGTGCTGAGATGGCGGGCATTGGGCCGCGCCTTGCGGTCGGTTTCCAGTTCCTGGACCAGCCACGCTTTCTCGCGCGCGTCCAGCCATTCGGCCTGCTCTGGCCGGTCGACCAGGAAGAGGAAGGTTGCGATGCCGCCCAGGATGGCTGGACCGCCTTCCAGGATGATCATCCAGCGCCAGCCGCTGAGGCCCAGCCAGTTGATGTTGTCCATCATCCAGGTGCTGAGCGGCGCGCCCATCAGGTAGGATACCGGAATCGCCGCGGTGAACAGCGCTATGGTCGTTGCCTGTTCCTTGGCGCGGAACCAGTGGGTCAGATAGACGATGATGCCGGGGAAGAAGCCGGCCTCTGCCACGCCCAACAGGAAACGCAAGACATAGAGCTGCTCGGCCGTCTGCACGAAGGCGGTCAGCACCGACACGATGCCCCAGCTGATCAGGATGCGGGCAATCCACACCCGCGCGCCATAGCGGGCGAGCATGACGTTGCTCGGCACCTCGAACAGGAAATAGCCGATGAAGAAGATGCCGGAGGCAAAGCCGAAGGCTTCGGCGCCCAGCGCCAGTTCATGGTTCATCTGCAACGCGGCGTAACCGATGTTCGCCCGGTCCAGATACGAGATCACATAGAGCATGAACGTGAAGGGCACGATCCGCCATGTCACCTTGCGCACCACCTGCCGTCCAAAGGATTCAGGCGGCGACTCTTGTACACACTCCGCCATCATGGCGTTTCTCCCTCATTATTTTCGGCCCCGCGGTGCCGCGCGGGTGGGTCACGGCACAGGCATGGAGCGCCGGGCCGGTGAAGCTGCTTGTGGCGGCATTGCGTGCCGTTTTCGCTACGGCTTTGTTTCCAGAAGCTACGGAATGTGCGGCATACCGACAATTGGTGCTTCGCCAACTGAGCCTTCGTCAATCGCGAAGCCTGGGACCACGGGAGGGAGGAGGCCGTTGACAACGACGAAGCCGACCCTGATGCTCGGCAGTCATATCGGCACCTGAGAAAACCAGACTGACCATTTGGCCGAAACAAGCCGAAGCATTACGGACGGTGAAGGTTCATGCGCTTCGACCTGATCACGCTCAGGCTCTTCGTTGCCGTTGGAGAAGAAGCCAATCTGACGCGGGCGGCAGAGCGCGAGAACATCGTTCTGTCAGCGGCGAGCAAGAGAATCGCCGATCTGGAAACAAGCGTCGGCATCGCCCTGCTTCGCCGGCATGCCCGTGGCGTCACGCTGACTCCGGCTGGCCAGACCTTCCTGCACTATTCCCGGCAGGTGCTGCAGACGCTGGCCCGCATGGAAGGGGAACTGAGCGATTTCACCGTTGGAGTGAAAGGGCATGTGCGCATGCATGCCATCGCGTCGGCGATCTCGGAGTTTCTGCCCCACGAACTCAACAGCTTCCTGACGCGCTACCCCATGGTCAAGATCGACTTGGAGGAGCAGGTCGGCCCCGCGATCGTGCGGGCGGTGGCGGATCGGTCCGCCGACATCGGCATCATCACGGAGAACACCACGGCCGAAGGGCTGGAACGGCTGCCCTACCATGTGGACCATCTGGTCCTCGTCGTTCCCGACGGCCATCCACTGGCTGAACGCCCGTCCGTCCGGCTGATGGAGACGCTGGGCTATGACTTCATCGGCCCGCATCCAGACAGCTCGCTTCTGGCCGTCATCATGCGGGCGTCCATGGAGACGGGCTGTTCGATCAAGCTGCGCATCCAGGTCCGCAGCTTCGACGGGATGTGCCGGATGATCGAGGAAAATCTCGGCATTGGCATCCTGCCCCAGATGGCTATCGAGCATCAAATCACCGCGGGTCGCATCCGCGCGATTCCGCTGGCCGAAACCTGGGCAACGCGCCGGCTGTTCTTGTGCGTGCGCGATCTGACATCGCTGCCCGGCAGCGCTCGCCAACTAATCCAGCATCTTAAGGTTGCCGATCAATCGACAGCTTGATCTTAATCAGCTTAGAAGCAAATCCCTTAGCCAAGCCACCGCGCCGCAAGGCTCCGTTGCAAAGCTTGCCGGCGTGCGGAGATCGGGTAAAACGCAACCTGACCCTCCTCCGAATCCACATGCGCACGGAACTGCCGCTGGCTGCCCTGACCATGGCGATCCAGCGGCAAACGGCCCCAGCCCGGCCTCCTGCACCACTCGGATCGCGGCCGTCAATACGCCGCTGGGGATTACCGCAAAGTACTGATGAACAACGGTATCGTGCAATCGATGAGCCGCAAAGGCAACTGCTGGGAACCCGAAGGGACAGCGCAGCAACAACGCCCCGATAGAAAGCTTCTTCGGCAGTTTGAAAGCGGAACTCGTCTGTGGCGCCCGCTATCCAACGCGCGACGCCGCTCGCAGGGACCTGTTCGCCTACATCGAAAGGTATTACAATCGCCCGCGACGGCACTCGGCTACATCACCCCGGACCAGGCCGAGCTTCGAGCCGCTTAACCCAGTGTTCTTTCTGCCGGGGGAAGGTCAGGCGGCGCTTGCGTCGTGGGAGCCGACCGGAGACGAGCGGATGCGACTCGCGGCAGCCGTTGGCCTCATCTGAGCTCGAATTGGGTACACTGGCACGCGGTCGCGCAAGGCATTCTATGGGGAGTGAGAGCCGTGCGGAATCTCCGCGATGCGCTCACCGCAGGCAGCCGGCGGACGCTCCTCGGAGCGAGTTGCACGCAAGTTGCGCACAGCGCCTCAAGCCAAAATATTGCCAATCCATTGAAAAGATTGGCGGACCCGAATGGATTCGAACCATCGGCCTCTGCCTTCGGAGGGCAGCGCTCTATCCAGCTGAGCTACGGGTCCGTCGCTGTGGAGGCGGAACATAGCGTAAGGTTTCCAGCGACGCAAACACTAAAACCGCAATTTTGCCGCCCGCCGCGCAGGGGAGAATGTTCGGGGCACGGCGACCGCCGGCCGGGCTGCCGGATGGATGGCGCGCTCGGCCGGGATTGACTCAGCCGGCGACACCCGCGGCCTTGCGCACCGTTTCCAGCACGGTCAGCACGTCGCGGGCGGACTCCGGCGTCACCGGCAGCGGCGCGCCGTCGAGGATGGCCGCAGCCACCCCGCGGTAGAAGGCGGGGTAGTCGCCGGCCAGCGTCTCCACCCGGCGCTCGCCGCCATCGGCCTTGGCCAGAACGCCGTGTTGCGCCGGGTCGTCGAGGCCCCAGTCGGGACCACCCGGAATCTGGCCGGCGCGCAACGCCGCCTCCTGCCCGTCCATGCCGTGCTTCAGGAAACTGCCGCCGTCGCCGTGAAGCTGGAAACGCGGCCCCGGACGGCACACCACCGTGCCGCAGTGCAGGATCGCCCGCATCGGGCCATAGCCCAGCACGAGGTGGAACCAGTCGTCGACCAGCGCGCCGGGCCGCTGGGCACCGACGTCGGCGAGGATGCGGTCGGGCATGCCGAACAGGGTCAGCGCCTGGTCGATCAGATGAGCGCCCAGGTCGAACAGCACCCCCGACCCGGCAAGGCCCTGCTCGCGCCAGCCCGGCTTGATCTGCGGGCGGAAGCGGTCGAAATGCGCCTCGTAGTGATAGGGACGCCCAACCTCGCCGTTTTCCAGGCAGGCGCGCAGGGTCAGGAAGTCGTTGTCCCAGCGCCGGTTGTGAAAGACGCTCAGCAGCCGGCCCTGGCGCTTGGCAAGGTCGATCAGTTCGTCGGCTTCGGCCGCGGTGGTGGCCATCGGCTTGTCGATGACGACGTGCTTGCCAGCCAGCAGGGCGGCGCGCGCCAACGGGGCGTGGCTGGTGTTGGGCGTGGCGATCACCACCAGATCGATGGTCGGATCACCGATGATGGCGTCCGGCGAGGCCACCGCGGCGGCCTCCGGTGCGGCGCGGCGGATGTCGTCCACCCGCGAGCTCGCCACCGCCGACAGGCGCAGGCGCGGTTCGCAGCGGATCAGCGGGGCGTGGAACACCGACCCGGCGAGCCCGAAGCCCAGCAGACCGACCGACAGTGTCTTCATCGACAGAACTCCTCACGCGTCACGCCGACAAACGGCTTTCCAAATGTGCGGCGGCGCCGCTCAGCGCCGGATTGCCGGCCAGGATCAACCAGGTCGGCACCGGCTGCAAATAGGATGTCATCCGCCCCTTCGCTTCGAAACGGGCGCGAAAGGGGCTGGCGGCGAGGAATTCGGCGAAGCGCGGCGGGATGCCGCCACCGACGAACACGCCGCCGCAGGCCCCCAGCGTCAAGGCGAGGTTGCCGGCCGCCCCGCCCAGCAGACCGCAATAGACGGTCAGGCTGCGGGCGCACAGGCGGTCGAGCGGGTCGTCGCTGCCGCTCCCGTCATGACCGGCACGGACGGCACGGCGGGTGATCTCGGCCGCCGGCAACGGCGCGTCCCCATCACCGAACAAACCGACGACGGCGCGGTGCAGCCGCTCCAGCCCAGAGCCGCACAGCAGGCTTTCCACCGAAACCCGGCCGCGTTCGGCTCGCACCCGGCGCAGCAGCTCGATTTCCAGATCATCCACCGGGGCAAGGTCGGCGTGGCCGCCCTCCGTCGACAGCGCGACCCAGCCGCCGCCGGCCGGCAGCACCCCCGACATGCCGATCCCGGTCCCGGCGGCGATCAGCGCCAGCGGCCGTCCGGGCTCGCCCATCGCATCGCCGGCGCCCAGCCGCAACCGCTGGTCCGGGCGCAACCGCGGCAGCGACAGGGCCAGCGCCTCGCAATCGTTGATCAGCAGCAGCGGCGACAGGCCGAAGCGCTCCGCCACCGCGCGGACAGAGAAGTCCCAGCTGCGGTTGGACAGCAGGATGCGGTCGCCCACCGTCGGCCCGGCGACCGCGATGCAGGCCGACCGCGGCCGGGCGCCGGTGCGCTCCAGATAGGCGACGATGGCGTCCGGCAGGTTGGGGTGATCGGCGGCGGGCAGGCTGTGGATGGCGGACGGCTCCGCCCCCGGCCCGGCGACCAGGGCGAAGCGCGCGTTGGTGCCGCCGATGTCGGCGACCAGCGCCGGCCAGGCATTCTCGGTCATCGCAAATATCCTGAATCGGAGACGTATGGGTCACGGCGCCCAGCAGACGGCGGCATTCGCCCCGCCCCGGCGCAGCAGCGCCCGCACCGGCAGCGCCGAGTCCGGCCCGTCGGCGCGCGCCTGTTCCAGAACCGCGCGCTTGGCGCCGCCGGTGATCAGCACGACGATCCGCCGGCTGTCGAGCAGGCGCGGCAGGGTCAACGTCATGCGTGGATGCGGCGCGGTGGGGGAGCGGATGGCCCGGCAGGGCGCCGTCCCCTCCCACGCCGCGGCAAGGCCCGGCGCGTCGGGGAACAGCGAGGCGACGTGCCCGTCCTCCCCCATGCCGGTCACCATCAGGTCGAACGGCCCGTCCAGCGCGCGCAACGCCTCGGCGCAGGCGGCCTCCCCCTCCTCCGGGGTGGCGGCGCCGGTGTGGAGCGGAATGAAGCGGATGGCCGGTGCCGCCGCCAACAGCGTGGCGCGCAGGGTGTGGGCGTTGCTGTCCGGGTTGTCGGCCGGCAGCCAGCGGTCATCGACCAGCGTCGCCGTCACCTTGTCCCAGGCGACCTCGCGCCGGCCAAGCGCGTTCAGGAAGGGCGTCGGCGTCCGCCCACCCGGCAGGGCCATGGTGGCGCGCCCACGCGCCGCGATGGCGGCGGTCAGCAGCGCCGCCGCCTCGTCGGCCAGCGTTTCGGCAAGATCCTGGACATCGCGGAAGACACGAAGGCGCGCGGTCATGATGGGGGCTCCCTGAACGTTTCTTTCGGGCCGAACGGTGCTCGTCGCTTGGCACCGACCATAATCCGCCCGCCCCGCGGGACGAGCCGCATCTCGTGTAACGCTTGCGTAACAACGCGCCGGCCGCGAAAGCGCCGCGTTACCAAATTGTCCGCCCCGTCGATCATCGGTCGCGTACAGTGCCCGCCAAGCAAACGACCGCGGCCTTGCGACCGACGGTCCAACGGCAACCCGTCACGGGAGGGAACCGACATGCGCGACCCGCGTCTTCCTGTGGAGCCCATCCGGACGCATCGGACGGCGGAGCGTGCCCATGGCATCGCTCGATGACCGGCCGATTCCCGGCTCCGGCCCCCTCCTCCCTCCCGGCCCGATTCCCGGCCGCAACCCCGGGGAGGATCGCACCATGACCCTGGAGAACCCACCCTACCGGCCGGCGGCCGGGGAGGCGCCGGACCGCGACGCCGCCCCACCCGCCACCACCGGGCTGCGCGCCCTGGCGCAGCGCCACCTGTCCAAGCTGGTGGTCGCCCCGTCCTTCGCGGCGATCCTGCTGTTCGTCTACGGCTTCATCCTGTGGACGGCCTATATCAGCTTCACCAACTCCAGGATGCTGCCGTCCTACGAGCTGGTCGGAACCGACGCCTTTACCAAGCTGTGGCGGATCGAGCGCTGGTACGTCGCCATCGAGAATCTGCTGATCTTCGGCGGGCTGTTCATCGGCATCAGCCTCGTCGTCGGCATCGTGCTGGCGGTGCTGCTTGACCAGCGCATCCGCGGCGAAGGGGTGCTGCGCACCATCTACCTCTACCCGATGGCGCTCAGCTTCATCGTCACCGGCACCGCCTGGAAATGGATCCTGAACCCGACCATCGGCATCCAGGAATTCGTGCGCGGCCTCGGCTTCCCGACCTTCACCTTCGACTGGATCGTCCAGCAGGACACCGCCGTCTACACGCTGGTGATCGCCGCGGTGTGGCAAAGCTCCGGCTTCGTCATGGCGCTGTTCCTGGCGGCGCTGCGCGGGGTGGACCAGGAGATCATCAAGGCCGCCTATCTCGACGGCGCCAGCCTGCCGCGCATCTATTGGGGCATCGTCCTGCCGTCGGTCCGGCCGGTGTTCATGAGCGCCTTCGTCATCCTCGCCCATCTGGCGGTCAAGAGCTACGACCTGGTGGTGGCGCTGACCGGCGGCGGTCCCGGCTACGCCTCGGACCTGCCGGCGACCTTCATGTACGAGATGACCTTCCGCCGCAACCAGATCGCCATCGGATCGGCCAGCGCGCTGATGATGCTGGCCACCGTGGTCGCGATCATCGTGCCCTACCTCTATTCCGAACTGAAGGGAGGCAAGCGTGTCTAGCCTGACCTCCGCGCTGCCGCCCGCCGAAGGGCTGGGGCCGCGCATCGCCCGCTGGGGCCTGTACCTGATCCTTCTGCTGTTCGCGGCCTATTACCTGCTGCCGCTGCTGCTGATGGTCGCCACCTCCTTCAAGAGCCCGGAGGAGATCCGCACCGGATCGCTGCTGTCGCTGCCGCGCGACCTCAGCCTGGACGCCTGGAGCTACGCCTGGAACCGCGCCTGCATCGGTGCCGACTGCCGGGGGATGGCGCCCTATTTCCTGAACTCCGTCATCATCGTCGTGCCGGCCGTCGTCATCTCCACGCTGATGGGGGCGCTGAACGGCTACGCGCTGACCAAATGGCGCTTCCGCGGCGCCAACATCGTCTTCGCGATGATCCTGTTCGGCAGCTTCCTGCCGTCGCAGGTGATCCTGCTGCCGATGGCGCAGACGCTGGGCGTCCTCGGGCTGGCCGGCACGGCGGGCGGGCTGATCCTGGTCCACGCCGTCTATGGCCTGGCCTTCACCACGCTGTTCTTCCGCAATTACTACGTCAGCATCCCCGACGATCTGGTGAAGGCCGCGACCATCGACGGCGCCGGTTTCTTCCAGATCTTCACCAAGATCATGCTGCCGCTGTCGCTGCCGATCCTGGTGGTGACGATCATCTGGCAGTTCACCCAGATCTGGAACGACTTCCTCTTCGGGGCGTCCTTCGCGGCGGGCGGTGCCCAGCCGGTGACGGTCGCGCTGAACAACCTCGTCAACACCACCACCGGCGTGAAGCAGTACAACGTCGACATGGCGGCGGCGATGATCGCCGGCCTGCCCACCCTCGTCGTCTACATGCTCGCCGGGAAATACTTCATCCGCGGTTTGACCGCCGGCTCGGTCAAGGGGTGACATCCGATGGCAACGCTCAGCATCAACAACGTCCGCAAGCAGTATGGCAGCGTCGAGGTCCTGAAGGGCATCGACCTCAGCCTGTCGGACGGCGAATTCCTGGTCCTGCTCGGGCCGTCCGGCTGCGGGAAATCGACCCTGCTCAACATGATCGCCGGTCTTGAGACGATCAGCGCCGGCGAGATCCGCATCGACCAGCGCGTCATCAACGGGGTCCACCCCAAGGACCGCGACATCGCCATGGTGTTCCAGTCCTACGCGCTCTACCCCAACATGACGGTGGCGCGGAACATCGGCTTCTCGCTGGAGATGCGCGGCCAGTCCAAGCCCGACCGCGAGACCGCCATCCGCCGCGTCGCCAAGCTGCTGCAGATCGAGCATCTGCTGGACCGCAAGCCGGCGCAACTGTCGGGCGGCCAGCGCCAGCGCGTCGCGATGGGCCGCGCCCTGGTCCGCGACCCCAAGGTGTTCCTGTTCGACGAGCCGCTGTCCAACCTGGACGCCAAGCTGCGCGTCGACATGCGCACCGAGATCAAGAAGCTGCACCAGCGGCTGGGCACCACCGTGGTCTACGTCACCCACGACCAGATCGAGGCGATGACCCTGGCCAGCCGCATCGCCATCATGAAGGAGGGCGTCGTCCAGCAGTTCGCCCCGCCGCAGGAGGTCTACGAGCGGCCGGCCAACATGTATGTGGCGAGCTTCATCGGCTCCCCCACCATGAACTTCGTGCGCGGCACGCTGTCGGCCGAAGGCGACCGGCTGGGGATCGCCCTGCGCCGCGATGGCGGCGGGCCGGGCCGCTTCCTGCCGCTGCACGAGGCGCCGGCCGACGCCGGCCGCTGGCTCGGCCGCGACGTGATCCTCGGCATCCGGCCGGAAGCCATCACCTGCCACGACCCGAGCGTCGCCGCCGGCAACCCGGCGCTGGTCAAGGTCGACTGCCGCGTGAATGTCCTGGAGCCGACCGGCGCCGACACCATCACCTACATCGAGATGAGCGGCCAGGAGGTCGTCGCCCGCATCAAGCCGAGCGACATGCCGGTGGAGGGCCAGTCCGCCGACTTCATGATCGACATGGCCCGCGCCAACCTGTTCGACCCGCAGACCGAACAGCGGATTTGAACGGAGACTGACTTTGGCGGTTGAACCCCCCTCCTCCCCCAGGGAGAGAGGGGGTTTTTTCCGCAGGTGCCCCTCGTCTCTCACAGCATCCGCGGCAGGATCACCCGCACCCGCAGGCCACCGCTCGCCCGGTTGGTCAGCTCGATCCGGCCCTGGTGGGCCTCGATGATCGACTTGACGATCGACAGGCCGAGGCCGCTGCCGCCGGTCTTGCGGTTGCGGGAGCCTTCCAGCCGGACGAAGGGCTTGAAGACGTTCCCCAGTTCGGCCTCCGGGATGCCCGGCCCCTCGTCGCAGACGTCGACGATGATCTCGACCGCGTCGGCGTCGACCGAGACGGTGGCGCGCTGGCCGTATTTGATGGCGTTGTCGATCAGGTTGGCGAAGGCGCGGCGCAGGCTCGACGGCCGGCCGGCCAGCCGCAATTGGCGCGGCTGGTCGAAACGGTCGCTGCGCTCGCCGCCGCCGAAGATGGTGCGCACGGCGGCGAACTGCAGCGGCGGCGGTTCCTGGTAGACCACCGGGGCACCGGTGTCGGCATAGTCGTCGCACAGGCTCTGCAGCAGGCTGGCGAAGGCGACCAGCTCGACCTGCTCGACCTGCTCGCGCAGTACGTCGTCGCCCAGGAACTCCAGCGTCGCGGTCACCATCGCCGCCATCTCGTCGATGTCAGCCATCATCTTGCCGCGCAGCGTCTCGTCGTCGACATACTCGGCGCGCAGGCGCAGGCGGGTGGCCGGGGTGCGCAGGTCGTGGCTGATCGCCGCCAGCAGGTGGGTCCGCCCCTCCATCATGTCGCGGAGCGCGTTGCGGGTCTGGTTGAAGGCGCGGGCCAGCGCCGCGACCTCCTCCGGCCCGTCCTCCGGCAGCGGGCGGGGGTGGAGGCGGTCGTGCGGACGGGTCGCCTGCTCGGCCAGCGCCTCCAGCGGGCGGACCAGCCGGCCGGGCAGCCACAGCAGCAACGCCACCGCCAGTCCAAAGGCGGCCAGACCGGCCAGCACCATCTCGAACGGCGTGTTGCGCGCCCGCCAGAAGCGCGGGCTGGCGAACTCCAGCCAGTCGCCGTTGCCAAGCTGCACATAGACCCGCGCGTCGCGCAGCCGCCCGGCGACATCCTCCGCCACCAGCGACAGCGCCTGGGCCAGGGTGGCGGCCGGCGCTGCGTGGGGGTCCGGCATGCCGCGGCCGCCGGCGACGAAGACCGCGCGGGGCGTGTCGGGCACGCCGGCCAGCCCCCAGCCAGCCGGCGGCGTCGGGGTGCCGGGCGGCTGCCAGGACACCGTCAGGTCAGGCAGGTCGTTCAGCGCCAGCGCCGGGCCGGCGGCGACGCCGTCCTGCATCGCGCGCTCCGCCGCCTCCACCGCCGCGGCCATGGCCGGGCCCAGCCGGTGGGCGGTCAGCAGCTCCCGCGCGCGGTCGTCGAGCAGCCGCATGCCGACCAGCGCGCCGCCATGGGTCAGCGCCAGCAGCGCCACCATCGCCAGCAGGATGCGGTGGCGCAGCCGGGCGGTGCGCAGCCGCGCCGGGAGGTTAAATTCCACGCCTAGATTCCGCGTCTAGATGCCACGGCCACCCCCGGCGGCGACCGATTCCCCCAGATCCTCCACCGTCGCGGTGAACTGATAGCCGATGCCGCGCACGGTCTTGATCAGCGCGGTGCCGCCCGGCCCCTCCTCCAGCTTGCGGCGCAGGCGGCTGACCTGGATATCGATGCTGCGGTCGAAGGGGATGGAGGTGTCGCCGCGGTGTTTTTCCAGCAGCTCCGTCCGCTCCACCACCTGCGGCGCCCGGTCGAGCAGCGTGCCGAGCAGCGCGTATTCGCCCTGGCTCAGATGCACGACCACCTTGTCGGGGGTGCGCAGCTCGCGCCGGCCCTGGTCGAGCGACCAGCCGGCGAAACCCAGAACCCGCGGCCGTTCGCGCGGCGGCTCGGCGCCACCGCAGCGGCGCAGGATGGCGCGGATGCGGGCCAGCAGTTCCCGCGCGCTGAAGGGCTTGACCAGATAGTCGTCGGCGCCGACCTCCAGCCCGACGATGCGGTCGACCTCGCCGCCCATGGCGGTCAGCATGATGACCGGCGTTTCGGACCGGGCGCGCAACGACCGGCACAGGCTGGTGCCGTCCTCCCCCGGCAGCATGACGTCGAGGACGATCAGGTCGACCGGCCATTGCGCCAGCACCCGCGCCATCTCGCGCCCGTCCCCGGCGGTGGAAACCCGGAAGCCGCTCCGGACCAGGAAGTCGTGGAGCATGTCCCGGATCTCGGGGTCGTCGTCCACGATCAGAAGATGCCGCGCGCGCTCCATGCCGGTCCGTCCCACATCCGCCGTCTGGCCATCCGCCATTCCAGCGAGTGTAGCCGTCCGCACCGGGTCCGGTACAGCCCGGCGGGCCGCCGGTTTGTAACGCTTGTGTAACGGCGGCGCGGCGGTGAAAAGGCGTTGTTACCAAATATTCCGCGCGACGAATTGCGTGCACGATACAGTTCGCCGCAAGCCGCCGCCCGGCGTCTCACATCCGGATCACGGGCGGCGAACGAACAGGGTCACAACGAACATGGTCATGGGGGAAACGTCCAAAATGCCGAACCTGCGCAAACCCGCCGCCGCCTGCTCCGTCCTGTCGATGACCGCGCTCGCCACCGTGCTGGGCTGCGGCCTGACGGTCACGCCGGCCAAGGCCGAACCGACGGTCGAGGTGCTGCACTACTGGACCTCGGGCGGTGAATCGAAGGCCGCCGGCGCGCTGCGCCAGGATTTCGAGGCGGCGGGCGGCAAGTGGATCGACGCGCCGGTGGCCGGTGGCGGCGGCGACGCGGCCAGCACCGTGCTGCGCTCCCGCGTGCTGGCCGGCGACCCGCCGAACGCCGTGCAGTTGAAGGGCCCGAACATCAAGGAATGGGCGGCGCAGGGCAAGCTGGCGCCGCTGGACGAGGTCGCCAAGGCGGAGAACTGGGACGCCATCCTGCCGGCGATGATCCGTGACGTCGTCACCTACAAGGGCCATTACTACGCGGTTCCGGTGAACATCCACCGGGTGAACTGGCTGTGGGTCAACCCGCAGGTCATGCAGAAGGCCGGCGTCGCCATTCCCAAGACCTGGGACGAGTTCAACGCCGCGGCGGAGAAGCTGAAGGCCGCCGGCATCGTCCCGCTGGCCCATGGCGGCCAGCCCTGGCAGGAGGCCGGCCTGTTCGAGGGCATCGTTCTCGGCATGGGCGGCGCCGATTTCTACAAGAAGGCCCTGGTCGAGCTGGATCCCAAGGCGCTGACCAGCGACACCATGGTCAAGGTGTTCGACCAGCTGCGCAAGATGCGCGGCTATGTCGACGAGGGATTCGCCGGCCGCGAGTGGAACCGCGCCGCCGCCATGCTGATGAACGGCCAGGCCGCGATGCAGATCATGGGCGACTGGGAAAAGGGCGAGCTGACCGCCGCCGGCAAGGTGCCGGGCAAGGACTTTGTCTGCGCCAACCTGCCCGGCCAGTCCGGCTACACCGTCAACGCCGACAGCTTCGTCATGTTCACCTCGGCCAACGCCGACCGCGGCGCCGGCCAGAAGCTGCTGGCCAAGCTGATCCTGGGCAAGAAGTTCCAGGAGACCTTCAACGTGCTGAAGGGCTCGATCCCCGCCCGCCAGGACATGGCGCGCGACAGCTTCGACGAATGCGCCGTCAAGTCGATGGACGACCTGAAGGCGGCGGTGGACTCCAACAGCGTGGTCCCGTCGATGGCGCACGAGATGGCGGTGCCCGGCGCCGTGCGCGGCGCCTTCCTGGACGTCGTCACCGCCTACTTCAACTCCGGCATGACCTCGCAGGACGCGGTCAAGCGTCTGGCGGAAGCGGTCGATCTGGCCAAGTAACGGCCGGCAGGCGACAAATGGGACGAGAGCCCGGGGCGCCGCCATGGCGCCCCGGGTTTTTCGCTGGTCAGAACGGCGTGATCGCGACCTTCAGAACGCCGTCGCGCTGGTGCCCGAACAGCTCGTAGGCGGTCTCGATCTGGTCCAGCGTGAAGCGGTGGGTGACCAGCGGCTTCAGGTCGACACGGCTGGAGGCGACGACCGCCATCAGGCGCCGCATCCGCTCCTTGCCGCCCGGACACAGCGAGGTCACGATGCTGTGGTCGCCCAACCCGGCGGCGAAGGGGCCGAGCGGGATGCGCAGGTCGCCGGAATAGACGCCCAGGCTGGACAGCGTCCCGCCCGGTCGCAGCACCCGCAACGCCGCCTCGAAGGTCGCCTGGGTGCCCAGCGCCTCGATGGCGACATCGACACCGCGACCGCCGGTCAGCCGCATGATCTCCTCCACCGGGTCGACGCTGTGGAAGTCGACGACATGGTCGGCGCCCATCCGCCGCGCCATCTCCAGCCGCGCCGGCACGGTGTCGACGCCGATGATGGTGGTCGCTCCCTTCAGCTTCGCGCCTGCGGTGGCGCACAGGCCGATCGGTCCCTGGGCGAACACCGCGACGGTGTCGCCGATGCGGATGTTGCCGCGCTCCGCCCCGGCGAAGCCGGTCGACATGATGTCGGGGCACATCAGCACCTCCTCGTCCGACAGCCCGTCGGGGACCGGGGCGAGGTTGGCCATGGCGTCGGGCACCAGAAGGTATTCGGCTTGGCAGCCGTCGATGCTGTTGCCGAACTTCCAGCCGCCCATCGGCTTCCAGCCATGGGCGGTGCCGACGCCGTCCTGGGAATGGCAGCCGGCCAGACAGGCATGGCTGTGGCCGCTCGGGGTGATCGCGCCGGCGATGACGCGCTGGCCTTCCCGGTAGCCGGTGACGGCCGAACCCAGCTTCTCGATGATGCCGACCGGCTCATGCCCGATGGTCAGGCCGCGGCGCACCGGGTATTCGCCCTTCAGAATGTGGATGTCGGTGCCGCAGATCGTCGTCGTGGTGACCCGCAGCAGCGCGTCGAGCGGACCGACGTCGGGGATCGGCTTGTCGTCCAGCACGATGCGGCCGGGTTCGACGAAGACCGCCGCTTTCATCATGACCATTGGCGTCCTCCCAATCTTTGTGGTGGCCGCTGGCGACGATCGGGCATTTTTTGGCCGGGCACGCCGCGGCAAGTCCGGCAGCATGACGCCGACGCTGCCGGCATGCATTGATGCAGATTAAACCGGCACCGTCACCGCTCAGCCCGCGTTGCGCTCCACCCAGCCGGCCACGCCGTCCAGCGAGCGGAAATCGGCGACGGCGCGCACGGCCAGCTCGGGGTAACGGTCGCGGACCATGCGGGACAGCGCGTTGCCGGGGCCGAGTTCGAGCAGCAGCGTGCAGCCCATCTCCACCAGCCCGTCGACGCAGGCCGCCCACTCCACCGGTTCGGCGATCTGCCGGGCCAGCGTAGCGATGGCGCGGTCGCGGCTGCGCACCGGCGTGCCGTCGATCCCCGCCAGCACTGGCACCAGCGGCGCACGCAGGCCGCTGGCCGCCAGCACCCGCCCGAACGCCGCGGCGGCCGGCGCCATCAGCGGCGTGTGGGAGGCGACGGTCACCGGCAGCGGCGTCACCGCCGCCCCCACCGCGACGGCCGCGAGCTCGAACGCCGCCAGCGCGTCCCGCAACCCGCCGACGACGATGCGGTCGAGGTCGTTGACGATGGCGATGGCGACGCCATGGTCCCGGCACAGCGCCGCCAGCCGCGTCCGGTCGAGTCCGCGCACGGCGAGCAGGCCGCCCGGCACCGCGCCGGCCTCGTCCATCGCCGCGGCCCGCCGGCATGCCAGTTCCAGCAGCTCGTCGGTGTCGAGCGCGTCGGCGCAGCCATAGGCGGCCAGTTCACCCAGGCTGTAGCCGGCGACCGCGCGGACCGGCGGCAGGCGCGGCCGCAGCGCCGCCCAGGTCGCCGCCTGCACCGCGCACAGCAGGGGTTGGGCGACGGCGTTGCCCTGCATCGCCTCCAGTGGCCCGGCCGCCAGCGCCCGGGGGTCGGCGCCGAGCCGCGGCGCAGCGGCGTCCAGCACCGCCTGGGCCGCCGGCTCGCCGCGCAGGATGTCCAGCATGCCGGGCGCCTGCGCGCCCTGGCCGGGACAGAGAATGCCGAGCGCCATCAGTTCCTCCGGTCAGCCCCAACGGTCAGCGGCGGGAATGGACAAACCACGCCGCCGCCAGCAGGTCGGCGCTGCCGCCGGGTGACAGGCGGCGGGCGACGCAGGCGTGGTGGAGGTCCAGCGCCTCACCGCGCCAGCCCGGCCGGAAGACGCCGCCGCGATCGAGGAAGCGTTGCGCTTCGCCCTGCACGAAGGCAAGCCCGTCCGCCCCGCCGCGGTGCAGCAGGTTGGTGTCCTGCAGCCGGGCCATCGCGGCGAACAGCGTCTGCACCATCGCCCGCTCGGCGCAGCCCAGCCGGTCGAGCGTGCGCTCCAGCGTCGGCAGCGCGACGGAGAACAGCGTCGGAAAGCCCGCCGCCGCTTCCTGCCGGGCGCCGCGGACGCCATAGCTTCGGACGGCGCGGGCACCGTGGCTGTCGGCCGAGGGCGGCGCCGCGGCGAGGATGCCAGCCCCCCACCGCTCCGCCACCGTGTCGCCCAGCGCCCGGCCGGTCGCCGCCTTGCCGCTGCGCGCTCGCCAGCCAGCGGCGGCGGTGAGCAGGCCGAGCGCGAAGACCGCGCCGCGGTGGGTGTTGACGCCGCCGGTGGCCGCCAGCATCCGCCGCTCCGCCGTGATGCCCAGCGCCTGCAACGCGGCGAAATCGGCGCCGGCCGCACCGGCGGCGGCGATGTCGCGGAAATAGCCGCGCAGCGCGAACAGGCTGCGCATGAAGGTCGTCATGTCCATGTCGTCGTGGCTGCCACTGTCGAGCGGGCTGACCAGACCGGGCTTGGGATGCAGCGCCAGCTCGGCGTAGAGGGCCCGCACGGCGTCGCGGCCGATCGGGGCGGCGGCGGGAACGGGCGCATCGGCCCGAGCGCGGGCGAGGGAGCGGTTCATGGCGGTCACTCCGGCGGGAACAGGGCGATGACGGCGCGGGTGTCGCGCAGGGTGACGTCGGCGCAGCCCTTGACCAGCAGTTTGGCCGGACGCGCCGCCAGCTCCCGCCACGCGACGGCGCTGCCGTCCGGCAATTGGATCTCGCCGTCCAGCCGTGGGGCCTCCTCGCCGTCCAGCCCGATCAGCGCGTCGAGCAACCCCTCCACCACCGACCAACGGCGCGGGGCGAACAGCAGGTCGAGGTCGGAATCGGGGCGGACATAGGGCAGGCCGGTCCGATGCTGCCACGCCAGCGAGCCGAAGACCCCGGCCGTGACGCCGAGCGCGTCGGCCCGCCGCACCACCGCCTCCAGCCGCGAGCGCCAGGGCGCGGGCGCCGACGACAGCGCGTCGGCCAGCGCCAGCGGGCCGGATGGCTCACGGATGGCGGCGGTCGCGAGATGGACGCCGATCCGCCGCTTGTCCGGCGTGGCGAGGCCGAGCCTCTGCGTGCCCGGATCGTCCGCCGGCTGGCGGCGGGCGACGACCAGCGGACGGCCCTGTGTCCGCCAGTCCTCGATCATGCCGCGCTCCGCCTCGGCCAGGGGCGAGCGAAGGTGATCCGCCCAGCCTGGGCCGAGCCGGACCCAGCCATGCCTCGCCGCGACCTCAGGCGACGGCATCGCGCCGGACCCGGTCGGCCACTTGGCGAGCCAGCGTCCGGCCCCGGCGTTCCTCGCCCAGCGCCCGGCGCTCGTCACCGTCGAGCGGCGCGGCCAGCGCCTCGGCCAGCTGGCCGGCGAGGTCCCCGTCCCACAGCGCGGCGATGGCGCCCATCCGCAGGTAATTGTCCACCCCCGGCGCGAAGACCGGCGAGCTGGCGCTCAGTTCCGTCAGCCGTTCCAGCGGGATCTTGGTGACGCGCGCCATCGCCGGCAGGTTCATCACCCGGATTTCCGCGTCGGGCAGGGCGTAGCAGCGGTCGGCCAGCATGCTGCTGGCGAGGAAGCCGCCGCTGACCGCCTGCCCATAGACCAGCCCCAGCACCCGGTGCCCGTTGCGCCGGGCGAGGTCCAGGCATTTGGCGAGGTGCGCCATGTAGCCGTTGATGCCCAGCAGCTCGTCGCGGTGGCTCAGCCGCTGGCCCTGGGTGTCAACCAGCAGCAGGATCGGCCGGCCGGGATGGCGGCGCACCACATCCAGCACCGCGCCGGCCATTCGGTAGGCCAGCTCGATGCCGATCGGCGCGTTGTCGATGGTGCCGACCACCGCGACGTCGTTGCCGCAGCAGCGGCCGGTGCCGGAGAAACAGTCGCCGGCGAACGCGACGTCGTGACCGTCCGGGAACAGGCGCTTCAACAGGGTTTGGGCGTCCATGGCTCAGGCTCGCTTGTCAGTGACGGTGGCGAGGAAGGTGGGCGTGTCGAGGATCGGCAGCCGCTCCGGCTCGGCGATGCCCAGCCGCGCCCAGATGTCGAGCGCGTCGCGGCAGTCGCCGAACCGCTCAAGCCGCCCGCCCAGCGCCGCGTGCTCCGCCTCCAGCGCGGCGAGCGACAGGTCGGGGGCGTGGTCCAGCAGGGCCAGGGCGGCGGCGCGGAAGGCGGCGATGTCGTCCTCGACCAGGACCGCCGCCTCGCCCAGCAGATAGCGGTGCTTGCCGCCGACGGTGCGCCAGACCAGGGCACGGTCACGGCTGTCGAACTCCTCGACGCCCATGGTGGTCTCGATCACCTCGGGGCCGGACAGGCCGAGCCGGCCCTCCTCGCTCATCACCACGGCGTCGCACAGGCGGCTGACGATGCCCATGCCGCCGAAGCAGCCGAACTGGCCGCCGTCCAGCACGATCACCGGGATGCCGGCGGCGCGCACCGCCAGCACCGCGCGCATCACCTCCGACACCGCGATCAGGCCGGCGTTGGCCTCGTGCAGGCGGACGCCGCCGGATTCGACCAGCAGCAGCACGCCGGCCGGCCGCTCGTCCAGCGCGCGCTCCAGCAGGCCGGTCAGCTTGGCGCCATGCACCTCGCCGACCGCGCCGCCCATGAAGCCGCCCTCCTGCGCGGCGACCAGCACCGGCCGGCCGCCGAGCGTAGCCTTGCCGACGACGACGCCGTCGTCGAAGGCGGCCGGGGTGTCGAGCCGGCGCAGGTGCGGGCTGACCACCCGTTCGGACGGCGGCAGGATTTCGCGGAAGCTGCCGGGGTCGAGCAGGCCGAGCAGCCGTTCGCGGGCGCTGTCCTCGTAATAGCTGTGCGTGGCGGCGTCGGTCATGGCTGGCCTCCGGTGAAGGCGTCGAGCGCCTGGTCCAGGCGCAGGCTGACCACGGCCGGGGTGGCGCCGACGTCGTTGATGGAGATGCGGACGTCGGCGACCGGGTGGCGGGCGAAGACGTCGTCCATCACCGCCTGCCAGATCGGGCCGAAGCCGACCGCCGCGGTCAGCACCTCGATCCGGCAGACACCGCCGAGGTCGGCCGGCTCCACCATCACCTCCAGATTGCCGGAGCCGACGACGCCGACCAGCGTCACCGGCGGTGCGGAGGGCAGCGGACGGCCGCCGCGGTATTCGAAGCTCAGGGATTCCATGGGTCGGGCCTCACCGGTTCACCAGTTGCGGAAGCGCTTGGGCGGGTCGTAGAGCCCACCCGACGCGCGCACCAGATCCTTGATCGACCGCGCGGCCAGCAGATCGCGCGTCGCCAGCCGCTTGTCGATGCCCAGATCCTCCGGCCGGCGGATGACGCCGCGGTCGCGCAGGTTCTCCACCATCCGCCGGTCGCGCTTCAGCCCGACGGGGGTGTAGCCGGCGACGCCGCGGATCGCCTGTTCACGCTCCTCATCCGTGCGGCAGAGCAGCAGGTTGGCGATGCCCTCCTCCGTCAGGATGTGGCTGACGTCGTCGCCGTAGATCATCACCGGCGGCAGCTCCATCCCGGCGCTCTCCGCCAGTTCCCAGGCGTCCAGCCGCTCGACGAAGGCCGGCTGCATATGCTCGCGGAAGGTCTCGACCATCTGCACCACCAGCTTGCGGCCGCGCGGGATGGTGTTGCGCCCCTCCCCCGCCTCGCGGCCGGCCTTCAGCCAGCTAGGGCTGGCGTGGCGGCGGCCGCGGGCGTCCGCCCCCATGTTCGGCGCGCCGCCGAAGCCGGCGATGCGGCCCAGCGTGGCGGTGGAGCTGTTGCCGGCCAGATCGACCTGCAGGGTCGAGCCGATGAACAGGTCGCAGGCGTAATGCCCCGCCGCCTGGCACAGCGCCCGGTTGGACCGCAGGCTGCCGTCCGGCCCGGTGAAGAACACGTCGGGCCGGGCGCGGATGTAGTCCTCCATCCCCAACTCGGAGCCGAAGGAATGCACGCTCTCGACGAAGCCGGCCTCGATCGCCGGGATCAGCGCCGGGTGGGGGTTCAGCGCCCAGTGCCGTCCGATCTTCCCCTTCAGGCCGAGGCTGTCGGCGTAGGTCGGCAGCAGCAGCTCGATGGCGGCGGTGTCGAAGCCGATGCCGTGGTTCAGGCGGTTGACCTCGTACTCGGCGTAGATGCCCTTGATGGCCATCATCGCCATCAGCACCTGCACCTCGGAGATCTGGGCCGGGTCGCGGGTGAACAGCGGTTCGATGAAGTGGGGCCGCGGGCTCTGGATGACGAAATCGACCCAGCCGCCGGGGATGTCGACGCGCGGCACGTGGTCGACCAGCTCGTTCACCTGGGCGATGACGATGCCGCGCTTGAAGGCGGTCGCCTCGACGATGACCGGCGTGTCCTCGGTGTTGGGGCCGGTGTAGAGGTTGCCGTCGGCGTCGGCCGCCTGCGCCGCCACCAGGCTGACCTGCGGCGTCAGGTCGACGAAATAGCGGCCGAACAGCTCCAGATAGGTGTGGATGGCGCCGATGGAGATTTTCCCGTCGCCGACCAGCTTGGCCAGCCGTCCGCCCTGCGGGCCGGAGAAGGAGAAGTCCAGCTTCGTGGCAATCCCGCGTTCGAACAGGTCGAGATGCTCGGGCAGCGCCAGCACCGATTGCACCATGTGCAGGCCGTGGACCTTCGCCGGATCGACCGAGGCCAGCGCCGAGGCCAGGAAATCGGCCTGCTTCTGGTTGTTGCCCTCCAGGCAGACGCGGTCGCCCGGCTCCAGCACCGCTTCCAGCAAGGCGCGGGCGTCGGCCGCCGGCACCCGCTTGCCGCGGGCGAGGGACGCGGTGCGGGCAAGGCGGGCCTCGCGGTTCCGGCCCTGGCTGTTCCAGTCGCGCATCGCCGTCACGCCCCCCGGCTTCGGGAGAGCGGCGGACGACGGATCGCGGCGTGATGCCCCGTGGGCAAGCCGCAAGACGGTTCGAACATGCTGTTCCTCCCTGAAAGCGATGGCGGGCCGCGAAAGCGATGACAGGCGGTGCGTCGACAGGCGCACTGGGCGCCGCGTGGATGGGTGCGCCGCCCTCCGTACCGATCCGGCGCTTGCAACGCTGTTTTTGTATACGACACTGATTTTCAGCCCGCAACAAAATACATTATTGCCCATATTGCCGGGCACGCGTATACCGACACCAATTAAACATTCGGCGTGGCGAACAATATGGATCCGCGTCCCACGCCGCCCCTCGCGGGCTGACCATCACGGGAGAAGAGGCCATGGTCGTTTACGGAGTTGCTCTGCTGTCAGCCTGCATGCTGATCGGCGTGTTCGTCGGGGACCTGCTGGGAATGGCCATCGGCGTGAAGGCGAACGTCGGCGGCGTCGGCATCGCCATGCTGCTGCTGATCTTCGCCTCCGACCATCTGCGCAAGAGCGGCCGGCTGGATGTCTGGCTGCAGCAGGGCATCGGCTTCTGGAGCGCCATGTACATCCCCGTCGTCGTCGCCATGGCGGCGCAGCAGGACGTGGTCGCCGCCGTGAGGGGCGGGCCGGCCGCGGTGCTGGCCGGACTGCTGGCGGTGATCGCCAGCGTGGCCCTGGTCCCGGTGATCGCCCGCATCGGCCAGCCGCGCACGGCGACGTCCGACCACAACACCCAGACCTCGTCCGAGGCCCTGGCCGCCAAGATCGGGGAATGACCACGATGATCGACGCCCTCACCAAGGTTCTGAGCAGCAACGGTCTGGTGACCGCCTTCGCCGTCGTCGGCGCCACCATCTGGCTGTCCTACTGGCTGTCCAGGCGGCTGACCCGCGGCCGGCTGCACGGCTCCGCCATCGCCATCGTCATTGGACTGCTGCTGGCTTATCTCGGTGGCGTCGCCACCGGCGGCCACAAGGGGCTGGCCGACATCCAGCTGCTGTCCGGCATCGGCCTGATGGGCGGCGCCATGCTGCGCGACTTCGCCATCGTCTCGACCGCCTTCGGCGTCAGCTTCGGCGAGATCCGGCGAGCGGGGCTGAGCGGCGTCGTGGCGCTGTTCGCCGGCGTGCTGGTGTCCTTCGTCATCGGCGCCGCGGTGGCGTTCGCCTTCGGCTATTCCGACGCGGTCAGCATGACCACCATCGGAGCCGGCGCCGTCACCTACATCGTCGGGCCGGTCACCGGGGCGGCGCTGGGCGCCAGTTCCGACGTGATGGCGCTGAGCATCGCCGCAGGACTGATCAAGTCGGTGCTGGTGATGGTCGGCACGCCCTTCGTCGCCAAGTCGATCGGCCTGGACAACCCGCGCACCGCCATGGTCTTCGGCGGGCTGATGGGCACCACCAGCGGCGTGGCCGGCGGCCTTGCGGCGACCGATCCGAAGCTGGTGCCATACGGCGCAATGACGGCGACCTTCTACACCGGGCTCGGCTGCCTGATGGGCCCATCGGTGCTGTTCATCGCCACCCGCGCCGTGATGGGCTGAACGTCCAACCGCTTTTCTGCAAGTCTTTCGTCTTCCGCCGCGCGGCCCTATCCTGCGCGGCGTTGGACGCCGGAGGTTGGGTGATGGATCATATCGAGCCCCAGATCGCACAGATCGACGCCGATGCGCCGTCGGAAGAGAAAGGGCTGCTGTCCGATCAGATCCGGCTGGCGCTGTCCGACGAGATCACGACGGGACGGCTGAAGCCGGGAACGCCGCTGGACGAGCAGCAGATCGCCTCGCGCTTCGGCGCCTCGCGCACCCCGGTCCGCGAGGCGCTGCGCCAGCTCGGCACCACCGGCATGGTGGAGGTGCGGCCGCGGCGCGGCGTCGTCGTCGCGACGATGACGCCCGACCGCATCATGGACATGTTCGAAACCACCGCCGAGGTCGAGGCGATGTGCGTCCGGCTGGCGACCTACCGGATCACGCCGATCGAACGCAGCCGCTTGCAGGAAATGCAGGACGCCTCGGCCGAGATGGTGCGGGCCGGCGACATCGGCGCCTATGACGGCTTCAACCGCGCCTTCCACGAGGCGATCTACCGCGCGACCCACAACCAGTTCATGGCGGAGCAGGCGGTCGGCATCCGCGCCCGGCTCGCCGCCTTCCGCCGCACCCAGCTGCGCAAGGGCGACCGCCTGATCCAGTCCCACGCCGAGCATGGCCGCATCCTGGAGGCCATGGCCCGCGGCGACGGCGACGAGGCCGCCCGCTGCATGCGCGCCCACATGCTGAACGCCAGTTGCGCCCTGACCAGCTACATCCAGGAGATGCAGCAGGAGTGACGGGGGCCGCAGTCAGCCGGCGAGAAGCGCGGCGACGAGGTCCGACGCCGGGTCGGTCAGGTCGTCGATGACATTGAAATGGTGGCGGCCCGCCTCCTCCCGCACGGCGGTCGCCGCGCCCAGCCCGCGCCAGACGTTGGCGAGCAGGGCGTTCTGCCGGACGAATTCCGGCCGTTCCGCCGCACCGACCCAGCATGTGATCGACGCCCCCGGCAGCGGGCGCGACAGCGCCGGGCTTTCGGCGACCGCCTCCGCCTCGTCGAGGCGCAGCGTGTCGTTCATCCGGGTGTTCCGCAGCGGGCGCAGGTCGTGCAGGCCGCTGATCGACACGACATGGCCGATCCGCCCGCGCACCGCGGGCGCCAGCGGGCTGTCGGCGCACAGCATCCGGCTGACCAGATGGCCGCCGGCCGAATGGCCGGTCAGCCGCAGCGGACCGGGGGCCGCCTCGGCAATCGCGGTGACGGCCCGGCCGATCTGCCGGGTGATGCCGGCGATGCGGATGTCCGGGCACAGGGTGTAGCCGGGCATGGCGACGCGCCAGCCCCGCGCCAGCGCCCCGGCGGCCAGATGCGACCAGCGTGACGGCTCGAACGCCATCCAGTAACCGCCATGCACGAAGACGACCGTGCCCTTCGCCGGCCCCTCCGGCGTGAACAGGTCGAAGCGCTCGCGCGCGGCCTCGCCATAGGGCCGGTCCAGCTCGGCCCGCCCGGCGTCCGTCATCGCGGCGCGGAAGCCGGCGGCCTGCTCCGCCCATTTGGCCGGATAGCCGGCACCCCCGTCGATGTGGGCGGTGTTGGCATAGGCGTCATCCCAGTCGGTGATCGCCTGATTTGCGGTCGGTGGCATCGTGCTCTCTCTCGTCCTGCGGGGATCGGTCAGGCGGTCGCTTTTTCCAGATGCTGCTTCAATCGGCCCAGCCCGTCGAGCAGCGTCGCCTTGACCGTGTCGTCCAGCCCGTCCAGCAGGCCGGCGACCCAGCGTTCATGCTCCTGCGCCATGGCGAGGAAGCGCTCCCGGCCGTGGTGGGTCAGGCGGATGATGTTGGTGCGGCGATCCTGCGGATGCACCTCGCGCACGACGAAGCCATCATCGACCAGCCGGTCGACCAGACTGGTGATGGCGCCGTTCGACACCATCATCCGCTGCGACACCTCGGTCATGGTCAGCCCGCCATCGACCCGCTCCAGCTGCGCCAGCAGGTCGAAGCGCGACAGCGTGATGCCGAACTCGCCGGTGATCCGGCTCTGCAGCACCGATTCGATCCGGCCGGCGCAGAACAGCAGGCGCAGCCACAGCCGGATGTCGGCGTGCCCGCCGGCGCCGCGCTCCGTCGCCTGTTCCGTGACCGGCTCCGCAACCGGGGCCGGGGCGTCGTCGCTTTTCCGTTTGCGCGCGCCGGGGACCTTCGCTGCCATCATCCGCCCTTTCCCGTCCGCCTCATCCGGGGGACTGTCCCGCTTCCGCACGCCGATGTCGAGCGCGACCGGCTCACAACACCGTGCGGACGCGCCAGAGTTCGGGGAACAGCTCCACCGCCAGCATGTTGCGCAGGTAGGACACGCCGCCGGTGCCGCCGGTGCCGCGCTTGAAGCCGATCACCCGCTCCACCGTGGTGACGTGGTTGAAGCGCCAGCGGCGGAAGTAATCCTCGAAATCCACCAGCTTCTCGGCGAGCTCGTAGAGCGGCCAGTGCCGTTCCGGGTCCTGGTAGACCTGACGCCACGCCTCGGTCACGCCGTCCTGCGGCTGGTGGGTCTGCGACACGTCGCGGCTCAGCACCGCGTCGGGCACCGGGATGCCGTTGCGGGCGAGCAGGCGCAGCGCCTCGTCATACAGGCTGGGGCGGGTCAGCTCCGCCTCCAGCAGGGCGCGGATCTCCGGCCGGTGGGCGTGCGGGCGCAGCATCGCCGCGTTGCGGTTGCCCAGCAGATACTCGATCTCGCGGTACTGGTAGGACTGGAAGCCGGAGGACTGGCCGAGATCGCCGCGGAACTTGGTGTATTCGCTGGGCGTCATCGTGCGCAGCACATCCCAGGCGGAGTTCAACTGCTCGAAGATGCGGGCAACCCGGCTCAGCATCTTGAAGGCCGGTGACAGCCGGTCGTCGCGGATGGCGTCGCGGGCGGCGCGGATCTCGTAGATGGCCAGCCGCATCCACAGCTCCGACGTCTGGTGCTGGATGATGAACAGCATCTCGTCATGCGCGGTGGAGCGCGGCGCCTGCGCGCCGAGGATGCGGTCGAGCTGCAGGTAATCGCCGTAGGACATCCGCCCGTCGAAGGCCATCTGCGCGCCTTCGTCCGCCGGGTCGTAGGGCTTCTTCGGGTCGGGGCCGCTCATGTGACGATCGCCTTCCTGTGATAGTCGGGACGGTCCCACAGCCGGGCGTCCAGAACCTGTTGCAGCACCGCCACCGCGGCCCGCACCTCGTCGGCGCCGATGTAGAGCGGGGTGAAGCCGAAGCGCAGCACGTCGGGCGCCCGGAAGTCGCCGATGACGCCCCGGTCGATCAGCGCCTGCATCACGGCGTAGCCCTGCGGGTGGCGGAACGACACCTGGCTGCCGCGCCGCGTTCCGTCGCGGGGGGAGGCCAGTTCCAGCTCCGGGCAGGTCGCCTCGACCAGCCCGATGAACAGGTCGCACAGCGCGATGGACGTGCGGCGGATGTCGGCCATGTCGACCCCGTCCCAGACGTCCAGCGCGGCGTCGAGCGCGGCCAGCGCGATCACCGGCGGGGTGCCGACGCGCATCCGCTCGATCCCCTCGCCGGGGCGGTAGGAGCGGTCGAAGGCGAAGGGCGCCTCATGCCCCATCCAGCCGGACAGCGCCGGGCGCGCGGTGTCGGCATGGTCCGGCGCCACATAGATGAAGGCCGGCGCGCCGGGGCCGCCGTTCAGGTACTTGTAGGTGCAGCCGACGGCGAAATCGGCCCCGGCGCCCAGCAGATCGACCGGCAGCGCCCCGGCGGAATGGGCGAGGTCCCAGACGGTCAGTGCCCCGGCGGCGTGCGCCCTGGCGGTCAGCGCCGCCATGTCGTGCAGCCGCCCGGTCCGGTAATCGACCTCGGTCAGCATCAGCACGGCCAGATCGTCGCCGATGGCGGCCTCCACCGCCTCCGGCTCGACCACCCGCAGGACATGGCCCTGGCCAAGCGTGGCGATCAGCCCTTCGGCCATGTAGAGGTCGGTCGGGAAGTTGCCGCTGTCCGACAGGATCACCTTGCGGCCGGGCCGCAGCGCCAGCGCCGCCGCCAGCGCCTGGTAGACCTTGATCGACAGCGTGTCGCCCATCACCACGCTGCCCGGCGGGGCGCCGATCAGCCGGGCGACACGGTCGCCGATGGCGCGCGGCTGCGTCATCCAGCCGGCGCTGTTCCAGCCGCGGATCAGCTGCGTGCCCCATTCCTCGGTCAGGGTGCGGGCCACCCGCTGTTCGGCGGCGACCGGCAGCGGCCCCAGCGAGTTGCCGTCCAGGTAGATCACGCCGTCGGGAAGGCGGAACTGGGCGCGCGTCCGGTTGAAATCGGTCATGGATCAGGCCCGCTCCTTCAGGCGGAAACGTTGCAGCTTGCCGGTGGCGGTCTTGGGCAACGCATCGACGAACACCACCGAGCGCGGGTATTTGTACGGGGCGATCGTCGCCTTGACGTGGTCCTGCAGGCGCTTGGCGGTGGCGTCGTCCGGCACGACACCCGGCGCCAGCACGACATGGGCCTGGACGATCTGGCCGCGCTGGTCGTCGGCGACGCCGATCACCGCGCATTCACGAACCTCCGGGTGGGTCAGCAGCGCCGCCTCCACCTCCGGGCCGGCGATGTTGTAGCCGGACGAGATGATCATGTCGTCCGAGCGCGCCGCGAAGTGGAAGACGCCGTCCTCGTCCTGGATGAAGCTGTCGCCGGTCAGGTTCCAGCCGCCGCGCACATAGTCGGCCTGCCGCGGGTCGGCGAGGTAGCGGCAGCCGGTCGGTCCGCGCACCGCCAGCCGGCCGATGGTGCCGCGCGGCAGCTCGTTCATGTCCTCGTCGACGATCTTCGCCTCGTAACCGCCGACCGGCCGACCGGTGGCGCCGGGCTGCGCGCTGCCCAGCCGGTTGGAGATGAAGATGTGCAGCATCTCGGTGGCGCCGATGCCGTCCAGCATCGGCTTGCCGGTCTTCTCCATCCAGTTGCGGAAGACCGGGGCCGGCAGCGTCTCCCCGGCGGAGACGGCGACGCGCAGGCTCGACAGGTCGGCGCCGCCCTCCATCGCCGCCAGCATGGCGATGTAGGCGGTCGGCGCGGTGAAGCAGACCGTCGCCTTGTAGGTTTCGATGATGGCGATCATGTTGGCCGGCGAGGCGTGCTCCAGCAGCGTCGCCGTCGCGCCGAAGCGCAGCGGGAACACCGCCAGCCCGCCCAGCCCGAAGGTGAAGGCCAGCGGCGGCGAGCCGACGAAGACGTCGTCGGGGGTGACGCCCAGCACCTCGCGCGCATAACCGTCGGCGATGATCAGCAGGTCGCGGTGGAAATGCATCGTCGCCTTGGGCTGCCCCGTGGTGCCGGAGGTGAAGCCCAGCAGCGCCACGTCGTCGCGCCCGGTGTCGACCGCCTGGAAACGCACCGGCTTGTCCAGCGCCACCCGGTCCAGCTCCGCGTCATGGTTGGCGGTGCCGTCGAAGCCGACCACCCGCTTCAGGAAGCGGCTGCCGGCGGCGCACTCCATCAGGTCGTCCATCAGCCGGGTGTCGCACAGCGCGAAGCCGACCTCCGCCTTGTCGACGATCTTCGCCAGTTCGCCGGCGCGCAGCATCGGCATGGTGTTGACCACCACCGCCCCGGCCTTGGTCGCCGCCAGCCAGCAGGCGACCATCGCCGGGTTGTTGGCCGAGCGGATCAGCACGCGGTTGCCGGGCTCGATCCCGTAATCCTCGACCAGCGCGTGGGCGATGCGGTTGGTCCAGTCCGCCAGTTCCTTGTAGGTCCGCCGCCGGCCGTTGCCGATCAGCGCGACATGGTCGCCGAACCCCTTCTCCACCATGCGGTCGGTCAGCTCGACCGCGGCGTTGAGCCGTTCGGGATAGACGAAGCCGTCCAGCAGGAAGTCGGGCTGCAGGTCGGCGGGAGGCAGATGGTCCCGTGTGAAGCTGTCGGTGTGCGCTGTCGGTCCGAGCATTGTCAGTCCTCTCGACCAGTGCCGTTGCGGAACGATGATCCCGATACCCGGTGCTTTCAAGGTGGAATTTTTAATGTTCAAATGTTCGCGCAACGGTCCTTTCGCCGCGGCGCGTGTCAGTCCGGAACGACGGCGTGGGCCTGGATCTCGACCTTGGCGCGGTCTTCCATCAGGGCGGTGACCTGGACCACCGCCATCGCCGGGAAGTGCCGGCCCATCACCTCGCGGTAGGCGGCGCCGATGGCCTTGCGGCTGGCGAGGTAGTCGGCCTTGTCGGTCACGTACCAGGTCAGCGAGGTGACGTGCTGCGGCCCGGCCCCGGCTTCGGCCAGGACGGCGACGATGTTGGCCAGGGTCTGGCGCACCTGTTCCGCCAGATCGTCGGTCTCGAACGCGCATTGTGCGTTCCAGCCGATCTGGCCGCCGACGAAGATCATCCGGCCGCGGGCGGCGACGCCGTTGGCGTAGCCGATGGGCTTCGCCCAGCCGTCAGGCTGAAGGATGCTGTGCATGGTCAGTCTCCAGGAAACGGGTCATGGCGAGGCGGAGATCGTCGGGCCAGGGCTGCGCCTTGTGGGTCGTCAGGTCGGTGCACACCAGGGTCTGCTCGGCGCGGAAGCGCAGCCCGCCGTCGCCGGTCACCGCGTGGCGCAGTTCCAGCGAGGCGCCGCCGATCCGCGCCACCACCAGCGTGCAGACCAGCTCGTCGCCCAGCATCGACGGCGCGACGAAGGTCGCGGCCATGGCGACGGTGGGGATGCCGATCCGGCGCTCGGGAATGGTGACGCGCCAGGGGAAGCCCATCGCCGCCCACCAATCCTCGACCACGCCGTTCAGCATGTCGAAGCAGCGTGGGAAATAGACGATGCCGGCGGGATCGCAGTCGGCGAACCGCACGGTGCGGCGGGTGAGGAAGCCTGTCGTTGTCGGGTCGGCCATCAGCCCCCGCCTTTCAGCAGCTCGCGGGCGACGATCAGCGTCTGCACCTCGGTGGCGCCCTCGTAGATGCGGAGCGCGCGGATCTCGCGGTAGAGCCGCTCGACCAGCTCGCCGCTGCGCACGCCGCGCCCACCGAACATCTGCACCGCGCGGTCGATCACGCTCTGCGCGGTTTCGGTGGCGGTCATCTTCGCCATCGCCGCCTCGCGCGTGGTCGGCAGCCGCTGCACGTCGCGGCGCCACGCCGCGCGGTAGGTCAGCAGCGCCGCGGCGTCGATGCCGGTCGCCATGGTGCCGAGCGCCGCCTGGGTCAGTTGCAGGTCGGCCAGCGTGCCGCCGAACATCCGCCGCGTCCGGGCGTGGGCCAGCGCCTCGTCCAGCGCGCGCCGGGCGAAGCCGAGCGCCGCGGCGGCGACCGAGGCGCGGAAGATGTCGAGCGTCCGCATGGCGATCTTGAAGCCCTCCCCGGCGGCGCCGAGCCGGCGGTCGGCCGGGATGCGGCAATTCTCGAAGCGGATGCGGGCCAGCGGGTGCGGTGCCATCACCGCGATGCGCTCCACCACCGAGAAGCCGGGATCGTCGGCGAACACGACGAAGGCGGAGATGCCGCGGGTGCCCGGCGCCTCGCCGGTGCGGGCGAAGATGGTGTAGACGTCGGCGATGCCGCCGTTGGAAATCCAGGTCTTCTCGCCGTCCAGCACATAGGAATCGCCGTCGGCGCGGGCGGCGCAGGCCATCGCGGCGACGTCCGACCCGGCGTCCGGTTCCGACAGGGCGAAGGCGGCGAGCCACTCGCCCGACCGCACCCGCGGCAGCACGGCGGCCTTCAGCGCCGACGATCCCGCCAGCCCGATGGCGCCGGTGCCCAGCCCCTGCATGGCGAAGGCGAAGTCGGCCAGCCCGTCGTGCCACGCCAGCGTCTCGCGCGCCAGACAGACCCGCCGGGAGTCGATCGGCGGGCCGTCCGGCGCCTCCGACGCCACGCAGGCGTCGAGCAGCCCGGCCGCGCCCAGCCGCCGCACCAGCGTCCGGCAGGCGGCGTCGACGTCGTCATGGTCGATGTCGGTCAGCGCCGGCGAAACGGCGAAGCGGTCGAGCCGTTCGGCGAAGGCGCGGTGCTCCGGGTCGAAGAACGGCCAGTCGAGATGGTCGCGGGTCGGTCCGGCGAGCGGGGACGGGGCCACGGACGAATTGGCGGTCACGGTCTCAATCCCCCTTGAAGGCGGGTGTTTCCTTGGCGGCGAACGCCTCGAAGGCGCGGCGGAAGTCGTTGGTCGCCATGCAGATCGCCTGGGCCTGGGCCTCGGCCTCGATCAGCTCGTCCAGCCCCATCGCCCATTCCTGGTTCAGCATGGTCTTGGTCATGCCATGGGCGAACCACGGGCCGTCGGCCAGGGAGCGGGCCAGCACCGCCGCTTCCGCCTCCACGGCGTCCGGCGCGACGATCCGGTTGTGGAAGCCCCAGGCCAGCCCCTCCTCGGCGCTCATGGCGCGGCCGGTGAACAGCAGTTCGGCGGCGCGGCCCTGGCCGATGATGCGCGGCAGGATCCCGCAGGCGCCCATATCGGCGCCGGCCAGCCCGACGCGGGTGAACAGGAAGGCGGTCTTGGCCCGCGGCGTCGCCAGCCGCAGATCCGACGCCATCGCCAGGATCGCCCCGGCTCCGGCGCACACGCCGTCGACGGCGGCGACGATCGGCTGCGGGCATTTGCGCATCGCCTTGACGACGTCGCCGGTCATCCGGGTGAAGGCCAGCAGTTCCGGCATCGCCATCTTGGTCAGCGGCTCGATGATCTCGAACACGTCACCGCCGGAGGAGAAGTTGCCGCCCGCCCCGGTCAGCACCACCGCCCGCACGTCGGCGGCGTGGGCGAGGTCGCGGAACAGGTCGCGCAGCTCGGCGTAGCTGTCGAAGGTCAGCGGGTTCTTGCGCTCCGGCCGGTTCAGCCGGACGGTGGCGACGCGGCCGTCCTCGCTGGTCTCGAACAGGAAATTCTCGGCCTTGTGGTCCTTGAACGGGCGCTTCTTCACGACGTCGGTCCTCCCTGTGTGTCAAGCCGGGCGTCAGCCGGCCATCACTTCGCCGCCATCCACCGGGATCGCCTGCCCATTGACCGACGACGCCCCCGGCGAGGCGAGCCACAGCACGGCGTCGGCGACCTCCCGCGGCTGGACGAGGCGGCCTTGCGGGTTGGCGCGGGCCAGCGTCGCGGCGGCCTCCTCGGCGGTGCGGCCGGTCTTGCCGGTGATGGTGCGGATGGCGCCGTCCAGCAGCGGCGTGTCGGTGAAGCCGGGGCACACCGCGTTGACGGTGACGCCGCTGCGCGCGAGTTCCAGCGCCAGCGCCCGGGTCAGCCCGACGACGCCGTGCTTGGCGGCGCAATAGGCCGCGACATAGGGATAGCCGCTGAGCCCGGCGGTCGACGCCACGTTGACGATGCGGGCGCCCGGCGCCTGCGCCTTCAGGTCGGGCAGCACCGCCTGCGTCACCAGGAACACCCCGGTGAGGTCGACCGCCAGCACGCGGTTCCACAGCTCCAGCCCGGTCGCCTCGAAGGCGGCGCTCGGCGCCTCCCCGGCGTTGTTGACCAGGATGCCGACGGGACCGAAAGCGGCGCGCGCCGTCTCCAGCCCGCGGGCGACGGCGGTGGGATCGGTGACGTCGAAGCCCGGCAGCGCCAGCGCCCGTTCGGTGCCGATCTCGGCGGCCAAGTCCCGCAACGGCTCGGCCCGGCGGCCGGCGAGGCTGACGCGGGCGCCGGCCCCGGCGAGCGCGGTGGCGATGGCGCGGCCGATGCCCCCGCCGGCCCCGGTGACCAGGGCGTGGCGGCCGGCCAGCGGACCGGCGGTTGGTGTGTGGTCAGCCGCCATGCTCACCGGCCTTCCGTTGCCGCCGCGCGGGCGAGGTTGGTTTCGTACTGGGTCTTGCCCGACCGGTACTGCTTGGGCCAGGGGATGTCGGTCACCCCGATCCGCGCCGCCTCGTGCAGGGTCCAGGCCGGGTCGGCCAGATGCGGGCGGGCGATGGCGCACAGGTCGCCGCGCCCGGCGGCGATGATCGAGTTGGCGTGGTCGGCCTCGGAGATCGCGCCGACCGCGATGGTCGGGATGCCCAGCTCGTTGCGGATGCGGTCGGAGAAGGGCGTCTGGTACAGGCGGCCATAGACCGGCGCGTCGTCCTTCACCACCTGCCCGGACGAGCAGTCGATGATGTCGGCGCCGACCTGCTGGAACAGGCGGGCGAAGACCACCGCGTCGTCGGGCGTGTTGCCTCCCTCCGCCCAATCGTGGCAGGACAGCCGGACCGAGATCGGCTTGTCGGCCGGCCAGACCGCGCGGATGGCGCGGAACACCTCCAGCGGGAAGCGGGCGCGGTTCTCGTGGCTGCCGCCCCACTCGTCGGTGCGGCGGTTGGTCAGCGGCGACAGGAAGCTGGACAGCAGGTAGCCGTGGGCGGCGTGCAGTTCCAGCAGGTCGGCGCCCGTCGTGGCCGCCAGCGCCGTCGCCCGGCGGAACTCCTCCACCACCCGGTCCATGTCGGCGCGGTCCATCGCCCGCGGCACCCGGGAGTTCGGCAGGTACGGCAGGGCGGAGGCGGAGATCAGCGGCCACGCCTCTCCCTCGTCCAGCGGCTGGTCGATGCCCTCCCAGCCGCGCCGCGTCGCTCCCTTGCGCCCGGCATGGCCGAGCTGGATCGCGACCTTCGCGTCGGAATTGGCGTGGACGAAGTCGACGATGCGGCGCCAACCCGCCGCCTGCGCCTCGTTCCACAGGCCGAGGCAGCCGGGGGTGATGCGGGCATCGGCCGACACGCAGGTCATCTCGCCGAACACCAGCCCCGCCCCGCCCAGCGCGCGCGAGCCGAGATGGACCAGATGGAAGTCGCCCGGCACCCCATCCACCGCCGAATACATCGCCATCGGCGAGACGACGACGCGGTTCGCCAGCGTCAACTCGCGCAGGCGGAACGGCGTCAGCATCGGCGGCGGCGGGCGTCCGCTTCCCGTGGTGCCCTCTGGAGCCCTGGCCGGGGTGAGGCGGTCGGCGAACCAGCGCTCGTAGCCCTCCAGCCACGCCGGGTCGCGCAGTCGCAGATTCTCGTGGCTGATCCGCTGCGAGCGGGTCAGCATCGAATACATGAACTGCTCCGGCTCCAGCCGGTCGGCGTAGCGGGTGCCGACCACCTCGAACCACTCCATGGCGTTGCGCGCCGCGTTCTGGATGCGGGCGACATCGACCCGCCGCACCTCCTCATAGGCGGCCAACACCTCGGGAATGCGGTCGGCGCCGTGGCCGAAACGCTCGAACTGGCGGGTCAGCTCGATGGCGTCGTCGACCGCCAGCTTGGTGCCGGAGCCGATGGCGAAGTGCGCGGTGTGGGCGGCGTCGCCCATCAGCACGACGTGGCTGCGGCCGTTGAAATGGCTCCAGGCGCCGCAGACCAGCCGGTTGAAGTTCAGCCAGGCCGAGCCGCGCAGGTGCCGCGCGTTGGACAGCAGCGGCGCCCCCTCCAGCACCTCCGCGAACACGGTTTCGCAGAAGGCGATGGAGCCCGGCAGGTCGGCCTTGTCCAGCCCGTGGGCCTGGAACGTCTCCTCCGTCGTCTCGACGATGAAGGTCGAGGTGGTGTCGTCGAACTTGTAGATGTGGGCCTGGAACCAGCCGTGTTCGGTCTTGCGGAAATCGAAGGTGAAGGCGTCGAAGCGCTTCTTGGTGCCGAGCCAGATGTAGCGGTTGGGCCGCACCAGCATGTCGGGCCGGAACACGTCCTCATAGCGCTGGCGGATGCGCGAGTTCACCCCGTCGGCGGCGACGATCAGGTCGGCGTCGGGGAACTCCAGGTCGCTGTCCACCTCATGCTCGAACCGCAGCTCGACGCCCAGATCCTCGCAGCGCCGCTGCAGGATGTTCAGCAGCGTCTTGCGGCCGATGCCGACGAAGCCATGCCCGCTGGTCCGCATGCGGCGGCCCTTGATCAGGACCTCGATGTCGTCCCAATGGTTGAAGGCCTGCTCGATCGCCGTCGCGGTTTCGGGATCCCACTCCCGCATCGCCACCATCGTCGCGTCGGAGAACACCACCCCCCAACCGAAGGTGTCGTAGGGCCGGTTGCGCTCCACCACCGTCACCGCGTGGGCGGGATGCCGCTTCTTCATCAGCAGCCCGAAATAGAGCCCGGCCGGACCGCCGCCGATGCAGACGATGCGCATGCGTGTTCCTCCCAAATGGGGACAGGCGTGTCGGGACCAGACCGGGCGACCGGTGCCGCCCTCCGTTTGCTGGCCTGACAAATGTTTTAACATTCAAATATTGAAAGGTCAAACACCTGTTGGATCGCGCACAACGCCATTGTCTCCGCCGCCGCGAAGGTGGAGGATCGCACCGCCCGGTCCCCCGGCCGGCGCCACCGCGAACCACCCACTGCCAGGACCGGACCGACCGCCATGTTCAACGCGCTCTCCCGCCAGCCCGACGACGCCCTGCTCGCCCTGATCGGCCTCTACAAGCAGGATCCGCGGCCGGGCAAGGTCGATCTCGGCGTCGGCGTCTATCGGGACGAGGAGGGGCGCACCCCGATCTTCCGCGCGGTCAAGGCGGCGGAACGGCTGCTGCTCGACGGGCAGGACAGCAAGGCCTATCTCGGGCTGGAGGGCGACGCGCTGTATCTGGAGCGGCTGTGGTCGCTGATCGGCGGGACGGCGGGGACGCGGGTGTCGGCGGCCGGCGTGCAGACGCCGGGCGGGTCGGGCGCGCTGCGGCTGGCGGCCGATCTGGTGCTGCGCGGCGGGGCCAAACGCGTCCTGGTCGGCCAGCCGACCTGGCCGAACCATGTCGGCATCTTCGCCGCCGCCGGGCTTGAGGTCGTCGGCCATCCCTTCTTCGACCGCGCCAGCCAGACCGTGCTGTTCGACAGCATGATCGCGGCGATCGACGCCGCCGGGCCGGGCGACGTCGCCCTGCTGCACGGCAGTTGCCACAACCCGACCGGCGCGCCGCTGTCGCTCGACCAGTGGGCAACCCTGGCCGTGCTGATGGAAAAGCGCGGCGTGCTGCCGCTGGTCGATCTCGCCTACCAGGGCTTCGGCCGCGGGCTGGACGAGGACGCCGCCGGCCTGCGCCACCTGATCGGCGCGGTGCCGGAAACGCTGGTCGCCGTGTCGTCGTCGAAGTCCTTCGGCCTCTACCGCGAGCGCACCGGCGCCATCTTCGCCGTCGCCGCGACGCCCGGCCCGGCCGATCTCGCCAAGTCCAACCTGATGGGGCTGGCCCGCACCAGCTATTCGATGCCGCCCGACCATGGCGCCGCCGTGGTGCGCACCATCCTCGGCGACGCGGCGCTGACCGCCGACTGGACGGCGGAGCTGGACGCCATGCGCGCCCGCATCACCGGCATCCGCCGCAAGCTCGCCGCCGGCCTCGCCGGCACCTTCCCGGCGCTGGCCGCCGTGGCGGAGCAGGAGGGCATGTTCTCCCTGCTGCCGCTGACGGAGGCGGAGGTGCTGCGCCTGCGCGCCGACCACGCGATCTACATGCCGACTTCGGGCCGCATCAACATCGCCGGCCTGAAGACGGCCGAGGTGGACGACGTGGTGGCCAAGTTCGCCGCCCTGCGCTGACCGGAGCGGACGCGGATGACCAACACGGTTCCGGCGGTAGACGCCCAGGCCGACACGCAAGCCGACGCCCAGGGCGCGGCCGAACGCCACCAGCTCTACGAAGACGCGCTGGCGATGCTGTTCGGCACGCTGTTCATCGCGCTGGGCATGCTGCTCTACGCCAAGACGACGCTGCTGACCGGCAGCATGGCCGGCGTCGCCCTGCTGGTGAGCTACATCACCCATGTCCAGTTCGGCGTCATCTTCTTCGCGATCAACCTGCCCTTCTACGCCCTGGCGTGGAAGCGGCTGGGTTGGAAGTTCACGCTGCGGACCTTCATCGCCGTCGGGCTGGTGACGCTGTTCTCGCGCCTGACCGACCAATGGATCGGCTTCGACCATCTCGACCCGGTCTACGCCACGGTGATCGGCAGCGGCCTGTGCGGCACCGGCCTGTTGATGCTGTTCCGCCACCGCACCGGGCTGGGCGGCGTCAACATCCTGGCGATCTACCTGCAGGAGCGCTACGGCATCCGTGCCGGCTATTTCCAGCTCGGTGTCGACCTGACCATCCTGGCCGCCGCCTTCTTCGTGCTCGCCCCCGACCGGCTGCTGCTGTCGGTGGTCGGCGCCACCATCGTCAACATGCTGCTGGCGATCAACCACAAGCCGGGCCGCTACCTCGGCATCAGCTGACGCCGAGGGGCGGCGGTCACCCGAGCCACGCCAGCGTGGCGCGCAGCCCGTCTTCCAGCGGCGTGTCGCAGCTCATGCCGAAAGCGGCGACCAGACGGGCCGGGTCGCCGATCGACACCCGGATGTCACCGGGCCGCGCCGGGCCGGACCGGCGGTCGAGCGGCCGGCCCGACAGGTCGGCCAGTACCTGCGCCAGCCGGTTGACCGTGGTCGGGCGGCCGGTGCAGACGTTGAACACCGGGGCACCGGCGCGTGGGCTGTCCATCGCCGCGGTCAGGTAGCGCACCAGATCCCCGACATAGACGAAGTCGCGCACCTGTTCGCCGTCGCCGTTGATGGTGACCGGCTCCCCAGCCGCGATCCGGCCGGCGAAAATGGAAATCACGCCGGAATAGGGCGATTTCGGGTCCTGCCGCGGGCCATAGACGTTGAAGAAGCGGAAGCCGGTCGTCGGCACGCCGTGCACGCCGTCGGCGACGCGCGCGTGCAACTCGCAGCCCAGCTTGTCGGCGCCGTAGGCCGACAGCGGCCGGGTCGCCGCATCCTCCGTCAGCGGGGTGTCGGGGTTGTCGCCATACACCGCGGCGGACGAGGCGTAGACCACCGGCACCGGCCCGCGTGGGTTGGCCCGCCGCGCCGCGTCGAACACCGCGATGGTGCCGGACAGGTTGGCGTGGTGCGTCGCCAGCCACGCCTCGCGCGAGCGGTCGACCGAGGCCACCGCCGCCAGATGGAAGCAGCCGTCGATGCCGGCCATCGCCGCCTCGACCGCCGCGGCGTCGGCGACGTCGCCGACCGTCACCGCCACGCCGGCCGGCAGGTTTTCGCGCGTGCCGGTCGACAGGTCGTCGAGCACCCGCGCCTCGTGCCCGGCGGCCAGCAGCCGCTCGATCAGGTGCGAGCCGATGAAGCCGCAGCCGCCGGTAACCAGATAACGCGCCATGACCTTCGGCTCCCCTGCCTTAGTTCCTCGTGAAGCGCCCTCAGGCGGCCAGGAATCCGGCGACGACGGACTGGAATTCCCTGGGCTTGGTGGACAGCGCCCCGTCGGCGCGGATGCACTTGATCAGCTCCAGCCCCGACAACCCCGGCATGACGATGTCCATCGCTACCAGATCCGGCGTCCGGTCGCGCATCAGGTCCAGCACGGTGACGGGGTCGGCCGTCTCGACGACGCTGAAGCCGCCCTCCTCCAGGCAGCGGACGAACAGCTTACGCATCAGCGCATTGTCCTCGTCCACGAGGATCGTCCGCGTCTTCTCGGCCCTGTCCATCATCTCGCCATCCGGGTGGTGCGCAAACGCCGGAATCATCCGCAGCATGCGACGCCGCCGGGGCGACGGGCCGCAAGACGACGGCAACAACTGTTTGTAGCACCGTGTCTAACGATTTCGAACTTTTCGGTCAAGCCGGCCCGCCGGACAGAGTCATCGTCCTTCGGTGTTGCGTCCCGTCGCGGCGGCCGTCCATTCGGGATCCCGAATGCTCGCTTTCCACTGGCGCACACCACCCGATTGAGGTCATCCTCGCCGCAAATCGGGCCGCCCGGCGCGTCGGGCCCCGCGCATCAGGGAGACAGAGCCATCGTGACCGCCCCCTTCATCCTGCACGGCAACGTGAACTCGCAGCCGGCGACCCGCATCGCGCTGTTCTTCCGGCTGGCCGGCATTCCCTTCCAATACCGCCACGTCGACCTGCGCAGCGGGCAGCAGAAGACCCCGGAATACCAGGCGATCAACCGGTTCGGCCGGGTGCCGACGCTGGTGCACGGCGACCGCTCGGTGTCCGAATCGAGCGTGATCCTGACCTACCTTGCCCAGCAGACCGGCAAGTTCGGCGGCCGTGACGAGGATGAGACGATCCGCATCGCCGAATGGCTGAGCTGGCTCGCCGACGTTCTGCTGCCGGTCCAGCGCGCCCGCGCGGTGCGCAAGTTCAACGGTGACGCCAACGCCCTGCCCTGGATCGACGCCTCGGCGGTGAGCGGGATGCGGCTGTTCGACCAGCATCTGGCCGGCCGCCAATTCATCGAGGGCGACCGGCTGACCATCGCCGACATCTTCGCCTTCCCCTGGATCGACCTGATGAACGAATCGGCGATCGAGGCGGCCGACTACCCCAACGTCCAGGCCTGGGCCGACCGCATCCGCGCCCTGCCCGGCTACCAGCCACAATACGACCTGATGCCGTCGGCGGACGCGGCGTGCTGAGTTGAGGCGGTTCCCCCCACCCTAAACCCTCCCCCGCTGGGCGGGGGAGGGAACAAGTGCTGAAGCGGGAGAGAGGCGGCAGTCCCTCCCCCGCCCAGCGGGGGAGGTTAGGTGGGGGCCTAACCCCGGGTGTCGTCGATCACCTTGCCGTCGTTGGGCAGGGTTCCCGGCCCGGCGAACTCGACCACGCCCTTCAGCTTGGTTACCGACGCCAGCGTCTCGCGCACCGCGGCGGCCAGCGCCTCGCCCGTCTCCTCCGCCTCGCAGCGCAGGGTCATGGTGTCGCTGGCGTCCTGGCGGCCGACGACCAACCGGGCGCGGGCGATCTGCGGGTGGCGACGCAGCACCTCGGCGACCTGGGACGGGTGGACGAACATGCCCTTGACCTTGGTCGTCTGGTCGGCGCGGCCCATCCAGCCCTTCAGCCGCATGTTGGTGCGCCCGCAGGGGCTGACGCCCGGCAGCACCGCCGACAGGTCGCCGGTGGCGAAGCGCACCAGCGGGTAGGCCGGGTTGAAGATGGTCACCACCACCTCGCCGACCTCGCCGTCGGGCACCGGGTCGCCGGTGCCGGGGCGGACGATCTCGACGATGCAGCCCTCCTCCACCACCAGCCCGGCGCGGGCCGGCGTCTCGTAGGCGACGATGCCGAGGTCGGCGGTGCCGTAGCACTGGTAGACCGCCAGCCCGCGCGCCTCGTAGAAGGCGCGGGCGTCGGGCAGGTAGGGGCCGCCCGACACGCTGGCGATGCGGACCGACGAGACGTCGAGCCCCAGCGCGTCGCCCTTCTCCAGGATGATCTTCAGGAAGTCCGGCGTGCCGATGTAGCCGCGCGGCTTCAGGCTGGATATCACCTGGGCCTGCATCTCGGTGTTGCCGGTGCCGGCCGGGATCACGGCGCAGCCGATGGCGTGCGCCCCCGTCTCGAACATCGAGCCGGCGGGGGTGAGATGGTAGGCGAAGCAGTTGTGCGCGAGGTCGCCGGCGCGGAAGCCGGCGGCGAACAGCGCGCGGGCGCTGCGCCAGGGGTCCTTGCCGTGCGGCTCCGGGTCATGGATCGGCCCGGGCGAGGCGAAGACCCGCGCCAGCCGGCCGATCTCGACCGCCGCCAGACCGCCGAAGGGCGGCGCCGCCTGCTGGATCGCGATCAGATCCGACTTGCGCGTCACCGGCAGGGTGGCCAGCGCCACCCGGTCGCGGATGGCGCCCGCGTCCACATCGGCCAGCACGTGGCGGAAATAGGGGGCGGCGGCCTTGGCGTGATCGAGATGGGCGGGCAGCGCCGCGAACAGTTCGGCCTCGCGCCGGTCGGAGGAACGGGTTTCGAGGTCGTCGTAGAAGTCGGTCATGGTCGTTCGTCCGTTAAGGGGTCGCCCGCCTTGCCCCCTCCCCGACCCTCCCCCGCCAGGGCGGGAAAGGGGGACAGGAGCCTGGTCGAAATGCGGCGGCAGTCCCCTCTCCCGCCAAAGGCGGGGGAGGGTTAGGGAGGGGGCCGACAGCCTCCGCTCAGATCCAGCGCTTGCGCCGCTTGAAGCTCTTCAGGTTCTTGAAGCTCTTGCGCTCTTCGTTGCCGCCGCCGAGGTAGAATTCCTTCACGTCCTCGTTGTTGCGCAGCTCTTCGGCGGTGCCGTCCAGCACGACCTTGCCGTTCTCCATGATGTAGCCGCGCGTCGCGGCCTGCAGCGCCATGCGGGCGTTCTGCTCCACCAGCAGGATGGTGACGCCGAGGTCCCGGTTGATCTGCTGGACGATGCTGAACACCTCCTTCACCATCAGCGGCGACAGGCCCATGCTCGGCTCGTCCATCAGGATCAGCTTCGGCCTTGCCATCATCGCGCGGCCGATCGCCAGCATCTGCTGCTCGCCGCCCGACAGGTAGCCGGCCAGCCCGGTGCGTTCCTTCAGCCGGGGGAAGTAGCTGAACACCATGTCCAGGTCGTCCTTCACCCCGTTGTCGCGGCGGGTGTAGGCGCCGAGCCGCAGGTTTTCCAGGCAGGTCATGTCGGCGATGATCCGCCGGCCCTCCATCACCTGGAAGATGCCCTTGCGGACGATCTGGTCGGGGTCGATGCCGTTGATGCGCTCGCCATTGAAGGTGATGTCGCCGCGCGTCACCTCGCCGTCCTCGGTCTTCAGCAGGCCGGAGATCGCCTTCAGCGTCGTCGACTTGCCGGCGCCGTTGGCGCCCAGCAGGGCGACGATCTCACCCTCCGGCACCTCCAGGCTCAGGCCGCGGAGCACGAGGATCACGTCGTTGTAGACGACCTCGATGTTGTTGACGGACAGCATCAGCCGCTTGGCGGCCGTGACGGGCGGCGCGGCGACAGCGGCCGTGGCGGTGTTCAGCATGCGGCACCTGGACGTTCGGTAGGACGTTCGGTAGGAGGAGTGCCCTCCCCCCGCCCACGAGGGGGCGGAGGAAGGGCCACAGGGTGCGGGCTTACCAGCCGAGCCATTCCGGCTTGCGCGGGACGTCGACGGTGGTCAGCTTCTCCAGCTTGATCGTGCCGGCCTTGACCAGGTCATCGACGCTGGCGCCGGTATCGCCGCTGACCTTGGCCTGGTAGATGTTGACCGCCGTCATGCCGCGGTGGTCGGTGTCGGTCCAGGTCGACGGCACGCAGACGCCCTCCAGCCCGGCCGGGACCCAGTCCTTCTTCTGGTACATGCCCTTGCGGATGTTCGGGCCGGTGACGCCGCCGTTCTTCGACGCCCAGTCCATCGCCTCCTTCATGTAGAAGGCGGTGCAGACCCCGGCGAGGTAGTGGACCGGGCGGTAGTGGGCGCCGTCCGGATCGGAGAGCTTGGAGATCTCCTTCAGCGTCTTCATGCCCGGGGCGTCGCCGTTCCAGGTGACGGCGGTGCGCAGCGGGAACACCACGCCGTCGGCGGCGGCGCCGGCGGCCTTGGCGGCGTTCTCGTCCATGCCCCAGACGTTGCCCATGAACTGCACCTTGGCGCCGACCGTCTGGCAGGCCTTCAGCACCGAGATGTTGGAGCCGGCGGTGTTGCCGAGATAGGCGTAGTTGGCGCCGGCCTCCTTCAGGGTCAGGCACTGGGCGGTGTAGTCGCCGGGGGTCAGCGCGAACTGCACGGCCGGCAGCACGTCGAAGCCCAGCTCCTTGGCCAGCTGCTCGCCGGCGTCCTTGGGCGCGTTGGGATAGGGGTGGTTGGCGCCCATGTGGACGTATTTCGGCTTGCCCTGGCCGCCCTTCTTCTTCCAGTCCTCGGCCGCCCAGGTCAGCATGCCGCGCAGCGCGTCGGAATAGGACGGACCGTAGAAGAAGTTGTAGGGCGCCGGCTTGGAGCCGTGCAGGCCCTTGCCGGCCGGGTCGGTCAGGTGGCCGGAGTAGGAACCGGAATAGGCCGGGATCTCGTCCTTGCCGACAAAGCCGGTCAGCGCCTCGGTGTCGGCGGTGCCCCAGCCCTGCAGCGCGGCAATCTTGTCGCTGCCCGACGACCATTTCTTGTACTGGCTGATGGCGCGCGGCGCCTGATAGCCGTAGTCGACGCTGTCGACCGCCAGCTTGGTGCCGTTGATACCGCCCTTGGAATTGATGTAGGCGAGCGCGTCCGACACGCCCTGCGCATAAGGCACGCCGACGTCGGAGGTGGCGCCGGACTGGTCGGCGAGATGGCCGACCGGGATGTCGGCGTATGCGGTGGCGGAGGTCGCCAGAAGAACGGCGGCGGTGGCGAACAGCGCGGTCTTGGTCGTCATGTTGCGTTTACTCCCTATTCGGTTCTGTTTGTTGGGGCTTTTTGAAGCGGGCCTCAGTGCGAGAAGGGGTAGAGCTTCCAATAGGCCTTGATCTGCTTCCAGCGGTGGGCCAGCCCGTCGGGCTCGAACACCAGGAACAGGATGATGACGAGGCCGATCGACATCTCGCGCAGGAAGGCGATGTTGTCCTTCAGGTTCAGCGCGGTGTCGATGGCGGTGCCGCTGACCAGCTTGGTCAGCGCCTGCATCGCCTCGGGCAGGAACACCATGAAGGCGGTGCCCATCAGCGTGCCCATGATCGAACCCAGCCCGCCGATGATGATCATCCCCAGGAACTGGATCGAGAAGAGGATGGTGAAGCCCTCCACCGACACGAACTGCAGGTAATGGGCGTAGAGCGCGCCGCCGATGCCGGCGTAGAAGGCCGAGATGCCGAAGGACATCGTCCGGTACTTGGTCAGGTTGATGCCCATGATCTCGGCGGACAGGTAATGGTCGCGCACCGCCACCAGGGCGCGGCCGTCACGGGTCCGCATCAGGTTGGTGGCCAGGATGTACATCACCACCATCGCCACCAGCACGACATAGAAGTAGCGCTCGTCGGTGTCGAAGGAGAAGCCGAAGATGGTCAGCGCCTCGGCGATGGTGCCGTTGGTGCCGCCGGTGAACCAGTCGGCCCGGGCGAAGAAATCCTGCAGGATGTACTGCGCCGCCAGCGTGGCGATGGCGAGGTACAGGCCCTTCAGGCGGGCCGCCGGCATGCCGAACAGCAGGCCGACGCCGGTGGTGACGACACCGGCCAGCGGGATGGCCAGCGCCACCGGCACGCCCCAGCGGTTGTTCAGCCAGGCCGAGGCGAAGGCGCCGAAGCCGAAGAAGGCGGAATGGCCGATCGAGATCTGGCCGGTGAAGCCGACCAGGATGTTCAGCCCCAGCGCCGCGATGCCGAGATAGCCGATCTGGATCAGCATGTTCAGCCAGAAGCGGTCCATGAAGGCCGGGCAGGCCAGCAGCAGGATCACGCCCAGGATCGCGAAGTTGCGGCTGGTGGTGGTCGGGAAGATGGTGGTGTCGGTCCCGTAGGACGTCTTGAAGTCGCCGCTCGGGATGATGCTGACGTTCGCCATGGGGGCCTCACACGCGCTCGATGTCTTTGGTGCCGAACAGGCCGTAAGGCTTGATCATCAGGATGGCGATCAGGACGTAGAAGGGGGCGATCTCGTACATGTTGCCCCAGTTCAGCCACTGGCTGTCGACGTACTGCGCCACATTCTCCAGCACCCCGACGATCAGGCCGCCCAGCACCGCGCCGATGACGCTGTCCAGGCCGCCGAGGATCACCGCCGGGAAGACCTTGATGCCGAAGATCGACAGGGCCGACGACACGCCGTTGACCACGCCGACGGTCACGCCGGCCACCGCCGACACCATGGCGGAGATCGCCCAGCTCATCGCGAACATGCGGCGGACCGAGATGCCGAGCGACTGCGCCACCTGCTGGTCGAAGGCGGTGGCCCGCATCGCCAGACCGGTGCGCGAGTATTTGAAGAACCAGCCGAAGCCGGCCATGATCAGGATCGAGATGCCCAGCGACACCACGTAGACCGTCTGCACCTCCAACCCGAACAGGTTGGTGGTCGGGCTGGCGAAGATCGGCGGGAAGGGCTTGGCGAACACGCCGAACATCCACTTCATCGCCGCCTGGAAGACGATCGACAGGCCGATCGTCACCATGATGACCGAGATGATCGGCTCGCCGATCATCGGCCGCAGCACGACGACCTGCAGGATGACGCCGAACACCAGCATGAAGACCAGCGTGATCGGGAAGCCGATCCAGAAGGGCAGATGCCAGCTGGTCAGCAGCCACCAGCAGGTCCAGGCGCCGATCAGCAGGAACTCGCCCTGCGCGAAGTTGACGATGCGGCTGGCCTTGTAGATCAGCACGAACGACATGGCGACCACGCCATACAGCGCGCCGACGATCACACCGTTGACGAGAAGCTGAAGGAAAAGGGTCATGGCGTGGCCTCGTTCTTTCCCTCTCCCGCCCCGGGAGAGGGGGACCGCGAAGCGGTCGGGTGAGGGGTCATCCAAGGATCAGGGCGCCCGTTTCCTGCCGGCCCCCTCACCCTCCCCGTGCTCTGCACGGGTCCCCGCCCTCTCCCGGGACGGGAGAGGGCAATGTTTGCGGTTCGCATCGCAGCCCTCCTCACGCCGCGACCGGCTGCGGCTTCTTCACCGCAACGGGCACGAGGTCGATGACGGTCAGCGTCGTGCGGATGCGCTGCTTGGTGCCGTCCTGGAAGGCGATCGTCGTGTCGACGTCGATCGTCGGCTGGCCGGCGTAGACGCTGTCGATGATGGTGCCGTACTTCTCGCCGATGACGCCGCGGCGCACCTTGCGGGTGCGGGTCAGCTCGCCATCGTCGGCGTCCAGCTCCTTGTAGAGCAGCAGGAACTTGGAGATGCGCTGGTACTCCGGCAGGGTCTGGTTGACCCGCTCGACCTCGCTCCGCAGCAGCTCGTACACCTCCGGCTTCGACGCCAGGTCGGAGTAGGTGGTGAAGGTGATGCGGTTCTTCTCCGCCCATTTCGACACGATGGGAAAGCGGATGCAGATGATCGCCGACAGATACTCGCGCTTGTCGCCCAGGATCACCGCCTCGGCGACATAGGGGCTGAACTTCAGCTTGTTCTCGATGTATTGCGGGCTGAAGCGGTCGCCGCGCGCGGTGGTGGCGATGTCCTTGATGCGGTCGATGATGACCAGATGGCCCTTCTTGTCGAAGAAGCCGGCGTCGCCGGTGTGCATCCAGCCGTCGCGCATGTCGGCGACGGTCGCGTTCTCGTTCCGGTAGTAGCCGGCGAACATGTTGGGGTGGCGGGTGACGATCTCGCCGACGCCGTTGTGGTCGGCGTCGATCACCTTCACCTCGATGCCGTCGTCGAACGGCACGCCGACGGTGTCGAAATCGACGTCGGTGCCGCGGTGGACGGTGTAGGCGCCCATCGTCTCGGTCTGGCCGTAGATCTGGCGCAGCGGCACGCCCAGCGCCTGGAAGAACTTGAAGGTGTCGGGCCCCAGCGCCGCGCCGCCGGTCGCCGCCGAGGTCAGGTTGGTGAAGCCCAGCCGGTCACGCAGCGCGCGGAACAGGATCCAGTCGGCCACGGTGGAGCGCTGCCCTTTCGCCAAGGCCTCCAGTCCCAGCTTCATGCCGAGATCGAACATCTTCTGCTTGAAGGGCGAGGCGTCCATCATGCGGGCGCGGACGTCGGCGGCGATCTGTTCCCACAGGCGGGGGGCGAACAGCACGAAGCTCGGCCCGATCTCGCGGAAGTCGTGCATCATCGTCTCGGCTTCCTCGACGAAGTTCACGCGCATCCGCGACACCATGCCCATGCCGACGGCGTAGACCTGCTCCATGATCCAGGACAGCGGCAGGACCGAGACATACTCGTCCTGCGGCCCCTTGGGATCGGCCGACAGGTAGCTGGCGACGTGGCGGATCAGCCGCCCGGCCGGCAGCATCGCCATCTTCGGGTTCGACGTCGTGCCGGAGGTGGTGCAGAGGATCGCCACGTCCTCTCCCCTGGTCTCGGCCACCAGACGGTCGTAGAGGTCGGGCTGCTGCGCGTGCAGTTCCTCGCCCAACCGGACCAGATCGGCGGCCGGCATCAGGCGCGGGTCGTGGTATTTGCGCATGCCGCGCGGGTCGGAATAGATGATGTGCTGCAGGGTCGGCAGCCGGTCGGCGAGGTTCAGCAGCTTGTCGACCTGCTCCTCATCCTCGGCGAACACCACCTTCACGTCGGCGTAGGTGATGAGGTAGGCCACCTCCTCGTCCAGCGCGTCGCGGTAGATGCCCAGGCTGTAGCCGCGGACCGCGTGGGTCGCGACCTCGCCCATCACCCAGTCGGGGCGGTTGTCGCCGAGCAGCCCGACCACCTCGCCCGGCACCACGCCGAGCTTGGTCATGCCGAGCGCGAAGGCGCGCACGCGGGCCTGGACGTCCGCCCAGGTGAAGGTGCGCCAGATGCCGAAGTCCTTCTCGCGCATGGCGATCTCGCCGCCATGCTCCCGCGCGTGCAGCGCGACCAGCTTCGGCAGCGTGTCGTTCACGGCCAGATCGGGAAGGATGGTCGGCGGAAGGGTGGATTCCGAACGGTTGGGCGGGGCCATCACGCCACCTCCTTGTGGGCGGGGGCGGCCGCGGCCGGCGCCTCTTCGTCGTCGTCCTCGCCCAGATAGGCGCGGCGGACGCGTGGGTTGGCCAGCACCTCGGCCGGCGCGCCCTCGGCGATCTTCTTGCCGAACTCCAGCACCATCACCCGGTGCGAGATGTCCATGACCACGCCCATGTCGTGCTCGATCATGACGACGGTCATGCCGAACTCCTCGTTGAGGTCGACGATGTAGCGGGCCATGTCCTCCTTCTCTTCCAGGTTCATGCCGGCCATCGGCTCGTCCAGCAGGATCAGGTCCGGCTTCAGCGCGATGGCGCGGGCCAGTTCCACCCGCTTGCGCAGGCCGTAGGACAGGGTGCCGGCGGTCGCCTTGCGGACATGCTGGATTTCGAGGAAATCGATGATCTCCTCCACCTCGCGGCGGTGGGACAGCTCTTCCTTGCGGGCGCCGCTCAGCCAATAGAGCGGGCCGGTCAGGAAGTTGTTCTTCAGCAGGTGGTGGCGGCCGACCATGATGTTGTCGAGCACGGTCATGTGCCCGAACAGCGCCAGATTCTGGAAGGTGCGGCCGATGCCGAGCGCCGCGCGGTGGTTCGGGGTCATCCCCGTCACGTCGCGGCCCTTGAAGAAGACCTTGCCATCCGTCGGCCGATAACGTCCGGAGATGCAGTTGACCATCGAGGTCTTTCCCGCACCGTTGGGGCCGATGATGGAAAACAACTCGCCCTTGCGGATGCCGAAGCTGACATCGGTCAGCGCATGGACGCCCCCGAAGCGCAGATTGACGCCCCGAGCCTCGAAAATAGTCTCCGCCTGGGATGCGTCGGCCGGGGCCGACGTGGTGGGGGACGCGTGGACAGGGCCGCGGTGCGGTGCGACGGGCGCGCCGGACATTTCCTCCTCCGTTGCTGTTGGTTCGGCGTCTCGGTTCAGAGCCGGCTCTTGCTGGCCGGTGAGGTCCATATTGTGGACCGCTCGTTGAGCAACTGTGGCACTATATACCGTGCTACCGTCTGTTATCAACACTGACATTCCGCCAGCGCATGTTTTTTGGCGCGACAAGGCGCCGCGTGGTCCATATGATGGACCCTATGACCCGCCACGCCGACATCACCGCTCCCGTCCCCGGCCCGACCGCCGCCGGCGGCACCCAGAGCCTGGAGCGCGCCATCACCCTGCTGCGGGCCGTCGCCGCCGCCGGGACCGACGGCGCACGGCTGGCCGACCTGATGACCGGCGCCGGCCTGTCGAAGGCGACCGCCCACCGGCTGCTGATGGCGCTGGCGCGCGACGGGCTGGTGGAGCAGGACACCCGCAGCAAGCGCTATCACCTGGGGCCCGATCTGGTGGCGCTGGGCGACCTCGCGGCGTTGCGCCACCGCCGGCCCGCCGCCCCTGCCCTGCCGTCACCACCGGAGGCTGCCGCGCCGCTCCCGGGCGCGCCCGAACCCGCCGCTGCGGAACCGGCGGTGCGGCCGTCGGCCTTCCTGCGGCCGGAATACCGCGGCGACTCCATCGCGCTGGCGACGCTGCTGTGCGACCGCCATGTCCGGGCCGCCGACGGCGCGCGGGCGGCGCTGCTGCACGAAAGCGTGGCGGGGCAGACCACCGAACTCAGCTTCGCCCGGCTGGCCCGCGATTCGGCGCGCTTCGCCACCGTGCTGGCCGGCATGGGGGTCGGGCCCGGCGACCGGGTGGCGGTGCTGCTGCCCAAGGGATCGGAGCTGCTGATCACCGCGCTGGCGATCTGGCGGCTGGGCGGTGTCTACATGCCGCTGTTCACCACCTACACCGCCTCGGCGGTCGCCTACCGGCTGACCGACAGCGACGCGCGGGCGATCGTCACCAACGGCTTCCTGCGCCGCAAGGTGCCGCGCGACAACAGCCGGCCGGTGGTGACGGTGGAGGGCGACGAGGCGTTCGGCCCCGACGCCGTGCCCTTCTGGTCTTCGCTGCACGAGGCGGCGCCGCGGACCGACGTCGCGCGCTACCGCGAGGGCGACGCCTTCGCCCTGATCTACACCTCGGAGTCCGAGCCGACGCCGCTCGGCGTGTCGCTGCCGGTCAAGGCGCTGTCGGGGATCGAGCAGTACATGCGCATCGGCCTCGACCTGCGCGACGACGACATCTACTGGAACATGGCCGATCCCGGCTGGGCCTACGGCGCCTATTACGGGCTGGTCGGGCCGCTGCTGCTGGGGCGCACGACGATCTTCTGCGACGGCCCCTACGACGTGCGCCAGGGCTACCGCATGCTGACCAAGTTCGGCGTCACCAACCTGACCGCGGCGCCGTCGCAGATCCGGGTGTGGCACGGCGCCGACCCGGCCGGCTCGCACCAGTTCGCGCTGCGCATCCTGTCGGTGGTGGGCGAGCCGCTGCCGCCAGATCTGATCGCCTGGGCCAACCGGACGGTGAAGGTGCCGCTGCTCGACCAGTATGGCCAGCGCGAGACCGGCATCTTCATCGTCAACCGCTACGATCCGGACGGCATGGAGGCGGCGGACGGCGAGGCGGCGCAACCGGCCAGCGGGTCGCTCGGCCGGCCGATGCCGGGGTTCCGCGTCGTCATCCTCGACCCCGACGGGCGGGAGGCGCCGGTCGGCGGCGCCGGCGAGATCGCCATCGACGTCGACCGCTCGCCGCTGTTCTGGTTCGAATCCTACGCCAACAACCCGGAGCGCACCGCCCGGCGCTTCCGCCACGGCCGGCGCTATTACCTGACCGGCGACTGGGCGTTCCTGGACGCCGACGGCAACATCCATTACCGCGGCCGGGCGTCCGACGCGATCCAGATGCAGCAGGGCGAATAGGCAGCGCCCCCGGTTTTCGGGTATAGATCGCCGGGCAGGCGCGGCCGACGGCCGTGCGGCGAGGAAAGCGGGCGAAGGACGGGGATGGAATCCAAGACGAAGAACCGCGAGTCCTGGCTGGCCGCCGCCTTCGCGGCGCTGGCCGAAGGCGGCGTCGACAAGGTGCGGGTGGAGCTTCTGGCCAAGACGCTGAAAGTCACCAAGGGCAGCTTCTACTGGCATTTCCGCGACCGGACCGAGCTGATGACCGCGCTGCTGGAGAGCTGGAAGCTCGGCCGCATCGCCGCCATCAAGGAACAGACCCGGCTGGACGGACGGCAGCCGGCGCAGCAGCTCCGCGACCTGCTGGCGCTCTACGGCGGCAGCAAGCCGCGCGGCATGGCGATCGAGCTGGCGGTGCGCGACTGGGCCCGGCGCGCGCCAGAGGCCCAGAGCGTCATCGCCGAGGTCGACCGCGAGCGTCTGCGCAGCGTCGCCGGGCTGTTCGCCGCGCTCGGCCTGCCGCCCGACCAGGCCTTCGCCCGCGCCTACCTGTTCTACGCCTTCGCCTTCGGCCAGGGCCTGCTGGCCCCCGGCGCCGCCGCCGACCGGGGCGACGCCGTGCACGCGATCTGCGCCGACGTGCTGGTGCCGAACGCCCCGGCTTACGGCGTGTAGGCCAGCCGCAGATTGCCCCAATGGCGGCCGCGCACGATGATCGGCGCGTCGACCTCCTTCAGCCGCACCACTCTGCCGCCCATGTCGCGGCGGTAGGCCTGCAGCAGGAAATCCCGCGTGTTGCGCGCCGCCGCCAGACCGGAGCGGTCGGCGAAAACGCGGCGGTTGCGGCTGTGGCTGGCGTTCCAGGCGGCGTCGCCCGGCCGCTGCGGTTCGGAGTAGCGGGCGTTGTGCGTCGGCAGATAACCGACGCCGTTGACCGCCGCGCAGAACTGGAAGCGCGGGTTGGACGCCAGCACCCGGTCCTGGATCGCCGGGAACAGCCGGTCGGTCAGCGCGGTGAAGGGGGCGAGGCACTGTTCCGGCTCGGTGCCGGGGATGGTGGTCAGCTCGGTGGAGAACAGCGCCTCCTCGCCGATGCTGCCCTGCGCCAGCGCGCCCTCCAAGGTCTGCGCCAGAGCTGCCGCGGTGTCCTGCGCCGTCTTGATGATGGCGGAATCGGCCGCGATCATCGCGTGGTAGAAGCGCTCCAGCCGCGCCGCCTGGTCGTCGGTCAACTCGTCGAAGGCCAGATGCAGGCCGAGGTCGCTGACGCCGGCGACGACGGCCGGCAGGTCGCCGGCATCGCGCAGCGTCACCGTCAGCCGGGCCTGCTCGGCCAGACCGGGCAGGCCTTTTTCGTCCACCAGCAGGCCGTCGAGCGACAGGTCGTGCATGGTGGCGCTCCGGCGGTCGGCGCCGATGGTCAGGCCGATCGGCTCTTCGCAGGGGATGCGGTCGGAGACGCGGCGGTCGCCGGCCACCGACTGGCGCAGCGCGATGACCAGCCGGCGCTTCAGGTCGGCCACCGCGGTCTGGGTGTCGGTCATGCGGCGGCTGACGTCGGTGGCGATGCCGGTGATCTCGTCGGTCTGGTCGCGGATGTGCAGGACGCTGCCCGACACCTGCGAGGCGCCGCCGGCCGAGTTGGTGGCGCTGCGCCCGATCTCGGCGTTGGCGGCGGACTGTTCCTCCACCGCGGCGGCGGTGGCGGCGGCGGCCTCGTCGATCTCCTCGATCACGGAAATGACGGTCTGGATCGAGGTGACGCTGCCGCCCACCGCATGCTTCAACTGGTCGATCTGGCGGGCGATGTCCTCGGTCGCGCGCGCGGTCTGGTTGGCGAGCTGCTTGACCTCGCTGGCGACGACGGCGAACCCCTTGCCGGCCTCCCCCGCCCGGGCGGCTTCGATGGTGGCGTTCAGCGCCAGCAGGTTGGTCTGGCCGGCGATCTCGTTGATCAGGTTGGCGACCTTGGCGATCTCCTCGGTCGCGAGTTCCATCTGGCCGATCGCGGAGGCGGAGCCGCGGGCGCTGTCGACCGCGCGGCGCGCCACTTCGCTGGATCGCACCGCCTGCCGCGCGATCTCGTGCCCGGCGGCGTTCAGCTCCTCCGTTGCGGCGGCGACCGACTGGGCGTTGGAGCTGGCCTGCTCCGACGCCGCCGACACCACCACGGTGTTCTCGCGCACCACGCCCAGCGCCTGCATCAGGTGCTGGATGCCGGCACCGGCGCGGTTCCCCGCCAGCTCGACGCCGATCCAGGTGGCGTCCAGGTCGCTTTCGATCGCTTCGCAGGTTTCCAGCAGGGCCTGACGGGTGATCGCCTTCTGCCGGACCTCCGTCTCCTGCTTTTCGTGCAGGCTATAGGCGATCTTGGCTTTCATGGCGTTCAGCTCCGCCGCGACACGCCTGAACTCCGGCACCTCGATCGGCGGCATCGCATCGGTGAAGGCGCCGAGCGCAATGCGCTCGAACATGCGTTCCAGCACGGTCAGCGGCCGGCGCACCGTCCGCAGCACCACCCAGCCGAACAGCCCGGCGAACAGGCAGCTCAGCAGCACCACGACGGCCATCTGGACGATGCGTCGCCCGTAATCGGTTTCCGCCCGGTCGAACTCCTCGCGCGCCACCCGGATCTGGAGGTCGAGCAGGGCTTCGGACACCGTGCGCAGGTCGGCGAAGACCGGCTTGACCGTGCCGCGCAGATGGGCGTCCAGCCCCGGCGCGTTGCCGCCCTTGGCCAGCGCCAGCGCCGGCTCGATCCCGGCCCTGACAAAGCTGCCGACCAGCGGCTTGAAGCGTTCGGCGAGCACCGCCTCGTCCGGGGTCAGGTAGGTGGCCAGATAGTCCGTCAGCAGACGCTGCATGACGGTGCCGTTGTCGGTGATCGCCGCCTCGACGGCGGGAAGGTCGGATACCGCCTTGCCCGCCTGCAGGTCGGCGGCGATGTCGCTCAGGCGCTGACGGCTGTCGCGGGCGCGATTCTGAATCTCGCCGATCTGGTAGGCCGGAACGGCGCGGTCCTCGTAGACCGTGCGCAGCGCCTGGTTGGACTCGGCCATGCCGTCCAGACCAAGCCAGCCGGCGAACAGCATCGCCAGGATCAGCGCACCGAACACCGCCGTCAGCCGGCCCGACAGGCTGGTCCAGGCCAGGATGGCGGCGCGGGCAGCCGGGCTGCGGTGGACCGTCGCACCTTCGGCCAGGACGACGGTCGAGCGGCCGTCGCGCATGGTGGCGTAGAGCCGCTCCGCCGCCGCCACCTCGTCGCGCGACGGTTTGGAGCGGATGGAGATGTAGCCGACGACGGCGCCCTTCTCGATCACCGGGGTGACGTTGGCGCGCACCCAGTAGAAGTCGCCGCCCTTGGTCCGGTTCTTCACCAGCCCTTCCCAGGGTCGCCCCCGCTTGACGGTCGCCCACAGGTCGGCGAACGCCTCCTTCGGCATGTCGGGGTGGCGGACGACGTTGTGCGGAGCACCGACCAGTTCATGTTCGTCAAAGCCGCTGATCTCGACGAACGCATGGTTCACGAAGGTGATGCGCCCGCCGGTGTCGGTGCGCGACACCAGCGGAAGCCCATCGGTCAGATGGACCTCACGGTTGGTGATCGGTGTGTTGACGCGCATGTTGCGGTTCCGCTCCAGCCATGGTCACGCAGGAAACGGTCTGATGCGGCGGCGAAACACCCACCCGTGTGCGACAGCATCGGGCGCGCACCAGAACCGACCATTGCGCTGCAAGGGCCATGCCGCACTGTTTTATCGGCGAACCAACGAGATTGCCGTCGGATCACCTCGGTTGCGCGTGAGAATGCCTCGGCTCTCTCGCAAATTGCGTCTGGAATCGACAATGGATGCCGCGATCGGCGCAAATCGCGATTTGCTTCACGGTCTGAACCGTCAACCGCGTGTCAAGCCGCCGGCCAGACCGTCCAGCGGGATGGCGGTGACGCTCTTCACCTCTTCCATCACCGCGTAGGTGTGGGTTTCCCGCACGCCGCGAGCGGTCGACAGCAGTTCGCCCAGGAACAGCCGGTATTCGTTCATGTCGCGCACGCGCGCCTTGACCAGATAGTCGAAGCCGCCGGCCACCATGTGGCATTCCATGATCTGCGGCATGCGCACGACCGTGGCCTTGAAGTCGTCGAAATTGTCGGGAGTGGTCCGGTCCAGCACCACCTCGACGAAGACCAGCATCCCGGCTTCCAGCCGATGGGGGTCGAGCAGGGCGACATAGCGCTGGATGATGCCGTCGCCCTGCAGCCGCTTCACCCGCTCCAGGCAGGCCGCCGGGCTGAGGTTGATCCGCCGCGCCAGCTCGACGTTGCTGAGACGCCCATCCTCCTGCAGTTCGCGCAGGATCTTGATGTCGGTCGGGTCGAGGCTGCGGTCCATCGGCGGCTCTGACTGTTGTTCGGCGAACGCCGCCCGGCATCGAAGAAACCCCAGGCCCTTGCGCCGAACCACCATATCATGGTCGGCAAGACCGCTTCCACTTCGAACTTTCCATGCCGCAGCCGATGGTTCAGGACGTCGCGGGCACCGCGTCCCTCGCCGCCCCCTCGTCGGCGTAGCGGCGGGCCAGGACGGCGCCGACCATCAGCTGGAGCTGGTGGAACACCATCACAGGCAACAGCACCAGACCGGCGGTGGCCGGCGCGAACAACACCCCCGCCATCGGCACGCCGCTGACCAGCGACTTCTTCGACCCGCAGAAGACGATCACCGCCTCGTCGGCGCGGGAGAAGCCCAGGCGGCGGCTGAGCAGCGTCGTGCCGACCAGGAAGACCGCCAGGATGGCACAATCGACCAGCACCACCATCATCAGCGCCGACGGCGGCACCTGATGCCACAGGCCGTTCGTCACAGCCTCGCTGAAGGCGATGTAAACCACCAGCAGGATCGAGCTGCGGTCGGTGAACTTCAGCATCGTCCTGTGCCGCGCCGCCCAGGCACCCACCCAGCGGCGCAGCAGTTGGCCGGCGGCGAACGGCAGCAGCAGCTGCGCCGCGATGGTCTGCAGCGACTCGAGCGACAGCGCGCCGCCCTGCACCTTCAGGAACAGCGCCACCAGCAGCGGCGTCACCAGGATGCCGGAGATGTTGGACAGGGTGGAACTGCACACCGCCGCCGCCACGTTGCCCCGCGCCATCGAGGTGAAGGCGATGGAGGACTGCACGGTGGAGGGCAGCAGGCAAAGGAACTGCACGCCGATGGCCAGCGCCGGCGGCAGCAGGCTGTGCGGCATCGTCTCCACCGCCAGCCAGCCGATCAGCGGGAAGGCGGCGAAGGTCAGCGCAAAGATCAGCAGGTGCAGCCGCCAGTGGGACAGGCCGGCCACCACCTCCTCGCGCGGCAGGCGGGCGCCGTGCAGGAAGAACAGCAGCGCGATGGCGCCCTCAGCCAGCCAGTGGACGCCCTGGGCCGCCACGCCATGGACCGGCAGCACGGTCGCCAGCCCAACCGTCGCCACCAGGGCCATGGTGAAGCCGTCGAGGTTCGGGCGGGGCACACGGATCATCGTCGGAGGCTCCTTCGGCGCCCCCAACGGAGCGACATATTATTGTGTATACCGTATCCATTATCTAGCACCGCATCGCAGCATCGTCAAAGCGCCAGGGCGTTGCGGCCGTCCAGTCGGGCCGCATGGCTGCGTTGAAACCTTTGCTTCTTTCGCGATCTTTCCACGATGCGGCATGGAATCCGCTGCAGCACCAATCCCTAATTTGTTGGGAGAGTCACGGATTTCCGGCGACCTCAGCTTGCCCCTTGCCTCCGCCGCAGCCATACGGTAACGTATGGTCAAAGAACGGATGATTTCCCAGGGGAGCGATACGCCCATGCTGTCCAACCAGTACCCGAGCCTGAATTTCGACCTCGGCGAATCGGCCGACATGCTGCGCGATTCGGTGCGCGCCTTCGCCGCGAACGAGATCGCCCCCCGCGCCGCCGAGATCGACCGCTCCAACGAGTTCCCGAACGACCTGTGGCGCAAGATGGGCGACCTCGGCATCCTCGGCGTGACGGTGGACGAGGAGTATGGCGGCGCCGGCATGGGCTATCTGGAGCATGTCGTGGCGATGGAGGAGGTCTCCCGCGCGTCGGCGTCGGTGGGCTTGAGCTACGGCGCCCACTCCAACCTCTGCGTCAACCAGATCCGCAAGAACGGCACCGAGGAGCAGAAGCGCCGCTACCTGCCCAAGCTGATCTCCGGCGAGCACATCGGCGCGCTGGCGATGTCGGAGCCGAACGCCGGCTCGGACGTGGTGTCGATGAAGCTGCGCGCCGACAAGAAGGGCGACATCTGGGTCCTGAACGGCACCAAGATGTGGATCACCAACGGCCCCGACGCCGACACGCTGGTGATCTACGCCAAGACCGACGTCAACGCCGGCCCGCGCGGCATCACCGCCTTCCTGGTGGAAAAGACCTTCAAGGGCTTCTCGGTGGCACAGAAGCTCGACAAGCTGGGCATGCGCGGCTCCAACACCGGCGAGCTGGTGTTCGAGGATTGCGAGGTGCCGGAGGAGAACATCCTGGGCGGCGTCGGGCGCGGCGTGAACGTGCTGATGTCGGGGCTGGATTACGAACGCGCGGTGCTGTCCGGCGGGCCGCTCGGCATCATGCAGGCCTGCATGGACGTGGTGATCCCCTACCTGCACGACCGCAAGCAGTTCGGTCAGGCGATCGGCGAGTTCCAGCTGATGCAGGGCAAGCTGGCCGACATGTACACCATCATGAACGCCGCCAAGGCGTATGTGTACACCGTCGCCAAGGCGTGCGACCGTGGCGAGACGACCCGCAAGGACGCCGCCGCCGCGATCCTCTACTCGGCCGAAAAGGCGACCTGGATGGCGCTGGAGGCCATTCAAACCCTGGGCGGCAACGGCTACATCAACGAATATCCGACCGGCCGCCTGCTGCGCGACGCCAAGCTCTACGAGATCGGCGCCGGCACCAGCGAGATCCGCCGCATGCTGATCGGGCGCGAGCTGTTCAAGGAAACGGCGTAAGCTCCGTTTCCCCTCGCTTTCCTTATCCCCTCTCCCCCCGGGAGAGGGCCAAGACCAGAGCATCGACGGAAAGGGACCGACCACATGACCTCAGACAGCATCGTCATCGCCGCCGCCGCCCGCACGCCGATGGGCGGTTTCCAGGGCGATCTCATGGGACTGACCGGCCCGCAGCTCGGCGCCGTCGCGATCAAGGTGGCGCTGGAGCGCTCCGGTCTGCCCGCCGACGCGGTCGACGAGGTGTTCATGGGCTGCGTGCTGTCGGCCGGCGTCGGCCAGGCTCCGGCACGCCAGGCGTCGCTGGGGGCCGGGCTGCCGAAGGCGGCGGGCTGCACCACCATCTCCAAGGTCTGCGGCTCGGGCATGCGGGCGGTGATGTTCGCCCACGACGTGATCAAGGCCGGTTCGGCCAAGGTGGTGGTCGCCGGCGGCATGGAGAGCATGTCGAACGCCCCCTACCTGCTCGACCGCGCCCGCGGCGGCTACCGCATGGGTCACGGCAAGGTTCTGGACCACATGTTCTTCGACGGGCTGGAGGACGCCTACGAGAAGGGCCGGCTGATGGGCACCTTCGCCGAGGAATGCGCCGGCAGCTACAACTTCACCCGCGAGGCGCAGGACGCCTTCGCCATCGAAAGTCTGAACCGCGCCCGCAAGGCGACGGAGGACGGCTCCTTCACGGCGGAGATCGCGCCGGTCCTGGTCAAGGGCCGCAAGGGCGACACGCTGGTCGACAAGGACGAGCAGCCGGCCAAGGGCGACCCCGCCAAGATCCCGACGCTGAAGCCGGCCTTCGCCAAGGACGGCACGGTGACGGCGGCCAACGCCTCCTCGATCTCGGATGGCGGTGCGGCGCTGATCGTCACCACCCGCAGCGAGGCCGAGAAGCGCGGCCTGCGCGTGATCGCCGAGATCAAGGGCCACGCCAACCACGCCCAGGCCCCGGCGCTGTTCACCACCGCGCCGGTCGGCGCGATGCGGACGCTGTTCGAGAAGACCGGCTGGTCCGCCCGCGACGTCGACTTGTTCGAGATCAACGAGGCGTTCGCGGTCGTTACGATGGCGGCGATGCGCGATCTGGACCTGCCGCACGACAAGGTGAACGTGCATGGCGGCGCCTGTGCGCTCGGCCATCCGATCGGCGCGTCGGGCGCGCGGATCATCGTGACGCTGCTGGCGGCGCTGGAGAAGTACGACCTGAAGCGGGGTGTTGCTTCGCTGTGCATTGGTGGTGGCGAGGCAACCGCGATTGCGGTGGAGCGGGTGTAAGGGGGGGGCCATTGCCCCCTCCCTAACCCTCCCCCGCTTCGCGGGAGAGGGAACTCCGCTGTACTCCCGCAAAGCTCCTACCCCCTCTCCCGCCGAAGGCGGGGGAGGGATGGGGAGGGGGCACAGCACGCCACCAACAAAGAACCATCGCCCGAGGAAACGCCCGATGCACCTGACCGAAGAACAGACCATGGTCCGCGACATGGCCCGCGCCTTCGCGCAGGACCGCCTCGCGCCGACCGCCGCCGAGCGTGACCGCACCGGCGCCTTCCCCAAGGCGGAGCTGGCCGAGATGGGCGGGCTCGGCCTGATGGGCATGCTGGTGCCGGAGGAGATCGGCGGCGCCGCCACCGACCATGTCGCCTACGCGCTCGCCATCGAGGAGATCGCCGCCGGCGACGGTGCGGTCTCCACCATCATGAGCGTCCACAACTCGGTCGGCTGCATGCCGATCCTGAAGTTCGGCAGCGACGCCCAGAAGGACCGTTTCCTCAAGCCGATGGCGCGCGGCGAAATGCTGGGCGCCTTCTGCCTGACAGAACCGCAGGCGGGATCCGACGCCTCGGCGATCAAGACCCGGGCGCGGCGCGACGGCGACCATTGGGTGCTGAACGGCACCAAGCAGTTCATCACCTCCGGCTCGCAGGCCGACATCGCCATCGTCTTCGCGGTCACCGACCCGGCGGCCGGCAAGAAGGGGCTGAGCGCCTTCATCGTGCCGACCGATACCCCCGGCTACCAGGTGGCGCGGACCGAGGAGAAGCTGGGCCAGCACTGCTCCGACACCTGCCAGATCATCCTGGAGGAGTGCCGGATCCCCGCCGACCTGATGCTCGGGGCCGAGGGCGCCGGCTACAAGGTGGCGCTGGCGAACCTGGAAGGCGGGCGCATCGGCATCGCCAGCCAGTCGGTCGGCATGGCACGCGCCGCGCTGGACCACGCCGTCCGCTACGCCCAGGAGCGCCAGAGCATGGGCGTGCCGATCATCCAGCACCAGGCGGTCGCCTTCCGGCTGGCCGACATGGCGACCCGGGTGGAGGCGGCGCGCCAGCTCGTCCTGCACGCCGCATCCTTGCGCGACGCCGGGGTGCCCTGCATGAAGGAAGCGGCGATGGCCAAGCTGTTCGCGTCGGAAATGGCGGAGAAGGTCTGCTCCGACGCCATCCAGGTCCATGGCGGCTACGGCTACCTCAAGGACTTCCCCGTCGAGCGCATCTACCGCGACGTGCGGGTCTGCCAGATCTACGAAGGCACCAGCGACATCCAGCGGCTGGTGATCAGCCGCGCGCTTGTTCAATAAGAAAACCGGGAGGGTGACGGGCATGACCGTCCTGAAGAGCGCCATCAACGCGCGCTCGGCCGAGTTCCAGACCAACGCCGACGCCATGCAGGCGCTGGTCGCCGACCTGCGCCGGAAGGTTGCCGCCATCCAGCAGGGCGGCGGCGCGAAGGCGCGCGACAAGCACCTCGCCCGCGGCAAGCTGCTGCCGCGCGAGCGCATCCGCCAACTGCTCGACGTCGGCTCGCCGTTCCTGGAGCTGTCGCAGATGGCGGCGCACGAGGTGTACGAGGACAACATCCCGTCCGCCGGGATCATCACCGGCATCGGCAGCGTCGCCGGCCAGGAATGCATGATCGTCGTCAACGACGCGACGGTGAAGGGCGGCACCTACTACCCGCTGACGGTCAAGAAGCACCTGCGGGCGCAGGAGATCGCCCAACAGAACAACCTGCCCTGCATCTATCTGGTCGACAGCGGCGGCGCCAACCTGCCGAACCAGGACGAGGTCTTCCCCGACCGCGACCATTTCGGCCGCATCTTCTACAATCAGGCCAACATGTCGGCCGAGGGCATCCCGCAGATCGCCGTGGTGATGGGGTCCTGCACCGCCGGCGGCGCCTATGTCCCGGCGATGTCGGACGAGGCGATCATCGTCCGCAACCAGGGCACCATCTTCCTGGGCGGCCCGCCGCTGGTGAAGGCCGCGACCGGCGAGGTGGTGACGGCGGAGGATCTGGGCGGCGCCGACGTCCATTCCCGCACCTCCGGCGTCACCGACCATTACGCGATGAACGACGCCCACGCCTTGGCGACGGCGCGCCGGGTGGTGTCGAACCTGAACCGCGCCAAGCACATCGACCTCGACCTGCGCGAGCCGGAAGAGCCGGTCTTCGACCCGCGCGAACTCTACGGCGTCATCCCCAGCGACGCGCGCAAGCCCTTCGACGTGCGCGAGGTCATCGCCCGGGTGGTCGACGGCTCCCGCTTCGACGAGTTCAAGCCGCTCTACGGCACGACGCTGGTCACCGGCTTCGCCCACATCCACGGCTACCCCGTCGGCATCATCGCCAACAACGGCATCCTGTTCAGCGAATCCGCGCTGAAGGGCGCCCATTTCGTCGAGCTGTGCTGCCAACGCCGCATCCCGCTGGTCTTCCTGCAGAACATCACCGGCTTCATGGTCGGGCGGAAGTACGAGGCCGGCGGCATCGCCAAGGACGGCGCCAAGCTGGTCACCGCCGTCGCCTGCGCCCGCGTGCCGAAATTCACCGTCATCATCGGCGGCAGCTATGGCGCCGGCAACTACGGCATGTGCGGTCGGGCCTACAGCCCGCGCTTCCTGTGGATGTGGCCGAACGCCCGCATCTCCGTCATGGGCGGCGAGCAGGCGGCCGGCGTGCTGGCCCAGGTCAAGCGCGACGCGATGGAGGCCCAGGGCAAGGACTGGTCGGCCGAGGAGGAGGAGGCGCTGAAGGCCCCGATCCGCCAGAAGTTCGAGCGGGAAAGCCATCCCTATTACGCCAGCGCCCGGCTGTGGGACGACGGCATCATCGACCCGGCCGACACCCGCATGGTGCTGGGTCTGGGGCTGTCGGCGTCCTTGAACGCGCCGGTGCCGAAGACGCCCTTCGGCGTGTTCCGGATGTGATGGAGGCGACCATGAGCGACATCCTCATCAACGTTCAGGACACCGGCGTCGCCACCGTCACCATGAATCGCGGCGACGTCCACAACGCCTTCAACGAGCAGGTCATCGCCGACCTCACCTCCGCCTTCCGCCAAGTGGGCGAGGATCCGGCGGTGCGCGTCGTGCTGCTGCGCGGGGTGGGCAAGAGCTTTTCGGCCGGGGCGGATTTGTCCTGGATGAAGAAGATGGCCGGCTACTCGCGCGAGGAGAACCTGGCCGACGCCATGGGCCTCGCCACCATGCTGCGGACGCTGGACGAATGCCCGAAGCCCACGGTCGCCGTGGTGCAGGGCCCGGCCTTCGGCGGCGGCGTCGGCCTCGTCTCGGCCTGCGACATCGCCATCGGCGTGGAGACCGCCACCTTCGCCCTGTCGGAGGTGCGGCTCGGCATCATCCCCGCCGCCATCAGCCCCTACGTCATCGCCGCCATCGGCGAGCGCGCCTGCCGCCGCTACTTCCTGACCGGCGAACGCTTCAGCGCGGCGGAGGCCCACCGCATCGGCCTGCTGCATGAGCTGACCACCGCCGACGGGCTGGAAGAGGCGGTGGCGAAGACGGTCAAGAACCTGATGGACAGCGCGCCCACGGCGGTCACCGCCGCCAAGGAGCTGATCCGCGCCGTCGCCCGCCGTCCGCTGAGCGACGAGGTGGTGCGCGACACCGCCGATCGCATCGCCCGCCAGCGCGCCAGCGCCGAAGGCAAGGAGGGCGTCGGCGCCTTCCTCGACAAACGCACCCCGTCCTGGCGGAGCTGACCCAAAATGTTCGACAAGATCCTGATCGCCAACCGCGGCGAAATCGCCTGCCGGGTCATCCGCACCGCCCGCCGGATGGGCATCCGCACCGTCGCCGTTCATTCGGAGGCCGACGCCAAGGCGATGCATGTCCAGATGGCCGACGAGGCCGTCTGCATCGGCCCGGCCCCGGTCGGCGAAAGCTATCTGCGCGGCGATGTCATCCTCGACGTCGCCAAGCGCACCGGTGCCCAGGCCATCCACCCCGGCTACGGCTTCCTGTCGGAGAACGCCGGCTTCGCCGCCGCCTGCGCCGAGGCCGGCGTCGTCTTCATCGGCCCGCCGATCGACGCCATCCGGGTCATGGGCTCCAAGGCCGAGTCCAAGCGGCTGATGGCCAACGCCGACGTGCCGCTGGTGCCGGGCTATCACGGCACCGACCAGGACTTCGCCACCCTGTCGGCGGAGGCCGAGCGCATCGGCTATCCGGTGCTGGTCAAGGCGTCGGCCGGCGGCGGCGGCAAGGGCATGCGTGTCGTCCGCGCCGCCGGTGAACTGGCCGACGCGGTCGCCGGCGCCCAGCGCGAGGCCAAGGCCGCCTTCGGCGACGACAGCCTGCTGCTGGAGAAGTATCTCGGCCGGCCGCGCCACGTCGAAATCCAGGTCTTCTGCGACACCCACGGCAACGGCGTCTATCTGTTCGAGCGCGACTGCTCGGTCCAGCGCCGCCACCAGAAGGTGATCGAGGAGGCGCCGGCCCCCAACCTGCCCGACGACCTCCGCCGCCGCATGGGCGAGGCCGCGGTGGCCGCCGCCAAGGCGGTGAACTATGTCGGCGCCGGCACCGTGGAGTTCCTGTACGAGGATGGCGGCTTCTACTTCATCGAGATGAACACCCGCCTGCAGGTGGAGCATCCGGTGACCGAGAAGATCACCGGCCTCGATCTGGTCGAGTGGCAGTTGCGTGTCGCCGCCGGGGCCGAACTGCCGTTGCGCCAGAACCAGTTGATCCGCCGCGGCCATGCCTTCGAGGCGCGGCTGTACGCCGAGGATCCGCAGCGCGACTTCCTGCCCGCCATCGGCAAGCTGGTCCGCCTGCGCCCGCCGGCTGAGAACGACCATGTCCGCGTCGACACCGGCGTCCGCGAGGGCGATTCGGTGACGATGTACTACGACCCGATGATCGCCAAGCTGATCGTCTGGGACGAGGACCGCGACAGCGCGCTGCGCCGGCTCCGGGTGGCGCTGGCCGCGTATGAGGTCGTCGGCGTCACCACCAACGTCGGCTTCCTCGGCGCCATCGCCGGCCATCCGGCCTTCAAGGCGGTCGAGATCGACACCGGCTTCATCGAGCGCCACCGCGCCGACCTGCTGCCGCCGCCGGCCCCGGTGCCGGACAGGGCGCTGGCCGCCGCTGCCCTGTCGGTGCTGCTGAAGCGCCGGGCGGAGGCGCAGGCCGCGCTGCGCGCCCGCTCCGACCGCCACTCCCCCTGGCTGCTCGCCAACGGCTGGCGCCTGAACGAGGAGAACCATTACGACCTGCGCCTGATGGACGGCGAGACGGCGCGCGAGGTGACGCTGCACTTCCGCAGTGATGGCTATGAGGTCGCGGTGGACGGCGGCGCGGCGATGCCGGTGAGCGGCGTCGGCTTCGACGACGGCACGCTGACGGCGACGCTGGACGGCGTGCGCACCCGCGCGACGGTGGTGCAGCAGGGGCTGGACATCACCGTGCTGATTGACGGCGCCGTGTCCCGCCTGACGCTGGACGACCCCAGCGCCCGCGCGGCGGAGCAGGAGGGCGGCAGCGGCCGTCTGACCGCCCCCATGCCGGGCACCGTGGTCCGCGTGCTGGTCGAGCCGGGCCAGACCGTGGAGGCCGGCGCGCCGTTGATGCTGCTGGAGGCGATGAAGATGGAGCACACCATCAAGGCCCCGGCCGCCGGCACCGTCAGCGCGGTGAACTTCGCGGCGGGCGACCAGGTGTCCGAAGGCGTCGACCTGCTAGTCCTCGACATCGCGGAGGCGTGACGATGCAACTGCCCAACGTCGTCCGCATGGTGGAGGTCGGCCCGCGCGACGGCCTCCAGAACGAAAAGACCATGGTGCCGACCGCGGTGAAGGTGGAGCTGGTCGACCGCCTGTCCGCCGCCGGCCTGGGCGTGGTCGAGGCGGCCAGCTTCGTCTCGCCCAAATGGGTGCCGCAGATGGGCGACAGCGCCGATGTGCTGGCCGGCATCACCCGCAAGCCCGGCGTCCGCTACGCCGCCCTCACCCCCAACCTAAAGGGGCTGGAGGGCGCGCTGGCGGCCAAGGCCGACGAGGTGGCGGTGTTCGGCGCCGCCTCGGAGAGCTTCAGCCAGAAGAACATCAACTGCTCGATCGCCGAGAGCCTGGACCGCTTCGCTCCCGTGATGGAGCGGGCCAGGGCGGAAGGCCTGCCGGTGCGCGGCTACATCTCCTGCGTGCTGGGCTGCCCGTACGAAGGCGAGATCGCGCCCAAGGCGGTGGCCGAGGTGGCGGAGCGGCTGTTCGCCATGGGCTGCTACGAGATCTCGCTCGGCGACACCATCGGCACCGGCACGCCGGCCAAGGCGCAGGCGATGATCACCGCGGTGGCGGAGCGGGTGCCGATGGACAAGATCGCCGTCCATTTCCACGACACCTACGGGCAGGCGCTGGCCAACATCCTGGCGGCGTTGCAGATGGGGGTGGCGGTGGTCGACAGCTCCGTCGCCGGGCTCGGCGGCTGCCCCTACGCCAAGGGCGCCTCGGGCAACGTGGCGAGCGAGGACGTGCTGTACATGCTGAACGGCCTTGGCATCGAAACCGGGGTCGATCTGGACAGGCTGATCGCGGCCGGTGCGTTCATCAGCGACGCCATCGGCCGCCCCACCGCATCGAAGGTGGCCCGCGCTCGTGGTTGTGCGTGAGGGGCCCTTCGCGGCGGGAAAGGGCCGTGCCCGCAGGGGTGCGGCCCTTTCGTGCTTGTGGGGGTTCGGCAGGCCACTGGCTGGAAAATTCTCGGATCCGTGATACTGTCCCACCATGGCTTGCATGGATCCCATCCTGGCTCGCTTCCGCGCCGATCTGGACCGGGCCTACGGCCGCCGGTTGGAGAAAGTTGTGCTGTTCGGGTCGCGCGCCCGTGGGGACGCCCGTCCCGATTCCGACTATGACGTCGCCGTCTTCCTGAAGGATCTAACGGATCGTTGGCGCGAGGCCGACCGGATCGCCGGGATCGCGTCGGAAGTCCTGGACGACACGGGCGCGGTCATCCACGCCATGCCCTACCGGGTCGACGCCTATGTCGAACGCACGCCGCTGATGCATGAGATCCGGCGGGAGGGACGCGAGCTGTGACGCCGGAGGCCGCCGGATACCTCGACAAGGCGCAACGCTGCCTGGGCTATGCGCGCGTCAACCTGGGTGTCGATCTGGGAAACGACGCCGGCCGCAACGCCTATCTGGCGGCCTTTCATGCAGTCCAGGCCCTCATCTTCGAAAGAACCGGGCGGGTCGCCAAAACCCATCAGGGCGTTCATGCCGAATTCAGCCGGTTGACGAAGGACGATCCGTCCATCGCTCCGGAGCTTCGACTCTTCCTATCCCAGGCCTACAACCTGAAGGCCGTTGCCGATTACGAAATGGGACCGGACGCCGAAGTGCCGGTCGAGCATGCAGCGGCCGCCCTCACCACCGCCGAACGCTTCGTCGCCCTGATCAGCGGACACGTGCAGGACGTCAATCGGTAGCGTCACCCACCCCCGGGCCAAGCGCGCATTTCGAGGAAGGTCGCCTACCAAATTGTTTGCGCAACGAACTTGACGCCCTGGCGAAACGGGAGCAGGCTGGTCCGCGTGATGGATGGTGCCGAAAATGCATTGTTCCCACGACGCCGACCGGTCTGACTGACCGGCCGGAACCACGGCTGGAGTTCCAGAGGCAACGACGTGGGCCGCCATCGTGCGCGCCTTTACATGACTGTTGCCCGTCCGGCTGAGCGGCGGCGGAGCCATACCCGGGTGGCTCCGCCGCCGATTGTTTTTTTGGCGCCGTTTTTTGAACCTCCGCCATCGGCTGGCCATTTTTCCCCCTCACCGTCCCGCCCCGAAAGGCAGCCCGGAACCCTGGGCCCTCGTCATCACGTGTGGCCGGTCGTCCGAGTGAACCTTGCCAAATTGCATACCACTTTTGAGCAAAATCGGCGGGATCGATGCGGGATTCGACCGGAAATCAAACGAAAATCTGCAAAATATCGGTACGTTTTCGCAAAATGGGGGTATCGGTTGTGGCTTTAACGCGCCATTAACCAGACTGGATTGAGTTTAGGAGCATCAGACGCGGCCAACTCCAACCCACAGGCGAAATTGACTTCGCAGAAGATGGAAAAGGCCGCTCCTGTGTTAACGTCGTTGCACCCGACTTTCTTGGATTTGAAAGGCTCGCCCCTATGACCGTGCCGGGAGTCCTCCGCGATGTGGCGCAGGTTGGCGCCACCGCCGCCACCCGCGGCCGACACGCGGGCCTTCTGGTGGCGGTCCTGCTGCTGGCCGGTTGCCCCGGCAACACGATGGCGCCCGGCTGGGGCGGTCCGGACGTGACGGCGTCCAACCCGAACAACCGGTCCATGGTGCCGCCGGTGCCGAAGCCGAAACCCCGCAAGATTCCCGAAGCCGCCGCGCCGGCACCGGCGCTGCCGATGCCGCAACCGGGGGCCCCGGTCACCTCGACCGACCTCGCCTCCACCGGTCTGGCCTCCGTCGGCCAGACCAGCGCTCCCCTTCCGGCCGTGGCGATGGCCCCGGCGGACCCGGCGGGCGCGGTCCAACCCACCCCGATCGCAACCTCCAGCGCCGACCCCGACACGCTTGTCGGGCTGGACGAAGTCCAGACTCTCCACCTCCTGGGGTCACCCGTTGCACGGGAAGAGGCGCCGCCCGCCAAGATTTGGCGGTACGCCAAGGGCGATTGCACCCTCAAGGTCTTCTTCTTCATGGATATGACCTCGTCCCAGGACTTCCGCGCCCTCTCCTACGACATGAAGAGCAGCCAAAATGTCCCTGACGCCGACCATCGATGCTTCGCCCAGCTCCTCACTCAAGCTGACAGCGGGCGGCCTGCCCGGCCAAACCTTCAGTAAGGGGGAGTCGAACAAGGGAATGTCCGCAATGACCGAACCGACCATTGCCCGCATCGCTCTGGTGGACGACGACGATCTGTTCCGCGAGTCGCTCAGCCTCAACCTCGGCGACGAGGGATACGAGGTCATCACCTTCGACCGCGGCGAGCCGGCGCTCGATTTCTTCGCGGCCGGCGGTGCGGTCGACATCGTCCTGCTGGACTGGCGCATGCCCAAGCTGGACGGCATCGACGTGCTGCGCCAGATGCGTGCCCGCGGCATCGACGTGCCGGTGATCTTCCTGACCGTCCTGTCCGACCAGATTTATGAAGAGGCGGCGCTGGCCGGCGGTGCGCTGGACTTCGTGGAGAAGTCGCGCAGCCTGTCGATCCTGCTGAAGCGCATGCGCCTCATCCTGGACGGCACCAAGGGCGCGACCGAAGAGGCCGACGCCGCCGGCAACACCGCCGTGCATTGCCTGGGCGAACTGGAGCTGCGGCTCGACAACAGCCGCGCCTTCTGGAAGGGCAAGCGCATCGACCTGACGCTGACCGAGTTCAACATCGTCAAGCTGATGTCGACCCGCCCGGAGGAGGACGTCTCCTACCGCGAGATCTACGACCTCGTCCACGGCAAGGGCTTCGTCGCCGGCTACGGCCCGTCGGGCTACCGCGCCAACGTCCGCGCCTTCATCAAGCGCATCCGCCAGAAGTTCCGCTCCGTCGACGCCGGGTTCGGCTGCATCGAGAACTACCCGGGCTTCGGCTATCGCTGGGGCAAGGGCGGGAACGCGGCCAACCAGGGCCGCGACGAGGATGGACTGGGCGAGGACATGCTGATCGATGGCGCTGCTGCCGACTGACCTTGCGTTGCGGGCGCCCCGGCGGGCGTCCGCACGCCTGCTCTGGCTGTGGCGCTCGATGGCGAGCCGCCTGCTGCTGCTCACCCTCGTCTTCATTGCAGTCCCGGTCCTTCTCTACGACCAGTTCCAGCGGGCCGACGAAGCCACGCAGCAGCTTCTGCTGAAAAGCGCCCAGCGCCAGGGCGAGTTGATCGCCCGGGCGCTGGAACCCGAACTGCTGGGCGTCGACCGCACCGCCCTGCCCAGCCTCGGCGGCGCGCTGGCCCGCTTCGGCGACGACCGCACCCGGCTGAAGCTGCTGGTGCGGCCGCGGGTGTCGGTGAGCGGTGGAACCGCGGCGACCGCCAACGCCGCCGCCAACCCGGCGGCCGCCAGGACCGGACCCGAACCCTTCTTCTACGTCGCCGCGGCGCCCAGCCTGTCGACCGCGGACATCGACGCCGAACGGCGCCTGCTGCTCGAACAGGGCGTGCTGGACCGGCTGGGGTCGAGCTGCGCCGGCAACGCCACGCTGGCGATGCGCGTCCCCCACGCCGAGGGTGGCGAGGAGGTCCTGTCCTCCATCACCCCGATCAAGACCAGCTTCGGCTGCTGGGCGCTGGTGACCAGCCACGCCACCGAGGCCTACATCTCCTCCTCGCTCGGCCGGCCCTATTGGAGCACGCCGGCGGTCCAGGCCGCCGCGGTGATCTATCTGGCGATGGCCGCGCTGGTGCTGGCGGTGCTGGCTGGGG
>NZ_LGRA01000021.1:1698457-1786976 GCF_003116095.1 Azospirillum sp. TSO35-2
CACGCAAACAGCCCGCCTTACACAAGGCGGGCTGTTTGCGTTTTCGGGCACCGCCGGTCACAGCAGGCGCTGCGCCTTGAAGCTGGTGTGCTTGCCGCCCTTGCCGATCACCAGATGGTCGTGCACGGTCAGCCCGACCGCGTTGCCGGCGCGCACGATCTCCTTGGTCATCTCGATGTCGGCGCGGCTGGGGGTGGGGTCGCCGGACGGGTGGTTGTGGACCAGGATCACCGCACTGGCCGACAGCTCCAGCGCGCGCTTCACCACCTCGCGCGGGTAGACGGGGGTGTGGTCGACGGTGCCGCGCTGCTGCACCTCGTCGGCGATCAGTGTGTTCTTGCGGTCGAGGAACAGCAGGCGGAACTGCTCGGTCGGCTCGTGCGCCATCGCGGCGGCGCAATAGTCGAGCAGCGCCTGCCAGGAGGCCAGCACCGGCCGGTCGATCACCCGCTTCTGCAGGGCGCGCAGGGCGGCGGCGCCGACGATGCGGACGGTGGCGACGGCGTTGTCGGTGCCGAGCGACACCCCCTCCGCCTTCAGGCCGCGCAGCCGTTCGGGGGGAGCGTTGACCACCCCCCACAGGTCGCCGAAGGTCCGGATCAGCAGCTTTGCCAGCGGCTTCACGTCGCGCCGCGGACTGGCGGCGAACAGCACCATCTCCAGCAACTCGTAGTCCTCCAGCGCCTCGGCTCCACGGTCGAGGAAGCGTCGGCGCAGGCGGTCGCGGTGGTCGATGTAGTGCGGGTCGTCATCCGAATCGGAGTCGGTGGCGGCGGGGCCGGGTGCGGCCGGCACCGCGCGGCTGGCCAGAAGCTCCGGAAACGGCATGGGGAGAAGGCCGGTGGCCGCTCCGGCGTCGTCCATCTCCGCACCTCTGGTGCGGGCCCCCCGTCCACGCCCTGTCGTCTTTCGTGCCGCCATCGCTCGTCGCCATACATCTGTGTGCTGGCAACTATAGCGTCCGAACGCGCGAGCGCACAGGGTGGTTGCTCGCGCGTGTCGAGAAAGGTCGCGCCGCCAGCGACTGGCGGCGATTCGCGGCGATCAGTCGGCCAAGCCGGTCTGGCCACGGTCGCTATCGCCGGGCAGCATGCGGGCCAGCACGCCGTCGCGACGGACGAAATGGTGCCACAGCGCCACCACGGCGTGCAGGGCGGCCAGCGCGAGGATGAGATTGGCGGCCAGTTCATGCACCTCCTGCACCGACCGGCCCAGGGTGCGGTCGGTGGCGAAGGGCGCCGGGATGATGAACAGGTCGAAGAAGGACAGCGCGTTGCCGCGCAGCCAAGCCAGCACCACGCCGATCAGCGGGATCGCCAGCAGCAGGCCGTACAGCGCCAGATGCATGAGATGGGCGGCGCCACGTTCCCGCCCGGTCATCGAGGCGGGCAGCGCCGGGGCGCCGCGGGTCAGCCGCAGGACGATGCGCCCCACGACCAGCGCCAGCAGCAGCAGCCCGAAGGAGATGTGCAGCCACCACACCATCGCGCGCATCGGGGTGCCGCGTTCGTAGAAATCCTCGGCGAAGGTGATCAGGTAGACGCCGACGACGAGAAGGGCGATCAGCCAGTGCAGGCTCTTTTGGAGCGGGCTGTAGGAGGTGGGGGTCATGACGAAACTCCGGGAAAAGCCGTCCGGGATGACGGGGCAGGTCGGCCACGGCCAGCCACACCCGGTCCGTTATTGGATATGGGCATCGCTGACCGCGATCGACCTGCGACAAGATTTCGCGCGGCCGTTCAGGCGCTGATGTTCAGCGTGCGGCCGCGGTTGGGATCGGTCGGCAGGCTGAGCGACGGCGCGGACGACTCGCGCGCCTGCATCGCCGCGCTCTCCGTCGCGTCGTTGTCGTTGTCGCCGTCGCGATCGACGCCGGCCGTCGGCCGGCTCTGCGGGGAGGCCAGGGTCTGGAGGCCCGGCGCCTGTAAGCCGGGAGCGGAGGTTGCGGAACCGATGGACATGGCCGTCTTCCTTGCAAGGGCGCGCCCCCGGAGCGGGAGCGGAGTCCCTGCCGATGTACCCGCCCAAGCTTACGCGCGGCTTACAGGCCTGGGGTTGCCACCGGCGGCGGCGTCCGGGCGGGCTGCGGCGAAAAAGCGCAGGGTGAAGGTCGTGCCGCCGCCCGGGGTGTCGTCGACCGACACACCGCCGTCATGGGCCGCCATGCAGCGGGCGACGATCGACAGGCCCAACCCGGCCCCGCCGCGCCCTTCGAACCGTCCTTCGCGGTCACGGTCCCCTTGCCAGAAGCGTTCGAAGACGCGGGGGCGCAGCTCCGGCGGGATGCCGGGGCCGCGGTCGATCACGCGCAGCAGCGGCTCGCCGCTGCCGGACAGCGCCACCTCGATGCTGACGGTGCTGCCGGCGGGGGCGTGCGACAGCGCGTTCTCCACCAGATTGCGCAGGGCGCGGAACAGCGGATCGTGGGCGCCGCGCACCGGCAACGGCGACTCGCGGCCGACCACCTCGATGCCGCGGCGCTGGCGCAGGGCGAGCGGCGCCAGATGACTCGCGACCTCGACCGCCAGCCGCTGCAGGTCGACCGAGTCGCCCGGCCCGATCCGCAGCGCGTCGAGCCGCGCGAGGTCGAGCAGCTGGTCGACCAGCCGCTTCATCCCGGCGACGTCGTCGCGCGCCGCCCGACCGGGCTCGCCGATCAGCGCCAGATGCGCCTCCAGCACCGCCAGCGGCGTGCGCAGCTCGTGGGCGGCGTCGGCGATGAAGCCGCGCTGGGCCTGGTAGCCGGCCTCCAGCCGGCTCAGCGCCAGGTTGACCGCGTGGATCAGCGGCAGCAGCTCGCGCGGCATGCCGTCCTCGGGCAGGCGTTGCGACACGCTGTCCGGTCCGATGGCGGCGGCGTAGGCCGAGGCACGGCGCAACGGCCGCAGGCCGCGATGGATGATCGCCAGGTTGACCAGGAACAGCACGACGGCGAAGGGCAGCCAGATCCAGCCGAAATGCTCGATGAACTCCTCCAGCAGCCATTCGATGTGCAGTTCCTCCTCGCCGGAGGCGACCTGGATCCAGACCGGACGGCCGCCGATGTCGACGCGGCGGCTCAGCCCGTAGAGCGCCGGGGCGCCGTCCTGCGGCGGGATGCGGAACACCATGCTGGGGCGGTGCTGCTCGGCCGGATCGGTGGGCGGGGTGAGCGGGCCGGTCACCCCGTCGGACCCCAGCAGCAGCCCCCCGTCGTCGTCGACCACGGCGAAGGAGGCGGCGCTCACCCGCGCCATGGCGCGCACGCTGTCCGGCAGGGCGGTGGCGAGTCGGCCGTCGGGGCTGAGCACCGCCCGTTCGATGACGCGGGCGACGCCGGACAGCGTGCGCTGCCGCATCCGGTCGTGGGTGTCCTTGAACTCGAGATAGAGCAGCAGCGCCGTGGTCGCCACCGCCAGCAGGGTGACCACCACCAGACCGCGCGCGATGGCGGCGAGCAGCGAGGGCGGACGCGGGCTCACGACTCGCCATCCGCCGCGCTGTCGGGGGCGCTGTCGATCAGGATGTAGCCGATGCCGCGCAGGGTCTGCACCCCGGCGGTGGCGCCCGCCGCCTGCAGCCGCTTGCGCAGCCGGTGGATCAGCACCTCGACCGCGTTGGAGCCGACCTCCTCGCCGAAGCCGTACAGGCCGTTTTCCAGCGCCGTCTTCGACACCACCCGGCCGGCGCGGCGCAGCAGCAGTTCCAGCGCGTCCAGCTCGCGGCGGCTGAGGTCGAGCGGCTGGCCGCCGACGGTCGCCTGCCGGTTCACCGTGTCGAAGACGATGTTGCCCTGGTGCAGCGCGATCCCCAGCGCGGCGCCCGGCCGGCGCAGCAGGGCGCGGATGCGGGCCACCAGCTCCTCCAGCGCGAAGGGCTTCAGCAGATAGTCGTCGGCGCCGAGGTTCAGGCCCTTCACCCGCTCCTCCACCCCGTCGCGGGCGGTCAGGATCAGCACCGGGGTGGTGTCGGCGCGGTCGCGCATCGCCGCCAGCACCGTCAGCCCGTCGGCGTCCGGCAGGCCGAGGTCGAGCAGCACGGCGTCGTAGCCGGCCACCGTCACGGCGGCGGCGGCCTCGTCGGCGGTGTGGACGCAGTCGACGGCGAAGCCGGCCTTGCGCAGCCCTTCGGCGGTCAGCGACGCCAGCCGGCGGTTGTCTTCGATCAGCAGCAGCCGCAAGGTGCGGGGCCTTTCAACCGGGGAAGGACGCGGGTGGAGCGTGGCGACTGTCGGGCATTTGTCCCGCGGCCGCAAGCCGCGGACATGGAAAGGGCCTTCCCCCCGGACGGAGGGAAGGCCCCGGATCCCGGCCCGGCGCTTCGGCGGCGTCAGACGATCGCGGTGGCCGGGATGATGCCGGTCAGCACCGCACGGACGCCGTCGGCGGTCATGTGGCCGGTGCGGGAACGCGCCTCCTCGGTGGTGGCGCCGATGTGCGGGGTCAGGATCAGGTTCGGCACGCCGTGGAACGGGTTGGCGGCGGGCACCGGCTCCGTCGCGTAGACGTCGAGCAGGGCGCCGCCCAGCCGGCCGTCGGTCAGGGCGGCGGCCAGCGCCGCGTCGTCGACGATGCCGCCGCGGGCGACGTTGACCAGGATGGCGCCGGGCTTGAAGCGCGCGATCACCGCGGCGCTGACCAGGTTGCGGGTGTCCGGCGTCAGCGGCAGGTGCAGGGAGATGGCGTCGGCGTTGTCCCAGATGTGGTCGAACGACACCTTCTCCACCCCGGTGCGGGCCCAGACCGGGTCGTCGGCCGGCACATGCGGGTCGGCGGCGACCACCGTCATGTCCAGCCCCCGGGCACGGCGGGCGACGTGGCGGCCGATGCGGCCGAAGCCGACGATGCCCAGAATCTTGCCCGCCACCTCGCGTCCGATCAGCCGGCCGCGCGGCCATTGGCCGGCCACCACCTGCGGCGTGGCGAAATAGGTGGCGCCGCGCACCAGCATCATCAGGCCGGCGATGGTCAGCTCGGCGACCGACACCTCGTTGGCGCCGGTCGCCGGCAGCACCGCGATGCCGCGCTGCCGGCAGCCGGGGACGTCGATGTTGTCCAGCCCGACGCCCAGCCGGCCGACCGCCTTCAGGTTGGGGAAGGCGTCGAAGAAGGCGCCGCGGATCTGGGTTTCGTCACGGATGCAGATGGCGCGGGCGTCGCGGCCCAGCGCGTACAGCGCGTCCAGCCGCTTGTGCAGCGTCTCGTCGTAGAGGACGTCGAAGTCGCGGCGCAGGTCGTCCACCGCGCTGGGCTGCATGAATTCGGAAATGATGATGTCGGGCATGGTCGGGATCCGTCCGGGCGGTCGTCGCGAGGCCGCTCCTCCTGGCGTTACAGCGTGATGCCGGCGGCGTCGAGGTAGGGCTTCAGGTTCAAAAGCTCGATCGTCGTCTCGCCGGCGTTCAGCTTGTGGCGGTACGATTCTTCCGCGGCCTCGCGCGCGGCGGCCTTGTCCAGCGTGTCGGCGGCGAGATCCTGCGGCACCACCACCACGCCGTCGTCGTCGGCCACCACGATGTCGCCGGCCGACACCATGACGCCGCCGCAGACGATGGTGGTGTTGATGTCGCCCTTGGCGTCGGTCTTGTTGGTGCCTTTCATGTTGGTGCCGCGGCAGAACACCGGGAAGCCCATGTCGCGGATGGCGATGGCGTCGCGCACGCAGCCGTCGATCACCAGCCCGGCCAGCCCGCGCGCGATGGCGGAGGCGGTCAGGATGTCGCCCCAGGGGCCGGCGTCGGTCATGCCCTTGAAATCGACGACCAGCACGTCGCCGGGCTTGGCGAGCGCGACGGCGATGTGGATCATCAGATTGTCGGTCGGACCGCAGGACACGGTCACCGCCGGCCCGCACAGCCGCATGCCGGGGAACAGCGGCTTGATCGGGTGGCCCATCGCGCCCTTCCGGCCCATCGCCTCGTGCAGGGTGGCGGGGGACTGGCCGCGCAGCGCCTCGACCAGGGCGGCGTCGGGGCGGGTGACATCCTTGTGAACGGTCATGCCGGGAAAAGCCTTTCACGATTGAGCGGTATCCGGTCGGGATCCGCGCCGGCCGCCGCTTGATGCGGGAAATTCAAGCAACAGGAACAATTATTAGATTGTTTACCCGGTGCTGAAAACATTGAAACGGAGATTGATTGCCGGAAAATCGCCTCTACGATGGACCGGCCGCAAGATGGCGTCCGACGGGCGCGTGTCGATCGGCGCAAGGCAATTGGAAGATGCCGCATCCGCGTCCGGTGGCGGCCCGGTCTGTTCGGCGGGTGTGAACGAAGGAGGCGATGCATGGGTATGAACGCGCGTCCCGCGGGTTGGGATCGGACGGCACCGCAAGCCGGCGTCCGCCGCCCCGCCACTGGCCGCCCCGCCACCGGCTGCCGTGGCTTGATCGCCCGGATCCCGCGGCTGGGGTTGTCCCTGACGGCGGCGCTGAAGACGGTCGCGCTCGTCGGTCTGGCCGTCGCCGCCGGGGCTGCCGCCGGCCCGGCCCGCGCCGCCTATCCGGACAAGCCGATCAGCGTGATCGTCGGCTATGCGCCGGGCGGCGGCTCCGACTTCATCGTCCGCTCGCTGGCGCCCTTCCTTGAAAAGGAGCTGGGCGGCAACACGCGCGTCGTCGTGATGAACAAGCCCGGCGCCGGTGGGGAGATCGGCTTCGCCGCCATCGCCGACGCCCCCCCGGACGGCTACACCATCGGCCTGATCAACTCGCCCAACGTCGTGACCATCCCGATCGAACGGCACGCGCGCTTCTCGCTCGACCGGCTCGACCCGCTGTACAATCTGGTCGACGATCCGGGGTCCTTCGTCGTTCACAAGGAAAGTCCGTTCAAGACGCTGGCCGATGTCGCCGCCTTCGCCAGGGCCAATCCGAACAGCGTCACCGTCGGCACCACCGGCATCGGCTCCGACGACCATCTGGCCATGCTGATCTTCCAGCGGCTGACCAAGACCCAGCTGACCCATGTGCCCTTTCCCGGCAGCGCCGACGCCCACCGCGCGCTGCTGGGGCGGCACATCCAGCTGACCTCGATGAACATCGGCGAATCGGCGCGGGCGCGCGAAGGCGACCCGATCCGCATCCTCGGCGTCATGACCGAGCAGCGGTCGGGCCAGGGGCCGGACGTCCCGACCTTCAAGGAGCAGGGCTTCCCGGTGACGATGTCGTCGCTCCGCGGGCTGGCGGCCCCGGCCGGGCTGCCGGCCGACGTGCGGACCCGGCTGGTCGACGCCATCGCCAAGGCGGTCCAGCATCCGGAGTTCCAGGACATCGCCCGCAAGGCCTACCAGCCCCTGCGCCTGCTGCCGCCCGACCAGTACGCGACGGAGCTGAAGGCCCAGGATGCGACCTTCCGCGCCATGTGGCAGGAAACCCCCTGGCTGAGGTGACGGCGGATCCGGGATCGCCCGCGACGGCGCGAAGCCTGCGCCGCGCATGACGGCGCCCCCGATCGGGCATCGCGCCGACGGGAAAAGGGCGCCGGCGGTCGGCCGGCGCCCTTTCCTTTGGCCCCGGCGGGTTCGGACCGCTTACTTCAGCCAGGGCGCGGTCGCCCACAGCTCGCGCAGTTCCTTGGTCGAGGCGGCCAGTTCGGTCGCGTACTGGTCGGGCGGCAGCAGGCGGGTCGGCTGGAACAGTTCCTTCGCCTTGGCCTGGAAGCCCGGATGGGTGGCCGCCTTGTCCAGCGCGTCGATCAGCTTGGCCCGCACGTCCGGCGGCAGGCCTTTCGGCGCCGCGATGCCGCGCAGCGACGACATCAGCGCGTTGTAGCCCTGCTCCTTGAAGGTGGCGATCTCGGGCGCCTGCTCCACCTTCTTGCCGGCCATCACGCCCAGGAGGGCGATCGGGTCCTTCTGCTTGTACTGCATCGCCTCGCCGATGTTCACCGAGCTCAGCATGATCTTCTTGTTGGCCAGCGCCGCCTCGTTGGCGGCGGAACCCTGGAAGGGCACATGGGTGAAGGTCACGCCGGCCTGGCGCTGGAACACCAGCATGGCCAGATGGTCGTCGGAGCCGATGCCGGTGGTGCCGACGGTGACGCCGTTCGGGTTCGCCTTGGCGTAGGCCACCACGTCGGCCAGCGTCTTGAACGGCCCTTCGGCGTTCACGGCGAAGGCCCCCGGATCGTCGACCAGATTGTACAGCGGGTCGAGTCGGTCGAGCGAGTAGCGCGCCTGCCGTTCGATCGGGATGGCGTTGACGTTGGGCGAGTTGATGGCGCCGATGGTGTAGCCGTCCGGGGCGGCGTCGGCGATGGCGGCGAAGCCGATCTCCCCACCGGCGCCGGGCTTGTTCACCACCTCGATCCGGGCGCCGTCGCCCAGTTGCTTCTCAAGGAAGGGTGCCAACCCGCGAATCAGCAGATCGGTGCCGCCGCCGGCGCCGAACGCCACGATCATCGTGATCGGCTTCTCCGGATAAGCCGCCTGGGCGTTCGGGGCCGTCATGAGCAGCGCGCCCGTCGCTGCCGTCAGTGTCAGAGCTTTCCAGAACCTCATGATCCCCCCCTTCGATGATTGGCCAGGCACGGCTTGGGGCGGGTCGAGGACCGGAACGGCGCTGACCGCCGTCCCCTGGTCGGATTCGACTGTAATCGTGCGAATCCCCGGTCCTGTCGCCGCGAGAAAAATGTATGTGTTCTTACGTAGGCAAGAGATGTACTTAGCTTCCGCAGCATACTATTTTGGTGAGTTGCGTCAATACGCAGGATTGTATTGGAGATTTTCCAGAAAGCATCACGGACGATCCAAATAAATACTCCGTATTAAACGGGGCGTTGCGATCTCTTCCTTGGGGATGCGGCGCTGCCGCAAGTCCAGCGCCGCCGTCGGACAGTCGTTCCCCTGCGGGGCGGCGATGGCAACGGCGGCACGGCAGGTTGCAAATCCTTCGGTTCGGCGTCGGGCTGATCCGCCTGTTTCCCTTTACTCGCGATTATGTGGCGGAACTCTTCTCCTTTCGAGTTGCTGCGACGAAAGCCGCTCGCGTTCCGGTCGATTCCTCCCGCCAGGCCGCTACGGCGGGCGGGGTGGTGGGGCGTCGCCGGGCCAGCGGATCCGGCAAGCGGCGGAGGTGTTTTGCGGCCGCTTTCCGCCGGAAAAGCTATGCGTTGACAGGCAGGGGGCTCGGCACTATGGTGCGCGCCTTCAATCGAGCCGCCGAGCGTTCAGGAACAGCATCATGAAAATCGTCAACTCTCTGAAGTCGATGAAGACGCGCCACAAGGCCTGCCGCGTGATCCGCCGCAAGGGCCGCGTGTACGTCATCAACAAGCAGAACCCCCGTTTCAAGGCCCGTCAGGGCTGATCGGCGGCAGGGCCGGGTAGCCCCTGGCCTCTCCGTCATCGGGTGTTTTCGCAAGAGCCGCGCCTTCGGGTGCGGCTCTTGCGTTTTCAGCGCCGCGTTTTGACGGTGCGTCTTCCCGGGCCTGCCCTTTCAGGGCCTCCCGATCGTTTCACGGCGTCGGGTCTGCCGGAGCTTGTGCGGCGGACGTGGCGGATGGTACGTCTGGCGGACGGGTTCACCGCAAGGTGACCGACCGCACTGTGACGAGGACCGCCCACGATGAAGATGCCGGTGCCGGACGGCGGCGTGATCGCCCGCCGCCGCGAGATCGTCGAGGCGCTGCGCGCCATCGTTCCCGGCGAGGGCGTCATCGTCGACGAGAACGAGCTGCGCGCCTACGAGTGCGACGGCCTGACCGCCTACCGCCAGCTGCCGATGGTCGCCGTGCTGCCCAGCACGGTGGAGCAGGTGTCCCAGGTGCTGAAGACCTGCAAGGCGATGGGGGTGAAGGTGGTGCCGCGCGGCGCCGGCACCTCGCTGTCGGGCGGGGCGCTGCCGCTGGCCGACGGCGTGCTGCTGGGCATGGGCAAGTTCAAGCGCATCCTCGACATCGACTACGCCAACCGCTGCGTCACCGTGCAGCCGGGCGTCACCAACCTCGGCATCTCCGCCGCGGTCGCGCATGAGGGCTTCTATTACGCCCCCGATCCGTCCAGCCAGATCGCCTGCACCATCGGCGGCAACATCGCCGAGAATTCCGGCGGCGTGCACTGCCTGAAATACGGGCTGACCACCAACAACGTGCTGGGGCTGGAGATGGTGCTGATCGACGGCACCATCGTCCGGCTGGGCGGCAAGCATCTCGACGCCGGCGGCTACGACCTGATGGGGATCATCACCGGGTCGGAAGGGCTGCTCGGCGTCGTCACCGAGGTGACGGTGCGCATCCTGAAGAAGCCGGCCACCGCGCGCGCCGTGTTGCTGGGCTTCCCCAGCAGCGAGCAGGGCGGCGACTGCGTGGCCGCCATCATCGCCGCCGGCATCATCCCCGGCGGCATGGAGATGATGGACCGCCCGGCCATCCACGCCGCCGAGGCCTTCGTCCACGCCGGCTATCCGCTGGACGTCGAGGCGCTGCTGATCGTCGAGCTGGACGGCCCGGCGGCCGAGGTCGACCATCTGATCGAGCGGGTCGAGGCGATCGCCCGCGACAACGGCGCCTGCACCGCCCGGGTGTCGCAGAGCGAGGAGGAGCGGCTGGCCTTCTGGGCCGGGCGCAAGGCCGCCTTCCCGGCGGTCGGCCGAATCAGCCCCGATTACTACTGCATGGACGGCACCATCCCGCGCAAGGCGCTGCCGCGGGTGCTGCAACGGATGCAGGAGATGTCGGACCGCTGCGGCCTGCGCGTCGCCAACGTCTTCCACGCCGGCGACGGCAACCTGCACCCGCTGATCCTCTACGACGCCAACAAGCCGGGCGAGCTGGAGGCGGCGGAAGCCTTCGGCAACGACATCCTGCGCCTGTGCGTCGAGGTCGGCGGCGTGCTGACCGGCGAGCATGGCGTCGGGGTGGAAAAGCGCGACCTGATGACCGACCAGTTCGACGAGGCCGACCTCCAGCAGCAGCAGCGGCTGAAATGCGCCTTCGACCCGGACGGCCTGCTGAACCCCGGCAAGGTCTTCCCGACGCTGCACCGCTGCGCCGAGCTGGGGCGGCTGCACGTCCACCAGGGGGAACTGCGCTTCCCCGACATCCCGCGCTTCTAAAAGGGCCGCCTCTCACCATGACCATCACGACCTTGAAGCCGGAGACCGCCGCGCAGGTGGCCGACGCGGTGCGCTGGGCGCTGTCGGCCGGCGAGCCGCTGGAACTGCTGGGCAGCGGCTCCCGCCGCGGGCTGGGCCGCCCGGTGCAGGCCGCCCACGCGCTCGACCTGTCCGCCCTGTCGGGGGTGATCGCCTACGAACCGGAGGAGCTGGTGCTGACCGCGCTGGCCGGCACGCCGATGGACGAGATCCGGGCGCTGCTGGCCGAGCGCGGGCAGCATCTGGCCTTCGAGCCGCCCGCCCCTGTTGTGAAGGGCGGCGGAGCGAAAGGCGGCGGCACGCTGGGCGGGCTGATCGCCTGCGGGCTGGCCGGGCCGCGGCGCATCGCCGCCGGATCGGCCCGCGACCATACGCTGGGCATCGCCGGGGTGAGCGGGCGCGGCGAGGCCTACAAGGGCGGCGGCAAGGTGGTGAAGAACGTCACCGGCTATGACATGCCCAAGCTGATGGCGGGGTCCTTCGGCACGCTGACCGCGCTGACCGAGATCACGGTGAAGGTGCTGCCGGCGCCGGAGGACACCGCGACGCTGCTGCTGTTCGGGCTGGACGACGCCGCCGCGGTGGCGGCGCTCGATCTGGCGCTGCGCAGCCCCTACGAGGTGTCGGGCGCCGCCCATCTGCCGGCCGGGATCGCCGCCCGGTCGGCCGTGGCCGCCGTGGCGGGAGCGGGCGGGGCGGTGACGCTGGTCCGGGTCGAGGGCTTCGGCCCGTCCGTCGCCGCGCGCGTGGCGATGCTGCGCGAGGAGCTGTCGGCCGACGCCGTGCTGGTGCGCGACGACTCGCTGGCCCTCTGGGCCGAGGTGCGGGACGCGGTGTGGTTCGGGGGCAGGGGCACCGGTGGCGACGCTCGCCACCTCTGGAAGCTCTCCGTTCCCCCCTCCGCCGGGCCGGCGACCGTCGACGCCATCCGCCGGACGCTCGATGTCGAGGTCTTCTACGACTGGGGCGGCGGGCTGGTCTGGCTGACCGCACCGCCCGACTCGGCGACCACCATCCGCGGTGCGTTGAGCCACGGCGGTCACGCCACGCTGGTGCGGGCGCCCGAGGCGGTGCGGGCGGCGGTCGAGGTGTTCCAGCCGCTGCCGGAGCCGCTGATGGCGCTGACCCGGCGGGTGAAGGACAGCTTCGACCCCAAGGGCATTCTCAACCCCGGCCGCATGCACGCGGGGCTGTAACGGGACGATCTCGATGCAAACGAATTTCTCGCTGGCCCAACTGGCCGACCCGGCGATCCGCGACGCGGACCAGATCCTGCGGGCCTGCGTGCATTGCGGCTTCTGCACCGCGACCTGCCCGACCTACACCATCCTGGGCGACGAGCTGGACAGCCCGCGCGGCCGCATCTACCAGATCAAGGACATGCTGGAAAAGGGCGGCCCGCCGCCCGACACCACGGTCAAGCACATCGACCGCTGCCTGTCCTGCCTGTCCTGCATGACGACCTGCCCGTCGGGCGTGCATTACATGCATCTGGTCGACCACGCCCGCGCCCACATCGAGGCAACGCACACCCGCCCGCCGGCCGACCGCGCCGTCCGCGACCTGCTGGCCCGCGTGCTGCCGAATCCGCGGCTGTTCCGGCTGGCGCTGCTGGGGGCGTCGCTGGGCCGGCCGTTCCGTGGGCTGCTGCCGAAGCGGCTGGCCGCGATGCTGGCCCTCACCCCCCGCAGCGTACCGGCGCCGAGCCACAGCGACCGGCCGGGCGTCCATCCGGCGCAGGGGCCGCGGCAGGCGCGCGTCGCGCTGCTGATCGGCTGCGCCCAGCAGGTGCTGGCGCCGCAGATCAACGAGGCGACGATCCGCCTGCTGAACCGCCATGGCGTCGAGGTGGTGGTGTCGAAGGGGGCCGACTGCTGCGGCGCCTTGACGCATCACATGGGCAAGGAGGACCTCGCCCGCGCCGCCGCGAAGCGGACCATCGACGCCTGGACGGCGGAGATCGACGACGCCGGGCTGGACGCCATCGTTATCAACGCGTCCGGCTGCGGCACCAGCGTCAAGGATTACGGCCACCTGTTCCGCGAGGATCCGGCCTACGCCGCCAAGGCGGCGCGGGTGGCGGAGCTGGCGAAGGACGTGACCGAGCTGCTCGACCGGATCGGGCTGGCCGCGCCGGTGGCGGAGACGGGGCAGGTGGTCGCCTACCACTCCGCCTGTTCGATGCAGCACGGCCAGCGGATCAAGGAGCCGCCGCGCGCCCTGCTGCGCGCCGCCGGCTTCCTGGTGAAGGAAATCCCCGACGCGCATCTGTGCTGCGGGTCGGCCGGCACCTACAACATGCTGCAGCCCGAGCTGGCCGGGGAACTGCGCGCCCGCAAGGTCGCGGCGATCGAAAGCACGCAGGCGCAGGCGGTGGCGGCCGGCAACCTCGGCTGCATCACCCAGATCGCCTCGGGCACCGGCCTGCCGGTGGTCCACACGGTGGAACTGCTGGACTGGGCGACCGGCGGCCCGCTGCCCGAGGCGCTGGCCGGCCGCGCCGCCTTCCGCCCGGCGGGCATGCGGATGGCGTGAGGCCGCCGGCCCCGCGGCCGGGCCGGCAACGGGCCGGAGGAGTTGCGGCGGGGCAACGGCGGCCGGGCGGCCCGGCGGCGCGGGTCAGCGTGGGCGGAGCCGGGGGTTTCTTACCCCCACAAATCTGTGTTTATCTGCGTCCATCTGTGTCAGAAAATCCGCCCGCCCGAATCCGCCCACCCAAATCCGCCCCCCGGCCCCGTCCGCCACTTGTCCCCGCCACCCACGGAACCGTCCGCATGAGCGCCGTCTACGGAATCACCCATCGCCTGTCGGCCTGGGGCGTCCACATCTTCACGGCGAGCGGTGCCGTGCTGGGGCTGCTCGGCCTTCTCGCGGCGGCGGCGGGCGATGCCAAGCTGTGCCTGGCGTGGCTGGGCGTGGCGCTGGTGGTCGACGGCGTCGACGGCACGCTGGCCCGCCGCGCCTCGGTCAAGCAGGTGCTGCCGGGCATCGACGGGTCGGTGCTCGACCTCGTCATCGACTACCTGACCTACGTCGTGGTGCCGGCGGTGTTCATCCATCGATTCGGCCTGCTGCCCGACGGGCTGGTCAGCATCGCGCTGGCCGCCTGGATCCTGCTGACCGCGCTCTACTGCTTCGCCAACGTGCAGATGAAGAGCGGCGACAATTATTTCGTCGGTTTCCCGGCGATCTGGAACGTGGTGGCGCTGTATCTCTGGCTGCTGCGGCTCGATCCCTGGATCGGCGCCGCCATCGTCGTGGCGCTCGGCCTGCTGACCTTCACGACGGTGAAGTTCCTGCACCCCTTCCGGGTCAAGGCGCTGATGCCGCTGAACATCGCGGTGACCACGGTGTGGCTGCTGTGCTGCGGCGCCCTGGTGGTGCTGTACCCGGACCGGCCGGGCTGGCTGTTCGGCCTGTGGCTGGCGACCTCGGCCTATTACGCCGCGGTGTGCGCCTGGCGGACCCTGCGCGGTCCCTGACGGCGGGAACTGCGGCCCGCGATGGCCGTTGCTGTGGGGCAGACCGCTTCCAGCAAGGATCCCGCCCGTGGCCGAAGGCTCAACCAAGGTGGTGCTCGCCGCGCTCGGCGGCAACCTGATGATCGCCGTCACCAAGTTCGTCGCCAGCGCGATGACCGGCAGCGCCGCCATGTTCAGCGAGGCGATCCATTCGGTGGTCGACAGCGGCAACCAGGTGCTGCTGCTCCACGGCATCCGCCGCGCCCGCCGGCCGCCGACGCCGCAGCACCCGTTCGGCCATGGCCGCGAGGTTTATTTCTGGTCCTTCGTGGTGGCGGTGCTGCTGTTCGGCATTGGCGCCGGCCTGTCCATCTATGACGGCTGGCAGGCGCTGGGCCATCCCGAGCCGGTGGAAAGCCCCTGGGTGAACTTCACCGTGCTGGGCTTCGCGACGCTGTTCGAGGGGCTGTCCTGGCTGGTGGCGCTGCGCGAGTTCCGCCGCAGCCAGGGCGGGCTCGGCATCCTGTCGGCGGTGCACCGGTCGAAGAATCCGTCGGTCTTCGTCGTGCTGTTCGAGGACACCGCGGCGCTGATCGGCCTGCTGCTGGCCGCCGCCGGGCTGATCCTGGGCGAGGTCACCGGCGACCCGGTCTACGACGCCTACGCCTCGATCGCCATCGGCGTGGTGCTGGCGGTGGTGGCGGCGGTGCTGGCCTACGAGTCCAAGGGGCTGCTGATCGGCGAGTCGGCCGACCGCCGCGTCGTCGACGGCATCCGCCGCATCGTCGGCGAGGAACGGCGGGTCAAGCGGCCGCTGGACGTGCTGACCATGCACATGGGCCCCGACGACGTTCTGCTGAACCTGTCGGTCGAGTTCCAGGACAGCCTGAGCGCCCGCGAGGTCGAGGATGCGGTCTGCACCCTGGAAACCCGCATCCGCGGCGAATACCCGATCATCCGCCGCATCTTCGTCGAGGCCGAGTCGCTGCGCGCCCGCCGCAACCGGGCGGAGGGCGATCCAACCGGCGCGGCGCGGGAGGTCCCGGCCGAGTGACGCAGCCAGGGACCGCCCCCCGATGACCGCCCACCCGATCCGGATCGGCACCGCCGGCTGGGGCATCCCCAAGCTGTCGGCCCCGGCCTTCCCGCCCGACGGCCCGCATCTGGCGCGCACCGCCCGCGTGATGCCGATGACCGAGGTCAACAGCAGCTTCTACCGCCCGCACAAGCCGGACACCTGGGCGCGCTGGGCCGCCTCGACCCCGCCCGGTTTCCGCTTCGCGGTGAAGCTGCCCAAGGCGATCAGCCATCAGGCGCGGCTGGCCGACGCCAACGCGGCGCTCGACCGCTTCCTGGCGGAGGCCGGCCATCTCGGCGACCGTTTCGGCCCGCTGCTGGTGCAGCTGCCGCCCAGCCTGCGCCTCGACACCGCCGTCGCCGACGCCTTCTTCACCGCCTTGCGCGCCCGGTTCGCCGGCGACGTGGTGTGCGAGCCGCGCCACGCCTCCTGGTTCGGTGAGGCGGGCGAGGCGCTGCTGACCGCCCATCGCGTCGCCCGCGTCGCCGCCGACCCCGCCCCGGTGCCGGCGGCGGCGGAGCCGGGCGGCTGGGACGGCCTGCGCTATTGGCGGCTGCACGGCTCGCCGGTGATGTACCGCTCGGCCTACGAGCCGGCGGTGCTCGACGCCCTGGCGGAGCGCTTCCGGGCGGAGGCGGCGGCGCGGCCGGTCTGGTGCGTCTTCGACAACACCGCCGACTTCCACGCCGTCGACGACGCGCTGGCGATGCTGGACCGGCTGGGCGACGCTGCCCTCCGCCCATCCGGCTGAGCGCTCAACGTGACCGCGACAGTGCATTGTTGCAAAGCTATGCTGCCCGTCGACGGCCCGGAATCCGGGGCAACGGCGTGCAGGCGGTGCGGTCATGGAGTTCTTCGTCCTACTGCTGATCTTCGGTGTCATCGCCCAGCGGCTCGACCGCCGGCTGAAGGTGCAGCAGCAGGAGATCGCCGCCCTGCGCGTCCGTCTCGACAAGGCGCTGGCCGGCCCGATCGCCGCCACGGCAGCGGGACCAGCGGCGGCACCGGCCGACGTGGCGTTGGAGGCGCCCGCCGAACCGTTTGCCGAACCGCCGCCGGCCGAGCCCGGCTTCGCGGCCGAACCGCCGCCCGCCGAACCGCCGCCCGCCGAACCACCGCCCGCTGAGTCGCCGCCGCTCGCCCCCGAACCGGTCGCCGTGCCGGCCGGCCCGTCGCGCTGGCGGGAGCTGGAGGACAGCCTGGCCTCGCGCTGGCTGATCTGGCTCGGCGGCGCCACCATGGCGCTGGCCGCCGCCTTTTTCATCAAGCTGTCGGTCGACCATGGCTGGCTGGGGCCGGGCGTGCGGGTGACGCTGGGGCTGCTGTTCGGCGTCGGGCTGATGGTCGGCGGCGAGTGGCTGCGGCGCCGGCCCGACCAGCGGCTGATCGCCACGCTGCGCCCCGACTATGTCCCGCCGGCCCTGACCGCCGCCGGCCTGTTCACCGCCTTCGCCAGCGTCTATGGCGGCTTCGCCCTGTTCGACCTGTTCGCACCGCTGGTCGCCTTCGCGCTGCTGGCGGCGCTGTCGCTCGGCGGCATCGGGCTGTCGCTGCTCCAGGGGCCGTTCATCGCCGCGCTCGGGCTGCTGGCCGGCTACGTCACGCCGCTGCTGGTGGCGTCCAACAACCCCGACGCCTGGGGCCTGTTCGCCTATCTGCTGGCGCTGAACGGCGCCGGCATGGCGGTGGTGCTGTACCGCGGCTGGCGCTGGCTCGGCTGGGGGGCGCTGGCCGGCGCGGCGCTGTGGCCCTTGCTGTGGATGATCGACCCGTGGCGGACCGGCGACGCGCTGCCCACCGGGATCTATCTGCTGCTGACCACGGCGCTGTTCCTGATGCCGGCTGTCCTCGGCGTGGTCGACGACACGCTGCCGACGCCGGAGCCGGCCGCGGCCGGCTGGCGCAGCGCGCTGCCCGACTGGATCCGGCGCCAGCGGCGCCACCCGGCCGACCGTCTGGCGATGATGGCGATGCGCCTGTTCGGCCTGCTGGCCGCCGTCATGAGCTGGATCGATTCGCACCGGACGCTGTCGCTGGTCGTGCTGGCGCTGTACGCCGCGCTGGCGCTGGTCGCCGGACGGCGGACGGAGCGCATCGCCGGCGCCGCCTGGACCGCGGCGCTGGCCGTCCTGCTGGCGCTGGCGCCGTGGAGCCTGCCCTATGTCCCCGCCAGCCCGCCGCCGCTGAACGTCGATGGGCAACCGCTGATCATCGCCAGCCCGGAGGGGCTGCCGGCCGAGGTCGCCCGCTTCCTGTGGGTCGGCGCCGGCTTCGCCGCGCTGTTCGGGATCGGCGGCTTCGTCGCGCTGTGGGGGGCGCGGCGGGCGGCGCTGTGGGCCTCGCTGTCGGCGCTGGTGCCGCTCGCCCTGCTGACGCTGGCCTACGCGCTCGTCGAGCCGCCGGAGGCGTCGGTCGGCTGGCCCACCGCGGCGCTGGTGCTGGCGGCGCTGCTGGTCGGCGCCACCACGCCGCTGGCCCGCCACCGCCACCGGCCGGGGGCTTCGCTCGGTCTGGCCGCCTTCGCCGCCGGTGCGGTCGGCGCCATCGCGCTGGGCGCCACCATGACCCTGCAGGAGGCGTGGCTGACCGTGGCGCTGGCGTTGCAGGTGCCGGTGCTGGCGTGGCTGGAGCGCCAGTTGAACCTGCGCGAGCTGCGCGGCATCGCCCTGTTGGTGGCGGTCGCCGTGCTGGTGCGGCTGGCGGTCAACCCCTCGGTGCTCGATTACGAGGGCTATGGCTGGATCGCCTACGGTTACGGCCTGCCGGCGCTGGGCTTCCTGCTGGCGGCGCGCTGGATGCGGACGGCGCCGGGGGAGAAAGGCGACGATCTGGTGGTGATGGTGCTGGAGGCCGGGGCGCTGGTCTTCACCACGCTGATGCTGTCGCTCGCCATCCATCGCTGGATGAGTGGCGATTTGCAGGCGGCGCCGTCGACCCTGGCGGAGGTGGCGCTGCACACCCTGTCCTGGCTGGGGCTGGCGGTGCTGCTGGCCGGCGACCGCCGCTGGAGCGCCCGGCCGGTCGCGCGCTGGGGCCGGCGCCTGCTGGTCGGGCTGGCGGCGCTGACCGCCTTCGCGCTGCATCTGCTGGCCTTGAACCCGCTGTGGACCGACGACCCGGTCGGCAATTGGCCGATCGTCAACCGGCTGCTGCTGGCCTATGGCGCGCCGGCCCTGCTCGGGCTGGTCTATCTGTGGCTCGACCCGCCGCCGTCCAAACCGGTGCGCCAAGCGGCGCCGGTGCTGCCGCTGCTGCTGATCGCCACCAACCTGGCGCTGGAGATCCGCCGCGCCTTCCAGGGGCCGGTGCTGTCCGGCTACGACGTTTCGGATGCGGAATGGTACAGCTATTCCGCCGGGTTCCTGCTGTTCGCCGTGGTGATCCTGGTGTCGGGGATGCGGTTCGGCTGGGGCTGGATGCGCCACGCCGGGCTGGCGCTGGTGCTGGCGGTGGTCGCCAAGGTCTTCCTCAGCGACATGTCCGACCTGGAGGGGATGTACCGCGTCGCCTCCTTCCTCGGGCTCGGGCTCTGCTTGGTCACGATCGGCTATCTCTACCAGCGTCTGCTGCGGCCACCGGGGGCGGCTCAACCACCGGCGGCCCCCGTCGCGCCACCGGACGGGCCGGCGTCCGACCTCCTGGCGGCCGACACTCTGCCAGACACTCTGTTGGACCAACGGACGCATTGACAGGGTGGAGGGTGGCGCGCTCCCATACGGTCAAGGATGGGCCGGGAACCAAACCCGGCCCCGACACCGACCAGCGGAGAGGAGCACCCCATGGATCGCCCCGGACATCGAGACGCGGCGCAGGCCGGCGACGCCTATCCCGTCCTGCCCGATGGCGAGGTCGGCTTCACCGTCGAGGCCGCTCGCATGAAGTTCGGTCCCGGCATGCTGGCCGAACTGGGGGGTGACGCGCTGGCGCTGGGCATGACGCGGGTGGCGCTGTTCACCGACCCGCGCGTCGCCGCCACCGCGCCGTTCGGCATGGCGCTCGACGGGCTGAAGGCGGCGGGGGTCGCGGTGGTGGTCTATGACCGTTGCCGGGTCGAGCCGACCAGTGCCTCCTTCCTCGACGCCGCCGCCTTCGCGCGCGACGGCGGGTTCGACGGCTACATCTCCATCGGCGGCGGCTCGGTGATCGACACCGCCAAGGCGGCCAACCTCTACGCCACCCATCCGGCCGACTTCCTCGCCTACGTCAACAAGCCGCTGGGGGAGGGCATCCCGGTCCCCGGCCCGGTCAAGCCGCACATCGCCTGTCCGACCACCTGCGGCACCGGCAGCGAGACCACCGGCGTCGCCATCTTCGACCACGTCGAAAAGCAGGTGAAGACCGGCATCTCGTCGCGTCACCTGCGGCCGACCCTGGCCGTCGTCGACCCGCGCACCATCGACAGCCTGCCGGCCGGTGCCATCGCCGCCACCGGCTTCGACGTGCTGACCCACGCCATCGAGAGCCACACCGCGCGGCCCTTCCGCTCCCGCCCGCGGCCCGAGACGCCGACGGCGCGGCCACCCTACCAAGGCGCCAACCCGTGGTCGGACATCGGCAGCCTCCAGGCGATCCGGCTGGGCGGGCAATGGCTGGAACGCGCGGTCAACGACCCCGACTGTTTGGAAGCGCGCGACGCGCTGATGTTCGCGGCGACGCTGGCCGGTCTGGCCTTCGGCAACGCCGGGGTGCACATCCCGCACGCCATGTCCTATTCGGTGGCCGGAATGAACCACAGCTTCACCGCCACCGGCTACGAGGCGGTGGACCCGATGGTGCCGCACGGCATTTCCGTGGTGCTGAACGCCCCCGCCGCCTTCCGCTTCACCGGCCCGGCCGCGCCGGCAGCCCACCTGCGCGCCGCCGAGGCGCTGGGGGCGGATGTGAGGGGCGCGTCGCCGGAGGAGGGCGGCGAGCTGCTGGCGACGCGGCTGATATCGATGATGCGGGCGACGGGGTTGCCGAACGGCCTGTCGGATCTCGGCTATGGCGAGGCCGACATTCCGGGCCTGGTGCGCGGCGCGTCCTCGCAGCAACGCCTGCTGACGATCGCGCCGCGCCCGGTGTCGGACGAGGATCTGCGGGGGCTGTACGCCGACGCGATGCGGTATTGGTGAGGGGGTGGCGGGCGGATGCCCGCCGTTCCGGCCCCCGCTATTCCGCCACCGTTTCGCCCGAACCGCCGAACTCGGCCGGGAAGTCCTTCAGCTTCGGCAGGCCGTCCCGCATCGGCAGCACGGTTTCGGCGTAGTTGACGTGGACCGCGGGGGTGAAGGTCAGGGTCGGCAGGGTCGCGGCGAACACGTCCACCAAGCCGAGCGGCGGGTGATTGGTCATCAGATGCCCGCCGCATTTCGCGCAATACTGACGCTGGCTGAGCGGCGTCTTCTGGAACGTCGCGAGGTGTTCGGCGCCCGCGGTCACGCGCACGGCCTCCGGTTTCCACAGGGTGAAAGCGTTGACCGGCCCGCCGGACCACGAGCGGCAGGACCGGCAATGGCAGTAGCCCATGGCCTCCGGCGAGCCGGTGACCTCCACTTCCACCGCACCGCAGAAGCAGCTTCCCGTATACGTCATGGCTTTCGACTTCATCTTTGTTGATGACACGAACAATGCCAAGCTGTCACTGATGACGACGGGCTTCAACGAGCCATTGGGTTCCTACACATTCGAGAGGCGATAACAAGCGTCCCCGAAAGTGCGGGACCTCTTGGCGGGCTGTAGCGGGGCAAGGGTAGGTGATGTTGAAAGTCCCCTCTCCCCAGGGGGGAGAGGGGACTTTCGTCGGGGCGTTGCCCGGGACATGCAGGCGTTATAGGAATGTGGACCTATATTCGCGCGGAGTCCCCATGCCCCCCGATGGCCGGTTTCCCACCCTGTTCACCACTCCGCATCGTCATGGCGCATGCGGTGTTGAACACCTGAACAGACCCCGGAAAACCGTTTCACGGTGTTTCAAACGTTCCATCCACCCCCGCACCCGGCCCCTCTCCCCGCGTGGAAGAGGGGCCCTGGGACGGACCTCAGAACTGCTCCTCGCTCAGCGCCATCACCGTGTTGCGGGCGCTAGCGATGGTCGGCAGCAGGGCGGGGGCGGGCGCCAGCACCTGTTCGGCGTAGAAGCGCGCCACCACCAGCTTGGCCTCCAGGAAGGCGGCGTTGGCTCCCGGCTGGCGCAGTCCGTCCATCGCCTTCATCGCCGAGCGGGCGAGCATCCAGCCGCCGGCGACCGTGCCCCACAGCTTCAGGTACGCCACCGCGCCGGCCGCGGCGCCGCGCAGGTCGCCCTCCGCCTGGGTCGCCACCATCCAGTCGACCGCCTTGTCCAGCGCGTCGAGCCCGGCCGACAGCTCGGTCCGGATCACCGCGAGGTCGTCGCCGGGGGCGGACTCCAGCGCCAGCGCCGTCGCCCGCATGTCGGCGATGAAGGCGCGGGCGGCGGCGCCCTTGTCGCGGCCGGTCTTGCGGAAGGTCAGGTCGTTGGCGTGGATGCCGTTGGTGCCCTCGTAGATCGGGGTGATGCGGGCGTCGCGGTAATGCTGGGCGGCGCCGGTCTCCTCGATGAAGCCCATGCCGCCGTGGATCTGCACGCCGGTGGAGGCGACCTCGCAGCCGATGTCGGTCGACCACGCCTTGACGATCGGGGTCAGCACGTCGACCCGCGCGGTCGCGGCGGCGCGCACCGCCGGGTCCGCGTGGTGGCGAGAGATGTCCAACTGCGTGCCGGCGTAGAGCGCCAGCGCGCGGGCGGCCTCGGTCTTGGCGCGCATGTCCAGCAGCATGCGGCGGACGTCGGGATGCTTGATGATGGCGACGCCGGGACCCTTGGCGTCGGCCAGATCCTTGCTCTGCACGCGCGACTTGGCGTAGTCGCGGGCCTGCTGGTAGGCCCGTTCGGCGATGGCGATGCCCTGGATGCCGACGCCGAGCCGGGCGTTGTTCATCATCGTGAACATGTACTCGATGCCGCGGTTCTCCTCGCCGACGAGGTAGCCGATGGCGCCCTCGTCGTCGCCGTAGGCCATCACCGCGGTCGGGCTGGCCATGATGCCGAGCTTGTGCTCCAGGCTGGCGCAGCGCAGGTCGTTGCGGGCGCCCGGCGTGCCGTCGGCGTTGGGCAGGAACTTCGGCACGATGAACAGGCTGATGCCCTTGATGCCGGCCGGGGCGTCGGGCAGGCGGGCCAGCACCAGATGGACGATGTTCTCCGTCAGGTCATGCTCGCCATAGGTGATGAAGATCTTCTGCCCGGTGATGCGGTAGCTGCCGTCGCCGGCGCGCACCGCCCGCGTCCGCACCGCGGCGAGGTCGCTGCCCGCCTGCGGTTCGGTCAGGTTCATCGTCCCGGTCCATTCGCCGGAGATCATCTTGGCGAGATAGACCGCCTTCTGCTCGGCGCTGGCGTGCTCGGTCAGCAGGTCGACGGCGCCCTGGGTCAGCAGCGGGCACAGGCCGAAGGACAGGTTGGCGGCCTGCCACATCTCGTTCACCGCGAAGGCGACGGTCCAGGGCAGGCCTTGCCCGCCATGGTCCGGCTCGAACGGCAGGCTGTTCCAGCCGGCTTCGGTGAACTGGGCGTAGGCGTCCTTCCAGCCGGTCGGGGTGCGGACGACGCCGTTCTCCAGCGTCGAGCCCTCCTTGTCGCCCACCCGGTTCAGCGGGGCGAGCACGCCGGCGGCGAATTTGCCGGCCTCCTCCAGGATGGCGTCGACCAGATCGGGGGCGGCGCTGTCGCAGTGGGGCAGGGCGGCGATGGCGTCGAGGCCGACCACCTCGTTGAGGACGAAGCGCAGATCGTCGACCGGAGCGGTGTACGTCATGATGGGGCGGACCTCCCGGAAACTTTGTTGGTTTACCTATACGTCAACATACAGCAACGGATGGCGCTTGGCGAGTGGGCGCGATGCCGCGCGCCGGATGGAGGAAGGCTAGGCCCGCCCTGCGGCGGCATCAAGGGGCGCTGCGGTTGGCACGCCGTCTGCATTGACGATGGTGCCTCCCACCGGGGCCTTACCACGGGGATCGACCCATGACCTACGCTTCCGCCCTCGGCAACCTCAGCGACACCGCCGCCCAGCAGGCCCGCGCCACCCGCGGACCGGCCAATGTGGAAGCCGCCGTGCGCAACGCCAGCGCCAAGACAGGGGTCGATTTTTCCTACCTCATGGAAAAAGCTGCCGTGGAGAGCGGCTACCGCACGGACGTAAAGTCCTCCTCCTCGTCGGCGACCGGGCTGTACCAGTTCATCGACAGCACCTGGCTGCAGACGATGAAGGATCATGGCGCCGACCACGGCTACGCCAAATACGCCAACGCGATCCAGGCCCGCGGCGACGGCCGGCCCTACGTCTCCGACCCGGAGATGAAGAAGGAGATCCTGGACCTGCGCAAGGATCCCACCGCGTCGGCCCTGATGGCCGCGGAATACACCCGCGACAACAAGGAGTATCTGGAGGAGACGGTGGACGGCAAGATCGGCTCGACCGAGCTGTATCTGGCGCATTTCCTCGGCGCCGGCGGCGCGTCGAAGTTCCTGAACGCGATGCAGGAGAATCCCGGCCGCACCGCCCGCGACGTCTTCCCCGACGCCGCCGCCGCCAACAAGAACGTCTTCTACGACAAGGACAGCGGCAAGGCGAAGTCGCTGAAGGACATCTACGACCGCTTCGCCGCCAAGTTCTCGGAGAACCCGCTGGCCAACTTCGCCCCCGCCCAGGTCGTCACCGACACGGTGCGCAAGCAGGACATGCAGGACGGCTTCACCACCCAGGTGCCGACGGCGCCGGCCAAGGCGCTGGGCGCCACGCCGCTGTCGATCTATCAGGTGCTGGCGCTGAACGCGCTGGAAACGCCGGACGAGGTCGACAGCGTCAGCGGCCGCCCGACCCGCCTGCGCGACAAGGAGCATCGCCGCATGCGCGACGAGCCGGTGCGCACCGACCAGAGCGCGGACACCGGCATCGCCGTCGGCTTCGGGCTGGGGCTGGGCCGGATCGTCGGCACCGAATCGGCGACGGCGGTCGCCTCGACCACCGTCGCGGCGGCGGGGACGGACGCGGTGAGCAAGGCGGCATAGGGCCGGCTGCGGTCAAAATGTCCTACGCGGGCGCTTTGACTTGACGGCCGGATGGGTGCAAGGTCGCGCCGTTTTTGACGCCCACCCTCAGGACCGATCATGAGCAACCAGCAGCCCGCCGTCACCTTCGAGGAAATCCGCGCGCTCGTGCGCAACCTGCCCGGCCCGGACCTGGAGTCCGGCACGGCGGCGCTGCTGCGCGAACGGCAGCTGACCAAGCCGGCCGGCTCGCTCGGCCGGCTGGAGGAGATCGCGCAGTGGATGGCCACCTGGCAAGGCCAGCACCCGGCGGACCTGCGTCGCCCGCGCGTCGCCGTCTTCGCCGGCAACCACGGCGTGGCCGCCCGCGGCGTGTCGGCGTTCCCGGCCGACGTGACGGTGCAGATGGTCGCCAACTTCCAGAACGGCGGCGCCGCGGTCAACCAGCTCTGCGAGGTGGCCGACGCCGACCTGCGCGTCTACGAGCTGGACCTGGAGAACCCGACCGCCGACTTCACCCAGGGTCCGGCCATGGGTGAGGAGGAGTGCTGCCGCACCATGGCCTACGGCATGATGGCGGTGGAGATGGGCGTGCAACTGCTGGCGCTGGGCGAGATGGGCATCGCCAACTCGACCTCGGCGGCGGCGATCTGCCTCGCGCTGTTCGGCGGCGAGGCGGCCGACTGGACCGGCCGCGGCACCGGCATCGATGACGCCGGGCTGGCCCGCAAGATCGCCGCGGTGGAGGCCGGCGTCGCCGCCAACCCGCAGGCCAAGGACGACCCGTTCGAGGCGCTGCGCTGCCTGGGCGGCTACGAGTTCGCCGCCATCATCGGCGCCATCCTGGCGGCGCGGATGGCGAAGGTTCCGGTGCTGCTCGACGGCTTCGCCTGCACGGCGGCCGCGGCGGTGCTCTACAAGGCCGACCGCCGCGCGCTCGACCATTGCATGGTCGCCCACCGCTCGGTCGAGCCGGGCCACACCCGCCTGATGCAGATCATCGGCAAGGAGCCGCTGCTCGACCTCGGCATGCGGCTGGGCGAGGGCTCCGGCGCGACGCTGGCGATCAACATCGTCAAGTCGGCCGTCGCCTGCCACGCCGGCATGGCGACCTTCGCCGACGCGGGCGTCAGCACGCAGGGGTGACGGGGGCGTAGGGACAGGCTGTCGTAGGGGCGGAGACGCCGCCCCTACAGCATCCCGTCCGCCAGATCGCTGATCGCCGCCGACAGGAACAGGTCGAGCACGACCAGGGCGCCGGCGGCAAGGCCCGGCAGGGACAGCGCCGTGCGCAGCACGAACCACTGGTAGGTCAGCATCGCCATCATCACGCCGAACACCAGCCCCTCGGACACCGGCGGCGGCAGCAGGCCGCTGACCGACAGCAGGATGGTCGGCAGGTAGATCGCCATCTGGATCACCGCCGACCAGTTGTAGGCGGTCAGCGCACCGGGATAGAGCGGCGCCTTGCCCATCAGCGTCGCGACGCGGAACAGCGCCAGCGGGAAGGCGGTCCAGCTGACGACGTAGGCGATGCCCTCCACCGTCAGCAGTTGCAGGATCGGCGTGTCGCCGAGCTGGTCCCACAGCCGGATCGCCAGCAGCAGCGCGTAGGCCGGCAGCACCACCACCGCCGCGTAGAAGGAGTTCAGCGCCCCGTCCGGCGTGCGGTCGAAAAACTCCATGCCCGCCCGGTCGAAACGGGCCAGCCGATAGGCGCCGGTCAGCGCGGACAGGATGGCGGGGGTGGTCAGCGGCATCGACGGGTCCTGTTGCGGCGCCTCATCCGGCCAGCCGTGCGAACACGCCCGTCAGGATCGACTCGTAGATGGCGGTCAGCGCCTGGATGTCGGCGACCGGGCTGTATTCGTCGACCTTGTGCATGGTCTGGCCGACCAGCCCACATTCCACCACCGGACAGACGTTTTTGATGAAGCGGGCGTCCGAGGTGCCGCCGGTGGTGGAGTATTCCGGCCGGCGCCCGGTCACCGCCTGCACCGCGTCGGCCACCAGCTCGGTCAGCGGGCCGGGCGGCGTGACGAAGCTGTCGCCCGAGCAGTAGGTTTCCAGCTCATAGGCGCCGCCGATCGCGTCGAAGGTCCGGCGCAGCCACGCCTCGATCGAGGCGGGGGTGTGGGCGTCGTTGAAGCGGATGTTGAACGTCGCCTTGCCCTGGGCCGGGATCACGTTGGTCGCCGGGTTGTCGACGTCGATGGTGGTCAGCGCCAGGGTGGAGGGCTGGAAATGCGCCGTGCCCTCGTCCATCGGGGCCTCGGTGATGGCGGCCAGCATCCGCACCAGCCGCGGCAGCGGGTTGTCGGCCAGATGCGGGTAGGCGACGTGGCCCTGGGCGCCGAACACGGTGAGGAAACCGGTCAGGCTGCCGCGCCGGCCGATCTTGATCATGTCGCCCATCGCCCGTGGGTTGGTCGGCTCCCCCACCACGCAGGCGTCGATCCGTTCGCCCCGCGCCGCCATCCAGTCCAGCACCTTGCGGGTGCCGTTGATCGCCACGCCTTCCTCGTCGCCGGTGATCAGCAGGCTGATCGAGCCGGCGGGCGGCCCGTCCTGAAGCCGGCGGGAGACGGCGGCGACGAAGGCGGCGATGGCGCCCTTCATGTCGACCGCGCCGCGGCCGAACAGGCGCCCGCCCATCACCGCGCCGGCGAAGGGATCGACCGTCCAGCCCCGGTCGCCCGGCGGCACCACGTCGGTGTGGCCGGCGAAGCAGAAGTTGGGACCCTGGGTGCCGAGCCGGGCGTAGAGGTTCTCCACCGGCTCCGTGCCCTCCTGCTCGAACCGCAGGCGGTGGCAGGTGAAGCCCAGCGGGCTCAGCGCCGCCTCCAGCACGCCCAGCGCGCCGTCGTCGCGCGGCGTGACGCTGGGGCAGCGGATCAGGTCCTGGGCGAGGGCGACGGGGTCGATGGTCATGCTGGTCTTTTCCAACCGGCCCGGCATCCGCCGGTCGTCATCCCCGCGAAGGCGGGGATCCAGGCGTAGGGGCCAAAGTGCTGCGGTGCGGCCGCTGGACCCCCGCCTTCGCGGGGGTGACGGTGGATGGAATGGACGGGCCTTCCGATCAATCGCGCAGCAGGTCGTTGATCGCCGTCTTCGAGCGGGTCTTCTCGTCGACGCGCTTGATGATGACGCAGCAGTACAGGCTGGGGCCGGGGGTGCCGTCGGGCAGCGGCTTGCCGGGCAGCGAGCCGGGGACGACGACCGAATAGGCCGGGACGCGGCCCATGAAGACCTCGCCGGTGTGGCGGTCGATGATCTTGGTCGAGGCGCCGATGTAGCAGCCCATCGACACGACGGCGCCGGTCTCGACGATCACGCCCTCGACGATCTCCGAGCGGGCGCCGATGAAGCAGTTGTCCTCGATGATGACCGGGTCGGCCTGCAGAGGCTCCAGCACGCCGCCGATGCCGACACCGCCCGACAGGTGGACGTTCTTGCCGATCTGGGCGCAGGAGCCGACGGTGACCCAGGTGTCGACCATGGTGCCGCTGTCGACATAGGCGCCGACGTTGACGAAGCTCGGCATCAGGATGACGCCGGGGGCGACGTAGGACGACTTGCGGGCGATGGCGCCGGGCAGGGCGCGGAAGCCGGCGTTCTGGAACTGACCCTCGGTCCAGCCCTCGAACTTCGGCGGGACCTTGTCGTACCAGGACGAGCCGCCGGGGCCGCCGGGGATCATCTCGTTGGCGTTGAGGCGGAAGGACAGCAGCACCGCCTTCTTCAGCCACTGGTTGACCTTCCAGCCGTCCGCGGTCTTTTCCGCGACGCGGAGGTCGCCCGCGTCCAGGGCGTCGAGCGCCGCGTTCACGGCGTCGCGGACCGGGCCGGTGGTGGCGGTGTTGAGGCCGTCGCGGTTGTCCCAGGCGGCATCGATGGTGGCTTGGAGGCTGGCGTGGCTCATGGCGCGGTCGTTCGGCTGTCGAAAATGTCAGGGGACCGCACCATGGAGCCGCCCCGTTCCCCTGTCAACCGGCCCAAAACCCTTTGGCGGGAAGCGCTATTCCGCGGCCTTCTCCGCCCTGCCGTCTTCCGTCATGTCGACCGCCGCGTCCGCCACCGCGGCGAGCCAGCTCGGCAGGTCGTCGACGGTGTGGTCGATGTGGACCCCGGCGCCGACGCCGGCCCGCTCATAGTCCTGCTCGCCGCGGACCCAGACCGTGGTCATGCCCAGCGCGTGGGCGGGGGCGAGGTTGCGGGCGATGTCCTCCACCATGCAGGCGCGGGTGGGGTCGACGCCGTGGCGCTCGACCAGCGTGGAATAGGGGCGGGGGTCGGGCTTCGGCACGAAACCGGCGGCGGCGATGTCGAACACCGCGTCGAAGCGGTCGAGGATGCCCAGCCGGCCGGCGACGTTCTCCGCATGGCGGACCGAGCCGTTGGTGTAGATGATCTTGCGCCCGGGCAACCGGTCGAGCGCGCCGGTCAGCACCGCCGACGGCTGCACCCCGGCGACGTCGATGTCGTGGACATAGTCCATGTAGGCGGTGGGGTCGACGTCGTGTTCCACCATCAGGCCGCGCAGCGTGGTGCCGTAATCGCGGAAGAACCGCTTCTGGCGGACCCGGGCCTCGTCCATGCCGATGCCGAAATGCTCGGCGATGAATTCGTTGATCCGGCGGTCGACCTGGGCGAACAGGTTGCAGGACGCCGGGTAGAGCGTGTTGTCGAGGTCGAAGATCCAGACGGCGCGGTCGCGCAGCGCGGCGGCTGCGGCGGCGGGAATGGACGCGGGGGAGGGGGCGGGGGGGATCGGAGCGGTCATGTCCCACAGAATGGGGCCGCCGCGTGGCCGCCGCAAGCCGCTTCACAGGGGCGCAGTCGGGGTGGCGGCCCGGCCGCGGCGGCCTTGTGTTGCGTGCTTTCTCCATCGCCGGCAAGGATCGGACCGACGTGGGGTTGAATTGTTTCGCGCCTTAGGTTGATTGAAGAGTGGTCCCCAAAAGGGTAGCATGGACCGGCCCGTCCACTGGTTCCCAGCCGCCCTTTTGCCGGTGGCTGGCTCCTTGCCGGACATGGTCGCCCGCAACGGCATCATTCCCGCGATCGCTTCACGATCACCCCTGAGATCATTGTGGACCTGCCCCTGACCACCGGCTCCTCCTCCGTTTCCGACAACGCCCCTGCCGATCCGGCCGGCCTTCATCCGGCCGACCTTCACCCGGCGGGTCCATCGACGCTGGTCGCGCTCTATCCCGGCCCGGCCCTGCGGCTGGACATGGCGCTGGGCGTCGTCGAGGCGAACGCCGAGGCGGAGGACATGATGGACAGCGACCCGCGCTGGCTGCCCGACCTGCGGAGCTGGCTGACGGCGTCCAGCGTGGCGCCGGGGCTGCGCTCGGTCCCGGTGGAATCGCTGCGCGGCATCATGATCGTGGAATGGGCCGGGGTGCCGCTGCCGGACGGCGGTTTCCTGCTGCTCGGCCGCGACGACACGCTGGAGCGGCAGTTGCGCCACACGCTGACCGAGTCGCGGCGGCGCTACAAGGATCTGGTGGAGGTCTCGTCCGACTTCGCCTGGGAAACCGGGGCCGACGGCACCTTCGTCTTCGTCAGCCACAAAGGCGCGCTGGGCTACCCGGCCGACGCGCTGATCGGCCGCGACCCCCGCAGCCTGGCGCTGGACGAATGGGGCGATCTGCCGCTGCCCTTCGACTGCCAGCGCCCGGTCGACCAGAGCGAGCTGTGGCTGAAGGGGGCCGACGGCACGCCGGCCTGCGTCGTCGCCTCGGCCCTGCCGCTGTTCGGGCCGCAGGGCGACTGGATCGGCGCCCGCGGCGTCTGCCGCGACGTCACCGACCAGGTGCTGCGCTCCAACGAACTGGCACGCATCCGGAACCGCGAACGGCTGCTCGGCCACATCGTCCACACCCTGCGCGACCGGCTGGACGCGGCGGAGGCGCTGACCGTCGCCGCGGCGGAGACGGCGCGGGCGCTCAGCGCCGACGGCTGCCGCATCTACCGCGCCGAGGACGGCGCCGGCTGCCTGTCGCTGGTGGCGGAGTTCGGGGCGGAACTGCCCGACATGGGCGACGCCCAGGCGCTGCTGCTCGACCGCATCGCCAGCGGCGACGACCGGCGCCGCGAGGGCGTGGTGGTGGAGCGGCTGGACGACCTCCAGCTGATCGGCGAGCGCACCGAATACCGGCAGGCGGTCAACGGCGCGCTGCTGGTCTGGCGCGCCGGCGATTCGGAGCCGTGGGACGACGACGACCGCCACCTGATGTCGGGCGTCGCCGACCACATCGGCATCGCCCACGCCCATCTCGCCTACCAGGAGCGGCTGCGCCGCCTGTCCGAACGCGACGGGCTGACCGGCCTGTTCAACCGCCGCACCTTCTTCGAGCGGCTGGAGGAGTCGATTTCCCGGCCCGACAGCGGCCCGTCGGCGCTGCTCTACGTCGACCTCGACAATTTCAAGGCGGTCAACGACCTGCACGGCCACCAGCAGGGCGACGCGGTGCTGAAGGCGATCGGCACGCTGCTGACCACCGGCGTCCGCCCGGGCGACCTGCCGGGCCGGCTGGGCGGCGACGAGTTCGTGCTGTGGCTGGGCCGCACCGACGAGGCGAAGGCGCGCATCGTCGCCGACCGGCTGCTGGCCGGGATGAAGGAACTGGCGCACCTGTCGGCCAGCCCGGAAAAGCCGCTGGGCCTGTCGATCGGCATCGCCGTCCATGTCCCCGGGCGCGGCGAGACGGTGCGGGAGTTGACCGACCGGTCGGACGCCGCCATGTACGACGCCAAGAAGAGCGGCAAGGGCCACTACGCCCTGGCGCGGGAGCACCGGCCGGCCTTCCTCTCCGACCCCGTCTCCTCAGCCCCTGTTGCGGAGCCCGCGCCGTGAGCACGCGTCCCGACACGCTCGATCCCGCCGACTATGAATCGGCCAAGCGAATGGTGCAAAGCGAGGATCCGGCGGTCCGCCGGAAGGTCGCCGAGCATCCCAAGACCCGGCCGGAGCTGCTCTACTTCCTCGCCGCCGACGCCGCGGCGGAGGTCCGGCGCGCCATCGCCACCAACGCCGGCACCCCGCGCCAGGCCGACCTGCTGCTCGCCAAGGACCGCGAGGTCATGGTGCGCCGGGCGGTCGCCCGGAAGATCGCCCGCCTGTTGCCGGAACTGTCGGCCGACCAGGCGGTGCAGATCGAACGGCTGACGATCGAATGCCTGGAGACGCTGGCCCGCGACCAGGCGTCGGAGGTGCGCGGCATCCTGGCCGAGGCGCTGAAGGACCTGCCGAACGCCCCGCACGGCGTCATCAACCGGCTGGCCCGCGACGTCGAGCTGTCGGTCTGCGCCCCGGTGCTGCAGCATTCGCCGATCCTCACCGAGGAGGATCTGACCGACATCATCATGAAGGGGCCGGTGCGGGGCGCGATGACCGCCATCGCCAGCCGGAAGAACGTCTCGGCCTCCGTCGCCGACGCCATCGCCCGGTCGGACGACGAGGCGGCGGTGACGGCGCTGCTCGGCAACGCCTCGGCCCAGGTCCGGGAAGAGACGCTGGACCGCATCCTCGATCAGGCGCCGCAGCACGAGCCCTGGCATTCCCCCCTGGTGCGGCGGCCGCGGCTGCCCGCCCGCGCGGTGGCGCGGCTGGCCAGCTTCGTCGCCAACGGCCTGCTGAAGGTCCTGCAGGACCGCGACGACCTCGACCCCGAAGCGGCGCGCGGCTTGGCCGAGGCGGTCCGCCAGCGCGTCGGGCAGGCGGCCGGTGCCGCCGCCGGCGCCGCCGCCGGGCTGGGGCTGGGGCCGGTCGACTTCGACGAGAGCGCGGTCGCCGCCGCCCCGGCCGGACCGGAAAAGGTGGTGGAGCGGCCGAGCGACCGCGCCGCCCGGCTGAACAAGGAAGGCAAGCTGACCGAGGCGCTGCTGGAAGGCTCGATGACCGAAGGCGACCGCGCCTTCGTGATGGCCGGGCTGGGCGAACTGGCGCAGATCCCGCTGCCGGTGGTCGACCGCATCATCGCCACCCACGCCCCGCGCGCGGTGACGGCGCTGGTGTGGCGCGCCGGGCTGACCATGCGCTTCGCCCGGCAGATCCAATTGCGCCTCGCCCAGATTCCGCCAAAAACAGCGCTTAATGCTCGCGATGGCACGCACTACCCGATGACCGACGACGAGATGCGCTGGCAGCTCGAATTCTTCGGCATCGAGGAAAAAGCGTGACGCTCCGTATCGGTTCGGGTTTGAAAATGCGTGTCGCCTTCCTGGCTTTCTTCATCGTCCTGCTCGCTGCCGCCACCAGCTTCGCCGCTCCCCCGCGGGAGACGCCGGACGAGCGGGCGGTCGCCGCCACCTTCGACGCCGCGCGCGCCGCGTTGTCGGAACAACGCGGATCGGCGGTGGTCCCGCTGCTGACCCGCGGATCGGTCAAGACGCTCGAATCGGTGCGCGACGCCGCCCGCCAGCCGGGCGACGCGCCGCTGGAACGGCTGGAGCCGGCCGAGCGCTTCGCCGCCATGGGCCTGCGCCGCTACCTCGGCGCGGCGGACCTGCGCCGCATGTCGGTCGGCGACATCGCCAACCACGCGCTGAAGGCCGGCTGGCTCGGCCCCAACATCATCGCCCGCAGCGCGCTGGGTCCGGTGCGGGTGAAGGGCGACCGCGCGTCGGGCCTGCTGATGGTCGACAACCGGCCGGCGCTGGTCCCCGCCGACTTCGTGCGCGAGGGCGGGTCCTGGCGCATCGACATCGCCAGCGTCTTCACCTTCGGCAGCCAGATGCTGAAGGGCTTCGCCGCCATGTCGGGCAAGGACGAGACCGCCTACATCGCCGACCTGCTCGACAAGCTCCCGGCGAAACCCGGCATGGCGGCGCGCTAGTGGTGGCGGGATGATCCGTCCGGCCGCGTCCATCCGCGCGATTGCGGCGACTCCACCGATTGCGTAGACTCGCGCCCGCTTCCACCAAGTGTTGGCGCCGACGATGACCGCAGCGGACGATGCCACGCCTTCGACAGCCCCCGGCCGGGGTCCCGACCAAGCCCTCGGCCGGGTCGTGCCCTGCGGCGCCCGGTTCCGCGATGCCGTGCTGGATCTGGCCGCCGCGCGCGGGGCTGGTGTGCCGGCCCTGACGACCGCCGCCTTGCTGCTGGCGCCGGAGGGAGCCCCCGACCCCGGCATCCGTGATGCCGGTGGCGAGGCGCTGCTGGAGGTGGGGAGCTGTGCCGCGTTCGGCACCGCATCCGACGTGGCGGTTCGCAAGGCGCTGGCCGCCGCGCTGGCGCTCGCCGATCCCGGTGCCCGCATCCTGCCGGCCGAGGATGTCCGCCGGCTGGAGGCGGCGGTGGAAACGCTGGGCTACCGCAACAAGACACTGGCGCACGCGCTGCAACGCCTGTCGTTCCAGCCGCTGGACGGCCGGATCACCGAGGTGCGCGACGCCGCGCAGCTGTTCGGCTTCGTCAACGAATGGTGCTTCGACGAGGAGCAGGTGCGGCGCCGCTTCCGCGAACTGGCGCCGGTCTATCATCCCGACACCGGCATCGTCGCCTGCCGCGAACGGATGGGGCAGTTGCTCGACGCCCGCAACCTGCTGGTCCGTCACGTCCGCACCGTCTACAGCTCGGGCGACTGGGTGGCGCGGCGCGGCGGCGGGCCGTCGGCGTAAGGGAAGAAGGCCCGGTCAGGCCAGCCCGATCGCCTCTTCGGTGATCGCCTGGTCCAGGGTGGCGCCGGTCAGGATGGCGCCGCTGAGGTCGGCCCCGGTCAGGTCGGCCTCGCCGAGGTCGGCGCCGGACAGGTCGGCGCCCGCCAGATTGGCGCCGGACAGGTTGGCCTTGCGCAGGTCGGCCTTGCACAGCAGCGCCATGCCCAGCCGGGCGCGCTGCAGGTTTGCGCGCCAGACATGGCCGCTCATCGTCTGGATGTGGACCGGGCCGAGCTGGGCGCCGGTCAGGTTGGCCCCGGTCAGGGTGGCGCGCTCGAAATTCACCCCGCGCAGATCGGCGTTCGACAGGTCGGCCTTGCGCAGATCGGCCAGCGACAGGTCGGCGATCGCCATCGACACCCCGGTCAGCGTGGCGTCGCGCAGCGTGATGCATTGCAGGATGGCCGCCGACAGGTTGATGCCGTCCAGCTTGCGCCCGGACAGGTCCAGCGCCGACAGGTCGGCGCGCTTGCCGGCCTTGCCGCCGCTGTCGATCCAGGACAGGTGCTCCACCAGCAGGTCGCGCAGGTCGTCGTCCGGGTTGTCCAGCGTCTTGGCCAGCACCGCCGCCTGGACGTTGGGCGAGCGCAGTTGGGCGGCGTCGAGGATCGCGCCGATCAGGGTGGCGCCGCTGAAGTTGGTGCGGTTGATGGCGCAGCCGGTCATCATCGCGCCCGACAGCTTGGCGCCCGACAGGTTCGCCTCCGTCAGGTCGGCGTCGGTCAGGTCGCAGCCGGTCAGGTTGGACCCGGTCAGGTTGGCGCGCATGAACTTGGTGCCGCGCAGGATGGCGTCGGTCAGGTCGGTCTGCATGACGAAGGCGTTGGCGATCTTGGCCCGCGACAGGTCGGCGCCACGGATGGTCGCCGCCGTCAGTTCCGACGTCAGCACCGAGTCCTCGTACTGATGGGCGAACATCTCGCCGCTGGAGTCGTAATGCAGCAGTGTGCCGTCGCGCAGGTCGACCTCGACCAGCGTCGCCTCGCTCAGCACGGCGCCGCGCAGGCAGGCGCCGCGCAGGTCGGCGCGGCGCAGATCGGCCTTCTCCAGGTTGGCCAGCCGCAGGTCGGCGGCGTAGAGGTTGGCGTTGGACAGGTTGGCGGCGGTCAGCCGGGCGCTGAACAGCTTGGCACCCGACAGGTCGGCGTCCGACAGGTCGATGCCCGACAGGTCGAGATGCGACAGGTCGCGCATCTTCAGGTTGGCGCGCACGCCGCCGGGCTGGCTTTTGCGGAAGGCCTGGTGCCGCAACAGGATCGCGTTGAGCTGACTTTGGGTCAGCTTGGTGCGCGGGCTGTTGGACCCGAAGCCCTGGGCGGACGACATCGCCGGTGAACCTTCTTGATGTGGTTGCTCATCATCGACGCAAGTCGCCAAAGAATCGTTAAGCATCGATTCCCTTGTAATAAATCTCGGACCGATAACCGCGGGCGGACAAGAACGACCTTCGGCCGAAGCCGGGCGGCCGACGGGGAGGTTGACAGGCCCCGGCGGTTTCCCTATGGTCCGCCGACCTGTCTTCCGCCAAGCCGATAGACCGGGTACCCCGGCCCCGCGCCGGGTATCTCCGCCAGTCCGCGAGAATCGCGCACTGGCGCTTTCGTGCTTGTGCGGGTGGCGGACCTGAATCCCCGGACCTGGTGCCGGACCCGAAACCAAGGATCGACGATCGCATGTTCGAAGGCCTGACCGGACGCCTGGGCGACATCTTCGACAAGCTGCGCCGCCGTGGCGCGCTGAGCGAAGAGGACGTCTCCGCCGCCTTGCGCGAAGTGCGCATCGCGCTGCTGGAGGCCGACGTCGCCCTGCCGGTGGTCAAGCAGTTCGTCACCCAGGTGAAGGAACGCGCCGTCGGGCAGGAGGTGCTGAAGTCGGTCACCCCCGGCCAGCAGGTCATCAAGATCGTCCACGACAACCTCGTGGAGATGCTGGGCGAAGGGTCCGACATCAACCTGAACGCCGCCGCCCCGGTGCCGATCCTGATGGTCGGCCTGCAGGGCTCGGGCAAGACCACCAGCACCGCCAAGATCGCGCTGCGGCTGAAGACGCGGGACCGCAAGAAGGTCCTGATGGCCTCGCTGGACGTCCGCCGTCCGGCCGCGCAGGAACAGCTGAAGGTGCTGGGCGAGCAGACCGGCGTCGCCACGCTGCCGATCGTCCCGGGCCAGGACCCGGTCGCCATCGCCCGCCGTGCCATGGAGACCGGCCGTCTCGAAGGCTACGACGTGGTGATGCTCGACACCGCCGGCCGCCTCGCCATCGACGAGGAGCTGATGGCGGAGGTCGCGGCGGTCCGCGACGCGACCCGGCCGGCGGAAACGCTGCTGGTCGCCGACGCGATGACCGGTCAGGACGCCGTCACCGTCGCCACCAACTTCAACGACAAGGTCGGCATCACCGGCATCGTGCTGACCCGCGTCGACGGCGATGCCCGTGGCGGCGCCGCCCTGTCGATGCGCCAGATCACCGGCAAGCCGATCAAGCTGCTGGGCGTCGGCGAGAAGATCGACGCGCTGGAGCCGTTCCACCCCGACCGCATCGCCGGCCGCATCCTCGGCATGGGCGACGTGGTGTCGCTGGTGGAAAAGGCCGTCGAGACCATCGACAAGGACGAGGCTGAAAAGCTCGCCCGCAAGATGGAGAAGGGCCAGGGCTTCGACCTTGACGACATGGCGATGCAGCTGAAGCAGCTCCGCAAGATGGGCGGCATGTCCGGCCTGATGGGGATGCTGCCGGGCATCGGCAAGATCAAGGACCAGATGAAGGACGCCAACATCGACGACGGAATGATCAAGCGCCAGGAGGCGATCATCTCCTCGATGACCAAGGCGGAGCGCAAGAACCCCGACATCATCAAGGCATCGCGCCGCAAGCGCATCGCCGCCGGCTCCGGCACCTCGGTGCAGGAGGTCAACAAGCTGCTGAAGCAGTTCGAGACGATGCGCGGCATGATGAAGCAGGTGCAGAAGCTGGGGAAGAAGGGGATGCTGCGCGGCGGCCTCGGCAACCTGCTGCCCAAGGGCTTGGGCGGCTTTGGCGGCAAGGGGCCCTTCGGATGACCGTCCCCCGGCATTCCCACGCCAACACCCATTCCGGACTTGCCGCCGACCCGGGCTGAACACCGGGTCGGGGCGGTCCAGCCTCTCCCGCCTGAACGGCGGATCACCTCCAATCGTTTGACTTAAGCAGAGAAAGTTTCGACCAATGGCTCTCAAGATTCGTCTGGCTCGCGGTGGTGCGAAGAAGCGTCCGTTCTACTCGATCGTCGTCGCGGATGCCCGCAGCCCGCGTGACGGCCGCTTCATCGAGAAGATCGGCACCTACAACCCGATGCTGCCGCGCGAGCACGAGCAGCGCATCATCCTCGACGCCGAGCGCGCCAAGCATTGGCTGTCGGTCGGCGCCCAGCCGACGGACCGCGTCGTGCTGTTCCTGGCGAACGCCGGCCTGGTCGAGAAGCCGGCCTACCGCGAGACGCCGAAGCAGTCGGCTCCGAAGGCCAAGGCGCAGGAGCGTCTGAAGGCCGAGGCCGCCGCTGCCGCCGCCGCGGCCGAAGGCTGAGCCTGACGGCTCGAACGGACGGGGCTTGAAACGACGTGCCGGGTAATCCTCCGATGACCGCCAAGGTTGGTTCAGGCCCGATCCGCTCGGGCAGGGTCTGCGTCGGCCAGTTCGTCGGATCGCACGGCGTTCGCGGGTTGGTGAAGCTGCGCAGCTTCACCGCCGAACCCGCCGATGTCGCGGCCTACGGTCCACTGTCGGACGACAGCGGCGCCCGCCGCTTCACGGTCGCTCTCCAGGGCATGGTCAAGGACAACTTCCTGGCCAAGGTCGAGGGGATCACGACCCGTGAACAGGCGCAGGCGCTGGCCGGTGTCCTGCTCCACGTCGACCGCGCCGCCCTGCCGGAGAACGAGGACGAGGACGAGTTCTACCACGCCGACCTGATCGGCCTGCGTGCGGAACTCGCCGACGGAACCCTCTACGGCACGGTGAAGGCGGTCTACGACTTCGGGGCCGGCGACGTGCTGGAGATCCGCATCGGGACGGGCGCGCTGGAGATGCTTCCCTTCTCCAAGGCCTGCGTGCCGGTGGTGGATGTCCGGGGCGGGCGGGTCGTCGTCGACCTGCCGGCGGTGATCGAAGCCCGCGAGGGCCAGCCGGACGCCGATGGCGACGGGGATGAGGACGACGGTGGGGAGGTGGGGCCGTGAATCACGGCGCCGACGGCCCCCGTGTCTGGACGGTCAAGGTTCTGACGCTGTTCCCGGAAATGTTTCCGGGGCCGCTTGGCCAGTCGCTGGCCGGCAAGGCGTTGGAAAATGGAGTCTGGGCGCTGGAATCGGTGGACATTCGCTCGTTTGCGCGCGATAAACACCGCTCCGTCGACGACACCCCCTTCGGCGGAGGGGCCGGCATGGTCATGCGCCCCGATGTGCTGGACGCGGCTTTGACCGCGACGGCGGGACCTGTGGGGGCACCGGAACGCGGCCGGGCGATTTATCTGTCGCCTCGCGGACGGGTGCTGAACCAGGAACTGGTCAAGGAGCTGGCCGCCACCCCGGTGGTGACGCTGCTCTGCGGCCGGTACGAAGGGGTGGACCAGCGGGTCCTCGATGCGCACGGCCTTGAAGAGGTCAGCCTCGGGGATTTCGTGCTGTCCGGCGGGGAACCCGCCGCTCTGTGCCTGATCGATGCCGTGGTGCGCTTGCTCCCCGGTGTCATGGGCAACACGGAGACGGCGGGCGAAGAGAGTTTCGAACGGGGGTTGCTCGAATACCCCCACTACACCCGGCCGGCGGTCTGGACCGACGGGCAGGGTGTGGAACGCGCGGTGCCGGAGGTTCTGCTGTCCGGTCACCACGGAAAGGTCAAAGCCTGGCGGCTGGCCGAGGCGGAGACGATCACGGCGGCCCGACGGCCGGACCTGTGGTCGCTCTACCAGGCAAGTCGTCCGGCAGCCACTGTTACGAACAAGGGTCGGCGGCAGGCTCGCCGGCGCGACCCGAAACCGGAGTGACGGTCCGCCGCGAGGCGCACCGATTGAAAAGGGGTAGTGCTATGAACCTGTTGCAGCAGCTCGAGCAGGAGCAGATCGAGAAGGCCCTCGGTGGCAAGACGATCCCGGAATTCTCGCCGGGCGACACGGTCCGCGTGAACGTGAAGGTCGTCGAAGGCACGCGCGAGCGCGTCCAGGCCTATGAGGGCGTCGTGATCGCCCGCAAGAACGCCGCCGTGAACTCGTCTTTCACGGTCCGCAAGATCAGCTACGGCGAGGGCGTGGAGCGCGTGTTCCCGCTGTACTCCCCGCGCATCGACTCGATCGAGTTGGTCCGCCGCGGCGATGTCCGTCGCGCCAAGCTGTACTATCTGCGCGATCTGCGCGGCAAGGCGGCTCGCATTTCCGAGCGCACCACCGGCCGCGGCATGGTCAACGGCCGCGTCAAGGCCGCCGAGTAAGCCGCACTCCGGCTTCGGTTTCCAGGTTCGTAGATTCGACGCCCGGCCGTCAGGCTGGGCGTCTTCGTCCCGCAACACTCAGCAAAGCGTAAGGAGTAGGCGCCATGAAGCGCACGTTCCAACCCAGCAAAATCGTGCGTAAGCGTCGCCACGGCTTCCGCCACCGCATGTCGACCGTCGGCGGCCGCAAGGTCATCGCCCGTCGCCGCGCCCGCGGCCGCAAGGTCCTGAGCGCCTGATCCCGCGATGGCGCCGGGCCACACGGTCGGGCGCCTGATGCGGCGGCCGGAATTTCTGGCCGTGGCCGGAACGCGCCGCAAGCATGTGGCGCCCGGCCTGATCCTCCAGGTGCGCCGGCACGACGACAAGCAGCGGCCTGCCGATGGCGGGCCGCCGATCCGTCTTGGTTTGACGGCGAGCCGCAAGGTCGGCAACGCGGTGGTGCGCAATCGCGCCCGCCGCCGTTTGCGTGAGGCCGCGCGGCAGATTCTTCCCATCCACGCCGCACCCGGCCATGATTTCGTGCTGGTCGCCCGCGGCGACACGGCCGAGAGGCCGTGGTCCGACCTGATCGGCGATCTGACCGCCGCGCTGAAACGTCTCGGCCTTTGGCGCGAGACGGAGGGGTAGGGGGCCGCGACGCCATGTTCCGCATCGACGGACTCCGCATCGCCGGCCTCAGCCCGCTCGCGCATCTGCTCCGCGCGCTCGTCTATCTCTATCGCTGGACCTTGTCGCCCTTCGTGGGCTGGCACTGCCGGTTCCAGCCGACCTGCTCCCGCTACGCCATCGAATCGCTGGAAAAGCACGGGGCCATCCGGGGGGGATGGCTGACGCTGCGCCGGCTCGGGCGTTGCCATCCCTGGGGCGGGTCCGGCTGGGATCCGGTGCCCGATCCGGCCGGCCGGCAGGGGGCGCATCCGCCCCATGACGGTGGCGCGCCGCAAAAAGGGCAGGCCGGTGTTGCCCAGCCCCACGAAAACCCGTAACAAGGCCGCGCACACGCCGCCCTTCTTCCAAAGGCCCCACGGCAACCGGGACGCCATGACCGACCAACGCAACCTCATCATCGCGATTGCCCTGTCGATCGCCATCCTGCTCGGCTTCCAGTATTTCTACGAGAAGCCGCGGGTGGACCAGCAGAAGCAGATCGCCGCCCAGCAGGCCGCGCGGACCGAACAGACGGTTCCGGTTCCCGCCGCCGGCCTGCCCGGCGTGCCCGGCGCGCCGCCCTCGGCCTCGGCCGAGGTTGCCAAGGACCGCGCCGTCCTGGTCGCCGAGCAAATCGCCGCCGGGTCGCGCGTGAAGATCGACACGCCGTCGCTGCATGGTTCGGTGAACCTCGTCGGCGGCCGCATCGACGACCTGACGCTCGCCACCTACCACGAGACGCCGGACCCCAAGAGCCCGGAGATCGTGCTGCTGTCCCCGGCCGGCACGCCGGCGGCCTACTACGCCGAATTCGGCTGGCTGCCGCAGGGCGCCGGCGTCGCCGCGCCGACCGCGACCACCCAGTGGAAGGCGGACAGCGACGTGCTGACCCCGGCCAAGCCGCTGACGCTGACCTGGGACAACGGCCAGGGGCTGGTGTTCGAACGCAAGATCGCGCTCGACCCCGACTTCATGTTCACCGTGACCCAGTCGGTGCGCAACACCGGTGCCGCCCCGGTCAGCCTGCTGCCCTACAGCCTGGTGTCGCGCAGCGGCACGCCGCAGACCTCGGGCTACTACATCCTGCATGAAGGCCCGCTCGGCGTCTTCAACGGCTCGCTGACCGAAGAGAAGTACGACGACGTCCGCAAGGCCGGCACCATCTCGAAGGAGACCACCGGCGGCTGGATCGGCATCACCGACAAGTACTGGCTGGTCTCGCTGGTCCCCGACCCGAACGAGAAGGTCACCGCCCGCTTCGTCCACAGCGAGGTCGCCAACACCTCGCGCTACCAGACCGACACCATGGGTGCCCCGGTCGAGGTGGCGCCGGGCGCCACGGTGGAGAACACCGCCCGCCTGTTCGCCGGCGCCAAGCAGGTGAAGCTGCTCGACAGCTACTCCGAGAAGCTCAACATCAAGAATTTCGATCTGGCGATCGATTTCGGCTGGTTCTACTTCCTGACCAAGCCCTTCTTCTACGCCCTGGATTTCCTGGGCCGCGTCATCGGCAACTTCGGCATCGCCATCCTGGTTCTGACGGTCTGCGTGAAGGCGATCTTCTTCCCGCTCGCCAACAAGTCCTATCAGGCGATGAGCAAGATGAAGGCGCTGCAGCCCAAGATGCAGGAGCTGCGCGAGAAGTTCGCCGACGACCAGCCGCGGATGAACCAGGAGCTGATGGCGCTGTACAAGCGCGAGAAGGTGTCCCCGGTGTCGGGCTGCCTGCCGATCGTCATCCAGATCCCGGTGTTCTTCTCGCTCTACAAGGTGCTGTTCGTGACCATCGAGATGCGGCACGCGCCGTTCTTCGGCTGGATCCACGATTTGTCCTCGCCCGACCCGACCAACCTGTTCACCCTGTTCGGCCTGATCCCGTGGTCGCCGCCGACCATGCTGCATCTCGGCCTGTGGCCGCTGATCATGGGCGTCACCATGTGGGCGCAGCAGAAGATGAACCCGGCGCCGCCGGACCCGGTCCAGCAGAAGGTGTTCCAGTTCCTGCCCATCGTCTTCACCTTCATGCTCGCCGGCTTCCCGGCCGGTCTGGTGATCTACTGGGCCTGGAACAACTCGCTGTCGGTCCTGCAGCAGTGGACCATCATGAAGCGGATGGGCGTGAAGGCCTGATCCTTCTCCCCGCGCTCTGACACCGCCTTCCGACACTGCCGCCGGCAAAGACCCTTGACGGGCCTTTGCCGGCGGTATGTTTTTCTAAGCCGCCACGACGAAAGCAACGCCATGACCACCTCGGACAAGCCCAGCCCCGGCAAACCCAGCATCGTCTCCGGGTTCGACGAGGCCGCCTTGGAGGCGGGACGGCTGCTGTTCGCCAAGGAGTGCGACTTCGTCTGGGGCGCCGACGCGCTGAGCCAGCTGCCGGAGGCCGACCTGCCGGAGGTCGCCTTCGCCGGCCGTTCCAACGTCGGCAAGTCGAGCCTGGTCAACGCCCTGACCGGGCGGAAGACGCTGGCCCGCACCTCCAACACGCCGGGGCGCACGCAGCAGCTCAACTTCTTCAACCTCGGCAACCGGCTGAAGCTGGTCGACATGCCCGGCTACGGCTACGCCAAGGAATCGAAGGAGAAGGTGGAGGCGTGGAACGACATGGTCCGCCGCTTCCTGCGCGGCCGGGTCACGCTGCGCCGGGCGCTGGTGCTGGTCGACGCCCGCCATGGGCTGAAGCCCAACGACGACGAGATCATGGAGATGCTCGACCGCACCGCCGTCCCCTACGTCCTCGTGCTGACCAAGGCCGACAAGGTCAAGGCGGCGGAGCTGGACGCGGTGCGCCGCGCCACCGAGGCGGCGCTGAAGAAGCACCCGGCCGCCTTCCCGGACCTCCACATCACCAGCTCCGAAAAGGGCCTGGGCATTGCCGAGCTGCGGGCCAGCCTCGCGGCGCTCGCCGCCGAATAATCCGCCGCGGCGATGGGCCTGTCTCCCGCGCTGTTGTTCCTGCTCCAGGCCCTGCTGCTGATCGCCGGGCCGTTCCTGCTGTGGCGGCTCGGCGGCGGCCGTCACGTCGCCCCGATGGTGGTGATCCAGATCCTGGTGGGGGTGGCGCTTGGCCCATCGCTGCTCGGGCGGCTGGCGCCGAACCTGTGGGGGACGCTGTTCGCCCCAACCGCCCTGGCGCCGTTGTCCGGGCTGGCGCTGCTCGCCGTCGTTTTCTTCGCCTTCCTGACCGGCCTGCACCTCGACCCGGCGGAGTTCCGCGGCCGGGGCAGCGCCTTTGCCGGTGTGGCGCTGTCCAGCATGCTGGTGCCGACGCTGCTGGGCGGCGGCCTCGGCTGGTGGCTGGCCGGCGCCTTCCCGGCGATGACCGGCCCGCACGCCACCCCCGGCCTGTTCGCCGCCGGCTTCGGCATCTGCGTCGGTGTCACCGCCCTGCCGGTGCTGGGCGCCATCCTGCGTGAGATGGGCTTGCTGGAACAGCGGGTCGGCCGGCTCGCCCTCGGCTACGCCGCGGTGAACGACGCGCTGCTGTGGCTGCTGATCACCGGCGTGCTGGCCTGGGCCACGACCGATGGCGCGGGAGGCGGCTTGACGGTCGGCTGGGTGGCGCTGCTCGGCTTCGCCTATGTCGGCGCGACGGCGCTGGTGGTCCGGCCGCTGCTCGACCGGCTGATGGCGCGGGTGGCGCCGGACGGCCGGATTGGCGACACCGCGGTGGTCGTCACCTGCGCGGCGCTGCTCGCCTCGGCCGCGGTGACCGAGCTGATCGGGCTGCACTACATCCTGGGCGCCTTCGTCGCCGGCACCGCGATGCCACGTCGGCTGGCCGCCGCGATCCTGGACCGGCTGGAGCATTTCTCCACCCTGATCCTGCTGCCCTTCTTCTTCACCCTGACCGGGCTGAAGGTCGACCTGACGCTGGATGACCCGGCGCAATGGGCGGTCTTCGCCCTGGCCGGCGCCGCCACCCTGGCCGGCAAGATGGCCGGCACCGCGATTCCCGCCCGCCTGGGCGGAGAAGCGTGGCCGGAGGCCCTGCTGCTCGGCGCGCTGATGCCGTGCAAGGGGCTGATGGAGGTCATCGTGCTGACCATCCTGCTGGAGGCCGGCGTGCTGTCCGGCGCCTGTTTCTCGGCGATGGTGCTGATGGCGGTGGCGGTCACCGCGCTGACCCGGCCGATGGCCGGGCTGGTCGGGCGCTGGGCGCCGGCCGCGGCGGCACCGGCGGGGGGCGACCGGAAAATTGTCCCCTAGGCAACGGCCGGGGCTTTCCGTTAAAGAGAGCCCAACCGTCCACCCCGACAAAGGGCATCCTCCCGTGCAGAACACGACCCGTGACGAGTGGCTTGCCAAGGCCCGCACCCTGTCCGAAGCGCTGCCCTACATGCGGCGCTACGCCGGGAGCACCTTCGTCATCAAGTACGGCGGCCACGCCATGGGCGACGCCGGGCTGGCGGAGCTGTTCGCCCGCGACATCGTGCTGCTGAAGCAGGTCGGCATCAACCCGGTGGTGGTGCATGGCGGCGGGCCGCAGATCGGCCAGATGCTGGAGCGGCTGAAGATCAAGTCCAGCTTCATCGACGGCCTGCGCGTCACCGACAAGGAGACGGTCGAGGTGGTCGAGATGGTGCTGGCCGGCTCCATCAACAAGCAGATCGTCGCCGCCATCAACAGCGCCGGCGGCCGCGCGGTCGGCCTGTCGGGCAAGGACAGCAACCTGATCACCGCCCGCCGGCTGGAGCGCGTGCAGCGCGACCCCGACAGCAACATCGAGCGGGTGCTCGACCTCGGCTTCGTCGGCGAGCCGTACAAGGTGAACCCGGAGATCCTGCACGCCCTGGCCCAATCCGACATCATCCCGGTGATCGCCCCGGTCGGTTTCGACGTCAACGGCGACACCTACAACATCAACGCCGACACGGCGGCCGGCGCCGTCGCGGCGGCGGTGAAGGCGGCGCGCTTCTTCCTGCTGACCGACGTCGCCGGCGTGCTCGACAAGAACAAGACCCTGATCGAGAAGATGTCGCTGGAGGCCGCCCGCGCCGCCATCGCCGACGGCACCGCGTCGGGCGGCATGATCCCGAAGATCGAGACCTGCATCGGCGCGGTGGAGCAGGGCGTCGACGCCGCGGTGATCCTGGACGGCCGGGTGCCGCACGCCCTGCTGCTGGAGATCTTCACCGAGGGCGGCGCCGGAACCCTGATCGGCAAGGCCTGAGGCCCCATATCAGGTCAAGCGGCCGCAAACCCTGGGGGAACCCGATGACCGAGCGTCCCGATCCGCGCAAGGAACTGCTCCGGCAGATGAAGGCCATCCGTGACCGGATGAACCCCAAGCTGGTGGAGCGCGCCAAGCTGGCGGTGTTCGGCAAGGTCCCCTACGACAGCGACGCCGCCAAGGAGGCGGTCGGCCATTTCCTCGACGCCCGGGACGATGGTGGCGCCTTCCGCCGCAAGCTGGAGCGGGCGTTGAAGGAGGAGGGCGCGACGCTGGACCTCGAGCCCGAGGTTCCGGCGGCCAAGGGCACTGCGGCGGCGGCCCCGGTGCCGCCGAAGCCGCGGCGGGGCGGCCGGGTGACCTAGCAACAACGGCTCTTGATGGCGACCTATCGAAAGCCGTTTCCTCAGTCACCGTTGCGGCCCTCCGGCGGTACCGGTCCATGACCGGTGCCGCTGGCAAAGCTCCACATTTCCACTTCGCAAGGAGCGCGCCCTTGCTGCATGTCTTCGTCAATGAGGGCGGCCGGTTGTGCTGGGCCAAGGAGCCCGGCGACGACACCGCACCGCTGCCCGAGGCCGCGGTGTGGCTCGACCTGCTCAATCCGACGGCGGCGGAGCTGGCGCGGGCCGAGGGGCTGATCGGCGTCGCGCTGCCGACCCGCGAGCAGATGGCCGAGATCGAGGAGTCGAGCCGCCTGCGCGTCGCCAACGGGGCGCTGACCATGACAGTCACCGCCCTGGTCTGGGCCGACACCGACGAACCGCGCATCGCCACCGTCAGCTTCGTGCTGATCGGGCGGCGGCTGGTCACCATCCACGACATCGACCCGCAGGCCCTGCTTGCCTTCCGCCGCCGCGCCACCCATGGGCAGGTCGGCGCCGCCCGTGGCGAGGCGGTGCTGGCGGCGCTGGTCGACGGCATGGTCGACCGCACCTCCGCCGTGCTGCGCCGAACCGGGGTGGAGTTGGACGTGCTGAACCGCCGCTTTTTCCGTGGGCGCAAGCTGCGCTCGCGCGGCGAGACGCTGGACGACGCCCAGACGCTGAAGCGCATCGGCCACGCCGGCCATTTGATCGGCAAGGCGCGGGTCAGCCTGGCCAGCCTGACCCGCATGACCGACTTCCTGGCCCGCAACGACGGCTGGAACGCTGGCAAGGCGACGCGGCGCTGGGCCAGGACCACCCTGCAGGACCTGACCGGGCTGGACCAGTACGCGCGTTTCCTGTCGGGCAAGGTGGCGCTGCTGCTGGACACCGCGCTGGGCCAGATCAACGTCGAGCAGAACGAGATCGTCAAGATCGTCTCGGTGCTGACCGTGCTGCTGTTCCCGCCGATCCTCGTCACCAGCATCGGCGGCATGAACTTCAGCGACATGCCGGGGGCCGACTCGCCGCTCGGCTACCCGACGCTGCTGCTGGTGATGCTGCTGTCGGCGCTGCTGCCGATGGTCTATGTGCGGATCAAGCGCTGGATGTAGCGGGTCTTCCGCAATGCGGGTGGCGGATCGTCCGGCGGTCTTTCCTTTTGACAGGCGTCTTGCGGCCCGGCAGGATGGGCGCATTCCAGGGGGGTCCCGACAGGGGGCTGAGATACCAACGGCCGGACGGCGCGACAAGGCGCCCCAAGGCAGCGTGGTGACCCTTTGAACCTGATCCGGGTCATACCGGCGAAGGGAGGGACCGCGTGACGGGCCGCATCAGGCCCCGTCGGCCGCCGGATGGACGCCAGATCGCCATTTTTCCGGGCCACACGCAGACTCCACACCTCCGTCCGCAGTCCCGGGTTTGTCCGCCCAACTCCGACGGAGAAACCCAATGTCCAAGGACTTCAACGACACCGCCATCCGCCTGTCGACCGGCCCGTTGCCGTCGTCGCGGAAAATCCACGCGCCCGGCAGCCACTTTCCCGACCTGCGCGTCGCCCTGCGCGAGATCACGCTGAGCGGCGGCGAGCCGCCGCTGACCGTCTACGACGCCTCCGGCCCCTACACCGACGACGCGGTGGCGATCGATGTGCGCGCCGGGCTGGCCACGCACCGCCGCGACTGGATCCTGGCGCGCGGCGACGTGGAGACGACCGCCGGCGCCCTGCGCGCCAAGGGCGGTGCGGCGGTCACGCAGATGGCCTACGCCCGCGCCGGCATCGTCACCGCGGAGATGGAGTACATCGCCGTCCGTGAGAATTTGGGCCGTGCCGCCGCCCCGGACACCGCGCGCGACGGCGAGGATTTCGGCGCCGACATCCCCGATCTGATCACGCCGGAGTTCGTGCGTGACGAGGTGGCGCGCGGCCGGGCGATCATCCCGTCCAACGTCAACCACCCCGAGTCGGAGCCGATGATCATCGGCCGCAACTTCCTGACCAAGATCAACGCCAACATCGGCAACTCGGCCGTGACCTCGTCGATCGAGGAGGAGGTGGAGAAGATGGTGTGGGCGATCCGCTGGGGCGCCGACACGGTGATGGATTTGTCGACCGGCGCCGACATCCACCAGACCCGCGAATGGATCCTGCGCAACGCCCCGGTGCCGATCGGCACCGTGCCGATCTATCAGGCGCTGGAGAAGGTCAAGGGCAAGGCCGAGGACCTGACCTGGGAGCTGTTCCGCGACACGCTGATCGAGCAGGCGGAGCAGGGCGTCGATTACTTCACCATCCACGCCGGGCTGCGGCTGGCCCACATCCCACTGACGGCGAAGCGGGTCACCGGCATCGTCTCGCGCGGCGGCTCGATCATCGCCAAATGGTGCCTGGCGCACCACCGCGAGAACTTCCTGTACGACCATTTCGCCGACATCGTCGAGATCTGCCGCGCCTATGACGTGGCGTTGTCGATGGGCGACGGCTTGCGGCCGGGCAGCCAGGCCGACGCCAACGACGCCGCCCAGTTCGCCGAGTTGGAAACGCTGGGCGAACTGACCAAGCTCGCCTGGGCCCGCGACGTCCAGGTGATGATCGAGGGGCCGGGCCATGTGCCGATGCACAAGATCAAGCACAACGTCGAGAAGCAACTGGCGCTGTGCGGCGAGGCGCCCTTCTACACGCTGGGACCGTTGGTGACCGACATCGCGCCCGGCTACGACCACATCACCAGCGCCATCGGCGCCGCGATGATCGGCTGGTTCGGCACGGCGATGTTGTGCTACGTCACCCCGAAGGAGCATCTGGGGCTGCCCGACCGCGACGACGTGAAGGCCGGCGTCATCGCCTACAAGATCGCCGCCCACGCCGCCGATCTGGCCAAGGGGCACCCGGCGGCCCGGCGGCGCGACGACGCCATGTCGCGCGCCCGCTTCTCGTTCCGCTGGCGCGACCAGTTCGCCCTGGCGCTCGACCCCGAAACGGCGATGGCCTACCACGACGAGACGCTGCCGGCGGAAGGCGCCAAGACCGCGCATTTCTGTTCGATGTGCGGGCCGAAATTCTGCTCGATGAAGATCACCCAGGAAATCCGCGACGCCGCGGAATCCGGCATGGCCGAGATGTCGCAGAAGTTCCGCGAGGCCGGCAGCGAGATCTACCAGCCGGCGGAGTGAGTGGGGTTCGGGGAGGGAAGCGGTCCGCCCCCTCCCTAACCCTCCCCCGCCTTCGGCGGTGGAGGGGACTGCCACCGTCTTTTGCTTTACTTCAGCAAGCGTCCTGCCCCCTCTCCCGCGATCGGACGGACCTTCGGTCCGCCGAGAGCGGGGGAGGGATGGGGAGGGGGCAGACCGCGACCACGCTCCCACCGCTCCCTCACCCCGCGTACCGGATCTCCAGCACCTCGATCGACTCCACCCCCGCCGGGGTCCGCACATCGACCACGTCGCCCTCGCGGGCCTTCAGCAGGGCGCGGGCGATCGGCGAGATCCAGCTGACGTGGCCACGGTCGGGATCGACCTCGTCGGCGCCGACGATGGTGATGGTGTTCTCGGCGCCATCCTCCCGCGCGTAGGTCACGGTGGCGCCGAAGAAGACCTGCTCGCGGTTCTTCTGGTCCTGCGGGTTGACCACCACCGCCGATTCCAGGTGCTTGTTCAGGAAGCGGATGCGGCGGTCGATCTCGCGCAGGCGCTTCTTGCCATAGAGATAGTCGCCGTTCTCCGAGCGGTCGCCGTTGCCGGCGGCCCAGGACACCACCTCCACCACCTTGGGCCGCTCCACCCGCAGCAGGTGGCGCAGCTCCTCCTGCAGGCGCTGGAAGCCGGGCGGGGTCATGTAGTTCTTGAACCCTTGCGGAAGCGGTGCCGGTTCGTCGAATTCCTCGTCGTCGGGCGTGTCGTTCTCGCGGGTGAAGGCCTTGCTCATGGTCCGACCTTGGGGAATGGGCACGGGGGAATGGTGCAACAACGCTCCGGAAAAGGAAAAGGCGCCTTTCGGCGCCTTTTCCAGTCCTGGGGCCGTGGTTCGGCCGTTCGGCTTACCGCTTCCACCAGCCCCGGCGGGGCTTGGCGGAGCTGTCGTCCGACGCGTCGACCGTCGCCGGCTCGGCCGCGGGGGCCTCGACGGCGGGCGGCGTGGCAGGGGCGGTCGCCGCGGCCGGGGCCGCTTCGGCCGGAGCCTCCGCGGCAGCCTTGCGCTTGCGGCCCTTCACCGCGGGAGCCTTCTTCGCCGGAGCGGCGTCGGTGGCGGTCTCCGCCGGGGCTTCCGCCGCGGCGGCGGCCTTGCGCTTGCGGCCCTTCGGCGCGGGCGCCTCGGCAACCGGAGCGGGGGCCGGAGCGGCTTCGGCCGGAGCCTCGGCGGCGGCCTTGCGCTTGCGGCTCTTCTTCGCCGGAGCAGCGGCGACCGGAGTCACCACCGGCGGCTCGGTCGCCGGGACCGGAACGGCCGGGGCTTCCTCGACCGGAGCGGTTTCGCCCGCCAGGATCCAGTCCAGGTCGGACGCCTCCACCGGAGTCGGGACCGGAGCCGGGGCGACGGCAGCCGGCTCGGACGGTTCGGCAGCGGCGGCGATCTCGTCGCCCGCTTCCAGACCTTCCGCACCCTCGCGGCGCGACCGGCGGCGACCACCGCGCTTGCCGCGGCGACGCTTCTTGCGGCCTTCGCCGTTGCGGTCGCCGGCATCGGCGCTCGCATCCTCATCGCCCTCGTCGTCGCCTTCGGCATCACCGTCATCGCTGTCGGACTCGTCCGATTCGGCGTCGGCAACCTCGGAGACGGCGGTTTCGGCGACGGCTTCCGCAGCGACGGGCAGGGCGGTCTCCTCGACCTCCTCGCCGTTGTCCTCGCCTTCGCCCTCGCCGCGGCCGTCCTCGCGCTCGCCACGGCCACGGCCACGACGGCGGCGACGGCGGCGGCGACGCTCGTCGCCGCTGAGGTCGCCGTTGGCCTCGGCGCGCTCGCCGGCCTCGTCGCCCTGGGCTTCGTCCTGGACGGCTTCGGCCTCGGTTTCCGGCTCCTCGGCGCGCTCCACCGGAGCGGCGGCGAGCGCGCGGTCGGTTTCCGCCATCACGCGGTCGGCGCTGACCAGCGGGCCGTCCTCGTCGGCAAGACGGGCCTTGTTGCGCTCCAGACGGTGATCCGGCGCGATCAGGGTGTCGTCGGCCTGGACCATGACGTGGAAGCTGTGACGCTCCTCGATCTTGGCCAGCTCACCGCGCTTCTGGTTCAGGATGTAGAGCGCGATCGAGGTCGGGACGTAGATGGTGATCTCGGCCGACCGCTTGCGGATGCCCTCTTCCTCGATGGCGCGCAGGACGTGCAGCGAGGCCGATTCGACCGAGCGGATGACGCCGGTGCCCGAGCAGTGCGGGCAGCGCTCGAAGTTGGTTTCCAGCAGCGACGGACGCAGACGCTGACGCGACAGCTCCAGCAGGCCGAAGGCGGAGATGCGGCCGAGCTGGATACGCGCCCGGTCGTTCTTCATCGCCTCCTTCATGCGGCGCTCGACGGCGGCGTTGTTCCGCGGCTCCTCCATGTCGATGAAGTCGATGACGATCAGGCCGGCCAGATCGCGCAGACGCAGCTGGCGCGCCACCTCGTCGGCGGCCTCCAGGTTGGTCTTGTAGGCGGTTTCCTCGATGTTGCGCTCGCGGGTCGACTTGCCGGAGTTGACGTCGATGGAAACCAGCGCCTCGGTCGGGTTGATGACGATGTAGCCGCCGGAGCGCAGCTGCACCACCGGGCTGTGGATGGCGTCGATCTGCGTTTCCACCTGATAGCGGTGGAACAGCGGGATCATGCCGTCGCGGTAGAGCTGGACGCGCTGGGAATGGCCCGGCATCAGCATGTCCATGAACTCGCGCGCCGTGCGGAAGCCGGCCTCGCCCTCGACCCAGATCTCGTCGATGTCGTTGGCGTAGAGATCGCGGATCGACCGCTTGATCAGGTTCGCCTCTTCATAGATCAGGCAGGGCGCCGACGACTTCAGCGTCTGTTCGCGGATGTCGTCCCACAGGCGCAGCAGATATTCCAGGTCGCGCTTGATCTCGGGCTTGGAACGCTCCAGCCCGGCGGTGCGCAGGATGACCGCCATGCCGTCCGGAATGTCCAGATCCGACAGGATCTCCTTCAGGCGCTTGCGGTCGGCCGGGTTGGTGATCTTGCGGGAAATCCCGCCGCCGCGCCCGGTGTTGGGCATCAGCACGCAGTAGCGGCCGGGGAGCGACAGGTAGGTGGTCAGCGCCGCGCCCTTGTTGCCGCGCTCTTCCTTCGTCACCTGGACCAGCAGGACCTGCCGGCGCTTCACCACTTCCTGGATCTTGTAGGAGCGCAGCGGACGCGAGCGGCGGCGCTGGACCTCGACCTCCTCCTCCTCGTCGCCGCCGACCATGTCGGGGGCCTCGGCGGAGGTGGCCGGCTCGGCGGCGCCTTCGGACTGGGGCGCGGACTCGTCGCCGTTCCCGCCCTCGTCGCCGTCATCCTCGTTCCCATCCTCGCCGTCGTCCTCGTCGGACGCTTCCGGCGTGATGGGGGAGGGCATCGGCGACCATTCCTCGACCACCTGCTCGGGGCGGATCGGTTCGCCCATCACGGCGCCATCGGCGGCCGCTTCGGCCCGCGCCTCGGCCTGTTCTTCCAGGCGGCGCTCTTCGGCCATCAGCGCCTCGCGGTCGGCGACCGGGATGCGGTAATAGTCGGGGTGGATTTCGGAGAAGGCGAGGAAGCCGTGGCGGTTGCCGCCATACTCCACGAACGCCGCCTGAAGCGAGGGCTCGACCCGCGTCACCTTCGCGAGATAGATGTTGCCCTTCAGCTGCTTACGGCTGGCGATCTCGAAGTCGAGTTCTTCCAGCCGGTTGCCATTGACCACGGCGACCCGGGTTTCCTCCGGGTGCGTGGCGTCCACCAGCATGCGCTTGGCCATACATGTTCCTCAACGGCGCGACCCAGGGAACCCGCGCGACCGGTCGGGCCGCCTGGGACGCAGCGTCAGTTGTGGGCGAAGCGTGCGGCGCGACGGACCGGAACCGCCGAACGGCGCTGACGAGAGCAGCCAGGACGGGCCGGTCGACACGCGCCGGGCTGCCGCCTTGCGGCCACAGCCAGCTTCGAGGTTTCGTCCTCTGAACCGGCAATCCGAACGCGCCACCCCGCGACATCCCTCCGGCGCGAGCGGCCGGACAGGCGGAGTCGGGGCGACGCCGCAGCCCCTTGGAGGACCCCCGTGACCGGCGATCGGCTGATCGGGATCAGCGGATCGGCGCTCCTGAGGGAATCCGGCCCGAATCTGGCGAATTGCGGTCTGTCGCAACGATACCATAGACAAGCGTTCCCGCTTGCACAACGCGGAAATGCGCCGATTCGCGCAACAAGTTCGCCGCAGGGGCGTGGCCGGCCGGCGGTTGCCGCCCAGCTTCCGCCGCCGCGGGCGGCAGCGCCACTGTTGCAGGAACGGCACCCCCGCCGGGATTTGACGCAGCGTCTGATGATCCGCGTTGAGAGCGTTGAATTGGCTGGGCTATAGGTGACCATCCGCCGCGGAGTCCCCGCCGGCGTTTTTGCCGCCTCCGTCCGCTGCCCCATCCGCTGCCGAGGAAAACCCATGCCGCGGCCGCCCGGCCTGCCACCGTTCCGCTCCAGCCGTCCGTCCGCTGCGCCGCCGCGCCGTCGGGCCGCGCTGCTGCGCGCCCTGGCGATGGTGCTGCCGGTCCTGCTGGCGCTGGCCGCGATGACCGGGGTCGGCGGGCTGGCCATGGCGCAGACCACCGCGGCGCTGCCGGCACCGGCACCGCGGCCGGCGGTGGTCGACGCCCGGCTCGGGCTGCACCCGGACATGACGCGCTTCGTGCTGGAGCTGAGCGACGCGGTGCCCTTCACCGTGTCGCTGGCCGCCAACCCCTACCGCATCGTCGTCGACCTGCCGGACCTGGTGTGGCCCGGCGGCTCGCTGCCGGTGGAGGGCAAGGGGGTGGTCGCGCGCTACCACCACGCGCCGGACGGCGGGCACGGGATGCGCCTGACCTTCGACACCGTTGGCCCGGCCAAGCTGCGCGGCGCCTATATGATCCCGGCGCGCGACGGCCACCAGCCGCGCCTCGTCCTCGACATGGAGCGGACGTCGCCGGCGGAGTTCCAGAAGATCGCCGCGGCCACGCCGCCGGCGACTTCCCGTTCCGGCCGGCAGGAGCGGACGATGGCCTCGGTCATCGCCTCGACGATGGTGCCGCCGGCCCGCGACGTGGCGGGCGAGACCGGCGGCTCCAGCGCCACGACCTCGAACGCCCTGGCCGCGCCGCCGCCCTTCGTGCCGCTGCCGCCGATCCCGCCCGCCCAGCTGATCCCCGCCGCGCTGCCCGCCGCCCCGCCGGAGCCGGAGCCGAACCGGCCGCCGACGGTGGCGGAGAAGCCGCTGATCGTGCTGGACCCCGGCCATGGCGGGCAGGATCCCGGCGCCATCGGCGTCGGCGGCCTCTATGAGAAGGACATCACGCTGGCCACCGCCAAGGAGGTCAAGCACCAGCTGGAGGCGACCGGCCGCTACCGCGTGCGGCTGACCCGCGACAGCGACGTCTTCATCCGGCTGCGCGACCGCGTCGCCATCGGGCGCGAGGCCGGGGCCGACCTGTTCCTGTCGCTGCACGCCGACAGCATCGGCAGCGGCGACGTGCGCGGCCTGTCGATCTACACCCTGTCCGACAAGGCGTCCGACCGCGAGGCCGAGATGCTGGCCGCCAAGGAGAACCGCTCCGACGCGCTGGCCGGGCTCGACCTGTCGGGTGAGAACCAGCTGGTCGCCAGCATCCTGATCGACCTCGCCCAGCGCGACACCATGAACCATTCCAAGCGCTTCGCCACGCTGGCGCTGGCGCATCTCGGGCGCGACATCACGCTGATCCCGAGCAAACCGCACCGGCAGGCCGGCTTCGCCGTGCTGACCGCGCCCGATGTGCCGTCGGCGCTGATCGAGATGGGTTATCTGTCCAGCCCGAAGGACGTCAGCCTGCTGGTGTCCTCCGCCCACCGGGAGAAGCTGGGCAAGGGGCTGGCGCGGACGATCGACGCCTATTTCCGCTGGCTGCACGGGTCGTCGCGCGACTGACGGACGCCCGCGGCCGGCGTGGTCGGCCGCGGGTGGGTACCCCGTCTGCGCGCGCTCCTTCTTGCCGGCGCCCTCTGCGTGTCACATTTTCCTGACATGTCTGGAACGGGGGCGGCACTTCGCACCATCGCGGTGTAGGATGCGCCGCTCTGTCCGGCGTGCCGCCGGTTCCGCGACGTCATGGTCGGGGACTGCGGCGCGCCACCTGTCGTTTCTTGCGGGATCGGTCATGCGCCTTCTTCTGTCCCTGTTGATGGCCTTCGTGATGCTGGCGCTGGTCGGCGCCGGCGGGCTGGTCTACCTGTTCGAGCATTACGACCGCGATCTGCCCGACTACACGAAGCTGGCGAACTACCAGCCGCCGGTGACCACGCGCATCTACGCCGGCGACGGCCGGCTGATGGCCGAATTCGCGTCCGAACGGCGCGTCTTCGTGCCGATCGACGCCATGCCGAAGCGGGTGATCAACGCGTTCATGGCGGCCGAGGACAAGAATTTCTACGACCACCAGGGCGTCGACCCGATCGGCATCGCCCGCGCCATCCTGGTCAACATCGAGAATTTCGGCCGCGACCGCCGTCCGGTCGGCGCCAGCACGATCACGCAGCAGGTCGCCAAGAACATGCTGCTGACCAACGAGGTGTCCTTCGCCCGCAAGATCAAGGAGGCGATCCTGGCGGTCCGCATCGAGCGGGCCTTCAGCAAGGACCGCATCATGGAGCTGTACCTCAACGAGATCTTCCTGGGGAACCGTTCCTACGGCGTGGCCGCCGCGGCGATGAACTACTTCAACAAGGCGCTGGACGAGCTGAGCGTGGAGGAGGTCGCCTTCCTGGCGGCCCTGCCCAAGGCGCCGTCCAACTACAACCCCGACCGTCAGCACGACGCCGCCGTCGCCCGCCGCAACTGGGTGATCGGCCGCATGGCCGAGGACGGCTACGTCACGCCGGACGAGGCGCGCGCCGCCCAGGCCCGCCCGCTCGCCACCCGCAAGCGCGACGAGCAGGAGACGGTGACGGCGGAGTATTTCTCCGAAGAGGTCCGGCGCGAGCTGGTGAAGCTCTACGGCGAGCAGGCGCTGTACGAGGGCGGGCTGTCGGTCCGCGCCTCGATGGACCCGCAGCTCCAGGTCGCGGCGACCAAGTCGCTGCGCGACGGGCTGATCGCCTACGACCGCCGCCACGGCTGGCGCGGCCCGGTCGGCCGCATGGAGAATTTCGACGGCTGGCCCAAGAAGCTGGCGGCCATCCCGCACCCGGCGGGGGCGGAGGGCTGGAAGCTGGCGGTGGTGCTGAAGGACGACCAGGCCGACGGGCTCGACATCGGGCTGACCGACGGCACGCGCGGCCGCATCCCGATGTCGGAACTGCGCTGGGCGCGCGCCTGGAAGGAGAACGAGAATCTCGGCCCGGCGGTGCGCAAGCCGTCGGACGTCGCCAAGCTGGGCGACCTCCTGCTGGTCGAGCCGGTGAGCGGCCCGCCGAGCAAGGACGAGGACGAGAAGCCGGCGAAGAAGAACGACAAGTCCGCCGCCAAGGAACTGCCGCCGGGCAGCTACGGCCTGCGCCAGATCCCGGCGGTGCAGGGCGGTCTGGTCGCGCTCGACCCGCACACCGGCCGCGTGCTGGCGATGGTCGGCGGCTTCTCGCCGCAGATGAGCGTGTTCAACCGCGCCACCCAGGCGATGCGCCAGCCCGGCTCGTCGTTCAAGCCCTTCGTCTATCTGACGGCGCTGAACCAGGGCTTCACCCCGTCGTCGCTGGTGATGGACGCGCCGTTCGAATACAACCCGGGCGGCGGCCAGCCGGTCTGGCGGCCGGAGAACTACAGCCACGAGTTCTACGGCCCGACCCCGCTGCGCGTCGGCATCGAGAAGTCGCGCAACGTCATGACCGTCCGCCTCGCCCAGCAGATCGGCATGGACAAGGTCAAGGCGCTGGTCGAGAAGTTCGGCATCATGGACAATCTGCAGCCCTACCTGCCGATGGCGCTGGGCGCCGGCGAGACGACGGTGCTGCGGATGGCCACCGCCTACGCCATGCTGGACAACGGCGGCAAGCGGGTGGTGCCGACCTTCATCGACCGGGTGCAGGACCGCAACGGCAAGACCGTCTTCCGCCACGACACCCGCACCTGCGACAACTGCACCAGCGTGGCGTGGAAGGACGGGATGACGGTGCCGGCGGTGCCCGACACCCGCGAGCAGGTCAACGACCCGCGCACCACCTACCAGATCGTCTCGATCCTGGAGGGCGTCGTCCAGCGCGGCACCGCCGCGGCGCTGAAGTCGCTCGGCAAGCCGCTGGCCGGCAAGACCGGCACCACCAACGACAGCCACGACGCGTGGTTCATGGGCTTCTCGCCCGACCTCGTCGTCGGCACCTACATCGGCTTCGACCAGCCGCGCTCGCTGGGCGGGCATGAGACCGGCGGCTCCGCCGCGGTGCCGGTGTTCAAGGAGGTCATGCAGGTGGCGCTGAAGGACAAGCCGGCGACGCCGTTCCGCGTGCCGCCCGGCTTGCGTCTGGTCCGCGTCAACCCGGCGAACGGCCAGCTGGCCCAGCCCGGCGACAGCCGGGCGATCTGGGAAGCCTTCCTGCCGGGCACCGAACCAAACCCGGACCAGCCGCAGGTCGTGCTGGACGGCTCGTCGCAGAGCAGCGGGACGCTGGGTGACCCGAACGCCGCCCTGGGCTTTGGCGGCCCGGCCGAGGCGAACGCACCGCCCGCGGCGGCGACGCTGGGGACCGGCGGGCTGTATTGAGCCCTTGGTGCGGGTGCACCCTCCCTCCCTCCCCCGCTTTCAGCGAGAGAGGGTGAGTCGGCAAGGCGGCGGCCGTTCCCTCTCCCGCTGAAAGTGGGGGAGGGTTAGGGAGGGGGCCGTGGCGCCACCCCGCTCAGTGCGTCGTCTCTCCCGCCGCCGACAGCGAGGCGATGGCGTCCACCGGGCAGGTGCCGAGCGGGCGCAGGTCCGGTTCCAGCGCGGCGAACATCGCGCGGACGCCGGCGTCGTTGACGTGCAGCGCGTCCATGAACAGCTCCTCGCGGTCCACGGCGCGGCGGGCGTCGATCACGGTGACGCCGGCGGGCAGGCGGGTCTTCAGCTCGGCGAAGAAGGCGTCGAAGTTGGTCAGCTTGCCGATGTAGGTCGGGAAGTAGGGGGTGATGACCACCGCCACGCGGGTGCCGTGGGCCTGGGCGCTGCGGATGATGCGGTCCAGCGCCTCCCAGTTGGGTGCCGCGGCGGTCATCAGCTCCGCCGGCGCGGCGGCGAGCTGGGCCTTCAGCGGTTCCGGGATGACGCCGTCCAGCGTGCGCTCGCCGGCCGGCTTCAGCAGCCCGGCCGCCAGCCGCATGGTCTGGTTGTTGTTGAAGGTCATCAGGTGGAAGGCGTGGTTGGCCATCCACAGCGACCGGTCGGTGTCGCGGACGAAGGCGTCGATGCGCGGCGAGTAGTAGGCCAGCATCGGCAGGTCGGCGAGGTCGCGCGGGTTGTCGACCACGCCGGTCGGCTCCAGGATCAGCAGGCGCGGGGCGCCGTGACGCTCGACGTAATCCTCCCACAGCAGCGACGACAGCACGGTCGGGGCGCCGCCCATGCCGAGGTTCAGCGCCTCGCCGCAGGTCGCCGCCTTCACGGCGGACACCGGGAAGTGGTTGTCCGCCCGCGAGTTGCCGAGCACCACCACATCCGCGGGCTGCCCGCCCGCTGCCGGCGGACGGTAGATCGCCATGAAGCGGTCGCTGGAGCGCAGCAGCAGGTCGCCCAGGCCCGAGGCCAGGACCCGGTCCATCGCCGTGACGGTGGCGACGATCAGCGCGATGCAAGCCAGAAGGCGGATCATGGGGAAGTCTCCGTCAACAGGACGTCAGAACTGGAAGTAGATGAAGGCGTGGTTGGCGAAGCTGCCGAACAGCAGCATCACCAGGATCAGGGCGGAGCAGGCCAGCGACCGCGCCACCACGTTGACCCCGGCGTAGCGGCGGCCGGCGCCGCGTTCGATCAGGGCGTCGACCGTCAGCACGATCAGGCCGGTGATGGCGACGCGAACGAGCGAACTGGCCTGCTGGTTGCCATGCGACAGGCCGAGATCGCCGTGGGCGATGCCCTGCCCGATGATCGACAGGATGGTCCACACCGTGTGGAGGTTGTCGGCGCGGAAGGGCAGCCAGGCGAGCGTGACGACGGCGAAGACCAGCCCGACCATCACCAGCCGCCCGGCCGCCAGCGCCATGCCGGTCGGCCGCAGCGGGCTGTGGCGGGCGAGCCAGCGCACCCCGTCCTCCGCCAGCATCAGGGCGCCGTGCAGCGCGCCCCACAGCAGGAAGGTCCAGTTGGCGCCGTGCCACAGGCCGGAGACCAGCATGGTGATGACGACGTTGCGGATGCGCAGCCAGCGCGTCCGGCTGCCGCCCATCGGCACATAGAGATAGTCGCGGAACCAGGTGGACAGCGAGATGTGCCAGCGCCGCCAGAAGTCGCGCATGCCGGTGGCGAAATAGGGGCGGGCGAAGTTGTCGCACATGTGGTAGCCGAAGATCTGCGCCAGCCCGATGGCGATCAACGAATAGCCGGCAAAGTCGCCGTAGATCTGCAGCGAGAAGCAGACCAGCCCGATGACGTGCTGCACGGCGTTGAAGAACTCCGGCTGGTGGAAGCGGGCGTCGACCACCACGGCGGCGTTGTCGGCCAGCCCGATCTTCAGGAAATAGCCCCAGATCACCTTCTCCAGCCCGGCGAACCGCTCGTGGAACGGGACGTCGCGCGGCCGCTGCTGGATTTGCGGCAGCAGGTCGCGCGCCCGCACGATCGGGCCGGCCACCAGCTGGGGGAAGAAGGCGACGAAGGAGGCGTAGCGGACCAGCGACCGTTCCGGCGCCTTCAGCTCGCCGGTGTAGAGGTCGATGCCGTAGCTGAGATTCTGGAAGGTGTAGAAGGAGATGCCGACCGGCAGCAGGATGTCGAGCGTCCGTCGTCCGACCTCTACCCCCAGCGTGGCCAGCGCGACCTCGGCGCTGTCGGCGAAGAAATTGTAGTATTTGAAGAAGAACAGCATGCCCAGGTTGGCGCCCAGGCTGATGAACAGGAACAGCTTCTTGGTCCGGCGGTCGGACGCGTCGGCGATCTTCAGACCGCAGTAGAAATCAATGAAGGTGCTGAGCGCCAGCAGCCCGCAGAACCGGTAGTCCCAATAACCGTAGAAGATGTAGCTGGCGACCAGCAGGAACGGCGTGAAGGCGCGCGTGCGGGCAAGCGCCAGGAAACCGGCGCTGAACAGGGTGATGAACAGCAGGAAGCTCAGGCTGGTGAAGCTCATCGGGCACCCGGAAGGCTCGGTTGGAACGGTCGGTGCGCAGGTACGGCCAAGCGTTGGCGCGACCATAACCCCGAATTCGGCGATTTCCCGTTGCCGCGGTAGGGTTGTGGCGCTGGATTTGGGGCGTACTCTGAAAAGAAGCGGGCGGATGATTCGAACCGGATAGGACCGCCACGCCGGGGTTGCGGCGGCCCCGAAGGGGGCAAGGCCGGTCCGTTTGCGCCCACCTCCGCGCCGTTCATGACCAATAAGAGGGTGCAAGCGGGGGACCGAGCGGCTACATATGCAGCCGACGAACCTTTCAACTCTGGCTGACGAGGAGGCACCGCCATGCGGGCCGAGATCGAAGCGGCCGCCGGCGAGATCAGAGAATCGCTGGCGCTGCTGAGGAGGCATCTTTGACTGGGACAACGCACTGCGACGTCTCGACGAACTGAACAACCTCGCCGAGGATCCCAAGCTGTGGGACGATCCGACGCGCGCCCAGACCATCATGCGCGAGCGCACGCAGCTCGACACCGCGGTGGCCGGCTATCGCGCGCTGGAGCGTGACCTGTCCGACAGCCTGGAGCTGATCGAGATGGGCGAGGCGGAGGGGGACGCGACCGTCGTCGCCGACGCCGAGGCCCAGCTCGACGGCCTGCGCAAGCGGGCCAACCAGCTCCAGCTGGAAAGCCTGCTGTCGGGCGAGGCCGACGCCAACGACTGCTTCGTCGAGGTGAACGCCGGTGCCGGCGGCACGGAGGCCCAGGACTGGGCGCTGATGCTGATGCGCATGTACACCCGCTGGGCGGAGCAGCACGGCTACAAGGCCGAATGGCTGGACGAGACGCCGGGCGAAGAGGCCGGCATCAAGTCGGCCACCGTGCAGATCAAGGGCCACAACGCCTATGGCTGGCTGAAGACCGAGGCCGGCGTGCACCGTCTGGTGCGCATCAGCCCGTTCGACAGCCAGGCGCGGCGCCAGACCAGCTTCGCCGCCGTCTCGGTGTCGCCGGTGATCGACGACAAGATCGACATCGAGATCAACGAGAAGGACTGCCGCATCGACACCTACCGGGCGTCGGGCGCCGGTGGGCAGCACATCAACAAGACCGACTCGGCGGTGCGCATCACGCACATCCCGACGAACATCGTGGTGAGCTGCCAGCAGGAGCGTTCGCAGCACAAGAACCGCGCCAAGGCGTGGGACATGCTGCGCGCCCGCCTGTACGAGCGGGAGCTGAAGATCCGCGAGGACGCCGCCGCCGCGCTGGAGGCGACCAAGACCGACATCGGCTGGGGCCACCAGATCCGCTCCTACGTCCTGCACCCCTACCAGATGGTGAAGGACCTGCGGACCGACGTGGAGACCTCGCAGAGCCAGGCGGTGCTGGACGGTGCGCTCGACCCCTTCCTGGAGGCGGCGCTGGCGTCGCGCATCAAGGGGCAGAGCGACGACGCCCACGCTGCGGGCGGCTGATCGGCGGGACGATGGGGAAGGGCGGTCGCTTGCGGCCGCCCTTTTCGATTCGTGGCAATGCTGGTGGAATGACAGCGCGACCGCCGCTGTTTACCGGAGCGCGGTCCCAACCAACCGGAGCGTTTCAGCCATGACCCGTTTCCTTCTTCCGGCCCTGTGCGCCGCCACCCTGATGGCCGCTGCGCCGGCCTTCGCCGCCTGCGACTCGGACAATCTGCCGGACAGCATGCGTCAGGCCTTCGTCAGCGGCACCCAGGAGGCGCTGAACGAGCATGGCTTCAAGGCCGGCTCGGTCGACGGCCGGATGGGCGCGCGCACCCGCTCGGCGATCCGCGCCTACCAGCGCGCGGCCAAGCTGCCGGTCGACGGCTGCGTCAGCCAGCAGTTGCTCGACCACCTGAACTTCACCCAGCCGAAAATCTACGCGCCGGGCCGTCGGGGCTGACGCCATATGCGCGGTCCGAAACGATCGGACCGCTGCGTTCATCCGCCACGCAGGCGTCGCGCCTTCCGGCGCCCGCCGTCGCGGGCGATACCGGTTCCGGTATCACGCCAGCATGTCGATCAGGTGCCGGCTGTTGTCCTGGCTCGCCTGAAGCACCGTGGCGTTCGCGGCGAAATCGACCTGCGCCGACGACAGGTCCAGCACCACGGCCGGGTCGAGGTTGCCCGAGGCGATCTGCGCCGAGGCGTCGGCGACCCGCGCCTGCGCGTCCTGCATCCCGCCAAGCGCGCTCGCCTGCGGCTGGGCCAGCGGGGTGGCGGCGACCGATCCGATGTCCATGGCGTGATATCCGGCTGGTGAGGCGGTCAGGATAGCGGCGGTGGGTGAAGGGTTGGTGAATACGGCCGCCCGCCGCCTTACCCCGCCGCCAGCCAGCCGGCCAGCCGGCCGAGGAACGCCACCGCTTCGTCCGGGTCGTGCAGGCTCCAGGTCGCGGCGGTGGGGGCGGGGGTCTCCATCACGCGGATGCCGATGCCACCGCCGGCTCCGCGGTCCGCCAGCGCGCGGAAGGCGTCCTCGTCGGTCTCGTCGTCGCCGATGTAGACCGGCACCGTCCCGGCCTCCTCCAGACCCAATTCCTCCAGCAGGGCCAGGACGGCGCGGCCCTTGTCCCAGGGTAGGTTGGGGCGCAGCTCGTACAGCTCCTTGCCACCGGTCATGCGCAGGCGGGGTTGGGCCTTGGCCACCGCGCGGACGGTGTCGGCCACCGCGGGCTTGTGCGCCGGATCGGCTTGGCGGGTGTGGATGGCGATGGCGAAGCGCTTGCGCTCCAGCAGCACGCCGGTGAGGCCGGCCAGCCGGTCGCGCAGCAGCCGTTCGGCGCCGTCGAGGTCGGCAAGATAGTCGACGCCGATCTGCCGTTGCAGGTTGGGGCCGCGCAGGTCGAAGCCGTGGCTGCCGGCATAGACCAGCCCGTCCACCGCCACCATCGCCGTCAGGTCGTCGAGGTCACGGCCGCTGACGAAGGCGACCGGGCATAGCGCCGCCAGCCGGCGCACCACCGCGCGCGCGCCGTCGGGCATCACCGCCAGCTCCGGCCGCGGCGCGATGGCGGCCAGCGTGCCGTCGTAATCGAGGAACAGGGCGGGGTGGCGGCCGGCCAGGGCCGCGGCGAAAGCGTCGAACTCCGCGTAAGCGGACGGCGTGGGCTGGGTCAACAGGAACATCCTCGCGCGGTTGCCGATGATGCGGCGACCGGGAAGCCCGTCGCCGTGCGGAACCGGAAGGACGTGGTTATCCTGTGGCTGAACCGCAACAGACCCCTTCGAAAAGTTTCGGCCCCGGAAAGGGGCCGTCCTTTGGGGGTTGCAGGTCCCCCGGGTTCTGTTACTGTTGCAGTGCAGCAAGCGATTGCTGCTTCGCCCTTCTTGGGCGTTTCCTCCCTAAACTCAAGGCCGCTGTGTTCAGCGGCCTTTTTTCTGCCAGAAAGCCACCGGGGATGGCAACCCCTGACAAAGGTCATAGCGCTGCGATGCGCGCGTGATTTGGCGGCTTGGCGCGTGGTTGCTTGTCTGACGGGTCGGGTGCCGACGGTGCGGGATGCCGCGTCGGCCGGGGTCGGCGGATCGCTTCACCCGACGGTCAAATCATTGGAACACAGAGTATTTTTCCGAATGGTGCGACGCCGGGTCTGTGGTGCGGCGTGCGTGTCACGCTGGCATGCGGTCTGACGACCCGGCGTCGGCAGGCCCGCGACATCCGAATCGGAGCGGGCAAAAAAATTTCGCTTCCGACCGGCGCCAAGGCTCCGGCAAGGCGCTCGGCGGGTGAAAAACGCCGCAGGTGAACGGAACCACTGCCCTGCGCGCGCGAACTGTCGTATAGAACCCCCATACAAAACCAAGCGATGGGCCCAGGCGACAGGCTGGCCGGTCGCATCCACGAGGAGCCGTTCCCATGGACATCGCCATCATGGTCATCGCCGTCGCGTTCTTCTTCTGGCAGACCATCACCGACTGAACTGGCACCGACTGAGTTGGCGCCAGCCACACGGTGAATGAAAAAGGGCGGTCCGGGTCGGGCCGCCTTTTTCGCATCGGGAGTCCACCGAACGGACTGGGATGCCGTCAGTCGGCGCCGATCGGCGGCTCCAGCCGGGCGTGGGCCGACGCGATCAACTGCAGCGTCTCCATGATGGAGCCGATGGCCTCATGCAGGTCGGCCTGCTCGTCGCCGTGCAATTGCGCCAGCACCGTTTCCAGCTCCACCGCCGCGTCCTGCAGGCGGGCGCAGGCGTGTTCAAGGTGACGGCCGGTGCCGGGGTCATTTGCAAAATGCAAATGCGACGCCGCTTTTCCGCCCCGCCTTGCGTTCCGGTTTGCAAAATGCAAATGGACGCCCGAGCCGGTGGCCCGCATCCCCAATTTCTTCCGCATCATGGGCGTACCCCCCGTTCGGTCCGACCGGGGAATGCGCAAGTCCTGTGCCAGTTCGCCACAGTTGGTTGCGGGTCAAGCCGGGGCGTGCGGTGGGGCCGTCCACAGGCGGGCGGCGCCGCGCATGCCGCTTTCGCCGCCGTGGCGGGCGACGACCAGCCGGTTGCGCGGGGCTGCGGCCAGCGTCCAGGCGCCCCAGCGGCGGGTGACCGCCGCGCACAGGCCGGGCAGGGCGGACAGGCCGCCGCCGATCACCACCACCTGCGGGTCGAGCAGGTTCAGCACCGGGGCCAGCGCCCGCGCCAGCGCGTCGGCGTGGTGGTCGAGCGTTCCCGCAGCATCCGGATCGCCGGCCGTGGCGCGGGCGGCGATCTCCGGCGGGGCGAGCGTCTCGCCGGTGCGGTGATGGTGCAGGCGCGTCAGGCCGGCGCCGCACAGCATGGTTTCCAGACAGCCGGTCTTGCCGCAGCCGCAGGCGGCCGGCGGCCCGTCCGCGTCCGTCCGCCAGGGCAGCGGGGCGTGGCCCCATTCGCCGGCCAGCGCGTTGGCGCCGGGCAGGATGCGCCCGTCGACGACGATCCCGCCGCCGACGCCGGTGCCCAGGATGACGCCGAACACCACCGGCGCGCCGACCGCGGCGCCGTCGGTCGCCTCCGACAGGGTGAAGCAATGGGCGTCGTTGGCGATCCGCACCGGCCGGCCGAGTGCCCGCGCCACGTCCTCGGCGAAGGGGCGGCCGTCGAGCCAGGGCAGGTTGACCGCGCGCACCCGGCCGGCGGCGCCGTCGACCACGCCGGGCAGGCTGATGCCGACACCACCCACGCCCGTGCCCACGCCCGTGCCCATGCCCGCGCCGGCCGGATCAAGCGCCGCGACCGTCTCCGCCAACGCCGCCAGCGTCGCATCATAGTCGCGCGGGGTGGGGCGGCGGTGGCGGGCGTGTTCGGTGCCGTCCGCGTCGAGGGCGACGGCGGCGATCTTGCTGCCGCCGAGGTCAATTCCGAGTCGCATGGCCTGTCGCCGTCCGGGTGGAAAAGAGCGATCCGGCGGTCCGGTGCCGGATCTTCGGGGGCAACCCTATACCGCTCCCCCGTCCGGTGGACCAGCGCGCGTTGGCGCCATTGGGGTCAGCCCTGCCTCCCCGGAAGAGAGGGGGGTAATGCCCTTTGCGCCGTCGGGGCTTGGGGGGCGCATCACTAGAGTCTCATCAGCGACCTTTTCACTGATCGGCGTGTGCGATGTCCATGGACCGTTCTGCCCCGAAACACCTCCAGCGCGCCCGGCGCGCCGCTCCGGGCCACCACGATCCCGCCTGCACCGGTGCGGCCACCGGTGGGGCCTCTGCCGCCGAGATCCGCGATGGGCTCGTCCTTGCCTTCCTGGCGCGCAAGCGGCTGCTGGTGCTGCTGGGCGACGCCGGGTCGGGCCGGCCCGCCCTGTTCCGGCAATTGGTCGAGCATGTCGAGGCCGACGGCGCCATGGCGCTGCCGGTCACTGCCTCGGTCGGCGTGCAGGTCGAGGACCTGATCACGGCGGCCGGCACCGGCGCGCTGCCCGATCTGGCGACCGAGGGGGAGGGCGGCGAGCCCGAGTTCGACGCCCTGATCGGCGCGCTGGAGGACCGTCTGGAACTGGCCGGCGCCGGCCTGCTGGCGGTGGACAACGCCACCGTCCTGGCCCCGCCGGTGCTGGCCGATCTGGTCGAGCTGACCCGGGCCGAGACGCCCGCCGGGCGCTTCCTCCAGGTGTTGCTGTGCGGCACGCCGGAGCTGGAGGGGACGCTGGCCCGCGCCGGGCTGGCCGATGTGCTGCGCGACACCGGGGTGATCTACCGCCTGGGTCCCGACGCGTCCATCGCTGCAGAGCCGTTCGCCGAAGGGCCGGCCTCCGATCCTTTCACCATTCCGATCCCCGCTCCGGCCGCCATCCTGGCCGCGCCGCAGCCGGCGCCCGAACCGATGCCGGACCCGTCCCCGGCGGGCCGGACCGGCCGCCGCGAGTCGACCCAGCCGGCCAACGACTGGGCGGCCAGCTTCGACTGGAGCGACCGCGGTCCCGACGGACTGGCGGGTGGAACGCCGGGCGGCCTGGAGCATGCCGGCGGCCCGGGTCCTGGCGACCCGATGCTGGCCGGGACCGCAAGGGCGCCGCGGCGGACGGCGCTGTACGCCGGGGCGGCGCTGACGACGCTGGTCCTGCTGGGGGCCGCCGGCGCGGCGATCGCCACGGCGGTGCCGGGTGCCACGCCGGACAAGGCGCTGGCGATGATCGGGGAGGGTTGGAGCCGCACCCGCGACGCGGTCGAACGCACCGTGCAGGGGCTGGTCGGCGACACCCACAGGGACGCGCCGGAGGGCGACGCGCTGGCGCTCGGCCGCAAGGCCGCCGCCGACACGCCGCCGCCCGCCGCCCAACCCACCACGACCCAGAGCGCCGCTCTGACGGCCACTCCGCCCGCCACTCCGCCCGCGGCGCCGGTGCAGACGGCTCCGGTGCAGACGGCTGCGCTGCCGCCGGCCACGACGCCACCCGCCGCGACGCCGGCGCCGGCCGATCCCGCCCCGACCGCCTCGGTGAAAAGCCCGGCGGCCAGCGGAAGCGCGTCGGGGACGGCGGAGGCGGCGCCGGGCAGCGCCTCGCTGCCGCCGCTGGAGGAGCCGTCGGCGACCCCGGCGATCCCCGCGGTCCCGCAGACGGCGACGCCCGCCGCCGACACGGCGCAACGCGTGCGCGCCCTGGCCGATCAGGCCCGGCGCCAGATCGCCGGCAAGCGCCTGACCACCCCGCCGGGCGACAACGCCTACGAGACGGTGCAGCGCCTGCGCCAGATCGCCCCCACCGCTCCGGAAGCGGGCGAGTTGCTGGCCACCATGACGGACACCTACCGCCGTTGGGGCATGCTGGCCGAGCGCGACGGCGACTGGTCGGAGGCCAAGCGCTTCTACGAGCGGGCGCAGATGGTGTCCCCCGGCAGCCCCGATCTGGCCGAGCGCATCCGGGCGGCGACCGAACAGCGCGCCTACACCGGCCCGGCCGGCCCCGCCCCCGCCGGCGGAACGCCGCCGGGCGTGGCCCCGGCGGCTCCGGCCGACGCGGCGCCCGGCCTCCAGAACCGCGAATCGGTGCTGGCGCTGCTGCGCAACCCGGCGGAGCTGGCGCGCACGCTGCAGGGCGGGACCAGCCCGGACACCCGGCTCGACAGCGGCAAGACGCTGCTGATGATCGCGGCGGAGCAGGGGCTGACCGACGCGGTCCGCGTGCTGCTCGACCGCCACGCCCGCACCGACCTGCGCACCGCCGACGGGGCGACCGCGGTGATGTACGCCGCCTGGGGTGGTCATGACGGGGTGGTGAAGGCGCTGGCCGACGGCGGCGCCGACCTCGACGCCACCAACAGCGACGGCAAGACCGCGCTGATGGCGGCGGCGGCGCGCGGTCACGAGGATGTGGCGCGCACGCTGATCCAGCGCGGCGTGGCGGTGGACCGGGCGACCGCCTATGGCTGGTCGGCCCTGATGTACGCCGCCAACAACGGCCACGAGGCGGTGGCCAAGCTGCTGGTCGACCGCGGCGCCAACCCCTACCGCATGGACACCAACGGCAACTCCGCCCTGACGCTGGGCGCCCTGCAGGGGCATGTCCAGGTCGTCGAGGCGCTGAAGCCGCGCTGAGCGGCCGCGCGGGCGGATGCCCGCGAAGCCAAGGCCCGTGCCTGTGGGCCGCCCGGCGCCCGAGGGAAAGTTCCGACCGCAGGTCGGCACTTTCTAAAACAGGTCACTGATCCAGGCGGACGGAGCCGCGCCATTGCCCGGCGCTCTGTCCGCCGTTGGCGTAGTGGAACACGCCGGGTCCGTCCGGCTGGCCGTCGCGGAAACGGCCGACGAAGCGGCTGCCGTCGGTGAAGGTCATGACGCCGTGCCCCGACATCAGGTCGCCGGCCCATTCCCCTTCATAGGTCTGGCCATTGGCGAAATGATAGACGCCGGCGCCCTGCCGGATCGGCCGCCCCAGGCTGGACCCCGACGACGAGGACGGCTGTGCCCACGCCCCTTCATAGCGGTCGCCGCCGCCGAAGCCATAGACCCAGTAGCGGCTGTCGGGATGGCTGCGCGCCCGCTCCGCCGCGGTGCGGGCGTCACCCAGCGCGCGCATCGCCTGCTGCTCCGCCGTGACCGGCGCGGTGTCGGCACTGGGGACCGGCGGGTTGGGGAAGCTCTGCCCGCCCTGGCGCTGAGCCCCCGGTCGCTGATCGCCGTTCGCGGGATCCGACGCGCCGGTGGCCGGCGGCTCGGCGGCGTTGTAGGACGGGTCGGCGGACGGGCCGGCCTCCACCGTGCCGCGCGGCTGGGCGGCCTGGGGGGTCGGGTCGGTCCAGCGGGCGGCCAGATTGGCGGCGGTGACGAAGCCCATCCGCCCGGCGGAATCGCGCACGCGCAGCCAGCTTCCCTGCGGCACCGTCTCCACCACCGTCACCATGCTTCCGGCGGTCAGCGGCGCCAGCCCCTGCGCTCCGAAGGCCGGGCGGTCGAACAGCACGCCGCTCCTCGTCACCTCATACTCGCCCGGCGGCAGGCTGGGGGTCGACACCACCGGCGGTTCCTTCGGCTTGTCGGGCGCGGGCTTGTCCGGCTGCGGCTGGTCGGCGGGGGGGCCGGCCGGCGGCTTCGGCGCCGCGGCGACGGCCGGCACCAGGATCAGGTCGCCGGCCAGCCGGTCCTGCAACCAGGGCAACTGGCGGCCGTCGCTGCGCTGGGCGACGGCGCGGGCGACCTCGGCCAGCGAATCGCGCAGCGCCACGCCGGGCTTGACCATCTCGCGGGCCAGCGCGGCGGTGAACGGATCGGGGCCCTTGCCCGATCCCGGCGGCACCGGCGCCACGCCGGGGCGGTGGGCGTAGACCACGAACAGCCCGTCGGCGTCCATCGGCGGCCCCAGCGCCCCGCCGCCGACCCGCTGGGCCAGGGCGTCGGCGGTGGCCGGGTCGATCACCACCACCGTCTTGCGCCCGGCGTCCTTCAGGTCCGTCAGCAACGCGTCGAGATCCAGCGCCGTGCGCGCCAGCTCGTCGGCGTTGGCGGGGGCGGCGTCGGTCGGCAGCAGGAACTCGCGCTCCCCCACCCCGACGGCGAGGCCGGAGTAATAGATGAAGCCGAGGTCGGCGCCCGACAGCGCCTCGCGGAAGCGCTCCAGCGCCGATTCCATGGCGACCCGGCCGAGATTGTCGGCCCGCGTCACCGAAAAGCCGGCCCGGCGCAACGCCGTCGCCATCGCCGCCCCGTTGGCGGCGGCGTTTGGCGCGGCCTTGGCCGACGGGTTGTCCAGGGCGGCGTACCGGCCGTTGTCGACCACCAGCGCGACGCGCCGGCCGGACTCCGCCGCCGCTGCGGTGGCCGGGGCCGCGGTGGCCACCGCCGTACCGGCGGACAGCAGGGCCAGCCCGGCGAGCATCGTTCTCAACAACACGGCGTTTCGTCCTCCGTCTTCGCTGCGGACAGCCCAGTGGTCGCCCACTGTGGTTGCCCTCCGCGGCCGCCCCTTGTTGCGTACCGCTGGCGGGAGCATAGCCTTTTCCGCCCTTGCGCAGCGCCGCTCTTTCGGGGCGCCCGGCCGACACGGCGTTACCCCGCGCGGACGGGCAGGGGCGGGGCGGCGTGGCCGTCGCGTGCGCGGATGGAGCGAGGTAGCGCTTTCCCTTCGCGGCGAAGCCGCCTATATGACGCTCCTTCGCAGACAACGAGGTTCGCCATGCCGCCCGCCAAGCCGTCCGCCGTCCGGATGTCCGACACCGAAATCGCCCGCGTGCAGATGTACCTGCGCAAGACGCTGGGCAACCCCAAGATCGTGATCGAGCCGCCGGCCAAGGCCGGCCAGTCGGCCGAGGTGACGGTGGATGGCGAGTTCTTCGGCACGCTGAACCGCGACGAGGACGAGGGCGAGGTGTCCTATGCGCTGAGCGTCGTCATCCTGGAGGAAGACCTGCCGGAGCCGCCGGCCGTTCCGCGCCGCTGACGTCCGGTCTGTCGACGTCCGGTCTGTCCACGCCCGGCCTGCCGGACTCCACCCCCCGTCGGTCCGGGACACGCCCTAGCGGCTGTGAGCGCGAAGCTCCGCCGCCAGGGCCGCCAGCAGCGTCTGGCCGCCCGACAGCGACAGGCCGCGCACCAGCACGATGCCGGTGTGCCCGCCGCGCCGGTGCATGACCAGCCGCACGTTGCGGCTGCCGGCGGCCTTCAGTTCCGCCTTGACCTTGTCGTTCGGCGCCACGTCGCCGCCGACCAGCTTCATTTCCGCCATGTGGCCGTAATCGTGCGCCGGGTCGATCCAGGCGACGAACAGCGGCTTGCCGCCGACCATCGGGTACAGCGCCAGATCGCGGATGGTTTCGTGCGGGTGGATGCGGGACCCGTCGACCGTCAGCCCGCGCGGCGTCACCCCCAGCCGCACCGCCCGCCGCTGCACCGTCTCCGTCAGCATCACCACCCACAACAGCAGCACCGGCACCGCGCAGAACACCGCCAGCCATTGCAGCATGCCGGCGATGCCGTCGGGCGCCAGCCCGGCCCCGGCTATGAAGCCGGTCGCCAGCAGCCCGGCGACCAGCAGGTAGCGCGTCCGGATCATCGGCGTCAGCGCCGGCGTCGCCAGGAAGACGGCACCGTTCGCGCCGTCCTCGCGCGTGATCTCGATGGTGGGCGGGTGCGGCTTGGCGGCGGTCATGAGCTGGGGCCATGCGTGGGACGATCGGGCGGGGCGGCGCACAAGGGTTGGGCGGCAGGCGGCACGGCGGAGGCGTGATCCTGTCCGGATGGTTGCGGGCCGTCCAGTTCTTTCGCGGCCTGATCGGGCCGCCGGGCGGTCCGGTGGCCGGTCTGGCGCGGCGGACGCGGCGATGATAGCGTGCCCATCGTTCCGCACGCTTATCCGCCCGTAACCGCATCGCGCCCGAAGGACCGCCGCCCGTGACCTCCCCGACCTCGCCGGATGCCACATCGCCGGACAGCAGACCGTTCGACTCACAGGGGGCGGCGCCCCGGCCGGCTCCGGCCCCGACCGTGGTGGAGGCGCGCAAGCTCTCGCTGGTCTACCCGACCGCCGACCGGCCGGTGACGGCGTTGAGCGAGGTCGACCTGACCATCGCCCGCGGCGATTTCGTCTCGCTGATCGGCCCCAGCGGCTGCGGCAAGACCACGCTGCTGCGCGTCATCGCCGACCTGGAGCGGCCGACCTCCGGCGCCGTCGCCATCGAAGGGATGACGCCGGAGCAGGCGCGGCTGAAGCGGCTGTACGGCTACGTCTTCCAGGCGCCGGCGCTCTACCCGTGGCGGACGGTGGAGCGCAACGTCATGCTGCCGCTGGAGATCATGGGGCTGGCCAAGGCCGAGCGCCACGCCCGCGCCCGCGAACAGCTGGAGCGCGTCGGCCTGTCGGGCTTCGAGCGCAAGTTTCCCTGGCAACTCTCCGGCGGCATGCAGCAGCGCGTGTCGATCGCCCGCGCGCTGGCGCTGCAGCCCGACCTGCTGCTGATGGACGAACCGTTCGGCGCGCTGGACGAGATCACCCGCGACCATCTGAACCTGCATCTGACCCAGCTGTGGCGGGCGACCGGCAAGACCTGCGTCTTCGTCACCCACTCGATCGCCGAGGCGGTGTTCCTGTCGACCCGCATCGTGGTGATGAGCCCGCGCCCCGGCCGGATCCTCGACGTCATCGATTGCGACGCCCTGCCGCGCGAGCGCACGCTGGACATCCGCGAGACCCCGGAATTCGCCGCCATCGCCCACCGCGTGCGCGAGGGGCTGAAGGAGGGGCACAGCTACGATGATTAAGCGCGCCCTTCCCGTCACCACCATGACGCTGCTGCTGATCGCGGCGTGGTACATCGGTGCCGCCTGGCTGAACTGGCCGCAGGCGGAGGAGGCGCTCGTTCGCGCCGGCCACCCGACCGGCTTCGGCGACGTGCTGGGGCAGGCCTACGCGATGAAGCGGCCGATCCTGCCGACCCCGGTCCAGGTGCTGGACGAGCTGTGGGGGTCCCTGACCGGCTACGCGCCGAGCAGCCCGCGCAACCTGCTGTTCCACGCCTGGGTGACGGCGGAGGCGGCGCTGACCGGGCTGGCGATGGGGCTGGTCCTGGGGACGTTGCTGGCCGTCGGCATCGTCTACACCCGCACGCTGGAGGCCAGCCTGCTGCCCTGGGTCATCGCGTCCCAGACCATCCCGATCCTGGCCATCGCGCCGATGATCGTCGTCATCCTGGGCAACATCGGGCTGACCGGGCTGCTGCCGAAGGCGGTGATCTGCATGTATCTCTGCTTCTTCCCGATCACCGTCGGCATGGTGAAGGGGCTGCGCTCCGCCGATCCGCTGTGGCTCGACCTGATGCGCACCTATTCGGCCGGCCGCCTGCGCGCCTTCTGGTCGCTGCGGCTGCCGGCGTCGATGCCGTTCCTGTTCACCAGCCTCAAGGTGTCGGTCGCCATCAGCGTCGTCGGCGCCATCGTCGGCGAGCTGCCGACCGGCGGGCAGGCCGGGCTGGGCGCGCGGTTGCTGTCCGGCTCCTATTATGGGCAGACGGTGCAGATCTGGGCGGCGCTGATCATGGCGTCGCTGCTGTCGGTGCTGCTGATCGCCGCGGTGCGCGGCCTGGAACTGGTCCTGCTGGGCCGGGCGGGTGCGCGATGAGCGGCCATCCGGCAACCGTCGACCCCTACCGCACCACGTTGCGCACCGCCGCCGACTGGGGGCTGGTCGCGCTCGCCCTGTTGGCGCTGGCGGCGCTGATGCTGCCGCTGGGCACGAGGGACGGCGCCGTCGTCGGCTGGTTCGGCGGCGCTTCCGGCGCGGCGCCGCTGTTCCTGATCGGCGTGGTGCTGGCGGTCATCGCCGGGCGCAGCGCGCCGCGGCGGCTGGCCGCTATCCAGTATCCGGGCGCCTGGGTCGAGCTGGCCGGCGTCGCGCTGGCCTTGCTGCTGCCGCTGCACCTGATGAACGAGGGGGTGGACCTGTCGGCCGGCTGGGGGCTGTGGCTGTTCCTGGTCGTCGCGACGCTGCTGCTGTGGCGGGTGATGGGCACGCTGGCCGGCGTGCCGGGCTGGACCCGCTCCGTCCTTGTGCCGGGCCTGTTCGGCCTGGGCCTGCTGGCGGGGTGGGAGGTGCTGGTGCGCGGCTTCGGCGTGCCGGCCATCCTGCTGCCGGCGCCCAGCCGCATCGCCGCGGCGCTGGCCGCCAACGCGCCGGTGCTGTGGGACGATTTCCGCCAGACCGTGCTGGTGTCGGTGCTGCGCGGCTATGTCATGGGCTGCGGCGCCGGCTTCGCCGTGGCGATCCTGGCCGACCGCGTGCCGTTCCTGGCGCGCGGGCTGCTGCCGCTCGGCAACCTCGCCAGCGCCATCCCGGTGGTCGGCATCGCGCCGATCATGGTGATGTGGTTCGGCTTCGACTGGCAGTCCAAGGCGGCGGTCATCGTCGTCATGACCTTCTTCCCGATGCTGGTGAACACGCTGGCCGGGCTGGGCAATTCGGAGCGCATCCAGTTGGACCTGATGCGGTCCTACGGCGCCGGCTATGGCCGCACGCTGGTCAAGCTGCGGCTGCCCAACGCGCTGCCCTTCCTGTTCAACGGCTTGAAGATCAACTCCACCCTGGCGCTGATCGGCGCCATCGTCGCGGAGTTCTTCGGCACCCCGGTCGTCGGCATGGGCTTTCGCATCTCCACCGAGGTGGCGCGGATGAACCTGGACATCGTGTGGGCGACCATCGCGGTGGCGGCGCTGACCGGCTCCGGCTTCTACGGCGGGCTGGCGTTGCTGGAGCGGCTGACGACGGCGTGGCACCCGTCGATGCGGGGACGCTGAGCGGAGTCCACTCTCGGCGTCTGGCACGCCGGTTGCTTTTTCCGCGGTAGCAGCAGCGGAGGATGGGCATGGCCGAGGTCGTCGTTCTCAAGCATGTCCGCCTGACGCGGGCGCTCTCGGCCATCGAGCAGGCCGCCGTCTCGCTGGACGGCGAGCTGTGCGCGCTCCGCGCCGCCGCCGGGCGGGCCGGGCTGCTGGGCGACCATGTCGAGGAAGCCACCCTGCTGCGGGCCTATGTCCGCACCCTGCGCGTCCTGTTGCAGGCGATGACTCCCGACGAGATCGACGAGGCCGGGCTGAGCGACCGTCACGCGGTGGCGGAGGCGGTGGTCGGCCGTTGTGCCGCGGCCCTGCGGGCGCTCGACGCGCCGGCCCGCGGCGGGGCGTTCAGCGGCATCGGCTGACGTCGCGGCCGGTGTCGCAAAAGCGACGCGGCCGGCGGTCGCACCGCCACCCGGACTGTCGCATTCCCGCCGCGCCGACCCGTGCCCATACCGGCGTATGGCTGAGATGCAGGTGCCCTTTCCACTCTCCCCCGTTCGATCGCCGCGCTATAGTGGCAGGCCCAACGAACAGTCCGCTTCGATCGGCCGGAGCGGGTGCGGCAGGGCGCCGCGGGCGAAAAAGGGCGCGATGAGGCTTCTTGTATCCGATCTGACCCACCGTTACGACGATCTGACCGTTCTGGACGGCATCGATCTAGCTCTGGCGGAGGGTGAAATCCTGGCGGTGATCGGCCCCAGCGGCTGTGGGAAGTCGACGCTGCTCGGCATTGCCGGCGGCATCGTGGCGCCCACCGCCGGCTCGATCCGGGTGGAGGGGGAGGTGCCCGACGGCTGCCTCAACCCGATCACCTTCATCTTCCAGGACTTCGCCCTGCTGCCCTGGCGCACGGTGGAGGACAACGTCGCCCTGGTGCTGGAACACCACCCGCTGCCCGCCGCCGAGCGGCGCGAGCGGATCGAGGCCGGCCTGCGCGGCATGGGCCTGTGGGAATTCCGCAAGGCGCTGCCCAAGCAGTTGTCCGGCGGCATGCGCCAGCGGGTCGGCATCGCCCGCGCGCTGGCGGTGCGCCCGGCGATGCTGCTGCTGGACGAGCCGCTGTCGGCGCTGGACGCCCAGACCCGCGAGCTGCTGATGGATGATTTCCTGGAGCTGTGGCGGCGCGAGAAGACCACCGCGCTCTACGTCACCCACAATCTGGACGAGGCGCTGCGGTTGGCCGACCGCGTCTGCGTGCTGAGCCGCCGCCCTGGCCGCATTCGCGAGATGGTCACCATCGAGGAACCGCGCGAGCGCCGGCAGGAGCCGTCGGCCCAGGCCCATCTGGCCGCGGTGCGCGAACGGCTGTGGCACCTGATGAAGGCCGAAGCCCAGATGGCCGACCGGGAGATCGCCCGTGCCTGACAGCCTGCCCGTCAATCCGCTGGTGAACGGCGTGTCCGCCCAGCCGGTGCGCTTCCGCGGCGGCGGCTTCACCGTGAAGCGCCATCCCTGGGCGGCGCTGGCCGCCTTCGCCGCCCTGCTGGCGGTGTGGGAGGGGGCGAGCCGCCTCGGCCTCGCCAGCCCGCTGTTCCTGCCGCCGCCGAGCGCGGTCGGCCGCGCGCTGGCCGGCATGGTCACCGACGGCTCGCTGTGGCTGAACCTGAAGGCGTCGCTGGGGCGCATCGCCGTCGGCTGGGTGCTGGGCACGCTGGGGGGCATGCTGGTCGGCTTCGCCATGGGCATCTTCTCCACCGCCCGCGCGGTCGGCGTGCCGCTGGTGTCGGCCTTCTTCCCGATCCCGAAGATCGCGCTCCTGCCGCTGTTCATCCTGTGGTTCGGCATCGGCGAGCCGTCGAAATTCGCCACCATCGGCTTCGGCGTCTTCTTCCCCACCGTCATCGCCACCTGCAGCGCCATCGATTCGGTGCCGCGCAACCTGATCCGCATGGCGCAGAGCTTCGGCCTGCCCTGGCGGTCGATCCTGCGCTCCATCGTGCTGCCCGGCGCCCTGCCGGGCATCCTGGCCGGCTTCCGCATCACCGCGTCGATCGCGCTGATCCTGGTGGTCGCCGCCGAGATGATCGGCGCCGAATACGGCATCGGCGCCTTCGTGCTGATGGCCGGCAACCTGATGCAGACCGACACGCTGCTGGCCGGCGTGCTGGTGCTGTCGCTGATGGGGCTCGCCATCGGCACCGTGCTGTCGCTGCTGGAGCGCCGGCTGCTGAACTGGCGCTGACGATCTTTTCCAAGAAACTCGAACCACCGACCCGGGAGGATTTCCGTCCATGACCCTCGCCCGCCTCACCCGGCGCGTCCTGATCGCCACCGCCGGCACCGCGCTGGCCGCCGGCACCCTGATGTCCGTGGGGATGTCGGCCGCCCAGGCCCAGGCGCCGGCCCAGCCGCTGGAGAAGGCGACGGTCGGCGTGCTGGCGCTGTCCTCCTCCGGTCCGATCTTCATTGCCAAGGCCAAGGGCTATTTCGAGAAGGAAGGGCTGGACGTCGACCTGAAGATGTTCACCTCGGCCCAGCAGGTGCCGGTCGCGGTGACCTCGGGCGACGCCGATTTCGGCGTGACCGGGCTGACCGCCGGCTTCTACAACCTCGCCTCCAAGGGCGCCGTCACCATCATCGCCGCGCAGAGCCGCGACGAGCCGGGCTTCCCCTTGAGCGGCTACGTCGCCACCAAGGCCGCGTACGAGGCCGGGCTGACCAAGCCGGCCGACCTGAAGGGCAAGCGCATCGCCATCACCACGGTCGGCTCGACCTTCCACTACATGATCGGCATCCTCGGCCAGAAATACGGCTTCACGGTCAAGGACGTGACCATGGTGCCGCTGCAGGACGTGCCGAAGATGGTCGCCGCCTTCAAGGGCGGGCAGGTCGACGCGATCCTGGCGCCGTCGACCGTGTCGCGGCAGCTGGCGGCCGACGGCGCCGGCACCATCATCGGCTGGGCCGGCGACGAGACGCCGTGGCAGCTCGGCGCCCTGTTCACCGCGCCCAAGACGATCAAGGACCGCCGCCCGCTGGTCGAGAAGTTCATCCGCGCCTACAAGACGGCGCTGGCCGAATACCACGCCGCCTTCAACGGCAAGGACGCCTCGGGCGCCCTGGTGAAGGGCCCCGGCTATGACGAGCTGCTGACCATCATCGCCGACGCCACCAAGCAGAAGCCGGAGATCGTCGCCGGCGGCCTGCCCTACGTCGACCCGCAGGCCCGCCTGCTGGTGGACGACGTGGTGAACCAGGTGAAGTTCTGGCAGTCGGAAGGGCAGGTCGACAAGACGCTGGACCCGAAGTCGGTGATGGATTTGAGCTTCATCGGGCAGTGAGGGGCTCCCTCTCCCGTCCCGGGAGAGGGCTTTTACACCGCCAGATACGCCGTCCTCACCGCCTCGTCGGCCATCAAATCGGCCATGCTGCCGGTCCAGCGCAGGCGGCCGGTTTCGATGACGCAGGCGCGGTCGGCAACCGCGGCGGCGAAGGACAGGTTCTGCTCGGACACCAGCACCGACAACCCCTCCGCCTTCAGCCGCCGCACCGCTTCGGCCATCTGCTTCACGATCAGCGGCGCCAGCCCCTCCGACGGCTCGTCGAGCAGCAGCAGCGACGGGTTGCCCATCAGCGTGCGGGCCAGCGTCAGCATCTGCTGCTCGCCGCCGCTCATCCGCGTGCCGCGGCGGCCGCGCATCTCGGCGAGGTTGGGGAACAGGGCGTAGAGCGTGTCCGGCGTCCAGGCGGGCGCGCCGGGGCGGGGCGGCTGGCGGCCGACCTCCAGGTTTTCCTCCACCGTCAGGTCGGCGAAGATGCGGCGGTCCTCCGGCACATAGCCGACGCCGAGCCGGGCGATGCGGTGGGCGGGCAGGGCGGCGAGGTCGCGGCCGTCGAAGCGCAATGTGGCGCCGCGCCGCTCGACCAGCCCCATGATCGCCTTCAGCGTGGTGGTCTTGCCGGCGCCGTTGCGGCCGATCAGCGCCACCACCTCGCCCCGGCCGACCGTCAGCGCGACGCCGTCCAGGATGTGGGCGCGGCCGTACCACGCCTGGAGGCCCTCCACGGTGAGCAGCGGTTCCGTCACGACTCGTCTCCCAGATAGACCGCCTGGACGCGCGGATCGGCGCGCACCTGCGCCGGCGTGCCCTCGGCGATCAGACGGCCGCGGTCGAGCACCAGGACGCGGGTGGCGTGGCCGAAGACGACGTCCATGTCATGCTCGGTGAACAGCACGGCGAGGCCGCGCTCGCGCACCAGCGCCGCGGTCAGCGCCATCAGGGCGAGGCGTTCGGCGGGGGCCATGCCGGCGGTCGGCTCGTCCATCAGCAGCACCGACGGCTCGCTGGCCAGCGCCATCGCCAGCTCGACCCGCTTCAGGTCGCCATAGGCCAGCACGCCGCAAGGCCGGTCCGCTTGACCCGCCATGCCGACGCGGTCCAGCAGGGCCAGCGCCGGTTCGCGGAACTGCGCCGCCGCCGGGCGCCACAGGCCGAACAGCCGGCGGGCGCGCGACAGCAGCACCATCTGCACATTCTCCGCCACCGTCATCGAGGCGAAGGTCGCGGTGATCTGGAAGGTCCGCCCGACGCCCAGCGCCCAGATGCGGCGCGGCGGCAGCCCGACCAACTCTGTCCCGTCCAGCCGGACCGAGCCGGCATCGGGGCGCAACTGGCCGTTCAGCAGGTTGAAGCAGGTGCTTTTCCCGGCGCCGTTCGGCCCGATCAGCGCCAGCAGGTCGCCCGAGCGCAGGGTGAAGGACACGCCGTCGACCGCCTGCACCCCGCCGAAGGAGCGTTGCAGGTCGCGCACCACCAATTCGCTCATGCCCGCCCCCGCAAGCCGGCGAGGAAGCCGACGATCCCCTTGGGGAAGACCAGCACCAGCGCGACGATGACGAGGCCGAGGATCAGCCGCCACCAGTCGGTGGCGCTCATCACCTCCGACCACAGCAGGTGGAAGACCGCGGCGCCGGCCAGCGGGCCGGTCACGGTCTGGATGCCTCCCATCAGCACCATCACCAGCGCGTCGACCGACAGCGGCACCGCCAGCAGGGTGGGGAAGACGCTGCCCTTGGCGAAGGCGTAGAGCCCGCCGGCCAGCCCCGCCGCCGTCCCGGCCAGCACGAAGGCCATCCACTGGACGCGCCGGACGTCGATCCCCACCGACTCGGCGCGCAGGCTCGAATCGCGGCCGGCGCGCAGCGCGTAGCCGAAGGGGGCGAAGGCGGCCCGGCGCAGCAGCCACAGGGCGCCGCCGCACAGGCCGAGCGTCAGCCAGTAATAGGCCGCCTTGCCGGCCGCCCAGGCCGAAGGCCAGACGCCAAGGATGCCGTTGTCGCCGCCGGTGACCGCGGACCATTGGAAGGCGACCGACCAGGCGATCTGGGCGAAGGCCAGCGTCAGCATGGCGAAATACAGCCCCGACCGCCGCACGCAGAACCAGCCCGCCAGCAGCGCGCCCGCCCCGGCCAGCAGCGGCGCGCCGGCCAGCGCCAGCGGCATCGGCGCCGCCGCGTGCTTGACCAGCAGCGCCGCGCCATAGGCGCCCAGCCCGAAATAGGCGGCGTGGCCGAAGGACACCAGTCCGCCCAGCCCGATCAGCAGATGCAGGCTGGCGGCGAACAGGGCGAGAATCACCACCTCGGTCAGCAGGATCACCGCATAGTCGCCGGCGGCGAGCGGCACCAGCGCCAGCGCGGCCAGCAACGCCAGCGCCCACCAGTGCGCGGCGGTCCCGGCCGACAGCGGCACGGTCAGCGCGGCGGGCGCCGTCGGCGGCACCTCCTCGGCCCGGCCGAGCAGGCCGTGCGGGCGCAGCACCAGCACCACCGCCATGAACAGGAAGACCAGCACCAGCGTGATCTGCGGGAAGACCAGGATGCCGAAGGCCTGCAACTGGCCGATCAGCAGCGAGGCGAGGAAGGCGCCGGGCAGGCTGCCCATGCCGCCGACCACGACGACGACGAAGGCCTCGACGACGATCGCCATGTCCATGTGCAGGGTCACCGCCTCGCGCGGGACCTGCAGGGCGCCGCCCAGCCCGGCCAGCGCGCAGCCCAGGAACAGCACCCCGGTGAACAGCCGCGCCGGATCGACGCCGAGCGCGCTCGCCATCTCGCGGTCCTGCGTCGCGGCGCGGACCAGCGTGCCCCAGCGGGTGCGGTTGAACAGCAGCCACAACAGCCCGAGCACCAGCGGCCCCAGCCCGATCAGCACTAGGTCATAGAGCGGGAAGGGCTGGTCGAGGATGTCGACCGACCCCTTCAGCCCGGCGGCCCGGCGGCCCAGCAGATCCTCCGGCCCCCAGAACCAGGCGGCGGCGTCCTGCACCACCAGCACGACGCCGAAGGTGCCGAGCAGCTGGAACAGCTCCGGCGAGCGGTAGAGCCGGCGCAACAGGCCGATTTCCATGGCGGCGCCCAGCAGCCCCATCGCCAGCGCCGCCGCGGCGACGCTGCCCCAGAAGCCGGCGGGGGTGGTGCCGAACCGCTCGATCAGCGACCAGCCGACATAGGCACCGACCATGTAGAAGGAGCCGTGCGCGAAATTCACGATCCGCGTCACGCCGAACACGATGGTCAGCCCCGACGACACCAGGAACAGCGTCGCCGCGGTCGCAAGGCCGCTGAGGGCTTGGACGAGGAGGAAGGACATGGGAGCACTCGAAGCTTGCGGCGCTTACTCCGCCGGCCGCAGCTTGCGCGCCGCCTCGTCGGGCGGCAGGTAGTTGGCGCCGTCGGCGTAGTGCCAGTCCTTCATGGTGCCGCGGCCGTCCTTGACGGTGGTGGTGCCGACATAGGCGCCCATCGTTGCCTGATGGTCGGACGCGCGGAAGGTCACCGGGCCGAAGGGGCTGTCGATGGTCAGGCCGGCCAGCGCGTCGACGATCGGTTCCGCGTTGGACGATCTGGCCTTGGTGATCGCGGCGGCGACCGCCTTCATCGTGGTGTAGCCGACGACCGAGCCCTGCTTCGGCGACTCCTTGAAGCGGGCGGTGTAGGCGGCGACGAAGGCCTTGTGCGCCGGCGTGTCGATCTGGTCCCAGGGATAGCCGGTGACGATCCAGCCTTCCGGCGCCTCGTCCTTCATCGGCTCCAGATATTCCGGCTCGCCGGTCAGCAGGCTGACGATTTTGCGGTTGCGGAACAGGCCGCGCCCTTCACCCTCGCGGACGAACTTGGCGAGATCGGCGCCGAAGGTCACGTTGAAGATCGCCTCGGGGTTGGCGGCGGCCAGCGCCTGCACCGTCGGGCCGGCCTCCAGCTTGCCCTGGGCCGGCCATTGCTCGGCGACGAACTCGACGTCCGGGCGCTTTTCCTTCAGCAACTGCTTGAACCACGTCACCGCCGACTGGCCGTATTCGTAGTTCGGCGCGACGGTGGCCCAGCGCTTGGCCGGCAGCTTCGCCGCCTCCTCGACCAGCATGGCCGCCTGCATGTAGGTGCTGGGGCGCAGGCGGAAGGTGTAGCGGTTGCCCTTGGACCAAGTGATGGCGTCGGTCAGCGGCTCCGCCGCGACGAAGGGCACCTTGTTGCGCGCGGCGAAGTCGGCGACCGCCAGCCCGATGTGCGAGAAATAGGTGCCGGCCAGCACGTCCACCGCCTCGTTGGTCACCAATTCCTGCGCGACGCGCACCGCGTCGTCCGGCTTGCCGGCGTCGTCGCGCGAGACGACCTGCAACTCGCAGCAGCCGATCACGCCGCCCTGGGCGTTGATCTCCTCCAGCGCCAGTTGCCAGCCCTGGCGGTAGGGGATGGTGAAGGCGGGCAGGCCGGTGTAGCTGTTGATCTCGCCCACCCGCACCGGCGCGCCGGAAAAGCCCGCCTTCTGGGCGGCGGCCGGCCCGGCCGTCAGCGTGGTGGCGGCGACGGCGGCGGACAGCGCGGCAAGGAGTGCGCCCGGGAGAAGGCGGTTGGCCGGCGGCGCGGCGATCGGACGGCGGTGCATCATCCTGCGGGGACCCCGGTTCATGTGGGACGCGTGGCCTGTCCGGGTCGGAACGCGGACAAGGGGGGCGGTCGGGGCGCCTTCGCGCGACGCAACCCCCTCGCGTTCATAGCAAACCCGGCGCAAAAGTCACCGCTTCAAAGGCCGCCGCCCCGATTCGGCGTCGTGATTCCGGTGTTGCGGCGGACGCTGGCCCGCCGGCGGCCGGTCCGCCGTCACATCAGCCGGGCCAGCAGCGCCATGAACTGCACACGCTCCTCGTCGGTCAGGGGTTCCAGCGTGCGTTCGTGCGCGGCGGCGGCGTTGGCCATCAGGTCGGCGACCAGCGCCTGCCCGACCCGGGTCAGCTTGACGCTGGTGCGGCGGCGGTCCTGCGGATCGGGGTTGCGTTCGACCAGGTTGCGCTCGACCAGCCGCAGGATGACCCCCTGCGTCGTCGCCGGATCCATGTAGGTCAGCCGGCCCAGTTGGTTCTGCGAGAGCGCGCCCTCGCTGTGCAGGGTGGCCAGCGCCGACCATTGCGTGGGCGTCAGCAACTGGTCGCCGATCAGGTCGATGAAGATGGCCGACGCGCGCTGGTGCGCCCGTCGCAGGCGGTGGTGAACCTGGCCGGCCAACTGGTAGTCGTCGGGAGGCAGTCGTCCGAAGTCGTCCATGGCATGGGCCCGTGGTTCGCGCCCGCCTTCGGTCCGGGACGAAGGCTGGGGCGGGCACGGACCGCCGCTCCCGGCTGCGTGGGCATGGGGTGGTGCGGCGTTGATCGCGCGTCGCCACCCAGTGCGTCCATTATGCGTTCCTCATGGAAAAGGGTAGAAAGGCAACGCCCATGGGGCAACCTTCGCGGATGCGGCATAGGGCCACAGTCTTGCACCGCCGTCGTTCCCAGCCCGAAAGAAGAAACCCGGCGGCGGCCCGGTGATGCGCTTGGCGACGTCGGACGCCCGCACCCGCTGCCATTGGGTGGCGATTGGATGGAGATCGAACCTTGTCAGGGTTTCGTCTTCGGAGGGTAGCTGTTGGGCGGTGCGGTCTTTTCGTCGGGGCTGGCGGGGCCTTCGCCCCGCGGCGCCGGCACCCCGCCCGGCGTGTAGGGCGGCATCGCGTCGTCCGGCGGCCGTTTCGGCGAGCGGGGCGGGGGCGGCGTGTCGAGTCGGCGTGTCATGGGAATCCTTTCGGGATCAGGGAAACGCCATGAACAACCGGATGCCGCCGGGCCGGTTCCAAACAGGCGTGGGCGGGTCCCGGCAATGCAGCCGCCGCGGTCTATCACTTTCATCTTAGGCCCGTTGTGAAAGCCGGCCGGAATCAACCGGATGGCGCGGGCCGATCATCTTGCCGGGCCACGAGCTTTTGTTGCGGCGACACCACAGGCCGGCGCAAAAGCGGGCGGCGCGCGGCTTCACTGTTGCGCCGGGAGCACGCCTTGTTGTGTCTTTGCCGAGGATGCGTCCACCGCCGGTCGCGGCGGCCGGGCCTGTCCCAACCACGGTGCATGCCCCCTGCGCGCGAGCGAGTGGACGTGCCGCCAAGGAAAACGGCCATCCGGGCCGTCGAGCCGACCGAACCCAGCCATGCGCGGTGACTCCATGAAGACCAGCACTCTGACCCTTCTCGCCCTTGCTTTCGCGTCGACCGGGCTGACGTCGCTTCCCGCCGCCGCCCAGGACGACCTTCAGCGTGGCGAAACCGTGCTGGAGCGCCGCCGGCCGGAGGTGGAGCAGCTCGGCGTCCGCGCCGGCTCCTTCCTGTTCCTGCCGCGGCTGGAGACGGGCGCGACCTACGACAGCAACGTCTACGCCACGCGCGACAACCACCAGGACGACGTCATCTGGACGGTGCGGCCGCGGCTCGACATCAAGTCCGACTTCTCGGCCCACGCGCTGGGCTTCTCCGCCTCGGCCGACGCCGGCCGCTACCGCGAGAATTCGGGCGAGAACTACACCGACTATGCGCTGCAGGCGACCGGCCGCTACGACGTCAACAAGAGCGGCGCGCTCGACGGGCAGCTGTTCCACCGCCGCAACCACGAAGGCCGCGGCGACATCAACAGCTCCGCCGGCTATTCGGAGCCGGTGACCTACCGCACCAGCGGCGGCGAGGCCGGCTACACCCAGCGCTTCAACCGCCTGCGCGCCCGCCTGTCGGGTTCGGCGCAGTACACCGAATATGACGACGTCGGCCTAATCGGCGGCGGCGTCGCCCGCCAGGGCGACCGCGACCGCTGGGAGTACGCCACCGTCGGCCGCGTCGGCTACGAATTCATCGACGGCTACGAGACCTTCATCCAGGGCACCTATTCCTGGACCCGCCACAAGGACAACCGCGACTTCGCCGGCGTCGACCGCGACTCGGACGGCTATGAGGTGGTGGCCGGTCTGGCGACCGACCTGACCGGGCTGATCACCGGCGAGGTCTTCGCCGGCTACCTCGTCCGCAACTACAAGGACTCGCGGCTGGAAGACTTCGGCGGCCTGTCCTTCGGCGGCCGGTTGAACTGGTCGGTGACGCAGCTGACCACCGTCACCGCCACGGTCAGCCGCCAGGTGCGCGAGACCAGCAGCAGCCTGGGCCTGGGCACCGCGTCCAGCTACACCCGCAGCCTGTTCGCCCTGGGCGTCGACCACGAGCTGCTGCGCACGCTGGTGCTGAACGGCCGCCTGCAGTACCGCCGCGACGACTTCAACGGCAACAGCCGCAACGACGACGTCTACACCGCCAGCCTCGGCGGCACCTACCAGATGAACCGCTACCTGTTCCTGACCGGCGGCTACACCTACGAGAAGCGGAACTCGAGCCTCAACAGCGCCGACTATTCCGACAACCTGATCTATCTGCGCCTCGGCGCCCAGATGTAGTCTGGTCATAGGACAGGGTGGCCGGGAAAAGAACCGGCCAAAGGTCCTACAAGGTCCCGCCGAGCAGAGCAGGGCGCCCGTCCTATGACGGGCGCCCTTTTCTTATGCCGGCACTTTGGACTCGGGAGGCGTCGACTGGAGGGATCCGAAGGCGGTAATTCCTCTCCACTTTTTCCCAAGCGCTTGCGAGTTGCTAGGCTCCACCCGAATTGAGGTGCGTGACCAATGGACGCCACCGCCAGCCGACCGGCTCAACCGGCCGGTCCGGGCGCCGCGGCAGGCTTCCGACAGCCAGGGAAGGGGTTTTGGGATGAATCGACGTCATGTGATCCGCGCGCTGGGCCAGAGTATCGGGCTGGCCGCGCTCGCCGTTGCCATGACCGGATGCGCCGGCAACGACGCTCCGCTGGAGACCGCCGACGTCGGCCAGATCAGCGAGTACAATCTGGGCCCCGGCGACGCCCTGCGCGTCATCGTGTTCGGCGAAGAGCAGTTGTCCGGCGAGTTCCGGGTCGACGGCACCGGCAAGGTGGCGATGCCGCTGATCGGCGAGGTGACGGCCAAGAACCGCAGCACCCGCGATTTGGAAAAGGAAATCTCGACCCGGCTGGCCCAGGGCTACGTCAAGGATCCGAAGGTCAGCGTCGAGGTGCTGAACCACCGGCCCTTCTTCATCCTGGGCGAGGTGCGCAACCCCGGCCAGTACCAGTACGTCAACGGCATGACCGCCCTGTCGGCGGTGGCGATGGCCGGCGGCTACACCTATCGCGCCAAGGAGGACTATGTCCTCATCACCCGCGGCAACGATCCCAAGAAGCAGATCCGCAAGGCGCCGATCACCACCGCGGTGATGCCCGACGACGTCGTCCGCATTCCGGAACGCTATTTCTGATCGTCGGCCCCTCCGGGCGACTCGGGGCAAGCCGCTCCGGCACCTCGGCCATCCGACGCGCACAAAAACCCGACCGGGGCGACCCGGCCGGGTTTTTTGCGTATCGGACGCCGGACGCAGCGAATCCAGATCCCCGGGGGATCCGCGGTGCGGTGGATCAGGTGTCGAGCGTGCTGCCGCCCTTTTTCTGGCCGGGCGGGATGCGCTGGTCCGGCGGAACGGCGTGGCCGCGGCCATCGCCAAGCGGCGGTGCGGTGCCGGCGGCTTCGTCGTCGGTGCCGAGCGGTGCGGCGGCCGGATCGGTCGCCGGCACCTTGTCGCCGGTCAGGCCGCGGTCGATGTCGGCGCGCAGCCGGTTGGCCCCGGCGCTGGTGGCCGCGCTGGGAGAGGTCGGCGTGTCGCGGCCCGACTCGGGACGCTGGGGCTTGTTCATGGTCGGCCTTTCGCACAGGCTGGCGGGGGATGGCAGGCGGAACGGGAGGGCCGGGCGGCGTGCGCACCGGCATGCCCGTCCGTCGTGCCTGCCCATGGTCCAACCACCGCCGTCATCCGGAGGTTCCCGTCCGGACCCCGCGAAGCCAGGAGCCGCCGATGTCGGAGATGGGAGCGACGACCCTCGTCGCGGCGCTGTCGGCCGCCGTCCTGACGCTCCTCGCCACCGCGTTGGTGCTGGCCGTCCGCGGCCGCGGTTTCGCTCGTGTCTATTGGCTTGGTTGCGCTGTACTGATCGTGGGTGGCGCTGCGCTGGCCGCCGGCACCTTGTACTGGCCGCCGGAGGAATTCGATGACGCGGGCAACCTGATCGGCGAGATGCCGCCGGCATTCGCCGCAGCGTTGATGCTGTTCCAGAGCGGCGTGGCCGCCATGCTGGTAGGTCTGCCGGTCCGCTGGATGACGAGAGCGTTTGGCCGCCGCAAACCGACCGGGTCGAAGGGAGGGACGCGGTGATGAGGGAAATGGTGCCGGATACAGGAATCGAACCCGTGACCTTCTGATTACAAATCAGCTGCTCTACCAGCTGAGCTAATCCGGCACACCCGCGGCGGGCGGGACGCCCACATTAGCGTCCCTTTTCCGTGCAAACAAGCACTTGGCCCAGCGGTCGTGGAATCGGGCCGTCGGATGGCGCGGCCGGGCAGGACGGCTATTCCCGCAGCCGCGCCACTTCGTAGAGCGCCACGGCGGCGGCGTTGGAGACGTTCAGGCTGCCGACCGGGCCGCCGGTGGGCAGGCGGGCGACGGCGTCGCAGCGCTCCATCGTCAGGCGGCGCAGGCCGCTGCCCTCCGCCCCCATCACCAGCACCGTCTTTCCGGTCAGGTTCACCTGGGCGAGCGTGCTTGTTCCCGATTCGGCCAGACCCACCGACCAGAAGCCGTGCTGCTGCAACTCGGTCAGCGCGCGGGCCAGATTGGTCACCCGCACCAGTGGGACCGCCTCCAGCGCGCCGGACGCGCTCTTGGCCAGCACGCCGGTGGTCTCCGGGGCATGGCGTTCGGTCACCACCACGGCGCGGGCGCCGAAGGCCGCGGCGGAGCGCAGGATGGCCCCGACATTGTGAGGATCGGTCACTTGGTCGAGCGCGACGATCACCGCCGACGTCGCGCCGGCCAGTTCGTTGCAGATGTCCTCGATCCCGACATCGGGCAGGGGGGAGGTGTCGACCGCCACCCCCTGGTGTACGGCGCCCGGCGGCAGCAGGCGGTCCAGTTCGGTGCGGTCGACCGGAGTCGCCTCCGGTCGCGCCAGCCCGCGGGCGCGCGCCGCGGCGATGGCGGGCTCCAGCGCGGCGCGGCCGGAGTCGGTGACCAGCAGGCGGTGGATGCGCCGCTCCGGGTTGGTCCAGGCGGCGGACACCGGATGCAGCCCATAAAGCAGGACGCCGCGCGCCGCCGGAGGCTTGCCCTTTCCGGCGCCGCGGGGCGGGCGGGCGGCCTCGGCGTCCGGCTGCGGCTGGTGCTGCGGCTTGCCCTTCGACCGCTCCTGGTGGGGGGCCGGGTGAGAGCTGGGGGCGGGATGTCTGGAGCGCGTCATGATACCCACGAAGAGGAGGGAGGGGCCGCCGGAACGTGCCGCCGAATTTTTTCTGGTGTGAACCGCTTAACCCGTGTTGACAAGGCCCGAAAAATTCGCATATTGCCGAACTCCGCGGCGGGCACTGCCAGGCCGCGGACTGGAAGGGTGGCCGAGTGGTTAAAGGCAGCAGACTGTAAATCTGCCCGCGATAGCGTACGCTGGTTCGAATC
>NZ_LGRA01000021.1:1786986-1865060 GCF_003116095.1 Azospirillum sp. TSO35-2
GATCGCGGCGACCATCGCCGCCGCGGTGGAGCAGCAGAGCGCCGCCACCCGCGAGATCGCCCGCAACATCGGCGAGGCGGCCGGCAGCACCCAGCATGTCCGCGGCAACATCGACAGCGTCGCCGAAGCGGCTCTGGAATCGGGGGATTCGGCCAACCGCGTGCTCTCCGCCTCCTCCATGGTGCAGGAGGAACTGCGGACGCTGGCCGGTCAGGTCGACACGCTGGTGGGCGAGATGCGCGCGGCCTGAGGATTCAGGGGTTGAACGGGTCAGGGAGGAAAATTCCTATAGCAGGATTAATCCCGTCATCCCCGTGAAGGCGGGGATGACGATTTTCCTAGTAACAGAATTTCGAACCTTCAAGCAGGTCACCCTGCCAGAAGGGTGCCGCCGCAGGACGGAACTACGGGCCGTCGGCCAGGGCGCGCAGGGCGTCGCGGTCGCAGCGGAAGCGGTTGGGCCGCAGTTCCTCCAGCAGGCCCTGGCGCTTCAGCTCGGCGACGACCCGGCTCGCCGTCTCGGTGGTGATGCCGAGCACGGCACCGACATCCTCGCGGCCGAAGAAATCGCACTCCCCCCGCTCGTCCACCAGGGTCAGGAACAGGCGGGCGACGCGGGCCCGGGCGCTGCCGGTGCCCAGTTCCACCAGGAAGGCATCGGCCCGCTCCACCGCGTGATGCCAGCGGCGCATCAGTTGCTGGTGCAGGTGCTGGGTCTGCTCGGACAGCCGCTGGATCACCGCGCGCGGGATGCGGCAGGTCAGCACCGGGTGGATGGCGATGGCGGTGTGGCGGTAGGGCGCCCCCAGCGCCGCCTCCAGCCCGGCGGTGTCGCCCGCCCGCAGCAGCCGGACGATGCGCTGGCCGCCGTTGGGCAGATACTGCACCAGCTTCACCAGCCCGCTGCGCACGGTGTAGAGCGCCGTGGGGTCGTCGCCGACATGGTAGAGCGCCGCCCCCGGCGCCACCGTCAGTTCATCGATCGGCAGATGGATCAGGTTGAAATCCGACTCCGTCAGGTCGGCGAACAGCGCCGATTCCCGGATGCCGCACCCCCGGCAATTGGCCAACCCCCGCCACGCCGCGTTGATGTCGGTCTTCTTCACGGTCATGTCCATGGTTGTGCGGCGCGCATCACGGATTGGGGCGGCAGGGGTTGAACACGAACGATCGTCGCGGCGGAGTGTGGCAGCTTTCCCGTTCACCGTCATCCCCGCCAAAGACCAGGATGGCGGGGAGGCCGGTCACGCCGCGCTCTCGGCCAGCGGCGGGGCGTCGTCGGGGAACTCCTCGCGCAGGGTGACGGCGCCGTTGGTGCGCTCCAGCACCAGCTTGCGGCCGTGGTGGGCGGCCAGCCCGGCGTGATGGCCGATGGTCAGCAACGTGGCGGACGGCAGTTCGGTTTCCACCAGGGTCAGCAACTCCTCCTCGGCGGCGGTGTCCAGGCTGTCGGTCGCGTCCTCCAGGAAGATCCAGTCCGGGCGGCGGATCAGCAGGCGGGCGAAGCCGAGCCGCTGGCGCTCCGGCACCGACAGCACCTCGTCCCAGCGGTCGGCGCTGTCGAGCCGGTCGACGAGGTTGGGCAGACCGACGCGCTCCAGCGCATCGGCCGCCTTGGCGTCGCCCACCGACGCCGCCGGCCCCGGATAGGCCAGGACGGCGCGCAGGCTGTCGTGCGGCAGGTAGGGCCGTTCCGGCATGAAGAAGACGCGGGTGTGGGCCGGCAGCGTGATGTGGCCGCGGCCCCAGGGCCAGGCACCGGCGACGGCACGGAACAGGCGGATGGTCGCCGCCGGGTCGCCGACGATCAGCACGCGGTCGCCCGGCCGGACCTCCAGGTCGAAGGGATGGAGCACCGGCCCACCGCTCGGCTCGTCGATGGCGACGCCGCGGAAGACCAGGCTGTGGTGTTCGTCCGACCGGTCGACCTGGATGTGCCCGTCCGGCACCTCGCAGACGTCGCGGTCCAGCCGCACCAGCGCCTCGTGCAGGTTCAGCACCCGTTCGACCGACGCCCGCCATTCGGCGGCGCGCGGCAGATTGTCGATCGGCCAGGACAGGGCGCCGACCGTCTGCTGGAAGGCCTGCGCCGTCTGCATCAGCACGCCCAGCGAGATGGCGCCGGCGATGTAGCGCGGGGCGGCGACCAGGATCGGGAAGGAGGCCGACATCACGGAATAGGTGGCGCTGAACACCATCATGTGGCTGAGCGCCCGGGTCTGGCCGTTCCAGCCGCGCATCACCCCGCCGAACAGGACGGCCAGATGGCCGCGTTCCGCCGATTCCCCGTGCAGCAGCGCGATGGTCTGCCCATTCTCGCGGATGCGGCCGAGCGCGAAGCGGAAGTCGGCCTCGAACCCCTGGCGGCGGTTGACGGCGTTGACCAGCGGCTGGCCGATCAGCATGGCGATGGTGGTGCCGACCGCGGCGTAGATCAGCGCCACGAACAGCAGATGGCCGGGCACCGACAGTTCCACGCCGAGCACGGTCAGTGTCAAATCGCCCGACAGCATCCACAGGATGTTGGTGAAGCTGACCAGCAGCAGCCCGCAATAGGTCAGCGAGTGGCCGAGGTCGATCGCCACCTCGGTCGTGATGCGGATGTCCTCGGCGATGCGGCCGTCGGGGTTGTCGTGCTCGCCTGGCAGATAGGCGATCTGGTGGTGGCGGCCGCGGCGCAGCCAGTCCTCCAGCAGCTTGCGGGTCAGCCAGTCGCGCCAGCCCATCTGCAGGCGCCGCTTCACCCGCAGATGCAGCACGACGATGACGATGTTGTAGAGGATGATCAGCCCGACCGCGCCGATCATGGTAACGAAACGGTCCATGGAGCGGTATTCGAGCGCGTCGAACAGACGCTCGCTCCACAGGTTGATCAGCACCGGGACGGACACCTGCCCGATCGTCAGCGCCACCAGTGCCACGGTCAGCAGCCAGACGGTCACCCGGTTCCGCCCGTGCCAGTAACCGCCGGCCAGTTGGAGGAAGCGGCGGGTGAAGCCCGGAGACCCCTGTCTGTCGCCCGCGTCCCCGCCGGCTTTCGCTCTGCTGTCGGTCATGCTGCTCATCACCGGACCTCCGCCCTCACCCCTGCCGTCCGTATGACGAACGAATAGAACGGTCTTTATCGAAAGTACAGGGTCGCGGGCGAAGGAATGGTTAAAGCTCCCCCGTTCTCACAACCTCGGCGAGGAAGCGGTAGCTGTCCTTGGGCGTGCGGACCAGCGTGTCGTAGTCGACCCGCACGATGCCGAAACGCTTCGACAGGCCATAGGCCCATTCGAAATTGTCGAGCAGGCTCCAGCACAGGTAGCCCTTGACGTTGCAGCCGTCGGCCAGCGCCTTGGCGACCGATTCCAGATGCTCGCGGAAATACAGCACCCGCTCGGCGTCGTGGATCTGGCCGTCCGGCGTCACCACGTCGTCATAGGCGCAGCCGTTCTCGGCGATGAAGACGGCGGGGTTGCCGTAGTCGGTGCGGAACTCGGTCAGCAGGTCATAGAGCCCCTCCGGCTGGACCGGCCAGGCCATGCCAGTCCAGCGCCGGCACTGCGCCTCGCCCCAGCCGACGTCGAAGGGCCGCCCCTCCTCGTGCTTCATCGTGTTGCGGGAGTAGTAGTTGATGCCCAGCAGGTCGATCGGGTAGCGGATCGCCTCCTCGTCACCGGGCTGCACGAATCCGGCCATCCTGTCGGCCAGCAGCGCCGGGATCTGCCCGCGCATCAGCCCGTCCAGCGCGACCCGGTTCCACACCGCGTCCCAGCGGGCGGCGGCGGCGACATCCTCCGGCCGGTCGCTGTCGGGAACGACGGGCTGCAGGTTCAGCACGGTGCCGAGCGTCAGGCCGGACCGCTCCGCCGCGATGGCGCGCAGCGCCGCCCCCTGCGCCAGGTTCTGGTGGTGCAGGGCGCGCAGGATGCCCTGTTCGCCCAGCTTGTGGCCGGGCGCGTGCTCGCCGACGCCATAGCCGAAGATGGCGACGACGTTCGGCTCGTTCAGCATCATCCAGCTCTTGACCCGGTCGGCCAGCCGGGCGGTGACGATGCGGGCGTAGTCGGCGAAGGGGCCGATGATCTCCCGCCCCTGCCAGCCGCCGGCATCCTCCAGCGGCTGCGGCAGGTCCCAATGGTAGAGGCAGGCCATCGGGGTGATCCCCGCCTCCAGCAGCGCATCGACCAGCCGGTCGTAGAAGTCCAGCCCGCGCGTCTCGACCGCCCCGGTCCCCGTCGGCAGGATGCGCGGCCAGGCGATGGAGAAGCGGTAGCTGTCGAAGCCCGCCGCCTTCATCAGCGCGATGTCTTCCGGATAGCGGTGGTAGTGGTCGCAGGTGACGGCGGCGCTGCTGCCGTCCTGGATCCGCCCCTGGGCGGTGAAGGTGTCCCAGACGCACGGCCCGCGCCCGTCGACGTCCAGCGCCCCCTCGATCTGGTAGGACGCGGTCGAGGCCCCCCAGCGGAAGTCGGGCGGGAAGGTCAGGGGCCGGCTGTCGTCCGGCAGGGACACGGGTTGGCTGAAGCTGTCCATCGGGGTTGTCCTCCCATGGGATGGTTCGTTTTCAACAGCATGCCGCAGCATCGGCCCGCGCGCCATGGGACAAGCGCAAGACCGGACACGGCGCGACGCGGTGGCGCAGCCCATGACACAGCCTTGCCGCAGCGCACACCCAGGGGCTGTTTGACCCCGGCCGAAAGGCGTAGCCTGTGGCGGCAAGACGGCGCACGGCCGCTCCACCCCAGCCGCTCGAAAAGACGCGCGGAGGAAACGCTCCATGGCGAACACGACAAAAATCGTCTTCATCGGCGCCGGCAGCGCCGCCTTCGGGCTCAGCCTGTTCCAGGACCTGTTCTCCACCACCGAGCTGGCCGGCAGCACGCTGACGCTGGTCGACACCAACCCGGACGCGCTGGCCCGCATGGCGGCGCTGGCCGGGGTGCTGAACCGCCGCGGCGACGCCGGCATCACCATCGAGACGACCACCGACCGCAAGGTGGCGCTGGACGGTGCCGGCTTCGTGCTGTGCGCCATCGCCATCGACCGCAACCGGCTGTGGAAGCTGGATTTCGAGGTGCCGAAGAAGCACGGCATCCGCCACACGCTGGGCGAGAACGGCGGCCCCGGCGGCCTGTTCTTCACCCTGCGCACCCTGCCGCTGATCGTCGACATCGTCCGCGACGTCGAGGCGATCTGCCCGGACGCGCTGTTCATCAACCTGTCCAACCCGGAAAGCCGCATCGTCCTCGGGCTGTCGCGCTGCACCAGCGTGCGGACGCTGGGGCTGTGCCACGGCATCTTCCTGGCGCGCTGGTTCATCTGCCAGATCCTGGGCATGGCCGAGAAGGAGGTCGATGTCTGGGGCGCCGGGCTGAACCATTTCCAGTGGCTGACCGCCATCCGCGAGAAGGCGACCGGCCGCGACCTCTACCCCCTCCTGCGCGAGCGGGAAGCGACGCACGACCCGTCCTTCACCCCGCTGGCCCGCCGGCTGTTCCACGCCTTCGGCCTGTGGGTCACCCCGAGCGACGACCACACCGGCGAGTTCCTGCCCTATGGCTGGGAGGCCGGCGAGCATGGCTTCGACTTCAAGCACGACGAGGAAGGGCGCGTCATCCTGCGCGACCTGATGGACGGGGTGATCGACGGCAGCAAGCCGATTCCCGACGACTGGACCCGGCCGTCCTGGGGCGAGCGGGCGGTGGCGGTGATCGCCGGCATGCTGCACAACCAGAAGCGCTTCATCGAATCCGGCATCGTCATCAACCGCGGCGTCATCCCCGGCCTGCCCGACGAGCTGGCGGTGGAGGTGCCGCTGGTGGCGGATGCCGCCGGCGTCCACCCGGTGTCGCTCGGCCGGCTGCCGGACGGCATCGTCAAGCTGCTGTCGGTGCAGGCCAGCGTGCAGCAACTGTCGGTGGAGGCGGCGCTGCGCGGGTCGAAGGAGCTGGCGTTGCAGGCGCTGCTGATCGACCCGGTGATCACCTCCAGCACGGCGGCCGTCGCCATCCTGGACGAGCTGTGGGAGGCGAACCGGCCCTACATCCGGCCGTGCTTGTAAGCCTCAGCGCCTGATCAGCCGGGCCGAGGCGAAGCCCAGCCCGGCGGTCAGGGCGCCGACGCCGAGGAACAGCGGGGCGAAGCCGGTGTGGTCGGCGATGAAGCCGTACAGCACCGGCCCGATCCCCTGCCCGATGAAGAAGGACGAGGCGAACAACGCCAGCGCCGAACCGCGGGCGGTCGGCGCCAGCTCCGTCGCCTGGGTCTGCATGGTGTTGTGCAGCATGTAGAAGCCGAAGCCGGCGACCAGGAAGGCGGCGCTGACCACCGGCCAGGGCACCGGCAAGGCGATGACCAGATAGGCCAGCCCCGCCGCCAGCCCGCCCGCCTTCATCATGCCCCATTGGCCGAGCGCCTTGATCAGCCGGCGCACCACCGCGCTGTAGGCGACGCCGCCGATGGCGAAGGCGGCGATGGTCAGCCCGGCCTGGAAGGCGCCGGCGGCGCCGTGCTCCATCAGCACCGGGGCGACGAAGGGGAAGACGCCGAAGATCAGCAGCCCCTCCGCCGCGACGGTGGCGAAGACGAACAGCGAGACCGGGTTGGTCAGCACGGTGGCGTAGCGCTGCTGCGCGTCGGCGACCGACAGGGGAGAGCGGGTCTCCCGCTCCCGCGCCAGCCCGACCAGGGCGGCCAGGCAGATCAGCGCGGTCAGCCCGGCCGACAACCCGAAGACGGTGCGCCAGCCGAACGCCTCCGCCAGCGCGCCCGACACGGCGGACCCCGACATCTGGCCCAGGATCACCGCCAGCAGGAAACGGCTGATGGCGATCTGCCGCTCCTCGTACGGCACCCGGTCGCCGATCAAGGCCATCGAGGCCGGGATGATGCCGCCGGCGAAGGCCCCGGCCAGGATGCGGCCGGCCATCACCGTGCCGTAGCTGGGGGCGATGGTCGACAGCGCCAGGCCGACGGTGAGCACGCTCAGGGCCAGCCGCACCAGCCGCGACTTGCCGATGGCGTCGCCAACCGGCCCCAGCACGATCTGCATCAGCGCGTAGGGCAGCGTGTAGGCCGAGGCCAGCAGCGCCGCCTGCCGCACCGTCACCCCGAGGTCGGCGGCGATCAGCGTCAGCATCGGGTCGGTGGTGCGCAGGGAGAAGGCGCTGGCGAAGCCGGCGAGGCCGAGCAGGAAAATCAGACGCATGGAAGGGCGGGATCCGAACAGCAACGGTGGCGGTTCAGGACCTTAACCGCTTCGCCGGCGCCGGACCCGCGCCACCTGCGCCGTGAGCGGGATGGCAGTCATGCGCCGGCCGCGGGGAGCCGGCGCCTGCCCCTCATCCCCGGTAATGCCCGCCGAAGCGGTTCGCCAGGAACGCCTCAAGCGGCACCTGCTCCTGCCGGATGAGGCCCGATTGTGGGATCGAGCCCTCGCGCAGCAGGTCGAGGATGGCGCAGATGCCGGCGGCGGTCGTCACCTGGATGGCGCTCCAGGTCCGGCCGGCGATCGCCTTGCTGTAGATCTTGGTCGCGAAGGTCTCCTGCCGCAACTCGCCGTCCTGCATGCCGGTGGCGGTGGCGACCACCAGCACGACGTCCTGCAGGGTCAGCGGCACCGCGGTTTCCAGCACGTCCTTCAGCAGGTGGCGCCGCTCGCCCAGCCGCAGATCGCGGATCAGCAGGCGGACGATGTCGCGGTGGCCGGGGTAGCGCACCGTCTTGTAGTCGAGGTTGCGCACCTTGCCGGCCAGGGATTCACACAGCGAGCCCAGCCCGCCGGAGGTATTGAACGCCTCGTAATCCACCCCGTCCAGGGCGAAGCGCTCGTCGCCTTCCAGCGGCATCACCTCGCGCGGGCGGCCGTCGACGATGGCCTCGCACGGGTTGCAGTATTCGTTGATCAGCCCGTCGGTGCTCCAGGTCAGGTTGTATTTCAGCGCGTTGGTCGGGTATTGCGGCAGGGCGCCGACCCGCAGATGCAGATTGTGCAGCTCGTCGAAGCGGCGGGCGAGGTCGTGGCCGACGATGGAGATGAAGCCGGGCGCCAGACCACATTGCGGGATCAGCGCGGTGTTGGCGGTCTCGGCCAACGCCTTGACCTTGCGGGTGGCGGCGACATCCTCGGTCAGGTCGAGGTAATGGGCACCGGCGGCCACCGCGGCGGCGGCGATGGTCGGGGTCAGGGTGAAGGGACAGGCGCTCAGCACCGCGTTCTGGCCGGCCAGCGCGACGCCCAGCGAGTGCGGATCCTCGACATCGACGCGCGTCACCCGCAGGCCGGCGCGTTCGGCGCGGAACAGCAGCGCCTCGTCGCGGTCGCCGATGGTGACGGCGAAATCGTCGCTCTGCGTCAGCAGCGTCGCGATCATCGAGCCGATCTTGCCGGCGCCCAGCACCAGAACCTTCATCGTTGCCATGCTTGTCCCTGCTCCCTGTTTGGCGAATTTGCTCGCATACAAAGGGTGTCGGGCGGAACGGCCGGGCAGAAGCGGGCAATGCGCCGGTCGTGCCGGAGTTTTCCGGCGGAATGACGGATATCCCGGCGAAACGACGGGCGCGCTTTATCCCTCGCGCCGGTCGGGGGGCGGAGCTATGGTCAGCGTCGGTTTCCACCCAGCCACGACCAATGACGATGACCGAACACCAGATCACCGCCCCGCACGCCGTTCTGCTGGTGGAGCCGCGCGACGGGTCCGAGCAGACCAGCGAGATGATCCGGGGCGAGCGGTTCCGGATTCTGGAGGAGCGCGCCGGCTGGCTGCGGGCGGAGAACGCCTTCGACGGCCATGTCGGCTGGCTGCCGCCCGGCACCCCGCACGCGGAGCCGGTGGCGCCGACCCACCGTGTCCGGGCGTTGCGCGCCGACCTGCACCCGGCGCCGACGCACCGGGCGCCGCCGGTCGGCACGCTGAGCTTCGGGTCGTGGGTGACGCTGGACGGCCGGGCCGAAAACGGCTGGGTCGGGGTGGCGGACGGGCTGTGGCTGTTCGCCGGCTGGCTGGAGCCGGTCGACGACGCCCCGGCGGCCGATCCTCTCGCCATCGCCTTGCGCTTCCTGGAGACGCCCTATGTCTGGGGCGGTCGCAGCGCCTTCGGCATCGATTGTTCGGGACTGGTGCTGACCGCGATGGCGGCGGCGGCCGGCGTCGTCTCCCACCACAGCAGCGGCATGCAGCGCAAGGACGAGCGGCTGGGGACGTGGCTGTCCGACGACGGCCGGGATGTCGCCTATGAACCCGGCGACATCGTGTTCTTCCCCGGCCATGTCGGGATGATGGTGGACGGGACGAACCTGCTGCACGCCACCGTCTTCACCATGTCAGTCGTGATCGAGCCGCTGGCCGAGGTCGCCAAACGCGCGGCGATCAACGGCGTCCGCCGCCCCGTCCTGCCGCGGGCGTAGCGCCTCGCCGATCAGCAGCAGGGTCGGCCCCTTGCCGGCGGCCACGCCCTGCGCCGCCATGGCGCCGAGCGTCGTCCGGTGGTGCCGCTCGTCGGGGCGGCAGCCGTTTTCCACCGCCAGCACCGGCGTGTCGGTGGGCAGGCCGGCGCCGGTCAGCCCCTGCCCGACCGCGCGGGCCTGCTCGCGGCCCATGTAGATCGCCAGCGTGCCCTGGGGATCGGCCAGCCGCGCCCAGTCGGGGTCGAAGCGCTCGCCGTCGCGGCCGTGCGCGGTAACGAAGGTGACGGCGCGCGAGACGCCGCGCCGGGTCAGCGACAGGCCGGTGGAGGCGGCGCAGCCCAGCGCCGCGGTGATGCCGGGGATGACGCGGACCGGAACGCCGAGGGCGTCGAGATGCTCGATCTCCTCCCCCGCCCGGCCGAACACCATCGGGTCGCCGCCCTTGAGACGGACGACGCGCTTGCCGCGCCGGGCGTGGAAAGCGATCAGCGCGTTGATCTCCTCCTGCGGCAGCGAATGGCGGCCGGAGCGCTTGCCGACGCAGATCCGCTCCGCCTTGGGGTGGGCGAGGTCGAGGATGCCGTCGCCGACCAGGGCGTCGTAGAGCACCACCTCGGCGGCGGCGAGCGCCTTGACCGCCGCGACGGTCAGCAGTTCGGGGTCGCCGGGGCCGGCGCCGACGAGGGTGACTTGCCCCCACCTATCCTCCCCCGCTGGGCGGGGGAGGGACTGCCGCAGCGTTCCCGGACAAGCACTTGTCCCCTCCCCCGCCCAGCGGGGGAGGGTCAGGGTGGGGGCAAGGCCGCCGATGCCTGCGAACTGCGGGAATGCGAGGCGCGCCAGCGCCGCAAAGCCATCACGCCACTTCGCGTTGGTGAGCATGACGCAGCACCTCCTTGAGTTCGGGGACGCAGGATCCGCAGTTGGTGCCGGCCTTCAGCGCGGCGCCGATCTCGGCCGGGCTGGTCAGGCGCTGGTCGCGGATCGCCGCCAGCAGGCGGGTGATGCCGACGCTGAAGCAGGCGCAGACGATCCGGCCCTCGTCGGCCTTCGCCCCCGGGGCCCGGCCGGCGAGCAGGCCGGCGCGGGTGATGTCGTCGAGATCGTCGGCCTCCAACAGCCCGGCGAGCCAACTGCGCGGCGGCAGGCGGCCGTCCGCGGTGACGAACAGGCAGGCTTCCAACCGGCCGCCATCCAACCACGCCTTGCGCAGGCTGCCGCGGGCCTCGTCGCGGAACTCCACCAGCGTGCCGGCGGGGTCGAGGCCGGACAGCCACGCGCCGTCCTCGACATCCGGGATCGCGCCGGTGCCGGCCATCTCGATCAGGTGGCCGCCCTTGACAGCGCGCCGCGCCCAATAGCCGCCATGGGCCGGCTCGACCGGGCGGCGGGCCAGCAGGAAGGCGGTCCAGTCGGGGCGGTAGGGGCAGACGGTCGCCGGCATCCGCTTCAGGTCGGGCTGGCCGGACTGCGGGTCGACCGCCTCGTCGTCGATCAGCCGGCCGATGACGCAGGCTTCGGTGAAGCGGTCGGTCCAGTGCATCGGCAGGAAGATGGTGCCTGCGCCCTGGGCGTCGGTGACGCGGACGCGGGCCAGCGCCTCGCCGGCGATGGTGGTGATGCGGGCGAGACCGCCGTCGGCAAGGCCGCGCGCCGCGGCGTCGGCCGGGTGGATGTCCAGGCAGGGTTCCGGCGCGTGGGCGGACAGCCGCGGCGACAGGCCGGTGCGGGTCATGGTGTGCCACTGGTCGCGCAGCCGGCCGGTGTTCAGCAGCAGGGCGCCGTCGGGAACCGTGCGTGGCAGCGGCTTGGTGGTGACCGGCAGCAGGCGGGCACGGCCGTCGTCGGTGAAGAAGCGGCCGTCGCCGAACAGGCGCTGCTGCGGCTCGGCCCCGCGGCGCCAGGGCCAGGGGAAGGGGGCCAGCGCTTCGTAGCCGGCCTCGTCCAGCTCGGACAGGGCGCCGATGTCGAAGGCGCGGGCGCCGTCATTCTCGAAGCCCGACAGGGCGGCGTGCTCGCGGAAGATCGCCGCGGCGCTGTCGTAGGGGAAGGCGTCGGCGAAGCCCATGCGGCGGGCGACCTGGGTGACGATCCACCAGTCGGGCCGCGCCTCGCCCTCCCCCGCCCGGATGGCGCGCTGGCGCGAGATGGTGCGGTCGGAGTTGGTGACGGTGCCGTCCTTCTCGCTCCAGCCCATCGCCGGCAGGCGGATGTGGGCGAAGCGGCCGGTGTCGGTGTCGCGGATGCAGTCGGAGACCACCACCGTCTCGCATTTCGCCAGCGCGCGGCGAACGCGGCCGGCGTCGGGCATGCTGACCGCCGGGTTGGTCGCCATGATCCACACCGCCTTGACGGTGCCGCGCTCGATGGCGCGGAACAGGTCGACCGCCTTCAGCCCCGGCCGGGCGGTGACGCCGGGCGCGTTCCAGAAGCGGCGGACGCGGTCGACCTCCGCCACCGTGAAGCCCATATGGGCGGCCAACTGGTTGGCGAGCCCGCCGACCTCGCGCCCACCCATGGCGTTCGGCTGCCCGGTGACGGAGAAGGGGCCGCGGCCCGGGCGGCCGATGCGGCCGGTCAGAAAATGGACGTTCAGGATGCTGTTGACGGTGTCGCTGCCCTGGGACGACTGGTTGACGCCCTGGGAATAGACGGTCACCACCCGCTCGGTCGCCGCGAACTCGGCGTAGAAGGCGGCGACCTCGCGCTCATCCAGGCCGCAGCGGCGGGCGACGGTGGCGACGTCGGGCGCCTCGGCGCGGGCGGCGGCCAGCGCCGGTTCGGCCCCGTCGGCGTGGGCGGCGACGAAGCCGGCGTCGGTGTGGCCACGGCTGTCAAGATAAGCCAGCAGCCCGTTGAACAACACCGAATCGGTGCCGGCCTTCAGCGCCAGATGGCGGTCGGCGGCATCGACGCTGTCGGTGCGGCGCGGGTCGACCACGACGATGCGGACACCGCGGGACGCCCGCGCCGCCAGCAGCCGCTGGTTCAGCACCGGGTGGCACCAGGCGAGGTTGGAGCCGACCAGAACCACCAGATCGGCGCACTCGAAATCCTCATAGGTGCCGGGCACCGCGTCGGCGCCCAGGCCGCGCTTGTGCCCGACCACCGACGACGCCATGCACAGGCGGGAGTTGGTGTCGATGTTGCCGGCGCCGATGAAGCCCTTCATCAGCTTGTTGGCGACGTAGTAATCCTCGGTCAGCAATTGGCCGGAGACGTAGAAGGCGACCGAGTCCGGCCCATGTTTGGCGACGGTGTCGGCAAAGCGCTGCGCCACCGCGTCCAGCGCCTCGTCCCAGCCGACGCGGCGGTCGCCGATCTCCGGATGGAGCAAGCGCCCATCGGCGACCAGCGTGTCGGCCAGCGCCGCCCCCTTGGAACAGAGCCGCCCCCAGTTGGCCGGGTGGTCGGTGTCGCCGCGCACGGTGACGCCGCCATCCGCCGCGACGGTGGCGATCACGCCGCACCCGACCCCGCAATAGGGGCAGGTGGTCCGAACCTCCCGTTCGCCGCCGGAGGCAGGCTCCGGCCCATCAAACATGGCCGCACGCCTTGCGGCAGCCGCCGCGCGACAGCTTGGCCTCGCCGAGGGCAAGCGCGACGCTGCGCCCCTCCACCCGCACCGGGACGTGGCCGGTGCGGCCCTCGTCCGGCGCCACCGCCTCGCCGGTCGCCAGCTCGATCACCCAGTTGTGCAGCGGGCAGGTGACGCGGTGGCCATGGACGATGCCCTGGGACAGCGGCCCATTCTTGTGCGGACAGCTGTCCTCCAACGCGAAGACCTCGTCGGCCGCCGTGCGGAACAGGGCGATGTCGCCTTGGGGCGTGCGGACGACGCGCGAGCCCAGAACGGGGATGTCGTCGACGCTGCCGACCAGGGTCCACACGGTCTCAAGAGCGGTGGCTTCGGTGATGATGCTGTCCATGATCCGTTACCCCACTTCGGCGAGCAGATTGAATTCGTGACGGTCGACGCCCTTGGCGGCGCGCTCCGCCCACGGGTCGTCCTGCGAGAAGGTCTGCGAGAACAGGAAGCGCGCGTTGAGATCCCGGCGCCGCTCCGGATCCTCGACCAGCGCCGCCTTGATGTGGTCGAGCCCGACACGCTCCACCCACGGCGCGGTGCGCTCCAGATAGCGGGCCTCCTCGCGGTAGAGCTGCATGAAGGCGCCGGTGTATTCCAGCACCTCCTCCTCCGTCGCGACGCGGACCAGCAGGTCGCAGGCCCGGACATGCAGGCCGCCGTTGCCGCCGACATGCAGCTCATAGCCGCTGTCGATGCAGACCACGCCGAGATCCTTGATCGTCGCCTCGGCGCAGTTGCGCGGGCAGCCCGACACCGCCAGCTTGACCTTGTGCGGGGTCCAGGTGCCCCAGGTCATCCGCTCCAGCTTGACGCCCAGCCCGGTCGAATCCTGCGTGCCGAAGCGGCACCATTCCGACCCGACGCAGGTCTTCACCGTGCGCAGCCCCTTGGCGTAGGCGTGGCCGGAGACCATGCCGGCGGCGTTGAGATCGGCCCACACCGCCGGCAGATCCTCCTTCTTCACGCCGAACAGGTCGATGCGCTGGCCGCCGGTGACCTTCACCGTCGGGATGGCGAACTTGTCGACCACGTCGGCGATGGCGCGCAGCTCCGACGCCGTCGTCAGGCCGCCCCACATGCGCGGCACCACCGAATAGGTGCCGTCCTTCTGGATGTTGGCGTGGACGCGCTCGTTGATGTAGCGCGACTGGTAGTCGTCGGTGTACTCGCCCGGCCAGGCGCACAGCAGGTAATAGTTCAGGGCCGGCCGGCAGGAGGCGCAGCCGTCGGGCGTCGTCCATTCCATCGCCTGGAAGACGTCCGCCATCGACTTCAGCCCGCGGTCGACGATGGCCGCCCGCACCGCGTCGTGGCTGTGGTGGGTGCATTTGCACATCGGCTTGACCGTCGGCGCGGCGGTGAAGCCGTCGCCCAGCGTCACCGCCAGCAACCGTTCGACCGTGCCGGCGCAGCCGCCGCAGGAGGCCGACGCCTTGGTGTGCGCCTTCACCTCGTCCAGGCTGGTCAGGCCCTTGTCGGTGATCGCCTTGACGATGGTGCCCTTGCAGACGCCGTTGCAGCCGCAGATCTCGGCGCTGTCGGGCAGGGCGGCGATGGCGGCGTTGGGGTCGCCGGCGTCGGCGCCGCCGAAGCCCTGGCCGAAGATCATCGTCTCGCGCTCGGCCGACACGTCGGCGCCGTCCTTCAGCAGCGAGAAGTACCAGGCGCCGTCCTTGGTGTCGCCGTACAGCACGGCGCCCAGCAGCTTGCCGTCCTTCAGCACCAGCCGCTTGTAGACGCCGCGGGCGGCGTCGCGGAACACGATGTCCTCGGTCCCCTCGCCGCCCGAGAAATCGCCGGCGGAGAAGACGTCGACGCCGGTGACCTTCAGCTTGGTCGAGGTGACGGAGCCGGTGTAGGCGCCCCCCTCCCCGCCCGCCAGCCGGTCGGCCAGCACCTTCGCCATCTCGAACAGCGGGGCGACGAGGCCCCAGGTGACGCCGCGATGCTCGACGCACTCGCCGACCGCGAAGATCGACGGGTCGCTGGTGCGCATCTGGTCGTCGACGCGGATGCCGCGGCCGCAGTCGAGCCCGGCCAGCTTGCCCAGCGCCATGTTCGGGCGGATGCCGACCGCCATGACGACGATGTCGGCCGGCAGCTCGCGCCCGTCCTTCAGCCGCACCGCGGTCACCCGCTCATCGCCCAGGATTTCGGCGGTGTCGGCGCCGGTCAGCACCTCGATGCCGCGGCGTTCCAGCTCGCGCTGGAGCAGCGTGCCGGCCGACGGGTCGAGCTGGCGTTCCATCAGCGTCGGCATCAGGTGGATGACGGTGACGTCCATCCCCTTGACCCGCAGGCCGTTGGCCGCCTCCAGCCCGAGCAGGCCGCCGCCGATCACCACGGCGCGGCCACCCCTGGCCGCCGCCTCCAGCATCGCGTCGACGTCGGCCAGATCGCGGAAGCCGATGACGCCCGGCAGGGTCGCCCCCGGCACCGGGATGATGAAGGGCATGGAACCGGTGGCGAGCAGCAGCCGGTCGTAGGACACCACCCGGCCCGACTGCGAGACGACGGTCTTGGCCGCGCGGTCGATGCCCTCCACCGGTTCGCCGGTCAGCAGCGTGATGCCGTTGGCGTCGTACCACTCGCGGCTGTTCAGCACGATCTGGTCGAAGGTCTTCTCGCCCGCCAGCACCGGCGACAGCATGATGCGGTTGTAGTTGGGGTGCGGCTCGGCGCCGAAGACGGTGATCTCGTAGCGGCCGGGCGCCTTGGCCAGCAGCTCCTCGACCGTCTTCATGCCGGCCATGCCGTTGCCGACCACCACCAGCCGCTCCTTGGCCGGGCCGGCGATGCGCTGTTCCGCCTCGTTCCGGTCAACGACGGGCCCGTTGTTCGATGAGAGATGCATGTCCATGGCGTCTGCCTCGTCTCCAGTCCGGCCTGCCGCAAAGTCAGGCACGGGGCCAAAAAGAAAGGCGTCCGAACGGGCCGTGGCTCACCCCCCGCGAGAGCCTCGCGAAGGCGGGAAGCCGACCTGTTCGGACGCCGTTGTCCGGGCGGTTCGTCGTCGAACCAGGGCCAAAGCCGCGCTGCGTCGCACGGATCCGGCCGATGGGCGGGCGGCGGCTGCGTTGCCGTCACCCGCGTTGTCTGGCCGATCCTTCGCAATCCGCGTGCCAATCGCGCCGGCGGCGGGCGACGCCGGCAAAACGCAAGGGTTTCCGCGGAGTCCGGCACCGGGAGCCACCCGATACCTAGGTGCCTGTTTTTAGATCAGCCTTAGGTATTGCCTATGGCTTGGTCAGACCGCCTTGTGTGCGCCGCAAAAAGCAGCAGCGGCCGTGGGGCCACCCTGCGAAGGCTGATACCTTCCGCTTGGCCCCGCCCAAGGGAATCAAGCGTCCTGGCCGATTTCGCGGCAAATCCCATCCTTTGGCATGAGGCTTGCGAAGGACGGGACCAGAGACGCGCCAACGACGGTGCGTGCATCCCAAGCGTCCAATGATGGGCCAGCCCCGGCAGTGTTGCCGACCCGGTATCGACGGGCCTTTCCCAAGGCTTTCCTACGGTCGATCCCGCTGGACGCGTTCGACGGACAGGGTGCCTCCGCCGCCATTGCCCGAAAAACAGCCAGTCCGGGGTTTGCCCAAGAAATCGACACCGGTGTCGCCACCCGCACCGCTGGCCCTGATTTCAGAGATGGAGCATCCGACGTGGCCAACACCGTCTTTTCCCTGCGCAGCCTTCTCGCCTCCGCCGCCGCCGTGGTCGCGCTGACGGCCGGCGTCTCTGCCGTCGCCGCCCCGCTCGCCGTCGAGAAGGAGCAACTGAAGCTCGGCTTCATCAAGCTGACCGACATGGCCCCGCTGGCGATCGCCGCCGAAAAGGGCTTCTTCGAGGATGAAGGGCTGTCGGTGACGCTGGAGCCGCAGGCGAACTGGAAGGTCCTGCTGGACCGCGTCATCTCCGGCGAATTGGACGGCGCCCACATGCTGGCCGGCCAGCCGCTGGGCGCCACCATCGGCTTCGGCACCAAGGCGCACATCGTCACCGCCTTCTCGATGGACCTGAACGGCAACGGCATCACGCTGTCGAACGAGGTCTGGAAGAAGATGAAGGCCAATGTGCCCAACGGCGCCGACGGCAAGCCGGTCCACCCGATCAAGGCCGACGCGCTGAAGCCGGTGATCGCCCAGTACAAGGCGGAGGGCAAGCCCTTCAACATGGGCATGGTCTTCCCGGTCTCGACCCACAATTACGAACTGCGCTACTGGCTGGCGTCGGGCGGCATCAACCCCGGCTTCTACAGCCCGACCGACGTGTCGGGCCAGATCGGCGCCGACGCGCTGCTGTCGGTCACCCCGCCGCCGCAGATGCCGGCGACGCTGGAGGCCGGCACCATCTACGGCTACAGCGTCGGCGAGCCGTGGAACCAGCAGGCGGTGGTCAAGGGCATCGGCGTGCCGGTCATCACCGACACCGAGATCTGGAAGAACAACCCCGAGAAGGTGTTCGGCGTCACCGACGACTGGGCGAAGAAGAATCCCAAGACCCATCTGGCGGTCGTCAAGGCGCTGATCCGCGCCGCCCAGTGGCTGGACGAGAACAACAACGCCAACCGCGCCGAAGCGGTGAAGATCCTCGCCAAGTCCGACTATGTCGGCGCCGACGCCAAGGTGATCGCCAATTCGATGACCGGCACCTTCGAGTATGAGAAGGGCGACAAGCGCGACGTTCCCGACTTCAACGTCTTCTTCCGCTACAACGCCACCTACCCCTTCTATTCCGACGCCGTCTGGTACCTGACCCAGATGCGCCGCTGGGGCCAGATCGCCGAGGCCAAGCCCGACGCCTGGTACGCCAAGACCGCCGCCGACGTCTACAAGCCGGAGATCTACCTCCAGGCCGCCAAGCTGCTGGTCGAGGAAGGCAAGGCCAAGGAGGCCGACTTCCCCTGGACCAGCGACGGCTACAAGCCGGTCGACAACGGCTTCATCGACGGCATCCCCTATGACGGCCACAAGCCGAACGACTACCTCAACAAGCAGCCCATCGGCCTGAAGGGCGAGCAGAAGGTCGAGGGCGGTCAGGTGGTGGGCGGGTAAGCGCCCTCCCCGCCTCCGTCAAACTCCCTCCCCCGCCCAGCGGGGGAGGATCGGGGTGGGGGGCCGCAGCGAGGATCTCTTCGGCTGCGCCGACCCCCCTCATCCCAACCTTCTCCCCAGGGGGGAGAAGGGATCTTTCCAAGGGGAAGACCAGATCATGACCAGCCTGACCGACACCGCCGCCGCCGACCTCGCCCGCGCCCAACGCAAGGCCCGGCGCGCCCAGACCCTCAACCGGATCGCCGGCACGCTCGGCGTGATCGGCCTCGGCTGGCTGGCGCCGCTGCTGCGGCTTGCCGCCGGCGAGAACCCGCGCCAGCAGGGGATCGAGCTGTGGCGCCAGATGGGCATCCCGCTGACCGCCATCCTGCTGTTCCTCGCCGCCTGGGGCTGGGCCGCCCCGCAGGTCCACACCAGCCTGGGCGCCATCCCCGGCCCGGCCCAGGTGTGGGAGCAGGCGACCAACCTCTACGCCGACCACAAGGCCGAACGCGCCAAGGAAGCCGCCTATTACGAGCGCCAGGCCAAGCGCAACGCCGACAAGCTGGCGGCCAACCCGGCGGCCGAGGTCAGGACCCTGCCCTACGCCGGCAAGCCGACCTACCTCGACCAGATCGTCACCAGCCTGAAGACGGTGTTCACCGGCTTCCTGCTCGGCGCGCTGGTGGCAGTGCCGCTGGGCGTCGCCTGCGGCCTGTCGAGCACCGTCAACGCCGCGATCAACCCGCTGATCCAGATCTTCAAGCCGGTGTCGCCGCTGGCGTGGCTGCCGCTGGTCACCATGGTGGTCAGCGCCACGGTGTCGAGCGACAATCCGCTGTTCGAAAAGTCGTTCCTGACCTCGGCCATCACCGTCACTTTGTGCTCGCTGTGGCCGACGCTGATCAACACCGCGGTCGGCGTGTCGTCGATCGACAAGGACCTGATGAACGTCGGCAAGGTGCTGCAGCTCTCCGGCTTCACCATGGTGCGCCGCCTCGTGCTGCCGTCGGCCCTGCCCTACATCTTCACCGGGCTGCGCCTGTCGCTGGGCGTGGGCTGGATGGTGCTGATCGCCGCGGAGATGCTGGCGCAGAACCCCGGCCTCGGCAAATTCGTCTGGGACGAGTTCCAGAACGGCTCCGCCAACTCGCTGGCCAAGATCATGGTCGCCGTCTTCACCATCGGCCTGATCGGCTTCCTGCTCGACCGCGTGATGCTGGCCTTCCAGTCCGCCGTCAGCCACAGCCCCGCCCGCTGAGCCCCGGCCCTTCCAAGGAGATGACGACCATGGCGATCCTGGACCTGAAGGGCGTGTCGAAGTCCTACGGCGCGACACCGGTGCTGCGCGACATCGACCTGTCGATCGAGGAGGGCGAGTTCGTCGCCATCGTCGGCTTCTCCGGCTCCGGCAAGTCGACGCTGATCAACCTGATCGCCGGACTGGCGATGCCGGACGCCGGCGCGGTGCTGTACCGCGGCAAGCCGGTCACCGGGCCGGGGCCGGAACGCGGGCTGGTCTTCCAGAGCTACTCGCTGATGCCCTGGCTGAGCGTGAAGGAGAATGTCGCGCTGGCGGTCGACGCCGTCCACAAAGGCAAGGGCGGGACGGAGCGCGGCGTGCTGACCCGCCGGGCGGTGGAGACGGTCGGCCTCGGCCACGCCACCGACCGCCGGCCGAAGGAGCTGTCGGGCGGCATGCGCCAACGCGTCGGCTTCGCCCGCGCGCTCGCCATGAGCCCGGAAATGCTGCTGCTGGACGAGCCGCTGTCGGCGCTCGACGCGCTGACCCGCGCCAAGCTGCAGGACGAGATTGAGGCGATCTGGCGCAAGGATCGCAAGACCGTCATCCTCATCACCAACGACGTCGACGAAGCCATCCTGCTGGCCGACCGCATCATCCCGCTGACGCCGGGGCCGGGCGCCACGCTGGGGCCGGCCTTCACCGTCGACCTGCCCCGCCCGCGCGACCGCACCGCCGTCAACCATGACGAGGACTTCAAGCGGCTGCGCGCCGAGGTCACCGCCTACCTGATGGAGGTCGGCGTCGCCCGCGGCGCCGGCGGCGACGACGCGCTGCCCCTGCCCGACCTGCAGCCGATCACCGCCGCGCCGCCGCCCAAGGCCTACATCGCGGCGATGGGTGGCGACGGCGGCGCCAGCCGCTACCTGGAATTCACCCGCCTGACCAAGACCTTCGCCACGCCGAAGGGGCCGCTGACCGTGGTCGACGGCTTCGACCTGAAGATGCGCAAGGGCGAGTTCGTGTCGCTGATCGGCCATTCCGGCTGCGGCAAGTCGACGGTGCTGTCGATGGTCGCCGGCCTTGCCGACATCACCAGCGGCGGCATCGTGCTGGACGGCAAGGAGATCGACGGCGCCGGCCCCGACCGCGCCGTGGTGTTCCAGGCCCCCAGCCTGTTCCCCTGGTTGACCGCCTACGAGAACGTCATGCTGGGCGTCGAGCGCGTCTTCCCCCACGCGAACAAGGGCGAGCGCGCCGACATCGTCCGCTACTACCTCGCCCGCGTCGGGCTGGGCGATGCCATGGACAAGAAAGCGGCGGAGCTGTCGAACGGCATGAAGCAGCGCGTCGGCATCGCCCGCGCCTTCGCCCTGTCGCCCAAGCTGCTGCTGCTGGACGAACCGTTCGGAATGCTCGACAGCCTGACCCGCTGGGAGCTGCAGGAGGTGCTGATGGAGGTGTGGGCGCGCACCAAGGTCACCGCCGTCTGCGTCACCCACGACGTCGACGAGGCGCTGTTGCTGGCCGACCGCGTGGTGATGATGACCAACGGGCCGAACGCCAAGATCGGCCACATCCTGACGGTCGACATCCCGCACCCGCGCACCCGCCAGGCCCTGCTGGAGCACCCGCGCTATTACGACTACCGCGAGGAGCTGCTGAACTTCCTGGAGGGCGGCCACGCCGGCGCGCCCAAGAAGGCGGCGTAACCGCCGCCATTCCCCGGAAAGCCACCGAAGAAGCATCGACAAGCTGGCCCCATGGGGCCAGCTTGTTGCTTTTGGAGCGGACCTCAAGGAGGGGAAGAGACATGAAGCGCGTGACCCTGCCGGACGGCACCAGCGTTCCGGCCCTGGGCCAGGGCACCTGGATGATGGCGGAGCGGGCGGGCCACCGCGCCGCCGAGATCGCCGCGATCCAGGCCGGCATCGACCGCGGCCTGACCCTGATCGACACCGCCGAGATGTACGGCGACGGCGCCTCGGAAGAGCTGGTGGGCGAGGCGATCGCCGGCCGCCGCGACGGGCTGTTCATCGTCACCAAGGTGCTGCCCAGCAACGCCTCGCGCGTCGGCACCGTCAAGGCGTGCGAACGCAGCCTGAAGCGGCTGGGCATCGACCGCATCGACCTCTATCTGCTGCACTGGCGCGGCGGCGTGCCGCTGGCGGAGACGGTGGAGGCGTTCGAGACCTTGCGGAACGCCGGCAAGATTGCCCGCTGGGGCGTGTCGAACTTCGACGTCGACGATCTGGAGGAGCTGGGCGACGTCACCGACCTGCACGGCTGCGCCGTCAACCAGGTGCTCTACAACCCCGAACAGCGCGGCATCGAATACGACCTGCTGCCCTTCCAGCACACCGCGCGCATGCCGCTGATGGCCTATTCGCCGATCGGCCAGGGCGGCGCCCTGCTCACCTCCCCGGCCCTGCGGACGGTCGCCCAGCGCCACGACGCCACCCCGGCGCAGGTGGCGCTGGCCTGGAGCCTGCGCGAGGGCGGCGTCATCGCCATTCCGAAGGCCGGCAGCGTCGCCCACGCGATCGAGAACGCCGACTCCACCCGCCTGACCCTGACCGCCGAGGACATCGCCGCCATCGACGCCGCCTACCCGCCGCCCCGGCGCAAACAGCCGCTGGCGATGATCTGAGGGAAGGCCGTCAGGTGCCCAGCCGTTCCCGCACCTCGGCGCCGATCTGGAACGAGCGCAGGCGGGCGGCGTGGTCGAAGATCTGGCCGGCCAGGATCAGTTCGTCCGCCTGGGTCGCCGCGATGATCTCCGACAGCCGCGCCGCCACCTGATCGGGGGTGCCGACCGCGGCGACGCTGCCCAGCGCGCGCTCGACCATCGCCTTCTCGCCCGGGTGCTGCCAATAGGTCTCGATGTCGTCGATCGGCGGCGGCAGCTTGCCGGGGGTGCCGCGGCGCAGGTTGGCGAACTGCTGCTGGGCGGAGGACTGGATGCGCCGCGCCTCGGCCTCGCTGTCGGCGGCGAACAGGTTGACGGCGACCATGGCGTGCGGCTTGGCCAGCGTCGCCGACGGTTCGAACCGGGCGCGATAGATCGCCAGGGCCTCCATCAGCATGTCCGGCGCGAAGTGCGAGGCGAAGGCGAAGGGCAGGCCGAGCATCGCCGCCAGCTGCGCGCTGAACAGGCTCGAACCGAGCAGCCACAGCGGCACCTTCAACCCGGCCCCCGGCACCGCGCGGATGCGCTGGTTCGGCTCCGCCTCCTCGAAATACATCTGGAGTTCGACGACGTCCTGCGGGAAGCGGTCGCTGCTGTCGGCCATGTCGCGGCGCAGCGCCCGCGCCGTCATCATGTCGGTGCCCGGCGCCCGGCCCAGCCCGAGATCGATGCGGCCGGGATAGAGCGATTCCAGCGTGCCGAACTGCTCGGCGATCACCAGCGGGGCGTGGTTGGGCAGCATCACCCCGCCCGACCCGACCCGGATGGTCGAGGTGCCGGCGGCGACATGGCCGATCACCACCGCCGTGGCGGCGCTGGCGATGCCCGGCATGTTGTGGTGTTCCGCCAGCCAGTAGCGCTTGTAGCCCCAGCGCTCCGCATGCCGGGCGAGGTCCAGCGTGTTGGCGAAGGACTGGGCGGCGGTTGCCCCCTGGATGATCGGAGCGAGGTCGAGCACGGAAAAGGGGATCATGGCGCGGTCCGTTCACAGCGGCCGGCGGTGCGGCCAGTCGTAGGGACCCAAGGTATGGTCGCCGGGCAGCGATATCCACGCCGCGATCCCGCGCGGCTGCCTTGCGCCGCGAGAACTGGTGCGATGTCGCACCGGGGATCGACCTTCCCCCCTGGGCCTCGGCCCGACAGGCGGCGGTGCGCCGGTTTCCGTAAGGCCGCCAGATTCGGAATGGTCGTTGGGCAGCCGCGGTCACCTCGGCAGGGGTTCCGATGTTGATGCAAACCAGGCACCATTGCGCCAACACGCCATCAACATCAATCATTCCGGCTACGCAATGGATAAGCCTTTAAAAGGGGTGTGCTGGTTGACGGATGTTGATGCAAAGAGGCCGGCTCCACCAAGACTTGACGCCGTGATCGACCGCCCCCTATGAGGAAGGATCGTCGGTTGTCGGAGGGGGGATCATGCGCGGCGAGGATATGAAGGCGTTCCGGGAACGGCGCGGATTGACGCAGCCGGATTTTGCGCTCTGGTTGAACGAGCGTCTGAAGCGTCGCTACGACCGCTCCAAGATCAGCCGCTGGGAGAGCAACAGCGAAAAAATCCCTGAGCAGGTCGCGCGCTTTCTCCTTCAGGAGGTGGCTGGCCCGGAAATCGAGCATGGCCCGGCGCTGACGCTTGTCTTCGCCAACCGAAAGGGCGGTGTGGGAAAAACGGTGTCGAGCGTCAACGTCGCAGCCGGTCTGGCGCAGCGCGGCTATTCGGTCTTGTTCGTCGACTCCGACCCGCAAGCGAACGCCACGATGCACTTCGGCCTCAACCCCATCCACCAGGACAAGATCAACCAGACGCTCTACACGCCGCTGCGCGCGGCGATGCTGGATACGCCAGGTGCGACCACGCTCGCCGAGAGCACGGTGCAAGTGGGCGAGGGCAGCCTTCACGTTGTTCCGTCGGGCATGCGCCTGGGCGACGCGGAAACCGAGTTGCTCGGCAAGCCGGGCAGCGACTTCACGCTGCGGGAAATCCTGACAGACGCGCGCCGGACTTACGACTTCATCGTCATCGACACCCCGCCCCATTTCGGCGCGCTCACCATCAACGCGCTCACCGCCGGCGACTGCATCGTCGTGCCTTGCCAGACGGAAGCTTTTTCGGTGACGGGCGTGGAGTTCCTGCTGAAGAACATCGACGCCATCCAGCGGCGTTCCAACCCACGCCTGTCCGTCGTCGGGCTCCTGCCGACGATGTACGATCACCGGCTCGTCCAGGACCGCGCCTCGCTTGAGGACATGCATCGGATCTTCGGCAAGATGCTGCGCATTTTCCCGCCCATGCCCCGGGCAACCATCTACGCCCAGGCCGCCGCCGCGGGACGCACCGTGGCCGAAGCCCTGCCGGACGCGCCGGGAATGACGGTGTACGAGGAGGTGGTTGCCGCCGTCGTGGAGAAGCGCAACCAGATGGTGGAGGCGACTCATGTCATCGCGTAAGTTCGGCCGTCAGGGGGTGACGGCGGTGCTCGCGTCCGCTGAAGAGGACCGTGTGGCGCAGACCTTCGGTCTCAACAGCCCGACGGACCGGCGCGTGGTGGAGGTGCCCCTCGACCGCATCATTCCCAATCCCAGCCAGCCGCGGCGGCATTTTGACGCCGAGGAACTGGAAGGTTTGGCCAATTCCATGCGCGAGAAGGGGCTGGTCCAGCCGGTCGGCATCAAGCCCCTTGATGACGGCCGCTTCCAGCTGGTCTACGGCGAGCGGCGCCTTCGCGCTGCCAAGATGATCGGGCTGGAGAAGATTCTGGCGGTCACCCTGACCGGTGACGACGACGAACTCGCTCTCCTGGAAAACGTCCAGCGCAGCGACCTCGACCCGTTCGAGGAGGCCGACGCCATCGAGCGCCTGCGGCGGAAGTTCGACTACTCCTACGCGGTCCTCGGCCGAATTCTTGGCAAGAGCAAGTCGGAGATTTCCCGCGCTCTCCTGCTGCTGAAGCTGCCGCGGGTCGTGCGCGACGAATACCACCTGCACAAGCCGACCAAAAAGCAGTTGTGGGCCATCGCGGAGATTGAAGACGTCGACGCGCAGATCAGGATGTGGGACGCGGCCAAGACGGCCATTGGCGGTCCGGCCTTGCTTCCGCCCCTTGCTCCGGTGAAGGGCAATGACGGGAACAACCTTGCCCCCACCACCCAGGGGGCGGTTCGGGGAGAAAATCCGGACGTTGCGCTCAGCGCTCTGCCGAAACGGCTCGCCCGACGCATTCAGCAGGCGCATGAGGTCCTGGGCGCCCTTCGCCTTGAGCCGAGACGGCTGTGGAACAGCGACTTGGAGATGCTCATACAAATGCGGGATGACCTCAACGCGGTGATCGAAAGCGCGAGCAAGAGTTAGCGTTCCACTGTGGAACGCGACCTTTCTTCCGTCGCGTTCCACGGCTGAGCCTGACGCTCTTGCGTCCTTCGGCAATGGCCGGCACCAGCGTCGGCGTGACTCTGCCGTTCCACAGTGGAACGGCGTCCGCTTCGTTCCAGAAGCGACACGGTCCGGTAGTCTGCCTTGTTGAAGACGAGGGCGGTCCGTTGAGCTCTTAGAGCCGGTTTCCAGAACCCTCACTCGATATCACCCCTCCGGAAACCTGCTGATCTGGCGTCGGTCCGGCCGGTGAGCGGCCGGCGCGGGGGAGGGGGCCTCGCCCACCGCCTTCATCGTGAGACCGGGCTTTGCCCGCTCCCGAAGCTTGGCTTGCAAGGCGCCGTCGCCAAGCTCCATCAGCACCGACACGTGGCTCGGCTGCGACTCCTCCTCCAGGAATGCCGCCGGGCAACCGCGGAATTCCGAGCAGCCGGGCCACGTACTCTTGCGATCTGCCGATGAGCACCGTCGCCTGCTGCTGTGCCAGCCCCTTCTCCTCGATCAGCCGATCCAGGGAGCGTGCAATGTCTATGGAGTGCAGGTCGACACGCCGGGCATTTTTGATCAGCACCAGTGCCTGGGTGTCATCGGTGTCGGGAACCATCGTTGGGATGGTGTCGCGGCCAAGCTGGCGGAATGCCCAAAAACCACCTTTTCCCGGCGATGATCATGAAGCGGCCGAGGGCGCGACGGCGGCCGTCTCGGCGTTGCGGCGCGGCTGCCATGCCGGCCGGGTCCCCGGTGTCGCGTACTCTTGCGATGAAGCCTCCCAAGAGTACGCAGGGTTGCCCTCATCGCAAGAGTGCGAACTGGCGCTCCGGCACCGGCGGGCGCGAGGGGTGCAGGACGAGGCCGACGTCGTCGACGCTGACCTTGGCATCCGGGTAGACGGCGAGGGCGGCTTTCAAGGCGTCCTGGAAGCGCGGCTTGAACTGGAAGACGTTCTTGTAGCCGGCGCCGAACTGGCCATGCAGCGCGGTCCAGGTCACCGGCGTCGGCGTGCCCAGCACGTGCAGGCGGTAGGCGAGCCAGATATAGATGTCGATCGCCATGGATTTGTTGGAGATCAGCTTGATCGCCGGCTCCCACACCGGCACCGGATGCTCGCGCAAGGCCTTGAAGAAGCTGTCGGACAGGCGAACCGTGTCCACCCACAGGCGCAGCTGCTGGTCATCGTCGGTGTCGTAGAGCTGGATGCCGCCTTTGACGATGGTGTCCTTGGCGAATTCCGCCTTCTTGCCCTGGCGTTCCCAGATGAAGGTCAGGTTGCAGGCGCTGATGCGGTTGGCCTGCTCCTTGACGTCGCGATAGGATTTGCCGCCGGTCGACACATTCATCCGGCTCATCCAGTCGCGCATGGAGCCGCCCAGTTCGACCTCCGGGCTGCCGGTCTGGATCGCGCGGGTTTGCAGGTAAAGCAGGATGAGCCGTGCCCGCGACCCGTAGGGGACGCCAAACAGCCGGGTCACGCCGTCATTGTCCGGCAGCCGCCCAGGCTCGATGATCAGCTTGACCTTATGGCCGGGGCGTTCCCAATGCTGCTCGTCGGGCAAGGCCTTGTGCGGCAGGCTGGTCAGGCAGAAGCCGGCATAGGTGATGCCCAGCGCCTTGCTCTCGGTGGCCAGGGCCTCCGCCGCCAGATCGACGAACGGACGCTCCTGTTCCGGGACGAGACGGCGGGCGTCATCGGCGCCATGTGTCCTGATCAGTTCGTGAAGCGTGCCCAAGGGTCGTCCCTCCTACCAGAGCTGTCGAGAGTGTGACCGGTCGGGAAGCTGGCCGCAACGCGTACTCTTGAGAGCATGCCTAGTAGGAAACCTATTTGAGACTCTATTAGTTGATTCATCGCAAGAGTACGGGGGAAAAACCGAGTCGGGCCGATTCGCCGATCGCAAGAGTGCGTATGGGCATCGCAACAATACGCGGGACAAGGGCGATGGCAGATCGCGCCACAGCCGGCCCGCATCGCAAGAGTACGCAGCCCGGCCGCGAATCGGCAACCGGCCCGGTGTGGCCCAGGGCATCCATCGCAAGAGTACGCGCCTGCCGCCCCGTCTTTGACCCGGCCGCCGCCGTGTTGCGGGGTGGCGAGCCGGAGATCGGCCTTTGGCGCCCGTGGTCGGGGCCCTGGTGGCTGGTGTGGATCCCGCGACGGGCGGGCGGGTACGCGAAGTCCTCGTCCCTCTGAAAAACATGTTGAGCGTTACACTGAAGATCAGTATACTGTTCATCAGCATACTGATTAAAGACGGTGGGGCGGTGGCATGACGGGGGACGCGGAAGGCCGGCGGGGATTGCACGGTGTGCCGTTCGTGCTACGACACGCGTCGCACGATCCATCGGGAATGAGGACCTTCATGTTGCACGGCGATCTGCATCTCAAACCCGGCCACATGATCCGCCGTGCGCAGCAGATCGCGGTGTCGATCTTCCTCGACGAATGCAAGGAGTTCGACATCACGCCGACGCAGTACGCGGTCCTGGCGGTGCTGCGGGAGAAATCGGACCTCGACCAGATCACCCTGGCGTCGCGGGCGGCACTGGACCGCTCCACCATCGGCGGCCTGGTCGAACGGCTGGAGGAAAAGGGCTGGATCCGCCGGACGGCCGGGGTGGAGGATCGGCGCCAGAAGCTGGTGTCCCTCACCGACGTCGGGCGGGCCATGCTGGAAACGGTGGAGCCGTCGGTCGACCGGGTGCAGGAACGCCTGCTGGAACCGTTGAGCAGCGACGAACGCGCTGTCTTCATGGCGCTGCTGGAGCGGCTGGTGGACGAGAACAACGAAAGCAGCCGCGCCCCGTTCAAGAAGTAGACGCGCCTCTTTGCGCAAGATGACCCGATGATTGATTGACGCGTTCGCCAAGGTCCCGGCGCGCTTTGTTCTGCCCTCATAGTTTCATTTGATAATTTCCAGGTTCCGAACACACCGGCCGCCGCTTGCCAGCGGCGCCGTCCGCCCACCCACGTCCTGATTTTGCCAGACCCGGAGGACTCTCCATGCTTGAACTCGGCCGCCTCGAAGATTTGCCGGAGGATTACCGTGCCGCCCTGACCGCGCAGAACCTGGTCCCGTTGTGGCCCAGCCTGCGGGCGGTCCTGCCACCCGGCAAGCCGGCGCGGCGGACCCAGCCGATCGCCTGGTCGTATCAGGAACTGCGCCCGCTGCTGCTCCGCGCCGGCGATCTGACGCCGATGGAAAAGGCCGAGCGGCGCGTGCTGGTCATGGCCAACCCCGGCCATGGCCTGGAAAAGATGCAGGCGACCTCGACCATCTATCTCGGCATGCAGCTTCTGCTTCCCGGCGAATGGGCGCCGGCCCACCGCCACACCCCGAACGCCGTGCGGATGATCGTCGAGGGCGAGGGCGCCTACACCACGGTGGACGGCGAGAAATGCCCGATGAGCCGCGGCGACCTGATCCTCACCCCGACCGGCCTGTGGCACGAGCATGGCCATGACGGTGACAAGCCGGTGGTCTGGCTCGACGTGCTGGACCTGCCGATGGTCTATTACATGGAAGCGTCCTACGTCACCGAAGGCAACGCCCAGTCGGTCAACGGCGAAGCGACCGAACGCGCCTACCAGCGCGGCGGCGTGGTTCCGGCCCCCGTCTTCAACCGGGTCGGACAGCCCTTCCCGATGCTGCGCTACCCCTGGGCCGACGTCCGCAAGGCGCTGCTGGCCCTGGCGGAGAGCCAGCCCGGCATCGACGCGGTGCAGGTCGCCTACGTCAACCCGGAGACCGGCGCCGACTGCCAGAAACTTCTCGGCTTCTCGGCGTTGATGCTGCGTCCGGGCCAGCGGCTCGACCTGCCGGCCCGGTCCACCGCCATGGTCTTCCACCTGATCGAAGGCGCTGCCGACGTCACCCTGGACGGCAACCACCTTGCCCTGGCCGAGGCCGACACCTGCTGCGTGCCCGGCTACGAGCCGGTGAGCCTGCGCAACCCGTCCGCCGACCGACCCGCCTTCCTCTTCATCGCCGACGACGCGCCGCTTCAGAAGAAGCTCGGCCTCTACGAAGTCCGCACCTGATTGAAAGAAAAGAGACCAGACATGTCCGACGCCAAATACCTCTGGACGCCCCCGCCGATCGCCTCGTTGCCGGTGCGGGGCAGCGACGCGCGCTTCCCGGTGACGCGGATCTTCTGCGTTGGCCGGAACTATCACGCCCACGCCGTCGAAATGAACCGCCCGGTCGACAAGGCGTCGTCCAAGCCCTTCTACTTTCTGAAGGATCCGTCGACCCTGGTGCCCTCCGGCGCGACCGTGCCGTACCCGGCCGGAACCACCAATTACCACTATGAGATGGAGTTGGTCGTCGCCATCGGTGCCGCGGGCTTCCGTGTCGGCGAAGCCGATGCCGGGCGCCTGATCTACGGCTATTGCGCCGGGCTCGACATGACCCGCCGGGACCTGCAGCTGGTGGCGCGCGAGCAGGGGCGGCCCTGGGACCTGGGCAAGAACTTCGAAAACTCCACGGTGTGCGGCGCGATCATCCCGCAGGGTGATCTCGGCGTGCTGAAGACCGGCGCGATAAGCCTCCAGGTCAACGGTGGGCAAAAGCAAGGCGCCGATCTCAGCCAGTTGATCTGGGATATCCCCGAGTTGCTCGCCGATCTCTCGCAATTTTATCATCTGCAACCCGGTGACCTGATCTTCACCGGAACGCCGGAGGGGGTTGGTCCGGTCAAGCCCGGCGACCGCCTCACCGGGCACGTCGAGAGGGTCGGCGACATCGCCCTCACCATCGGCGACGCCGAATAACGCCCCAACATCCCTCCGTTTCGAAAATCCGAGGAAGAGATGACTGAAGAACTTCCCGTGCTCGTCGCCGGCGGCGGCATCGGCGGCCTGGCGGCGGCCCTGGCCCTGGTGCGCCGCGGCTTCAAGGTCCAGGTGTTCGAGCAGGCCCCCGAGATCGGCGAGATCGGCGCCGGCATCCAGCTCGGCCCCAACGCCTTCCATGCGTTCGACGCGCTGGGTGTCGGCGACAAGGCCCGCAGCCGCGCCGTCTTCACCGACTGTATGGTGATGCACGACGCCATCGACGAATATCAGGTCGGCAAGATCCCGACCGGCGAGGCGTTCCGCCAGCGTTTCGGCAACCCCTACGCCGTCATCCACCGGGTCGATGTGCATCTGTCGCTGCTGGAGGGCGCCCAAGAGACCGGCCGGGTCGAATTCCGCACCAACACCCGGATCGAACAGGTCGAGCAGGACGATGCCGGCGTCACCGTCTATGACCAGAACGGTAACGCCTACAGGGGCGTGGCCCTGATCGGGGCGGACGGCGTGCGGTCGGTGGTGCGCCAGCACTATGTCAATGATCCGCCGCGCGTCACCGGCCACGTCGTCTACCGTTCGGTGATCGACAAGGCCGACTTCCCCGACGAGCTGAAATGGAACGCGGCCAGCATCTGGGTCGGCCCCAACTGCCATCTGGTGCATTACCCGCTGCGCGGCGGTGAGCAGTACAACGTCGTCGTCACCTTCCACAGCCGCGAGAAGGAGGAGTGGGGCGTCACCGAGGGCAGCCCGGAGGAGGTCCGCAGCTATTTCCAGGACATCTGCCCGAAGGCCCGCCAGTTGATCGACCTGCCCAAGCAGTGGAAGCGCTGGGCCACCGCCGACCGCGAACCGATCCCGCAATGGACCTTCGGCCGCGCCACGCTGCTGGGCGACGCCGCCCACCCGACGACGCAGTACATGGCCCAGGGCGCCTGCATGGCGCTGGAGGATGCGGTGACGCTGGGCGAGGCCCTGCGGGTCACCGGCAACGACTGGCCCAAGGCGCTGGACCTGTACCAGCGGTCGCGCATCACCCGCACTGCGCGCATCGTGCTGTCCGGCCGCGAGATGGGGCGCATCTACCACGCCAAGGGCGTCGAGCGTCTGGTCCGCAACGCGCTGTGGAAGGGGCGCCCGACCGAGCGTTTCTACGACGCGATGGAATGGCTGTACGGCTGGAACGTCGGCAATTGCCTGGCGCAGGACTGACGGGGGAATGGCGGTGATGCAGCTCTACAACTTCTTTCGCAGCGGAACGTCGCATCGCTTGCGCATCGCGCTGAACCTGAAGGGGCTCGATGTCGAGTATGTCGCGGTCGACCTGCGCACCGAGGAGCATCTCGGCGCTGCCTTCCGGGCGATCAACCCGCAGGGGCTGGTGCCGGCGCTGGTCGTCGGCCCCGACAAGGCCGCCGCTGCGCTGATCCAGTCCCCGGCGATCATCGAATGGCTGGAGGAGCGCTACCCGACGCCGCCCCTGCTTCCCGCCGATCCCGAGGCGCGGGCGCGGGTGCGGGCGCTGGCCGCGCTGGTCGGCTGCGACATTCACCCGCTCAACAACCGCCGCGTCCTGGAGTATCTGCGCAAGTCGCTGGGCTGCGGCGAGGCGGCGGTGCTCGCCTGGTGCGTCACCTGGATCGACGCCGGGTTCCAGGCGCTGGAGACGATGCTGGCCGCCGACGGGCGGCGGGGCGCCTTCTGCGTCGGCGACGCGCCCACCATCGCCGATGTCTATCTCGTCCCGCAGATCGAGAGCGCGCGGCGGTTCAACGTCGACCTGACACCCTATCCGACCCTGGTGGCGATCGACCGCGCCTGCGCCGCGCTCGACGCCTTCCGCCGCGCCGCGCCGGCCAACCAGCCCGACGCCGCCTGAACCGCCAGACCAAACCGTCACACAAGACCGAAAAAAGGGAGGGAAGAATGCAACCGAGGACATCCATCGCGTGGCTGGCCGCCACGCTCGCCGCCTCCACCCTGTCGCTCGCCGCCCACGCCGCCGATCCGCTGAAGGTCGGGCTGGTCCTGCCGATGTCCGGCCCCTTCGCCTCCTACGGCAAGCAGATCGAGCATGGCGCCCGCCTCTATCTGCAGCAGTCGGGCGGAGCCATCGCCGGCCGGCCGGTGGAGCTGATCGTCAAGGACGACACCGGCGTCGCCCCGGAAATCAGCAAGCGCGCGGCGCAGGAGCTGGTGGTCAAGGACAAGGTGGATGTGCTGGGCGGCTTCGGCCTGACGCCCTCGGCCTTCGCCGCCGCGCCGATCGCCACCGAAGCGAAGAAGCCGATGATCGTCATGAACGCGGCGGCGTCGGCGATCACCACCAAGTCCAACTACGTCCTGCGCGTCTCGCACACGCTGCCGCAGCTCACCGCGCCGATCGCCGACTGGGCGGTGAAGAACGGCATCCGCAAGGTCTACACGCTGGTCGCCGATTTCGGCCCCGGCCACGACGCCGAGGCCCAGTTCAAGAAGACCTTCACCGCCGGCGGCGGCGAGATCGTCGGCGAGGTGCGCACCCCGGTGAAGAACCCGGACTTCGCGCCCTTCCTGCAAAAGATCAAGGACATCAAGCCGGACGCGGTGTTCCTGTTCGTGCCCCCCGGCGAACAGACGGTCGCCTTCATGAAGGGCTTCGTCGAGCGCGATCTGGCCAAGGCCGGCATCCGCATCGTCGCCACCGGCGACCTGACGGAGGAGGACATCCTCGATGCGGTCGGCGACAACGCGCTGGGGCTGATCACCTCGCTGCAATATTCGGAAGTCCACAATTCGCCGGAAAACGCCGCCTACACCCAGGCCTATTACGCCGCCTACCCGAAGGACCGCCCCAACTACATGTCGGTCAGCGGCTTCGACGGCATGCAACTGATCGCCCGCACGCTGGAGAAGACCGGCGGCGACGCCACCGGCGACAAATTCCTGGCGGCGGCCCGCGGCCTGAGCTGGACCAGCCCGCGCGGGGCCATCAGCATCGATCCGGACACCCGCGACATCGTCCAGACCATCCACATCCGCAAGGTCGAGCGGGTCGCCGGCAAGCTTCAGAACGTCGAGTTCGACGCCGTCGCCAACGTCCGCGATCCGGGCAAGCCGTAACCGCGCGCCACGGTCCCGGATGCCGCCCGTCCGGGACCATCTCGTCGTACCGCCCCTTGTCCCGTCGCCAAAGGAGCTTGCCATGACCGTCCTCTTCGACGGTGTCGCCTCGGGGATGTTGCTGTTTCTGATCAGCGTCGGTCTGTCGGTCACGCTCGGGCTGATGAATTTCGTCAATCTGGCCCATGGCGCCTTCGCCATGGTCGGCGGCTACCTGTGCGTCTCGCTGCTGAACCGGGTCGGCGTGCCGTTCCTGGCCGCGCTGCCGCTGGCCGCCGTCCTGACCGCCCTGGCCGGGGTGGTGCTGGAACGCACGCTGTACCGCCGGCTGTACACGGCGACCCACCTCGATCAGGTGCTGTTCTCGATCGGTCTGGTCTTCATGTCGATCGCGTCGGCGCAGTTCCTCTTCGGCGCGCAGCAGCAGCCGCTGACCCTGCCGGATTTCCTGCGTGGCCAGATCAGCCTGCCGGGGTTGGACATGGGCGCCTACCGCCTGTTCCTGATCCTGCTCAGCCTGGTCATCGCCTTCGGCCTGCAGCGTCTGGTCGGCGGCACCCGCTTCGGGGCGGAACTGCGAGCGTCGGTCGACAACCCACGGGCGGCGCGGGGCGTCGGCATCAACGTCGAGCGCGTCTTCACCCTGACCTTCGCGCTGGGCACGGCGCTGGCCGGGCTGGGCGGTGCGCTGGGCGTCGAGATGCTCGGCCTCGATCCCAGCTTTCCGGTCAAATACATCGTCTATTTCCTGATCGTCGTCGCGGTCGGCGGCAGCGGCAACATCACCGGATCGCTGGTCGCCTCGCTCATTCTCGGCGTGCTCGACGTCGCCGGAAAATACTACGTCCCGCAGATCGGGGCGTTCGTCATCTACGCCGTGATGGTGGTGATGCTGATCTTCCGCCCGCAAGGGTTGTTCGGGCGCCGCGCGGCGCGCTAGAGGACATGAGCATGAGTCTCGCAACCTTCGATCTTTCCCCGCTCCGGCGCGCCGACCGCTGGCACCCGGCGGAACTGGCCTTCTGGCTGCTGCCGGTCGCCGCCTATCTGGTCTTTCCCGACAATCTGGTCCTGCTGACCCAGATCGCCATCACCGCGCTGTTCTGCCTGTCGCTGGACCTGATCCTCGGCTATGCCGGCATCGTGTCGCTGGGACACGCCGCATTCTTCGGGTTCGGCGCCTACGCGGCCGGGCTGCTGGCCGCCAACGGCATCGGCGATCCGCTGGCCGGCCTGGCGGTCGCCGCGCTGGCCAGCGCGGCGCTCGGCTTCGTCACCAGCTTCCTGGTGCTGCGCGGCTCCGACCTGACCCGGCTGATGGTGACGCTGGGCATCGCGATGATGCTGTACGAGGTCGCCAACAAGCTGACCGACCTCACCGGCGGGGTCGACGGGCTGCAGGGCATCGAGATGACGCCGCTGCTCGGCCGGTTCAGCTTCGACCTCTACGGCAAGACCGCCTACTGGTACGCGGTCGCCGTCCTGTTCCTGCTGTTCTGGGCGGCGCGCAGGCTGGTGCACAGCCCCTTCGGGCTGAGCCTGAAGGGCATCCGCCTGAACGTGGCGCGCATGCCGGCGATCGGGGCGCCGGTCAACGCCCGGCTGTCCGCCATCTACACCATCGGCGCCGCCTATGCCGGGATCGCCGGGGCGCTGCTGGCCCAGACGACGCAGTTCGTCGCCCTCGACGTCCTGTCCTTCAACCGGTCGGCGGAGCTGATGCTGATCCTGGTTCTCGGCGGGTCGGGGTCGCTCTACGGCGCGGTGATCGGGACCATCGTCTTCATGTCGGCCCACCATGTGCTGTCCGACATGAACCCGGAATACTGGCAGTTCTGGCTGGGCGCCCTGCTGGTGCTGGTGGTGCTCTTCGCGCGGGACGGCGTGATGGGCAGCGTGCGGCGGCTGAGCCATGCGGCCGGTGGTCGCCGGAAGGGGGAACGGTGATGGATTACGCGCTGCAAACCCGCAATCTCGCCAAGAATTTCGGCGGCTTCACCGCCACCAACAACGTCAGCCTGAACATCGAGGCCGGCGCGCGCCACGCGCTGATCGGCCCGAACGGCGCCGGCAAGACCACGCTGATCAACCTGCTCACCGGCTTCCTGGAGCCGACGGCGGGCCGCGTCATCCTCCAGGGCGAGGATGTGACGCGGCTGGGACAGCACCAGCGGGTCAAGCGCGGTCTGGCGCGGACCTTCCAGATCAACCGCCTGTTCGCCGACCTGACCGTGCTGGAATCGGTGACCATGGCGGTCAACGAGCGGCTGGGGGTGGGCGCCCGCTTCTGGAAGCCGGTCGGCGCCCATCATCAGGCGGTCGACGAGGCGGTGGCATTGCTGGACAGCCTGCGCCTGCTCGACGTCGCCCACGCGACGACGCGCAGCCTCGCCTACGGCAAGCAGCGGCTGATCGAGATCGCGCTGGCTTTGGCGATGAAGCCCCGCGTCCTGCTGCTGGACGAGCCGGCGGCCGGCGTGCCGACCACCGAAAGCCGCGAGCTGTTCGAGTCCATCGCCGCCCTGCCGCGCGACGTGACCATCCTGCTGATCGAGCATGACATGGATCTGGTGTTCCGCTTCGCCGACCGCATCTCGGTCCTGGTCGGCGGCGCGCTGCTGACCCACGGCACGCCCGAGGTGATCGCCAGCGATCCGAAGGTCCGCGAAGTCTATCTGGGGGAGGCGATCTGTGCCTGAGCTTCTGACGCTGGAGAATGTCTGGGCCGGCTACGGCGACGCGGTCGTGCTGGAGGACATCTCCCTGACGCTGGGGGAGGGCGACAGCCTGTCCCTGCTCGGCCGCAACGGCATGGGCAAGACGACGCTGCTCTCCACCCTGATGGGGGCGGCCCGGCACCGGTCCGGAGCGATGCGCCTCGCCGGCCGCGATCTGGCCCGGGTGCCGGCCCACGCCCGCGCCCATCTCGGGCTCGGCTGGGTGCCGCAGGAGCGCGACATCTTCCCCTCCCTGACCGTGGAGGAGAACCTGACCGTGGTGGCGACCCGCGGCCCCTGGAGCCTGCAGCGGGTCTACGGGATGTTCCCCCGCCTGAACGAGCGGCGCGGCAACATGGGCAACCAGCTGTCGGGCGGCGAGCAGCAGATGCTGGCGATGGGGCGCGCGCTGATGCTGAACCCCAAGATCCTGCTGCTGGACGAACCGATGGAAGGGCTGGCGCCGCTGATCGTGCAGGAGCTGATGACGATCATCCAGCGCCTGACCGAGGACAGCGGCATGGCGATCATCCTGGTCGAACAGCACGCCCGCCAGATCCTGCCGCTGACCCGTCAGGCGCTGGTGCTGGAACGCGGCAAGGCCGTCTATCGCGGCGACAGCGAAACCCTGCTCGACGACCGCGCGCTGCTGGACGGCTGGCTCGGCGTCGTGGCGCACTGATCGACAGGAAGACCGTCATGAAAGCGATCGACATCATCCACGCCGAACACCGCGCGCTGGGCGCCGTGCTCCAGGCGTTCGGCTTCATCCTCGACGAGGTGCGCGACGGCCGGTTGAAGCCCGATTTCGCCCTGCTGGAGGCGATGATCGAATACATCACCGAGGTCCCCGACAAGCTGCATCACCCCAAGGAGGACGACGTCCTGTTCGTCGCCCTGCGGGCGCGCATCCCGCAGGCGGGCGCGCTGATCGACAAGCTCCAGCGCGATCATGCCGAGGGCGCCCAGCACATTCTGGAACTGCGCGACGCGCTGCGCCGCTACCGGGAGGAGGGGGAGGGCGGCTTCCAGGCCTTCGAGACGACGGTCCGCGCCTATGTCGCCACGTCCTGGGCGCATGTCGGGTTGGAGGAGCGCGAACTGCTGCCGCTGGCCCGCAAGGGGCTGAGCCGGGAGGATTGGGCCGGCATCGACGCCGCGTTCGAAGCCAACAAGGATCCATGGTCCGGCCCGGCCGGGGAGTTTCGCTCGCTGTTCTCCCGCATCGTGTCGATGGTTCCCGCACCCTACGGCCTCGGCCCGTCCGCCGGCCCCGCCGGGCTCTGACGCACGACGCGGGGTGGCAGGGACCCGGGAGAGGACCCACGCCGGGGCCGGCGCATCCGCGCCGCGCCGGGGCGAGCCTGGCGCTCTACAGGTCCCGGTCGAGCGGGAAGATCGGGCGGCGTGCGCGCCGGAAGGGCAGCTTGGTCAGGTCGGGCGTGCACAGCGCGCCGCTGTCGGCGACGATGACCTCGCCGGCGATGGGCTCGAACGACGCGCGGAAATGCTGCATCGACTTGACCGTGACCGACCGGCAGCGCTCCGGCGTGATGCCGAACGCGCGGAACTGGCCGAGATCAAGCATCTGCGCGGCGTTTGAAACGACGAGCACGTCGATGCCGCCGATGCGGATGACCGCCGAGGGGCCGAAGCTGCCCTTCAGCCCGGCCATCATCGGTCCCTCCCCGACATAGTCGCCGGCAAACAGGCCGAGCAGCGTGGCCGTGACGTCGAGCGGGCCGCCACCGAAGCGGGGATCGGTCTTGCCGCCGAGCCGGAGCCGGACCGTTTCGCCCGGCTCGCGGCCCGAAAGCTCCGCCACGGCCTCGGGGTCCACCAGCCCGCCGAGGCAGGCATCCTCGACCTCCGCCGCGAGCAGCGCCGCCAGCAGGCGGGTGGAATCGCCATAGGCTCCGCCGCCCGGATTGTCCGCGTAGTCGGCGATGACGAGCGGACCCTGCGTCGCCTGGTAACTCCGTGCCCGTGCCGCGGCGTCTTCGACGGACAGATAGTGGTTCACCACCTCGTTGCGCCGGTTCCAGATGTCGTCGGCGATCTCGCGGATGAAGGCGCGGTGCAGGGCGACATCGCCCTGGCAGGTGACGAGCACCGTCGGCCCGACCTCGGCGATGTCCGCGTTGCCGAATCCACCGTTGACCGACACGGCGAAGACGTCGGGTTCCTGTTCATAGGCGACGGCCCGGGCGAGCCGCCCGACCATCGGTCCCGTGTCGGTGCGTCCGCCGGTCGCCTCCTCCAGCATCGGCCGGTGCTCGCGCAGCGTCACCGGGCGGATCTCGCCCGTCATGGCGCGGGCGAGGATGGAGGCCGCCTGGACTCCGCGCTCGCGCATGTCGACATGCGGGTAGGTCTTGTAGCCGATGACGATCTGCGCGTGGGCAACCATCGCCTCGGTGACGTTGGCGTGTGGGTCCAGCGTGATGCCGATGGGGATGTCCGGCCCGACGATGGCGCGGATGCGCGTGAGCAGTTCGCCCTCGCCATCCTCCCGATGTTCGGCGACCATCGCCCCGTGCAACCCGAGGAGGATGCCGTCGATCCTGCCGCGGTTCCGGGCGACGGCGGCGAGGATGACTCCCGCGATGTGTTCATAGGCCTCCTCGGTGACTGGACCGGCGGGCGTCGCCCCCGTGCTGATGGGGTGGATGACGGTCCAACCGTCGCGGCGGGCGATGTCGAGGAAGCCGCCGAGCGGCGTGTTGGCGGCGCCGCGCTCGGCGAAGGCCACATCGCCTTCGTACCAGTAGCGGTCGCGAAACGCCTTCAGGTCCGTCTTGCGGCAGGAGAAGGTGTTGCTTTCATGCTGGAACTCGGCGGTGAGCACCGTGAAGGGCATCGCGATCTCTCCGGGGATGGGTTCAGTCGAGCGGATGGTGGCAGGCGACCGCATGCCGGCCCGTGGTCAGAAGGACCGGCTTCTCGGCGTAGCAGCGGCCGCTGGCGAACGAACAGCGGGTGGCGAAGGCGCAGCCCGGCGGACGTTCGAACGCGCTGGGGATTTCCCCGGTCAGCCGGGTCACGGCCCGGCGCCGCTCCGGATCGGGCAGGAAGGCGCTTTCCATCAGCGTGCGCGTGTAGGGATGGCGGTGCGGGGCGTCGGTGGACGGCAGGATCTCCACGGCCGCCCCCAGATACATGACGACGATCCGGTCGCAGAAGTAGCGCACCAGCCCGAGGTCGTGGGAGATGAAGAGGTAGGTGAGGCCGAGCCGGCTCTTGAGATCGGCCAGAAGCGCGATGATCTGCGCCTGGATCGACACGTCCAGCGAGGCGGTCGGTTCGTCCAGCACGATGAGGTTGGGTTCCAGGGCGAGCGCCCGGGCAATGCCGACGCGCTGCTTCTGGCCGCCGGAAAGCTGGTGCGGGTAGTGTTCGGCAAGCTGCGGATCGAGCCCGGCCATCTCCAGAAGACGGGCGGCCCTCTCCTTGCCTTCGGCGGGGGTGTGCCGGATGCCGTGCACCTGGAAGGGCTCCATCACCGCGTCGCGGATGGAAAAGCGCGGGTTGATCGAGGAATAGGGGTCTTGGAAGACCATCTGCATGTGGCGCCGCTGCCGGCGCAGCGCCGCCGGCTTCAGCCCGGCAAGGTCGTTGCCTTCAAAATACACGTGGCCGATGCTCGGCTTCAGCAAATGCAGGGCAAGCCGGGCGAGCGTGGACTTGCCGCAGCCGGACTCCCCCACCACGCCGGTGACCTTGCCGCGCGGGATGTCGAGGGTGACGCCATCGACGGCGCGCATGGTCCGCTTTCGACCGAAGAAGCCGTTCTGCGCGCTGAAGTCGCGGCTGACCCCATCGAAGCGCAGGATCGGGGCGGACATCGGATCAGACATGGCCGACCTCCAGCGGATGATGGCAGAAGACGATGCTTCCGCCGACGCCCTGGATCGATCCGGCCGGCACCTCCGTTCGGCAATCCGGTGCGGCGGCGGTGCAGCGCGGATGGTACCGGCAGCCCTTCGGGTAGGCGAAGGCGGTCGGCACCATGCCGGGGATGCCGACCAGGGTCCCTGGCGCCTGCCCCTCCCGCGGGATGCAGCCGATCAGGGCCTTGGTGTAGGGGTGGCGCGGCCGGGCGAAGATGTCGTGGACGGGTCCCGTCTCGGCACCCCGCCCGGCGTAGAGGACGCTGACCCTGTGGCAGGCCTGCGCCACCACGCCCATGTCGTGGGTGATGAGGAGGAGGGCGAGGCCGCGCTCCGCCACGAGATCGCAGAGGATCTGGATGATCTGGGCCTGGATGGTGACGTCGAGCGCGGTGGTCGGCTCGTCGGCGATGATGAGGTCCGGATCGCCGGCCAGCGCCATGGCGATGACGATGCGCTGCTTCATGCCGCCGGAGAGCTGGTGCGGATACTGGCCGTGAATGGCGACGGCCTCGGGGATGCGCAATTGGTGCATGAGGTCGAGACTGCGGGCGCGGGCCGCCGCCGCCGACAGCCCGGCATGGAGGCGCGAGGCCTGGTCGATCTGCGCGCCGACCGTCAGGATCGGATCGAGCGACGTCATGGGGTTCTGGGAAATGAGCGCGATGCGTTGGCCGCGCAGGTCGCGATAGGCGGGCTCCGGCAGGGTGGTGAGGTCGATGCCGTCGAAGCGCACGCGTCCCGCGGTGATCCGTCCGCCGATCAGCGGCAGCAGGCCCATCAGCGTCATCGCCGTCAACGACTTGCCCGACCCCGATTCACCCACCAGCCCCAGCACCTCACCGCGGTCGAGCGAAAAGCTCACCCGGTCGAGGAGCGGCACCATGCCGATGGAGACGGACAGGTCGTCGACCGCAAGAAGGCTCATCTCAGCGCTCCTTCAGCCGGTTGCGGATGGCGAGCGCGTCGATGAGCGCGTCGCCGAACAGGTTGATGGCGATGACCGTCACCGCGATGGCGAGGCCGGGAAAGAGGATGACCCAGGGCGCCAGATAGATCTGGGCGACGCCGGAACTCATCAGCGCCCCCCAGCTCGGCAGCGGCGGTTGCGCGCCGAGGCCGAAGAAGCCGAGCGTCGCCTCCAGGATGATGGCGTCGCCGACCGCCAGCATCCCGGCCACGATGACCGGCGTCAGCGCGTTGGGGATGAGGTGGCGGGCGAGCACATGCATATGCCCGGATCCGATGCTGACCGCCGCCTCGACATAGGTCTCCCGCTTCAGGGCGATGATCTGGCTGCGGGTGAGCCGGGCGAACTGGGCGAGATAGCCGATGGTGATGGCGATGCCCGCGCTCGACAGGCCGGGACCGAGAATGGCGATCAGCACCAGGGCGATGAGGATCTCCGGAAACGACCAGGTCACGTCGGCGACGGCCATCAGCACCCGGTCGACCCAGCCGCCGAGATAGCCGGCGACCGCGCCGAGCACGAGGCCGATCATCACCGACAGGGAGATCGAGGTGACCGCGACGCCCAACGACACGCGGGCGCCGTAGATGATGCGGGAGAGGAGGTCGCGGCCGAATTCGTCGGTGCCGAGGAGATGGGCCGCCGACGGCTCCATCACGGCGCCGGCGAGGTTCTGCGCCGCGTAGGGATAGGGCGCCAGCCACGGCGCGGCGATCGCCGCCGTCACGGCCAGCGCGAGGATCGCGGCCGACGGGGCGCCGCGCGGGCTGGCGATGGCGGAGCGGAGGGCGGTCAGGGCGGCCATGTCAGCGCATCCCGTCGCGGATGCGGGGGTCCATCGCCGCCTGGGCCAGATCGCCGACCAGGGTGCCGAGCATGACGGCGATGCCCAGCATCAGGAGGCAGCCCTGGATGATCGGATAGTCGCGCTGGTTGAGGGCGGAGATGAGGAGCGAGCCGAGGCCGGGCCGGGCGAAGACGTACTCGATGGTCACGGCTCCGCCGACCACCCAGCCGATCTTCAGGCCGAGAATGGTGACGACCGGCAGCAGCGCGTGGCGCAGCACATGGCCCAGATAGATCTGGCGTTTGCTCAGCCCCTTGGCGTGCAGCATGAAGACGAAGTCCTGCCGCGCGGTTTCCAGCATGGCGGCGCGGGTGACGCGGGCGATCAGGGCGACGCCGCCCAGCCCGACGGTGAGCACGGGCAGCACCAGCGCGTCGGCGCTGCGGGCCCCGGACACCGGAAACCAGCCGAGTTCCACCGCGAAGACCAGGATCATGAGGAGGCCGAGCCAGAAGTTGGGAACGGTGGCCCCCATCAGGATGATGGTCATGACCGAGCGGTCGAACCAACTGTCCCGGAAGAAGGTGGCGAGGGCGCCGATCGCGATGCCGACGCTGGCCGAGAAGGCGAGCGCCAGACCGCCGAGCGCCAGGCTGTGCGGCAGGTTGGCGAGGATGAGGCTGACGACCGGCTGCTTGAGGATGATGGCGTCGCCGAGATCGCCGTGGAAGACCCGGTCCAGCCACACGCCGTACTGCACGACGAGCGGCCGGTCCAGACCGAATTTCGCGGTCAGTTCGGCCCGCCGTTCGGGCGACGAGCCGATCTGCAGCATGTTGTCGATGGGGTCGCCCGGCACCAGATGGACGATGGCGAAGACCACCGCCGACATGACGAGGAAGACCGGGATGAGGAGCAGGAGGCGCCTGATGAAATAGCCGAACATCCGGGTTGATCCTTGCGGCGTCTACTTGGTCACTTCGGCGTCCAGAATGGTCTGGCTGGTCAGGCGGGTGCCCCGCACCACCTCCGGCAGCTTAAGTTTCCGGGTGGAATAGGCGAAGATGTTGGCCGGCTCGTAGATCGGGGCGAAGGCGTATTGCGACAGAATGTATTCGTGATACGCCTTGAAATTCGCGACGCGCTCGTCCCAGGTCCTGGCCTTGGTCATGGCGAGGTCGTTCAGCTCCTCCGCCTTCGGGTCGTTCAGCATCGACACGTTCGGGTAGCCGAGGCGCTTGCCCGAGAAGAACCAGTCGATGATGTCGGCGTTCGTCCAGGAGTAGGAGCGCACCGCCAACTGGTGCTCGGTCTTCTTCTTGTACTGGGCGTTGATCGAGGAGGGATCGAAGACGGTGATGTCCGCCTGGATGCCGACGTCCTTCAACTGGGCCTGAACGGCTTCGGTGATGCGCTTGAACTCGGTGCCGTTGGAGGTCCACAGCTTCACCTGCAGCTTCTGGCCGTTCTTCACCCGGACGCCGTCCGGTCCGACCGTCCATCCCGCCTCGTCGAGGAGCTTCTTTGAGCGATCAGGGTCGTAGGCGATCGCGACCTTCGGGTCGATCCTGGATTCCTGCAGGGACGAAATCAGGAAGCTGTTCGCCGGGGCGCCGACGCCGCCGTAGAGCGTCTGCCAGATGGCCTTCTGGTTGACGGCGTAGGCCGCCGCCGCCCGCACCTTGATGTCGGTGAAGGGCTCCACGGTGACGTTGATCGGCATGTAGACGATCTCGGTGCCGGGAATCATCATCACCTTGATCGACTTCTCCGCCTTGAGGCGGGGCAGGAAGTCGGTCGGCACCGTGTAGAGCAGGTCCACGCCGCCGGTCTGGAGTTCGAGGAAGGCGGTGGAATCCTCGGCGATCTCGCGCACGGTGATCGTCTTGATCTTGGCCGGACCGCGGTTGACCGACAGGTCCGATCCCCAGGTGTACGCGTCGTTGCGCACCAGAACGGTGCTCTGGCCGACGGTGAAGGACTGCATCTTGTAGGGGCCGGTGCCGACGGCCGCGGTCACGCCGAACTTGTCGCCGAGTTCGTCATAGGCCTTGGGGGCGGGGATGCCCATGAAGGAGGAGGCGAGGTTGAACAGCAGATTGGGGTCCGGCGCCTTCATCAGGAAGCGCACCGTCAGGTCGTCGACCACCTCCACCTTGTCGATGTTGGCGACCATGTAGGCGTTTTCGGTTCCAGCGAACTTGGGGATCCACCATTCGATGGTCTTGGCGTTGAAGGGCTCGCCGTCGTGGAACGTCACGCCCGGCTTCAGTTTGAAGGTCCACTGCATGCCGTCGGGCGTCTGCTCCCACGAGGTCGCCAGCGCGCCGTGGAAGCTCTGGTCGGTGTCCTGCAGGAGGAGCCGGTCGAAGATCAGCGAATTGGCGCTGTTGAGCCGGGTGCCGGTGATGGGGTTGTAGGAGGGGGCGCCGACTTCGCGCGCCGTGACGGCGAAGGTGGCCTCCTGTGCAAGAAGCGCCGAACAGGAGCAGGCAAGCGCGGAAACGGTGAGCAATGCTAGTCTCGTAAGCGTCTGCATGGAGCTTTCCCCCAATCGATGTGCCGTGTGGTTTCTCCGGTGGATCACGTTTCGGGCCCGTCGGCATCGCCCACATGGCCGGTAAAGCGGGCGTAGAGCTGGGAAACCCTGGTCATGCGGGCTTCCACGTCGGGCCCGATCTCGATGGAAATCGCGTTCATCATCAGGTTGATGAGGCTTGCCATCTGGGCGGTGGAATCCCAGAAGAGGTTGAACTCGGTCGGCACCACGAACATGTCGGTCGCCAGCGCCGCCCCCCAATCGCAGAACGCGTCGGTGACGAGGGTGACCGGGATGTCCCGCTCGCGCGCCGCACGGGCCAGCAGCTTGGCAAGCCGCGAATAGCGCCGGGCCTCGAATAGGACCAGCGCGCTGCCGGTCGTGTCGGTCTCCAGCAGCTCGGCGAAGTGACCGCCGTCGAGGTCCAGCAGTTGCACGCCGTCGCGCAGGTATTGCAGCTGATGGGTGAACATGTGCGCCATGCCGCGCTCGGTCTGGAAGCCGGCGGCGAAGACCCGCCGCGCCGTGGCCAACCGCTTGACCACCGGTCGCCACTGGTCCGATTGGGCCAGTTCATAGACCGCCACGAGCCCGGCCATCTCGAGCTGGAGCGATTGCCCCAGGGCGTCTTCCCCGGCGAGCGAGCGCGCCTGGAACGCCTTCAGCCGGTCGGAGATCAACCAGGGCCGGTCGCCGATGTCCTGTTTCAGCTGGCTTTTCAGGTCCTTGAAGCTGGCGTAGCCGAGCGAGCGGCAGAAGCGGCCGACCGTCGGCTCGCTCACCCCCACCTTGGCGGCCAGCGTCGCGGCCGTCTCGAAGGGAACGCTGCCGGTGCGGGCCAGCATGTAGCTCGCCAAGGCCCGGTCGGCTTTCGATCCGGTCGTCAGGCAGGCGCGCAGCCTGTCCCGTATGGTTCCTTCCATCCGCGGGCCTCCTTTCGGACTGAGGCTGATAGTTTTCTTTCATAACGTCAAACGATTTTTATTTACTTGCAAATGACCGGCGATGCGGTGATCTAGTCAGGCAGAGAGACCGCGCCGTCCGCCGCTATCCTCCGGTGGAACGCGGCCGGTGGAACGCGGATGGATGGACGTCAACCCGGGTGGGACGGCATGGCGACGTATGATTTTGCGGTGATCGGTGCGGGCATCTCCGGCGCGTCGGTGGCCTTCGAGCTTCAAAGCCAGGCGCGCGTGGTTCTGATCGAAGCCGAGAGCCAGCCGGGATACCATTCGACGGGCCGGTCGGCGGCGCTCTACACGCCGAACTTCGGCCCGGCCATCGTCCGGCGCATCAACGCCGCCGGTCGCGCGTTCTTCGAAGCGCCGCCGGAGGGCTTTGCCGAGGCACCGCTGCTGTCGCCGCGGGGGGCGCTCACGCTGTTCAAACCGGGCGACGAGGCGGAGCTTGCCGCCTTTCTGACCAACGGGACCGCGCGCGATCCCATCCACCCGATTCCGGTCGCCGAGGCGCTGCGCCTCGCCCCCCTGGTCCGCCCCGAGATGGTCGCCGCCGCCGCCTTCGAACCGGGCGTGACCGACATGGACGTGGCGGCGATCCACCAGGGTTTCCTGCGCGGTTTTCGGCATCGCGGCGGTGACATCCGGCGCGCCCAGCCCGTCACCGCGCTGACGCGCGACGGCCTGGGCTGGCGGGTGACGGCCGGCGGCGAGGAAATCGCGGTGGCGACGGTGGTGAACGCCGCCGGGGCCTGGGGCGACGCCGTCGCCGCCATGGCCGGCGCCCGCCCGGTCGGCCTCGTGCCCAAGCGCCGCACCGCGCTGGTCATCGATGGCCCCGAGGGCCTCGATCTTCACGGGATGCCGCTGGTCGAATTCGCGGGCGATGCGCCCTACCTCAAGCCCGACGGCGGCCGGGTCATGGCCTCGCTCGCCGACGAAACCCCGGTCGAGCCACAGGACATCCAGCCCGACGACCTGGACGTCGCCACACTCGTCGAGTGGCTGGAGACCCACACCTGGACCGTCGTTCGCAAGGCGCCGCGCACATGGGCGGGACTCCGCAGCTTCGTCGCCGACGCCACTCCGGTCGTCGGCTTCGATCCCGAGCTGACGGGATTCTTCTGGCTGATCGGGCAGGGCGGCTACGGCATCATGATGGCGCCGACGCTCGCCCGCATCGCCGCGGCGCTGGCCACCGGCGGGAACGTCCCTGCCGATGCCGCGGCGGCGGGCGTCGATGCCGCCGACCTATCACCCGCCCGGTGCCGGCGCTGACCGGCCGGCGGCCGCGGCGTCATTCGTCCGGCTGCGACGGGATGCCGTGCTTGCGCAGTTTGGCATAGAGGTTGGTGCGTGACAGGCCGAGGCTCCGGGCGGCCTCGAGCTTGTTGCCCCGGCTATCCTCCAGCGCGTCGAGGATGAGCGACCGTTCCAGCTCGTCCATGGCCGCGGCCAGCGAGCGTTTCCGGTCCGGCGGGGCGGGGCGGTGGATCGCGGCACCCGGAAGGATGTCGGCGAAGTCCTCGGCCATGATCCGCTCCCCTTCGGTGCGCACATAGACCTGCTCGATGACGTTGGCCAGTTCCCGAACATTGCCGGGCCAACCATACTGCCGCAGCGTATCGAGCGCCGCCGGCGCCAGCTCGCGCATCGGCTGGTCGAGGCTGAGGGCGATCTTTTCCGAAAAGAGGGAGGCGAGGATTTCCAGGTCGTCCTTGCGGTCACGCAACGCCGGCAGCTGGATCGGAAAGACATTGAGACGGTAATAGAGGTCCGACCGGAAGGCCCCGCTCCGCACCATGTCGGCCAGCGGCCGGCTGGTCGCCGCGATGATGCGGACGTCGACCTTGATGACCTGATTGGACCCGAGTGGCTCGACCTCGCGTTCCTGCAACGCGCGCAGCAGCTTGGCCTGCAGCGGCAGCGGCATGTCGCCGATCTCGTCGAGAAACAGCGTCCCACCATGGGCGAGCTGGAATTTTCCGGGCCGCGGGTGGCGCCCAGCGCCGGTGTACGCCCCCGGCGCGACGCCGAAGAACTCCGCCTCCAGAAGATTTTCGGGAATGGCGGCGGTGTTGACGGCGACGAAGGGGCGATGGATCCGGTCCGAGGACGCATGGATCGACTGCGCCACCAGCTCCTTGCCGGTCCCGGTTTCACCCAGCAGCAGGACCGCCGACCGGATCTGGCCCGCCCGGCGCACCAGCCGCTTCACCTGGAGCATGGCCGGGCTGAAGCCGATCAGGTTCTCGACCGTGTAGTGCGACGCCCGGCTGGCCGCCAACTCCTGCTCCACGCGGGTCAGGCGCGATTGCAGCGTGTTGAAGCGGTCGGCGATGGGCCGAAGATAGGTCAGGCTGTTCTTCAGGGCGAAGGCGAGGGCGCCGATGACCTCGCCCCGCTCATCGCGCAGGGGCAGGCGGCTGACCAGCAGCGTGTGTTCGCCATAGCGCATGATGTCGAGCGGCAGCGACCGGCCGGTTTCCACCACCTCGCGCATCCGGCTGTGCGGGATGACCCGCTCCACCGGCAGACCGATCACGTCGGCGGTCGATCGCAACCCGAGTTGCGCCATCAGCTTGTCGCTGAACCAGACATGCTTGTCGTTGGACCAGACGATCCGCGCGTCCTGGTCGACCAGGATGGCGCCGTCGATCATCTCGTCGATCATCACCATCAGCGCGCGCGCCGCAGCGAAGTGTCCGGCTCGTTCCGTCGGCATGCCACACCCATCCGCATCGCAGATTGTCAATATAGCGGACACTGTTTGTCAGAAAAGTGAACACAGCAAAAGCGCCGATTTCCAATGATGGTCCGGCGCATCAGGCGGCCGGCTGTCCGCAACCACTGACTCGATCCGCTCCGGCTTGGGCATCGCCCCAATGAAACCCCGTCTTCTCAATCGCTTGTCCCTTTGGCACACGGGTTGCTTTCGAGTCTTCCGGAAAGCGTCCTCTGCGAACAATCCGCTTTGCGAGCCGATCTGCGGCGGCACGACAAGGGGCGGTGGGGCAAGGGCATCCGGTCACGCGAAGGAGGGTATGCACGCGCCATGACAAACCAGCGCATCGCAGTCATCGGCGGCGGACTGATGGGACACGGGATCGCACAGGCGTTCGCCGCCGCCGGACACCGCGTCGCCATCCAAGAGCCCGATGCCGACCGCCGGGCCGCGATCCTCGACCATGTCCGCCGCAATCTGCAGCTTTTGGGAGAGGACACCGCGGTCGCCGATCTGATCCACCCGCAGGAAATCCTGGCGGATGCCGTCGCCGGCGCCGACCTGGTGATCGAGGCGGTGCCGGAGGATCTCGCCCTCAAGCAACGCGTCGTCGCGGCGATCGAGGCCGCGGCTCCGCCACACGCGCTTCTGGCCAGCAACACGTCGGTGATCCCGATCACCCGGATCATGGAACCGCTTGCGGACAAGACCCGTGCCCTGGGCACCCATTGGTGGAACCCACCCTATCTGATCCCGCTGGTCGAGGTCATCCAGACCCGCGACACCGGCGATGCGGCGATCGCCGCGATGATCGGCCTGCTGACGTCCATCGGCAAGACGCCGGTGCATGTCCGCAAGGACGTCCCCGGCTTCATCGGCAACCGCCTGCAGCACGCGCTGTGGCGCGAGGCGATCGCCCTGGTCCAGAACGGGGTGTGCGATGCCGAAACGGTCGATGCCGTGGTCAAGGCAAGCTTCGGCCGACGCCTCGCCGTCCTGGGGCCGCTGGAGAATGCCGATCTCGTCGGCACCGACCTGACCCTCGCCGTCCATGAGCATGTGCTGCCCGATCTCGACCGCAGCCCCGGTCCGCTGCCCCTGCTGCGCGATCTGGTCGCCTCGGGGCGGCTCGGCATGAAAACCGGTGCCGGGTTCCGGACCTGGACCGCAGCGCAGCGGGAGGAGGTCGCCGCCACCCTCGCCACCCATCTTCAACGCCTGGATGGCGTCGAACGCCGATAGCCGCCACCGCGTGGCGACGCTCAATCCCCAATCGTCCGCAGCCTTCCCGGCCGGACCCGCACAGGAGGGCCTTGCATGGCCGCACCACAGAAGAAAGTCATCATCAGCTGCGCGCTGACGGGATCGATCCACACGCCGACCATGTCCGACGCCCTGCCGGTCACGCCGGACGAGATCGTCGAGCAGGGCGTCGGCGCGGCCGAGGCCGGGGCGGCGATCCTGCACCTGCACGCCCGCGATCCCCGCACCGGACAGCCGACGCCGGACCCGGCGGTGTTCATGCAGTTCCTGCCGCGGTTGAAACAGTCCACCGAGGCGGTGCTGAACATCACCACCGGCGGCTCGCTGAACATGACGGTGCAGGAACGGCTCGCCGCCCCGCTGCAGGCGCGGCCGGAGATGTGCTCCCTCAACATGGGATCGATGAATTTCGGCATCTTCCCCCTGGCCGACCGCTACAGGAACTGGAAGCACGACTGGGAAGAACCCTATCTGCGCGGCACCGACGACTTCATCTTCCGCAACACCTTCCGCGACATCGCCTATATCCTGGAACATCTGGGCGAGGGCTGCGGCACGCGGTTCGAGTTCGAATGCTACGATGTCGGCCATCTGTACAATCTGGCGCATTTCCTCGATCGCGGGCTGGTGAAGACGCCGCTGTTCATCCAGACGATCTTCGGGATCCTGGGCGGCATCGGCGCGGAGGAGCGCAACCTCGTCTTCATGCGCGAAACCGCCGACCGTCTGTTTGGCAAGGATTACGAATGGTCGGTGCTGGCCGCCGGCCGCCACCAGATCCCGTTCACGACGATGGCCGCCGTCATGGGCGGCAACGTCCGCGTCGGGCTCGAGGACAGCCTCTATCTCGCCAAGGGCCGGCTCGCGCGGAACAGCGCCGAGCAGGTGGCGAAGATCCGCCGCATCCTGGAGGAGCTGTCGCTGGAGGTCGCCACCCCCGCCGAGGCGCGCGCCATGCTCCACCTCAAGGGCGCCGACCAGATGGGGTTCTGAGCTGTACCATTTCCGGATCGAGGAACGAAAAATGCAGAACAGAAACGCCGTCGTCACCGGCTCCACCAGCGGCATCGGGCTGGCGACCGTGCGGGAATTGGCCGGGCGGGGCTGCCATGTGATGGTCAACGGCTTCGGCGACCGCGCCGAGATCGACCGGTCCTGCGCCGAGATCGCGGAGCGGAGCGGGACCCGCATCGTCTATTCGGGCGCCGACCTCAGCCGGCCCGAAGAGGCCCGCGCCATGATGGCGGAGGCCGCGGCGCTGCTGGGGCCGATCGACATCCTGGTGAACAACGCCGGCGTCCAGCATGTGGCCGCCCTGCACGAGTTTCCCGACGACCAATGGGACCTGCTGCTGGCGGTCAACCTGAGCGCCGCCTTCCACACCATCAAGGCGGCGGTGCCGGCGATGCGGGAGCGGCGCTGGGGACGCATCGTCAACACGGCGTCCGTTCTGGGCATGGTGGGTGCCCCGCACAAGCCCGCCTACGTCGCCGCCAAGCATGGTCTCATCGGCCTGACCAAGTCGGTGTCGATCGAACTCGCCCCCCACGGCATCACCTGCAACGCGGTGTGTCCCGGCACGGTGCTGACCCCCATCATCGAACGGCAGATCGCCCAGCAGGCGCAGGTCACCGGCCTGCCCGAGGATCAGGTCCTGAAGGCGGTGTTCCTGGAGAAGATGCCGACCGGCCGGCTGATCGGTCCGGAGGAGGTCGCCGCCGCCATCGCCTTCCTCTGCTCCGACGCCGCGGCGTCGATCACCGGGGCGGTCCTTCCCGTGGATGGCGGCTACACCAGCCACTGAGCGTTCGGCCTGCCATCCTCCGGGCGGCGCCGTCGCGGGCGACCGTCCCAAACACCAAGAACTGTCAGATTTGGGAGTGAAACATGCGCAAGTTCCTTCTCGCCGGCGCCGCTTTCGCCGCGCTGGCCTCGGGCCCGGCAACCACCCAGGCCTGGGCCCAGATGTCCGACAACGTCATCAAGATCGGCATGCTGTCCGACCGCTCCGGCATCTACGCCGACATCAACGGTGAAGGATCGGCCGTGGCCGCAAGGATGGCCGCCGAGGAGTTCGGCAACGCCATCAACGGCACGGCGATCGAGATCATCGTCGGCGACCACCAGAACAAGGCGGACATCGCCGCCAACCTGGCACGCCAATGGATCGACACCGAAAAGGTTGATGTGATCGCCGACGTGCCGAATTCGGCCGCCGCCCTGGCCGTCCAGGCGATCACCCGGGAGAAGAAGCGTCTTTTCCTGATGTCCGGCCCCGGTTCGACCGAGCTGACGGGCAAGGAGTGCAGCCCCTACGGCTTCCAGTGGACCTGGGACAACCACGCCGTGGCCTCCGCCACCGCCCGCGCGCTGGTCGAGCAGGGCCGGAAGAGCTGGTTCTTCATCACCGCCGATTACGCCTTCGGCCATTCGCTGGAAGCCGAAGCGGCCAACACGGTCAAGCAGCTCGGCGGCACCATCAAGGGCAGCGTGCGTCATCCGCTGGGCGCGTCCGACTTCTCCTCCTACCTGTTGCAGGCGCAGGCCTCGGGTGCGGATGTGGTGGCCTTCGCCAACGCCGGCGGCGACACCATCAACGGCGTCAAGCAGGCCGCCGAGTTCGGGCTTCCCCAGGGCGGGCAGACGCTGGCCGGCCTGCTGCTGAACATCAACGACATCCAGGCGCTCGGCCTTGAAACCTCGCAGGGCCTGATGCTGGCCAACTCCTTCTACTGGGACATGAACGACGAAACCCGCGCCTGGTCGAAGAAGTTCGAGGAACGGACCGGCCGCAAGCCGTCGATGAACCAGGCCGGCGTGTATTCGGCGGTCCGGCATTACCTGAAGGCCGTGCAGGCGGTCGGCACCGACGATGCCGACAAGGTGGCCGCAAAGATGCGCGGCACCCCGGTCACCGACATGATGATGCAGGGGGCGAAGGTCATCGGCAACGGCCGCGTCCTCGACGACATGTATCTGGCGCAGGTGAAGACGCCGGCGGAGTCCCGATACGCCTGGGATTACTTCAAGATCATCAAGACGATTCCCGGGGCGCAGGCCTACATCGACCCGAAGGACAGCGGCTGCCCGCTCGTCAGGTGAGCTGGATGGGGAGCGGGCGCGCTCCCCGTCCCACCCGGTCGCGACGACGCTCCGACAGGCCGACGATCACAGCAGCTTGTCGAGTGTGATCGGGAAGTCCCGCACCCGCCGTCCGGTCGCGTTGTGGATCGCGTTGGCGACGGCGGCTCCCGTGCCGGTGATGCCGATCTCGCCGATGCCGCGGGCCCCCATCGGGGCGTGCGGGTCCGGAATGTCGGTCCAGATGACGTCGATCTCCGGCACGTCCAGATGCACGGGCAGGTGATAGTCGGAAAGGTTGCGGGTCATGATCCGGCCGTTCCGCTCGTCGAACTGCGTTTCCTCCATCAGAGCCAGACCCAGCCCCATGATGATGCCGCCGCGGAACTGGCTTGCCGCGGTCTTCGGGTTGATGATGCGGCCGCAGTCGAAGGAGCCCAGGAAGCGGCTGACCCGGGTCTCGCCGGTGACGGCGTTGACGCGCACCTCGCAGAACATCGCGCCGTAGGAGTGCATCGACCAGTGCATCGTCTCCAGCGGCATCGGCGCGCTGCTTTCCACGGCCAGTTCGCTGCGTCCCGACCGCGCCAGGATCGAGGCGTAGCTCTCGAAGCGGTCGGGCTCGTCCCGCTTGCGCAGGCCGGCGTCGGCGCTCTCCACCTCGTCGACACCGAGACCGGCCAACGGTGAGTCGTTGCCGGCGAGCTTCAGCAGTTCGCCCACCAGCTCCTGGTGGGCCATCATCACCGAGAGCCCGACCGAGGCCGTCTGCTGCGACCCGCCGGCGAGGATGACGCCGGGCAGCGAGGAGTCGCCGTAGCGGACGCTCACCGCCTCCAGCGGCAGGCCGAGCCGGTCGGCGGCGACCTGCGTGTGGGTGGTCGCGGTGCCCATGCCCATCTCATGCGCCGCGGCGTCGATGCGGGCGCGGCCGGCGGCGTCCAGCGTGATGCGCGCGGCACCGCCCGGCATCCGGTGATAGGGATAGGTCGCGGTGGCGCAGCCCATGCCGACGAGCCATTCCCCCTCCCGCCGCGACCGCGGCACCGGGTTTCTACGGTCCCAGCCGAAGCGCTCGGCACCGGCCCGATAGGCCGCCACGATGTTGCGCGAGGAGAAGGGACGGCCGGAGATCGGATCCTTGTCCGGCTCGTTGAGGATCCGCAGCTCGATCGGGTCCATGCCGAGCCGCTCGGCCAGCTCGTCGATCGCGCATTCCAGCGCGACGGTGCCGACCGCCTCGCCGGGCGCGCGCATGAAGGTGTTGGCGACCATGTCGAGGTAGCAGGTCTGCACCTCCAGCGCGATGGTCTCGGCCGCGTAGGCGCTCTGGGTCGGCAGGATGAAGGGCTCCGGCATCGGGCTGTGACGGGTCTTCGGCGTCACGCCGCGGTGAATGATCGCCGTCAGGCGCCCATCCGCGTCGGCACCGAGCGCCACCCGCTGTTCGGTCGGGCTGCGGCCGCCGACGGCGCGGTAGACACCCTCCCGCGACAGGACGATGCGGACCGGGCGACCCGCCAGCCGCGCCGCCGCCGCCGCGAGGATTTGGTGCGGCCACAACCCCTTGCCGCCGAAACCGCCGCCGACGAAGGGCGAGCCGACATGGACCTGGGCCTCTTCCAGGCCGAAGATCTGTGCCAGCGACCAGGCGGTGTGCGCGACCGCCTGCGTGGCATCATGGACGAACAGCTCGTCGCCCCGCCAGACCAGCGTCGCGGCGTGCAGTTCCAGGGCGTTGTGGTTGTGGCGCGGCGTGCGGTAGACCGCCTCGACCTTGTTGGGGGCGGCGGCGAAGGCGGCGTCGGCATCGCCGACCACGGCGCGCAGCGGCTCGCCCATGAAGGTCCCGACCTCGCACCCGTCGGCCGTCGGCAGCGAGGTTGCCGCCGGCTCCTCCGCATAGGTGACCCGGATCAGCGAGCGGGCGTGGTCGGCCTGTTCCTGGCTGTCGGCGAGCACCAGGGCGACCGGCTGGCCATTCCAGCGCACCCGGTCGTCCTGCATGATCGGCGAATCGTCGCCCGCCGCCGCCTTGTCCCCGGTGAGGAAACGCGGCGGCGGGTTGAGGCGCGGCGCGTTGCGGTGGGTCATCACCAGCACCACGCCCGGCGCCGCCTCGGCCAGTGCGGTGTCGATCGCGGCGATGCGCCCCCTGGCGATGGTGCTGTAGGCGAGCGCCGCGTAGACCATGCCATCCAGCGCGACCTCCGCCGCGAAGGGGGCCGCGCCCCGCACCTTCAGCGGACCGTCGACCCGGCTGACCGGCTTGCCGATATGGCCGTGTTGACGCCGGATCAGCGGGTCGGGCCGCCCCCCCGGCAGGAGGGCGCCGGGCGCCAGCTCGACCGCCTTCTTCACCACCGCTTGCGCGATGCCCTGCACCGCTTCCTTGCCCTTGTCGACGATGCTCATGCCCCGCCTCCCGCCAACCCGTTTTCCGCCAGCTCACCGAGCACGGCGACGATGGTGCGTTGCGCCAGCTCGACCTTGAAGGCGTTGTCCCGCAACGGCTCGGCGGCGGCGAGTTCGGCCGCCGCCGCCGCCCGGAAAACCGCTTCGGTCGCGGGCTGGCCGCGCAGCGCCCGCTCCGCCGCCAACGGGCGCCAGGGCTTGGGCGCGACACCGCCGAGCGCCAGCCGGACGTCGGTCACGGTCCCGTTCTCGACGGCCAGCGCCGCGGCGACCGAGACCAGGGCGAAGGCGTAGCTCGACCGGTCGCGGACCTTCCGGTAGGCCGAGCGCGCCGCCAGCGGAAGGGCCGGCAGCTCCACCGCCGTGATGAGGTCGCCGGGCTGGAGCACCGTGTCCCGGTCGGGCTCGTCGCCGGGCAGCCGGTGCAGATCCGCGAAAGGCAGGCGGCGCTCGCCTTGGGCGGTGTTCAGATGCACGGTCGCGTCGAGGGCGGCCAGCGCCACGCACATGTCCGACGGGTGGGTCGCGACGCAGGACGGCGAGGCCCCGAGGATCGCGTGCATGCGGTTGAAGCCGTCGATGGCATCGCAGCCCTGGCCGGGCTCCCGCTTGTTGCAGCGCGATCCGGCCTGATCGTAGAAATAGGCGCAGCGCGTGCGCTGAAGGATGTTGCCCGCCACGGTCGCCATGTTGCGGATCTGCGGCGAGGCACCGGCGACGATCGCGCGCGCCAGCATCGGGTAGCGGCTGCGGACCAGCCGATGCTCGGCAAGGGCGGTGTTGCGCACGGCGGCGCCGATCAGCAGGCCACCGCCGTCGGTCTCGGTGATCTCGTTCGACAGGCCGGTGACGTCCACCAGCGCTGTCGGCCGTTCGACGGTCTCGCGCATCAGGTCGACGAGGTTGGTGCCGCCGCCGAGGTATCGGACGCCCGGATGCCGGCTGTCGGCGAGCCGGACCGCGGTCTGCGCGTCGGTCGCCCGCACATAGGTGAAGGGTGTCATTCGGCGGCCCCAGGGTGTGTTTCGGCCGGGTAGGTCGTGGCGATGGCGTCCATGATGCCGTTGTGGGCGCCGCAGCGGCACAGGTTGCCGCTCATCCGCTCGCGCAGTTCGTCCCGGCTGCACGGGATCGCCGCTGCGGCGAGGTCGACGGTGAGGTGGCTGGGCACCCCGCGCCGCAACTCCTCGATCATGGCGACGGCGGAACAGATCTGGCCGGGCGTGCAGTAGCCGCACTGGAAGCCGTCATGCTCGATGAAGGCCTGCTGCAACGGATGCAGCGCGCCGTCGGCGCCGAGGCCCTCGATCGTGGTGACGGACCGGCCCTCATACTGCACCGCGAGCGCGAGGCAGGAGAGGATGCGCTGGCCGTCCACCAGCACCGTGCAGGCGCCGCAGGCACCCTGGTCGCAGCCTTTCTTGGTGCCGGACAGGTGGAGCCCGTCCCGAAGCAGGTCGAGCAGGGAAACGCGTGGATCATCCGGCAACTCCACGGCGGTCCCGTTCACGGTGATACCCATCTGGTCCTCCCGGCCAACCCGGGCCGGCGGATGGTGGACAGCCGGCCCATGACGCGGGTTAACAGACGATCACCGCTTTTGTGCCGGGCGCTCCGGCATCGGAGTGACGCCGATGCCGTCGTGCCGCCGGCCTGGGAGGAGGATCAACAGGCCCTAGTTCTTCAGCTTGTAGCCCGTGCGGAAAATCCACCACACCACGGCAAGGCAGATCGCCAGCAACAGCGCGGTCATGGCGAGGCTCAGAACGACGGGCACGTCGGCGGCGCCGTAAAAGCTCCAGCGAAAGCCGCTGACCAGGTAGACGATCGGGTTGAACAGGGCGATCTTCTGCCAGAACGGCGGCAGCATGCCGATCGAATAGAAGCTTCCACCCAGAAAGGCCAGCGGCGTAACGATCAGCATCGGTACGATCTGCAGCTTTTCCCACCCGTTCGCCCAGATGCCGAGGATGAAGCCGAGCAGGCTGAAGGCCACCGACGTCAGCACCAGGAAGGCGACCATCCAGAACGGGTGGCCGATGGAGAAATCGACGAACAGCCGCGCCGTCAGCAGGATCAGGGTACCAAGGATGACGGACTTGGTCGCCGCCGCCCCGACATAGCCGATCACCGTCTCGAAGGCGGAGATGGGGGCCGACAGCACCTCGTAGATCGTGCCGGAATAGCGCGGCATGTAGATGCCGAAGGACGCGTTCGACACGCTCTCCGTCAGCACCGACATCATGACGAGACCGGGGACCAGAAACGCGCCGTAGCTGACCCCCTCCACCGACGCGAAGCGTCCGCCGATGGCCGTCCCGAAGACAATGAAGTACAGCGACGTGGAGATCACCGGGCCGGCGATGCTCTGGAACAGGGTGCGCCAGGTGCGGGCCAGTTCGAAGACATAGATGGCCTTGATCGCATGAAGGTTCATGCCCGTTCCCTCACCAAGCTGACGAAGATCTCCTCCAGGGAGCTCTCCTCGGTGCGCAGATTCGTGTAATTGATGCCGTGGTCGCCCAGCTTCCGGAGCAGCCCGGCGATGCCGGTGCGCTCCTGCTGCGTGTCGAAGCGGTAGACCAGTTCCCGCCCGCCGGCCGACAGGGTCAGGGGATAGTCCGCCAGTTCGGCCGGGATGGCGTTCAGCGGGTTCTGCAACTGCAGGGTCAGCAGCCGCTTGCCCAGCTTTTCCATCAGCGCGGCCTTTTCTTCCACCAGGATGATCCGCCCGCCGGAGATCACGCCGATGCTGTCGGCCATCTCCTCGGCCTCCTCGATGTAATGGGTGGTCAGGATGATGGTGACGCCGCTGTCGCGCAGGCGCCCGATCATCTCCCACATGCCGCGGCGAAGCTCCACATCCACACCGGCGGTCGGCTCGTCGAGGAACAGGATGCTCGGCTCGTGCGACAGCGCCTTGGCGATCAGCACGCGCCGCTTCATGCCGCCGGACAGCGCCATGACCTTGGTGTCCTTCTTGTCCCACAGGGACAGGTCTTTCAGGATCCTCTCGATGAGCGCGGGGTTGGACGGCTTGCCGAACAGGCCCCGGCTGAAGCTGACGGTTGCCCAGACGCTCTCGAACGCCTCGGTCGTCAGTTCCTGTGGGACAAGGCCGATCAGGGACCGCGCGGCGCGCCAGTCGCGCACGATGTCGTGGCCGTCCACCGTCACGCTGCCGGATGTTGCCCGGACGATGCCGCAGACGATGCTGATCAGCGTCGTCTTGCCGGCGCCGTTCGGCCCGAGCAGGGCAAGGATCTCGCCGCGGCGAATGTCGAGATCGATGCCCTTCAGGGCCTGGAAGCCGGATGCGTAGGTTTTTTCCAACCCACGGATCTCGATAATAGGTTGCATATCCCCCCTCGGGCTTGCGGGTCCATCGGGTGCGGGCGGCGCCACGAAAGCGGGGCCACCATAGCGTTTGGCGGCTCCCGGCGGAATCCGAACATGGGCGGTGCTGGCGAACGCCGCGTAAAGTTCACGCACGCGTCTGCCGGCCTCGCGCCTCCACGCCCCCGTCCGCCGGGCCGGCGGGCCGGCGGCGTCGGCGTGCCCGTCCGAGCACCACCAACCCGGCCCTTTGCACCAACGTCACGGCGAAAGCCCTCGGGGTCGTGCAGAAAAGTCATCCATAGGAGATCGCCCGTGGGAGAGCGATGGCTGGCTACCAAATCCGGATAGTAGCGCATCGCGTCGATTGACCTCCATCAAGCTCGCCTGAAAAATGTTTCCACAAGCCAAATAGAAACAAAAAATGGGAGGACACTATGAAGGCGTCGCTGAGGGCTGCGGCCACATTCGCCACGGCTTTGCTCGCTCTGCCCGTTGCAGCCCAGGACTTGCCGAAGCCACCCGGCAACCTGGAGAAGCTGGAAAATTTCCGGACAACCGGCGAGATGACGGAAATACCCAACATCCCGCAGACCGGGCCGAAGGCCGAGGCCATCAAGAAGAGCCTGTCGCGGATCAAGCTGCCGTCCGGCTTCAAGATCAACCTGTACGCCATCGTTCCCGATGCTCGCCATATGGCGGTTGGACCGCAGGGCGTCGCCGTGTTCGTCGGCACGCGCAAGACCAAGGTCTACACCGTCACGGACCGCGACAAGGACCGTGTCGCCGACGAAGTGAAGCCGTTCGCGTCGACCATCAACTTTTCGGTGCCGAACGGCGTCTGCTTCTCCAAGGACGGCTTCCTGTTCATCGCCGAGCAGAATCGGGTGCTGATGTTCCCGGCCGCCGAGTTCTTCTATGAGGGTGCCGACGTGGCGGCGTTCCAGGTTGTGAAGGGTGGTGAACTCATCCCCAAGGAAGAGGAAAGCTACAACCACACCTCCCGCGTCTGTCGGATCGGGCCGGACGACAAGCTGTACATAACGGTCGGCCAGCCGTTCAACGTCTTCGCTCCCGAAAAGATGAACCTGTACAAGAAGGCCGGCATCGGCGGCATCATCCGGATGGATCGCGACGGCAAGAACCGCGAAGTCTTCGCCTGGGGAATCCGCAACTCGGTGGGCATGGACTTCAACCCGAAGGACAAGGCTCTGTGGTTCACCGACAACCAGGTGGACGGAATGGGCGACGACATTCCGCCGGGTGAGCTGAACCGTGCCGAGAAGCCGGGACTCAACTTTGGCTTTCCTTACTACGGCGGCGGCAAGGTCCGCACCGCGGAGTACAAGGACCAGCAGGCGCCGACCGACGTCGTCTACCCGCAGGTGGAGATGGACGCGCACGCGGCGGACCTGGGCATGACCTTCTACAATGGCAACCAGTTCCCGGCGAAGTATCGCGGCGGCATCTTTTCGGCGCAGCACGGGTCGTGGAACCGCAGCACGCCGGTCGGTGCCCGCATCATGTTCACCAGCCTCAAGCCGGACGGCACTGCGGACAAGACGGAGGTCTTCGCCGAAGGCTGGCTCACCCAGAATGGCGAGTATCTCGGCCGTCCGGTGGACGTGGCGACGCTGAACGACGGGTCGCTGCTGGTGTCCGACGACTTGGCCGGGGCCATCTACCGGATCTCGTACGAGCAATGACCGTCTGGTGCGGCGATCACAAGCCGGCGGCTCCATGCGGAACCGCCGGCCGGAAAGGATTGGGATGCTGATAACACGGAGCACCACCGTCGCGCTGTTTCTCGCGCTTTGTCCCGGCGCGGCTCTTGCCGGCAACGCCCAGCTTGGCAAGCAGAAGGCCGTGCAGTGTCAGACCTGCCACGGGCTGGACGGTGTCGCAAAGATTCCCCAGGCGGCGAATCTGGCCGGCCAGCAGGAGCTGTACCTGAAGAAAGCTCTGTCGGATTACAAATCGGGCGCGCGCAAGAACGAGATGATGTCCATCATCGCAACGTCGCTGAGCGACCAGGACATCGACGATCTGTCCGCCTACTACAGCTCGATCGTGATCGAGGTGACGCCACCCTGAGAAACCCGGCGCAGCAGGGGCGTGCCGGCCGGCGCCGAGCCGGATGCGGCCCTGCTGCATCGGCCCCCCTTGGGCACCACGCCCGGTGCGCGGCCCCGGTCACGGCTTGGCGTCGACGTGGTACGCCTTGGCCCATCCCCATGCGCCGGATCCATAGCCCCGCTTGGCCACCCGCTCGCGGTAGATGTCCAGCACGGTCTGGGCGTCGCCGGCCAGCAGCGACTTGGTGGCGCAAAACTCGGCGCAGAGCGGAAGCTTGCCTTCGGCGATGCGGTTGCGGCCGTATTTCTCAAAGTCCACGTCCGCGACACCGGACTCCGGGCCGCCGTTGCAGAAATTGCACTTGTCCATCTTTCCGCGCGCGCCGAAAGCGCCGCGCTGCTCGTAGCGGATGGCACCGAACGGGCAGGACGGGGCGCAATAGCCGCAGCCGATGCACCGGTCCTTGTCGTGCAGCACCACCCCATCCGCGGTCTGGTAGATGCTGTTCACCGGGCAGGCCGCAAGGCAGGGCGGGTCGGTGCAGTGCATGCAGGAAATCGAAACGGAACGCTCGCCCGGCTTGCCGTCCCTGGTGGTCACGACGCGGCGTCGGTTGATCCCCCAGGGCAGTTCGTGCTCGTTCTTGCAGGCGACGACGCAGGCGTTGCATTCGATGCAGCGCTCCGTGTCGCTGAGAAAAACCATGCGCGCCATCGTCGGCCCTCGGCTTGCGTCGGCCCGGACGTCCTCCCGACGCTTCCGGTTGCCGGAGCGCCGGCAGCCCCGAGAGGAAAAGGGCTGCCGGTCGTTCGTCAGCGGATCACGCGTCCTTGGGCGTGTCGAACACGGTGACGGCCGGGGCCGTGCCCTTGTACAGTTCGACGTCGGCCAGACAGGTGTGCGCCGAGGTTGCCTGCCCCAGCTTCGACGTCGGAATGTCGGGCGTCAGCACGTTCGGATCGCCGTATTTGCACAGGGTGCCGGGCTTGCCGGGCTCGGCCGGGTCGTACCAGGCGCCCTCCTGCAGCTCGATGACCCCCGGCCGGATGTCGTCCGAGACCACCGCGCCGGCCAGGCACTGGCCGCGGCCGTTGAAGACCCGCACGATGTCGCCGGACTTGATGCCGCGGGCGGCGGCATCCGCGCTGTTGATCCGGCAAGGCTCGCGTCCGCCGACGGCATAAAGCTCCCTCACCTTGGTGCCGTTCAGCTGCGAATGCAGACGGTATTGCGGGTGGTTGGAGTTGACGTGAAGCGGGAACTTCCGGTTCGCCTGACCCAGCCACTCGCTGGGTTCGAGCCAAGTCGGGTGCGGCGGGCAGTCGTCGTAGCCCATCTTCTCGATGGCCTTGCAGTAGATCTCGATGCGTCCGGTCGCCGTCGGCAGCGCGTTGATGACCGGATCCTCGCGGAAATCGGCGTACTTGGTGCGGCGCACGGCGGAGTCCGGCGTGGCGAACTCGACGACCCCGGCCTTGTTCCAGAAGGTGTCGAAGTCCGGCATCGGGATCTTCTTCGCGGTCGCCTGCTTCAGGGCGTCCTCATAGATCTCGCGGACGCAGTCCAGCTCCGATTTCCCGGCCGAGAACTCGGGCTCGACCCCCAGCCGCTTCGCAAGTTCGACGAAGATGTCGTAGTCGTTGCGCGATTCGAACACCGGGTCGATCAACTGCTTCATCGCGACGATCGCCTTGCGTGCGACGACGCCCACGCGCTCGATGTCGTTGCGCTCGACGCTGGTGGTGGCGGGCAGCACGATGTCGGCGTGCCGGGCGGTCGCCGTCCACTGGAAGTCCTGCACGATGAAGGTCTGGATCTTCGCCCAGGCCTCGACCATGCGGTTGCGGTCCTGGTGATGGTGGAACGGGTTGCCGCCGGCCCAGTAGCAGAGCTTGATCTCCGGATAGATGTACGTGCTTCCGTTGTGCTGGTAGGTCTTGCCCGGATTCAGCAGCATGTCGACGACGCGGGCGCAGGGAATGCTGGTGGTGCCCTTCTCCTTCGGCCAGGGCTTGATTTCCTTGCGCTTGCCGATCTGCAGCGAGCCGGCGAGGCCCGGTGCGTTGGCGCTCGGCGTGCCGGCGTTGTCCAGGTGATAACGCTGGCAGAAGCCGCCACCCGGTAGGCCGATCTGCCCGACCATGGCGGCCAGCGTGACGAAGGCCCACGGGAACTGCTCGCCATACTGCTGGCGCTGCGGCGTCCAGCCGCTGACCAGCATGGACCGGCCCTTGGTCAACCGGCGCGTCAGGTCGCGGATGGTGTCGGCCGGCAGCTCGCAAAGTGCCGCCGCCCATTCCGCCGTTTTCGGCGTGCCGTCCTTCTCGCCCCGCAGATACTGGGCGAAGGCGTCGAAGCCCGCGGTGTAGTTCGCCAGGAACTCCTTGTCGTGCAGATCCTCGGTCAACAGGGTGTGCGCCATGCCGAGGGCCAGGGCGACATCGGAGTGTGGCCGCACCGGCAACCATTCCGCCCCCAGCATCTTGCAGCCTTCGGTGCGGACGGGATCAATGAAGACGGCCTTCTTTCCGGCCTTCTTCATCGCCTCGAACCAGCCATACTCGCCATGGTCGGGGATGGCCGCCGAAATCTGGTTGTTCTTCAGCGGATCGCAGGCCCAGAAGACGATCAGGTCGGTGTTGTCGAGAATGGTCTGGTGGCTGGTCTGCGGCCCTTCGGCGTCGATCGAGCCCACCACGTAGGGCATGATCGCCTCGATGCCGGCCTTCGAATAGTTGCTCGACGACACCACGCTGCCGCCGGTCAGGTTCATCAGGCGCTTCAGCATGGTCTGCGGGTTGCCGACACGGCCGATCGGTCCCCAGCCGTAGGAACCGGTGTAGATGCCCCAGGGGCCGAAATCGGTCTGCACCCGCTTGATCTCGCCGGCGACGAGGTCGAAGGCCTTTTCCCAGCTCACGCGGACGAAATCACCGGCGCCGCGGGTTTCCGGCGCCGCTCCCGGCCCCTTTTCCAGCCAGGCGCGGCGAACCATCGGATAGCGGATGCGGGTCGGCGAATAGACCTGGTCCCAGGCGCCGAGCAGCTGCGGGCTGGGACGCGGATCCTTCTCCCACGGGCGCAGCGATACGAAGCGGCCCTTCTCGATCTTGGCCCAGAAGGCGCCCCAGTGCGACGCCTGCAGATACTCGCCGTCCGCGACGGCGGCGCTCGCCGCGTAGGCCTTGGACAGCCCGAACGGCATCCCGGACAGGGCGCCAAGCGCCGCCGCCGCCGACGTCGTCTGCAGGAACCGGCGACGGGAAACACGCAATGTGTCTTGTTCGATCATGGGATCTTTTCCTTCTCCAAAACCTCTGTCGCGAGGCGGATCGTTCAGGCGGCGAGGGCGAGCGTGCCGTCTTCGAGCAGGGTGGTGAGCACCGCCGCCAGCGGCGCGTAGAAACCGGAACGGTCGTAGCGGGCGCAGCCCCGGGCAAAGGCCGGGACCCATTCGGCCAAGCGCCGGCGCAAGGCCGCAGCCGGACCGTCACCGAGGTCGGGCGCATCGGCGCCGGACTGTATGAACTGGGCCAACAGGGACAACTCGATGGCGAGATGGTCCGGCGGCTCGGCGAAACCGTCCGCCGGCCGCAGCCCGCAGGTGGCGAGAAGCTCCGCCATGCTGTCGACCGCCTCCTGGTACAGGCGCCCGGTGCCGCGGTAGGCGGACTCGAACGGCGGCGCGCCGGCGGCCCCGCCGATGCCGAGAAACAGCTGGCAGTAGCCGCTGTTGAGACGGGAGACCGTTTCTTCCTCGGACGCCGGGGCCAGCACCGCCTCCCGCGCGCGCCGGAGGTCGGCGGCATAGAGTGGATCGGCGGCGAGCGCCCCCAGCGGCCCGAACCCGCCGTGCCGGCGCAGGGCACGGACGTCTTCGGCTTCAAGCGGCGCTCCGAAGAAACCGGCCAGCTCGCTGCAGATGTCGGCGAGGTCGGCCGCCGGGATGGACCGGACGGACATGGCGTCTGTCTCCGTTTGGTTGAAAGGTTCGTCGGCGGCGCGGCTCAGGAGCCGTGCTTCACCATGTCCTTCGCCTGGCGTTGGAGGTAGGACTGGAGGAACCGCACGTCCTCGGCGCTGAGCGCGGTGCTGTCCTTCATGTCCTTGATGATGCCGATCCACTGGTTGGCGGGGAAATGGTCGGCGTGGGGCTGGCTGTGGCAGGTGCTGCAGGTCGCGCCGACCATCTCGGCGCCGTAGGCGTCGAGAGCCTTGTTGTCGGCGGTGAAGGCCGCGGTCCTCACCCAGCCGGTCACGCTGGCCTGCTGCCAGGACAGGCCGGTGTCGGGGTCGGTTTCCGCCTCGCCCTGTCTGGCAACGGTTTCAGCCAGTTTCGGCGACATGGTGACCTCGAAGATGCGCCGGGCCTTGGCGGCGACCAGCAGGCGGCCGGCGCCTTCCTGGACCCATCCCTGGACCTCCACCTTGGCGAAGTCGCCCTGGCGCTCCAGCACCTTGGCCACCGTGAGCGGGAAGACGCTGCCGTCGCCCCTGCCGGGGGCGCCGTCGGGGCGTTCGCTGTAAAGCTCCGCGCTTTCCATGGCGTAGAGCGTGTTGGCGCTGCCGCTCTTGGCCGGGGCGGCGTCCTTCAGCTCGGTCAGCATCGCGCGGTAGCCGCTTGCCATGTCGGGCAGCTTGTGGGCGATGCCCTTGTGGCAGGAGATGCAGGTCTGGCCCTGCTCGATCCCCTTCGCCATCAGGCTTTGGGCCTTCGGGCGTTGCTTGTGGACGTCCATGGCGTCCTGGGAATGGCACGAGCGGCACTCGCGCGAGTCCGTCGCCTCCATCTTGGCCCACACCGACTTGGCCATGTGCAGCCGGTTCTTCTCGAACTTCTCCGGGGTGTCGATGGTGCCGAGAGCCGTGTGGTACACGTCCTTCGCCGCCATGACCTTGGCGATCATCTTGTCGATGAAGGGCTTGGGCACATGACAGTCCGAGCAGATGGCGCGCACGCCCGACGCGTTCTTGAAGTGGGGCGAGTTCTGGTATTCCTGGTAGACGGTGGCCTGCATCGAGTGGCAGGAGACGCAGAACTCCAGCGAGTTGGTCTTATCGATGACGACGGAGAATGTTCCCCAGGCCGCCAAGGCTCCGCCGGCAGACAGCACGGCTATCGCAACCACCGTGCCGACTCCGACGGGCTTCTTCAGCCATTCCCGTAGTCGTGAGGTCGGACCAAACATTGCGGCTCTCCTGTTTCATCCGCCAGTCGTGGAATACTTGGATCAGGAGATATCCGGCTGGTATGAATGCCCATTCGTCCGGTTGCGAACAGGATATTAACAGGACGATATGTCGCAGACGGCTTGTCGGGAGTGCTGGCGGTGAATGATTTTCATCTGGTTGTTGTGGAAGACGAGCCGGTCGCGCGCGAAACGCTTGCAGGCTATCTCGAGCGCGAAGGGTACCGGATCAGCGCCGTCGGGGATGCGCGCGGGCTGCATGGGATCCTGGGCCGCGAACGGGTGGATCTGGTTCTGCTGGACATCCGGCTGCCCGGCGAGGACGGGCTGAGCATCATACGGGAGCTGCGCAGCCGGTCGGGTCTGCCGGTCATTTTCGTGACCAGCCGGTCGGACGAGATCGACCGCGTCCTCGGGTTGGAGCTGGGGGCCGACGATTACGTCACCAAGCCCTTTTCACCGCGGGAGCTGCTGGCCCGTGTCCGCACCGTCCTGCGCCGCACGGCGGAGGGCGCCCGGTTGGAGCGGCACAACCTCACGCGGGGCTTCGCCAACTGGACCTTCGACCTGTCGCAGCGCACCCTGACCTCCGCGGAGGGGCAGGAGGTGCGGCTCACCCGCGGCGAGTTCGAACTGCTCGCCGCGCTCGTCCGCCATCCCGGACAGGTGCTGTCGCGCGATGCCCTTCTGGACCAGATCAGCCACCGCGACGGACCGCCGAACGACCGCACGGTGGACGTCCTGATCGCGCGCCTGCGCCGGAAGATCGAGGCCGACCCCGCCGACCCGCACCTGATCGTCACGGAGCATGGGGTGGGCTACCGGTTCGCTGGGCCCGTGCGCTGAGCACGCCGGCCCAGGCGTGCCGCAGCGCCTCGACGGCGGCCGGAACCGCCGCTGCCATCGCCTCGGCGCAGTGCGGGATGGCCTCCGGATGGTTGGCCGCCGCCTGTTCGGCCTGAAGCGCCAGCCGCGCCAGACGATGCAGGCCGACCTGGCCGGCCGCACCCTTCAGCCGGTGCGCAGCGCTGCCGAACGCATCGGCATCGCCGGTCCTGGCGGCCTCGGTCGCCTCGGCGGACAGGGTGGGGGCGGTGGTCGCGAACAGCTCGACGATGCGGCCGGCAATCTCCTCGCCGAGATCGTTGGCGCGCTCCTCCAGCAGCGACGGGGGTTCGTCGGAAGGCGGGCGGCTCACCACGTCCAAAGCGCCGATGGCTTGCGCGAGGGCCCGTTCCAGGTCGTGCCGCTGGAACGGCTTTTCGAGATAGCCGGTCATGCCGGCGGCAAGGCATTGCTGCACGCGCTCGGTGGCGACGTCGGCGGTGAGGGCCACGATGGGCACCTCACGACGCGTCGCGTGCGGCAGGGCGCGAATGCTGCGCGTCAGGCCGATGCCATCCAGCCCCGGCATGGCGAGGTCGGTCATCACCAGATCATAGTCGTTGTCCGCAGCCAACCTGGCGGCGGTGCAGCCTTCCGCGGCATGGGTGACGTTGTGCCCCATCCGCTCCAGCATCGCGATGGCCACGGCGGCGTTCACCTCGTTGTCCTCGGCCACCAGGATCGACAGGCTGGGCAACGGCTCGGCCACGACGGTCTGCGCGCTGGATCGTGGACCCGACGCGGCCTCCGGGAAGGTCAGCACCACGGTGAAGACGCTGCCTGAGCCGGGCGTGCTCGTCACCGTGATGTCGCCGCCCATCATCCCGACGATGCGTTTGCAGATGGCCAGGCCCAGACCCGTTCCGCCGAAGCGCCGGGTGATCGATGAATCACCCTGGGAGAAGGCGTCGAACACATGCGCGACCGCTTCCGGCGTCATGCCGATCCCGGTGTCGGCGATCCTGAACTCCAGGCAAACCCCGTCCTCGGCGGCCGGCTGGTCCAGGCACCGCGCGCTCAGCGTGACGCCGCCGGTGTGTGTGAACTTCACCGCGTTGCTGGCGAGGTTGAGCAGCACCTGGCCGAGCTTCGCCGGATCGCCGATCAGCCAGGCGGGCAGCGGCGGATGCTCGCAACGGAACGACAGGCCCTTGCCGTCGGCCTGGGGGGCCATGGTCGCGGTGACGGTCTGCAGGAGGTGCTGCGGGCTGAAGGCGATGGATTCCAGCTCCATCCGCCCGGCTTCGATCTTCGAGAAGTCGAGGATGTCGTTGAGGATGGCCAGCAGAAGGGAGCCGGACTTGGAAATCGCGTCGAGCCATTGTCGCTGCCGGGCCGACAGCGGGCTGTCGTCGAGCAGCTGGACCATGCCCAGGATGCCGTTCAGGGGGGTGCGCACCTCGTGGCTCATCGTGGCGAGGAAGGCCGTCTTCGCCGCGTTCAATTCGTTGGCGCGCCTGATCTCGCCATCCCGCGCCTCGTCGAGCAGGCGGTGCAGGTGCTGGGCCCGGAGCGCGCCGACGCGCAGATCCTCCAGTGCGCCGGCCATCACGCCGGTCTCATCCGGGTAGCCGGTGGTGGGGACCGGCGCGTCGAAATCCTGCTGCGACAATCGGCCGATGGTGGCGACCAGCGCCCTCATCGGCTGCGACAGGCGTCGGCGAACCACGACGATCGACAGTCCGCCCAGCAGGAGGCTCGTCGCCGCAAGTCCGGCCATGCCCGCCAGCATCAGGGACGCCTTCGCCTTGCGCTCTTCGGCCCGGACAATGGCAAGGTCGAGGGCATGCTCGCCCAGCGTCAGAATGGCGTCGTAGGCGGAAACGCAGAGCTGGGACCACTCGGCGGCCGGCATGGCCGGGGTGCCGGAGCCATCCAGGCCGTACAGGATCTCGTCCATGCGTCCCTGCACCGCTTCGGTCGCGAGGCGGCCGTTGCGGACATCCTCAACCAGCTGAGCCGGAGCCCCCGGGCGGCGCAGGAGGGTTTCCAGGTCCCGCCAGCGGGAGGTGTAGGCACCGACGTCCTCCCGCCAGGCGGCCAATTGTCCGCGGTCGAGCGGCGCGTTGCGTTGAATGTTGGGCCGGAAGGTCGAGCAGGGGCGTCCGTAGCGCTCGCGGATGACGTAGGAGGACTGTCGCACCTGCACCAGCTCGGCGATGGCGGGGTCGCGCATCCGCAGGGTGTTGCCGACGGCGATGGACGCATCGCCGAGCCGCCCGACGACGTCGAACATGGCCTGACGCCAGGGCTCCGCCGGGGCCATGTCCCGGTCGGCCAGGGGCCGCCGCAACTGCTCCGCGATCAGGACGCGCGCGCGCTCAAGATCCGCGTAGGATTGGCGCGCCGCCGCAAGCATCGCGTCGCGTTCCTCGATGTCGGTTCCTGCGATGGAGGTGAGTGCGGACCGGTAGAAGGCGTCGACGGTCCGATACGATTCGTGAACCAGGGCGCGCGGGTCGTCGTGCGTCAGCACGGCCACGCCGCTGACCCCGACCTCGAAGCGGATGCCGGTCATCGACTGGAACAGCACGCGGTCCGCGCGTGTCAGGCCGACGATCCGCTCGGCGTCGAGATAGGCGAGCCATTCCTGCCCCGCCAACAGCGTGGTGATCAGACCCAACGCCAAAATCGACGCCCATTGCAGGACAAGGACAAGCCGCGCCAGCGAACGTTTGAACACGCGAATTCCCTCATGCCCGAGCGGGAGACGTTGGTGCGCGATCCGGCACGCGGGCGCAGTTCCCCAACCGTGGTGCGACGGTCGGGTGACCTTATACCAGCGGCCTTTGACGGTGATCCATCGAAAGCCGTTGCCTCGACGCACCAGGGCGGGCGCCGGTCAACACCCCGGGCCGCCCAAGCCGACCAGCAGATGCTCGATGAAGCTGCGGACCTTCGGCGAGACATGGCGGGTGGCCGGGTAGACGGCGTGGATCGCCTCGTCCGTCACCTCCAGCGCGGACAGGACCGGGACGAGGCGGCCGGCGCGGATGTCGTCCTCGACGATGAAGTCGGCCAGCCGCGCCAGCCCCAGCCCACCGACCGCGGCATGGCGCAGCAGCCACAGGCTGTCGGTCTGGAAGCCGCCGGTCGGACGCAGGATCTCGCGCCGGTCCTCGACCAGGAACTCCCACTCCGCCCGGCCGGAGCCGGACAGCAGCGTCAGGCAGTCATGGCGGGCGATGTCGGCCGGCGACTGCGGCACGCCGCGCCGTTCCAGATAGTCGGGACTGGCCACCACATGGCGGCGCAGCGGCCGCAGGCGGCGGGCGATCAGGGTGGAATCGGCCAGCCGCCCGGCCCGGATCGCCAGATCGAACCCCTCGTCGACCAGCCGCTGGGTGCGGTCGTTCAGGCTCGCCTCCAGCGACACGCCGGGGTAGCGGCGCAGGTAGGAGGGCAGCAGCGGCGCCACCCGCATCTGGCCGAACATCACCGGCATGGTGACGCGCAGCGTGCCGCGCGGCTCCTCCCCCATCTCGGTCAGCGACTGTTCCGCCTCGTCCAGGGCCGCCAGGATGGCGCGGGCGCGCAGGCAGAAGGTGGCGCCGGCGTCGGTCAGCGCGATCCGCCGCGTCGTGCGCGCCAGCAGGCGGGTGCCCAACCGGTTCTCCATCTGGGCGATCCGCCGGCTGATCGCCGAGGCCGACAGCCCGAGCCGCTCCGCCGCCGCCGACAGGCTGCCGCCGTCCACCACCTCCACCAGCACGGTCAGGTCGTCCAGCCGGTCCATGTCGCCTCCCTCGTTCCGGTCCACCCACCCGTTCACTTCGGGCGCATTCGTGCATTCTGCGCAAAGATATTGTGCGTGTCCCCCCATGTTTCGCATCGCCGGCTTTTGACAGGATCGGTTCAACGGACACGCCGACAGGGAACCGCCCGATGCGTTTGCAACGCCAACTCCGCACCATCCGGGCGCAGGCCGGCAAGACCCTGCCGCCGGGCGTGCTGGCGCTGATGGACCGTGTCGTCGCCGACCTGAAGGCGCGCGGGGTCGAGCTGGGGGCGTTGCGCCCCGGGCTCCAGGCCCCCGACTTCGCGCTGCCCAACCAGCTCGGCCGCACGGTGTCGCTCTACGAGACGCTGGAGCGCGGACCGGTCGTGCTGCTGTTCTACCGCGGCGAGTGGTGTCCCTATTGTTGCGCCCAGCTCAGGGCCATGCAGATGGCGCTGCCGCAGCTGACCGCCGGCGGCGCCCGGCTGATCGCGGTGTCGCCCGAGTTGCCCGACCACAGCCTGACGCTGGCGGAGCGCAACGCGCTCGACTTCGACATCCTGTCCGACCAGGGCGCCGCGGTGGCGCGCAGCTACGGCCTCGTCTACCGCGTGCCGGACGAGCTGCGGGATCTCTACCGCGACCGCGGCCTGGACCTCAACGCCCGCCAGGGCCGCCCCCCCGGCGAACCCTGGCATCTGCCGATCCCGGCGACCTACCTGCTGTCGTCCAGCGGCGTCGTCCGCTTCGCCGCCATCGACGTCGACTTCACCCAACGCCCGGAGCCGCAGGCGCTCATCGACCTGCTGCACGACCGCGTGCCGGCGTCCTGACCGACCCCGGCCATTCCACACCCGTCATCCCGCACACGCACATCCTGCACAGGAGGAACCCCGACCATGACCACCACCCCGAAGACCCTGGCCCTGCTCCCCATCGCCGGCGCGCTGGCCGGCGCCCTGACCCTGATGGCCGGCCCGGCCGCCGCGCAGTCCAACATGGAGAAATGCTACGGCGTCTCCAAGGCGGGCGAGAACGGCTGCGCCCACGCCAAGGGCCTGCATTCCTGCGCCGGCAACACCAACCTGACCTTCGATGGTGGCGACTGGAAGCTGGTCAAGGCCGGCACCTGCGCCGCCGAGATGGGGGAACTGAAGCCGTTCGAGGGCGCGAACCCGAAGAAGAAGGGCTGAGCCCATGGCCGCGACGGCGCCGTCCACGCTTGCCGTGCCGTCCAAGCCGGTGCCGCCCAGGCTGGTGCCGGTCGCCGCCGGCATCGGCCTGCGCGAGCCGCATCGGGAGGCGTTCGTCGCGGCCGGCTGCCCGATTCCCTGGGTCGAGATCCATTCGGAAAACTACCTGGTGCCGGGCGGCCCGCGGCTGGCCGGCATCCTGCGGGTGCGGCGCGACGTGCCGCTCAGCTGCCACGGCGTCGGCCTGTCGCTGGGCAGCGCCGGCGGGCTCGATCCCGACCATCTGATGCGCCTGCGCGCTCTCCACGACCGGCTGGAGCCGGGGCTGATCTCCGAGCACCTGTCCTGGAGCGTCGCCGACGCTGCCTATCTCAATGACCTGCTGCCGCTGCCCTACACCGAGGACAGCCTGGAGCGGGTCCGCCGCAACATCGACCACGCCCAGGACGCCTTCGGCCACCGCATCCTGGTCGAGAACCCGTCGGCCTATGTCGCGTTCGCCGACAGCGCCATTCCCGAGGCCGAGTTCCTGGCGGAGCTGGTGGCGCGGACCGGCTGCGGGCTGCTGCTGGACGTCAACAACCTCTACGTCTCGTCGGTCAATCTCGGCTTCGACCCGGCGGTGTGGCTCGACGCCATCCCGGCCGACGCGGTCGGCGAGCTGCATCTGGCCGGCCATGCCCGCCTGACCGTCGGCGGCGAGGAACTGCTGGTCGACGACCATGGCAGCGCCGTCGGCGACGCCGTGATGACGCTGTACGCCGCGGTGCTGGACCGCGTCGGCCCGCGGCCGGTGCTGATCGAATGGGACAACGACCTGCCGCCGCTCGGCGGTCTGCTGGACGAGGCGGCGCGGGCGCAACGGCTGCTGGAGGCCAGGATGCCGGGGCAGGGCCGGCCGGACCGAGGAACGCGGGAGGTCCGCCATGCCGGCTGACGCCCGACTGGCCGCGCTGCAGCGGGACTTCGCCGCCTTCCTGCTGCGGGGCGATCCGGCGGTCGCCGCGGCGTTGCGGCCGGATGTCCCGGCCGGGCGGCTGGCGGTCTACCGCAACACGGTGATGGGCTCGCTGGCCGCCATCCTCGGCCATGCCCACCCCAGCCTGCGCCGCGCCCTGGGCGAGGAGCGCTTCACCGCGCTCGCCTGCCGCTTCGTGGCCGAGGCGCCGCCCCGCCGGCCGACGCTGTGGAGCTACGGCGCCGGCTTCGCCGACTGGCTGGCCGAGCCGGAGCGGGCCTGCGGACATCCCCCTTTGCCTTTGGCGCCCTGGGCGCCCGACCTCGCCCGGCTCGACTGGGCGATGCACGAGGCGCTGTTCGCCGCCGACGCCGAACCGCTCGACCTTGCCCGGCTGGCCGCCATCCCGCCGGAACAGACCGGCGCCCTGCGGCTGGTGCCGCACCCGTCGCTGCGGCTGGTGCGGGCGGACTGGAACATCCACGCGCTGTGGAAGGACGGCGGCGCGATCCCTGCAGCGATCCCCGAAGCCGTGCTGGTCGGCCGCAGCCCCGAAAGCGGGACCGATGAGGGCGCGGGAGGCCCGGCGGCTGAGGTGCGCTGCGCCCGGCTGACCGCGGCCGACGGCGCGCTCGCGGCCCGGCTGCTGGCCGGCACGACCCTGGACGATGCGGTTGCTGACGATGCGACCGCGGGAAGCGACCTTCAGTCCCTTCTGGCGCTGCTGCTGCAGAACCGCTTGCTGGCCGGCTTCGCGCTGGACCGGCCGTCTTCCGCCCCCCGACCCGGAGGAACCACCCCATGACGTCATCGCCCTCGCTGAGGCCGTCATCGGCCCGGTCCTCACCCGCACCGGCCGGACCGGGGTTCGCGTGGTCCGGGCGGGCGCTGGAGGCCTGCGACCGGATTACCCGACGGCTCGACCGCTACGCCACGCCGCTGCTCGACCTTACGGTCCGGCTGACGATGGCGCCGATCTTCTTCCGCTCCGGCCTGCAGAAGATCGGCGACTGGCCGGCGACCGTCTTCCTGTTCCAGGAGGAATACCGGGTGCCGCTGCTGCCCCCCGACCTCGCCGCGCTGCTGGCCGCCGCCACCGAGCTGACCATGCCGGTCCTGCTGGTGCTGGGGCTGGCGACCCGGCTGGCGGCGCTGCCGCTGCTGGCGATGGCGATGGTGATCCAGTTCGTGCTGGGCGCGCAGAACCCGGCCTTCGACAATCCGCAGCATTGCTTCTGGATGCTGCTGCTCGCCGGCCTGATCGTCCGCGGCGGCGGGCGGCTGTCGCTCGACCATTGGCTTGCCGGCCTCGGTCGCCGTCCGGGTGGAGGAACCCCATGACCATGACCGTTGTCCAAGCGCCCGTTCCCGGGTCCGCCCGCCCGACGCCCGGACACCGGCGGATCGCCCAGCTCGGCTGGCTGCTGTCGTCCGGCCTCGTCGCCGTGCTGCTGCTGGTGCTGGCGGTCAGCGTCGTCACCGTGCAGGGCATCCGGCAGGTCGACGAGCGCTGGAGCGCCTACGACCTCGGCGCCGCGGCCAAGGCCGACGCGCTGTCCGACCTGCGCGGCGCGCTGGGGCTCGGCGGGGTGATCCACCGCTTCGGCGACTATCTGCTGACCGGCGACCCGGCGCGCGCCGCCGACGTGCGGCAGAGCCTGAAATCCGCCGTCGCCAACCTGGAGGTCTACCGCTACGCCGGCGACCTGACGGCGGCCGAGGGCGCGGCGCTCGACACCGTCGCCGCGACGCTAGCGCAGGTCGAAGCCAAGCTGGCCGGGGCGGAGGCGGCGCTGGCCGCCCGCACGCCGCTCGACCAGTTAGCGCGCGCCGCCGCGCTCGACACCGCCCCGGCGGTGGCCGCCATGCGGACGCTGAACGGCGAGTTGACGCGCGGCCGCGCCGCCCTCGGCGAAGCCAACCGCCAGGGCATCGCCACGCTGAACAGCACGGTGATGACCGGCGGCGGCGTCGCGCTGGTGCTGCTGGTCGCCATCGCCGGGCTGTTCCTGTGGTTCACCCATCACCGCATCGTCCGCCCGCTGGCCCGGCTCGCCGCCTTCATGGAGCGGCTGGCCGGCGGCGATCTCGACAGCGCGGTGCCGCTGGTCGGCCGCCGCGACGAGATCGGCGCCATGGCCGGCACCGTCCGGGTGTTCCGCGACGGGCTGGTCCGGCTGCGCGCGGCGGGCGAACGCGAGCGCGCCGAGGCGGAGCGCGAGCGTCGGCGCCAGGAGGAGCTGGAACGCAACCTTCGCGCCTTCGAGGGCGAGATCGGCACGCTGGCCGCCGCGCTCGCCGGCCGGGCCGGCACCCTGCACCGCACCGGGCAGGATCTGGCGCACTCCTCGACCCGGACCATCGGCAGCACGCAGGAGGTCTCGGCCGCCGCCGCCCGCACCGCCGGCACCGTCCAGACGGTCGCTGCCGCCACCGAGGAGCTGTCGGCCTCCATCGCCGAGATCGGGCAGCGGGTGCGCGGCTCGGTCGTCCTGACCACGGCGGCGGTCGATCAGGTGGATCGCTCCACCACCACCGTCGCCAGCCTGGCGGAGGCGGTGCAGCGCATCGGCGAGGTGGTCGGGCTGATCAACGCCATCGCCAGCCAGACCAACCTGCTGGCGCTGAACGCCACCATCGAGGCGGCGCGGGCCGGTGAAGCGGGCAAGGGCTTTGCCGTCGTGGCGCAGGAGGTCAAGAACCTCGCCAACCAGACGGCGCGGGCGACCGAGGACATCACCCAGCAGATTGCCACCATCCGCAGCGCCACCGACGGCGCGGTCGGCGCCATCCAGGGCATCGGCGGCAGCCTGGAGCAGGTCTGCCGCATGGCGCAGGAGATCGCCGACGCCGTCACCCAGCAGGACGAGGCGACGCGCGAGATCGCCCGCAACATCCAGGAGACCGCCGGATCGGCAGGGGCGGTCAGCGCCGCGATGTGCGAGGTTGCAAAGGCCGCAGAGCAAGCCGGCATGGTTGCAGAAGGCATGTTCTCCGCCGCACAATCGCTCGGCAGCGAAACGCAGCGGCTGGAAGGCGCGGCGCACAGCTTTTCGAACGCGCTGCGCGCGTGACCTTGCGGGCCTGGGGAAAGGGAACACCGGCGTGACCGAGATCGTCAGCGAGGACGCCGGGGCCATGCCCGATCGTTTGCCCGGAACCATGGCCGGACCGGGGCGCCGGACCCTGACCATCGCCCGGTCGGCGCTGCTGCTGGCGGCGGCGCTGGTGATCTGTCTGGCGGTGATGGTCGCGGTCGGGCTGCAGCTGATGCGGGGCATGGACGCGGTGGCCGACGGCTGGCGCGACTACGACCTGCAGGCCGCCACCAAATCCGACGCCTTGTCGGAGGTGCGCGGGCATCTCGGGCTCGGCGGCGTCATTGACCATTACCGCGGCGGCAAGGACGGCAACGCCGCCGACCACGCGGCGCTGGACCGGGCCCTGGCCCTGTCGCGCGCCAATCTGGCGATCTACCGCGACATCGTCACCCCCAGCGCCGACGAGGCACGCGCCATCACCGCCATCACCGCCTTCCTCGATGCCATCCAGGTGCAGATGCAGGACCCGGCGGCGGCGATCCCGGCCGAGGCCTTCGACGCCTGCCGCCGCGACGCGGTGACCGGGCTGGCGGCGCTGAACACCCATCTGAGCCTGCAGCGCGCCCGGTTGACCATGGCCTCGCTGGACGGCATCGAAGACCTCCAGCGGCTGATGGCGGTCGGTGGCGGCGTCATCGCCGTGCTGGTGCTGGGGCTGGCCGGCGCTGCCGTGTGGTTCACCCGCAGCCGCATCGTCGGCCCGCTCGGCCGGCTGGTCGAGAACGCCCGCCGGCTCGCCCGCCGCGACCTCGACCAGCCCTTCCACTGGACGGCCAAGGCCGCCGCGCCGGGCAGCCGGTATGACGAGCTGGGTCTGCTCGGCCGCAGCCTCGAGAACAGCCGGGTGGCGTTGCGCGACCTGTTCGCCGCGATCGAGGAAAAGACCCGGCGGCTGGGCGAGAGCGAGCGCCGCTACGCCATGGCGGCCGCGGCGGCCAACGACGGGCTGTGGGACTGGGACCTCGACAGCGGCGAGCTGTACCTGTCGCCCCGGCTGCGGCAGATGCTGCATCTGCCGGCGGATGGCGGTGGAGCCGGCGGTGGAAAGGGTGGCGGAGACGGCATCGCCGCGCTGCTGGCCCACGTCCACGCCGACGACCGCCACGCCGTCCTGGCCGCCATCCGGCAGGGCGAGCGGGGCACCGACGGCGCCAGCTTCGACGTCGAGTTCCGCGTCCCGCCGCCGACCACCGGTTCGGACGACGGCCCGGGCGACCACGCGGAGGCGATCGACGGCGACGTCCAGAACCCGGCCTGGATCCATCTGCACGGCATCGTCGCCGCAGGCCCGGATGGCCGGGTGGTGCGGCTGGCGGGATCGGCGGCCGATGTCAGCGACCGCAAATCCTACGAGGCGCGGCTGGTCCATCAGGCCACCCACGACTTCCTGACCGGGCTGCCCAATCGCGCCTTCCTGGTGCGCTGGCTGCACGACCGCCAGGCGGCACTAAGCAATGGACGGACCGATCTGGCGTTGCTGTTCCTCGACCTCGATGGCTTCAAGGTCGTCAACGACAGCCTGGGCCACGCCGTCGGCGACCGCGTCCTGATCGCGACGGCCGAGCGGGTCTCCGCCCTGCTGGAACCGGGTGAGTTCGTGGCGCGGCTGGGCGGCGACGAGTTCGTCGTCGCGGTCCCCGCCGGGCAGGGGGCGGCAATGGCCCGCGCCCGGGCGCTGGAGACCGCGTTCCAGCGCCCGGTCTGCGCCGGCGGCATGGATTTGCGGGTCGGGCTCAGCATTGGTCTGGCGGTCGACGACGGCACCAGCGACGACCCGGACAGCCTGCTGCGCGACGCCGACATCGCGCTCTACCGCGCCAAGGAGCATGGCAAGGGCCGCACCGTGCTGTTCGACGCCTCCCTGCGCGAGGCGATCCTGATCCGCAGCCGGCTGCAGCGCGACCTGACGCCGTCGCTGGAGGCCGGTGACATCTTCCTGGTCTACCAGCCGATCGTGGCGTTGCCGGACGGGCGGCTCACCGGGTTCGAGGCGCTGGTCCGCTGGCGCCACCCCGACCTCGGTCTGGTCAGCCCGGCCCAGTTCATCCCGATCGCCGAGGAAACCGGTCAGATCCTGCCGCTCGGCCGCCATGTGCTGGAACAGGCGGTGGCGCAGCTCGCCCGCTGGCGCCGGATGGCGGGGGCCGGCGCCCTGACTGTCAACGTCAACCTGTCGGCCCGCCAGATGTGGGACGAACGCTATGTCGACGACATGCTGGACTTCCTGGCCGACGGCCGCGCCGAGGGGCTGAAGATCGAGGTGACGGAGAGCATGACCGTCGGCGACCACGATCAGGCCCGCGCCATCCTGGAACGCTTCCACGCGCTGGGCGTGCCGCTGTGCATGGATGACTTCGGCACCGGCTACTCCTCGCTGTCGCACCTCAGCCGCCTGCCGTTCGACGTCATGAAGATCGACAAGAGCTTCATCAGCGCGCTCGGCACCGATCCCAAGCAGGAATCGCTGCTGCGCGGCATCGTCGAACTGGCCCACCGCATCGGGCTGCAGGTGGTCGCCGAAGGGATCGAGACCGAGGAGGAGCGGGCGGTCGTCACCCGGATCGGCTGCGACTACGCCCAAGGCTACCTGTTCGCCCGCCCGTTGACCGTGACCGACGCCGACGCGCTGCTGTCAGCCGCCGGGCACGCTTGACCGGGATGGGCCGAAATCCCGCTGCGGCCCGGACCGCTCTTCTCTCACGAAGCCGTGCGCGAGTGGGAAGCCTGTGCCGAGCCATCGACAGCGACGGCAACCATCACCACCGAGAAGCACGCCGGCCCTCGGATGGCCCGCACGCACTCTGCCATTCCATGCGTTCAGTCCGTGCCGAACCGTTCGGCACGGACTGAACCAAGAGCTTCCGCCCCGCCATCAACGTGGCAACGGCCCCCCGGAAGCGCCGCCCGGGTTGCGGGCGGCGGCGGTGTCAGACGGTTGGCTTGAACTTGGCGGCGAGCTGTTCGGAGGTTCTGGCGAGGATGCCGAGGTCGGAACCGACGGCGACGAAGCGGCAGCCGAGCTCGATGTAGCGCCGGGCCAGCGTCTCGTCGGCCGACAGGATGCCG
>NZ_LGRA01000021.1:1865070-1865416 GCF_003116095.1 Azospirillum sp. TSO35-2
TTACTCCGAACGTCACGCACAGGGGCAAACCGCCCTTGCATCGTGGACGCTCATGAAGATGCATCCTCGGTCACTTAACTCGACCTTATTCACGATTTGAAAGATCCCGCGTTTCGAAACCAACGAAACGCCAAGCGCTTCTCGTCAATCCAGACGACGGGGCGGCAGACTGTGCGGCCCCGTCGGTGTTCTGGATCGTCGAGAAGGGATGCGCCGGCGGCGGCTGAGACAAGCCGCGTCGGACCGATGGACGCCGGACCCAACCAGGGTCGGCTTCCTTAGAAAGGAGGTGATCCAGCCGCAGGTTCCCCTACGGCTACCTTGTTACGACTTCACCCCAGTCGCT
>NZ_LGRA01000021.1:1865426-1869015 GCF_003116095.1 Azospirillum sp. TSO35-2
ATCCAGGTCCACGAACGCCTGGTAGGCGGCCATGATGAACTTGGCGGCGGCACCGACCTGCTTGCCTTCCAGCCCGAGGGCGAAGGCGACCTTGCGGGTGTGGTAGCCCTGGATGCCGGTCGCCGGGTCGATGCTGACCTTGACGATCTTCTCCGGCGTGTTGTGGGCGACCTCTTCGATCTCCATGCCGCCTTCGGTCGACGCCATGATGGTGACGCGGCCGGTGGCGCGGTCGATCAGCATGCCGAGATACAGCTCGCGCTTGATGTCGGCGCCTTCCTCGACGTACAGGCGCTTGACCTCGCGGCCGTCCGGACCGGTCTGCTTGGTGACCAGCACGTGGTTCAGCATCTCGGCGGCGTTCTTGCCGACATCCTCGATCGACTTGACGACGCGGACGCCGCCCTTGCCCTCGGGGTTGCCCTTGAAGCGCCCGGCGCCGCGGCCGCCGGCGTGGATCTGGGACTTCACGACCCAGACCGGACCGCCCAGCTCGCGGGCGACCGTCTCGGCCTCCTGCGGGGTGTAGGCAACGCCGCCGCGGGGAACCGCGACGCCGTACTTCTTCAGCAGGCCTTTCGCCTGGTACTCATGGATGTTCATCGGGCGTCCATCTGTTTTTTGGTTCGGCTGACGAGAACGGATCGACTGGCGACGGAACGGGCGCGTCCCCGACCGTCCCACCGGTCCGTCGTTGCGGACCGGCGGCGGGCGGCCGGGAAACGCGCGGATCGCCTTAGGAAGCGGCCTTCTCGGCGTCCAGCTTCTTCACGACGTCGACCAGCGTCTTCACCGCGTCGACGGAGTTCTGGAACATCGCCTTCTCGTCGTCGTTCAGCTCGATCTCGATGATCTTCTCGACGCCGCCGGCGCCGATGATCACGGGAACGCCGACGTAGAGGTCGTCCTGGCCATACTGGCCGCTCAGATGGGCGGCGACCGGCAGGACGCGCTTCTGGTCCTTCAGGTAGGACTCGGCCATCTGGATGGCGGACGCGGCCGGGGCGTAGAAGGCCGAGCCGGTCTTCAGCAGCTTGACGATCTCGGCGCCGCCGTCACGGGTGCGCTGCACGATGGCGTCCAGCTTCTCCTGCGTGGTCCAGCCCATCTTGACCAGGTCGGGCAGCGGGATGCCGGCGACGGTCGAGTAGCGGACGAGCGGGACCATGGTGTCGCCGTGGCCGCCCAGCACGAAGGCGGTGACGTCTTCGACCGACACCTTGAACTCTTCCGCCAGGAAGTAGCGGAAACGGGCCGAGTCGAGCACGCCGGCCATGCCGACCACGCGCTCCGCCGGCAGGCCGGACGCCTGCTGCAGCACCCAGACCATGACGTCGAGCGGGTTGGTGATGACGATGACGAACGCGTTCGGAGCGTACTTGCCGATGGCCTCGCCGACCGTCTTGCAGACGCCGCTGTTGATGCCGATCAGGTCGTCGCGGCTCATGCCCGGCTTGCGCGGGATGCCGGCGGTGACGATGACGACGTCGGCGCCCTCGATGATCGAGTAGTCGTTGCCGCCGGTCAGGCTGGAGTTGAAGCCCTCGACCGGGGAGGTTTCGGCCAGATCCAGGGCCTTGCCGGCCGGAACGCCTTCGGCGATGTCGAACAGGACGACGTCGCCCAATTCCTTTTGAGCAGCGAGCAGAGCCAGCGTGCCACCAATCTGGCCAGCGCCGACGAGCGCAATCTTCTTGCGAGCCATGGAGCGTTCCCTAAAACGTTTGAGCGTCCCCCATTCAGCGGGAGACTAGAACCGATGGTCATTCTAACGTCTTAGGGATCCAGCGCCCCGAGATTTCGGAAGCGTAGGTAGCGCGTTTTGTCGCGGAGAGCAAGCCCGACCACAAGCGGGGCATTGCAGCTTTGCGTCGCACCCCCGATGATCCTTCCCTATGCATGGGCGATCGGGCTCTATACGTATGTGTCCGGTCCGATCAGCAACCCGTTCCAGACGGTCGAAGGAGAGCGTTCATGGCCTCACTCGTGGCCCGTATCATTCCCTGCCTGTCCATGTCGCTGCCGCTGGCCCTGGCGGCCGGCCTTGCCCATGGCCAGACGGTCGGCGACTACCGCGCCGCCATCGCCGCCGCGCCGGTCACCGACGCCGTCGCGGAGGCCAGCGTCGCCCATTGCCAGCCGCTGACCAACTACGTCTTCACCTCGATCCCGGACGACCGGCGGTCGGGCTGGGTGCTGCCGCTCGTCACGCTGTCGGGGTCGCAGACGGCGGAGATCGCGGCCAAGCGCGACGCCTGCGCCCAGGTGCGCAAGCAGCCGCTGATCGCCTTCGACGCCGGCACCGGCGAGCAGATCGTCACCCCGGCGGAGGCGATGCAGCTGGAGACCGACAGCAGCCCCTATTACAAGGAGCCGCCGGCCGACGCGCCGATCCCGCGCACCGGCCGCGCCACCCCGCGCCAGCCGATGCCGCGCGGCGGCGTGCAGTAATTGGGGTGAAGTCGGGCCGTCAGGCCCCGACGACGCCGTAGCGCTCCAGGTGGCGGGCCATCTCGGCGGGGGACAGCGGGAAACCGCTGCCCTGCCGGGCGTTCAGCATGGCGCGCGGGTGGATGCCGGCGGCGCGCGCCTGGATCTGCATGGCGCAGCGCATCGACAGGCCGGCGCGCCAGACCAGCGCGGTAACCGCGCCGGCGTCGTGCGCGTCGAGGATCACATCCACCACCGTCGGCGCGACGCGGGCCCGCAGGGTCAGCGCCGCCCGCACGAACCCCGTCTCGTTCCACGACAGCGCGTCGCCCAGCGCCGTCTCGTCCAGCCGGCCCTGGCGGTGCAGGCGGACGGCGCGGCGTTCGGGCGATTCGGCCGATTCGGGCGCCTCGGCCCAGTCGATGCGGCGGCGGGTGGTCGCGGCGATGTCCGCCACGGTGGCGTCGTCGAAATCGGGGCGCCGCCGCAACTGCTCGACCACCGCAAGATCGACGAAGTCGGCCAGCCGCACCGCCAGCCGGCGCGGCAGGGCCGGCCGGCGCGCCAGCTTGTCCTGCCATTCGGGATGGTGGGCCGCCGCCTCGACCAGCCGGTCCAGCGTCGGTTCGGCGATCACCGCCCCGTTGTTGTCGAGCAGCAGGCCGGTCGCCGCCGCGTCGCCGCTGCCGGCGATGGCGTCGGACAGCGCGGCGCCGATGTGGTGGCGCCGGGCGATGGCCGACAGCGCCCAGCCGGCCGGCGCCGCGGCGACGATGTCCAGCAGATCCTCGTCGCTGAGCGCGGCGCAGCAGCGCAGCACCGGCTCGGCCACCGACCGTTCGACGTCGCGCGCCAGCTTGGCGACCACGGCGGGCGGTGCGCAGGCGATGTCCTTGATCGAGGTGGCCAGCGCCTCGCGCACCCGCAGGATGTGGTCGCGGGCCAACTGCTCCAGCGCACGCACCGCCACCGTGGTGACGGTGTCGGCGCCGTCCGGCGGCAGGTCGGGCAGCAGGCGGCACAGCTTGCGGGCCAGCGCCGAACGCACCGTGGCATCGCCCATCCCGGCCAGCCGCGATTCGACCAGCGCGTCGCCGACCCGGCGGGCGACGCTGCGCGTTTCCACCGCGGGGGCAGGGGCAGGGGCAGGGGCAGGGGC
>NZ_LGRA01000021.1:1869025-1870263 GCF_003116095.1 Azospirillum sp. TSO35-2
CGCCGACCGCGCCATCCTGGTGCAGACCGACGTCGAGACCCAGCCGCTGGCCGTCGCCAAGGTCCTGAAGGCCCTGGTCGAGAAGGAAGCCCCCGGGCTGGTGATCCTCGGCAAGCAGGCGATCGACGACGACTGCAACCAGACCGGCCAGATGCTGGCGGCCCTGCTCGGCTGGGGCCAGGGCACTTTCGCCTCCAAGGTCGTGCCGGCGGGTGATGCCGTGGCGGTCACCCGCGAGATCGACGGCGGTCTTGAGGTGGTGTCGCTGGCGCTGCCGGCGGTGGTGACGGCTGATTTGCGGCTGAACGAGCCGCGCTACGCCTCGCTGCCCAACATCATGAAGGCGAAGAAGAAGCCGCTGGAGACCGTCACCCCGGACAGCCTGGGCGTCGACGTGACGCCACGCCTGACGACGCTGAAGGTGACCGAGCCCGCCAAGCGCAAGGCCGGCGTCAAGGTCGCCGACGTCGCCGCCCTGGTCGACAAGCTGAAGAACGAGGCGCGGGTGGTCTGAGGACTGGTTGAACCGGGATGCCCCCTCCCCATCCCTCCCCCGCCCTCGGCGGTGGAGGGGGTAGAACGCTTGCCGACGTGAAGCATTCGCGAAGCGGCGGCAGTCCCCTCTCCCGCCAGAGCGGGGGAGGGTTAGGGAGGGGGCACTCGCCAGCCAACACTCCGCCACCCGCCAACCAAGGACCGCCCCCATGACCATCCTGATCCTCGCCGACCACGACAACGCCGGCCTCAAGCCCGCCACCGCCCACGCCGTCACCGCCGCCGCCAAGCTCGGTGCCGACATCCACCTCCTGGTCGCCGGCAAAGGCGCCCAGGCCGCCGCGGCGCAGGCCGCCACGCTCGCCGACGTCGCCAAAGTGCTGGTCGCCGATGACGCCGCCTATGAGCACGCGCTGGCCGAGCCGCTGGCCGCCCTGCTGGTGTCGCTCGCCCCCGGCTACAGCCACATCCTCGGCGCCGCCACCTCGGTGGCCAAGAACGTGCTGCCGCGCGTCGCGGCGCTGCTCGACGTCGCGATGATCTCGGAGATCACCGCCGTCGTCACCGCCGACACCTTCGAGCGGCCGATCTACGCCGGCAACGCCATCGCCACCGTCCGGTCGGCCGACGCGGTGAAGGTCGTCACCGTCCGCACCACCGCCTTCGAGGCGGCCGCCGCGGGCAACAGCGCGCCGATCGAGAGCGTCGCCCCGGTGGCCGACCCCGCCCTGTCGCGCTTCGTC
>NZ_LGRA01000021.1:1870273-1919933 GCF_003116095.1 Azospirillum sp. TSO35-2
GTCGGAATCGTCGGGGCGGGGTTCGTCGGCAGCACCGCCGCCTTCACCATCGTGACCACCGGGGCCGCCAGCGAGGTCGTGCTGGTCGACGCGAACGAGGCGCTGGCCCAGGCCCAGGCCCAGGACATCGCCCACGCCGTGCCCTTCACCCACGCCGTCACCGTGCGCGCCGGCGGCTATCCGGCGCTGGAGGGGGCCGGGGTGGTCGTGCTGTCGGCCGGCGTGGCGCAGCGGCCGGGCGAGACCCGGCTGGACCTGCTGGAGCGCAACGCCAAGATCTTCGGCGCCATCATCCCGGAGGTGCTGAAGGCCGCCCCCGACGCGGTGCTGCTGGTCGCCAGCAACCCGGTGGACGTGATGACGCAGATCGCCACCCGGATCAGCGGCTTGCCGCGCTGCCGGGTCATCGGTTCCGGCACGGTTCTGGACACCGCGCGCTTCCGCGCCCTGCTGGCCGACCGGCTGGGGGTGACGCCGCGTTCGGTCCATGCCCATGTCGTCGGCGAGCATGGCGACTCGGAGGTTCTGCTGTGGTCGAGCGCCACGGTGGCCGGCCTGCCGGTGGAACGCGCCGCCGCACAGCTCCACCGCCCGCTGACGGCGGAGGACCGCGCCGCCATCGACGAGGGGGTGCGCCGCGCCGCCTACCGCATCATCAACGGCAAGGGTCACACCGCCTTCGGCATCGGCGGCGGGCTGGCGCGGCTGGTGGCGGCGATCGGCGCCGACGAACGGATGGTGGCGACCTGCGCCATGCTGAACGACGACGTCGCCGGGGTGCCGCAGGTGGTGCTGTCGCTGCCGCGGGTGATCGGATCCTCCGGCGTGCTCGACACCATCCTGCCCGACCTGTCGGCGGAGGAGGAAGCGGCGCTGCGCCACAGCGCCGGCATCCTGAAGGAGGCGGCCGACGGGGTCGAACAGCGGATGGGCTGGACCCGTTGACCGCGCATCACCCGATATGCGCGGTCAGCCCGGCGGCCAGCGCGTCGAACACGGCGCGGCAGCGGGGGGTGGAGCGCAGATCCTCGTGCATGGCGATCCACACCCCCATCGGCAGATCGAACGCGTCGGCCAGGACCCGGACCAGATCGGGCGCCCGCCGCGCCAGCGGGACCTGACAGATGCCGATGCCGAAACCGGCCTCGATGGCGGCGAACTGGGCGAGGTGACTGTCGGTGCGCAGGGCGAAGCGGGGCAAGGCCATCTCCGGCGCCCGTCGGATCAGGGCGCGGATGTCCGGCGTCTCGCGGTCGAAGCCGATCAGGCTGTGGCCGTCGAGGTCGGCGAGCCGCCGCGGCTCGCCGTGACGGTCGAGGTAGCGGCGGTGGGCGTGCAGCCCCAGGGCGATGGCACCGACCCGCCGGACCACCAGGGCCTGCTGGTCCGGCTCCACCATGCGGACGGCGACATCGGCGTCGCGTTGCAGCAGGTTGTCCACCGCGTTGGACAGCACCAGCTCGACCTCCAGCGCCGGGTGCCGCGCCCGCAGTTCGGCCAGGATCGCCGGGAGGATGCGGGCGCCCACCACCTCGCTGGCGGTGACCCGCACCGTGCCGCGCACCTCCGCGCCCCAGCCGGACGCCGTGCGCCACAGGGCGGACGCCGCGGCGTCCAGCGCCTCGGCCTGGGGTTTCAGCGCCAGGGCGGCATCGGTCGGATCCAGCCCGCGCGGCGAGCGGACGAACAGCGACCCACCCACCGCCTCCTCCAGCGCCGCGACATGGCGGGCCAGCGTCGGCTGGGTCAGGCCCAGCGCGCGCGCCGCCGCCGACAGCGACCCTTCGCGGATCACCGCCAGGAAGCTGCGGTAGAGGTCCCAGCTGGGCGGCGCCTGGTTCATCGATTTCAGTATAGCCACTCGACGGAGTTCGACAATTCCGTTCAGCCGGCCGCGCCGCCATCCTCGCTCCATCGACACCGACGGAGGATGACATGGACGCGCACGGGACCAAGGAGAGGCGCACCGCGCTGGTGCTCGGGGCCACGGGCGGCATCGGCGGCGCGATGGCACGGGCGCTGGCGGCGCGCGGCTGGTCGGTGCGCGGCCTGCGCCGCAAGCCGGCGGACGCCGCCGGGCCGCCGGGGATCGCTCCATCGGGCATCGCCTGGAGCGTCGGCGACGCGCTGAACCCCGCCGACGTCGCGGCCGCCGCGGAGGGGGCGTCGCTGATCGTCCACGCCGTCAACCCGCCGGGGTACCGGGACTGGGACCGGCTGGTGCTGCCGATGCTGGACAGCAGCATCGCGGCGGCCCGCGCCAACCGCGCCCGCATCCTGCTGCCGGGCACCGTCTACAATTACGGGCCGGACGTCTTTCCACTGATCGACGAGACCGCGGCGCAGAACCCGGTTTCCCGCAAGGGGGCGATCCGGGTGGCGATGGAACGCCGCCTGCACCGCGCGGTCGATGACGGGGCACGGCTGCTGATCCTGCGCGCCGGCGACTTCTTCGGTCCCCATGCCGGCAACAGCTGGTTCGCGCAGGGGCTGCTGACGCCGGGACGCCCGCTGAACCGCATCAACCGGCCGGGGCGGCCGGGCGTCGGCCACCAGTGGGCCTATCTGCCCGACGTGGCGGAGACGGCGATGCGGCTGCTCGACCGCGAGGCGGAGTTGGGGGACGCCGCGACCTTCCACATGGACGGGCAGTGGGACGCGGACGGCGACCGCATGATCGCGGCCATCGCGCACGCCATGGCGCAGGCCGGCGGCAAGCCCGACCTGCCGGTCCGGCGAATGCCCTGGTGGCTGCTGCGGCTGGCGTCGCCGGTCGTGCCGCTGTTCCGGGAACTGAACGAGATGCGCTATCTGTGGGAACGGCCGGTGCGGCTGGACAACCGCCGTCTCCTGGCCTTCCTGGGCGAGGAGCCGCGCACGCCGCTGGACGTTGCGGTGCGCCGCACCCTGGCCGGGCTGGGCCACCTCCCCAACCAGCCGGCGGACGCGCCGGAGGCGGAGAGGTGGACCTTGAGCCAGACGACCGGAGGTTAGATCACCGGGCCCGGGGTGCCCTTGTTCGCCTCGAGGGCGCGGGCCAGGCCTTCTTCGATCTTCTTGGCGGCGGCTTCGGCGTCGCCCCAGCCGCGGATCTTCACCCACTTGTTCTTCTCGAGATCCTTGTAGTGCTCGAAGAAGTGGGCAATCTGCTCGGTCAGGATCGACGGCAGGTCGGTGTAGTTCTTCACGTCGGTGTAGAACGGGTGCAGCTTGTCCACCGGCACCGCGATCAGCTTCTCGTCCTCGCCGCCTTCATCCTCCATGAAGAGGACGCCGATCGGACGCGAGCGCAGCACCGCACCCGGCACCACGGAATGCTGGCCGACGACGCAGACGTCGACCGGATCGCCGTCACCCGACAGGGTGTGCGGGATGAAGCCGTAGTTGCAGGGATAGAACATCGCCGTGTGCAGGAAACGGTCGACGAACATCGCGCCCGATTCCTTGTCGACTTCATACTTCACCGGCTGGCCGCCGATCGGAATCTCGATGACGACGTTCACGTCCCAGGGCGGGTTCTTGCCCGCCGCAACCTTGCTCAAATCCATGGTGTCACGTCCTTCGACTGGCGTATTCAGGGCACGTTCTTGGTTTTGGCGCCGATGCCCGCTCCGGCGCCTCGCGGGGCGGGAGTTTAGGCGGAACGCCGATCAAGGCCAAGAAACTTGCGTGGGCTCTTGCGCAGGTGCGGCAAAGCGGCAACCCTGACGGGGATGACCCGCCTGTTCGCCCTGATCCTCGCCCTTCTGGCCCTGCTGCCGCCCCATCCGGCCGGTGCCGGCCCGGACACGGCCACCCATGGACCCACCCACGGCATCGCCATGCACGGCGATCTGGCGCTGCCGCCCGGTTTCGCCGCCCTGCCCTACGTCAACCCGGAAGCACCGAAGGGCGGCACCATCCGCCAAGCGGTGACCGGCAGCTTCGACAGCCTGAACCCGCACATCGTCAAGGGCGTGCCGGCGCTGGGACTGGGAAACGTCTTCGAGACGCTGCTGACGCGGTCGTGGGACGAGCCCTTCTCGCTCTACGGCCTGCTGGCCGACCGGTTGGAGGTCGCCGACGACCGCTCCGCCGTCACCTTCCACATCGACGGGCGCGCGCGCTGGCACGACGGGACGCCGGTGACCGCCGACGACGTGCTGTTCTCGCTGGCGGTGCAGCGCGAACACGGCACCCCCAACCGCCGGCTGTTCTACGCCAAGGTGACCAGGGCCGAGGCGCTCGATCCCCGCACGGTGCGCTTCGCCTTCGCCGCAAATCCGGACGGCGGCATCGACCGCGAGATGCCGCTGCTGATGGGGCTGATGCCGATCCATTCCAAGGCGTGGTGGGCGGACAAGACCTTCAACCGCACGACGCTGGAGCCGATCATGGGCAGCGGCCCCTACCGGGTGGCGTCGGTCGATCCCGGCCGCCGCATCGTCTACGAGCGGGTGCCCGACTATTGGGGCCGCGACCTGCCGATCCGGGTCGGCCAGTTCAACGCCGACCGGCTGGAGTTCGACTATTACCGCGACGATGCGGTGGCGCTGGAGGCGTTCAAGGCCGGCCAGGGCGACGTCCGTTTCGAAAGCGACCCGGCAAAATGGGCGACCGGCTACGACGGGCCGGCCCTGCGCGACGGGCGCATCCTGCGCGAGGAGCTGCCGAACAGGCGGCCCGAACCGGCGCGCGGCCTGATCTTCAACACCCGCCGGCCGCTGTTCGCCGATGTGCGGGTGCGCCGCGCGCTGGCGATGGTGACCGATGTCGACTGGATCGGGCGCAACCTGTTCCACGGGCTGCTGACCCGCACCGCCAGCTACTACCCCAACTCCGAACTCGCCGCCCGCGGCCTGCCGCAGGGCGAGGAGTTGCGGGCGCTGGAGCCCTTCCGCAACCGGCTGCCGCCGGCGCTGTTCACCGAGCCCTTCACGCTGCCCGCCACGGCGGCCGCCACGGCGACCGATGGTGGTGGTGGAACGACGACGGCCTTGCGGGCCAACCGCCGCGCCGCGCTGCGGCTGTTGGAGGAGGCCGGCTGGCGGGTGCGCGACGGCCGGCTGACCGACGCGGCCGGAAACCGTTTCGCTTTCGAAATTATCCTCGCCGATCCGTCGGACGAGCGGGTGGCGCTGGAGTTCGCCCGCGCGCTGGAGCCGCTGGGCATCGCCGCGTCGGTGCGGACGGTGGACAGCGCGCAGTTCCAGGCCCGGCTGGAACGTTTCGATTTCGATATGACCATGCGCTGGTGGGCGTCCACCCTGTCGCCGGGCAACGAGCAGCTTTATTATTTCGGTTCCGACGCCGCCGGGCAGGAGGGCAGCCGGAACCTCGCCGGCATCCGCGACCCGGTGGTCGACGCACTCGCCCGCTCCATCGCCGCGGCGACGACGCGGGCGGAACTGGTCGGCCGGGTGCGGGCGCTGGACCGGGTGCTGCTGTGGGGGCATTACATGGTGCCGCTGTTCCACAGCCCGGTCGACCGCATCGCCCATTGGTCGAGGCTGCACCGCCCGGCGGTCACGCCGCTGTACGGGGCGATGGTTGACACGTGGTGGGTGGAGTAGGGGCGCCTTGACCAAGGCCCCCCTGCTCCTGACCCGATCCGTCAGATGGTCGCGTTGAAGTCGTCCAGCAGGGTGGCGATCCGCCCGCTGTCGCTCTGGTCCATGATGACGCGGGCGCGGCGGCTCGCCTCCATCAGGTCCATCGCACGGATGCGCTTCTTCACCGCCGGCACCGCCAGCGGCGCCATCGACAGCTCGCGCACGCCCAGCCCCAGCAGCAGCGCGCTGTAGCGCGGGTCGCCGGCGATCTCGCCACAGACCGACACCGTGATGCGGGCGCGCAACGCCGCTTCGATGGTGAACTGGATCAGGCGGAGCACCGCCGGGTGCAGCGGGTCGTACAGCGTCGCGACCTGTTCGTCGGCGCGGTCGATCGCCAGCGTGTACTGGGTCAGGTCGTTGGTGCCGATGGCGAAGAAATCGGCGGCGTAGGCCAGCGCGTCGGCCGACAGCGCCGCCCCCGGCACCTCCACCATCACCCCCACCGGCGGCAGCGGATCGGCGATGGCCACGCCGCGGCGGCGCAGGCGGCGGGCGACCTGCCCCATCACCTCGCGCACCTTCTGCACCTCGGCGACCGAGCCGATCATCGGCAACAGGATGCGCAGCGGCCCGTGGGCGCCCGCCCGCAGCATGGCGGCGAGCTGGGTTTCCAGCAGCTTCGGTTCCCGCAACCCCAGCCGGATGGCGCGCAGGCCGAGCGCCGGGTTGGCCGGCTCGCCATAGCGCCCGGCCATCCAGCCGGCCAGCTTCTCGCCGCCCAGATCCATGGTGCGGGCGGTGACGGTGCGGCCGCCCATCCCCTCGACCATGGTGCGCAGCTCGGCGTACTGCTCGTCCTCGTCGGGCAGATGGTCGCGGTTCATGAACATGAACTCGGTCCGCAGCAGGCCGATGCCCTGGGCACCGTGCTCCAGCGCGTGTTCCAGGTCGCGGGGCAGTTCCAGATTGGCCATCAGGGTGACGGCGGTGCCATCGCGGGTGATGGCGGGCAGCTTGCGCAAGCTCTTCAACCCCTGGCGCTCGCGTTCGCGGGCGGCACGGCGGGCGCTGTAGTCGGCCAGCACCTCGGCCGGCGGATCGACCAGAACGCGGCCCTGGAGCCCGTCGACGATCACCGTGACGCCGTTGCGCACGCCGCTCAGCAGGCCGGGCGCGCCCAGCACCGCCGGCAGGCCGAGCGAGCGGGCGAGGATCGCCGTGTGCCCCTCCGCCCCGCCGAGCACGGTGGCGAAGCCGCCGATCGTGTTGGGGTCGAGCAGGGCGGTGTCGGCGGGGGTCAGCTCCTCCGCCAGGATGATGGTGCCGGGCGGCAGGGTGCTGAAGGCCCGGTATTCCTGCTTCAGCAGGTTGCGGGTCAGCCGGCGGCCGACCTCGCGGATGTCGTCGATGCGCCCGGCCAGATAGGCGTCGTCCATGCCGGCGAAGGTGGCGGCGATGGCGGCGATCTCCGCCTGGATGGCGGCCTCGGCGTTGATGCGGTCCTGCTTGATCCGCTGCTCCACCCCGCGGGTCAGGCGCGAGTTGGTGACCATCGACAGGTGGGCGTCCAGCAGGAAGCCGATCTCCTCCGACGCCGAGTCGGGCAGGACCAGCGCCTTGCTCTTCAGCTTCTTGATCTGGCGCCGCGCCTTGGTGGCCGCCTCGTTGAAGCGCGCGACCTCGGCCTCGACCGCGTCGGCGGCGATCGGGTATTCGGGGATGTTGACCGACCCGCTTTCCACCACATGGGCGGGGCCGATGGCGATGCCGGGCGACACGCCCAGGCCGCGGAAGGCGCGCGTGGAGCCGCCCAGGCTTTCGCCCGGGGTCGCGCCGGATCCGCCGCCACGGTCGGGGCTGGCGACGGGACCACCCGCGGAACCGGTCATCGGGCCGGTGGGGGGCGTATCACTCTTCATCGAACTTACGATTGATCAGGTCCAGCAACGCCGCCATCGCCTCGTCGGCCTGGGCGCCCAGCGCCCGCAGTTCCACCGTGGTGCCGGGGCCGGCGGCCAGCATCATCAGCCCCATGATCGATTCGCCGGACACGACGGACTCGCCGCGGCGCACCGAGATCTCGGCGTCGAAGGTGGCGACCAGCTTGACGAACTTGGCCGAGGCGCGGGCGTGCAGGCCACGTTGGTTGGTGATGGTGGCGGTGCGGCGGATTTCGCCGTCGGCGCCGGTGGCGGCCGTATCGTCGGGGTTGCTCATCGCGAAAGGCTCAATCCGACAGCAGGGTGGAGGCGACGTTGATGTATTTCTGGCCGGCGTCGCGGGCGGCGATCACCGACTTGTCCAGCGGCTCGGTCTTGCGCACGCTGGCCAGCTTGATCAGCATCGGCAGGTTGACGCCGGCGATCACCTCCACCTTCGCCTTGTCCATGATGGAGATGGCAAGGTTGGACGGCGTGCCGCCGAACATGTCGGTCAGCACCACCACGCCCGCCCCGTCGTCGACCTCCGCCACGGAGTTCAGGATGTCCTGGCGGCGCTGCTCCATGTCGTCGTCCGGACCGATGCACACCGCGCGCACCTGCTGCTGTTCACCCACCACATGGAACAGCGCGGCGATGAACTCCTCGGCCAGCCGTCCGTGGGTGACAAGAACCATACCGATCATCGGACATCCTTCAAGGTTGGCAAGGTTGGCAAGGTCGGCAAGGTCGGGCCCTCCCCGGACACCTGCGCCAAGGCTTGCACCGCGCCGCCGGCCATGCCTGTGCCCACATCGCATCTGGATCGTTGGTTGGACGTATGATCGTCAAGGCGCAATTTGCATCATCCCACGTTGCCGACTGCGGTGCCGCCCAAGCTTCCCCCCGCATGACCGCTCCCGCCGCCGCGCAGACCCTGGCGGTCCAGTTCGCGGTGGCTGAGGTTGACCCGCAGGCCCTGCTCCGTCAGCCAGGCGGCCAGCCGTTCGGCGACCAGCACCGACCGGTGCTTGCCGCCGGTGCAGCCGATGGCGATGGTCAGGTAGCTCTTGCCTTCCTGGTTGTAGCGCGGCAGCAGCGGGCGCAGCAGGTCGGTCAGGTTGCGGAAGAAGGCCGGGTAATCGGGGTCGCTCTCCACCCGCGCGGCGACGGCCGGGTCGCGGCCCGTCAACGGCCGCAGCGCCGGGTCGTAATGGGGGTTGGTCAGGAACCGCACGTCGAAGACCAGGTCGGCCTCGCGCGGGAGTCCCAGGCGGAAGGAGAAGGAGGTCACGAACACCTGCAAGGCCGCTTGCGCATCGCGCCGGAAATGTCCCGACAGGATGCGCCGCAAATCGTGAATGGACAGTTGCGTCGTGTCGATGGTGACGTCGGCCTGTTCCTTCAGCGGGAACAGCAGCGCGCGCTCGCGCTGGATGCCGTCGGGGACGGTGCGGTCCTCCGCCAGCGGGTGGCGGCGGCGCGTCTCGGTGAAACGGCGCTGCAGCACCTCGTCGCCGCAGTCCAGGAAGACCAGACGGACGTCGAGGTCGCCGCGGCGGCGCAGGTCCTCCAGCTCGTCCAGGAAGCTCTGCGCGGAAAAGTCGCGGGTGCGGCTGTCGATCACCAGGGCCAGCGGCCGGCGTTTCGGATCGGCCTGCCGCAGCAGCGCCGGGACCAGCGACAGGCGCAGGTTGTCCACCGCCTCGTAGCCCAGATCCTCCAGCGCCTTCAGCGCCACCGACATGCCGGCGCCCGACAGGCCGGTGACCAGCACGATGCGCCCGAGGGCCCCGCCGGTCGTCGCCCCCGCCCCATCCGGGGCGGCCGTTTCGGAGTCGGACGGCACGTCAGGGGTCATGGCATGGCCGACAGGCTGGGCATCGCCGACAAGCTGGCCGGAACCCGCTCCAGCCGGCCGTCGCGCAAGGACACGGCGGCAAGGCGGATCTTGGCCGGGGTGGAGGCGTCGAAGGCGCAAAGGCCCAGCCGGGGCAGGACGATTCCCAGCAGCGTGTCGGCTTCCGCCTGCGGCAGGCGTTCGACCGCCTCGCGCGGCGTCAGGTCGACGACCAGCCCGACCGGGGCCGACCCGGCGGCGGGAACCGGCAGGATGCCGACCCCCCGCACCTCCAGCAGCCCGGCCAGCGCGGACGGGGCCGAGGCGATCAGGCGGCCGGCATCGGCGCGCAGAATCACCCGGTCGTCCGCGACCAGTCGGGCGCCACCGTCGATCAGTCGCAAGGCCAAGTCGGATTTTCCGCGCCCCGAATCCCCTCGCAGCAGCACGCCGATGTCGGAGAGCAAGACGCAGGTGCCGTGAATCGTCACCATAGTCTGGCGAAGGTGAGACGTGCCGCAGGTTCTGTCAATGGAAACGGAACGGTGGCGCGGCGGGTCAGGAGGAGAAGCCTGAACAGGATCCCCCATCCGTTTCGCGCCGTTCTTTCGGTGCGGCGACACTCCAGCCGCCGCTCACCCGCCGACGGCGCCACGGGGGGTGCGGCGGATGGCCTCCAGCTCCTCGGCCAGGGCGTCGCGACGGCGGATCATCTCGTCGAGATCCTCCAGCTCCGCCGCTTCCTGGCAGGCGTCGCGGAAGTCCTTCTCGCGCTTCAGCCGGACCAGCAGGACCTTGTAGTTGTCGGCGATGCTGGCGAGGTGGCGCTGGGCGCCCTGCAGCGCCTCCGCCAGTTGGCTCCGCTCCTGCGCGGAATCACGCATCATGCGGGCCAGTTCGCCCTGCTGCCGGCCGGCGTCGCGGATCAGGCGGGCCAAGCGGTAGCGGCGCAGATCGACGATCTGGGCGGTGCCCGACGGCGGTGACGACTCGTTCACGGCGAATTCGGGCATGGCAACCTCCAGTCGTTGTCAAGGGCCACGCAACACCCACTGCCCACCGCGGAAACCGCGATGAGGACAACCAGCCCGGAGCGGTCCGGGCGCCGCGTCAGCCGGTGGGCGAGCAATGACCGTCAATATGATTGACGTATCGCCAGCCCTTGTCCACCGCATATTTAGAATGTAATACGAATTTCGGCCAGAAGCCTCACAGCAACGGCAGCGTCACGACGAAATCGGCGCCCTCGATCGTCCCATTGGATAAGAGACGATTTTTCGTCGAGATTGAACCATTGTGCGCACCAACTATTTGCTTTGCTATCGACAGCCCAAGCCCGGAATGGGTGCCGAACTTCTCGCCCGCCGGGCGTTCGGTGTAGAAGCGGTCGAAGATGGCGTCTTCCTTGCCCTCCGGAATGCCCGGCCCCTGGTCGGAGACGACGACCGTCACCGTGCGGCCGTGGCGCCGCGCCGTCAGACGCACGGTCCCACCCGGCGGCGAGAAGGACAGGGCGTTGTCGATCAGGTTCTGGAACACCTGGGTCAGCCGTCCTTCCAGCCCCGGCACCACCAGCCGCTCGCCCGCCGGCACATCGACGAGGACCCGGGGCACGGTGGAGGCCCCCATCCCCTCCGCCTCGCCCTCCGCCCCGTCGTCGTCCACCGGACGGCGCAGGTCGGCCAGCATGGCCAGCAGGCCGCCGATGTCCACCGGCTCCGGCTCGGCGCGCGACAGCTCGGCGTCGAGGCGCGAGGCGTTGGAGATGTCGCTGATCAGCCGGTCCAGCCGCTGCACGTCGTCGGCGATGATCGCCATCAGCCGGTCGCGCTGGCGCGGATCGCTGACGCGGCCGGCGGTCTCCACCGCGCTGCGCAGCGAGGTCAGCGGGTTCTTGATCTCGTGGGCGACGTCGGCGGCGAAGCGTTCGATGGCGTCCATCCGCGTCCACAGCGCGTCGGTCATCTCGCGCAGCACGCCCGACAGCTCGCCGATCTCGTCGCCGCGGCGGGTCAGGTCGGGGATCTCGGTGTGGCGGCCGTGCGCGGTGCGCAGCCGGTCGGCGGCCTGGGCCAGCCGGCGGATCGGCCGGGCGATGGTGCCGGCCAGATAGAAGGACAGCGCCACCGTCACCAGCAGCGCCACCCCGAACACCCGCAGGATGTCGAAGCGGACGGAGCGGATGGCGCGGTCGATCTCGCCGCCGCCACGGGCCAGCAGCACCGCCCCCAGCACCTCGCGGTAGCGCTGCACCGGCACCGCGACCGTCAGCAGGAGTTCCGGGTCGCCGCCCTCGCCGTCGACGCGCCAGACGGTGGCCGCGGTCTCGCCGTTCAGGGCACGGTCGACGTCGGGATTGGGCTGACCCGGCCCTTCCCGATAGGCCGGCAACCCCTCGCGGCTGGGCACCACGTCGATCAGCCGGCTGTAGAGGTCGTTGATCGCGCGGCTGACCGGGTCGCCCGCCGCCGGCGGCGGCAGCTCGCGGATTTCGATGCGCCCCTGCGAACCGATCAGCACCCGGCTGTCCGACAGCATGTGCGCGTCGATGTCGTACAGGCGGGTGCGGGTTGCCGTCGCCTCCGCCAGGCGGCGGACCATCGGCCGGGCCAGTTCGGGCGCCAGCTCGAACCGCTCGCCGCTCTCGTCGCCGGTCGGCGACGGCGCGGTCAGGATGCGGTTCACCGCCCCTTCGCCCAGCGCCGAGGCGAAGATGCGCGCCTCGGTCGCCAGCGCCTCGGTCTCGGCCTGGATCAGGCGGTCCTGGTAGCGGCCGAGATAGAGCAGCCCGGCCGCCAGCACCAGCAGCGCCAGGACGTTGACCGCCAGGATGCGCAGCGTCAGCGGCGACACGCCGCGCCGCCGGACCTTGCCGCCGATCCCCGGACCGACCTCCCCGGCCACGTTATTCCTTGTATCGGTAGCCGACGCCATAGAGCGTTTCGATCTGGGCGAAGTCGCCGTCGATCGCCTTGAATTTCTTGCGCAGCCGCTTGATGTGGCTGTCGATGGTCCGGTCGTCGACATAGACATGCTCGCCATAGGCCGCGTCCATCAGCTGGTCGCGGTTCTTCACGTGGCCCGGCCGCTGGGCCAGGGCCCGGACCAGCAGGAACTCGGTCACCGTCAGGTCGATCGGCTGGCCTTTCCAGGTGCAGGCGTGGCGGGCGCCGTCCAGCACCAGGGGGCCGCGGGTGATGATCTGCCCGGGCTCCGCGTCCGTGGTGTCGCCGCGCAGCGACTCGCGCCGCAGCAGGGCGCGGATGCGTTCGATCAGCAGGCGCTGCGAGAAGGGCTTCTTGATGTAGTCGTCCGCGCCCATGCGCAGGCCCATCAGCTCGTCCAGCTCGTCGTCCTTGCTGGTCAGGAAGATGACGGGCATCTGGCTGGTCTGGCGCAGCCGCTGGAGCAGCTCCATCCCGTCCATCCGCGGCATCTTGATGTCGAGCACGGCGAGGTCGGGCGGGCGCTGGGTCAGGCCGCGCAGGGCCTCGGCGCCGTCGGTGTAGGTGCGCACCTCGAACCCCTCCGCCTCCAAGGCGATGGAGATCGAGGCCAGGATGTTGCGGTCGTCATCCACCAGGGCGACGGTGTGGGCCATGGTCGTTGCAGGATCCCGGTCAGGCGGTTGGAAACAGGGCGGTGTTGGGACGCTCCGGACGGGCGCCCGAAATGTTAGCGGAAACATGAGGCATAGGACGGGCGGTCATTCCAATACTTTATGCCAGAGTCCAGGTACCAGCGGCAGTTTTCGCTTTTCCCGCGCCATTTGTCTGGTCCAATATGGCGTCAATGCGGCGCCGAACAACGGTGCCGCGCGGGAGAACGCACTCGTTTTGGAATGAGTTTTTCGAACGCCCCTTGCGCGTCCTCTCCAGCCGGAACGACTCCGGGCGGGAGCGAGGGCAAGTCGTCGTTGCCGAACGGCGCGGCGAGCCCGACCCTGGCCCGGTCGTCCCCGGCCCCCGCGGCCCCGGCCGAACGCGCCCGGCGCCTGATGCGCGCCTGCGACCGCGCAACGCTCGCCACCGCGCAGCGACCGGACGAAGCCGCGCCCGCCACCGCCGGATGGCCCTACCCGTCCCTGGTCCTCGTCGCCTTCGACCATGACGGCAGCCCGCTGCTGCTGCTGTCGACGCTGGCCGACCACACCCGCAACCTGCTGGCCGACGACCGGGTCGGGCTGCTGTTCGACGGCACCGCCGGGCTGGCGCAGCCGCTGACCGGGGCGCGGCTGTCGGTGCTGGGCCGGGCGGTCCGGTCCGACGACCCCGGCCACCGCGCCCGCTACCTGCGGCGCCATCCCGACGCCGCGCTCTACGCCGGCTTCGGCGACTTCGCGATTTACCGCGTGGCGGTGGAGCGGGCGCATCTGGTCGCCGGCTTCGGCCGCATCCACTGGCTGTCCGCCGCCGAGCTGGACCTCCCCCACCCCGCGCCGGCGCTGGCCGCGGGCGAGGCGGAGCTGCTCGACCGCCTGAACGCGGACGGCCTCGGCCCGGCGCTGGGGCCGTCCGGCGCCGGCGATGCCGAACAGGTTCCCGATCCGGCCCCCAATCAGGACAGCTGGAGCCTGACCGGGGTGGACCCGGAGGGATGCGACCTTCGGCGCGGGGGGTACGTCGCCCGCGTCGATTTTGAGCAGAGAATCCATGACCCTGAATCGGCTAGACTGGCGCTCGACGCGCTGGTCCGGATCCGCCGAGGGTCCGGAGCCGCCGGCGGACGGGAGGTCTGACCACCCCGCACCGCCCAACAACAAGAATCCGGCCGCATCGAACGGCCCACGACAAGAACGAGCGACGAGCCGCCAGCCGGACATCGTCCGCCGTCATCGCGAACGACCAACCGAGAGGTCGTGACGACACCGACGGACGCCGCACCAAAAACAAGAACGCGGCGTTCGACCAGCGCAACCAGGAGAACAGTTCAGTGGACCATAACGGATCGACCCGTTTCCCGTCCGGGCTTCGCGCCCCCAGACATCGCGCTCTCGGCCCCCCTTTCGGACCGCTTTTTGGACCGTCTTGTCGCAGCGCCGGCCCGGCGCTGCGGACCGCGGGTGGCTTCGGCCGCGCGCGCCTTTGCGGGACGGCGCCCCGCTGACGCGGCGGACGCCTGCCTTCCGACACGACAACGGACGAAAGAACGGCCGGCCCGGCCGCGGGATCCCCAGGGGGAACGCCCGCTTTCACGGGACCGGCCCAGCATTCGAGAGGACGCTATGACTGGTAACACGCGGACGCGGAACAAGAAGCTCCTGGCCTGGGTCGAGGAGATCGCGCTGAAATGCAAGCCGGAGCGGGTTCACTGGTGCGACGGTTCGCAGGAGGAATACGACCGTCTCTGTGAGGAGATGGTGGCATCGGGCACCTTCATCCGCCTGAACGAGGCCAAGCGCCAGAACTCCTTCCTCTGCCGCTCCGATCCGGGCGACGTCGCGCGGGTCGAGGACAGCACCTACATCTGCTCCAAGACGCGCGAGGAAGCCGGTCCGACCAACAACTGGATGGACCCGGAGGAGATGAAGGCCAAGCTGGACGGCATGTTCGAAGGCTGCATGCGCGGCCGCACCATGTATGTGGTGCCGTTCAGCATGGGTCCGCTCGGCTCCGACATCGCCCACATCGGCGTGCAGATCTCCGACAGCCCCTACGTCGCCGTCAACATGCGCCTGATGACCCGCATGGGCCAGAAGGTGCTGGACATCCTGGGCGACGGCGACTTCGTGCCGGCGCTGCACTCGGTCGGCGCCCCGCTGGAGCCGGGCGAGGCCGACGTGGCCTGGCCCTGCAACGCCGAGAACAAGTACATCGTCCATTTCCCGGACGAGCACCGCATCGTCTCCTACGGCTCCGGCTACGGCGGCAACGCGCTGCTGGGCAAGAAGTGCTTCGCGCTGCGCATCGCCTCGGCGATGGGCCGCGAGCAGGGCTGGCTGGCCGAGCACATGCTGATCCTGGGCGTGGAAAGCCCGACCGGCGAGAAGACCTATGTCGGCGCCGCCTTCCCGTCGGCCTGCGGCAAGACCAACTTCGCCATGCTGGTCCCGCCGAAGGAGTTCGAGGGCTGGAAGGTCCGCACCATCGGTGACGACATCGCCTGGATCAAGCCGCAGCCGGACGGCACGCTGCGCGCCATCAACCCGGAGGCCGGCTTCTTCGGCGTCGCCCCCGGCACCAGCGTGAAGTCGAACCCGAACGCGCTGAAGACGCTGGACCACAACGTCATCTTCACCAACGTCGCGCTGACCGACGACGGCGACGTGTGGTGGGAAGGCCTGACCGACACCGCGCCGGAACACCTGATCGACTGGCAGGGCAAGGACTGGACCCCGGGTTGCGGCCGCGTCGCCGCCCACCCGAACAGCCGCTTCACCGCCCCGGCGGCGCAGTGCCCGTCGATCGACCCGGCGTGGGAGGATCCGGCCGGCGTTCCGATCAGCGCCTTCATCTTCGGCGGCCGCCTGTCGAAGACCTTCCCGCTGGTGTTCGAGGCCTACAACTGGCGCGAAGGCGTCTACTGGGCCGCGACCATGGGCTCGGAGGCCACCGCCGCCGCCGTCGGCCAGGCCGCCATTCGCCGCGACCCGTTCGCCATGCTGCCCTTCTGCGGCTACAACATGGCCGACTACTGGAACCACTGGCTGTCGATGGAAGGCAAGATCGAAACCTTGCCGCGCATCTACCGCGTCAACTGGTTCCGCAAGGATGAGAACGGCAAGTTCGTCTGGCCGGGCTTCGGCGACAACATGCGCGTCCTGAAGTGGATCGTCGACCGCGTCCGCGGCCGCGCCACCGAGGTCGCCGAGTCGCCGTTCGGCTACTCGCCGCGCTACCAGGATCTGAACTGGTCGGGCCTGAGCTTCCCGGAAGACAAGTTCGCCAAGATCATGGACATCGACCGCAAGGAGGCCGAGGCCGAGGCGCGCGACCAGGAAGAGCTGTTCAACCGCTTCGGCGACCGTCTGCCCGAGGAGATCGAGCAGCAGCGCGTCGCCCTGCTGAAGCGGCTGGAAACCAGCCCGGAGGTCTGGCGCATCGGCTGACCGCCGTCCGCGCATGCACCGGTAAGGATGGGGGCTGCCGCAAGGCGGCCCCTTTTCCGTTCGGGGTCCACGACCATGAACTCCCCGTCATCTTCGCAGCGGCGGCGAGCGGACCGCCGCCCCCGCCCCGGCGTCGCGACTCAACCTTTGCAACGCACCGCAGCATCCCGGACCTTTCAGCGATTTAACCGGCTTGTCAAAATGATCAGGCATAAAGTCGCCCACGCCGGTCCGCATGCATGCCAGGGGAGTGCGACAGCATGAACGATCATCCGATTCCGCCGCAGGACGGCGACGACGTCGCACCGGCCATCATCCCCGCCGCATCGACGGCCGAGTCCATGTCCGACTCGGCAACCGACTCGATGGCCGATGACGCCGGCGAGAAAGGCGAGGCCGCGTCCCGCCGCCAGCCCTGCGCCATCAGCGGCAAGCGCCGGCCGAAACGCGACCTGATCGCGCTGGACGCGCTGCGCCCCAGCCTGGCGGAGCGCATCCGCCAGGATCACCCGAATCTGGACCAGGATGCCCAGATCAGCCGGCAGGAGCTGGCGCGCTACCGCTCGATCTACGTCGCCGAGCTGCTGCAGGCCGAGCATGGCGAGCTGAGCGAGCTGGACCGGCAGGTCGCCGAAAGCCTCGCCCACCACGACACGCTGGCCGAGAACACCGACGAGGAGTTCGACGACCACCGCACGCTGGGCGAACGGCTGTCCGACCACCTCGCCAGCTTCGGCGGCAGCTGGCGCTTCCTGATCTCCTTCGCCCTGTTCCTCGGGCTGTGGATGATGGTCAACTTCATCGAAGGCGAGGTGAAGGCCTTCGATCCCTACCCGTTCATCCTGCTGAACCTGGTGCTGTCCTGCCTCGCCGCCATCCAGGCGCCGGTCATCATGATGAGCCAGAAGCGGCAGGAGGCGAAGGACCGCCTGCGCTCCGAAAACGACTATCAGGTCAACCTGAAGGCGGAGCTGGAGATCCGGCACCTGCACGAGAAGATGGACTACCTGATCCAGCGCCAGTGGCAGCGTCTGACGGAAATCCAGCAGCTTCAGCTTGAGATCATGCAGGAGAAGCGGCTGCGGCGGTGATGACGGGCCGCCGCTCCGTCACAGCACCCCCGACGACCGGTGCCGGGGGTCGAGCCAGTCGCGCAGTCCGTCGCCCAGCATCGTCAGCCCCATCACGCACAGCGCGATGGCGATTCCGGGGAACACCGCCTGCAGGGGCGCGGTGAACAGGTAAGTCTGGGCGTCGCCCAGCATCTTGCCCCAACTGGGACTCGGCGGCTGGATGCCGAGGCCGAGGTAGCTCAGCGCCGCCTCGTTGACGATGGCGACGGCGAACAGCACGGTCGCCTGCACCACGACGATGCCGGCGATGTTGGGCAGCACATGCACCAGCGTCACCGACAGCGGCCCGCGCCCCAGCGCCAGCGCCGCGCCGACGTAGGGCCGCCGCCACACCGCCAGCGCGGCGCCGCGGGTGACGCGGGCCAGCACCGCGGCGTTGAACAGCGCCAGCGCCAGCACGACGTTGACCGCCCCGGCGCCGAGCACCGCGGTCAGCAGGATGGCGCTGAGCACGGCGGGAAAGGCGAAGACCAGATCGCCCAGCCGCGCCACCACCTCGTCCCCCCAGCGCCCCAGCCCGGCCGCCAACAGCCCGAGCGGCACCCCGGCCGCCAGCCCCAGCCCGACCGCCGCCGCCCCGACCGCCAGCGAGTTGCGGGCGCCGACCATGATCATCGACAGCACGTCGCGGCCGAAATGGTCGGTGCCGAGCCAATGCTCCAGGCTCGGCGGCTTCAGCCGGGCGAGCACCCGCACCTGCTCCGCCGGGTAGGGCGTCCACAGCAGCGACAGCAGGGCCATCGCGACGAGCAGCGCGGTCAGCGCGGCGCCGAGATGGAGGGACAGGGGCAGGCGTTTCATCGGGCGAAGCATCATCCTCACGACGCCGCCCTCGGCCGCGGATCGGCCAGCGCGCAGGCGATGTCGACCAGCGCGCTCACCACCACGACGAACAGCGCCAGCAGCACGACCACCCCCTGCACGACGATCAGGTCGCGCTGGCCGATCGCCTGGTAGAGCAGCCGGCCCAGCCCCGGCAGGGTGAAGACGTTCTCCACCACCACGGCACCGGCGACCAGGAAGGAGATCTGCAGGCCCAGCACCGTCGCCACCGGGATCAGCGCGTTGGGCAGGGCGTGGCGCAGCAGCACCGCGGCGCGGCCCACCCCCTTGGCGCGGGCGGTGCGGACATGGTCCTCGCCCAGCGTGTCGAGCACGGCGGTGCGGGTCACTCGCGCCAGGATGGCGGCCTCCGGCAACGCCAGCGCCAAGGCCGGCAGGACCAGCGCGTGCAGCGCCGGACCGACACCGCCGCCCCAGCCGGGAAAGCCGCCGGCCGGAAACCAGTGCAGCGTCAGCGAGAACAGCAGGATCAGCAGGATGGCGATCCAGAAGCTGGGCATCGACACGCCGAGCTGCGCGAAGCCCAGCACCGCCCAGTCGCCGCCCCTTCCCCGCCGCGATGCCGCCAGCAGGCCGAGCGGGATGGCGGCGGCGGTGCTGACCGCCAAAGCCAGCAGCGCCAGCGGCAGGGTGACCGCCAACCGCTCCGCCACCAGCTCGGTCACCGGCCGGGCGTAGGTCAGGCTGACACCGAGATCGCCATGGGCCAGCGCGCCGGCCCAATGCAGGTAGCGGGTCAGGACCGGCAGGTCGAGCCCCATCTGGGCGCGCAGCGCCGCCAGCGTGTCGGGCTGGGCGCCGGTGCCCAGCATCAGCAGCGCCGGATCGCCCGGCACCAGTTGCAGCACGGCGAAGACCACGATGGTCGCCAGCCAGACGGTGACGATCAGGCTGACCAGCCGGTGCAGCAGGAAGGCAAGCACGCGGCTGTCCTTACCGGGCCGGAATCATCATCGCCACGCCGCCCCGGTGACGTCGTTGGCCTGCACCGGGCGGTTCACCCACAGGCCGGTGAGGTTGGCCTTCTGCACCGTCACCGACGGCAGCATGAACAGGAAGCCGTTGACCGCATCCTCCGCCAGGACCCTCTGCTCCTCGCCATAGAGCGCGTTGCGCTTGGCTTGGTCCTGGGTGCGGTTCAATTCATCGTTCAGGGCGTTGAAGCGCTCGCTCTTGTAGTTGAAGTAATAATCGGGCCGGGCGTAGATATCGATGTCCAGCGGTTCGGTGTGGGCGATCAGGGTCAGGTCGTAGTCCTTGCCCTTGAAGGTCTTTTCCAGCCACGCCGCCCATTCCACCGGCTCGATCTTCGCCCGGATGCCGACCTCGGCCAGCATGGCGGCGACCAGCTCGCCGCCGCGCCGCGCGTAGGGCGGCGGCGGCAGGCGCAGCGTGGTGTCGAAGCCATTGGGGTAGCCGGCCTCGGCCAGCAGCGCCTTCGCCTTGGCCGGGTCGTAGGGGTACATCCCGGTCAGGTCGACATAGCCCTCGCGGTGCGGCGGGAAATGGCTGCCGATGGCGACGCCGTTGCCGTACAGCACGCCCTCGATCAGCGTCTTGCGGTCGATGGCGTGGGCCATGGCGCGGCGGACGCGGACGTCGTCGAACGGCTTGCGGGCGTTGTTGGTGGACAGGATCGTCTCACCCTCCGTCGAACCGACCATGACCTTGAAGGCGGGATCGTTGCGGAACTCCGGCAGCGCTTCGTAGGTGCTGAACAGGGTGAAGGCGTCGACGTCGCCCGCCTTCAGCGCCGCGACCTGGGCGGCGGGATCGCTGATGAAGCGGAAGGACACGCGCTCCAGCGCCGGCTTCGGCCCGTCGTAATCGGGGTTGCGGACCAGCACCACGCGGTCGCCGGCGACCCAGCGGTCGAACTTGAAGGGGCCGGTGCCGACCGGCTTCTGCTTGTTGGTCGCCGCCGTCTCCGGCGCGACGATGGCGGCGTCGCCGCTGGCCATGTGGGCCAGGAACAGCCCGTCGGGCCGCGACAGGGTAACGACCACGCTGCGCGGGTCCGGCGTCTCGACCGAGGCGATCGGTGCGAAATAGGCCTTCTGGGCGTTGACCGAATCCGCCGCGCGGGCGCGGTCCAGCGTGAACTTCACGTCGGCGGAATCGGCGGTCGTGCCGTCGTGGAATTTCGCGTTCGGCCGCAGGGTGAAGCGGTAGGTCAGCCCGTCGTCCGACACGCTCCAGCGCTCCGCCAGGGCGGGGATCAGCGCGCCGTCGGCGTTGACCCGCAGCAGCGGTTCGAACAGGTTGGCGTAGGTGACTTCCTTGATGGCGCCGGCCGCCCCGGCGGTGGGGTCGAGGTGCGGCGGCTCCAGCTGCATGCCGACCACGAGGTCGGTGCGCGGCTGGGCCATGGCCGCCTGGGATGCGGCGGCCAGCACCAGCACGGCGACGGCGGCCAGGGTGAAGCGCTGCTTGGCGGTCGGCATGGTGGCAAACTCCCCCGTCTCGTCGTTGTCGACGTTCTCGTTGCCGCGATGATGCGGTGCGGCGCGGGGGAGCGCAAGCGTGGCCCGCCGGCTTCGGAGCGGCGTGACAGGTGCTTCTCCAGGCCATCCCCGGAAGGCGCGGAACCGGCGGGCAAGATCGACACGGATTTCACGGATTTAGACACGGATGTCACGGATGTGGCGTTGCTTGGTCGTCGCTTTTCTGGAAAGCCGAGGCGTCGCCAAGACCAGAAAAAATCCGTGTAATCCGTGTCTAAATCCGTGACATCCGTGTCAATATTGCCGGCCACCCCGCGACTTTCATAAAGCCAGGGGGTTTAGGCCGCGCCGGGCACGCCCTTCGACGTCGAATACTCGAAATGCAGCGCCTCGCCCGGATAGACCAGCGGACGGATGGCGTGCGCCGCCTGCGCCGCCTCGGCGAAGCCGCAGAGGATCAGCTTCAGCTTGCCGGGGTAGGTGGCGATGTCGCCGATGGCGAAGACGCCCGGCACGTTGGTGGCGCAGCCGGGCTGCGCGACGGCGATGTGGCTGCGCTCCAGCTCCAGGCCCCAATCGGCGATCGGTCCCAGATTCATCGACAGGCCGAAGAAGGCCAGCATCGCGTCGGCCGGCAGCGCCTTTTCCTCGCCGTCCAGCGTGGCGACGCGGACCGCGGTCATCACGCCGTTCTCCCCCTCCAGCCCGGCGAGCTGGTAGGGCACCACCATCTCGATCCGGCCCTCGCGCGCCAGGGCGTCCATGCGGGCGACGCTTTCCGGCGCGGCGCGGAACTTCGGCCGGCGGTGGACGACATAGACCCGCTCCGCCACATCGGCGAGCGACAGCGCCCAATCGACGGCGCTGTCGCCGCCGCCGGCGATCACCACCTTCTTGCCGGCGAAGTCCTGGCGGCGGCGCACCATGTAGAACACCGACTTGCCCTCATACGCCTCCAGCCCGTCGAGCGGCGGGCGGTTGGGACCGAAGGCGCCGCTGCCGGCGGCGATGATGACCGCCTGGGTGTCGATCTTCGTGCCGATGCTGGTCTCCACCAGCCAGCGCCCGTTGTCGAGACGGGTCAGCTTTTCCACCTGCTGGCCCAGATGGTAGGTCGGGGCGAAGGGGGCGGCCTGCTCCGCCAGGCGGTCGATCAGGTCGGCCGCCTCGATCGAGGGATGGGCGGGGATGTCGTAGATCGGCTTTTCCGGGTACAGCGCGGTGCACTGGCCACCGACCATGTCCAGCGCGTCGACGACATGGCAGCGCATCTTCAGCATGCCGCATTCGAACACGGCGAACAGCCCGACGGGGCCGGCGCCCACGATGACGACATCGGTGGTGACGGCGTCGGCGCCCTGAGCGGCGCTATGGACGGTCTGCGACATGAAAGCCAGTTCCTCAAAACGGGGTGCGGGTGGACGATGGTCCTTCCATTGTCCGCATTTCGGGGCGGGGTCAACCCCCAGCAAGGGTGAAATGCGGTCCGTGGAAGCCCGATGTCGATACGGGTCGGTCCGCGTTGCAGGATTTCGGTCGAATTCGCTTAAATTTGTCTGTTGCACGGTGCCGGGCACCACCGGACAGTGCAGACAGGCAGCGGCTGGCCGACCAGCAGGATCGGCGGCCCGGTTGGGTGGAGGCCCGGAATGAAGGAACTGCGGTGTCTGGTCTTCACCGACCAGGAGGTCGTCCGGGCCGTGCTCGACCGCCGGCGGCGGGTGAAGGACCCGTTGCCGGTCGGCACCGTGTCCCGCGTCGCCTACCACAAGAACGACGGGCACAAGAACGACGGGCACAAGAGCGGCGGCAACGAGCAGGGCGGCAACGAACATGCCGGCAACGAGCACGGCGCGGTCGAAACCCGCCTGACCATCACCGACGACAACGGCGTCGTCAACGAACTGCTGCTGTCCGAGACCGAGGTGACGGCGGCGCTGGTCGCCTATTGCATGGGCCGGCGCATCCCCCTGCCGGTCGCGTCGGACAAGATGCTGCACCTGATCAACGGCGCCCTGACGCTGATGATCACCATGAACTTCAACAAGGCGCCACGGCTGGTGGTGACCACCGGCGCCGCGGCCGATACGCCGGCCGACCGCCGGTCGCCCAACCGCCGGGTGGGTGGATGACCGGTGGGTGGATGACGGGCGGCGGGCGGACGGCATAGCGCCTGCCCCTTCTTTCCAGCTTGCGGCCGGCGGGGCCGTTCGCACAGTATCCGCGCCATGTCGGACACACCGGATACCCCCTTCACCGTCGCCGTTCCGCTGCCGGACGAAGCCGCCACCGCGGCGCTGGCCCGGCGGCTCGGCGCCCTCCTGCGGCCGGGCGACCTCGTGGCGCTGCGCGGCGATCTCGGCGCCGGCAAGACCGCGCTGGCCCGCGCGCTGATCCGCAGCGTCACCCACGAGGAGGCGGAGGTGCCGTCGCCCACCTTCACCCTGGTGCAGAGCTACGACACCGCCATCGGCCCGATCTGGCACGCCGACCTCTACCGCCTGTCGGGACCGGACGAGGTGTATGAGCTGGGCTGGGACGACGCGCGGGCCGAGGCGGTGGCGCTGGTCGAATGGCCGGACCGGCTGGGGCCACTGCTGCCCGCCGACCGGATCGAGCTGACGCTGAGCCATGACGGCCCCGACGCCCGCCGCGCCAGCCTGACCGGCCACGGCACGCTCGCCGCGCGGGTCGCCGCCGCCGACTGGATTCTGGAATGACCGTTGCGACCCTGACGCGGAAGGCGGAGATCGCCGCCTTCCTGGCCCGCCACGGCCTGGCCGACGCGGCGCGGGAGCCGCTGGCCGGCGATGCCTCCGCCCGCCGCTACGAGCGCCTCCGGACGCGCGACGGCGCAACGCTGATCCTGGTCGACACCCCCGCCCCGGCCGAGGATCTCGCCCCCTTCATCACCATCGGCGCGGAGCTGTCCGCCCTTGGCCTGTCGGTCCCCACCATCCGCGTGGCCGAGGTCGAGCGTGGTTTGGCTTTGCAGGATGATTTCGGAAGCGAAACCTTCTCCCGCCTGTTGGCCGACGGTGCCGATCCCGAACCGCTCTACGCGCTGGCGACCGACGCGCTGATCGCCATCCACCAGGGCTGGCCGGACGGGGCGGCGGCGCGGCTGGGCCTGCCAGTCTACGACGCCGACCTGTTCGTCGCGCAGACCCGGCTGTTCCTCGACGCCTATGTCCCGACCGCCCTGGGCCGGCCGTTGAGCGACGATGATCGTTCCGGGTTCGAAACAGCGTGGCGCGCGGTGCTGGAGCCGGTCTGCGCCGGGGCGCCGTCGCTGCTGCTGCGCGATTACCACGTCGACAACCTGATGCGGCTGCCGCGGCCGGGGCTGCAGGCCGCCGGGCTGATCGACTTCCAGAGCGCCGGCTGGGGCCCGCGGGCCTACGACCTCGTCTCCCTGCTGGAGGACGCCCGCCGCGACGTGGCGCCCGATCTGGCGGCGGCGATGGTTGCCCGCTATCTGGCCGCCTTCCCCGACAGCGACCCCGCCGCCTTCCGCCGCGCCATGGCGGTGCTGGGCGCGGCGCGCCACACGCGGATCGTCGCCATCTTCGTCCGGCTGGCGCTGACCCAGGGGCGCCGGTCCTACCTTGTCCACCTGCCGCGCGTCTGGCGCCTGCTGGAGGGCCAACTGGCGAAACCGGAACTTGGCCCCGTCGCCGCCTGGTTCGACCGCCACCTGCCGCCGGCCGCCCGCGCCGCCTTCGTCGTTCCGGAGACGATCTGACATGACCGCGACCATTCCCGACACCGCCCCCACAACCGCCATGGTCCTGGCCGCCGGCCTCGGCCTGCGCATGCGCCCGCTGACCGACCACCGGCCGAAGCCGCTGATCCCGGTGCTGGGCCGCCCGATGCTCGACCATGCGCTCGACCGGCTGGCCCGGGCCGGTGTCGCCCGGGCGGTGGTGAACAGCCATTATCTGGGATCGATGATCGGCGCGCACCTGAAGGACCGCGCCAAGCCGGCCATCCTGCTGTCGCCGGAGGACACGCAACTGGAAACCGGCGGCGGCGTGAAGAAGGCGCTGCCGCTGCTGGGCAGCGCCCCGATCTACACGGTCAACGCCGACATCTTCTGGCTGGACGGCCCGACCCCGGCGCTGCGCCGGCTGGCCGCCCATTGGAACCCGGACGAGATGGACGCGCTGCTGCTGCTGATGGCGACGACCCGGTCGGTCGGCTACGAGGGGCTGGGCGACTACCATATGGACCCGCTCGGCCGCCTGACCCGCCGCGCCGAGCGCGAGCTGGCCCCCTTCGTCTACGCCGGCGTCCAGATCGTGAAGCCGGAGCTGTTCGCCGCCGACACCCCCGACGGCGCCTTCTCCACCAACCTGATCTGGGACCGCGCGCAAGCGGCCGGGCGCCTGTTCGGCCTTGCCCATGACGGGCTGTGGTTCCACATCGGCACGCCGGACGGGCTGAAGGAGGCGGAAGACCTGCTGGCCATCGGCGGCGTCCGCGCCATCGCGCATTGAGGGGCGGCAACCCACGACGAACGGACCCCCGATGACCCTCCCCCCCAAGGTCTACAGCATCCCCTCCGGCGCGCCCTTCGTCGACACGCTGGCGGCCGGCATCATGGAGCGGGTGGGCGGCGATCCGCTGGCGCTGGCCGGGGTGACGGTGCTGCTGCCGACGCGGCGCGCCTGCCGGTCGCTGCAGCAGGCCTTCCTGCGCCGGTCCGGCGGCGAGCCGACGCTGCTGCCGCGGATGGCGCCGCTGGGCGAGCTGGACGCCGGCGACCTCAGCCTGACCGAGGAGGAGTTGCCCGACGTCCCGCTCGACCTGCCCGACGCCATCTCGCCGCTGAACCGGCAGATGACGCTGGCGCGGCTGATCCTGCGGGCCGACGGGCTGTCGGCCACCACGGCGCAGGCGGTGCGGCTGGGCGGCGACCTCGGCCGGCTGATCGACGCGGTGTGGACCGAGCGGGTCGGCTTCGACACGCTGGAGACGCTGGTCCCCGCCGACTATGCCGAGCATTGGCAGGTCACGCTGAAGTTCCTGACCATCATCACCGAGCTGTGGCCCGCCATCCTGGAGTCGACCGGCGAGACCGACCCGGCCCAGCGCCGCAACCTGGCGCTGGCGACGCAGGCGGCGCTGTGGCGGGCCGCCCCGCCGCCGGGGATGGTGATCGCCGCCGGCTCCACCGGCTCGATCGCCGCGGCGACCGAACTGCTGGCGGTCATCGCCCGGCTGCCCAAGGGCTCGGTGGTGCTGCCCGGCCTGGACCAGGGCGCCGACGACGCCGTCTGGGACGCCATCGAGCAGGACGAATCCCACCCCCAGCACGGGTTGTCGGAGCTGATCCGCCGGCTGGGCGTCGGCCGCGCCGAGGTGCAGCCCTGGACCGAGACGGCGGAGCCGCGCGGCGCCCGCGCCCGGCTGATCGCCGAGGCGATGCGCCCGGCGGTCACCACCGAAGGCTGGCGGACGCTGGAGGGGCTGGACGCCACGGCGCTGGCCGGCCTGACCCGCATCGACGCCGCCACCTCGGAGGAGGAGGCGCAGGCCATCGCGCTGCTGATGCGCCACGCGCTGGAAACGCCGGAGAAGACCGCGGCGCTGATCACCCCCGACCGCAACCTGGGTCGCCGGGTCGGCATGGCGCTGGCGCGCTGGGGCATCGAGGTCAACGATTCGGGCGGCCAGCCGCTGGCCCACACCGCGGTCGGCACCTATCTGCGCCTGACCGCCGAGCTGGCGGCGAGCCGCGTCCACCCGCTGGCGCTGCTGGCGCTGGCCAAGCACCCGATGGCGGCGGGCGGCCGCGACTCGGCGGATTTCCGCGCCGCCGCCCGCGCGCTGGAGCGGCTGGTCCTGCGCGGTCCCCGCCCGGCGGAGGGGTTGGACGGCGTGCTCGCCGCGCTGGAGGCGACCCAGCGCTTCGACCATGACGAGCAGCCGGAGATCCTGCGCGGCTGGCTGGTCGATCTCGGCCAGCGCGCCGCCCCCTTCCTGGAGGCGATGCGCGGCCGCGGGGAGGAGGGGGAACCGCCGCTCGCCGATCTGCTGCGCGCCCACATCGCCTTCTGCGAGTCGCTGGCCGCCGACCATGAGGTGACGGGCGCCGAACGGCTGTGGCGCCAGGACGACGGCGAGGAGGCCGCCCGCTTCGTCCACGACCTGCTCGACGCCGCCGACGGCTTCCCCGCCATCCCCGCCACCGACTATCCGGCGCTGCTCGACGCGCTGATGAGCGCGCGGGCGGTGCGCCCCCGCTACGGCCTGCACCCGCGCCTGTTCATCCTGGGTCCGATGGAGGCGCGGCTTCAGCACCTCGACCTCACCATCCTCGGCGGGCTGAACGAGGGCACCTGGCCGCCGGCCGCCGCCGCCGATCCCTGGATGTCGCGGCCGATGCGGCGCGACTTCGGCCTGCCCAGCCCGGAACGGCTGGTCGGCATGTCGGCCCACGACTTCGCCCACGCCTGCGGCGCACCGGAGGTGGTGCTGACCCGCGCCGCGCGGGTGGAGGGCACGCCGACCGTGCCGTCGCGCTGGCTGCTGCGGCTGGAAACCGTGCTGCGGGCGCTGGGCCTCGACGGCGTGATCGAGGAGCGCGGCGCCTGCTGGCTCGCCTGGGCGCGCGGGCTGGACGAGCCCGACCAGGTGCAGCCGGTCGCCGCGCCGGAGCCGCGGCCGCCGCTCGCCGCCCGGCCGCGCAAGCTGTCGGTGACGGCGGTGGAGACCTGGATGCGCGACCCCTACGCCATCTACGCGCGCTACACCCTGAAGCTGGGCAAGCTTGACCCGATCGCCGCCGATCCCGGGGCGGCCGACCGCGGCCAGATCATCCACGACACGCTCGACGCCTTCGTCCGCGAGCATCCCGGCCCGCTGCCGCTCGACGCGCTCGACCGGCTGCTGGCGCTGGGGCGCGAGCGTTTCGGTCCGCTGCTGCGCAGCCATCCCGACGTCTGGGCCTTCTGGTGGCCGCGCTTCGAGCGGGTCGCCGCCTGGTTCATCGAGCTGGAGCGCGAACGCCGCCCCCGCACCCGCCCGCTGGCGACCGAGGTGCCCGGCCGGCTGGAGCTGTCGGGCCCCGGCGGTCCCTTCACCCTGACCGCCAAGGCCGACCGCATCGACCGCGGGCCGGACGGGCTGGTGGTGATCGACTACAAGACCGGCACCCCGCCCAGCACCCGCGAGATCGAGCTGGGCTTCGCCCCGCAGTTGCCGCTGGAGGCCGCCATCGCCGCCGCCGGCGGCTTCAGCGGCATCGACGCCGGCCCGGTGGCCGAGCTGTCCTTCTGGCGCCTGTCCGGCGGCGACCCGGCCGGCGAGGAAAAGCCGGTCAAGGCCGACCCCGCCACCCTGGGCGAGGAGGCCCGGGCCGGGCTGGAGGCGCTGATCGCCCGTTTCGACGACCCGGAAACCCCCTACCGCTCCCGCCCGCGGCCGGCGATGGCCCCGCGCTACACCGACTACGCCCACTTGGCCCGCGTCCAGGAATGGTCGTCGGGCGGCGGCGAGGGCGAGTGAGCCGGGTTTTTCGCAACCTTTCGGTTGAATTCCCTACCCCGGATTCCATACAGTGGTGTGTGAGTCTTTACGGTCCGGCAGCGCTTCGACCGCATCGATCGGGGAACGGGACACCACGGTGTCCAGGTCATGGCCGGCCGCCGGTGCGGACATCCCGGCTTGGTCCTATTTTCTGTACCCCCGAAAATTCCTTGCCGCCGGGACTTTATGGGGGTACGGTAATTATCCTGATCATCACCTTCGATCCGGCCAAGCGTGACCGGACCCTGAGCGAACGCGGCCTCGACTTCGCCGACGCGGTCGAGGTGTTCGCCGGCCGGACCATCGACATTCCCGACGAACGGTTCGACTACGGCGAAGACCGCGTCCTATCGGTCGGACATCTGCGGAACCGGATGGTGATCGTGGTCTGGACGCAAGAGGCGGATGCCCGCCGCATCATTTCCATGAGGAAGGCCAATGACCGGGAGCAGACGCGCTTTGGGCAGCGACTTGGCGAAGGTTGACGAGCACGTCATCCAGCCCGCGGAATACGACGACATCCCGGAGATCACGGAGGAGATGTTTGCCCGCGGCACCGTGATGGACGGCGGCCAGCCGGCCCGGCGCGGACGCCCGCCCGCCGAGGCGCCCAAGGAGGCGATCAAGCTCCGGCTGGATGCCGATGTGCTGAAGCATTTCCGCGACACCGGGCCGGGATGGCAGACGCGCATCAACGCCGCGTTGCGGCAAGCGGCCGGACTGCCGAATTGACGATCTGCCCGGCGGTCCGATCGACACCTCCTGAGTGGCCCGATCATTGGCGCTTGCCTCCGCCGCGGCAATTGGATGAGCATCCGGCCCTGTCCCGGCACCGGAAGCTCTGCGCATGACCATGACCGACCTGTCCACCCGCTCGCTGCCGCTCGACCCCAACGTCGCGCAGCGGCGGGCGTCCGATCCGACGGCGTCAGTCTGGGTCGGGGCGTCGGCCGGGTCGGGGAAGACCAAGGTGCTGACCGACCGGGTGCTGCGGCTGATGCTGGCCGGCACGCCGCCGGCGCGCATCCTGTGCCTGACCTTCACCAAGGCGGCGGCGGCGGAAATGGCGATCCGCATCAACCGGACGCTGGGCGTCTGGGCCACCCTGCCCGATGACGAGCTGGAAGACCGGCTGGCCGACCTGTGCGGCGAGCGGCCGTCGATCGAGGCGCGGCTGAACGCGCGCCGCCTGTTCGCCCAGGTGGTGGACTGCCCCGGCGGCATGAAGATCCAGACCATCCACGCCTTCTGCCAGTCGCTGCTGCGCCGTTTCCCGCTGGAGGCGGACCTCGCCCCGCATTTCGACGTGATGGACGACCGCACCGCCGACGGGCTGCTGACCGAGGCGCGCGACGCGGTGCTGCACGCCGGCCGGACCGAGCCGGACAGCCCGCTCGGCCGGGCGATGGCGCGGCTGACCGCCGACCTCAACGCCGAGGCCTTCGCCGAGCTGCTGGCCGAACTGGCCGGCCAGCGCGGCCGGATCGAGACGCTGTTCCACGAGTTCCATGGCCTGGACGGGCTGGTCGAGGCGATCCACGACACGCTGAAGGTGCCGCCCGGCGTCACCGAGGAGTCGATCCTCACCGGCGCCTGCCACGACGATTCCTGCGACCCGCCCGCCCTGCGCGAGGCCTGCCGGGCGCTGTCCGGCGGCAGCGCCAGCGACCAGGAGCGCGGCATCGCCATCCAGCAATGGCTCGACGCCGCCGACCGCCGGGTCCGCGCCTTCGAGGCGTACAAGCGCCTCTACCTCACCGCCGACGGCGCGCCGCGCAAGACGCTGATCACCAAGAAGGCCGCCACCGCCTACCCCCAGGCCCTGCTCTCCCTGCAGAAGGAGGCCGAGCGGCTGGTCGACCTGGCCGAGCGGGTGAAGGCCGCCGGGGTCGCCGCCTCCACCGCCGCGCTGCTGACGCTGGCGCAGGCGATGCTGGACCGCTACCGCGAGCGCAAGGCGGCGCGCGCCCTGCTGGACTACGACGACCTGATCCTCGCCGCCAACCGGCTGCTGAGCGGCAAGGACGGCGTGCCGCGGGTGCCCTGGGTGCTCTACAAGCTGGACGGCGGCCTGGACCACATCCTGATCGACGAGGCGCAGGACACCAACCCCGACCAATGGGCCATTGTCGCCGCGCTGGCCGGTGAGTTCTTCGCCGAACTGAACGCCGCCGCCCCCGACGGCACGATCCGCACCGTCTTCGCGGTGGGTGACGAGAAGCAGTCGATCTTCAGCTTCCAGCGCGCCGACCCGGCGGAGTTCGCCCGCATGCGCCGCCATTTCCAGGAGAAGGCGGAGGCGGCGGAACGGCTGTGGGCCGGGGTCGACCTCGACATCTCCTTCCGCTCCACCGCCGCGGTGCTGGAAACGGTGGACGCCGTCTTCGCGCTGGACCGCGCCCGCGACGGCGTGGGCTCCGACGCCGGCCCGGCGATCCGCCACCGCGCCTTCCGCCGCGGCCAAGCCGGGCTGGTCGAGCTGTGGCCGCCGGTAAAGCCGGTCGACACCGTCGAGACGCCGGCCTGGGCGCCGCCGGTGGCGCGCGAAGCGGCGGATTCGCCGGCGGCCCGCCTCGCCTCGGTGATCGCCGCGACGGTGCAGCGCTGGATCGAGAGCGGCGAGACGCTGGAGGCCAAGGGCCGGCCGGTGCAGCCGGGCGACGTCATGGTGCTGGTCCGCCGCCGCACCGCCTTCGTCACCGATCTGGTGCGGGCGCTGAAGGACCGCGGCGTGCCGGTGGCCGGCGTCGACCGCATGGTGCTGACCGAGCAGCTCGCCGTCATGGATCTGGTGGCGCTGGCCGACTTCCTGCTGCTGCCCGACGACGACCTGACGCTGGCCACCGTGCTGAAAGGCCCGCTGATCGGCCTGACCGAGGAGGAGCTGTTCCGCGTCGCCCACGGCCGGCGCGGCACGCTGTGGCGCTCGCTGGTCGCGCTGGCGGAGACGGAGCCCGCCTTCCGCCCGGCCCGGCGCTATCTGGGCGACCTGCTGGCCCGCACCGACTTCTCCGCCCCCTACGAGCTGTTCGCCGGCCTGCTGAACCGGCCCTGCCCGGCCGACACCCGGTCCGGGCGGCGCGCCATCCTGAAGCGGCTCGGCCCCGACGCCCAGGATCCGCTGGAGGAGTTCCTGGCGGTCTGCCTCGCCTTCGAGAAGACCGAGCCGCCGTCGCTGCAGAACTTCCTGGCCTGGCTGGCGGCCAGCGACGCCGAGATCAAGCGCGAGCTGGAGCAGGGCGGCGGCACCGTGCGGATCATGACGGTCCACGGCTCCAAGGGCCTGCAGGCGCCCATCGTCTTCCTGCCCGACACGCTGGGCAGCCCGACCCAGAGCCCGCCGATCCTGTGGCCGGACGACGGCTGCCCGGTGCCGCTCTTCGCCGCCCGCCGCGCCCAGGAGGACGCGCTGTCGACCGAGGCGCGGGCGCGGGCCAACCAGCGGCGCGACCAGGAATACCGCCGGCTGCTCTACGTCGCGCTGACGCGGGCGGAGGACCGGCTCTACATCTGCGGCCACCAGGGCAAGCGCGAGCCGTCCGACGACTGCTGGTACCGGCTGGTCGAGGAGGCGATGCGCGAGAACGGCGTGCCGCACCCCTTCGACTTCACCAGCCTGTGCGGCGACGGCTGGGCCGGCGAGGGCTGGCGGCTGGTCGGCGCCCAGACCGCCGCGGTGCCCCGCCATGTCGCGACCGGCGACGCCATGGTCGCCGAACCGCCGCCGCCCTGGATCGCCAGCCCCGCCCCGGTCGAGCCGGAGCCGTCGCGCCCCCTCACCCCGTCGCGCCCCGACGGGCCGGACGAGGACGAGCCGGCGGTGCGCTCCCCGCTGGGCGACGACGACGGCCAGCGTTTCCGCCGCGGCCTGCTGGTCCACCGGCTGCTGCAGACGCTGCCCAACCTCGCCGGCGACGCGCGGGAGGCCGCCTGCCGCCGCTTCCTGGCGCGGCCGGCCCACAAGCTCGACCCCGGCCAGCAGGACGCCATCGCCAATGAGACGCTGGCGGTGCTGAGCCATGCGGAGTTCGCGCATCTGTTCGGCCCGGAGTCGCGGGCCGAGGTGCCGCTGGTCGGCGTGGTCGGGATCGGCGGCGGTGGCCGCGCGCTGTCCGGCCGCATCGACCGGCTGGCGGTGACGGCGGACACGGTGTGGATCGTCGACTACAAGACCAACCGGCCGCCGCCGCGCGATCTTGATGGTGTACCAACGGTTTACCGGCGCCAGATGGCCGCCTACCGCGAGGCGCTGCGCGCCGTCTACCCCGGTCGCCGGGTGCGTTGCCTCCTGTTGTGGACCGATGGTCCCTTCACCATGGAGCTGCCGGCGGAACTTCTGGACGCCGCCGTCGTTGGGCTGACGGCGCGACCGGGCTGACGGTGGCGGCGGGCCGGCCGGCCATCCCCCGAAAGATGGGGTGACTTGACCGGCATGGCGCCTCCGCCCTACATTTTGCTCAATTCCACTGACGGGACCATGCCCACCGGTTTTCCACAACCGGTCCGGCGGCGGTCCCCGATCCAGGCAAGAGGTCACATGAGCACCACCATCAAGGTTACCGACGACAGCTTCGAACAGGACGTCCTGAAGGCCGCTGGCCCGGTCCTGGTCGACTTCTGGGCGGAATGGTGCGGCCCCTGCAAGATGATCGCCCCGGCGCTCGACGAGCTGGCCACCGAACAGCAGGGCAAGGTGACCATCGCCAAGCTGAACATCGACGAGAATCCCGACACCCCGACCAAGTACGGCGTGCGCGGCATCCCGACGCTGATGCTGTTCAAGGACGGCAGCGTCACCGCCACCAAGGTCGGCGCCCTGCCGAAGGGCGCGCTGTTCCAGTGGGTCGAGTCGGCCCTGTAAGGCCAACGCGAAACGCGAACAGCCTTTCCGGTCCGAAAAAGCCCCGTTGCGCGAACCGCGGCGGGGCTTTTTCGTGTCCGGCCGCACCGTCACCCGGTTGGCGCCCCGCTCAGGAAGCGCAGCAGTTCCCCCGCCAGCTCCTCCGGCGCCTCCTCCGCCATGTGGTGGCCGCAGTCGAGCCCGCGCCCGCGCAGGTCGGGCGCCCAGGGCCGCCAGACCGCCAGCACGTCGCCGTACAGCGCCTCCAGATCGTCCCGCAGCGACCACAGCGCCAGCACCGGGCAGGCCAGCGTCCGCCCGGCGGCACGGTCGGCCGCGTCGTGCGCGCGGTCGATGCCGAGCCCGGCGCGGTAATCCTCCATCATGCCGTGCACGGTGGCCGGATCGTGGATGGCCCGCCGGAAATCCCGGTAAGCCTCCTCGTCGCCCATCGCCGCGGCCGAGCCGCCGTACCAGGCGTCCGGGTCGGCCAAAATCGCGCGCTCCGGCTTGTCGGGCTGGGCGTAGAAGAACCAGTGCCACCACGCCTGGGCGAAGCGGGCGTCGCAACGCTCCAACGCCTCCAGGATCGGCACGCCGTCGAGCACGGCAAGCCGGGTCACCGCCGCCGGATGGTCCATCGCCAGGCGGAAGGCGGTGTAGGAACCGCGGTCATGGCCGACCACGGCGAAACGCTCGAAGCCGAGGCGGCGCATCAGGTCGACGCCATCCTGCGCCTTCGCCCGCTTCGAGGAATTGGCGTGGTCGGGACGGTCGGCCGGCTTGGAGGATTGGCCGAAGCCTCTCAGGTCCGGGCAGACCACGCGGTGGGACTCCGCCAGCAGCGGCGCCACCCGATGCCACGTCGCGTGGGTGCGCGGATGGCCGTGGAGCAGCAGGACCGGCGTGCCGCGGCCGCCATGCCGGACCCGCAAGGTCGCGCCGGGCAGCTCGATCGTCTCAAGCGTGAACCCCTCGAACATCGCCGCCTCTCCAGCCGTGACCGATCGGGCATGGTCGGGAGAACCGATGCGCGGCGATGGAGTTCCCACCGGTGAACAGCGGTAAGGATGGAGCACGAAAAAGGCCGCCGGGCTGGTCCCGGCGGCCTGCATCATGGTGCTGAAACCAAGGATATCCGCCGTTTCCAGCGGAGACCCGGCCGTCTACGGCGCCTTCGGTTTCGGCTTGTCCTTGCCGGTATCCTTACCTGCGTCCGGCACCGCCTTGGCGGTGCGGTCGAGGTTGTCGGCGGCGGCGCGGCCCCACTCGCTGTCGGGGGCGAGGCGGCGGGCCAGCGCCCAATCGTCGCGGGCGGCGGTCAGGTTGCCGCCCAGCGCCTTGACGTTGCCGCGCAGCAGCACCGCCTCCGGATCGCCGGGCTTCAGCTCCAGCGCCTGGTCGATGTCGGCCAGCGCCTGCCGGTAGTTGGACAGCGCCTTGTGGGCGGAGGCACGGTAGAGATAGGCGTCGGCCCGCTTGGGGTCCTTGCCCAGCGCGGCGTCGAGGTCGGTGATGGCGTCCCAGAACCGTTCGCCCTCGGCGCGGGCGAAGGCGCGGTCGATCAGCAGGTCGACGTCGCCCGGTGCCTTGTCCAGCGCGGCGGAGTAGAGCTTTTCCGCCCTCCCCTGGTCGCCGGCCCGCAGCCACGCCCAGCCGGCGCGGCCAAGCAGCGAGGCCGCCGCCCGGGGATCGTCCTTGCCCATGGTCGGCACCAGCGCCTCCATCTGGGCGCCGGCGGCCTTGAAGTCGCCCTTGTGGAACAGCGCCAGCGCCTGGCAGAGCCGGGCGCGGTCGCCGCCGCCCTGGTCCTGCCAGCGCTTGGCGTCGGCCAGGGCGCCGTCGGGATTGCCCTCGGCCTTGGTGGCGCAGGCCTGGAGTTCGCGGTTGCGGTCCGGCCCGGGGTCGGCGGCGCGGGCCGCGGAGGACAGCGTCGCTCCTGAGCACAGGACGGCCATCAGGACGGCCATCAGGGGGGCGGGCAGGGCGGCGGAAAGGTAAGCATTGCGTCGGGTCATGGTCGCTTTACACTCCGCCATCGCCGGGTCCGGCGCAAGCCTCGGCAGCGGCCGGCCCCCTCAACGACGACACGGGAAAACCGCCCGCGATGACCGACTCCCCCCCGGCCTCCCGTCTGGCCCCCCGCCTTTTCGTCTTCGGCCTCGGCTACAGCGCCCGCGTCTTCGCCGACGCGCTGCGCGCCGACGGCTGGCGCGTCGCCGCCACCTGCCGCAGCGAGGCGAAGAAGGCGGCGCTGGAGGCGGAGGGCATCGAGGCCTTCCTGTTCGACCGCGGCCGGCCGCTCGACGACGCCCAGGCGGCGCTGGCCGGCACCACCCACCTGCTGGTCAGCGTGCCGCCCGATGCCAAGGGCGACCCGGTGCTGGACCAGCACGCCCGCGAGCTGGCCGACCTGCGCACGCTGGACTGGGCCGGCTACCTGTCGACCACCGGGGTCTATGGCGACACCAAGGGCGACTGGGTCGGCGAGGCGGCGTGGCTGAAACCGACCGGCGAGCGCCAGAAACGGCGGGTCGAGGCGGAACGCGGCTGGCTGAACCTGTACCGCCAGTATGGCGTGCCGATGCATCTGTTCCGGCTGGCGGGCATTTACGGGCCGGGGCGCAGCGCGCTGGACAGCGTGCGCGACGGCAGCGCCAAGCGGGTCGACAAACCCGGTCAGGTCTTCTGCCGTATTCACGTCGCCGACATCGCCGCCACTCTGCGCGCCTCGATGGCCAAGCCGACGCTGGGCGCCGTCTACAACGTGACCGACGACCTGCCCTCCCCCTCGCACGAGGTGGTGGAGTACGCCTGCCGCCTGCTGGAGGTGGAGCCGCCGCCGCTGATTCCGTTCGATCAGGCGGAACTGTCGCCGATGGCCGCCAGCTTCTACGCCGACTGCCGCCGGGTGAAGAACGACCGCATCAAGCGGCAGTTGGGCGTGACGCTGGCCTATCCCGACTACCGCGCCGGCCTGGACGCGCAGCTCGCCGCCGGCCTGTAGACCCCGTGTCCTTGGGCAAAAAGGTCAGCTTATGTTCACAAAGCAAATTGTGGGCATATGCCAGTAATCATAGAAGGACTGACGCAAAACACATCGAAAAAGCAAAGCTTATTTAATAATCTCTCGGGATCATGAAGGTCCGGGCGACCAAAATCCCGCGAGGTGTTGGACGCATGAACAGCACGCCGACGGCCACGACCTTGAAGCCTTCCAGCGCCGGGTCTTCCAGCGTCAAGCCCTCCGGCGGCGAGGACGGCCTGGATTCCGCCACCTTCCGCCGGCAGATGGACGAGGTCGTCTCCCGCATCCCGATGCACGCGATCCGCTCGGTGCTGGACGCGGTGGAAGGGACGGTCACCCCGAACGGCGAGCGCGCCCGCCACCTGCGCGACGCCCTGGTCGAGCATTTCAACCGCCTGCGGCCGATGAAGGCGCGGCGCCTGTTCACCAGCCTGTTCGAACCCTTCCTGGTCGACGACCCCATCCTGTACCGCGCGCCGGAGTCGGTGCCGGCGCTGATCCAGCGGGTGGACATGGGCGGCATCTGGGCGGCGCTGGCCCGGCACGCCTTCCCCGGCCTGGCGGCGGAGGTGCAGAGCCGGCTGGACCTGATGGCGCGCGACGCGATGCTGGACGCGGTGCTGACCAGCGCCGACGCCATGGTGATGCGCGAGCTGATGCGGAAGGAGGCGCTGGAGTTCCTCTACAGCATGGCCGGCGACCGCAAGCTGACCGACCGTTTCCTGGCCCTGGCGAACGAGGAGGCCCGGCACGACGCGCAGCTGCGCACCCAGTATCTCGGCCGCAAGGCGGCGGTGGACAGCGACCTGCTGGGCTTCGTCCGCGCGTTGCTGGAGCACAACGACGTGCTGGTGCCGCTGACCGAGCGCATGCGCCGCGACATTGAGGAGATGCAGACCGGCGCCGACCAGCGCGCGGTGGAGGTCGACTGCCAGTCGGCGATGATGGTCGGCTTCGTCCGCCGGGTGCGCGACCTGGGCCTGCCGTTCCGCGACCAGTCGCAGGTGCTGGCCTGGTTCGCCCCGCTCTACGGCCTGAACGTCAAGCGCCGCTACGACGTGTTCCTGCGCCATGTCCGCGAGCATGGCGGCCCGGCGGTGCGCGAGTCGCACCCGCTGCTGCGGGCCCTGCTCGGCCATTTCCACGCCGCCGGCACCACCATCCGCGAGGTGGTGGATGGCATGTTCGGCGACATGGACATCCAGGACGGCGGCGTGTTGTCCGCTCCCGCCCCGACCCGCGCGCTGCTGGGCGAGGCGGTGGAGCGCTTCGACCGCGCGCTGACCGCGTTGGCCGGCACCGGCTTCCTCGCCAGCCGCTCCACCGGGCCGGCGATCCGCGCGCAGCTGGCCGATGTCAGCCGCTGCCTGACCGGCACGGTGATGCCGGCGCTGGCCGCCCGCCTGCAGGCAGCGATGAACGCCCGCCACGCCCCGGTTCCCGACCATGAGGATCTGGTGTGGCTGCTGGAATTGGTGTGGCGCTGGGGACGCTATCTCGGCAACGCCGGCTACGGCAATCCGGAGTTGAAGTCGCTGCGGCTCTACGCGGTGGAGACCGGTCGGGTCGCCTTCGTCCAGGCGATGAAGGCGGAGGTGTCGGAGAAGCCCGCCCACCGCATGGCCCATCTGCTGCGCATCCGCCGCCTGATGGGGGCGATGGGCGAAACGGTCGATGACTGGATCAGCCCGGTCAGCCAGGGCCTGCACCGGGTGGTGCACAGCTACCTCGACGGCGCGTCCCACGGCGCATCCGGCGGTGTGGGAGAGATCGGGGCGGAGGAGTGGGCGGTGATCGACGCCTTCGTCGCGTCGGTCCGCAACGAACTCGCCCGTTCCCGCAACTGGCAGAGCGCCGACTTCGTCGACATCCTGCGCCTGCACGAGGCGCGGCGACGGGCAGAGGGGTAGATCCCGTCGGACAATGGCCCTAACCACACGAATTTGGTTCGACGCAACCATCGATGTGGTATGATGCGCGCCCGCTCGGGGCTGGACGGCCGGACAATGGCCGGTCCCCCGGCGGGCCTCGCAAACCCAGCCCCGCCCCCAGCCGCGCCGAGACCTCGCCAGCATGAACATCACCATCGAACGCGCCGCCCTTCTCCGTTCCCTGGGTCACGTGCAGAGTGTGGTCGAGCGGCGGAACACCATTCCGATCCTGTCGAACGTGCTGCTGCGGGCCGGCGACGGCGAGCTGTCGCTGGCCGCCACCGACATGGACCTGGAGATCGTGGAGACGGTGCCGGCGACGGTCGGGCGCCCCGGCGGCACCACCGCCCCGGCCCACACCCTGTTCGACATCGTCCGCAAGCTGCCCGACGGCAGCCAGGTGGAATTGGACATCGGCGGCGACGGCACCATCCTGACGCTGCGGTCCGGCCGCTCGCAGTTCAAGCTGTCCTGCCTGCCGGTGGAGGATTTCCCCCAGCTGTCGAGCGGCGAGCTGAAGCACAATTTCTCGGTCGGCGCCGCCGACCTGCGGGCGCTGGTCGACCGCACCCGCTTCGCGATCTCCACCGAAGAGACGCGCTATTACCTGAACGGCATCTACCTGCACGCCACCAAGGCCAAGACCAACGGCGTGGAATCCTCGGTCCTGCGCGCGGTCGCCACCGACGGCCACCGTCTGGCCCGCGTCGAGATGCCGCTGCCCGACGGCGCCGACGGCATCCCCGGCGTGATCATCCCGCGCAAGACCGTCACCGAAATCCGCAAGCTGATCGACGAGGCGGCCGACCGCATCGAGCTGTCGCTGTCCGACAACAAGATCCGCTTCGGCTTCGATTCCGTGGTGGTGACCTCCAAGCTGATCGACGGCACCTTCCCCGACTACGAGCGGGTGATCCCGGTCGGCAACGACAAGGTGATGGAGGTCGACGCCAAGCTGTTCGCCGCCGCCGTCGACCGCGTCGCCACCATCTCCACCGAGAAGAGCCGGGCGGTGAAGCTGTCGCTGGTCCGCGGCGCGCTGACCCTGTCGGCGACCAGCCCGGAAGCCGGCAGCGCGACCGAGGAGCTGGAGGTCAATTACCAGGAGAGCCCCCTGGAAATCGGCTTCAACTCTCGCTATCTGCTGGACATCACGCAGCAGATCGAGGGCGAGGGCGCCCAATTCACGCTGGCCGACGCCGCGTCGCCGACCATCATCCGCGACGTCGCCGACAGCACCGCGCTCTATGTTCTGATGCCGATGCGTGTCTGACGCCCATGACGGTGTGATGGGAATGCGGGGATCGTCCCCGCCCCGCGCGGAACGGATTCTTTGCACACAGCAGCTTCGATGAGCGGCGGCGCGCCGGTTCCGGCGTCGCCCCAGGCTTTGCCCCGGGCGTTGGCGGTCCGGCGGATGACGCTGACGCGTTTCCGCGGCTATGAGTCCGCGCGGCTGGAGCCCGACCACCGCCCCGTCGCGCTGATCGGCCCGAACGGCGCCGGCAAGACCAACCTTCTGGAAGCCGTCAGCTTTCTCTCGCCCGGCCGCGGCCTGCGCGGCGCCCGCCTGGCCGAGGTCGAACGGCTGGGCTCGCCCCCCGGCGCCGGCTGGGCGGTGGCGGCGACGCTCGACACCCCCTTCGGCCCGGTGGAGATCGGCACCGGCCGCGAACCGCATGGCACCGACCGCAGCTCCGACCGCGACCGCCGGCTGGTGCGCATCGACGGCCACCCGGCCAAGGGCCAGACCGCGCTCGCCGACCATGTCGCGATGGTCTGGCTGACCCCGCAGATGGACCGCCTGTTCCTGGAAGGGTCGAGCGGCCGCCGCCGCTTTCTCGACCGGCTGGTCTTCGGCTTCGACCCCGCCCACGCCGGCCGGCTGTCGCGCTACGAGCACGCGTTGCGCGAACGCGCGCGGCTGCTGCGCGACGGCCGCGTCGACGAGGGTTGGCTCGGCGCGCTGGAGGACCAGATGGCAACCACCGGCGTCGCCGTCGCCGCCGCCCGGCGCGAGGTGGTGCAGCGGCTGCGCGCCGCCTGCGCCCGCTCGGTCGGCCCCTTTCCCGGCGCCGACCTCGCCGTCGCCGGCACGGTCGAACGCTGGCTGGACGACGGACCGGCGCTGGCCGCCGAAGACGCGCTGCGCGACGCGCTGCGAACCGGCCGCCGGATCGACGCCGACAGCGGCGGCGCCACCGTCGGCCCGCACAAGAGCGACCTGTCGGTCCGCCATGCGCCCAAGGACATGCCGGCGGCGCTGTGCTCCACCGGCGAGCAGAAGGCGCTGCTGATCGCCATCGTGCTGGCCAACGCCCGCCTGCTGGCCGCCGAGCGCGGGGCCGCCCCCATCCTGCTGCTGGACGAGGTGGCCGCCCATCTCGACCCCGACCGGCGCGCCGCGCTGTTCGGCGAAATCCTGGCGCTGGGTGCCCAGGCCTGGATGACCGGCACCGACGAGGGGGTTTTCGACCCGTTGGGCGAGGATGCCCGCCGCTTCCGCATCGAAGAGGCCCACATCCGCCCCGGATAGGGGCGCAAACGGGCGTTCCGACCCCGAAAAAATGCGTGCATGGGCACGCGAAACCGCCGAATCCTCCACCGAATCTGTTATAGTCGAGCCATGGCACAGGAAGCATTGAAGAACGACCTCCCGCAGCCCGACGCCCAGCAGCAGCCGGACTATGGGGCCGAGTCGATCACCGTTCTGCGTGGGCTCGACGCCGTGCGCAAACGCCCCGGCATGTACATCGGCGACACCGACGACGGGTCGGGCCTGCACCATATGGTGTACGAGGTCGTCGACAACGCCATCGACGAGGCGCTGGCCGGCTATTGCGACAAGGTCGAGGTCCTGCTGAACGCCGACGGGTCGGTGACGGTGCGCGACAACGGCCGCGGCATCCCGACCGACATCCATTCCGAAGAAGGCATCTCGGCGGCCGAGGTCGTGATGACCCAGCTGCACGCCGGCGGCAAGTTCAACCAGAACAGCTACAAGGTCTCCGGCGGCCTGCACGGCGTCGGCGTGTCAGTGGTCAACGCGCTGTCGGAAATCCTGGATCTCCGCATCTGGCGCGCCGGCCGCACCTGGACCATGCGCTTCCGCCACGGCGTCGCCGAGGCGCCGCTGGCCGACACCGGCCCGGCGCCGATCGACCCGGAAAAGGACAAGGAGCGGTCCGGCACCGAGGTCACCTTCCTGCCGTCGACCGGCACCTTCACCAACATCGAATTCGACTACGCGACGCTGGAACACCGGCTGCGCGAACTGGCCTTCCTCAACTCCGGCGTCCGGCTGGTGCTGACCGACGCCCGCGGGGTGGAGCCGAAGGTGCAGAACCTGCATTACGAAGGCGGGCTGGAAGCCTTCGTCAGCTGGCTCGACCGTTCCAAGGTGCCGCTGCACAAGCCGGCGATCACCCTGAAGAACGAACGCCCGACCGAACATGGCGGCGTGGTGACGGTGGAATGCGCGCTGCAGTGGAACGACAGCTACCACGAGACGACGCTGTGCTTCACCAACAACATCCCGCAGAAGGACGGCGGCACCCATCTGGCCGGCTTCCGCGCCGCGCTGACCCGCGCGATCAACAACTACGCCACCGAATCCGGCATCGCCAAGAAGGAGAAGGTCAACCTGTCGGGCGACGACGCCCGTGAGGGTCTGACCTGCGTCCTGTCGGTGAAGGTTCCGGATCCGAAATTCTCCAGCCAAACCAAGGACAAGCTGGTATCAAGCGAAGTCCGCCCGGTCGTCGAATCGGTGGTGGGCGAGGCGCTGGCCCAGTATTTCGAGGAGCATCCGGCCGACGCCCGTCGCGTCGTCCAGAAGGTGGTGGAGGCCGCCGCCGCCCGCGAGGCCGCCCGCAAGGCGCGCGAGCTGACCCGGCGCAAGGGCGCGCTCGACATGGCGTCGCTGCCCGGCAAGCTGGCCGACTGCCAGGAACGCGACCCGGCGGCGTCGGAGCTGTTCATCGTCGAGGGCGACTCGGCCGGCGGCTCGGCCAAGCAGGGCCGCTCGCGCCAGTTCCAGGCCATCCTGCCGCTGCGCGGCAAGATCCTGAACGTGGAGCGGGCGCGTTTCGACAAGATGCTCGGCTCGGCGGAGATCGGCACGCTGATCGCGGCGCTCGGCACCGGCATCGGCCGCGACGAGTTCAACGCCGACAAGACGCGCTACCACAAGATCATCATCATGACCGACGCGGACGTGGACGGCAGCCACATCCGCACCCTGCTGCTGACCTTCTTCTTCCGCCAGATGCCCGACCTGATCGAGCGCGGCTATCTCTACATCGCCCAGCCGCCGCTCTACCGCATCAAGCGCGGCAACGCCAAGGAGCGGTACCTGAAGGACGACCGGGCGCTGGAGGAGTATCTGGTGGAGGCGGCGCTCAGCGACCTGTCGGTGCAGTTGCCCGACGGCACGCTGCTGATCGGCGACCAGCTCTCGGGTCTGGTCGAGCAGGCCCGCGCCGCCCGCCCGGCGATCGACACGCTGTCGCGCAAGGTCGGCAACGCCACGGTGGTGGAACAGGCGGCGGTCGCCGGTGCCCTCTCCGCCGCCCTGGTCGACGACAAGGCCGCCGCCCAGGCCGCGGCGCAGACGGTGGCCGACCGGCTGAACGCGCAGGACGCCGACGGCGGCTGGCGCGGCGAGAGCCTGCCCCAGGGCGGCTACGCCGTCATCCGCAGCCGGCGCGGTGTCACCCACCGCCACCTGTTCGACGGCGATCTGCTGAAGAGCGGGGAGGCCCGCCGGCTGGACGCGCTCGCCCCCGACCTGAAGCGGGTCTTCAGCACCCCCGGCAAGGCCTTCGAGAAGCAGAAGGAAACCCGCGCCCTGACCGGCCCGGGCGCGCTGTTCGACACGGTGATGGAACTGGGCCGCCGCGGCGTCACCATCCAGCGCTACAAGGGGCTGGGCGAAATGAACCCGGACCAGCTGTGGGAAACCACGCTGGACCCGACCAAGCGCTCGCTTCTGCAGGTCCGCGTCAGCCACGCCGACCAGGCGGAGGAGGTCTTCTCCACCCTGATGGGCGACGTCGTCGAACCGCGGCGCGAGTTCATCCAGGACAACGCGCTGAAGGTGTCGAACCTCGACGTCTGACCAGACCATCGGCGTGACACCGAAAGCCGGCAGGGCCGCCGCCCCTGCCGGCTTTTCTTTTTTGCGCGGCCCCTCGTCGCGCTGCCCGCCAAACAGACCTCAATGCCAGAAGCCGGATGGGCGCCAGCGTGGGCGGTGGGTCGGCGCCGTCCACTGGATGGGGAACCCGCCGGCCTCCGTTCCAAAGCCGGGATCCCCGCTCGTGAGCGGCTGGAGCGAGAGCAGGCGCTCGATCCGCTCCTCGGTTTCCGGATGGGTGCGCAGCACGGACGGGTGTGGGTTCCGCCGCCCTGGCCAGAAGACGCGCTCCCAAAAGCCGGGCTCGTAATGCTCGAGCTTCGCCAGGGCGGAGGCCAGCCCGGCCGGGTCGCCGGTCAGGGCCGCGGCGTCCAGGTCGGCATCGAACTCGCGCGTGCGCGACAGCCGCAACTGAATCAGCGTGTTGATGGTGGGCGCCGCCCAGAGCAGCGCAATCAGCGGCCAAGGGGCGCCGCCATGCTGCTCCAGCATCTGCGGCAGGCTGAGGAACAGCAGGACGACACCGGTGGTCGCCATAGTGCTGGTGACCCGGCTGATGATGTCGGCCAAGCCCATGGTCCACAGGTCGTGGTTGCGGACGTGGCTGACTTCGTGGGCCAGGATCCCGGTCAGTTCACGCAGCGTCATCGCCCGCAGCAGCCCGTCGGTCAGGACGACGGCGCTGCTGCGGGCGGAGCCGACCGTGAACGCGTTCAGCACCGGCGTCGCCAGATAGTGCAACTCCGGAGCGCTGGGCAGGCCGGCGCGCTGGGCCAGCAGCCGGGCAATCTCCTGAAGCTCCGGAAGGTCGTGCGGACCGACGCGCCGGGCTCCATAGAGCCCCAGAACGGTGCGCGGCGAGACCGTCGGGCTGAAGGCCACCGTCGCACCGATCAGGAAGGCCGCCCAGATGACGCCCAACCATCCCGCAAGCAGCCAGCCGATCACCGCCGCGAGCAAGCCCAGAGACCCGACCAGCAGGGCGGACTGGGCCGCATTCCGCAGCTTGTGGCGGCGACGTTGCCGGTCGTCGAGGTCGACCACGGGCATGGCGCTCGATCCCTTCGCCCGTTTCACGACCGGAAGGGTTTCCACGTCTTCCCGCCGTCCTGGCTGGCGATGACAGCCGACGTGTCGGTCACGGCGTAGAGCCGCTCCGGGTTCGTCGGATCGACCGCGAGGTGCAGCAGGATCGTGTCCCCAAAGCCGTTGCTGACCGGCTGCCACGCCAGGCTCGGCTCGGAGGTCTTGAGCAAGCCGGTGCCCAGCAGGAAGGCGTAGGCGGTGCCATCCCTGGTCGTCGTCACCATGCTGGCCGGGCGCTGGACGACGTACGCCGCCTGCCAGGATTTTCCGGCGTCGCGGCTGACCATCAGGCCGTTGCGGGTGGCGGCGTAGACCGTGTTCGGATCCTTGGCCGAAGCCGCCAGATCGAACATGTCGGCGGGCGGCTTGCCGGTGACCTCCCAGCTCTTCCCGGCATCGCGGCTGACCTGGACGCTGCCGTAGTGCCCGTAGAGCACGGTGGGGTCGGCCGGGCTGACGTCCATCGCGTGGAAATCGACCGGCCCGTTGACACCCTTCGAGACCGCTTTCCACGTCTTCGCCCCGTCGGTCGAGACGAGGACGCCGAGATTCCCGCCAGTCTCCGGATGGCCACTGGCGAAGAAGGCGCCGGGCTGCGCCGGGTTCGGCGTGAATCCCATGTAGTCGTGCCGATTGTCCGACACCCGGGTCGCCGTGCCGTCGGGGTTGGTCAACCACACGCCGTGGTGCGAGGCGAGGTACAGGCGGGACGGGTCGCCGGGGTCCACGGCGATGCCGTGCAGGTGCGAAACCTCGGACAGTCTGAGGGTCTCGGCGGCGTCGACCGGTCCGGCGAGCGTCGTCCCGACCAGCAGGGCCGCCACGATCATGGTCAGCGTCTTCTTGGCGCTCATCGCGCGTCTCCTTGTTCGGGGCGGCACAGGGTGCTGAGCCCCATGCCGCCCATACGGCCTCAATCGACCGCGGCACCCATTTCGATCGGGCCCCGACCGGCTTCCGGCCGGGCGTGGTCGGCGTGGTGACCATGTTCACGCCGTCGTGGGATCGGCATCCTCAAGGCAATCATGCGGACGCCTCCCCCTGGAAAGCCGTCTGACCGGCACGGCCGTCGCTCACATCAAGCCCATCGGGCTGGCGAAGAGCTGGTCGGCGACCTTCTTCTGCTCGTCCGTCAGCACGGCGTAGAGCGGCTTGGCGGCGCCCTCGAGCGCCTTCAGGCCGTCGAGCCGGGCCGACAGGACCTTCTGCTGGAAGGTCAGCCGGTCCGGCCACGCGGATGGCAGGCCACCCTGGGTCATCTGCTCGTGCATGGCCTGATGGGCCTTGGCGTTCGACCGCAGGGTGTCGGCGAAGGCGTTCCACTGCGGCGCCTGGGCCTCGGTGATCCTGAGTTCCGCCTTCACGAAGGCGATGCGGCCCTCGACATGCTCGAACGGCAGCCCCATGCCGCCCATGCCACCCTGCTGGCCCATCATCGGGCGCATCATGGGCGTCATCTGCCCCATCATTCCGGGGCCCATCATACCGGGCTGGCCGCTCTGCTGGCCCATCATCCCGCCCATCATCGGGCGCATCTGGTCCATGTTCATCATCATGCCGGGCTGAGCCATCATGCCGCCGCCCATGCCTTGTCCCATCATGGGCGCCCCCGTCATGGGCGCCCCCGTCATGGGCGCATTGCCCGGCCGCCCGGGTTGCGCGCCCTGAGGCGGTTGGACAGGCGCCGGAACCGGCTGAGCCTGCGTCGTCGTGGCGCCGCCGGGGTGATGGGCCTGATGGTCCTGGTCGGTGGCGGTCTGCGCCTGGGCCGGGGCGACCGACATCATGGCGGCGAGCGCAAAGGCGGGAAGCATCTTGCGGGTGAGAGACGACATGGCGTCCTCCATCGGGTCATCGGGTTCGGGCCATCCCGGCCGGACTCCACGCGGGAGGGCCGGGGACGCAAAGGTCACGCGCACGGGATCCGGAACCGGCGCCCTCGCCCGAGCCGAGGCTCAGGTTGGACGCGGACGGACTCGTGGCGTCAGCGGATCGGAGAGGGAGGGCGCGGAGCCGGGTCGCTGTCGATGCCCTCGGGGGTGGCCAGGGCAAACCGATGATCCGCCCGGGCGACGGCGGGAATGAACGCCGCCGCGGCCTCGACGGGGAGAGCGCCGTGCAGGGCCGCGCAGTGGGTGACGCTGCAGCAGGCCCCGTCATCGGGCCGGCCGGGATCGTTGCAGAGAGCTTGCCTGTGCTGGTGACCGGTGACGGCAGCGACAGCATCATGGTGCATGCCGGCCAAGGCATGCTCCTGCGGCGCCGGCAAACGCTGGGAATGCTGATAAGATGGCAGACCGGCATGGCCCGGCGCGGCATAGACGAGCAGCGTGGCCAGCATCAGCAGGCTCACCACCACCCTCCTCACCGTCGACCGTGTGCCACGCCACATGGCGATTGCCGTTCTTGCCTGGAGGTCGGGCGACCTCACCTGGAAAGGTAAGCCCATCCCCTGGCCCCCGCAACGGCTTGATCGTCTCGGCGACCGCCCCTGCCGGGAGTCCGGGGACGGGTGGAGACGGCCGGACGCCGGTGGTTGCGCTGCCCACGCCGCATCAGACGGAGACGAGGTAAAAGACCATTCCGAAAAGCGCGCATACGGCCAAGGTCGGGATCATGCCCAGCTTGAAGCGGAACACGGCCAGCACGGCGCCGACCGTCAGCACCAGCGAGGGAATGTTGATCGTGCTCAGAACCGGGATCTCGAGCGTGGCTCCGGCGGCGTGCACCGGTTCCAGCCGCCCGAACAGGGCGTGCAGAGCGAACCAGGCCGCCAAGTTCAAGACAACCCCGACCACGGCGGCCGTGATCGCCGACAGCGCGCCGCCGAGCGCCCGGTTGCCACGCAACGACTCGACGAACGGCGCACCGACGAAGATCCACAGGAAGCACGGCACGAAGGTCACCCAGGTCGTCAGCAGCCCGCCCAGCGTCCCCGCCAGCAGCGGTGGCAGCCCCCCGGGAGCGCGGAAGGCGCCCATGAAGCCGACGAACTGCGTCACCATGATCAGTGGGCCGGGCGTCGTCTCGGCCATGCCCAGGCCGTCCAGCATCTCGCCCGGCTTCAGCCAGCCGTAGGTCTCCACCGCCTGCTGGGCGACGTAGGCCAGCACCGCATAGGCGCCGCCGAAGGTGACCACCGCCATCTTGGAAAAGAACACCGCGATCTGGCTGAACACATCCCCCGGCCCGAGCGTCGAGAGCAGCGCCACGACCGGCACGAGCCACAGCGCGAGAAAGACGACGCCGACCCGGAACGACCAGCCCACCGTCGGCCGCGCGTGTTCCGGCGTCCCTTCGCCGAGCAGGCTGTCGGCATCGGCCAGGATCGCCCCACCCGACGCTGCGTGACCGCCGCCGACCTTGAACTCCGGACGCCCCAGCCGCCCGCCGGCCAAGCCGATCAGCCCGGCGACCAGGATGATGATCGGGAACGGGACGTCGAAGGCGAAGATGGCCACGAACGCCGCCGCGGCGATGCCGAGCATCACACGGTTCTTCAACGCCCGCCTGCCGATGCGGATCACCGCCTCGACCACGACGGCGAGCACCGCTGCCTTCAGCCCGAAGAACAGCCCCTGCACGAGACCGACGTTGCCGAAGGCTGCGTAGATCCAGCTCAGCGCCATGATGGCGACAACGCCCGGCAGCACGAACAGGGTGCCGGCGATCAGACCGCCCACCGTGCGGTGCATCAGCCAGCCGACATAGACGGCCAGTTGCTGGGCTTCCGGCCCGGGCAGCAGCATGCAGTAGTTCAGCGCGTGCAGGAACCGCGTCTCACCCAGCCATCGCTTCTCCTCGACCAGGATGCGGTGCATGACCGCGATCTGCCCCGCCGGGCCGCCGAAGCTGAGCGCGGCGATGCGCGCCCACACCAGGGTGGCCTCGCCGAGGCTCACCCCATGCCCACTATCCTTCGTCGTGGACACGGCTGTATCCGCGGTTGCGTTCGCCTCGGTCATCAGCGCTCTCTCCAGTCACGCGTCTTGCGGGCGTCGGTGCGGACGTCCTCGACTATGGCGTCCCCGCGCGCCCTGCGGCGCTCGTCGCCGTCGGTCGCGGCGGCGATGCCGAAGAGCGGCTTGCGGAGTGTGGCCGCTTCCCCGCGTCGGAACTTACCGTCTTTTGCACCGATGTCATGGATGATCTCGGCGGCCTGGAGCGCCCTGTCGTCTTGGGACCGCGGCCTCCCTTCAACGGCGGCAACGCAGGTCGTTGTGGATGGCGGTGGCGGCCATCGCCGCTTCGCCCATGGCGACCGCGATCTGGTTCAGCGTCGACACCACGTCGCCGGCGGCGAAGAAGCCGGGCACCGACGTGCGCTGGTGGCGGTCGACGATCAGCCGGCCCTCGTCGTTCATCCTGGCTCCGAGCGACTCGGCCAGGGCGGAACGGGCGGTGATGCCGAGCGCCGAATAGAGCGTGTCGAAACGGAGGGTCCGGCCGCTTTGCAGGGTCAACCGCGTGCTGCGGTTGGTGCCGATGTCGGTATCGGTGTCGACGGCGACCACCGGCTCTTCGACCACCGCGATGCCGAGCGCGTCCAACTCGGCCCGGGCGTCCAACTCCAAATCCATCGGCTCGCCCAGCGTCAGCAACGTGACGTAAGGACTGTAGGTGCGGATGAAGCGCGCCTCTCCCGTCGCCTGCGCACCGTGGCCGAGAACGGCGATGCGTTGATCCATGACCTCGAATCCGTCACAGATCGGGCAGACACGGATCAGCCCCCGTTGCATCGCGTCGTACAGGTGTGGCACCGCGGGCTGGCCGTCGATCACCCCGGTGGCCAGCAGGACCGTCGCAGCCTGGACGACCCGGCCGTCGCCGAGCGCGGCGCGGAAGCCATTGTCGGACGGAAGCCGCTCCAGCGCCGTCACCGAACCGATGTCGACGCGGGCACCATAGGTCTCGGCCTGGGCGCGGATGCGGGCCAGCAGATCGGTGCCGCGGATACCGCCGGTGAAGCCGGCGAGATTGTGGGAGGTCGGGATCCAGGCGCAGCGGCTCTTCGCCTCGTCGACCACCAGCACCGCACGGCGGTAGCGCGCGAGGTAGATCGCCGCGGTCAAACCGGCGGGGCCACCGCCGACGATCAGACAATCAAGCTTGGACGCCATCACACTCGTCGCCTCGGTCCGCGGGCGACCGGAATGAACGCCCTTCGGTCCCTAGACAAGCCGGACAGGCATATGTCACGCCCCGAGCTATGTCATGCCCGAGACATGCCAAACAAAAAAGCCCGCCGAGCGGAGTGCTCAGGCGGGCTTGATGTTTGGTTGCGGGGGCAGGATTTGAACCTGCGGCCTTCAGGTTATGAGCCTGACGAGCTACCGGGCTGCTC
>NZ_LGRA01000021.1:1919943-1958755 GCF_003116095.1 Azospirillum sp. TSO35-2
ACCACCTCAGAGGAGACCGGGCCCAACCCGACGGACCGCGGCAAGCTTGGCTCAAAGCGCCACATCCTCGTCGATGACAATGGCATCCCCCTCGCCCTGAGGATTTCACCGGCCAACCGGCATGACAGCAAGTTCCTGGAGGCGTTGGTCGATGCCGTGCCGGCAATCCGCCAATGTGCGGGCCGGCCACGGCGCCGACCAGCCAAACTGCACGCCGACAAGGGCTACGACTTCGCCCATTGCCGGCAGGCGCTACGCCGGCGGGGGATCATTCCACGCATCGCCCGGCGTGGCATCGAGAGCAGCGAGCGCCTCGGCCGACACCGATGGGTGGTCGAGCGGACACTCGCCTGATTTGCCCGTTTCCGCCGCATCGCCGTCCGCTACGAATGGCGCGCCGATATCTTCACCGCCTTCCACCATATCGCCGCCAGCCTCATCTGCTGGCGATTCGTCCAGAGATGGTTCTGTTAGGCGCTCTACGCCGATGCCCGTCACCCATGCCAAACCTCCTGGTCCCTCAGACCATAGATGGAGGCTCTCCACTTTCTCCGGGCAAGTCCATCCGCGTGACGCTGGTGGAGGAGGACGACCCGATCCGCGAGTGCATGACGCCCCGCCGACCTACAGATTCACGTTGTATTCGCGGTGAACCGATGCGTCCAGGCGGGGGCGGCTGGTGATGAACGCGAGCGCATGCTCGATGCTCACCCGCGTTTCGATCAGCGGAGCCAGCACCGCGTCCTCCATGTCTTTCGGGGCCACCGATTTCCTGAAGAAGCTCACCGACATCACCGCCGCGACCTTCTCCTGTTCCAGGATGGGAACACCGACGGTGGTCATGCGGATCGGTTCGGTGTGCGGGTCCCGTGTGGCATAGCCCATGCGCCGGACACGATCCAGATAGCGGCGGAACACTGCCTCCTCCCTGGCGCCGAACTCCGCCGGCAGGGTGGCGCGCATGCGGGCGATATGCTCGTCACGTTCGACCGGGCTGCAGAACGCCATGTAGGCACGGCCCATTGCGGATTTGAGCAAATCCGGACGCTGGCCAAGGACGGTGGTGGTGTGCACGACCGGGCTGATCGTTCCGGTCCAGTACAGGATCTCGATCGCGTCCCCATCGATGACCCCCAGCCCAACCGGCCACCGGATCTGTCGCGTCAGCCCGATCGACAGCGGCCGTGCGATCTCGATGACCCGCGAAATTCCGCCGTAGCCCTGGGAAAGCTCGGTAACCTTCTGAGCCACGCGATAGCCGCCGCACATGTTGTCGCGGATCACGTAGCCTTCGTGCATCAGCGTCTCCAGCATCCGCACGACGGTCGGCCGGGGAATTCCGGTCTCGGTGTAGATCGAATTCACGGTCGCGATGGACTGTTGATTGACGACTTTCAGGACATGCAGCGCACGGCACACGGAATTGACCGGGGGATAGGAGCGGTCAAGCGGATTCGTGTCGCCTCGTCGGGAGTTGGTTCGGCAATGCATGCTCGTCCCAGTCGTGCCGGAGGCAGTCTTTTTCATCATGTCACCCGAGCGAGTTCATCAGGGCGTTTGCACCCACCCATCCACGATGCTCCGGCAACCTCCGCCACGACGAAGGCGGCAGGTCCCCAGCAACGAAATCATAACGACTTGCGTTTCGCAACGTGAAATCAATCCAGATTCCGGAGCCCTTCCGCGCGATTGGAGATGCCGCAAGCCCGGCCAGTGTGGGAGGCTTCGCCGGTCGCCACAGGAGGGCGCGCCGGACGACAAGAGCTTTTTTGCCGTTCCGTACATCGGAACAGAGTCCGTGGGAAGGTTGCCGCTCGCCAATCCCAGTCAACGATTTTCGCGGGCACTGACGGTCCGTTAACGGTCTTGACAACCTTCCCGAAAGGCGCCTTCATATTTTTGATACTTCCGTTCCGTACAACAGAACAAGAGAGGAGGGGCACAGTGTACGATCCAACCGATCCGCGCTCGCAGATGGCCGGCTCGGCCGCTCCGCGGGCGACCGCTGCGCCGGCCGTCTTCGCCGCGGCCGACTACGGGCTGTTCTACAAGACCGAGCCGCAGATCGTTGCTGACGGGGCCCGCACCTGGTTGACCCGCGGTCAGAATTTCCTGGTCGCTTACAGCGAGGTCGAACCAGGCGGGGTGCTGATGCGGTCCGACCAGAAGGACGAGTACGTCCTGCTGCTGTCCGACCGTGAAACCCCGGCGGTCGTGGACGCTGGCGGCGAGCGGGTGGAGGTCGGCGGCTTCTCTCTGGTGATCCTCCCGCCGGGCGAGAGTCGGATCACGCTTCCGAAGGGCGGCCGCGCGAACCGTATCTTCTCGACCCGGTCGGACGATCTCAACGCGCTGTGCGCGAACGCCGACTCCTACGCCGAGCCGCATCCCAACGTAGCGCCGGCCGAACCCTGGCCGGACCCGGTCGGAGGATTCCGCATTCGTGTCTACAGCCTGGACGTGCCGCCGACCCCCGGACGATTCGGTCGCATCTTCCGCTGCACCACGATCATGGTGAACTATCTGGACGAGCAGCAGGGCCCGCGCGACACCGCGAAGCTGTCGCCACACAGCCACGACGATTTCGAGCAAGGGTCGCTGGCGCTGGACGGAAGCTATACCCACCATCTGCGCTGGCCCTGGACCCCGAACCTGAGCGCGTGGCGGGACGACGAGCACGCGCTGGTGGAGTCGCCGTCGCTGACGGTCATTCCGCCGCCGGCTATCCACACCTCGCGCGGTATGGACGCCGGCCTCAACCAGCTGGTCGACATCTTCTCCCCGCCGCGCCTGGACTTTTCCAAGCAGGGCTGGGTGTTGAACGCCGACGAATATCCGATGCCGCCGTCCGTGCCGTGAGGTCGTGCGCCGCGATCCCTCGCATGGCAATGTCACGCGGGCAGGATCGGCGGCACGGTGAAGGGCAGGGGGTGAGGAAGCCGCCAAAGGACGCGTCGATCCCGCGCTCCCGGTCCCCGGGCACGCGGCCGCGACTTCGAGCCTGACGCCTGGGCCCCCGACGCCTGGGTGCCGCGCCGGCAGTTCCACCCCAGATTTCATGCCGGGAGAGACCTGATGATTTATGACCTCGACGACCTGAGACCCGACATCGCCGACGACATTGCCTGGATCGCGCCTGACGCGACGGTGATCGGCAATGTGCGGATGCAACGTGACAGCAGCGTCTGGTTCGGTGCGGTGCTGCGCGGCGACAACGACCTGATCGACATCGGCGTCGCCGCCAACATTCAGGACGGCTGCATGCTCCATACCGATCCCGGCTTTCCGCTGACGGTGGGGGACCGATGCACCGTCGGCCATCGTGCGATCCTCCACGGCTGCACCATCGGATCCGGAACGGTGGTCGGCATGGGGGCGACGATCCTCAACGGGGCGGTGATCGGTCGGAATTGCATGATCGGCGCCAACGCGCTGGTGACCGAGGGCAAGCAGATTCCCGACAACTCGGTGGTGATGGGTGCTCCCGGCAAGACGGTGCGCACGCTGGACGAGGTCGCACAGGCGCAGCTTCAGACGCTTGCCGACCACTATGTCCACAATGGCCGCCGCTTCGCCGCCGGGCTCCGCAACCCCAGGCCGCGATGAGTTGGGCTCCGCCAGCCTCGTTCCGGCCCCAACATTCAGCCTGAAACATGACAGGGCCCTGATCAGCGTCGATTGGGGCCCTTTGCTTTTCGGCGCAGCCCGGTGCCGGAGCCGGTCGGTACCGTCCGGCAGCCCGACGGGTTTCGCAGGCCGAAAACAAATGTGACGACGATTGGGGGACACGCCCGGATTTGCTTTAATACCTGAGTATTGCAGTCTGACAGTGCGCCTACGGGCCGGAGTTCATCCGATCCCGGCTCGCTCATACGCCGCGATAGACGGCGCTTGCAACATCAACACCGGGGAGGAAAACCAATGAACGCGCTGAATCCGAAAGTCCGCAGAAGCCGCAGGGAGGTGCTCCGGGGTCTCGCCGCCGCTCCCGCCGCCGCTTCCGCCATTGCCGCAGCCCTGTCCGTGTTCGGGCCGGGCGAAGCCCTGGCCGAGAAGTTTCCCAGCAAGCGGATCACGGCGATCGTTCCCTTCGGCGCTGGCGGCGGGTCCGATACGCAGACGCGCATCTGGGGTGAAACGATCGCTCCGCTGATCGGCCAGCGCGTTATCGTCGAGAATGTGCCGGGCTCAGCCGGCGTCGCCGGCACCAAGCGCGGCATCGCGGCCGATCCCGATGGGCACACGGTGGTCGTCGGCGTCGCTTCGACGATGACGATCAATCCCTTCAGCAACAAGGCGGCGGACTACGATCCGCTCGTCGACCTGCAACCGGTGGCGCTCCTTGGCTACACGCCCTACGTCCTGGTGGTGGCCAACAGCCTCAAGATCAATACGCTGGCGGAGCTGATCAAGTATGGGAAGGAGCATGACGGCGAGCTGACCTATGCCGGTTGGACCGCGGTCGGCGAACTGGCCCGGCGGGGTCTGGAACTGCGGACGGGTCTCAAGCTTCGGGCTGTACCCTACAAGGGCACGATGGAAGCGATGACCGACGTCATCGCCGGCCGTGCTTCGGCGAGCGTCGTCGACATCTCGTCCGCGATCCCCTTCACGGGCAAGACCATGGGAGCGGGCAGCGTCACGCCGATCATGATGACGGGACCCGACAAATCCTCGGCGCTGCCCTGGGTGCAGACGACCGAGGAGGCGGGCGTGAAGGACTATGTCATCGATTCCTGGACGGCGCTGTTCGTACCGAAGAAGACGCCGAGGGAGATTGTCGAGTTTCTCAACGCCAAGACCCGCCTGGTGTTAAGGACGCAGACCGTCAAGGCGCGCTACGCCGAGTTGGAGATCGAGTGGCGCGACTATGACGTCGCCGAGATGCAGGACTTCATGGTGCGGCAGACCAAAGGTTGGAAAGCGCTGATTGAGGCGACCGGAACTGGGAATTGACGGACGCCGCACCCGACCGTTGGTCGGGCGGCACCTCTGGTGCGGATGCGCCCCGGCCACGACCCGTTCCGTTCCGTTCAATTGGAGTTCAAGCATGACGTCTGAACCGATGGACCTGCGGAGCCGGCACACGGTTCCGTGCTATGCGCGCATCCAGGTGATTGGCGGAGCGGTCGTCGTCTTCATCGCCGCCCTGGTCTGGTACGGCGCGATCAGTCTCAATCTCGGTACGGTCGCCGACTTCGGCGCCGGCGCCATGCCGAAGGCCCTGGCGATCCTGTTGTTCTTCGGCGGCGGCGCGGTGCTGGTCCAGGGGCTTGTCCAGCGGCCGGAGGAGGCGGAGCGCGCCGAATTCTCGCCCGCTCCGGTGGCGATCCTGGTGATCGCCATCGCGCTGTTCGGCCTGTTCATCCGTGGAGGGGACTTCACTCTCCTTTCGACCCCGCAACTCGGGCTCGGTGTGGTCGGTCCGCTCACCGTCTTTATCGCCGGATGCGCGACCCCCGAGAGACGGGTGAAGGAACTGCTGCCGATGTCCTTCGGGCTGACCGCGGCGGTCCTGCTGGTCTTCTGTGATCTGCTTCAGGTGACGATCCCGATCTTCCCCGGTTTTGCCCAGGACGCGATTTTCTCCTCGCTCGGCGTCGACGGGGCGATCAGAGCCCTCTACCTCGCCTATGGCGGGATCGCCGCAGCTCTCTACGTCGCGTTCTTCGGGCTGAGGGATGACCGCCGTGACTGACCTCTTCGATCATCTGGTTCTCGGCTTCACCGTCGTGCTGTCGTTCCAGAACCTGCTGCTGTGCCTGGTCGGCTGTCTGGTGGGAACGCTGATCGGCGTGCTGCCGGGGATCGGCCCGCTGGCGACCATCGCCATCCTGATGCCGATGACCTACAATTCCGAGCCGATCGGCGCGCTGATCATGCTGGCGGGCATCTACTACGGCTCGCAATACGGCGGCTCCACCACCGCGATCCTGGTCAATATGCCGGGGGAATCCTCCTCGGTGGTGACGGCGCTGGACGGCCACGCGATGGCGCGGCAGGGAAAAGCCGGCAAGGCGCTGGGCATCGCGGCAATCGGCTCCTTCATCGCGGGGACCTTCGCGACGCTGGTCATCGCGGCACTGGCCATTCCGCTGTCGAAACTGGCACTGAGCTTCACGGCCGGCAACTATTTCGCCCTGATGGTGCTGGGACTCACCCTGGCGATCGTGGTTGCCGGCGGCTCCGTCCTCAAAGCGTTCTGCATGCTGATCGTCGGCGTGATCATGGCGCTGGTCGGCGCCAACCCGGTCACCGGCGAGCCGCGCCTGACTTTCGGCAGCCAGATCCTCTATGACGGGTTCGACGTCGCCATTGTCGCCATGGGGCTGTTCGGCATCGCGGAGATCCTGCGCAACCTCGAAGCCCCGGAGGGGCGGCCGTTCGTCAGCGACGCGGTGGGAGGCCTGCTGCCGGACCGCAAGGATATGCGGGAGTCCGCAGGCGCCATCACCCGCGGGTCGCTGCTCGGCTCCATCATCGGCATCATTCCGGGGAATGGGGCGACCCTGTCGTCCTTCGTGTCCTACGCCCTTGAGAAATGGGTCGCCCGGCGGCCCCAGGAATTCGGCAGGGGCGCCATCCAGGGCGTGGCCGGCCCGGAGTCCGCCAACAACGCCGCGGCCCAGACCACCTTCATCCCGCTTCTGACCCTGGGGCTTCCCTCGACCGCGACCATGGCGTTGGTCGGTGGAGCGATGACCTTGCACGGCGTCATTCCGGGGCCGCGGGTGATCGACCAGCATCCCGACCTGTTCTGGGGCATGGTCACCTCGATGTGGATCGGCAACCTGATGCTGGTGATCATCAATCTGCCGCTGATCGGCATCTGGGTGAAGTTCCTCAAGGTGCCGTACCGTCATCTGTTCCCGATGATCGTGCTGGTCTGCTGCGTCGGCATCTACTCCGTCAATTCCCAGCCCTTCGACGTGCTGCAGATCGCCCTCTTCGGCGTCATCGGCTACGTTCTGCACAAGCTGAGGTTCGAGCCGGCGCCGCTGCTGCTGGGGCTGGTGCTGGGCGGCATGCTGGAGGACAGCCTCCACCGCGGCCTGATCCTGAGCCATGGGGACATTTGGACCTTCGTCAGCGCGCCGCTGACGCTCATCCTCCTGACGGCGGCGGCCGTCGTGCTGGGCTCCGCCCTCTCGCCGTCGATCGCCCGCAGGCGGCAGCTTCTCCAGGAAGAGGACTGAGGCGGACCGCTTCTTCGAAGATATCTCGCGGTCGAGCCGGCAGCCGGCTCGCAACGGCATCGTCACATGCAAAACAATGAGGAAACCAGGATGCGGATCGATGAGAACCGGCTTGCGCTGACGCAAACGCTGCACACGCTGCTGATCGACTATTGGCACGACGTGGATACCAATTGGGGCCGGAACGCACCCGACTACTATACCGAGGACGGCGTCTTCGTGGGGTCCGCGGCGTCCTACGAAGGCCGGGAGAAGATCCGCGCCTTCTACAAGTGGCGGGAGGATCGCGGCGCCCGGACCGTGGTGCATGCGGTGCAGAACTTCCAGGCGATGTTCGACGGCAGCCCCGACCGGGTCCTCTGCCACTGGTTCCTGCTGCTCTACGCCGCCGACGGCAAGCCCGTCCTGCCGACTCACCCGCCGATCCAGATCGCCTACATGACCGATCGTCTGGTGATGACCGATGAAGGGTGGAAGGTCACCTACCGGCGGTTCGACCCGTGGTTCGAGGGCGGAACGCCGACGACCAACCCGGTGCTCGACGACAAGTGACGCTTGTCCGCGTCCCACCGGAACAGGGCATGCCCATCACTCAGGAATGCGGGAATATCATGCAGGACGTTGTCATCGTAACGGGCGCCAGCAGCGGCATCGGTGCCGCCACCGCCCGTCTGCTCGGCGCCGGCGGCGCGTGCGTCGTGGTGAACTACAAAAGCTCGAAGAGCCTGGCGGAAGGCGTGGTTGCCGATGTCGAGGCGGCCGGCGGCAAGGCGATCGCGGTTGCGGCCGACATGGGATCGGAAGCCGACATCCTGCGGATGTTCGAGGAAACCGACCGGGCCTTCGGCCCGCTGACCGGGCTGGTCAACAACGCCGGCGTCAACGGGCCGAAGCACCGCACCGCCGACACCTACGAGTTCCAGGAGACGATGGACATCCTGGCGGTCAACACGGTCGGCGTGCTGATCGCCTGCCGCGAGGCGATCAGGCGGATGTCGACCAAGTTCGGCGGCAAGGGTGGCAGCATCGTCAACATTTCGTCGATCGGGGCGCTGACCGGCTCGCCGGGCCGCTTCATCCATTATGCCGGGTCGAAGGCCGCGGTGGATACGATGACCAAGGGCCTCGCGGTCGAGGTCGCGCGCGACGGGGTCCGCGTCAATTCCATCCGCCCCGGCATGATCGACACCCCGATCCACGCCAAGGCCGGTCAGGCGGACCGGGTCAGGGAATTCGCTGCCCAGAACCCGCTGGGGCGCGCCGGCCTGCCGGAGGAGGTGGCGGAGGCCATCGTCTGGCTCTTGTCGGACAAGGCATCGCTGGTCACCGGTGCCGTCCTCGACGTGATGGGCGCCCAGCGCTGACGCCCCAGCTTCCCCGTTTCACCAAGCCCGCCGTTTGAGCGCGGGAAAGGACGTATCATGCCGACCGCCGCCACCGGCTTCCGCAAACGCTTCATCGCCGGCGAAACACTCGTCGGCACCTTCATCAAGACCCCGGTGACCCATCCGATCGAGATCATCGGCCAAGCCGGCTTCGAATTCGTCGTCATCGACGAGGAGCACGCGCCCTGGGACCGCGTCGCCATCGACCGCGCTCTGTTGGCGGCCCGCGCATCCGGCACCGCCGGCATCGTGCGCGTGGCGGAGCCGACCGCCGCCAAGATCCTGGCGGTGCTCGACGACGGCGCCACCGGCGTCCTTGTTCCGCACGTCAGTTCAGCGGCCAAGGCCAGGGAGATCGCCCAGGCATGCCGGTTCCGCGGCGGCCGGCGCGGCTTCTCCAACACCACGCGGGCCGGCGATTTCGGCGCCGCCGCCGTGTGGCCGTATGTCGAGGCCCAGGACGCCGCGGTCACCTTCATCGCGATGATCGAGGATCCGGAGGCGTTGGACGAGATCGACGCCATCGTCGGGACGGAGGGGCTCGACGGCGTCTTTATCGGGCGTGGCGACCTCACCGTGGCGCTGGGGGCGCCCGCCATGGACGCGCCCGAGATCATCGCCGCCTGCCAGGTCATCATCGCCGCGGCCAAAAAGGCGCAGAAGCCGGTGACGATGATGGTCGCAACGGCGGATGATGCACGACGTTTCCATCAGATGGGAGCGACGGCCTTCATCGTCGGGTCGGACCAGAGCTTCCTGCGCCAAGCGGCGCTGAACGCCTATGCCGCGATATCCTCCGTCGGCGTCCCCGGCGTCTGATCGGCAATCGATAAGGAAACCAAGGAACCATGGCCGCACGCAAAGTCATCATCACCTGTGCCGTGACGGGATCGATCCATACCCCGTCGATGTCGCCGCACCTTCCCGTCACCGCCGCGGAGATCGCGGACGCGGCAGTCGGCGCCGCGGAGGCGGGGGCTGCGATCGTCCACCTGCACGCGCGCAATCCGGAGAACGGGCTGCCCGACCAATCACCCGGGGCGTTCGAGCCGTTCCTGAAGGTGATCAAGCAGCGGTCGGACTGCGTGGTGAACATCACCACCGGCGGTGCCGCCACCATGACGACCGAGGAGCGGCTGCGCCCGGTCGCCGTCTTCAAGCCGGAGGTCGCCTCGCTCAACATGGGGTCGATGAATTTCGGCCTCTACCCGATGCTGAACCGCTTCAAGGAGTTCAAGCACGAGTGGGAGCGGTCGTATCTCGAAGGCTCGCGCGACCGCGTCTTCAAGAACACCTTCGCCGACATCGAGTACATCCTGACGACCTGCGCCGAGAACGGCACCCGCTTCGAGATCGAGTGCTACGACATTGGCCATCTCTATACGCTGGCCCATTTCGTGGACCGCAAGATCATCAAGCCGCCCTTCTTCGTGCAGAGCGTGTTCGGCATCCTGGGTGGGATCGGCCCACACCCGGAGGACGTGCTGCACATGAAGCGCACCGCCGACCGGCTGTTCGGCGATCAGTATTCCTGGTCGGTGCTGGGGGCGGGTGCCAACCAGATGCGCATCGCCGCCCAGGCGGCGGCGATGGGCGGCAACGTGCGCGTCGGGTTGGAGGATTCGATCTGGCTCGGCCCCGGCCAGCTCGCCAAGACCAACGCCGAGCAGGTCGCCAAGGTGCGGGGCATCATCGAGGGCCTCGGCCTGTCGATCGCCACGCCGGCGGAGGCGCGCGACATCCTGCAGCTCAAAGGTGCCGACCGGGTCGCCTTCTAGGAACCGTCTGCGGGCCGGGTCCTGTCAGGCCCGGCCCGCAGAGGCTTTTCAGGCCGACGGCTCCAGCCTTCGCAGAATGTCGAGGGCGTTGCCGGCGGCTTGCCGCATGAATGACTGGTCGGACGCGACGACGAAGCCGGTGACGCCCAATCGGGCCAGCCAGCCGGCCTCCGGCGCGTCGGCGCGGCCGACCATGGCCAGGGCGGGCTTGCCCGCCGTCCGGGCGGCTGCGGTGATTCGTTCGACCGCCTGCCGGACCGGCGGGGCGTCGGTCGATGTCTCGCGATAGGCGACGGTCAGGTCGCCACGGCCGATGAACACCGCATCCAGCCCCTCGACCGCCAGGATCGCGTCGATCTGGTCCAGCGCCTCGGGATCCTCGATCATCGCTATGACCGTGGTCGAGGCATCGCCCGCCGCGACGTGGTCCGCCAGACCCAGTCCGCCATAGCGCCCGGCCCGCGGCGAATTGGAAAAACCGCGCTTTCCGCTGTACCGGCAGGCGGCGACCGCATCGCGCGCCGCCGCGACGGTCGCGATGTGCGGCAACAGCACGCCGGCGGCCCCGTCGTCCAGCGCCGCCAGGATATCCGCAGGATCGGCCCGCGGCACGCGAACCAGGGCCGCCGTGGCCGCGGCACGCGCCGCCAACAGCACATTGTCGGTCGTGCTGCGGTCGAACGGCGCGTGTTCCTGGTCGATGATCACGAAGTCGAATCCGACATCGCCCAGAATCTCCGTCGCGTGGCCGGTCGGGGTCTTGACGAAGCTGCCGACCAGCCGCTCCCGGTCCAGGAGGCGTTTGCGAAATCTCAGCGGCATGTGTTGGGTGGCCATGGCTGGGCGCTCCTTCCTCTCGGTTCCGTTCTTCGGTCTGTGGTGTTTCGATATTCGAAACGCGCGTCCTGATTATGCCGCATGATAGGCGTGCCCATATGTTGCCTGTCAAGCCGTGACGGCAATTATCCGGTTGACGAACATTCGCGAGAGATGTATCGGTCTTAGCAACAGTGGATCGAACAGCAGAACACCAATGTGGTGTCAGGCCTGGAGGAAAAGAGATGTCCAACCCCAGCGACGTCGGTGTGGCGACGGCTGAGTCCATCAATCCGTTTTCGGAGCAGGTGAACCGGATCCTGGCCGGCGCGATCGACCTGCATTGCCACAGCGGCCCGTCGGTGATGCCGCGCAGCCTCAACCACATCGAGGCTATGCACGACGCCGAGGCCAACGGGCTGCGCGCCGTGATGATCAAGGACCATTACTATTCGGCGACGCCGATCACCGAGATGCTGAACACCCATTTCAGCCAACTGAATGTGCGGCTGTTCTCAGGCGTGCCGCTCAACAACACGTCGGGCGGCTTCAATCCCTACGCGGTCGACCATGGGATCAAGCTCGGCGCCAAGCTGGTCTGGATGCCGACCTTCTCGTCGCTCAATCACATCGAGCACGAGCGCAAGCACCAGCGCTTCCCCCACACCATCAAGCCGATGCGGGAGCCGACGCCGCTGACCGCGCTCGACGAGTCCGGCAAGCTGCGCGAGGAGGTTCTGCCGATCCTCGACATCGTCGCCGAGCACGACGTGATCCTGTCGGGCGGCCACCTCCACATCTCCGAAATCTTCGTGCTGTTCGAGGAGGCGCGGCGGCGCGGCGTCAAGCGCCTGCTGGTCAACCACCCGACCTACCTGATCGACGCGACACTGGAGGATATCCGCAGCCTCGCCGGGATGGGCGCGTATGTCGAGCATTCCATCTGCATGTTCGTTCCGGAGGCGGTGAAGTTCTACGAGCCGCCGATGCTGAAGGAATTGATCGATGCGGGAACGGTGGAGCGCACTATCCTCGGCTCCGACCTTGGTCAAGTCGGCAACTGTTCGCCGATCAAGGGGTTCCGCAACGTCATCGGCATCTGCCTCGAACTGGGCTATACCGAAGGACAGATCAAGACGATGATCGGCGGCAATCCAGCGGCACTGCTGGGCCTCGATCCCCAGTAAGGGAGCACTCATGCCCAAGATCGGCGGTGCGACGGAAGGCGATGGCGTCCAGGCCGTCGTGGTTGCGCTGAAACTGCTCGAATATCTCGCCAAGGCGCGGGAGCCGGTCGGCGTGACGGCGCTGGCCCAGGCGCTCGGCAGCACCAAGAGCCGGATCCACCGGCACCTGCGGACCCTGGTCCAGCAGGGCTACATCGTGCAGTCGGGCGATACGGAGCGGTACCGGGTGGGTTCGCGCCTCGTCACCCTCGGTCGGATGGTGGGCGAGAACCTGGACCTTGCCAGTGCCGGCCGCGAGGTCTTGCGGGAACTGCGCGACAGTCTGGGCCGGACGGCGGTCATCTCCCAGGTCGAGGCGGAGGGCGTCCGGGTGTTGGCGACCTTGCCGGGCACCTCGGCGGTCGACCTGCAGGTCAAGGAGGGCTCCCTCCTCGGCTTCCACTGCACGGCCCAGGGCAAAGTCGCGCTGGCTTTCGTCGATGAGGCGCGCCGCACCCGGATCCTGCGCGGGCGCCTGGAGCGACCGACGCCGCGGACGATCACGTCCTCTGCGGCGCTGCGCCAGGAGCTTCAACAGATTCGCGAGCGGGGCTGGGCCACCGCCCCCGATCAATCGACGATCGGGTTCAACGCGCTCGCCACACCCATCTTCGACGCCTCGGGCAGCATCGTGGGCACGCTGGCGGTCGTCAGTTCCATCCAGTTCATCGCAGCCGAGCCCAGTGAGGAGCAGATCCGGCTGCTGGTGTCCGGGGCAGACCGCATCTCACGGGCGCTCGGCGGTGTCGGTCTGGCCGGTCAGCCGCCGGTCCTGCCGGGGATCCGCACCGCCTGACCGGGCGGGCCAGGAAGAATCCGGCTTCGCCAGACGATGACCCGTGTCGTCCTTCGGCCGCGATCCTTCCTGCTGGCGGCTGTGCCGGCGGACGCGTGGCGCGCTGGTCCTGGCTTTGTTCCGGCTTCGCCATTCGGCGATTTGGCATAAACCCAATGGTGGTCCGGTGAGCGGATCCGGACCTTGACAAAGACTGTCCGTCCAGTACCATTTTTCGGAACATCGTTTCGAATAACAGAACAATAACCTGTCTTATGGGAGGAAGGGATGAATACCCTGCGCCTGTTGACGGCTGCTGTCACCGTGATCACCGCCCTATCCAGTCAGGCCGGAGCAGCGGAGCCGGTGAAGATCGGATCCTCGCTCGGGCTGACCGGCTATGCCGCGATGGTCGATCGCGCCTGGCGTGACGGCCTTGAGGTGGCGGCGGAGGTGCTGAACGAGCAGGGCGGCCTGCTTGGGCGCAAGATCGAAGTGCTGGTCGAGGACAACCACTCCCTGCCGCAGGACGCGGTGGTGGGGTACCGCAAACTGATTTCCAGCGATCAGGTCGACCTGTTCAACAGCGGATGCGTGTCCGCCGGCAACTTTGCCGCCGCCGCGTTCGTCATGCAGGCGAAGCGGCCGATGTACCTGTGCTCCATCCTGACCAAGCGGGACCAGGAGCAAGCATGGGCCTTCAGCTTCCTGGCGCCGCCGCGGTTCGAGATGGAGTCCCGATACCGGTACCTGAAGGAGCGGACCAACATCCGCAAGATCGGGCTGCTGCATGATCCGACCCCCTACGCGCTGCTGATGAAGGGGATCGGCGAGGAGCTGGCGAAGAGCTTCGGGCTGGAGGTCGTGTCGGTCGAAAGCTACAAGCCCGACGATTCCGACATGACCGTCCAGTTGGGCCGGATCAACGCGGCCGGCGGCGGGGCCATCGTCAAGATCGGGCAGGGCGGGTCGACCGTCACCGCCGCCAAGAACATCCGGCAGCTCGGCCTCGACAAGATGCTGCTTCTCGCCAGCAACGACGACGGGGCGGTCTTCCTCGAGGCGGGCAAGGTGCTGGGCGAGCGTCTCCTCTATGTGGCGCCGCCGGTCCAGCTTCCCAAGCAGTTGCAGCCCGGCCCGACCAAGGACGCGGTCGATGCGTTCCTCACCCACTGGAACCGGAAATATCCCGACCGCGACCCCACCACCGGCGCCCGCGCCTGGGATTCCATGATGGTGCTGGCGAAGGCGGCCGAGATCGCGAAGTCGGTCGACGGTACGGCGCTCCGCGACGCGACGGAGAAGGTGCCGCCTTACCAGGGCGCCTATGCGGCCTTCAATTTCTCGCGCGACCAGCATGTCGGCATCACGGAGAACCCGTTCCTGATCGGCACGGTCGTCGACAACGAGCTGGTGATCGCCAAATGAGTGTCCAAATCCTATCCGCCGGACGCTCCTCGCTGCTTGAAGCCAGGGAGGTCTCGGCCAGCTACGGGCATGTGCAGGCACTGAAGCCGACCAGCCTGCACATTGCCGAGGGGGAGCTGGTCACCATCCTCGGTCCGAACGGGGCCGGCAAGAGCACGCTGCTGCGCGCCCTGACGCGACTGACGGCGTGCCGGGGCCGCCTGTTCTTCCGGGGAACGGAGATCAGCGGCCTGCCGACCCATCAGTTGGCCCGGCGCGGCATCGTCATGGTGCAGGAAGGCAGGGGGCTGTTCGCCCAGATGAGCGTGCGGGAGAACCTGATGGTCGGGGCCTTCCTGCACGCCGCCGAGACCGACCGGCAGATGGCCGCCGTCTTCGAGCTGTTCCCGCGTCTGCGCGAGCGCATCGACCAGACGGCCGGTTCGCTGTCCGGCGGCGAGCAGCAGATGCTGGCGATCGGCCGCGCCCTGATGGCCAAGCCGCAGCTTCTGATGCTGGACGAGCCGTCCCTGGGCCTCGCCCCCCGTGCCGCCTCCGAAATCCTGAGCACGCTTGGCGAGCTGAACCGCCGTGGCCTCGGCATTCTGCTGGTCGAGCAGAAGGCGCCGCTGGCGCTGAAGCTGGCGCAGCGGGTCTATGTGCTGTCGCTCGGGAAAATCGTCGCTGAACTCAAGCCTGACGAGATCGAGTCCCATCATGACCTCGCGCGTTACTACCTTCACTGAACCGGCCGCCCTGCGCTGGCAATCGGTGTCCCCGGCGGCCGGCGCGGCGATGCTTGCCGTTCTGGGCCTGCTGTCCAGCGACTACGTCACCACGGTGCTAGGGTTCGCGTTCATCTACGCGATCTTCTGCACCGGCCTCAACTTCTTCATGGGCTATACCGGGCAGGCGTCGTTCGGGCAGAGCGCCTTCGCCGCGATCGGCGGCTACGGCAGTGCCATCCTGTGCACCGACCTGGGCTGGGACCCCGTGCTGGCGCTGTTCGCCACGATGGCGTTGTCCGGCGTGGCGGCGGTCATCGTCGGCTACCCGACGCTGCGCCTGCGTGGCCACTACCTCGCCATGGCGACCTTCGCGCTCGGCCTCATCGTCTACGAGATCACCATCGAGTGGACGAGCCTGACCCAGGGCTACATGGGCTATGCCGGCATACCGCCGCTGGGGATCGTGGGGTTCGAACTTCCCACCGTGAAGCACCAGCTGGTGGCGCTGGTCGTCCTGGCGCTGTTCGGGGTTGCGGTGGCGAACCGGCTGCGACGGTCGCGGTTCGGGCGGGCGCTGGCCGCCATCGCGGGAAGCGAGCCGGCCGCCCTGGCGCTTGGCATCGACGTCGCCCGCTACAAGCTGATCGCCTTCGTGATCGCCGCGATCTACGCGTCGGCCGCCGGATCGCTGTTCGCCCATTTCGTCGGCTTCATCAGCCCCGAGGTTTTCGGGGTGACCATGGTCGTGCAGAGCTTCACCATGCTGTATCTCGGCGGCATCGGCACCGTGTGGGGGCCGATGATCGGCGCCGTCATCGTGTCGGTCCTGCCGGAGGCGTTGCGCGGCCTGAAGGAGATGCAGGACATCGCCTACAGCGCGATCCTGATCCTCGTCCTCATCTTCGTGCCGCGCGGGCTGGCCGGGCTTTCCAGCCTGTTCGCGCGGTTCCGCCGGAACACGGAGCCCCTGTGATGGCCCTTCTCTCCGTCGACAATGTGACCAAGCGGTTCGGCGGGCTGGTCGCCAACCAGTCCATTTCCTTCGATGTCGGGGACAACGAACTGCTGGCGGTGATCGGCCCCAACGGAGCCGGCAAGACGACCCTGTTCAACCTGATCTCCGGCTTCTTCCCGCCGACCTCCGGAACCGTCCGTTTCGATGGGCGCGACATCACGGGACAGCCGTCCCATAAGGTCGCGGCGGCGGGTCTGGTCCGGACCTATCAGCTGGTCCAGCTTTTCTCGCAGCTGACCGTGGCCGAGAACGTCGAGATCGGCAGCCACCGCGTCACCCGCGGCGGCGTCGGCGGCGCTCTGTTCCGGCCCGACTGGTTCCGTCGGGAGGAGCGGAGCGTGCGCGAGGGCGCGCGCGAACTGCTGCATTTCGTCGGGCTGGAGGGGCAGGCGGATCTTCCCGCCGACAAGCTGCCCTATGGCCGGCAGCGGCTGCTGGAGGTGGCGCGGGCGCTGGCCGCCAAGCCGCGCCTGCTGCTGCTGGACGAGCCGGCGGCCGGCCTCAACACCCAGGAGACCGAGGCCCTGGCCGACGTCATCACGCGGATTCACCGCGGCGGCACAACCATCATCCTGATCGAGCACGACATGAGCCTCGTCATGAAGATCGCCCAGCGCATCGTCGTGCTGGATTTCGGCAAGAAGATCGCCGAAGGGACGCCGGCGGAGATCCGCGCGCATCCCGACGTGATCGCCGCCTATCTCGGCGGGACGGAGGTGGTCGATGCCTAGCACCATCGAAATCCTGCAAAGCCTCGTCAACGGCGTCGGCGTCGGCCTGATCTACGGCCTCGTCGGGATCGGCTTCTGCGTCATCTACAACGCCAGCGGCATCGTCAATTTCGCCCAGGGCGTGTTCGTCATGCTGGGTGGAATGTTCTGCCAGGTTCTTATGAGCCAGTTGGGGCTTCCCATCATCCTGGCCATCGCCATCACCGTTCCGCTGGTCGCCCTGGCCGGGATGGCGATGGAGTTGGCGATCGTCCGGCCGATGCTCCACCGCGGCGCCACCCTGTTCGCGATCATCCTCGCCACACTGGCGGCACAGATCATGATCGAGCGCATCACGCTGCTCGGCTTCGGCGACCGGCCGCGTACCTTCCCGGACTTCACGCCGGGCGGGCCGCTCCGGGTCGGCGAGGTCGCCGTCGGCTACCAGCTGTTCTGGATCCTGGGCTGCGGGGCGCTGCTGGTCGTGGCGCTGTGGCTGTTCTTCAACCGGACGCGGACGGGACGGGCGTTGCGCGCCTGCTCGCAAAACCGGGAGGCGGCCCAACTGCTGGGCATCCCGGTCGCACGGATGATGCTGGTGGCCTTCGCGCTCAGCGCCGGGCTGGGTGCGATCGCCGGCGTGCTGGTCACGCCGACCCAGTACACCGCATACAATGTCGGGACGCCGTTCGGGGTCAGCGGCTTCATCGCCGCGATCATCGGCGGGTTCGGACGGGCCGGCGGGGCGCTGGCCGGCGGGCTGCTGCTGGGCGTCCTGCAGGCGCTGGCCATCGTGGCGCTCGGGGCCGGTTTCAAGAACGTCGCGGCGCTGAGCGTCCTTCTGGTCGTCCTGATGCTGTTTCCCAACGGGCTGTTCGCCGGCTTCAGTCTGGGCGCCCGTGTGCACTCGAAATGAAAGGTCCTTGCGATGAGCACAACGGAGTCTCTGGCTGGCAAAGTCGTGCTGGTGACCGGCGGATCGCGCGGCATCGGCGCCGCCATCTCGCGCCATTTCGCCGGGCTCGGCAGCAAGGTTGTCATCGGCTACCGGTCCGACGACGAGTCGGCTGCGGCGCTGTCCAGGGAGTTGGCCGGACCGGGCGGCAACTGCATCGCGGTGCGGGCCGACATCGCCGATCCGGACGCCGTCCTGGCCCTGGTGGCGGCGGCGGTGGATCGGTTCGGCGGCATCGACGTGCTGGTGAATTGCGCGGCCGTCGCGCCCTACCGCCCGCTTGGCAAGATGGATGCCGCGTTCGTCCGGGGCATCCTGGATACCAACGTCGTCGGTACGGTCATGATGACTGAGGCGGTGCTGCCGCTCCTGCCGTCGCCCGGCGGGCGCATCATCAATCTCTCTTCGGCCCTGGCCTACCGGCCGATCCCGTCGAGTTCGGTCTATTCCGCCTCCAAGGCCGCTGTCGCCACCCTGACCCATGCCTTCGCCAAGGAGCTCGGGCCGCGCGGGATCACGGTCAATGCGGTGGCACCCGGCGTCATCGAGACGGACATGACCAGGTCGATCCTGGCCGAGCGGGGCGATCAGATCATGGCGATGACCCCGCTCGCCCGCATCGGTCAGCCTGAGGACATCGCCGGGATCGTCGCCTTCCTGGCCTCCCCCGACGCCGGTTGGGTCACCGGACGGACCATCATCGCCGACGGCGGGGTCACCTGACCGGGGTTGCCTGGCCGGTCAGCCGGCGAACAGGAACTCGATCACGTGCTTCAGGTGCGCCTCCGAGGCGCGCCGGGCCTTTTCGCTGTCGCGGGACATCAGTGCGTCGAGAATGGCGCGGTGGTCCTGTTCGTAGACCGCGCGCCGCTCCGGCGTGACGCTGACAAACTTCAGCTGTCCCCACTCCGTGTAGGTGCGGACCTGCTGCACATGGTTGCAGATCAGGCGGATGAAGTTGTTGCGGGTCGCGTCGGCGATGGCGAGGTGGAAAGCCCCGTCCCAATAGTCGAACTCCGGCACCGAGTTGGCGGCTTCGCTGCGCTCGACGCAGTCCTTCATCTTCAGCAGGTCTGGCCTAGTCGCGTTGATCGCGGCCAGACCGGTGAATTGCGGTTCGAACAGCAGCCGCGCGCGGGTCACCTCGCCGGGGCTGAGCTGGTCGATGTCGAGCAGCGCGGCCTGACTGAAGGAGGTTCGCGCTTCGGAGACGAAGGTTCCCCGGCCGACCGCCCGGCTGATATACCCCTCGCGTTCCAGCTCCTCCAACGCCTTGCGGACCAGGGCGCGCGACATCGCGTACCGGTCGGCCAAATCCCGTTCGGCCGGCAGCCGGTCGCCCGGCTTGAGGGTGCCGCTGTGGATCTGCCCGAGGATCTTTTCCTTCAACCCGACCATTGGTGACTGTTCCCGTTGCCGCGTGCGCGGATTCCCGGTGGGCCGCGCGCCGATTGGTTCGGGCATAGATGACATTTTTCCCGAAAAAATGAAACGAAACGAGGTGGTTGTTGGGTCATCGGTGGGTTGGTCACCTCCGGAGGCGCAAAAATGCCTTGACCAATATGCGAGATTGGTCACACCATTTGGCGATATTGGTTCTTCCAGCCGCGTCGGACTGATCCTTCAGGTCGGATTGCCCGCCCCTTAGCCGAGAGGGACACAGACGAAGGTCATGATGCAGCTTACCGCTTCACAGCTCAGGGAATTGGCCACCGCGATTCTGTCGGCCCATGATGTTCCGGAGCCCTTCGCCGGCGAACAGGCCGACCTTCTGGTCGAAGCCGAACTGCGGGGACTGGCGTCCCACGGCATCCTTCGGCTGCCGCGGATCGTCGAGCGGATTCACAACGGTGTAACCGACCCGCAGGCAACCGGTTCGCATGATTGGTTGAACCAAAGCTTTCTGAAGGTCGACGGAGAAGCCGGGCTCGGGCCGGTCGTGGCGCTGGCGGCCCTTGAAGCTGCCTGTGCGCGGGCCGTCGAGACCGGGGTCTGCGTTGCCGCCATCGCCAACGGCAATCATCTGGGGATGCTTGCCTGGTACGTGGAGCGGCTTGCCATTCGCGGCCATGCCTCCATCGCCCTGACGACCAGCGAGGCGTTGGTGCATCCCTGGGGCGGCCGGTCCGCCATGGTCGGCACCAATCCGATTGCGATCGGGGTTCCGGCGGAACCGGAGCCCTTCGTCCTGGATCTGGCGACCAGCCTCGTCGCCATGGGCCGCATCCACGATCACGCCAACCGGGGGGAGACGATCCCGCCGGGATGGGCGCTCGACCGCGACGGCAACCCGACCACCGACCCCGAGGCGGCCAAGCGGGGCGCCATCGCTCCGTTCGGCGGGGCCAAGGGCTACGCGCTGGGCATCGGGATCGAGGTGCTGGTCGCCGCCCTGACCGGTTCCGCCATTGGTCGCGACGTCGTCGGCACGCTCGATTCAGAGTGGCCTTGCAACAAGGGAGACCTGTTCATCGTGTTCGGTCAGCAGAATTCCGCCGCGACGCGGCTGGTGTCCAGCTATCTGGACGAGGTTCGCCGCAGTCCCGCCGCCGCCGGCTTCGCAGCGGTGGAGGTGCCCGGCGACGGCATGCGTCGGCGCCGCGCGGCGGCGATGAAGGAGGGTGTGCGGATCGCCGACGATCTCTGGCACACGCTCCAGCGCCTGCGGGCGGGGGAGGTGCGGGCATGAGCGCGTTCGGAATCCAGCGTTCGCCGCGCACCATCCTGTTCGGGGCGGGCCAGCGCGCCGCCCTGCCGCAGCTCGTGCGCCCCTACGGCGAGCGGGTGATGATCTGCACCGACAACCGGTTCGGCGCCGATCTCCTGCTGAGCGGCATTGCCGACGGCCTGCGCGACGCCGGCCTGACGGTCGGCATCTACGACCGGACGCTCGCCGAGCTGCCTATGAGTTGCATCGACGAGGCGGCGGAGGCCGCGCGGGACATCCGGCCTGACGTGATCGTCGCGATCGGCGGCGGCAGCTGCATCGATCTGGGCAAGCTGGTCGCCGTCCGCCTGGCCTATGACGGCCCGCTGTCCGATCTGTACGGCGAGTTCAAGGTGCCGGCCGGTGTTCTGCCGGTGATCGCGGTGCCGACCACCTCGGGCACCGGCTCGGAAGTGACGCCGGTGGCGGTGCTGGACAATCCGGCGACGGGCGGAAAGGTCGGCATTTCCAGCCCGCACCTGATCCCCCAGGCCGCGGTCTGCGATCCGGAGCTGACGCTCAGCTGTCCGCCCGGCCTGACGGCCAACACCGGGGCGGACGCCATGACCCACGCGATCGAGGCGTTCACCACTCTGCGCCGGGAGCCCACCCCGGAGCTTGGCGTCGGCCACGTCTTCGTCGGCAACAATGTCTTCAGCCACATGCAGGCGGCGACCGCCATCCGCTGCCTTGCCGGTCATCTGGAACGCGCGGTCGGCGATGGCACCGATCTGGTGGCCCGCGAGCAGGTGATGATGGGGGCGCTGCTGGCCGGGCAGGCCTTCGGCACCGCCGGGACCGCCGCCGCCCATGCCATCCAGTACCCGGTCGGGGCCTTCACCCACACCCCGCACGGTCTTGGCGTCGCCCTGCTGCTGCCCTATGTGATGGAGCACAACCGGCCGGCCTGCGTGGAGATCTTTGCGGAGATCGCCGGGCTGTTCGGCTTGCCGGACGCGCCGGCCGAGCAGCGCTCGCGTCAGGCGATCGACGCGGTGGAACGGTTGTTCGGCCGCATCGGCATCCCAAAGACTTTGGCCGACATCGGCGTTCGCGCCGAAGACCTCGACATCATCGCCGAGCAGTCGCTGAAGGCTCAGCGTCTGGTGAAGAACAATCCCCGTCCGCTGGACCTCGACGGCATCCAGCGGATCATCGCCGCCGCCTTCGAAGGCAACCGCGACCTCCTGCGTTCCTGAGGCCCCATGACCACCACCCTGTCCGACCACACCGCCGGCGATTGGCTTGCCGCGGTTCCGACCGAACTGTTCATCGGCGGGCGCTGGCGCCCCTCCTCCTCCGGCGACCGGATCGAGGTGATCGATCCCTCCACCGAGCGGCGCCTCGCCACGATTGCCGACGGCACCATCGAGGATGGTCTGGCCGCGGTCGCGGCGGCCGAGGCCGCCGCTGCCGGCTGGGCCGCCACGCCGCCGCGCCAGCGCGCCGAGATCCTGCGCAAGGCGTTCGAGTTGATGACGGCCCAGGCGCCGATGCTGGCCGAACTGATTTCGCTGGAGAACGGCAAGGCCCTGCGCGACGCCAAGGGGGAGGTCGCCTACGCCGCCGAATTCTTCCGCTGGTATGCCGAGGAGGCGGTGCGCATCGACGGCAGCCTGGGCTTGGCGCCGGGCGGCGCCAACCGCATCCTGGTGCAGCATCAGCCGATCGGCATCGCGGTGCTGGTCACCCCGTGGAACTTCCCGGCGGCGATGGCGACCCGCAAGATCGGCCCGGCGCTGGCCGCCGGCTGCACCTGCATCCTGAAACCGGCGACCGAAACGCCGCTGACCGCGCTGGCGATTGCGCAGATCCTGGCGGAGGCGGGGGTGCCCGACGGGGTGGTCAACGTCGTCACCACGCGCCGGTCGGGGCCGGTGGTCAGCGCCATGCTGCACGACCCGCGGGTGCGCAAGCTGTCCTTCACCGGCTCCACCCCGGTCGGGCGCACGCTGTTGCGCGAGGCGGCGGATCAGGTGATCAGCTGTTCGATGGAACTGGGGGGCAACGCGCCCTTCCTCGTCTTCGAGGACGCCGACCTCGACGCGGCGGTCGAGGGCGCCTTGGTGGCCAAGATGCGCAACGGCGGCGAAGCCTGCACCGCCGCCAACCGTTTCTACGTCCATCGCTCGGTGCTCGACGCCTTCGCCGGCAAGTTCGCCGACCGCATGGCGGCTCTCCGAATGGGACCTGGCGCCGATCCCGCCACCGACCTCGGCCCGCTGGTCAACGCCGCCAGCCGCAGCAAGGTGGCCGCCCTGGTCGAGGATGCGGTCGGGCGCGGGGCGACAGTGCTGACCGGTGGGCAGGTCCCCTCCGGCACCGGCTATTTCTACCCGCCGACCGTGCTGACCGAGGTCGCTGCCGACAGCGAGATGCTGCGCGAGGAAATCTTCGGACCGGTGGCACCGATCGTTCCCTTCGACAACGAGGACGAGGCGGTCGCCGCCGCCAACGACACCGAATACGGCCTTGTGGCTTATGTCTACAGCCGCGATCTGGCCCGCGGCCTGCGGGTCGGGGAACGGCTGGAAAGCGGCATGATCGCGCTGAACCGCGGCCTCGTCTCCGACCCCGCGGCACCGTTCGGCGGGGTGAAGCAGAGCGGCCTGGGTCGGGAGGGGGCGCATCATGGACTGCTGGAGTTCATGGAGGTCAAATACATCGCCACCTCCTGGTGACCGTTCCCCGCCCGTCTGGGTTCCCTCGCGGGCATCTGAACCCGACGGGTTTCCCGGCAACCGGCCTTGCCCTCGTGCGATGTCTCTCATAGCCGGCTGCAATCGGGGCCGGACGGGAGACGAGGTGGCGAAGACGGCGCATGAGGGCAAGGTCATGCAGGACAGGCTTCGCGCGCTTCGTCTATCGGGGTCCCCGATCTGGCTGCGGGTCGCTTTGGCATTGCCGAGCGACCGCCCGTCATCGCTGGCCCTGATGTCCGTCAAACAACTTGTGATTGGCGAAGTCAACAAGGTCGCTGCACCACACCTGATCGGGGCGGTCGATGGTCAGGTCGCGCAGCAGGTACGGCCAGATCTTGTGTTCGGGGTGTGGCACTGTCGTCTTCGGGCGCTGGTAAACCGCCTGCAAGCCCATCCGTACCATCAGGCGGCGAACCCGCTTGCGGTTGACCTGGTGGCCGTGCCGGCGCAGATGCCGGGTCATCTGCCGGCTGCCATACCAAGGCGTTTCCAGGAACTGCCCGTCGATCAGCCGCATCAACTCCAGGTTCTCGGCCGGATCGCCTTTGGCCGGTCCGTAGTAGCTGGACAGGCTGATCGAAACCAGCTCGCACTGTCGGGTGATCGACAGGCGCGGATGATCCGCCTCGACCAGCTCCCGCCTCCGACCGATGCTCATCGACCGGAGGCCTTGCGCAAAAAATCCCGCTCCACGACCAACTGGCCGATCATCGCGTGCAGCTTCCCCACCTCGCCCTGATGGCTGGTTCCAGCGGCTTCAGCCTTGCCGGAAAACACACCGGCCATCCCCTCCATCGCCTGCTTCTTCCAGGCGTTGATCAGCGTCTGGTGTACGCCATGCTTGGCCACCAGCTGCGATACCGTCAGTTCGCCCCGGATCGCCTCCAGCGCCACCTTCGCCTTGAACTCCGCCGAATACCGCTTCCGTTTCCCCGTCATCGGGTCCGTCCTTCTTCCTGGGCGAACCAAGCTTATCCGACTGTCCGGAAAACGGGGGCCACCTCACTCTGCAACTGCTGACGGGCTCGGCGCACCATCTCCATTGCCGCGGTTCGCGCCCGGATCAGGTCGCGCATGGCTTCATGAGCTGCGTCGGGCACCCAGACCGCAGTGAGTTCGCCGGCACGGTGCAGCCGCGCCAGGGTCAGGGCATCGCGCCGGTCGGTCTTAACGTGATCTCCGCTGCGCACTGGAATGAGTGAAGGCGCAACCACCACGCACTCATGGCCAAGATCAGTGATCTGCCGGTGCAGTTCATAGCCGCACGGCCCAGCCTCGTAGCACACGCTCAGCCGGCCGTACTTGCCGGCCAGCTTTTCGACCCGTCGACGCACTGTATCTGCCCGGTTGGGGATCTCGCCCCAAATGCGCACCTCGCCCGAGCGCCCGGCCTCGGCTACCGCGACGGCGATCGTCTCTTTGTGCGTATCCATGGCGACAAACACCCCGGTATTCTGCTCCATGGCTCGTCTCCTCTGTCTGAGGCCCGGCGCCGGCCCACCCAGCGCAATCCTCGTGCGTGACATAACGTGAGACGAGCCACCTGCAACTCAGCAGGGACATGGGGTTTAGAGAGATCGAGTTCCCATAGAAAGCGAAGCATGCACTAATTTGAATGCTATAGCTCTGACACACTATCCACGCATATCATAGTATGTATTGGGTGAAGCGCACCCGAGCACGCATGTCGGCACCATATTTGCAATTGACGCACATTCTGTTGTCACGCATAGTACGTTTGGGATTACATTTGACGCAGCAATGCCTATTTTTGCGCCTGCTTCTGACTAGCAAGGATTCAACATTGTTCAGTGGAACGATTTTGATGGCTATGCGTGGAAATGGTGTATTTCGTATTTCAGATGCAGTTGCGTCCTCTTAGTATATTCTGAATAACCGCTGGAAATCCAGTTCTTGTATTCTGTACAGCCGTTCTAAAACTCGGTTTATTATGAAGATTTTTTGACCCAGGCGCGGCGCCAGCATAACTGCTATCATCTAAAAAGTCCCTACCAAGTATTAGGTGAGGAGACGTAAATGAAGTCGGAAAAAGCTGCACACGCCATTCTTCGACAAGGGCGCAAACAATGGCTTGTGTCTCTGACTATTATGTCGGTTGCATTTCTCCCTGGCTGCTTGCATACGCTCCATCTCGACGAGACGTCCGGCAAGAAGATCTACAAACTTCCTGAGGATTTCACGGTGCAGCGGGCGGAGCTGACCGGACTGGTGAGCAGCGACCTCCTGGTCGCAACCCAATTCACTGTCACCGTCAGCGACCTACCATTGGAGCCTGGCCTCCCCAGATCCCATACAATGGCGGAGATGCTGCCGGAGCAATGCATAGCCACCCTGCAGCTGAAGCCGTCCTGGTCGAAAGACAGCCTCACGGTATACGCCACACTATGGTCGCCATTCTCTTATAAAGACGCGTCCAGCGGAGCACAGAGGAAAGGTCTCAGCACATGGCTCAAAGACTGCCATTGCGAAAGGCCGCAGGACGAGCTCAAAGAAACCTGCTTTGCGCAGCGTTTGGCAAACACCATCGATAAATCCTTGGCAAGCCCCACACCGGAGCGCACCGAGCCGCGCCGTCTGACGCCTGAGGCGCGGAAGGCCATTGAGCGCGCCGCCGGCATGCCATTCGCCACCTATGACCAACTGCGGCAACTGGAATATGGTTTAGCGAAACCGTCCTCGGGCTCAACGTACTTGGTGCAGCGGCTCGATCCCGGTCAGGAATTGTGCTTCCACACGTCGGCATACGCGCCGGCTTGGTACAACGGCTTCACCGCTATGCTGAACACGTCGGAGCCGGCACACCCCGCGTGCTTCCCCTGGCAGACGATCGCGCACGTGGAAGACGCGCGTGACCAGAGTGGACAAAACATTACTTCTCCGACCATCGGCATTGATCCGTTCGGGCGCGTCGGCAACTCGTGGATAATCGAAGAAGGGTCCCCCAGCGCCACACAGCCCGACGGCTTGACCTACCTGAATACCCCCGACGCCATCTCCGGTCCCAGCGATTCCCCTTACCGGTTCGCGCTTGTCTTCGTAAAGAACACACGCTCCCTTCTCCCCGCCACCCCCAGCAGGGATCTCGACATCCAAGGAATCTCAGCCAGTCCGGCTACGTGCCAAACAGCCCGCCAGGCTACGTGTCAACAAACCCAATCCGATGGGCAACCGGAACATCCTTTCGGTCGCGGCAGCTTCATCGTGATGGTGCGAGACCTCCGTTTGGCGGATTATATACGCGACAGCATCAGAGACAGCAAAAAACAATGCGACAATACATGGTTCGGCGACGAGAATGCATTGCATAAGTACTTCTCCTGCTTGACGCGGGAGTGGGCGGAGGCGAATCACATTGTGAACGCCCCTGAAACAATCCAGGTCGCCAAGTGGATGCGCGAGGTGCTGCTGCCCGCCAATGTCCGGCCATTCGTGCGGCTCTCCACCTTAGTGGACGGCGCTCCGACCAAGGTCCGCGCCGGCACGACGCTGCTCGACCTGATCGACCAGCGCCTTAGCCTGTCCGCGCAGGTCTTCGAGGTCCGCTCTCAGGAAGAGAACGGGCGGACGGTCGTTGAGCCGAGCCGGCTCGAGACACGCCTGATCAAGGCGGCGGCCGCGCAGGTGCGATACTGGCGGCGGTCCGGTGTCAGTTTGCAGGCCGTCGATCTCGACGGCGCGACACGGCTGGAGGATTTGCTTATTCCGCTGAACGCAGGAGACAGGCTGACATGGCGACGTTGACGCGGTTCAAGGGAACCATCGGTTACACCATCGGGAACGGGCTGGATCCCACCGACGCCTGCCTCCTCACAGTCTTTATCCCAGATAGCGATCCTCCGTCCGGCCACCCGGGATATGCGTCCCTGGACGACGCGATCCGTAACGGCGGCCTGTTCGCGCAGTACGCGCTCGCCTTCGCCGGGACCGAGCCCGGACGGCTGAACGCGCTCTTCGACAGGACCAAGGCATGGGCGGATAGCCAGACGGCAAAGTTTGCCTTTGTCCAGATGGCGCGGGAAGACGATCCCTTGTTCCTGGTCGCGCGCGACAAGAATTGGCAGCAGGTTCCATCAAGCGCGATCCGCTTGCCCCACCTCGGTGACTTGGTTCTCACGCCGGGCCCTGGCGGGCAGATCGCCCAGCATGCCAAGAACGACAAGCTGCTGCAGCTCGGCACGTTCCGCATGGAGCGCCGCGGGGGGTTTACAACGGCCTGCCTTCCGGCCGTCGACCTGGAAAGCGGCCGATTCGTCATTCCGTTCGAGGCCGGCAAGTCGTTCTTCAGCGCCTTTTCCGTCAGCCAGCCGTTCACCGCCGCCACCCATATCTACGGGGGTCCCGGCGGCCCCTACATCGTCTCGCGCGCGGTGCCTGTGGCCGTCTTCGACACCGGGGCGATGGACGGCCTCAAGCAGCCGCTGCTCGCCGAACTGGATCTCTTTCCGCATTGGAAGTGCGTCAACGACATCCATGAACTCACCAGACTTTACCTGAAGCGCGCCAGGATAGGAATCGTGGCCGCCGGCTCCGGGGCCGCGAACACTGTGCGCTTGAACGCGCGCGATACCATCGGTCGTCAGCTTGCGGTGTCGCTCGGCTCCGACACGAGCCAATCTCTGGCCTTTTTCCCGGTCCCCTCGGCCATCCGGCACGAGATCCGGGACCCACGGCAGTGGGTGCTCCAGACCAAGGAGGTTACCCTAATCCCTATGGGCGTCTTTCCCATCGAAGCCGCGCAGGCCACCGAGGAGATCGACCGCCGCTTCAAGTTCGGCCCGTCGAACACGGAAATCCTGGAGATCCGCGAAAAGGCCGGCCGCCCCAATGTTGCCCTGGATTTCCAGGTCCGCCTGGAAGAAACGGGCGGCTCGCCGCCGACGGCGGGCTTCCTGCGCCGCACGCTGGCGCGGCACGCCCGCGGCGTCACCCCATCCAGCATCGTGCATGACCTCGAATCCGGTCCGGCCCTGACATCGCTGGTCGATACGGTGTGGCCGGCCTTCGTCGGTATCGACGGGAACGGGGCGGTTGCGCCACTGGCCGATGTGCGCTGGGATGCGCGGCCGCCCGGCGTCTATTCAGTGCAGCCCGACCGTATCGTGCGCTTTTCGACGACGAGCCGCAATGCCATCGGGCAGGCGCTCGGATACGAGCGCGAGGTCGCCGCCCTGCCCGAGGGTCCGATGCCGTTCACGTTCCTGGACGGCATCGCCGAGGCTCCGTTCGGTCAGGGAAGCTTCCGGAGCGACTTCGAGCAGCACCTCGCTAAGCACCGGCTGGAACTGCGGATGGCCGGCCGCTCCCTGCGCACAGTCCTGCGGTCAGAGGCGGACGGCCCGGTGCGCGCCGCGGGCGACGTTCCGAACGTGACGCCGCAGGGTTTCGAGGTGGTGGTGAACGCAAAGGGACGCAGCTACGTTCTGGCCAAGTCGGACAAGAACGGCGTCTCCATCGCGTTCACCGTCGAAATCACCCACCCGCGCCTGGAGCAGCTCTTCCAGCAGAATGGCTTCCTGCTGGTCATTCCGTCGACGAAGGTCTCTGCGACTCAGTCGGGCTTGACGCTCCATGGCAGAGTGCAGCTCGGCGACTGGGGGTTCGACATCGCCTTCGACGAGTCGCAACCGCCCGGCCCCAAGACGCTGGACGCACCGGAGAACCGCTCTGTCGTGGTGCTCAAATACCAGAAGGGGCGCCTGAAGGACCTGCTGCGCGACGAGACGGCATGGGACAACCGGGACCTCCTGGAACCGCATGCCGTCACCAACACCAAAGCGGCGCTGGGGGTGTGGCTTGGTACGATCGAGCAGCACAAGAGCCAACGCAGCTTCGCCGTCGTCGACAGGGTGGTCAGCGACGCCGAGTGGACCGGCGTGCTGCTCATTAATCCCGTCATCGACCTGGACGCACTGCCGACCGCCCTGCAAGGCTTGGTCGCGGGCATCGACTTGGCGTCCTTCCGCGGTCACCATCTCGGCTTCACGCAGAACAAGCTCGAAACCAGCGGCACCGAAGGTCCCCGTATCAAGAAAAGCTCGCTGTTCGGCCTCATCGACTACAAGGATGCGCCGGCGCCTCCGCGCGCGCCAGACGTGTTCGAGTTCCGGGTCAACCGCCTCCAGGTCCTGTTCGCCAATTCGGAGGTGCAGGATTTCTATTGCCTGCTCAAGGTGCGCCTGCCGCAGTGGTTCCACGACCCGGTCAAACGCGTCGAGGGCGGAGCGCCGCTGGAGGAGCCGCGGCCGGGAACGGACGACACTGCGTTCGGCATTCTCGGCCGCTACGAATCGCTCACCGGAGCCGACGGCAGGAAGATTAACCGCTATTCCTTCGTCTACGACGGAGGCATCACCCTCGTCCACGACGATTCAAAGATCTTTAAGCACATCGCCATCGACCGCGTCGAGCTTCGCACGGCGCAATCCGAGGACCGCGACGGCGGCAACGCCAAACGCATCGTCACCGAGCTGCTGATCGATGCGACCGCCGCGTTTAGGGATGACCTCGGCAGCGATTTCCTCTCCGACATCTTCGGCTTTGAAAAGCTGGGATTTTCCGGAATTACGATTCCGTTCGAAGTCTTCATTAGGAAGGTCGGCAAAGTCTGGACGAACGATGGGTTCGGCGCACTGCCGAGCCTGCGCTTCGACGGCCTCACACTCGGCACCGATCCGGCCCGGCGGCGAGCGGGCTCGCTGTTGAGCAAGTTCCCGATCAAGTTCAAGGCTTTCCGCTTCTTCGACCTGCCGCGCGGGCTCGGCGAATTCAAGTTCATGGAGCTTTTCACTACCGGCGAGTCGCCGGACACGAAGCACAAGATCGAATTCGGCCTGGAATGGGACGTGGATTTCGGCGCGCTGGCCGCGATGCTGGGTCTCGATTCGGACCTCAAGGGCTCGCTGCTGATCGGCTGGCTATCGAAGAACAGGGGCATCAGCCTCGGGCTTCGCTTCGACGACATGGGCGGAGACCAGCTGGACATCGGCATCGGCAGCGTCCTGCGTTTGCGCGCCGGGTACTTCGACGTGTTCAACGCCGTCGGCAAGGGCACCGAAAGCACCTTCATCGTCGCCTCGGACCTGAGCGTGCAGATCTTCGGCGAGACCCTGCCCAAGGAGGGGAGCGGCGACAAGATCGGGCTGCTGCTGATGCCGGATCCGCAGCACCCCTTGGACGGGCCGATGGGATGGCTAACGACTCTGAAGGTGAAGGAACTCGGCTTCATCGACGATTTCGCCCTCTCGATCGGCCAGAAGATCGAGTACGTCGGGTCCGGCGCCACGCCGCGCGAGATCATCGACAAGGTCAAGCAGCTCCAGCACTTCAGCATCGATCCGAAGCTGACGCCCAAGGAACGCCTCGACAGATCCAGGACCTATCGCAACGACCTTTCCTCGACGCTCGCCTACAACGCCGCCAGCGACTGGTTCATCGCCCTGGCCGGCACGGTGAAGGAGATCGCCGAGGGCTATGCCCTCTACAACCCACCGGCCCTCTTCGGCGGCGAGGTCGGCATCAAGGAGCTGTTCACCATCTCCCTGCTTTACAAGCAGGAAACGCCGCAGGTCGGCATCTACACCGGTACGCTGACGCTGTCGGAAAACCTGCAGAGCATTGACATCGGCGGCGTGCGGATCCAGCTGCCGCGGGTCATGGCGAAAGTCGACACGGACGGAGGCTACGCCGTCATCGTCGGGCTGAACCTGGACAAGCCGGACGACTTCTCCAACGCGGCCGGCGCGGAAGTCGGAATCTTCAAGGGCGACGCAGGCTTCATGCTGTCCCACATTCACGGCTCGGCGTTCCGCGACGTGCCGCGCTTCGGCAATCCGAAATTCAGGGACGACGTCGGCAAGGTGATCTTCAGCCCCGTCAACCGGATTATGATCGCCGCGCGCGGCGGAATAGGCCGTGAGATCCGGAAGTCGATCCTCACCGCGGGCGCCAGCATCACGATCTATGGGATCCTGTCCGGCACCATGGCGGTGAGCAACCTACAGCGGCTGAGCCAGGATGCGCAAAAAGCGCTGCGTGCCGCCGGTCTTCCCGATCACTACACCAAGTTTTGGGGCGAGGTCGGCATCATCGCGGAAGTGTACGGCGTGGTGGACTTCGGCATCACCCGCCTGCGGCTGAACGCGCGCCTGCAGGTCGGCCTCGGCCTCGTCTTCGAAACCTGGAACGACACGTTCGCCTATGTGCGCGGCGAGCTTTCCCTCACGGCGCAGTGGGTGATCGCGCGTTTCAAGGTCTTCGGCGCCACTATCGAGATTTCCATCATGCTGCACTTCGCGATCGAGTACCGCGAAGACTTCACGCTGGTGAAGGGGGACCGGGACAAATACCAGCAGTGGTTCCAGACTGATGCCCGCCCCATGCGGCCGATCGCCGGGCAGAATGCGGTGGCTTTCTCGAACGCCATGCTGGCCGGCAACTGGACGCGCACCCCACCGGCGCCGCAGCCCGGGCACAAGGTGAAGGTGCCGCTGCTAGTGACGCTGGACCTTACGCTGGACGACGCCCGCCAGCCGCGGCTGATCCCGATGACCTTCATTCCGTTCCAGCCCGCCGCCAAGCCCAACGATCCCGCCGATGCCGGCCGGTTCAAGAATCTGGTGCAGCTGATTTTCGACTGGTCGCTGATGGCGTTCTTCTCGAGCCTGCCGAGCGACGCGACGCCCCTCGACTTCGACACCCTGCGGCAGATCGAGAGCGCCATCGCCAACAAGGAGTGGGGCGGTGACCGCGCGCCGTGGCCCGCCGTGTCCGCCTGGACGGTGCTCAACGAGCACTTCGAGTTCGAACTCACCAAGGGCAGCGCGGCCGGCCCCGCCGGCGGCACGGTCTTCCGGCTCAGCCAGGGGTTCGTCGCCGGAGCGACGTTCACCGGCCATGCGGATGAAACGGTGCGCCTGGGTGGCGCCCAGGTCGACGCCGACTACCTGAACCGCCTGAACGAGTTCTTCGACCGGCTGCGCGTCGACACCGCAGAGGAGCGTGGCCAGGGCCGGCAGGCGGCCTTCCGGTCCAGCGGGGCGCAGCGCAGCCTCGACGATTTCCTATTCGAGGAGTACCTGGAATCGATCCTGCGCGCGGTGTGGGGCCAGATCATGGCCGCCGTCGAACGGAATGACTGGAAGCCCAAGATCGCATCCGGGCCAGCGGGCACCCCCCCGACCGTGGCGGAGGTGCGGTCGCTGCTGGCCGCCCGCTCCGACGCCATCGCCGGGCTTCTGAACCGGCAGGCCTTCAGCGGCGCACGCGTGCCGGACGACGGCAATCCGCCGAAGCCGGGCACGCTGCCCCTGACCGAAATGGCCAAGCTAGCGCTCCCCGTCGCTCACTGGCCGGCCGCCGGCATCGCATCACTCCGCCTGGAGTTCCCGCCGCTTGCCCAGGCGGTGGCGTTCGACGTCCAGGACGCCGCGGATATCGACGCCATCACCCGGCTTGCGCCACCGTTCGGCACCCTAACGCTGGAACAGGTGAAGCCGTTCCAGATCGTCGAGGGCGATCGCCACCCGATGGCCGAACAGGTGCCGCTGATGCAAAAGAACGCGCAGACCGGCACCGTGTGGACCGTGCCCGAGGTCCTGGCCGCCCGCGCCTACGAACTGGCCCACGCGGGCGCGTCGCGCGAGCACCTGCCCATCGTGCTGGAGCGTTTCGTCAAGCACGAAACCGGTCCGGCGATGCAGCGCATCGCGGTGCAGTACACGCCGGTGATGCTGGTCGAGGTGCCCGTGAGCGCCGTCTCGGCCAGCCCCGACGCCTTCGAGATCCAGCAGATGGCGGAGGCCGACCGGCGGCGGCTCGACGACTTCCTGCGCGCCAAGGTCGACACCGACCACATCGAGATCAGCTTCTGGGCCCAGGCCAACGGCGGAAACGGCCGCATCACGGCGATGCTCCAGTCACCGGTCGATCCCGGCAAATCCTTCATCGGACGGGTCAATCTGGCGAGCGATCCCAACCCAACCGCGATCGATCCCGGCCTCCGGGCCACCTTGAACGAACCGCTGCCCCTGCTCAGGGCGCGGCCAGTGCGCGCCGAGCGCGGCGCCTTCCTGGCCCTGATTCAGATGGCGGCGGAAACTAACAGCGGCGGCTACGTCCTGCACCTGGACGGGTGGGCCAAGGCTGATACGCGCCGCCTCTGGCTCGCCGTACAGGTCACGTCCACGGTCTACGCGGGGGTGCTGCCGTCGTTCATCAACCGCTTCCTGACCGCCGGCTCGCTGCAGACCGATGCGGACGGCTCCGCGCGGCTGGTGGCGCGCGAGACCCTGCCGCAGGTCGCCGTCGTGGGCGACCCCGGCGTGTTCTCCGCGCGCCTGGAACGGCAGAACCCGGACACGCTGTACCACGACCCGGCGGCCGGCCCCGATGCTCCGCGCACCCTCACCGCCGAACAGGCCCTGTCCAGGCTGGAAACGCTGCGGAGCTTGGTGCCGGGGAGTCTCGTGAACCTGCACCGCCGAGGGGCGCTGCCTGCTTCGGCGCTCGACCCCGCGGGCGGGCGAGACGTGGACATGGCGAAGCGCTTCAACCTCGTGCAGATGGAGGTAGTCGGCGTCGGCGGGTTCGATTCCATGCCCGCCCTCCACGACCTTCCGACCGGCCCGGAACGCGACACGGCCAAGGTCGAGAACCCGTACATCTACAACTGGTCGATCCCGGCCTGCAAATACGTGCAGCGGGCGAGCAACGACCTGTTCCCGAACAAGCCGGGCAGCGGGACGTTCATCTACGCAGCGATGGACCGGAAAATGCGCCTGCGGGCGAGCTTCCGCGACGTGCTGGGCTACAGCGTCGACTGGCAGAAGCCGCTCGAGGCGGACCTGCAAGGCCGGTATTTCGACCCGCTGATCTCCATACTGTCGCTCAGCGGCCTGCGCGTCTGGCATGAGGTCGACGGGCGCACGGGTGACTTGGTCATCCACTTGCGGTTCGACCCGGCCGCCCTCCTGGACCGGGCCACACTCGCGAGTCGGGCCACCCTCGCGAACCGGGGCGGCCGGCGGAGCAAGGCACGGCTGGCGGCGAGCGGCGAGGAGGCGAACACCATCCGGGTGGGCGGCGACGAGGCCGAGCGCCTGCGCTCAGTGCGGGCCGCCTACGCGCGCGCGATGCAGCAGCTCCGCGACACGAATACCACCTACGCGGTGGAATCGACCCTGGGTTTCGTCGGCAGCACGGAGCGGACCAAGGCGCTGGACCTCCAGCAGCGGGAGTCGCTGTACGGCGGCCTCATGCGGTGCCGCGACGCTTTGGACGGCATGCCGGGGAATGTGGACATCCCGGTGTTTGACCTGCCGCCGCTGCGGTTCGCCCAGCAGGGCATCGTCCCGACCGACGGCACCGAACGCTATCAGGTCCGCTGGTGCGTCGGGCGGGACGCCGCGCTGGTCTGGCCGGACATCGCAAGGATGCCGCGCAGCAAGGTCGTCGCCATCGCCACCGACGTGCCGCTCACCTCCGACCGGCAGGCGAAGAATCCGGAGCCCGCCCAGGCGCTGGCGAACGCCATTCGCACCGCCTTCGTGACCAACGGAACGCCCCATCTGCGCGTGGCCTACACGCGCGACGGGCGCAACGAGCAGAGCCTGTACGTACTCGACGCGCGCCTGCTCACCCTGCGGCTGGCGGACAAACGACTGTCGCCGGCGTTCGCTGCGGTGACGCCCCTCGGCACAGAGCCCTATGCGAAGCAGCAGGCGCCAATCTGGAACTGGGCAGAGCGCAAGAAAGCACCGTCCGATGAGCCGATGTCCGACTGGCCGTCGATGCAGATTAAGTCCTTCGATCAGGACGCGGCCTTGGGCGAGTTCCTGCGCGACATCGATCTGGCGCTCATGCCCGCGGTGGCCGATGCCATGTGGGCCGGCGGTGACGCGCAATGCCTGCTGGTTGACGCCCTGCTGCGCGCCAAGGCGGCCATCGCGGAAGCTGTGCCGTCGCGGGTCGTATCGATCCTCGATTCGCCAGACGACGATGCCGTCGTCGCGGCCGGGGCGGCATCGCTGGGCGACAACCTGCGGAACAGCTTCAAGAAACGCCTCGGGCGCGTCGCCGACGTGGACACCGTTCTGGCGGTTCCCCTGGCCTACGAGGCGGTCGGCACCGATGGATCGTTCCTGCTGTACGGCCGGATTGAGGCGCCCGGCCTCGACCAGCGGGCGGCCCAGTTCCTGCCTGCGGCCCTGCGGCGCAACGGGACGGGGAATACGCTGATCGTGCAGTTTGACGCGCGGGAGCCAGCGAAAATCGATCAATACCTGCTGAACCTCACCTTCTCCATCGATCACGTACGCTGGGACGCCCAAGGCGGCGGCACGCCGTCCGGACCCGTCTGGCTGAAGCTGTTCACCCCGGAAACCTCCCTGTCGCTGGGCAGGGACAGCGCCGGGAAGCCGGCGCCGGTCGACCTCCCCGTGCTGTTCAAGCGGCTGATCACCAAGCCGGACATCGCCGTGGCCGATCCCAGGCTGAGCCAGATCGGCGAGGCTGACCCGCTGAAGACGGCGATCCGGAAAGCCCGCCAGTGGGCCTACCGGTTCGACGTCGAACGCGCCCGCGCGGCCGCCCAGGACGACTGGCTCATCGACGTGGACTTCAACGTCGCTCCCACGGCGGGTACAGCGCTTGCGTTGCGGGCGGACGAGCGGGACATCGGCGACGTGCTCTTCGAATACGTGGTTTACCGGCAGGCCTTGCAGTCCGCCGGCATCCGCGATCTCTGGTACGAGGCGCTCGCCTACTGGGGCGGCCATGTCGCCCGCGGCCTTGCCCCACGTCCGTGGATGCTGCTGGACGGCGGCCTAGCGCGCGTGCCCCAATCCTTCACGCTTCAGGAAAAGCTGCGGGGCACCATGATCGACGTGACGCTCGGAAAGCGCGGCACGTGGCAGCACGCCGGCTTCGAGTATGGGCTCGAGGCGATCGCCCCCAGCAAGCCCAGCCCCGAGGCCGGGACGCCGCGCCGGCTGTCCAGATCCCAGTCGACCACGCTTGCCGCGATGTCCATCGAGAGGCCGGCATCCGATCCCGTGACCGGCGAGTACTTCGCCGGCCGCCGGATCGAGATCGGCAAACTCGACATCCTCAAGCACGAGAACGCTTGGCCGTCGGTTACCATCCTGCGCAACGCACGGCTTGGAAACCACGAAAACGTCCGCAGCCTATTCGTGTACCGGACCGATACTATCCGGCCCGGCGAGCCCTACACGCCGTTGCTGCAAGTCACCACTCCCTTAGCATTGCGAGGCGGGACGGTGGGCGATGCTCTCACCCAACTCTTCAATGAGCTACTGGACGATGTGGATGCAGCGGACCGGCCATTCGTCGATCTTGCTTGGGGCTATGACTCCGGACAGATCGACCATTATAAGAAGCAGGACGTGGGAATGCGGGTCTATGCTCAGGACCCGATTGGCCTGTTCACGGCGCGCAAGTTCCAGCCCGATGCCTCCGACGCAATCGCAATCGTGGCGAGAAGCTTGGAGCGCTGGGAGGCGTCGAATGGCGGCCGTCCAGTCGGCGGGCGCTATGTCTTTGAATTGCGCGTCTATTCCCGATTGACGCTAGTCGAGAAGCCACTGCTTCGGTTTGTCGACCTCCGGTACGAGCTTGCCAGCGCACGGCCTGCCGTACGACGGGCAAGAAAGCCGCAGACCGCCTAGCGTTCCTGCGGACACGCTGACAATGTCATGTCGCACCCGAGAAGGGGGAGAGAACGATGGCCTCGCTGATACTTTCATTTCAAGGGCATATGCCGTGGTCTATCATCGACAATCCCGGCCGCCACGCCGATTTCGTCTCAAGCGTGATTCGGGACGAGGCGTACCGCATCGTTGCGCCTCTGCACATCCGGAACGATGGAGGCTACACGGGTCTTGAACTGTCGCACTCTGCCCAGTTCGATTTCGATGCTCCGGTGTCCGGCTTCGAATTGCTTCTGTCGGTATTCGCCCAGCCGGGCGCCGTAGAGGTGTTCGACCACTTCGGTATGTTGCTTGAAACCATCCCCATCACCCGGCACAGCAACATCGGACGTGCGGTTTCTACCAAGAACAACATCAAAAGGATATTCATCACGGCGCCGTCCAACGAAACGAACTGCTTGCTCCTGCGTCTTGACGGCGTGCCGGAGAGCACCCGTGCACTCTGGCTCGACCAAGCGATCCCGCTCTCAAGGGAACTGGATCCAGACGTTTGCGCCGAGGTGGTCTATGGGGAAACCGGGACCCTGAGGGCGCCCCAAGGCGAGGAGCCGCTGAAGAACGGAAGGCGTTTCATTGCCGGAGTCGCGTACAAACGCTACTTGACCGATCCCACCCGCTTCGCGCCGAGGAGGCGGCCGACGGACGAGGAGTTGGCAGAGCCTACGATAGAGAAGCATTGGAATCTCTGTGTGGACGCGGCGAACGCCGCGAAAGGCGACGATGTGAAGACGTGTCGGCATTTCGCCGTGTGGCCGATTGCCGACGACGGCAAGTCACCAACCAAACAGCCCAAGATTAAAGACGATTGGCCATACACATATGCTAGTTCGATCACTGAGCGCTTCGGACCGATGAAGAGCTACGTCGACCCAAAATCGGACAAAACTTATATATTCAAATATTGTGGAGTGCCTTAACATTAAAGTTGGGCAGATCGAATGCGAATCGGCGCGAAACTGAAACCCTGTGACAATCTCGCTGACAAGCCGTTGTCGTCGCGCACAGTTTCACTACTGAGGCGGGGTTCCGCTCTGCGCCGATCGGGACCCCACCGCATCAGAGTTTTTCGTTATCATTTCATATGGTTGCGCACACGAGGTGTCAATCGGCTTCGGACTCGGGTTCATCCGCGCATTCGGTGCTGAGTTTATACCGGCCTGCGGCCGACCCACCGTGCACGGAAAATGGGCAGGCCAGCACGAAGCGTTTTCTTGTTAGGTGGCGAGGGCCGCAGTAGTGGCCGGCGCCGTGGTCGTCAGGCAATGCACAAGACGCGCCGACGGAGCAGATCGAACTTGGCGCAGCCGAACATCTGCCGCTTGATGAGCTTCAGGCGGTTGATCTGGCCCTCGACCGGGCCATTGCTCCAGGGCTCTTGGAGAGCGGCTTGCAGCGCGTCGAGATCGGCGGCCAGACCTCGGGCGGCCACCCCGGAGCGGTGGAGGTGGTGCGCAAGCTTGGCGGCCATTGGCCAGACCGCGAGATCTCTGTGACGCTGAACCGCATGAAATGCCGGACCGAGGCCGGGGAGACCTGGACGGCGATGGCGGTTCGGCTGTTGTGTGTATCGGCGCCGGGGTTTGACGCCGATCGGCGTGATCTGAGACCGAAGTTTCCTCCGGTCATTGGCAGAGTCTCTGTGAGTTGTGATGCCCGAAGTGGGCAGT
>NZ_LGRA01000021.1:1958765-2035619 GCF_003116095.1 Azospirillum sp. TSO35-2
GCCCCTGCGTTCCGTTCCGTGCGCGCGGGCCTTCCATTGCCCGCAGCGGTGGCAACGATACGGCAAACGACGGGAAAAATTCCATCGGAAAACAATTTCAGGGACGCAACGGCGGTGTCGCAACCCGCTTCATCAGGACAGGGCGGCGGTTCCCTCCCGCTGTTTGCGGATGCGGTCGTAGGCGGCGTTGATCAGCGCGAGTTTCTGGGTCGCCAGATCGACGAACTCCTGCGGCATGCCCTGGGCGACCAACCGGTCGGGGTGGTGTTCGCGCACCAGCGCCCGGTGGGCGGCCTTGATCGCCGCGTCGTCGTCGGTGGGCGACACCCCCAACACCTGATAGGGGTCGGCGCCGTCGGGGCCGCCCGCCAGATGGTGGCCGGCGAGGATGCGGCGGAAGGCGGTTTCGTCGAAGCCGAAGATGCCGGCGACGGCGTGCAGATAGGCGACCTCGGTCTCGTGCAGCTCGTCGTCGGCCTCGGCGATCATCAGCAGGCTGTCGAGCAGCTCCTCCAGCACCGCGTGCCGGTCCTCGAACAGGTTGGCGATCTGGCGGGCGTACTCCTCGAAGCCGTGGGTGTCGCGGCGGGCGAGGTCGAAGACGCGGCCGACATTCGCCAGCTCCTCCGGCGGGACGCGGAACAGGCGCTTGAAGGTGTCGACCTCCACCCGCTTCACCACGCCGTCGGCCCGCGCCATCTTGGCCGCCAGCGCGATCACCCCGATGGTGAAGGCGACCGACTGCTTGGCGGCCTCCGCCTCCGCGTCGCTCATCGGCTTGGACGCGCCCTCGGCCGGGCCGCAGGGCGACCAGCGGTCCACCGCATGGCCGGCCAGCCCGCCGAGCAGGGCGCCCAGCGGCCCGCCGGTGACCAGCCCGGCCGCGCTGCCCAGGATCTTGCCCCAAATGCTCATGATCCGCCTTCCGCCTCTTGCCTTCCGCTGGCCGATCCGAGGTCGTGCCGGCCGCAGCATAACGGCCGGATCGGGCCGGGCCAACTGTGGCTTCGCGGCAACAAAGGGGAATTGTTCGCATTGCAAAGCTCTAATAAGCGCTTGCGAAAATCGCCCGAGACGCCATGTTGCAATGCAACAAAGAGCGGCGCCGACCATCGGGCGCCCATCGGCCGCCCGCCCGATCCACCAAGAGACCGGATCGCCGCGCGTGGCCCCAAGGTCTGGGGAAAAACGTTCTGCCTGAATGCGTTTTCGGATTCGAGAACCGTGAGCAGAGCCATGCCTGTCATCCGCAAGATCATGCCGACCGAACTGCCCCTGTACCGGGCCCATCTTCTCCGTCTCGACCGCGCCGACCGCTACGCCCGCTTCACCGGCACCCTGTCGGACGACGCGGTGGAGCGCCACTGCGCCGCCATCGACTGGGGACGCACCACGCTGGTCGGCGCCTTCCTGAACGGGGAGCTGCGCGGCGCGGTGGAATTGTGCGGCGACCGCATCCTGTGGCCCAACCAGGCCGAATTCGGGATCAGCGTCGAGAAGGAGCTTCAGGGCAAGGGGGTCGGCAGCACGCTGGTCCGCCGCGTCCTGACCGTCGCCCGCAACCGCGGCGTCCGCCACGTCCATATGATGTGCATGGCCGGCAATGTGCGCATGCGGGCGCTGGCCCGCCGATTCGGCGGCCGGTTGGCGCTGGATTGCGGCGAGATCACCGCGCAGTTCGAATTGCCGCCGCCCAACCAGTTCTCGCTGGCGCTGGAAGCGCTGGAGGACGGCACCGGCGCCTTCAACAGCATCCTGGCCGGTGTGTCCGGCGCCCACCGCGAGCCGATCGCGGCTTGATACCGGCACGTCATTGACGTGCCGTATTGCGTTCAAACGCCACGCGGGCTTGCCCGCGCCCATGGGGGCGCGCCGCCGCCGTCGCGGCGGCCGGCGAGCGCTTGAAAGGGGTCGGTTCAAGCGCTCGCCGGTAGGGTCCCTGTGTTGTTTCCGCCGCGGCGTGGCGCCGTCGTCACGTCGCGGCATGGTGGCGGTTGAAATTCGCTGCCGGATGGCGAAACTCCGGCCCACGCGCGGCGCGGTTGCCGCGCGCGGATTTCGGCGGGTGCGATCATGGGCGTGGGCGTGGGCGTGAGCGGGAACGGGGTGAAGGGCGGGGCGGCCGATGGGGCTGGTGCCGGGGCCGGGCCGGGGCGCTGGCAGTTCTGGGTCGACCGGGGCGGCACCTTCACCGACATCGTCGGGCGCCGGCCGGACGGTTCGGTCGTCACCCACAAGCTGCTGTCCGACAACCCGGAGCGCTACGCCGACGCCGCGGTGCAGGGCATCCGCGAGCTGCTGGGGCTGAAGCCCGGCGAGCCGATCCCCGCCGACACGGTGGAGGTGGTCAAGATGGGCACCACCGTCGCCACCAACGCCCTGCTGGAACGCAAGGGCGAGCCGACCGTCCTGCTGGTGACCGAGGGCTTCGGCGACCAGCTCCGCATCGGCCACCAGGCCCGCCCCAAGATCTTCGCCCGCCGCATCACCCTGCCCGAACAGCTCCATTCCCGCGTCGTCGAGGTGCCGGAGCGGGTGATGGCCGACGGCCGCGTCCTGAAGCCGGTCGACCTGCACGCCGTCCGCCGCGGCCTCGAGGAGGCCTACCGCCAGGGCTTCCGCGCTGCCGCCGTCGTGCTGATGCACGGCTACCGCTACCCGGAGCACGAGCGGCAGGTTGCCTCGCTGGCCCGCGCCGTCGGCTTCACCCAGGTGTCGGTCAGCCATCTGGTCAGCCCGCTGATGAAGCTGGTCGGCCGCGGCGACACCACCGTCGCCGACGCCTACCTGTCGCCGGTGCTGCGCCGCTACGTCGACCGGGTCGCCAACGACCTCTCCGCCGGCGGCGGCCCGGTGCCGCTGATGTTCATGCAGTCGAACGGCGGCCTGACCGACGCCCGCCGCTTCCAGGGCAAGGACGCCATCCTGTCGGGACCGGCCGGCGGCGTGGTCGGCGCGGTGCGCACCGCGACGATGGCTGGCTTCGACAAGGTCATCGGCTTCGACATGGGCGGCACCTCGACCGACGTGTCGCACTACGCCGGCGAGTATGAGCGCGCCTTCGACGCCGTGGTCGCCGGGGTGCGGGTGCGGGCGCCGATGATGCACATCCACACGGTGGCGGCCGGCGGCGGCTCGCTCTGCGTCTTCGACGGCACCCGCTTCCGCGTCGGGCCGGACAGCGCCGGGGCCAACCCGGGCCCGGCCTGCTACCGCCGCGGCGGCCCGCTGACCGTCACCGACTGCAACGTGATGGTCGGCAAGATCCAGCCGCGCTTCTTCCCCAACGTCTTCGGCCCGAACGGCGACCAGCCGCTCGACGCCGAGGTGGTGAAGGCCCGCTTCGCCGAACTGGCGGCCAAGGTCAACGCCGCGCTCGGCACCACCATGACGCCGCAGGAGGTCGCCGAAGGCTTCCTGCGCATCGCCGTCGACAACATGGCCAACGCCATCAAGAAGATCTCGGTGGAGCGCGGCTACGACGTCACCGGCTACACGCTGAACGGCTTTGGCGGCGCGGCCGGCCAGCATGTCTGCGCCGTCGCCGACGCGCTCGGCATGACGCGGGTGTTCCTGCACCCGCAGGCCGGCGTGCTGTCGGCCTACGGCATCGGGCTGGCCGACACGGTGGCGATCCGCGAGCGCGCGGTGGAAGGCCCGCTCAGCGACGCGGTGGTCGACCGGCTGACCATGCTGTTCACCGACCTGGAGACCGAGGGCCGGGCCGAGCTGACCCGCCAGGGCATCGCCGCCGACCGGCAGGTCATCCACCGCCGCGTCCACATCAAGGCCGGCGGCTCCGACACCACGCTGACCGTCGCCTTCGGGTCGAAGGTGGCGATGAGCAAGGCGTTCGAGGAGGCGCACCGCCAGCGCTACGGCTTCCTCACCCCCGGCGCCGCGCTGGAGGTGGAGTCGGTGACGCTGGAGGCGGTCGGCCTGACCGACGTGCTGGAGGACCCCGACCGCCCCGCCGGCACCGCCGTGTTGCCGCGCCGGCTCGCCACCGTCGCCATCCACAGCGGCGGCCAGCGCCGCGAGGCGCCGCTGTACGACCGCAGCCACCTGCAGCCCGGCAACCGCGTCGTCGGTCCGGCGGTGCTGGCCGAAGCGGTGTCGACCACGGTGGTCGAGCCCGGCTGGATGGCCGAGGTGACGCGCAAGAACCATCTGGTGCTGACCCGGCTGGAGCCGGCCACCCAGCGCACCGCCATCGGCATCAAGGGCGCCGCCAAGGTCGACCCGGTGATGCTGGAGGTCTTCAACAACCTGTTCATGTCGATCGCCGAGCGGATGGGCGTGACGCTGGAGAAGACCGCCCGCTCGGTGAACATCAAGGAGCGGCTCGACTTCTCCTGCGCCCTGTTCGACCGCGACGGCGGGCTGATCGCCAACGCCCCCCACATGCCGGTGCATTTGGGGTCGATGGGCGAGAGCGTGCGCGCGGTGATCGGGCGGCGCGGCGGCGCCTTCGCCGCGGGCGAGAGCTTCGCGCTGAACGACCCCTACCATGGCGGCACCCACCTGCCGGACATCACCGTCGTCTCGCCGGTGTTCGACGAGGCGGGCAAGGAGCTGCTGTTCTTCGTCGCCTCGCGCGGGCATCACGCCGACGTCGGCGGCATCACCCCCGGCTCCATGCCGCCCGACAGCACGACCATCGCCGACGAGGGCGTGCTGCTGGACTGCGTGCCGCTGGTCGAGGCCGGCCAGTTCCGCGAGGAGGCGATGCTGGAACTGCTGCGCTCCGGCCCGCACCCGGCGCGCAACCCGGCGCAGAACATCGGCGACCTCAAGGCGCAGGTCGCCGCCAACGAGCAGGGCACCCGCGAGTTGCACCGCGTCGTCCGCCTGCACGGGCTGTCCACCGTCACCGCCTACATGCGCCACGTCCAGGACAACGCCGAGGAGCAGGTCCGCCGCGCCATCGGCGTGCTGAGCGACGGCGACTTCGCGGTGACGCTGGACAACGGGGCGGTGATCAAGCTGCGGGTGTCGATCGACCGCGCCGCGCGGTCGGCCATGGTCGACTTCACCGGCACCAGTTCGCAGCTGTCCAACAACTTCAACGCCCCGTCGGCGGTCTGCCGGGCGGCGGTGCTCTACGTCTTCCGCTGCTTGGTCGACGACGAGATTCCGATGAACGAGGGCTGCCTGCGCCCGATCGAGATCATCATCCCGCCGGGCAGCATGCTGGCGCCCAACCCGCCGGCCGCCGTGGTCGCCGGCAACGTCGAAACCAGCCAGTGCATCGTCGACGCGCTGTTCGGCGCGCTGGGGGTGATGGCGTCGGCCCAGGGGACGATGAACAACACCACCTTCGGCAACGAGTGGCACCAGTATTACGAGACGGTGTGCGGCGGCTCCGGCGCCGGCAACGGCTTCGACGGCACCGACGCGGTGCAGACCCACATGACCAACTCCCGCCTGACCGACCCGGAGGTGCTGGAATGGCGCTTCCCCGTGTTGGTGGAGAGCTTCCGCATCCGCCGCGGCTCGGGCGGGACCGGGCGCTGGCGCGGCGGCGACGGGGTGGTGCGCCGCCTGCGCTTCCTGGAACCGATGACCGCCGCGATCCTCGCCAACCACCGCAAGGTCGCCCCCTTCGGCCTGAAGGGCGGCGCCGACGGGGCGCTGGGGCGCAGCTGGGTCCAGCGCGCCGACGGTACGGTGCTGGAACTGGCCTCGCAGGACCGCGCCGCGATGATGCCGGGCGATGCGCTGGTGATCGAGACGCCGGGCGGCGGCGGCTTCGGCGCGGCGGGCTGACGCGCGGGCAGGGGAGGGGCGGCCCGCGCCGCCCCGGCATTCCACCCCTGCGCCGCGCTGATCTTGCCAAGGGCTTGCCCGCCGCTTTAGCCTTTCTTGGTCATACGAATGAACCACCGAAGCGGGAGGACAAACCCCATGACCGTCATCGCCACCACCCAGCCGCGTGCGGCCCTGACCGAGGAGGCCCGGGCCGAGTTGTCGGCTCTGCTGGGCGATCGGTTCACCACCTCGCTGCCGGTGCGCGAGCATCACGGCAAGGACGAGTCCTACCACACCCCGTGCCCGCCCGACGGCGTCGCCTTCGCCACCTCGACCGAGGAGGTCAGCGCGATCGTCCGCATCTGCGCGCGGCACAAGCTGCCGATCATCCCGTTCGGCACCGGCACCTCGCTGGAGGGCGGCATCGCGGCGCTGGCCGGCGGCATCACCATCGACCTGTCGGGCATGCAGCAGATCCTGCGCGTCAGCCCGGAGGATCTGGACGTCACCGTCCAGGCCGGCGTCACCCGCAAGCAGTTGAACGAGCATCTGCGCGACACCGGCCTGTTCTTCCCAATCGACCCCGGCGCCAACGCCTCGCTGGGCGGCATGACGGCGACCCGGGCCAGCGGCACCAACGCGGTGCGCTACGGCACGATGCGCGAGAATGTGCTGGGGCTGACCGTGGTGCTGGCCGACGGCCGCGTCATCAAGACCGGCGGGCGGGCGCGCAAGTCGGCCGCCGGCTACGACCTGACCCGGCTGTTCGTCGGCTCCGAAGGCACGCTGGGCATCATCACCGAGGTGACGCTGAAGCTCTACGGCATCCCCGAGGCGATCTCGTCCGCCGTCTGCGCCTTCCAGACGATCAAGGGCGCCGTCGACACGGTGATCCAGACCATCCAGTCCGGCATCCCGGTCGCCCGCATCGAGCTGCTGGACGAGGTCCAGATGGGCGCGGTCAACGCCTACTCCAAGCTGGATTACGCCGTCGCCCCCACGCTGTTCTTCGAGTTCCACGGCACCGAGGCCGGCGTGAAGGAGCAGGCGGAGATGGTCGCCGCGCTGGCCGAGGAGCATGGCGGCCTGGAATTCACCTGGGCCACCCGGGCGGAGGACCGGTCGAAGCTGTGGCAGGCCCGTCACGACGCCTATTACGCGGCGCTGGCGCTGCGTCCGGGGTCGAAGGGCTGGCCGACCGACGTCTGCGTGCCGATCTCCCGCCTTGCCGACTGCATCATGGAAACCAAGCAGGATCTGGCGGAGTCCAACATGCTGGCGCCGATGGTCGGCCATGTCGGCGACGGCAATTTCCACCTCGTCTACGTCATCGACCCCGACAAGCCGGAGGAGATGGCCGAGGCCCAGCGTCTGGCCGACAAGATGGTGTCCCGCGCGCTGGCGATGGGCGGTACCTGCACCGGCGAGCACGGCATCGGCTATGGCAAGATGGCGTTCCTGGAGCAGGAGACCGGCGAGGCCTACGCCGTCATGGGCGACCTGAAGCGCAGCTTCGACCCCGACAACCTGATGAATCCGGGCAAGGTGGTGCGGGTCTGAACCACCGGCGGTCTCGCTCGGGGCTATCACCTGCGGCATAGTGCTTACGGTGAAGCCCTGGCTTGTGCGGCGGCGATTATCGCACCTACCGTTGGAGGTACCGACTGTCGGTGCGGCGCGACGATCCCGTGGCGCCGCCGCCCAACCTGGAGACCGCTCATGAAGCTCGCCGTCCTTGCTCTCTCCCTCGGTGTCCTGTCCTTCGGTGCGCTGTCCGCCGCCGCCCCCGTCCTGGCGGACGACAACGCGAAGTGGGTGGCCCAGTGCATGAAGGACAACTCCGATGCCAAGGTGTCGGAAGCGGTCGTGAACAAGTACTGCGTCTGCATGAACAACAAGATGGACGACAGCGAGACCCGCACCATCACCCAGTGGGAAAAGGCCAACCCCGAAGCCCGCAAGGCCTGCGAGAAGGCCGCCGGCTGGGAGTGATCCCGGTCGTCCGCGATTGAGGGTTCAGCCGTGATGGAGGCCCGGTTCCCGAGGGGGACCGGGCCCTTTTCGTGTCAGGCGTCCCTCACCGGAACCGTGGCCGCCGGCCCGCCTTCAGCGCCTGCACCGCCTGGTCCAGCGTCTGGAGGAATTGCGACTTGTCGCGCTGGCTCATCGGGGCGTTGCCGCCGCCGACCACGCCCATGTCGCGCAAATCCTGCATCAGCGCCCGCGTCGCCAGCGCGGTGCCGACGCTGTCCGGCGTGAAGGGGCGTCCCGTCGGGCCGATCACCACGGCGTTGCGCTTCACGCAGCGGTCGGCCAGCTGGATGTCGGCGGTCACCACCACGTCGGTCGCGCCGGCGTGCTCGGCGATCCAGTCGTCGGCGGCGTCGAAGCCGTCGCTGACCACCACCAGCTCGGCCACGCACTCGGTCGGCAGGCGCAGCGGCGCGTTGGCGACCAGCCAGACCTTGCAGCCGGTGCGGCCGGCGACCTTGTAGATTTCCGCCTTCACCGGGCAGGCATCGCCGTCCACGTAGATCTCGACCAACGCCGCTCTCCCTCTCGTCCCGATCAGCCAACATGGTTTCGCCCGCCGTTCTTATGCGCTAAAACCTCGAGTCAGCGAAGTGGCGCCGTTCGGCGGCGCCTTTTTCTTTCCCCGGTTGAGAAAGTCGGAGCGGCGCATGGCGTCCTATCAGTATGTCTACGTCATGAAGGGCCTGACCAAGGTCTATCCTGGCGGCAAGAAGACCCTCGACAACGTGTGGCTCTCGTTCCTGCCGGGGGTGAAGATCGGCGTGCTCGGCGTGAACGGCGCCGGCAAGTCGACGCTGCTCAAGATCATGGCCGGCCTCGACAAGGACTACTCCGGCGAAGCCTGGGTGGCGGAGGGCGCCAAGGTCGGCTACCTGCCGCAGGAACCGCAGCTCGACCCGACCAAGACCGTCCAGGAGAATGTCCTGGAGGCGCTGGGGGAAACCAAGGCCCTGCTCGACCGCTTCAACGAAGTGTCGAACCTGATGGCCGAACCCGACGCCGACTTCGACGCGCTGCTGACCGAACAGGGCGAGCTGCAGGAGAAGATCGACGCCGCCGACGCCTGGGACATCGACCGCACGGTCGAGATCGCCATGGACGCGCTGCGCTGCCCGCCGGGCGACGCCGACGTGACCAAGCTGTCGGGCGGTGAGAAGCGCCGCGTCGCGCTGTGCAAGCTGCTGCTGGAAAAGCCCGACCTGCTGCTGCTCGACGAGCCGACCAACCATCTCGACGCCGAATCGGTGGCGTGGCTGCAGAAGCACCTGGAGGACTACAAGGGCACCGTCGTCCTGGTCACCCACGACCGCTACTTCCTCGACAGCGTCACCGGCTGGATCCTCGAACTCGACCGCGGCGCCGGCATCCCCTACGAGGGCAACTACTCGTCCTGGCTGGAGCAGAAGCAGAAGCGCCTGGAGCAGGAAGGCCGCCAGGAGGAGTCGCGTCAGAAGCAGCTCGCCACCGAGCTGGAATGGATCCGCCAGTCGCCGCGCGCCCGTCAGGCCAAGAGCAAGGCCCGCATCACCGCCTACGAGACGATGCTGGCCGAGAGCGGCAAGGAGCAGGCCGGCGAGACGAAGATCGTCATCCCGGTGCCGCCGCGCCTGGGCAACGTCGTCATCGAGGCGGAGAACATCGCCAAGGGCTTTGGCGACCGCCTGCTGATCGACGGCCTGTCCTTCCGCCTTCCGCCCGGCGGCATCGTCGGCGTCATCGGCCCGAACGGCGCCGGCAAGACCACCCTGTTCCGCATGATCACCGGGCAGGAGGGGCCGGACGCCGGCACCTTCCGCGTCGGCGACACGGTGAAGCTGGGCTATGTCGACCAGAGCCGCGACAGCCTGAACCCGAAGAAGTCGGTGTGGGAGGAGATCTCCGACGGGCTCGACCTCGTCGAGCTGGGCAAGAAGACCATGCCCAGCCGCGCCTACGTCTCCAGCTTCAACTTCCGCGGTCCCGACCAGCAGAAGAAGGTCGGCCAGCTGTCGGGCGGTGAGCGCAACCGCGTCCACCTCGCCAAGATGCTGAAGTCCGGCGCCAACGTCCTGCTGCTCGACGAACCGACCAACGACCTCGACGTCGACACCCTGCGCGCCCTGGAAGACGCGCTGGAGGGCTTCGCCGGCTGCGCCGTGGTCATCAGCCACGATCGCTGGTTCCTCGACCGCATCGCCACCCACATCCTGGCCTTCGAGGGCGACAGTCACGTCGAGTGGTTCGAAGGCAACTTCCAGGACTACGAAGCCGACAAGAAGCGCCGCCTGGGCGCCGACGCCGACCAGCCGCACCGCATCAAGTACAAGCCGCTGGTGCGCGGCTGACCTTACCGGCCGCACCCCCGTCCGTCGGGCGGGGGTGCGGCCCTCCGCCGTCCCGTTCCGGCAGGAGATGTCTCCCATGGCGCGCCCGGACACGGCCAACCTTGTCCGTTACTGGCAGGACCGGACGGTGGGCGGCCTGTTCCTTCTGCACGCCGACTTCACCCGGCATGACTATGCGCCGCACACCCACGAGGCGATCGTTGTCGCCGTCACCGAAGCCGGCGGGTCCGAGTTCCGCAGCCGGGGCGTGACGCAGGAGGCGACGAGCCGCTCCCTGCTGGTGTTCAACCCCGCCGAGGTCCATTCGGGGCGGATGGGGTCGAGCGGCAACTGGCGCTATCGCTCCTTCTATCTGCGCCGTCCGGCCATCGACCATGTCGCGCGGCTGGTCGGCATCGACCGCGTCCCCGGCTTTACCGAAAACCGCATCACCGACACCGGCCTTGCCGACGCCTTTCTGGCGCTTCACCGCCTTTTGGACGGCGATGGTGACCCGATGCTGGCCCAGGAACGGCTGGCCGGCTGCTTCGGCGGCCTGATCGACCGGCACGCCGCAGGGGCCGCGATGGTTCCGCGGGCGCCGGGGGACGCGGTGACGGTGGCGCCGCTGCTGGCGCTGATCCACGACCGTCACGCCGACCCGCTGACCCTCGACGACCTTGCCCGCGAGGCGGGCCTGACCGTCTTCCAACTGATCCGGCTGTTCAAGCGGACGGTCGGGTTGACGCCGCATGGCTACCTGACCCAGGTCCGGCTGACCGCAGCCGTCCGCCGGCTGGAGCGCGGCGCGCGTCTGGCCGACGCCGCAATCGACGCCGGCTTCTACGACCAGAGCGCCTTCACCCGCCATTTCAAGCGGGCCTACGGCATCACCCCGCGCTGCTATGTCCGGGCCTTCCGCGGCTGACATCCCAGCCGGACCGACCCTGCAATTTCCGCCAATACCGTCGTCGACGCGGCCGCCATCATCGCCGGGAACACGGGCGGAGTCCGGAACAGAACGGATGGGGAGCGGGATGGTGGACTTGGTCGGAAGCGGCTTTGGCGGCCAGGTGGTTCTGGTCACCGGTGCGACGTCGGGCATCGGGCGGGCGACGGCGTTGGCCTTCGCCCGCGCGGGCGCCCTGGTGGTGGCCGCCGGCCGCGACCGGGAACGGGGCGAGGCCGTGGCCGGCGCCTGCGCCGACGCCGGGGGCAGCGCGGTCTTCCTGGCCGCCGACCTGACCGAACCGGACGCGGTGCGCGCGCTGGTCGCCGCGGTGGCGGCGCGCTTCGGCCGGCTGGACATCGCGTTCAACAACGCCGGCTATCAGGAACCGCGCGCCGCGCTGGCCGACCAGCCCGACGACGCGTTCCGGCGGGTGTTCGCCACCAACGTCGAATCGCTCTTCCACGCGATGAAGGCGGAACTCGCCGTCATGCTGGAGCAGGGCCAGGGCGTGATCGTCAACAACGCGTCGGTGAGCGGCGTCCGCAACCCCAACCCGGGCCTGTCGCTCTATTCGGCGTCGAAGGCCGCGGCGATCTCCCTGACCCGGTCGGCGGCGCTGGAGTATGCCCCCCGCGGCATCCGGATCAACGCGGTGTCGCCGGGCCGGGTGGTCACGCCGATGATGCTGGGCTCGGGCATCGCCGACATGGCGACGGTCGCGGCCGGGCTGCCGTCACGCCGCCTGGGGGAACCGGGCGAGGTCGCGCAGGCGGTGCTCTGGCTGGCGTCCGATGCCGCGTCCTTCGTGATCGGCCACAATCTGTGCGTGGACGGCGGCTTTCTGGCCACGTGATCGCGTGCGCCGGCCCAAACGGACGGAGGCGGCCCTGGGGCCGCCTCCGTTTGTCGTTGCCGGGACCGTTGGAAGCGTCAGCGCTTCAGGTCGGTGCGGTCGGTCGGCAGGTCGGTGCGCTTTTCGCCGCGGGCGTCGTCGATCTCGACCTCGGTGCGGCGCACGGTGTCGCGGACGGTTTCGGCGCGCTCCTCGACGTCCTTGCGGACCACCACCGTTTCACGGACATGGGCGGTCTTGCCCACCACCGCTTCCTCGTCGGTTTCCGTCACCTCGATGGTGCGTTCGCGGAAGGCGTCGGCGGGGATCTCGGCGGTGCCGCCCGGGCGGCGTTCGACGGTGACCGTCTCGTCGCGCAGGCGCACCTGCTCTTCCACCGGGGTTTCGACGACGTAGCTGCGGACGCGGACGCCGCCGCGCTCGACGGTGCGCTTGCCGATGTGGACCTCTTCCTCGACCAGCGGGATCTGCTGCTCGCCTTCCACCGTGCCGGTGCGGGTGGTTTCGGCGTTGACGTCGCGCATCGCCGTGGCGGCGTCGGTCAGGCGCTCGTCAGCCAAGGACTTGTCGGTCATGGAGGTGTTGACCGAGGTCTGGCCGACCGAGTAGCGCAGGCGCTCCTCGTCCGCCGACCGCTCGTCGTAATAGTCGGAGGTCTCGTCGAAGCCGGTCCAGCCGGCGTTGCGGTAGGCGGTGCTGCGCTCCTCGACGTCGACGACGTTGCCGCGCTCCAGCACATCCATGGCGCGGCTGACGTCGTCCTCGTCGATGCGGAGCTTCAGCAGCGAGCCGCCGCGGCGCACGCCCTCGGCGTAGACCTGGGCGTCGTGGTGCGGCACGCCCCAGCCGGTCAGGCGGGAGAGGATGCTGCCGGCGGTGCGGCCGCTGCCGGAATAGGCGCCGGTCGAGCTGTCCGACGGCACGCTGGTGGGCACGTCGCTGCGCGCCGTCGCCATGTCGGTGTCCCACAGCGCCGCATCCGTCGGGTCCGGGCGGCTGTCGCCGAGCGTTCCGCCCGTGCCGACCCCGGTCAGGTCGGCGTGCGACAGGATCTCGATCGCGCTGACGTCGAAACCGGAGGATTGCAGGTCCTGCGAGGCGCTCATCGCGTCGGTCCGGTGGTCGTAGAGGGCGACGATGGTCTTGGTCATCGGCTTTACTCCTCGAAAGGTGGCTGTGTGGTGGCGGTGGGGGGCCCGGACGCGGCGTCGTGATCCCGCCCGGCGCCGCCTTCCAGGGCGATGCGCTCGACGGTGGCCTGCTCGGAGCGCAGGGTGACGGGCTGCTCGACCTCGGTGGTCCGCTTGGTCTTGCGGACGTGGATCTCCTCGCGGAGCACCAGACGGCGCTCCACCACCAGGACTTCCTCGACCAGCGGGATCACCGTGACGTCGCCCTCCTGGCGGACATCCGGGTAGGCGTCGATCTCCCGGTCGACGGGAACGCGGGTCACGATGGCGTCCTCGTGATCCAGCGTGTCCCGGACCAGGGCCTCGCGTTCGGAGACGCGGGTGGTCACCCGCACGCGGCTGCGGTCCACCCGCTGCTTGTCGACGGTCACCGACTCGTCGTGCAAGGGGATGACCGCGTCCCGTTCATCGGGCGGGGTCATGGCGGGCCGGCCAGGGCGGGTGAGCCCATGGCTCAACGGAACAGAAGGTAGAGGACGATCGCGACGATGATCAGGCCGAGGATGATCCACATCCAGTTCATCCCCGACCCGGCGACTCCGCCGCCGGCGCCGTCATACACACCAACTTTCTTGGGCTTTTGTTCGTCTGCCATGGGAAGCCTCCGGTGATTGTGGCCATGTCTGGCGTGCCACCATCAAACAGGAGGTCGACAAGATCGTTCCGGTGAATAAACGATCCCTATGGTTGAACGATTTCAGATGGAAACCAAGGGCTTGTTCGGGATGCGTCCTGCACGCGGACCGGGTCCGTCCGCGTTCACCCGGCCATCTTCTGGTGTTCCAGGAAGGCGGTCTTCAACAGCGCCTTCAGGTCGTCGCCATACTGGTGGAAACGGACCGACAGTTGCCCGCGCTCCTCGTCGCGGTGCAGGACGACCAGGTTGGCGACGGCGGCGACCTCCTTGCGGTCGGTCATGACGACGCGGGCCTGGAAGGTCTGGCCGCGCTGGTAGGGCTGGTCGACCGCCAGCAGGCACAGGCCGCCGACCGACCAGTTGCGCGCGGGAAAGCTGCCATGTTCGGTGTGGACGACCAGACCGGGGCGGACGAAACGCTTCTGGCGGCGGCGTTCTTCCGGCGGCGGGGGCGGGAAGGGGCTGGCGGCCGACTGGAGGTCGATGCCCGAGCCGTCGGTCAGCGTGTGCGTGAAGACGGCGCCGCGGACGATCGCCGGCCCCATCGTCGAATCCCGCAGGTCGGCGTCGGAGAAGTCGGCGCCCTCGAAATTCGCCGGCCAGGCGCGGCCGCCGGCCAGCGGCACCGGGCGGGCGTCGATTCCGTTCATCAGCGTGTGGGCCAGATAGGCGCGGCGCAGCGTCGCCCCGCGCAGCACGGCGTCGCGCAGGTCGGCCTCGTCCAGGTCGATGTAGGACAGCTCCGCCATTTCCAGGCTGGCCTTGGTCAGGCGGGCGCCGGGCAGGCGGCAGCGGCGCAGGCGGGCCGCCGCCAGCGTGCGCCCGTGCAGGTCGACCCCCGCCACCGTCACGAGGTCGAGGTCGAGTCGCAGGCCCTCCGCGCCGCCGCTGTCGACCCAGCGTTCGTGCCGCTCGACCAGCTCCAGGAACTCGGCGACCGGCATCGCGGTGTAGGTGGGCGGCACCACCGCTTCCGGCGGCAGCGAGAAGGGGATGAAGGTGCGGGTCAGCGTGGCGTGGTCCATCACCGTGTTGCCGAACACCACGCCGTCCAGGTTGGCCCCGCAGAAATCGGTGCCCATCAGCACGGCCGACGTCAGCTCCGCCCCGGTCAGGTCGGCGTCGTTCAGGTCGGCGCCGGTCAGGTCGCAGCCGGTGAAGTTGGCCCCGGCCAGGATCGACCGTTCCATCTTGGCCTCGGTCAGCCGGGTGGTGCCGGTGCCGCGGGGCTGCCCGCCTTCGGCCGTGGCACCATCGACCAGGGAACCGGCGCGGAAATCGGCGCCGCGCAGGTTGGCGTCGGTCAGCAGCGCCCGGTGCAGGTTGGCGCCGCGCAGGTCGGCCCCGGTGAGGATGGCGCCCGACAGGTTCACCCCCTCCATGTCGGCGCCGAACAGGTCGGCCTGCGACAGGTCGGCCTTCACCATGCGGGTGTTGACCATGCAGGCCCCGGCCAGCTTGGCGCCGGCCAGCGACACCCGTTCCAGGTTCAGCCGCGACAGGTCACGAAAGCTGAGGTCGGCGCGGCGGCCGCTGCTGGGACGTTTCAGCCACGCCTGATGCGACTGGATGATCGTCCGCAGTTCGTCGACCTCGGTCGCATCGCGTTCGGCCATGGCGGCGGGATCCCGGTTTCAGCGTATGACGAAGGGCAGGCGCATCGCCGCAAGATAGCCCTTTCGATGCGGCGCGTCACGGGTGCGATCACCCGCCGCTCACCATGCGCGCGCAACCCGCGCATGAAAAGGGCCGCCTTCGCGGGAAGGCGGCCCCTGCAGCCCGGTTGCCGATCCGGCCTGGATCAATCCGCCGGCACCAAATCCGCCGGCACCGATCAGCCGGTCTGGCCGACCTTCTGGCGCAGCGCCTGGATGAGCGCGTCGACCCGGCCGCCGTTCTGTTCGACGACGGAGGCGAATTCCTGCCGCTGGGTTACGCCCATGCTGACATTCTCCACCACCACGTCGATGATCTTGAAGCCGGTGGGGGTCTTGCGGACACGCCAGCTGACGTTGACCGGCGGACCGCTCGGGCGGACGATCTGGGTCGTCACCATGCTGTCGGCCTCGCCGGCCGGCGCCGTGCCGGTGATCTTGAACGTCTCGCCGGAATATTCGACGAAGCGCTCGGCGTAGGTGTTGACGATCATCTGCTCGAACAGCTTCTGGTACTCGGCCCGCTGCGGTTCGGTCGCCGAGTTCCAGTAGCGGCCGAGCACCCAGCGGCCGATGTACGGCACGTCGAAGCCGGCGTTCAGCAGCACCCGGAAGCGCTCCGTCGCCTGGGGACGCGACAGGCTCTTGTCCGAGAAGGTTGCGATGGCGTCGTTCCCCAGTTTCTGGATGAACGCGCTGGCCCCCTGGTCGGCGCCTTGGGCAGCGGCCGGGGAGATGAAGGTGTGGCCGGCCCAACCGCTCACCGCGAGCAGGGCAGCGCACGCGACGAAATGGCGGCGTGTCAGCATGATTGGGCGAAAAGTGGCGGTTGTTGCGGCTTTGTCAACGGTCATCTGACCTTTTGGGCGATCCGGGCCGGCACCGCGGTGACGCGGTGCCGGTCTTGCGGGACCGGTCCCCGTGCCGATCAGGGCTTGGGGGTGCTGGTGTAGTCCGGGAAGTCCGGCGTGGCCGGGCCCTTGCGGTTCTCGATCTCCGCCTGGCGCTGCTGCTGGTGCAGGCTGCGCACGGTGGCGTAGAAGTCCAGCGAGTTGCGGCGCAGGTCGTCCACCGACTTCAGCACTTCGGAGCGGCGGTCGACCGCGCCGACGCCGGCGCGGGTGTACATCAGGCCCTGGCCGTGATGGGCGTAGGCCCAGATGCGGACCGGGTCGCCGACGGTGTCGACGCCATAGCCGACGGCGTCGCGCACGTTCGACGGGCCCAGCAGCGGCAGCACCAGGTACGGCCCGTCGCCGAGGCCCCACACCGCCAGCGTCTGGCCGAAATCCTCCGGCGCGTGCGGGATGCCGGCCTGGCTCGCCACGTCGGCGATGCCGCCGACGCCCAGGATGGTGTTGGTCATGAAGCGGCCGGTCGCGTTCGTCGCCCCGTCAACGTTGCCCTGGAGCAGGTTGTTGGCGATGTAGAGCGGCCCCATCAGGTTGTCGATGAAGTTGTGGATCGCGTCGCGCACCGGGTCGGGCACGACGCCGACATAGACCTCCGCCGCCGGGCGCAGCGCCAGGACGTCGACGGCCTCGTTCGCGGCGAACACGAAACGGTTCGGGATTTCCAACGGGTCGTTGACCTGATAGGCGGCGTCCTTCGCGCCCGGGTCGGCCGGGTTGGTTGCGCAGGCCGTGGCCGTCAGCGCGAGCGCCACCACGGTGACCGTGCGGAGGAGGGAGCGGGAAAGGCTGGCCAGCTTCATGTGCGACGGCTCTTTGGCTGATGGCTCGACTCGGGGCGGGGCGCCGCGGCATCCCTCCACAACCGAAGACTCCGTCATCGGGAGTCCTCAACTCTGGCAAGGTGGCGGCGCGGTCGCTGTGAAGATTGGGCGAGAAATCCCATAATTTCCACTGCTTCGTGACCTAACACAGGCTCGGCCGTTTGGCCAGCGCCCGCCGCCGGTCGATCCGGGGCGCGGCGGCGACTGTGATGGCTTTGCCGCACCGGCCGCGGACACAGTGGAATCCTGCGGCTATGACCATGAAACAGGAGGCAAACGGGGTGGCGGAGCGAAGCGCGGCGCCCGCCGTGCGAAAAGCGGTTTACGACGCATAAAGATATCTTTATATCTGTATCCGGATCGGCGGGGCGTGGTGTCCCGTCCGGCCGGCTGCCATTCTGACCCGAATCGGACACGAGGCGATGGACGATCTGCTGGCGACGCTGAAGGCGGCGGCGGAGACGACGCGGCTGAGGCTGCTGGCGCTCTGCGCGCACGGCGAGCTGACGGTGACCGAGCTGACCCAGATCCTGGGCCAGAGCCAGCCGCGCGTCTCGCGCCATCTGAAGCTGCTGTGCGACGCCGGGCTGCTCGACCGTTTCCGCGAGGGCACCTTCGCCTTCTACAGGCTGGCGGAGCGCGGCGCCTCGGCCGGGCTGGCGCGCGTGCTGGTCGACGCCATCCCGGAGGATGATCCCACCCTGACGCTCGACCTGGAGCGGCTGGAGGCGATCAAGCGCGGCCGGTCGGAAACCGCCGCCGCCTATTTCCGCGAGAATGCCGCCCGTTGGCACGAGATCCGCTCCCTTCACGTCGCGGAAGGCGAGGTCGAGGCCGCGCTGCTGCGCCTGTTCCCGAAAGAGGGGGTGGAGGAGCTGCTGGACATCGGCACCGGCACCGGACGGATGCTGGAGGTGCTCGCCGGGCGCGTCCATCGCGCGGTCGGGGTAGACCAATCGCGCGAGATGCTGGCGGTCGCCCGCACCAAGCTGGAACAGGCGGGCCTGCGCCACTGCCATGTGCGGCAGGCCGACATGTACCAGTTGCCGTTCCCCTCCGGCTCGTTCGACGCCGCGGTGATCCACCAGGTGCTGCACTTCACCGAATCGCCGGCCGAGGTGCTGGCCGAGGCGGCGCGCGTGCTGCGTCCCGGCGGCCGGCTGCTGGTCGTCGATTTCGCCCCCCATCAGCTGGAGGCGCTGCGCGAGGAACACGCGCACCGCCGGCTGGGCTTCTCCGACGCGGAGGTCGCCGGCTGGTGCCGCCAGTCGGGCCTGGAGTGCGGCCCGGTGGTGCATCTGCCGGGCGACCCGCTCACCGTCTCCATCTGGCCGGCCACCCGCCTCGCGGCGGCGGCATCGGCGTCCACCCCTCAAACCGCCCTTTCGCTCAGCGGAGTCCCGTCATGACCGCGCCCCTCTCTGCGCCGCCGTCCGTCAGCTTCGAGTTCTTTCCGCCCAAGACGGAGAAGATGGAGCAGAGCCTGTGGCAGTCGATCCAGCGGCTGGCCCCGCTGGCGCCCAGTTTCGTGTCGGTGACCTACGGCGCCGGCGGCTCGACCCGCGAGCGCACCCACGCCACCGTCTGCCGCATCCAGGATGAGACCGGCATCCCGGCCGCCGCGCACTTCACCTGCGTCGGCGCCACGCGCGACGAGATCGACGGCATCGCCCGCACCTATTGGGACGCCGGCATCCGCCATCTGGTGGCGCTGCGCGGCGACCCGCCGGAAACCGCGGGCGGCGTCGGCGGCCGCTACGAGCCGTTCCCCGGCGGCTACGCCTACGCCGCCGATCTGGTTGCCGGGATGAAGCGCATCGCCGACTTCGAGATCTCGGTCGCCGCCTACCCGGAGAGCCATCCGGAGGCGCCGAGCGCCCAGTTCGACCTGGACAACCTGAAGCGCAAGGTCGACGCCGGGGCAACCCGCGCCATCACCCAGTTCTTCTTCGACAACGACGTCTATTTCCGCTTCCTCGACCGTTGCGCCGCCGCCGGCATCCATGTGCCGATCGTGCCCGGCATCCTGCCGATCACCAACTTCGCCCGCGCGGTGGAGTTCGCCGGCAAGTGCGGCGCCTCGATGCCCGCCAAGCTGGCCGAAACCTTCGAGGGCCTGGACGCCGACCCGGAAACCCGCCTGCTGGTCGCCGCGACGGTGGCGGCGGAGCAGTGCCAGGATTTGCAGGCGCAAGGCGTCAACGACTTCCACTTCTACACCCTGAACCGCTCCGACCTGACCATCGCCATCTGCCGGATGCTGGGCGTGAAGGCGAAGGCGGCGCCGGCGGCGGTGGCCGGGTAGGGCACTGAACGCCGCTCTGTGGTAGCGTGGGGCGGCGGAACGTCACGGGAGGGCGATGCCATGGACAGCCGGATCGGATACGACGCCGATTTCCTCGCCTGGACCGAGGAGCAGGCCCGCATGCCGGCCGACGCATTGCCCGTGGATTGCCCTTACACACTGGATCTTCTGCTGAACGACGATTGGTGGCCGATCAACCGCCACGGCCTCGCCTGACCCCGCCTTTGCCCCGAACCCGCCCAAGCAACGGATAAGAACCCTCCCCATGCCCCACATCCTCGACACCCTGCGTGACCGTGTACTGCTTTGCGACGGCGGGTTCGGCAGCCGCATCCAGGCGCTCGACCTCGACGTGGAGAAGGATTACTGGGGGCACGAGAACTGCACCGACATCCTGCCGCTGTCGCGCCCCGACATCGTCCGCGACATCCACCGCGGTTATTTCGAAGCCGGCGCCGACATGGTGGAGACCGACACCTTCGGCGCCTCCCCGGTGACGCTGGGCGAGTTCGGCATCTCCGAGAAAGCCTTCGAGATCAACCAGCGCGCGGTCGAGCTGGCGCGCGAGGCGGCGGAGAGCTTCAGCGACGGGCTGCCGCGCTTCGTCATCGGTTCGATCGGGCCGGGCACCAAGCTGCCCAGCCTGGGCCACATCGCCTACCAGGCGGCGGAGGACAGCTTCTATGTCCAGGCCGCCGGCCTGATCGCCGGCGGGGCCGACGCCATCCTGGTGGAAACCTGCCAGGACCCGCTGCAGATCAAGGCCGCGGTCAACGGCATCAAGCGGGCGCGGCTGGAGGCCAAGGCCGACACCCCGGTCTTCGTCCAGGTGACGGTGGAGACCACCGGCACGCTGCTGGTCGGCACCGACATCGCCGCGGCGGCCACCGTCATCCAGGCGCTCGACGTGCCGCTGATGGGGCTGAACTGCGCCACCGGCCCGCTGGAGATGAGCGAGCATGTGCGCTGGCTGTCGCAGAACTGGCCGGGGCTGATCTCGGTCCAGCCCAACGCCGGCCTGCCGGAGCTGGTCGATGGCAAGACCCACTACCCGCTGCGCGCCGACGACTTCGCCCACTGGCTGGAGCGCTTCGTGACCGAGGACGGGGTCAACCTCGTCGGCGGCTGCTGCGGCACCAACGTGCCCCACATTTCCGCGGCGAACGCCATGCTGCGCAAGCTGGCGCCGGCCGGCTCGCACCGGCCCAACCCGAAGGGCCGCACGGTGCATTGGGTGCCGGCGGTGGCCTCGCTCTACGGTCAGGTCACGCTGCGCCAGGAGAACGCCTTCTTCGCCATCGGCGAGCGCTGCAACGCCAACGGCTCCAAGAAGTGGCGCGAGCTGCAGGAAAAGAACGACTGGGACGGCTGCGTCGAGATGGCGCGCGATCAGGTCAAGGAGGGCTCCCACGCGCTCGACGTCTGCACCGCCTTCGTCGGCCGCGACGAGGTGGCGGAGATGAACGCGGTGATGTCGCGCTTCGTCGGCTCGGTCACCGCGCCGCTGGTGGTCGATTCCACCGAGTACGGCGTGCTGGAGCAGGCGCTGGCGCTCTATGGCGGCAAGGCGATCCTGAACTCGATCAACTTCGAGGACGGCGAGGAGCCGGCGCGCAAGCGTCTGGCGCTGGCCAAGAAGTTCGGCGCCGCCGTCATCGCGCTGACCATCGACGAAGAGGGCATGGCGAAGACGCCGGACCGCAAGCTGGCCATCGCCAGGCGGCTCTATGATCTGGCGGTGAACGAGTATGGGCTGGCGCCGTCCGACCTGCTGTTCGACCCGCTGACCTTCACCATCGCCACCGGCAACGAGGACGACCGCAAGCTCGCCATCTGGACGCTGGAGGGCATCGAGGCGATCGCCCGCGAGATGCCCGGCTGCCAGATCATCCTCGGGCTGTCCAACGTCTCGTTCGGCCTGAACGCGGCGGCGCGCCATGTGCTGAACTCGGTCTTCCTCGACCATGCGGTCAAGAAGGGCATGACCGGGGCCATCGTCCACGTCTCCAAGATCCTGCCGCTGCACCAGATCCCGGAAAACGAGGTCAAGACCGCCGAGGACCTGATCTTCGACCGCCGCGCCGAGGGCTACGACCCGCTGCACGCCTTCATCGCCCTGTTCGAGGGCCGCAAGGCGGCCGACGCGAAGAAGAAGGCGCGGGCGGAGACTGTCGAGGACCGGCTGAAGGAGCGCATCGTCGACGGCGACCGCACCGGCCTGGAGGACGATCTGGCGGAGGCGATGAAGAGCCACCCGCCGCTGGAGATCATCAACACCTACCTGCTCGACGGCATGAAGGTGGTCGGCGAACTGTTCGGCGCCGGCAAGATGCAGCTGCCCTTCGTCCTGCAATCGGCCGAGACGATGAAGGCCGCCGTGGCGTGGCTGGAGCCCCACATGGAGAAGGTGGAGGGCCAGCAGAAGGGCACGCTGGTGCTGGCGACGGTGAAGGGCGACGTCCACGACATCGGCAAGAACCTCGTCGACATCATCCTGACCAACAACGGCTACAAGGTGGTCAACCTCGGCATCAAGCAGCCGGTGACCGCCATCATCCAGGCCGCCAAGGAGCATAAGGCCACCGCCATCGGCATGTCGGGCCTGCTGGTGAAGTCCACCGTGGTGATGCGCGAGAACCTGGAGGAGATGACCCGCGAGGGGCTGGAGGTGCCGGTGCTGCTCGGCGGCGCCGCGCTGACCCGCGCCTATGTCGAGGGCGACTGCGTCGCGTCCTACGGCTCCGGCCGGGTCGCCTACGCCGGCGACGCCTTCGACGGGCTGACCCTGATGGACAAGGTGGTGGAGGGCAGCTTCGACCAGCAGCTCGCCATCCAGCAGGCCAAGCGCGTCGGCAAGGCGACCAACCGCCGCCGCGTGCTGGGGCAGGCGACCAGCGCCGCCACCGGCCCGGTCGACAAGGACGCCGTCCGCGCCCGCCGCCACCGGCTGGCCGAGGGCGTGCCGGTGCCGACCCCGCCCTTCTGGGGGCCGAAGCTGATCGACCATGTCCCGTTGAAGACGCTGGTCACCTACCTGAACGAGCGGATGCTCTACCAGCTGCAATGGGGCTACCGGAAGGACGGCAAGTCCTTCGAGGAGTTCAAGGAGTGGTCGAAGAAGGAGCTGCGGCCGGTGCTCGACCGCATTCTCCAGATCGCGGCGAAGGAGGAAATCCTGCGCCCCACCGCGGTCTACGGCTATTGGAAGGCGGCGGCCGACGGCAACGACGTCATCCTGTTCGAGCAGGACGGCACCACCGAGGCCGCCCGCTTCTCGCTGCCCCGCCAGGGCAAGGAGGATGGCGAGTGCATCGCCGACTTCCTGCGCGACGTGAACGATCCGGAGCGTGACGTGCTGGGCCTCCAGGTCGTCACCATGGGCCAGCATTGCGCCGAGGTGGCGCGGTCGTGGTTCGCCGAGAACCGCTACCAGGACTACCTCTACCTGCACGGCCTGTCGGTGGAGATGACCGAGGCGATGGCGGAATACGTCCACGCCCGCATCCGCGCCGAATTGGGCTACGGTGCCGAGGACAGCCGCGACAAGGAGAAGCTGCTGCAGCAGGCCTACCGCGGCAGCCGCTACAGCTTCGGCTATCCGGCCTGCCCGAACCTGAAGGACCAGGAGCAACTGCTGACGCTGCTGGACGCCGGCCGCATCGGCATCGAGATGTCGGACGAGGACCAGCTCCATCCGGAGCAGAGCACCTCGGCCATCGTCCTGCACCACCCGCGCGCCAAGTACTTCTCGGTCTGATGGGATCCTCCGCCGCCCGTTCCGTGTTAGGATGGGCGGCGGAGGGCTTCCATGGCGGTTGTCGATGAAAAGCTGCAAACCCTGCTGGACCGGATCGTCCCGGCCCTGCAGCCGGAGGCCGTCTACCTGTTCGGCAGCCGGGCGCGCGGCGACTTCCATGAGGACAGCGACTACGACCTGCTGGTGATCGTGCCGGACGATGCGCCGAAGGAACGGCGGTCGGCGGTGTTTGCCCATGCGGCCAAGGCGGGCACCGGAATCCCGGCGGACATCGTGCCGTGTCGGCGCTCGTTCTTCGAGGCGAACAGGGACCAGGTCGGGACATTGAGCTACAAGGCCACCCATGAAGGGGTGCGGGTCTATGGGGCTTAGGGTCGGACCGGAGGCGTGGCTGACCGCGGCGTCAGTCGATCTGCGTGCGGGCCGGGCGTGCCTGTCCGTTCCCGACCCCATCGTCACGGCGGCGACCTACCATTGCCAGCAGGCTGCTGAGAAGCTGGTCAAGGCCGTGCTGGTCTGGCTCGACGTTGATGTGCCGCGCTCCCATGACATCGACGCGCTCGTGATGCGTATTCCCCGCGGGCTGCCGCTGCGGGAGGCCCTGCTGCCGCTCGGGCGCTTCACCGCCTACGCCACGCTGTACCGATACCCGGGAGAAGCGGGGGATGTCACCGATGAGCCGACCGCGGAGGACGTGTCCGGTTGGCTGGGCGAAATCGCATCTCTGCGGGATGGTGTTGCGCTGGCCATCTCCGCTGGGAACGGAGCCCATCCATGACCACCGCCGCCCCGCTCGACCTCCACCGCGCCACGGTCCGGCCGGAGTGGATCGATTACAACGGGCACATGAACGTCGCCTATTACCTGTTGGCCTTCGACCATGCGACGGACGCCGTGCTCGACCGGTTCGGGATCGGCAAGGCGTATGTGGCGGCGGAGAACCGGTCGGTGTTCGTGGTCGACGCGCATCTGACCTACGCCCGCGAGGTGACGGAGGGGGCGCCGCTGCGCTTTGCCTCCTGGGTGCTGGGGGCCGATGCGAAGCGGCTGCACCTGTTCCACGAGATGCGGCACGGGGATGAGGGCTGGCTCACCGCCACCGCCGAGTTCATGCTGCTGCACGTCGATCTGGCGGAGCGCCGGACCTGCCCCTTTCCGCCGGCGGTCGCCGCCGCGCTGGCCGGGCAGGCCGCCGCCCACGCCGCCGGGCCCTGGCCGCCCCAGGCCGGGCGGGCGGTGCGGCGGTTGGGCGGCGCGAGCGACCCTTGACGGTTGGGCGCGCCGGACGCCGAAGCGTTGAGTTGGCCGCCGATGCCCCCATCTATCGAGGCATGATGCACGTTCCCATCCGGTTGCCCGCCATTCCGCCGTCCCGCCTTCCGCAACACGGTGTCCGCGCCGCCTTTGCCGCCCTGTTGATCCTCGTCGCCGGGCCGGCGCTGGCGGACTGCACCGATGCGGCGCAGCCCAAGGTGAACTGGCGGCGCTGCTCGTTCGAGGGGCAGACGCTGACCGGCGTCGACCTCAGCGGGGCGATGCTGCGCGATGCGACCTTTCAGCGCGCCACGCTGGGGCAGGCGGTGCTGACCGGGGCGGACGGCTATCGCGCCAAGTTCCTCAGCGCGACGGCGCCGGGGGCGGTGTTCGACGGGGCGCGGCTGATCGAGGCCGACTTCACCCGCGCCGATCTGGCCGGCGCCTCGTTCCGCGACGCCGACCTGCGCAACGCCAAGCTGGTGGGGACCACCCTGACCAAGGCGGACCTCACCGGCGCCCGGCTGTCGGGGACCGACCTGCGCAACGCCGATCTGGCGGGCGCGCGCTGGACCGACGGCACGCACATCTGCGCGGAAGGCTCGATCGGCCAGTGCAACTGAAAATACCGAAGCGCTGCAAGCCGGTAGCGAAAACCCGCTTGCCGTAGGGGGAACGTCCGCGTACCGTTCGAAACCTAATGATTCGAGCGGGCGACAAAATTGGCGACCATGGAGGATTTTGACCGGTCCGGCGGCCTCGCCGCGAAGGCCATGGAACGGATGCTGTCGGAGCGCCTGCCGCCCACGCCCGAAAACTTCACGCTCTGGTACATCTATTTCAGTGGCCGCAACCCGGACCTGACACGCGCCATCGATCTGGCGCGGCGCGACGGGCTGACCACCTCGCAAACCCTGTGCGACGAGCTGTACAAGCGCTTCTTCACCCTCGACGCCGAGGCGCAGGCGATCCGCGAGACCTCCGACAAGGCGCGCTACGCGCTGGGCCGCATCCTGGAGCAACTCGGCAATGTCGGGTCGGAGACCGAGCGCTACGGCAACGCGCTGAGCGGTTTCCGCGACGAGCTGGACCAGCCGCTCAGCCTGCCGGAACTGCGCGCCATGATCGCGGCGATCGCGGTGGAGACGAAGGAGATCGTCGACCGCCAGACCGCGCTGCAACTGCAACTCCAGGAATCGAGCCAGCAGTTGGCGGAGATGCGCGTCAGCCTGGACAGCGCCCGACGCGAGGCGATGACCGACGGCCTCACCGGCATCGCCAACCGCAAGGCCTTCGACCTGATGCTGGTGGAGGCGATGGACGAGGCGACGCGCGAATCGCTGCCGCTGTCGCTGCTGATGCTCGACATCGACCATTTCAAGGCGTTCAACGACACCCACGGCCATCTGGTCGGCGACCATGTGCTGAAGCTGGTCGCCCGCATGCTGACGGAATGCATCAAGGGCCGCGACACCGCCGTCCGCTATGGCGGGGAGGAGTTCGCGATCATCCTGCCGCGCACCTCGCTGGAGAACGCGACCAAGGTGGCGGAGCAGGTGCGCGCCTTCGTCGGTGGCCGGCAGATCGTCAACAAGGCGCGCAACGCCAATTACGGCACCGTCGCCCTGTCGATCGGCGTCGCCCAGTTCCACCCCGGCGAGCCGTCGACCACGCTGGTCCGCCGCGCCGACCACGCGCTGTACAGCGCCAAGCGCGGCGGCCGCAACCGGGTCGCCGTCGGCGACTGACCCACCCCCGGGGCCGGGGCTCCCTTACCGGGCGAGCCGGCCCAGCGTCGCCTCGGTGCCGCGCAGCAGGTCGGCCACCAGCCCGGCCGCCGGGCGCCGGCGCGCCAGGCCCAGGCCCTGACCGGCCCACAGCGACAGGAACTCGGCCCGGCCGGCCTTGCCGGCGGCGGTGCGCAGCGGCCGCGTCAGCGTGTTCTGCATCGGGAAGGGCAGCACCGCGTCGGGCGCCCGCGGGTCCTCCACCGTTGCCATGAAGCGGTTGACGATGCCGCGCGCCGGCCGGCCGGAGAAGGCGCGGGTCAGCCGGGTCTGGTCCTCGCGCGCCGCCAGGATGGCGTCCTTGTGCGCGTCGGGCACGCCGGCCTCGTCGCAGGTCAGGAACACCGTGCCCATCTGCACCGCCGCCGCGCCCAGCGCCAGCGCCGCGGCGATGCCGCGCCCGTCCATGATGCCGCCCGACGCGATCACCGGCACGCCCACCGCGTCGACCACCTGCGGCACCAGCGCCATCGTGCCGATCAGGTTGGCGGCCGGGTCGCCGATGAAGCTGCCGCGGTGGCCGCCGGCCTCGCTGCCCTGGGCGATCACCGCGTCGACGCCGACCCGCTCCAGCGCCACCGCTTCCGCCACCGTGGTGGCGGTGCCCAGCACCCGCAGGCCGTGCGCCTTGGCGGCGGCGACGGTGTCGGCCGGCGGCAGGCCGAAGGTGACGCTGTAGAAGGCGGCACCGCTGTCGAGCAGGGCCGCGAACCGCCGGTCGAAGCCGTCCTCGGCATAGGCAGGAGCCTCCGGCGCCGGCAGGCCGAGTTCGGCGTGGAAGGGGGCGACGCGGGCCAGCGCCTCCGCCAGCGCGGGGGAGGGGGCGGGCGCCGGGGTGGGGGCGAACAGGTTGACGCCGAAGGGCAGGGCGGTGCGCCCGCGGATGTCGCGCGCCCGCTCGGCGATCTGGGCGTCGGTCAGATAGGCGGCGCCGACGAAGCCCAGCCCGCCGGCCTCGTTGACCGCCGCGACCAGCGCCGCCGTGTCGCCGCCACCGGCCATCGGCGCCTGGATCACCGGCGAGCGCAGGCCGAGCCGCTCAAGAGATTCGGCGAGGGATTCGCTGTGCGCGGGCATGTCCGCCTCCGTCGGTTCAACAACGGAGGCGATGCTACGCCCGGGCGCCGTTCACGACCAATGACTTGTTCTGAAGGCGGCGTTCACTTCGGGTGAAGTTTCGCGGGACTGCGCCGCCGCAACGGAACCCGGGCCGCCGGCGACGCGAGCACGGCGGCAAGGCGCTCGATCCCGTGCGCGATGTCGCCGGTGTCCAGGCTGGCGTAGCCGATCACCAGGCCGGGATGGTCCGGACGATCATCCGACACCGGATGGTCCGAGATGGGCGACGGGGCGTAGAGCGGGGTGATGGGATGGACGCCGACCCCGGCCAGCCGCGCCGCGGCGACCAGCGCCTCTACGTCACCCCCTCCTGGTACGAAGCCAAGAGCCGGGATGGAAAGGTCGTTCCGACCTGGGACTACGCGGCGGTCCACGCCTACGGTCCGGTCGAGTTCTTCGAGGATGCCGACCGCCTGCCTGGGCGGTCGGCGACGCTCCGCCCGACGTCATCCAGGCACAGCTGCGGGGCATCGTCGGTGTGCGGCTGCCCATCGCCCGGATCGACGCCAAGCGGAAGATGAGCCAGAACCGCAAGGCGGAGGACCGGGCGACGGTGAAGGAGGAGCTTTCCCGGAGTCCGGAGGCGCGGGACCGCCAAGCCGCCGCTCTCATCCCGGACTGAGACCTACAGACCCGTTTCCTGCGCCAGGGCCAGGAAGCCGGCGATGTATGGCACCGCCTCCTCGCCGCGACGGGTGCCGAGATGGATGCTCTTGCCGATCCCCTCGGGCCCGAGACGCACGGCCCGGATCGGCAGGTCCGAGCCCTCCTCGCGCACCAGCCAATCCGGCAGAACCGTGACGCCCCGTCCGGCGGCGACGAGTTGCAGCATGAGGTCGGTCGTTTCGGCGGTGCGATGGCGGCGCGGCCGGCAATGGGCCGGCACGAGGAAGCGGGTGTAGACGTCGAGCCGTTCGAGGCTGACCGGCACGGCAATCAGCTCCTCGTCCAGCAGGTCGTGCGGCAACGCCACGTCGCGGGTGGCCAGCGGATGCGCCTGATGCACCACCAGGACGAGTTCATAGTCGAAGACCGGCGTGAACAGGACCTCGGGCTGATCGATCGGATCCGGGGTGATCAACAGGTCGATCTCGTTGTCCAGCAGCGCGGCGAGGCCATCGAAGCGGAAGGCGGTGCGGACATCGAAATCGACCTCCGGCCACCGCGCCAGATAGGCGGCGGTCATCCGCATCAGCCATTTCTGGCAGGGGTGGCATTCCATCCCCACCCGCAGGGCGCCGCGCCGGCCCGCGGCGAAGTCGGCCAGCACCCGCTCCGCATCCTCGATCTGCGGCAGAACGCGCTGCGCCAGCGCCAGCAGATGGTCCCCGGCCTGGGTGAAGCGGAGGCTGCGCCCCTTCTTCATCCAGATCTCGGTGCCGCAGCGCTCCTCGAACTTGCGGATGGTGTGGCTCAGCGCCGACTGGCTGACGTTCAACCGGTTGGCGGCGGCGGTGACGCTGCCCAGACGGTCCACCTCCCGCAGGATCGCGAGAAGCTGGCGATCAAGCATCCATGACCCCGGATCATCCCTTCATGAAGGAAAACCATTTCCGTTCATAATGGATGACCGTTACTCCTGGATCAATCGCCCTGGGCAATAGCCGCTCCACGCATTGACGGGGTGCCGGCACGACCGGCTCACCGCCTGAGGACCCCAATGTCGCACGCCGAAGCCAGCACCACGACCGACCACGCGCCCGCCAACCCGTATCGCCATGAGTTGGGTAATGTTCTGCGGCTGGCCGTCGCGCAGGCGCTCGCCGGCGCGAACGCGGTGGTCGTGTACGCAACCGGCGCCATCGTCGGCAACACGCTTGCGCCCAGCCCGGCGCTGGCGACGCTGCCGATTTCCATCTTCGTGGTGGGGATGGCGCTGTGCACCCTGCCGGCCGGCGTCATCGCCCGGCGCCACGGCCGCCGTGCCGCGTTCCTGGCGGGAACGGGCTGCGGCGTCGTCGTCGGTCTGCTGTCCACCCTGGCGGTCATCCTGGGCTCGTTCTGGCTGTTCTGCGCGGCGATGATCTTCGGTGGGGCCTATGCCGCGGTGGTCCTTTCCTTCCGCTTCGCCGCCGCCGACTGCGCCCCGTCGGAGCGCCGTCCCCGCGCCATGTCCGCCGTGATGGCCGGCGGGGTGTTTGCCGGGGTCATCGGTCCGCAGCTCGTCACCGTGACGATGAACCTGTGGCCGCCCCACCTGTTCGCCGCCACCTATCTGGCGCAGGCCGCGGTGGCCGCGCTGTCCGCCCTCGTCCTGCTCGGTGTCCGGCTGCCGATGCCGACGGCGGCGGAGGTTGCCGGCGGCCGCCCGATCGGCGCCATCGCGCGCGAGCCCCGCTTCATCACCGCGGTGATCTGCGGGCTGGTGTCCTACCTGCTGATGAACTTCATCATGACCGCCGCCCCGCTGGCGATGCGGTTGTGCGGCTTGTCGCAGGAGGCTTCCAACCTCGGCCTGCAGTGGCACGTGCTCGCCATGTACGCCCCGAGCTTCGTCACCGGGCGGCTGATCACGCGCTTCGGCGCCCCGCGCATGGTGGCCGCCGGCCTGACGCTGACCGCCGCCGCCGCCGCGGTCGGGCTGGCGGGGATGGATGTGGCCCATTTCTGGCTGAGCCTGATCCTGCTGGGCTTCGGCTGGAACTTCGGCTTCCTGGGCGCTTCGGCCCTCGTTCTCCAGTGCCACCAGCCGGAGGAACGGACGCGGGTGCAGTCGTTGAACGACTTCATCGTGTTCGGGACGATGGCCCTGGGGTCCTTCGCATCCGGGAGCCTGCTGACGGCCTATGGCTGGGAAACCGTCCTGCGCATTTCCTTCGTGCCGCTGGCGGTGGCGACCGTGGCGCTGATCGCGGCGGCGCTTTACCGCTCCAATTCGAAGGCGGCGTGAAAACACGTCGGGCGCGGTCTTTCCCCCGCGCCCGACGGCCTTACCCTGACCGCGTCGCTCAGATCACGTAGGTCAGCTCTTTCCCCGACTTCAGGCTGTTCCTGCCCAAGGTCTCGTCGACATAGTCGAGGAGCTGCGCCAGCGCCTCGCTGCGGCTCAGCGTGTCGGTGTCGATCACCAGTTCGGGCTGGTCCGGCGCCTCGTAGGGAGCCGAGATGCCGGTGAACTCGGCGATCTCGCCGGCGCGGGCCTTCTTGTAGAGGCCCTTGGGGTCGCGGTCCTCGCAGGTGGCGAGGTCGGCGGCCACATGCACCTCGTGGAAGCGCTCGCCGCCGATCACCCGCGCCCGCGCCCGGTCGGCCTTCAACGGCGAGATCAGCGAGGCGATGACGACCATGCCGGCGTCGGCGAACAGCTTCGCCGTCTCGGCCACCCGGCGGATGTTCTCCGCCCGGTCGTCGGCCGAGAAGCCCAGCCCGGCGTTCAGGCCGTTGCGGACGTTGTCGCCGTCCAGCACGAAGGTCTGCCAGCCGCGGTCGAACAGCGCGCGTTCCAGCGCCATCGCCAGCGTCGACTTGCCGGCGCCCGACAGGCCGGTCAGCCAGACGATGCCGCCCTGGTGGCCGTTGGCCTGGGACCGCTCGTCCACCGACACGGTGTGCGACACCTCGGTGATGTTGGACGCCGCGGCGTCCTCGATCTCCACCACCAGGCAGCCGCCGACGACGTCGTTGCCGTCGATCAGCGCGCCGCGGCCGGTGCGCGGCAGGTCCGCCGCCAGATCCAGCGCGATCGGCGAGCGGGAGCGCAGGACGACCTCCGCCACCTCGTTGCGGTGGACCGACTTGCCGGGCGTGCTCGACAGATCCTCGACGTTGATGACCGCCGTCACCTGCTCCACCGTCACCCGGTGCTCGGCGGTGGCGATCTTCAGCGTGTAGGTCTTACCGACCACCAGCGGCTCCGACACCAGCCAGAACAGCCGGACGCTCAGCCGGTGGGCCAGGGTCGGCGCGTCCGCCTCGTGGTGGGCGATGTGGCCGCGTTCGGCGAAGATGCGCTTGTCGAGCGTGATGCCGATGCTCTGGCCGGCCTGGGCCGACAGCACCGTCTCCGGATGGTTCCACGCCTCGATGCTGACCACCGTGGCGCTGGTCCCGGTGGGGGAGAAGCGCAGGGTGTCGCCGACGCGCAGGCGACCGCTTTCGATGCGGCCGGCCAGGATGCGGCGGTCGTCCGGCTTGTAGACGTCCTGCAGCGGGAAGCGCAGCGGCTGGTCGGGCGAAACCTGCTGCGGCCGGAAGGCGTCGAGCTGCTCGATCACCGTCGGCCCCAGATACCACTCGGCCGCGTCGCTGCGGCTGACGATGTTGTCGCCGTTGCGGGCGGACACCGGGATCACCGCCTTGGGGAACAGGCCCAGCTCGGCCAGATAATCCTTGATCTCCTGCGCCACCTGCTCGTAGCGGCGGCTGGAGAACTCGACCTTGTCCATCTTGTTGACGACGACCGCGACCTGGCGCACGCCCAGCAGGTGCAGCAGGAAGGCGTGGCGGCGCGACTGTTCCAGCGCGCCCTCGTCGGCGTCGATCACCAGCAGGGCGGCGTCGGCCTGGGACGCGCCGGTCACCATGTTCTTCAGGAACTCGGTGTGGCCCGGCGCGTCGATGATGACGTAGGGGCGCTGCGCCGTCTTGAAGTGGATCTGCGTGGTGTCGATGGTGATGCCCTGGTCACGCTCGGCCTGCAGCGCGTCCATGACGAAGGCCCATTCGAAGGGCATGCCGCGCTTGCGGCTCATCTCGCGGACCTGCTCGACCTTGCCGTCGGGCAGGCTGCCGGTGTCGTTCAGCAGGCGGCCGATCAGCGTGGACTTGCCATGGTCGACGTGGCCGACGATGACGATGCGGAGTTGAGAATGCGGCATCTTACATGTACCCCACGCTGCGCAGACGCTCGAAGCTGTCTTCGGATTCATTGTCCATGGCGCGGCCGGCACGTTCCGGCACGCGGGTCACCTGAAGCTCGGCGATGATCTCGTCGATGGTCGAGGCGGTGCTGTCGACGGGGAAGGTGATGTTCTTCTCGCCCAGCGAACGGTAGCGCTTGCCGTCCCGCGCGAAGTACAGCGGCACGATGGGAATCCCCTCGCGCTGCGAATAGCGCCAGATGTCCAGCTCGGTCCAGGCCAGCAGCGGGTGGATGCGGACATGGACGCCTTCCGGGAAGCGGGTCTTGTAATGGTCCCAGAACTCCGCCGGCTGGTCCTTGACGTCCCAGTCGCCCTCCAGCGAGCGCGGCGAGAACACGCGTTCCTTGGCGCGGGTCGCCTGCTCGTCGCGGCGGATGCCGACCATCACGCCCTGATAGGCGTGGTCGCGCAGCAGGTTCTTCAGCCCTTCCGTCTTGCGCGCGGCGGCGCGGGTCAGCGGCGGCAGGGTCTGGTCCATCTCCGCCTCGGGCGGGCACTGCTCCACCTTCAGGTCGAGGTCCCATTCCTTGGTGATGCGGTCGCGGAACTCGTAGACCTCCGGCAGTTCCATCGCGGTGTCGAGCTGGACCACCGGGAACGGGATGCGGCCGAAGAACGCCTTGCGGCACAGCCACAGCAGCGCGTTGCTGTCCTTGCCGATCGACCAGAGCATCGCCAGCTTGTCGATGCGGTTGTAGGCTTCGCGCAGAATATAGATGCTCTGATTCTCAAGCTGGTCGAGATCGGCGCTCATCGGGCGGTTCCAATCATGGTGGTGTGTATGCCGCATTCGGTCTTGGCGCTGCCGGCCCAACGGCCGGAACGCGGGTCGGCGCCGGGCGCCACGCGCTCGGTGCAGGTGTAACAGCCGATCGACAGGAACCCGTCGGCCTCCAGCGGGTGGCGCGGCAGGTCGCGCCGGGTGAACTCCTCCTCCAGCCGGTCCTTGTCCCAGTTGGCCAGCGGGTTGACCTTGACGCGCCCGCCCTCCGCCTCGAACAGCGGCAGGGCGGCGCGGGTCGTCGCCTGGAAGCGCTTGCGCCCGGTCACCCACGCCTCCAGCCCGGCGGTGGTCAGCGCGCGCTCCAGCGGCACCGTCTTGCGCAGGTGGCAGCAGGCGTCGTAGTCGTTTTTGAACAGCATGCCGCGCGGGTCGTGGACGGCGAGGTCGTCGGCGGTCGGGCCGATCTCCCGCAGGTCGGTCAGCCCCAGCCGCTTCACCAACTGGTCGCGGTAACGCAGCGTCTCGCCGAACAGCTTGCCGGTGTTCACGAACAGGACCGGGAAAGCCGGGGTCGCTTCCGCCGCCAGCGCCAGCAGCACCGCGGATTCGGTGCCGAACGACGACAGCAGCGCGATGCGCCCGCCGAACTCCGCGTGCAGGGCGGCGAGCAGTGGCGCGCCGTCCAGCGTGCCGTAGCGTTCGGTCAGTTCCTTCACCCGTGTCGCGGCGTCCATCATGAGCGGCCTTTTCCGGTGTGGTATTATCTACTTGTCTAGTAGAATTAACGTTTCTGTTTGCACATTACCATCGGCGGAAAACCCGCGCAACGTAAATACATTCTCTACTTGTTTAATAGGTTTGTTGTGCATTGCAGCGGTTAGTGTGAAATGTGTTGATTGTGGCGCGGGCTGTCGGCTAAATACCGCCATGCAGTGCAAACCCGCCCTTTCCGCCGTGATTTACCGGTCGCAACCTGCGGCGTGCCCCGTCGTGTGCCGTCTGGTGCCGGCATGATCCCGCTGGCGCTCGATCCGGCGCGGGTGCCGATCGCGCTGGCCGGCAACGGTCCGCTTGCGGTGCGGCGCCTGACGCAACTGCGCGAGGGCGGGGCCGATCCGGTGGTGTATTCACCGGAGCCGGATGGGGAATTCGCGGCGCTGGCCGGCGACCGTCTGGTGCGGGCGCTGCCTTTCACCGGGGATTTGGACGCGGTCCGCGTGTTGTACGTGATGGGGCTGGAGCCGGCGGTCGAGAAGGCGCTGGCGGAGCTGGCGCGGTCGCGCGGCGTGCTGGTGAATGTCGAGGACGTCATCCCGCTCTGCGACTTCCACTCGCCGTCGGTGGTTCGCCGCGGCGATCTGGTGCTGACGGTGTCGACCGGCGGGCGCAGCCCGACGCTGGCCAGCCTGATGCGCCAGCGGCTGGAGGCCCTGTTCCCGGAAAGCTGGGGGGAGCGGCTGCGCACCATCGCCGCGCTGCGCGACCGGCTGCGCGGGGAGGGGGCGTCGATGTCCGCCGTCGCCAAGGAGACCAAGGACCTGATCGCGCGGGAAGGGTGGCTGCCATGACCGGCGGTCGTCAGTTGCCGACCGCCGATTCCACTGCCCGGCCGGTCCCGGTTCGGGTATGACACCACCGCCTTTCAAGACGACAAGCCAGGAGAGCCAGATGTCGGCCAAGGATCGATCGAAGGAAGGGTCGATGAAAGCCATCACCGCCAACCGCCTGCGCGACGGGGACGTCGTGTTCCTGGGCGAGGGCGGCCGGTGGGTCGAGTCCTTCGCCGAGGCCGCGCTGTTCGCGCGCTCCGACGCCGACGCCGTGCTGGCCGCCGCCAAGGAGAAGGCGGAGCGCGAGCAGTTCGGCGTCGACATCTACGCCTTCGAGGTGACCGAGGAGAACGGCGTCCCGGTCCCGGCGACGATGCGCGAGCGCATCCGCACCGCCGGCCCGACCGTCCGCACCGATCTCGGCAAGCAGGCCGCCTGACCGACTTCGACCGCTTATCCGTGATCGGCGGCCGTGACGGGCGCCCTAGGGATTGATCGACATGAACCACATCGCGCCCGGCGCCCGCGCCGGCATCTACCATTACGACGAGATCGACCGCCGCTTCGTCGCCGAGCGGGTCGAGCAGTTCCGCAAACAGGTCGACCGCCGCCTGTCCGGCGAGCTGACGGAGGAGGAGTTCAAGCCGATCCGGCTGATGAACGGCCTCTACCTCCAGCTTCACGCCTACATGCTGCGCATCGCCGTCCCCTATGGCGTGATGAGCGCCACCCAGCTGCGCAAGCTGTCGGAGATCGGCCGTGTCTACGACAAGGGCTACGGCCACTTCACCACCCGCCAGAACCTGCAATACAACTGGATCAAGCTGGAGGACACCCCGGCGATCCTGAACGCGCTGGCCGAGGTCGACATGCACGCGCTGCAGACCAGCGGCAACTGCGTGCGCAACGTGACGACCGACCCGTTCGTCGGCGCCGCCAAGGACGAGGTGGTGGACGGCCGCGTCTACGCCGAGATCCTGCGGCAGTGGACGACGATGCACCCCGAGTTCACCTATCTGCCGCGCAAGTTCAAGATCGCCATCTCCGGCGCCGCCAGCGACCGCGCCGCCGTGCGTATCCACGACGTCGGCCTGCTGGCGCGGCGCAACGACCAGGGCGAGGCCGGCTTCTCCTTCTACGTCGGCGGCGGTCTCGGCCGCTCGCCCTTCGTCGGCAAGCTGGTGCGCGACTGGGTGGCGGAGGAGGATTTCCTCGCCTATCTCGAAGCGATCCTGCGCGTCTACAACCAGTACGGCCGCCGCGACAACATCTACAAGGCGCGCATCAAGATCCTGGTGCACGAGCTGGGACTGGAGACGTTCACCGCCGAGGTGGAGGAGGAGTTCGCACGGCTGCGCGGGCCGAAATACCGCCTGGACAAAGGCATCGTCGAGGGCATCCGCCACCATTTCGCCCCGCCGCCCTTCGAGGAGCTGCCCGACCATTCCGAGGCGCTGGAGCGTGCCAAGGCGTCCGACCCGGCCTTCGCCAACTGGCTGGCGGTGAATGTCGCGGAGCACAAGGCGCCGGGCTACGCCATCGCCACCATCTCGCTGAAGCCGGCCGGCGGCATCCCCGGCGACGCCACCTGCGACCAGATGGACCTCGTCGCCGACCTCGCCGAGCGCTACAGCTTCGGCGAGCTGCGCGTCACCCACGTCCAGAACCTCGTGCTGGCGCACGTCAAGAAGGACGAGCTGTACGATCTGTGGAAGCAGTTGGATGCCGCCGAGCTGGGCAGCGCCAACGCCGGCCTGATTGGCGACATCATCGCCTGCCCGGGGCTGGATTACTGCGCGCTGGCCAACGCCCGCTCGATCCCGCTGGCCCAGGCGATCTCGGCCCGCTTCGCCGACCCGGTCCGCCAGCGCACCATCGGCGAGCTGGGCATCAAGATCAGCGGCTGCATCAACGCCTGCGGCCACCATCATGTCGGCGCCATCGGCATCCTCGGCGTCGACAAGAAGGGCACCGAGTATTACCAGATCACCGTCGGCGGCGACGCGACGCTGACGACGGCGATCGGCGACATCCTGGGCCCGTCGGTGACCGAGACCGAGGCCGTCGACGCCATCGAGGCGATCGTCGACGTCTATCTCGCCAATCGCAGCGATGAGGGCGAGCGCTTCGTCGACACCCTCCGCCGCGTCGGCCATGCCCCGTTCAAGGAGAGAATCTATGCCGCTGATTGAGAATGGGCGCATCGGCGAGGACGCCTGGAGCTTCGTTCCCGACGGGGAGCCGGTGCCGAACGACCGTCCGGTCATCATCAGCTTCGAGCGCTGGCAGGCGGAGCGTGACCGCTTCGACGGCCGCAACGCCAAGCTGGGCGTGCGGCTGAAGGGCGGCACGCTGGCCGGGGCCATCGCTGCCGACCTCGACCGCTTCGCCCTGGTGGCGGTGGAGTTCCCGAAGTTCCGCGACGGCCGCGGCTTCTCCACCGCGCGCGAGCTGCGGGAGCGCTACGGCTACACCGGCGAGATCCGCGCGGTCGGCCACGTCATCCCCGACCAGTACCTGTTCCTGGTCCGCACCGGCTTCACCTCGGTCGAGGCGCCGGAAGGCACCAACCCGGAAAGCTGGGCCAACGCGCTGACCGAGATCACCGTCGCCTTCCAGCCCAGCCTGGACGACACGGCACCGCTGTCGCTGCTGCGACGCAAGCTGGGCGTGGGGTAAGGGGGGCGGGCGCCGGCATTCCCGGCGTTCTTTCCTGGCATCCGAATGGGCGCCGGTTCCTGCGGGATCCGGCGCCCATTGCCTTTTCCGGGCCCGTCGGCTTGGCAGGCCGGAACGACCCGGCCGAGCGGAACAATTTCAAAGGGAAAATGGACGGACTCCAATCTGCTTCGGATCATTGTTGTATTTTTTATCAATCTGCACGAGAATTTCTCCCCGACATATCGGGTCCGACGGTGTGCCGACCGCCGGGCCATCGTGACGGGGGACCTTTCCAATGGATGCCAAGGCACAGACACCGGACAAGACCATCTATCTCGGCCTGGCGATGTCCGGCGCGATTTCCGCGGGCGCTTACTCCGCCGGCGTGCTCGATTTCCTGGTGGAGGCGCTGGAGGAATGGGAGGAGGCCAAGCGACGGGATATCGCCAACGGCACCAGGACGGTCCCTCACCACAAGGTGGTCATCGCGACGATGACCGGCGCGTCGGCCGGCGCCATCACCAGTTCGATCGGGGCGCTGTGCGCCGGGATGGGTGCTAGGCCCTCGAAGGCCGGCCGCGAGACCGACAAGACCTATGCGGCGCGTGACGATGCCGATCCCAAGGGAAAGATTCCCTGGCACGTCCTGCCCGAGCTTTACCGCGCCTGGGTGGACGGTCCCGCCTTCGTCAAGTCCGAGCTGGAGACGGCGGTCGCCAAAGCGGCACCGGGCAGGACGCCGCCGGTCGTCGGGCTGCTGGACAACTCCGATCTGCCGACCGGGACCAAGCTGGACGGCGTGTATTCGCTCCTCAATGCCCAACCGCTGATGAACATCGGCCGCAAGGCGCTGGAGGAGCTTGAAGCGGCGGCCAGCGATCCGAAGCGCCTCCCGCCGCGCCCCTACATCGCCGAAACCCTTCACCTGCTTCTGACCCAGACCAACACCCGCGGCATCCCCTACAAGATCGAGGTGCAAGGCGGTACGGGTGGGTCGGCCTACGGCATGATGAATCATCTCGACCACGCCCACTTCGCCTTGCAGGGCTTGGGAAGCGCCACCTTCGTCAGCCCGTGGGCGCAGTCCGACGCGGCCCACGGCTACAGCGTCGAATCGAACGCCAACGGCGCGGCGGCGCGGAACAAGGGCTGGCTCTGGTACGATGGCAAGGATGGGGAAAAGCCCGAGGACTACACCCAGCCCAACAGCAAGCGGCTGGTCAAGAACACGCTGGCGTCCGGAGCCTTCCCGATGGGGCTGTCGGCGCTGGACCTGATCACGCCCCTGACCCACTACAACCAGCGCGCCTGGCCGCTGAACATCCTTCCCAGCCGGTTCAAGGAGATCAAGCCCGAATGGCCGTGGCGGCCGGTCGGCGCTGCCGTCGACGGGGCTGTCCTGCAGCCGCCGGTGGACTACCGGTTCGCCGCCGTGGATGGCGGCGCCATCAACAACGATCCGTTTGACCTCGCCCGCTACGCGCTGATGGAGAATCCGCCCGAACGGTCGCCGAGCGATGTCGCCGAGGCCAACCGCATCGTCGTGATGATCAGCCCCTTCCCGGAGGCTCCGACGATCGATGGCCTCAACCAGGATGGGACGGCAAACACCCGGCTGACCAAGATCCTCTCGAAGATGATCGGCATGTTCGTCGAGCAGAGCCGCTTCCGGCCCGACGTGCTGATGCGCGCCCTGGACAACACCGGTGCCGACCTGTGGCGGATTTCCCCGTCGCGCAAGATCGGTGATGAGTCGCAGCCTGCGGCCATCGCCTGCGGCTTGTGGGGCGGCTTCGGCGGCTTCCTCGACATCGAGTTCCGCCGCCACGACTACGAGCTGGGGCGCGCCAACTGCCGGAAGTTCCTGCAGTCCTGGTTCGGCCTGCCCAGCAACAATCCCCACATCGACATCGTCGGGCCGCCCATCAACACGGTGATGGCCACCGACCAGCGCGGCGAAGAGGTCCGTTATCCGATCATCCCGCTCTGCGGCAGCGCGCTCACCGATGTGACGCCCCGCGCCTGGCCAACGATCACCCCCGAAACCTACCAGCGCTTCATCGATGCGGTCATCGCCCGCTATCTCCGGCTGAGCGATCCGGCTTGGGACAAGGTGAAAGAACTGCTGGGGGGATGGAGCAAGTTCTTCCTCGGCAAGAACCCGCTCGGCTGGTTCACGGGCACCGTCGAGAAGAAGGTCCGCCGTCTCACCTTCCCGGATCTGGTCCGCCGCGATCAGATCCTGCTGGAAGAACAGCGCCGGGTGCTCGAATGCTGCCTGGACGACAAGCCGTCCCCCTACATCCTGACCATGCGGCTGTTGAGGAGCTTCCCCGACCTGAAAACCTCCAAGCGGGTGATCTTCGACGTCATGCGCAGCACGGTTTCGCTGCCGACCGACGTCATGGCCCAGAACATCTGCCTGCTTTTGCAGAATTCGATCAAGCCTTGCCCGGTCAAGATCGACCACGCCAAGGCGTTGTTTCTTGAAGACGCTCCGATCTACCGCACGCCGGCCAGCGTGCTCGATGAGCTCCTGTTGACCTTCTCTGATATTCCCCGTGATACCTCCCCCGACGACGTGGCAAGGATCATGGAGAAGCTCAAGGAGTACCGCTATATGGAGGTCAGCTGGTGGACTGGGGTCGGCACCGACACGCCCAGAAAGGCGGGCTGGGCTCCCTGGAGTGAAACCACGGCGGCCTACCGCTACACCGACCGTGACGACGGCGACACGCTCGACATCTGAGCGCGCGGCCGGCCGTCAGACGCGTGCGATGGAGGCCCGCTCACCAGTGGCGCAGCGGGCCGACGTCGACGTGGACGAAGTTGCTCTCCGGGTAGTAGCCGACCCCGCCGCCGCGCAGGCTCAGCGCGGCGCGCTGCAGGTTGCGGGTCGACATGCCGGGGACGCGCAGGTCGATCGCCATGCCGCGCATGTGGAAGCTGTTCTGCGCCACGCCGGAGCCGTCGGCCTCGTGCAGCATCGCGTTGCTTTCCGGCGAACGGTAGCCCGACACGATCTCGACCGGGCCGCGGCGTCCGATCTTGCGGCCCAGCGCGTGCACCAGATCCAGCAGCTTCGGGTCGATGGGATGGACCGCGTTGGTGCGGTGGTCGCGCAGCACCCGGTTGATCGCCCGCATGGCGTCGCGCTGGTAGCGGCCCTTCGACCAGTATTCGGCGCTGATGCGCTCGCCGGTGTGCAGGTTCACCAGCGACAGCAGGCGCGGCGGGGCGCGCAGTGCCGCGGCCTCCGCCTCCTCGGCGCCCAGACCCGCGGTGGCGGCGGCCGCCGCGGCCAGCCCCAGGCCGGCGCGCAGAAGATGACGGCGGTCGAGATGACGGCATTCGGCGGCGCGGCGGTTGCCGGCGCTCGGGCGGTCGGTCGTGATCGACCGGGCGTCCGCATCCTTCATCATGCTTCTTTCATGTCCCGTTGTTGCGGCCCTGTGGGTCCGGTCCCGTTGTCCGGGAACCGTCGCCCCGGCCCGGAGTGATCCGGCCAAGGCCAAGGCGCGTTGCGGTGCGTTAATCCGAAAGGTGGGACACTTTTAGGATGCCTGTGGTCTTTGCTGTCAAGACACCAATGTTTAACGAATTCTGTTTCTTCGGATTCGCAAGCGTTTCCGCGGCGTTGGGCCCGGAGAGCGAAAGTACAGGCTTCGAAGACGTTCGCGACTCGTTCGCAAGTGGTTCGGTTACAGAACGGTAACGGCCGCGACTCGGGTGCGAATCGGGCGCTGCGACCGGATCGACCCGGCGTCCGGGCCGGTCGCGGCGGCGGGCGGGGAGGGGACCGGGGGCCGACGCCGTGTCGCGACTCCGGCCAAGCCGCTGTTTTCGCCAGCCCGAACCGTCCGGGCGCGGATGGTTCCGACCGAATGCCATAGCCGTGCTGCACCGAAGCGCATCCTCCGAAAGAGAGCGCGCGAAAGAGGGACTCATTCAGCCTTCGGTAAGGAATGAATCGCATGATTGTCGCGGTGTAACCCTTTTCGCGGCGTCAACCTGCCCGTGCCCACTGCGATCATCCCCACCGCTGCGCCCGTGTCCTTCTTTCGGCCCGATCAACTGGCCGAGGTGCTGGACCGGCATGCCCGCTGGATCAAGGGCCAGCCGGGCGGCGTGCGCGCCAACCTCGCCATGGCCGACCTGGAAGGGGCGGACCTGTCGCAGCGCGACCTGCGCGGCGCCCGGCTGGTCGGTGCCCGGCTGGCCCGCGGGCGGCTGAACGGCACCAACCTGGCCGGCGCCGACCTGTTCGGGGTCGATCTGCGCGACGCCGACATCAGCCGCGCCAACCTGATGCAGACCGACCTGCGCGGCGCCCGCCTGCGCGCGGCCGACTTTTCCAACGCCAACCTGAAGGGCGCCGACCTGCGCGCCGGCACGCTGGAGCCGGGCGGGACTGCGCGGCGCGGCGCCGGGCCCGACGCCCAGGACGCCGACGGCGCCCGCCAGATCCACAAGGCGGCGCTCGCCCGCCTCCACAACGGCGCCACGGCCGACGGCGGGGCCGGGGGCGGTGTTCCCACCGACCTGACCGGCGCCGTGCTGCGCGGCGCCAACCTGTCGGACGCCGACCTCGCCGAGGCGGTGCTGCGGAACGCCGACCTGTCGGGGGCGGTGCTGACCGGCGCCAACCTGTCGGGGGCGCGTCTGAACGGCGCCAACCTGTCCGGCGCGGCGCTGGAGGGCACCCGGTTCGACAACGCCGACATGGTCGGCACCCGCATGGCCGACTGCGACCTGTCCGCGACCCAGATCGGCGCGGCGCAGATGCCCCGGCCGATCGACAGCATGGGATCGGAAATCCAGCGGGCGATCTTCGACCACGAACGCTGGATCGACAGCGTCGGCCAGCGCGGCGAGCGGGCCGACCTCGATGGCGCCGACCTCAGCCGCGCCGACCTGCGCAACGTCAACCTCAGCGCCGCCTCGATGCGCGGGGCGAACCTGTCGTCGGCGGCGCTGACCGGCGCCCGCCTGATCATGACCGACCTGTCCGGCGCCAACCTGGAGGGCGCCAACCTGATGGGCGCCGACCTGTCGGGCGCCAACCTCAGCTACGCCGTGCTGACCGGCGCCGACCTGACGCGGGTGCGGCTGGGCCCGGCGGCGATCAAGGATCCGTCCGGCCGTCCGACCGGCCGCTCCTGGGCGGCGAACCTGATGGGCGCCGACCTGCGCCGCGCCCTGATGCTGGGCACCTGCCTGGTGCAGGCCAACCTGTCGGAAGCGAACCTGGACAACGCCGACATGGACGGCGCCGACCTCGCCGGGGCCAAGCTGCAACGCGCCACCCTGCCGGGCCGCCCGCCGCGGCGCGGCTGACGCCGCCGCCCCGTCACCGTCTTCACCACGACGCCACCGGCCCTCACGGCAGCCGTATCGTCACCGTCGTGCCGACGCCGGGGCTGCTCTCCAGGGTCAGGGTGCCGCCATGCGCCTCGACGAAGCGGCGGGCGAGCGGCAGGCCGAGCCCGGTGCCGGCCTCCGCCTTGGTCAGGTAGTTGTGGACCTGCCGGAACGGCTCCATGGCGATGACCAGCTCGTCCGGGCTCATGCCGACGCCGGTGTCGGCGATGACGATCACGGCGCCCTTGCCCTCCGGTCCGGCGGCGGCCTCCAGCCGCACGGCACCGCCGGAGGGGGTGAACTTGATGGCGTTGGACAGGATGTTCAGCACCGCCTGCCGCAGCCGCACCCCGTCGACGGTCACCTGCAACGCCGGATCGACGGCGCCGCCGGTCACGGCGACGCCCTTGCGCAGGGCCAGCGCCTCCACCAGCCCCAGGCAATCGCCCAGCAGTTCGCCCAGGGCGACGCGGGCCGGGAACAGCTCCAGCCGCCCGGCCTCGATCTTGGCCATGTCCAGCAGCTCGTTCACCAGATCGAGCAGATGGTGGCCGGACTGGTGGATCGCCGTGATGTACTCGACATGCTTGGGCGGGGCGGGGCCGAAGATGCCGGACATCAGCGCCTCGGTGAAGCCGATGATGGCGTTCAGCGGCGTGCGCAGCTCGTGGCTCATGTTGGCGAGGAACTCGCTCTTGGCCCGGTTGGCGGCCTCGGCGTGCTCCTTCTCCGATTCCAGGCGGCGGCGCTGTTCCAGTAGGATGGCGTCGCGGCTGCGGCGGACCTCCTGCTCGGCGCGGGTGCGGCGGCGGAAGGCGCGCGACACCAGCAGGGCCAGCGCCAGCGTCGCCGCGCAGGCGCCGACGGCGCCGCCGATCACCACGGCGCGTTTGGCGTTCAACTGGTGCTCGACCACGCGGACCGGCACGCCCAGCGCCACCGCCCAGCCGGTCTCGGGCGAGCGGCGGTAGACGGCGAAGACGTCCTCGCCGTCCTTGGTCTTGGCGATGAACGCCCCCTCCGGGCCGGCGGTCAGGCGCGCTTCCAGCGACGGCGTGATCCGGTGGCCGAGGAAGGCGGCGGCATCGCGCGAGCGGGCGGCGATCAGCATCGTCGGGTCGATCGCCGCCACCGTCCAGTCCGGCGGGATGTCGCGGGTCTTCAACGCCCCGCCCAGCCCTTCCAGCCCGACCGCCAGCGACAGCACGTAGCGCACCTTGCGGTCCTGGGCGAGCGGGTCGGCCTGCAGGATGGGCGCGCGCAGGATCAGCGACGGCCGGCCCGGCGGCCCGCCCGGCGGCAGCACGCCGCCGATCACCGCGCGGCCGCTGTCCACGACACGGCGGGTGACCTCGTCCAGCCGCGGCGGCGGCAGCGGCTGGACGCCCAGCGGGTAGAGGGTGTGGAAGACGAAGCGGGTGCTGGCGGCGTCGATCAGCCCGATCGCCAGCCAGCCCGCCTGACTGTGCGCGGCGGTGGCGGTCTGGTCGTAGAGCGCCGGCAGATCGTCGGCCCGCGGCTGCGACAGCGCCGCCAGCAGCTCCAGCGGGCGCAGTTGGCTCGCCAGCTCGCGGTCGACCGACAGCGACAGCGACTGGGCGATCGACCGCAGCTCGTCTTCCAGCGCCGCGCGCTGGCGGACGTCGATCTGCCAGACCAGCACGGCGCTGAACAGCAGCAGCGGCGCGCTGACGGCCAGACCGATGGCGAGCAGGGAACTGGGCAACCGTATCCGCAACCGCCGATGCTCCAACCGCTGTCGAATGGTTTGTATACGCGTGGCGGACCCCGGTTCCAAGAACGGCCGGCGCCGGCTGACGGTTTCTCCGGGGTCAGGCGGCGCCGGTCAGCAGCCGGGTCAGCTCCACCGCGGTCTTCACCCGCATCTTCTCGAAGACGTGGGAGCGGTGGACCTCCACCGTGCGCATGCTGATGCCAAGCTCGTCGGCGATGACCTTGTTCAGGCGGCCGGCGACGACCAGGTCCATCACCTGCCGTTCGCGCTGGGTCAGGGTGGCCAGCCGCGCCGCCAGCCCGGCCTGACCGGCCTCGCGCTCGCGCTGCTCGGCGTCGAAGGCCAGCGCCTGGATCACCCGGTCGACCAGCTCGTTGTCGTTGAAGGGCTTCTCGACGAAGTCGCGGGCGCCCTTCTTCAGGGCGTTGACGGCGATCGGGACGTCGCCGTGGCCGGTCAGGAAGATCACCGGCATGCGGCAGCCGCGGGCCAGCAGCCGGTCGAACAGCTCCAGCCCGCTCATCCCCTCCATCCGGATGTCGAGCAGCAGGCAGCCGCCGGTGTCGGGCCGCCACGCCTCCAGGAAGGCTTCGGCCGACGCCCAGCCCACCACCGGCACGTTGCGCGACTGGAACAGCCAGCCCAGCGCGTCGCGGATCGCCTCGTCGTCGTCGACGATGTGGAGCGTGGTCATTCGGCGGCCTCCGCGGCGTGGGCATGGATGGGCAGCGTGAACAGGAAGCGGCTGCCTCCCGCCGCCCCGTCGGCGCCGACCACCGCCGGCTCGAACCACAGCCGGCCGTGGTGGTGCTCGACGATGGACCGGCAGATGTTCAGGCCCATTCCCATACCCTCGCGCTTGGTGGTGAAGAAAGGGGAAAACAGCCGGTCGGCGACATCGGGCGTCACGCCGCAGCCGCGGTCGCGGATCGCCGTCAGCATCACGCCGTCCTCGACGCGGACGGTGACGGTCAGCCGGCGGTCGGCGCGCGGGGTGCGGGCCATCGCCTCGATGCCATTGCGCATCAGGTTCAGCACCAGCTGCTGCAGCAGGATGCGGTCGCCGGTCACCGCCGGCAGGTCGGCCGGGGCGTCCAGTTCCACCCGCACGCCCAGCCGGGCGGCGTCGGCGCCGGTCAGCCCGACGCAGTCCTCCAGCACCTGGGCCAGCGAGCAGGGGGCGATGTTCGGCTCGCGCTTGCGGACGAAGTCGTGGATGCGCCGCACCACCAGCCCGGCGCGCTTGGCCTGCGCCGCCAGCTTTTCCAGCGCCGCCGCCACCTCGTCGGTGTCGAAACGGCCGGAGCGCAGCCGGTTCAGGCTGCCGGTGCAGTAGCTGGCGATGGCCGACAGCGGCTGGTTCAGCTCGTGCGCCAGGGTGGAGGCCATCTCGCCCATGGTGATCAGGCGCGAGGTCTGCTGCAGCCGCTCCTGCTGCTGCCGCGCCAGATCCTCGCTGCGCTTGCGCTCGGTGATGTCGAGGACCGAGCCCATCCAGCCGGTCTGGCGGCCGTTGGCGTCGATCAGCGGCGCCTCGTAGATCAGCGCGTCGAACCGCTCGCCGTTGGCACGGCGGAAGCGCATCTCCAGCCCGATCTCCGGTGCCCGCCCGGCCAGCACGTCGGCGAAGGCGGCCTCCGCCCGCTCCAGCTCGTCGGGCAGCCAGTAGGGCATCGGCGGCCCGCAGCCGACCAGCTCCGCCGCGCTCAGCCCGACCATCCGGCAGAAGGCCGGGTTGACGTAGGTGATGCGGCCCTCCAGGTCGCGGGCGCGCATGCCGACGGTCAGGCTGTCCTCCATCGCCTTGCGGAAGGCGTGCTCAGTGCGCAACGCCTCCTCCGCCCGCAGCCGGCCGGCGATGTGGCGGCGCAGCGACCACAGGCTCCACAGCGCCGAGCCGGTCAGCGCGAAGATCGCCGCCACCAGGATGGTGCGGACGAGGTTCGAGTCGCTGGGGTAGGCGGTCGCCACCAGCGTCACGCCGTGGCCGGGCGGGTCGAAGGGGATGACGTGGCTGCGCGCCGGGTCGGGCGCCGGCCCGGCCATCGACCCCGGCACCGCCATGCGCGACTTCGCCCCCAGCACCGTCCCGGCGGCGTCGACCACCTCGAGCTGGTAGCGCTGGGCGAACCACCAGGGGACATGGTGGGTCAGCATCTGCTCGAACGAGAAGACGCCGACCAGCATGCCGACGAACACCCCGTCGCGGTGGAGCGGGAAGGCGACGTCGAAGCCGTGGTCGGTGGCGTCGATCCGGTAGGGAGCGCCATAGGCCCGCAGCCCCGACGACCGGGCGATGCGGAAGGCGTCGGTCCGCGTCGGATTCTCCGCCGCCTCGCCGCCGTCGGAAAGCGGCGGTTCGGCCAGCGTGGCGTGGCCCTGGGCGTCCAGCCACAGCAGCCGCTCGATCGCCGGGTTGGTGTTCACCACCAGCCGGGCCATCGTCGCGAACTGGCGCATGTCCACCTCGCTGCGGCCCAGCGCCTCGGCCAGCCGTTCCAGCTTGTCCTCGTCGGAGGCGAGCTGGAAATGCAGGTTCTGCTCCACCCACAGCGCGTCCTTGATCAGCGCCAGCGCCTCCTCGTCGCGCTCGTTGCGCTGGAGCAGCCACAGGAAGGCGCCCAGCAGCACGACGACCAGCACCATCGCGACGATCGGCATGGCGTGCGGCACCGTGCGGGCCGGGCGGGGACCGGCGGTCGGCTGCGGGGTGGGGGATGGCTGATCGGGCATGGACCAAGGGCGGGGGGCGTGGATGGCGGGCTGCGACGAAAGTGGGTGCGGCGGACTCTGCGGATATCCACAATAGCCGCAAACGGCCGCATCATGAACAATGCGCGATAAGTTTGATGCGGAACATTCCGCATCGCCGATAATCAATACGAAACCCAGAGGGGGACGCACCCATGAAGATCGTCAAGCTCCTGTGCGCGGCTGCGGTCGGCTGCCTGATGTCGGCGCCGCTGGCGCTGTCGACGGCCTACGCCCAGGACCCGATCGTGATCAAGTTCAGCCACGTCGTCGCCCCGGACACCCCCAAGGGCAAGGGCGCCGAGAAGTTCAAGGAACTGGCGGAAAAGGCCACCGCCGGCAAGGTGAAGGTCGAGGTCTACCCGAACAGCCAGCTCTACAAGGACAAGGAAGAGCTTGAGGCGCTGCAGCTCGGCGCCGTCCAGATGCTGGCCCCGTCGCTGGCCAAGTTCGGCCCGCTCGGCGCCAAGGAGTTCGAGGTCTTCGACCTGCCCTACATCTTCCCGAACAAGGAGGTGCTGCGCCGCGTGACCGAGGGCCCGATCGGCAAGCAGCTGTTCCAGAAGCTGGATTCCAAGGGCATCGTCGGTCTGGCCTATTGGGACAACGGCTTCAAGATCATGAGCGCCAACAAGCCGCTCATCAAGCCGGAGGACGTCAAGGGCCTGAAGATGCGCATCCAGTCCTCCAAGGTGCTGGACGCCCAGATGCGGGCGCTGGGCGCGCTGCCGCAGGTGATGGCCTTCTCGGAAGTGTACCAGGCGCTGCAGACCGGCGTCGTCGACGGGACGGAGAACCCGCCGTCGAACATGTACACCCAGAAGATGCACGAGGTGCAGAAATACGCCACGCTGAGCGACCATGGCTATCTCGGCTACGCGGTCATCGTGAACAAGAAGTTCTGGGAGGGCCTGCCGGCCGACCTCCGCACCGCGCTTGACGGCGCGATGAAGGAGGCGACCGCCTACGCCAACGACATCGCCCAGAACGAGAACGACGTCGCGCTGGCCCAGATGAAGGCGTCGGGCAAGACCGAGTTCCACACCCAGACCAAGGAAGAGCGCGCGGCCTGGATCAACGCGCTGAAGCCGGTCCACAAGGACGCCGAATCCCGCGTTGGCAAGGACCTGATCCAGTCGATCTACAAGGAAGCCGAGGCCGCCGGGTTCAAGATGTAACGGCTGGGCGACTTGATACGTCCCTCTCCCGCCCCGGGAGGGGGAAGGGGCCCATGGCGCGAGCCATGGGAAGGGTGAGGGGTGGTCCGAACATGGATCGTTCCTCCTCGGATCACCCCTCACCCTCCCGCCTCCGGCGGGTCCCTCCCTCTCCCGGGACGGGAGAGGGCAAACGGACGTCAGCCTATCCCCGCCGACCGGGAGACCCCCGACATGCTCATGAAAATTCTCGACCGCCTTGAGGAGACGCTGATCGCCTCGCTCATGGCGGTGGCGACGCTCGTCATCTTCGCGGCCGTCGTCCATCGTTACCTGTCCGGCCTGCCGGTGATCCAGGACTATGTGCTGCACTGGAACCTCGCCTGGGCACAGGAGCTGTGCATCTACCTGTTTGTCTGGATGGCCAAGTTCGGCGCCGCCTATGGCGTGCGCACCGGAATCCATGTCGGCGTCGACGTCATCATCAACCGGATGGAACCGGGGCTGCGCGGCAAGTTCGTGCTGTTCGGCCTGGGCGCCGGCGCGCTGTTCACCGGCGTCGTCGGGTCGCTGGGCGCCCGCTTCGTCTGGCACATGTCGGAAACCGACCAGGTGTCGGCCGACCTGGAATGGCCGATGTGGATCATCTATCTGGCGGTCCCGCTCGGCTCCTACCTGATGTGCTTCCGCTTCCTCCAGGTCGCCTGGACCTTCATCCGCACCGGCCTGCTGCCGCACCACGACCACGCCCAGGTCGACGGCATCGATCCGGTCGAAGCCGCCAACGAGGGAGGCCCGGCATGAACGCGCTCATCATCTTCGGGCTTCTGCTCACCCTCATGCTCACCGGCATGCCGATCTCGATCTCGCTCGGCCTGACGGTGCTGTCCTTCCTGTTCTTCATGACCGACGTGCCGATCGACGCGGTGGCGCTGAAGCTGTTCACCGGCATCGAGAAGTTCGAGATCATGGCGATCCCGTTCTTCATCCTGGCCGGCAACTTCCTGACCCACGGCGGCGTCGCCCGCCGGATGATCAACTTCGCCACGGCGATGGTCGGCCACTGGCACGGCGGGCTGGGGCTGGCCGGCGTCATGGCCTGCGCCCTGTTCGCCGCGGTGTCGGGCTCCAGCCCGGCCACGGTGGTCGCCATCGGCTCGATCATCCTGCCGGCGATGGTGACCCAGGGCTTCCCGAAGAACTTCGGCGCCGGCATCATCACCACCTCGGGCGCGCTGGGCATCCTGATCCCGCCGTCGATCGTCATGGTGATGTATTGCGTCGCCACCACCGGCCACCCGCAGGCGGCGTCGATCGGCCAGATGTTCATCGCCGGCGTGGTGCCGGGCATCCTGCTGGCCTGCTTCCTCGGCTTCACCACCTGGTTCCGTGCCCGCAAGTTCGGCTATCCGCGCCTGCCCAAGGCCAGCCTCGCCCAGCGCCTGCACGCGCTGCGGGAAAGCTTCTGGGGCCTGCTGCTGATCATCGTGGTGATGGGCGGCATCTATTCCGGCGTCTTCACCCCGACGGAAGCGGCGGCGATGGCCGCGGTCTATGCCTTCGTCGTCGCGGTCTTCGTCTACAAGGACATGCCGCTCAGCCGCGTGCCGAAGGTGCTGCTGGACAGCGCCAGCATGTCGGCGATGCTGCTCTACATCATCACCAACGCCGTGCTGTTCTCGTTCCTGATGACGTCGGAGCAGATCCCGCAGAACATGGCGGCCTGGATCCTCGGCCAGAACATGGGCGTCTGGGTCTTCCTGCTGGTGGTGAACATCCTGCTGCTGGCGGCCGGCAACTTCATGGAGCCGTCGTCGATCGTGCTGATCATGGCGCCGATCCTGTTCCCGGTCGCGATGAAGCTGGGCATCGACCCGGTCCATTTCGGCATCCTGATCATCGTCAACATGGAGGTCGGCATGTGCCACCCGCCGGTCGGCCTGAACCTCTACGTCGCCTCGGGCATCACCAAGATGGGCATCACCGAGCTGACGGTGGCGGTGTGGCCGTGGCTGCTGACCATGCTGATCTTCCTCGGCCTGATCACCTATGTGCCGGCGATCACTCTGTGGTTCCCGCGGCTGCTCGGCTTCATGTAAAGCCCTAAGTACAAAGGGGTCATAACCCGGTCCGGCGCACAGGCCGCGAAGTCCCACCCGGGCTTCGCGGCCTGTCGCGTTTCCAAGCGTTGCGTTCTTGTGCATTGAAGAGGGAAGGGGACGCGGCCTACACTCGCCGCTTCCTTGCCGCTCGCCAGACCAGAGGTTAGCCTTGTCGGCCCAATTCCTCCCCACCGCCTGCCCGCACGACTGCCCCAGCACCTGCGCCCTGGAGGTGGAGCGTCTCGCCCCCGACCGCATCGGCAAGGTGCGCGGTGCGGCGGAGAACAGCTACACCGCCGGCGTCATCTGCGCCAAGGTCAGCCGCTACGCCGAGCGGACGCATTCGCCCGACCGGCTGAAGACGCCATTGCTGCGCATCGGCCCCAAGGGCGGCGGCCAGTGGGCGCCGATCGGCTGGGACGAGGCGCTGGACCGCATCGCCGACGCCTTCCTGGCGGCCGAGCGCACCCACGGCGCCGAAGCGGTGTGGCCCTATTTCTACGCCGGGACCATGGGTCTGGTGCAGCGCGGCGCCATCCAGCGGCTGCGCCACGCCAAGGGCTATTCGCGCCAGACCAGCACGGTGTGCGACACGCCGGCCAACATGGGCTGGCTCGCCGGCTATGGCGACATCCGCGGCGCCGACCCGCGCGAGATGGCGGAGAGCGACCTGATCGTCAACTGGGGCGGCAACCCGGTGGCGACCCAGGTCAACGTGATGACCCACGTCAGCCGCGCCCGCAAGGGCCGCGGGGCGAAGCTGGTCACCATCGACCCCTACCGCACCGGCACCGCCGAGGTGTCGGACCTGCACCTGATGCTGCGGCCGGGCACCGACGGGGCGCTGGCCTGCGCGGTGATGCATGTGCTGTTCCGCGACGGCCACGCCGACCGCGCCTATCTCGCCCGGCTGGCCGCCGACACCGCGGCGCTGGAGGCGCATCTCGCCACCCGCACCCCCGAATGGGCGGCCTCCATCACCGGCCTGACGGTGGCGGAGATCGAGGCGTTCGCCAAACTCTACGGCAGCACCAGGCGCGCCTACCTGCGCGTCGGCTACGGCCTGTCGCGCGCCCACAACGGCGCGGCCCAGGCCCACGCGGTGAGCTGCCTGCCGGTGGTGACCGGCGCGTGGCAGCACCGGGGCGGCGGCGCGCTCTATTGCTCGTCGGGCATCTACAAGATCGACAAGACCCTGTCGGAGGGGCTCGACCGGCTCGACAGATCGGTCCGCAGCTTCGACCAGTCGCGCATCGGCGCGGTGCTGACCGGCGACCCGCGCGACCTGACCAGCGGTCCGCCGGTGACGGCGATGCTGATCCAGAACACCAACCCGGCGGCGATCTGCCCGGATTCGACGCGCGTCCGCCGAGGCTTCCTGCGCGACGACCTGTTCGTCGCGGTGCACGAGCAGTTCATGACCGACACGGCCAAGCTGGCCGATCTGGTCATCCCCGCCACCACCTTCCTGGAGCATGACGACCTCTACCGCGGCGGCGGCCAGATGCACATCCTGATCGGCCGCAAGGTGATCGAGCCGCAGCACGAGGCGCGCGAGAACCATTGGGTGATCAGCGAGATCGCGCGGCGCGTCGGCGCCGAGCATCCCGGCTTCGGCATGACCGCGCTGGAGGTGATCGACGCGATGCTGAAGGCGTCCGACCTCGGCGACGCGGCGACGCTGACCGAACAGCGCTGGATCGACGCCCAGCCGGATTTCGAGACCTCGCATTTTCTCAACGGCTTCGCCCATCCCGACGGCAAGTTCCGCTTCGCGCCGGACTGGGCGGCGCTCGGCCCCTATGGCGGCATGCCGGCGATGCCGGACCACATGGCGCCCGGCCGCGACGCCGACGCCGAGCACCCGTTCCGCCTCGTCACCGCGCCGGCCCGCCAGTTCCTCAACACCTCCTTCGCCGAGACGGTGACCTCGCAGCGCCGCGAAGGCCGCCCGACCGCGCTGATCCACCCGGAGGACATGGCCGGGCAGGGGCTGGCCGACGGCGACGCGGTGCGGCTGGGCAACGGGCAGGGCAGCGTGGTCGTCCACGCGAAGCCGTTCGCCGGCGTGCCGCGCGGCGTGGTGATCGTCGAAGGCATCTGGCCCAACGGCGCTTTCGTCGAGGGCATCGGCATCAACAGCCTGACCTCGCCGGAACCGGTCCCGCCCGCGGGCGGCGCGGCGTTCCACGACACGGCGGTGTGGCTGCGGGCGGCGTAGGGTGTTGCGGCGGTTGCCCCCTCCCTAACCCTCCCCCGCTCCGCGGGAGAGGGGACTGCCGCCGCTCCTTCGTGCGACCGTTCCTTTCACCGCAAAGCTCCTGCCCCCTCCACCGCCATAGGCGGGGGAGGGATGGGGAGGGGGCAACCAGCTCGACAACTCCCCACCCCCACATCCCACCCCTGCCCACGCCCGCCGTGCAGCGCGTGCGTATGTCTGCTATGGCTGTGCCCCCATCCCCGACCGCGCGTAGCACCGCCATGACCGACACCGCCGCCTTCCTGAACGTCGCCCAGTCGCTGTCCGGCAAGCGCTGGCAGGCGCGGCCCTGCGACGTGCGGCAGGCGATGGCGCTGACCCAGGGGCGCGGGCTGCCGGAGATCGTCGGCCGGGTGCTGGCCGCCCGCGGGGTGACCGAGGAGAGCTGCGAGACCTTCCTCAACCCGACCCTGAAGGCGCTGCTGCCCGACCCGTCGCGTTTCCGCGACATGGACGTCGCGGCCGAGCGCATCGCCCGCGCCATCCGCGACGGCGAGCCGGTGGCGGTGTTCGGCGACTACGACGTCGACGGCGCGACCTCCGCCGCCCTGCTGCGCCGCTTCTTCCATTCGGTGGGCGCCGAGCTGAGGGTCTATGTCCCCGACCGCATCACCGAGGGCTACGGCCCGAACGCCGCCGCCCTGCTGCGGCTGAAGGCGGAGGGGGTGCGGCTGGTGGTGACGGTCGATTGCGGCGTCTCCGCCTTCGCGGCGCTGGAGGCGGCGGCCGACGCCGGGCTGGAGGTGGTGGTGCTCGACCATCACGCCGCCGAGCCGCGCTTGCCGCCGGCCGTCGCCCTGGTCAACCCCAACCGGCTAGACGAGGACGGCGCCTACCGCACGCTGTGCGCCGCCGGCGTCACCTTCATCACCATCGTCGCCGTCAACCGCGCCCTGCGCCAGTCCGGCTTCTACCAGAGCCAGGGCCGCGGCGAGCCGAACCTGATGGACTGGCTCGACCTCGTGGCGCTCGGCACCGTCTGCGACGTGGTGCCGCTGACCGGGCTGAACCGCGCGCTGGTCGCGCAGGGGCTGAAGGTGATGGCGCGCCGCGCCAACCCCGGCCTCGCCGCGCTCTCCGACGTCGCCGGCGTGAAGGAGAAGCCCGACGCTTACCACGCCGGCTATGTGCTCGGCCCGCGGGTGAACGCCGGCGGCCGGGTCGGGGCGTCCGACCTCGGCGCCCGGCTGCTGTCGACCGATGACCCGGTCGAGGCGATGGAACTGGCCCAGCGGCTGGAGGGCCACAACGCCGAACGCCGCACCATCGAGCAGGCGGTGCTGGACGAGGCGCTGGAGCGGGTCGCCGCCGAGGCCGGCCGCGCGACCGACCTGGTCTTCGTCACCGGGGTCGGCTGGCACCCGGGCGTCATCGGCATCGTCGCCGCCCGCCTGAAGGAGCGCTATAGCCGCCCCGCCTGCGTCATCGCGCTGGAGGAGTTGGCCGACGGCACGGTGATCGGCAAGGCGTCCGGCCGCTCGGTGCGCGGCGTCGACCTCGGCGCCGCGGTGATCGCCGCCCGGCAGGAGGGGCTGCTGATCGGCGGCGGTGGCCACCGCATGGCGGCCGGCTTCACCGTGGCCGGCGACAAGCTCGACCCGCTGCGCGACTTCCTGTCCGGCCGCATCGCCGAACAGCTTGCAGCCGCGCCGCTGGTGCCGACGCTGGAACTGGACGGCGCGCTGTCGGTCGGCGGCGCCAGCGTCGGGCTGGTGACGACGCTGGACAAGCTCGGCCCCTACGGCACCGGCAATTCCGAACCGCGCTTCGCCATCGCCGACGCCCGCATCGTCCGCGCCGACGTGGTCGGCGCCAATCACGTCCGCTGCATCCTGCAGGGCAACGACGGCGCCCGGCTGAAGTCGATCGCCTTCCGCGCGCTGGACAGCGACCTGGGCCAGGCCCTGCTGAACGGTCGCGGCGCCCCGTTCCATCTGGCCGGCATCCTGCGCATCGACCGCTGGAACGGATCGGAGGGCGTCCAGCTTCTGATCGACGACGCCGCCCCGGCGCGCTCGGCCTGACCGGACGCCGTTAAGGCGTTGGCGGGGTAGGGAAGGGCGGCACACAAAAAAGTGCCGGAGGGTGCAAAAAAGCGCTTGCGCTCCCCGGCCCCGATCTTTAGAAAGCGCGTCACCGCGAACGACGTCCCCGTCGTCTAGAGGCCTAGGACACCGCCCTTTCACGGCGGCGACACGGGTTCGACTCCCGTCGGGGACGCCACTCTCTCCAGAGTGCGCGACACGCTTCAAGGGCCCGGCTGAACAAGCCGGGCCTTTTGCGTTTGCCGATGCGGGTGTTTGGTGGTTGCCGACCCGCACCGCCCCACACAGCGTTGAACACGATGACCGTCCCGGCCACAGCAGGTCCGACCGCCATGACCGTCGCCACCCCCGCCATTCCCCTCAGCGTCGCCCCGATGATGGACTGGACCGACCGGCATTGCCGGTACTTCCACCGTCTGCTGTCGCGCTCGACGCTGCTCTACACCGAGATGGTGACGACCGGCGCCGTGCTGCACGGCGACCGCGAGCGGCTGCTGGGGTTCGACGTGGCGGAGCATCCGGTGGCGCTTCAGCTCGGCGGCTCCGACCCGGCCGACCTCGCCGCCTGCGCCCGCATCGCCGAAGAATGGGGCTATGACGAGGTCAACCTCAACGTCGGCTGCCCCAGCGACCGCGTGCAGTCCGGCCGTTTCGGCGCCTGCCTGATGGCGGAGCCCGATCTGGTGGCCCGGCTGGTCGGCGCAATGCGCGATGCGGTGTCGATCCCGGTCACCGTCAAGTCGCGCATCGCCATCGACGAGATGGAGGAGTGGCCGACGCTCGACCACTTCATCCGCACCGTCTCGGCCGCCGGCTGCAGCCATTTCATCGTGCACGCCCGCAAGGCGTGGCTGAAGGGCCTCAGCCCCAAGGAGAACCGGGACGTGCCGCCGCTGCGCTACGACCTCGTCCACCGGCTGAAGGCGGAGCACCCGCAACTGACCATCGCCATCAACGGCGGCATCAGGACGCTGGACGAGGCGGAGGCGCATCTGACCAAGCTCGACAGCGTGATGATCGGCCGCGCCGCCTACGAGACGCCCTACATCCTGGCCGACGCCGACCGCCGCCTGATGGGTGGCGCCCCCGGTCCCGACCGTCACGCGGTGATCGCGGCCATGCTGCCCTACATCGAGGCGCGCATGGCCCGCGGCACGCCGCTGTCCTCGATCACCCGTCACATGCTCGGTCTGTTCCAGGGCCTGCCCGGCGCCCGCGCCTACCGCCGCCACATCGCCGAGAACGCCCACCGCCCCGGCGCCGGCCCGGAGGTGTTGGAACGTGCGGCTTCCCTGGTGCGCCGGCGTGGCTCTGGCGAGGATGTCGAAGAGGCGGCGTAATGCTCATGGCGGGGCGGCGCTCGTTTTCCCGAAGTATACGAGGCGTTGGGCAATGTTGACACGGATGTCACGAATTTAGACACGGATGACACGGATTTTTATTATTGTCTTGCAAGGGCGGGGCTGGCGGGTCGTCCTGAGCGATGCCAAACGACATCCGTGCAATCCGTGTTCAAATCCGTGACATCCGTGGAGATCTTGCCCCCAACTCCAGAACGCCCCAACCGTCCCGGACCGCCCCAAGCCCGAGTGGAACACTGGAACACCCCCCGGAAACCTGTTTCACGGTGTTCCAAACGTTCCATCCGGAGCCACCGGGCCAGAGCCACCGGGCGCCCCAACCGGACGGAATATGCGCCGTGCGTCCCGCACCGCTTGCGTGCGGGCGGGCACCTCGCTAACTATGCCCACTTCATCGGACGGAGTTGAAACGGTGCGGTACGTCAGCACGCGGGGCGCGGCCCCGGTCCTGGGTTTTGAAGACGTTCTCCTGGCCGGGCTGGCCCGTGACGGTGGGTTGTATGTGCCGGAGACTTGGCCGCAATTCACCGCCGACGACATCCGCGCGATGCGCGGTCTGCCCTACAGCGAGATCGCCGTCCGGGTGATGCTGCCCTTCCTGGGCGGCGCCATCGCCGAGGACGAGTTCCGCGCCATCGTCCAGGACACCTACGCCAGCTTCGACCACGCCGCGGTGACCCCGCTGGTGCAGATCGACCCGACAACCTGGGTGCTGGAGCTGTTCCATGGGCCCACGCTCGCCTTCAAGGACGTGGCGCTGCAACTGCTCGGCCGCCTGTTCGACCATGTGCTGACCAAGCGCGGCGAGCGGGTGACCATCGTCGGCGCGACCTCCGGCGACACCGGCTCCGCCGCGATCGAGGCCTGCCGCGACCGCCAGAACGTCGACATCTTCATCCTGCACCCGAAGGGCCGCACGTCGGAGGTGCAGCGCCGCCAGATGACCAGCGTCCTGTCGTCCAACGTCCACAACATCGCGCTGGACGGCACCTTTGACGATTGCCAGGACCTGGTGAAGGCGATGTTCAACGACACCGCTTTCCGCGACAGGATGGGGCTGTCGGCGGTCAACTCGATCAACTGGGCCCGCATCATGGCCCAGATCGTCTACTACTTCACCGCCGCCGTGGCGCTGGGCGCGCCGGACCGCAAGGTCGCCTTCACCGTGCCGACCGGCAATTTCGGCAACGTCTACGCCGCCTACGGCGCCCGCGCCATGGGGCTGCCGGTCGAGACGCTGGTGGTGGGGTCGAACAGCAACGACATCCTGGCGCGCTTTTTCGCCAGTGGGAGCATGGTCGCGGCGCCCGTCGTGCCTACCTTGTCTCCCAGCATGGACATCCAGATCTCCTCCAACTTCGAACGGCTGCTGTTCGACCTGCTCGACCGCGACGGCGACGCCGTGACGGCCGCGCTGAACCGCTTCCGCGCCGAGGGCAAGTTCGCGGTGACCGAGGCCCAGCTGGCCAAGGCGCTGGCGATCTTCTCCGGCCACCGCATCGACGAGGCGGGCACCATGGCGACCGTCGCCCGGGTGTGGAAGGACAGCCTCTATCTGCTCGACCCGCACACCGCGGTCGGCGTCGGCGCCGCCCGTGCCGCCGCCGCGGCCGGCCGGGTCGATCCGACCGCGGCGATGGTGGTGCTCGCCACCGCCCATCCCGCCAAGTTCCCCGACGCGGTGGAAAAGGCGACCGGCCGCCGGCCGGACCTGCCGCCGCGCCTGTCCGATCTTTATGTGCGCGAGGAGCGCCTGTCCGACCTGCCGAACGATCTGAAGGCGGTTCAGGACTTCGTCACCGCGCGCGCCCGCGCCGCCCAGGAGGCCGCATGAGTTCCATCCGTGTGACGACACTGCCCAACGGGCTGCGCGTCGCGACCGACACCATGCCCGATGTGCAGTCCGTCTCGCTGGGCTGCTGGGTCGGGGTGGGGACCCGAAACGAGGCGGCGAGCGTCAACGGCGTCGCCCATCTCGTCGAACACATGCTGTTCAAGGGCACCAGCCGCCGCTCCGCCTTCCGCATCTCCGAGGAGATCGAGAATGTCGGCGGGCAACTGAACGCCTACACCACCCGTGAGCAGACCGCCTACTACGCCAAGGTCCTGCACGAGGACTCGGCGCTGGCGCTCGACCTCCTCGCCGACATGCTCCAGCACTCGCTGCTCGACGCCGACGAGCTGGTGCGCGAGCGCACGGTGGTGCTGCAGGAGATCGGCCAGAGCGCCGACACCCCCGACGACATCATCTTCGACCATTTCCAGGCGACCGCCTATCCGTCCCAGGCGCTGGGCCGTCCGGTGCTCGGCTCGGCCGAGATCGTCGGCGCGCTGCCGCGCGAGGCGCTGGTCGACTACATCGGCGGCCATTACGGCGCGCCGGGGATGGTGCTGAGCGCCGCCGGCCGGATCGAGCATGACCGGCTGGTCGATCTGGCGCTGAAGGCGTTCGGCAACCTGCCCAGCCACGCCCCGCCCAAGCCGGAGGCGGCGCGCTACGCCGGCGGCGATTTCCGCGAGGACCGCGACCTGGAGCAGATGCACCTGGTGCTCGGCTTCGACGGGGTCGGGGTGCACGACCCGGACTTCTACGCCCATTCCGTGCTGTCGACCCTGCTGGGCGGCGGCATGTCGTCCCGCCTGTTCCAGGAGGTGCGGGAGAAGCGCGGGCTGGTCTATTCGATCTACACCTTCACCGGTGGCTACCACGACGGCGGTCTGTTCGGCGTCTACGCCGGCACCGGCGAGGACGAGGTGGCGGAACTGGTCCCCGTCGTCTGCGACGAGATCGCCAAGGTCGGCGCCGACGTCACCGAGGACGAGGTCGCCCGCGCCCGCGCCCAGTTGAAGGCCGGCACGCTGATGGCGCTGGAAAGCACCATGTCGCGCTGCGAGCAGCTGGGCCAGCAGATGCTGATCTACGACCGCCCGATCCCGGTCGAGGAGATCGTCTCGAAGATCGACGCCGTCGACCGCTCGTCGGTCATCAAGGCCGCCAGCCGTCTGCGCGCCAGCGCCCCGACCGTCGCCGCGCTGGGTCCGATCGCCCGGCTGGAAAGCTACGACCGCATCGCGGAGCGTCTCGCCTGACGATGACGATTGTGGCTGCCTATCCTTCCCTGCGTCCTTCCTCCTTTCCCCCCCACGTCAGCGCGAACGGAGTTTGCGCTGACGCGGCAGGCGGACCTTCGGTCCGCCGAAAGCGGGGAGAGGGTCGGGATGAGGGGGACGCATTGCGTGGATCGTCCGGCAGGGAGAACCCTCTCACCCCAATCCTCCCCTCGGGGGGCAGGCGGAATCAGCGCTTCTGTGTGGGGGCGTCGTGATGATCCGCCTCCTCGGCAGCGGCCTCATCAGCCCGCCGGCGATGCGGCTCGACGGGCCGCATTGCTACATCCGGCCGCCGCTGCCGCGCGACTGGCGCGAGTGGGCCGACCTGCGCGCCGCCTCACGCGCCTTCCTGACGCCGTGGGAACCGACCTGGCCGTCCGACGCGCTGACCCGGACCGCCTTCGGGCGCCGGTTGCGGCGGCAGGCGCAGGAATGGCGCGACGACCAGGGCTACAGCTTCCTGATCTTCGACCGCGCCACCGACCGGATGGTCGGCGGGCTCGGCCTGACCAACATCCGGCGCGGCGTGGCGCAGATGGGGACGCTGGGCTATTGGGCCGGCGAGGCCTACGCCCGGCGCGGCTACGTCTCGGGCGGCACCCGGCTGGTGCTTGACTTCGCCTTCGGCCAGCTTGGCCTGCACCGGATCGAGGCGGCCTGCCTGCCGACCAACGATCCCAGCCGCGGCCTGCTGGAAAAGGTCGGCTTCACCCATGAGGGCTACGCCCGCGGCTATCTGCGCATCGACGGGTCGTGGCGCGACCATGTGCTCTACGCCGTGCTGCGCGAGGAGTGGAAGGGCTGAAGCCTCCCGCTTCCGTCGCGGCCGTGCTACGCTTCAGCCTGTGAACAATCGGGCGTGAGGGGCGTGCGCGCATGATCATCCGGCAGGACCAGAAGACGGACGTTGCCGAGGCGCTGTTTTCGCACAAGCTGCACCGCTCCTTCCTGCGCGGGCTGCCCGGCTTCATGGAATGGGACGAGGACGATCGGCTCGCCTTCGTTGCGGAGGGCATCGCCCAGGCCCGCGCCCGCAACCTGAAGACCGAGATCGGCATCGCCTCCTACGCCATGGCGGCGTGGTGGATGAACTTCGGCTTCGACGCGCAGTCGGCCCACCTGTCGCGCGTGCTGCGCAGCAGCCTGCCGGAGATACGGCGCGTCCATATGATGAACGAATGGGTCAGCGCCAGACTGGGCGCGCCGAACGACGCCGAGGCGGCGGACCGGGCGCTGGGCGCGACCTTCTGGCAGATGGCACCCTGGGGCAAGCGGTAGGGGAGGGGGACGGGGAATGTCCGACGGTTTCAGCCTGACCGAGGTTGGGTGGTCGCAGCCGGTGCGCCGCATCGCGCGTGGCAAGGCGGTCAGCCAGCATGAGGCGCTGGCACGCCGTGCCCAGGCGGCGCGCGACAACCCGGAGGAGGCGAAGCAGGCCTACGACGGCGCGCGGCGCTCGCTGCTGGGCGAGTTCGCCGGCCAGCCGGTGGCCGACTGCCAGCCCTGCATGGCCAGCCGCAAGGCCGAGTCCCGGCGGCAGCGACGCGAGCTGATCGACAAGGCCATCGTCTCCTGCCCGTCCTGCGCCACCGAGGCGGTCCGCCTGCGCCAGGACATGGACGAGGTGGAGAACATGCGCTGCGCCCGCCATGTCTACACCGCCAACGATCCCGACGCCCCGCCGGAGCTGCGCGACAACCCGCCCCCCGGCTTCCTGAAGCCGACGGAGGAGGATTACGCGGAGATGGGCATCACGCCCGACATGCTGCAGCCGAAGGGCACCAGCTTCCGCGCCGGCCTCTACATGAAGGATCCGGCGGTGTGGGCGCCGCCCGATCCGCCCGATCCCAAGGGCATCGTCGCCTTCCGTGGCTCGACCCCGGCGATGGAGGACTGGGAAAACAACATGATGCAGGGCATCAACAGCGATCCCGGCTTCGTGCCCGACGGCCAGACGACACCGAACGAACCCTATTACAGGCGCGCGGTGGAAATCGGCGCGGCGGCCCGCAAGAGCGGCGGCAGCCTGCAGTTCGTCGGCCATTCGCTGGGCGGTGGCTTGGCCAGCGCGGCGCAGGGCGGCAGCGGCGGGGCCAACGGCCTGCCGACGTCGACCTACAACTCGGCCGGCCTGAACAGCGCCACGGTGGCGAAGTTCGCCGAGAACGGGGCGGCGGCCGACCCCGCCATGATCCGGGCCATCCGACTGAAGGGCGAGGTGCTGACCAAGACCCAGGAAACCGGCATGGCGAGCTACGTCGCGCCCAAGGCGGTCGGCATCAAGCGCGACCTGGAGCCGGTGCACGACAAGGCCTATTACCTCGCCCATGAGGGCGCCTTCGACCGGGCGGCGGCGGCAAAGGCCGGCGCGTCCTTCGACGAGAACGAATCCTACTCGACCTATCTCCATGGCATGGACGAGGTCATCGCGTCGATGGAAGCGCAGAAGGAGGCGGACCAGAAAAAGCTGGACGCCTGCGTGAACCGGAAACGCCCGGCGGCCGGATGACCGTGCATCGCTGTGGCCTTGCCGTCGCCGCGTTGGCAGCGGCCGGCCTTTTCGTCTCTCTGACCGGGACGGCGCCCGCCGCTCCGGCGTTCCCCAACCCACGGGCGACCACCATGGCCTTCTTCCAGCAGGGCAAGCCGACCGAGGTGTCGGTGAAGCCGACCGCGCATTACTTCACCGACGCCGCCACGCGGGCGCTGGTCGACGCGGCGTTGGCCGGCGATCTGGCGCGGGCGAAGCAGGCGATGGCGGCGGGCGGCGATCCCAACGCACGGGGGGCGGTGCCGCCGGGCAGCCCGACCGGCTTCAGCCCGCTGCACTATGCGCTGGCGGTCGACAACGAGCCGGCGGTGCGCATCCTGGTGGCGCTGGGGGCGGACCCGGAGAGGGAGGCGGGCGACATGGGCATGCCGCTGCTGTTCGCCATCACCCGCAACGATCCCAAGCAGTTGGCCCTGCTGCTCGACCTGAAGCCGGTGGATCGGCTGGCCGAGCGGACGCAGCAGCATCTGCTGTTCGAATCGGCCCGCCGCAACGCTCCCGGTTGTCTGGAACTGCTGGTCCAGCGCGGGGTGCCGGTCGATGTGAAGGACAGCGTCGGCTACACCCTGCTGCTGCGCAGCATCGACATGGGCGACCTCGACCTGACCCTGTGGTTGTTGCAACGCGGAGCCGCGGCGGAATTCCACACGCCCAACGGCATGAGCCCCGCCTATTCGATCGAGTTCGAACTGAACAACAAGGGCGGCAGCCCCGAGCGCCGCGCCAAGCTGATCGAGATCATGCGGGTGATGAAGGAGCGCGGTGCCGTCTTCCCGGCGGTCGATCCCAAGGAATACCGGGCGGCCAAGGCGGCGAAATAGGCTGCCCGCCGCCGGCCCGATCTTGCCGTTGGTATCTCAGCGCTGGTCGAGCTTGATCTCGATCCGGCGGTTGCGGGCCAGCGCCTCGTCCGAGGTGCCGGGATCCAGCGGCTGGAACTCGCCGAAGGCGGCGGCGGCGAGCCGTTCCGGCGGAATGCCCTGGTCGATCAGGTACTTGACCACCGACAGTGCGCGGCTCGACGATAGCTCCCAGTTGGAGGCGAACTGGAAGCGCACCGGCCGGACGTCGGTGTGGCCATCGACCCGCAGGACCCAGTTGATGTCGGGCGGAATCACCTTGCCGATCTCGATCAGCGTGCGGGCGAGGTCGGCCAGCCGCTGCTTGCCGGCCTCCTCCAGCGTGGCGGAGCCGGACGGGAACAGCAGTTCGGACTGGAAGACGAAGCGGTCGCCGACGATCCGCACATCGGGGCGGTTGCCCAGCGCCTCGCGCACCCGGCCGAAGAACTCCGACCGGTAGCGCGCCAGATCCTGCACCTTGGCGGCCAGCGCCTGGTTCAGCCGGGCGCCCAATTCGGCGATCTGCACCTTCTGTTCCGATGACGCCTTCTCCGAGGCGTCCAGCGCCGCGCCGATGCGGGCGAGTTGGTCGCGCAGGGCCAGGAGCTGCTGGTTCAGCAGGTCGACCTGCTGCTTGCTCTTCCCGCCCTCCGCCTGCTCGCCGGCCAGCGAGGCCAGCAGATCCTTGATGCGGATGTCGCGCCGGTCGATCTCCTTCTGCGCCAGCATGGTCTTTTCGTTGGCGTCGGCCAGTTCCGCCACCAACGCCTTGGAGCGGTCGCGGGTGGTCCCGAGTTCGGCCAGCAGGGCTTGGCGCTGCTGTTCGGTCAGCGTGGCCGCGGCCTGCGTGTCGGCGAGTTGCGATTCGAGCGTCTTGGCGCGGTCGCGGGCGGCACCAAGGTCCGCGGTCAGGGCTTGGCGCTGCTGCTCGGTCAGTTTGGCGGCGGCGGCGGCGGCGGCCAGTTCGCCCTCCAGCTTCTGCCGGGCCTCGCGCAACGCCTTGATGTCGTTCTGGAGGCTGAGGATCTCCTTGAGCTTCAGTTCCAGGCTCTCGCGGTCGACGCGCAGGTTGCGCTGCAGTTCCTCCAGCGTGCGGGCGGTGCGGTCACGGTCGTCCTGCACCTGGCTCAGCTTCAGGGTCATGTCGTCGCGGGTGGCGACGGAGGTCTGCAACTCGGTCGACAGCTGGGTGATGTTGACGCGCAGGTCGGCGTTCGCCTCGCGCTCCATCGCCAGCAGGTCGTTCATCTCGGCGATCTTGCGGTTCAGCGTGACCAGCTGTTCGTCGCGCCCGGTCAGCGCGGTGGCGAGGTAGAACTGCGCGACCACGAAGACCATCAGCAGGAAGATGACCACCATCACCAGCGACGACAGCGCGTCGACCCAGCCTGGCCAGGCGTTGGCGTCGCGATGCCCGTTGCGGCGGCTGATGCTGGCCATGCGGTCTCCGTTCCGGCACCGTGCCGGCTGTTAAGGCGTCAGCGCTGCTGTTGGTCGGCCTCTTCGGCCAGCGCGGCGATGGTGCGGGCCAGCAGCTTGATCTCGCTGCGGATCTCGTGCACCGCCTGGACGCGGCCGTTGGAGGATTCCTCGACGATGCGGGCGAGGTAGATGTCCATGTTGCGCAGATGCTGGCGCGAGGCGTCGTCGAAGCCGCCGCCGGCGTTGTCCGCCAGCCGTTCGAGCAGCCCCTTCACCTCGAGCTGGCTCTCGCCCAGCCGCAGCAGCAACTGCTGTTCGGCCCGCATGTGGTCGGTCAGGCTCGACAGCCGCTCGGTCAGCGCCATCAGGTTGGTGTTGGCGGCGCGGCGGCCCTCCTCGGCGGTCGCGACGGTGCGTTGCAGCGAGTCGAGGTTCTCCGCGGTCTGCTCCAGGAGGGCGGTCAGGTAGGCCGACGCGGCGTGGTCGCCCGACTCCAGCCCGCCGGCGGCGGCGCTGGACAGGCGGGTGGCGCTGGACAGCCAGTCCTCCAAGTCCATGAAGAAGCGGTTGTGCGCCTGACTGGCCTGGAGTTCGAGGAAGCCCAGCACCAGCGACCCGGCCAGACCGAACAGCGAGGAGCTGAAGGCGGTGCCCATGCCGACCAGCGGCGCTTCCAGCCCCTGTTGCAGGCGGTTGAACATGGCGCCGACGTCGCCGCCCTGCACCGACAGGCCGCCGATGACCCCGCCCACCGACTGCACCGTGTGCAGCAGGCCCCAGAAGGTGCCGAGCAGGCCGAGGAAGATCAGCAACCCGATCAGGTAGCGCGACAGCTCCCGCGATTCGTCGAGCCGGGAGGCGATGCCGTCGAGCAGCGAGCGCATCGACAGCGCCGACAGCGTCAGCCGGCCGCGCCGCTCGCCCAGCATGCGGGCCATCGGCGCCAGCAGCACCGGCTCCACCAGCGATTCGGGCAGGGCGCCGCTCTGGTACTGCTCCAGCCACGCCACTTCGGGGCGCAGCATCAACACCTGGCGGAAGATGAAGGCGACACCGGCCAGCAGCGTGGCGAGGATGACGCTGTTCAGCGGCGCGTTGTTCAGGAAGGCGGCGCGCAGCGCCGGGAACAGCAAGCCCGCAACCGCGACGACCACCACCAGGAACAGGATCATCCGGGTCAAAAACCGCTCGGGGCGTGTCATGGGAGCGGAGACCTCCAGCGGTCGGGTCGGGGCGATGGCGCTCATGGAATGTCCGGTGAGGATTTCGGGGAGGCCGTCGGGGAAGCGGTCAGGTGTCGTGAGGCGCTATTCGTTCAGGAAAATGACATCGATGCGATCGGCTGCCGCGCTGCCCGGGTTGGCGTTGCCGGCGTCGATGCCGAGCGCGCGGACATCGACGCGGGTGCTGCGGATCCCGAAGGCGCTCAGCCGTTCACGCAAGGCCAGCGCGCGGGCGAGCGACAATTGCCGCGCTTCACGCGCCGTGTCCGTGGTGCCGCTGGCGTAGGACCGCAGTTGCAGGCGCGCCGTGTCACTGGCGCGCAGCCGCTGGACGATCCGATCGACCGTGGCGTCCGCCGTATCGGGCAGATTGGTGGCGTCGGCCGGGAACACAAGGCTCAAAACGCTCGAAGGGGTGAGATCAGCCGATGGAGGTGCCGCATCCGGGGGAGGCGGCAGCGCCGCGGTGTCCATCCGGGCGGCCGGGGGCTGCTGTGCGGCGGGCGGCGCGGCCGGTTGGGTGGCCGGGGCGGTCGCCACGGCCGGTGCCGGCGGAGCGGGTGGCTGCGCCTGTGGTTGGGCCGTGGACGGCTTGTCGCCCCGAGCGGTGGAGCGGGGCGCCGGCTGGGCCGGGCCCTCCACCAGATCGGGCGTGGGCGGCGCTTCCAGCGGTTGCGGCAGGACGAGGCGGGGCGGCGCCTTGACCGCCGGCGGCGTGCGCAGCGCCGGGCGCGGCGGGACGGCCAGGGGGACGGCGTTTTCCAGGGACAGGGCGTTGGCCGGCGTGACGGTCACCGCGACCGGCGCGTTGGCCGGCGCCGCGGCCAGCGCGGGTGCGGCCGGCACCAGCGCGCACACCGCGCACAGCGCGGCGGCGATGGCACCGGTACGGTGCGTCCGGTCGGCGTGTCCCTTGCGGTTCAAAGCGATACGTCCACTCAAACCCTTGCCCCGCAAACCATAGCCTATCGATCGCTCCAGCCACAACCGCCTTGGCGGCGACTCTCCTTCTCCCCCATTTCCCGCCTCGGGAGCGAGGAATGGTTACGCCTTGGCGCTTTTCAGCAGGCGGGCGACCGGGACCTGCAGGTGGCTGTTGGTGGCCAGCACCGAGCCGGTGAAGACCGGGTTGCGGCCGCCGTCGATCTCGCCGACGAAGCCGCCGGCCTCCGTCACCAGCAGCACGCCGGCGGCGCAGTCCCACGGCGACAGGCCGCGTTCCCAATAGCCGTCGAAGCGGCCGGCGGCGGTGTAGGCGAGGTCGAGCGAGGCGGCGCCGAATCGGCGGATGCCCGCGACCTCCTTCATCACCGCCTCCTGCTCCTTCAGGAAGCCGGCGTGGTCGCCGCGGCCCTTGAAGGGGATGCCGGTGGCCAGCACGCAATCCTCCAGCTTGCGGCGCTCGGACACGCGCAGGCGGGTGTGGTTGACGAAGGCGCCGGCGCCCTTTTCCGCCCAGAACATCTGGTCGCCGATCGGCTCGTAGATCACGCCGGCGACGATCTCGCCGCTGCGCTCCAGCCCGATGGAGATCGCCCAGTGCGGCAGCCCGTGCAGGAAGTTGGTGGTGCCGTCGAGCGGGTCGACGATCCAGCGCGTGTCGGCGTCGCTGCCCTTGGACGCGCCGCTCTCCTCCATCAGGAAGCCGAACTCGGGCCGCGCCTTCTGCAGTTCGTCGCGCAGGATGCGTTCGGCCTTCAGATCGGCGGCGGACACGAAGTCCGACGGCCCCTTGCGCGACACCTGGAGGTGTTCGACCTCGCCGAAGTCGCGAACCAGACCCCGGGCCGCCTTCTCGGCGGCGCGGACCATGACGTTGATGAGAGCGGAGCGGGTGGCCATGGGTGTGGGTGTACCGTTTCGTGCGGGAACTCAGAAAAGAATACACCGGCCTCCGCGGAGTGCGAAGGCCGGTGGCAGCAGGACGGACCTTGAGGAAGGATCAGTCCTTCGCGCGCTCGACATACTCGCCGCTGGCGGTGTCGACGACGACGCGGGTCCCGGCCTCGATGTGCGGCGGAACCAGGATCGACACGCCGTTTTCCAGCTTCGCCGGCTTGTAGGAGGAGGAAGCCGTCTGGCCCTTCACCACCGGGTCGGATTCGGTGATCAGCAGCGTGACCTTGCCGGGGATCTCGACGCCAAGCGGGCTGCCCTCGTGGCTCTGCACGGTGACTTCCATGCCGTCCTGCAGGAACACCGCCGGATCGCCGATGATGTCGCGCGGAATGCTGACCTGCTCGAAGCTTTCCTTGTCCATGAAGGTGAAGCTGTCACCCTCGGCAAACAGGAAGGTCATCTCATGCTCGTCCAGGCGAGCGCGCTCGACGGTCTCCTGGGTGCGGAACCGCTCGATCGACTTGGTGCCGGTGCGAACGTCCTTCATCTCAAGCTGGATGAAGGCGCCGCCCTTGCCAGGCTGCACGATGGCGGTTTTGGTGATGACCCAGAGCTTTCCGTTGTGCTCCAGCACATGGCCGGGGCGCATCGTATTGGCATTGACCTTCATGGCGTACTCGTGAATTCCAAGATGCGGGCGGCGCGGACCCTATCAGCTTGACCGGCCATAGGCAACGACGCGGAACGGCTATCGCCGCCGAAACGGGCGATTGGCGACCAATCGGGCGCCGAATGGAACGTTTGAAACGCGGTGAAACAGAATCCGGCACCCTGTTCCATGTTCCATCCACCGCATCGCCGGGGCCGGCGCGTGGTTCGGGCGCCGTCGCCGCCATCCTACCACCGGCGCGGCGGTCTGATAAGGCTCGGGAGTGACGAGCCGGCTTGAGAACAGGGGCCGCCGGTGCTCTGATGCCGGCCGCACCCCTCCGTCGATCGTCCTTGCCAAGAGCGCACATCATGCCGTCCACCGACCTTCCCCCCTGGCATCCCGAGGCGCTGGCCCGCCGCCGTCCCCATCTGGCGGCGCGCGGCCGGGTGCTGAACGCGGTGCGCCGCGTGTTCGACGAACACGCCTTCGTCGAGGTCGACACGCCGGCGCTCCAGGTGTCGCCGGGGATGGAACCGCATCTCCAGGCTTTCGCCACCGATCTGCAGGGACCGCACCCCGACGACCGCCGCCGGCTCTACCTGCACACCAGCCCCGAATTCGCCATGAAGAAGCTGCTGGTGGCCGGCGTGCCGCGGCTGTGGCAGCTGGCGCACGTCTACCGCAACGGCGAGCGGTCGGGCACCCACGCGCCGGAATTCTCGATGCTGGAATGGTACCGCGCCGGCGAGGGCTACCGCCGCCTGATCGAGGATTGCCAGGAACTGCTGCGCGCCGGCGCCGAGGCGGGCGGGCGGCGCAGCTTCACCTTCCGCGGCATGACCTGCGACCCCTTCGCGGTGTGGCGGGTGCTGACGGTGCCGGACGCCTTCACCGAGTATGCCGGGATCGACCTGATGGCGACCTATGACGGCAGCCACGACCCCGACCCGACGGCGCTGGCGGCCGAGGCGGCGCGGATCGGCGTGGCGCCGCACGCGGGCGACCGCTGGGAGGACATCGTCTTCCGCATCATGTTCGACCGGATCGAGCCGCATCTGGGCGACGGCGTGCCCTGCGTGCTGACCGACTATCCCCTGTGCATGGCGGCGCTGTCACGCCCCAAGCCGGAGGATCCGCGGCTGGCCGAGCGATTCGAGCTGTACGCCTGCGGCCTGGAACTGGCGAACGCCTTCGGCGAGTTGACCGATCCGGCGGTGCAGCGCGCCCGATTCGAGGCCGACATGGCGTTGAAGGAACGGCTCTACGGCGAGCGTTTCCCGGTGGACGAGGATTTCCTTGCCGCGCTGGAGCATGGCATGCCGCAGAGCAGCGGCATCGCCATGGGCTTCGACCGGCTGGCGATGCTGTGCAGCGGCGCCGAGAGCATCGACCAGGTGCTGTGGCTGCCGGTCGCGGGCGTTTGAGGGGACGTCCACGTTGAGAAATGCCGAAAGCCCCTCTCCCGGGAGGGAGAGGGGCTTTCGGTCGGGAGCGGGAAAGGGCTGTCCGTTCAGAACGTCATTCTGGCCTGCAGGCCGATCAGGTCGATGCTGCTCTTGTAGTCGACGTTCAGATTGCCGCGGCCGGCCCCGACGCCGGTCAGATTGTCGGTCAGCGCCACCGAGGTCTTCGGGACGAAGACGTGCGAATAGGCGGCGTCGATCCGGAGGCTGTCGGTCATCTGATAGCCGGCACCGGCCGACAGCCAGTAGCGGTTCTGCTCCGGGATGCGCGGCGTGCGGTAATCGACGTCGACCGAGCCCTTGTCGAAGGCCACGCCGCCGCGCAGGGTCAGCTTGTCGGTCACCTTGTAGGAGGTGCCGAGCGCGTAATACCAGGTGTCCTTCCAGTGCTCTTCGGTCACCGAGGTGAGCGCCGGGTTGGCGATGCTGACCCGCAGTTCATGGAAGCGCGACCAGTTGGTCCACTGCACGTCGGCCATCACCGCCCAGCGGTCGGTGACCTCGTGGTACAGGCCGATGGAGGCGATGTCCGGCGTCGTCAGGTCGGCGCTGGCGCTCTGGCCCGGCAGGGCGCCGGCCAGCGGCGCCGGCAGGCCGGTGAAGGAGATGCTGCCGGTCAGCCGGTGCTTGATCGCGGAACGGTAGGCGAGGCCGACGCGCGTGCCCTTCACCGGCTCGATCAGGGCGCCCAGCGTGAAGCCGAAGCCCCAGTCGTCGCCGTTGACGTCGCTCTTCACGTCCAGCGATCCCGGCCGGCCGAGCCGGCTGGCGCCGAAGTCCGACGCCTGCGACAGCTTGGCCTTGGCGTATTGGACCTGGACGCCGCCGCCCAGCGTGATCATCGGGTTGATCCGATAGGACACGGTCGGGGTGAAGTTGTAGGTGCGCAGATCGGACCGGATGCCGTGGTAGCGGCCGATCCAGTTGTCACCATAGTCGGTGACCAGGCCCCAGGGGCCGTTGGCCGACAGGCCGACCTTCAGGTCGTCGTTGATCGAATAGACGAAATAGCCGGCCGGCACGATGGCGTCCTGGGCGATGTCGCCGGGCGAGGCGTTGCCGCTGATCGCCGTGCCGCCCAGCCGCGCGGCGCGGGTGGCGCGCGCGCTGTCGACCTTCGACTTCACGAGGACGCCGGTGGCGGTCTGCACCACTTCCGTCCCGGTGACCAGCCCCATGGTCGCCGGGTTGTAGAACATGGCGCTGGCGTCGCCGTTGCCGCCGGCGGTGACACCGGCGTAGGCGGTGCCCTGGCCGGACACGCTCTGCTCCTTCAACGCAAAACCGGCGGCCAGCGCGGGTGTGGCGGTCGCGAGCGGCGCGGTCACCGCAATGGCGGCGGCGGCGGTCAGCAGGTGCGTCTTAAGCGTCGACGGAGACATAGTTCCTTCCCCCAATTGTGTTATTGACGCAATGATACACGAACTGACGCTTACGTAAAGGGCCGGGTGCCACTTTTTGTTGGCTGCCGGAGCAATGTGCCGGCGGACATGCGCAGCGGGAATCGGAAATGCGGCGTCACCGCAGGGGGATGCGGCGCGCCGTGAGGGGTAAGCCGAAAACGCCGCGACCGATGGCCGCGGCGGTGTGACGGGGAAGGGAGAGGGGGAGGGGGAGGGCGGCCCGGTCAGCCGATCCAGGACGCCAGCGCGCTGTACATGTGGCGCAGGATGTTCTGGTCGTCGCTCCACACCAGCTTCGCGGTGATGACGACGGAGGCGACCACCAGCATCGGCCGCACCACGCGGGCGCCGTTGCGGATGACCATGTGGGCGCCGGCCTGGGCGCCGATGAACTGGCCGACCCCCATCAGCAGCCCGACGATCCACAGCACATGGCCGCCGGCGATGAAGAACAGCAGCGAGGCCAGGTTGCTGGTGAGGTTCAGAACCTTGGTGTGGGCGGTCGCCTTGCGCAGGTTGTGGCCGAGCAGCGAGACGAAGGCGATGGCAAAGAAGGTGCCGGTGCCCGGTCCGAAGAAGCCGTCGTAGAAGCCGATCCCGGTGCCGACGCTGAGCGCGAAGGCGTGCTCGCCGATGCGCTGGTGGGCGTCGAGTTCGCCGGCCTTGGGCGACAGCAGCAGGTAGATGGCGATGCCGATCAGCAGGATCGGGATGACGTCGCGCATGAAGCTGGAATCGAGCATCTGCACCAGGATGGCGCCGGTCGCGGCGCCGACGAAGGTGCAGGCGATCATCGTCCGCATCGCGCCGGGATGGACCTCGCCGCGGCGGACGAACTTCACCGTGGCGGACAGCGAGCCGAAGCTGGACTGCAGCTTGTTGGTCGCCAGCGCCTCGGCCGGCGAAATCCCGGCGGCCAGCAGCCCCGGGATGGTCAGCAGACCGCCGCCGCCGGCGATCGAATCGACGAAACCGGCCACGGCGCCGAGAAGGAACAGAAGGCCCAGCGACTCGGGCGTCAGAAGATCCATGGTGGAAAAGCGTCCCGCGTGGAGAAGGGCGCGGCCGGCCGCAGCCTCAGCCGGCCGTGCCGTCGGTGGTGGCGGCGGCGATGGCGGCGTTCAGTGCCCTGACCCCGGCACCCGGGCCTTGCGCATGGCCCCAGACCGCGTTGACCACGGCGAGGAAATCGGCGCCGGCGGTGACCAGCGGCGCGCAGTTGTCGGCGGTGATGCCGCCGATCGCCACGCAGGGGACCTCCATCAGCTCCGACCACCAGCGCAGAAGCTCGGGCTCGGCGTGATGCTCGGTCGTCTTGGTGGCGGTGGGGAAGAAGGCGCCGAAGGCGACATAGTCCGCCCCCTCCTCGCCGGCGATCATGGCGAGATGGCGGCTGTCGTGGCAGGTGACGCCGACGATCAGGTCGGTCCCGACGATCTTGCGGGCGTCGCGGTAGGGGGTGTCGGTCTGCCCGATATGGACCCCGTCGCAGCCCATTTCGCGCGCCAGACGCGGGTGGTCGTTCAGGATGAAGGCGACGTCGCGCTCCTGGGCGATCGGACGCAGCGCGTCGCAGGCCCGGCGGATCTCGTCGTCGGAACAGTCTTTCAGACGCAACTGGACGCAGGCGACGTCACCGGCATCCAGGGCCTCCGCCAGAAGCGGCGCGAACGCCGCCGGCACCAGGGCCGGCGGCGTCACGAGGTACAGTCGGCAGGCGGGCGTTTCCGCCTGGGACGGCTTTCCCTTGGCCAAGTGTTACTCCCGGCCCTGGTAGATCTTCATGATCCGGTCGAGCAGCTTCAGCGCATCCTCGCGCGGGCGCTGGAAGGCGTTGCGGCCGATGATCGAGCCGTTGCCGCCGCCGTCACGGATGGCGCGGGCGTCCTCGAACACCGCGTCCTCGCCCTTGGTGGCGCCGCCGGAGAAGACGACGATGCGGCGGCCGTTGAAGGCGCACTGCATGATGTGCTTCACACGCTCGGCCTGGGTGGCGATCGGGATCTGCTTCGACTCGTAGACCTTCTTGGCTTCCGGCTGCTCCAGGAAGGCCGACGGCAGCTTCACCTTGATGATGTGGGCGCCGAGCAGCGCGGCCATGTGGGCGGCGTAGCCGATCACGTCCATCGCCAGCTCGCCGTCCTTGGTGACGGCGCCGCCGCGCGGGTAGGACCACAGCACGGTGGCCAGGCCGTAGGACTTCGCCTCCTTCGACAGCTCGCGGAACTCCTCGTACTGGGAGTACATGGCGTCGGAGCCGGGATAGATGGTGAAGCCGATGGCCGAGGCGCCGATGCGCAGCGCGTCCTGGACCGAGGCGGTCACCGCCTGGTCGGCCGCTTCCTTCTGGGTGGACAGGCTGTTGGCGCTGTTCATCTTCAGGATCAGCGGGATCGAACCGGCGAAGGTGCCGGCGCCGGCCTCCAGCGAGCCCAGGGGGGCGGCGTAGGCGTTGCAGCCGGCGTCGATCGCCAGCTGGTAGTGGTAATGCGGGTCATAGCCGGCATCGTTCGGGCCGAAGCTGCGGGCCGGGCCGTGCTCGAAGCCCTGGTCGACCGGCAGGATCACCAGCTTGCCGGTGCCGCCGAGCTTGCCTTCCATCAGGATGCGGGCGAGGTTCGCCTTGGTGCCGGGATTGTCGCTCTCGTAGTTGGCGAGAATGTCTTTGACGCGGCGCGTGAGCTTCATTGTGGCTCTTCCCCTGGGGCATTCTTGGAAATGGCGCCGTCTTAGCCCTTATTCGGCCGCTTTGCAACGGCGGGAGGGGCATAAAGCGGCCATTTGCCACGCCTGAACGGCCTAGGGCCTGCGGCGGGGGGCCGCGCCGGCGGGGGTGGCCGACACCCGAACGGGCTACAGCATAAAGGACTGCACCAGCGCGTAGAGGCCGTAGCCGGCACCACCCAGCACCGCCCACGACGCCGCCGTCAGCGCCACCCAGACGGCGACCAGCCGCAGCCCGCGCATCTTCTCCGGACCCGGAAGCGGACAGGGCTCGCCGCGGCGCAGCAGGCTCACCGGATGGATGCCGGCCTGCCCCGAATGGGGAGCCTGCGCGCCCGTCGGCTCCGGCGTGTTCAAAGTGGTGATGCTCATGGTTGGCTCGTCCGGCATCAAAAGAGGGAGGCGCGTGTCACAAAAATATCCTTCGGTTAGGCTACACCACCTTCGCGCGGCGTCGATGCACGAAAAAGCGGTAGTCCGGGTCTAACCTTGGGGGCGTGACAGCCAGTCACGGCATAGGGCCTCCAGCGCATCGCGGCGCCGGCGCCCGCCACTTTCGGTGAGGCTGGGGGCGGCGAGGTCAAGCGGCGGCGGGCATCGTGTCAGCAGCGCCGCGCCGCGCGCCGTGGCGATGGCGGCGAGGCGGACCGCCACATCCGCCCGTCCGGTGAACAGCAGAAGCGGCACGCCGGCGGCCAGCGCCCCCTGCGCCTCGCCCGCACGGTCGCCGCAGTCGATCAGCGCGGTGGCCTCCAGCCCGGGATGCGCCCGCCGTGCCCGATCCAGCAGGCCGAGCAGCCACAGCGGTCCACCGGCCCAATCGGCCATCAGCACCAGCGGGACGCCCAGCCGGTCGGCCGCCGCCGCCGCGGCGAGGGTGTCGTCGAGGCCACGGACGCGGATCGGGCGGAGGGCGGCGGGGTCGGGACGGGGCATGGTGGTGCGCGGCGGGGGCAGGAGAGCAGGGACAGGGTGGGGGTGGGTCGGCGACCGGATACGGGCTATTCGCACGCGGTTGCCGGGCCGGTCCAGAGAATTGAGGCAGGTCAAACCACCCGACGGCGGTCCGGGAGTATGGTCAGTCACATCGGGCCCACCGTGAACTCACGCGGCCCGTCTCATGGGAATGATGCCCCTCGGGAATGCCACGATGATGGAATACAAGGGTTACAAGGCCCAGATCGACTTCGACAACGAGGCAGGGGTCTTTGTTGGCGAGGTCATCAATACACACGACGGCATCACCTTTTCGGGCCACTCCGTGGACGAACTGCGCGATTCCTTCCGCCGTGCGGTGGACGATTACCTCGACCTCGCCTGCGACATGGGGGGCGAGGGGGAGCAGCCCTATTCCGGCCGGCTGTCGGTCCGAATCAACCCGATCCTGCATCGCGCCATCGCCGACTGCGCCGAGCGGGAAGGCAAAAGCCTGTCCGCCTGGATCGCCGAATGCCTGGGCCGCGCCGCCGGGGTGAGGAACGCGAAGGCCGGCTGATATATTCGCAAATTGCGATGCGAATTGCGCGTGCGGCCGGAGTGATCTGGCGGATTGGGAACACCGCCGTCAGGATGCAGTCAAGCCGACGCGACGTTTGTTCGGCACACGAACTTGGCATCGTCCTTGCTCAGATCATCCCCATAACGACAAGGGGGATGCGTGATGAGCGGACTGAAACTGACCCTGCGGGCAAAGCTGTGGACCCTGGTGGCGCTCGCCGGTGCCGTTGCCGTCGCCCTTGCGGGCTCGTCCCTGTGGCTCAACAAGCGCAGCATGCTGGAGGATCGCAAGGACACCCTGCGCTCCATCGTGCAGACCGCGCATGGGCTTGCCGCCGGCTACGAGGCCGAGGTGAAGGCGGGGCGCCTGACGCGCGAAGAGGCGTTCGAACGCTACAAGGCCAACCTCAACACCATGCTCTACAACGGCAAGGACTATGTCTTTGTCCAGAACATGAGCTACCAGACGGTCATTCATCCGGTCCGGCCCGATGTCATCGGCAAGGACCAGCGCGACAGCAAGGATTCGAACGGACTGTATTTCGTCCGTGCCCTGGTCGACACCGCCCGCACCCAGGGTGAAGGCTTCATCGACTACATGTACCCGAAGGCGAATTCCGAGGTCCCGCTGCCCAAGCTCAGCTACGTCAAGATGTTCGAGCCGTGGCAGCTCGCCATCGGCACCGGCGTCTACATCGACGATCTCGACGTCCGCTTCGAACGCAGCCTGTGGACCATGGCGGCCATCGTCGGCGGGCTGGCCCTGCCGGTGGTGGTGCTGATCGCGCTGGTCGGCAACTCGATCAGCGGGCGCATCCGCCGTCTGTCGGACGTGATGCGCGGCCTGTCGCAGGGCGACCTGTCGGTCACCGTTCCCGAAACCGACCGCAGCGACGAGCTGGGCGAGATGGGCCGTGCGGTCCAGGTGTTCAAGGAGAACGCCGAGGCCCGCCGCGCGCTGGAGGTCGAGCAGAGCGAAGCCGCCCGCCGGGCCGAGGCCGACAAGCGGCGTGCGATGGACCAGCTGGCCGACCGCTTCGAGGGCACGGTCGGCGGCATGATCCGCTCCGTCGCCTCGACCACCGACGCGCTCGGCCAGAAGGTGCGGGCGATGTCGCAGGCCGCGGAGCAGACCAACCATCTGGCCGGCGTCGTGGCCAGCGCCAGCGACGGCACCGCCGCCAACGTCCAGACCGTCGCCGCCGCCTCGCAGCAGCTCACCGGCTCCATCGTCGAGATCGGCCGGCAGGTGTCGGAAGCGAGCCGCGTCGCCACCGAGGCGGTCGGCATGGCCCAGCAGGCGAACGGCCGCATCGGCAGCCTCGCCGACGCGGTGGAGAAGATCGGGACGGTGGTCGGGCTGATCAACAGCATCGCCGGGCAGACCAACCTGCTGGCGCTGAACGCCACCATCGAGGCGGCGCGGGCGGGCGAGGCCGGCAAGGGCTTCGCCGTGGTGGCGAGCGAGGTGAAGCAGCTCGCCAACCAGACCGCCAAGGCGACCGACGAGATCGGCGGCCAGATGAGCGCGATCCAGGCGGTGACCGGTCAGGCGGTGACCGAAATCCAGAACGTCGCCACGGTGATCGAGCGGCTGAGCGGCATCGCCACCGCCATCTCCGCCGCGGTGGAGCAGCAGAACGCCGCCACCGCCGAGATCGCCCGCTCGGTCCAGCAGGCCGCCGCCGGCACCGGCGAGGTGTCGTCCAGCATCTCCGGCGTCACCGCCGCCTCCGACGAGAGCGGCCGCACCGCGCGCGAACTGGTGCAGGCGCTGGGCAAGCTGTCGGACGAGGCCGCCGGGCTGAACGCGCAGGTCGGCAGCTTCCTGGCGACGGTGCGCGCGGCGTAAGGGGCGCGGGGCAATCGCACTCCGTACGACAATAGCCCATACAGCAAAAAAGGGCGCCTTCCCGTGGGAAGGCGCCCTTTCTCTTGTCGACGCGAGGCTTACTTGGCGTTCGCCATGGCGACGGCGGTGTCGCTCATGCGGTTGGAGAAGCCCCACTCGTTGTCGTACCAGGTCATGATGCGGACAAAGTTGCCGTCGATGACCTTGGTCTCGTTCAGCGCGAAGATCGAGCTGTGCGGGTCGTGGTTGAAGTCGGTCGACACCAGATCCTCGGTGTAGGCCTCCAGCACGCCCTTCAGCGCGCCGTTGGCGGCGTCGGAGATCGCCTTGGTGATCTCCTCGACCGAGGTGGCGCGCTTGGCGGTGAACTTGAA
>NZ_LGRA01000021.1:2035629-2035821 GCF_003116095.1 Azospirillum sp. TSO35-2
GACGTGGCAGTCCGGGCAGCTCGCCCGCACGCCCGACCGGTTGGTGAAGTGGATGGTCTGCTTCAGCTCCTCGTAGGGGTTGTCACGCATCTCGTGACAGCTGATGCAGAAGGCCTCCTTGTTGGTGGCCTCCAGGGCGGTGTTGAAGCCGCCCCAGAAGACGACGCCGGCGATGAAGCCGCCCAGCGTCAG
>NZ_LGRA01000021.1:2035831-2086028 GCF_003116095.1 Azospirillum sp. TSO35-2
CACAGTCGGGTCCGGCATTGACCTATACGGCATATGGCAGACATGACGGACACGCCCGACCTGACCAACCCCGCCAGCTTCCGCTTCTGGTGGGAGGAGCGCGTGCGCTTCGCCGACCTCGACGCGCTGGGCCACGTCAACAACAACGCCATCGGCGTCTATTTCGAGCAGACGCGCGTCGCCCTGCTGCACGACGCCGGCGGCTTCCGCGACGACTCGCCCTGGACCGTGGTGGTCGCCCGCACCGTCGTCGATTACAAGGCGGAGCTGCTCTATCCCAACACCGTGCGGGTCGGCGCGCGATTGCTGCGCCTGGGCAACACCTCGCTGACGCTGGGTTGCGGCATCTTCCTGGGCGACCGCTGCATCGCCACGCAGGAGGTGGTGGCGGTCATCGTCGACAAGGCCGCCCATCGGCCGACTCCGATTCCGGAAACGTTGCGCGCCAAGCTGCTGGAGGCGTAAAGGGGGCGCGTCGCCCGCCACCTCCGCATTGGACGCCCGCCATGACGCGACCCGCCCCGCGATCCACCAAGCGCTCCGCCCCGAAACGGCGCCCGCCGGCCGAGGCCAAGGCGGCACCGCGCCTGCTCGACGTCACCATCACCGACGTCGGCGCCCGCGGCGACGGGCTTGCCCACGAAGAGGGCCTGCGCCTGTTCGTGCCCTTCACCGTCACCGGCGACCGCGTGCGTGTACGTGTTGGCGACGCGGCGGACAAGGGCGAGGGCGTACGGGCGGAACTGCTTGAGATCCTTGAGCCCGGTCCCGGCCGGGGCACCGCGCCCTGCCGCCATTTCGGGCGCTGCGGCGGTTGTACGCTTCAGCACATGACCGACGAGGCGTACGCCGCCTGGACCGTCGGGATGGTGCGGGGGGCGCTGGACCGTGTCGGGCTGGGCGACACGCCGCTGGAACCGCTGTCGCGCACGCCGCCGGCCGCCCGTCGCCGCGCCCGCTTCGCGGCGCTGAAGCGTGGCAAGCGCGTCTGGTTCGGCTTCAACGAGCGGCAGAGCCACCGGCTGGTCGATCTCGAGGAATGCCCGGTGCTGACCCCCCGCCTGTTTGCGCTGGTGGAGCCGTTGCGCCGCCTGCTGGTGGGGCTGCTGCCGGAGGGTGGCGACGCCGACGTCGTGCTGACCGACCTGGAGGGCGGCGCCGACCTGCTGCTGGTCGGCCCGCGCAGCCTCGACCGTGCCGCGCGTGAAACGCTGGTCGGTTTCGAGCCGGAGCGGGTCGCCCGCATCGCTTGGCAGGCCACCGACCGCAGCGCGCCCGAACCGGTGGCCAACCGCCGCCCGGCCCTGGTTCGTTTCGGAGACGTTCTGATCCAGCCGCCGCCCGGCGCCTTCCTGCAGGCCAGCGCGGCGGGCGAGGCGGCGCTGGTCGCCGCCGTTGGCGAGGCGGTGGGGGAGGCGGCGCGCGTCGCCGACCTGTTCGCCGGCATCGGCACCTTTTCCATTCCGCTGGCGCAACGATCGGCGGTCCATGCGGTGGAGGGTGACGAGGCGGCGGTGGCGGCGGTGGGGCGGGTGGTGCAGGGCCTGCGCCTGACGGTGGAGCGGCGCGACCTGTTCGAGAACCCGCTGACCGCCAAGGAGCTGAACCGCTACGACGCCGTCGTCTTCGACCCGCCGCGCGCCGGTGCGGCGGCCCAGGCGGCGGCGCTGGCGATGTCCAAGGTGCCGCGGGTGGTCGGCGTGTCCTGCAACCCCACCAGCTTCGCCCGCGACGCGCGGCTGCTGGTCGACGGCGGCTACCGCTTGGTGCGGCTGTGGCCGGTCGACCAGTTCCTGTGGTCCGCCCACGTCGAACTGGTCGGCCTGTTCGAACGGGAGTGATGCCGGCGAACGCTTGAACTGACCTTATCAAGCGTTCGCCGGCCGCCGCGACGGCGGCGGCGCGCTCCCATGAGCGCGGATAAGCCTGCGTGGCGTTTGAACGCAATACGGCAGGTCAATTCATTGGCCTGCCGGTATTGAATGGGGCGCTCAGTCCAACTGCAGGACGATGGCCTTGAGGTAGGCCGACTCCGGCAGGTTGGGGTGGACCGGATGGTCGGGGCCGGCGCCGGCGCTGCGCAGGATGCGGCCGGTGCGGCCGGCGTCGGTCAGGCCGCGGGCGACCTGCTCGGCGAAGGTCGGCGGGTCGACGTTGTGGCTGCACGAGCCGCAGAGCAGGAAGCCGCCGGGTGCGGTGATCTTCGCGGCTAGACGCGCCATCTTGCGGTAGGCGCGGCAGCCGACCGCCAGATCCTTCTTCGCCTTCACGAAGGCCGGCGGGTCGGCGACCACCACCTGGAAGGTCTCGCCGGCGGCGTTCAGCCGTTCCATCTCCTGGAAGGCGTCGGCGCGGCGCGCCTCGAAGCGGTCGGCGACGCCGTTGGCCTCGGCGGCGCGGGTCGCGTTCTCCAGCGCCAGCGCCGAGCGGTCGACCGCCACGACGGAGGTGGCGCCGGCCACCGCGCACTGCACGCCGAAACCGCCGTTGTAGCTGTAGAAGTCGATGGCCCGCCCGCCCGTCGCCAGCGCGGCGATGAAGGCGCGGTTGTCGCGCTGGTCGTAGAACCAGCCGGTCTTCTGGCCGTCCAGCGGGTTGGCGAAGAAGGTCACGCCGTTCTCCTCCAGCCGGATCGGGCCGTCGATCTCACCCTTGGCCAGCGCGGTTTCCTCCGACAGACCTTCCAGCGCGCGCTGGGTGCCGTCGTTGCGCAGGATGACGGCGCGCGGCGCCAGAACCTCGTCGATGGCGGCCAGGATGGCGTCGGTCCGCCGGTCCATGAACACCGAGTTGGCCTGCACCGTCACCACGTCGCCGAAGCGGTCGACGATCAGGCCGGGCAGCCCGTCGGCCTCGGCGTGGACGACGCGGTAGAAGGGGCGGTCGAACAGGCGGTCGCGCAGGGCCACCGCGCGGCGCAGCCGGGCCGTGATGAATTCGTGATCCACCACCGTCGCCGGGTCGGTCGACAGCAGCCGGGCGGCGATCAGCGTGTGCGGGTTGAAGGTGAAGATGCCCAACGGCGTGCCGCCGGCGTCGACCAGCCGCACCGGGCTGCCCGCCGGCACCGCCTTGGCGGTGGCGTCCATCTGGACTTCGTTGGAATACACCCAGGGGTGGCCGTGCAGGACGCGCCGCTGGCGGCCGGCCTGCATGTGGATCGTCGGGTATTTGACGGGTTTGGTGGCGTTGTCGCTCATGGGCCCGCATCCTAGCCGCAATTCGCCGCCGCGCAACCGGGTCTGGCCGCCGGGTCCGGCAACGGCGCTACTCCGCCTCCCGCCGTCCGTTCGGCGCCGCCGGGTCGGCGTTGTCGTTGACGACCGCCAGATCCTTGCAGAAGCGGATGGTTTCCCGCCTGTGCCCTTCGGTCTGGAAACAGTCCGGGATCGGATTGTTCGGCGAGGTGGCGGCGAGGTGGCGCTCCGGCAGGATGGTGTGGATGGCGGCGCAGCCCAGGCGGCGGGCCAGCCCGTCCATCGCGCGCAGCAGGGCCCCGGCGACGCCGACGGTGTCGAACAGGTCGAGCACGACAAAGTTGTCCACGTTCATGACACGGCCATGGCGCAGGTCCGGTTCGATCGCGTAAGAGAACAACCCGTGGAGGTACCCCTGCGCGTTCTGGATCGTCATGATCCCGGCGCGCGCCGCCGGGGCGCCGCCGTCATCCAGCACCGCTGCGGCAAATGCGCGCCATTGCTCCACCGTCAGGCCGGGAGCGATCGCACGGACCAGCGGGTAAGCCTGATCGATCTGACGCCGACCAAGGGGTTTCGCGATGAAGCTGTCGTCCATTTCCGTCCGGCCGATTGCAAGGACACTGAACGATGGCAGCCCCGGCCCACAAGGGTCGTTGACGTAGATCAATGTTGCTGCGGCCCCCCATCCACATAGTGGGGCCCATTGGAGACAGGCGCGTCCGGCGTCCTTTTCGGCGTTGCCGGATGCTACCTGTCCCGCTCCTTAACAGTACGTACCCAGTGGTGGTGCAACCCAGAAGGCGCGGCCGGTGGCCGCCCCGGGGCAAACGGGAGAGAATGTATGACATCAGCGACTCTGACTTCAGGGGCCACCCTGGGCAGCCAGCGGGTGTCGGAAGAAGTGCGTTACCATGAAGACGCCATCCGACTCTTCGTTATCGCTGCAGTGTTCTGGGGCGTGGTCGGCTTCCTGGCCGGCACCTTCATCGCCCTGGAACTCGCGTTTCCGGCGCTGAACCTCGGCCTTGAATGGACGAGTTTCGGCCGCCTGCGGCCGGTCCACACCTCGGCCGTGATCTTTGCGTTCGGCGGCAACGTCCTGCTCGCCACCTCGCTCTACTCCGTCCAGCGGACGAGCCGTCAGTTCCTCTTCGGGGGCGAAGGGCTGGCCAAGTTCATCTTCTGGAACTACAACATCTTCATCGTGCTCGCGGCGCTGAGCTACGTCCTGGGCTACACCCAGGGCAAGGAATACGCCGAGCCGGAGTGGATCCTCGACCTGTACCTGACGGTTGTCTGGGTGCTCTACGCCATCCAGTTCATCGGCACGGTGATGACGCGGCGCGAGTCGCACATCTACGTGGCGAACTGGTTCTTCATGGCGTTCATCCTGACCGTCGCCATCCTGCATCTTGGCAACAACGTCAACGTGCCCGTCTCGCTGACCGGCATGAAGTCGTACCCGTTCGTCTCGGGCGTGCAGAGCGCGATGGTGCAGTGGTGGTACGGCCACAACGCGGTCGGCTTCTTCCTGACCGCCGGCTTCCTGGGCATCATGTACTACTTCGTGCCCAAGCGCGCCGAGCGGCCGGTCTATTCCTACCGTCTGTCCATCGTGCACTTCTGGACCCTGATCTTCCTCTACATCTGGGCCGGCCCGCACCACCTGCACTACACCTCGCTGCCGGATTGGGCGCAGACGCTGGGCATGACCTTCTCGGTCATGCTGTGGATGCCGTCCTGGGGCGGCATGATCAACGGCATCATGACCCTGTCGGGCGCCTGGGATAAGCTGCGCACCGACCCGGTCCTGCGTTTCCTGGTCACCTCGGTCGCCTTCTACGGCATGTCGACCTTCGAAGGTCCGCTGATGTCGGTGAAGCCGGTCAACGCGCTGTCGCACTACACCGACTGGACGGTCGGCCACGTGCACTCCGGTGCGCTCGGCTGGGTCGCCTTCATCTCGTTCGGCGCGATCTACTTCCTGGTTCCGGTCCTGTGGAAGCGCTCGCAGCTCTACAGCCTGCGCCTGGTCAGCTACCACTTCTGGACCGCCACGATCGGCATCGTGCTCTACATCACCGCCATGTGGGTGTCGGGCATCATGCAGGGCCTGATGTGGCGCGCCTACGACAACCTGGGCTTCCTCCAGTACTCCTTCGTGGAAACCGTCGCGGCGATGCACCCGTTCTACGTCATCCGCGCGATGGGCGGCGTCCTGTTCGTCGCCGGTGCCCTGATCATGGTCTACAACCTGTGGCGCACCGCGAAGGGCGATGTCCGCATCGAGAAGCCCTACGTCACCACCCCGCACAAGGCGGCGGTCGGCGCGGCCTAAAGCCCAGGAAGGATGCGAGAAATGGCTCAGGAAAAGAAGGGCTTCAGTCACGACCTGATCGAGCGGAACACGCTTCTGCTGATCGTGCTCGTGCTGATCACCGTGTCGATCGGCGGTCTGGTGCAGATCGTCCCGCTGTTCACCATCGAGTCGACCATCGAGAAGGTGGAGGGGGTCCGTCCCTACTCCCCGCTCGAGCTGGCCGGCCAGAACATCTATTTCCGCGAAGGTTGCTACAACTGCCACAGCCAGCAGATCCGTCCGTTCCGTGACGAGGTCGAGCGCTATGGCCACTACTCGCTGGCGGCGGAGTCGATGTACGACCACCCGTTCCAGTGGGGCTCCAAGCGCACCGGTCCCGATCTGGCCCGCGTCGGCGGCAAATACTCCAACGACTGGCAGGTCGCCCATCTGGTGAACCCGCGCGCGGTCGTGCCGGAGTCGATCATGCCGACCTACGGCTGGATGAAGGACCGTCCGCTGAGCTACGGCGACATCGCCGACCATCTGAAGACGCTGCGGATCGTTGGCGTTCCGTACACGGACGAGCAGATCGCCAACGCCAAGGCCGACCTGGAAGCGCAGAAGAACCCGGAGGGCGACACCGCCGCTCTGGCCAAGCGCTACCCGAAGGCCGTGGTCGCGAACTTCACCGGCAACAAGACCGTCACCGAAATGGACGCTCTCGTGGCCTACCTGCAGGTGCTGGGCACCATGGTGGATTTCACCAAGTACCAGTCGCCGAAGCAGCTCCAGCAGTAATCGGGGGAGGAATCCATGGACTTGGATTCGATCACGGTGATGCTTCGGTCGTTCTGGACGGTGTGGTTGATGCTGCTGCTGACGGGGATCCTGGTTTACGCCATGTGGCCCGGCAACCGCCGCACCTTCGACGACGCCGCCCAGATCCCGCTCAAGGATGATGGTCAGGAGCTTTAGACCATGGCACAGAATTACAAGGACGAGCTGTCCGGCGTCGAGACCACCGGCCACGAGTGGGATGGACTGCGCGAACTGAACAACCCGCTGCCCAAGTGGTGGCTGTACCTGTTCTACGTCTGCATCGCCTGGGCGATGGTGTACTACGTGTTCTACCCGGCCTGGCCGCTGGGCAAGACCTACACGAAGGGCATCCTCGGCTATTCCCAGCGCGAGGAACTCGACGTCAGCCTGGCCAGCGCGAAGGCCGGCCAGGCCAAGTACCTGACCGCGATCGCGGCCAAGTCGGTCGACGAGATCCAGAAGGACAAGGACCTGCTGGGTTTCGCCATGGCTGGCGGCCGGTCCTACTTCAACGAGAACTGCGCGGCCTGCCACGGCGCCGGCGGCCAGGGGGCCAAGGGCTTCCCGACGCTGGCCGACGACGTGTGGCTGTGGGGCGGCACCACCGCCGACATCTACAAGACCATCCAGCACGGCATCCGGTCGGACGACGGCGACACCCGCGGGACGCCCGGCTCCGGCATGACGGCCTTCGGCAAGGACGGCATCCTCAACCGCGACCAGATCGATCAGGTGACGGACTATGTGCTGTCGCTGAACGCCAAGCCGGCCGACGCCGGCAAGGTCGCCAAGGGCAAGGCCGTCTATGACGAGAACTGCGCCGCCTGCCACGGCGACCAGGCCCAGGGTGCGTTGGCCGCCGGCATCGACGGCGTCGGCGCTCCGCCGCTGAAGCAGGCCAACTGGCTGTACGGCAACGAGAAGGCCGTGCTGGTCGAGACGGTGACCAACGGCCGCGCCGGCGTCATGCCGGCCTGGTCGAAGCGCCTCGACGACGCGACGATCAAGTCGCTGGCCGTCTACGTCCACAACCTGGGCGGCGGCAAGTAAGCCTCCCGGTCGGGCCGGCGGTGCCGGCCCGGAACGGCGGAGGAATTGCGCACGGGAAACGGTGCGCAAGGGACCTGCAAGGGCGCCGGGGAGTCCGCTCTCCGGCGCCCTTTCCTTGTCTGGAATCGGGCCTTGGCCGTCGGACGGCGCTGGCCGTTCCGTGAACTTTCTGTCATTTGATCCAGCGCAATGAGCGCTGCGGCAATCGGTCGCCATAGTGGCCGCGCCTTCTTCGCCGCAACCGCCTGCCTTCACCCCGATTCCGGCCAGGGGAACGCGACCGACCCGACGGTCGTCCCGAGCCGGCCAGCCAAAGGGCCGCCGTCGACCATGACCAGCAGCACGATCACCGGAAACCGCCCCGCAGCGCCGAACCACGCTCCCAACCGCGCCTCTGGGCGCGTCAAGGCTCCCCGCCAGAAGGGATGGTACATCCCGTGGATCTTCGTCGGCGCCTTCATGGTCGTGCTGGCGGTGAACGTGCTGATGGTTCATTTCGCCATGTCGAGCTGGACTGGGGTGGAGACCGAGAACCATTTCCTGAAGGGCATCAGCTACAACCGCGATCTGGCCGGCGCCCGCGCCCAGGCCGAACGCGGCTGGACGGTCAACACCGAGTTCACCAGCACCGAACCGCGCAAGGCGATGGTGGCGATCACCGCCCGCGACAAGGCCGGCAACATCCTGAAGGACGCCACCGTCACCGTGACGCTGATCCGCCCGACCAGCGAGGGGCATGACAAGACGCTGTCGCTGCCCTATCTGGGGGAGGGCCGCTACGCCGCCCCGGTGGAGCTGGACCTGGAAGGCCAGTGGGACCTGCGGCTGGTCATCGCCCACGCCGCCGGCGACTACCAGGACCAGAAGCGCGTCTGGGTGCAGTGAGCCGTCTTTCCGTCTTCCGGGTGATGTGACATGACCGTCTGCCTCCATTGCGGGCAAGAGCTGGGCGAGGGTGTCGGCGCGGGGGCTGCGGCCCCGGCGTCCGGCGCGTCCGCGACCACCGCCTCCGATGGGGCGGGCCCCTTCTGCTGCACCGGTTGCGCCGCCGCCTACGACCTCGTCCGCGGGCTTGGGCTGGAGCGCTATTACGAGCGCCGCAGCGTCGACCCCACCGCCCGCCCGCTGCGTCCCGACGACGCCCCGGCGGTCGATTACGAGCCGCACGCGCGCGACGAGGCCGACGGCTCGCGCTGCCTGCACCTGATGGTCGACGGCATGCAGTGCGCCGCCTGTGTCTGGCTGATCGAATCGGCGCTGAACCGCCGCGCCGGCGTGGCGCAGGCACGGATGAACATGACCACGCGCCGGCTGACCGTGCGCTGGGACCCCAAGGCGACCGACGCCAACGAGCTGGTCGGCACCGTCGCGCAGCTCGGCTATCGCGCCGTGCCCTTCGACCCCGACCGGCTGGGCGGCGCCCAGGCCAAGGGCGAGAAGGAGCTGCTGCGGGCGATGGCGGTCGCCGGCTTCGCCATGGGCAACGTCATGCTGCTGTCGGTGTCGGTGTGGGCCGGCCACAGCCAGGGCATGGGCACCGCCACCCGCGACCTGATGCACTGGGTGTCGGCGCTGATCTGCATGCCGGCCATCGCCTACGCGCTGCGTCCGTTCGCGCGCTCGGCCTTCGGCGCGCTGCGGCACGGCCGCACCAACATGGACGTGCCGATCACCATCGGCGTCCTGCTCGCCACCGGCATGAGCCTGTTCGAGACGATCCACAGCGGCGAACACGCCTATTTCGACGGCGCGGTGATGCTGCTGTTCTTCCTGCTGATCGGGCGCTACCTCGACCAGCGGGCGCGCGGCCGGGCGCGCTCGGCGGCGGAGCAGCTTCTGGGCCTGCGCGCCAACGCGGTCACCATCCTGCGCGAGGACGGCACCAGCGCCGTGGTCGCGCCGGAGCAGGTCACCCCCGGCAGCACCGTCCTGGTGGCGGCCGGCGAGCGCATCCCGATCGACGGCCGGGTGGCCGACGGCGTCTCCGACCTCGACACCGCGCTGATCACCGGCGAGACGGTGCCGGGCGCCGCACGCCCGGGCGACCAGGTCTTCGCCGGCACCCTCAACCTGACGGCGCCGCTGCGCCTGACCGTCACCGCGGTGGGCGAGGGGACGCTGCTGGCCGAGATCGTGCGATTGATGGAGGTGGCCGAACAGGGCCGCGCCAAATACGTCGCCATCGCCGACCGGGTGTCGCGGCTCTACGCCCCGGTCGTGCATCTGACCGCGCTGACCACCTTCGCCGCCTGGATGTTGCTGGGCGCGGCGGTGTGGCAGGACGCGCTGATGAACGCCATCGCCGTTCTGATCATCACCTGCCCGTGCGCGCTGGCGCTGGCGGTGCCGGTGGTGCAGGTGATCGCCAGCGGCCGGCTGATGCGCCAGGGCACCCTGCTGAAGAGCCCGACCGCGCTGGAGCGGCTGGCCGCCATCGACACGGTGGTGTTCGACAAGACCGGCACCCTGACCGAAGGGCGGCCGGTGCCGCAGCTCGACGGCATCGGCGACGAGGAGCTGGCGCTGGCGGCCTCGCTGGCCGGGGCCAGCCGCCACCCGCTGGCCCGCGCGCTGGCCGCCGCCCTGCCGGGCGTGCCGGTGGCGTCGGGCGTGCGCGAGATCGCCGGCGCCGGTCTGGCGCTCGACACCCCCGCCGGCGAGGTCCGGCTGGGCAGCCGCCGCTTCACCGGCGCGCCGCTCGAGGCGGAAGACGCCGCCGGGCCCGAGCTGTGGCTGGCCCGCCCGGGCGTGGCGCCGCTGCGGATCACCTTCCTCGACGCGCCGCGTCCGGACGCGGCGGCGGTGGTCGCGGCGCTGACGGCGCGCGGCCTGCAGGTGCGGCTGCTGTCCGGCGACCGCCGCGGCGCCGTGGCGGCGGTGGCGGAGCGGCTGGGCATCGCCGACTGGAGGGCCGAGCAGACCCCGGCGGACAAGACCGCGGCGCTGGCCGAACTGGCGGCGCAGGGCCGCACCGTGCTGATGGTCGGCGACGGGCTGAACGACGCGCCGGCGCTGGCCGCCGCCGCGGTGTCGATGTCGCCGTCGACCGCGGTCGACGTCAGCCAGACCGCCGCCGACGTGCTGTTCCAGGGTCGCCTGCTGCGCCCGATCGTCGAGGCGGTGGAGGTTGCCCGCCGCTCCGGCCGTCTGGTCCGGCAGAATTTCGGCATCGCGCTGGTCTACAACCTGTGCGCCGTGCCGCTTGCGATGGGCGGGATGCTGACGCCGCTGCTGGCCGCGCTGGCCATGTCGTCGTCGTCGCTGATCGTCATTCTGAACGCGCTGCGGCTGGCCCGCGGCGTGGTGGTGAAGGACCTGCCGCTTAAGGATTTGGCTGATGGACGAGCTTCTGTATCTGATCGCGATCGCGCTCAGCCTGGGCGGGCTGGGGCTGGCGGCCTTTCTGTGGGCGCTGAAGTCCGGCCAGTTTGACGATCTCGACGGCGCGGCGCACCGCGTGCTGTTCGACGACGACCTGCCGCCGCCGCCGCGCGCCGAGGCCCGGCCGGCGACGGGGCCGCAGCCCGCGCCGCGGCAATAGTCCCAAACGCGGTATGGGCAAAGAAAAGGTTGTATGCGTGCGAGGTTGCGATTCTCCGCGATTGCCACCAATATGGGCCCATGCAGCATGAGAGGCTGGGTTCGTCCATGCCACCTTTCGATATGGCCCGCGCTCGGGAAAAGAGCGGTTCGACGGATATGAATCCCTGCGGGGCCTGTCCCGTGCGCAGCCTGACGGTCTGCGCCGCCTTGGACCAGGAAGAGGTGCGCCGTCTCGCCGACATTCTGCAGAACGTCCGCGTCGACGCCGGCCACACCCTGTTCGCCGAGGGGGACAGCGCCGACGCGCTCTACAACGTCACCTCCGGCACGGTAAAGCTGTACAAGCTGCTGCCCGACGGCCGGCGCCAGATCACCGGCTTCCTGGTGACCGGCGATTTCCTCGGCCTGTCGGTCAACGAAAGCTACGCCTACACCGCCGAGACGGTGACCAGCGCCTCGCTCTGCCGCTTCCCGCGCAAGAAGATCGACGCGCTGCTGGAGGAATTCCCCAAGATGCAGCGGCGCCTGTTCTCGATGGCGTCGAACGAGCTGGCGGCGGCGCAGGACCAGATGCTGCTGCTGGGCCGCAAGACGGCGAAGGAGAAGATCTGCTCCTTCCTGCTGATGCTGTCGCAGCGCGCCGCCCGGCGCGGGCATAAGGAAAACCCCGTCTTCGTGCCGATGAGCCGCGCCGACATCGCCGATTACCTGGGCCTGACCACCGAAACCGTCAGCCGCACCTTCACGCAGTTGAAGACGGTCGGGGTGATCTCGTTGCAGGAAGGCAACAAGGTCCTGATCGCCGACCTCGACGCGATGTACGACCTCGCCGAAGGGGCGTGAGCGTCGTCGCGCTTTGGCGAAGTGCGGCCGTGTTCGGCAAGATCGACACGGATGTCACGGATTAAAACACGGATTTCACGGATGTTTTCCCAGCACAGTGTTGGCCTCAAGCCAAGCAAGCACTGAGCGAAGGCAATAAAAAACCGTGGAATCCGTGTCTAAATCCGTGACATCCGTGTCAATATTGCCCGACGACGCGAGTCGTCTTCAAGACTCCGTCACCCCCGCACCACCGGCCGCAGCTCGAACAGCAGCCAGACCAGCATCGACACCACCAGGATGGCGCCGGCCTGATGGGCGGCGGCAACCGGAATCCACACCACCGTCAGCAGCGTGGTGATGCCCAGCGCGATCTGCACCAGAACCATCGCGCCGGTCGCCATTGCGGCGCGGCTGGCGCGTCCGGGCAGGCGGGCGAGCAGGACGCGGGCCGACAGCGCCAGCACCACCAGACCGCTCAGCAGCGCCAGCACGCGGTGGATCAGCTGGATCGCCGCGGTGTTCTCGACCGGGTTGATCCACCAGGGGGTCAGCGTGTCGACCTCCGGCGGGATCCAGTGGCCGGCCATCAGCGGGAAGGTGTTGTAGGCGAAACCGGCGTCCGACCCGGCGACGAAGGCGCCCCAGACGATGGTGACGCCGACCAGCGCCAGCGCCCAGCGGGCGTGACGGCGCAGGGTCGCCGATTCCGGCCGCCAGCCGGCCAGCGGCAGCGGGTCGAGCAGCCCCAGCGCGGTGCGCAGCAGCAACCCGTAGATCAGGATCGCCATGCTGAGATGCAGCGCCAGCCGGTAATGGCTGACGTTGGGCTGGTCGACCAGACCACTCTTCACCATGAACCAGCCGATGCCGCCCTGCAGCCCGCCCAGCAGGAACAGGCCGGCCAGCTTCGGCCACAGGTCGGGGGCGATGCGGCCCTGGAACCAGAAACGCAGGAACGGGATCAGGAACACGACGCCGATCAGCTGGCCCCACAGCCGGTGGAACCACTCCCACCAGAAGATCGACTGGAAGCCGGCCAGATCCATGTGGCTGTTGTAAATGCGGAACTCCGGCGTGCCCTTGTAGAGGTCGAAGACGCGGTGCCACTCCGCCTCCGACAAGGGCGGCAGGATGCCGATCAACGGCTTCCATTCCACCATCGACAGGCCCGATTCGGTCAGTCGGGTGATGGCGCCGATCACCGCCATGGCCAGCACCATTGCGGCGCAGACCAGCAGCCAGAGGGCGAGCGGCCGGTTCGGGGTGACGGACGAGGGGGCGGCGAGGCTGTCGGTTGCGTAGGCGGTCAAGGCGGCATTCCGGAGCGCTGCGGTGGGATGTTCGCCAATGTGGGGCGAACATCCCGTCGCGTCAAACGCCCCGTGCCGTCCATACGGCGTCGGGGGTCAGGCGTCCACGCCTTCGGTGCCGACGCTGCCCTGCGCCTGGGCGGTCTGGCCCTGGAACAGCGCCGACTCGGCGGCGCGGCGGGCGACCAGCCCCGGAAGCTGCGTCTTCACCCCGTTGACGGTGGCGTAGACCCAGCGCCCGAACTGGCCGGCGGCCCCGGCATAGTCGCCGGCGTTCAGCATCTTCAACAAGGTGGAGGATTGCAGGCTGCCGGCGCCCAGATTGAACACGAAGGAGGCGAGCGCGCCGCGCTGGTCGTCGTTCAGCGCCACCGTGACGAGCGCGTCGACATGGCCGGCCGCCGCGGTCAGGTCGCTGGCCAGGAAGGCGTTGGCTTGGTCGGCGGTGATGGTCTGGCCCATCGACACCCCCGCGGTGTGGCCGTAGCCGATGGTCGGCACGCCCGCCGGGCAGAGATAGGCCTTGAGGTACAGGCCCTCGAAATGCTTCACGAGATCGACCGCCGCTTGGCAAACCGGCTTGGTGGTCATGACTGGGGACTCCCGAATGGCGCGTCGGGCGGTCTTGTCCCGCCCGCATCGGGGGCGATGGTAGGGCAAACACTCGTCATGCGGGAAGAGGCGATTGCAAACCGTCGCAATTGGTCATAACCGCCGTCGTGCGGCGACGCGCCCGGACCGGTCAGGGTGACAGGTTCTGCGCCGCGCCGAACAGGACGAACAGGGCGAACAACAGCGCGAACAGGCCGGCGATGGTGGTGAACTCCAGCAGTGCCTCGGTCAGTCGGCACACGCGCTCCTGCCGGCGTTGCCGCCTCGCAGGTTCGTGATCGGTCCAGGACTTCACCTCATGCTCGGCCATCATGGCGCCCTCCTGCGATCCGGTGATTTCGCTAAAATTTTATCTATTGCGGAGTGGCAGCGCTGTGACGGCAATCACAGGCACGCAAGCACGAGCGCCGTCAGTCACCGGGAGACCGCCGGACGTGTGACCCTTTCAAGAAATCTCGCGTTCGGCCCAGCGGGGCCGTGGCAGAGAAGATCAATGAAAATCAGTGGCTTGCTCATCGGGTCGCTCAACTGCCCTCGACATTCGCGACAAATTCCGGAACGAGCCCCTTGAATCCAAAATCGCCTTCCATTAGCTGTCTGGCACTCACCGGGGGTGAGTGCTAACAGCCGCCGCCCCTGGAAAATCATCTGTCAGAACCAAGCCTTTCCAAGGAGGCCTCGCCATGAAGTTCCGTCCGCTGCACGACCGCGTCGTCGTCAAGCGTCTGGAGTCCGACACCAAGACCAAGGGCGGGATCATCATCCCCGACACCGCGAAGGAAAAGCCGCAGGAAGGCGAGATCATCGCCGTCGGTCCGGGCGCTCGCGACGAGTCGGGCAAGATCGTTGCGCTGGACGTCAAGGCCGGTGATCGCATCCTGTTCGGCAAGTGGTCGGGGACCGAAGTGAAGATCGAAGGCCAGGATTTCCTGATCATGAAGGAATCCGACATCATGGGCATCATCGAGGCCTAAGTCCTCGGCTCATACATCCTTCGACATTTCGACATTCAGAGGAATCGAGACATGGCTGCCAAAGAAGTTAAGTTCGGCCCCTCCGCGCGCGAAAAGCTGCTGCGTGGCGTCGACATTCTGGCCGATGCGGTTAAGGTCACGCTGGGTCCGAAGGGCCGCAACGTCGTGATCGAGAAGTCCTTCGGCGCCCCGCGCATCACCAAGGACGGTGTGACGGTCGCCAAGGAAATCGAACTGGCCGACAAGTTCGAGAACATGGGCGCCCAGATGGTCCGCGAGGTCGCCTCGAAGACCAACGACCTGGCCGGCGACGGCACCACCACCGCCACCGTCCTGGCCCAGGCGATCGTCCGCGAAGGCGTGACCAAGGTCGCCGCCGGCCTGAACCCGATGGACCTGAAGCGCGGCATCGACCTCGCCGTCGAGACCGTCGTCACCGACATCAAGGCCCGCGCCAAGAAGGTCACGACCAACGACGAGATCGCCCAGGTCGGCACCATCTCCGCCAACGGCGAAGCCGAGATCGGCAAGATGATCGCCCAGGCGATGGAGCGCGTTGGCAACGAGGGCGTCATCACGGTGGAAGAGGCCAAGAGCCTGGACACCGAGCTGGACGTCGTCGAGGGCATGCAGTTCGACCGCGGCTACCTGTCGCCGTACTTCATCACCAACGCCGACAAGATGATCGCGGATCTCGAGAATCCGTACATCCTGCTGCACGAGAAGAAGCTGTCGGGCCTGCAGCCGCTGCTGCCGGTTCTGGAAGCCGTCGTTCAGTCGTCGCGTCCGCTGCTGATCGTCGCCGAGGACATCGAGGGCGAGGCGCTGGCCACCCTGGTCGTCAACAAGCTGCGTGGCGGCCTGAAGATCGCCGCCGTGAAGGCCCCGGGCTTCGGTGATCGTCGCAAGGCGATGCTGGAAGACATGGCCATCCTCACCGGCGGTCAGGTCATCTCGGAAGACCTCGGCATCAAGCTCGAGAACGTCACCGTCGACATGCTGGGCACCGCCAAGAAGGTCGTGATCTCCAAGGAGACCACCACGATCGTCGACGGCGCCGGCGACAAGGCCGACATCGAGGCCCGTTGCGGCCAGATCCGCGCCCAGGCCGACGAGACCACCTCGGACTACGACCGCGAGAAGCTCCAGGAGCGTCTGGCGAAGCTGGCCGGCGGTGTTGCCGTCATCCGCGTCGGCGGTGCGACCGAGGTCGAGGTGAAGGAGCGCAAGGATCGCGTTGACGACGCGATGCACGCCACCCGCGCCGCGGTCGAGGAAGGTGTGGTCGCCGGCGGCGGCACCGCCCTGCTGTACGCCACCAAGGCGCTCGACAAGCTGGTCCCGGTCAACGACGAGCAGCGCGTCGGCATCGACATCATCCGCCGCGCCCTCCAGGCGCCGGTCCGTCAGATCGCCTACAACGCGGGCACCGACGGCTCGATCGTGGTCGGCAAGCTGCTCGACCAGAACGACACCAACTTCGGCTACGACGCCCAGAAGGGTGAGTTCACCGATCTGGTCACCGCCGGCATCATCGACCCGGTGAAGGTGGTTCGCACCGCCCTGCAGGACGCGGCCTCGATCGCCGGCCTGCTGATCACCACCGAGGCGATGATCGCCGAGAAGCCGGAGAAGAAGGCTGCTCCGGGCGGCATGCCGGGTGGCATGGGCGGCATGGACGACATGGGCTTCTAATCAGCCCGGTCATCGATCCGTTCTTTGGTTCGGAAAGGGGCGCCTCCGCAAGGGGGCGCCTTTTTTCGTCGGGAGCGCCTGTTCGGACGGCGCTGCGCCGCCACGCGGCTGTCGCCAACCCTTTACGCCGCCGAAATGTCAAGCCGAACTCCGCCTTGCTTTGGGGCGGGCGCCTCCCAATAATCCGCCCTCCCGCCGAGGCCCCCGACCGGGGCCGCCGGCCGCATTCTCCAGTATTTTGAACGAGGGCCTGTTCCATGCGCTCCTTCGAGGGCCAGCATTCCGACAACGTCGCCATCAAGCGCAGCCGCGAGGAGAAGCAGCGTCAGCTGGTTCAGCTCAAGGAGCAGCTGGCGACGCTGAAAGCCCACGCGGCCCCCGCCATCCGTGAAGCGCTGGTCAAGCGCATCACCGAACTCGACGCCGAACTGCGCCAGCCCGCCAAGCCGCCCCGCGAGGGCCGTGACGGCCGCGACGGCGGCCGCGAGGATGGTCCCCGCCACCAGCGCCGCGAATCCCGGCCCAGCGTCTTCCGCGCCGAGGATGGCGCCGCCGAGCGTGCGTCCAGCGCCGCCAGCGCGGCGTCGGCCGTGTTCGCCTCGCCGCGCCGGCGCAGCTGAGGACGCACGCGCCATGGCCGCCGACCGCGTCGCCTCCGCCAAAGGACACCGCCTCGCCGATCAGGCCTGGCTGTTGATGACGTTGCCGCCCCTGTTCTGGGCCGGCAACGCGGTTTTGGGGCGCGCGGTCGCCGGATCGGTGCCGCCGATCGGGCTGGCCTTCTGGCGCTGGTGCCTGGGCATGCTGATCGTGCTGCCCTTCGCCTGGCCGCACCTGCGCCACGACCTGACGCCGCTGCTGGTGCGCTGGAAGAGCGTGCTGCTGCTCGGAACCCTCGGCATCGGCGTCTACAACACCTTCCAGTACATCGCGCTGAACACGACGACCGCGCTGAACTGCGTGATGCTGCAGTCGTCGATGCCGGTGATGATCGTCCTGATGAGCGTCATCCTGTTCCGCGACCGGGTCGGGGCGATGCAGGGGCTGGGCATCGCCGTGTCGCTGGTCGGGGCGGCGACGCTGATCTCCCACGGCGATCCGCAGACCCTGCTGGGGCTGGAACTGAACGCCGGCGACGTCTGGATGCTGTCGGCGGTGGTGGTCTACGCCGCCTACACCACGCTGCTGCGCCGCAGGCCGGCGATCCACGGGCTGAGCTTCGTCGTCGTCACCTTCGCCATCGGCGCGGTGGAACTGCTGCCCTTCTATCTGTGGGAAACCGCCGCCGGCCATCCGGTCCAGGCCAGCGCGATCACCGCCCTGGCGGTCGGTTACACCGTGCTGTTCCCGTCGATCGCCGCCTACCTGTGCTTCAACCGGGCGGTGGAACTGCTCGGCCCCAACACCGCCGGGCTCGCCATCCATCTGGTGCCGGTCTTCGGCAGCCTGCTGGCCATCCTGTTCCTGGGCGAGCAGCCGCACCTGTACCACGGCTTCGGCATCGCCCTGATCGCCGCCGGCATCGTGCTGGCCACCCGCCGGCGGACCTGACCGCCGGACGCGGGCTGCCCGGTGGGTGCGGACACAAAATGTCCATAGCTCTGTATTTTAATGTCCCATGCTTGGAATGAAAAGAAGGAACGGCCATGTCTTTCGTTGACAGGCCACCACTCGGGTAATGGTTCAGCTTGGGCGTGGCAGGTATTCCCGATTTTATAGAATTACTTGGCAAAAGCCCCCGGGTAGTTTTGAAGGGATCCAAGGGATAGCGCATAAATTGGGTTTCTGTGTTGGGTGTTCGCGCGGATATTATCCCCGATATCCCTTTAGACACACCCGCTATCCCTCGCGCTTAAAGAAGTCCATAAGGGAAGACCGCTAAAATGGGTGTCATGGCGGCGGTTCGTTCCCGAACGGACCAGCCGCCATACCGAGCCCGGCGCTGTTCGCCGGTCCGCTGTGTGGTGGAGGTCCCCCAGATGCCCATGCAAACCGCCTGTCTCGTTCACGTCGTCGACGGTGATCTTCTGTCTCGCAGCACGCTGGCGCGGGCATTGGGCGCGGTCGGCATCGCCTGCCGGGTCCACAGCTCGGGCGCCGACGCGCTCGCCGTGCTCGGTTCGGGGTCCTCCTGCATCGTCCTGCGCAGCGACCTGCCGGACATGACCGCCGGCGAGTTCATCGCCGAAGCCGCGCTGCACGGGCACGACCTGCCGGTGCTGGTCATCACCGACCACGGCGACGTCGACGCCGCGGTGGCCGCGATGAAGGCCGGCGCCGCCGACTGCATCGCCCACCCCTTCGCCATCCCCGCCTTCCTGGACCGCCTGCGCGCCTGCATGTCGTCCGGCAGCCCTTTTGCTGAACAGCGCGACCGTGGTCGCGACGCCGTCCGCCGCCTCGCCCTGCTGAGCCGCCGCGAGTCGGAGGTGCTGGAACTGATCGTCGAGGGCAAGCAGAGCAAGACCATCGCCTGGGAACTGGGCATCAGCATCAAGACGGTGGAAGTCCACCGCGCCCGCATCATGGAAAAGACCGGCTGCCGCTCGATCGTCGGGCTTGGCCGCCTGTGGGAAGCGGCGGAGATGCTGCGCGCCCGCGACCTGCCGCGGACGGTGGCGATGCCGGTCGCGATGCCGCTGCCGGTGCGCCACCCGGCCCTGCTGGAAGCCGTCGCCACCTGAGCCCATCCCGCCCCGGGGCTGTGCTTCGCGCGCCGCCGCCCCCGGATTACGGCCGGGGCCGGGATGTTGTCATGCGAGATCACTCGCCGAAAAAGTGAATGAACACCAGTGCTTTGGCTGGGTTTGGACGGTCGGAGATTGTACAGTCGCCCGGACTGGCAACCAGCGCGCTGACAGGAGCGGTCCGATGTTTCCCGACCATGGTCACCGTCGCATTGCCGTGGCATCGGATTCGGACATCGCCACGGCGCGGCGGATCGCGGCGGAGCGGGCCGGCGGCGTGCTGGGGGTGGCCGAGACCGCGCGGCTGGACGAGCTGGTCGCCGCGCTTGGCGGGCACGCGATGAACCAGCCGGGTGGCGGGACGCTGCTGATCGGCCGGGTGCGCGGCGGCGCCGGTGTCGAATGCCTTGCCTACGACCGCAGCCCGGCCACCGGTTCCACGCCGGCCGACGACGCTCTTCCGCTTGCCCTGTCGGCGGCACGGGGGCTGGCCGACCGCTTCCTCATCCACGCCACGCCGGGCATCGGCACCGCCTTGCTCGCCCGCGTCCTGCGGCCGGGTGCTTCGGACCTGCCGCCGGAGGGTGCGGTGGCGCAGGTCGGGGCGGTGATGGTCGCGCGGGATGATGGCGCGGCTCCGGATGATCCGGCGTCGGCCCGGATCGACAGCTGGTTCGTGCGCTGCGACGCTGCCCGTGGACCGGAAGGGCCCTGTGGGATCGCGCTGCTGATCGACGGCGATGTCGGGAACGAGGACAACAGCGGGATCGATGGCGGCGACGCCGAAGGCATCCTGCCGCCGTCGGCGGTGACCCCGGCGGTGATCCGGCAGGTGGAGGCGGTGGTCGCGGCGACGGTGCCGGGCCTGCCGGCGCCGATGGTGGTGAACGCCATCCGGCGCGATCTGCTCGGACGGCCCGAACTGGGCCTTGCCCCCGATCGGGAGGTTGCCGGTCTCGGCCGCAGCGCCATCGCCGTGCTGCGCTTCGACGGGGCGGCGGTGGACTACACCGCGCTCGGCACCGTCGCCGGCGCCGTGGTGCGCCGGCAGGAGATCCTGTCGCTCGGCGCCCGCTGGGCGATGGTCGGCTTCAACCCGCTGGCGCCGGCGGCGGTGCATCTGCTGTGGGGCCCCGGCGACCATGTGGTCCTCTACAGCGGCGGCTGTTCACGCCTGCCGGCCCTGTTCATCAACCGTGGCTTGCGCGATCTCGACCCGACGCTGGCCGCGCTGGTCCTGTTGCGCGACGGTGTGGTCCGCGACGACGACCACACCATCCTGGTGCTGCGCAACCGGTCGAACCCCGCGGCCTGATCGGCGGGCTCAACCCGCCGGGGGAGCGCGCCTTAGCGCCAGCCGCGCCCGCCATGGTGATGGTCGTGATGGCCGTGCCAGCCGCGGTCGCCGTGCCAGCCGCCATCGCCCCGCCACGGCCGGCGGTAGTAGTAGCCGTAGCCATAGCCGGGCTGCACCACCACCGGCGGTGCGGCGTAGACGGTCGGCGGCGGCACCACCACGGACTCGCCGTAGGCCGGGTAGTAGGGATCGTAGGCGACGCAGCCCGACACCGCGATGCCGGTCGCGGCCAGGAGCAGGGCGGTCAGGATCGCGTTGCGGGGAGTGCTCATGGCCTTGGTCCTTGTCGGCGGTCGGCGGGCGACGGAAATGGTCATCGGTATGAACAGCGCCGCCCGGCCGGCTATTCCATACCCCTTTGGCGTCACCTCGCGCGCCCGCTCATCCATCGCGTTTCACCATGGGTGAAACAAGAACTATGAATTTCCGAAATCCGGTGGACGCCTCCATCCTGGGAACCGAAGCACCTCCCACCGCGAAGGCGACCTCATCATGAAAGCCATCGGATACCGCCAGTCCCTGCCGATCACCGACGCCGCATCGCTGATCGACGTCGAGATCGACCGCCCCAACCCGACCGGCCGCGACCTGCTGGTCCGGGTCGAGGCGGTGTCGGTCAACCCGGTCGACGTGAAGCTGCGCCGGAACGCCGCCCCGGCCGACGGCGCGTTGCGCGTGCTGGGCTTCGACGCCGCCGGCGTGGTCGAGGCGGTCGGGCCGGACGTCACCCTGTTCCGCCCCGGCGACGCCGTCTTCTACGCCGGCTCCATCGACCGGCCGGGCACCAACGCCGAGTTCCATCTGGTCGACGAGCGCATCGTCGGCCCGCGCCCGGCCAGCCTGAGCGTCGCCGAGGCCGCCGCCCTGCCGCTGACCGCCATCACCGCGTGGGAGATGCTGTTCCACCGGCTCGGCCTGCCGCGCGTTGGCGGGGAAGGCGATGGCGGGCAGGACCGGTCGCTGCTGATCGTCGGCGGGGCCGGCGGCGTCGGTTCCATCGCCATCCAGCTGGCGCGCCGGCTGACCAAGGTCCGCGTGCTGGCCACCGCCTCGCGGCCGGAAACCGCCGACTGGGTGCGCGAGCTGGGCGCCCACGATGTCATCGACCACAGCCGCCCGATGGCGGAGCAGGTGACGGCGCTGGGGCTGTCCGGCGTCGATTTCATCTTCTCCACCAACGCGACCGACCGCCATTTCCCGGATTTGGTCACGCTGGTGGCGCCGCAGGGCCGCATTGGCCTGATCGACGACCCGGAGCCGATCGACGTCCGCCTGCTGAAGCGCAAGAGCGTCTCGCTGCATTGGGAGCTGATGTTCACCCGTCCGCTGTTCCAGACCGCCGACATGATCGCCCAGCACGAGCTGCTGGCGGAGGTGTCGCGGCTGGTCGATTCCGGCACGCTGCGGACAACGCTGACCGAGACGCTGGGCCGCATCGACGCCGCGACCCTGCGCCAAGCCCACGCGCTGATCGAGACGGGCAAGGCACGGGGCAAGATCGTGCTGGAAGGCTTCTGAGTCTTTCCGAACGTTCCGCCCAACGGTCGGAACGTTCTTATCCCTCAGGCGCCGGGCGGTCCGCGTCCGCGGACCTTGGCTTCGCGGGCATGTGCCCGCGCGGCCGCCGTCGCGGCCCCCCAACGGCACCGGTCATTGACCGGTGCCGTTGGCATCAGGCCGCGTCCCGGCTCGCCAGCGCCAGGGGCGGGCGGGCCGGGCGCATCGCCGCCAAGCTGTCCAGGATGAAGCCCACCAGTGGTTCGGCGAGGCGGCGGTTGCGCGTCGTTTCGCCGAAGATCGCCATCTCCACGGTGCCCAACTCCGGCAAGCCGTCCTCCGGCCCCAGCCGCCGGGCGCCGTCGGGCACCGAGGATTCGCTCAGCACCGCCACGCCCAGCCCGGCGCGCACGGCGGCCTGCACCCCCATCACGCTGGCGCTGGTGTAGACCACCCGCCAGGGCCGCCCGGCCTCGCCCAGCGCCGCCAGACCGCGGTTGCGGAAGACGCAGGGCGCCGGCAGCGCGCAGAAGGGCAGCGGGCCGTCGGTGGGGATCTCCAGCGTCGGCGCGGCGACCCAGCGCAACGGTTCGGTCCAGATTGCCCGCCCCCGCGTCTCCCCGGCGTCGCGGCGGGAAATGACGAGGTCGAGGTCCCCCGCCTCCAGCCCGTCGACCAATTCGGCGCACAGCCCGACCCGCACGTCGATGTGCAGGCGCGGGTGCAGCTTGGCGAAGCGGCCCAGCACCTGGGGCAGATGGTCGGACAGGAAATACTCGGCAACGCCCAGCCGCAACTCGCCCTCCGCCGCCGGCTCGGTGAAGCGGCGCACCGTCTCGTCGTTCAGATCCAGCATGCGGCGGGCGTAGCCCAACAGCAGTTCCCCGTCATGGGTCAGCGCCAGCGAGCGGCTGGTCCGCTCGAACACCCGGCGACCCAGCGTCTCCTCCAGCTTCTTGATCTTGACGCTGACGGCCGACTGGGTGCGGCCCAGCCGGTCGGCCGCCGCGGTGAAGCCGCCGGCGTCGGCGACGGTGACGAAGGCGCGCAGCGCGTCGATGTCGAGGTCGGGGAGAGCCATGGCCATTCATTCGAAGTGATCATTGGTTCTGCCGATCCTATCGCTCTTGATCATGGATGGCGAGCGGCGCGAACGGAGAAGCGGCGGCTTGGCCGGTTGAAGCGGGGCGGTGCCGTTCTCATTGTCAACGCTCCGGGCGGCGCTCGCACTTCGCGCCGCCCGGATGCCGGATGACTTTTTTGCGGAGACACGCCCGATGACCCGTTCCCTCGCGCCGGCCGCGGCCCTGGCCACCGCCCTGGCCGCCGCGGCCCTTCTCGCCGGCTGCCAGATGCCGGGGTTCGAGCCGCCGCGCCAGACCGCCTCGCTGCCGCCGCCGGCCGCCCCCAAGCCGCCACCCGCGGCCCGTGGCATCTGGATTGTCGGCAGCCCCGCCTTGCGCGGGCCGATCGACCAGGCCGCGGCCAAGTACGATGGCGGTCCCGATATCCGGCCGCGGCTGGACCCGCATGGCACCGCCGCCGGCTTCCGCGCTTTCTGCGCCGGGGTGGGGCTCGATCATCCCGACATGGTCGCCGCCGACCGGCCGATCTCCGCCGCGGAATACCAGCGCTGCCGCGACAAGGGCGTCACCCTGACCGAATACGCCTTCGGCCCGAAGCGCTTCGTCTACGTCAAGGACTCGCACATGATGGCCGTCCCCGGCGTCAGCGATTTCGTCGCCAGCTGGGGCCAGACCGGCAAGCCGGTCAGCGCGCCAACGACGGGGAGTTGACAGGAAGAACGCTGTTGCCGTCGACACCGGAAGGGCCGCAAGCAGGGCGGCCCTTTTTGCTGCCGGCGCGTCCCGCTTCCGCCGCCTGTTCAACGTGATGGACAAAAATCCATTATAATGGATTCATGGTGAGGCTCGTATCACCCCTGCGTATCACGAGGCCAACCATGATGATCGTCCACACCCGTTCCGCCGTTGACGAGGATCTTCCCGCTATCCTCGCGATTCTCAACGATGCCATCCTCAACACCACCGCGGTCTGGAGCCTGACGCCCGCGACGCTGGAGCAGCGCCGGGCCTGGATGGCGGAGCGTCGGGCACAGGACATGCCCGTCCTGGTGGCGGAGGTCGAGGGCAAGATGCTCGGTTTTGCCTCCTACGGACCATTCCGGCCGTGGGAAGGCTACAAGCACAGCGTCGAAAACTCGATCTATGTCGATCCCGGCAGCCGGGGGCAGGGGATCGGGCGCGCCCTGCTCGCCGCGTTGCTGGACGACGCCAAAGGCCGCGGCATGCGTGTGATGGTGGCGGGAATCGAGGCGGAGAACACCGCTTCCATCCGGCTGCACGCCGCCTTCGGCTTCGCAGAGGCCGGACGCCTGCGGCAGGTCGGCCGCAAGTTCGACCGCTGGCTCGACCTGCTGTTCATGCAGCGGATGCTGGCGGACTGATTCCTCACCCCGTCGCGAACAGGCCGCCCTGGTCCGGGCTGTCGGTCGGGTCGTCGGTGTAGGGGTCCGCGTTCGGGTCGCCCAGCGCGGTTTCCCAGCCCAGCGCCGGCAGGCTGATGGCGCGGGTGTTGCCCAGGCCGCCGCGGCTGGCGATGAAGCCGCGCTGTTCCATGTAGGTCAGCAGCCGGCGGCCGCGGCCCTTCGACCGGCTGCCGCAGGCGCGTGCCACATCGGCGTCGGACGGGCAGGGGGCGTGGTCGAGCGCGGCGCGGGCCAGCAGCAGGAAGACCGGCTGGATGTCCTCCGCCAGCGTCGCGGCGACGCCGGTCGCGCGTTCCCAGGCGGGGTCGTCGCCGCTGCCGGCCCCGGCGCGGGCGGCGGCCAGCTTGCGGCGGAAGGCGGGCAGGGCCAGACGGTCGCCGTCCACCCCGCGCCCGCGGCAGCGCACCAGGAAATCCTGGTACAGCACCGCCAGCGAGCGGTAGGGCGCCTCCGGATCGGCCAGCACCTCGGCCAGCACGGCCTCGTACTGCGCCTCGCGCTCGGCGGCCTGTTCGGCGGTTTCCTCCGGCTCCAGCGGCAGCAGCGCCGGCGGCTCGGCGGCAATGTCGTCCACCGGCGGCGGCGCGGACGCGCGGCCGCGGGCGAGCTGCGCCATCAGGTCGGCGCTGGCCGAGGTCGACGGGCGGCGCACGTAGCGCGGCGGCTCCGGGCCGGTGGTGGTGAAGATCAGGTCGCGCGCGTCCTCCACCGGGGTGGTGGGCGGCGGCATCAGCGTCGGGCTGCCGGTGCGGCCCTGGGTCTCCACCGCGCCGATGCGCAGCGGCAGCGGCCGGCGCGACAGGGCGGGGCCGAGCGCGATGAAATGCCCGCGCTCCAGGTCGCGGAACATCTCGGCCTGCCGGCGCTCCATGCCCAGCAGGTCGGCGGCGCGCGCCATGTCGATGTCGAGGAAGGTGCGGCCCATCAGGAAGTTGGAGGCTTCCGCCGCGACGTTCTTGGCCAGCTTCGCCAGACGCTGGGTGGCGATCACCCCGGCCAGCCCGCGCTTGCGCCCGCGGCACATCAGGTTGGTCATGGCGCCGAGCGACACCTTGCGGGCTTCGTCCGACACCTCCCCGGCGGCCGACGGGGCGAACAGCTGCGCCTCGTCCACCACCACCAGCATCGGGTACCAGAAATCGCGGTCGGCATCGAACAGCCCGCCCAGGAAGGCGGCGGCGTGGCGCATCTGCATCTCGGCGTCCAGCCCTTCCAGGTTCAGGACGACGGAGACGCGGTGCTGGCGCACCCGGGCGGCCACCGACTGGAGCGCCGCCTCGCTGTGCGCGTCGGCCTCGACCACGACATGGCCGAAGCGTTCGGCCAGGGTGACGAAATCGCCCTCCGGGTCGATCACCGCCTGCTGAACCCATTGGGCGCTCTGCTCGATCAGGCGGCGCAGCAGGTGCGACTTGCCCGAGCCGGAGTTGCCCTGCACCAGGAGGCGGGTCGCCAGCAGCTCCTCCAGGTCGAGCGTCGCGGCGGTGCCCGCGTTCGTCGCCCCCATGTCGATGCCGACCTTCATGCCGCTCGCCTCCCGCTCCGCCCCGCACCACCCCGACGATCCCCCGGATCGCTCCGGGTCGGGGGCCTTCCTATAGCGCAGGCGGGCTTGGCGATACGAGGGTTCGATTCGGGACCCGGCTGCGCGGCGCCGACCGCGAGCGCGCGGGGGGATTGAGCGGTGGGGCGGCCGATGACCGTTCCGGTGGTGGGTGGGGTCTTGCGGGACGGGGGCGTTTGACCATATCCTTGGGGGACGAGAGGGCGCGGCTGGCACCGCGCCCTCCTGTCCGGTCCTCGTTACCGCAGCAGGTCCAGGATTGCCTGGATCAGTTGCAGCAGGAGGACCAGGAGTTTGAGTGTCTTTTCCACTCAAGCCTCCACGGTTGGTGGGACGCGGGCGGTGGCCCTTCCGCCGCCCGGTTCCCACCATCGCATGCATAGCGATGCGGGAACCGACCGGCAACGCGCATTCCACCGCACCGTGTGACCGCCATCCTTGGATCAACTCCTGTTTTCGCGACCGCTGGATGCCTGCGGCTTGCGCGTGTGCGGCATGGGCGCCGATCCGCGACGACGTGGCGGAGCGGTCACGAAACCGCAAAGAAGCTTTGATACAAGCGAACGCTGATCAACCGGGTTCGGCGCTTGGCGGGCTTCCGATGACTGTGCTGACGACGAGGATGGCCGGGACCATCGCCGGACCGGCGGGGGCCGACCGGTCGAGGCCATGCGGCGACGGCTGGCCATCGGCGGTCGCGGCGCTCCGCGTCGCGTTCCAGCCCATCGTCCAGATGCGGACCGGCCGCTGCCATGGTTTCGAGGCGCTGCTGCAGGGGTTCGAGCGCACCGGCTTCGCCGACGCCGCGGCGCTGCTCGACGCCGCCGAGGCTGCGGGGGCGCTGGCGACGGTGGAAAGCGCGCTGCACGCCAAGGCGGTCGCCGCCTACCGGGCGCTGCCCGGCTGGGGCGAGGCGACGCTGTTCCTGAGGCTCGACGCCCGGCTGGTCGGCCGGCCCGACCAGCCCTGGCTCGCTCGCGATCCCGCCGCGTCACGCCGGGCCGGGGTGGTGCTGGAACTGTCGGGGCGCCACCCGATGGGCGAGGGGGTGGCGCTGGACGCCGCCATCGACCGCTGCCGGCAGAGCGGCGTCGGCATCGCGCTCGACGATTTCGGCGCTGGCCACGCCAGCCTGCGCACCCTGTACGAGGCGCGGCCGGATTATGTGAAGATCGGCCGCTTCTTCATCGCCGGCATCGATGGCGACGCGCGCAAGCGGGCGCTGGTGGCGGCGCTGGCCGGCCACGCCCACGCGCTCGGCATCCAGATCGTCGCCGACGGGGTGGAGACGGCGACCGAGTTCTACACCTGCCGCGACCTGGGCTGCGACTTCGCGCAGGGCGCGCTGATCGCCGGGCCCGATGCCGGCCTGACGGCGCTGCCCAACCGCTGCGCCGCCGTCGAGGACCTCAACCGCCGCGATCGCCGCCAGCCGGGCGAGGCCCACCGCCGCCTGTCGGAGGTGATCGAGCGGCTGCCGGTCCTGCGCGTCGACTCGCGCAAGACCGAGCTGCTGGACTATTTCAAGGGTGACGGCAGCGCCAGCATCGCCCCGATCGTCGACGAGCAGGACCGCCCGCTGGGCCTGATCCGCGAGCGCGACCTGAAGCGCTTCGTCTATTCGCGTTTCGGCGGCGAGTTGCTGCGCAACCGCGGCCTGGGCGACCGGCTGGACGATCTGGTCATCCGCTCGCCGGTCTGCGACATCTCCACCCCGCTGGACCGGGTGATCGAAGCCTTCTCCACCGAGTCGGCCAACGACGGCATCGTCATCGTGGAGGGCGGTGCCTACGCCGGCGTGCTGTCGAGCGCGGCGCTGCTGCGGCTGGTGCACGAGCGCAACCTCGCCATGGCGACCGACCAGAACCCGCTGACCCGGCTGCCCGGCAACGCCGCCATCGTCCGCCACATCGACCAGGCGCTGGCCGACACCGGGCGCGGCCATGTGCTGGCCTACCTCGACTTCGACAACTTCAAGCCCTTCAACGATACGTTCGGCTTCCGCCAGGGCGACCGCGCCATCCTGATGTTCAGCGAGCGGCTGAAGGCGTGGACGGCCGGCACCGGCGGCGGCGCCGACGGCTTCGCCGGGCACATCGGCGGCGACGACTTCTTCCTGGCGGTCAGCGGCGGCGCGGAGGGCGAGGCGCTGGCCCGGCTGGCCGAACTGCTGGCGCAGTTCCGCTCCGACGCCGAGAGCCTCTACGACGCCGACACGCGGGTGGCCGGCGGCTTCCTCGCCAAGGACCGCTACGGGGCGGAGCGCCGCTTTCCCCTGCTGGCGGCCAGCGGCGTCGCCGTGGTCATCCCGCCTGGCGGCCACGGGCTGACCCCCGACGCCATCAACGCCGCCATCGCCGACCACAAGGCCGCGGCCAAGAGCGCCGACGACAAGCTGTGCGTGGTGCGGCCGGCCTGAAGGCGGGAGTGCCTGCGCTCCTATATCATTGGCGTTGGCTCCGGCAATGACGTAGCATCATGCTCCATGGCCGAGCCTTTCGATCCCGTCAAGAACCAGATCAACCGCCGCAAGCACGGCCTGGATTTGTCGTTCGGGGCGGAGGTCCTTCGCGACCGGAATCTGATCGAAGCGGTCGATCTGTCGATGGAGTACGGCGAAGAGCGCTTCAACGCGCTCGGCATGGTCAATGGCAGGATCTATGCCGTCACCTACACCGAACGCGCTGATGGGGTGCGGTTCATTTCCGTGCGGGAGGCCGACAAACGCGAGGCGGCTCACTATTTCAAGGCCAACCCCTGAGCAATGGCCAAACCTTCGACTCATGGTGATCCAGATGAACGACCGTGAAACCTTCAGCAACGAGCAACTCGCCTCGATGCGGCATCCGCCGCTGGCGAAGCGGGTTCGCCGTTCGACCGGTCTTTCGCAGGAGGCGTTCGCCGAGCGTTTCGGGATTCCGTTGCGCACACTCCAAGAGTGGGAGCAGGGGCGACGGGAGCCGGATGCCGCCGTCGCGTCCTACCTGCGTGTCATCGAAAAGCAGCCCGACATGGTCGCCGACGTGCTGGCGGCCGAGTGAGTGCATGACGGCGGACAACGGGAGCTTCGTGCACTGTCAGGCATAATCCCGGAAGCTCTCCGCCGCGGCACGGTCGTAGCCCTGGCTGGCGCGCAGGAGCTGGAGGGTGTAGGGCTGCCGCGCGGCGCCGTGGCGCAGGTCGTCCACCGTCATCTCCTCGACCAGCCGGCCGCGGTTCATCACCGCCAGCCGGTCGCACAGGTTGGCGACGACGGCGAGGTTGTGGGTGACCAGCACCATGGTCAGCCCGTGCTCGGCCCGCAGCCGGCGCAGCAGGTTCAGGATCTCCGCCTGCACCGAGACGTCGAGCGCCGAGGTCGGCTCGTCCAGCAGCAGCACCCGCGGCTCCAGCACCAGGGCGCGGGCGATGGCGACGCGCTGGCGCTGGCCGCCGGAGAGCTGGTGCGGGTAGCGGAAGCGGAAGGACGGGCCGAGCCCGACGTCGCGGAGCACCCGGTCGATGCGGGTGTCGGCGTCGCGCAGGCCATGGATGGCGATCGGCTCGGCCAGGATGCGGTCGACGGTGTGGCGCGGGTGCAGCGAGCCGTAGGGGTCCTGGAACACCATCTGGCACAGCTTGAAGAAGCCCTTGGGCCGGCGGGCGGTCTGGTCCGTCCCGGCGACGGCGATGCGGCCGGTCCACTCGTCGTTCAGGCCGCTGACCGCGCGCAGCACGGTGGACTTGCCCGAGCCCGATTCGCCGACGAGGCCGAAGCTTTCGCCCTCCGCCACCGACAGCGAGACACCGTCCACCGCCAGCACCCGGTCGCTGCCCTGGCCGAAGGCGACCCGCAGGTCCTGGATGTCGATCATCGCCGTGTTGGCCATCGCGCTCATCCCTCCACCCCGCCCCCGGCTCCATCGGTCAGCCACGCCGGGTCGCGGGTCAGCACCGGCAGGTCGCCCTGCGGGACATCCAGCCGCGGCAGGCTGTCGAGCAGGCCGCGGGTGTAGGGATGGCGGGCGGCGTGCAGCTCCGACGCGCGGCAGCTCTCCACCACCCGGCCGGCGTACATGATCAGGATGCGGTCGCAGAAGGAGGCGACGAGGTTCAGGTCGTGGCTGACGAAGACCATCCCCATGCCGCGCTGGCTGCACAAATCGTCGAGGATCGCCAGCACCTGCATCTGCACCGTGACGTCGAGGGCGGAGGTCGGCTCGTCGGCGATCAGCAGGGCGGGGTCGGGGATCAGCATCATCGCGATCATGATGCGCTGGCCCATGCCGCCCGACACCTCGTGCGGGTAGCGGTCGTAGACCCGCTCCGGGTCGCGGATGCGCACCGCCTCCAGCATCTCCAGCGCGCGGCGCTTCGCCTCGGCGGCGCCGGCGCGGCTGTGGACGCGGTAGGCCTCGGCGATCTGGTGGCCGACCGTCATCACCGGGTTCAGCGAGTATTTCGGGTCCTGCATCACCATGGCGATGCCGCTGCCGCGGATGGCGCGCATCCGCCGCGGCGAGGCGGTCAGCAGATCCTCGCCGCGGAAGGCCAGCCGGTCGGCGGTGACCCGGCCCGGCGGCGGGACGAGGCGCAGGATCGACCGGCCGGTCATCGACTTGCCCGATCCCGACTCGCCGACGATGCCCAGCTTCTCCCGGCCCAGCGTGAAGGAGACGCCGCGCACCGCCTCGGTCACGCCGTTGCGGGTGGGGAAGGACACGCGGAGGTTCGCCACCTCCAGCAGGGGAGCGTTGTCGTCGGCCATCGCCTCAATCCCCCTTCGGGTCCAGCACGTCGCGCAGGCCGTCGCCCAGCAGGTTGAAGCCCAGGCTGACGATGAAGATGGCGAGGCCCGGCATGGCGGCGACCCACCATTGCTCCAGCACATACTGCCGGCCGCTGGCGATCATCGCCCCCCATTCCGGCAGCGGCGGCTGGGCGCCCAGCCCGAGGAAGCCCAGGCCGGCGGCGGTCAGGATCACGCCGGCCATGTCCAGCGTCGTCCGCACGATCAGCGAGGCGACGCACAGCGGCATGATGTGGCCCAGGATGATGCGCAGGCTGGACGCGCCCTGCAGCCGGGCGGCGCTGATGAAGTCGGCGCGGCGCACCGTCAGCGTCTCGGCCCGGGCGATGCGGGCGTAGGGCGGCCAGGAGGTGATGGCGATGGCGATCACCGCGTTCTCGATGCCGGGGCCGAGCGCCGCGACGAAGGCCAGCGCCAGGATCAGCTTGGGGAAGGCCAGCGCGATGTCGGTGATGCGCATCAGCACGGTGTCGACCCAGCCGCCGAGATAGCCGGCGACCGTGCCGATCACCAGCCCGGCCAGCGGCGCCGTCGCCGCCACCAGCGCGACGATCATCAGCGTCAGCCGCGCCCCGAAGATCAGGCGGGACAGGATGTCGCGCCCGAAGGCGTCGGTGCCCAGCCAGTGGGCGGCGCTCGGCGGCTGCAGCCGGTTGCCCAGATCCTGGGCGTAGGGATGATAGGGCGCCAGCAGCGGGGCGAGCGCCGCGACGACGACCAGCGCCACCACGATCAGCAGCCCGGCGACCGCCAGCCGGTTGCGGCGGAAACCGGTCCAGCCGGCCCAGGCGCGCCCCAGCCGGGCTTGCGCCCGCGACCGCGGCGTGTCGGTGGTCAGCCAGCCGCGCCAACCGAGGGGGGGAGAATCAGCGCGTGCGCTCATCGGGGGGATCTCATCGCGCTCGGGGATCCAGCAGGCGGTAGAGCAGGTCGGACAGCAGGTTCAGCGCGATGAAGACCGCGCCGACCACCAGCGTCCCGCCCAGCACCGCGTTCATGTCGGCGCTGAGCAGCGAATTGGTGATGTAGAGCCCCAGCCCGGGCCAGGCGAACACCGTCTCGGTCAGCACCGACCCTTCCAGCAGCCCGGCGTAGGACAGGGCGATGACGGTGATCAGCGGCACCGCGATGTTGCCCAGCGCGTGGCGCCAGACGACGCGGGCCTCCGACAGGCCCTTGACCCGGGCGGTGGTGATGTATTCCTGGCGCAGCTGGTCCAGCATGAAGCCGCGCGTCATCCGCGCGATGTAGGCGACGCTGTAGAGGCCGAGGATCGCCGACGGCAGGATGAGGTGGTGCAGCGTGTTCCAGAACACGTCGGGTTCGCCGGCCAGCAGCGCGTCGATCGAGGCGACGCCGGTCACCGGCTCCACCAGCCCTTCGTAGAAGACGTCGAAGCGCCCCGGCCCCGGCACCCAGTCCAGCCGGGCGTAGAACAGCAGCAGCGCCATCAGCCCCAGCCAGAAGATCGGCACCGAATGGCCGATCAGCCCGAGCAGGCGGATGGCGTGGTCGGGCCAGCCGCCGCGGTGGGTGGCGGCGAACACCCCGGCCGGCACGCCCAGCACCGCGCCGATGATCACGGCGACCGTCGCCAGTTCCAGCGTCGCCGGGAAGACGCGCAGCACATCCTCCAGCACCGGGCGGGAGGTCAGCACCGACACGCCGAGGTCGCCGTGCAAAACGTCGCCGACATAGCGGGCGAACTGCTGCCACAGCGGCAGGTCGAGGCCGAGCGCCCGGCGCATCTGCTCGTAGCTCTCCGCGCTGGCGCGGTCGCCGAGCGCGGACAGCACCGGGTCGATCGGCACGACGCGCCCGATCAGGAAGGTGACCAGCAGCAGGCCCAGCAGGGTGACGGCGACCGTGACGATCAGCCCGAGGCCGCGTTTCAGCGTGCGCAAGACGGCTCCCTCATGGTTTGGCCCTGAAGGGAATCACAGTCCGCGCTTTGTGCAAAGCCCGTCAAGGGCATAGCCGCGCAATCACCGTCACCGCCGGGTGGACGGGAACTTTTCCGCTGCCGCGTTGTTCATGGAGCGTTCTCATTTTCAGGGGCACGGTTCAATGACGACGAAACACGACAGCCACCGCCACGGCGACGACCGGCATCACGAAAACCCGAAGACCGGCGAGGACACGTCCAACCGCGACAAGGATCCGGACGATTGGACCACCGGCGACGAGCCGATGACCGGCGCCCAGGCCTCCTACCTGAAGACCCTGAGCGAGGAGGCCGGCGAAACCGTCGACGGCGACCTCACCAAGGCCGAGGCGTCCAAGCGCATCGACGCGCTCCAGGAGAAGACCGGCCGCGGCAAGTGATGGCATGGAGGCCGGCGCGGCACTCCGGAGGGAGTGCCGCGGGGCGGGTTACCAGGTGCCGGCCGGGCTGGGGTCGCCGTGGGCGCCGGCGGCCGGCTCGTGGTGGGCCAGCCAGCGCTCGGCCTCCAGCGCGGCCATGCAGCCCATGCCGGCGGCGGTGACCGCCTGCCGGTAGATCTTGTCCTTGACGTCGCCGGCCGCGAAGACGCCGGCGACGTCGGTCGCCGTCGAATCGGGGGCGGTGACGATGTAGCCCGACTCGTCCATCGCGACCTTGCCCTTGAACACCGACGTCGCCGGCTCGTGGCCGATGGCGACGAACACGCCGGCGACCGGGATCACCCGCTCCTCGCCCGACTTGGTGTTCTTGATCCGCACGCCGGTGACGCCGCGCGGGTTGCCCAGGCTGCCGTCACCCTCGCCGACGATCTCCTCGACCGTGCTGTCCCACACCACCTCGATCTTCGGGTGGCGGAACAGACGGTCCTGCATGATGCGTTCGGCGCGGAAGCTGTCGCGGCGGTGGATGACCGTCACCTTGGTGGCGTGGTTGGTCAGGTACAGCGCCTCCTCCACCGCGGAGTTGCCGCCGCCGATCACCGCGACCTCCTTGCCGCGGAAGAAGAAGCCGTCGCAGGTGGCGCAGGCCGACACGCCGAAGCCGCGGTAGATCTCCTCGGTCGAGATGCCGAGCCAGCGCGCCTGGGCGCCGGTGGCGATGATGACGGCGTCGGCGGTGTAGGTGTCGCCGCTGTCGCCCTTGCAGACGAAGGGACGCCGGCTGAAATCGACCTCGGTGATCAGGTCGAACACCATCTTGGTGCCGACATGCTCGGCCTGTTTCTGCATCTGCTCCATCAGCCACGGACCCTGGATCGGGTCGGCGAAGCCGGGGAAGTTCTCCACATCGGTGGTGATCATCAACTGGCCGCCGGGCTGCATGCCCTGGACCATCAGCGGTTCCAGGTTGGCGCGCGCCGCGTAGATGGCGGCGGTGTAGCCGGCCGGGCCGGCGCCGATGATGAGGACCTTGGTGTGATGCGTGCTGGGCATGGCGTGATCCCGGTGTGTCTCGGCGAGGGAGGTCGCGATTGGAATGGTTCTAGAAACCGAACATATGGTCGAGGCTGAAGGCGCTGTCACCCGCAAGGCAGCCATGGTAGCCGAACAGGCGGCAGGTGGTGTCGCGGATCAGCACATAGGCGTGCTCGCCCGCCGCCATTCGTTCCGCTTCCGAAAACATCTCGTGATAGCGCCAGAACCGTGAGCCGCCGCAGGGGATCGCCAGCCGCTTGCGCGCCAGTTCGACGCCATCGCGGCGCATCAGGATCAGGCTGGTGTCCGAGGTGGCATGCCAGGGCGTCGAGGCTGGGTAGACCAGATGGCAGAGCGTGTCCCACGGGTCGGTGCCCAGCCGCAGGAACAGCCGGGTCGACAGGCCGGGCGGGCGGCCGTGGTAGCTCTGCGGCTCGTCGCGGTAGACCATCGCCATGTTGAACAGGTGGCTGCCGAAGCTGGTCTCCGCCACATGGCCGTTGTTCACGTCCTCGTAACGAACCAGCGCGTGCAGCCAGCCGTCGGCAATCGTTCCGGCTTCGAAATCATAGACCAGCTCGACATGGCCCCAGCCATCGACCATCGTCTTGCCGGCGGCTTTGTCGGCGACCAGCCCGCTGACGTCCAGCGCGACGCTGTCGGACCGCTTGAGGTTGCCGAAGCGGTGTTCGGCCAGCGCGACGCCGTTGCGGTCGTAGACCACCGCCTTCACCGGCAGCTCGGTCTGCGCCGTGCTCATCGGCGTCGGCAGCAGGGTGGTGCGCCAGCGGCCCATCGGCAGCAGCGGCGCCGGCAGGATGTGGCCCTTGCCGATGGCGTGCCCGGTCAGGACCGGCAGCTTGGGGTCCGGCTTCAGGTCGGTGCGCTCGACGTTGGCGTGGGCCATGCGGCGACGGCCACCGGCGGCGGCGATCTCGTAGCGCGGGCGGACGAAATGCTTGCCGGCCTGCACCTCGAACTGCGCCGGCCAGCGCGCTTCCGGGAACAGGCTGGCGATGTCGAGTTCGACGGTGGCGAAGGCCGGGATGGACTGGTCGAGCGTGCGGACCTCGTCCGAGCCCATCAGGTTCAGCCCGACCGCGCCGGCGGGGATCGGCGTCGGGTGGCTGTTCTGGATCCACAACGACACCCGCTCGCCCTCGCGCGGGGCGGGCAGTCCGGCGTAGCGGTCGGCCGGCCAGGCGTTGGCGTCGTGGGTGCAGGACAGCACCGTCTGGTCGTCGCCGTAGGTGTCGAGCGCGTATTTCACCACGTCGTGCCCAGCGGCGCCGATGACGTGCAGGAACAGCGAGCCGCAGAAGGGGCCGAGCCCCATCCGCGCGCGGATCTGGCGGCTGTCGATCACCACCGTGCCGTCGATCGGCGGCATCGGCTCGGTCCAGTCGGCGATCGGCCGGCCCTCGCGGTCGAACAGGCAGGCCCACAGCCGGGTGCCCTTGGCGCCGTAGCGCGGCCAGTAGTTGGCCGACACGACGCGGGTGTGGTGCCCGTCCTCGTCGCGGAACCAGGCGAAGTTGGTCGCCCAGTTGAACTTCGACAGGTAATGGCCGGGATCGTTCAGCATGTCTTCCGGCACGCGCATGGCGTCCAGCGAGACGACGCCGGCCTTCTCCGGGATCAGGTGGGCGATGTGGCCTTCCAAGCGCTGCGAATCGAAGGCGACGATGAAGACGGTGCGGGCGCCGCTGGCCGGCAGGTCGGTCACCGGGCGGGCGGCGTGGCCGAACACCTCCGTCCCGATCTGCTCGACATTCTGCACATAGACCCCGCAGACCGGGATCGACGACAGGTCGTAGAACTCCGCCAGCCCCGACAGCAGGCCCAGCGGGTCATAAACCGCGACCGGTCCGAAGGAGGCCAGCCGCGCGATCAGGATCGCCGCCTTGGGCGCCGCCAACGGGTGGCCCACCGCCTTGAAGAAGCTGGAGCCGCCGGTGACGTTGGAGAAGGTTTCGATCCGAAGAGGCATGGGGGCACACACGCGCGAAAGCAAAGCCAGGGCGTCGGTTATAGCCCCTTCGGTCGGGCGCGCGACAGTGATTTGTCCGGGGCCGGGCCTGCGGGCGCCGGAGGGCGTCGTCGGCCGCCGGCGAATTTCCCTCTTGTCGAAGAGTGTGTTTCGATATATCTGTTGTTTCGTTATATCGAAACTGCATCAAGAGAGGGTTTCATGCTTCGGCATATGTTCCACGCCTGCGGGCGTCGTTTTTCCCGTCCCGATTTCGACGACGAGGTTCCCGAGCAGGGCCACGGCCGTGGCCGCCACCGCGGCGGCCGCGACGGCTGGGGTGACCGCGGCGGCCCTGGCGGTCCCGGTGGCCGGGGCGGACGCGGCGAGCGCCGTGTCTTCGACCACGGCGACCTGCGCCTCGTCCTGCTGTGGCTGATCGAGGAGAAGCCTCATTCCGGCTACGATCTGATCAAGGCGATCGAAGGGCTGGTCGGCGGCGCCTACAGCCCCAGCCCCGGCGTCGTCTACCCGACGCTGACCCTGCTGGAAGAGCAGGGCCACATCCGCATGGCCTCGGCCGAGGGCAACCGGAAGCTCTACGAAATCACGCCGGAGGGGGCCGAGGCGCTGAAGGCCAGCGCGGCGACCATCGCGGCGATCCGCGAGCGCATCGCCCACGCCCACGCCCGCCAGACCCGCGGGTCGTCGCCGCAGATCGTCCGTGCGGTGGAGAACTTCAAGCTGGCGCTGCGGCTGCGGCTGTCGCAGGGCGACCTGACGCCCGACCAGACCCAGGCCATCGCCGACGCCATCGACGCCGCCGCCCGCGCCGTCGAGCGCTCGTGATTGCTTTTATCGACCAGGAAGGAGACCGGCAGCATGGCCGCATCGACCACGCGCATCGCGACGCCGAATGGGCGCCGCTACATGACCCAGCTGTGCAAGCACTGGGCCCACAAGTTCGAGGTGACCTATGACGAGAACCAGGGCGTCATCCCCTTCGCGCCCGACCGGCGCTGCCAACTGGCCGCCGATGAGGGCGGCCTGGGCATCACGGTGGAGGTGGAGGAGGCCGACCAATTGGAACGCATGCAGGGGGTGGTGATCGACCACCTGAAGCGCTTCGCCTTCCGCGAGGAGCTGGGGGAGGCGGTCTGGACGGCGGTGGGGTGAGGGCGGCCAAGGCCGGCCCCCATTCGCCGCCCCCCGTTCTTCAATAGCCCTTCGACTCGCCGCCGAAGACGCCCTTGGCCCAGGCGCCGATGCGGTGGCGCCACTGTTCGTGCCAGATGTAGACGCCGCCCTTGACCCAGTTCATCTGGATCGCCCGGCGCTGGCCTTCGAAGGGATAGTGGCCGTGCCAGGAGGTGTCGCTGCGGCGGAAGCACATCAGGGTGCCTTCCTCCGGCGGAACCTCGGCGGCGTAATCCTCCAGGTTCTGCGACCGCAGGATGCGCAGGCGGCCGCCCGTCGCCTCCCAGGGCGGGTTCATGTAGATCAGGACGGTGATGACCTTGCTGGCCGAATCCGGGTGGATCTTGCCGTCGGTCGCCCGGCACATGCCGCGGGCGGTGAACATGGTCGGGTAGCGCGACAGGTCGACGCCGAACTTCTCGGAAAAGGCCTTGCAGACCTCCGGCCCCTTCAACTCCTCGATCATCGCGTCGAAGCTCGGCCCCTGCGGGAAGACGCCGAGCGGGATGGAGCCGGGCTTGTCGACCTTCGGATAATCGCGGTGCAGCGCCTCCAGATGCTCCTTCTTCACGAAGCCGGGGACGCACAGGAAATCGTACGGATCGTGCTGCAGGGGGGTGGCGCGGAACTTGTCCAGATCAAGCATGGACATGGATGAAGACTCCAGAGGGGGCGCCGTCCGTCCGTCCGTCGGGGGGCCGGTCGGCGCCACTTAATCACGCCCGCCGATTTACGCAAGAGGCTGGTCGGGGAAACACAGCTCGTGGCGGGCCCGCCATTCCGGACCGACGTAGTTGACGATGATCGACTTGCGCACCCCGTCGATCGGGCGCTTTTCAAAGCCGTGCCACGTGTTGGTGCCGGGAATGAAGATCAGCCCCTCGTTGAAGGCGTAGGGCGCGCGGGCGACGACGGTCTTCGTCTCGTCCAACACGTCGGTGCCCCAGCCGGCGCAGTTCGGTCCCTTCGACAGGTAGATCAGCATCGTGAATTTCTTGACGCCGATGTCGGTGTGCGGCTCCAGCCAGAAGCCATCGGTGTCCTGGCAATATTCGATGCGCAAATTGGTGCCGGACAGGTCGACGTCGCAGGTCTTCTGGATCGCGTCGGTGACGCGGCGGCTCTGGAAGGCCTGGGCGACCGTCTCGCACACCGGGTAGTGCGCCCGGTTCTCCGCGCCGAAATAGGTGCGCGACGCGTTGTTGGTCTCGCGCTTGCCGTAGGTGTCGGACACCCGCGGCGCCCCCCAGGGCAGGGTGGCGATGGCGTCGGCGGCCTCGTCCGGCAGGGCCTCGGACAGGAGCCAGTGGTTGTACGGTGTGTCGAACCGCCGGCTGTGCTCCAGACAGCGCAGGAAGCGGTCGGCAACGGCGTCGGGGCCGGGCAGGGTGGCGGTGGTGGCTGGTGCAGTCATGGCCGTGGTCATGGCGGTGATGATCCGGATCGGGAAGGACCAGCCGGCGGGCGGCCCGGTTTGCTCCGCTTATGGCACGGGCCGGGCCGCAACTCCGCCGCAAACTGGTCTTACCAGGGGGGTGCGCGGATTGGTCGCGCACCGGTCCCGGCTGTTACGTCAGGCCGTGCCGTTTCCGGTGCGCCGGCAGCCGCCGCAGCACCTCGTCGGCCACCTCCCGCGTGTCGTTCAGCAGCGGGTGCTGCCACTGGTCGAGCGAGCCGTCGAAGCGGCGGGTGATGCCGTCCTGGTACAGCCCGTCGTGGAAGGCGCGGAACTTGGGCGACCCGCCGTCCAGCTCGATCACGTAGGTCGGCTTGCCGGTGGAGCAGGCCTCCGACGTCATCGACACGCTGTCGCAGGTCACCACCACCGCGTCGGCCAGACCAAGATAGCCGAAATACGGATTCTCGCCGGTGCCGTCCCACACCTCGGCCGGCAGGCCGGACAGGCGGGCGCGCAGGATCGCCTCGTTGTCGGCGCCGGTGCGGCGCGACGGCGTCACCATCAGCCCGGCGCCGTGCGTGCGCGTCAGGTTGGCCAACTGCTCGGCGACGTCGCCCATGATGGTCGGGGTCAGGCGGTAGACGCCGTTGTCGCCGCCGATCAGCACGGCGATGCGGGGGTGCGGCAGATGGGCCAGCCGCGGGGCGAAACGCTCCGCCGCCGCGGCCAGGATGGCCGGCGTCACCCGATGCAGCGCACCGCGCGTCACCAGCACGTTGTCGCCGCGCAGCTTGTCGTGGCGCGGCACCACCACCAGGTCGAAATGCCGTGGGCTGAGCGCCGGATCCTGGATCTGGACGGTGAAGGTCCGGCCACGCGACTGCTGGCGCACCGCCAGCGACACGGCGATGCTCTGCCGCCCGGTGCCGATCAGGATGTCGGGCCAGGGCGGGGCGACGGGATCGCCCTTCGGCCCGGCGGCGAAGCGGTTGCCGATGCGGAAATAGGGGGTCAGCTGGCGCCAGGGCGTGCGCAGGGCGACGCGCTTGATCACCGGCGTCAGGCCCAGCGCCTCCGCCAGGCCGATGCATTGGTTTTCCATGCCCGGCTTGCCATCGGACACCACCCAGCAGGTCAGGGATTGCATGAGCGCTCGGTTTGTTGGGGCTGCGAAGCGGGCGACGGAAAGAGGGAGATCCGGGTTGCTCGCCCTTGTAAGGGTTTCGGTCTTGGCGTAGACACCATGCCCGTGTAATATCCTTTCTTCAAATCACCCCCGGAGCGACCGAGTAAACCATGCGGCGGGTCAAACTCGACCGAATTGACCGGCGTATTCTGCGCGATCTGCAGAACGACGGTCGGATGACCAATGTGGAGCTTGCCCGGCGTGCCGGCATCTCCGCTCCGCCCTGCCTGCGCCGCGTCCGCGCGCTGGAGGAGGCGGGATTCATCCGCGGCTATCACGCCGACGTCAACCCCGATGCGCTGGGGTTCGGCGTCACCGTGTTCGCCCAGGTCGGCCTCAGCAGCCAGGCCGAAGCGGACCTAAAGAAATTCGAGGAGCTCGTCAACAGCTGGCCGCTGGTGCGTGAGTGCAACATGCTGGCCGGCGAATATGATTTCGTCCTGAAGATCGTGGCCGAGGACTGGGACGATTATCAGCGCTTCCTGACGACCAAGCTGACGGCGGCGCCCAACGTCGCCCATGTGAAGTCGGCGCTGTCGATCCGCACCTCCAAGCACACCCCCGGCGTTCCGATCGACGTCGACTCGCCCGACATCCCGGAAGGGACCGAGGACGAGGACGACGAGGAGTTCGTCGAGGACGAGACGCCCGCCCGCGCCACCCGGCGCTGAGCAGGGCCGGGCGCCCCCGGAGGTTGGGGGCGCCTCGATGGGACGATGCGGCGAGCGCCCGAGCCTCCTGCCTGAGGACAAGGGACCGCCGCAGCCCCCGACGCAACCCGATGGACCGTCCCGATGAGGGGCAGCCTGGGCCAGAGCCAACAAGACGCCTCGGAGTCGGGGTGCCGGTTGGCGCGGGTCGTCGGCCGTCCCGCCGATGTTTCGCCGGAACTTCGCCGGACCATGGCCCTGACGCCGCGTGGGGGTGCATCGCTGCGCCGAATTGGCGGCCCCATGCGAACAAAAAAGGGCAGGCGATGGTCTTCCGCGCCGCCGGGAGCTAATATTGCAACCGCGAGCGCCGCCGTGGTGGCCGGCGCCGGGTGTCGGGGACGCTCCAGAATGAAGGCTTACGCCTGCGGTCGCGCGGCTGTGTTGAGTGCGGCGCTGTGTGCCAGCGTTGTGGGAATGGGTGTCGTGGGGCTGGCCCTGCCGATCGGGACCGCCCAGGCCGCCGTCGGCGTCCATGCCGAGGAAATCGTGCGTTTTCCCTCCACCGACGGGGACCTGACCGGCGGTGCGCCGACGACGCTGACCGGGCGGTTGCTGCGCCCGGCCGGCAATGGCCCTCACCCGGCGGTTGTGTTGCTGCACGGCTGCGGCGGCCTCTACGCCCGCAGCGGCAGAGTGTCGCAGCGCCACATCTGGTGGGCGACCACGCTCCAGCAGCAGGGCTACGAGGTGCTGATGGTCGACAGCTTCGGCCCCCGCAACGTGACCGAGGTCTGCACCGTCCCGCTGAAGGAGCGCAACGTCCGCGCCGCGATGGAGCGCAAGCGCGACGCCTGGGCGGCGCTGGCCTTCCTGCGCAAGCGGCCGGAGGTGGACCATGACCGCATCGGCCTGATCGGCTGGTCGCAGGGGGCGAGCACCGTGCTGGCCGCCTTTGGGGCCGGCGACAACGGTCCGGCCGGGACGGAGGATGGCGGCTTCCGCGCCGCGGTGGCCTTCTACCCCGGCTGCAAGGCGCCGCTGAGCGAGGAGGGATGGCAGCCGGACGGTCCGCTGCTGATGCTGATCGGCGGCAAGGACGACTGGACGCCGGCGCAGCCCTGCATCGACCTGGCCGCGCGCGACGGGACGAAGGAGCGGACCGACCTCGTGGTCTATCCCGACGCCTACCATGGATTCGACGCGCCCGATGCCCCGTTGCGCAAACGTCAGGATCTGGCGACCGCTCCCAGCGGGACCGCCCATGTCGGCACCAACGAGGACGCCCGCGCCGACGCGATCCAGCGGGTGATGACGTTCTTCAAGGAAAAGCTGCGGGGATGATGCGCGCTGGGGTTTGATGCGTAGATGGTGCGGCGACTTGCGCGTCACCGCCGCCCTGTTCCGGCGCCCCGCGACTCTGGGGCGCTTTTTTTTGTTTAATGAGACGTTGTTCTGGTAGCTGAACCATTTCCCAGATTGCAAAAATCTTTTTGCGATTTGGGAGCCAAACGGCCAAACGAGGGTCGCGCGGTGACCAATTCTGGTCAACATTTGGCGCATTTCTTGGACTCTGCGACATTTTGCCGTACGGCCCCGTCCTTGCACTGACCGGATCAGAGACCGCGTGTGCGCGATGCGCCATGCCGACCAAGAAACGATCAGGAGAACAGGACCATGGCCACAGCAACGTCGATCGACTCGCTGCGCAAGCGCTTCAACACCTTCGGCCTGACGGAGGCCGATGTCGCCATCCTGCGGGCCAACGCGTCGTTCGCACGCCAGCACCTGCCGAGGCTTCTGGAGACGTGGCACGCCAAGTTCGCGGAATGGCCGGAAATCCACGCCGCGCTGATGAAGCCGGCCGTCCACGCCCGCCGTGTCGAGCATTGGGTGCGCGTCGCGTCCGGCCTGCTGGACGACGGCTTCATCGAGTCGGCCAAGAGCTTGGCGGCGGTCTTCTACGAGAACGGGGTGCCGGGCTACGCGGTCGCCATCTGCCACCACACCGTGGTGAAGGGGATCAGCGACGAGCTTGGACTGGACGCCGGCGGGTCGCGCCTGTTCGGCAAGGCCGCGGCCGACCACAAGACGGCGGTCCGCAACACCCTGAACAAGGTGGCCTGGATGGACCTGGAGCTGCTGCTGGAGACCTACGCGGAGGCCGAGCGCCAGACGCGCGGCGAGGTGCTGAACCGGCTGGCCGCCAGCTTCGAGGCAGAGGTCAAGACCATCGTCCAGGACACCAGCGCCCGGTCGCAGGAGATGCAGGGGAGCGCCGAGCGGATGGCCTCGATCGCCTCGTCGACCAGCCAGCGGTCGCTGGAGGTCGCCAGCGCCGCCGAGCAGGCGTCGGTGAACGTGCAGACGGTGGCCAGCGCCTCGGAGGAGCTGAGCGCTTCGATCAGCGAGATCAGCCGTCAGGTCGGCAATTCATCGCGGATCGCCCAGGACGCGGTGACGCAGGCCGACAGCACCAACCAGACCGTCAACGGCCTGGTCGATGCCGCCCAGCGCATCGGCGAGGTGGTGAACCTGATCAACAACATCGCCAGCCAGACCAACCTGCTGGCGCTCAACGCGACCATCGAGGCGGCGCGGGCGGGAGAGGCCGGCAAGGGCTTCGCCGTCGTCGCCAGCGAGGTGAAGAGCCTCGCCAACCAGACCGCCAAGGCGACCGAGGAGATCGCCGCGCAGATCAACGCGATGCAGGACGCCGCCCGCGGCTCCGCCGACGCCATCAAGGGCGTCGGGACGACGATCAACCGCATCAGCGACATCGTGACGTCGGTCGCGGCCGCGGTGGAGGAACAGTCGGCGGCGACGCTGGAGATCACCCGCAACGTGCAGGAGGCGGCGACCGGAACGCAGAGCGTCACCCGGATCATCACCGAGGTCACGCACGCGTCGAACGAAACCGGTTCGATCGCCCAGCACGTGCTGGACGCCTCCAGCCAGCTGCACAATCAGGCGACCGCGATGAGCCGTCAGGTGGACGGTTTCCTGACGCGCATCCGCGCGGCCTGAACGGGCGGGGTTCGGCGCGGCCCCTCGCAGGGCCGCCCGACCGGCCGCCCGAACTTGGCGGCCATGCCCGGAAACGGTGTATTCAGGGGAATTGGTGCCGTGATGACCGCCGCTTCACCCCCTTCCGGCTTGGTCGATCGGACCGCCGGAATGGGGGGAACGCGGGGTTCAGACCTGTCTGGACCTCAACGGAACTCGACCGACACGATCTCGTACAGCTTGGAACCGCCGGGGGTCGACACCTCGACGCTGTCGCCGACCGACTTGTTGATCAGCGCGCGGGCCAGCGGCGCCTGGATCGACAGCAACCGCAGTTTGATATCGCTCTCGTCCTGACCGACGATCTGGTAGGTCGTCTCCTCGTCCGTGTCCTGGTCGGCCAGGGTCACGGTCGCGCCGAACTTGACGGTGTCGCCCGACAGCTTCGCCGGGTCGATCACCTCCGCCCGGCTGATCTTGTCCTCAAGCTCCAGAACGCGGCCTTCGATGAAGCTCTGGCGCTCGCGCGCCGCGTGGTATTCGGCGTTTTCCGAAAGGTCGCCGTGTTCGCGGGCTTCCGCGATGGCTTTGATGACCGCCGGGCGCTCGGTGATCTTAAGATGCTTCAATTCCTCCTGGAGGCGGTTGAAGCCCGCCGCTGTCATCGGAACTTTTTCCATGTTCGGTCCATCACCGCTTGCAGTCGTTCGACCCGTCCAAAGCGACATCAAGGACGAAGACGGCGCGGAGGATGTCCGCCGCGCCGTCGTCCGTCCTTAATACGATCCGCTAAGGTACGACTGCAATGGAGCGACTTCAAGGCTGCCGTTCCGAAGTGCGGCAATCGCTTCCACTGCTGCGCGGGCACCCGCAACCGTGGTGTAATACGGAATGTTGTAGGTCAGCGCGGTGCGCCGCAGGCTGAAGCTGTCGGCCAGCGCCAGCGCCCCTTCGGTGGTGTTGATGACCAGATGCACGTCGCCGTTGATCATCGCGTCGACAATGTGCGGCTGGCCTTCCGCCACCTTGTTGATCGCTTCGGCCGGGACGCCGGCGTCGCGCAGCACCTTGGCGGTGCCGGCGGTGGCCAGCACGCGGAAGCCCATGTCGTGCAGCTTCTGGCAGATGACGGCCAGCGCCGGCTTGTCGCGGTCCTTGACCGAGACGAAGACGCTGCCCTTGACCGGCAGGGTGACGCCGGCGCCGAGCTGCGCCTTGGCGAAGGCGAGCGCGAAGTTGTGGTCGAGGCCCATCACCTCGCCGGTCGACTTCATCTCCGGACCCAGCACGATGTCGACGCCGGGGAAGCGGGCGAACGGGAAGACCGCCTCCTTCACCGCGGTGTGCGGCGGCGTCGGGCCGGCCAGGGTGAAGGAGGACAGCTTCTCGCCGGCCATGATGCGCGCCGCGATCTTGGCGATGGCGGTGCCGGTGGCCTTGGCGACGAAGGGCACCGTGCGGCTGGCGCGCGGGTTGACCTCCAGGATGTAGACGGTGCCGTCCTTGACCGCGAACTGCACGTTCATCAGGCCGACCACCTTCAGCGCGTGGGCGAGCGCGTCGGACTGGCGGTTGATCTCGGCGATGGTGTCGGCCGGCAGCGAGTAGGGCGGCAGGGCGCAGGCGCTGTCGCCGGAATGGATGCCGGCCTCCTCGATGTGCTCCATCACGCCGGCGACATAGACGTCGGTGCCGTCGCAGACCACGTCCACGTCGACCTCGATGGCGTCCTGCAGGTAGCTGTCGATCAGCACCGGGTTCTTGCCCGACACCTGCACGGCGGTGCCCATGTAGCGCTGGAGCCCGGCCATGTCGTGGACGATCTCCATCGCCCGGCCGCCCAGCACGTAGGACGGGCGGATGACGACGGGGAAGCCGATGCGGGTGGCGACCGCCTCCGCCTCTTCCAGCGAGCGGGCGAGGCCGTTGGCCGGCTGCTTCAGGTTCAGCTCGTGCAGCAGCTTCTGGAAGCGCTCGCGGTCCTCGGCGAGGTCGATGGCGTCGGGCGAGGTGCCGAGGATCGGGATGCCGGCCTCTTCCAGGGCGGCGGCGAGCTTCAGCGGGGTCTGGCCGCCGAACTGCACGATGCAGCCCAGCACGGTGCCCCGGCGCTGCTCGACCCGCACCAGCTCGACCACGTCCTCGGCGGTCAGCGGCTCGAAATAGAGGCGGTCGGCGGTGTCGTAGTCGGTGGAGACCGTCTCCGGGTTGCAGTTGACCATGATGGTCTCGATGCCGGCCTCCTGCAGGGCGTAGACGGCATGGACGCAGCAATAGTCGAACTCGATGCCCTGGCCGATGCGGTTCGGGCCGCCGCCGAGGATGACGACCTTGCGCTTCTCGGTCGGGTCGGACTCGCACTCCGCCTCGCCCGACCCGTCGGTCTCGTAGGTCGAGTACATGTAGGGGGTGGCCGAGGCGAATTCGGCGGCGCAGGTGTCGATGCGCTTGTAGACCGGGGTGACGCCGGCCATGCGGCGGGATGCTGCGACCGCGGCCTCCGTGCTCCGGGCCAGCTCGGCCAGGCGGGCGTCGGAGAAGCCCATCTGCTTCAGCTTCAGCCAGCCGGCCTTGTCGGTCGGCAGGCCGCCGGCGCGGATCGCCTCCTCACGGTCGACGATCGCCTTGATCTGCTCCAGGAACCAGGGGTCGTACTTGGACGCGGCCTGGACCTCCTCCACGGTGAATCCGTGGCGGAAGGCCTGGGCGATCACCAGCAGGCGGTCGGGGGTCGGCTTGGCCAGCGCGCCGCGGATGGTGGCGCGGTCGGGGTTGCCGTCGGAAAGATCCGAGGGGCCGATCTTGACCTCGTTGAAGCCGGTCAGGCCGGTCTCCATCGAGCGCAGCGCCTTCTGCACCGACTCCTGGAAGGTGCGGCCGATCGACATCGCCTCGCCCACCGACTTCATCGAGGTGGTCAGCAGCGGCTCGGCGCCCTTGAACTTCTCGAAGGTGAAGCGCGGCATCTTGGTGACGACGTAGTCGATCGTCGGCTCGAAGCTGGCCGGGGTGGTGCCGGTGATGTCGTTGGTCAGCTCGTCCAGGCGATAGCCGACGGCCAGCTTGGCGGCGATCTTGGCGATCGGGAAGCCGGTGGCCTTCGACGCCAGCGCCGAGGAGCGCGACACGCGCGGGTTCATCTCGATCACGATCAGGCGACCGTTGGCCGGGTTGACCGCGAACTGGACGTTCGACCCGCCGGTGTCGACGCCGATCTCGCGCAGCACGGCGATCGAGGCGTCGCGCATGATCTGGTATTCTTTGTCGGTCAGCGTCAGCGACGGGGCGACGGTGATCGAATCGCCGGTGTGGACGCCCATTGGGTCGATGTTCTCGATGGCGCAGATGATGATGCAGTTGTCGGCGCCGTCGCGCACGACCTCCATCTCGTACTCCTTCCAGCCCAGCACCGATTCCTCGATCAGCACCTCGCCGACCGGGCTGGCGCGCAGGCCGCCGCGCACGATGTCCTCGAACTCCGCCCGGTTGTAGGCGATGCCGCCGCCGGTGCCGGCCAGCGTGAAGCTGGGGCGGATGATGGCGGGCAGGCCGACGATCTCCAGCGCCTCCATCGCCTCGGTCAGCGTCTTGACCATGCGCGACTTCGGCGATTCGAGCCCCAGCTTGTCCATCGCGTCGCGGAACAGGATGCGGTCCTCGGCCTTGGCGATGACGTCGCGCTTGGCGCCGATCATCTCCACGCCCAGCCGCTCCAGCGTGCCGTCGTCGGACAGCGCCATCGCCGTGTTCAGCGCGGTCTGGCCGCCCATCGTCGGCAGCAGGGCGTCGGGACGCTCCTTCTCCAGGATCTTGGCGACGACGGCCGGGGTGATCGGCTCGATGTAGGTGGCGTCGGCCAGACCGGGGTCGGTCATGATGGTGGCCGGGTTGGAGTTGACGAGGATGACCCGGTAGCCTTCCTCGCGCAGGGCCTTGCACGCCTGGACGCCGGAATAGTCGAACTCGCAAGCCTGTCCGATGACGATCGGACCCGCGCCGATGATGCAGATGGATTTGATGTCGGTGCGTTTGGGCATGGGTCCGCTTCTCTGAAGTGTGGTCAGCCGAAAACCCCCCGGCGCCGGAGGACCGGAGACGGAGAGCGGGGATGGGCATGTCGTGCAAGGCCCCCTTATAGGGGGTTCCGGGCCGGGGGGGAAGGGGTGGCATGGATGTCACCCTCGCATGACAGGATCCCGGGTCCGTCACTGCCGCGCTTGAACGGGATCGGAAAGGGCGCCATCAATTCCCATTCTCCCTTTTTGGGCCCCCCTTTGGAGATACGCCCCGATGAGCCACGCCTTCGCCAAGGACAGCCGCGCGTGCGCCGCCTGCGTCTCGTGGGGTGGCGAGCGCATGCTGTCGGAGGACAACACCCTGGTCCATGTCGCCCGCCACGGGGTGGAGGGCGAGTGCCGCACCGCCAGCAGCCAGGACTACCGCAAGATCACCAAGGGCTATCACACCTGTTCGGCCTGGGCGCCGCTGCCGATGCTGAAGAAGCATGGCGGCCGGATCGGCCATCCGGCAACGTCCCAGCCGCACACGCCGGTGACCGCGGCCGCCTCCCGTCCCGTCCCGGTGGCCGCCGCCTTCGCCGCTGCGCCGGTCGCGACTCCGGTGGTCGACGCGCCGCCGCCGCCCTGCCGCGCCGACGTCATCGACGTGGAGCAGACGCCGCAGGTCCGCGCCCTCTACACCCACTGGCTGCGGCTGAAGCGCAAGCGCCGCATGCCGCTGGCCGTCGAGATCGACACCGCCCAGGTGCGCGAGAGCGTACCGCGCATGGCCCTGATGACGCCGACCGCCGACGGCGCCGACTTCGTCTACGCCTCCTGCGGCCGCGCGTTGCAGCGGCGGCTGGCGGAGCGACCGACCACCCGGCGGGTCAGCGAGTGCCACCCGGAACAGGCGGCGCGGCGCTGGCTGACCGACCTGCGCGCCTGCCTGGACAGCGGTGAGCCGCGCTGCCTGCTGGTGCGCGACGACCCGATGCTGCCGGGGGCGAAGTTCGTGGAACTGCTGCTGCCGCTGGCCGATGTCGAGGGCGGCCCGGCCACCCGCGTGCTGGCCTACCGTCACGTCCCGGGCGGCTGAGGGGGCTGTCATGGGCGACGGCGACGGAAAGCCGAAGGGCGGGCCGCAGAAGGTCGCGCCGGGGCGGGAGCCAGGGGCGGAGATCGTCGGCGTCTGGCCGGCGGCGGTGTGGATCCTCGTCGGCACCGGCCATTACCTGAACGATCCCGACCAGTTCGCCGGCTGGAAGGGGGCGTTGTATTTCGTGCTGGGCACCGGGCTGGTGGCGCTGGTCGGCGGCGTCGCCGGCCTGTCGGCGCGGCGCACCGTCGCCGGCATCCAGGACCGCCTGCTGAAGGAGGTCCGCCACCGCCGCGACCTCGCCACCTGGGCGGTGTCGCTCGGCCTGTGGGGCCTGCTCGGCCTGGGCGAGGCGGTGCTGGTGACGCTGCTGGCGCTGTCGACGGTGGCGATGCTGGGGTGATGTAGGTACGTAACTACGTTCGGCTTGTGTCGTGCGTCGGCGGCCTGTACCTTTTCCCTTGAGGCCATCGGCACCGATGCATGAGCGCCAATGCCCGGAGGGAGCGAAGCCATGGGACGCATGATTTCCAGCCGGGAGTTCAACCAGAATCCGAGCGAGGCCAAGCGGGCCGCCGAGGAAGGGCCGGTGATCGTCACGGATCGCGGAGAACCGGCCTTCGTGCTGTTGCGCTACGACACCTACCGCCGCCTGTCGGGCGTGGGTGGTGGCTCGCTTCTCGATCTGCTGCGGCAGGACGGGGATGAGGCGGATTTCGACTTCGAACCGCCAACGCTGCCGGACGTCGCCCAGCCGGCGGACCTGGACTGATGTATCTGCTGGATACCAACGTCCTATCGGAATTGCGGCGGCCGGCGCGGGCCAACCCCGGCTTGGCGGCTTGGGCGGCGACGGTCCTGCCGGCCGAGCTGTTCCTCTCGGCCATCACCCTGTTCGAGATCGAGCTTGGTGCCGGCTTGGTGGCGCGCCGGGATCCCGCCAAGGGCGCTGTGTTGCGCGGCTGGATCGACGGTCACATCATGGCTGCGTTCCGTGGGCGTATCCTGCCGGTCGATGGGGATGTGGCCCAGCGTTGCGCCACGTTGCACGTTCCGGTTCCGCGGCCCCTGCGCGACAGCATGATTGCGGCGACCGCGTTGACCCATCGCCTGACCGTCGTAACGCGGAACACACGCGATTTCGAGCCCGCCGGGGTTCCGCTGCTCAACCCCTGGACCGTCGCCTGACGCGCGTCCCGTAAAACGCAAACAGCCCCGCTCCGGTCGGAAGCGGGGCTGTTGCAGCAACTCATCCTTACTTGGCGCTGGTCTTCATCGTCCAGCCCGGTTCCACGCCGTGCATGTCGGGCAGGCGGTGGGCGATGCCCTTGTGGCAGTCGATGCAGGTGTTCTGGCCGGTGAACAGGTAGGTCTCGTGCATGTTCGCCGCGCGCGGATTCTGCTTGGTGATGTCCATCGAATCGGCACTGTGGCAGTTGCGGCATTCCAGCGAGTTGTTGCTCTTCAACCGGGCCCATTCGTGCTCGGCCAGCTCGCGGCGCTTGTCGAGGAACTTCTCGCGGGTGTCGATGGTGCCGAAGATCTTGCCCCAGACCTCCTTCGACGCCTGCATCTTGCGGGCGATCTTGTCGGTCCACTG
>NZ_LGRA01000021.1:2086038-2106257 GCF_003116095.1 Azospirillum sp. TSO35-2
GCGTGCCGACGAACTGCTGGGCGCCGATTGACCGGTCAGCCGATCGGCAGGCTGTCGCTGCCCAGGCCGAGCGGGCGTTCCATCAGCACGCTGTCCAGCCAGCGGCCGAACTTGAAGCCGACGGCCGGCAGCACGCCGACCGGGCGGAAGCCGCAGGCGCTGTGCAGGCCGATGGAGCCGTGGTTGGCGCTGTCGCCGATCACCGCGACCATCCGGCGGTAGCCCGCCGCCTCGCACGCCTCGATCAGCGGCATCATCAGCGCCCGGCCGATGCCGCGCCGGCCCAGCCCCTCGGCGACATAGACCGAGTTCTCCAGCGTGAAGCGGTAGGCGCTGCGGGTGCGGTAGAGCCCGGCATAGGCGTAGCCGGCCAGCCGCCCGTTGCACTCCGCCACCAGATAGGGCAGGCCGCGGCCCAGGATGTCGGCGCGGCGGCGGGCCATCTCGGCCTCGCTTGGCGGAACCTCTTCGAACGACGCGGTGCCGGTCAGGACATGGCGGGCGTAGAGCGCCGTGATGGCGGGAATGTCGGCGTCGGTGGACGCCCGGACGGTGACGGCAGGCATGAGGATCAACTCCGGACAGGACGGTCGGCGGGAAGACACAGGGCGCAGACGGTCGCCAACCCGCCGCCGACGCCCAGAAGCGCGAAACCCCAGCCCCAGCCGGCGCCGCCGGTCTGGTCGAGCACCAGGCCGACCGCCAGCGGCGCAGCCCCGCCGGCCCCGAAGCCGAGGATGGAGCGGACGGCCAGCGCGGCGCCCAGGCTGCCCGGCTCGACCGCTTCGGTCATCGCGGTGGACAGCACGGGCGAATCGCCCAGGGCGGAAAAACCGTAGAGGGCGGCCACCGCCAGAACCAGGACCAGCGGCATGCCGTCCATCCAGCCGATGGACGCCGAACAGGCGGCGCCCAGCGCGCCCATCGCCACCAGAACGGCCCGCCGGCCGAGCCGGTCGGAGGCCCGGCCCATGATCAGCGACGACAGGAAGCCGGAGATGTGGACGGCCCCGGCGATCCACAGGCCGCGCATTCCAGCGCCGCCCGCGCTGGCGAGGCTGGTGGTGAGGAAGGCGGGCAGCCACGCCCACATGCCCAGCAGCTCCCAGCAATGGGTGGTGTAGCCGGCGGTCAGCAGGACGGAGCGGCGGTCGCCCAGGAAGCGGAAGGCGCCGCGCAGCCGCCGCGCCGACCCGCCGGTCGCATGGTTCGGCCGTCCGCGCAGCCCCGGCGTGGCGAGCAGCGTCGCCAGCAGCGGCGCCAGCCCGCAGACGATGAAGGCGGCCTCGTAGCCGAACCGTTCGGCCAGCCCGGCGGCGAGCGCGATGGAGGCGAAATAGCCGAGCGACCCGGCGCCCAGCAGCCAGCCGACCGCGGCACCCCGCCGTTCGGCCGGCACCCCCTGCGCCACCAGCATGATGGAGGGGGCGTAGGTGCCGCCCTGGGTCAGCCCGAGCAGCGCGAACAGCACCAGCCCGCTGCCGGCCGAACGGGCGAACAGGGCGAAGGCGATCCCGGTCAGTGCCGTCGCCCAGCTTGCCCACAGGAAGACGCGCTTGGCGCCCAGGCTGTCGGCGAACCAGGATGAGGCGACCAGCGACAGGGCGTAGGCGACGTTGAAGGCGGTTTGGATCGACCCGGCTTCCCCCGCCGACATGCCCCAGGCCTGCATCGCCGGACCAAGCGCCCCGGCATAGACCATGAAGGTCACCGAACTGGCGAAACGGCTGGCGCACAGCAGGACCAGCCAAGTCGGGGCCGAGGCGGAGGCAGGGGTGGGAATGGCGGCGTTCGTCATGCCCCAACCGTCGCGGAGCGGCGACCAAAAGGCAAATTTATTGATTTGATCGGAACCATAAGAAAGACTGTGGGTATGCGCGGCCTGAACCTCGACCAGCTCGTCACCTTCGCCACCGTGGTGGAGCATGGCGGCTTCACCGAAGCGGCGACCCGGCTCGGCCTGACCCAGCCGGCGGTCAGCATGCAGATCCGCAATCTGGAGGAACGCTTCGGCGTCCGTCTGGTGGAGCGGGTGGGCAAGCGCGCGCTGCCCACCGCCGCCGGCCGCGACCTGCTGCCCTTCATCCGCCGCCTGCGCGACGAGGTGGCGGCGGCGACCGCCAGCATGGGGCTCCACCGGGCCGGGCAGGTCGGGCGCGTGCGCATCGGCACCGGCGCCACCGCCTGCATCTACCGGCTGCCGCCGATCCTGACCGCGCTGCGCACCGCCCATCCCGGGCTGGAGATCATCGTCGTCACCGGCAACACGCCGGACATCCTCGACGCGGTGGAGGCCGGGTCGCTGGATCTGGCGCTGGTCACGCTGCCCGCCGGCCGTGCCGGCCTGTCGATCGAGCCGGTCTGCACCGAGGAGCTGGTTGCGGTCGACGCCCGCGGCGATGGTCCTGCGGCGGAGACGGGCATCACCCCGGCGGAACTGGCCGACGGCGCCCTGATCCTGTACGAGCGTGGCGGCACCATGCGGGCGGTGATCGACGGCTGGTTCCTGGCCGGCGGCACCCAGCCGCGCCCGGCGATGGAACTGGGCAATGTGGAGGCGATCAAGAACCTCGTGGCCTCCGGGCTCGGCCGGTCGATCCTGCCGGCGGTCACCGTCCAGGGCGGCGGCGATCGCGACCGTTTCGCCGTCCGGCCGCTGGAACCGCCGTTGGTCCGCACGTTAGGGTTGGCGTTGCGGCGGGATAAAGTCCCCGATCCGGGCGTGCGCGCGATGGTGAGGGCTATTGCGAATATGCGGTAACAACTTCGATAAAGATCGTTCGACTTTCTGATCATCCGGAATATTGCCTTTGGATGATTTACAGATGCTTTGGTCAGTGCGCACTCTCGTCGGGTGAGGCTTTTGTTTCTCTTGGGCACCGATGACCGATCCGCAACTCGCTCCCACCGACCGCACCGGCAACCATGAGGGCGGCGAGTATGTGTTGCACGCCCGGATCGACGCGCTGGAGCAGGAGAACGCCCGGTTGCGGGCATCGCTGAGCGCCGCCTGCACCGGCTGCGACGACCTGCTGACCGTCACCGCGCTGAACGAGGACCTCCGCACCGCCTGCAACGCGCTGGAGCACAGCCGGGCCGCCCATGCCGACAGCGAACGGCGTCTGCGCGCGATCCTGGACAGCGCCATCGGCCACGCGATCCTGACCCTGTCGCCCGACGGCCGCATCACCAGTTGGAATCCCGGCGCCGTCCGCATCCTGGGCTGGTCGGAGGAGGAGGTGAAGGGCCGGGACGCCGCCTTCCTGTTCCGGCCCGACGACCTCGCCGCCGGCGTCGCCGACGCCTTGCGGCGGCAGGCGCTGGCCGAGGGGCAGATCCAGGGGGAGCGCGTCTTCCTTCATCGCGACGGCCGCGAGCTGTGGGGCTCCTACACCATCCTGCCGCTGCGCGGTGACGAGGACGGCTTCCTGTGGATCCTGCACGACCGGTCCGACGAGCGCCGGGTGGAGGAGGCCATCGCCGACGCGCGCAAGCGGGCGACCGACATCCTGGACAGCATCGACGAGGCGCTGGTGGCGCTCGACCGCGACTATCGGGTGATCTGGCAGAACCGGCGCGCCGAACAGCTCGACCACCAGCCGCTGTCGGCGCTGCGCGGGCGCCAGTTGTGGGAGGTGTGGCCGCATCTCGCCGGGTCCGACCTGGAGGCGTTGTGCCGGCAGACCATGACCGACCGTATCCCGACCAGCATCGAAAAGCAGTTCACCAACGAAACCACCTCGATGTGGCTGGAAATCCGCATGCTGCCGACGCCGGAGGGGGTCGGCTGCTTCTTCCGCGACATCACCACCCGCAAGCGGGCGGAGGAGGAGGCGCGCGCCTCGCACGCGCGGACCGTCTGCATCCTGGAGAGCATCAGCGACGCCTTCTACGCCGTCGACCGCGACTGGCGTTTCACCTACATCAACCGCAAGGCCGAACAGGTCTGGGAACGCTCGCGCGACGACCTGCTGGGGCTCCGGCTGTGGGAGGCCTTCCCTCAACTCCTGGGCAGCGAATCCTTCGAGGCGCAGCGTCAGGCGATGCGCGAAGGGCGCGAGACGACCATCGAGACGCTGTCGTCCATCTTCAATTCCTGGGTCGAGGTCAGCATCTACCCCAACGCCGATGGGCTGTCGGTCTATTTCCGCGACATCACCGCGCGGCGGCAGGCGCAGCAGGCGCTAATGGAGGCGAAGGAGGCGGCGGAGGCGGCCGACCTCGCCAAGGGCAAGTTCCTGGCCGCCGCCAGCCATGATCTGCGCCAGCCGCTGCAGGCGCTGCTGCTGTTCGTCGACGTCCTCAAGCCCTATGTGCAGGGCAGCCAGGGGGCCAACGCGCTGATGCATCTGGGCCGCGGGCTCGACGCGCTGAAGGAACTGCTCGACAGCCTGCTGGACATGTCGCGGCTCGACGCCGGCGTGGTGCAGCCCAACATCGAGAATGTCGCCATCACCCCGCTGTTCGACCACATCGGCGCGTCCTATCGCCCGGTCGCGGCGGCCAAGGGGTTGGAACTGCGGGTGTCCGCCTGCAACGCCGCCGCGCGCACCGACCGCACGCTGCTGACCCGGATGGTGCGCAATCTGGTGGAAAACGCCCTGCGCTACACCGAGAGCGGCCGCATCGACGTCGAATGCCGTCAGGCCGGCGGCCGCCTGCTGATCGAGGTGCGCGACACCGGCATCGGCATTCCCCCCGACCACCTCGAACGCATCTGGGAGGAGTTCCACCAGGTCGGCAACCAGGAGCGCGACCGCAACCGCGGGCTTGGGCTGGGGCTGGCGATCGTGCGGCGGCTGTCGCAACTGCTGAACCACCCGGTGGACGTCCATTCCAAGCCCGGCGGTGGCACCAGCTTCGTCATCGCCCTGCCGCTTGGCCGCCCGCCCGTCCGGCCGCAGACCCCGGCGGACGAGGCGACCGCCGGCCGCGGCCGGTTCGCCGTGGTGGTCGACGACGACGCGATCGTCCTGCTGGGGCTGGAGACGATCTTCCGGGAATGGGGCTACGACGTGCTGGTCGCCGGGTCGGCCGACGCCGCGGTCGAGGCGCTGCGGCGGTCGACCCGCCGGCCGGACATCGTGGTCGCCGACTACCGCCTGCGCGAGGGCCGCTATGGGACGGAGGCGGTGTCGCGCATCCGCGACCTGTTCAAGGATCCCGAACACGGCGCCGTGCCCGGCGTCATCCTGACCGGGGAAACCGGTCCCGACTGCGAACGCGACGCCGCCGCCCATGGGCTGGGCATCATCCACAAGCCGGTGACGCCGCGGCAGTTGAGCCACGCGGTGGGCGACCTGCTGGGGCCGCGCTGATCGGCACCGGGGGACGGGCCCGTCAGTCCGGCCGGTCCAGGAAGGCGGTCAACTGCTCGCCCGCCAGCGTCACATGGTCGACCACATTGGCGCAGGCCGCCTCGACGTCGCCGGCCCGGCAGGCGGCGAGCAGCGCGTAATGCTCGTCCTGGGAGCGCGACTGGTAGCCCAGCGCGACGAACTGGAAACGCAGGTAGCGGTCGGCAGCGGCCAGATGCTGCTCCACCAGCGCCAGCAGGCGCGGCCGGCCGGCGCGGGCGTAGAGGGTCATGTGGAAGCGGCGGTTCAGCTCCCCCATCCGGCCCGGATCGGGCTCGGCGTCCATTTCCGCCAGCAGCTCGGCGGCCAGGGCGAAATCCTCGGGCGTGAGGCGCGGCAGCGACAGGCGCAGCGCCGTCGGTTCCAGCGCGGTGCGGATGGTGCCGATGTCGGCCGAATCCGCCGCGGAAATCGCCGCCACCACCGCGCCGCGGTGGGGATGGAACTCCACCAGCGCACGGGCCTCCAACTGGCGCAGGGCCTCGCGGACCGGCATGCGGCTGACGCCGAAGGCGGCGGCCAGCTCCTCCTGCCGCAGCGGGGCGCCGGCGGGCAGCACCCCGCCGAGGATCGCCTCGCGCATCGCCGCCTCGACGAACTCGGTCGCGGTTCGGAAGCGCGGCCGGTTGCGCGCGATCACCGTCGTCAGGTCAGGGGAGGGGGAGTTCGAGGTCTGGGGCATGGGGGGCCGGGGTAGGGGAGGACGGGGTGAGAAAAACCGCTTGCGCGGATATTGGATCCAATCTAACGATCTTGTCCGTCCTTGTCACGTCCTGGAAAGGACCGGCCATGCCCGGCTCATCTCCCCTCGATCGGACCGTCGCCGCAGCGCCCGGTTCGGGCCTGTCGCCGTCGGCGCTCGCCACCGGCGCCGTGGTGGCGCTGGTCGGTTACGCCAGTTCGGTGGCGGTGGTGATCCAGGGTTTGTCGGCGGTCGGAGCCGACACGGCGCAGATCACCTCCGCCCTGGTGGCGGTGGGCTTTGCCATGGGGCTGTCGGCGGTCGTCCTGTCGTGGCGGCACCGTCAGCCGATCAGCATCGCCTGGACGACGCCGGGGATGGCGCTGCTGGCGGCGACCGGCCCGGCGGCTGGGGGGTTTCCGGCGGCGGTCGGCGCCTTCCTGATGGTGGCGGGCCTCATCATGGTGGCGGGGTTGTGGACGCCGCTCGGCCGTTGGATCGCGGCGATCCCCAAGCCGCTGGCCAACGGCATGCTGGCTGGCCTGCTGCTGAAGCTGTGTCTGGCCCCGTTCCTGGCGATGGGGCAGGCGCCGGGGCTGGGCTTGCTGGTGCTGGCGGTCTGGGCGGTGGTCGGGCGCGTCGCCCGGCTCTACGCCGTGCCGGCCGCCGCCGCCGCGGCGCTGGCGGCGCTGGCGATGGACCCGCCGCTGTCGGGCGCGCTGCCGGCCACCCTATGGCCGTCGCTGGCGCTGGTGACGCCCGATTTCACCTGGGAGGCGCTGGTCGGTCTGGCCCTGCCGCTGTTCATCGTCACCATGGCGTCGCAGAACATCCCCGGTCTGGCGGTGCTGGCGAGCTTCGGCTACACGCCACGGGTGCCGTCGGCGTTCCTGGCGACGGGCGCCGCGTCGGCGCTGGCGGCGCCGTTCGGGGCGCCGACGGTCAATCTGGCGGCGATCACCGCGGCGATGTGCGCCGGTCCCGACGCCGACCCGCAGCCGGCGCGGCGCTGGCAGGCGGCGGCGACCGCCGGCGTCGGCTACATCGCGTTGACGGCGCTGGCGGCGGTCACCGCGACGCTGGTCACCCGCTCGCCGCCGATCCTGATCGAGGCGGTGGCCGGGCTGGCGCTGATCGGCGCCTTCGGCGGCGCCCTGCTGGCCGCGGTGCAGGTGGAGGAGGAGCGGATGCCCGCCCTGGTCACGCTGCTGGTGACCGCCTCCGGCCTGTCGGTCTTCGGGGTCGGCGCAGCCTTCTGGGGCCTGCTGTTCGGCGGGGCGCTGCATGTCCTGCACCGCCGGCGCCCCGCCAGGTGATCGGCGCTTACGCGCTTTCCAGCAGGTCGGCGACCGCGTTCACCGCGGCGGCGGCGTAGGGGCGGATGCGCGGCGGGATCTGCGACGGGTTGATGCCCGGCCCCAGGATGCCGACGCCGACCGGCTTCATGAACTGAAGCTGCAGGTCGATCAGGCTCTTGATCACGGCGTGGCCCATGACGTTGCCGTGTTCGGTCTCCCCCCGCTCGATGATGCCCAGCGCCACCGCGCCGACGACGTCGTCGCGCATCAGCAGGCGCTTGATCGCCAGCGGCTTTTCCATGGAGCCGGGAACCCACACCTCCGCCGCGATGCCGAGACCCCGGCGGGCGGCGACGGTGCGCGCCTCGTCCAGCATCTCCTCCACTTCGGCGCGGTGGAACCGCCCGAGCACGATGCCGATGTTGCTCACCCTCTGTCACTCCCATGTCTTCGAGATTTTCAGCGTCGTCCAAACTGTCGCGTCGCCGCGCAAAGCGCAAGGGCCGTGGCTGGCCGGGTCCTGTCCTTCAGCGCTCAAAAGATCAAGCAAGCGAACGATAGAGCATCTGCACCGGTTTCAATATGTCGCCGGATGGAAATAAGCATTCGTCCGGACTAGGGTGGTTGATGGTTGGTGGCGCGACCTCGGAAACCGCGACAGGGCGTCGCACGTTGCTACATTTCACAACAAGTTTATGGTCGGGACTTATCTTATCACCATGTAACAATGGATGGTCGGTGGTTGCGGGGCTCCGGTGGGATCCCGCCCGCCCCGTCCCCAGGTTGATCAGCAGGCGAATCCGGAACAGCGATCATGTTGAAGGGTGCGATTGAATACGCGCCGTCGACCTTCGAGGAGCGGGGGGCCGCGGTGGCCTTCACCACGCCGCTGCTGTCGCAGACACGGGTGCGGCGCGGCGACCGGTCGAAGCTTGAGGTGCTGATCCCCAGCCTGTCGCAGGGCATGGGCATCTACGTCGTCGCCTGGAAGGCGGTGCCGGAGATGGTGTCGATGACCATGCACGACCGCTACCTGCACGACCTGATCGTGAAGGAGGAGGCCTGCTCGCCGCACGAGATCCGCCGGGCGACCCTGCGCGCCGCGCGCCGTGGCCTCGCCGGACCGAAGGCGGCCCAGGCCGCCCGCCGCGCCCTGGAGGAGGACGAGGAGCAGAGCACGCTCACCCATTACATGCTGATCCTGGCGATCCTGAAGGCGGTGGGGCTGGAATCGCCGGAGATCCTGCGGGCCGGGCTGGGCACCGAGGAGGGGCAGCGGCTGACCCGTCAGCTGATGACCCGCGCCGCGGAAAGCCTGAGGATGGACGCGACGCTGCTCTACGCGCGGCTGGCCGACATCGCCGCCGTCGCGGCGCCGGTCGGGCTGGCGCGCTCGCCCAAGCCGGGGCGGCTGGTGCGCGGGCTGGACGACCTGAAGGGCTTCCGCGACGGCATGGTCGAATGGGCCCGCACGGTGCCGAGCGACGCCGCTCCGGTCGCCGACTTCTGCGCGGAGGTGGCGCAGCACACCGTCGGCATCGGCGAAAAGGTGCTAGCCGACTTCCACCGGCGGATCGAGGCGATCGGCCCGCTGATGCGCGACTGGGACAGCGAGTTCATCCGCGTGCGCAACCAGGCCGGCCGCATGGCGTGGCTGCTCGACGGCTGGAGCCACATCACCGGGGCGTGGGAGGTGGCGCAGGAGGATGACCATCACCAGCAGGCGGCGACCATCAACGACCTGTTCCGCATCCTGCCGCTGCTGCCCAAGAAGGAAAGCAGCCGCGACCTGATGGAGGATTGCAAGCGGGTCAAGCTGGCGCATCGCCGGTCGGTCCGCATGCTGGAGGATTGGCGCACCGGCCAGTTGGACGTGGACGCGATCCGCCGGATCGAGACTGTGAAGGCGCACGCGCCATGACCGGCGGGGGCAGGGGCCAGCAGCCATCCGGGGAGCAGGCCGGCGGGACGGTCGCGCCAGGGCCGGTCGCCCGGCTGCCGGGGCTGGAAAACCGGCTGTTCGACATCCCGGAGGACAAGTTCATCGAGGTGGTCCGCCTGCTGGAACGGGTGCGCGACCATCCCGACGTCCGCCAGACCTTCGCCGCGATCCGCCCGCGGCTGGTCCAGGTCCGCCCCGGTCGCCGGCCGACGCTGAAGCGCGTGCTGTGCATGCCGTTCGAGGATGTGCTGGAAAGCTTCAGCGGCCTCGACGTGCCGCTGGGCCGCATCGAACGGCGGGTGATCGATCCGGTCTGGCGCATCGTCTCGGAGTTCGCCGACCGTCACCAGATCGACCAGCTCGACCGCCAGGTGCAGGAGATCGCGCCGGGGAACCTGAACGCGCTGCGCAACATCGGGCGCCGGCTGTGGCCGATGGCGGCCCAGGTGATCCGCGCGGCGGCCGACGGCGACGGCTCGCGCCAGCTGATGGGACGGATGCTGCACGGTGACGAGGATCTGCGCCGGCAGGTGCTGGACATCGCCGCCTTCCTGGAGATCGGTCCGACGGTGGAGGCGCTGAAGGACGACCTGTCGCCCAAGCCGCTGTCCCGCCTGGAGGACACCCACGTCGCCGTGATCGAGCAGGCGGCCCAGGCGGCGGCGCGGCAGGCGCCGTCGTCGGTCTATTACCTGCTGCTGGTCGTCGCCTCGCGGCTGGCGACGCCGGCCGACCTGCTGACGGTGCTGAACGACATCGACCTCGGCAAGGCACGGCGCGAACAGCCGGTGATCTTCGCCCAGCTCAGTGGGCTGGTGGTCACCAACCTGGAGGAGCGCACCGCCCGCCTGGACGGCGACCCGGGCAGCGCCGGCGCCGTCGCCTCGCCGGAGGACGCCATCGCCATCGCCGAACGACTGGTCGCCAGCGTCGACACCACCACCGCCGTGATGGACGTCCTGGCCGAACCCATCTATCGCGAGCGGTTGGCGGCGGTGAAGGCGGCGGTGCGGACGATGGTCACCGGCAACGTGCTCGACACCGCCTCCGCCGGCATCCTGACCGCCATCGCCGCGCCCGCCGACGGCCCTGACGACGGCGGCCGCCCGGTGCCGGTCGACGAGGACGTCCAGTCCGCCGCCGAAGACCATGCCCGCGCGCTGCGCCGCTGCGAGGGGCTGGCCGACGCGCTCGGCCTGCACCAGCCGCTGAACGACACGCTGATGTCGATGGAGAAAGGGCTGCTGCTGCGGGCGAACGCCCTTCTGGCGCGCTACCCTCGGTTGGCCGGCAACGCCGACGACGCCGAAACGGCGGAGATCAACCTGTTCTACGCGCTGCGCCTGCTGGAGCTGGTCGCCGGCCCGGCCAAGGCCGACCAGCTCCGTGCCGCGATCATGGACGCGACCGGCGAGTTCGCGGAGGAGGGGGAGTAGGGCAGGGGCGATTGCCGCGCCGGCCATGGCCCCGCTATGCTGCGTCGTTCCCTCGAGGGGGCCTCACAGCGAGCGCAGCCGATGTTCCGCAAGTTCGTCTACCTCCTGGCCCTGGCGCGCGAGAAGCATTTCGGGCGCGCGGCGGAGAGCTGCCACGTCTCGCAGCCGACGCTGTCGAACGCCATCCGCCAGCTTGAAGAGGAACTGCAGGTCCCGATCGTCGAACGTGGGCAGAAGTTCGAAGGCTTCACGCCGGAGGGGCTGAAGGTGCTGGAGTACGCCCGCCGCATCGTCGGCGAGCGCGACAACCTGCGGCACGAGCTGCTGGCGCTGGCCCAGGGGGTGACCGGGCATCTGCGGCTGGGCGCCATCCCGACGGCGCTGCCGGTGGTTCCGCATGTGCTGGCCCCGATCACCAGCCGCTTCCCGCACATCCGCTCCAGCGTGGCGTCGCTGAGTTCGCGCGAAATCCAGCGTGGGCTGGACGAGTTCGAGATCGACGCTGCCATCACCTACCTCGACAACGAGCCGCTGAACAACGTCCGCACCCTGCCGCTCTATTCGGAACGCTATTACCTGCTGGCCCAGCGCAATCAGGTGAGCGAGGAGCAGATCGCCCAGGGCGCCATCCCGTGGGAGAAGGCGGCGGACCTGCGGCTCTGCCTGCTGACGCCGGACATGCAGAACCGCCGGATCGCCGACACCGCCTTCCGCATGACCGGCCGGGCGGTGGAGCCGGCGATGGAAACCAACTCGATCGTCACGCTCTACACCATCGTGCGCGCCGACCACTGCGCCAGCATCGTGCCGGGGCAACTGCTGACCGTCGTGCCGCCGCATCCCGACCTCGTCGCGCTGCCGCTGGTCGATCCCGACATGAGCTACGTCGTCGGGCTGGCTCACGCTGACCGCGACCCGCCGCCGCCGCTGGCCCGGGCGCTGGCCGTCGCCGCGACCGACGCCGAGATCGCCCACCGCGTCGCCATCGTCACCGCCGACGCGATGATCCCCTGGCGGCTGGCGATCCGCTGAGGGGTTGCTGCGCTTGCCCCCTCCCTAACCCTCCCCCGCTGATGCAGGGGAGGGGACACGCGCTTGTGCAGGAAAGCGGCGGAGTTCCCTCTCCCACCGAAGGTGGGGGAGGGTTAGGGAGGGGGCATGCGCGACCCCCTCCGTGATAGCCAAAAGCTATCGCGCCATCAGAAAATACAATTTGCTGGTATACCGTATCCTCCGCCACTGTAGCGATCGCCGGCCGCCACAAACCGACCGGTGAGCCAACAGAGCCAAGCCAGAACGACGCCGGACACCAAGGACGGCGCGGGCGATCGCAAGGAGGGATACCCCGTGAACGCTTGCCAACCGTGGAGCGCCGAGCGCGCCATGACGATTGTCGCCGACAATCGGCATCTGCGCGGCGCCCTGCTGCCGATCCTTCACGCGCTGCAGGAAGAGTTCGGCTACATCGACGAACAGGCCATTCCGCTGCTGGCGACGGAGCTGAACCTCTCGCGCGCCGACGTGCATGGTGTGGTGTCCTTCTATCACGAATTCCGCCGCGAGAAACCCGGCCGCCACATCATCAAGGTCTGCCGGGCCGAAGCCTGCCAGTCGATGGGCGCCAACACGCTGGTCAACCACATCAAGTCGCGGTTGCAGGTCGATTTCCACGGCACCACCGCCGACGGCGCCTTCACGCTGGAGCCGGTCTTCTGCCTGGGCAACTGCGCGCTGTCGCCGGCCGTCATGATCGACGAGCAGCTGCACGGGCGCGTCAGCCCGGACCGCTTCGACGACCTCGCCGCCCAGGCCCGCGCCGTCCCCCACATCACCCACTCCCACAAGGGACACGCGCAATGAGCGGCCAGCTGATCACCGTCTATGTGCCGCGCGACGCCGCCGCCCTGTCGGTGGGCGCCGACGCCGTGGCAGCTGCCATCCGCGCCGAGGCCGCCGCGCGCGCCCTGCCGCTGCGCATCGTCCGCAACGGCTCGCGCGGCATGCTGTGGCTGGAACCGCTGGTCGAGGTGGAAACGCCGGACGGCCGCGTCGCCTACGGCCCGGTCACGGCCGCCGACGTCGCCGGCCTGTTCGACGCCGGTTTCCTGACCGGGGGCGAGCACGCGCTCGGCCACGGCCCGACCGAAGAGATCCCCTATTTCAAGAAGCAGGAGCGGCTGACCTTCGCCCGCTGCGGCATCATCGACCCGCTGTCGGTCGAGGATTACCGCGCCCATGGCGGCTTCCGCGGGCTGGAAAACGCGCTGGCGATGTCGCAGGCCGAAATCATCAAGGCGGTGACCGACAGCGGCCTGCGCGGCCGCGGCGGCGCCGGCTTCCCGACCGGCATCAAGTGGAACACGGTGATGCAGGCCAAGGCGGACGAGAAGTTCGTCTGCTGCAACGCCGACGAGGGCGACAGCGGCACCTTCGCCGACCGCATGATCATCGAGGGCGACCCCTTCTGCCTGATCGAGGGCATGACCATCGCCGCCATTGCGGTGGGCGCGACCTCCGGCTACGTCTACATGCGCTCGGAATACCCGCACGCGACCGAGACGCTGCGCCACGCGATCCGGCTGGCCTATGACGAGGGCTGGCTGGGCGACAACATCCACGGCACCAGCCGCACCTTCCACCTCGACGTCCGCGTCGGCGCCGGCGCCTACATCTGCGGCGAAGAGACGGCGATGCTGGAGAGCCTGGAGGGCAAGCGCGGCATGGTCCGCGCCAAGCCGCCGCTGCCGGCGCTGGAGGGCCTGTTCGGCAAGCCGACCGTGGTCAACAACGTGCTGTCGCTCTGCTCGGTGCCGATCATTCTCGACAAGGGCGGCGCGTATTACCGCGACTTCGGCGTCGGCCGGTCGCGCGGCACGCTGCCGTTCCAGCTCGCCGGCAACATCAAGCGTGGTGGGATTGTCGAGAAGGCGTTCGGCATCACCCTGCACGAGCTGCTGTACGAGTATGGCGGCGGCACCATCACCGGCCGGCCGATCCGCGCGGTGCAGGTCGGCGGTCCGCTCGGTGCCTACCTGCCGCCCTCGCAGTTCGACCTGCCCAAGGATTACGAGGCCTTCGCCGCGCAGGAGGCGATGGTCGGCCATGGCGGCATCGTCGTCTTCGACGACAGCGTCGACATGGCCCAGCAGGCGCGCTTCGCCATGGAGTTCTGCGTGGCGGAATCCTGCGGCAAATGCACCCCCTGCCGCATCGGCTCCACCCGCGGGATGGAGACGCTGGACAAGATCATCGCCGGCAAGAACGTCGACACGAACCTGGAGCTGCTCGCCGACCTCTGCGACGTGATGGTGGACGGCTCGCTCTGTGCCATGGGCGGCATGACGCCCTATCCGGTGCGCAGCGCGGTGAAGCACTTCCCGGAAGACTTCCGCAAAACGCCCCAGGTCCGCGTCACCCACATCGCCGCCGAATAACGAGCGATCCCAGGAGCCCCCGAGATGACCCTCATCCACGAGACCGACTACGGCACCCCGGCCCGCGTCTCCGCGACCCTGGTGACGCTGGAGATCGACGGCCGTAGCATCACCGTTCCCGAAGGCACCTCGGTGATGCGCGCCGCGATGGACGCCGGCATCACCGTGCCGAAGCTGTGCGCCACCGACAGTCTGGAACCCTTCGGCTCCTGCCGCCTCTGCGCGGTGGAGATCGAGGGGCGCCGCGGCACCCCGGCCTCCTGCACCACCCCCGTCGCTCCCGGCATGAAGGTCCACACCCAGACCGACAAGCTGGCGAAGCTGCGCCGCGGCGTGATGGAGCTGTACATCTCCGACCACCCGCTCGATTGCCTGACTTGCGCCGCCAACGGTGATTGCGAGTTGCAGGACATGGCCGGCGCCGTGGGGCTGCGCAACGTCCGGTATGGTTTCGACGGCGAAAACCACCGGGCGGCGGCGAAGGACGAGAGCAACCCGTATTTCACCTTCGACGCGTCCAAATGCATCGTCTGCTCGCGCTGCGTGCGGGCCTGCCAGGAGACCCAGGGCACCTTCGCGCTGACCATCGACGGTCGCGGCTTCGCGTCCACGGTATCGCCGGGCGCCAAGGAAAGCTTCATGGACAGCGAGTGCGTGTCCTGCGGCGCCTGCGTCCAGGCCTGCCCGACCGCGACGCTGACCGAGAAGTCGATCATCGAGCATGGCCAGCCGGAGCACAGCGTCATCACCACCTGCGCCTATTGTGGCGTCGGCTGCTCCTTCAAGGCGGAGTTGCAGGGCACCACGGTGGTGCGCATGACCCCGTGGAAGGATGGCGGCGCCAACGAGGGCCATTCCTGCGTCAAGGGCCGCTTCGCCTGGGGCTACGCCACCCACAAGGACCGCATCATGAAGCCGATGGTGCGCGAGAAAATCACCGACCCGTGGCGCGAGGTGTCGTGGGAGGAGGCGGTCGCCTACGCGGCGGAGCGGCTGAAGGCGGTGCAGGCGAAGTACGGCAAGGGCTCCATCGGCGGCATCACCTCGTCGCGCTGCACCAACGAGGAGGTCTACGTCGTCCAGAAGATGATCCGGGCCGCCTTCGGCACCAACAACATCGACACCTGCGCCCGCGTCTGCCATTCGCCGACCGGCTACGGCCTGTCGCAGACCTTCGGCACCTCGGCCGGCACGCAGGATTTCCGCAGCGTCGACAAGTCCGACGTCCTGCTGGTGATCGGCGCCAACCCGACCGACGGCCACCCGGTGTTCGGCTCCCGTATGAAGAAGCGGCTGCGCGCCGGGGCCAAGCTGATCGTCATCGACCCGCGCCGCATCGATCTGGTGCGCAGCCCGCACGTTCAGGCCGACTACCACCTCCAGCTCCAGCCCGGCACCAACGTCGCCGTGGTCAACGCCATCGCCCACGTCATCGTCACCGAAGGGCTGGTGAACCGTCCCTTCGTCGAGGAACGCTGCGATCCGAAGGAGTTCGCGAAGTGGGAGGCGTTCATCGCCGAGCATCGCAACTCGCCGGAGCATCTGGAATCGCGCACCGGCGTGCCGGCCGATCAGATCCGCGGCGCCGCCCGCCTCTACGCCACCGGCGGCAACGCCGCGATCTACTACGGCCTGGGCGTGACCGAGCACAGCCAGGGCTCCAGCACGGTGATGGCGATCGCCAACCTCGCGATGGCGACCGGCAACATCGGCCGCGAGGGCGTCGGCGTGAACCCGCTGCGCGGCCAGAACAACGTGCAGGGCTCCTGCGACATGGGCTCCTTCCCGCACGAGCTGCCGGGCTACCGCCACGTGTCGGACGACCTTGTCCGCCAGGAGTTCGAAACCGCCTGGGGCGTCACGCTGGACCCGGAACCGGGCCTGCGCATCCCCAACATGTTCGACAGCGCGCATGACGGCAGCTTCCGCGGCCTGTTCGTGCAGGGCGAGGACATCGTCCAGTCCGACCCGAACACCCATCATGTCACCTCGGCGCTGGAGGCGCTGGACATCGTCATCGTCCAGGACCTGTTCCTGAACGAGACGGCAGCCTTTGCCCATGTCTTCTTCCCCGGCACCTCGTTCCTGGAGAAGGACGGCACCTTCACCAACGCCGAGCGCCGCATCAACCGCGTCCGCAAGGCGATGCCGTCGAAGGTCGGGAGGGACGAGCATTGGGTCGCCTGCGCGCTGGCGACGGCGATGGGCTACCCGATGCACTACGAGACCACGTCCGAGATCATGGACGAGATCGCCCGGCTGACCCCGACCTTCCGCGGCGTCAGCTTCGACAAGCTCGACCGCGTCGGCAGCGTGCAGTGGCCCTGCACCGGGCTGGAGGACGACGACACCGGCATGGCGATCATGCATGGCGAGACGTTCGCGCGCGGCCTCGGCCGCTTCGTGATCACCGAATATGTGCCGACCGACGAGCGGACCACGCGGATGTACCCGCTGGTGCTGACCACCGGCCGCATCCTCGCCCACTACAACGTCGGCGCCCAGACCCGCCGCACCGCCAACGTGGCCTGGCATCCGGAGGATGTGCTGGAGATCAACCCGGTGGACGCCGAGGTCCGGGGCGTCAAGGATGGCGACATGGTGTCGCTGGCCAGCCGCATGGGCGCCACCACGCTGCGTGCGGTCATCTCCGACCGCATGCCGGCCGGCGTCGTCTACACCACCTTCCACCACCCGGTGACCGGTGCCAACGTCATCACCACCGAGAACTCGGACTGGGCGACCAACTGCCCCGAATACAAGGTCACGGCGGTGCAGGTCGCCCGCAGCAACCAGCCCTCGGACTGGCAGGTCGACCACGCGAAGAACGACGTCGAGCGCAAGCGCATCGCCGCCGCCAACGTCCTCGCCGCCGAATAACGTCCTGAGGAGTGGGAAGCATGACCGCGATGCCTTCGGGTTCCATCCAACCGGACGACACCACCATGTGCTCGATCGCCGTCACCGGCACCGGCTTTCCCGCCGGTGTCGGGGTGGAGGAGGGCGCCGACGTCGAATGGCAGGTGCCGGAGGAAACCGCGGTCGCCTTCGAATACAACGGTCGCTCCCACGCGGTGATGATGGCGACCCCCGCCGATCTGGAAGATTTCGCGCTGGGTTTCGCCCTGGCCGAGGAGATCGTCGGGACCGCCGCCGACGTCGAGAGCATCGACGTGCGGGAAACGCAACTGGGCTTCGTCGTCAACCTGACGGTCGACCCGCTGCGTCTCCTGCGCGGAAGCCTGCGCAGCCGCTCCATGGAGGGGCGGAGCGGCTGTGGCCTGTGCGGCGTGGACAGTCTTGTCCACGCCGTTCGGGAGCCCAAGGCGATCACCGCCACGCTGGAGGTCGAACCGGCCGCGGTGGCCGCCGCCTTCCGGGCGCTGCCGGACCACCAGCCGATGAACCAGGCCAACCGCTCGGTCCACGCCGCGGCGTGGTGCGCGCCGGACGGCAGCATCCGGCTGGCCCGCGAGGATGTCGGCCGCCATAACGCGCTCGACAAGCTGATCGGCGCCGTGGTGGCGTCGGGGGCCGATCCGGCGACCGGCTTCGTCGTCATGACCAGCCGTTGCAGCTTCGAACTGGTGCAGAAGACCGCGGCGGTCGGCATCCCGCTGCTGGCGACCATCTCGGCACCGACGGCGCTGGCGCTGGAACTGGCGCGCAACGCCGGCCTGACCCTGGGATCGCTGTCGCGCCGCGACGGCGTCATCCTGTTCCGCTGAACCCAACCCACGCCCGCCACGGGAGACACCCTATGAGCCACGCCCCCTCAGGTCACACCAAGGATTTGGTCCGGATGGCGAACCAGATCGCCGTCCACTTCGCCACCTACCCGCGCGACGAGGCGGTGACGGAGACCGCCACCCACATCCGCAAATTCTGGGATCCGCGCATGCGCGCCGGCCTGTTCGCCCACGTCCAGTCCGGCGGCGAAGCCGACCTGCACGAGGTGGCGCGCGGCGCGGTCGGGCTGCTGCAGGCGCCGCGGTAGCGGACGGCCGGGGAGGTCGGCACCGTCCGGGTTCGGACCATCAGGGGCTTTCGAACCCGGCCTCACCCGCCATGGCACGCTTGGCGCATCCGTTGCATACTATGATGCGCCTTTTCGTCCCATGGAGTTGATCGCACATGCCGTTGCTGTCCCACTGCCGCGGAGCCGTCCTTTCGGCTCTCCTCCTGTTCGGGGTCCATGCCCCCGTTCAGGCCGCCGAGCCGACGAAGGTCAAGGTGTTCGTCGGCTCGATGTTCGAAATCGGCAAGAACACCGGCGACCGGGCCGGCGAGTTCCAGCATTGGTACGAGCGCTATTGGCAGAGCGCCGAGCCGATCACCGTCAAGGGCGCCTTGAACCCGGTCTATTGCAACGCCGACGGTGTCTGCGGTTCGGTGCTGGGGATGGGCAAGGTCAGCTCGTCGGCGTCGATGCAGGCGATCCTGCTGAATCCGCAGCTCGACCTGTCGCAGGCTTATTTCCTGATCACCGGCGTCGCCGGCACGCCGCCGTCGCGGGGCACCATCGGCGAGGTGAATTGGGCGACATGGCTGGTCGATTACGACCTGGGACACCGCTGGGCACCGGAAGAAGGCAAGCCGGGCGAGCCGACCTTCATGCCGCGCAAGGGGTATGAGGCGGTGCGGCTGTTCCCGATGAACCCGGCGCTGGTGTCCTGGGCGATGCGCTTGACCGCCGACACGCCGCTGAAGGACAGCGAGCCGGCCCGTGCCTACCGGAAGCGCTATCCGCAGGAAACCGCGCAACGTGCACCTTTCGTGGGCACCGGCACGCACATGACCGGCGACACCTTCTTCCACGGGCCGGGGATGTCGGCCCAGGCGCAATACATCGCCAAGCTCTACGGCGCCGACGACTACGTCATCACCGAGATGGAGGCGGCGGCGATCACGCTGGTGATCAAGCGGCTGCAGGGCTCCGAGCGGGTGATGAGCCTGCGGGGCGCCGTCAACTTCGACCAGGGCAACCCGAACGAGACCACCCTGCAGCATTTGGACCCGAAGCCGGGCGAGACGGCGGGCGGCTTCGCCGAGACGGTGGAGAACGTCGAGCTGGTCGGATCCCGCATGGTCGACCACATCGTCGGCCATTGGGACCAGTGGAAGGACGGGGTGCCGCCGCTGCCGGCCCAATAACTCCGCTTCCACTCACCCGGCCAGCGGCAGCGCCACCGTCATGCGGAAGCCGCCGGTCGGGCGGTTCTCGGCGCGGACGCGGCCGCCGAAGGCTTCGATGTTGCGGCGGACGATCCACAGGCCGATGCCGAAATGCGCGGCGCCGGCCTGATGGGCCGCCGCCTCGTCCTCCGGCATGCCACGGCCGGGCTCGCGGTGCGAGAAGTAGCGCTCGAAGATGCGTTCCAGGTTGGCGGGGTCGACGCCCGGCCCCTCGTCCTCGACCACCAGCTCGGCCCATGGGCCGCTGCGGGTCAGGCGGACGCTGACGCCGCCGTCCGGCGGCGAGAAGCTGACGGCGTTCTCCACCAGGTTTTCGACGATGGTCTCCAGCGTCTCCTCGCTGGCCCGCACCACCAGCGCGGCGTCGATGCGCGAGCGCATGTGCAGCCGGCGTTCGGCCAACAGCCCGGTGTAGCCGCCGGCCATCCGCTCCACCAGCGCCGACAGGTCGACGCGGCGGCGGTTGGGGGCCAGCAGGTCGGCCGCCGCCTCGTCCATGCGGCGGGCGAAGGACACCAGCCCGTCCAGCTTGTCGAGCGACTTCTCGATCATGGTCAGGGCGCGCTGGCTGCGGGCGTTCTCGGCGGGCAGGGCACGGCGCAGCGGCTCCACCGACTGACGGATCACCGCGATCGGCGTCTTGAAGGCGTGGGCGTTGTCCTCGGCCGCCCGACGCAAGGATTGGGCGCTGTCGCGCAGGGTGGCGACCAGCCGGTCGAAATCCTCGGCCACCCCCGCCAGTTCGGGCACGGTGTTGCGGGCGGCGAAGGAGGCGTGACGGCCCGACCGGTCGTCGGGCGCGCCGTCCTCGGCGCTCTCGTCGCCGCCGACGATGCGGCGGGCGAGGTCGCCGAAGCGGTTCAGGTTGCGCCAC
>NZ_LGRA01000021.1:2106267-2122058 GCF_003116095.1 Azospirillum sp. TSO35-2
GAACTTTGCCTTAGCCATGGGGTGGTCTCTCCGTTTCTCAATCGTTCCAGCGGTTTTCAGGCCACCTTGGCGCGGACCCCGTCCGCGATGGCCTGTGGCACCGGCTCATAATGGTCGAACTGCATGCTGTACTGGGCGCGGCCCTGGCTCATGGAGCGCAGGGAGTTCACATAACCGAACATGGTCGCCAAGGGAACCAGTCCCGTGACGATCCGCGCGTTGCCGCGCTGGTCCATGCCGGTGATCTGCCCGCGGCGACCGTTCAGGTCACCGATGACGTCGCCCATATAGTCGTCCGGCGTGATGATTTCGACCCGCATCAGCGGTTCCAACAGCACCGGGCCGGCTTTTGTCATTCCCTCGCGGAACGCGGCGCGCGCCGCAAGCTCGAACGCCAGCGGCGACGAGTCGACGTCGTGGAACTCGCCACCGGTCAGGGTCACCTTCAGGTCGACCACCGGATAGCCGGCGACAACGCCGCTGTCCTTGGCCGCCTCCAGCCCCTTCTGGACGCCGGCGACGAACTCGCGCGGCAGCGCGGCGGCCCGGTTCTCGAAGACGAAGCCGGCGCCACGGTCCAGCGCCTCGACCGCCAGGACGACCCGCGCGAACTGGGCGCGATCACCGGTCTGGCGGGCGTGGGTGTGGTCGATGTCGGCCCGCCGGACCGCGGTCTCGCGGTAGGCGACCTTGGGCGAGCCGACCGCGGCGTCGACGCGGAACTCGCGCTTCATGCGGTCGACGATGATGTCGAGGTGCAGTTCGCCCATGCCGCGGATGACGGTCTGGCCGCTCTCACGGTCGACCGAGACCCGCATCGACGGATCCTCATGGCCGAGCCGGTTCAGCGCCGCCGCCATCTTCTCGTGGTCAGCGTCGGTCCGCGGCTCCACCACGATCTCGATCACCGGCTCCGGCACGTCGAGCCGTTCGAGCACGATCGGCTTGTTGGGGTCGCACAACGTGTCGCCGGTGGCGCTGTGCTCCAGCCCGGCAAAGGCGACGATGTCGCCGGTGTGCGCCCGCTCGATGTCCTCGCGGCTGTTGGCGTGCATCAGCAGCATGCGGCCGATCTTCTCGCGCTCACCCTTCACCGGGTTCAGCAGCGTGTCGCCGACGCTGACGGTGCCGGAATAGACGCGGCAGAAGGTGAGCGACCCGACATAGGGGTCGTTCATCACCTTGAAGGCGAGACCCGAGAAGGGCGCATCGTCGTTGGCCGGACGCTCCTCCGTGCCGGAACCGCCCAGCGGGTGGCCGGTGACGGCGCCGATGTCCACCGGGGCCGGCAGATAGTCGACGACGGCGTCCAGCATCGGCTGGATGCCCTTGTTGCGGAACGCCGAGCCGCAGAGCACCGGCACGACGGCGCCGGAAATCGTGGCCTTGCGGATCATGGCCCGCAGCGCGTCGGGCGTCGGCTCCTCGCCGCGTTCCAGATAGGCGGCCATCGCCGCCTCGTCGAGGTCGAGCACCGCCTCCAGCAACGCCTGACGCGCGTCGCCGGCCGGTCCGGCCAGATCCTCGGGAATCTCGATGTGTTCGAATTCGGCGCCGAGCGTCTCGGCCTTCCAGACCGTGGCGCGCATGGCGACCAGATCGACGACGCCGCTGAAGGTGGATTCAACGCCGATCGGCAGCTGCACGACCAGCGGGCGCACGCCCAGGCGGTCGGCCATCATCGCGACGCAGGCCGGAAAGTCGGCTCCGACGCGGTCCATCTTGTTGACGAAGGCCATGCGCGGCACGCCGTACTTGTCGGCCTGCCGCCACACGGTCTCGGTCTGGGGCTCGACCCCCGCAACCGCGTCGAAGATGGCAACGGCGCCATCCAGAACGCGCAACGACCGCTCGACCTCGATGGTGAAATCCACGTGGCCGGGCGTGTCGATGATGTTGATGCGGTGATCGCGCCAGAAACAGGTCGTGGCCGCCGAGGTGATGGTGATGCCCCGCTCTTGCTCCTGCTCCATCCAATCCATGACGGCGGTGCCGTCATTGACCTCGCCCATGCGATAGGACTTGCCGGTATAGAACAGGATCCGCTCGGTCGTCGTCGTCTTGCCGGCATCGATGTGAGCCATGATGCCGATGTTGCGGTAACGGTCGAGGGTGTGCGAGCGGGGCATGCAAAATCACCAGGACAGGCGTGAACCTTACCAGCGGTAGTGCGAGAACGCCTTGTTGGCTTCCGCCATGCGGTGCGTATCTTCGCGCTTCTTGACCGCGGTGCCGCGCTGGCTGGCCGCGTCGAGCAGCTCGCCGGACAGACGCTCGGTCATGGTGTTTTCCGAGCGGGCGCGGGCGGCGCTGATCAGCCAGCGGATCGCCAGAGCCTGGGCGCGGTCCGAACGGACCTCGACCGGAACCTGGTAGGTCGCACCGCCGACGCGGCGGGAACGCACTTCCAGGTGCGGCTTGACGTTGGCGAGCGCGTCGTGGAAGACCTGAACGGGGTCGTTCTTGGTCTTGACCTCGATGCGGCCGAGCGCGCCGTAGACGATGCCTTCGGCGGCCGACTTCTTGCCGTCCAGCATCAGGCAGTTCATGAACTTGGTCAGAACGCGGTCGCCGTACTTGGCGTCCGGCAGGACTTCACGCTTCTCGGCGCGATGACGACGGGACATCGTGAGTTCTCCTTACTTCGGACGCTTCGCGCCGTACTTCGAACGACGCTGCTTACGATCCTTGACGCCCTGGGTATCCAGCGTGCCGCGAATGATGTGATAGCGCACGCCGGGAAGATCCTTCACACGGCCGCCGCGGATCATGACCACCGAGTGTTCCTGGAGGTTGTGACCCTCACCAGGGATGTAGCTCGTCACCTCGAAGCCGTTGGTCAGGCGAACGCGGGCGACCTTACGGAGCGCCGAGTTCGGCTTCTTCGGGGTGGTGGTGTAGACGCGAGTGCAGACGCCACGCTTCTGCGGGCAGGCCTCCATCGCGGGAACCTTGTTGCGCGCGGCCAACGGCTCGCGCGGCTTACGGATCAACTGGTTGATCGTCGGCATATCTGCCCTTCATCCCTTCAAGATCACTCGGCCGGCGGAGCCGGACGATGCAAAAGCCCGCCTGCGGAACGTTTCGGTTCCGTGCGGGCCGAATGAGCGAAAGCCGGTCAGATCGCTCCAACCGGCGAGATCGATGGATTCAACCGGACACCCGATGCTCGACGCAGACACACGACGGCCCAAGGGTCCCTTTGAAGTTCGCGGACTTTAGGGAATGGGTGGTGGAGAGTCAAGGACGGTGTTGGCGTCATGACGGTGGGTGCGCCCTGCCCGTTCACGCCGGCGGTATCGACCGGACGGTGCCGTCGCGGATCCATGAAAAAGGGCGCGTTCCCTGCGGAACGCGCCCCCTTCCCTACCCGCTCGACGCCGCGGCGGTCAGGCCGCGGAGCTTTCCTCGCCCGGGGTCGGCAGCGCCGGAGTTTCCTCCGGAGCGCCGGCTTCCAGGGCCGCTTCGCGGTCACGCTCGGCGGCGATCAGCTTCAGGCGGTTCACCACGGAGCCGGTGCCGGCCGGGATCAGGCGACCGACGATCACGTTCTCCTTCAGGCCTTCCAGGTTGTCGACCTTGCCGCCGACGGCCGCTTCCGTGAGGACGCGGGTGGTTTCCTGGAACGACGCGGCCGAGATGAAAGACCGCGTCTGCAGGCTGGCCTTGGTGATGCCCTGGAGCACCGGATGACCCGACGCGGGCTGCAGGCCCTCGCCGACGGTCTTCTCGTTCTCCTCGTCGAACTCCTGACGGTCGACCTGCTCGCCCACCAGGAAGGTGGTCTCGCCGGCGTCGGTGATCTCGACCTTCTGCAGCATCTGGCGAACGATCACCTCGATGTGCTTGTCGTTGATCTTCACGCCCTGCAGTCGATAGACGTCCTGGATTTCGTTGATCAGGTAGTCGGCCAAGGCCTCCACACCCATCACCGCCAGGATGTCGTGCGGCACCGGGTTGCCGTCCATCAGCAGGTCGCCGCGCTCGACGTAGTCGCCTTCCTGCACCGAGATGTGCTTGCCCTTCGGGATCAGATATTCCTTCTCGTCACCCGTCTCCTCGTTCCGCACGACGATGCGGCGCTTGGTCTTGTAGTCCTTGCCGAACTCGACGCGGCCGCTCATCTCCGAGATGATCGCGAAGTCCTTCGGACGGCGCGCCTCGAACAGCTCGGCCACGCGCGGCAGACCGCCCGTGATGTCGCGGGTCTTGGACGACTCGCGCGGGATACGGGCCAGCACGTCACCGGCCCGGACCTCGGCGCCGTTCTCGACCGAGAGGATGGCGTCCACCGACATGAAGTAGCGGGCTTCCAGGCCGTTCGGCAAGGTGATCAGCTCGCCCCGCTCATCGACCAGGGCGATGCGCGGCTTCAGATCGGCGCCGCGCGGCTGCTGGCGCCAGTCGACCACCACCTTGGAGCTGATGCCCGTCGCCTCGTCCATCACCTCGCGCATGGAGATGCCTTCCACGAGGTCGATGTAGCGGGCGGTACCGGCGCGCTCGGTGATGATCGGCAGGGTGTAGGGGTCCCACTCGGCCAGCTTGGCGCCGCGCTCGACCTTCACACCCTCGTCCGCCAGCAGCTTGGCACCGTACGGCACACGGTGACGCGCCCGCTCGCGGCCCTGCTCGTCGAGCAGGATCACTTCGGTGCTGCGGCCCATGACGACCGGAATGCCCGACGAGTTCATGACGATGTTGCGGTTGTTGATCCGCACCACGCCGTCGAACGCCGCCTCGATCTGGCTCTGCTCGGCACCACGCTGCGCCGCGCCGCCGATGTGGAACGTGCGCATCGTCAGCTGGGTGCCGGGCTCGCCGATCGACTGCGCCGCGATGACGCCGACCGCCTCGCCGGTGTTCACCAGCGTGCCGCGGGCCAAGTCACGGCCGTAGCACTTGGCGCACACGCCGTCCTTGGTCTCGCAGGTCAGGACCGAGCGGATCTTGACCGAGTCGATGCCCGACCGCTCGATGCGGTCGACGGTCGGCTCGTCGATCAGGCCGCCGTCCTCGACCAGCATCTCGCCGTTCAGCGGATCGATCACGTCACCGACCACGGTGCGGCCGAGGATGCGGTCGCCCAGCGGGGAGATGACCTCGCCACCGTCGATCACCGCCTTGACGGTGATGCCGCGCTCGGTGCCGCAATCATGCTCGACGATGATGGCGTCCTGCGCCACGTCGACCAGACGACGGGTGAGGTAACCGGAGTTCGCCGTCTTCAAGGCGGTGTCGGCCAGACCCTTGCGGGCGCCGTGGGTGGAGTTGAAGTACTCCAGCACGGTCAGGCCTTCCTTGAAGTTCGAGATGATCGGCGTCTCGATGATCTCGCCCGACGGCTTGGCCATCAGGCCGCGCATGCCGGCCAACTGGCGGATCTGCGCGGCGGAACCACGGGCGCCGGAGTGGGCCATCATGTACACCGAGTTGACCGGCTTGCCGGCTTCGGTGGTCGAGATCGCCTTCATCATCTCGGAGGCGACCTTCTCGGTGCACTCCGACCAGACGTCGACGACCTTGTTGTACTTCTCGCCCTGGGTGATCAGGCCGTCGAGATACTGCTGCTCGAACTCCTTCACCCGCTCCTTCGACTCGTTGACCAGCTTTTCCTTGGCGGCGGGGATGACCATGTCGTCCTTGCCGAAGGAGATGCCGGCGCGGCAGGCGTGGCCGAAGCCGAGCTTCATCAGGCGATCGGCGAAGATCACCGTCTCCTTCTGACCGCAATGGCGGTAGACGGCGTCGATGACGTTGCCGACGTCCTTCTTGGTCAACACGCGGTTGATCAGCGAGAACGGCACCTTCGGATGACGCGGCAGCAGCTCCGACAGCAGCATGCGGCCCGGCGTCGTCTCGACGATGGAGATCAGCTCGTTGCCCTCGTCGTCGACGCCGACGTAGCGGGCCTTGATCTTGGCATGGATCGACAGGACCTTGGCGTTCAGCGCCTGCTCGATTTCCGAGACGTTGGCGAACACCATGCCCTCGCCCTTCTCGCTCGGGCGGTCCATCGAGATGTAGTAGATGCCCAGCACGATGTCCTGGGACGGCACGATGATCGGCTTGCCGTTGGCGGGCGACAGGATGTTGTTCGTCGACATCATCAAGACGCGCGCTTCCAACTGCGCTTCCAGCGACAGCGGGACGTGCACGGCCATCTGGTCGCCGTCGAAGTCGGCGTTGAAGGCGGTGCAGACCAGCGGGTGGAGCTGGATCGCCTTGCCTTCGATCAGCGTCGGCTCGAACGCCTGGATGCCGAGACGGTGCAGCGTCGGCGCGCGGTTCAGCATCACCGGATGCTCACGGATGACCTCTTCCAGGATGTCCCACACCTCGGGACGTTCCTTTTCCACCATCCGCTTGGCCGCCTTGATGGTCGAGGCGAGGCCGTACAGCTCCAGCTTGGCGTAGATGAACGGCTTGAACAGCTCCAGCGCCATCTTCTTCGGCAGGCCGCACTGGTGCAGCTTCAGCTCCGGACCGACGACGATGACCGAACGGCCGGAATAGTCGACGCGCTTGCCGAGCAGGTTCTGACGGAAGCGGCCCTGCTTGCCCTTCAGCATGTCCGACAGCGACTTCAGCGGACGCTTGTTGGCGCCGGTGATGACGCGGCCGCGGCGGCCGTTGTCGAACAGCGCGTCGACGGCCTCCTGCAGCATGCGCTTCTCGTTGCGGACGATGATGTCCGGCGCCTTCAGCTCGATCAGCCGCTTCAGGCGGTTGTTGCGGTTGATGACGCGGCGGTACAGGTCGTTCAGGTCCGAGGTGGCGAAGCGGCCGCCGTCGAGCGGCACCAGCGGACGCAGCTCGGGCGGGATCACCGGAATCACTTCCAGGATCATCCACTCCGGCCGCGACTGCGAAGCCAGGAAGGCGTCGATCAGCTTCAGGCGCTTGACCAGCTTCTTGCGCTTGGCTTCGGAGTTGGTGTCGCGCAGGTCCTCGCGGCAGCGCTTCTTTTCCTCATCGAGGTCGAGCGCCGACAGCATGATGCGCAGCGCCTCCGCCCCGATGGCGGCGGTGAAGGCGTCCTCGCCATACTCGTCCTGGGCGTTCAGGAACTCCTCCTCGCCGAGCAGCGAATGCAGCTTCAGCGGGGTGAGGCCCGGCTCGATGACGACGTAGTTTTCGAAATAGAGGATGCGCTCCAGATCCTTCAGCGTCATGTCGAGCAGCAGGCCGATGCGGCTCGGCAGCGACTTCAGGAACCAGATGTGCGCGACGGGGGACGCCAGCTCGATGTGGCCCATGCGCTCGCGCCGGACCTTCGACAGCGTGACCTCGACGCCGCACTTCTCGCAGATGATGCCGCGATACTTCATGCGCTTGTACTTGCCGCACAAGCACTCGTAGTCCTTGATCGGGCCGAAGATGCGGGCGCAGAACAGGCCATCGCGCTCCGGCTTGAAGGTGCGGTAGTTGATGGTTTCCGGCTTCTTGATCTCACCGTAGGACCAGGACCGGATCCGCTCGGGGCTCGCGATCTGGATGCGGATCTGATCGAAGCTCTGCGGCCCCTGAACTTGGCCGAAAATGTTCATCAACTCATTCATGACCGTCTCCCGCTGGCATCGCCGCGTTGTCGGTTAAAAGCAGTGCAATGCCCCGGAACGGCGCGCACGCGCCGCTCCGGGGCCTGGGTCACGTCAGACCGGCTCAATAGTCCCGCTGATTCAGCTCGACGTTCAGGCCGAGGGAGCGCAGCTCCTTGACCAGCACGTTGAACGATTCGGGAATGCCGGCCTCGAAGTTGTCGTCGCCGCGGACGATGGCCTCGTAGACCTTGGTGCGGCCGGACACGTCGTCCGACTTCACCGTCAGCATTTCCTGCAGCGTGTAGGCGGCGCCGTAGGCTTCGAGCGCCCACACCTCCATCTCACCGAAGCGCTGGCCGCCGAACTGGGCCTTGCCGCCCAGCGGCTGCTGCGTGACCAGCGAGTAGGGGCCGATCGACCGCGCGTGGATCTTGTCGTCCACGAGGTGGTGCAGCTTCAGCATGTAGATGTAGCCGACGGTGACCTTGCGATCGAACGTCTCGCCGGTGCGGCCGTCGACCAGCGTCGACTGGCCCGAGCGGTCGAAACCGGCGCGTTCCAGATGGACGCAGATGTCCTCCTCGCGGGCGCCGTCGAAGACCGGCGTCGCGAAGGGCACGCCCTTGCGCAGGTTGCCGCCCAGCTCCAGCAGCTCGCCGTCGGTCATGTCGGCGATGTCCTCGTTGTAGGTCACCTCGCCGTACGCCGTCTTCAGCGTGCCGCGCAGGGCCTCCAGCTGGGGAGCGCCTTCCGCCTTCTGGCGGATCGCCAGACGATACTGGTCGACCGCACGGCCGATCTGCTTGCCAAGACCCGAGGCCGCCCAACCGAGGTGGGTTTCCAGGATCTGACCGACGTTCATGCGCGACGGCACGCCCAGCGGGTTCAGCACCAGATCGACCGGGGTGCCGTCCTCCAGGTAGGGCATGTCCTCCTGCGGGATGATGCGGGAGACCACGCCCTTGTTGCCGTGACGGCCGGCCATCTTGTCGCCCGGCTGCAGCTTGCGCTTCACCGCGACGAAGACCTTGACCATCTTCATGACGCCCGGCGGCAGCTCGTCACCGCGCTGCAGCTTGTCGACCTTGTTCTCGAAGCGGTCCTGCAGGGCCTTGATCGAGTCGTCGAACACCTTGGCCAGGTTCTCGACATTCTCCATCACCGACTCGTCGGCGATGGCGATCTGGCGCCACAGGCCCTTGGACAGGCCGCCCAGGACCTCGTCGGTCAGGACAGTGCCGCCCTTCATGCCCTTCGGACCCGACTGCGCGGTCTGGCCGAGCAGCACTTCCTTCAGGCGGGTGTAGAAGCTGCGCTCCAGGATGCCGCGCTCGTCGTCGCGGTCCTTGGCCAGCTTCTCGATCTCGGCGCGTTCGATGGCGAGCGCGCGCTCGTCCTTGTCGACGCCGCGGCGGCTGAACACGCGGACCTCGACGATGGTGCCGACGACACCCGGCGGCAGGCGCAGCGAGGTGTCGCGGACGTCCGAGGCCTTTTCGCCGAAGATGGCGCGCAGCAGCTTCTCTTCCGGCGTCATCGGGCTTTCGCCCTTCGGCGTCACCTTGCCGACCAGGATGTCGCCCGGACGGACTTCGGCGCCGATGTAGACGATGCCGGCCTCGTCGAGGTTCTTGAGCGCTTCCTCACCGACGTTCGGAATGTCGCGGGTGATTTCTTCCTGGCCGAGCTTGGTGTCGCGGGCCATGACCTCGAATTCTTCGATGTGAATCGAGGTGAAGACGTCGTCCTTGACGATGCGTTCGTTGATGAGGATCGAGTCCTCGAAGTTGTAGCCGTTCCACGGCATGAACGCGACGAGCACGTTCCGGCCGAGCGCCAGCTCGCCGAGATCGGTCGACGGACCGTCGGCCACGATGTCGCCGGCGTTCACCCGGTCACCGACCTTCACCAGCGGACGCTGGGTGATGCAGGTGTTCTGGTTGGAACGCTGGAACTTCAGCAGGTTGTAGATGTCGACGCCCGGCGCCGTGCTGTCCGAGCTGTCGGTGGCGCGCACGACGATGCGGGTGGCGTCGACCTGGTCGACGATGCCCGAGCGCTTGGCGACGATGGTCACGCCGCTGTCGCGGGCGACGGTCGCCTCCATGCCGGTGCCGACCAGCGGCGCGTCCGCCTTGACCAGCGGCACCGCCTGACGCTGCATGTTCGAGCCCATCAGCGCGCGGTTGGCGTCGTCGTTCTCCAGGAACGGGATCAGCGCCGCGGCGACGGACACCAGCTGCTTCGGCGACACGTCGATCAGGTCGATGGCTTCCGGCCGGAACATCAGGTATTCGCCGCCCTGACGGCACGACACGAGGTCGTTGGCGAAGCTGTTGTCCGGGTTCAGCTCGGCGTTCGCCTGGGCGACGACGTAGCGGCCCTCCTCCATCGCCGACAGATAGACCACCTCGTCGGTGACCTTGCTGTCGATGACCTTGCGGTAGGGGCTCTCGATGAAGCCGTACTGGTTCACGCGGGCGTAGGTCGCCAGCGAGTTGATCAGGCCGATGTTCGGGCCTTCCGGCGTCTCAATCGGGCAGATGCGGCCGTAGTGGGTCGGGTGCACGTCGCGCACCTCGAAGCCGGCGCGCTCGCGGGTCAGACCGCCCGGGCCCAGCGCCGAGAGGCGACGCTTGTGCGTGATCTCGGACAGCGGGTTGGTCTGGTCCATGAACTGCGACAGCTGCGACGAACCGAAGAACTCGCGCACGGCGGCGGCCGCCGGCTTCGCGTTGATCAGGTCGTGCGGCATCACCGTGTCGATCTCGACCGAGCTCATGCGCTCGCGGATCGCACGTTCCATGCGCAGCAGGCCGACGCGGTACTGGTTCTCCATCAGCTCGCCGACCGAGCGGACGCGACGGTTGCCGAGATGGTCGATGTCGTCGATCTCGCCGCGGCCGTCCTTCAGGTTCACCAGAACCTTCAGGATCTCCAGGATGTCCTCCTTGCGGAGCACACGCATCTGGTCGTCGGTCTGGAAGTTCAGGCGCGCGTTCATCTTGACGCGGCCGACGGCCGACAGGTCGTAGCGCTCGCTGTCGAAGAACAGGCCCGAGAACAGCGCCTCGGCCGACTCCAGGGTCGGCGGCTCGCCCGGGCGCATGACGCGGTAGATGTCGATCAGCGCGTCTTCGCGGCTGGCGTTGCGGTCCGCGTTCATCGTGTTGCGGATGTAGGCGCCGACGTTCAGATGGTCGATCGCCAGCACCGGCAGCTCGTCGACGCCGGTCTTCTCCAGCTTGTCGAGATCGCTCGCCGACAGTTCGTCACCCGCTTCGAACAGCACCTCGCCGGTGCGCTCGTTGATGATGTCGACGGCCAGGTAGCGGCCGGTCAGCTCCTCGGTGGAAACCTGCTGCTCGGTCAGGCCGGCCTCGACCAGCTTCTTGATGACGCGCGGGGTCATCTTGGTGCCGGCCTCGGCGACCACGGCGCCGGTGGCGGCGTCCACGAGGTCCGAGATCAGCTTGACGCCCTTCATCCGCTCGGCGCTGAACGGGGTCTTCCAACCACCGGCGGAGCGGGTGTAGGTGATGGTGTCGTAGAAGTAGTTGAGGATCTCTTCCTTGGCCATGCCCTGCGCCTCGTAGGGCAGCAGGTCCTTGCGGTTGGCCTTGCGCTCGGCGCGCAGCGCCTCGGTCTCCGCGCCGTCCAGGGCGAACAGCAGCGTGGTGGCCGGCAGCTTGCGGCGGCGGTCGATGCGGACGTAGACGAGATCCTTGGCGTCGAACTCGAAGTCGAGCCAGGAGCCGCGGTACGGGATCACGCGGGCGGCGAACAGATATTTGCCCGACGCGTGGGTCTTGCCCTTGTCATGGTCGAAGAAGACGCCCGGCGAGCGGTGCATCTGCGACACGATGACGCGTTCGGTGCCGTTGATGACGAAGGTGCCGTTGGCCGTCATCAGGGGCATGTCGCCCATGTAGACGTCCTGCTCCTTGATGTCGCGGATCGAGCGGAGACCGGTGTCTTCCTCGACGTCGAACACGGACAGGCGCAGGGTCACCTTCAGCGGCGCGGCGAAGGTCATCCCGCGCTGCTGGCATTCCTCGACGTCGTACTTCGGCTGCTCAAGCTCGTACTTCACGAAGTCGAGCACAGCGCGGTCGGAGAAGTCCTTGATCGGGAACACCGACTTGAAGACTTCCTGCAGGCCTAGGTTCGCCCGCTTTTCCGGGGCGACGTCCATTTGCAGGAAGTGGTCGTACGAGCTCCGCTGCACCTCGATGAGGTTCGGCATCTGGGTGACTTCCGGGATGCGCCCGAAGCTCTTCCGAACACGTTTACGACCCGTAAAGGATTTGGCCATGGATGTCCCCAAACGTCTGTACGTGATGCGCGATTTACCGACCGTTCAACCGACCACCGAAATCGGGCGACGCTGTCGACCGGTCCCGTGGGCGCCCGCGCGGGCCCTCCCCTTGATGGGGACGGAAAGAACCGGGCCGGGCGAGCCCGGTCCGGCGGAAGGCAGAAAACGCCGTGCGGCGGCAGGCCCCCTGGGGGACCGGCCGCCGTCCGGCGTGGAACTGTATGATCCGTAACGCAACAAGGTCTTACTTAATATCGACCTTGGCGCCCGCCTCTTCAAGCTGCTTCTTGATCTTGGCGGCCTCGTCCTTCGTGGCGCCTTCCTTGACCGGCTTCGGCGCACCCTCGACCAGGTCCTTGGCTTCCTTCAGGCCCAGGCCGGTGATGGCGCGGACTTCCTTAATCACGTTGATCTTCTTGTCGCCGGCGTCGGCGAGGATCACCGTGAATTCGGTCTGCTCTTCGGCGGGAGCGGCAGCGGCAGCGGCCGGGCCGGCGGCGGCGACGGCCACCGGAGCGGCGGCGGAGACGCCCCACTTCTCTTCGAGGAGCTTCGACAACTCGGCGGCTTCCAGGACGGTCAGGGCCGACAGATCGTCGACGAGCTTCTGCAGATCAGCCATGTTACTACTCCAAACGACTTGAGTTCTGGGGATGGAAAAAACGAGTGAGTCGGGCTGGCCTTGAGGGCCAGCTTAGGCCGCCTCGTCGTCCTTCTTTGCGTAGGCAGCAAGCACGCGGGCGACCTGGCCGCCCGGAGCCTGGAGAACACCAGCGATACGGGTCGCCGGGGTCTGGATCATGCCCACAAGGCGGCCACGCAGTTCGTCCAGCGACGGGAGCGAGGCGAGGGCCTTGACCCCCTCCGCGTCCAGAATCTGGGTGCCGAGGCTGGCGCCGACGATCTTGAGCTTCTCGTTGGTCTTCGCGTAGTCGGCCACCACCTTGGCGGCCGCAACGGGATCCTTCGAGAAGGCGATCGCCGTCGGTCCCTTGAAGAGACCGTCCAGACCTTCGAACTGCGTGCCCTGAAGGGCGCGACGGGCGAGCCGGTTCTTCGTCACTTTGAAGCCGGCGCCAGCAGCCCGAACCTTCGCACGCAGGTCGGTGACTTCCTTCACCGTCAGGCCCAGATGGTGGGTGACCACCACCAGGCCCGTGTCCTGGAGCTTCGATTGCAGAGCCGCGATCGTCGCTTCTTTTTGTGTACGATCCACGGATCGCCTCCTTGCACAGAGGTTTACATGAACCCCCTGCCCTTGCGGGCCGGAGGTCCGGCGAACCTGTCCCAGAAGTTCAAGCCGTTCCTGATCCGGCGGCCCCGCCGCAACGGGGACCGGAATGGTCAACGGGTTCAACTCCTGTCTGCGCCGGTGAATTTTAAGCCCTCACCTTCCGGGGAAGGGGCGGACACCTGCGGTCTCGGACAGGGGTGGGTGGGCGTTCCGCCGGGGCGAGCCCCCTTGGATCATCCACCCGGTCACCGTCGGCACCCGAGGGCGCCGGCGGCGAAAGGCGGTCGCTTACGCCGCGGCGCCGGCCGCAGCCGACACGGTGGCGAGGTCGAGCTTGACGCCCGGGCCCATCGTCGACGAGAGCGAGACCTTCAGCAGGTACTGGCCCTTGGCGCCGGTCGGCTTGGCACGGGTGATGGCGTCGACGAAGGCGCGGATGTTCTGGACCAGGGCCTCTTCCGAGAAGCTGGCCTTGCCCACGCCGGCGTGCACGATACCGGTCTTCTCCGCACGGAACTCCACCGCGCCGGCCTTGGCGGCCTTGACGGCGCCGGCGACGTCGGGGGTGACCGTGCCCAGCTTCGGGTTCGGCATCAGGCCGCGCGGGCCGAGAACCTTACCCAGCTTGCCGACCACGCCCATCATGTCGGGCGAGGCGATGCAGCGGTCGAAGTTGATGTTGCCGGCCAGGATCTGCTCGGCGAGGTCGTCGCCGCCGACCACGTCGGCGCCAGCGGCCAGAGCCTCATCGACCTTGGCGCCACGGGCGAACACCGCGACGCGGACGGTCTTGCCGGTGCCGTTCGGCAGGTTCACGACGCCGCGGACCATCTGGTCGGCGTGGCGCGGATCGATGCCGAGGTTCATCGCGATTTCGATCGTCTCGTCGAACTTGGTCTTCGAGGCGCCCTTCAGCATGGAGACGGCGTCTTCCAGCTTGTAGAAGGAATCACGGTTGACGTTCTTGTAGGCGTCGGTCAGACGCTTGCCCAGCTTGGCCATCGGGTCAGCCCTCCACCACTTCGAGGCCCATCGAGCGGGCGGAGCCGGTGATCATGCTCGCCGCCGCTTCGACGTCGTGCGCGTTCAGGTCGACCATCTTCTTCTGGGCGATCTCGCGGATCTGCGAGGTCGTGACCTGGCCGACGAAGCCGCCCTTGCCGGGGGTCGTCGAACCCTTGTCCTTGCCCGACGCCTTCTTGAGGAAGTAGCTGACCGGCGGGGTCTTGGTCACGAAGGTGAAGGTGCGGTCGCCGTAGGCGGTGATGACCACGGGAATCGGCATGCCGACTTCCAGGTCCGCCGTCTTGGCGTTGAACGCCTTGCAGAACTCCATGATGTTCAGGCCGCGCTGACCGAGCGCCGGGCCGATGGGCGGCGACGGGTTGGCCTTGCCGGCCGGAACCTGCAGCTTGATGTAACCGACGATTTTCTTCGCCATCTCACAACCTCCTGGGACGACGCGTCACGCCAAGGCGTAGCGTCGCGGGGTTTTGCGGTTCGGCCATGGCGAGCCTCCCGCAACAGAATGGAGCCACCGATGCAAGCACCGGCAGCTCCGACTCAAAGCACTTTGGAACCTGACACTCAGACCTTTTCGACCTGCGTGTATTCCAGCTCCACCGGCGTGGAGCGTCCGAAGATCGACACCGCCACCTTGAGGCGGGACTTCTCTTCGTCGACTTCCTCGACGACGCCGTTGAACGAGGTGAAGGGGCCGTCGCTCACACGCACCTGCTCGCCCACTTCGAAAGTGATCGAGGGCTTGGGGCGCTCAAAGCCTTCCTGCACCTGATGGATGATCCGTTCGGCCTCACGCTGGGAAATCGGCTGCGGCTTGCCGCCACCGCCCAGGAAGTCCGTGACCTTCGGCGTGTTCTTCACCAGCGACCAGGATTCGTCGGTCAGGTCCATCTTGACCAGGACGTAGCCGGGGAAGAACTTGCGTTCCGTGTTGATCTTGGAACCCCGGCGCACTTCGACCACTTCTTCGGTCGGGACCAGGATTTCCTCGAACTTGTCTTCCAGACCCTTCTGAGCCGCCTTTTCGCGGATGGCCTGGGCGACCTTCTTCTCGAAACCGGAATAGACGTGAACGACGTACCAGCGCGCTGCCATGTCTCAGCCTCCCAGCCCAAGGATCAAGCGAACGGCAACCGCCAGCACCTGATCGACGACGAGGAAGAACAGGGCGGCCAGCACGACCATGACGAAGACCATGGCGGTCGTGATGCCGGTTTCCTTGCGGGTCGGCCAGGTGACCCTGGCAACCTCGCGGCGGACCTCGCGCGCGAATTCTGCGGGATTGACTTTAGCCATCGTGCGAACCGTGCGAGCTCCGGAGCGACTGTAAGGGCGCCGCTTCTACCCAATTCATTATCAAGACGGGATGGCAGGAGTGGAGGGGATCGAACCCCCAACCCCCGGTTTTGGAGACCGGTGCTCTACCAATTGAGCTACACTCCTATCGCCGTCCGGGCCGCACCCTTCGTAGCGGGACGCCGCTTAAAGCATCCTTCATACCCGGGTGTCAAGGCTTTGTTCCGGAAACGCTACCGTACTGACCTGCCTTGAAGAACCGCCCTCGCCGGGCTTTCGTCCGGCGAGGGAGGCAGGCTTATAGCATCACTCGATGATCTTGGCAACCACGCCGGCGCCGACGGTGCGGCCACCCTCGCGGATGGCGAAGCGCAGG
>NZ_LGRA01000021.1:2122068-2146744 GCF_003116095.1 Azospirillum sp. TSO35-2
TACGCCGACGCTGAGCGTGTCGGCGGCAGCCGGCAACGAAGACAGCGCGATCCCGCTGACGATCACTCCGGCGCTGACCGACACCGACGGGTCGGAGACGCTGACCGTCACCATCAGCGGCATCCCGACGGGTGCCAGCCTGAGCAACGCCGCTCACGACACGCTGACGATCAGCCGCGGCTCGATCACCCTGACGCCGGCTCAGCTTGCCGGTCTCGCCATCACGCCGCAGGCCAACAGCGACGTTGATTTCACCCTGACCGTCACCGCGACCGCCAAGGATGGCACCGCGACGGAGGCCACCACCAGCGCCCCGCTGCTCGTCACAGTGAACCCGGTCACGGACACGCCGACGCTGAGCGTGTCGGCGGCGACCGGCAATGAAGACAGCGCGATTCCGCTGACGATCAGCCCGGCTCTGACCGACACAGACGGGTCGGAGACGCTGACGATCACCATCAGCGGCATCCCCACGGGTGCCAGCCTGAGCAACACCGCTCACGACACGCTGACGATCAGCGGCGGCTCGATCACCCTCACGCCGACGCAGCTTGCGGGTTTGACGATCACGCCGCCGGCCAACAGCGACGTCGACTTCACGCTGACGGTGACCGCGATCGCCAAGGATGGTGTGGCTGATCCCGTCCGCACCAGCGCCCCGCTGCTCGTCACCGTCGCTCCGGTGTCCGACACGCCGGTCCTGACCACCACGCCGGCAACCGGTGACGAAGACACCGCCATTCCGCTGATCATCAGCGCCGCGCAGCCGGACGCCGACGGATCGGAGCTGCTGTCCTTCACCCTGTCGGGCATTCCCGCGGGGGCCAGCCTGACCAACACGGCCGGCGACCCGCTGACGGTGGTCAACGGCTCGATCACGCTGACGCCGGCGCAGCTTGCCGGTCTGGCGATCACGCCTCCCGCCAACAGCGACGTCGACTTCACCTTGACGGTGACGGCGACCAGCACCGACGGCAGCGCCGCTCCGGCCAGCACCAGCACGCCTCTTCTCGTTACCGTCAACCCGGTGTCGGACGCCCCGAGCTTGAGCGTGCAGAACGCGACCGGAGTGCAGAACGCCGTCATCCCGCTGACGATCTCCCCGGCGCTGACCGACACCGACGGCTCCGAGGTGCTGACCGTCACCATCAGCGGCATCCCCACGGGGGCGAGCCTGCACAACACGGCCGGCGACACCCTGACGATCAGCGGCGGCTCGATCACGTTGACGCCGACGCAGCTCGCCGGTTTGACGATCACCCCGCCCTGGAACAGCGACGACGATTTCACCCTGACCGTCACCGCGACGTCGAAGGACGGCGTGGCCAATGTGGCGAACACCGCCGCCCCGCTGGTGGTGACGGTGACCCCGGTGACCGACACCCCGACGCTGAGCGTATCGGCGGCGACCGGCAACGAAGACAGCGCGATCCCGCTGACGATCACTCCGGCCCTGACCGACACGGATGGGTCGGAGACGCTGACCATCACCATCAGCGGCATCCCGACTGGAGCCAGCCTGAGCAACACGGCTCACGACACGCTGACGATCAGCAACGGCTCGATCACGCTGACGCCGGAGCAGCTCGCCGGTTTGACGATCACGCCGCCGACGAACAGCGACGTGGACTTCACATTGACGGTCACCGCCACCGCCAAGGACGGTGTGGCCGACGCGGTGTCGGTGAGCCAGCCGCTGGCGGTGACGGTGAATCCAGTAACGGACACCCCGACGCTGAGCGTATCGGCGGCGACCGGCAATGAAGACACGGCAATCCCGCTGACGATCAGCCCGGCCCTGACCGACCTCGACGGCTCGGAAACGTTGACGATCACCATCAGCGGCATCCCCACGGGTGCCAGCCTGAGCAACGGCGCCCACGACACGCTGACGATCAGCAACGGCTCGATCACGCTGACGCCGACGCAGCTTGCGGGTCTCGCCATCACGCCGCCGGCCAACAGCGACGTCGACTTCACTCTGACCGTCACTGCCACCGCCAAGGACGGCACCGCGACGGCGGCCACCGCCAGCGCCCCGCTGCTCGTCACCGTCAACCCGGTGACGGACACGCCAACGCTGAGCGTATCGGCGTCGACCGGCAATGAAGACAGCGCAATCCCGCTGACGATCACTCCGGCGCTGACCGACATCGATGGGTCCGAGACGCTGACCGTCACCATCAGCGGCATCCCGACCGGTGCCAGCCTCAGCAACACCGCTCACGACACGCTGACGATCAGCGGCGGCTCGATCACGTTGACGCCGACCCAGCTTGCGGGTTTGGCGATCACACCGCCGCCGAACAGCGACGTCGACTTCACTCTGACGGTCACCGCGAGCGCCAAAGACGGTGCGGCCGACGCGGTGTCGGTGAGCCAGCCGCTGGCGGTGACGGTAAACCCGGTGACGGACACCCCGACGCTCAGCGTGTCGGCGGCAGCCGGCAACGAAGACAGCGCGATTCCGTTGACGATCAGTCCGGCGCTGACCGACACCGACGGCTCGGAGACGCTGACCATCACCATCAGCGGCATCCCCGCCGGAGCCAGTCTGAGCAACACGGCTCACGACGCGCTGACGATCAGCGGCGGCTCGATCACGCTGACGCCGGAGCAGCTCGCCGGTTTGACGATCACGCCGCCGCTGAACAGCGACGTTGATTTCACGCTGACGGTGACGGCGACCAGCACCGACGGCACCGCCGCTCCGGCCAGCACCAGCGCCCCGCTGCTCGTCATCGTCAACCCGGTGACGGACACCCCGACGCTCAGCGTATCGGCGGCGACCGGCAACGAAGACAGCGCGATCCCGCTGACGATCACTCCGGCGCTGACCGACATCGATGGGTCCGAGACGCTGACCATCACCATCAGCGGCATCCCCGCCGGAGCCAGCCTGAGCAACACGGCTCACGACACGCTGACGATCAGCGGTGGCTCAATCACCTTGACGCCGGAGCAGCTTGCGGGTTTGGCGATCACGCCGCCGGCCAACAGCGACGTTGATTTCACCCTGACCGTCACCGCGACCGCCAAGGATGGCTCCGCGACGGAGGCCACCACCACCGCCCCGCTGCTCGTCACCGTCAACCCGGTGACGGACACCCCGACGCTGAGCGTATCGGCGGCGACCGGCAACGAAGACAGCGCGATCCCGCTGACCATCAGCCCGGCGCTGACCGACACGGACGGGTCTGAGACGCTGACGATCACCATCAGCGGCATCCCCACGGGTGCCAGCCTGAGCAACACGGCTCACGACACCCTGACGATCAGCGGCGGCTCGATCACGCTGACGCCGACGCAGCTTGCCGGCCTGACGATCACGCCGCCGCTGAACAGCGACGTCGACTTCACCCTGACGGTGACGGCGACCAGCACTGACGGCACCGCCGCTCCGGCCAGCACCAGCGCCCCGCTGCTCGTCACCGTCAACCCGGTGACGGACACGCCGACGCTGAGCGTGTCGGCGGCAGCCGGCAACGAAGACAGCGCGATTCTGCTGACCATCAGCCCGGCGCTGACCGATACCGATGGCTCGGAGACGCTGACCATCACCATCAGCGGTATCCCCGCCGGAGCCAGCCTGAGCAACACGGCTCACGACACGCTGACGATCAGCGGTGGCTCGATCACCCTGACGCCGACCCAGCTCGCGGGTTTGGCGATCACACCGCCGCCGAACAGCGACGTCGACTTCACCCTGACGGTCACCGCCACCGCCAAAGACGGTGTGGCCGATGCGGTGTCGGTGAGCCAGTCACTGGCGGTGACGGTGAATCCAGTAACGGATACGCCGACGCTGAGCGTGTCGGCGGCAGCCGGCAACGAAGACAGCGCGATTCCGTTGACGATCAGTCCGGCGCTGACCGACATCGATGGGTCTGAGACGCTGACCATCACCATCAGCGGCATCCCGACCGGCGCCAGCCTCAGCAACACCGCTCACGACACCCTGACGATCAGCGGCGGCTCGATCACCCTAACGTCGACCCAGCTTGCGGGTTTGGCGATCACGCCGCCGCCGAACAGCGACGTCGACTTCACCCTGACCGTCACCGCCACTGCCAAAGACGGTGTGGCCGACGCGGTGCCGGTGACCAAGACTCTGGCGGTGACGGTAAACCCAGTGACGGACACGCCGACGCTGAGCGTGTCGGCGGCGACCGGCAACGAAGACAGCGCGATTCCGCTGACGATCAGCCCGGCGCTGACCGACACCGACGGCTCGGAGACGCTGACGATCACCATCAGCGGCATCCCCACGGGTGCCAGCCTCAGCAACACCGCCCATGACACGCTGACGATCAGCAACGGCTCGATCACGCTGACGCCGACGCAGCTTGCGGGTTTGACGATCACGCCGCCGCTGAACAGCGACGTTGATTTCACGCTGACGGTTACCGCCACTGCCAAGGACGGCGTGGCCGACGCGGTGCCGGTGACCAAGACTCTGGCGGTGACGGTGAACCCGGTGACGGACACGCCGACGCTCAGCGTGTCGGCGGCGACCGGCAACGAAGACAGCGCGATTCCGCTGACGATCACTCCGGCGCTGGCCGATACCGATGGCTCGGAGACGCTGACCATCACCATCAGCGGCATCCCCACGGGTGCCAGCCTGAGCAACACGGCTCACGACGCGCTGACGATCAGCAACGGCTCGATCACCCTGACGCCGACCCAGCTCGCGGGTTTGGCGATCACGCCGCCGGCCAACAGCGACGTGGACTTCACCCTAACGGTCACCGCCACCGCCAAGGACGGTGTGGCCGATGCGGTGCCGGTGACCAAGACGCTGGCGGTGACGGTAAACCCGGTGACCGACACGCCGACGCTGAGCGTGTCGGCGGCAGCCGGCAATGAAGACAGCGCAATCCCGCTGACCATCACCCCGGCGCTGACCGACACCGACGGCTCGGAGACGCTGACGATCACCATCAGCGGCATCCCCGCCGGAGCCAGCCTGAGCAACACGGCTCACGACGCGCTGACGATCAGCGGCGGCTCGATCACCCTGACGCCGACCCAGCTTGCGGGTTTGGCGATCACACCGCCGCCGAACAGCGACGTCGACTTCACGCTGACGGTCACCGCCACCGCCAAGGATGGTGTGGCCGACGCGGTGCCGGTGACCAAGACGCTGGCGGTGACGGTAAACCCGGTGACCGACACCCCGACGCTGACCGTCCAACCGGCCAGCGGCAATGAAGACACCGCCATCGCGCTGGACATCGCGTCGGCCCTGACCGACACGGACGGGTCTGAGACGCTGACGATCACCATCAGCGGCATCCCGACCGGGGCCAGCCTCAGCAACACCGCTCACGACACGCTGACGATCAGCGGTGGCTCGATCACCCTGACGAAGGCTCAGCTTGCCGGCCTGACGATCACGCCGAAGCACGACAGCGACGTCGATTTCACCCTGACGGTCACCGCGACCGCCAAGGACGGGGTGGCCGGTTCGGTGGCCGTGCAGCAGACGCTGGCGGTAACGGTCATCGCGGTCGCCGACGCGCCGGTCGCCACCGTCACCCCGGTCACCTACAACCTCGCCGTCGGCCAGAACAACACGCTGACCGGCACCGCCGGCAACGACACGCTGTCGGGCGGCGCCGGCAACGACACCATCACCGGCGGCGCCGGCGACGACGTGATCTACGGCGACGGCACCGGCACCTTCACGACCGCCCTGACCGTCGGCGCCACCCTGTCGGACACCGACGGGTCGGAATCGATCGCCAAGCTGGTGATTTCCGGCGTTCCGGCCGGGGCGAGGCTCAGTGCCGGCGACCCTGTGACGGAAACCAACGGCACCACCACCTGGACGCTGACACCGGCGCAGCTCAGCGGGCTGACGCTGACCGCCCTGGAGGGCGACAGCAGCCACCCGATCACGCTGAGCGTCACCGCCACCTCGGTCGAACAGGAGAACGGCAGCACGGCGACCAGCACGGTCAAGACCCTGACCGTCAGCTTCACCAACACGCCGCAAGGTGCCGACAGCCTGGATGGCGGCGACGGCAACGACACGCTCTATGGCGGGGCCGGCAACGACACCCTGCGCGGCGGGCTGGGCGACGACAGCCTGGACGGCGGCACCGGCACCGACACGGTGACCTACGCCGGCGCCGCCGGCCCGGTGAACGCCAACCTCGCGACCGGTGTCGGCACCGGCGAGGGCACCGACGCCCTGCGCAACCTGGAGAACGTCACCGGTTCGGCCTACGACGACGTCATCACCGGCGACAGCGGCACCAACGTGCTGATCGGCGGCGCCGGCAAGGACACCATCACCGGCGGCGCCGGCCGGGACACCGTCAACGGCGGGGCGGGCGACGACCTGTCGATCTTCACCGTCGGCACCGACGGCGGCACCTCGACCAACCCCGAACTCCAGGACGCCGACACCGGCATCGACACCTTCCGGGTGATGCTCACCAGCGCCCAGCTGTCCAACACGGCGATCCTGGCCGACCTGCGCACGCTGCGCGACACGATCGAGACGGCGGGCGCCAAGGCGAACGCCTCCACCACCGACACCTCCACCAGCAGCGCCACCACGCTGTCGGCGCTCGGCCTGAAGGTGGTGGATTTCGAGAAGATCGAACTCTATGTCGACGGCCAGCCGGTCAACGTCCGCCAGGCGCTGAACTACGCCCCGACCGCCACGGCGGCGACCACCGCCACCGCCGAGGACACGGCGGTGTCCGGCCGCCTGGGCGCCACCGACCAGGACATCGTCAAGGGCCGCACCGACGAGACGCTGACCTACAAGGGTCCGGGCGACGACGGCCAGCCGGTGCGGCTGACGCACGGCACGCTGGTGGTGAACGCCGACGGCCGCTTCACCTACACGCCCGACGCCGATTTCAGCGGCACCGACAGCTTCACCTTCACCGTGACCGACGGCTATGGCGGCACCTCCACCGCGGTGCAGACGATCACGGTGGTGCCGGTCGCCGACGCCTTCCAGATCACCACGCTGAACGCCCGCGGCAACGAGGACGCGGCGGGCGGCATCGCGCTGGCCCCGACCATCACGCTGAGCGACGTCGACGCCGCCAGCCCGGAGGTCGTGGAAAGCGTCACCCTGCTGATCCCCGCCGCCCAGCAGGACGCCGGCGGGGCGAAGCTGTACCTGAACGGCGTCGAGCTGACGCGCAGCGGCCCCGACGCCGCGGGCAACTACGGCTGGAGCATCCCGACCTCGGCGCTGGCCGTGGTCACCGGCAGCGCCGGTGCCTGGACCGTCCGGGGGCTGACCGTCGTCACCGCCCATGATTCCGGCGCCGACCTCGGCTACAGCCTCAAGGTCGGGACCATCGACGGCAGCGGCACCGGCGCCGCGCACGGCGTCCAGACGGCGACCGGCGTGATCACCGTCGACGCGGTGGCCGACGCGCCCACCGTGACCGTGGCGGCGGCGGCGACCGACGAAGACACCGCGGTCGCGCTGACGATCACGCCGGCCCTGACCGACACCGACGGGTCGGAGAGCATCAGCGCCATCACCATATCCGGCGTGCCGGCGGGCGCGAGCCTCAGCGCCGGCAGCTCCGTCACCCAATCCGACGGCACCAGCGTCTGGACGCTGACCCCGGCGGAGCTGGCCGGGCTGCGCATCACCCCGCCGCACGACTTCTCCGGCACCATCACGCTGAGCGTCACCACGACCTCGAAGGAGGGCGAGAACAGCTCGACCGCGGTGTCGGCCCCGGCGTCGCTGTCGATCACCGTGACCGGCGTGGCCGACGCCCCGATCGTCGGCGTCCTGCCGGTGTCGGGCAACGAGGACAGCGCCATCCCGCTGGCGGTCACCGCCGCGCTGTCCGACACCACCGGCGAGACGCTCGACCACGTCACCATCACCGGCGTGCCGGAGGGGGCGAGGCTGTCCGCCGGCACCCACAACGCCGACGGCAGCTGGACGCTGACCCCGGCGCAGTTGACCGGCCTGACCTTCACGCCGCCGCTGAACTATTCCGGTGCGGTGACGCTGACCGTCACCGCCACCTCGGTGGAAGGGCTGACCACCGCCACCTCGGCGCCGCTGTCCTTCGCGGTGACGGTCAACGCGGTGGCCGACACCCCGGTCCTCTCGGCGGCAAGCGCCGTGGGGCGCGAGGACACCGCCATCCCGCTGTCGGTGATCGCCGCCCTGACCGACACCGATGGGTCGGAGAGGCTGACCATCACCATCAGCGGCATCCCCGCCGGCGCCAGCCTCAGCAACGCCGCCCACGACACGCTGACGATCAGCAACGGCAGCATCACCCTGACGCCGGCGCAGCTCGCCGGGTTGACGATCACGCCGCCGTCCAACTCCAACAGCGGCTTCGACCTGACCTTCACCGCGCGGGCGACGGAGACCTCGAACAGCTCCTTCGCCGACGCGACCCCGGTGACCGTCCATGTCGAGGTGCAGGGCGTCGCCGATGCGGCGACGCCGAGCGGCGCGCTCAGCGCCGGCGGGACCGAGGACACGGCGATCAACCTGCGGCTCGGCAATCTGCAACTGACCGACACCGACGGGTCGGAGCGGCTGTCGCTGGTGATCAGCAACCTGCCGGACGGCGCCTCGCTGTCGCTGGCCGCCGGGCACGAGAGCGGTCTGGTCTATCTCGGCAACGGCCGCTGGTCGGTCGATGCGGCCTACCGCAACGAGCTGACGCTGACGACCAAGGCCGACTTCGCCGGCACGGTGGCGCTGAAGGTGGACGTCATCACCACCGACAGCAACGGGGCGCCCATCATCACCGTCAACGGCGTGACGTCGGGCGGCATGCTGAAGGAAACCCGCGACCTGACCGTCACCATCGATCCCAAGGCGGACGAGCCGGTCGTCTCGATCGGCGCCAGCGCGCCCGAGGACAAGGCCGGCGGCATCCCGCTGACGATCTCCGCCCTGACCGGCGACAGCGACGGGTCGGAGCACATCACCGCCATCGTCATCTCCGGCCTGCCGACCGGTGTGACGCTGACCAGCACGGTGGCCGGCGCCCTGACCGACAACGGCGACGGCAGCTGGACGGTCGACCCGGCCAAGCTCGGCGGCCTCCGCCTGCATGTTCCCGAAGACAGCGCCGACGATTTCCGCATCACCGTTTCGGTGACGGTGGTCGACGGCAGCGACAGCCTGACCCGGACCTACACCCCGGACGTGGTGGTCACCGCCGTCGCCGACGCGCCGATGTCGCGGGCCGCCAGCGGGGCGCTGGAGGCCTACCACGTCGACGACCAGTCGACGACCGGCGTGCCGACCAACATGGTGCTGAACCTGAACGCGGTCCTCAAGGACACCGACGGGTCGGAATCGCTGGCGGTCGTCATCGACGGCGTGCCGAAGGGCTCGGTCCTGTCGCGCGGCCTGGACAACGGCGACGGCACCTGGACGCTGACCCCGTCCGACTACGCGGCGGCCCTGGCCGAGGGCGGCCTGAAGCTGACCGTGCTGGACGCCAACGCGACCGGCATCACCCACACCACCGTCACCAGCGGCAGCCAGACCTACGACCAGGGCAGCCTGACGCTGACCGTCCGGCCCTTCAGCATCGAAAGCGAGGGCGACCGCAACGCCACCGTGTCCGACAGCTTCGTCGTGAGCTGGAGCGTCGCCCAGGGCTCGTCCGGCGGCAGCGGCGGGACGGGTGGAACCGGCGGCACCGGTGGCACCGGCGGGACGGTCGATCCGGTCACCGGCGTCGGCAGCGACCGGCCGTCGGCCGTCACCACCGGCGAGGACACGGCGGTGGCTCTGCGCATCGACAGCGGTCTGGCGGATTGGCAGACCGTGTCCGAGGTCACGCTGACCGGCATTCCGACCGGCGCCAGCCTCAGCAACACCAATCACGACACGCTGACCATCACGAACGGCTCGATCACGCTGACGGCGGCGCAGCTTGCCGGCCTGACGATCACGCCGCCGCACGACAGCGACGCCGACTTCACGCTGGGCGTCGTCGTCACCTCGGGCAGCAGCCATGGCCAGACGACGCTGTCGCTGCCGGTGACGGTCACCGCGGTCGCCGACGCGCCGTCGCTGACGGTGCAGACCGCCACCGGCAACGAGGATACGGCCATCGCGCTGGACATCAGGGCGGCGCTGACCGACACCGACGGCTCCGAACTGCTGGCCAGCGTCGTCATCGACGGGGTGCCGACCGGCGCCACGCTGTCGGCCGGCTTCCAGGATTCCACCCATCCCGGCCGCTGGGTGCTGACCCCGGCGCAGGTCGCCGGGCTGAAGTTCACCCCGCCGGCCGACGCCAGCGGCACCTACCAGCTCACCGTCACCGCGGTGGCGCGGGAGACCAGCAACGCCGACCGGGCGACCACCACCAGGACGCTGTCGATCGACGTGGCGCCGGTCAGCGACGCGCCCGCCATCTCCGCCAGCGCCGCCGCGGCGCATGAGGACCAGGCCGCCGGCCTGTCCATCTCCGCCGCGGTCACCGATCTGGTCGGCACCGGCGAGGTGATCACCGCCCTGAAGGTGACCGTGCCGGCCGGCTTCACCCTGTCGGGCGGCACCGATCTGGGCAGCGGCGTCTACGATCTCACCGGCCTGTCCGCCGCGGATCGCGCCGCGCTGACGCTGACGCCGCCGGCCAACTACGCCGGCACCGTCACCCTGACCGTGCAGGCCGCCGCCCAGGACGGCACCGCGACGGCGGCTTGGTCGACCAAAGCCGTCTCCGTCACCTACGCCGCGGTCGCCGACGCGCCCCTCGCCATTGTCCACGACGCGACGGGGACGGAGGACACCGCCATCGCGCTGGACCTGTCGGCGGCGCTGGTCGACACCGACGGGTCGGAGAGCTTGGCCATCATCCTGTCCGGCCTGCCGGACGGCGCGGTGCTGAACCATGGCTCCAACAACGGCGACGGCTCCTGGACCCTGAAGCCGGCCGATCTGGCCGGGCTGACGGTGACGCCGCCGCGCAACATGTCCGGCGGCGTGGACCTGACGCTGACCGCCAGCAGCCTGGAAAGCTCCAACAAGAGCACGGCCAGCACCAGCGCCGCCGTCCATGTGACGGTGACGGCGGTGGCCGACGCGCCCGCCATCAGCGTCGCCAACGCCTCGGGCAGCGAGGATTCGCTGATCGCGCTGAACCTGTCGGCGGCGCTGGTCGACACCGACGGGTCGGAGACGCTGAGCGTCGTCCTGTCCGGCCTGCCGGGCGGCGCCACGCTGGTCGATGCCGGCGGCACCGTTCTGACGCCGACGGCCGGGGCGATCACCCTGACGGCCGCCCAGCTGACCGGGCTGAAGCTGCGGCCGCCGGCCGACAGCGGCACCGACTTCACCCTGACCCTGACCGCGACGGCGACGGAGCGGGCGACCGGCGCCAGCGCCACCAGCAGCCAGCAGTTCCGCATCGGCGTCGATCCGGTCGCCGACCAGCCCATCGTCACCGCGACCCCGCTGACCGGGACCGAGGACACGGCGGTGCCCCTCAACCTCGCGGTGGCGCTGGCCGACACCGACGGGTCGGAGCGGCTGGGCCTGCTGACCATCGCCGGGGTGCCGACCGGGGCGACCCTGTCCGCCGGGACGCACAACGCCGACGGAAGCTGGACGCTGACCCCGGCCCAGCTCACCGGGCTGACGCTGACGCCGCCGGCCAACAGCGACGCCGCCATCACCCTGACCGTCACCGCCGTCAGCATCGAGTCCAACGGCACGACCGCCACCACCGTCGTGACCGTGCCGATCACCCTGGCCGCGGTGTCGGACAGCCCGACGCTGAGCGTGTCGGCGGCAACCGGCAACGAGGACAGCGCGATCCCGTTGACCATCACCCCGGCGCTGACCGACCTCGACGGCTCGGAAGCCCTGACCGTCACCCTGTCGGGCATCCCCGACGGCGCCAGCCTCAGCAACACCGCCCATGACACGCTGACGATCAGCGGTGGCTCGATCACCCTGACCCCGGCTCAGCTCGCCGGTCTGGCGATCACCCCGCCGGCCAACAGCGACGCCGATTTCACCCTGACCGTGACGGCGATCGCCAAGGACGGCTCTGCCACCGCGGCCACCACCAGCGCGTCGCTGCTGGTGACGGTAAACCCGGTGACCGACACCCCGACGCTGAGCGTCACCGCGGCCAGCGGCAACGAGGACGCCGCGATTCCGCTGGTGATCAGCCCGGCGCTGACCGACCTCGACGGCTCGGAAACGTTGACGATCACCATCAGCGGCATTCCGACCGGCGCCAGCCTCGGCAACGGCGCCCACGACACGCTGACGGTCAGCAACGGCGCGATCACCCTGACGCCGGCGCAGCTTGCCGGCCTGACGATCACGCCACCGGCCAACAGCGACGCCGCCATCACCCTGACCGTCACCGCCACCGCCAAGGATGGCGTGGCCGATGCGGTGGCGGTGAGCCAGACGCTGGCCGTGACGGTAACCCCGGTGACCGACACCCCGACGCTGACCGGCACGGCGGCCAGCGGCAACGAGGACGCCGCGATCCCGCTGAGCATCAGCCCGGCGCTGACCGACCTCGACGGGTCGGAAACTCTGTCGGTCACCATCAGCGGAATCCCGACCGGCGCCAGCCTCGGCAACGGCGCCCACGACACGCTGACGATCAGCAACGGCGCGATCACCCTGACGCCGGCGCAGCTCGCCGGCCTGACGATCACGCCGCCGGCGAACAGCGACGTCGACTTCACCCTGACCGTCACCGCCACCGCCAAAGACGGTTCCGCCGCGCCGGTGTCCACCGTCCAGACGCTGACCGTGGCGGTCCTCCCGCTGTCGGACGCCCCGACCCTGACCGTCCACCCGGCGGCCGGTGCCGAGGACAGCGCCATCGCCCTGGACGTCGCGGCGGCGCTGACCGACACCGACGGCTCGGAAACCCTGACCATCACGTTGTCGGGGATTCCCGACGGCGCCAGCCTGCACAACACCGCCCATGACGCACTGACGATCAGCGGCGGCGCGATCACGCTGACGCCGGACCAGCTTGCCGGCCTGACGATCACGCCGCCGGCGAACAGCGGCGCCGACTTCGCCCTGACGGTCACCGCGACGGCCAAGGACGGCTCCGCCGCCGCGGCCACGACGGTCGGCACGCTGGCGGTGACGGTGACCCCGGTCGCCGACACCCCCGCCCTGACCGTCGCCGACACCCACGGGTCGGAGGATACCGCCATCGCGCTGTCGATCACCGCCGTCCCGACCGACCTCGACGGGTCGGAGACGGTGACGGTGCGGATCGACGGCGTGCCCGATGGCGCCAGCCTGAACCACGGCACCCACAACGCCGACGGAAGCTGGAGCCTGACCGCCGCCCAGCTCTCCGGCCTGACCTACACGCCGCCGACCGACGCGACCGGCACCATCATCCTGTCGGTCACGGTGACCGCCCATGACGGCGCCAGCACCGCCACCGCGGCGCAGGACCTGACGGTGACGGTCGATCCGGTGAACGACCGGCCGACGCTGGCCGCCGCCCACGGCACCACGGTGATCGCCGCCGGCGCCACCGACAGCCCGGCGGTGGCGGGCGACGCCAGCATCGCCGACGTCGACAGCAGCGTGATGTCCGGCCTGACGATCCGCATCGCCACCGGCTCGCAGAACGGCGACACCCTGAACCTCGACAGCCTGACCATCGCCACCGACCCCGACACCGGGCGCAAGACGGTCGCCGGCACCGGGATCGAGGTCAGCTGGGACGGCGGCACCCACCAGCTGTCGCTGGCGGGCAACGCCTCGACCGCGACCTACACCGACATCCTCCACCATCTGGCCCTGACCCCCGCCGGCTCCGGCACGCGGACGCTGGAAGTAACGGTGACCGACCAGCAGGGCGCCGCCAGCGACCCGCTGGCGGTGCAGGTCCTGGTGGCGGCGGACGCGACGCTGACCGGAAGCGCCGGCGCCGACACCCTCCACGCCGGCAGCGGCACGACCGCCATGGCGGGCGGGGCCGGCGACGACCTGTTCATCTTCGCGCCGCGCGACGGCAACCTGACCATCGACGGCGGGGCGGGCTGGACCGACGTGGTGCAGATGGGCAGCTTCGCCGGCGGCGTCGGCAACTGGCTGGACCAGATCGACCACAACAGCTACACGCTCGACCCGTCGGGCCACGGCCTGACCTTCCACACCGAATGGTCGGGGACGCTGCACGATCAGAACGGGCATGAACTGGTGCTTCAGAACATCGAGCGGCTGACGTTCTGATGCGGAGCAGGCCGGCGGCTCAGACGACGGGCGCGGCCCCGGCCGTGTCCTCGGCGGGGGCGCCGGCCTGCATGTGGGTGATGACGCGCTTCAGCAGGCGGCCGAACTGCGCCCGCTCGTCCGTCGCCATGTCGGCGATCGGCGGCCCGAGCGACAGGCGGAGGGGGTCGCGGTCGAGCAGCGTCCGTCCCTCATCCGTCAGGTCGAACAGCCAGCCGCGCTTGAATCCGGGATGCGGCCGGCGCACCAGCAGCCCCTTGTCCTCCAGGGTGGAGACGGTGCGCGACACCGGGGCGAGGTGGATTTTCTGGAAGCGGGCCAGCGCCGTCAGCGTCCGCGCCGGTTCCGACGATTCGTGGAAATAGCGCAGCGCCACCCATTGCGCCGGGAACAGCCCCTCGGCGAAGCCGACGCCATAGACCAGCCGGCTGACCTGGTCCAGCAGCGTGACCAGGTCATCGCCCGTCGACTCTCGATCGCCTGCCCGCGGCGTCTCCAACACCACTCTCCTCCAAAACCGCGCCGGTGATACCGGCGACCACGGCAGGCGCCCGCCCTGCGGCAGGAACCCATTGTCACGGACTGTATCGGAGACAACCGATCAGAGGAAGCGGCAGTCTTCGCATCACGCCGGCCAGAGCTGCGACGTTTCGGCGAAGATTATCGTCAAGGAAAACCCAGGGCTGCGGCGGCGCGGGCTCACCGCGACCTTCCATTGCCGGAGGCCTGCCGTTCCAGGGCGGCGCGCAGCAAAGCGGCGGCGCGGAACGGCGCGTGCAGGAACTTGCCGCAAGGCAGGGTGATGAAGAATCCCAGCACGATCCCGAGATGGATCGCCAGCAGCGGCCCCATCGCCGGTGTCTCCCGCGCCGCCAGCAGGCAGAACCCGCTGGCCGCCGTCAGGAACAGTTGCGCCAGCAGGGCACGGTCGGCGCCGATCAACTCAGGCGCCACCGGCCCGGGGTGGGCGCGGCGCTGCAGCAGCGCCAGCCCGGCGGTGCCGACCATCAGCCCGGCGCCGCCCAGGCATCCCAGAAGGACCGGCGCGCTCAGCACCGGGTAGGGCGCCGGCCAGCCCAGCAGGTGGTCGTACGCCGTCGCGACCATGGTGGAGGCGAAGCAGAGGGCGAAGCCGTAGGCCATGGCGTGATGGAACCGGCGGCGCGCCTGCGAGAAGCGCTCGTCGCGGTCGTTGCAGCCGACGCCGCCACCGCCGAGGTTCCGCAGAGTCGCGGCGTCGCGCAACGCCTCGCGCAGGGCCGGCAGCATTGCCGCCCCGGCGGGCGGCGGCCCCAGGCTGCGCCAGAAGGCAACGACCCCCAGCCCGACCGCCAGCAGCGACCAGCCCGCCGCAAGACCGGCGGCCCCGGCGATGACCCCCCAGGGCAGCACCCGGTAAAAGGCCCCCGGCCCCGCATGCCGGCCCAGAAGAACCTCCGGCGGCAGCCACAGGACCGCCAGCAGCAGCGTTGCGACCACCGCCAGCAGCGTGACCGACAGGACGAAGCGTCCGTTGCGCCGCAGCCGGCCTGCCAATGCCTTCGGCCAAGCATGGTCCCGGTAGGACTGGTGCCGCAGCCGGCTCAGGCTCTTCGGCAGGTTGACGGCGAAGGCGTGCGGCGGCGCGTACTGGCAGGCGTGATAGCAGGACCGGCAGTTGTGGCAGAGGTTCGACAGCAAGGCCAGATCGGCCAGCGCCAGGCTCTGCCGCCGTTTCAGGGCCGGGAACACGGCGCAATAGCCGTCGCAGAACTGGCAGGCGTTGCAGACGTCCAGCGCCCAGCGCGCCTCCTCGACGAGCGCTGTCAGGCCGTCCTCATCCCCGCGCATGCCGGGCGGCCTCCCGTCCCGCGATGCGTCCGAAGACGGCGCCGATGGTCATCGCCGATCCCGCCAGATAGCCGCGGCCGAGGATGTTGGGCGCCATGACCACGCCGGCGGCGAAGACGCTGCCCAGCGGCCGCCCGCCGCCGTCCAGCACCCGCGCCGTCGGATCGACCCGGACGCCCAGGCTGGTGGAGGTGACGCCGGCCCGCACCGGATAGGCGCCGAAGGGCGGGACCAGGATGGGGGCGGCGTGCCGGGTCTTCGGCGGCGTGATGCCGTCGGTGCGGCCATCCTCCGGCCCGCCGCCGGGGCGCACCGCGGCGTTGAAGCGGCTCACCGTCGCCTCCAGCGCCGCCGGCGCGATTCCCAGCGCCGCCGCCAGCGCGCCGACGCTCTCGGCCCGGATCGCCGGGAAGATCGACGGGCGGAAGCGCCGCTCGATCGTCGCGTCGAAGATCATGAAGGCGAGACCGTCCGGACAGCGCGCGACGCGCTCGCCCCAGACCGCGTAGCGCGTCGGTCCGCTGTCCGCCCCTTCGTCGGCAAAGCGCTGGCCGTCGCGGTCGACGACGATGCCGTGGGCGATGCCGTCGAGCCGGGTGACGATGCCGCCGTCGAAGCGAGGGGAACGCCCATCCACCGCGACCATATGGCCGTGGGCCGGGTCGCCGACCGGCTGGGCGCCGTGGTCGAGCAGCGCCTTCAGCGCCGTGCCGGTGGCGTGGCGGGTGCCGCGGACGACGGCGTTGTCGGCGACCGCGCCCCAACGCTCCCGCAGCCAGTCGCCGTTTGCCTGGAACCCGCCGGACGCGACGACGACCGCCCGCGCCGCCAGCGCGCTCTCGCCATCCCGGTGGCGGACGACGACGGCGGGCCGCGCCGCATCCCCCAGGTCGAGCGCCCGCACCGCGCTGTCGTAGCGGATATCGACGCCCAGCCGCGCGGCGGTCGCGTACAGCGCGTTGACCAGCGCCTGCCCGCCGCCGAGCAGGAAGGCGGTCTTGCGGGAATAGGGCAGGACGCCGTCGCCGGGGTCCTGGAAGTGGACGCCGTTGTCCGCCAGCCACGCGACGATGCCGGCGGACTCGCGGATCAGCAGGCCGGCCAGGGCCTCGTCCACGCTTCCGTCGCCCAAGGGGCCACCGCCCAGGGACCCGCCGCCCAGATACCCGCCGGTGACGCGCCGCAGGTCGGAGCGGAAGTTGTCGGCGTCGTAACGGCCCCGGACCCAGCGGGTCGGCCCGTCATGCATGACCCGCAGGTTGCGGGAGTGCCGCGCGTTGCCGCCGCGCTCCGCCTTCGGTGCCGCTTCCAGCAGCACGACCGACGCGCCCGCCCGGCGGGCCGACAGCGCGGCACAGAGCGCCGCGAGGCCGCCCCCGACCACCAGGACATCGCAGTGGCTTGGGCAGTGGCTTGGGCAGCGGCTCGGCAGGTCGGTCATCGATGAGGAACGGTCGGTCGAGAGGAACGGATGAGACGGGGGCATCGCCGCGGCTTTACCCCCGACCGGCCGGCGGGGGAACAGCGTTCCCCTGCGACACCTTGGCACGCCGCCCCTCGGTCGGCCGCTAGACCGCCTCCCCATGCTGACCCTGCTGGGTCAGCGTCGCGATGAAGCGCTGGGTGCGCTCGTGGGTCGGCCGGGTGAACAGCATGCGGGAGGGGCCGGTCTCCACCACCTGACCGCCGTCGAGGAAGACCACCTCGTGCGCGATCCGCGAGGCGAGGCGCAGGTCGTGGGTCGCCATCACCATGGTGGTGCCCTCCTCGGCCAGCCGGCCCAGCACCTCCACCACCTCGCCCGACAGTTCGGGATCAAGGGCGGAGGTCGGCTCGTCGCACAGCAGCACGCGGGGGGAGGGCGCCAGCGCGCGGGCGATGGCGACGCGCTGCTGCTGCCCGCCCGACAGCGTCGCCGGCCAGGCATCGGCCTTGTGCGCCATCCCGACCTTGGTCAGCAGGGCCATGGCGCGATCGCGCGCCTTCTCGGCCGGCCATTTCTGCACGGTGACCAGCCCCTCCATCACATTCTCGACCGCGGTGCGGTGCGGGAAGAGCTGGAAGTTCTGGAACACCATGCCGGTCTGGCCGCGCAGCCGCTGGATGTCCTTCCAGCCGGGCTTGCCGCCGGGGTGGAAGGCCAGCTCCTCCTCGCCGATGCGGACGGTGCCGGAAGTCGGGATTTCCAGCAGGTTGATGCAGCGCAGCAGCGTGCTTTTCCCGCCGCCGGACGGACCGATCAGCGCGGTGACCCGCCCCTCCGCCACGGTCAGCGTCACGCCCTTCAGCACGGTCAGGTCGCCGAAGCGCTTTTCGATGGTCGACAGCCGGATCACGACTTGGCCTCCAGGAAACCGCCGTAGCGGCCGAGCCGCTGTTCCAGCCGGACCTGCAGCGCCGACAGGACGGAACTCAGCACCAGATAGATCAGGGCCGCCTCGACATACAGGATCAGCGGCTCGTAGGTCGTCGCGACGATGCGCTGGGCGGCCTGGAACAGCTCCGGCACCGTGATGGCGGCGGCGAGCGAGGTGTCCTTGACCAGCGAGATGAAGCTGTTGGACAGCGGCGGCACCGCCACGCGGGCGGCCTGCGGCAGGATGGTGCGCCGCATCGCCTGGGACCAGCTCATGCCGATCGAATAGGCGGCCTCCCACTGGCCCTTCGGTACGGAGCCGATCACCGCGCGGATGATCTCCGACGTGTAGGCGCCGACGTTCAGCGTGAAGCCGATCAGCGCCGCCGGAAAGGCGTCCAGCACGATGCCGGCGCTGGGCAGGCCGTAGAAGATCAGGAAAAGCTGCACCAGCAGCGGCGTGCCGCGGATGATCCAGACATAGAAACGGACGGCGGCGGCCAGCGGTGCCGGACCGAACAGCCGGATCACCGCCGTCACCAGCCCGACCATCAGGCCGAGCGCGAAGGAGGCCAGCGTCAACGGAACGGTGAAGACCAGCGCCGCCCACAGCATCGACGGAAGCGAGCCCGCCATCAGGGTAAGCCAGTGCAGCACGGGGACGATGCCTCTCAGGACTGCGGGGGCGGGGGAGCGCGGCGGCTCCCCAAGGCCGCCCTTACTTCGAAACGTCTTCGCCGAAATACTTCTGCGAGATCGTCTTGTAGGTGCCGTCGGCCTTCATCGCCTCCAGCGCGCCGTTGATCGCGGCGACCAGCGCGGCCTCGCCCTTGCGGACGATGATGCCGGAATAGTCGGCCTTGTCCTGGGTCGCCACCACCTTCACGTTGGCGTCGGGCTTCTGCTTCTTGAAGTCCAGGAAGGACAGGCTGTCGTTGACCGTCGCGTCGGCCCGGCCGTTGAGGACGAGCTGGATCGACTGGTCGAAGCCGTCGGTGCCGACGAGCTGGGCGCCCGACGCCTCGGCCAGCTTGCCGAAGTTGCTGGTCAGCGACTGGGCCGACTTCTTGCCCTTCAGGTCGGCGAAGCCCTTGATGGCGTCGTTGTCGCCGCGGACGATCAGCGCCGCGCGGCTGGCGATGTAGGGCTCGGAGAAGTCGTACTTGGCCTTGCGAGCCTCGGTGATGCCGACCTGGTTGATCACGGCGTCGTAGCGGCGGGCGTCCAGGCCGGCGATCAGGCCGTCCCACTTGCCTTCCAGGAACTCCGCCTTCACGCCGATCCGCTTGGCGATCTCGCGTCCGATCTCCACATCGAAGCCGACGAGCGCGCCGGAGGCGTCATGATAGGTGAAGGGGGCGTAGGTCCCCTCCGTCCCGATCTTCATCACGCCGTCCGTCTTGATGCGGTCCAAATCCGCCTGGGCCTGGGCGGCGGAGACGGCCGCGACCTGCAACAGGCCGGCGACGAGAAGCGATTTCAGCCATTTCATCGGTTGATGCCCGGTGTTTCATGGATTGGGGAGGTTGGATTGGTGGAGTACGTTACATGAAAGAATATTTCATAACAAGAGAATAAGCCGCCAATTTAGCAAAAATTTACTGTTATTTATGCGGACCGCCGGCGCGTTGACGGCCACCGCTGTCCTGACATACTGTTCGGTAACATACCTTCCAAAAGGTAGATATTCGGGAGACGCCACGATGACCGACACCGTCCCACCGATTCCGGCCCCAGCGGTCCTGCTCACCCGCGAGGGCGGCGTGGCGTGGATCCGGCTGAACCGTCCGGCCGTGCTGAACGCGCTGGACGAGTCGACCGCCGCCGCCTTCCGCGACGCCTGCCGCAGCGTGGCGGAGGAGGGGACGGAGGGACCGACGCGCGTTCTGGTGATCGCCGGGAACGGCCGCGGCTTCATGGCCGGTGGCGATGTCAGCCGTTTCAACGACGATCCCGCCGCCGCCCCGGCGGTGGCCGGCGCCATCATCGCGCACCTGCACGAGGCGTTGCGCATCCTCGACCGGCTCGACGTTCCGGTGCTGGCCGCGGTGCATGGGCCGGTGGCCGGGGCGGGGATGAGCCTCGCCTGCGCCGCCGATCTCTGCATCGCCGCCGACGACGCGAAATTCACCATGGCCTACGCCCGCATCGGCGCCACGCCGGACGGCTCCGGCACCTTCCATCTGCCGCGTCTGGTCGGGCTGCGCCGCGCCATGGAGCTGGCGATGCTGTCCGAGGTGATCGACGCGGCCGAGGCCCTGCGGATCGGGCTGGTCAACCGGGTGGTGCCGGCGGTGGCGCTGGCGGAGGAGACCGCCGCCCTCGCGGCGCGGCTCGCCGCCGGGCCGACCGTGGCCTACGCCGGCATCCGCCACCTGCTGCGGCAGTCCTTCACCCGGACGCTGGACGGCCAGCTGGACGCCGAGGCCGACCGCTTCCGCGCCACCGCCGCCACCGCCGATTTCCGCGAAGGCGTCGGTGCCTTCGTCGGCAAGCGCAAGCCGGCCTTCACCGGCCGCTGACTCAACGCCCGTTGACCCCCATCACCGCCCGAGAACTGGACCCGACCATGCAGAACGACATCGTCATCGTCGGCACCGCCCGCACCGCCATCGGCGGCTTCGGCGGCAGCCTGAAGGATGTGCCGCTGACCCAACTCGCCACCGTGGCGGTCAAGGCGGCACTGGAGCGCTCCGGCACCGCCGCCGACACCGTCGGCCATGTGGTGATGGGCAACGTCATCCCGACCGAGACCAACGACGCCTATCTCAGCCGCGTCGCCGCCATCGACGCCGGCATTCCCATCGGCACGCCGGCCTTCAACGTCAACCGGCTGTGCGGCTCGGGCCTTCAGGCGATCATCTCGGCGGCGCAGTCGATCGCGCTGGGCGACTGCGACCTCGCCATCGGCGGCGGCGCCGAATCGATGAGCCGCGGCCCCTATTTCGTGCCGAGCGCGCGCTGGGGCACCCGTCTCGGCGACGGGTCGCTGGTCGACTACATGAACGGCATCCTGCACGACCCGTGGCAGAAGATTCACATGGGCGTCACCGCCGAGAACGTCGCCGCCCGCTACGGCATCGACCGCGCCGCTCAGGACGCCCTGGCGCTCGAAAGCCAGCGCCGCGCCGCCCACGCCATCGCCGAGGGCCGCTTCAAGGAGCAGATCGTCCCGGTGGAGATCGCGTCGCGCAAGGGCACCATCGTCTTCGACACCGACGAGCATGTTCGCGCCGACGTCACGCCCGAGGCGCTGGCCAAGATGAAGCCGGTCTTCAAGAAGGACGGCTCGGTGACCGCCGGCAACGCGTCGGGCCTCAACGACGGCGCCGCGGCGGTGGTGCTGGCCGACGCCCGCCGTGCCGCGGCGCTGGGGCTGACGCCGCTGGCGCGCCTGGTCGGCTACGCCCACGCCGGCGTCGAGCCGGACCATATGGGCATCGGCCCGATCCCGGCGACCCGCAAGGTGCTGGAGCGCACCGGCCTGTCGGTCGCCGACCTCGACGTGATCGAATCGAACGAGGCGTTCGCCGCGCAGGCCTGCGCGGTGATGCGCGAGCTGGACTTCGACCCGGCCAAGGTCAACCCGAACGGCTCCGGCATCTCGCTGGGCCACCCGGTCGGGGCGACCGGCGCCATCATCACGGTGAAGGCGATCCACGAGCTGCACCGCACCGGCGGTCGCTACGCCCTGGTGACGATGTGCATCGGCGGCGGCCAGGGCATCGCCGCGATCTTCGAGCGGGTGTAATACCGGGTCCGGGATATCTTGGCTCCTGAACTCCGTATCCGGCCGTGACGGCGGCTGCGGCCCGGTAGGGCCGAAGCCTGCGTGGCGTATGAACGCAGCAGTCAGAATGTTCCTGGCCGGGTGTAAGAGTGCCTTGCTCTGTCGAAAGCCTCAGGCCGAAATACCAAGGAGAACAAGGCGGTTGACGTTGTAGACGACGCCTCTGAGCAGCGCCTGAGACCGTTGCGTGAGGTCTGTGCGGGCGGATAGAGCCTCGCCCCACCTCCGCTTCGCGACGGACATGACGGTTTCGACCTTCCAACGCTGCCGGTAAGCACGCTTGCTGACAGCATCCCCTGGGTCATTGAGCAGTCGGTGCATCTCCTGCCGGTATGGGGTGGTTGCGATGACCTTGATCGAGCGCCGCTTCTTCGCCGGGATGAGGGAATGGACGCCCAACGTCTCGCGGCAGAAGCGATGATTGGCCTCACTGTCGTACCCGGCGTCCGCGATCACTTCGTCGAAGGACATCACCGCAGAGGCGTCAGTCGCCAGCGGGACCAGATCGGGGAAATCGCCCGCTGGTCCGGGACGAACCCGTTGTGCCAAAAGCATTTGCGGGCCTACCCACATAGCCAACGCCCACTTCAGCCATCCACGCTGACCGCGCTCGCGTTTCGCCCGCCATTCGGAATACCGTGAGGTATGGCTGAGCCAGAGCCCTGTACTGTCCAGGGCAACTTGGCACCGCTGGCCATCGCGTTTGACCCGGCGCACGGTCTCCGCCAAAGCCGACGCCACCAGTTTGGCACTGAGCCAGCGGCGGGCGAACCACCAGAAGGTGGAGTGGTCGGGGACGCTCAGGAAGCCAAACAGGCGGCGAAGTTGGCCCGAGATCCGCAGCAGATCCTCCAAGCCGCGATAGTTTAGGCGGAGATGCTCCTTCACAAGCAGAGCGGCAAACAGGCTGGAGGGGCGATAGGCAGGGCGGGCGTACTTGCTCAGAAGTACGGGGAGCGCGCGGCGCGCCACAGCATGGGCCAGCCGCGCAAAGCACAGCAGATGATTTTCCATGATACCCGGCAGATGGGCATCACTCCGTTAGACCGCGAGGCTTTCGACAGAGCAAGAGTGCCTATCAAAACCTCCACTTGACCGAACGGAATCAATGCCTTGGGTTCATTGAGGCGGGATTTTGATCCGCGCCCTGAAGGGCGATTGGGGCTTGAATTTCAACGGTTGCGACGGTAGAAGTTCAGATCAACCCGGGAGTTTAATAGCTAGGAAGATCATGAGATAAACTTTTGCAGGCCATTTGTCTTGGACGCTTTTGTGTTGCGTTCTGCCGAGCTATACGCGACATCAGTTTATCTAATATCCCAATATTTGAAAATGTAGAGGATACTAATGAGTAATTTCTTGAAAGGAATTGGAATCAAATTCTACAGAGGGATCGGAAGTGATGAGCAAAGGCTTTCTCCTTTCAGGAAATTTAACTATTTTATCGGCGCAAACAATTCTGGAAAATCAACGGTTCTTAGTTTTATCAGCTCATATCTGTATACTGTTAATGATGGACTGAGTTTATCAGGACGCAGTAGAAAAAGAGCTGCGATGGATGCTCTTGATGAGCATCGAGGCGCGATAACAGGCAAGCCATCTATGACCATTGCGGTTGACGCGCTGGAGTTTATTAAAAACATACATAACGCTTATGACGCAAAAATCAAAGGAAATAGTATTATTGAAGATGATATTAAGATAATAGTGGATCATGTTTCAGAGGATGGCCTAATCTGGATCAACTGCCCCTTTGATGGTGGACGTGGATTCTCATTCTGCCTTAATGTAGAGCCGAGTGTAATCGGTCAGGGCTTGGGTCGAGTTCATTGGAGTAAGCTTTGGCAAATATTTACTCAATACGTCTCTGGCGGAAGCGTCAGGGAATGGATCACAGATGTGATGGACGCAATCTTGAATTGTCAATCTATGCAATTCCCAAGCGTCCACTCAATTCCAGCTCTTCGTCAGATTGGTCCCAAAGGTGGAGAGTTTGGGGACTTCAGTGGGCGCGGCCTTATCGACCGGCTTGCTGAAATCCAGAGTCCTGATCATGATAAACGTGAAGAGAGAGAGATTTTTAACAAAATAAACCTATTTCTCCAGACTGTAACTGGCAAGAAAGATGCCTTTATTGAGATACCGCACAATCGTGAGCACATTTTGGTACATATGGACAATAAAGTTCTTCCTCTGCGTTCTCTGGGAACGGGAATTCACGAGGTTATCATGATTGCATCATTTTGCACAATTGAGAATAATAAGATATTTTGTATAGAAGAGCCAGAGCTACACCTTCATCCATTGCTTCAAAGGAAGCTGGTAGAATATCTCAACATGAACACGGACAACCAATATTTTGTTGCAACTCACTCTGCTGCATTTATAGATACGCCTGGGGCAGCAATTTTTCACGTAGCTATATGACAGACACAGGTTTGAAAGCGGATTGTTGACTACACACCCCCATATGTAGTGGGTAAGT
>NZ_LGRA01000021.1:2146754-2244225 GCF_003116095.1 Azospirillum sp. TSO35-2
CCGGGGTCGACTGCGCCACCCGGGTGGCGGAGCTGAACGCCCAGGCGCTGGTCCTGGTCGCCAACGGCCAGACCATCGCCGGCGCCAGGGCCAGCTTCGGCTGCTCCGCCAAGGGCGAGGTGATCGGCACCGCCGCGACCTCCATCACCGGCAACGGCGACGAGGCGGCGCAGCGGCGCGGCGCGTGGCAGACCGCCTTCAACGGCTTCTTCAGCCTCGCCGGCGCCAAGACCCTGCCGGTCGCCTTCGGCCCGGTCACCGGCGGCATCACCACCATGCCCAGGCTGGTGTCGATCCAGGGCGCCAGCGAGCGCGACCTCGGGCTGGCGGCGATCTGGTTCGCCCTGGTGGCGGCGATCTTCGTGTTCGCCTTCTTCCGGCATTTCGGCCGCACCGACGCCATCACGCCGATCGCCGGGGTGCCGATGCCGGCCGGCTACCGGGCGCCCTACAGCCTGTCGCGCTTCCAGTTGCTGTGGTGGAGCGGCATCGTCACCGCCTCCTACGCGGCGATCCTGACCATCACCGGGTCGATGGACACCATCACCACCGGCACCATGGCGCTGATGGGCATCGTCGGCGGCACCTCGGTGCTGGCCTCGTTCCAGGACAAGCGGCCGAGCGACGATGAGGTCCGGCGCCGGCAGCACGCCGCCGCCTACCTCGCCGCCGCCCAGGCCAGCCCGCCGGACGCCATCGCCATGGCGCACAGCCTGGCCGAGGTCTACCCGCCGTCGCGCGGGCTGCTGCCCGACCTGCTGAGCGACGCCGCCGGCTACAACATCCACCGCCTGCAACTGCTGGCCTGGACCGGGGTGCTGGGTGTCACCTTCCTCTACGAGGTCACCCGCACGCTGGGCATGCCGGAGCTGTCGGCCAACCTGCTGGCGCTGACCGGCATCAGCAACGGCACCTATTTCGGCTTCAAGCTGCAGGAGCAGCAGGTGCCGGCGCCGACCGCCGGCGATCAGCCGGCCCCCGCCGTCTGATGCGCAACCCGCCCCACCGCATTTGACCGTCGCGGCGGACGGTAAGGGCGCGCTATAACCCAAGCCCTTACCCTCCTGTCTTTCGGCGCACGAACGGTCCATGGCTCCTCCCGCACCCATCACCGCGCTCCAGGGCGTCTCCGTCACCTTCGGCGGCCGTCCGCTGTTCGAGGGCATCGACCTGTCGATCGCGCGGGGCGACCGCGCCTGCCTGGTCGGGCGCAACGGGTCGGGCAAATCGACGCTGATGAAGGTGCTGGCCGGGCTGATCCAGCCCGACGGCGGCACCGTGTTCGTCCAGCCCGGCGCCCGCCTCGCCTACCTGCCGCAGGAGCCGGACTTCACCGGCTGCGCCACCGTCCACGACTATGTCGTGCAGGGGCTGCCCGCCGACGAGCAGGACGAGGCGCACCGGGTCGACGCCGTGCTCGACCGCCTGCAGGTCGACGGCGGCCTGGACCCGCGCACGCTGTCGGGCGGCGAGTCGCGCCGCACCGCCCTGGCCCGCACCCTGGTCGGCAACCCCGACGTCATGCTGCTGGACGAGCCGACCAACCACCTCGACCTTCCCACCATCGAGTGGCTGGAGGAGGAGTTGCTGGCCTTCCGCGGCGGCCTGCTGCTGATCAGCCACGACCGCGCCTTCCTCAACCGGCTGGCCAAGCGCACGCTGTGGCTGGACCGCGGCACGGTGCGCGCCACCGACCGCGGCTTCGCCGAGTTCGAGACCTGGCAGGCCGAGGTCTTCGAGTCGGAAGAGGCGGCGGCCCACAAGCTCGACCGCAAGATCGAGAGCGAGATGAAGTGGCTGCGCGAGGGCATCTCGGCCCGGCGCACCCGCAACATGGGCCGCGTGCGCAACCTGCTCGACCTGCGCGCCGGGCGGGCCGAACAGATCAAGGGCGGCCAGCAGGCCAAGCTCGCCATCGCCGAGGCGGACCGCGGCGGCCGGCTGGTGATCGAGGCGACCGGGATCGGCAAGAGCTTCGACGGGCCGGACGGCCACAAGACCATCGTCCGCAACTTCTCCACCCGCATCCTGCGCGGCGACCGGGTCGGGCTGATCGGGCCGAACGGCGCCGGCAAATCGACCCTGCTGAAGATGCTGACCGGCCAGCTGGCCCCCGACGAGGGCACGGTGAAGCTGGGCACCAACCTCGACACCGCCTATTTCGACCAGCGCCGCGAGGGGCTGGAGCCGGAGGACACCATCCGCAAGGTGCTGTGCCCGTTCGGCGGCGACGCGGTGATGGTCAACGGCCAGTCGCGCCACGTCGCCGGCTACATCAAGGACTTCCTGTTTGACACCCGGCAGCTCGACAGCCCGGTCAAGGCGCTGTCGGGCGGCGAGCGCAACCGGCTGCTGCTGGCCCGCCTGTTCGCCAAGCCCAGCAACCTGATGATCCTCGACGAGCCGACCAACGACCTCGACATGGACACGCTGGACCTGCTGGAGGACGTGCTGGGCGACTATCAGGGCACGCTGCTGCTGGTCAGCCACGACCGCGACTTCCTCGACCGGCTGGTGACCGCCACCATCGCGCTGGAGGGCGACGGCACCGCCACCGAATACGCCGGCGGCTATTCCGACTATCTGCTGCAGCGTCCGGACAAGACGGCGCCCGCCGCCGCGGCCAAGCCCAAGCCTGTCGCCGCGCCCACCGCCGCCGCGCCGAAGCCGCGCGGCAAGCTGAGCTACAAGGACCAGCGCGAGCTGGACGAGCTGCCGGCCCGCATGGACAGCCTGGGGACGGAGATCGCCAAGCTGGAGACGGCGCTGGCCGACCCCGACCTGTTCAGCCGCGACGCCGCCAAGTTCCAGAAGACCAGCGAGCAGTTGCACACCAAGCAGGCGGCCCTGGCCGCGGCGGAAGAGCGCTGGCTGGAGCTGGAGTCCCTGCGCGAGGAGCTGGAAGGCGGCCGGGGATGAGCGTTCCCCACATCCTCCAGGCGCTGCTGGTCATGGCGCTGTGGGGGCTGAACTTCGTCGTGGCGAAATGGGCGCTGCACGAGTTTCCCCCGCTGTTCCTGATGTTCCTGCGCTTCGCCCTGGTGGCGGCGCTGATCGTGCCGTTCTTCCGCATCCCGCGCGACAAGCTGGCGAAGGTGGCGCTGCTGTCGGTAACGCTGGGCACCGTGCATTTCCCGCTGATGTTCACCGGGTTGCAGGGGATCGACGCCGCCACCGCCTCGCTGGCGGTGCAGGCGCAGGTGCCCTTCTCGTCCCTGCTGGCGGCGCTGGTGTTCAAGGACAAGCTGGGCTGGCGCCGCGGAATCGGCATGGCCGCGGCCTTCGCCGGGGTGGCGGTGATCGCCGGCGAGCCGCGGCTGGGCAACGCCCTGCCCTCGCTGCTGATGCTGCTGGCGGCCAGCCTCGCCTTCGCGGTGGCCAGCGTGCAGATGAAGCTGATCGGGGCGGTGAACGGCTTCGCCGTCAACGGTTGGATGGCGCTGATGGCGATGCCGCAACTTCTGCTCCTGTCGCTGCTGCTGGAACATGGCCAGATCGACGCGCTGGTCCACTCGACCTGGGTCGGCTGGGCGTCGATCGCCTACATGGCGGTCGGCGTCACCATCGCCGCCTACGGGCTGTGGTACCCGCTGCTCAACCGCTACGACGTCAACCAGACCATGCCCTACCTGCTGACGGTGCCGGTGTTCGGCGTCGCCTGCGGCGTGGCGCTGATGGGCGACCCGGTGACGCTGAGCCTCGCCATCGGCGGGCTGTTGACCATCGGCGGCGTCGCGGTGATCGTGAAGCGCCGTCCGCGGACGGTCAGCGAGACGGTCACCAACCCGACCTGATGCCGTGGACATGAGCGCACACCGCCGGATCGACCTGCCCTCGCCCAACCACGGCCCGCGCGCCGCCGGCGGGGCGGTGGAGCTGTTGATCCTGCACTACACCGGGATGCCGACCGCCGGCCAGGCGCTGGCCCGGCTGTGCGATCCCGACGCCCAGGTCAGCGCCCACTACACGGTGGACGAGGACGGCACGGTCTACGCCCATGTGCCGGAAGACCGCCGCGCCTGGCACGCCGGCCGGTCGAGCTGGCGGGGGGCGGGCGACGTCAACGGCCGCTCCATCGGCGTCGAGATCGTCAACCCCGGCCACGAGTTCGGCTACCGCCCCTTCCCCTCCGTCCAGATGGACTCGGTCGCCACGCTGTGCCGGGCGATCATGGGCCGCCATGGGATCGCCGCCGCCGAGGTGCTGGGCCACAGCGACGTCGCCCCGTCGCGCAAGGAGGATCCGGGCGAGCTGTTCGACTGGCCCGGCCTCGCCGCCCAGGGCATCGGCCTGTGGCCCACGCCGTCCCAGGCCGACGAGGGCCCCTGCTCACCCACAGAGGTGACGGCGCTGCTGGGGCGCTACGGCTACGACCCGGCCGAACCGAAGGCCCTGCTGGCCTTCCAGCGCCATTTCCACCCGCAGGCGCTGACCGGCGCCCCCGACGCCGAGACGGTGCGCCGCCTGCGCGCGCTGGTCCGGATGACCGGGCGGTGATGGCGTCTCCTGATTTCCGGCTTTGCGATTTGGGATTTGCCCCCACCGCCGCTTCCCTATATGAACGCCCCTGCCAGATGGCCGGATGGCCGCCTTCGGTTTCGACCGGGGGAGGAAAGTCCGGGCTCCACGGAAACACGGTGCCGGTTAACGGCCGGCGGGGGCGACCCTAGGGACAGTGCCACAGAAAGCAAACCGCCCGCGTTTCGACGCGGGTAAGGGTGAAAGGGTGCGGTAAGAGCGCACCGCGGACCCGGCAACGGGGACGGCACGGTAAACCCCACCGGGAGCAAGACCGAATAGGAGCGGCCCGGCCACCCGGCCCAGCGATGGGACGGGATGGGGCCAAGCGCGTTTCCGCGCCGCCGCTCGGGTTGGTCGCGCGAGGCGTCCGGGCAACCGGCGTCCCAGACGAATGGCCATCGCCTGATCCTTTGCGGGATCGGGACACAGAACCCGGCTTACAGGCCATCTGGCACTTTTCCCCACCACGCATCCCATAGCGTCCCGGATCCGCGCCCCGCCCGGGCGGCCGATCCCATGTTGCCCCAGGGCACGCCCCCCGGTCGGCGCGCTTCCCGCCCGATCCTCCCGGCGGGCCCATCCACCCGCATCATCCACAGCCTGCGCCCTGTCCTCCCCGCCCTTCGATGGCGGCGTTCCGCGCTGTCCGCGGGTTGGGCACAGGCTCGTCCACATTTTCCCCAGAACAATCCACAGCCGGTGGATAACTGTGGGGCCAATTCCCATGCCGTCCCATGCCTGACCCTGGTTTCGCACCCTAAGCATTATGTCGTTCGGAGGGGTCGATTCGGCTGGTGGATGAACCATGGATAGGACGTATTTTCGTAAATTTTTGGAACGTTCAATGAACCTGTGTGGATAACTTTATCCACATCCCAGCGACTCGCCGGAATACTGCGAAGATCCCCGGAATTCGTACACCAACTTGCCCGGATGCCACAGCTCCACCCAAAAGTCTTGACACCCCCGTCTGAATACTCGGGGGGCCGTTGACGCCCATGCCGTCCCATGCTATCCCAGAACTGCCCATTTAAGGGGGGCTTTTACCCAGTCTGGTTAACACCGGCGGGGAAGGGCTGAATGGGCCAAGCGGGGCTAGCGCGGGGCACCCGACCGCGCGTGGGGGATAGCAGGGGGGACCACTGGGCCTATGGCCGTTTTCCTGTCCACATACGTCAACAAAGTTGACAGGAAAGGGCGTGTGTCCATCCCGGCACAGTTCCGGCAGTCGCTTGCCAAAACCTCGGCGGCGACGACCGTCTATCTCTGGCCCTCGCTGAACCACCAGGCGCTGGAAGGCGCCGACCAGGACTATCTCGACGTCCTCTCCGAAAGCCTCGAGTCCCCCGACCTGGACGCCGACGAGCGCGACATGATCGAGACCTTCATCTTCGGCAAGCTGATCCCCGTCTCCCTCGACGCCGAAGGCCGCATCGTCCTGCCCAAGGAGCTGGCGGAATTCGCCGGCATCAACGAGGAGGCCTCCTTCATCGGCCGCCGCAAGACCTTCCAGATCTGGGAGCCGGAAGCGCTGAAGTCCCACGAGCAGGCGCTGCGCGAACAGGTCGTGCGCAAGGACATCTCGCTGAGCCAGATCGTCGCCAAGGCGTCCCGCGCCGCCGCCGCCGGCCGGGCCGGGGAGGGCGGCGCATGACCGCCCCCATCCACATTCCGGTGCTGCTGGACGAGGTGATCGCCGCGCTGGCGCCGCGTGACGGCGGTGTCTATGTCGACGGCACCTTCGGCGTCGGCGGCTACAGCCGCGCCCTGCTCGAAACGGCGGATTGCCGCGTCTACGGCATCGACCGCGACCCCGCCGCGATCGACCGCGGCCGCGCCCTGGCCCAGGCCTACCCCGGCCGGCTGGAGGTGATCGAGGGCCGGTTCGGCGACATGGACGTCCTGCTGCGCGACCGCGGCATCGACCGGGTCGACGGCGTCGCGCTCGACGTCGGCGTCTCCTCCCCCCAGATCGACGAGCCGGAGCGCGGTTTCTCCTTCCGCTTCGACGGCCCGCTCGACATGCGGATGGGACGCGATGGGCCGACCGCCGCCGACGTGGTCAACCACGCCGACGAATCGGAACTGGCCGACATCATCTACCAGCTCGGGGAAGAGCGGATGGCCCGCCGGGTCGCCCGCGCCATCGTCGCCGCGCGCCGCGAGCAGCCGATCGCCCGCACCGCGCAACTGGCCGACATCGTCCGGTCGGTGGTGCCGCGGGGGAAGAAGGGGGAGGGGATCGACCCCGCCACCCGCAGCTTCCAGGCGCTGCGCATCCATGTGAACGACGAGCTGGGCGAACTGCGGCGCGGCCTGTCCGCCGCCGAGTCGCTGCTGGCGCCCGGCGGGCGTCTGGCCGTCGTCTCCTTCCATTCGCTGGAGGACCGCGAGGTCAAGGCGTTCCTGAAGGAACGCTCCTCGCCGCCACCCTCCCCGTCCCGCCACACGCCCGTGACCGCGGTCGCGGCGCATCACCCATCCTTCCGCCTGCTCTCCCGGAAACCCGTGGACCCGAGCGAGGCCGAAGCCCGAAACAACCCCCGCGCCCGGTCCGCCCGGCTGCGCGCGGCTGAACGCACCGAGGCGCCCGCGTTCCCAGCGCCCGGCAAGGAGGCGGCATGAAAGGCAAAACCTGGCTGTTCTGGGGTGGCCTGATCGCGGCTGCCGGCGGCGTCCTGTTCCAGACCAGCTACGACGTCCAGGATCTCGAGGAGAAGCTTGCCGGGCTGAACCGCAAGATCATCCTGGAGCAGGAGTCCATTCAGGTCCTGAAGGCCGAATGGAGCTACCTGAACGATCCCTCCAAGCTTGAGGCCCTGGCGCACGCCTACCTGCCGTTGCAGCCGACCGAAGCCCGCCAGTTCCTGGCGCTGGAGATGATCCCGATGCGCCCGGCCGACGCGCCGCCGCCCGCCGCCACGACCCCGGGCCTTGCCCCGCTGCCGCCGATGGTCCGGGCGCCGGGCGCCGCCGTCCCGCAGGTCGCCGCCCGCATGCCGGTTCCGGCCGCCTCCACCGGCATCGTGCCGGTCAGCGCGACGCTGCCGGCCGGCGCCGCGATCCCGAAGACGGTGCCGATGGCCAAGGCGCTGGAACGCGCGCCGGTCGTCGTCCCCGCCGCCCTGCCCGCCCCCGCCGACCCGTCCGCCGCCCGTCCGGCGCGGATCAAGCCGGCGGCGCTGGTGCCGGGTGCCGCCCGCGCTCCGTCCGAACCGGCGCCGGCCGCCGGCCGGATGGCGCCCAACGTCCCGACCGCGCTCAACCGGCCGACCGAACTGGCGTCCCGCCCGATGCCCGTCGCGGCCCCGACTCCGGCGCCCAAGGCGGCCGCCGCCCAGCCGTCCTACCAGCCGAAGCCGACCGACAGCCTCGGCCTGCTCGTCGCACGCCTGGGTGCCAATCGATGACCATCCCGCCGCATGACCAGGGCGGTCCGGCGGGCTACGGCCAGCCGGGCGCCAGCACCGGCAGCAGCTATGTTCCGCCCCCGGCGCACAAGCCGCGGACGTCGCTGACGGTCGCGCTGGAGCAGAGCCGCTACCGCCTGATGGTCACAGCGGCGGTGGTGACGGCGGTGTTCGGGGCGATCGGCGTCAAGCTGTCGCTGGCGACCCTGTTCGCGGGCGGCGGCGAGCCGCGCCAGCACGTCGCGCTGGAGTTGGACAACACCACCTCCAACCGCGCCGACATCATCGACCGCAACGGCAACCTGCTGGCGACCTCGCTGGTCACCCAGTCGCTCTACGCCGATCCCAAGCTGGTGTCGCGCCCGGAAGAGGCGGCGCAGAAGCTGGTCAGCGCCCTGCCCGAGCTGGACTACAAGGAGGTGCTGGGCAAGCTGAGCGGCGACCGCCGCTTCGTCTGGCTGAAGCGCAACCTGACGCCGAAGCAGCAGGCGGCCGTCCATCGCCTGGGCATCCCCGGCGTCTCGTTCGAACGGGAGGAGCGGCGCTTCTACCCGGCCGGCCCGCTGACCTCGCACATCGTCGGCTTCACCGGCATCGACAACAACGGCCTGGCCGGGATGGAGCAGGGCTTCAACAAGCGGCTGACCGCCGAGCCCGGCACGCCGCTGCAGCTGTCGGTCGACCTGCGGTTGCAGCATGTCCTGAAGAAGGAACTGGCCGCCACGGTGCAGGAGTTCAGCGCCATCGGCGCCGCCGGCATCATCTTCGACGTGCGCAACGGCGAAGTGATGGCGATGGTCTCGCTGCCCGACTTCGACCCGCAGGACCCGACCGGCCTCGACCCCGACACTCTGTTCAACCGGGCGACGCTGGGCGTCTACGAGATGGGGTCGACCTTCAAGATCTTCAACTCGGCGCTGGCCTTCGACTCGGGCAAGATCCGGGTGTCCGACGCCTTCGACGCGGCCCACCCGATCAAGATCGGGCGCTTCACCATCAACGACTACCACAACCTGCACCGGGCCCTGACGGTGGCGGAGGTGTTCCAGCACTCCTCCAACCTCGGGTCGGTGCGGATGGTGCAGCAGATCGGCATCGCGGCGCAAAAGTCCTTCATGACCAAGATGGGCTTCACCAAGCCGACCGGCCTGGAGCTGCCGGAAAACGGCTGGCCGCTGGTGCCGAACCCGTGGCGCGAGGTCAACAGCTACACCATCTCCTTCGGCCACGGCATTTCGGTCAGCCCGATGCACACGGTGGCCGCCGCGGCCTCGGTCATCAACGGCGGCCAGTTCCACACGCCGACGCTGCTGCGGCGCCAGCCCGGCGCCGAGATCCCGACCGAACAGGTGGTGTCGCGCCAGACCTCCGACATGATGCGGCGCATGTTCCGCTTCGTGGTGGCGGACGGCACCGGCAAGTCGGCCGACGTCAAGGGCTATGTCGTCGGTGGAAAGACCGGCACCGCCGACAAGCAAAAAGGGCGGCACTACCAGAAGAACTCGCGCATGTCGTCCTTCCTCGGGGCCTTCCCGATGCAGGACCCGCGCTACATCGTCTATGTGCTGGTCGACGAACCCAAGGCGACGGCCAAGACCTATGGTTACGCCACCGGCGGCTGGGTCGCCGCCCCGGCGGTGGGCCGCATCATCAAGCAGGTCGGGCCGCTGTTGAACGTGCCGACGGTGGACGAGAACGCGCCGGAGATCCTGAATTCCACCTACCTGAACGCCGCTGGTTCCACCAACTGGCAGCAGTCGCTCCCGCCCGTCACCGCCCCAACCCCGCCGAAGGGAAGCACCGTTGCGTCTTTCCCAACTCAGACCAAGCCGCGCTGACGCCAATCCCGGCGTTACCGACCCCGCCCGGCCTCCCGCCGGGGATGATCCCACCCGGCCTCCGGCCGGGACTGATCCAGAAATCACCGGGCTGACCGCGGACAGCCGCGCGGTCAGGCCCGGTTTTGTCTTTGCGGCCCTGCCCGGGGTGAAGACCGACGGCCGCGCCTTCATCGCCGACGCGCTCGCCAAAGGCGCCGTCGCGGTCCTGGCCGCCGAGGGCACGGCGCTTCCGGCCGGCTCCGGCGCCGTCCTGCTGACCGACCCGCAGCCCCGCCTCGCCTTCGCCCGGATGGCCGCCGCCTTCCACGGGCGCCAGCCCGGCACGGTGGTCGCCGTCACCGGCACCAACGGCAAGACCTCCACCGTCCAGTTCGCCGCCCAGATCTGGGAACGCATGGGCGTGGCCGCCGCCAGCCTGGGCACGCTGGGACTGCTGGGCCCCGGCCTGCACGGTTATGGCGGGATGACGACGCCCGACCCGGTGTCGCTGCACCGCGACCTCGCCGCCGTCAAGGACGCCGGCATCGAGCATCTCGCCATGGAGGCGTCGAGCCACGGGCTGGAGCAGTTCCGGCTGGACGGCGTCGCCATCACGGCCGCCGGCTTCACCAACCTGACCCGCGACCACCTGGACTATCACGGCACGATGGAGGCGTACCGCGACGCCAAGGCGATGCTGTTCAGCCGCATCCTGCCGTCCGGGTGCGCGGCGGTGCTGAACGCCGACAGTGACCACTTCCACCATTTCGCCACGATTTGTAACGAACGTGGCCACCGCGTCCTGTCCTATGGTCTCGCCGGCACCGCGCTGCGGGTCACCGGGGTGGAGCCGCTGGCCCATGGCCAGCGCCTTGCCCTGTCGGTGCTGGGCCGCGACGTGACGGTGGACCTGCCGCTCGCCGGACGCTTCCAGGCCTGGAACGTCCTGTGCGCGCTGGGCCTCGTGATCGGGTCCGGCGGCGACGCCGACCGGGCGCTCGGCACGCTGTCCTCGCTGGAGGGGGTGCCGGGACGGCTGCAGCACGTCGCCACCCACCCGAACGGGGCGACGGTCTACGTCGATTTCGCCCACACGCCGGACGCGCTGGAAACGGTGCTGCTGGCGCTGCGGTCGCACGCCCATCGCCATCTGGTGACGGTGTTCGGCTGCGGCGGCGACCGCGACCGCGGCAAGCGTCCGGTGATGGGGGGGCTGGCGGCCCGTCTGGCCGACCGCGCCATCGTCACCGACGACAACCCGCGCACCGAGGATCCCGCCTTCGTGCGGGGCGAGGTGCTGGCCGGCGCGCCGGGCAGGCTGGAGGAGATCGGCGACCGGGCCGAGGCGATCCGCACCGCGGTGCGGCAGCTTCAGCCCGGCGACCTGCTGGTCATCGCCGGCAAGGGGCACGAACAGGGACAAACGATCGGCACCGAGGTGCGTCCGTTCGACGACGCGGACGAGGCCCGGAAAGCCGTAGCGGAGGTTGGAGCATGAGCGACGACAAGACGGTCCTGTGGACCGCGCAGGACGCCGCGGCCGCGACCGGCGGCCAGCTGACGGGCGGAGACGCCTGGGCCGCCACCGGCGTGTCGATCGACAGCCGCAAGGTGGCGCCGGGCGACCTGTTCGTGGCGTTGCGCGGGCCGAACTTCGACGGGCACGCCTTCGTCGGTGCGGCGCTGGCCACCGGGGCCGTCGCGGCGCTGGTCGACCACATCCCGGACGGCCTGCCGGCCGACGCCCCGCTGCTGCGCGCGCCGGCCGACACGTTGGAGGCGATGGCCGGGATGGGCGCCGTCGCCCGCGCCCGCTGCGGCGCCCGCTTCGTCGGGGTGACCGGGTCGGTCGGCAAGACCGGCACCAAGGAGACGCTGCGCCACGTCCTGTCGGCGCAGGGGCCGACCTACGCCACCGAAGGCAGCCTGAACAACCATTGGGGCGTGCCGCTGTCGCTCGCCCGCCTGCCCGCCGACCGCGCCTACGGCGTGTTCGAGCTGGGGATGAACCACGCCGGCGAACTGGGGCCGCTGTCGCGGCAGGTCAGGCCCGACGTCGCCATCATCACCAACGTCGAGGCGGCGCATCTGGAATTCTTCGCCGGGGTCGAGGCCATCGCCGACGCCAAGGCCGAAATCTTCGAAGGGCTGGGGCCCAACGGCGTCGCCGTGCTGAACCGCGACAATGGCCAGTTCGCCCGCCTGAAGGCCGCCGCCGTCCGCCACGGCCTGTCGCATGTCTGGAGCTTCGGCGCGGCGGACGACGCCGACGCCCGGCTGCTCGACTGCTCGCTGCACGCCACCTGCAGCGCGGTTACCGCGGTGATCCGCGGCGAGCGGCTGCAATATTGCCTGTCGCTGCCCGGCAAGCACTGGGTGATGAACAGCCTGGCCGTGCTGCTGGCGGTGAAGGCGCTGGGCGCCGACGTCGCCGCCGCCGCCCGCGCCCTGTCCAGCCTGCAGCCGGTCAAGGGCCGCGGCACCCGCAAGCGAATCCACGCCGACCAGGGCGCCTTCACCCTGATCGACGAGAGCTACAACGCCAGCCCGGCGGCGATGGTCGCGACGCTGGAGGTGCTGGGCACGATCGACCCCGGCGCCGGCGGCCGCCGCATCGCCGTGCTCGGCGACATGCGCGAACTGGGCGAGCGCGCCGACGCGCTGCACGCCGCGCTGGTTGATCCGCTGCGGGCGGCGCATGTCGACAGCGTCTACGCCTGCGGCCCGCACATGCGCGCCCTGTTCGACCGGCTGCCCGAGGCGATGCGCGGCGCCTGGACCGAGAGCAGCGTCGATCTGGCCCCCATCGTCGGCGCCGCCGTCAAGGGCGGCGACGTTATCATGGTCAAGGGGTCGTTGGGCAGTCGCACAGGTCTGATCGTCGATGCGCTCGCGGCACTCGACACGCGGCGCGAAAGCGGCGACAAAGCCGCCTCCCGATCCACCAACCAGCCCCAGACGGCTTTGCAGACGGCCTCCCCACCCGCCCAGGCGTCGACCACCCAGGTGTCGGCCGCCCAGGCGCCGCGAGGCTGACGGACCCACATGCTCTACAACCTCCTCTTCGGCCTGGCCGACGTCTTCTCGCCCTTCAACCTGTTCCGGTATCTCACCTTCCGGACCGGCGGCTCCGTGCTGACCTCGCTGGTGATCAGCTTCATGTTCTTCCCCAGCCTGATCGCCTGGCTGAAGCGCAAGCAGGGCGAAGGCCAGCCGATCCGCGCCGACGGCCCGGAAAGCCACTTCAAGAAGAAGGGCACGCCCACCATGGGCGGCCTGATGATCCTGATCGCGATGACGGTCAGCACCCTGCTGTGGGCCGACCTGACCAACGCCTACATCTGGATCGTCCTGCTGGTGACCATCGGCTACGGCCTGATCGGCTTCGGCGACGATTATCTGAAGCTGACCAAGCGCAACACCAAGGGCCTGTCCGGCCGCTTCCGCCTGGGGTGGGAGATCGCCATCGGGCTGGTCGCCTCGGCGCTGATCATGTGGGTGTCGGCCCCGCCGCTGTCGGGCGGCGTGGCGGTCCCCTTCGTCAAGGACTTCCTGATCCAGCTGTCCTGGTTCTTCGTGCCGTTCGGCGCCTTCATCATGGTCGGCGCGTCGAACTCGGTGAACCTGACCGATGGTCTGGACGGTCTGGCCATCGTGCCGACGATGATCGCCGCCGGCTGCTTCGGCCTGATCTCCTACCTGTCGGGCAACGCGATCTTCGCCAACTACCTGCAGATCCACCATGTCCCCGGTTCGGGCGAGCTGACCGTCTTCTGCGGCGCGCTGGTCGGGGCCGGGCTGGGCTTCCTGTGGTACAACGCGCCGCCGGCCATGGTGTTCATGGGCGACACCGGCTCGCTGTCGCTGGGCGGGGCGCTGGGCGCCGTCAGCGTGGTGACCAAGCACGAGATCGTGCTGGCCATCATCGGCGGCCTGTTCGTGCTGGAAACCGTGTCGGTGATCGTGCAGGTCGCCTCGTTCAAGCTGACCGGCAAGCGGGTCTTCCGCATGGCGCCGCTGCACCACCATTTCGAGAAGAAGGGATGGGCCGAACCGACGGTGGTGATCCGGTTCTGGATCATCGCGTCGATCCTGGCCCTCGCCGGCCTCTCCACGCTGAAACTGCGCTAGGGGGGAGGCGGCGATGATCGACCTGTTCTACATGCAGGAGCTTCCCGTCGCGGTGATGGGGCTGGGCAAGTCCGGCCTCGCCACCGCCACCGCCCTGCGCCGCAGCGGGGCCGACGTGTGGGTGTGGGACGACAACCCCGCCTCGCGCGCCGCGGCCGAGGCGGAAGGCTTCCGCGTCGTCGATCTCGCCACCGCCGACCTGTCGGAGCTGACCACCATCGTCTGGTCGCCCGGCATCCCGCACACCCACCCGGCGCCGCACCCGGTCGCCACCCGCGCCCGCGCCCTGGGCATCGAGCTGGTCTGCGACATCGAGCTGCTGGGCCGGGCGGAGCGCGACTGCGCCTTCATCGGCATCACCGGCACCAACGGCAAGTCGACCACCACCACGCTGATCGGCCACATCCTGGCCGCCGCCGGCCGCAAGGCCGCGGTGGGCGGCAACCTGGGCACGCCGGTGCTGACCTTCGACCCGATCGGCGCCGGCAACATCTGCGTCCTGGAAATGTCGAGCTACCAGCTCGAACTGACCGTCTCGATCACCTTCGACATCGCGGTGCTGCTGAACATCACGCCCGACCATCTCGCCCGCCATGGCGGGATGGCGGGCTACATCGCCGCGAAAAAGCTGATCTTCCACCGCCAGACCAAGCCGCGCACCGCGGTGATCGGCGTCGACGACGATCCTTGCCGCAGGATCCACGACGAGCTGGTGGCCGCCGGCGACCAGCGCATCTGGCCGATCTCGGCCCGCGGCCCGGTCGCGGGCGGTGTCTACGCCGCCGACGGCTGGCTGGTCGACGACACCGACGGCGCGGCGGAGCGCGTGGCCGCGCTGTCGCGCTTCCCGGCGCTGCTGGGCGCCCACAACTGGCAGAACGCCGCCGCCGCCTTCGCCGCCTGCAAGGCCGCCGGGGTGCCGGTGCCGGCCATCGTCGCGGCGATGGAAAGCTTCCCCGGCCTCGCCCACCGCCAGCAGCTGGTCGGCACCGTCGATGGCGTCCGCTTCGTCAACGACAGCAAGGCGACCAACGCCGACGCCACCGAAAAGGCGCTGGCGACCTTCGATCCGATCTATTGGATCCTGGGCGGACAGGCCAAGGACACCGGCCTGTCGGGGCTGGAGGGCTACACCGGCCGCATCCGGCACGCCTTCCTGATCGGCGAGGCGCAGGAGCAATTCGCCGCATGGTGCGATGCACAAGGCGTTGCTTATACACGGTGCGGCACGCTGGACGTCGCCACCGCCAAGGCGGCCGGCCTGGCGCTGGCCGAACGGCTGGAGGGCGCCTGCGTCCTGCTGTCGCCGGCCTGCGCGTCGTGGGACCAGTTCGCCAATTTCGAGAAGCGCGGCGAGGCCTTCGCGGGCTACGTCGCCGGCATCGTCAGCGCCCATGACGGGTCCGACATCGATCAAGCAAACATCGGCGGCAGCGGGAGCGCGGCATGATCACCTTCGACCGCACCGACCAATCGATCTTCGGCCGCTGGTGGTGGACGGTGGACCGCTGGCAGCTCGGCGCCGTGGCGCTGCTGATGTTCCTCGGCACCGTGCTGATCACCGCGGCCAGCCCGCCGGTGGCCGAGCGCATCGGCATCCAGGACACCTTCTACTTCGTCGAACGCCACGTCATGATGCTGGTCCCGGCGGTCATGATCATGGTCGGCGTGTCGCTGCTCAGCCCGCGCGGCGTGCGGCGGGTGGCGCTGGGGGTGTTCCTGATCGCGGTGGTTCTGGTCTACGCCACGCTGGTGGTCGGCGTCGAAATCAAGGGCGCCCGGCGCTGGATCCATGTGCCGGGCCTGTCGATCCAGCCGTCGGAGTTCGTCAAGCCGGCCTTCGCCGTGGTCGCGGCGTGGCTGTTCTCGCTGTCGCGCACCAACCCGGGCTTTCCCGGCGCGCTGGTGTCGATCGTGCTGTACGGCGTCACCATGGCCGGCCTGATCCTGCAGCCCGACCTCGGCATGACCTTCGTGGTGTCGGCGGTGTGGTTCACCCAGTTCTTCCTGGCCGGGCTGAACCTCGTGCTGGTGATGGGGCTGGGCGGGCTGGGCGTCGTCGGGCTGGTCGGCGCCTACTACACGCTGCCGCACGTCACCAGTCGCATCGACCGCTTCCTCGACCCGCACGCCGGCGACAACTACCAGGTCAACCGCTCGCTGGAGGCCTTCGCCAACGGCGGCCTGCTCGGCACCGGCCCCGGCCAGGGCACGGTGAAATTCTACCTGCCCGACAGCCACGCCGACTTCATCTTCGCGGTCGCTGGCGAAGAACTGGGGCTGATCTTCTGCCTGGGGTTGGTGGTGCTGTTCGCCTTTGTCGTCCTGCGCGGGTTCGCGCGGGTCTTCAACGACAACAATTACTTCGTCCTGCTGGCGACCGCCGGGCTTCTGATCCAGTTCGGGCTTCAGGCGGCGATCAACATGGGTTCGTCCTTGCATCTTATGCCGACGAAGGGCATGACCCTGCCGTTCATCTCGTACGGCGGCTCGTCGCTGCTGGCGTTGGGTTTCGGCATGGGCATGGTTCTGGCTTTGACACGCAAGCGTTTCGGTCCTTTGGAATGAGGAAGCCCGCCATCCTGGCCTCCTCCTCCCCCCACAAGGTGATCGTGCTGGCCGCCGGCGGCACCGGCGGGCACATGTTCCCGGCCGAGGCGCTGGCGCGCGAGCTGCTGGCCCGCGGCCGCGCTGTGTCGCTGGTCACCGACCGCCGCGGCCACGCCTTCGGCGACACCCTGCCGGAGGTGCCGGTCCACCGCATCCGCGCCGCTTCCCCCGGCGCCGGCTTCGTCGGCAAGCTGAAGGCCGCCTTCCACCTGGGCCTGGGCCTGCTGGAGGCGCGGGCGCTGATGCGCCGGCTCGCCCCCGCCGCGGTGGTCGGTTTCGGCGGCTACCCCTCCGTCCCCACCGTCTACGCCGCGATCCAGGGCCGCCTGCCGGTGCTGCTGCACGAGCAGAACGCCGTGCTGGGCCGCGCCAACCGGATGCTGATCGCCGGCGCCCGGCGGCTGGCCGTCGCCTTCGACCGCATCGAGAAGCTGGGCGAGGCGCAGCACGCCAAGCTGGTCCGCACCGGCAACCCGGTCCGCCCGGCCATCGCCGCCCGCCGCCTGTCGCCCTACGCGGCGCCCGATGCCACGTCCGACGCCCCCATCCGCCTGCTGGTGATCGGCGGCAGCCAGGGTGCGCGCGTCTTCTCCGAGGTGATCCCGGCGGCGCTGGCCCGGCTGCCCGCCGAACTGCGCGCCCGCATCCACCTGTCGCAGCAATGCCGGCCGGAGGATCTGGAGAGCGCCCGCGCCGCGCTGGAGCCGCTGGGCCTCGGCCGGCTCGACCTGCAGAGCTTCTTCCGCGACGTGCCGGAGCGGCTGGCCGCCTGCCACCTCGCCATCACCCGCGCCGGCGCCTCCACCATCGCCGAGCTGACCTGCGTCGGCCGTCCGGCGATCCTGGTGCCCTACCCCTTCGCCACCGACGACCACCAGACCGCCAACGCCCGCCATCTGGCGGAGGCTGGGGCCGCGTGGCTGATTCCGCAGCCGGACTTCACCGCCGGGGCGCTGGCCGAGCGGCTGAGCGCGTTGCTGGCCGACCGTCAGGCGCTGGCCGACGCCGCCCGCGCCGCCCACGACTGGGGCACCGCCGACGCCGCCTCCGCGCTGGCCGACGCGGTGCTGGCGATGCTCGACCCGACGCGGGAGCGGCGCGGGACGACCGGCGCCGAATCCGATCCGGTCGAGAGCCGGACCGACACCCCGCCCGACCAATCCGACCACGACCAATCCCACCACGCCCGGCCGGCCGAGGCCGGGACCCATGCCAAGGGGGCCGCGGAATGATCAAGACGATGCGGAATCTGAGCCGACCGACACCGCGTCCGCTCCACGACTGGCCAGCGGACATGACGCGGACCGAGGGGGGCTGGTACAACCGTCCGGGCTGTCCGCTGGTGCCGCGCTTCCTTGCCGAAGGCGGCTTCCTGCGTGACCGGCTGTCGATGATCCACGGATCGCAACCCCTCCCGACCGACCTCACCGACGAGGCGGTCGACGCCACCCTTCGCCTGATGCTTCGCCGCGGAAAGTAAGCCCGACATGCGCGCCCTCCCCCTCTCGATCGGCACCATCCACTTCGTCGGCATCGGCGGCATCGGCATGAGCGGCATCGCCGAGGTGCTGCGGAACCTGGGCTACACCGTCCAGGGGTCCGACCTCGCCGAGAACGCCAACGTCAAGCGTCTGCGCGAGCTGGGCATCTCGGTGTTCGTCGGCCACCGCGCCGAGAACATCGCCGGCGCCGCGGTCGTCGTCGTCTCCTCCGCCGTCAAGCGCGACAACCCCGAGGTCGTCGCCGCCCGTGCCGCCCTGGTGCCGGTGGTCCGCCGCGCCGAGATGCTGGGCGAGCTGATGCGGCTGAAATGGGCGATCGCCATCGGCGGCACCCACGGCAAGACCACGACCACCTCGATGGTCGGCCATATGCTGGAGCACGCGAACCTCGACCCGACCGTCATCAACGGCGGCATCATCAACGCCTACGGCTCCAACACCCGGCTCGGCACCGGCGACTGGATGGTGGTCGAGGCGGACGAGAGCGACGGCACCTTCGTCAAGCTGCCGGCCTGCATCGCCGTCGTCACCAACATGGATCCGGAGCATCTGGACTTCTACGGCACCTTCGACAACGCGCGCGCCGCGTTCGACAGCTTCGTCCAGAACATCCCCTTCTACGGCTTCGCCGCGCTGTGCATCGACCACCCCGAGGTGCAGGCGATGATCCCGCGCGTGTCGGACCGCCGCATCGTCACCTACGGCTTCTCGCCGCAGGCCGACATCCGCGCGGTGAATGTCGAGCTGGGGCCGGACGGCGCCAAGTACGACGTGCTGATCTATGACCGCCACACCGGCGAGAGCCGCGCCATCGCCGGCGTGCGCCTGCCGATGTACGGGCCGCACAACGTCCAGAACTCGCTCGCCTGCTTCGCCGTCGGCAACGAGATGGGCCTGCCCGACGTGGTGATGCGCGACAGCATGGCCCGGTTCCAGGGCGTGAAGCGCCGCTTCACCAAGACCGGCGAGACCAACGGCATCACCGTCATCGACGATTACGGCCACCACCCGGTGGAGATCGCCGCGGTGCTGAAGGCGGCGCGCACCGCCGGCACCGGCCGCACCATCGCCGTGGTCCAGCCGCACCGCTACTCGCGCCTCGCCGCCCTGTTCGAAGAGTTCTGCACCTGCTTCAACGACGCCGACGCGGTGATCGTCGCCGACGTCTACGCCGCCGGGGAGACCCCGATCGAGGGGGTCAGCCGCGACAGCCTGGTCGAGGGGCTGCGCATGCACGGCCACCGCCACGTCGTCGCCCTGCACAACCAGCAGGAGCTGGCGCAGGTGGTGCGCGAGATGGCGCGGCCCGGCGACTTCGTCGTCTGCCTGGGCGCCGGCAACATCACCCAGTGGGCCAACGCGCTGCCGGGCGAGCTGGCGACGCTGTACGGCACCAAGCGATGACGGCGGCCCCGCGCATGAGCGCCCCAGGCGGCCACTTGATCGAACGGATGCCGCCGGTGCGCGGCCGGCTGACCGCCGACGCCGCGCTGGCGCCGGTGACGTGGTTCCGCGTCGGCGGCCCGGCCGAGGTGATGTTCCGCCCGGCCGACGCCGACGATCTGGCCGACTTCCTGGCGGCGTTGCCGGCCGAGGTGCCGGTGACGGTGATCGGCGTCGCCTCCAACCTGCTGGTGCGGGACGGCGGCGTGCCGGGCGTCACCATCCGGCTCGGCCGCGGCTTCACCGACATCGTGGCGGACGGCATGACCCTGACGGTCGGCGCCGCGGCGCTCGACCTGAACGTCGCCATGGTCGCCCGCGACGCCGGGATCGCGGGGCTGGAGTTCCTGTCGGGCATCCCCGGCACGGTCGGCGGCGCGCTGCGGATGAACGGCGGCGCCTATGGCCGCGAGCTGGCCGACGTGCTGGTCTCGGCCAGCGCGGTGGCGCGCGACGGCCGCCGGCTGGCGTTCAGCCACGCCGGCATGGGCTTCACCTACCGCCACAGCGCCGCGCCGGAGGATTGCATCTTCACCGGCGCCGTCCTGCGCGGCGAACCCGGCAACCCGCTGGAGATCGCGCGGCGCATGGCCGAGATCTCCGACAAGCGCGCCGACAGCCAGCCGGTCCGCTCGCGCACCGGCGGCTCGACCTTCAAGAACCCGGCCCCTGAACTTTCTGGGGGCCACAAGGCGTGGGAGCTGATCGACAAGGCGGGCTGCCGCGGCCTGTCGATCGGCGACGCCCAGGTGTCGGACAAGCACTGCAACTTCCTGATCAACAACGGCAACGCCTCCGCCGCCGAGCTGGAGGCGTTGGGCGAAGAGGTCCGGCGCCGCGTGTTCGCCGCCAGCGGCGTGACGCTGGAATGGGAAATCAAGCGCATCGGCATCCCGGCCGACGGAGAACCCGCATGACCGAAGCTCTGCTCCACGCCCACAAGAAGCACGTCGCCGTGCTGATGGGCGGCTGGTCGGCCGAACGCGAGGTGTCGCTGGTCAGCGGCGCCGGTGTCGCCAAGGCGCTGGAAGAGGAAGGCTACCGCGTCACCGCGGTCGACGTGCAGCGCGACCTGGGCGGGTTGATGCAGGCGCTGACCCACCCGCGCCCCGACGTGGTGTTCAACGCCCTGCACGGCCGCGGCGGCGAGGACGGCACGATCCAGGGCGTTCTGGAGTTCCTGGGCCTGCCCTACACCCATTCGGGCGTCCAGGCGGCGGCCATCGCGATGGACAAGGCGATGACCAAACGCGTGTTGGAGACGGTGGGCATCCGGTCGCCGAAGGGGGTGGTACTGGCCCGTGGGGACATCACCGGAGGGGTTCACCCGATGCCGGCGCCCTATATCGTCAAGCCTGTGGACGAAGGCTCGACCGTTGGCGTAACCCTGGTCCGCGAGGGGCAGAACAGCCCGGTCGGCGACGCCTGGACCTTCGGGGAACGCGCGCTGGTCGAGGAGTTCATCCCCGGTCGCGAACTGACCGTGGGCGTCATGGGTGACCGCGCGCTGGCGGTGACCGAGATCGTCTTTCAGGCTCAGGTTTACGACTACACCGCCAAATACAGCGCCGGCCACGCCATCCACACCATCCCCGCCGCGGTTCCCGAGGCGGTGGCGGAGGAGGCGAAACGGCTGGCGGTGCTGGCGCATCACACCCTGGGCTGCCGGGGTGTCTCGCGCAGCGACTTTCGTTGGGACGACAGCCGGCCGGGTACCGAAGGGCTGTATTTCCTGGAGATCAACAACCAGCCGGGCATGACGCCCCTGTCGCTGGTGCCCGAACAGGCCGCGCATGTGGGAATTTCCTACGGCGCGCTGGTCGGCTGGCTCGTGGAGAACGCCGCATGTCAGCTCGCCTGATGGCCAACCCGGAGTTCCGTGCCGCCGCCGGCGCGCGGGCCCGGGAGGAGATGCCGACTCCGCCGCGCGCCATGGCCGCGTCGGCGGAGAAAGGCAAGCGGCGCCGCGCCTGGCCGCGCTGGACCCGCTCGGCCGTCAAGGCGACGCTGATCCTGGTGCCGGTGCTGGGGCTGACCGCCTTTGCCGGATCGGCCTGGAAGCGCGGCAACCTGGCCGACACGCTGGCGGCGGCGCAGGACAGCCTGATCCAGTCGACCGGCGCCATGGGCTTCCGCCTGTCGGAGATCCTGGTGGTCGGCCGCAGCGAGACCGAGCGCGACACCGTGCTGGACGCGCTGGGCGTGCGCCGGGGCGAGCCGATCCTGTCGATCGACCTCGCCGAGGCCAAGCAGCGGCTGGAGGAACTGCCCTGGGTGTCGTCGGCGGCGATCGAGCGGCGGCTGCCCGGCTTCCTCTACATCCGCCTGTCGGAACGCCAGCCGATGGCGATCTGGCAGCATGACCGCCAGTTCACCGTGATCGACCGCGCCGGCCGGCCGCTGGCCGACGCGGCCGAACTGGCCCGGCGCGGCAACCAGCGGATCGAGACGCTGCCCCAGGTGATCGGCGCCAACGCGCCGCAGCAGGTCCACACCCTGCTGTCGGCGCTGGACAGCGCGCCGACGCTGGCGCCGATGCTGTCCTCGGCCAGCTGGATCAGCGACCGCCGCTGGAACCTGCAGCTGAACAACGGCGTGACGGTCAAGCTGCCGGAGGGCACGGCCGACATGCGCCGGGCGCTGCGCCAGCTCGAACAGATGCAGACGGCGAGCCATGTGCTGGAGCGCGACATCGTCGCGATCGACCTGCGCCAGCCCGACCGCGCGGCGATCCAGACCTCCGCCACCGCCCAGCTTCCGGGCTGGGAGGACGACACGAAGAAGAAACCGGGCAAGAAGTCGTAAAGAGAGCGGACCCGGCGGTCGGGGCTTTGTGGGGAAGCGCCGGTCGTCGGCACACGGGGGTTGAGGGCGGACTTTGGGGGGCATGGTCGGTATGGGATTCAACGGCGCCAAGAAGCCGAAGCGGCCGGCCCGTGGCGGAATCGTCACGGCGCTGGACGTCGGCTCGACGAAGGTGTGCTGCGTCATCGCGCGGATGGAGGAGCCCGGCTCCCTCCGCGTGATCGGCGTCGGCCACCAGATCGCCACGGGCATCCGCGCCGGCACCATCATCGACATGGAGGCGGCGGAGACCTCGATCGGCGCCGCCGTCCACGCCGCCGAGCAGATGGCGGGCGAGACGGTGCACGACGTGGTGGTCAACCTGTCGATGGGCCATCCGCGCTCGCACGCCTTCACCGCCCAGGTCCCGGTCTCCGGCCAGGAGGTGACGGACGGCGACGTCCGCCGCGCCATGGCCCACGCCCGCACCCTGCGCGCCGGTCCCGACCAGGCGCTGATCCACACCATCCCGCTGGGCTTCACGCTCGACGGCAGCCGCGGCATCCGCGACCCCAAGGGGATGAGCGGCCATTCGCTGGGCGCCCAGCTGCACGTCGTCACCGCGGCGGCCGGCGCCATCCGCACGCTGCACGCCTGCATCGCCCGCTGCCACCTGAACATCGAGACGATCGTCGTCAGCCCCTTCGCCTCCGGCCTCGCCTGCCTGGTGGAGGACGAGATGGAGATGGGGGCGGCCTGCGTCGACATCGGCGGTGGCGGCACGACGATCTCCATCTTCTCCGAAGGCAACCTGGTGTGGACCGGCGCGGTGCCGCTCGGCGGGCGGCACGTCACCAACGACATCGCCCACGGGCTGACGACCCCGCTGGTCCACGCCGAACGGCTGAAGGTCCTCTACGGCAGCGCCCGGGTGAACCCGGCCGACGAGCGCGAGATGATCGAGGTGCCGCAGATCGGCGAGGACGAACGCAGCGGCAGCGGCAGCATCAGCCAGCCGCGGTCCCTGCTGGTCAGCATCATCCAGGCCCGGATGGAAGAGATTTTCGAAGAGATCCGCAGCGCGCTGGAACAGTCGGGCTATTCCCGGCTGGTCGGCCGGCGCGTCGTGCTGACCGGTGGCGCCAGCCAGTTGCCCAACACGCGCGACATGGCCGCCCCGATCCTGGACAAGCAGGTCCGCATCGCCCGCCCGACCCGGATCGCCGGCCTCAACGAGGCGCATGGCGGACCGGCCTTCGCGACGGTCGCGGGCCTTCTCCTACACGCCGTGCGCAACCCGACGGAGCTGATGGTGACCGGCCAGGAAGCGGTCGCGTCCACCGGGCTCCTGGGCCGCGTCGGCCTGTGGCTGCGGGAGAATCTGTAGATGATTCCCCCCGTCGCACCCACCCGATTCCCGATCGGACAGACACCGGACACAACCGGGCGCCGATCGCGGTCGATCAAACACCAAACTCAACGAAAACAGGTTGTGGAGGCCTGAAGCACATGATCAACGTGACCATTCCCCAAATCGAGCCCGAACTGAAGCCGCGCATCACGGTCTTCGGCGTCGGCGGCGCCGGTGGCAACGCCGTCAACAACATGATCAAGTCGAACCTGGAAGGCGTGGACTTCGTCGTCGGCAACACCGACGCGCAGGCGCTGAAGGGATCGCTCTGCGAGAAGCGCATCCAGCTCGGCACCGGGACCACCCGCGGCCTGGGCGCCGGCTCCAAGCCGGACGTCGGCCGGGCCTCGGCGGAGGAGCAGATCGACGAGATCGTGCAGTTCCTCGAAGGCTCCAACATGGTGTTCATCACCGCCGGCATGGGCGGCGGCACCGGCACCGGCGCGGCCCCGGTCATCGCGCGCGCGGCCCGCGAGCGCGGCATCCTGACCGTCGGCGTCGTCACCAAGCCCTTCCATTTCGAGGGTGGTCACCGCATGCGGCTGGCGGAAGGCGGCATCGCCGAGCTGCAGCAGTATGTCGACACCCTGATCATCATCCCGAACCAGAACCTGTTCCGCATCGCCAACGAGAAGACGACCTTCGCGGACGCCTTCAAGATGGCCGACGACGTTCTGCATTCGGGCGTGCGCGGCGTCACCGACCTGATGGTGATGCCCGGCCTGATCAACCTGGATTTCGCCGACATCCGGTCCGTCATGACCGAGATGGGCAAGGCGATGATGGGCACCGGCGAGGCCGGTGGCGAGCGCCGCGCCATCGAGGCCGCCGAGGCCGCCATCTCCAACCCGCTGCTGGACGACGTGTCGATGAAGGGTGCGCGCGGCGTGCTCATCAACATCACCGGCGGCTATGACATGACCCTGTTCGAGGTCGACGAGGCGGCGAACCGCGTCCGCGACGAGGTCGATCCCGACGCCAACATCATCTTCGGCTCGACCTTCGACAGCTCGCTGGACGGCGTGATGCGCGTGTCGGTCGTCGCCACCGGCATCGACGCCGCGGCGATGAGCAACCCGCGCACCCTGCACCCGGTCAACCTGTCGCTGGTCTCCGACCGCAACAAGAAGCCGGCCGCCCCGGGCAACCTGACCGGCGCGCCGACCGCCCCCGGCGTGTCGCCGGCGATCCCCAGCGCCGCCGCCGGCCTGCGCACGCCGCAGCCGGTGACCGCCGGCGCCGCCGCGATCCAGCATGACCCGGCCCAGGCCGCCCAGGCCGAAGCGCCGAAGCCGGCCGGCAGCCCGCTGCACGGCGAGAACCAGGGCGGCCACTTCTTCGCGCCGAAGCCGGCCGACGCCGGCCCGCGCCCGCCGATGCCCGTCGGCGCCCCGCCGCTGTCGGCGCCGCAGCACCAGCAGCCGATGGCCCAGCCGCAGCAACAGCCGCAGCAGCCCCAGCACCAGCAACCCCAACACCAGCCGATGGCCGCCCCGCAGCACCAGCCGCAGCCGCCGCAGCACCACCATGTGGCCCAGCAGGGTCACCCGGGTGGCCTGTCGGTCGGTCCGGTCCCGGCGCCCGCGCCGGAACCGGCGCCGGCCCGCAAGGGGAACTTCCTGTTCGGTCTGGTGACCGGCCTCGGCCGCAAGTCGGAACCGGCGCACCCGCCGGCGCCGCAGCCCGCGCCGCAGCAGCCGCCGCAGGCCTACCAGCCGGCGCCGCAGGGCTACCCGCAGCAGCAGGCCTACCCGCAGCAGCAGCCGCAACAGCCGGCCTATCCGCAGCAGCAGCCGGCCCCCCAGGGCTACCCGCAGCAGCAGGCCTACCCGCAGCAGGCGCCCCAGCAGCAGCCGCAGCAGCAGCCGAGCTATCAGGCGGCCCCGCAGCAGCAGCCGGCCCCGAGCTACCCGGCCGCCCCGCAGCCGATGGCCCCCGCCCCGCGCGCCGAGGCCCGTCCGGGTGAGCAGGAAGAGCTGGACATCCCGGCTTTCCTGCGCCGCCAGGCCAACTGACGGCGGCCGACCGACACGGCCGCCGGCTGACCCCCGGCGGCCAAGCGATCCCGGCGAAAGCCGGAGATAACCGCCGGCGCCGCAGCCTGCCAATCGCGGCGCCGACGGCTCCACAACCTGACCGAACCTTTCGGACCCCGGAACGCCTTCGTGCGTCTCCGGGGATTTTTTATTGCCGGCCGCTCGACCGCCCGTCGCACCGCCGCCGCCTTGTGCCCTGCAACAAACGGTAACAATGAGTGATTTGCCGATTTCCAGGACACGGTGTTACCTAACAGCATGGTCGAAGGCGAACACGGCCGGTTCGATGATCCCAGGGGTCGTTGGAACGTGTGATCGCCGGAGATCGAACCTACAGACCAAGATGGACAAGACATCGTGGCCAACAATCGCAGCAACGCGGGCGGCATGTTCCAGCAGACCCTGAAGAAGGCGGTGACCATCGCCGGCGTCGGGCTGCATTCGGGCGTCATCGTCACGCTGACGATTTCGCCGTCCGATGCGAATTCCGGGATCACCTTCATCCGCACCGACCGCCATGGTGCCGCTGCCGTCGTTCCGGCGCGCTGGGATGCGGTCGTCGACACGCGGATGTGCACCGTGATCGGCAACGAGCACGGCACCACCATCGGCACGATCGAGCACCTGATGTCGGCGCTGGCCGGCTGCGGCATCGACAACGCCATCGTGGCGCTGGACGGCATCGAGGTGCCGATCATGGACGGCAGCGCCGCCCCCTTCGTCGCCGCCATCGAGCAGGCCGGCATCGCCGTGCAGAACGCGCCGCGCCGGATCATCCGCATCCTGAAGCCGGTCGCCATCGGCGACGGCGTCAAGAGCGCGTCCTTCACGCCGGACGACGCGACGACCTACAGCTTCGACATCGACTTCGACAGCGCCGCCATCTCGCGCCAGTCGCGCGCGGTCGAAATGGACGTCGACGCCTTCAAGGACGAGATCAGCAGCGCCCGCACCTTCGGCTTCCTGCACGAGGTGGAGGGGCTGCGCAAGATGGGCCTCGCCCGCGGCGGTTCGCTGGACAACGCGGTGGTGATTTCGGGCGACACGGTGATGAACGCCGAGGGTCTGCGCTTCACCGACGAGTTCGTGCGCCACAAGATCCTGGACGCCGTCGGCGACCTGTATCTGGCCGGTGCGACCTTCATCGGGCATTTCCACGGCGTGCGCTCCGGCCACGCGCTGAACAACCAGTTGCTGCGCGCCCTGTTCGCCGACCGCAGCGCCTGGCGCTACGAGACGCCGGTGTCCCTGCCGATCGCCCACCGCGCCCTGAAGCAGCTCGCCGTCGCCTGACCTCTCTCTGTGCGGTCTCCACACCGCCTGCCCTCCCCTCCCGGGGAGGGCTTTTTCGTTTGCACCGCCCCCTCCCCTCTCGCACCCGTCGTGTCGTACCAAAGAAAAAGCGCCCTCCCCTCTCGGGTCGGGCGCTGTGACACTGCGTGTGCTTTTCAGAAAGCAACGGAGGGTATCAGCAAATTATTTCAATATCTTAAGAGGTGCTGTTAATCCAATCCTTCAAGGCTTTGCCCCGGTCACCCTACCCCACCGCCGCCAGTGTTTCCTCCGCACCGGCGTATTCGCCGAAGCGGGTGTCTTCCTTCAGGATGTGCTTGCCCAGCCATTCAGAGCAGAACAGGAACACCTCCTCACCGGTGATGCTGCTGTGGCTGACGCGGAACTCGTCGCGGTAGGCTTCGACCTGTTGGGTCAGCTTGTCGTGCAGGGCCTTGTGGGCGACGAAGGTCGGGTAGTTCAGGCGCTGCATCTGCGCCTCCTCCTCGGCGAAATGGTGCCGGGTGTAGGCGATCAGTTCGGCGAGGATGGCTTCGATCACGCCGGGGTTCTCGCGGTTCGCCGGGTCATACAGCTTGTTGACGATGGCGATCAGGACCCGATGATCCTCGTCCAGAGCGTCGTTGCCGACGCTCATCCAGCGCGACCACTGAATAGGCTCCATGGCGTTTCCTTTTCCCCCTCGGTTGATTGTGCCGGTCGGGTGGGTGCGGGCGTTGACCGCCCGTCGCCGTTGGTCCCGAGGACCACCACCCTGCCGCCTTGTTTCACCGGTCCGGCTTTGCCGGCACGAATGTTACCGAATCTCACTCCCCCCATGGCCATCCGTCAATCCGGTCGGATGGCCATGCGACATTTTGGCAGGGATTGCCCGGCCGGACGGCCTCAGCCGCCGATGCGGGCGAGCCACTCCTCCTCGGTCAGGATTTCGACCCCCAGTTCCTTGGCCTTGGCTGCCTTGCTGCCGGCATCGGCACCGGCGACGAGGTAATCGGTCTTGCCCGACACCGACCCGGCGACCTTGGCCCCCAGGGACTCGGCGCGCGCCTTGGCCTCCGACCGGGTCATCTTCTCCAGCGTGCCGGTGAAGACCACCGTCTTGCCGGCGACCGGCGAATTGCCGGCCTTCGGCGCCTCCGCCGCCAGCACGGTCAGCCGGTCGGCCAGCCCGCGGACGATGGCGAGGTTGCGCTCCTCGGCGAAGAAGCCGGCCAGTTCCTCGGCCGCGACCTCGCCGACGTCGGGGGTGGCGACCAGCTCCAGCCACGCCGGGCCGGGGGCCTGCCCCACCGCCCGCTCCATCGCCGCCCGCCAGTCGGCGAGCGTGCCGTGGCGGGTCGCCAGCGCCTGGGCGGCCCGCGTGTTCAGCCGCTTGATGCCGAGCGAGCCGATGATGGTTTCCAGCCGCAGCGCCTCGTTGCCGGCGTAGAAATCCAGCTTCGACCCGCTCTCCGGGTCGGCGAACCAGGCGAGGATGGTGTCGGCGGTGACCGGGCCGACGCCGTTCAGTTCGTGCAGGTCGCGCCAGTCCGGGCCGGGCATCGCCTGCCCGGCGGCGATCATGGCGTCGATCCAGCCGTCCATCGTCGTGTAATGGCGGGCCAGCGACTTGGCCGTCACCTCGCCGACATGGCGGATGCCGAGCGCGTAGATCACCCGGTGCAGGTCGATGCCGCGGCGGCGCTGGTTGATGGCGTTGAACAGGTTCTCGACCGACTTCTCTTTCCAGCCCGGCCGGCCGACCAGCTCCACCCGGCCTTCAAGCGTGAAGATGTCGACCGGCGATTTGATGAAGCCCTCGTCCCAGAATTCCTCGATGATCTTCTCGCCCAGCCCCTCGATGTCGAAGGCGTCGCGCGAGACGAAGTGGCGCAGCCGTTCCTTGGCCTGGGCGGCGCAGATCAGGCCGCCGGTGCAGCGGCGCACCACCTCGCCGGCCTCGCGGATGGCGAGGCTGCCGCAGACCGGGCAGGTTTCGACCGGGACGTAGGGCGCCGACTCGGCCGGGCGCTGCGACAGCACCACCTCGACCACCTGCGGGATGACGTCGCCGGCGCGCTGGACCACGACGAGGTCGCCGACGCGGATGTCCTTGCGGGCGATCTCATCCTCGTTGTGCAGGGTGGCGCGGCTGACCACCACGCCGCCGACGGTGATGTCCTCCAGCTCGGCGACCGGGGTCAACGCCCCGGTGCGGCCGACCTGGATGGTGATCGCCTTCAGCCGGGTCTGCGCCTGCTCCGCCGGGAACTTGTGGGCGATGGCCCAGCGCGGCGCCCGGCTGACGAAGCCCAGCCGCTGCTGCAGCTCCAGGTTGTCGACCTTGTAGACGACGCCGTCGATGTCGAAGGGCAGCCCGGCCCGCCGCCGGCCGATGCCCTCGTAATAGGCCAGCAGCTTGTCATTGCCATCGCACAGCTCGGCCGGGCGGTTCAACTGGAAGCCCCAGCCCTTCAGCCGCTCGCGGATGCCCCATTGCGTCTCGGCGATCGGCTCCGACACCTCGCCCAGCGCGTAGCCGAAGAAGCAGAGCGGCCGGCCGGCGGTGATGGTGGGATCGAGCTGGCGCAGGCTGCCCGCCGCGGCGTTGCGCGGGTTGGCGAACAGCGGCTCCTCCCGCTCGGCCCGCGCCGCGTTCATCGCCCGGAAATCGTCGCGGTTCATGTAGACCTCGCCGCGGACCTCCAGCACCTCGGGAAACGGCGCCGGCAGCCGCTTCGGCACGTCGCGGATGGTGCGGACGTTGGCGGTGACGTTCTCGCCCTCCGCCCCGTCGCCGCGGGTGGCGGCCAGCACCAGCTCGCCGCGCTCGTAGCGCAGCGAGCAGGACAGCCCATCGATCTTCGGCTCGGCGACGAACCCCAGCGCCGCGTCGTCGGACAAGCCGAGGAAGCGGCGGACCCGCGCCTCGAACTCCGCGACGTCGTCGGGCGAGAAGGCGTTGCCCAGCGACAGCATCGGCACCGCGTGCCGCACCTTGCCGAAGCCGGCGGCCGGGGCCGAGCCGACGCGCAGCGACGGCGAATCGGCGCGGCGCAGCTCCGGGAAGCGCGCCTCGATGGCGGTGTTGCGGCGGACCAGCGCGTCATAGTCGGCGTCGGAGATCTCCGGCTGGTCCTGCTGGTGGTAGAGCCGGTCGTGGTGGGCGACCTCGGCGGCCAAGGCGGCCAGTTCGGCCTGCGCCTGCTCCGGCGTCAGCGCCTCGACGTCAATCTTGCGGGGATTGGGCGGCGTGTCGAACAGGTCGTGCATGGCGCATCTCGTGAAGAAACGGGTCTTCCTGGGAAGGGCCGCGCAGGATAGCGCCGGACGGCGCCGAACGGGAGTCTCCCGCGACGGATCGGCGGACGCCCTATATAGTGAAGGAGCATGAACCGCCGGAGCCACCCGAGCTGATGAGCAAAGCGCCTGCCCCCGGCCTGCGCATCGACGACCGCATGGTCATCGCCGCCGCGCTGGACCGCATCCTCTACGACGACCCCGACCGCTTCGCGGCGGACGACGCGCGCACGGTGCGCCGCCTGATCCCGCACAGCCGTTCATCCTGGCTGCGGCTGGGCTTCCGCGCCGAGACCCAAGGCCCGTCGATGAAGGGCGAGGCCGCCGGCGTCGGCGACGTGCGGATGGAGGGCGACAAGAAGGTGGTGGAGGGCAGCGTCGGCGAATCGACGACCTGGCGCTGCGGCCAGTACAAGGTCACCAACCACGGCGGCGACCTGGAGATCTGGCAGGTGATGAGCGACGAGTACGCGCCCGAACCGAAGGGCGCCCGGCTGGAGTTCGACGCGCGCGGCGAACCGGAACGGCTAACCTTCTTCCAGCCGCGCGACATCGAACTGCGCATTCCCTTCACCAGCCTCGCCATCGGCGTGCGGCTGGGCGGCTGGCAGGATTGGAAGCGGGTGGCGGAGGGGGTGTGAGGGCGCCGTCAGCCGACGACGCCCCCCAAACCCACCTCACCCCTGCCGGTAGTTCGGCGACTCGTTGGTGATGGTGATGTCGTGGACGTGGCTTTCGCGCAGGCCGGCGTTGGTGATGCGGACGAACTGGCACTTCTCGCGCATTTCGGCGATCGAGGCGCTGCCGGTGTAGCCCATCGCCGCGCGCAGGCCGCCGACCAGCTGGTGGATGACCGCCGACATCGGACCCTTGTAGGGGACACGGCCTTCGACGCCTTCCGGCACCAGCTTCATGGTCGAAACCTCCTGCTGGAAGTAACGGTCCGCCGAACCACGCGCCATGGCGCCGACCGAGCCCATGCCGCGGTAGCTCTTGTAGGAACGGCCCTGGAACAGGATGACCTCGCCCGGGCTCTCGTCGGTGCCGGCAAACATGCTGCCCAGCATGGCGACGCTGGCACCGCCGGCGATCGCCTTGGCCAGATCGCCCGAATACTTGATGCCGCCGTCGGCGATCACCGGAATGCCATGCTTGTCGCACTCCTCCACCACGTCCATGACGGCGGTGAGCTGCGGCACGCCGACACCGGCGACGATGCGGGTGGTGCAGATCGAGCCGGGGCCGATGCCGACCTTGACCGCGTCGACGCCGGCGTCGATCAGCGCCTTGGCCGCCTCGGCGGTGGCGACGTTGCCGGCGATGACCTGGGTGTAGTTCGACAGGGCGCGGGCGGCGCGGACCTGGTCCAGCACCTTCAGCGAGTGGCCGTGCGCGGTGTCGACCACCAGCACGTCGACCCCGGCGTCGAACAGCGCCTCCGCCCGGGCCAGGCCGTCGTTGCCGGTGCCGGTGGCGGCGGCGACGCGCAGGCGGCCCTTGCTGTCCTTGCAGGCGTTCGGGTAGGCCTGGGCCTTCTCGATGTCCTTGACGGTGACGAGGCCGATGCAACGGTAATCCTCGTCGACGACCAGCAACTTCTCGATGCGGTGCTGGTGGAGCAGGCGCTTGCCTTCCTCCTGGCTGACGCCCTCGCGCACCGTGACCAGCTCCTTGGTCATCAGCTCGCTGACCGGCTGGCGCGGGTCGCTGGCGAAGCGGACGTCGCGGTTGGTCAGCATGCCGACCAGCTTGCCGCTGCCGAGCTGGTCGCGGCTTTCCACCACCGGGATGCCGGAGATGCGGTGGTCGGCCATCAGCTGCAGCGCGTCGGCCAGCGTGGCGTCCGGCGTGATGGTGATCGGGTTGACGACCATGCCCGACTCGAAGCGCTTGACCTTGCGGACCTCTTCGGCCTGCTGCGCGATGGTCATGTTGCGGTGGAGCACGCCGATGCCGCCCGCCTGGGCCATGGCGATGGCGAGGCTGCTTTCCGTCACCGTGTCCATCGCCGACGACATCAGCGGGATGCCCAGCTCGATGGTCTTGGTCAACCGTGTCCGGGTGTCCACGTCATTCGGCAGGACGGAGCTTTCGGCCGGAACCAGCAGCACGTCGTCGAAGGTCAGGGCCTCGCGGATTTTGGTGTCGCGCGCCATGGTGTGGATCTCCCGGAAGGTAAACGTGGCGCACTTATACACAAGACCATGGGCTTGTGAACCCGTGCGCACACAGCATCTGTTATGCAGGTGCGAAGGGCACCGTCAGCCGGCCCCGTGATCGTCGGCGTTGCCGCCGCGGAAGCCGGTGGCGACCACGTAGGTTTCCGACGATTCGGCCCGGCTGGCCGGCGGCTTGGCGTGCTTGACCACGGCGAAGTCGCGTTTCAGCCGGTCGAGCAGCGAGCGTTCCGCCCCGCCCTGGAACAGCTTGGCGACGAAGGACCCGCCCGGCGCCAGCACCTCCTCGGCGAAGTCGTAGGCGGCTTCGGCCAGCGCGGCGATGCGCAGATGGTCGGTCTGCTGGTGGCCGGTGGTCGGCGCCGCCATGTCGCTCAGCACCACGTCGGCCGGGCCGCCCAGCGCCTCCTTCAACTGCTCCGCCGCTCCCGGCTCCAGGAAGTCGGCCTGCATGGTGATGGCGCCGGGCACCGCGTCCATCGGCAGGATGTCCAGCCCGACGACCTTCCAGCCCTCCTTGGTGGTCTGCACCTTGTCCACCGCGATCTGGGTCCAGCCGCCGGGGGCGGCGCCCAGGTCGACCACGCGCTTGCCGGGGCCGAGCAGGCGGAACTTCTCGTCCAGCTGCAGCAGCTTGAAGGCGGCGCGCGAGCGGTAGCCGCGCTTGGTCGCCTCGGCGACGTAGGGGTCGTTCAGGTGGCGCTCCAGCCAGCGCTTGGAGGATTCCGTGCGCTTGCCGGCGGTCTTCACGCGGACCGTGGCACGGCGCCCACCGGGGCGCGACGACGGAGTCTTGTCGGTCATGATCGCTGCATATCCTCGAAAATCATCCGGTCCGCGCGGCCGTGGCCCCGCGGCCGGTCATTCGCCGGCGGCCCCCATCAGGTCCACCAGAATTCCTTCGCGCAAGCCACGGTCGGCGATGCGCAGCCGCTCCACCGGCCAGACGTCGCACAGGGCGTCGAGCACCGCGCAGCCGGCCACCACCAGATCGGCGCGGTCCTGCCCGATGCAGGGGTGGCGGGCGCGGCCGTCGAAATCCTGCGCGACCAGATGGTCGATCACCGTGCGGGCGTGGTCGATGCGCAGATAGCTGCCGTCGACCGCCCGGCGGTCGTAGCGGCACAGCCCGAGATGCACGCCGGCCAGCGTCGTCACCGTGCCGGAGGTGCCGAGCATCTGCACCTTGCCGGCGGCGACGCGGCTCTGGATGCGGTTGCGCGCCTCGAACGGGGCGATGGCGTCGGCCACCGCCTCGACCATGCGGTCGTAGCAGGCGCGGGTGACCTCGGGGCCGCCATACTCCTCGGTCAGGCCGATCACGCCGCAGCGGATGGAGGTCTGGTCGAGGATGCGCGGCGTCCGGCCCTTTTCCATCGCCAGCCACATCAGTTCGGTCGAGCCGCCGCCGATGTCGAAGACCAGCGCGTAGGGCTGGCTGCCCTCCAGCAGCGCGGCGCAGCCGGCCAGCGCCAGCCGCCCTTCCTCCTGGCTGGAGATGATCTCCAGCGTGATTCCGGTCTCGCGCTCCACCGTTTCGACGAAGGCGGCGCCGTTGACCGCCCGGCGGCAGGCCTCGGTCCCGACCGCCCGCACCGAGGTGACGCCGCGCCGTTCGATCTTGGAGCCGCAGACCCGCAGCGCGGCGATGGTGCGTTCCATCGCCGAGTCCGACAGCGAATCGCTGCGGCTCAGCCCCTCACCGAGGCGGACGATGCGGGAGAAGGCGTCGATCACGCGAAAGCCGCCCGGCGCCGATTTGGCGATCAGCAGGCGGCAGTTGTTCGTCCCGAGATCCAGCGCGGCGAAGACCGGACGCACCAGCGCCGACGAACGCAACCGCTCGGTGTCGTTCCGCCGTTCGCTTTGCACCTGTAGATCCACGTACCTTCCCCGCCGCACCTAAAGAGCGGAGTGTAACCCGGATCGCGGTCCGGCGGGAACCCCCCAAGACGGCTTTTCCGCCGACCGCGCCGCCAATGGCCACACCCGCGCCACACCCCCGGGGATTACTTGCCGGTGACGAAGGGACAACCGCTGGTTTCTAACGGCAGAAAGGCTTCAGACGCCGGGATGCTGCGGACCTGTTTGTAGTAGTCCCACGGCGCCTTGCTCTCGGCCGGGGACTTCACCTGATAGAGGTTCAGGTCGTAGAGCACGCGGCCGTCCTTGCGGATGCTGCCGGGGGTGCCGAAATAGTCGGTCGGCATCGCCTTCATCGCCGCGGTGACCGCCGCCGCATCGGTGGAGCCCGCCGCCTTCACGCCCTTCAGCCAGTGCAGCGTGGCGAGGTAGGTGTTCGCCTGCTCCTTGGTCGGCATCTTGCCGTGGCGCTCGAAGAAGCGCTTGGACCACGCCCGCGTCCGGTCGTCGCGGTCCCAGTAGAAGCCGCTCGTCACATACAGCCCCTTGGCCAGCTCGAGGCCCAGCGAGTGGATGTCGGTGATGAAGACGATGTAGCCGACCAGCCGCTGGCCCGATTCGGTCAGCCCGAACTCGCCCGCCTGCTTGATGGTGCCGATGGTCTCGGCGCCGACGTTGGCCAGCGCCACCACCTTGGCGCCGCTGCCCTGGGCGCTGAGCAGGTAGGAGCCGAAATCGCTGGTGCCCATCGGATGGCGCACGCTGCCGACCACGCTGCCGCCCGCCTGCTTGATCGCCTCGGTCGCCGCCTTTTCCATCGCCGTGCCGAAGGCGAAGTCGGCGGTGATGAAGTACCAGCTGGTCCCGCCGGCCTGCACCACCGCCTTGGTCGTGCCGACCGCCAGCGAGGCGGTGTCGTCGGCCCAATGGATGGAGTAGGGCGAGCACTGGGCGTTGGTCAGCTCGGTCGTCGTCGCGGCGCTGATCATCAGCACCTTCTTCTTCTCGCGCGCGACCGCCTGCACCGCCAGCGCCACCGACGAGACCGGGATGTCGGTCACCATGTCGACGCCGTCGAGGTCGAACCAGCGTCGAACGATGTTGGAGGCCACGTCGGGCTTGTTCTGCATGTCGGCCGACAGCACCTCGACCGGCCGGCCGAGCACCGTGCCGCCGAAATCCTCCACCGCCATCCGCGTGGCGAGCACCGCCCCCTTGCCACCGATGTCGGACGCGAACCCGGCCTCGTCGGCCAGCACGCCGATGCGCACCGGGTTGGGTGCCTGGGCCTGGGCGGAGACGGCGGTGGTCAGGGTGGTGGTGGCGAGCAGCGCCGCCGCGATGGCGAGCGGCCGTAGGGACAGGCTCAATCGATCCTCCCGATCCTGGTCTTGAAGGGGCAGTTCCCGGTCGGGCGGCGACAAGGGAGCGCCGCACCGGCGGATCCGTGGATAGCTCCATTTGATTTCGCAAGCAAACAGTATCGATTGAAACTTATTGGGTGAGACAACAAGCGGGGCGGCACCGTGGTTTGACCAGACCCGTTGCATCCCCCGTCATCGCCCACAGGCGCAAACTCAGGTGCGTCGTATCGCCCGCGGACCGGCAACCCCTTCTTTCATCGTCATCCCCGTGAAGGCGCATGGGCGCCAACTTTGGACATTTGCATCATGCCGAAGCCGACGGCTGACCATTTCAACCGTCATTCCCGCGAAGGCGGGAATCCAGGCTCTTCCAAGAGAGGACGCATTGGGAACTTGGAACCCCGCCTTCGCGGGGATGACGGCCGATGAGGAAAATGGTCGGCTTCGAAAGGCTGAACACTCCAGCGCCAACGCCTGTGCGCCATCGGTCGGACGCGGCAGGCTTCCACACCGACGCCCCAAAATGAAAACCCTCGCTCCGGGTGAAGCGAGGGTTTTCGTCACGGGCATCGATAGCCCGCATGTTTGTCGCCAATCAGGCGAATGAAATTCGAATTGTCTTGGCCGTACAGATCGGCATGCTCAAGTAAGCGCCGGTGGAGTCATGATCTTACTCACCCTCCCTGGTATCGGTCTTTACTGCTCCACCCAAGCTGTTCTGCTTTGGTGGATCGGCATCCAAGAAACCCGCTCACTTCACCTCGGTGTCGATTACTGTAAGACAGAGCCTGCTCCCCTTTCCGGTGGCTGTCAAGAAAATCGCACATTGCGGTGCAGCACCCATCCGGACAGCCCCGGCGGCGCCATCCGGACAGGGGTGGGCTGGCCTTTTGCGGCAGGCGCACCACCTTGAGGGCTATGCCGGAACAGGATGAAAACACATGGGGCGGACGGGTCGCGCGGTACGCGCGGGTCGGCACCGCCGTAGGCGGATTGGCGGCGCGGCTGGCGGGCGAGCGCGTGCTGGGCATCCCCTTGCAACGCGACCGCCACGCGGCGGAGCTGCGCCTGGCGCTGGGCGGGCTGAAAGGGCCGCTGATGAAGGTGGCGCAACTGCTGTCCTCCATCCCCGACGCCCTGCCGCGGGAGTATGTGCAGGAGCTGTCGCAGTTGCAGGCCGACGCGCCGTCGATGGGCTGGCCCTTTGTCAAGCGGCGGATGGCGAGCGAGCTTGGCCCCAACTGGCAGGCGCGCTTCCAGACCTTCGAGCACACCGCCGCCGCCGCCGCCTCGCTGGGGCAGGTTCACCGCGCGGTCGGGCCGGACGGGCGGCGGCTGGCCTGCAAGCTGCAGTACCCGGACATGGCCTCGGCGGTGGAGGCCGACCTGCGGCAGCTCGGCCTGATCTTCGCGATCTTCGAGCGCACCGACAGCGCCATCTCCACCCGCCACATCCAGACCGAAATCGGCGCCCGCCTGCGCGAGGAGCTTGATTACGAACGCGAGGCGAAGCACGCCCGCCTCTACCACGGCATGCTGGCCGGCACCCCCGGCGTCCATGTGCCGGAGGTGGTGCCGGAGCTGTCGACCCGGCGGCTGTTGAGCATGGAATGGGTGGAGGGCCGCAAGATCCTGGAGTTCGTCGCCGAGCATCCCGAGGCGCGCGACGAGCTGGCGATGAACATGTTCCGCGCCTGGTACGTGCCCTTCTACAATTACGGCGTCATCCACGGCGACCCGCATCTGGGCAACTACACGGTCCGGCCCGACCGGTCGATCAACCTGCTGGATTTCGGCTGCATCCGCGTCTTCAAGCCCAGCTTCGTCAAGGGGGTGATCGACCTCTACAACGCACTGCGCACCGACAACCGCGAGCAGGCGGTGGAGGCCTACCGGACCTGGGGCTTCGCCAACCCGTCGAACGAGCTGGTCGACGTGCTGAACATCTGGGCGCGCTTCGTCTACGCCCCGATCATGGAGGACCGCAGCCGCCGGATCGAGGAAACCAACGGCGGCCATTACGGCCGCGAGACCGCCGGCAAGGTCCACGCCGAACTGCGCCGCGTCGGCGGCGTCGAGATCCCGCGCGAGTTCGTCTTCATGGACCGCGCGGCGGTGGGGCTCGGCTCGGTCTTCCTGCATCTGAAGGCGGAGCTGAACTGGTACCAGATGTTCCAGGGGCTGATCCGCGACTTCGACGTCGACGCGCTGGCCGCCCGGCAGAGCGCGGCGCTGGCGGCGCAGGGATTGCCGCCAGCGGAGTGAGGGTGTCGCTGAGGGGTGTCGGCTGGCGAATGCCCCCTCCCTAGCCCTCCCCCGCTCACGCGGGAGAGGGAACTCCGCCGCTCCGGCACTGAATCCCCTCTCCCGCCAAAGGCGGGGGAGGGTTAGGGAGGGGGCATGGCAGCTTCGCTCAGCCCAAACTCTTCCCATCCGCCCACCGTTCAGTCTATAGCTCCCCCCTCCATGAAGACCGCCGATTTCGACTTCGACCTGCCGCCCGACCGGATCGCCGAGCATCCCGTCCGGCCGCGTGACGCCGCCCGCCTGCTGGAGGTGGGCCAGCGGCTGCACGACCGCGTCGTCCGCGACCTGCCCGCCCTGTTGCAGCCGGGCGACCTGATGGTCGTCAACGACACGCGCGTCATTCCCGCCCGCCTCGACGGCCGGCGCGGCGAGGTCGCGGTCGAGATCACGCTGCACAAGCGTTTGGGCGAACGGGAATGGGCGACCTTCTCCAAGCCCGGCAAGCGGCTGAAGCCCGGCGACACCATCGTCATCGCGGATGATTTCAGCGCCGAGGTCACCGCCAAGGATGGCATGGAGGTGCGGTTGCGCTTCTCCGCCGGCGGGGCGGAGCTGATGGAAGCGCTGCACCGCCATGGCCGGATGCCGCTGCCGCCCTACATCCGCCGCAAATCGGACGCGGGCGACGACGCCGATTACCAGACCGTCTTCGCCGCGCGCGAGGGCGCCGTCGCCGCCCCCACCGCCGGGCTGCACTTTACGCCGGACCTGCTGGCGGCGCTCGACGCGCGTGGGGTGCGCCGTGCGCCGGTCACCCTGCATGTCGGCGCCGGCACCTTCCTGCCGGTGAAGGTCGACGACATCGCCGAGCACAAGATGCACAGCGAGTGGGGCGAGATCTCCGCGGAGACCGCCACCGCGGTGAACGAGACGCGGGCGGCCGGCGGCCGGATCGTCTCGGTCGGCACCACGGCGCTGCGCATCCTGGAGACGGCGGGGCGCGAGGACGGCACGTTGGTCCCCTTCAGCGGCGACACCGACATCTTCATCACCCCCGGCTACCGTTTCCGCATCGTCGACCTGCTGTGGACCAACTTCCACCTGCCGAAATCGACGCTGTTCATGCTGGTCTGCGCCTTCGCCGGCTATGACCGGATGCGGGCGGCCTACGCCCACGCCATCGACCAGAACTATCGCTTCTTCAGCTACGGCGACGCCTCGCTGCTGCACAGGACGGACCCATCATGACCGGCATCGGCTTTGACCTTCTGGCGACCGACGGACGGGCGCGGCGCGGCCGCGTGACCACTGCCCACGGTACCATCGAGACGCCGGCCTTCATGCCGGTCGGCACCGCGGCGACGGTCAAGGCGATGACCACCGACGCGGTCGCCGCCACCGGTGCGGAAATCCTGCTCGGCAACACCTACCACCTGATGCTGCGCCCGACGGCGGAGCGGGTGGCCCAGTTGGGCGGCCTGCACCGCTTCATGAACTGGAACAAGCCGATCCTGACCGACAGCGGCGGCTTCCAGGTGATGAGCCTGTCCGACCTGCGCACCATGTCGGAGGAAGGCGTCACCTTCAAATCGCACCTGGACGGCAGCCTCCACCACCTGACGCCGGAACGCTCGATCCAGATCCAGCACCTGCTGGACAGCAACATCACCATGTGCCTGGACGAGTGCACGCCCTTCCCGGCCACGGAAGCGCAGGCCGAATCCTCGATGCGCCTGTCGATGCGCTGGGCGCGGCACAGCAAGGACGCCTTCGTCGAGCGGCCCGGCTACGGCCTGTTCGGCATCGTCCAGGGCAGCGTCTATCCGGACCAGCGGGCGGAGAGCGTCGCCGCCCTGACCGACATCGGCTTCGACGGCTACGCCATCGGCGGGCTGGCGGTCGGCGAGGGCCAGGAGACGATGTTCACCGTGCTGGACTTCACCGAGCCGCTGATGGTCAAGGACCGCCCGCGCTACCTGATGGGCGTCGGCCGGCCGAGCGACCTGATCGGCGCGGTGCGGCGCGGCGTCGACATGTTCGACTGCGTGATGCCGACCCGCTCGGGCCGCACCGGACAGGCCTTCGTCCGCCGCGGCACCATCAACATCCGCAACGCCCGTCATGCCCATGACGAGCGCCCGCTCGACGCCGAATGCGGCTGCCCCGCTTGCCGCAGCTACAGCCGGGGCTATCTGCATCATCTGTTCAAGGCGGACGAGATGCTGGGGCCGATGCTGCTGACCTGGCACAACCTGCACTACTACCAGGACCTGATGCGGGAGATGCGGCAGGCCATCGCCGACGGGACCTTCGAGCAGGTCGCCGGCGCCATGGAGGCCCGGCTGACCGAAGGCGACATCGAGGCGACCGTGGACCCCATCGCAAAGCCCGGCAAGCCGCCGAAGCAGGGCCGTCCGCCGAAGGCGGACAAAAGCGATGATGCTCCCAAGGCGGAACCGGTGGCAGAGGAAAAGACCGATGACTGAGAACATCTACGCCGGCCTGACCCAGCTCGGCGGCTCCACCGTCCAGCCCAAGACGCCGGACGAGGCGGTGCTGGAGCGGGTGCCGAACCCGAACCCCGGCGATCTCTACTGCGTGCGCTTCACCGCGCCCGAGTTCACGTCGCTCTGCCCGATCACCGGCCAGCCGGACTTCGCCCACCTGATGATCGACTATGTGCCGGGCGACTGGCTGGTGGAGTCGAAGTCGCTGAAGCTGTTCCTGACCAGCTTCCGCAACCACGGCGCCTTCCACGAGGCCTGCACGGTCGGCATCGGCAAGCGTCTGGTCGCCGAGCTGTCGCCGGTGTGGCTGCGCATCGGCGGTTACTGGTACCCGCGCGGCGGCATTCCGATCGACGTCTTCTTCCAGACCGGCGAGCCGCCGAAGGGCGTGTGGATCCCGCCGCAGGACGTTCCGACCTACCGTGGCCGCGGCTAAGCCCGCCACCGTCCCGTCCGATCCGGCGCGGCTGCGGGACTCCATCCGCGACCGCGCGCTGGCGGCCGGCTTCGACGCGGTGGGCTTCGCCCCCGCCGCGCTGGGATCGGAGGCGCGCGAGCGTCTCGCCCGCTTCGTCGCCGAGGGCCGCCACGGCGACATGGGCTGGATGGCCGAGCGCAGCGACCAGCGCAGCCATCCCCAGTCGCTGTGGGACGAGGCGCGCACCGTCATCGCGCTCGGCACCAGCTACGCCCCGCACGACGACCCGCGCCGGCTGCTGGAGCATCCCGACCGCGGCATCGTCTCGGTCTACGCCCGCAACCGCGACTATCACGACCTGGTCAAGGGCCGGCTGAAGACGCTGGCGCAATGGCTGGCCCACCAGACCAAGGCGGGGGTGAAGGTGTTCGTCGACACCGCGCCGGTGATGGAAAAGCCGCTGGCGGCGCAGGCCGGGCTGGGCTGGCAGGGCAAGCACACCAATCTGGTGTCGCGCGACCATGGCTCCTGGCTGTTCCTGGGCGAGATCTACACGACGCTGGACCTGCCGCCCGACCCGCCGGGGCGCGACCGCTGCGGGTCCTGCGACCGCTGTCAGGCCGCCTGCCCGACCGCCGCCTTCCCGGCGCCCTACCAGCTCGACGCCCGGCGCTGCATCAGCTACCTGACGATCGAGCACAAGGGGCCGATCCCCGACGACCTCAAGCCGCTGATGGGCAACCGCATCTATGGCTGCGACGATTGTCTGGCCGCCTGCCCGTGGAACAAGTTCGCCCAGGCGACGCGCGAGCCCGCCTTCCTGCCGCGCGCCGAGCTGACGGCGCCGCGGCTGGCCGATCTGGCGCAACTGGACGATGCCGGCTTCCGGCAGGTGTTCAGCGGCTCCCCGATCAAGCGCGTCGGTCGCGACCGCTTCGTCCGCAACGTGTTGATCGCCATCGGCAACAGCGGCGACCCCGCCTTGCGCCCGGTGGCCGAGGCGCTGCGCGACGACCCCAGCGAGGTGGTGCGCGACGCGGCCGGGTGGGCGGCGGCACGGTTGAGCGGCGCGGCAAATGCACACGCCTGAGTGATCAGTCTTCCGGGTGATGCCGCCGCCCGCTTACCTTGTCGCCGCCCGCGCTGTTGCGCTATCATCCCTGCGGAGGCGTGCATGTCGAGCAATGCCGAAGTTCTGAGCGCGATCCTGGACCTCAAGACTCATTTCGACGGAAAGTTCGATCGGGTCGAGCAACGCCTCGACCGCGTGGAGCAGCGTCTTGATAAGGTCGAACTGCGCCTGGACGGAATGGACAAACGCCTTGACGGCATGGACAAGCGACTCGACGCCGTGCAGAACAGCATCCACGGCCAGGGCGAGCGCATCAGCCGGATGGAAGGCCGTCTGGACGAACAGTCGCGCATCCTCGCCGCCCTGATCCCGACCCGCGTCGCCGCCGTTCCGCCCGCCGCCGAATGACCGGAGGCGACCGTCCCGCCCCACCCCATCCCTCCGCCGCCTGACTGCGGTCCCGCCGATCCCGACGAGTTGGGCGCCATCGCCCGCTTGGCCCGGCTGGGCTTCGGCCTGTCGGGCGAGCTGTTCGAACGCTATGCCGCGCTGTTCGGAACGGACAGTGTCCGACGGCTGCGTATCCCGGCCGGCCGTGGCTCCACCCTTGCCGCCTGCGCGGCGCAGTGGACGATGAACCAGTGGTTCGGCGGCCGCCCGGTCCCGGTGCAGGCGATCGCCATGGTCGCCGTCGATCCGGCGCTGCGAGGCGCCGGGCACGGTTCGGCGCTGATGCGCGCGGTGCTGGACGAGGGGCGGCGGGCCGGGGCGGCGCTGTCGGTGCTCTGCCCCGCCACCCTGCCCTTCTACCGGAAACTCGGCTATGGCCGCGGCGGCGTCACCTGCCAATGGAGCGCGCCGCCCGCCGCCTTCTCCGGCATCGAGCCGGCGCTGGACGGCTCGCCCGACGACGATCTCCGTCCGGCCGACCCGCTCGACGCGGCACCGCTGGCGGCGCTCCGCCTCCCGCTGCTGGTCGAGGCCAACGGCCTGCCGGAACGGACGGAAGCGCTGTGGACGCTCGCCCTCTGTCCCGACGGCGAACCGGCCGAGCTGTACCGCGGGGCCGGCGGCTATTTCGCCTTCACGCCGCCGGTCGTCTCCGCGCTGAAGGACCGCCGGCTTGCCGTGGCCGATCAGGCCCTGTCGACGCCGGGATCGCTGCGGGCGGTGGCGCGCCTGCTGGCGGGGTACCGGGCCCAGGTCGACCGGGTGACGTGGCGCGGTGGCCCCGACGACCCGCTGGCGCTGCTGGCGGGCGACGGCAGCGTCATGCTGGACGGGAGGGAGGAGTGGCTGGTGCGCCTGCTGGACGTGCCAAGGGCGCTGAAATGCCGCGGCTATCCGGCGGGCCTGGACGCTTCCGCTACTTTTGAGCTGAATGATCCATTAATTTTCGACAATTGCGGGATATACCACCTTGAGGTTGCCCGGTCTCGCGTCAGCATCTACAAATCCGCGCAAGTCGCCGAGCCACCCGTCCAGATCGGAGTCAACGCCTTCGCCAGTCTGTTCACCGGACACGCAAGCGCTCGCGCCTTGTGGCGCGCCGGATTGCTTCATGGTGAAGAAAAGATGATCGACCGGTTGCAGCGCATATTTTGCGGCGCACCAGCCTGGATGCCCGACCGTTTCTGAAAATGAAGGGCGCATGACCTGAATCAAACCGGATGTTAACCCACCCGTGGTTCAATCACGCTCATCATAGGGAGTGGAACGCCGCCAGCAAGGCGACGTCATCGGGGAGTCATCCATGACGATCGGAACACGGATCGCGCTCGGTTTCGCCACCGTGCTGCTTCTGACGGTTGCCGTGGCATTCGTCGGCTGGAACAGCCTGAGCACCTACGCCGAGCGTGTCGACCTCGCGGCGCACACCGCCGAACTGGACGCCCGGCTGAAATCGGTCCGGCTGGAAGAGGCACGCTTCGTCACCGAACGCGATCCCAAGGCCGCGGCCAGCGTTCCCGGCATGCTCGACACCCTGAACGCCAAGGCGCAGGACATCCGCGCCGCCCTGACCGATGGCGAGGGCGTGCGGCTGGTGGGGGAAATCCAGTCGGGCATCGCCGGCTACCGCTCCGCCTTCGCGAATTTCGTCGCCCAGGACGCCGAGGCGCACGCCCGCACCGCCGGCATGGAAACCCGCGCCCGCGCCCTGCGCGAGATTGCCGAGAAAATTGGCGCCCAGCAATCGGAGCGCTACGACCTGAACATGGCCAGCCAGAAGGACGCCGACGCCGAACTCCGCCACAGCGTCGAGACGGCCGAGCGCGCCAACCGTGTGATCGAACGGGTGCTGGAGGCCCGCCGGCAGCAGAGCGAACTGCGGCGCAGCGGCGCCCCCGCCCTGGCCGACCAGATCGCGACCGCGCTGGACGAGCTGGTGCAAACCACCGACACCGTCGCCAAGGACCTGCTGGGCACCAACGACGAGGATCTGGCCGGCCGCATCGCCGCCGACGCCCACGCCTACCACGACGCCTTCCAGGCGATGCGGGCCGCCGGCGTGACCGCCATGACCGACGCCACCGAAACCGCGCTCGACAACGCCGCGCGCGGCGTTCAGGACCGCGCGGTCGAGCTTCAGCAGAATCAGGCGATGGTGACCGACGCCCTGCGCGAGGCCTCCAAATTCGCCCAGAGCGAGGTGACGGAGGCGGTGATGCTGCGCGGGCTGGCGATGCGGCTGGTGCAGAGCGCCCAGGCCGCCATGCTGGGCCAGCGCGACTTCCTGCTGACCGGCTCGCCGGAGGCCCAGGCCGCGGTCGCCGGCGCGATGAAGGACACGACGGACCTCGCCGACAAAGCCGGGGCGGTGCTGGTCGACCAGGACGGCCGCAAGCTGATCGCCGCGATCACCGACGCCGCCCGCGCCTTCGATTCCGAATTCGGCGCCCTGTCCGCCGCCGTCGCCCGGCAGCACGACGCCTCCACCGCGATGGGTCAGGCGGCGACGTCAGTCAGCGACCAGATCGGCCGGCTGGTCACCCTGCAGCGCGAAGACCGCGAAGCGGGCCGCGCCAGCGCCGGCATGGTGATCGCCGTCGGCGCGGCCGTCGCCCTGCTGCTGGGCGCGCTGATGGCCTGGATCATCGACCGCGCCATCACCCACCCGCTGCACGCGATGACCGGCGCCATGAGCCGGCTGGCCGAAGGCGACCTGTCGATCGACATCCCCGGCGGCGACCGCAAGGACGAGCTGCGCAACATGGCCGAGGCGATGACCATCTTCAAGGACAACGCCCTGGAGATGCGCCGGATGGAGCGCGAGCGGGAGGAGATGCGCGTCCAGATCGACGCCGACCGCCGCCGCACCATGAACGAGTTCGCCAACGGCTTCGAACAGGCGGTGTCGGGCGTGGTGACCTCGCTGACCGAGTCGGCCAACTCGCTCGGCCGCGACGCGCAGGAGATGTCGTCCGACGCCGCGCTGACCACCGCCAAGTCGACCGCCGTCGCCACCGCCTCGCAGCAGGCGACCGCCAACGTGCAGACCGTCGCCGCCGCGGCGGAAGAGCTGTCGGCCTCCATCGCCGAGATCTCGCGGCAGCTCAACAACAGCTCGGCCACCGCGTCGGGCGCCGCCCACAAGGCGGTGCAGACCAACAGCATCGTCGAGGGGCTGTCGCACGCCGCCGAACGGATCGGTCAGGTCGTTGGCCTGATCGGCGAGATCGCCGAGCAGACCAACCTGCTGGCGCTGAACGCCACCATCGAGGCGGCGCGCGCCGGAGAGGCCGGAAAAGGCTTCGCCGTGGTGGCGACCGAGGTGAAGAACCTCGCCGGCCAGACCGCCAAGGCGACCGAGGAGATCTCGACCCAGGTCGCCGAGATGCAGACCGCCACCACCAGCGCGGTCGAGGCGATCCGCACCATTTCCGACGCGGTGACCAGCATCAGCGGCACCGTGACCGAGATCGCCCAGGAGATGGAGCAGCAGGGCAGCGCCACCCGCGAGATCGCGCACAACGTCCAGCAGGCGGCCGAAGGCACCCAGCAGGTCATGCGCAACATCGCCGAGGTGACCAGCGCCGCGACCAAGACCGGCGGCGCCGCCGACGCCGTGCTGGATGCCAGCCGCACCCTGGCCGGTCAGGCCGACCGCCTGCGCGGCGAGGTGCAGGGATTCCTGGACAAGGTGCGGACCGCCTGAGGGGGGAGGAAAAGCGGCGGCTTCGGCCGCCGCGGCCCCGCCGGCTCTACGCCGCCGCCGACCAGCCGCGGATCGGCGCGCGCGACAGGGCCGAGTTGCCGTAGGCCCGCAGCGTGGTGACCTCGGCGCCGATCCAGTCGGGCAGCGGCACCGTCTGGTCGGGGTCGTCCAATTCGACCTCGGCGATGACCAGCCCGGCGTTTGCGCCGTGGAACACGTCGATTTCCCAGCACAGACCGTCCTGGCAATGACGGTAGCGGGTCTTCTCGATCACCCGTCCGGCGCAGACGTGGCGCAAAAGCGTCTGGGCGACGTCGATCGACAGGGGGTGCTCCACCTCTTCGCGGCTGGCACCCTGTTTCCGCGTCTTGATGGTGAGGGTGGCGCGGCCGGCCGCGATGCGGACCCGGACCGTGTCGCTGCCGTCGTTCGGCAGATAGCCCTGGAGGATGCGGACACCGTCCCGATACAGGTGCCGGATATCCTTGCGCACGAGGAAGCGCCGCTCGATTTCCAGTGCCATGGCCGGGCCCTTCGGACGAACTCGTCCAAAACCCTAGCCGAAGGGATCGGCCCCTTCAACCGGCGGGACCCTGTGTGCAGTGCAACGGAGCCACCGCAGGGCGCGACGTTCGGTCGCAAAGCCGGGCGATGGGATGCTATCCTGCGGGGATGGACGACACCCTTTCCGCCCTGGCCCCCTGGCTCATCCTGTTCGCCCTGTATGGGCTGCCGCTGCTGCATGTCGCGCTGTCGCGGCGCGGCGGCGGCTGGCGACCGCCGGCCGGTTCGCGCTGCCCCTTCGGGCCGCGCGCCGGCTGGCTGGTGATGGTGCTGATGCTGGGGCCGGTCGGATGGCTGATGTTCGCGCTCCGCCGGCCCCGCAGCGCATGCCCTGCGCCCCCGGCGGGCCGCGGGAACCGGGCGGACTAGATCCGGCCCATCAGCAGCAGCACGATCACGACGATCAGCAGCACGCCCATGATGCCGCTGGGACCATAGCCCCAGCTGCGGCTGTGCGGCCACGCCGGAACGGCACCGAGCAGCAGCAGAATAAGGATGATGAGCAAAATCGTGCCGAGCATGGCCTTCTCCCTGTTTGCCGATCCCGCCGCGATGGGCGAGCGCAGACCGGAACGGGAATCGCCGGGCTTTGTTCCTGCCCGGCGCGAAGGTGACCGCCGGCCGCCAGGATGGGAAGAGCGCACGATTTCGGCACCCCCCGAACGGCGCCGGCTCGTCCTTTTGCGCCGCAGCGCCGCGAAGCCGCTGTGCCCGGCGCGGGTTACAGGCGGGTTGACGCCCCGCCCGACAGACCGTAGGCTTGAGCCCATGATCACGCACGGGCTCAACGGCATTCTGCGAATTAGCGGCCCGGTTCTCCTTTGAGAGCCGGGGATTTCGCTCGTCCATTCCGCAGAACCGTTTGAAAGCCTGATCACGTCATGCCCAACACCGTGAAGACCGTCGCCGCCTCCGCATCGGACGCGCGCGCCACCGCGCCCGGCCGCCGGGTTTCCTTTTCCCTGGTTGCCGACGCCGACCCGGGCACCCTGCCCCGCGTGCTGGAGCTGGTGGCCAAGCGTGGGCTGGTGCCGCTGGCGCTGCACAGCCGCCGGACCGGCGACGCGCTGGCCATCGTCCTGGAGGTCGCCGACCTTGCCCAGGGCGAAACCGACCACATCGGGCGCTGCCTGGGGCAAATCCCGATGGTGGCCGCCGTCACCGTGACGGAACTCGCCGCGACCGCGCCGCTCGCCGAGCCGGCGGAGCGGGAGCTGGTCGCGGCGGAGTAAAGGTCCGGCCGTCGCCGTTCAGTTCGACTTCGGGGCGCCGTCGACCGGGACGCCGCCGGCCACCGCCTCGTTCCCCGGCTGGGGTTCGACGATCTCGGTGCGCATCAGTTCCGCGGCGCGTTGCAGCTTGCGGAACTGCGCAACCGAGAACGGCAGGGTGATGAGATAGGCGATCTCCACCAGCGACAGCGTCCACCAGGGCAGGCTGACGAGCATCGCGGCGAGCAGGCCGACTCCGGCCAGCGCCGGCACCACCCAATGGGCCGGCACCCGGGCGCCCTTGAAGGAGAAGGTCGGCAGCGTGCTGACCATCAGCCCGCCGACCAGGAAGGTCCACGGCACGATCAGCACCGCGTGGCCGGTGAGCTGCGGCCCGACCTCGAAGCCCAGGATCATCGGCAGCAGCACAAGCCCGGCCCCGGCCGGCGCCGGCACCCCGGTGAAGTAGTTGTAGGCCCAGGGCGGCAGGTCGACCACGCCGAGTCGCGAGTTGAAGCGGGCCAGCCGCAGCGCGCAGCACACCGCATAGGCCATGGCGGCGATCCAGCCCACGCTGCCCGCGCCGTTCAACCCCCACAGATACATCATGAAGGCCGGGGCGACGCCGAAGCTGATGGCGTCGGACAGGCTGTCCAGTTCCGCCCCGAACTTGCTCTGCCCGTTCAGCAGCCGGGCGATGCGACCGTCCAGCGCGTCGAGGATGGCGGCGATGAGGATCGCGATCACCGCCGGCTCCCACCGCCCCAGCATGGCGAACCGGATCGCCGTCAGTCCGGAGCACAGCGCCAGCACCGTCAGCACGTTCGGCAGCAGGTGGTTGATCGACAACCCCTTCAGCCGCGGGTGCGGACGGCGCGGGCGGCGGACCTTGCCCGGACGGAAGATCGGCTGCCGGAAAACGGGCGGGCGCTTCATCGCCGCACATCCCCCTGCCGCTGCGGCTCGGCCCCGTTCAGGTCGGCGAGGATCGTCTCGCCGCCGATGGCGGTCTGGCCGACGCACACCAGCGGGGCGACGCCGTCGGGCAGGTAGATGTCGGTGCGGCTGCCGAAGCGGATCAGGCCGAAGCGCTCGCCCGCCTTCACCTCCTGCCCCGCCTTGGTCCACCACAGGATGCGGCGCGCCACCAGCCCGGCGATCTGGACATAGGCGATCTCGCGCCCGTCGGGCAGGCGCTGGCGGAAGGCCATGCGCTCATTCTCGTCGCTGGCCTTGTCCAGGGCGGCGTTGACGAAGGTCCCCTTGTGGTATTCCGCCGCCAGGATGGTGCCGTCCGCCGGCACGCGGTTGACGTGGACGTTGAAGACGTTGAGGAACACGCTGATCCGGGTCAGCGGCTGCTCGCCCATGCCCAGTTCCTTCGGCGGCACCGCCGGGACGATCATGGTGACGCGCCCGTCGGCCGGGCTGACCAGCAGGCCGGGCCGGGTCGGCGTCACCCGGTCGGGATCGCGGAAGAAGTAGGCGCACCACAGGGTCAGCACCAGCCCGAGCCAGCCGAGCGGCGTCCAGACGGCCAGACCAAGGATCAGGGAGACCACGGCGAATCCGGCGATGAAGGGCCAGCCGGCACGGTGGATGGGGACGACGACGGTATCGATGGCGGACATCGCCTGCTTTCTTTGCTTTTTCTGCCGAATGCGAACAGCCATTCTAGACGGCCGTTCCGAGCCTTTACAGAATTTTAGCAGCGAAGGGCCATGCTGACCGTCCGTCGTCCCTGAAGCCGAGCGCACCGCCTTGTCCGTTCCCGATCTGAACACCATTCAATCGCTGGCCGTGGTTCCGGACGGCGCCCTTCCGATCACACCCGATTCGATCGTGATGACGCCGGAAGGCGTGCTGGGCATCGCCAAGCCGCCGAAGCCGTGCAAGCTGACCTTCATGGCCGACGGCCTGCCCTTCAACATCGCCGTCCGGCACGAGGGCGACGGGTCGGTCTGCCAGATCTGGGCCGACCTCGGCCATGTGCCCTACACGGCGCAGGCACCGGAACGCCGCCGCGCCCTGCTGGCGGTGCTGCGCGGGATCGAGGGGCTGCCGAACGTCCGCTTCATCGTCCAGGGCGGCCAGAAGATCATCCTGTTCTCGGAAATCACCTTGGAACACCACGCCTCGCCCGAGGATCTGTTCCATCAGACCATCCTGGTCCTGCAGGAGGCCCGCCCCTTCCTGCGCCTGCTCGCCGAGTATCTGTAGGCACGGACGGCGTTCAGGCGTCGGGCCAGAACGACTCGCTCATCATTTCGGCGAAGCTCCAGGGGCACTGGGCGGGAAATGCAGCCTCGTCGAATCCGGTTTCGGCGGCGGCGTCGCGTCGCGCCAAACGGTAGGCGTCGGCAACGGCCTCCCCCAGCCTGGATTTCAGGCTCGGATTGTCGCGCAGATGGGTGTCGAGTTCGTCGCGCGCGTTGGCAATGGACAAGCGCCAGGAATTCCCACGCCGCGACGGTTGATGCTCCCACTTCAGCAGATGATGAAGGAGCACACGAAGCCGGCTGACCAACTCCCGCTTCTCGGTCTTGCCCATGCTCTCGATCTCCTCGGCGATATGCTCGATGTCGGCCGCATCGAGCTTGCCGGCCCGCAGGAGGGCCGCCTGTTCGTTCGCCCAGGCGTAGAAGTCGCGGTCGTAAAGGCTGCTGCCATCCATCGCCCACCTCCACCACAGCGCCGTGGCGCGGGTCGGGCCGGAGACACTCCCCGGCCCGCCCACCCGGCGGTCCTTACTTCGGAACCTTGCCCTGCACGCCCTCGACGTACCAGTCCATCTTCAGGATCTGTTCGTCGGTGGCGGTCTTGCCTTCCGGAATCACCACCTTGCCGGCCTGGTCCTTGACCGGGCCCTGGAAGGAGTGGCGCTTGCCGGAGATGATGTCGGCCTTGATCTGGTCGGCCAGCTTGATGACGTCCGCCGGGATCGCCGGGTTGTAGGGCGCCAGTTCGACCATGCCGGTGCTCATGCCGCCCCAGGTGTCGATCGGCTTCCAGCTGCCGTCCAGCACCGCCTTGACGCGGTCGACGTAATAGCCGTTCCAGTCCTCGACGATCGCGGTCAGGTGCGACTTCGGACCGAAGCGGGTCATGTCCGACGACTGGCCGACCGACCACAGCCCACGCTCCTGCGCGGTCTGGATCGGGGCCGGGCTGTCGGTGTGCTGGACGATAATGTCGGCACCCTGGTCGGCCAGAGCCTTGGCGGCCTCGGCTTCCTTGCCGGGGTCGTACCAGCTGTTGACCCAGACGACGCGGACCTCGGCCTTCGGGTTCTGCTCGCGCAGCGCGATGGTGAAGGCGTTGATGCCGCTGACCACCTCGGGAATCGGGTAGGAGCCGATGTAGCCGATGATGTTCGACTTGGTCATCTTGCCGGCGATGGCGCCGACCACGGTACGCGCCTCGTAGAAGCGGCCCGAATAGGTGGCGACGTTCTCGGCGCGCTTGTAGCCGGTGGCGTGCTCGAACTTCACCTCGGGGTGGCGCTTGGCCACCTTCAGCGTCGGGTTCATGAAACCGAAGGAGGTGGTGAAGATCAGCTTGTGGCCGCTGGCCGCCAGCTGCTCGATCACGCGCTCGGCGTCGGCGCCTTCCGGCACATTCTCGACGAAGGTGGTGGTGACCTTGTCGCCCAGCGCCTTCTCGACGGCCAGACGGCCCTGGTCGTGCTGGTAGCTGTAGCCGTGGTCGCTGATCGGGCCGACATAGACGAAGCCGACCTTCAGCTTGTCCTGGGCGTGGGCCGGACCGGCTCCCACGCTCAGCGCGACCGCGGCGGCGCCGGCCAGACCCAGCAGCGTCTTGCCCATCGTCCTTCTGTTCACGGCGGAACTCCTTGCTCTTCGGTGTCTTTTGATAGGAGGGTTTGTTTCGGTTTCAGAACGACGCGTCAAGCATCGGGATGAAACAGTTTTCCCAGACAGGCCGGCGCGTTCAGGCGGATGCGGGCGACGTCCCGCGAGATCATCACCAGGACCAAGACGGTAGCCAGATACGGCAGCATCGACAAGAGCTGCGACGGCACGTCGATTCCCATGCCCTGCACGTGCAGTTGCAGGATGGTGACGCCGCCGAACAGCCAGGCGCCCAGCATGACGCGCACCGGCTTCCAGGTGGCGAAGACGACCAGCGCCAGCGCGATCCAGCCGCGGCCCGAGGTCATGTTCTCCGCCCACATCGGCGTGTAGTCCATCGACAGGAAGGCGCCGCCCAACCCGGCCATGGCGCCGCCGAACATCACCGCCAGGAAGCGGATGCGCAGCACCTTGTAGCCCAGCGCGTGGGCCGCGGTGTGGTTCTCGCCCACCGCGCGCAGGACCAGCCCGGCGCGGCTGCGGTAGAGGAACAGATGGACCAGCGGCACCGCGGCGATCGCCAGATAGACCATGACGTCCTGGCCGAACAGCGCCTGCCCCACCACCGGCAGGTCGCTCAGGCCGGGGATGTTCAGCTTGGGCAGCCCTTCCAGCGGGATGCCGACGAAGCCCTGGCCGATCAGCGCCGACAGCCCGACGCCGAACAGCGTCAGCGCCAGCCCGGTTGCCACCTGGTTGGCCAGCAGGAACAGGGTCAGCACGGCGAACAGCGACCCGGTCGCCGCCCCGGCCAGCGCCGCCACGACGAAGCCGGCGGTGGCGCTGCCGGTCTGGACCGTCACGGCAAAGCCGCAGACGGCGCCGACCAGCATCATGCCCTCCACCCCCAGGTTGAGGACGCCCGACTTTTCCACCACCAGTTCGCCGAGCGCGGCGAACAGCAGCGGCGTCGCCGCCGCGAACATGGCGGCGAGGATCGAGCCGACCACGGCGAAATCGCTCATGCCACCACCCTCCGCGCCCCGAAGCGGATCCGGTAGCGGATCAGCACGTCGCTCGCCAGCAGGAAGAACAGCAGCATGCCCTGGAACACTCCGGTGATGGCCTTGGGCAGGCCCATGGCGATCTGCGCCGCCTCGCCGCCGATGAAGGACAGCGCCATCAGCAGCGCCGCCAGCAGGATGCCGACCGGGTGCAGCCGGCCGAGGAAGGCGACGATGATCGCGGTGTAGCCGTAGCCGGGCGAGATGCTGGGGGTGATCTGGCCGATCGGGCCGGCGACCTCGCCCATACCGGCGATGCCGGCCAGCGCGCCCGACAGCAGCAGCGCCAGCCAGACGATGCGCTTCTGGTCGAAGCCGGCGTAGCCGGCGGCGGCCGGGGTCAGGCCGATGACCTTGATCTGGAAGCCGACGAAGGTCCGCGCGATCAGCAGCCAGCCGCCGGCCACCGCCAGCAGCGCGAACAGCCCGCCGAGATGGACGCGGGTGCCGGCCCACAGGATCGGCATGACCGCGTCCGACTCGAACAGCCGCGATTCGGGAAAGGCGAAGCCGTCGGGGTCGCGGAACGGCCCATGGACCAGATAGTTCAGCAGCAGCAGCGCGACGTAGTTCAGCATCAGGCTGGTCAGGATCTCGCTGGCGTTGAAGCGCAGCCGCAGCCACGCCGGCACCGCCGCCCAGGCCGCGCCGCCGATCGCCCCGCCGATCACCATCAGCGGCAGCAGCCACCAGCCGCCGTCGCCGTAGAAGGCCAGCGCCAGCCCGCCGCCGGTGATGGCGCCCATGGTCAGCTGCCCTTCGGCGCCGATGTTCCAGACGTTGGCGCGGAAGCCAATGGCCAGCCCGACGGCGCACAGCACCAGCGGCGTCGCCTTGACGATCAGCTCGCCGATGCCGCGCTGGGTGGTGATCGGCGCGATGAAGAAGGCGTGGAGCGCCTTCAGCGGGTCGAATCCCATGGCCAGGAACAGGATGAAGCCGCTGAGCAGGGTCAGCGCCACCGCCAGCAGCGGCGTGGCGTAGACCATGGTCTTCGACGCCTGCCCGCGCGGTTCGAGACGGAGGAGGCTCATGCGGCGTCTCCATACACCCCTTCTCCCCCCTGGGGAGAAGGTTGGGATGAGGGGGGTCGGCGCAGCCGACGACGTCCGGCGGGTGCATCCCCCTCACCCTGCCCTCTCCCCAGGGGGGAGAGGGGAAGAACGATGTCACACCGCACGCACAATCTCCCCGTCTTCGTCCGGCGGCGTGCTGAACAGGCCGCCCATCAGCAAGCCGATGCGTTCCACCGTGGTCTCGTGCGTCGGCCGGCTGTCGGACAGGCGGCCGTGGAACAGCACGGAGATGCGGTCGCTCAGCACGAACAGCTCGTCGAGGTCCTGGCTGATGACCAGCACCGCGGCGCCCGAGCGGGCCAGCGCGATCAGCGCCTTGTGGATCGCCGCCGCCGCCCCGGCGTCGACGCCCCAGGTCGGCTGGCCGACGACCAGCAGTTGGGGTCGTTGCAGGATCTCGCGGCCGATGATGAATTTCTGCAGGTTGCCGCCCGACAGCGACCGCGCCTCCGCCCGGTGGCCGTGGGCGACGACGTTGAAGCCCTTGATGATCGTCTCGGCGTAGGCGCGGGCGCGGCCGAAATGGACCATGCCGCCGCGCACCAGCGGTTCACGGGCGTAGCCCGACAGCAGCGCGTTCTCCGACAGGCTGAGTTCCGGCACGGCGCCGCGGCCCAGCCGCTCCTCCGGCACGAAGGCGAGGCCGAGCGCGCGCCGCGCCCGCGGCCCCAGCAGCCCGGCCGCCACCCCTTCGATGACGACGGAGTTGGCGTCGGCGACCAGCACCTCGCCGCTCAGCGCCGCCATCAGCTCGGCCTGGCCGTTGCCGGCGACGCCGGCGATGCCCAGGATCTCGCCCGCCCGCACCTCGAACGACACGTCCTTCAGGTTGGTGGCGAACGGGTTGTCGGAGGTCGTGGACAGGTGGCGCACCGTCAGCCGCGCCTTCCCCGATTCGATCTGCGGCGGCCGTTCCGGCATCGCCAGCTCGGCGCCCATCATCATCTCGGCCAGACCGCGCGCGGTTTCCTGCCGCGGGTCGCAGGCCCCCACCACCTTGCCGGCCCGCAGCACGGTGGCCCGGCTGCACAGCGCGCGGATCTCCTCCAGCTTGTGCGAGATGTAGAGGATGGTGCAGCCCTCCGCCGCCAGCCGGCGCAGGGTTTCGAACAGCTTCGTCGCCTCCTGCGGGGTCAGGACCGAGGTCGGCTCGTCCATGATCAGCAGCTTGGGGTCCTGCAACAGGCAGCGCACGATCTCCACCCGCTGCCGCTCGCCCACCGACAGGTGGAAGACGTGGCGGTCGGGGTCGAGCGCCAGCCCGTAGCGTTCCGACACCGTGCGGATGCGCGTCGCCAGCGCATCCATCGGGCCGGCGTTGTCCAGGCCCAGCGCGATGTTCTCGGTCACCGTCAGCGTGTCGAACAGCGAGAAATGCTGGAACACCATGCCGATGCCCAGCCGACGGGCGCCGGCGGGGTCCGGCACCACCGTCTCGCGCCCCTGCCACAGCAGCGTGCCGCCGTCGGGGTGCAGCACCCCGTAGATCATCTTGACCAGGGTCGACTTGCCGGCGCCGTTCTCGCCCAGCAGCGCGTGGATCTCGCCCGGCTGAAGGACGAGATCGACATGGTCGTTGGCGAGGCAGCCGGGGAATCGCTTGGTGATGCCGCGCAACTCCAGTCGGGGAAGCGCGGCCTCCAGGGGGGGGGTCTCGGCGTGCGAATGCAAGGAGGAGCAATCCGGAAAAAGGTCAAACCTTCATGGCATTGCCAAAGCCGTGCCACCGCTACCAACAGAGTAATCCGCCGTAGCCACCGCCCGTCAACAGCCGATCCTCTGCCTAACCGGAATGCGTTTGCCGTTTTGGTCATCAGGCCCGGCCGACACCCCCCGCAACGCAGACCACCGCAGCGCAGCAGGCCCTTGCCAGCCGGGCCGATCCGCCCAACACTTTCGAAGAACAGGACGAGGCGGAGGCGAGAATGGCGGCGGAATACGCGGTGCTGGACCAGCGGAGCGTGGTGGCGGTGGCGGGCGAGGACCGCAAGGCCTTCCTGCAGGGGCTGGTGTCCAACGACGTGCTGCGCGTCGCGGCCGACCGCGCCGGCTATGGGCTGTTCCTGACGCCGCAGGGCAAGTTCCTGCACGACTTCACCATGGTTGAGTCAGGCAACGATTCGGACGCCGTCCTGCTGCTCGACCCCGAGACCGACCGGCGGGCCGACCTGCTGCGCCGGCTGAAGATGTACAAGCTGCGCTCCAGGATCGCGCTGGAGGACCGCGCTGAGCGGCTTCACGTCGTCGTCGCCTTCGGCGAGGGCGCGCTGGCGGCGCTGGGCCTGCCGGCCGAAGCGGGGGCCGCCCGGCCCTTCGGCGGCGGTGTCGCCTTCACCGACCCGCGCCTGCCCGGACTCGGCGCCCGCCTGTTCCTGCCCGCCGACGGCATCGCGGCGCTGGAGGCGGCCGGGCTGACGCCGCGCGACGCCGCCGACTGGGACCGGCTGCGGCTCGGCCTCGGCGTGCCGGACGGCAGCCGCGACCTGATCCCGGAAAAGTCGATCCCGCTGGAAAACCGGATGGACGCGCTGAACGCGATCTCCTGGGACAAGGGCTGTTACATGGGGCAGGAACTGACCGCCCGCACCAAGTACCGCGCCCTGATCAAGAAGAAGCTGTTCCCTGTGACATTCCTGGGGCCGGCGCCCGACGCCGGGACGCCGGTGACGGTGGAGGGCAAGGAGGCCGGCGAGATCCGCAGCGGCCGCGACGGCGCCGCGCTGGCGCTGCTGCGCCTGGAGGATTTCCAGCGCGCGATGGAGAACAAGCTGACGCTGCTGGCCGGCCCGGTGGCGGTCGCGCCACGGGCTCCGGACTGGGATCCCACCACGTCGGGGTAGTCCTTCACCGAAAGAATTCCCGGAAGGTGAGATCAAAAGGGCGTCACGGGTGTTGTTCCTGTTGTCTTTCGACACAACGACAAAGGAGCCACCCCATGCGTCGCACCCTGATCGCCACCGCCGCCACGCTGGCCTTGCTGTCCGGCGCCGCCGTCGCGCAGACCACGTCGCCGACCGTGGGCAACCCGTCGTCCTCGACCTCCACCATGTCCAACACGGCGATGCCGGACAGCAAGGCCGGCAGCCCCACCGGCGGCCAGATGGCCAGCGCCGACGAACTGATCGGCAAGAACGTCTACGGCCGCGACAACAACAAGATCGGCGAGGTCGAGGACGTCATCCTCGACGGCACCGGCAAGGCCAAGCAGTTGGTCATCAGCTCCGGCGGCTTCCTCGGCATCGGCGAGAAGCAGGTCGCGGTCGACTACACCGCCGCCAACTGGGACGCCCAGAACAACCGCCTGAACCTCGCCGGCATGAGCCGCGACGACGTGAAGTCGATGCCGGAGTTCAAGTACGACGACACCATGACGTCGCTGAACAAGCACCGGAAGTCGTCCACCACCACCGAACCGGTGGCGCCGGGCGCCGCGCCGACCACGGGTTCGGGGAGCACCCCCGCGAAGTAACACGCGGACGGTTCCGGGGGCGCTTCACGGCGCCCCCGTCCCGGTGTCATTGCATTCGAGCCTGGGGCAGCCACGTTTGGCCGAGGGTGCCCTTCTCCCCACAAGGGGAGAGGGGCGCAAGAGGGGTGCGCCCCGCCCCGATCACCCGCGCAGCAAATCCACGAAGCGCCGGCAGGCGTCGATCTCGGCGCGTACGTTCCGGCGGCGCTTGGTCGCCTCGGCGTCTTCGCCCCATTGCTCGATCTGGTAGGTTTCGTCCAGTTGCGAGACCTCGAACGCCTCCTCGGCGCTCAGCCGGCCTTCCAGCAGGGCCAGCGCGACGATGATCGAGCCGCACACCCCCGTCGCGGTCTGCAAGGCCGACAGGTACCAGTCGTCGGTCGCCTCCACCACACGGCGCAGCGCGACCAGCGCCTCGTCCGGCTGCGGCTTCGGCATCAGCCCGACACAGACGGTCAGCGGCGCGTCGTACTGCAGCGCCGCCCAGTCCAGCAACGGCTGCCACAGCCGGGCCTGTCGGTCGACCAGCGGCTGGGGATGGTCGGCGCGGTAGCACAGCAGGTCGGTGCCGGCGTAGGCGCTGACCGCCTCGACGATCTCCGCCCGCTTGGCCGGGATCAGGTCGACCGCGGTGCTGGAGAACTGCATCAGCGGCATCGAATGGGGATCGATCCGGTCGTCCTGCGCATTCCATTCGTCGGCCACGCCCTGGGCCAGCGTCCGGCTGGAGAAGACCAGCGGCGCCTTGGCCGGGCTGCGCACCGGACGGCCGTCCAGCTCGACCTGGAAGCCGCCGTCCGTTTCGCCGACGCCCGCGGCCTTGTAGAAACGCTTCATCGCTTACCTTTCCAGCAATTCCAGCACCGCGTCGGCGACCTCGCGCCCGCGGTGGACGATGCGGTCGGCACCGGCCCGCTCCAGCTCCGGCACCGCGTGGTACCCCCAGGAAACGCCGACCGAGGCCACCCGCGCGTTGCGGGCCATCTGGATGTCGTAGGTGGTGTCGCCGATCACAACCGTCCCCGCCTCCGCGACGCCGGTTTCCGCCAGCGCGCGCTGGACCATGTGCGGGTTGGGCTTGCCCGGCCCGACGTCGGCGGTCTGCAGGGTGACGAAGCGGCCGGTCAGCCCATGCCCCTTCAGCACCGCGTCCAGCCCGCGCCGCGACTTGCCGGTCGCCACGCCGAGCAGCACACCGGCCTCCTCCAGCGCCGCCAGCGTGTCGAGGATGCCGGGGAACAGCGGCTCGTCGACCTCGCCCCGGCTGCGGCTGGCGGCGAAGGCGCGCTTGTAGCTCTCCGCCACCGCCACATGGTCGGCGGGGGCGAGCGACGGTTGCAGCAGGGCCACCGCCTCAACCAGCGACAGGCCGACCATGCGCCGGACCTCCATCGGGTCGGGTTCGCCCAGCCCATGTTCGGCCCAGGCGGCGGTCATGGCGTCGATGATGGCGAACTGGCTGTCGACCAGCGTGCCGTCGCAGTCGAACAGCGCAAGGCGCAACGGGGCCGGTTGGGACGAAGCCGGACGGGACGGGAGGCTCATCGCGATGTCACTCCAGATCCTCGAACGGGTCGCCGCGCAGGTTGGCGCTGAAGCCGAGATACTTCCAGGTCGCGAGCATGTGGTCGGGCAGCGGGGCGGTCACGTCGATGGTCTTGCCGCCGCGCGGGTGCGGCAGGATCAGCCGGCGGGCGTGCAGGTGCAGCTTCTTCGCCACCTCCGCCCCGGCCAGGAAGGCGTCCTGCCCGGCGTATTTGCCGTCGCCCAGGATCGGCGTGCCGATGGCCGCCATGTGGACGCGCAGCTGGTGGGTGCGGCCGGTCAGCGGCCACATGGCGACGAAGGCGGTTTCCTTGCCGGCGTTCTCCAGCACCGAATAGACGGTGACGGCGCGCTTGCCCTCTTCCTTGTTCTCGGCCACCCGCTCGCCGTGCGGGCCGCCTTCCTTGGCCAGCGCCAGATCGATCTTACCCTGGTAGGGCTTGGGCACGCCGACGGTGGCGGCCCAATAGATCTTGCGCACGGCGCTGCCGCGGAACATCTCGGTCAGCTTGCTGGCGGCGAAGGTGGTGCGGGCGAGCAGCAGCACGCCCGAGGTGTCCTTGTCCAGCCGGTGGACCAGCTTCGGCCGCTCCGTCCCGTCGAAGCGCAGGGCGTCCAGCATGGCGTCCAGATGCTTGGTCGTGCCCGTGCCGCCCTGCACCGCCAGCCCGGCCGGCTTGTTGATGGCGATGACGTCGGCGTCACGGTAGAGCACCATCGCCTGCAGCTCGGCCGCCTGCTTGTCCGACACCGGCTTCGGCTTGGCGCCGACATGGCCGGGAGTCTTGGCCGGAGCGGCCCAGGCGGCCAGCGGCGGGATGCGGATCGCCTGCCCCTTCGCCAGCCGGTCGGAGGTCTCCGCCCGCTTGCCGTCGACACGGACCTGCCCGGTGCGCAGCAGCTTCTGCAGATAGCTGTGGTTCACATCGGGGTAGTGCCGCTTGAACCAGCGGTCGAGCCGCATGTCGGCCTCGTCGGCGGTGACGGTGCGGGTTTCGACCTTGCTGTCGCCGGATTTTTCGCCGGATTTTTCGCCGGTTTGGGCGTCGGGCTTGGCAGCGGGATTGCCGGCGGGCTTGGGAGACTCAGTCATCAGATGGACACCGAAACAAGAGAACGCACGACCCACAGGCCGGCAAAGAAACCGATCACGCTCAACAGGACCGAGGCGAGGCAATAGCCCAGCGCCGCCGCCATCTCGTCCCGGCCGACCAGGACACCGATGTCCAGCGTGAAGGACGAGAAGGTGGTGAAGCCACCCAGCACGCCCACCATCAACAGCGCCCGCATCTCCGGCGAGGGCGTCCAGGTCAACACCGCCAGTTCCGACAGCACGCCCATGACCGTGCAGCCCAGCGCGTTGACGACGATGGTGCCGAAGGGAAAGCGTGTGCCCACCCACTGGCCGATCAGCATCAGCATCAGGTAGCGCACGACCGAACCGGTCGCACCGCCGACGGCGACGGCGAGCAGCGAAAGAGGGGATGCGAGCACAGCGCCTCCGGACGCGGGATGGTGACGGGGGACCGTCGGGAACGGGTGAAGCGCCGGATTAGAGCCAGATTCCGGCGGACTTGTCACGCGGCGGACGCAGCGGCAGGATCGACGGGATGGAAACCCTGCCTCCCATCCTGCCCGCCGATGCCGCACTGCTGATCGTCGACCTGCAAATGGCGATCGACGACCCGCGCTGGAGCCGCGTCGGCCCGCGCAACAACCCGCAGGCCGAGGCCAACGTCGCCGCCCTGCTGGCGGCGTGGCGGCGGACCGGGCGGCCGGTGGTCCACATCCGCCACGATTCGACCGAGCCGGACTCGGCCTACCGTCCCGGCGGCCCCGGCCACGCCTTCAAGCCGGAGGCGATGCCGCTGCCGGGCGAACGGGTGGTGGCCAAGACGGTGAACAGCGCCTTCATTGGCACCGACCTGGACGGCTGGCTGCGCGGCCGCGGCATCGGCACGCTGGTGATCGCCGGCGTCATCACCAACAACAGCGTCGAGGCGACGGTGCGGACGGCCGGGAATCTCGGCTACGACGCGCGGCTGGTCGCCGACGCCTGCTTCACCTTCGCCCGCCGCGACCATGCCGGCCGCCACCGCACCGCCGAGGAGGTCCACGACCTGTCGCTCGCCAACCTGGAGGGCGAATACGCGACGGTCACCGACACCGCGACGGTGCTGGGGATGGTTTAAGCTTACGCCAGCTTCTGCTTCAGGAACTGCACGCTGCGCGTCCAGGCGAGGTCGGCGGCCTCCTTGTTGTAGCGCTCGGCCGAGGTGTCGTTGTGGAAGGCGTGGTTGACGCCGGGATAGACCAGGATCTGGTGCTCCACCCCGGCCTTCTTCAGCGCCTCGTCATAGGCGGGGATGCCGGCGTTCACCCGGTCGTCCAGTCCGGCGTAATGCAGCATCAGCGGCGCCTTGACCGTGGCAACCAGCGCCGGATCGGGCGTCGGGCCGTAGAAGGCGACGCCGGCCTTGAGGTCGGGCGCCTTGATCGCCAGCCGGTTGACCATGCCGCCGCCCCAGCAGAAACCGATCGCCCCGACCTTGGCCGAGGAATAGCGGTAGGCCATCAGGTAGCTCATCGCCGCGACCAGATTGTTGACCGTCTTGTCGGCGTCGAGCTGCCCGAACATGTCGCGCGCCTTGTCGGCGTCCGACGGCGTGCCGCCCAGCGGCGACAGCAGGTCGGGGGCGAGCGCGACGAAGCCCTCGGTCGCCAGCCGCCGGGTGACGTCCTCGACATAGGCGTTCAGGCCGCGATTCTCGTGGATGACGATCACCGCCGGCGCCTTGTCGGCCAGCTTCGGCCGGGCGAGATAGCCAGCAATGTCGCCGGTGGCGCCCTGGAAAGACACCTTTTCCGCCGCAAGCCGGCTGTCGTCCGCCGCGACCACGGCGGCACGGGCGTAGTTCGGCTCGATGGCGGCCAGGATCGCCGGGATGGCGGTGGCGCTGCCCGCCAGCACCGCCAGCCGTTCCAGGAACACCCGGCGCGGCAGCGGCGCGTGGGTGTATTCGTCGTACAGGTCGATGATGCGCTGGTCCATCCGTCGGGCCCCCCGTTTGTCTTTTCGCGCAGCGGTCGCGGAGAAGAGTGGTGGCGCCATCGGCCGTTGGCAACAGCGCCGATTCCCAGCCTTTCGCCCTATGACGTCGCGGTTTGGGACGTCTCGGTTTGCGACTCGCCCTGCAGGCTCGCCGGTTCGCCGACCGGGGTCAGCTCGCTCGGCGAATATTCCACCAGCAGCCCGTCACGCATCTCCAGCACGCGGTCCATCCGGCGGGCGAGGTCGAGATTGTGCGTCGCCACCAGCGCGCCGACCCGCGCCTGCCGGACGATGGCCGACAGCATGGCGAAGACATGCTCCGCCGTGTGGGGATCGAGGTTGCCGGTCGGCTCGTCGGCGATCAGCAGCGACGGCGCGTTGGCCAGTGCGCGGGCGATGGCGACGCGCTGCTGCTCGCCGCCCGACAGGCGGGCCGGACGGTGGGTGGCACGCGCCTCCAGCCCGACCATGCGCAGCAGCTCGTCGGCGCGCTGCCGGGCGATGGACTTCGACACGCCAGCGATCATCTGCGGCAGGACGATGTTCTCCCGCGCCGAAAACTCCGGCAGCAGGTGGTGGAACTGGTAGACGAAGCCGATGGAGCGGCGCCGCACCTCGGTCCGCTTGCCGTCGTCCAGGTTCGACACGTCGGTCCCGGCGATCCGCACGGTGCCCGAGGTCGGCCGTTCCAGCAGGCCGGCGATGTGCAGCAGCGTCGATTTGCCCGCCCCCGACGGGCCGACCAGCGCCACCAGCTCGCCGGCACCGACCCGCAGGTCGGCCCCGCGCAGCACCTCCAGCGTTTCGCCCGCCTGTTCGAAGCGGCGGACGATGCCCGTCAGTTCCAGCATGTCGTTTCGATTGGGCTCACTCATAGCGCAGGGCCTCCACCGGATCGAGCCGGGCGGCGCGCCAGGACGGGTAGATGGTCGCGGCGAAGGACAGGCCGAGCGCCATCAGCGTCACCTGCGTCACCTCGCTCCAGTCGATCCGGGCCGGCAGGTGCGACAGGAAATAGATCTCGGCGTTGAACAGGTTGGTGCCGGTCAGCCCCTGGATCACCTGCCGGATGCTCTCGATGTTCAGCGCGAAGGACACGCCCAGCGCCACCCCCAGCACCGTGCCGGTCACCCCGACGCTGGCGCCGGACAGGAAGAAGATGCGCATGATCATGCCGCGCGTCGCCCCCATGGTGCGCAGGATGGCGATGTCGCGGCCCTTGTCCTTCACCAGCATGATCAGGCTGGAGATGATGTTGAAGGCCGCCACCATGATGATCAGCGACAGGATCAGGAACATCACGTTGCGCTCGACCTGCAGCGCGGTGAAGAAGCTGGCGTTGGACTGCTGCCAGTCGACCACCCGCCCCTCGCCCGCCACCACCGACTGCACCGCGGCGCGCGCGGCGCCGATCTGCATCGGGTCGTTGACGAAGACCTCCAGCGAGGTCACGGCGTCGCCGGTGCGGAAGAAGGCTTGCGCCTCCTCCAGCGGCAGGAAGATGAAGTTGTTGTCGTACTCGAACATGCCGACGTCGAAGATCGCGCCGATCGGGTAGCTGCGCATCCGCGGCACGGTGCCGAAGGCGGTGACGTTGCCCTGCGGCGCGATCAGCGTCAGCTGGTCGCCGACCGACAGCCCCAGCCGCTGCGCCATGCGCACGCCGATGGCGATGCGGTCCTCGCCGAAATCCTCGGCCGAGCCGCGGATGACGTTGGTGGCCAGCGTCGGGCGGACGCGGAAATCCTCCGGCCGCACCCCGCGCACCACGGCGCCGGAGGCGGCGCCGCGCACCGACACCAGCGCCTGTCCCTCCACCGTCGGGGTGACGTTGGTCACGCCGGGGGTGTTGCGCAGCCGGCCGGTCAGGATGTCGAAGTCGGGCAGCGGCCCGCCGCGCGCGTTGTAGACGTTCAGATGGCCGTTGAGGCCGAGCACCCGGCCCAGCAGCTCCGCCCGGAAGCCGTTCATCACCGCCATCACGATGATGAGCGTCGCCACGCCGAGCGCGATGCCCAGCAGCGAGAACCCCGCGATGACCGAGATGAACCCTTCCTGGCGGCGCGCCCGAAGGTAACGCATCGCGACCATGCGTTCGAAGGCGTTGAAGATCATGCGGGGGTCCTGTGGGTGGGCGGAAGCGATGCCCTAGATAAGAACGTGAGCGTGGCGGGAAAAGGGCACTGTACCGACGGGCAGCCGGTCCCTCTCCCGGCGCTTGCGCAAACACCATTTGCGCGTGCGCCGGGAGAGGGACGCGAACGGATCAGCCCAGCAGCTTCGCCAGGGCCGCCTCGACCGGCAGTTCTTCCTTCTCGCCGGTGGCGCGGCGCTTCAGCTCGACGACGCCGGTCTTCAGGCCACGCGGGCCGACGACCAGCTGCCACGGCACGCCGATCAGGTCCATGTCGGCGAACTTGGCGCCGGGGCGCTCGTCGCGGTCGTCGTAGGCGACGTCCAGGCCGGCCGATTCGAGCTTGGCGTACAGCTCGGCGCAGACGCGGTCGGTTTCAGCGTCGCCGGTCTTCAGGTTGATCAGGCCAACGTTGAACGGGGCCACGGCGTCCGGCCAGATGATGCCGTTGTCGTCGTGGCTCGCCTCGATGATGGCGCCCATCAGGCGCGACACGCCGATGCCGTAGCTGCCCATCTCCACCGGGATCGACTCGCCGTTCGGGCCGGCGACCACCGCGTTCATCGGCTTGGAATACTTGGTGCCGAAGTTGAAGATGTGGCCGACCTCGATGCCGCGGGCCGACACCAGCTCCGACTCCGGAACCGGGCAGGAGGCGGCGTCGTGCTTCTCGTCGGTGGCGGCGTAGATCGCCGTCGTGCGGTCGAAGAAGGGCTGCAGGTCGTCGTCGAAGCCCGGCGCGTCCTTCAGGACGTCCAGGTTCAGCCAGTCCTTGTGGCAGAAGACGCCGCTCTCGCCGGTGTCGGCCAGGATGATGAACTCGTGGCTGAGGTCGCCGCCGATCGGGCCGGTGTCGGCGCGCATCGGGATCGCCTTCAGGCCCATGCGGGCGAAGGTGCGCAGGTAGGCCAGGAACATCTTCTGGTAGGCACGCCGCGCGCTGGCCGGGTCGATGTCGAAGGAGTAGGCGTCCTTCATCAGAAACTCGCGCCCGCGCATCACGCCGAAGCGCGGGCGGATCTCGTCACGGAACTTCCACTGGATGTGGTAGAGGTTCAGCGGCAACTGCCGGTAGCTCTTGATGAAGGAGCGGAAGATGTCGGTGATCATCTCCTCGTTCGTCGGGCCGAACAGCATGTCGCGGTCGTGACGGTCGGTGATGCGCAGCATCTCCTTGCCGTAATCGTCGTAGCGGCCGCTCTCGCGCCACAGGTCGGCCGACTGGATGGTCGGCATCAGCAGTTCCTGCGCGCCGGCCTTGTCCTGCTCTTCGCGGACGATCTGCTCGATCTTGCGCAGCACCCGATAGCCCAGCGGCAGCCACGCGTAGATGCCGGCGCTGGTCTGACGGATCATCCCGGCCCGCAGCATCAGGCGGTGCGAGACGATCTGCGCCTCGGTCGGGGTCTCCTTGAGGGTCGGCATGAAGAAGCTGGACAGCCGCATGGCTCTGCTCTCGTGTGCGAGGTGTTCAAAAGGCGTGCGGCGCGACACCCCATCAAGGATGCCGCGACCACGGGTGAGCGACTTTAGGAAGGTCGCCCGCGCTTGTCCACCATGCCACTCATCGCCAGCGGTCGCGCGGGCGCCGATCCGGCCGGATCAGCGGCTACGGCAATAGGCGGCGAGCCGCTCCGCCGCCGCCGGTTCGATCGGCTGGCCGTTCAGGTACAGCCGGTTGCCCATCACGGTCAGCCACACCGCGGTCACGTCGTTGGGCAGGCCGGGCGCCGACGCCATGGGAAAGCCCATGCGCCGGGCGAGATCGACCGACAGCGGCAGGTCGATCGGGATCGGCGGCGCCGCACCGGCGGAACCCGGCAGGTCGGCGGGCGCCACCGGCCGGCCATGCACGTCGACGCCGGGCCGGTATTCGACGTCGGGCGCCGGTTGGTGCGCGGTGAGGGTCTGGCACAGCGACAGATCGACCACCGGCCGCTGCCCGCCATCGGGCGACAGCCGGACCGGCCCCTGGACCGGGGGCTGCGACTGGGCCCGCGAGGGACCGGCGCACACCCCCGCCGCGGCGATGCCGAACGCCAGAAAGGCGGCCGTCCGGCCTGCCCGTCGGGCCCGATGCGCGTTGCTCCCCTTCATGCCGATCCCCGTCATAGTGTGTGCCGCTCCACCACCGGCGCCGGGTTCGACATCGACTTCCAGTAGATCGCCAGATAGGGCATGCCCTTCTCCGCTTCCTCCTGGGTGCGCGCCGACTGGCGGATGTATTTGCCGATGAAAGGCTTGTTGACGTGCTCCAGGTCGACCGCCGCCTTCAGCACCAGGAACTCCCCGATCCGGTCGGGCAGGTTGTAGTGCCACTTCTGCAAGCATTCGGAGGTGACGCCGGGCTTCGCCTGCTCCGGTTCCGGCAGGTGGAACTCCTGATGATGATACTGCGAGATTTCCTTCCAGGCCTGCGCCACCCGGCCGGGCTTGACCCGCGGCAGCGCCTTCAGGATGCGGACGTCGTCGTGGAACAGCGGCAGGAAGCCGCGCTTCTCGCCCAACTCGCTCAGCATGATGTGCAGACCGGCCAGCACCCCGCTGTCCGACCCGCCATCCGCCCCGTGGTCGCCGGAGCGGCCGCCGGGCGTCCTGTCCGGCCGGCGCCCGAACAGCGAGCGGAAAAAACCCTTCTTCGGTTTGTCGGATCCCGAGGCGGCGCTGTCCTGACCCACCTTGCGCTCGTCCCACAGCGAATCCCAGGCGTATTCCCAGGCGGTGAAGACGGCGTTGGACCGGTCGTCGAGCACGGTCAGCAGATACTCGCGCCCCTCGCGGGTCCAGTCGACGTCGCCGACGATGGCGCGCACCGGCCGGCGGCTGAGCACGACCGGCAGGATGCCGACCCGCACCAGATCGCTGTAGAACTCGACGAAGGACGGGGTCTGGATGAAGGGCAGCCGGGAGCATGGCTGCAGCTCCGGCGCCAGCAACTCCATGCTCTTCTTGGTCCGCTCCAACAGTTCGGTCGTCAGAACCGCGGCGAACTGATTGAACCGTTCGTTTTCGTTCGCGGTCATCGGCGCCTCGACGGTCGTTCCTTCCCTGCCCACGGCCTTGCCCGGTCATGACCGGACAAAAGGCGGTACGAAGCCGGGCGGCATGGCCATCCGGCGGTGGTTCGAAGAGCCGGGATCCGGGGAACCCGAACCGGAGCTAAGCGAAGCAACGCTACCAAGTAAACCGTTAACGTTTTCTAGAGCAAGGAAGGAAATTTTCTGTCCGCGCCACGGATGATCAAGGGGGGCGCCTTTCCCTGGCCCCCGTGCCCGGCGCCCCCGGCCGGAAGGCCGATAAAGAAAGGCCGCGCGGCACGAAGCAGCGCGGCCATATGAGTTTAGGGAGGAATCGCCACCAGGCGTCGGAAAGGAGGGAAAACGACGAACGCTGTCCCCCCTCGTCACATCAAAAAGAGTGAACCCGCGCCGCGGCGGTGGCAAGCCCAAAACACAGGCAGACGCTGTCTCTGCTTAAAGATTTTGCATTTTTGCCCAGGCTTTCGGCGATTGCTGATGTTCTGAGCGGTGTTTTGCCTATTTTGCGGGCTCATAGCCCCGATAGCCGGCGTCCAGGGCGGCCTTCCAGGGCGGACTCTGCGCCAGCACCACCGCCTGCACCGGGCAATCGGCCTGATGCGCACCCGGCAGATAGCCGAGGCTCATCAGGAATTCCCCGACGATCTCGCCGCCGGTGAAACGGAAGGTGCGGCCGAACAGCGTCACCCACTCCGCCTTGGTCAGCGGGTGATGGGCGCGCAGCCAGCCGTCGAACGAGCCGTGGCTGTCGCGCAGCGCGACGATCCGGCGTGCGTTGTCGATGACGGCGTCGACCTTCAGCCGGTTGCGGATGATCCCGGCGTCGGCGAGCAGCCGCGCCCGCTCCGTCTCGCCATAGGCGGCGACGCGGTCGATGTCGAAGCCGTCGAAGGCGGCGCGGAACGCCTCGCGCTTTTTCAGGATGGTCAGCCAGGACAGGCCGGCTTGGTTGATCTCCAGCACCAGCCGCTCGAACAGCACGCGGTCGTCGGCGCTGGGAAAGCCGTATTCGCCGTCGTGGTACGGCCCGTGGTGGGGATGGCCGGGAGCGGCCGCGCAGTAGGTCACGCTCACCCGAACACCCCCTCCATTCCCAGCCGGTCCGCGATCACAGCATGTCGCGCGCCATGTCGTGGAACGAGATGATGCCGGAACGCTCGACGCCGAAGATCACCAGCCACACCACCAGCGCCACCAGCGAGGTGATGGCGAACTTGCGCAGGATGCGCGGTTCCACCGGCGCGCTGGAGGCCATGCCGGGCTCCGGGTTGTCCGGCGTCCGCACGCCCCAGGGCAGCACCGCGAACAGCACCACCCACCACACGACGATGTAGACGAACCCACCCGTTACCCAATTGTCCATCGCACCACCTCCGGCGGCGTCCGGCGGGGGTGCCGGATCAGGCCTGCTCCAGTTCCACCAGCGTACCGCAGAAATCCTTCGGATGCAGGAACAGAACCGGCTTGTCGTGGGCGCCGATCTTCGGCTCCCCGTCGCCCAGCACGCGGGCGCCCTGCGCCTTCAGCCGGTCGCGGGCGGCCAGGATGTCCTCCACCTCGTAGCAGATGTGGTGAATGCCGCCCGACGGGTTCTTGTCCAGGAACGGGGCGATCGGCGACTTCTCCCCGAGCGGGTGCAGCAGCTCGATCTTGGTGTTCGGCAGGGTGACGAAGACCACCGTCACGCCGTGCGCCGGCACGTCGACCGGTTGGGAGACGGCGGCCCCCAGCGTGTCGCGGTACAGCGCCGTCGCCGCGGCCAGGTCCGGAACGGCGATGGCGACGTGGTTCAACTTCCCGATCATGCGTGTCCTCTCTCGGTGCGAATGGCCCGGCCCGTTCCCGGGCTCTGTCCCGTGGTTATACACGGACCAGATGGACCTCCGTCACCGGCTTCTTGCCATGAGACGCATTGAAGCAGCGGCGGACCGCGATGCGCGCCGCCTCCTTCACCTGGGCGTCGTCGCCGCGCGCCGAACGGGGCAGCGCCGCCACCGACTCGCGCACCGCGTCGATCACGTCCAGCAGCAGGTCACGGTCGGCCGCCTCGTCGATCAGCCCCATCACCGCCACCTGCGGCGCGGTCAGCATCTCGCCGGTGGACGACATCACCAGCGTCACCACGGCGGCGCCGTTGTTCACCATGCGGTTGCGCGCCCGCATCATCCCGGTGTCGAGCGGCACCAGCCGCTTGCCGTCCAGCGCCATCCGGCCGGCCTGCACCTGCGCCACCACCCGCGCGCCCTCCGGCCCGTCCAGCCGGATCAGCTCACCGTTGGCCGGCACGATGCGGTCGGCGACCTGACAATCCTGCGCCAGGGCGGCGTGGGCCTGCTGGTGGCGCTGCTCGCCATGCACCGGCACGGCGATGCGCGGGCGCACCCACTGGTACATGCGCACCAGCTCGTCGCGCGCCGGATGGCCGGAGACATGGACCGCCGCCTCGTCGGCGGTGATCAGCTCGATGCCCTGGGCGACCAGCTGGTTCTGCATGCGGCCGATGGCGCGCTCGTTGCCGGGGATCTCGCGGGACGAGAAGACCACCACGTCGCCGCGCGACAGCGTGATCTGCGGGTGGTCGTTGCCGGCGATGCGGGCGAGCGCGGAACGCGGCTCGCCCTGGCTGCCGGTGCAGATCAGCACCAGCTTCTCGCGCGGCAGGTAGCTGGCGTCATGCTCCGACAGGAATTTCGGCACATCGGCGAGGTAGCCGTTGGCCCGCGCCGCCTCGTTGATCCGCCACAGCGAGCGGCCGACCAGCGCCACATGGCGGTCGTGGGCCGCCGCCGCCGCCGCGATGCTTTCCAGCCGGGCGACGTTGGTGGCGAAGCAGCTGACGGCGATGCGCCGGTCGGGGTAGCGCCCCATCAGCTCCATCAGGGTCGCGCGCACCGTGGCCTCCGATCCGGCGGAGCCCGGCACCAGCGCGTTGGTGCTGTCGCCGACCAGCGCCAGCACCCCCTCGTCGCCGATGGCGCGCAGCCGCTCCTCGTCCGCCGTCTTGCCGACCAGCGGCTCCGGATCCAGCTTCCAGTCGCCGGTGTGCAGCACGGTGCCCGCCGCGGTGCGGATGGCCAGAGCGTTCGGCTCCGGGATCGAGTGCGTCATGGTGACGTATTCGACGGAGAACGGACCGACCTCGACCGTGCCGCCCAGCGGGATCTCGACGATCGGCACCGCCGCGCTCAGGCCGCGCTCGTGCAGCTTGGCGCGCAGGAAGGACGCGGTGAAAGGCGTGCAATAGACGGGGCAGCGCAGCTCCGGCCACAGATACTGGACGGCGCCCAGATGGTCCTCATGCGCGTGGGTCAGCACCAGCCCGACCAGATCGTCGCGCCGCTCCGCGATGAAGGTCGGGTCGGGCATGATGACGTCCAGGCCCGGCATGGTGTCGTCGGCGAAGGAGATGCCGAGGTCGACCATCAGCCATTTGCCCTGATGGCCGTACAGGTTGAGGTTCATCCCGATCTCGCCGGAACCGCCGAGCGGGAGGAAATACAGCGCGCCATCCTCCGGAACGAAGGGGTCCGCCGGGGTTTCGGGAGTTCCGGCGGCTGTCATGGAGGATCGTGTCATTGGACCGTGTTGCGCTTGTGGATCAGGAGGAGACCGCGGAGCGTCAGCTCGTTGTCGGTGTGTTCGATGACATGGGTAGCCTTCGCGAAAAGAACAGCCAACCCTCCCGTCGCGACCACCCGCATGGGTTCGCCGTACTCCGCCCGGATGCGGGCCACCAGCCCTTCGATCAGGCCGACATACCCCCAGAAGATGCCGGATTGCATGCAGGCGATGGTGTTCTTGCCGATCACCTCGGCCGGCGGCTGGATCTCGACGCGCGGCAGCTTGGACGCCGCCATCTGCAGCGCCTCCAGCGACAGGTTCAGCCCCGGCGCGATCACGCCGCCACAGTAGTTGCCGTCGGCATCGACCACGTCGAAGGTGGTCGCCGTGCCGAAATCGATGACGATCAGCGGGGTCTTGTAGGTCGCTGCGGCCGCCACCGTGTTGACCAGACGGTCGGCCCCGACCTCCTCCGGCCGGTCGACCAGCGCCTTGGCGCCCAGCTTGACTTCGGGCTGACCGACGATCATCGGGTCGCAGCCGAAATGATCCTTGCACAGCCGCTTCAAATTGAAGGTAGCGCCGGGGACCACACTGGCGATGATGGCGCCGTGGATGTCCAGCGCCTTCAGCCCCTTCAGCGCCATCAACTGCATCAGCCACACCATGTATTCGTCGGCGGTGCGCTTGGGGTCGCTGGCGGTGCGCCAGATGCCGCGCTGGCGGTCGCCGTCGTAGATGGCGAACACCACGTTCGTGTTTCCGGCGTCGATGGCGAGCAGCATGGTGAAATCCGTGGAAACGGGTGGGTCGGCGTCAGGCGGCGGACGGATCGGAGAAGAACACGTCGCCGGCGGCGATCCGCTGCCGCGGCCCGCCGTCCGTTGGATCAAGCAACAGAACGCCGTCGCTGTCCAGATCGGCGAAGGTGCCGGGGATCGTCCGGTCGCCGAGCCGGACCAGGATTGGGCCGCCCAGCCCCTTGGCACGGGCGAGCCAGGCCTCGCGCACCGGCGCGAACCCATGCTCCCGCCACCGCCCGTACCAGGTGGCGAGGTGGCCGGCATAGACCTCCAGCAGCGCGCCGGGTCCCATGGCGGGCGCCCCTTCGGCGATCAGCGCGGTGGCGCCGTACTCGGTGGTCGCGGGGAAATGTCGCAGGTTGATGCCGACGCCGAGCACCACCCAGGCGACCGTGCCGTCCGCCGCCGGCTCCGACTCGAGCAGGATGCCGGACAGCTTGCGGTCATGGACCAGGACGTCGTTCGGCCATTTGCAGCGCACCCCGCCGGGGTCCGGCAACACCGACTCGGCGGTCTCGGCGATGGCGAGCGCCGCCAGGAAGGAGATCTGCGCCGCCTCGGCCGGCGGCCGGCCGGGCCGCAGGATGGTGGTGCAGTAGAGATTGCCCTCGGGCGAGGTCCAGGCCCGGCCGCGGCGGCCGCGGCCGCTGTCCTGCCGGCGGGCCCAGACGATGGTGCCCTCGGCGCCGAATCCGCCGACCCCCGAACGCGCCAAGGCCTTCGCCTCGTCGTTCGTGCTGCCGACGTGGTCGAAGGCCTTGACCTGGAAGCCCGGAGGCAGGCGCAGCCGCGCCGCCTCCGCTTCGAGCGATGCCGTCATCGCTGCGCCGTCACCCGGCGAACAGGGCCGCCGCCGCCGCCGCCGCACCGTTCAGGATCGGCGCCGGAGCGACGAAGAACAGCAGGGTGAACAGGCTGGTGACGACCAGGACGCCGGTCATGCCGTCGTCGCCGATCTTGTCGACGACCACCGCCGGCTCATCGAAATACATGATCTTGATGATGCGCAGGTAATAGAAGGCGCCCACGACGCTGGTCAGCACGCCGACCACGGCCAGCGTGTAGTCCTGCGCCGCGACGGCGGCGAGGAAAACGTACAGCTTGCCGAAGAAACCCGCCATCGGCGGGATGCCGGCCATGGAGAACATGAAGATCGCCATGGTCGCGGCCAGCATCGGGTTGGTCTTGGACAGGCCGGCGAAGTCCTTGATCTCCTCCAGCATCTGGCCCTTGGCCTTCATGCTGAGGATGACGGCGAAGGCGCCGATGTTCATGGCGATGTAGAGCGCCATGTAGATCAGAACGCCGCGGACGCCATCCTGGGTGCCGGTGGTCAGGCCGACCAGCGCGTAGCCGACATGGCCGATCGAGCTGTAGGCCATTAGGCGCTTGATGTTGGTCTGCATGATCGCGGCGAAGGAGCCGATGACCATCGACAGGATGGCGGTCGCCACCAGCACCTGGTGCCACTGGCCGGCGAGATGGCCGAACGGCTCGATCACCACGCGGGTGAACAGCGCGATCGCCGCCACCTTGGGCGCCGCCGCGAAGAAGGCGGTCACCGGGGTCGGCGCGCCCTCGTACACGTCGGGGGTCCACATGTGGAACGGCGCGGCCGACACCTTGAAGGCCAGACCGGCCATCACAAAGACCAGGCCGATCACCACGCCGGTCGACACATGCGCGCCGCCGGCGAACAGCGCCGCCACCTTGTCGAAGGAGGTCGTGCCGGCGAAGCCGTAGACCAGCGAAGCGCCGTACAGCAGCATGCCGGACGACAGCGCGCCGAGGACGAAGTACTTCAGCCCGGCTTCCGACGACTTCTCGCTGTCGCGGCGGAAGGCCGCGATGACGTAGAGCGCGAGGCTCTGCGTCTCCAGCCCGACATACAGCGAGATGAGATCGTTGGCCGAAATCATCATCAGCATGCCGAGCGTGGCGAACAGCATCAGCACCGGGAACTCGAAGCGGGCCATGTGCTCCCGCTCGTTGAAGCCGAGCGAGAGGACGACCGAGAAGGCGGCGGCAACCAGCACCAGCACCTTCATGAAGACGCCGAAGGCGTCCATCACGAACATGCCGTTGAAGGTGACGACCCGCCCGCTGCCATAGCCCATCGCCAGCACGGCGGCGAGCAGCATGGCGACGATCGCCAGATAGGAGACGGGGCGGGTGAAGCCGTCGCCGCGGAAGACGCCCAGCATCAGCAGGGCGACGCCCGACAATGCGAGGAAGATCTCCGGCAGGGCCGGCCAGACGTCGGGAAACACTGCGGTCATGTCGAAGAACCCCTTACCGCGCGGCGACGGAGACGCCGGACGCGGCGTGCGACGCGGCCAGCTTGGTCTGGTAGGTCTGGATCAGCTGCTCGACCGACGCCGAGGTGACGTTCAGGAAGCTGGTCGGGTAGACGCCCATCCACAGGACGACGGCGATCAGCGGCAGGAACACCGCGATTTCCCGCGGGGTCATGTCGAACATCGCCTTGACGTCCGGCTTGGTCAGCTTGCCGTAGACGACGCGGCGGTACAGCCACAGCGCGTAGGCGGCGCCGAGCACCATGCCGGTGGCGGCCAAGGCGGCGACCCAGGTGTTGTCGCGGAAGACGCCCAGCAGCACCAGGAACTCGCCGACGAAGCCGGCGGTGCCCGGCAGACCGACCGAAGCCATAGTCATGAACAGGAAGACGACGGCGTATTTCGGCATGTTCTTCACCAGACCGCCGTAACGGGCGATCTCGCGGGTGTGCAGCCGGTCATAGACGACACCGACGCAGAGGAACAGCGCCGCCGAGACCACGCCGTGCGACAGCATCTGGAACACCGAGCCTTCGATGCCCTGCTGGTTCAGCGCGAACATGCCGATGGTGACGAAGCCCATGTGGGCGACCGACGAGTAGGCGATCAGCTTCTTCATGTCCTCCTGGGCGAGAGCGACCAGCGAGGTGTAGATCACGGCGACGACCGACAGGGTGTAGATCAGCGGCGCGAAATACTCGGTCGCTTCCGGCAGCATCGGGATGTTGAAGCGCAGGAAGCCGTACCCGCCCATCTTCAGCAGCACGCCGGCCAGGATCACCGACCCGGCGGTCGGCGCCTCGACGTGGGCGTCCGGCAGCCAGGTGTGGACCGGCCACATCGGCACCTTCACCGCGAAGGAGGCAAAGAAGGCCAGCCACAGCCAGAGCTGCATGTTGCGCGGGAACTGGGTGGCGGTGATGGTCGGGATGTCGGTGGTGCCGGCCACGTAATACATGGCCAGGATCGCCAGCAGCATCAGGACCGAGCCGAGCAGCGTGTACAGGAAGAACTTGAAGGCGGCATAGACGCGGCGCGGGCCGCCCCAGACGCCGATGATCAGGAACATCGGGATCAGGACGCCTTCGAAGAACATGTAGAACAGGACGAAATCCAGCGCGCTGAACATCCCGATCATTAGGGTTTCCAGCGCGAGGAAGGCGACCATGTACTCCTTCACCCGGACCTGCACCGACTCCCAGCTCGCCAGGATGCACAGCGGCATCAGGAAGCCGGACAGCACGACGAACAGCACCGAGATGCCGTCGACGCCCATGTGGTAGTTGATGCCGAAATCGGGGATCCACGCCGCCTTTTCCACCATCTGGTAGCCAGGGTTGCGCGGGTCGAAATTCACCCAGACGAGAAGCGTCAGCACGAAGGTGATGAGCGTCGTCCACAGCGCGATGAAGCGCACGTTCCGCAGCACGTCCGGCGAGGTGCCCCGGCAGAACAGCAGGATCAGCGCCACACCGACGAGCGGCAGGAAGGTCGCGAACGACAGGATCGGCCAGCTAGCCATTGTTGTTGTTCCCCCTCGAAACCGCTCAGCCGAAGACCGACAGCCAGGCGACGAACAGGACGACCCCGATCACCATGGCGAAGGCGTAATGATAGACGTACCCCGATTGCAGCCGGCTGGCGCGCGCCGCGACGTCGCGGGTGACGGCGGCAATGCCGTCCGGCCCCACGCCATCGATCACCGCACCGTCGCCCGACTTCCACAGGCCGAAGCCCAGGGCCTTGGCAGGGCGGACGAACATCGCGTCGTACAGCTCGTCGAAGTACCACTTGTTGTAGAGGAACTGGTGCACGCCGCGGAAGGTGCCGGCGATCTTGCCCGGCAGGCTCGGCATCTGGACGTAGCCGATGTAGGCCATCGCGATGCCCAGCAGGCCGACCACCAGCGGAGCCAGCGAGACCCAGCCTGGGGTGTGGTGGTGCGCGGCCTCGACCGGATCGTGCCCGTGCAGCACCAGCAGCGCCTGGCCCCAGAACTCCGCCCGCGCCTCGCCGATGAACCACTGGTGGAAGCCGACACCGGCGAACAGCGCGCCCAGCGCCAGAACCCCGAGCGGAACCAGCATGACCACCGGCGATTCATGGGCGTGGTCGTAAACCTCCTTGTCCATCCGCGGCGTGCCGTGGAAGGTCATGAACAGCAGGCGCCAGGAGTAGAAGGCGGTCAGCAGCGCCGCGGCGATGCCGAGCGCGAAGGCGAAGCGCCCCACCCCGCTGCCCGAAGCGAAGGCCGCCTCCAGGATCATGTCCTTGGAGTAGTAGCCGGCGAAGAAGGGCAGACCGGCGAGCGCCAGGTTGCCGATCCACATCACCGCGTAGGTGAAGGGGATCTTGCGCCAGACGCCGCCCATCTTCCGCATGTCCTGCTCATGGTGCAGGGCGTGGATGACCGAACCGGCGCCAAGGAACAGCAGCGCCTTGAAGAAGGCGTGCGTGAACAAGTGGAACATGGCCGCGCCGTAGGCGGAGACGCCGGCGGCGAAGAACATGTAGCCGAGCTGGGACATCGTCGAATAGGCGATGACCCGCTTGATGTCGAACTGGGTGAAGCCGATGGTCGCGGCGACGAAGGCGGTCAGGCCGCCGACCACGGTCACGACCTCCAGTGCCGTCGGCGCGTATTCGAACACCGGCGACAGCCGGCAGACCATGAACACGCCGGCGGTCACCATCGTGGCGGCGTGGATGAGCGCCGACACCGGGGTCGGGCCCTCCATCGCGTCCGGCAGCCAGGTGTGCAGGCCGAGCTGGGCCGACTTGCCCATCGCGCCCATGAACAGCAGCAGGCAGGCGATGGTCAGGCCGTTGAAGTCCCAGCTCAGGAAATGCAGCGACTGGCCGGTCAGCGTCGGGGCCTTGGCGAAGATCGCGTCGAACTGGACCGAGCCGGTCAGCACGAAGATCGCGAAGATGCCGAGCGCGAAACCGAAGTCGCCGACGCGGTTGACCAGGAAGGCCTTCATGGCGGCGGCGTTGGCCGAGGGCTTCTCGTACCAGAAGTTGATCAGCAGGTAGGAGGCCAGACCGACGCCCTCCCAGCCGAAGAACAGCTGCACCAGGTTGTCGGCCGTCACCAGCATCAGCATGGCGAAGGTGAACAGCGACAGGTAGCCCATGAAGCGCGGCTTCTGCGGGTCCTCGGCCATGTAGCCGACCGAGTAGACATGGACGCAGGCCGAGACGGTGTTGACGACGATCAGCATCACCGCGGTGAGCTGGTCGACGCGCAGAGCCCACTTCACGTCGAGCGTGCCGCTCTGGATCCAGGTCATCAACTCGATCGTGCGGGGGTGCCCGCCGACGGCGACGTCGAAGAACAGGATCCAGGACAGCAGCGCCGAGACCAGCACGGCGCCCGCCGTCACGAACTGCGCGGCGCGGTCGCCGGCGGTCGGCGGCCCGGCGACGACGTGATGGTCGTCGTGGGCGTCGTCGTGCGCGTGGTCCAGCTCGTCATGCGAGATGTGGTGGGCATGATCGTCATGGGCGTGGGCGATCTGGGCGTGTCCGTGCCCATGATCGTCGTGGCCATGACCGTGGCTTCCGTGACCCGCGGCGACCGGCGCGGCCTTCGGCCCGCCGAACAGCGCGATCGATCCGGCGACGAGGAACGCCAGGAGCGGAAGGAATACGACTAGCACTTCCATGGCGCCGCCTCAGCCCTTCATCATGTTGATGTCTTCGACTCGGATCGAGCCGCGGTTGCGGAAGTAGACCACCAGGATGGCGAGGCCGATGGCCGCCTCGGCGGCGGCGACGGTCAGGATGATCATGGCGAAGATCTGGCCGACCAGATCGTGCAGGAAGGTCGAGAAGGCGACGAGGTTGAGATTCACCGCCAGCAGCATCATCTCGATCGACATCAGGATGATGATGACGTTCTTCCGGTTCAGGAAGATCCCCAGCACGCCCAGCGTGAAGACGATGGCCGAGACCGTCAGGTAATGTCCGAGACCGATCTCCATGATCACACGCCCTCCCCGGTCGTAACCTTGCGAATGACGACGACGTCGTCCCGGTGACGGGCGATCTGGACGCCGACATTCTGTTTGCGCACGCCGGCCCGCTGGCGCAGCGTCAGCACGATCGCGCCGATCATGGCGATCAGCAGCACGATGCCCGACGCCTGGAACAGGTAGACATACTGGGTGTACATCAGCTGGCCCAGCGCGTGGGTGTTCGTCACCTGGTCCAGCGCCGGGGTCGGCGCGCCGGCGATCGACGCGACGCCCGGGGCGACGATCCAGCCGCCCAGCACCGCGACCAGCTCGGCCAGCAGGATCAGCCCGATCAGCGCGCCCAGCGGCAGCGTTTCCAGGGCGCCCTGCCGCAGCTCGCGGAAGTTGATGTCGAGCATCATCACCACGAACAGGAACAGCACCGCCACGGCGCCGACATAGACGATGATCAGGATCATCGCGATGAACTCGGCGCCCATCAGGACGCAGAGGCCGGCCGCCTGGAAAAAGGCGAGGATCAGGTAAAGGACCGAATGAACGGGATTCCGCGCCGAGATGACCATCACACCGGAGGCCACCAGCAGCGCGGCGAACACGTAGAAGGCGATGCCTTGGAGTATCATCGTTTTTCTCGCTTCCGCTTACCGGTAAGGAGCCTCGGCCGCGAGGTTCTGGGCGATCTCCGCCTCCCAGCGGTCGCCGTTCGCCAGCAGCTTCTGCTTGTTGTAGAAAAGCTCTTCGCGAGTCTCGGTGGAGAACTCGAAGTTCGGCCCCATGACCACCGCATCGACCGGGCAGGCCTCCTGGCACAGGCCGCAGTAGATGCACTTGGTCATGTCGATGTCGTAGCGCGTCGTGCGGCGGCTGCCGTCGTCGCGCGGTTCGGCCTCGATCGTGATGGCCAGCGCCGGGCACACCGCCTCGCACAGCTTGCAGGCGATGCAGCGCTCTTCGCCGTTCGCGTAGCGGCGCAGCACATGCTCGCCGCGGAAGCGCGAGCTGATCGGGCCCTTTTCATAGGGGTAGTTCAGGGTGACCTTCGGCTTGAACATGTAGCGCAGGGTCAGCGCCATGCCTCCAAGCAGCTCGGTCAGGAACAGGCTGCGCGCCGCGCGATCGAGGAACGCCATGGCCTCTTCGTCTCCTTCCTTGCCGGCGGGGGGATGAACCGCATCCGCCGGCACTTCTCAACGAGATTCAGTAATCGACTGTGTGGACCGCTCGCTTGTGCCGCCGCTTATTTGGGCAGCCAGCCGAAGGTCACCAGAACGCCGGCGGTCAGCACGACCCAGAACAGCGAGAAGGGCAGGAACACCTTCCAGCCCAGCCGCATCAGCTGGTCGTAGCGGTAGCGCGGCATGGTGGCGCGGACCCAGACGAAGGTGAACAGGCAGAACGCGATCTTCAGGGCGAACCACACGATGCCCGGCACCCAGGTGAAGGGCGCGAAGGGCAGCGGCGACAGCCAGCCGCCGAGGAACAGGATGCTCGTCATCGCGCTCATCAGGATCATGTTGGCGTATTCGCCAAGGAAGAAGAGCGCGAAGGGAGCCGAGCTGTACTCGACCATGAAGCCGGCGACCAGCTCCGACTCGCCTTCCGGCAAGTCGAAGGGCGAGCGGTTGGTCTCGGCCAGTGCCGAGATGAAGAACATCACGAACATCGGCAGCAGCGGGATGCAGAACCACACCTTCTCCTGCGCGTGCACGATGTCGGTCAGGTTCAGCGACCCGACGCACAGCAGCACCGAGATGATGATGAGGCCCATCGAGACCTCGTAGGACACCATCTGCGCCGCCGAGCGCAGCGCGCCGAGGAAGGCGTAGCGCGAGTTCGAGGCCCAGCCGGCCATCACGATGCCGTAGACGCCGAGCGAAGAGATCGCGAACAGGTACAGCACGCCGACGTTGATGTTGGACAGCACCACCCCGTAGTTGAACGGGATGACCGCCCAGGCGATCAGCGCCAGGAAGAAGGTGATCATCGGCGCGACGTAGAACACGACGCGGTTGGCACCTTCCGGCAGGATCTGCTCCTTGGCGAACAGCTTCAAGCCGTCGGCGAAGGGCTGCATCAGGCCGAAGGGACCGACGATGGCCGGCCCCTGGCGCAGCTGCATCGCGCCCATGATCTTGCGCTCGGCGTAAGTCATGAAGGCCACGGCGACCAGCAGCGGCACGACGATCGCCAGGATTTCCAGGACGATGATGATCAGCGGCAGGAGGAAGCCGCTCCAGAACTCAGCCATGGGTGCCAGTCCTCTCCTGAGCAGGGCCCACCAGCGCTTCCGTGCAGTTGGCCATCGTCACCGACGCCCGGCTGATCGGGTCGGTCATGTAGAAGTTGGTGATCGGCGTGACGAACGGCGCCGCGTCCACCGGACCCTGCGCGCCGAAGGGCGCCCAGGCCGCCGGGGTCATCTGGCCGACCGCCGCGAAGATCGGGTTGGCGGCCATCAGCCGCTGGCGCAGTTGCGTCTGCGTGTCGAAGGACAGCGTCGCACCCAGCGCTTCCGACAGGGCGCGGACGATCTTCCAATCCTCGCGCGCTTCACCCGGCGGGAACACCGCGAGGCGGGCGAGCTGCGGACGGCCCTCGGTGTTGACGTAGACCGCGTTCTTCTCGGTGTAGGCGGCGCCCGGCAGGATGACGTCGGCGCGGTGGGCGCCGGCGTCGCCATGGTGGCCCTGGTAGACCACGAAGGCGTTGCCCAGCTTGGCGGTGTCGATCTCGTCGGCGCCCAGCAGATAGACGACGTCGATCTCGCCCGTCGCGGCACCCTCGAGGATGCCCTGGAGGTCGCGGCCGCCCTCGCCCGGGACGAAGCCGGCCTCGATGCCGCCGACCCGCGCCGCGGCGGTGTGCAGCACGTTGAAGCCGTTCCAGTCGTCACGGACCATGCCGTACATCTCGCCGACCTGACGGGCGGCGGCCTGCACCGCCAGACCGTCGGGGCGCTGGAAGGCGCCCATGCCGACGATCATCAGCGGGTTCTTGGCGGCGCGCAGCGTCTCGGCGAACGGGTGGCTGCCGTCGATCAGCTGCTGCAGCGTCTCCGGACCCGAACCGATCACGCTGTGCGGATAGGTCAGGTCGCGCTGCTCGCCGATCGCGGCGATGGTGACGCCGCCAGCCAGGTAGCGCTTGCGGATGCGGGCGTTGACCAGCGTGCCTTCCCAGCGCGGGTTGGTGCCGACCAGCAGGATGACGTCGGCCTTCTCGATGCCGGCGATGCCCGAGTTGAACAGGTAGCCGGCGCGCGCCGACGTGTCGAAGCGGGCGCCGTCCTGGCGGCAGTCGAGGTTCGCCGAGCCCAGACGGGTCAGCAGTTCCTTCAGCGCGAACTGCGCCTCGACGTCGATCAGGTCGCCGGCGATGGCGGCGATCCGGTTGCCCGGGACGCCCTTCATCTTGGCGGCGATGGCGGCGAAGGCCTCGGCCCAGGAGGCCGGGACCAGCTTGCCGTTCTGGCGGATGTAGGGGCGGTCGAGGCGCTGGCGCTTCAGCCCGTCATAGGAATAGCGGCTCTTGTCGTTGAGCCACTCTTCGTTGATGTCGTCGTTGACGCGCGGCAGCACCCGCATCACCTCGGCGCCACGGGCGTCGACGCGGATGTTGGAGCCGACGGCGTCGAGCACGTCGATCGTCTCGGTCTTGCGCAGTTCCCACGGCCGCGCCGTGAAGGCGTAGGGCTTGTGGGTCAGCGCACCGACCGGGCAGACGTCGGCGAGGTTGCCCGACAGCTCCGAGCCGATCGCCTTCTCGACGAAGGTGGTGATCTCCATATGCTCGCCGCGGTAGACGGCGCCGACGTCCGGCACGCCGGCCACTTCGTTGATGAAGCGGATGCAGCGGGTGCAATGGATGCAACGGGTCATGATGGTCTTGATGACCGGACCCATGTACTTGTCCTCGACCGCCCGCTTGTTCTCGCCGTAGCGGCCGCGGTCGAAGCCGTAGGCCATCGCCTGGTCCTGCAGGTCGCACTCGCCGCCCTGGTCGCAGATCGGGCAATCCAGCGGGTGGTTGATCAGCAGGAACTCCATCACGCCCTTGCGGGCCTTCAGGACGGTTTCGCTGTTGGTGCGGACGACCATTCCGTCGCCGCAGGGCATGGCGCAGGAGGCGACCGGCTTCGGCGCGCGCTCCATCTCGACCAGGCACATGCGGCAGTTGGCCGGCACGCTGAGGCGTTCGTGGTAGCAGAAGCGCGGAATCTCGATCCCCAGCTGCTCGCAAGCCTGGAGGATCGAGGTGCCCGGCTCGACCTCGATCTCGATCCCGTCGATGGTCAGTTTCGGCATGGGAACGGGAACTCCTTACTCGGCCGCCAGCGGCGCAGCATTGCGGTAGGCCTGGATGCGCCGCTCAACCTCCGGACGGAAGTGGCGGAACAGGCCCTGGATCGGCCAGGCGGCGGCGTCGCCGAGCGCGCAGATGGTGTGGCCTTCGACCTGCTTGGTCACTTCCAGCAGCATGTCGATCTCTTCCAGCCGGGCGTTGCCGGAGACCATGCGCTGCATGACCCGGTTCATCCAGCCGGTGCCCTCGCGGCACGGCGTGCACTGGCCGCAGGATTCATGCGCGTAGAACTGCGACAGGCGGGCGATCGCCTTCACGATGTCGGTGGACTTGTCCATGACGATGACCGCCGCGGTGCCGAGGCCCGAGCGGACCTCGCGCAGGCTGTCGAAGTCCATCAGCACCGTGTCGCAGATCTCCTTGGGCAGCACCGGGACCGACGAGCCGCCGGGGATGACCGCCAGCAGGTTGTCCCAGCCGCCGCGCACGCCGCCGGCGTGGCGCTCGATCAGCTCCTTCAGCGGGATGCCCATCTCCTCTTCCACGTTGCACGGGTTGTTGACGTGCCCGGAGATGCAGAAGAGCTTGGTGCCGCTGTTCTTCGGCCGGCCGATGCCGGCGAACCAGGAAGCGCCGCGCCGCAGGATGGTCGGAACCACCGCGATCGATTCGACGTTGTTCACCGTGGTCGGGCAGGAATAGAGGCCGGCCTGGGCGGGGAACGGCGGCTTGTTGCGCGGCTGGCCCTTCTTGCCCTCGATCGACTCGATGAGCGCGGTTTCCTCGCCGCAGATGTAGGCGCCGGCGCCGCGGTGGATGTAGACGTCGTAGCTGTAGCCGGTGCCGCAGGCGTTCTTGCCGATCAGCCCCGCCGCGTACGCCTCGTCGATGGCGCGCTGGACGTTGGAGCCCTCGTTGTAGAACTCACCGCGGATGTAGATGTAGCAGGCGCTGGCGCCGATGGCGAAACCGGCGATCAGGCAGCCTTCGATCAGCTTGTGCGGATCGTGGCGCAGGATGTCGCGGTCCTTGCAGGTGCCGGGCTCGCCCTCGTCGGCGTTGATGACGAGGTAGACCGGCTTGTCGGTCACGTTCTTCGGCATGAAGGACCACTTCATGCCGGTGGAGAAGCCGGCGCCGCCGCGGCCGCGCAGCCCCGATTCCTTCACCTGCTCGATGATCCATTCGCGGCCGTTGGCCAGGATCGCCGCCGTGTTGTCCCAGTCACCGCGCTTGCGGGCCCCGTCCAGACCGAAGTCCTGGAAGCCGTAGAGGTTGGTGAAGATGCGGTCCTCATCGCGAAGCATCGCTGTCCCCTCCCCCTCAATCGTCCGCTTGCGCGGTGGTGAAATCCTTGAGCGTCGTCGGGCCGCCGACCGGCTCCGACGAACGGCGGCCGATCTGCGAACCGGGTTTCGGCGTCTCGCCGCGCTTCAGCGCCTCGATCAGGCCGTCGATGTGCTCCGGGGCCACGTCTTCGTAGTAATCGTCACCGATCTGCACAACCGGCGCGTTGACGCAGGCGCCCGAGCATTCGACCTCGCCCAGCGTGAACTGGCCGTCCGCCGTCGTCTCGCCGACGCCGATGCCGAGCTTGTTCTTGCAGGCGTGGACGATCTCGTCCGAACCGCGCAGCCAGCAGGGCGTCGTCGTGCAGACCTGGATGTGATGCCGGCCGACCGGGTTCTTGTTGTACATCGTGTAGAAGGTCGCGACCTCGTACACGCGGATGCGCGGCATGCCGAGCAGGTCGGCCACGGCGTCCATGGCGACGCGCGGCAGCCAGCCGCCGTGCTGGCGCTGGGCGACGTCGAGCAGCGGCATGCAGGCGCTGGCCTGCTTGCCGGCCGGGTACTTGGCGATGATGCGCTTCGCCAGCTCCAGGTTTTCCGGAGTGAAGGTGAAGCTGGTCGGCTCAACGTGGCCGTGATCGGAAGCGGGCGCGCTCATCGATCGATCTCTCCGAAAACGATGTCCATCGAGGCGATGTTGGCGACGGCGTCAGCCAGCATGTGACCCTTCGACATGAAGTCCAGGCCCTGAAGATGGGCGAAGCCCGGCGCGCGGATCTTGCAGCGGTAGGGCTTGTTGGTGCCGTCGGACACCAGATACACGCCGAACTCGCCCTTGGGCGCCTCGATCGCGGTGTAGGTTTCGCCGGCGGGAACGTGGAAGCCCTCGGTGAAGAGCTTGAAGTGGTGGATGAGCGCCTCCATCGAGCGCTTCATCTCGCCGCGCGGCGGCGGCGACACCTTGCGGTCCTCGATCTTGTACGGACCGGCCGGCATCTCCTTGCAGCACTGGCGGATGATGCGCAGCGACTGCCGCATCTCCTCCATGCGCACCAGGTAGCGCGCCCAGCAGTCGCCGGTCAGGCCAACCGGGACATCGAAGTCCATGCGGTCATAGACCTCGTAGGGCTGCGACTTGCGCAGGTCCCAGGCGACGCCGGAGCCGCGCAGCATCGGGCCGGTGAAGGCCCAGTCGAAGGCCTCCTGCTTGCTGACGACGCCGATGTCGACGGTGCGCTGCTTGAAAATGCGGTTGTCGGTCAGCAAATTGTCGAGGTCTTCCATGAATTTCGGAAAACGCTCGGTGAAGGCCCAGATGTCGTCCAGGATGCCGTCCGGCAGGTCCCAGGCGACGCCGCCCGGCCGGAAGTAGTTGGCGTGCAGGCGGGCACCCGACACCCGCTCGTAGAACTCCATGAGGATTTCGCGTTCCTCGAAGCCCCACAGCGCCGGCGTGATGGCGCCGACGTCGAGCGCACCCGTCGTGATCGACAGGATGTGGTTCAGGATGCGCGTGATTTCCGAGAACAGCACGCGGATGTACTGGGCGCGCAGCGGCGCCTTGATCTGCAGCAGGTTCTCGATGCCGAGCACATAGGCGTGCTCCATGCACATCGGGCTGACATAATCCAGCCGGTCGAAATACGGCACGGCCTGGGTGTAGGTCTTGTACTCGATCAGCTTCTCGGTACCGCGGTGCAGCAGGCCGATGTGCGGATCGCAGCGCTCCACCACCTCGCCGTTCAGCTCCATCACCAGACGGAGCACGCCGTGGGCGGCCGGATGCTGCGGCCCGAAATTCATCGTGTAGGGCTTGATCTGCGTCTTGCTCTCCGGACCGGAGGCGCTGATCGGCCCGCCGGGTCCGGCCACGACGACGCCGGTCGCCGATTCGGTCGAAACGGTCATGCTCACGGCTTCTTGCTCCCGTCCTGGAGGGCGGCCTTTTCGTCACCGGGCAGCATGACGTTGGTCATGCCTTCCCAGGGGCTGAGGAAGTCGAAGGCGCGGAAATCCTGGGTCAGCCGGACCGGTTCGTAGATCACGCGCTTCTGGTCCTCGTCGTAGCGGGCTTCGACGTAGCCGGTCAGCGGGAAATCCTTGCGGAAGGGGTGCCCCTCGAACCCGTAGTCGGTGAGGATGCGGCGCAGGTCCGGGTGGTTGTCGAAGAAGACGCCGAACAGGTCCCACACCTCGCGCTCGAACCAGTTGGCCGCGCTGTAGACGGCGACCGCCGACGGGACGGGGGTGTCCTCGTCGGTGGCCAGCTTCACGCGCATGCGCCGGTTGTGGGCATAGCTGAGCAGCTGGTAGACGACCTCGAACCGCTCGACACGGTCGGGGTAATCGACCGCGGTGATGTCGGTCAGCTGCTCGAACGAGCAGGCCGGGTCGTCGCGCAGCGCGGTCAGCACCGTGAGGATGGCGGTCCGCTTGACCGTCACCATCAGTTCGCCGAGCCTCACCTCGACCGTCAGGACATCATCGCCGAGCTTGGCCGCGATGACGTCCCCGAGTTCCTTCAACGCCTGTTCGGACATGGGTGGGACCCTGCCTTCCTACTTGTCTTCAGCGCGCTTCGTTCGGTGTCGCCCGGTCCGCCGGGCTAGTCGAGTCCGCCCGGTCAGCGGGCGATGCGGTTGCCGCGCTTGATCTTCTTCTGGAGCTGGAGGATGCCGTAGATCAGCGCCTCCGCCGTCGGCGGGCAGCCGGGCACATAGATGTCCACCGGCACGATCCGGTCGCAGCCACGCACCACCGCGTAGGAATAGTGGTAGTAGCCGCCGCCGTTGGCGCAGGAGCCCATCGAGATCACCCAGCGCGGTTCCGGCATCTGGTCGTAGACCTTGCGGAGCGCGGGCGCCATCTTGTTGGTCAGCGTGCCGGCGACGATCATGCAGTCGGATTGGCGCGGGCTGGGACGCGGGATCACGCCGAAGCGGTCCAGGTCGTACCGGCTCATGTAGGCGTGGATCATCTCCACCGCGCAGCAGGCCAGACCGAAGGTCATCGGCCACAACGAGCCGGTCCGGGCCCAGGCCAGCACGTCCTCGTACTTCGCCAGCACGAAGCCCTTCTCCTGGATCTCGTCGGAGACCGCGCGGATGTAGGCGTCCTGTTCCGGTCCGGGCGGAATCGGCGCCAGCGGCTTGGCGACCTCTACTCCCATTCCAGAGCTCCTTTCTTCCACTCGTAGATGAAGCCGATGGTCAGGATGCCGAGGAACAGCATCATCGACCAGAAGCCGAACAGCCCGATGTCACCGAGGGCGACCGCCCACGGGAACAGGAAGGCGACTTCCAGGTCGAAGATGATGAACAGGATCGAGACCAGGTAGAACCGCACGTCGAACTTGGTGCGCGCGTCCTCGAACGGCTCGAAGCCGCATTCGTAGGGCGAGACCTTCTCGGCGTCCGGGTTCTTCGGGCTGATGACGTAGGATGCCCCCACCATCACCGCGGCCAGCGCGATGCCGATCAGCAGAAACACCAGGATCGGAAGATACTCAATGATCAGCGGAGTCGACACCGCGTTCCTCCCATAAGCCCACGACCACGGGCGCCGTTCCAGCCGGGAAATCGGCGGAAGCGCAAAGCCGTGGCAGCCATGCCTTGGATTAGCCCATCAGACGGGCCGGAATATATGCTGAGAGCGTGGGCAAGGAAAGCGCTTTGAATCGCTTTTCACAACGCGGAAGCAGACGCGGCGATTCACGCGGGCGCTTGGTAATACCACGTTTTTAAAATTGGGCAAAGGAAAGACGGCGAACAAACGAAAAAGGACCCGCAGTTCGCGAGCCCTTGCGCCTTACTGGCGGTTGCCATCGAATTTCAAAGGAAAGTGGCGCGAGTGACGGGACTTGAACCCGCGGCCTCCGGCGTGACAGGCCGGCGCTCTAACCAACTGAGCTACACCCGCGCAGATCGACGTTTCAAACTTTGGACATTTCAAAGCCAAGACCTTGAAGCGTCTGCTGTTTTTCGAGGCCGTCGCGGCCCCCGTCGTTCGGTGGGCGGTTTGTAGTCGCCCGGGGCACCCCCTGTCAATCACGAATTTGCAAAAAATACCGTCCCCGCGTCGCCACCGGTCTTCCCGGCCACGGTCAGGGCAGCCGGTGCTCGGACCGGCGCAGGCTTTCCAGCCGCTCGAAGGCCTGGACCATGCCGGCCGACAGCTCGCGGTGATCGACCGCGTCGGGGCCGCCGAAGCGGGTCAGCGTCTCTTCCAGCGCGCGGGCCAGATGTTCGGCGACCTCCAGATGCTTCTGCTCCAGCGCCAGTTCCAGTGCGGCGAGGATGCGGTCGCCGAGCCGCCGTTCGTTCAAAGTCATGTTGTTTCTTACCCTGGTGACCTGTTTCCGCCCGCTGCCAGGATAGCAGTTCCGCGCCGAACCGTCGGCGGGAATTGCACGGTTGCGACATTTGGCGGGCGCCTCTTCCGGAACGCCGGCGGGCCGTGCGATAGTCGGGCGATGCAACGCCGCCTGTCGCCCCCGTTCCGTCTGCCCGCCGCCCTGATGGGCGTGATTTTCTGCATCTCCGCCGGTTCCGCTGCCGCCGCGCCCAGCGTGTCCGCCGGGCAGGCCGAGGCGAAGGAGATCGCCAAGTCGATGGGCAACTGCACCCCCGCCAAGGTCGAGGTGCTCAGCTACACCCTGGGGCGCGAGGGGCAGACGGTGTTCAAGGTCGGCTGCACCGAGGACAAGGACGCCTTCGTCGTCGTGCGGTGCCGCTCGCGCATCTGCACCCTGCTGCGCTGACGACTCCCAGGGCCGGGATTCACCGGTTGTTAACCGCGTCCGCGCGCAATGTGTCGATCGCACGCGCGCGCCGGGGAAGGTGCGCCGGGACGATGCGTGATGGCGGAATCGCGCGAACGGGGACTGTGGGGACCATGACGGCAGCGAAGACGGCGGCAACGGTCGTGAGGGTGCAGGTGTGGCTGGCGGTGTCGCTGGGGGCCCTGGCGCTCGGCGGCTGCACCTCGCCGCTCGGGCTGGCGGCGGCGGGCGCCGACGTGGTGACGCTGAACGCGACCCGGAAAACGATCGGCGACCATGTGGTCTCGTCGGCGACCGGGCGCGACTGCTCGATCATTTCCTTCACCGAAACCGGCGACTATTGCCCGGACAAGGTCGTGGTCGACCGCTCCAAGGTCTATTGCTTCCGCACGCTGGCCGACGTCGAGTGCCACCACATCCCCGACCCCTACCGCAACGGCACCGCCTCGCTGGCCAGCCCGCCGCCGGACATCCGGCCGGTGCCGCGCAAGCGCGGCTGGTTCGACGACGCGACGCCCTACACCGCCAACAACGGCTCGTAGGTCAGCGGACCTTCTTGGCAACGAAGGCCTTGGCGATGGCCATCATCGCCTTTTCGTGCGACGGACCGCCGGCCGGGGCCGACGCGGCCGACCGGGCCGGCGCGCCCTTCGCCGCGGCGGCGCTGCTGGCCGGCCGGGGATCGGCGTCCCCATCCGAATCGCGGCCCAACCGGTCGAGCAGGCTTTCCAGCGCGTCGCGGCTGAGACCGGAGGCGGACGGCCGCGCGCCGCCGGCACCGCCGGCCGATGGCCGGGCGGCTGGGCTGCGGCTGGGCGGGCGGGCGGCGCGCTCGATGGCCGCGGCGGCGATGGCCTTCAGGAAGGGCTGGGCGATGCCGCGCAGCAGGTCGGGATCCTCGACGGCCCAGGCCATCAGGATCTTCTGCGCGTTGGCCCGGCTGCCCTTGGCCGCCATGATCGCTTCGCGCACCTTGCCGTCGACGTAAGAATTGCTCATCGGGAACCGCCCACCGGGATAGGCCCACCGCCCGCGCGTCGCCGGAACGGCCGCGTCCGCGGCGGCGGAACCACCTGCGACTGTCGGGCCAACTCGGTTAACAAACGGTTGCGGCCGCGGGCGTCCCCCGGGAAACCAATAACCCAAGTAGCGGTTGCCCCCGGCCCGGCGCTCGCGGATAGTGATGGGATGCTGATCGAAACCTTCGCCGACCTGATCTGCCCCTGGTGCTACATCGGCAAGCGCCGGCTCGACCGGGCCCTGGCGCAACGGCCCAACCTGCGGCCGGACATCCGCTGGCAGCCCTTCCAGTTGAACCCGGACATGCCCCGCGGCGGCATGTCGCGCGACGACTATCTCGCCGCCAAGTTCGGCGGGGCGGAGCGGGCGCGGCAGATCCACCGGGTGGTGGAGGACACGGCGGCGCGCGACGGGCTGGTCCTGGCGCTCGACCGCATCCAGCGCACGCCCAACAGCTTCGACGCCCACCGGCTGGTCCGCATCGCCGGCCGCCAGGGGCTGGCCGGCGCCATGGCCGACGCGCTGTTCGCCGCCTATTTCGCCGACGGGGTGGACATCGGCGACCTCGACGCGCTGGCCGAGGTCGCGGCCGGCGTCGGGCTGGACGCCGCCGACACCCGGCGCCAGCTTTCCACCGACGCGGAGTCGGCGTCGGTCTACGCCGCCGACGCGCTGGCCCGGCAGATGGGGTTGCAGGCGGTGCCCTGCTACATCTTCAACCGCCGCTACGCGCTGTCCGGCGCGCAGGAGCCGGCGAGCTTCCTCCCCCTGCTCGACCTCGGCAGCGAGGAGCCGGAGAATGTGTCGGTCGTCTCCGGCTGACGCTTTCCAGCCGGTCCGGCGCAAAAGGAAAGGGCGGCGGCCCACATCCGGGTGCCGCCGCCCTGCCCTCTTTCGTCACACAGGCTTTAGGCCGGGGCCTTACGCCGGCGTGGTGTCGACCTTGGCGTAGCCCAGGCCGCGCAGCGCGTCGGCGATCTCCGGCAGGATGCCCGGATCGTCGATGGTCGCCGGCATCTTGTAGTCCTGGCTGTCGGCGATCTTCTGCATGGTGCCGCGCAGGATCTTGCCCGAGCGGGTCTTGGGCAGACGCTCCACCACCACGGCGCGCTTGAAGTCGGCGACCGGGCCGATCTGCTCGCGCACCAGCTGGACGACCTCCTTGACGATCTCCTCGTGCGGACGGGTGACGCCGGCCTTCAGGCAGACGAAGCCGAGCGGCACCTGGCCCTTCAGGTCGTCGGCCACGCCGATCACCGCACATTCGGCGACGTCCTTGTGGCTCGACAGCACCTCTTCCATCGCGCCGGTCGACAGGCGATGGCCGGCGACGTTGATGATGTCGTCGGTGCGGGCCATGACGTAGACGTAGCCGTCGTCGTCGACGAAGCCGGCGTCACCGGTCTGGTAGTAGCCGGGGTAGTCGGCGAGATAGGACTTCTTGAAGCGGTCGTCGGCGTTCCACAGCGTCGGCAGCGTGCCCGGAGGCAGCGGCAGCTTGACGCAGATCGCGCCGATGTCGCCGCGCGGCACCTCCTTCAGCTCGGCGTTCAGCACCCGGACGTCCCAGCCCGGCATCGGCCGCGTCGCCGAGCCGTACTTGATCGGGAACAGATGCACGCCCAGCGGGTTGCCGGAGATCGCCCAACCGGTTTCGGTCTGCCACCAGTGGTCGATCACCGGGACCTTCAGATTGTCCTCGGCCCAATGCAGCGTGTCGGGGTCGGAGCGCTCGCCGGCCAGGAACAGGGCGCGGAGGCAGGACAGGTCGTACTTCCGCAGGTGATTGGCGTCCGGATCCTCGCGCTTGATGGCGCGGAAGGCGGTGGGGGCGGTGAACAGCGTGCCGACCTTGTGCTGCTCGATCACCCGCCAGAAGGTGCCCGGATCGGGGGTGCCGACCGGCTTGCCCTCGAACACCACGGTGGTGCAGCCGGTCAGCAGCGGCGCGTAGACGATGTAGGAGTGGCCGACGACCCAGCCCACGTCCGACGCCGCCCAATACACCTCGCCCGGCTGGACGTTGTAGATGTTGGTCATGGTCCAGCGCAGCGCCACGGCGTGGCCGCCGTTGTCGCGCACCACGCCCTTGGGCTGGCCGGTCGTGCCCGAGGTGTAGAGGATGTAGAGCGGGTCGGTCGCCGCCACCGGCACGCAGTCCGCCGGCTCCGCCGTCGCCGCCGCCTGCGCCCAGTCGACGTCGCGGCCTTCGACCAGCGACGCGGTTTCCTGCGGGCGCTGGTAGACGATCACGCTGGTGGGCTTGTGCGCCGACTGTTCGATCGCGGCGTCCAGCATCGGCTTGTACTTGACGATGCGGTTCGGCTCGATGCCGCAGGAGGCCGAGACGATGGCCTTGGGCTTGGCGTCGTCGATGCGGGTCGCCAGCTCGTGCGGGGCGAAGCCGCCGAACACCACCGAATGCACCGCGCCCAGCCGCGCGCAGGCCAGCATGGCGACGACCGACTGCGGGATCATCGGCATGTAGAGCAGCACCCGGTCGCCCTTGTCCACGCCCTGGCCGCGCAGCACGCCGGCGAAGCGGGCCACCTGGTCCTGCAGTTCGGCGTAGGTGATGGTCTGGACGGTCTGGGTGACCGGGCTGTCGTAGATGATCGCCGCCTGCGCCCCGCGCCCGGCCTCCACATGGCGGTCCACCGCGTTGTAGCAGGTGTTCAGCTCACCGCCGGTGAACCAGCGGTAGAAGGGCGCGTTGCTGTCGTCCAGCACCTTGTCCCACGGCTTGTACCAGGAGATGTCCTTGGCGGCATCGCCCCAGAACCCCGCGGGGTCGGCCAGGGAACGGGCGTGCATCTGGTCGTAACGCTCGGCTGTGCTCGGGCTGCTGGGCGTCGGGCTCGGCGTCGGGCTCATGGGGCGTCCCTCGTTCTATTTTAGTACTATTTGGTGAGCATTTCCTCTCGACCGCGCAACGATCCGCTACGCAGCCTCCACAATCTGCGACAAAAGCATAACCGCAAGCAAATGTCAGAAGGTCGGGGGTGCGGCGAGCTGTCGCAAGCGCCGGTCCGGACCTCCCAACGGGCGAATCGGCGACTCAGAAGGAGACGCAGACCGGCCGGATCGACAGGCCGACCGACTGCTGGTGGAACTGGTCCTTGTAGAGATCCACGATCTCGTGGATCAGGCGCAGCGTCGCCGGGTCGCCGCCGGCCAGCAGGGTGACGACCTTGCTCGGCTCGCGGATCAGGCGGCCGGTCTCCATGTCGCGCCAGTGGCCCGACGCGTCGACGACGGTCAGGCCGTTGGGGAAGCGCGGCGTCACCTCCTTGTCGAGGAAGTCGGTCCAGTCCCGTTCGCTGACGCCGAGTTCGGCGCCGATGTTGCGGCCGAAGAACAGTTGGGCCTCGATCATCGCGCTGGCGGCGTAGAGCGTGCAGTCCGGTGCATCGGTGCGCTGCGCCACAGGCGCATCGGCGCGCTGCGCCACGGCCGGATCGGCACCGGCCAGACCGGCCATGACGATGCAGGACAGCAGGAACGGCCGGATCGGCATGGGGCGCATCGGTGGGGCTCCTCAATCGGGAAGGCGGCATCCAGCACGCTGGTCAGGACGGCGCCGGACCGTTATGCATGGATCATGGCCGTCGATCCACCCATCACCGGAATCCGCCCGATCCTGACCGTCGTTCACGGAAACGGCGAGCGGCTGATCGTCGCCCGCCTGACCAACCTGGGCGGCGGCAGCCAATCCAATCGCTTCGTGCTGCGGCGGTCCGACTTCCGCGCGCCGTGGGAGCAGCCCGACAAGGGCTATTTCGGCTACGCCGAGGTCGCCCGCGCGCTGGACGCCAACGGCTGGCGCGGCTGCGCGATCGAGGCGATGGCGACCACCGACCTGGAGGAACGCCGCGCCCGCCAGCTCGCCCGCAAGAAACTGCACCTGCAATGCGTCGAGGCGGCAATCCGCCGGGCGCAGGAGGAGGGGGCGTCCGGTTAAGCCTCGCCCACCAGCAGGCGCAGCGCGATCGCCCACATCACCAGCGCGATCACCCCATCCGTCACCCGCCACGCCATCGGCCGCGCGAACAGCGGGCGCAGCAGGCGGGCGCCGTAGCCCAGCGCGAAGAAGAACAGGACGGACGCCGTCATCGCCCCCAGCGCAAAGGCGGCCCGCCCCTCCGCGAACCGGGCGGACACCGAGCCGACCAGCACCACGGTGTCCAGATAGACGTGCGGGTTGAGCCAGGTCAGCGCCAGGCAGGTGAGCAGCGCCGGCAGCAGCCCGCCCGGCGCCCGCTCCGCCGGGGCCAGCCCCGTCGTCCCGGCCCGCAACGCGGCGCGGGCGTTGCGCAGGCCATAGACCAGCAGGAAGGCGGCCCCGGCGTAGCGCATCAGCGGCTCCAACCACGGCCAGCGCGCACCGGCCTCGGCGAATCCGCTCACCCCCACCAGGATCAGCGCGGCGTCCGACAGCGCGCAGGTCGCGCAGATCGCCAGCACATGCTCGTTCCGCAGCCCCTGCCGCAGCACGAAGGCGTTCTGCGCCCCGATGGCGACGATCAGGCTGAGGCCGAGGAACAGGCCCGGCAGGAAGGCGGGGAGAAAGCTGGATGGCAGGGCGGTGGGCATGGCGGCTCCGGCAAGGGCGGACGGCGATGGGAAGGCGACTCACGGCAAGCGCGGTGGATTCCTGCTATCACCCGGCGAGGCTTCGGCGTACTTAATCCTCCTTGTCCCGATGAAGCGGAACTAATCCCATGCTGGACTACCCGCTGCTGTCCGCCCTGGCCGCCGTGCTGCGCACCGGCAGTTTCGAACGGGCGGCGCAGCAGCTTCACGTCACCCCCTCGGCGGTGTCGCAACGGGTGAAGCTGCTGGAGGAGCGGCTGGGCAGCGTGCTGGTGGTGCGCGGCCAACCCTGCACCGGGACCGCCGCCGGCCTGCGCCTGTGCCAGCATGTCGAGCAGGTGGCGCTGCTGGAAAGCGAGTTGCGCCACGCCCTGCCCGGCCTGCCGGCGGACCGCATGGCGGACGGCGGGCCGGCGACGCTGCGCATCGCGGTGAACGCCGACAGCCTCGCCACCTGGTTCGTCGCCGCGATGGCGGAGGTGCCGGGATGCCTGTTCGACCTCGTGCTGGACGACCAGGACCACAGCGCCGACTGGCTGCGCCAGGGCGAGGTGCTGGCCGCCGTCACCGCCAGCGCCACCCCGGTCCCCGGCTGCAACAGCCACCCGCTGGGCGCGCTGCGCTACCGCGCGACCGCCAGCCCGGACTACCGGGACCGCCATTTCCCCGACGGGGTGGACGCGGCCGCCATCGCCCGCGCGCCCTGCCTGACCTTCAACCGCAAGGACCAGCTTCAGGCGCAATGGCTGCGCCGCGTCTTCGGCACGGCGTCGGGCACCGGGGCGGGCGCAGCGCCGACCCCGCCGACCCACTGGCTGCCTTCGACCCACGCCTTCGTCGACGGTGCGCTGGCCGGGCTGGGCTGGGGCATGAACCCCGAATCCCTGGTTGCCGGGCATCTGGCGGCGGGACGGCTGGTGGAACTGGTGCCCGGCCGGCCGCTCGACGTGCCGCTGTTCTGGCAGCAGAGCCGGATCGCCAGCACGACGCTGGCCGAGCTGTCGCGCTCCGTGCTGCGCGCCGGCCGCAGCACCCTTCACCAGCCGTCGCCCACCACGGGCGAGGACGCCGGCTGATCGCATCGGCACTTTGCCCGTGACGCGTGCGCGCTTATATGGATTCCACAAATCTCTGGAGGGACTCGATGACCAGCAGCGCCGCCTTGGCCGCAACCGAAAGCCCCGAATTGGGCACGCTGCCCGCCTGGGACCTGAGCGACCTCTATCCCGGCATGGACTCGGCCGAGCTGAAGGGCGACCTCGACCGCATGGAGCGGGAGTGCACGTCCTTCCGCGAACGCTACGCCGGCAAGCTGGCCGCCCTGGACGGCGACGATCTGGCGGCGGCGATCCGCGGCTATGAGGACATCGACGAGACGCTGTCGCGCGCCATGTCCTACGCCGGGCTCGTCTACAACGGCAACATGACCGACCCGACCATCGCCAAGTTCTACCAGTCGGCGCAGGAGCGGGTGAACGACATCTCCGCCCACCTGATCTTCTTCACGCTGGAGATCAACCGGCTGGACGAGCAGGAACTGGCGGGCAAGCTGGCCGCGTCGCCGGCGCTGAACCGCTACGCGCCCTGGCTGCGCGACGTGCGGCTCTACCGCGACCACCAGCTCTCCGACGAGATCGAACGGCTGCTGCACGAGAAGCACGTCGTCGGCCGCGCCGCCTGGAACCGCCTGTTCGACGAGACCATCGCCAGCCTGCGCTTCCCCATGGGCGGCAAGGATCTGACCTGCGCCGAGGCGCTGAACCGCCTGTCCGACCGCAACCCGGCCATCCGCCGCGAGGCCGGCGAGGCGGTGGGCAAGGTGCTGGGCGACAACGCGCGGCTGTTCGCGCTGATCACCAACACGTTGGCCAAGGACAAGGAGATCGAGGACGAGTGGCGCAACTACCCGACGCCGACCTCGGCCCGCAACCTGTCCAACCGGGTCGAGGACGAGGTGGTCGACGCGCTGGTCTCCGCGGTCAAGACCGCCTATCCGGACCTGTCGCACCGCTACTACGCGATGAAGGCCAAGTGGTTCGGCCAGGACCATCTGGACTATTGGGACCGCAACGCGCCGCTGCCCGACGACGCCGACCGCAGCATCCGCTGGGATGAGGCGCGCGACATCGTGCTGGGCGCCTACGGCCGCTTCTCGCCGGAGCTGGCGAGCCTGGGCAAGCGCTTCTTCGACAACCCGTGGATCGACGCGCCGGTCCGCCCCGGCAAGGCGCCGGGCGCCTTCGCCCACCCGACGGTGCCCAGCGTCCACCCCTATCTGCTGGTCAACTACCAGGGCAAGACGCGCGACGTGATGACGCTGGCGCATGAGCTGGGGCACGGCGTGCACCAGATCCTGGCCGGCCGCCAAGGCCATTTCCTGTCCGACACGCCGCTGACCCTGGCGGAAACCGCGTCGGTGTTCGGCGAGATGCTGACCTTCCGCGCCCTGCTGGCGGCCGAAAGCGACCCCAAGCGCCGCCGCATCATGCTGGCCGGCAAGGTCGAGGACATGCTGAACACGGTGGTGCGGCAGATCGCCTTCTTCGACTTCGAACGCCGCGTCCACACCGAACGGCGCGAGGGCGAGCTGACGTCGGATCGCCTCGGCCAGATCTGGATGGATGTGCAGACCGAAAGCCTCGGCCCGGCGCTGCGCTTCGACGAGGGGTATCGCCATTACTGGTCCTACATCCCCCACTTCATCCACTCGCCCTTCTACGTCTACGCCTACGCGTTCGGCGACTGCCTGGTGAACTCGCTCTACGCGGTCTACCAGGACGCCGAGCAGGGCTTCGCCGAGAAGTACCTCGCCATGCTGTCGGCCGGCGGCACGCTGCGCCACAAGGACCTGCTGGCTCCCTTCGGCCTCGACGCCTCCGACCCGGCCTTCTGGCAGAAGGGCCTGGGCGTCATCCGCGGCTTCATCGACGAGCTGGAGGCCGGCGAGGGCGCGGCCTGATCCGGAGGGCCTGAGCGCGAATCGATTGGCGGCCAGGCGATTGACGGCGGTCAAGCATCCCTGATCTGCCTGTGGGTATGGTGGCCTTCGGAGCGTCGTCTCCGAAGGCCACCGCCGTTGAAGGACCCACCGCCATGCTCGCGCCGGACACCATCACCCTCGGACATGCGGTCATGGACCGCGACCACACCGATTCCCTCGCCCTGTGGGAAGCCGCCAAGGCGGCCCCCGCCGGCGCGCTCCAGGCGCCGTTCGCCGCCTTCGCCCGGCACCTGCGCGAGCATTTCGCCCGCGAAAACGCGCTGATGACCGAACACGGCTTCTTCGCCCTGCACTGCCACATGGACGAGCACGCCCGCGTCCTGGCCGTCGTCGCGACAATCGAAGCGGAACTGGCGGAGGGCCAGGAAGACCGCGGCCGCGAATACCTGCGCCACCACTTCCCCGACTGGTTCTACACGCATCTGGCGACGATGGACCGGGTGACGGCGGACTTCCTGCTGCGGGCGGCGGGCTGACGGGGCTTTGGGATGGGACGTTTTGGGAACGTTTTGCCCCCTCCCCATCCCTCCCCTCTTCGAGGGAGAGGGGGTAGGAGCTTTGCAGGAGTACGGCGGCAGTCTCCTCTCCCGCGTTAGCTCTCGCACAAAGCTGTGCTTTGTGCTGACGCGGCAGGCGGACCGTAGGTCCGCCGAGAGCGGGGGAGGGTTAGGGAGGGGGACCCCCGCAAACACGCCAGACCAGACATCCCAAACCCGGAAAATGGAAAGGGGCCGAAACCTGTTCGGTTTCGGCCCCTTATGGATGGTGGGCGCACAAGGACTCGAACCTTGGGCCCGCTGATTAAGAGTCAGCTGCTCTACCAACTGAGCTAT
>NZ_LGRA01000021.1:2244235-2255764 GCF_003116095.1 Azospirillum sp. TSO35-2
CGCCCTGGCCTTGCGCGTTCATCATCGCGTAGAGCTGCGCCGCCGCGGCCCCCAGCGGGGTCGGGGCGCCGGCGCCCTGCGCCGCTTCCTGGGCCAGCTTCAGGTCCTTCAGCATCAGCGCGGCGGCGAAGCCCGGCTGGTAGTCGCGGTTGGCCGGGCTGGCCGGCACCGGGCCGGGCACCGGGCAATAGCTGGTCAGCGACCAGCACTGGCCCGACGAGGTCGACGACACGTCGTACAGCGCCTGGTGCGACAGCCCGAGCTTTTCCGCCAGGACGAAGGCCTCGCAGACACCGATCATCGAGATGCCGAGGATCATGTTGTTGCAGATCTTCGCCGCCTGACCGGCGCCGGCGCCGCCGCAATGGACGATCTTCTTGCCCATCGCCTCCAGGATCGGGCGGGCGCGCTCGAACGCCTCGGCCTCGCCGCCGGCCATGAAGGTCAGCGTGCCGGCCGACGCCCCGCCGACACCGCCCGACACCGGCGCGTCGAGCGACGCCGCGCCCCGCTCCGCCGCCAGCGCGTGCGCCTTGCGGGCGGACTCCACGTCGATGGTGGAACAGTCGATCAGCAGCGCGCCCGGCTTCACCGCCGGAACGATGTCGCCATAGACGCCCAGCACATGTTTGCCGCCCGGCAGCATGGTGATGACCACCTCGGCCGCCGCGGCGACGGCGGCGGGGGAGGGGGCGATGGTGACGCCGGCCGCCGTGGCCGCGTCGATCGCCGCCGGCACCAGATCGAAGCCGTGGACCTGATGCCCGGCCTTCACGAGGTTGGCGGCCATCGGGCCGCCCATGTTGCCGAGACCGATGAAACCGATGACCGCCATGGTCGCGTCTCCCGTTGTTTTGGTTTTTGTGGTTTGCCGTCAGCCCATCCGCCCGATCTCGCTGCGCGAGACGATCAGGCGCATGATCTCGTTGGTGCCTTCCAGGATCTGGTGGACCCGCAGGTCGCGGACGATCTTCTCGACGCCGTAGTCGGCCAGATAGCCGTAGCCGCCGAACAGCTGCAGCGCGTTGTTCGCCACCTCGAAGCCGGTGTCGGTGGCGAAGCGCTTGGCCATGGCGCACAGCCGCGTCGCGTCCTTGTTCTTGGCGTCCAGCGCCGCGGCGGCGCGGTGGACGAAGGTGCGGGCGGCCTCCAGCTCGGTCGCCATGTCGGCGATCCGGAACTGCAGCGCCTGGAAGCGGTCGAGCGTCTGGCCGAACGCCTTGCGCTCCGACATGTAGGTCAGCGCCTTGTCCAGCGCCGCCTGGGCACCGCCGATCGAGCAGGCGGCGATGTTGATGCGGCCGCCGTCCAGCCCCTTCATGGCGAACTTGAAGCCCATCCCCTCGTCACCCAGCAGGGCGGAGGCCGGGACACGGGCGTCCTCCAGGATGACGGCGCGGGTCGGCTGGGCGTTCCAGCCCATCTTGTGCTCGTTGGCGCCGAAGGACAGGCCGGGCGTGTCCTTGGGCACCAGGAAGGCGCTGATGCCGCCGGGGCCGTCCTGGCCGGTGCGGGCCATGACGAGGTAAAGGTCGGAGCTGCCGGCGCCAGAAATGAACTGCTTGGCGCCGTTCAGCACGTAGCCGTCGCCGTCGCGCACGGCCTTGGTGCGCAGGGCGGCCGCGTCGGAACCGGCGTTCGCCTCGGTCAGGCAATAGCTCGCCAGCCATTCCATCCGGCAGAGCTTCGGCAGCCAGTGGGCCTTCTGTTCGTCGTTGCCGAAATTGTCCACCATCCCGGCCACCATGTTGTGGATCGAGATGTAGGAGGCGATGGTCGGGCAGCCCTGGCTCAGCGCCTCGAAGATCACCACGGCGTCGAAGCGCGACAGCGCCGAGCCGCCATGGTCTTCCGACACATAGATGCCGCCCATGCCGAGGTCGCCGGCGGCGCGCAACGTGTCGACGGGGAAATGCTTCGCCTGGTCCCAGGCGACGGCGTTGGGCGCCAACTCGTCGCGGGCGAAGGACAGCGCCATGTCGCGGATGGCGACCTGGTCTTCGGTCAGTTCAAAGGACATGCGTCACCTTCCTCCAAATCACCCTCACCCCCCGACGCGAGCGAAGCGCGCGTCGGGGGGTGAGGGGATATGTTAGCCCATCAATCCATGGTCGGGATGACGAAGCTGGCGCCGTCCTTGACGCCCGAGGGCCAGCGCGAGGTGACGGTCTTGGTCTTGGTGTAGAAGCGCACCGAATCCGGCCCGTGCTGGTTCAGGTCGCCGAAGCCCGAACGCTTCCAGCCGCCGAAGGTGTAGTAGGCGAGCGGAACCGGGATCGGCACGTTGATGCCGACCATGCCGACATCGACGCGGGAGGCGAAGTCGCGGGCGGCGTCGCCGTCGCGGGTGAAGATGGCGACGCCGTTGCCGTACTCGTGGTCGTTCGGCAGGGCCAGCGCCTCTTCGTAAGAGTCGGCACGGACGACGGAGAGCACCGGGCCGAAGATCTCCTCCTTGTAGATGCGCATGTCCGGCTTGACCTCGTCGAACAGGCAGCCGCCCATGTAATAGCCGTTCTCGTAGCCCTGCAGTGTGAAGTCGCGGCCATCGACCGCCAGCTTGGCGCCTTCCTTGACGCCGAGGTCGACGTAGGACTTCACCTTCTCCAGATGCTCACGCGTCACCAGCGGACCGAAATCGGCGCTGCTGTCGGTCGACGGGCCGACCTTCAGGTTTTCCACCCGCGGGATCAGCCGCTCCATCAGGGCGTCGGCGGTCTTCCGGCCGACCGGCACGACGACGGAGATCGCCATGCAGCGCTCGCCCGCCGCGCCATAGCCGGCGCCGATCAGCGCGTCGGTCGCTTGGTCGAGGTCGGCGTCGGGCATCACCAGCGCGTGGTTCTTGGCGCCGCCGAAGCACTGCACGCGCTTGCCGTTGGCGCAGCCGCGGTTGTAGATGTATTCGGCGATCGGGGTGGAGCCGACGAAGCCCACCGCCTTGATGTCGCGGTCGTCCAGGATGGCGTCGACCGCCACCTTGTCGCCGTGGACGACGTTCAGCACGCCCGCCGGCAGGCCGGCTTCCAGCATCAGCTCGGCCAGCTTCAGCGGCACGCCCGGCGTGCGCTCCGACGGCTTGAGGATGAAGGCGTTGCCGCAGGCGATGGCCGGGGCGAACTTCCACATCGGGATCATGGCCGGGAAGTTGAACGGCGTGATGCCGGCGACGACGCCCAGCGGCTGGCGCATCGAATAGATGTCGATGCCGGGGCCGGCGCCGTCGGTGAACTCGCCCTTCAGCAGGTGCGGGATGCCGCAGGCGAACTCCACCACCTCCAGCCCGCGCTGGATGTCGCCCTTGGCGTCGATGATGGTCTTGCCATGCTCCAGCGACAGCAGCAGCGCCAGCTCGTCATAGTCGCGCTGCACGAGGTCGAGGAAGCGCATCAGCACGCGGGCGCGCCGCTGCGGGTTCATGGCGCCCCAACCGCGCTGGGCGGCCTTGGCGTTCTCCACCGCACCGCGCATCTCCTCGGCGCTGGCCAGCGGCACGCGGGCGCGCACCTCGCCGGTCATCGGCGAGAAGACGTCGCTGAAACGGCCCGACGTCCCGGAAACCAGCTTGCCGCCGATCAGGTGCTGAAGTTCGGTGGTCATCCTATTGTCCTCCCACGGGATTGTTTGACACCATGTGGACCCGCGCGGCCCTTTGGGGCGACCCGAAACTTTGCGCATCGGTTGTGCAGGAATGCGGAAGCGGCCGCCGCGCGGCGACGCGGGCCGCCCCACCATGGCCTTGGTTCACCCCGGGAAGATGTTATGCTCGGCGCCACGGACGACCAGGGTCACAGAAGGCGGTAGGGACGATGTCGGCGGGAGGTGGCAAGCTGGACGACGCGGCGCGCGCGGCCTGGCTTTATTACGTGGCGGGAAACACCCAGGACCAGATCGCGCTGAAGCTCGGGGTGTCGCGCCAGTCGGCGCAACGGCTGGTGTCGCTCGCCACCACCGAGGGGCTGGTGAAGGTCCGCATCGACCACCCGATCGCCCGCTGCCTGGACCTCGCCAAACGGCTGCGCGACCGCTTCGGCATCGGCTATTGCGAGGTGACGCCGACCGACCCGGCCTCCACCTCCACCACGCTCGGCGTCGCCCAGGCGGCGGCGGTGGAGATCGAAAAATGGCTGCGGCAGCCCGATCCGGTGGTGATCGCGATGGGCACCGGACGCACGCTGAAGGCGTCCGTCGAACAGTTGCCGCGGATCGACTGCTCCCACCACAAGGTGGTGTCGCTGACCGGCAACGTCGCGCCGGACGGCTCGGCCGCCTATTACAACGTCGTGTTCACCATGGCGGATCTGCTCAACGTCCGCGCCTTTCCCATGCCGCTGCCGGTGCTGTCGTCGTCGCACCAGGAGCGGGAAACCCTGCACGCCCAGGTGATGATCCGCTCCACCCTGGCGCTCGCGGCGCAGGCGCGGGTGACGTTCCTGGGGATCGGCGACCTCGGGCCGGACGCGCCGCTCTACGTCGACGGCTTCATCTCGCGCGGCGATCTGGAGGCGTTGCAGAAGGCCGGCGCGGTCGGCGAGATCGTCGGCTGGGCGTTCGATGCGCAAGGCTGCCTGATCGACGGGCTGACCAACGACCGCGTCGCCAGCGCGGCGATTCCGGCGCGGGAGTCCTCGCTGGTGATCGCGGTCGCCAAGGGTGAGCGCAAATTGGGCAGCATCCGCGCGGCGTTGCGGGGGCACCTGATCAATGGTCTTATCACCGACGAGAAGACGGCGGAAGCGCTGACCAACTAACTGATTTCATTCATAGTTCCTGGAGCGGGTTCCGTTGCGCTGCTGCAGCGCAGCGACGAATCGCCATTGACATCCCGTGCCGGTCGCTGAGTAATTGCCAACAGCGATGGCATTTACTCACGCCCGTCGCACTGGGAGGAAAAACAATGAACCTGAAAACCCTGTGTCTGGGCGTCAGCGCCTTCGTCTCGCTCGCGCTGTCGGCCCATGCGGAAACGCTGACCATCGCCACGGTCAACAACGGCGACATGGTGCGGATGCAACGGCTGACCGACGACTTCAAGGCCAAGCACCCCGACATCGACGTGAAATGGGTCACGCTGGAGGAAAACGCGCTTCGCCAGAAGGTGACCACCGACATCGCGGCGAAGGGCGGCCAGTACGACGTCCTCACCATCGGCACCTACGAGGTTCCGATCTGGGCGAAGAAGGGTTGGCTGGTGGCGCTGGACCATCTCGGCGCCGACTATGACGTCAACGACATCCTGCCGCCGATCCGCAACGGCCTGACCCAGGACGGCAAGCTCTACGCGGCGCCGTTCTACGGCGAAAGCTCGATGGTCATGTACCGCAAGGACCTGATGCAGAAGGCCGGCCTGACGATGCCGGACGCGCCGAGCTGGGACTTCGTCGCCGACGCGGCGCGCAAGATGACCGACAAGGCGAACGGCGTCTACGGCATCTGCCTGCGCGGCAAGGCCGGCTGGGGCGAGAACATGGCGTTCCTGTCGGCGATGGCCAACTCGTTCGGCGCGCGCTGGTTTGATGAAAAATGGCGTGCCCAGTTCGACCAGCCGGAGTGGAAGAAGGCGCTCGGTTTCTACGTCGGCCTGATGAAGGACGCCGGTCCTCCGGGCGCGTCGTCGAACGGCTTCAACGAGAATCTGGCGCTGTTCCAGTCCGGCAAATGCGGGATGTGGATCGACGCCACCGTCGCCGCCTCGTTCGTGTCCAACCCCAAGGAATCGAAGGTCGCCGACAGCGTCGGCTTCGCCCTGGCGCCCGACAACGGGCTCGGCAAGCGCTCCAACTGGCTGTGGGCGTGGTCGCTGGCGATCCCGGCCGGGTCGACCAAGACCGCGGCGGCGGAGACCTTCATCGCCTGGGCGACCGGCAAGCCCTACCTGGATCTGGTGGCGGCGAAGGAGGGCTGGGCCAACGTCCCGCCGGGCACGCGGACGTCGCTCTACGCCAACCCGGAATACGCCAAGCTGCCCTTCGCCAAGATGACGCTGGACTCGATCAACGCCGCCGACCCGCTGCACCCGGCGGTGAAGCCGGTCCCCTATGTCGGCGTCCAGTTCGTGGCGATCCCCGAATTCCAGGGCATCGGCACCGCGGTCGGGCAGCAGTTCTCGGCGGCGCTGGCCGGCAAGACCTCGGTCGACGACGCGCTGGCGAACGCGCAGAAGCTGACCGAGCGCGAGATGGTCAAGGCGGGCTACCACAAGTAGGCGCGGCCCGCTTTGCGCGCTCCCGCCCGTCGATGGACGACGGGCGGGACCCGGCCGGCTGCAAAGACAGACCGGCCCCTTCAAGAATAAAAACAAATCGGAGGAGAGGCCCGATGGCGACCCTGCACACCCGTGCGTCGGCGCGCCTGATGATGGCACCCAGCGTGATCGTACTCTTCGCCTGGATGATCGTGCCGTTGGCGATGACGCTCTATTTCTCCTTTCAGCGCTACAATCTTCTGTCCCCGGACGAGCATGGGTGGACCGGGCTTCTCAACTACACCTATTTCCTCACCGACCCGGCCTTCGGCGACGCGCTGACCAACACGCTGCTGCTGGTCGGCGGCGTGCTGGCGATCACCGTCGTCGGCGGGCTGTGCCTGGCGCTGATGCTCGACCAGCCCTTCTGGGGCCGGGGCATCGTCCGCCTGCTGGTGATCGCGCCGTTCTTCGTCATGCCGACCGTGTCGGCGCTGGTGTGGAAGAACATGCTGATGAATCCGGTCTACGGCGTCTTCGCCTGGATCGCCCGGACGCTGGGGGTCGAGCCGATCGACTGGCTGGCGGACGTCCCGCTGCTGTCGATCATCCTCATCGTCGCTTGGCAATGGCTGCCCTTCGCGACGCTGATCCTGCTGACGGCGCTGCAATCGCTCGACACCGAGCAGCAGGAGGCGGCGGAGATGGACGGGGCCGGCGTCGTCGGCCGCTTCATCCACCTCGTGCTGCCGCATCTGGCCCGGCCGATCACCGTGGTCATCCTGATCGAGACGATCTTCCTGCTGGGGGTCTTCGCCGAAATCCTGGTGACGACCGGCGGCGGACCGGGCACCGCGACCACCAACATCGTCTATCTGGTCTACAGCCAGGCGCTGCTGCAGTTCGACGTCGGCGGGGCGTCGGCCGGCGGGATCGTCGCGGTGGTCCTCGCCAACATCGTCGCCGTCTTCCTGATCCGCCTCATCGGCAAGAACCTGGACCGATAGGAGAGCCCCATGGCCCGCGCCGTAACGACACGCCGGAAAGCCCTGCTTACCGTCATCGGCTGGACGGTCGGCTTCCTGGTGTTCTTCCCGATCCTGTGGACCGTGCTGACCAGCTTCAAGACCGAAGGCGAGGCGATCGCCAACCCGCCGTCCTTCCTGGCCTTCGACTGGACCACCGAGAACTACACCGAGGTGCAGCACCGCTCCGACTACTTCCTGCACATGATGAACTCGGTGGTGATCTCGTTCGGCTCGACCGCGCTCGGCCTGCTGTTCGCGGTGCCGGCGGCCTGGGCGATGGCCTTCGCCCCGGGAAAGCGGACCAAGGACATCCTGATGTGGATGCTGTCCACCAAGATGATGCCGGCGGTGGGCGTCCTGGTGCCGCTCTACATCCTGTTCCGCGACAGCGGCCTGCTCGACACGCGGGTGGGGCTGGTCGGCGTGCTGACGCTGATCGACCTGCCGCTGATCGTCTGGATGCTCTACACCTATTTCCGCGAGATTCCGGGCGAGATCCTGGAGGCGGCCCGGATGGACGGCGCGTCGCTCGGCAAGGAGATCGTCTTCGTCCTGGCGCCGATGGCGGTTCCCGGCATCGCCTCGACCACGCTGCTGAACATCATCCTGTCGTGGAACGAAGCGTTCTGGACGCTCAACCTCACCACCTCCAACGCGGCGCCGCTCACCGCCTTCATCGCGTCCTACTCCAGCCCGGAGGGCCTGTTCTGGGCCAAGCTGTCCGCCGCCTCGACGCTGGCGATCGCGCCCATCCTGGTCCTCGGCTGGTTCTCGCAACGCCAGCTCGTGCGCGGCCTGACCTTCGGCGCGGTCAAATGATACCGGAGCCGGAACGGTCCGGTATCGCCCGCGACGGCGGGCGCGCGCCGGATGGCGCGAAGCCTGCGTGGCGTATGAACGCAGCGGCCCGATCCTGGTCGGGCCGCGTACAAGGATAACGACAATGGGAAGCATTCACTTGGCCAAGGTCACCAAGTCCTTTGGTGAGCTGACCGTCATCCCGTCCCTGGACCTCGTCGTCGAGGATGGTGAGTTCGTCGTCTTCGTCGGCCCGTCCGGCTGCGGCAAATCCACCCTGCTGCGGCTGATCGCTGGGCTGGAGGACGTCTCCTCCGGCCAGATCCTGATCGACGGCGCCGACGTGACGCGCAACGCGCCGGCCCAGCGCGGGCTGGCGATGGTGTTCCAGTCCTACGCGCTGTACCCGCACATGAGCGTCTACAAGAACATCGCCTTCCCCCTGCGGATGGCGGGCATCGACCGGACCGTCATCGACGCCAAGGTGCGCGGCGCGGCGAAGGCGCTGAACCTGACCGACTATCTGGACCGGCGCCCCGGCCAGCTCTCCGGCGGCCAGCGCCAGCGCGTGGCGATCGGCCGGGCCATCGTGCGCGAGCCGGAAGCCTTCCTGTTCGACGAGCCGCTGTCCAACCTCGACGCGGCGCTGCGGGTGGCGATGCGGCTGGAGATCAGCGAACTGCACCACCAGCTGAAAACCACCATGATCTACGTGACCCACGATCAGGTCGAGGCGATGACCATGGCCGACAAGATCGTGGTGCTGAACCGCGGGAGGATCGAGCAGGTCGGCTCGCCGCTCGACCTCTACCGCAAGCCGCGGAACCGCTTCGTCGCCGGCTTCATCGGCTCGCCCAAGATGAACCTGATCGACGGCGCCGAGGCGGCCCGCCACGGCGCCGCGGCCATCGGCGTCCGGCCGGAGCATCTGGCGCTCTCGCTCGACGGCGGCGTGTGGAAGGGCACCGTCCGCGTGTCCGAGCATCTGGGGTCGGACACCTTCCTCCATGTCGACGTCGAGGGCGTCGGGGTCCTGACCGTGCGGGCGGGCGGCGAGTTTCCCGTCCATTACGGCGATCACGTCTGGCTGACGCCGGCACCCGACAAGCTGCACCGGTTCAACGAGCATGGGGAGGCGCTGTGATGGCACGACTGGCCGGAAAGACCGCACTGATCACCGGTGCGGCGCGCGGCATCGGCCGCGCCTTCGCCGAACGCTACACCCAGGAGGGCGCGCGGGTGGCGATCGGCGACCTCAACCTCGCCGGGGCGGAGCAGGCCGCGGCGGCGATCGGCGGCGGCGCCATCGCCGTTCCTCTCGACGTGACGCGGCAGGAGTCGATCGACGCGGCGGTGCGCGAGGTCGAAACGCGGCTTGGCGGCATCGACATCCTGATCAACAACGCCGCCCTGTTCGATCTGGCGCCGATCGCCGACATCACGCGGGAGAGTTTCGACCGGCTGTTCGCCGTCAACGTCGCCGGCACGCTGTTCACCCTGCAGGCGGTCGCCCGCTCGATGATCGCCCGCGGCACCGGCGGCAAGATCATCAACATGGCGAGCCAGGCCGGGCGGCGCGGCGAGCCGCTGGTGGCGGTCTATTGCGCGACCAAGGCGGCGGTCATCAGCCTGACCCAGTCCGCCGGCCTGAACCTGATCGCCCACGGCATCAACGTGAACGCCATCGCCCCCGGCGTCGTCGACGGCGAGCATTGGGACGGCGTCGACGCGCTGTTCGCCCGCTACGAGAACCGCCCGCTGGGCGAGAAGAAGCGGCTGGTCGCCGAATCCGTCCCCTTCGGGCGGATGGGCACCGCGCAGGATCTGACCGGAATGGCGGTGTTCCTGGCGTCGGACGAGGCCGACTACATCGTCGCGCAGACCTACAACGTCGACGGCGGCAACTGGATGAGCTGACGGTCCTGCGCTGCGACGCGACCGGATGCGACCCAACAGGGGACGGATTGGACCCATGACGACCAAACTCTCTCTCAGCACGCTCGACGCCATCGCCGCGGCCGGCGCGGCGGCGGTGCCGTCCTACGCGCGCTCCGCGCTGTCGGCCGGGATCGTCCATTTCGGCGTCGGCAATTTCCACCGCGCCCACCAGGCGGTCTATCTCGATGCGCTGTTCGACACCGGCCAGGACCTCGACTGGGCCATCGCCGGCGCCGGGGTGCTGCCGTCGGACGAGGCGATGCGGCGGACGCTGGCGGCCCAGGATTTCCTGACCACGGTGGTGGAGCAGGAGGCCGACGCCAGCACCGCGCGCGTCATCGGGCCGATGACCGAGTTCCTGCCGCCGGGCGACGCCGTGGCGACGATCGCCCGGCTGGCCGACCCGGCCATCCGCATCGTCTCGCTGACCATCACGGAAGGCGGCTACTTCATCGACCCGGCGACCGGCCTGTTCAACCCGGCCCACCCCGACATCGCCGCCGACGGCGCGCGGCCGCAGGAGCCGAAGACGGTGTTCGGCCTGATCGCCGCCGGGCTGGCCCGCCGGAAGGCCGCCGGCATCCCGCCCTTCACCGTGATGTCCTGCGACAACATCCCCCACAACGGCGTCGTCACCCGCAACGCCGTGGTCGGCGTCGCCCGGCTCGGCGACCCGGCGCTGGCCGACTGGATCGAGGCCGAGGTCGCCTTTCCCAACGGCATGGTCGACCGCATCACCCCGGCCACCACCGACCGCGAACGGCGCCTGCTCGCCGACAGTTTCGCCATCGAGGACGCATGGCCGGTGTTCTGCGAGGGCTTCAAGCAATGGGTGCTGGAGGACCATTTCCCGGCCGGCCGGCCGGCGCTGGAGCGGGTCGGGGTGCGGTTCGTCCCCGACGTGTCGCCCTACGAGCACATGAAGATCCGCATCCTCAACGGCGGCCACGCGACGATCGCCTATCCCGCCGGCCTGCTCGGCATCCATTTCGTCCATGAGGCGATGGCACACCCGCTGGTCCGCGCCTTCCTCGACAAGGTGGAGCGCGAGGAGATCATCCCGGTGCTGCCGCCGGTGCCGGACACCGACCTCGTCGACTACTACCACCTGATCGAGCGCCGCTTCGCCAACCCCAAGATCGGCGACACCGTGCGCCGGCTCTGCCTCGACGGCTCCAACCGGCAGCCGAAATTCATCATCCCGTCGATCGCCGACCGGCTGGCGGCGGGGGCAGGGGCAGGGGCGGGGGTTGGCGGGCTGGCCCTGGAATCGGCGCTGTGGTGCCGCTATTGCTTCGGCACCACCGACGCGGGGCAGGACATCGAGCCGAACGATCCCAACTGGGACCGCCTCCAGGCGCAGGCGCGGCTGGCCAAGGACGACCCGGCGGCCTGGCTGGCGATGGCGGACATCTATGGCGAGGTCGGCACGGCGGAGCCCTTCCGCCAGGCGTTCGCCAATGCCCTGCGGTCGCTGTGGTCGGTCGGCTGCGAAGAGACGCTGCGGCGGTATTTGGCCGGGACGCTGTGAAGGGAAGGGGAGGTCATGGGGAAGGGGGCGGGAATGGGGGCGGGCACGCA
>NZ_LGRA01000021.1:2255774-2262593 GCF_003116095.1 Azospirillum sp. TSO35-2
GGGCGGTCCTGGACGATCGGCGCCCCCTTCGGCACCGAACTGCTGCTGGCCATCGCCACGCCGGAGCGCCTGTTCCCCACCGACCGGCCGGAGCAGGAACCGGCCGCCGACTATCTGAGTGCCCTGAAACAAGCGCTGGCGGCCCGGTCGGCCGATGCGCCGGCACCGTTGGCCGACGCGCGCTTCCTGCGCACGGGACCGTGAACCGTCGGCTTGCCGGTCAGGCCGACGCGGCGAAGCGCGCCACCACCACCGTGACGTTGTCCTGGCCGCCGGCCCCGTTCGCCGCGTCGACCAGCGCGGCGCAGGCCGCCGCCGGATCGCGCTCCTCGCGCAGGAGGCGGGCGATGGCGGCGTCGGGCACCATGCCGTTCAGCCCGTCGGAACAGATCATGACGACGTCGTCGGGCAGCAGCGAATGCACCGCGACCTCCGGTTCGACGTCCTCGCCGGTGCCCAGCGCGCGGACGATGATGTTCCGCTGCGGCGCCGTCCCCCGCCCGCCGTTGTCGAGCCAGATCTGGTAGAGGCTGTGGTCGCGGGTCAGCGTCCGCAACTCGCCGTCGCGCAGGCGGTAGACCCGGCTGTCGCCGGCGTGGAACACCACCATCTGCGCCGTGCCCGGCACCCGCCAGACGCCGGCCACCGTCGTGCCCATGCCGCGCCCCTGGGCGAAGCCGCGGGCGACGTTCAGGTCGTGGATCGACCGGTTGGCGCGCTGCACCGCCGACCGCGCCACCGCCAGGGCGCTGCGCACCGCCGGCTCCGTCCCGACCGGGTCGGTCTGGGTGCGTTCGGTGTCGGCGGCGTCGACGACCGTCACCGGCTCCGTCGGCGCGTAGTCCTCCAGCACAGCGGTGATGACCTCGACCGCGGTGCGGCTGGCGATATCGCCGCCGGCATGGCCGCCCATCCCGTCGCAGACCACCGCGAACTCGCCGTCGGCGCTGACGTGGACATTGTCCTCGTTCCGGGATCGGGTGCGGCCGACGTCGGTCCGGCCGGCAATGGTCAGCACAAAGGCGGGGTTTGGCATCGAGGCGGCGGCTCCCGTATCGCGACCGTCTAAGGTCCGAATGTCTTGGGCCGGGATTGCTGATCCGTTGTCGCGGGGGACCGGTAGCACGGGAAACAAACGTCGGCCGTTCACCGGATAATGGCGCGGGCCTTGGAAAAGATACAGCGTCGATTGCACCGCCCGGCTGGCGTTCCGCCGCCGCCGTGGTAGGATCGGACGCACCGAGGACGCGCATCGTGGCGGTCGGGAGGATTGTTCGGAATGGTCGGCAGCATCGGCGTCGCGCTCGGCGGCTTGACCGCCCAGACCCGGCGGCTCGACGCCTCGGCCTCCAACGTCGCGAATGTGCGGTCGACCGGCGCGCTGCCGGCGGCGGGCGGGACGAGCCAGGCCTACCAGCCGCTGGCCGTGAGCCAGAGCGCCACCAACCCCGGCACCCGCGCGACCTTCACCCCGATCACGCCGGCCTATCTGCCGGAATACGCCCCCGACGATCCGGCGGCCAGCGCTGACGGCATGGTCGCGGCGCCGAACGTCGATCTGGCGACCGAGCGGGTCAACCAGCTCACCGCCAATCGCGCCTATGGCGCAAACGTCGCCGTCGTCCGCACCCAGGACGAGATGCTGACGTCGCTGCTCGATTCGAAGGTTTGACGTCGAACGTCGGACAGGGCGCGGATCAGACCGTGATGTTCAGGTTCTGCCCGCGCGTCGGCGTGACGTTGCCGCCGCCGGAACCGGTATCGGGCTGAACCAGCGCCGCCACCGTCGCCTGCTGCTGCTGGGCGTTCTGGTTCAGCGCCTTCACGCCGAAATCCATCTGTCCCTGCGCCTGCTTGAGGGCGATCGCCGCTCCCGCGGTCGAAGAGGTGATGTCCATCCCCATGGCGAGGTCCCCGTCGGCAAAGCATGACAGCAAGAGTGCGACGACCGGTCAGATCACCACATTCACGCGCGCGACCGAGGCACCGGCCGGACGCGCGGTCGTTGCAGCGAAGTGTGCCACAGCCGCCGAGCCGGCGGAAGCGGCAACCGCGACCGACGCCGCATGGCCGGCCGTGCGGATCGTCGTGGAACCGGCGGCCGAACCGCCGCCGCCTCCCTGGGAAACCAAGCCCGACGCGGGCGACGCGGCGGCAGCCGCACCGCTGGCGTGTCCATCGGTCGCACCCTGGGCACCAGACTGGGCGTCACCACCGACCGTCAGCTTCAGCAGGGAGGCGCGCTCAGCATCCTTTTCCTGCTGCTGCGCCTCCTTGTACTGCTTCAGGGCGGCTTCGGTCGGTATCTGCGAGACGGTCTTCCCATTGGCCGGGTCGCGGTACTGCATCACCAGACGCGACGCGTCGGTGTCATAGGTGAAGGCGATGGACGGGAAACGGTTGACCAGCGGTTCGGTGCCACCACCGCTGGCGGTCGTGGCGGGAGTCGGAGTCCGGGTGCCGGCCCCGGTTTCGACGGCATCGCTGCCGCGGGGCGTCATGACGGGCAACGGTCGCGAGACCGTCGATGTGGCGGCAGCCACGTCCATGGCCGGCTTACCCAAATTGGTGGTAATCAGACATTAAATTACTCCGTTCCGCTGGACGCGTAAAGGCTTTCTTTACTCTCGTCGGAGATTGCGATTCTGACCAGTTGGTCGAAACAGCCTTGCGTGCGCCGATCGCATATGTGTTGAAAAGCTGGGGCCGGATGCGGCATGAGCTTGCAGCAACGGCCTCCGCTGCCTAAGCCTTGAAGCATGGCCACGATCCTCGAAGCACTGACGCACGCGCTCGACCTGCACCTCGCCGGCCGCTTCGGCGAAGCGCAGGAGCTGTACACCCGCATCCTCGATGCCGAGCCGGAGCAGCTCGACGCCCTGCATTACCTGGGCGTGCTGGCGGGGCAGACCGGTCGCGGCGATTTTGGGCTGACCCTGATCGACAAGGCGGCCGCCCTGCGGCCCGATGCGCCGGACATCCACGCCAACCGGGCCAACCTGCTGCGCGGCCTGGGCCGGATGGACGAGGCGGAGGACAGCTGCCGCCGGGCGCTGGCCCTGCGTCCCGACTTCGCCGAGGCGTGGACCGACCGCGCCTTCGCCCGCCACGGCCTGGGCGACGACGAGGCCGCCATCGGCATGCTGGAACGGGCGTTGCGGATCGAACCGGCGCTGGCCCCGGCGCGCCAGCGGTTGATCAGGCTGTCGCACGAGCGTGGCCGGCTGCGCCTCGAATCGGGGCAGATCACCCCGGCACTGACCGACCTGATCCGGGCGGCGGTCCTGGCCCCGCTCGACGCCGACATCGCCTTCCTGCTCGGCAACGCGCTCTATGCCGCCGGCTTGCGCGCCGATTCGGTGATCGCCTTCCGCAACGCGGTGGCGCTGGTGCCGGATTTCCTGTCGGCGGCCTTCAACCTGGGCATCGCGTTGGCCGGCGTCGACCGCATGCCCGCCGCGGTGAGCGCGCTCGACCACGCCTTCCGCATCGACCCCAACCATCCCGACGCGCGCGACACGCTGGCGTTGGCGCTCCGCGTCCTTGGCCGCGACGCGGAGGCCGACGCGTTGGACAAGGCCGCGGCGCCGTCCAGACCACCGGCCAAGCCCAAGCCGGGAACGGGCCGGCCGCCGGGTCGCTGACCGGGCCGCGGCGCCCGGCGCCGGTTCAGCGCATCCCACCCGCCGGGCGGCGGGCGAGCACCACCAGCCCGCCCACCGGCGCGCCGCTTTCGAAGCGCAGGCGGTCGCGGTCGCAGCTCGACAGCTCCAGTCCGGCCGCCGCCACCGCGGCGCGGACGTAAGCTTCGGCGTGGGCGTAGCGGCCATGGGTGGCGACGCGGTGCGGACGGCCCGCCGCCGGGTCCAGCTCCTCCACCGTGAAGGCCAGCCGGCCGCCGGGCCGCAGCGCGGTGCAGGCCGCCGCCAGCGCCTCGTCCAGCACGCCGAAATAGCACAGCACGTCGGCAGCCATCACCAGATCGAAGCCCCCCGGATGGGTGGCCAGGAAGCCGACCAGTTCCGCCGCGTGCAGGTCGTCGTACAGCCCGCGGGCCCGCGCGCGGTCCAGCATCCCGTCCGACAGGTCGACGCCGACCAGCCGCCGGGCGTAGGGGCGCAGCGCCGCGGCGCAGAGGCCGGTGCCGCAGCCGGCGTCCAGCACGTCGAGGTCGCCGCCCGGCGGCGGCGCGGTGGCGGCCAGCCGTTCGGCCAGCAGCGCCGGGGCGCGGTAGTCGAGTTCCGCCAGCTTGCGGTCGAACTCCTCCGCGAAGAGGTCGAAGGTCTGGCGCACATAATCGTCGGGCGCGCGCGGGTCGGCCTCCTCGCCGGCGATGGCGGCGCCGATGTGGCGGGCCAGCGGGTTGTCCGGGTGATCGCGTCGCCACAGCCGGGCCAGCGCCGCCGCCTCGTCCACCGCCCCCTGTTCGTGCAGCAGGTAGAGCACGGCGCCCAGATTGTCGTGCGCGTCGGCCCAACCCGGCCGCAGGGCCAGCGCCCGGCGGTACCCCACCGCCGCCGGCCCGAAGCGGTCGAGGTCGCGCAGCAGGTTGGCGTGGTTGTTCCACGCCTCGGCATGGTCGGGGCGGAGCGCCAGCGCCTGCCGGAAGGCGGCGTCGGCCGCGTCGCGCCGCTCGGCCTGCCGCAGGACCGAGCCGAGGTTGTAGTGCGCCAGCCCCTCGTCCAACCCATGGGCGACCGCCGCGCGGTAGGCGTCGGCGGCCTCGTCCAAGCGACCCAGCGCGCGCAGCGCGTTGCCCCGGTTGTTGTGGGTGCCGGCCAGCGTCGGGTCGGCGGCAAGCGCGCGGGCGTACAGCGCCTCCGCCCCCGCGGCATCGCCGGCGGCGGCCAGGGCGTCGGCCTGCCGGCTGAGCCGCTGCGCCGGCGGCACGGCACCGCCGCGCAAGGACAAGCGTGACCCGGCCATCGCGTGTGCTCCCCTTCCCCTCACCGTCGCGGCCACCATCCTCATCCGCCGAAGCGGCCGGCCGCATCCCCCGACAATATCAATGGCATCTTTATCGTGAACAACCGATCATGGCACTCCCTTTGAGCACGGCTGGCCGGTTGAGCGCAAAGGTCCGGGGTCAGGCAGGCGGAACGGGGAGCGACGATGGCCGGGCGGGGCGCAATGGACACCAAGACGCTGGCGCAGGCGGTGGCGCATCATCAGGCCGGCCGGCTGGGCGAGGCGGAGCGCGGCTATCGCGCGGTGCTGGTCGCCGACCCGAATCATGCCGACGCCCTGCATCTGCTGGGCGTGCTGTCCCTGCAATCCGGCCGGCTGGCCGAGGCGGTGACCCTGATCGGACAGGCGCTGGAGCGGTCGAACGGCGTTGCCGACTATTGGGACAATCTCGGCACCGCGCTCGCCGCCGACGGACGTGCGGCGGAGGCGGCGCAGGCCCATCGCAACGCGGTCCTGCTCGACCCGCAAGGGGCGCAGCGCCGGCACAATCTGGGCAACGCCCTGGCGGCGCTCGGCCGGCACGAGGAGGCGGAGGGCGCCTTCGCCGTGGCGCTCGCCCTGCGGCCGGATTACGCCAAGGCCTGGTACAATCTGGGCAACAGCCGCAGCGCGCACCGCCGCCACGACGCCGCCGCCGCGGCGCTGGCCCATGCGATGCGGCTGGCGCCCGACATGGTGGAGGCCCACAACAACCTGGGCGACGCGCTGGCCATGGCCGGCCGGCTGGACGAGGCGATCGCCCAGCACCGCATCGTGACGACGCTGCGCCCCGACGACGCCACCGCGCACTACAACCTGGGCGCCGTCCTGCAGCAGCGCGGCGCCTATGAAAGCGCCGAGATCGCCTACCGCCAAGCGCTGAAGCGCAACCCGCGCCACACCGCGTCGCTGAACAATCTGGGCAGCGTTCTGAAACGGTTGGGCCGCCCCGACCAGGCGGAGCAGTGCCACCGACAGGCGCTGGAGCTGCATCCGGACTTCGTCGAGGCCCGCTACAACCTCGGCAACGCCTTGCAGGCGCAGGCCCGCTACGACGAGGCCGCCGCCTGCTACGAGGAGGCGCTGGCCCAGCAGCCCGACCTCGCCACCGCCAGTTTCAACCTGTCGCTGCTGGCGCTGCTGCACGGCGATCTGGCGCGCGGCTGGACCGGGTACGAACGGCGCTTCGCCGCCGGGGAGGTGATGCCCGACCGCCGCATTGCCGCGCCGCGCTGGACCGGCGAGCTGCTGCGGGGACGCCGCCTGCTGGTGTGGCGCGAACAGGGGGTGGGCGACGAGATCCTGTTCGCCTCCTGCTACCCCGACGTCATTGCCTGGGGCGGCGGGCCCGTCGTCATCGAATGCGACCCGCGGCTGGTGCCGCTGTTCCGCCGCTCCTTCCCGCGCGCCACCGTGCGGGCCGAAAGCTGCACCGGTGACGCTTTCCGGACCATCCCGCGCGAGACCATTGACCCGCCGGACGTCGACCTCCAGGTTCCCGCCGGCGACCTGCCCCACCGGCTGCGCGACAGCCTGTCCGCCTTCGAGCCGCAGGGCCCCTGGCTGGTGCCCGACCCGGCGCTGGTGGCGCGCTGGCGCGAACGCCTGGCGGCGCTGGGGCCGGGGCTGAAGGTCGGCATCGGCTGGCGCAGCCAGTTGATTACGCAGGAACGGATCGGCGCCTACACCCGTCTCGACCAGTGGGGTCCGGTCTTTGCGGTGCCGGGCATAACCTTCGTCAACCTGCAATACGGCGAGTGCGAAGCGGAACTGGCGGCGGCGGAGCGGCGGTTCGGCGTGACGATCCACCGCTGGTCCGACCTGAACCTGAAGGATGATTTCGACAACGCGGCGGCGCTGACGGCGAACCTG
>NZ_LGRA01000021.1:2262603-2289828 GCF_003116095.1 Azospirillum sp. TSO35-2
CCGGCCGGTGGCGGCGCTCTTCGCCTCCCCCGACCAGCCGCTGGGCGCCAGCGAGGCCGGCATCCACGCGCGGGCGCGGGCGAAGGAGGCGCAGACGCTGGCCGACCTGGAGGCGGCGCTGCGCGGCTTCGACGGCTGCCCGCTGAAGGCGACGGCGATGAACACCGTCTTCGCCGACGGCAACCCGCAGGCCCCGGTGATGCTGATCGGCGAGGCGCCGGGCGAGGACGAGGACCGGCAGGGCAAGCCCTTCGTCGGGGTCAGCGGCAAGCTGCTCGACCGCATGCTGGCGCAGATCGGGCTGGACCGCGGCAAGGTCTACATCACCAACATCCTGCCCTGGCGCCCGCCCGGCAACCGCAGCCCGACCCAGGCGGAGATCGCCGCCTGCCTGCCCTTCCTGGAACGGCATGTCGAACTGGTGCGGCCGCGCCTGCTGGTGGCGCTGGGCGGCGTGTCGGCCAAGACGCTGCTGAACCGGGCGGAGGGGATCACCCGCCTGCGCGGCCAATGGCGCAGCTACGAGGGGACCGGCACCCCGATCCCGCTGATGCCGATGCTCCATCCGGCGTACCTCTTGCGGAACCCCATCGCAAAACGGGAAGCGTGGCGCGATATGCTTGCCTTGCAGCAAAGGATCGGCGAAGACGGCATCAAGTATTCGCAAGCATAAAATCAGCGCTGCAGGACGGGCGAAATCGTTCGTATGACACCGGCTTCCGGCCACCGAAAACGCCCTTGGCCCCAGCCCAAAAGCATCTTCCGTATGGGCTAAAGCCTTATTGTCACGCTCGATAACCCGTTGTGTACACTCGGGAAATACCGGCACTGACACAAACCGCGCGAATCCATTGCTTGCGGTTCCCGCGGCTGTGGGGTATCCCGTTGCCATGCTCCGGATATTTTGCAGTGCAGCATACCGGGCCGCGGATGCGGTCCCGCTGCGGCGGAACCTTCTGGGGGTGCTGGGTCTCGCGGTGGCGTTCACCGTGGGATCCGACGGCTCGATCGGACTCCGGTCCGCCCGCGCCGCCCTCATCATCCACGCGCCGGACGGTCATGCCGTCGTCCCGCCCGGCCCGGATTCCGTGCCTGACGCCCCGCTGTCGCCCGTGATCGGGCCGAACGGGATCGGACCAGCCATGGCCGGACCGGATACGCCCCGGTCGGACACCGCCGGTTCCGGTTCGCCGCCCGACACCACGGCCCCGGCCGCCGTCCCACCCGACACCCCGCTCGACGTCCAGCCCCCCGGTCCTGCCCGGCCCGATACGCCGCTGCTGCTCGCCACCGACGCCGACGCCCGCGCCGTGCAGTTGACCGAGGAGGACGCGGACCGCTACCGCCGCATCTTCGCGCTGCAGGAGCGGGCCGACTGGGACGCCGCCGACGCCGAGATCGGCCGGCTGACCGACCGCCGGCTGATCGGCTACGTGCTGCGCCAGCGCTACCTCCATCCCGACCGCCGGGCGAGCTACGACGAACTGGCGCGCTGGATGCAGGACTACGGCGACCTCGCCGGGGCGGAGCGCGTCCACAACCTCGCCCAGAAGCGCCAGCCCGCCGGGCAACGCGCGCCGAAGCCGCCGCGGGGGGAGGAGCGGGTGCGTCTCGTCGGCTCGCTGGAGGAACTGGGCGGCCTGCGCACCATCCCGGCCAAGGAGGCCAACGCCGAGGCGGATGGCGCCGAGGGGAACGACAACGTCACCGTCGCGCCGCGCAGCCGCACCGTGTCCCGCGCCCGCGGCGACCGCGCCGCCGTTGCACGGGTCGACGAGTTGCTGCGCGGCGGCCGCTCCAGCCACGCGCTGAGCCTGCTGGGCCAGGACGAGTTCGGCGGCAAGCTCGACAGCGTGCAGTACGACGCCGCCCGCGCCCGCATCGCCACCTCGCTCTATTACTCCGGGGAGGCGACGCAGGCGCTGGCGCTCGCCTCGGCCAGCGCCGCCCGCTCCGGCGACGCGCTGCCGGACGCGCACTGGATCGCCGGGCTGGCGGCGTGGCGGCTGAACCAGATCGACCGCGCCGCCCGCCATTTCGAAGGCATGGCCGCCGCCGGCCCGCGGTCGCCCTGGAAGGCGGCGGCGGCCGACTACTGGGCGGCCCGCGCCCTCGCCCGCAAGGGCAAGTCCCGCGAGGCGACGGAGCATCTGACCGCCGCCGCCCGCTATCCGCACACCTTCTATGGCCTGATCGCCCTGCGCACGCTGGGCAGCGTCGGCGACGTGCGCTGGCAGGCGCCGGACCTCAGCGGACGGTCGCTGGCGGCGCTGGCGGCCAAGCCGGCCGGGGCCCGCGCCATCGCGCTGATCCAGGCCGGGCAGCGCGAATTGGCCGGGCTGGAGCTGCAACGCATCCATCCCCAGGGCGACCCGCTGGTCGAGCAGGCGCTGGTGGCGCTGGCCGACCGCACCGGGATGCCGACCCTGTCGCTGCGGCTGGGCAACGCCGTGGCCGGGCCGGACGGCGCGCCCTACGCCGCGGCGCTCTACCCGCTGCCCTCCTGGTCGCCGCGCGACGGCTTCGCGGTCGACCGCGCGCTGGTCTTCGCGGTGATGCGCCAGGAATCGCGCTTCGACCCGCGGCTGGTCAGCTCCGCCGGGGCGACCGGGCTGATGCAGATCCTGCCCAGCACCGCCCAGCATGTGAAGGAGCGCAACGCCGACATCGGCCGCGACGACGCCGACCGCGACGCACTGTTCGACCCGGCCCGCAACATGGAGCTGGGCCAGCGCTACCTGTCGGAGCTGCTGGGCATGCCGGACATCAACGGCAACCTGTTCCTGGCCGCCGCCGCCTACAACGCCGGACCGGGCACCCTGGCGCGCTGGCGGCGCGAGCTGAGCGACATCACCGACCCGCTGCTGTTCATCGAAAGCCTTCCCTTCGGCGAGACGCGGGACTATGTGGAGAAGGTGATGGCGAACTTCTGGATCTACCGGCTTCGGCTGGGCCAGGAGACCGCCTCGCTCGACGCCGTCGCCGACGGAAAGTGGCCGGCCTACGCGCCGGTGGACAACCGGGCGACGCAGGTCGCGACCCGGCCGGACGCGTCGCCGGCGGTCAAGCCCGTGCCGATCCCGGCCGCGCCCGTGCTGGAAACACCGGCCAGGGAAGCGGCCACCACGGAGACGGCGGTGGCCGAAAAGCCCGACCCGACGGTGGCGGAGCGGGACGAGGCGATGCCGATACCGTGACCGCCGGTGTCCCGTGACGGGCGCCGGTTCCGCCGGAACGCCCGACACGACAGGCCCGCCCAGACCGGGCCGGACACGAGGATGCACCCGCCGCCATGCCGAAGATCGACGAAAACCGCCCCTTCCTTGCCGTCAACATCGCGGTGGTCACGGTGTCCGACACCCGGACCGCGGCCGACGACCGGTCCGGCGACGCGCTGGCCGAACGGATCGCCGCGGCGGGCCACCGCGTCGCCGCCCGCTGCATCGTGAAGGACGACGTCGCCGCGATCCGCGCCCAGGTCCAGGCCTTCATCGCCGACCCCGAGGTCGACGTGGTGCTGACCACCGGCGGCACCGGCGTCACCGGCCGCGACGTGACGCCGGAAGCGGTCGAGGCGCTGTATGAAAAGGCGATCCCCGGCTTCGGCGAGCTGTTCCGCTATCTCAGCTACGCCAAGGTCGGCACCTCGACCATCCAGAGCCGGGCGACCGGCGGCGTCGCCAACGGCACCTACCTCTTCGCCCTGCCCGGTTCGCCCAGCGCCTGCCGCGACGCCTGGGACGACATTCTGGTCTGGCAGCTCGACAACCGCCACCGCCCCTGCAACCTGGTGGAGCTGATGCCCCGCCTGCGCGAGCACCTGGCGTGACGGGAACCGACGTGAGCGGCTTCTCGGCGGCGGCGCTACACGCCGCCCTGACCCGGCTGCCGCGCCTGTCCGACCTGCCCGCCGACGCGCTGGAGCCGATGCCGCTGAAGGGCGTCGCCCACGACCATGTGCGGCTGCGCGGCCGCCGTCTGGTCGCCCGCATCCCGCGCTGGAGCCAGCTCGGCCTCGCCCCCTGGACGGCGCTGGAACGGCAGGCCGCCGCCTTTCAGCGGGCGGAGCCGTCGGGCCACACCCCGCGCTTCGCCGGCCTGCTGCCGCCGGGCGACGGGCTGCCACTGGGCGCCCTGCTGGTGGGCGAGGTCGAGGGGCGCGCTCCCCGCCTGCCCGACGACATGCCGGCCATCGCACGGGCCCTGGCGGCGCTGCACCGCATGGCGCCGCCGGATTTCTACGAGCCGCTGCCCGCCCCGCCCGACCCGGTCGCCGCCCTGCTGGCCCAGGTCGAACGGCAGGCCGAGTGGTTCGACCATGCCGTCCTGACGGCGGACGCCCGCGCCCTGATCGCCGCGGAGCTGGACGCCGCCCGCGCCGGCGACCTGAACCCGCCGCCGGACACGCCGATGCCGTTGACCGCGGTGGGGGTGGACGTCCATCCCGGCAATTTCCTGATCGACGGCCACGGCAAGGCGTGGTTCACCGACCTGGAAAAGCTGCAATACGGCCACCCGGCCAGCGATCTGGCCCACGCCAGCCTCTACACCTCCACCAAATGGGACCCGGCGGTGAACGCCGTGCTGGCGCCGGCCGACGTCGCCACCTTCCTCGACGCCTGGGCGCTGGCGGTGCCGGGCGATCTGGCCGGCGAGGTGCAGCCATGGCTGAGGCCGCTGCGCCGGCTGACCTGGCTGCGCACCCTGTCCTGGATGGCCCGCTGGGCGGTGGAGGGGGCGGCGCTGTCGCCGGGCATGCCCGAGCCGCTGCGCGCCCACATGGACGCCCACGCCGCCGACATCCTGCGCGCCGAGCGGATCGGGCAGGTGCGGCGCGACTGGGCCTGACGGCCGGTCTCTCCGCCATGGGCCTCCGCCATGGGGAGAAGGGGAACGGCGCGCGGAATGTCTTGCCCGCGCCCTGCGGAAGATGGTGGGATAGGCCCATGGGTACACGAGGTGACCAGAGCATGACGAGCGTCCGAAGCCGGCTTCTGTCCATTTCCCTGGCGGCTCTGATGACCGGCGTCGTCCTGGCGCCGGCCGTCGCCGCCGGACCGCCGGAGGACAGCGCGAAGTCGGACGCCACCAGACCGGACGACGGCGGCTCCGCGACCGGCAGCTATCTGGCCGGCCGCTACGCCCAGCACCAGGACGACTGGACCGCCGCCGCGCGCTACACCGCGCAGGCGCTGGCCGCCGACCCCGACGACAAGTCCCTGCTGCGCCGCACCTTCCTGCTGCGGCTGGGCGAGGGGCAGATCGCCACCGCGCTGGGCTATGCCGGCCGGCTGCTCGACGAGCAGGGGGAGCCGCAGATGGCGCTGACCCTGCTGGCCGCCGACGCGCTGTCGAAGGGCATGCTGGACGACGCCGACGCGCTGGCCGCCCGGTTGCCGGCCGACGGGCTGGGCCGTTTCATCACCCCGCTGACCCGCGCCTGGCTGGCGGCCGCCCGCGGCAGGACCGACGAGGCGCTGACGGCGCTGGAGCCGCTGTCCACCGCGCAGGGCTTCGCCGCGCTCTACAACCTGCACGCCGGCCTGATCCTCGACCTCGCCGGGCGCAACGACGAGGCGGCGGCCCGCTTCGCCAAGGTGACCGAGACCGACGCGCCGCTGCGCGTGGTGCAGATCGTCGGCAACTTCATGGCGCGCACCGGCCGCAAGGACGAGGCGCGCAAACTGTACGAGACCTTCCAGGCCGGCAACCCCGACGGGCTGCTGGTCGAGCCGGCGCTCGATGCGATGGCGCGCGCGCCGGTCGACACCCGCCCGGTCCCCGACGCCCGCGCCGGCTTGGCGGAGGCGCTGTTCGACCTGGGCAGCGCCCTGCACCACGAGAACGCCGACGAGCCGGCGCTGCTGTTCGGCCGCATCGCCTTGCACCTGCGCGACGAACTGCCGCTCGCCCATCTGCTGATCGGTGACATCAACGCCAGCCGCGACCGCCATGACGAGGCGCTGGCCGAATTCAAGCGGCTGGAGAACGACCCGCTGCTGGGCTGGACCGCCCGCATGCGCGAGGCCGACAGCTACGCCCGGATGGACCGCAACGACGACGCCATCGCAATCCTGAAGGCCCTGGCCGCCGAACGGCCGGAGCGCACCGACGCGGTGATCCGGCTGGGCGACATCTACCGCTACGCCAAGCGCTACGACGAGGCGGTCGACGCCTACACCACCGCGCTGTCGCGCATCGGCATGCCGCAGGACCGCCATTGGCCGCTGCTGTACGCCCGCGCCATGTCCTACGAGAAGACCAAGCGCTGGCCGCAAGCCGAGGCCGATCTCAAGGCGGCGCTGGCCCTGCGGCCGAACGAGGCGACCCTGCTGAACTTCCTCGGCTACAGCTGGATCGACCGCGGCGAGCAGCTGGACAAGGCCAAGGGAATGATCGAGCGGGCGGTCGAGTTGCGTCCGCGCGACGGTTACATCGTCGACAGCCTGGGCTGGGCGCTCTACATGCTGGGCGATTTCGGCGGGGCGGTCACCCGGCTGGAACGGGCGGTGGAGCTGAAGCCGGGCGATCCGACGATCAATGACCATCTCGGCGACGCCTATTGGCGGGTCGGCCGCCGCATCGAAGCCCGCTTCCAATGGACGCGCGCGCTGCGCAACGCCGATGACGACACCAACAAGGCGGCGATCCAGGCCAAGCTGGACAGCGGCCTGCCCGAACAGAAGGCCGCCGCGAAGCAGTAGGCCCCCTACGCCTTCGCCACGTAGGGCTTGTACTGGCTGTCCGTCTGCTGGATGTGTTCGACGAACCAGTCCTTCAGCAGCAGGATCAGATCGACCCGCAGCATCGTGGTGTTGTCGCCGTCGAAGGCCCGGGTCAGCTTCTCCACCTCGTCGGCGAAATAGCGGTGGGCGGCGAGGTGGCTGTCCAGGTCCGGATAGCCGCAGCGCTCCATCATCGACTCCTCGCGGGCGAAATGGACGGCGACGTAGTCACGCAGGCTGGCGAGCAGGCTCGACAGCTCCTCGCGGTTGGCCGGGGTGATGCCGCTTTCCAGCAGGCCGTTGAACAGATCGAGGAGGCGCCGGTGCTCGTCGTCGAGCATGGGGACGCCGACACTCATGGACTGGTCCCAGACGACGTAGGTCATCGCAGCGATCTCCCCCGCGCGTCCCCGTTTTTCCAAGGGGTTGCGGCCGGCCATGACAGGGTTGTGGACATCTTGACAGGGATCCTAAAACCGGCAACCGTGGCCGTCCAAGCGGCAAATCCCCGCAGGGGTAGCCCCATTCCTTTTCCGCCCTTTCCGATAGAGTGACCGATGGCCCTGCTCGACGACATCGTGGAGAAGAAACGGGCGCTCGACAGCGCACGGCCGCTGCCGCAGGAGGTCGTCCACGGCATCGCCGACTGGTTCGACCTGGAGCTGACCGTCGCCGCTGCAGCGCTGGAGGAGGTGCCGGTCAAGCGGGCGGACGTCAAGGCGGTGCTGGAGCGCGGGACCATCCTGCGCCACCGTGCGGTGGAGGAACAGCGCTTCATCCTGAACCACCGCAGCGCGCTGGAGCTGATGGCGCGCCTGTCCTTCGATCCCACCGGCGCGGTGACGGAACGGACGGTCGCCGCCTTCCACAGCGTGCTCTACCGCGGCATCGCCGACGACGCCGGCAAGTACCGCGACGGCCCGCCGAAGGACGATCCCGCCGACGCCTCCGCCGGGACGGCGCCCGACCCGGCGAAGCTGCGCGTGTCGATGTCGGCGCTGTCGACCTGGATGCGCAAGGCCGATGCCGCCCCCGACACCGCGTTCGAGGCGCACCACCGGCTGAGCGCCATCCGCCCTTTCCACGTCGGCAATCGGACGACGGCGCTGCTGCTGTGCAACCTGATCCTGAACCGCGCCGGTTACCCGCCGGTGGTGGTGCCGGCTGAGGACCGCGGGCTCTACCTCGACCTGGTGGAGCGCGCCTGGTCGGTGGGCGACAAGACGCCGTTCCGCGACCTGATGATGCGCCTGCTGTCTCAGAGCCTGGACGTCTGCCTGACCGCGGCGGCGAAGGACCCGGCCGATGTCGACGTCTCCGCCGCCCCGGACAGCGACGTCGACGCGCCCTGACCGGCACCGGCCGGCAACCGCAGGCGCGACGGCCGTTCCGGGCCGCTGTGGATCAGCAGCGTGATCGGCAGCGCGTCGACCCGCCGGGTTTCCCCCGGCTCGGCGCCGGTGCCCGGATTGACCGGGTAGGCCGGGAAGCAGGACCCGGCGAGGCTGAGGCGCAGCGCCGATCCCGGCGCCAGCGTGGCGCAGACCGCCCGCATGGCGATGGTCAGCGGCCGGGTCGGGTCGCCCGGCTCGACCCGCGCGTGGCCCTGGGTCAGCGGCAGCACGCGGCCGTCGGGGCGCACCACCGACAGCACCGCGCTGACGTCGAAGGACGGCGCGTCGGCCTCCACCCACAAATCCAGCGCCACCCGGCCGGCGAGCGGCAGCGGCTGCTCCAGCGCGACGCTGGTGTAGACGGCGACGTCGGGACGGCGGTCGACGGCGGCGCGGTCGAACCGGCCGGCCGCCGACGGCACCGCATGCCCGCCGACGGTCGGCACCGGCCCGCGTGGGTCGTGCACCACCACGTCGAGCCCAGCCAGATCGGGCGTTTCCACCGCCAGCCGTCCGCCCTGGCGGTTGGCCAGCCCCTCGCTGCCCAGATGCAGCGCCGCGTCGGCCGGCAGGACGGCGGGCAGGTCGTGCCAGCGCCCGGTTTCCACATCGTGCAGGCGCACCGGCCCACCGCGGTCGGCGGCGCTGCCCTCGCCCTTCATCACCCGCTCGAACCACGCCAGTTGCAGCGCGTCGAGCGTCGGCGCCTCGTCGGGCGCGGCGGCCGGGCCGTCGGCGGTCCAGGGGCCGACCACCAGCCGCACCGGCGCCCGTCCGCGCGCCGCCAGCGCGTCGTGGGCGTCCAGCGTGCCGGCCAGCCGCGGGTCGTACCAGCCGCCGAGCTGCAGCACGGCGACCTCCGCCGGCAGCGCGGCCAGCATCGCCTTGGGCGACACCGCGTTCCAGGCGGCGCCGGGCACCGGGTTGGTCAGCCAGTCGTCGTAGTGGGTGTAGCGGGCGTAGTCGCGCAGCGCCTGCGGTCGCGACGGGATCTCGTCGTCGGTCGGCAGGTGCCGCGCCGCGTCGGACAGCAGCCGGTGGCCGGTGCCGTCCTCCACCCGGCGGGCGGCGTCGGCGGCGGTGCGCAGCGCCCAGCCCATCGCGTCGGCCAGCCGGAAGGCGCCGCCCTCATAGGCCCAGTCGGAGAACACGTCCCAGCCGGCGAAGGCCGGCGCCACCGCGCGCAGGGCCGGCGGCGCCTCGGCCAGCGCCAGCCATTGCGCCATCCCGGCATAGCCGCAGCCGTACATCGCCACCGCGCCCGACGATCCGGGCAACGAGGCCGCCCAGGCGACGGCGTCGGCCCCGTCCTCCCGCTCCGCCTCGAAGGGGCGGAAACGGCCGTCGGAGGTGCCGCAGCCGCGGACGTCCTGCACCACGACGACATAGCCGCGCGCGGCGTACCAGCGCGGGTGCGCGTAATGGCTGGTCAACGCGGTGCGCCGGCCGCAGGCCACCCGCAGCAGCAGCACCGGCCACGTCCCGGCGGCGTCGGGCCGATAGAGATCGGCGTCCAGCCGCACCCCGTCCCGCGTCCGCATCGACACGGTTTCCGGCGGCCGGACCGGCAGCAGAGAGTGCGATTGGTGGATCACCGGTGCCAGATGGGTCATGGCGGGATCGGTTTCGCTCGGTAGCCGACGTCAAACACCACGCCAACTTGGCAAAGCCCGTGCCACCGGCCACGCCCAGGGCATTTCCTGCCGCCCAAGGCGGCAGAGGACGCCTGCGGCCGCCCAATCCCTAGCCTCCTGCCGCTTTATTAGCCTCTTCGATCAATCAGGCGGCAATCAGCTCGAAGCGGTCGACGTCGACCATGCCGCGGTCGGTGATCTTCAGGTGCGGGATGACCGGCAACGGCAGGAAGGCCAGTTGCAGGAAGGGTTCGGCCAACGGGCAGCCCATGGCGCGGACGGCGGCGCGCAGGGTCCGCAGCTTGCCCTCCACCGTCTCGAACGGCTCCAGGCTCATCAGGCCGGCCAGCGGCAGGGCCAGTTCGCCGACCACCCGGCCGTTGCGCACGGCGACGAAGCCGCCCTGCAGCTCGATCAACCGGTTCACCGCGATGGCCATGTCGGCGTCGCTCGCCCCGACGACGCAGATGTTGTGGCTGTCGTGCCCGACCGACGAGGCCAGCGCCCCCTCGGCGAAGCCGAAGCCCTGGACGAAGCCGCGGCCGACGTTGCGGTTGCTGCCGTGGCGGGCGAAGACGCAGATCTTCAGCAGGTCGCGGGCGGTGTCGGCCACCATCCGGCCGCCAACCACCGGCACCTCGACCCGCCGGTGTTCGGTGAGGATCTTCCCCGGCTCCAGCCCGATCACCGACTGGACCGAGCCGCCGGCCGGCACCGCGAAGTCGGCCTCCGTCACCGGGTCGAGCTTGACCGAATCGAGCCCGACCGGTGTCACCGCCGGGCGGCCTTCGAAGCTGTCGGCGCCGACGAGCTTGCCGTTGCGGATCACCCGGTTGACCGCGCAATCCTCCAGATCGTCGAGCAGGACGAGGTCGGCGCGATGCCCCGGCGCCACCAGGCCGCGGTCGTACAGGCGGAAGCCGCGCGCCGCCGACCAGGTGGCGGCGCGGTAGACATGGGCGACCGGCGCGCCAAGGCGGATGGCGCTGCGGATCAGGTGATCCATGTGGCCTTCCTCGGCAATGTCCAGCGGGTTGCGGTCATCGGTGCAGAAGCCGAGGAACGGCGAGGTTTCCGGCTGGATCACCTGGGCCAGCGCGTGCACGTCCTTCGACACCGACCCGTCGCGGATCAGCACCTGCATGCCCTTGCGCAGCTTCTCCATCGCCTCGGCGGCGCTGGTGGTTTCGTGGCAGTTGCGGATGCCGCAGGACAGATAGGCGTTCAACTCCTTCCCCGACACCAGCGGGGCGTGGCCGTCGATGTGGCGGCCGTCAAAGGCGGCGAGCTTGTCCAGAACCCCGTCGACCTTGTGGAACACGCCGGGGAAGTTCATGAACTCGGCCAGCCCGATGACGCGGGGGTGGTCCTTGTGGCGGATCAGGTCCGGCGCCTCCAGCCGCGCGCCCGAGGTTTCCAGCTCCGTCGCCGGCACGCAGGAGGACAGCTGCACGAACAGGTCGAGCGCCGTCCCGGCGGCGCTGTCGAGGAAGTAGCGCAAGCCCTCCTCGCCCAGCACGTTGCAGATCTCGTGCGGGTCGCAGATGGCGGTGGTGGTGCCGCGCGGCAGGACGCAGCGGTCGAACTCCTGCGGGGTGACGCAGGTCGATTCGCAGTGGACGTGGGTGTCGATGAAGCCGGGCACCACGGTCAGGCCGCGCCCGTCGATCTCCTCCACCCCGTCGTAGGATTCATAGGTGCCGACGATGACGCCGCCGCAGACGGCAATGTCGCCCGCCGCGATCTCACCGGTCACGACGTTGAGGAAGCGGGTGTTCTTGATGACCAGATCGGCCTTCGTCTCGCCCAGCGCCTGCCCGATGCGCGTCTTCAGATCGTCCCGGCTCGTCGCCATGCCCCACCCCGCCTGTCGTCTATTCAAGGAGGCAAGGTGGCGTGGCCCGTGGCCTTGCGCAAGCGGCTATCGCCGGTCCGGCTGCCGGAAAGGCTGGCGGGCCTTCTCCTCGGCGAAGGTCGCAAGAACCTGCGCGTTGTACCGCTCCAACCCTTCGGCCACCGCATGACGCATGTTGGTGTGCAGGAACCAGTGGCAGGCATGGGCCAGCTTCGGCAGGAATCCGCGCGCCAGCTTGTGCGCCCCGCCGCGCCCGCCGTTCACCCGGCCCAGGCCATGGGCAATCGCCCGTTCAATGGTGCGGTGATAGCAGGTTTCGAAATGAACCAGCCGCGTGTCCTCCCTCGCCCCCCAATTGCGGACATAGAGGCACCCGTCACTTTCCACCGTCAGCAGGGCACCGATCGCGATGCCGCCGGCTTCGGCGAAGGTCAGCGTCACGGCGTCGCCGAAGGCCGCGCAGAGCCGCAGGACGAAATCCACGGTCAGCGCCTGACGCCTCCCCCGGCGGACATGAAGATCGTCCAGCAAATCGAGGAAAACCACCACGTCGGCCTCCGCCACCCGGCTGCCCGGCACGTCGCGGAACTTCACCCCGCTTGCGATGACCTTCCGGCGTTCCCACAGCAGCGTGCCGCGCCGGTGGCTCGTCAGGGCGGCGGTGAAATCGGCGAAGTCGCGGTATCCCTCGTTCCGCCATTCATAATCGACCGCGTGGCGGGTCAGCCATCCCGCCGCCTCGAACCGGGCACGATCCGTTTCATCCGGGAAGCTCGCATGGATGGACGACAGCCCGTGCTTGTGGGCCTGCGCGTGCAGAACGCCGATCATCGCATCGGCCACGCCGGACGGAGCACCCTCCCGCAGCAGGATCCGCGCTCCGGTCACCGGCGTGCAAGGAATTTCCATAACCAGCTTCGGGAAATAGCGTCCGCCAGCGGCCTGGAAGGCGTCGATCCAGGCCTGGTCGGGCCAGAATTCGTCCGTGGAACGGTCCCGCAGATAGAGGGGGGCGGCCCCGACCAGCCGACCCGACGCATCCCGCACGATCAGGTGAGCCGGGCGCCAGCCATTGTCCGGCCCCGCCAACCCGCTGTCTTCCGCCGCGCTCAGATAGGCATGACGGACAAACGGCCCCTTGCCGGCGGCGCAGGCGTCCCATTCCAACGGATCGACCCCGGAAATCCCGAACACCATCGCGGTCGAAAGGGGCGCGGCCGACAACGGCGTGTCACGCCGGCCCACGGCAGGCGCAACTGAGCGCTGCATCACAGACATTCAATTCTCAATTTATTCCCCGTCATAGGTTGGGGCCACCGGCAGCCGCACGCTGACCGTGGTGCCCTCGCCTTCGCGACTGCGGATGTCGAGCGTGCCGTCCAGCAGGTCGACGAAGGAGCGCACCAGCGGCAGGCCCAGCCCGGTGCCGCCGGCGCGACGCGACAGCTGGCTGTCGACCTGGCCGAACGGCTGCAGGGCGATGGCGATTCCCTCCGCGCTCATGCCGATGCCGGTGTCGACCACTTCGATCAGGATGCGCCCGGATTCCGGACGCACCCGCAGGGTCACGGCACCGCCGGCCGGCGTGAACTTGACGGCGTTGGACAGCAGGTTCAGCAGAATCTGCTTCACCCGCACCGGGTCGCCCAGCAGGCGCGGCGTCCCGGCCGCAACGTCCTGCATCAGGGACAGCCCGCCCTCCTCCGCCCGCTCGGCGATCAGCAGCAGCGCGCTTTCCACCGCGTCGCGCACGTCGATCGGCTGCGGGTGAAGCTCCAGCTTGCCCGCCTCGATCTTGGCGACATCCAGGATATCGCTGATGACCGCCAGCAGATGCTGGCTCGACTTGCCGATCACCCGGGCGTAGTCGAGGTATTTGGGATGGCCGAGCGGCCCGACGATCTCGCTTTCCATCATCGAGGAAAAGCCGATGATGGCGTTCAGCGGCGTGCGCAGCTCATGGCTCATGTTGGCCAGGAACTCGCTCTTCGCCCGGTTGGCCAGTTCCGCCTGTTCCTTGGCCTGGGTCAGCGCCTGTTCGGCGCGGCGGCGTTCCTGGACTTCCTGCATCAGGGCGCGGGTGCGCTCGGCGACGCGCATTTCCAGCTCGTCGCGCGCCTGCCGCACCGCCAGCTCGGCCCGCTTGCGCCGGGTGATGTCCTGGCCGACGCAGAGGATGCCGGGCGTCACCCCGTCCTCCGGCGGCAGGCGGTTCAGGTTCCACAACAGCACGCGTTCGCTCTTGCCGTCGCGTTCGTGCAGCACCTGTTCGAAGTTGCGGACCTCGGTGCCTTCGGCGGCGATGGCGAGCTGGGCGGCGAAGGCGCTGGTCGGCCGCTCCCCCACCACCTCGGTCCAGGGGCGGCCGATGGCGGTGCCGCCGCCCAGGCCGAAGGCGCGTTCGGCCTCGCGGTTGGCCTCCTGCACGCGGCCATCGTCGCCCAGCACCAGGATGATGCTGGCCGCCGTGCGCACCAGGGAGCGGAACCGCACCTCGGCCGCCCGCGCCTCGGCCTGGCGCAGGGCGGCTTCCAGCTCCGATATCCGCGCTTCCAGCCGGCGCACGGCCTCGTACGGGTTGGTGAAAGCGGTGCGGTCGGTCACGCCGTGGCGTTTTCCGGCTGCATCATGTCGCCCAGCTTGGACAGCAGGAACTCCAGATCCTCCGGCGCCAGATCCTCGTACTGGGTCAGGATGCGCTCGATGACGCGGCGGCGGTGGCGCTCACGGTCGCCGGGTTCGCCGTCGTACGGCGTCTCCTTCAGCACGTCGATGGCGATGCGGCAGGCCGGCAGCAGGGCCGGCGGCAGCTTCGCCTTGTCGTACAGCGACTTCAGCCCCAGGCGGCCGGCATCGTGGATCAAGAGCCGGGCGTTGGTCATCGGCACGTTGGCCATCCGCGACATCGCCGTCTCGAAGAAGGCGATGTCGCCGGTGCACAGCGAGCGCACCAGCAAGGACGGCGTCAGCCGCCCGGTGCGGGCGAGCTGCGCGACCAGCCGGTCGAGCGCGACCTCGTCGTTTTCGCCGGTGAACAGGGCGACGGTGGCCCGCTCGCGGCTTTGCAGGATCAGTTCCGACGCGATCTTCGACGGCAGCTCGTGGTGGGACACCAGATGCTGGCGCAGCTTTTCCGACACCACGGCGACCAGCCGTTCGGCGATGGTGATCGGCAGCCGGGACCGGTGGACCAGCGGATCCTGCACCGCTTCGCTGGCGCCGAACCGGTCGATGACGCGGCCCAGGCTCTGCTCGCCCAGCTCCGCCCCTTCGTTGGCGACCAGCGCCGCGACCGCCCGTTCCGATCCGCTTTCGATCAGCGCCTCGGCGACGGCGGCCGGCACCGTCGGACGCTGGGCGATGGCGGTGCTCTTCGCCTCCGCGCCCGAGCGCACGATCTCGACCAGATCGGCCGGGGTCAGCACGGTGGAGACGCTGAGGACGGGAATCGCCACCGCCTCCACGTCGCGGGCCAGCGTCAGCGCGACGTCGCGCGGCAGCGACGGGCTGGCCTTCAGATTCTCGGCCAGAGTCTGGCGGACGCGCAGCACGGTGTCGTTCACCATCACGCGGATGATGTCTTCCGCCAGCTTGTGCTCCGCCAGCGACAGCTCAGGGCTGTCGAACTGGTGCGCGACCTTCGCGGCCAGATCGGTCCGGCTGCTCGGCGACGGGTCGGCCAGCAGCCGCGCCACGTCGTCCTTGGTCAAATGATCCGTCTTCAAACGGTCGCTCATGGGGCCCGGACCCTTCTTGCCCTGGTCCGTCTCCTTGCGGGAGATGTGGGCGGAGACATTCCACAAGCCTCAAGGATCTGCCGAAACGGTTGAACCTTTCTTAACGACGCCGGGTCATAGACCCTATGGCTGGCGCCGGCGACCCTATGGCTGGCGCCGGCGGCGGAAAGCCCGCCGCCCGACCGCGGATCACGGCGCGTCGACGAAGCTCGGCGGTTCGGGAAGGATGGAGCGGCGGCGGCGGGTGCCGCGCAGGTGGGCCGCGACCGCGGCGATCTGCTCCTCCACCGAGATGTGGCGTTGCGAGGCGACCTCCAGCCCGCGGTCCTCGTAGACATAGGCGTCGCGATGGTCCGCCGCCCAGCGGTGGATGGCGGTGTCGCGTTCGCGCAGCAGATCGACGATGGTCGGGCGGAACAGCCGCATCATCGCGGTGATCCAGCGGTTGGCCGGCCAGGAGGGGCGGGCATGGTCGACCTCGAAGCCGTCGAGCATGGCGATCACGTCGTCCGCCCGGTACCAGGTCTCGCCGGTCACCCAGCGGTTGGTGGTGAACAGCCGCACCGGCTGGCCGGCAACGTCCATCGCGATGCCGATCAGGTGCGACAGCGCGTCGTTGTCGTTCTCCGGCGGCAGGCAATCGGGCAGCGCCACCGGCGCCATCCCCGGCGGCATGCCGTGCGGGCGCAGGAAGGTGTGGAAATGCCCATGCTCACCCTGCGGCCGTTCGCCCTCCGGGTGGCAATGGTAGTAATATTGCGCATGGAACTCGGCGTCGTAGACGTCGCCCGGCGGGTAGTGCTTCCACTCGTACACGGTGCCGTGGCCGCGCAGCAGCTCGCCCACCACGGTGTCGCCGGTCTTGGCGAGCACGCGCTGGCACAGCCGCACCTCGCGCCCGGCCTCGGCCATCGCCTCCAAATCCTCGCGGGATACGTCCGCCAGATCCGTCATCGCCGTCATCGCCCATTCCTGCGCTGCGCGAACACCCCCATTACGTACGCGGATATGATAATGAGGCAAGGGGTTTTCGAATCGACGGCCTGCGGTTGCAGATTCGAACCGGCCGCCCCGGCGGCGCGGCTCAGGGTCCCGGCGCGCGCGCCGTCTGCGGCGCCGCCAGCGGCTGCGCCAGCGCCCAGGTCGCCAGATCGCCGGTGACGCGGCCCAGCGCCGCGTCGAAGGCGGCGATCACGTCGGTGAAGGCCCGGCCGCGCACCGGCACCGTCGCCTCGAAGGTTTCGCCGGCCTCGATGGTCCGGCGCGGCATGGCCACCAGCTTGGCCGACAGGCGGACATGCACCCGGTCGGGCATGGCGGCGCCGGGGGTGGCGTATTCCGCCTGGAAGTCGCGCAGCTCCGCCTTCAGCATGAAATCGGACCGCAGCCCCACCGTGTCGCGCCCGACCGAGACGATGCGCCCGCTGTCCTCGAAGGTCTGGACGATCAGCCCCTGCACCATGTTGGGCGCCCGGTCGGCCCAGGAGACGTCGGCGAAATAGTCGAGCGAGGTCGGGGTGCGGGCCAGCGCGATGCGCGGCGTGTCGATCCCGGCGGCGGCCACCGGCGTTTCCACCAGCAGCTGCCAGTCGACCTTCGGGCCGGGGCCGATGCTGGCGCGCGGGGTCAGCGTATAGAGGTGCGGCGCCGTCGGGTTGATGGTGGAGCAGGCGGCCAGCGCCAGCAGCAGGGCCGCGGCCGCGGCCGCCGCACGCCGGGCGGCCGAAAGGTGGTTGACCCAACCAAACGTCATTTTCCACGCACCTCCACGCCCTGCCGGGTGCCGCCGAACAGGAAGTTCGACGGGTCGTTCTCGATTCGCGTGATCACCCGCGACAGCTGCCCCGACAGGTCGCGCAGCTGGGAGACCAGCAGCGTCACTTCATACAGCCCGGTGGCGGTAAAGTCGCGCACCGGCTCGCGGTTTTCGCCGATCAGGGCGTTCACCGTGTCCGAGGTGCGCTTCAGCGACCGCATCAGCTCGCGCGTTTCGCCGGTCAGTTGCCTGGCGCTGCCGTCGAACGTGGCGAAGGCCTGGTCGGCCTGGGCCAGCGTGTGGTCCAGATGCGGCCCGACCGTCTCGAACCCGTTCAGCGTGCGCCGCGCCTGGGCCATCGTCTCACCGAGTTCGGCGCTGCTCCGGGCCAGCTCGGCGCTGGCGGTGCGGGCGTTGGCCAGGATTTCGCCGATCGCCTTCTGGTTCTCGCCGTTCAACAGCTCGCCCAGCTTGGTGATGACCTCCAGCGAGCGGTTGACCAGTTGCGGCGCGCTGTCGACCACCGCCGTCAGCGAGCTGGGGCGCGACGGGATGGTCAGCACCCCGTCGGCGTCGGTGGCGGTCAGCCGCTTGCCCTCCACCGTGCCGCCGAAGATCTGGACATAGGCACCGCCGGTGATGCCCTGAAGCTCCAGCGAGGCGATGGAATCGGCCATGATCGGCGTGCCGTTCTGCACCTGGATCGTCACCCGGACCCGCGTCACGTTGTCGGGGTCGAGCCGGATGTCGGACACCGTGCCGACCGGCACGCCGCGGTAGCGCACCGGGCTGCCCTGCTGCAGGCCGGTGACCGACCCGGTGAAGTAGATGCGGTAGGTCTCGTGCGTCTCGTCCAACTGGACCTTGGCGATCCAGGCGGTGAAGACCAGCAGGCCGGCGACCAGGGCCAGCACGAAGCTGCCGACCAGGACATAGCTGGCGCGGGTTTCCATGGCGTGACCCTACCCTTTCGCGTGGCGGAGAGCGGCGTTGCGCTCTTTCGCGTCGAGAGCCGCGCGGCCGCGCGGCCCGTGGAAATACTCGTGGATCCAGGGGTGCGGGTCGGCCAGATGCTGGGCCAGCGTCCCCACCCGGATCGTCTTGTCGACCAGCACCGCGATGCGGTCGCAGATCGAGGTCAGGCTGTCGAGGTCGTGCGTCACCATGAAGACGGTCAGCCCCAGGCTGCGCTGCAACCCCTGGATCAGCGCGTCGAAGGCGGCGGCGCCGATCGGGTCGAGGCCGGCGGTCGGCTCGTCCAGGAACAGGATGTCGGGGTCGAGCGCCAGCGCGCGGGCCAGCCCGGCGCGCTTGATCATGCCGCCCGACAGCTGCGCCGGATGCTTGGTCCCGGCGTCAGGCGGCAGCCCGGCCATGGCGATCTTGACCCGCGCCACCTCGGCGATCAGCGCCGGCGGCAACGCGGTGTGCTCCTTCAACGGCAGCATGACGTTCTCCGCCACCGTCATCGAGCTGAACAGGGCGCCGTTCTGGAACAGCACCCCGGTGCGCGCCTGCAACGCCGTGCGCTCCGCCCGGTCCAGCCCGGCGATGTCGTGGCCGAGCAGTTCGATCGTGCCGGCGGCCGGCTGGATCAGGCCGAGGATCTCCTTCAGCAGCACCGACTTGCCGGTGCCGGAGCCGCCGACCACGCCCAGCACCTCCCCCCGCTCGACGTCGAGGTCGAGCCCGTCATGGATGGTCTGCGGGCCGAAGCGGGTGACGAGGCCGCGGACGCGGATGACGGGGGCGTCGCCCATCACACACCCAGGAACGAGAAGAGGACGGAGAACACCGCGTCGATGACGATCACCAGGAAGATCCCCTCCACCACCGCCTTGGTGGTCATGATGCCGACGCTCTCGGCGCTGCCGGACACCTTCAGCCCCTCGTAACAGCCGACCATGGCGATGACCAGCGCGAAGACCGGCGCCTTGATCAGCCCGGCGATCACCGTGTTGATGCCGACGGCGCTGTGAAGCTGGCGGATGAACTGCCCGAAGGTGATGTCCAGCGTGGCGTAGGCCATCACCGCACCGCCGAACAGCCCCATCACGTCGGCGTAGAAGGCCAGCAGCGGCAGCGTGATCATCAGGGCAAGCGCGCGCGGCACCACCAGCAGCTCCACCGGGTCGAGCCCCATGGTGCCGATGGCGTCGACCTCCTGGTTCACCTTCATGGTGCCGATCTGCGCGGTGAAGGCGGAGCCGGAGCGGCCGGCGACGATGATCGCCGTCATCAGGATGCCGATCTCGCGCAGGACCGAGATGCCCAGCAGGTTGACGACATACAGCTCCGCCCCGAACCGCTTCAACTGGTCGGCCCCCTGGAAGGCCAGCACGACGCCGATCAGGAAGGACAACAGCCCCAGGATCGGCAACGCGTTCAGGCCGGTCTGCTCGATGTGGAACAGGACCGAGGTCAGGCGCAGCCGCGACGGGCGCAGGATCAGCCGCAGGAAGGTGACGGTGACGAGGCCAAGGAAGCCGACGAGGTCCAGCGCCTCCTTCACCGCGCCGACGGTGGTTTCGCCGGTGCGGACGACCATGTCGACGATGGGCCGGTGTTCCCGCTGCACCGGGCGGGGCGGCGCCTTGCCGGCGTCGCGCACGGCGCCGAACAGCGCGGCATGCTCCGGCCGCAACCCGACCACCGCCACCGCGTGGCCCTCCACCGTCAGGCGTTCGGCCAGCCGGCCCAGCAGATAGGCGCCGACGGTGTCCAGCGCCTCGACCCGCGCCATGTCGAGCCGCACCGCCGCCCCCCGGCCCGGTCGCGGCGCCGCGTCCAGCGCCGCCGAGGCCGGTCCGGCGGCGTCCAGCGTCCAGCGTCCGGCCGCACCGATCCGCCAGCCGCCGTCGTCGGGCCCGGAGTCGATCCAGGCCCGATCGCTCGCCCCGGTTTCCGCCAAAATTCCAGCCACAGGCTCCGCCGCACGCTCCCGCACACCGAACGGTGCGGTTCGGAACGTGGCGGAGCAAACCCCAATGGTCAACCCCATGCTGGGCATAACGGCGCACCGCCACGCCCCGGGGGCCATTCGCGCCTTTGCACCCACCCGGACAGCCGGTAGATTGTCGGCCGGCGACTTTCGGGCTGCTTCGCCACCGGCACCGGCGCCATCCCCCTTACGGACGCGATTTTCGATGACCCTGCCTTCGATCAACCTGAAAGACCACATCCGCGGCATTCCGGATTTCCCGAAGCCCGGCATCCTGTTCTACGACGTCTCGCCCCTGCTGGCGGACGGCCCGGCCTGGAAGGCGGCGATCGACCAGTTGGCCGACGCGCTGCGTCCGCACCAGCCGGAGCTGCTGGTCGGCATCGAATCGCGCGGCTTCCTGGTCGCCGCCCCGCTCGCGCTCGCGCTTGGCATCGGCTTCGTAATGGTGCGCAAGCACGGCAAGCTGCCCGGCGACAAGATCGCCCATTCCTACGACCTGGAATACGGCACCGACACCATCGAGGTGCAGTCCGACGCGGTGAAGCCGGGCCAGCGCGTGGTGGTTCTGGACGATCTGCTGGCGACCGGCGGCACCATGGCCGCCGCCATCACCCTGCTGCGGCAGGTCGGCGCCGACGTGCGCGCCGCCGGCTTCCTGGTCGAGCTGACCTTCCTGCAGGGCCGCGCCCGCATCGACGTGCCCAGCGTGTCGCTGATGGCCTACGATTCCTGACCGGGCGGTGGTGCGCCGCGGCCTTCCCTCTCTGCCCAAAGGCGGGGAGGGACTTGCCGGAACCGCTCGTCAACGGGAAAAATCTGCCGTCGTCCACGGTGGAATCTGCCGCCCGGCATCACGGCGCCAACCACAGAGCGGTTCATTCTCAACGGCTTAGCGTTGGCCCGCATCCTGCAACCCCTCCGTCCATCATCCCCCTGGGGATGCCGAACGAGGGGTACGCACCATGGTCAGCCTGTCCAATTACGCCGATGTCGGCAGCATGGCCCAGAGCCTGCAGCAGTCGATCGACGCCGCGGTCAAGCGCGTGCAGCAGCAGGCTGCCGGCACCGGCGGGGCGACGGGCAAGGTCCAGGAGTACGAGCAGTCCGTCAACAAGTCGGCGATGAACGCCGCTCCCTTCGCGACCAACATCGGCACACTGGTCAAGGACACCAGCCGGCTGAACGTCTTCAGTTCGCTGGCCTCCAACGACCCGGCCGACTTCTACAAATTCTCGGTCACCAGTGCGGGCGCGGTGACGCTGGGCACGGTGGGCGACTCCGGCGTGCGGCTGCAACTGATGGACCGCGGCGGCAAGATCGTCGCCGACAGCAACAAGGACGCCGGCGCCAGCTACGACGCGTTCCAGAAGCTGAAATCCGGCCAGATGTCGTTGGACAAGGGCGACTACACGCTGCGCGTCGCCCGCGACAAGGACGTGCCGGTCAAGGATTCCAAGAGCTACGGCGTCCAGCTGCGCATGGGCAACTACAGCAAGGACTACGACACCATCGCCAAACAGCCGGCCAAGGGCGACAACCCGTTCGGCAACAACACCAAGCTGCAAGGTCTGGCGTCGATCCTGGGCGCCGGCGGCGGTTCGACCAACGCGGCGTCGGCGCTGCTTGGCGGCGATTCGATCAGCAACTATTACGCCGGACGCGGGTCGCTGCTGAACACGGTGCTGTGAGCCGGGGGCTCCGCCTCACACCAACCGGTCGCGCCCCGATTCCTTGACCAGCAGGACCGCCTGCGTCCGGCTGCCGACGCCCAGCGCCTTCAGCACGCCAGTCACATGGGTCTTCACCGTCGACAGGTTCAGCCCCAGCCGCTCGCCGATCTCCTGGTTCGACAGCCCCTGCGCCAGCAGGTCCAGCACCTCCAGCTGGCGCCGGGTCAGCCCGTCGAACACGCTGGATGCGCTGCCGCGCCCAGCACCGCCGCCCGCCGCGGCCGGCGCCCCCGGCATGCCAAGCACCGGCGGCACATAGGACCCGCCGGCCATCACCAGCCGCAGGATGTTGACCACCAGCACGTCGTCGGTCGATTTCGGGATGAAGGCACGGACGCCGCGGGACAGGACCGCGCGCATCTCGTCCGGCGATTCGATCATCGAGAAGATGGCGACCGGCACCGGCGCCACCCGTTTGACCAGCGCCTCCACCTCGTCGAGCCCGCCAAGGCCGGGCATCCGCAGATCCATGACGATCAGGTCGAACGCAGGCGTCCCATCGTTCCTGGCGGCATCGAGGATGGCGTTCAATTGGCCGAAGCTGGTCGCCGCGACCACCGTGGCCTGTTCATCCAACTCCCCCACCAGATGGGTCAAGCCGCTGCGGACGATGGAGTGATCGTCGGCGATCAGAACCTGCATGTAACGTCTCGAACCGAAGATGCGTGGGCGCTGCACCGTCATACGCTGACGGAACGGTCCGCGCTACCTCCTTCGCACGCGCGAGGGGGGCAATCCGACGGGCAATCGTGGGGAAGGGCGCCGTCCGGCGGCCCCCTTCCCCGCGTTTCACCCGGTCAGGACACCTTGATGACGATCTGCGCCCGGCGGTTCGACGGCTCGCGCACGTTCGGGCCGGTCGGAACCATCAGCTGGTTCTCGCCGACGCCCTCGACCGTGATCAGGTTGGCCGGCGTTCCGCGCGCGACCAGCGCCCGGCGCACCGCCTCGGCCCGGCGGAGCGAGAGCCGCTGGTTGTAGGACGGCGAGCCCGAGGTGTCGGTGTGGCCGATCACCTGGATGCGGACGGCGTGGGCCCGGCCGGCCGCGGCGGCGGCATCGCCGATGATCTTGTCGGAGGTCGGGGTGATCGTCGCCTTGTCCCAGTCGAAGAACACCTGATAGTCGGTCTGCGGCTGGGTCTCGACCATCGGGGCGGCCGGGGCCGCCGCGACGGCCGGCGTCGCGCGGGCCGGGGCGCCGAAGGTGTAGCGCAGGCCGGCCAGGATGGTGTGGTTGTGGTACTCGCTCTTCGACGTCACCGGCCCCAGTTCGAATTCCGGATCGACCGTGGCGAAATAGCGGTAGTCGAGCGTCAGGGCAACGTTGTCGGTGACGGCGTAGGACGCGCCGATGATCCCCTGGTAGGCGAACACCCAATCCCGGTCGCTGGCGCCGTTCAGCGACTTCTTCACCCCGGCGACACCGGCGCCCAGGCCGATGTAGGGCGTGATCGGCAGCCCGACGTTGATGTCGTACAGCAGGTTGCCCATGAAGGCCATGGAGCTGGTCTTGCCGCCCAGCCCGTTCAGGGTCGGGGTCGAACTGCTGGTGCGGTCGACCGAATTGCGCCAGCGCCAGGCGAACTCCAGCTCGGCGCGCAGCCCCATCGCGGTGGCGTAGCCGGCCGACACGTCGCCGATGCCGCCCATCTTGAACTCCTCCGTCAGCCCGAAGCCCGGTGCCGGATAGCTGCTCAGATCGGCGTCCTGCGTCCAGTTCACGCCGGCCCCCGCGCCGACGTAGAAGCCCTCGGTCCCGGCAAACGCGGCGGTCGGAAGGGCCAGGGAGGGAACGGCGACGGTCAGCGCCGTGCCCAGCAAAATCCCACGCATCGTCATTTTCTTGTTCCCATGGTTGACGGCGTTGGCAGATCGGGACACCTCAGCCTTCGGGCGAAACGCCGTGACAGACCAGGCTCCGGCTCCGACAATGGACGGCGGGGGCATGGCTTCCAATCCCGCCGCCGCAAGGCCTTCTCGGCTGTTGCAGATCTGCCGCAGCGCACCAACCCAGATTTTCTGTCTTCATCTCAAGGACTTGGATCGAAACCGCGATGACCACTACCCCGGACGATGCGATCGACTACCCCGTCTGCGCCACCCCCGAAGCGGGCGGCTGGCAGGAGGTGGCGCCCGGCGTGCTGTGGATCCGCCTGTCCCTGCCCTTCCAGCTCGACCACGTCAATGTGTGGGCGCTGGATGGCGGCGCGGCCGGCTGGACCCTGGTCGATTGCGGGCTGGGCGATCCGCGCACCCGGGCGCTCTGGGAGGGTCTGCTGCGCGACGCGCTGGGCGGGCGGCCGGTGGAGCGGGTGGTCGCCACCCATTTCCACCCCGACCACATCGGCGCGGCCGGCTGGCTGGTGGAGCGGACCGGCGCCGCCTTCGCCACCTCGCTGACCGAATGGCTGTTCGCCAAGACGCTGTCGGCTGGGAACGACACCGCCACCGACGCCGCGGTCGAGCGCTTCTATCGCCGCAGCGGGCTGGAGGCCCCGGCGCTGGCCGCCGTGCTCGGCCGCAAGAGCGCGTACCCGCGCGGCGTTCCCAGCGTCCCGCCGACCCTGGTCCGCTTGCGGCCGGGCGACCGGCTGGCGGTCGGCGACGATGTCTGGACGGTGGTCGGCGGCGGCGGGCACACGGCGGAGCCGGTCTGCCTGCACCGGGCGGCCGGCCAGACCGAAGGCCATGGCGACGGCACTCCCGGACTGCTGATCTCCGGCGACCAGATCCTGCCGCGGATCAGCCCGAACATCAGCGTCTGGCCGACCGAGCCGGATGCCGACCCGCTGGCCGACTATCTCGACAGCCTGCGGGCGTGGTCCGCCCTGCCGGCCGACACGCTGGTCCTGCCGTCGCACGGACGGCCGTTCCGCGGGCTGCACGCGCGGGCCGAGGCGCTCGGCGCGCACCATGCGGAACGGCTGGACGAGATCGAAGCGCTGTGCGCCACGCCGCAGACCGCGGCGGCGGTGACCCGGGCGCTGTTTCCCCGGCCGCTCGACCCGCACCAGACGGTCTTCGCGCTGGGCGAGGCCGTGGCGCATCTGAACCATCTGATGCGCCAGGGGCGGCTGGAGCGGGAGACCGGTGCGGCCCCCTCCGGGGAACCGGACACCGGCGTCGACCTCTACCGGAAAGCCGGATGACGGCCGGCCGGCGCCGCGGCAACCGTCACGACTCCGTAACGATCTCGAACTGCTGAACGTCGAGCAGGGCCGACACCGACAGGGTCTTCAGCGTCTTCGGGTCGTCGGTCCGTTTCATCTGGGCGTGCTGCGTGCCCATGCCGTCCTTCCGAATGGCGATCACCTCCCAATAGCCGCCGCTGGGCGTCAGCTTTCGGTAGATCTGTCCTTCGACCACCTCGCGCTTCCTGCGCATCATCGTTCTCCAAAACCCATCCCGAACCGGCGGCAGCCGCATGGCCGCCGCGAAGGGCGCCATTGAAGCACAAAACCCCCTGGTCGTGGGGAGTGTCCGTTCGGTGACCGTTCGTAGACGTCGCGTCGATTATGCTGCGGCGCAATAGAGGCAGTGGCACCCCGGATGACCCGATGCCGCACTGCGGTTTCGGACTGGAACAAACGTCGCGGCTGTGGGTTCATTAGGGTCATGAACACCGACCTCGACGTGCTTGCCTTCGCGACTCGCCTGGTGGATGAACTGGGTGAAACCGCGATCCGAATGAGCCGCGTTCGTCTTGTCGAACTCACGGCTGCAAACCACACGCGCGCCGCCGCCTTTTGGCGGGACGTGATGCGGACTTCCGAACGGTTGCTCAACGAGCGGTCGGGCCGGCGGGTCGCATCGGCGGCGATCGCTGCGGCGCAACCCGCCGTCGGCCAGTCCGTCGCCCGGCCTGTCGCCTATGTTCCACGACCTATTCCCTGATCCGGCTGCGTGACCCGGCTGCGCCGCGACCGCGGCTTCGCAGCACCGGCATGCTTGGGTCCACCATCCGGACGTTGCACAAAAGAAAGGCCGGCACACAGCGTGCCGGCCCTTCCTTCGCGAAACGCGGGTGCGTTCGGCTTACTTCACTTCGGCATACTGGCCGTTGTGCCACTTGTACCAGACATAGGCCGGGCTGGTGACGTCGCCCTTGGCGTCGAAACCGATCTTGCCGATGACGCTGTCATAGCTGCCCTTGTGCAGAGCCTCCGCGACCTTGACCACGTCGGTCGACTTCGCCTGCTTCACCGCCTCGGCCCAGATCTGGAGCGCGGCGTAGGTGTACAGGGTGTAGCCTTCCGGCTCGTAGCCGGCCTTGCGGAACTTCTCGACCACGGCCTTGGCGTCCGGCTTTTGGCGCGGATCCGGACCGAAGGTCATCATGGTGTCTTCGCCGGCGTCGCCGGTGATCGCCCAGTACTCGTTGGTCACCAGCGCGTCACCCGACACGATGGCGGCCTTCAGGCCCTGGTCCTTCATCTGGCGGGCCAGCAGGCCGGCCTCGGTGTGGTAACCGCCGACATAGACGGCGTCCACATTGGCCTGCTTCAGCTTGGACACCAGAGCGGAATAGTCCTTCTCACCCGCCGTGTAGGCTTCGTAGATGGCTTCCTTCTGGCCGCCGGCGTTCAGCGCCTTCAGCGTCTCGTCGGCCAGCCCCTTACCATAGGCCGACTTGTCGTGCAGGATGGCGATGTTCTTGCCCTTGTACTTGTCCAGCAGATACTTGCCGGCGACGATTCCCTGCTGGTCGTCACGGCCGCAGACACGGAAGACGTTCTTCAGGCCCTGCTCGGTCAGCTTCGGGTTGGTCGAGGCCGGAGAGATCTGGAGGATGCCTTCTTCGGCATAGACCTGGCTGGCCGGGATCGACGAGCCCGAGCAGTAATGGCCGGCAACGAACTTCACACCGGCCTTGGCCAACTGGTTGGCGACGGCGACGGCCTGCTTGGGATCGCAGGCGTCGTCGCCGATTTCCACTTTCAGCTTCTGGCCCAGGATACCGCCGGCGGCGTTGATGTCCGCCACGGCCTGTTCCACGCCCTTCTTCATCTGCTCGCCGAAGGTGGCGTACTGGCCGGTCATGGGGCCGACGGTGGCCACCGCGATGTCAGCCTTGGCGGCCGTGGCGGAGAGCGCGGTCGCCGCGATCGCGGCGAGAAGGGACAGCTTGAATTTCATGGGTGTGCTTGCTCCCTGTTCTATGAGTGGTCCCTGTTGCAACATACCCCCGGCCCTTGCGGGCCTTGCCGCCGGGTCCCCTCCGGCGGTATCGATAGTACCATACTCCGAGTGGCGAAGCGTGCCACAGTTTCGCGGCCGTCCTCGGCCGTATGGCCTAACCCCAAGCGCGGTTTCCCGCTGTCCGTCACGCCTCGGTGCCGCCGCCGGACCGCTCGCGCCACCCGAAGGGGCCCGAGCGCTCGTACAGCCACGGATACTGGTTGACCATGCGCCTTGCGATGGCGACGCGGTGGGCGGTGAGGGTGATCA
>NZ_LGRA01000021.1:2289838-2318651 GCF_003116095.1 Azospirillum sp. TSO35-2
GGCCGCTGCCGCCGCGCGCGCGGCCGGCCGGGCGGTGAAGGCGGACCAGTCGATCGGCTCGTCGCCGATGGCTTCGTCGCAGCCGACGTCGGCGTGCCAGCGCAGCGCGTCGAGGATGTCGCATACGTCAATCATCGTTTGACCTTACCACAGATCGTGTGGTCTTACATGTCCAGATACCCAATTTGGGTGCGGCGCGAACTGTGCTACAAGCACGCGCCCGCAGAACACCAAAGGGCGTCCCGAGGGAACAAGCACCAAAACAAGACGGTGGGGAGTTGGTGATGGAACGCGAACCGCGCGAGGTCATGGAGTATGATGTTCTGATCGTCGGTGCCGGCCCGTCGGGTCTCAGCGCCGCGATCCGCCTGCGGCAGCGCGCGGCCGAGACCGGGCAGGACCTCAGCGTCTGCGTGATCGAGAAGGGGTCGGAGGTGGGCGCCCACCTGCTGTCCGGCGCCGTCTTCGAACCGCACGCGCTGCAGGAGCTGATCCCCGACTGGAAGGAGAAGGGCGCCCCCCTGACCACGCCGGCGCGTGAGGACCGCTTCCTGTTCCTGACCGAGACGAAGGCCTACAAGTCGCCCTTCGCCCCGCCGCAGATGAACAACCACGGCAACTACATCATCAGCCTGGGCAACCTTGCCCGCTGGATGGCGACCCAGGCCGAAGAGCTGGGTGTGGAGATCTATCCCGGCTTCGCCGCGGCCGAGGTGCTGTACGACGAGACCGGCGCGGTCAAGGGCGTCGCCACCGGCGACATGGGCATCGGCAAGGACGGCGAGAAGACCGGCAACTACACCCCCGGCATGGAGCTGCACGCCAAGCAGACCATCTTCGCCGAGGGCTGCCGCGGTTCGCTGACCAAGACCCTGTTTGAAAAATTCGACCTGCGCCGCGACTGCCAGCCGCAGACCTACGGCCTGGGCATCAAGGAGCTGTGGGAGATCGACCCGGCCAAGTCCAAGCCCGGCCTGATCGTCCACACCATCGGCTGGCCGATGGACCCCAAGACCTACGGCGGGTCGTGGCTCTACCACATGGAAGGGAACCTGGTGTCGGTCGGCTTCGTCGTCGGCCTCGACTACTGGAACCCGCACATGAGCCCGTTCGAGGAGTTCCAGCGCTACAAGACGCACCCGGCGATCCGCGAGATCTTCGAGGGCGGCCGGCGGCTGGCCTATGGCGCCCGCGCGCTGAGCGAGGGCGGCTTCCAGTCGATCCCGAAGCTGACCTTCCCCGGCGGCGTGATCATCGGCGACGGCGCCGGCTTCCTGAACGTGCCGAAGATCAAGGGCAACCACACCGCCATGAAGTCGGGCATGGTCGCGGCCGAGGCGGTGTTCGACCACCTGACCGGCGGCTCCGAGTCCCGTGAGGTGACGGAGTATCCGGAGCGCCTGAAGGCGTCCTGGGTGTGGCCGGAGCTGTACGAGGTCCGCAACATCCGCCCCGGCTTCCAGAAGGGCCTGTGGGCTGGTCTCGCCAACGCCGCCTACGAGACGGCGATCAAGGGCAAGTCGCCCTGGACGCTGAAGCACCACGCCGACAACACCACCCTGGTGAAGGCGAGCGAGGCGCCGAAGATCGCCTACCCCAAGCCGGACGGCAAAATCAGCTTCGACCGCCTGTCGTCGGTCTACCTGTCGAACACCAACCACGAGGAAGACCAGCCAGCGCACCTGACGCTGAAGGACCCGTCGGTCCCGATCACCGTCAATCTGGCGCTGTACGACGCGCCGGAGCAGCGCTATTGCCCGGCCGGCGTCTACGAGATCGTCCGCAACGAGGACGGCTCCGACCCGCGGTTGCAGATCAACGCGCAGAACTGCGTCCACTGCAAGACCTGCGACATCAAGGACCCCACCCAGAACATCAACTGGGTGGTGCCGGAAGGCGGCGGGGGCCCGAACTATCCCGGCGGGATGTAACCGACGCTACTCCCGTCCCATGCGTCTGCGTGGGACGGGAGTTGTCACTATAACTGTGTTCAAAGTTTTATTTTCTCCAAGGAAGATTGGTCATCCCCGCGAAGGCGGGGATCCAGCTTTTCGACGGTTCTGCTGTGCGAACTCTGGATCCCCGCCTTCGCGGGGATGACGAGTATCCTGTGAGAGCACCTCTTTGCGCGACGCGATTGCGTGAGGAGGGGCATCGCCGGCCGACACCGAACCATCAGCGCCCCCATCATTTTTTCAGCCGCTTTTGTCGGCCGCGGGCATACTCCGTCGTCCTTGGGTGACGATTGGGGGAACTCGCCATGCTGTACGCCATTCTCTGCTACGATTCGGAAGACGCCGTCGGCTCCTGGTCCCGGGAGGAAGAGGACGCGGTGATGGAACGGCTGGGCGCCGTCCAGGCCGGGTTGGCCGCCCAGGGGCGGCTGGGGCCGGTGGCGCGGCTGCTGCCGACCACCGCGGCCACCACCGTTCGCAAGGGGGGCGAGCCGCTGGTCATCGACGGCCCCTTCGCCGAGACGAAGGAACAGCTTCTCGGTTTCTACATCGTCGATTGCGCCGACCTGGACGCGGCGATCGCCACCGCCAAGGAGCTGGGGCGGGCCAGCGGCTCCGCCGGGGCCTACGAGCTGCGGCCGCTGATGCTGTACCGCCCGGGTGAGGTCGGCCCCGGTGAGGCCCGGCCGGCGAGCGCCCCGTCATGAGCAGCCACCCGCTCGCCGATCCGGCCTGGATCGATGCGGCGTTGACCGCCGCCAGACCGCAGGCGCTGGGGGCGCTGCTGCGCTATTTCCGCGACCTCGACGTCGCGGAGGAGGCGTTCCAGGAGGCGTCGTTGCGGGCGCTGCGCGTCTGGCCACGGAATGGGCCGCCGCGCGACCCGGCGGCCTGGCTGATCTTCGTCGGCCGCAACGCCGCCATCGACGCCGTCCGCCGCACCGCCCGGCATCAGGAACTGCCCGACGAGGCGGTGCTGTCCGACCTGGACGACGCCGAGGCCGGGCTGGCGGAGCGGCTGGACAGCGCCGACTACCGCGACGACGTGCTGCGGCTGCTGTTCATCTGCTGCCATCCCGACCTGCCGGCGACCCAGCAGATCGCGCTGGCCCTGCGGATCGTCTGCGGCGTGCCGACCGCCCGCATCGCCCGCGCCTTCCTGGTCGGCGACGCGGCGATGGAGCAGCGGATCACCCGCGCCAAGGCGAAGGTCGGCGCGGCCGGCGTGCCGTTCGAAGCCCCCGATGCGGTGGAACGGGCGGCGCGGCTGGGCGCCGTCGCGGCGATGCTCTATCTGCTGTTCAACGAGGGCTACTCGGCAGATGGCCGCTCCGGCGACCGCGCGGCGCTGTGCGGCGAGGCGATCCGGCTGGCCCGGCTGCTGCTGCGCCTCTACCCGGCGGAGCCGGAGATCATGGGGCTGACCGCGCTGATGCTGCTGCAGCATTCCCGCGCCCCGGCCCGCCTCGACGCCGACGGCGCCATCGTCCTGCTCGACCAGCAGGACCGCGGGCGCTGGGACCGCCGCCTGATCGTCGAGGCGCTCGCCCTGATCGACAAGGCGATGCGCCACCGCCGCCCCGGCCCCTATCAGGTCCAGGCGGCCATCGCGGCGCTGCACGCGCGGGCGGAAACGCCGGAGGACACCGACTGGGCGCAGATCGACCGGCTCTACGCCACGCTGGAGCGGCTGCAGCCCTCTCCCGTCGTCACGCTGAACCGGGCGGTCGCCCTGGCCAAGGTGAGCGGGCCGGAGGCGGCGCTGGCGCTGATCGAGCCGCTGGCGCCGGCGCTGTCGGGCTATTTCTACTTCCACGGCCTGAAGGGCGCGCTGTGCCGGCAGTTGGGCCGGGCGGCGGAGGCACGGGACGCCTTCGGCCGCGCCATCGCGCTCGCCGGCTCGGCGGCGGAGGCCGCCCACATCCGCCGCAACCTGGACGAGCTGCTGGCCGAGTTGGGAGAAGCGGGCAGGAATGGCTGAGGGGCGGCTGAACCGCGGCTTGCCGCCGGTGCCGGTTGCGTCGGGGGGCACTCCTATCTATAAGGCAAGCGGTAACCTTTCTGCGACGGCGCGATGATCGTTTCCTGCCCGACCTGTTCGACGCGCTACACCCTGTCCGACCAGTCGCTTGGCCCCGACGGCCGGAAGGTGCGCTGCGCCAAATGCGGGCACATCTGGTGGCAGCGGCCGGAGGAACCGGACTTCGAGCCGATGATGGCCGACGCGCCGACCGAGATTCGTCCGGTCCGGCCGCCGAAGGCTGCGGCCAAGAAGGCCAAGCCGCCGAAAGCGCCGCGCCAGCCGCCGGCCAGAAGCACGGTGGTGGGCTTTGCCCTGCTCGGCGTCCTGCTGGCCGGCACGGCCGCCGGCGCCTATCTGGCCCGCGATGTCGTCGTGCGCAGTTGGCCGGCGGCGGCGCTGTTCTACGAGACGGTCGGCCTGCCGGTCGAACCGCCGGGGACCGGTCTGGAGCTGCGCAACATCCATTCCGCCCAGATGATGGAGGGCGGGGCGGTCATCCTGGTGCTGGATGGCGAGGTCGCCAACAGTTCCGACGTCGAGCGCGCGGTGCCGCCGCTGCGCGGGATCTCGCTGGGCCCCGACCGCAAGCCGCTGCAGAGCTGGGTGATGGAGCCGTCCGCCGCGACGCTGGCGCCGGGGGCGGTGGCGACCTTCCACCACAGCCAGCCCGATCCCGGCCCGGTTGCCGAGGTGACGATCACCTTCGGCGGCCCGCCGCCGGGCCTGCCGGCTCCCGCCCCGGAAAAGGCCGCGGAGAAGCCGACGTCGGACAAGCCGGCCGCCGAGAAAGCCAAGGCGGAGAAGCACGCCGCCCCCGCCGATCCCCACGCCAAGCCGGCGGGACACTGAGCGGCGGCGGCGCCCGGCCTCAGAACTGCTTCAGCAGCCGGTCGATGTAGTTGCGTTCCTCCTGCGGCCGGCCGTACTGGCCGGAACGGCGGCGCAACTCGTCGAGGATTTCACGGGCACGCTGCAGTTCCGACTGCTCCGGGATCTTCACGTCGTTGGAATCCTGCATGCCGTAGCCGGACGGCCGGCGCCCCAGCGGGTCGCGGCCGCGGCCCTGGCGCGGCATCTGGCCCTGCTGCCCCATCATCGCCGGCCCCTGGCCCATCATCATCTGCTGGGCCATCTGTTCGGCCATGCCCTGCATGCCCTGCTGCAACTGCTCCATCGCCTCGGTCTGCGAGGGCACGGCGGCGCCGGGCGCCCCCTGCTGCAAGGCCTGGGCGGCGTCGCGCATGGCGCGTTCGGCGCGGCCGAGCGGCTGCGGGATGTCGCCGCCCTGCTGTTCGCCCATGCGGCGCATCAGCTCGCCCAACTGGCGGCGCAACGCCTCCTGCTGCTCCGCCTGCTTCTGCATGGTCGGGCTGCCGGACATCGGTCCGTTCTGGCCGTTCTGGGCGTTGTTCTGGTTGCGCCCGCGCTGGCTGGGCTGACGGCTGCGCTGGCCCTGCTCGTTCTGCTGCTGGCCCATCGACTCCTGCGACTGGCGGAAGCTCTGGTCGAGGAGCTGCTGCTGCTGCTGGGTCAGCTTCTGCAACTGCTGCATCATCTCCCAGGACTGGTTCTGCTGCTGGCCGCCATTCTGCTGGTTCATCTGGGCCATGGCGCCCGACCGCATGTTCTCCAGCATCTGCTGCAACTGCGACAGCATCTGCCGCGCCGCGTCGCGCGACCCCGTCTGCGCCATCTCGCGCATGCGGTCGATCATCTGCTGCAGGTCGTTGCGGTCGGTCATCTGGTCGGCCATCTGCGGCGGCACGGTCGGCAGCTTCTCACCGCGCTGCAACGCCTCCAGCATGCGCTGCTCCATCGCGTCGAGGAATTTGTCGAGCGCCGCCTGCAGCTCGTCCATCAGGCGGTTCAGTTCCTCGTCGGTGGCGTTCTTGTCCAGCGCCTCGGACAGCCGCTTTTCGGCGTCGCGCAGGTCCTTCTCGGCCAGCGACAGCCCGCCATCCTCGATGCGCAGCGCGGTTTCCCACAGCAGCTGTTGCAGCGCCGGCACCGATTCCGCGCTCTGGTCCAGCATCAGCCGGGCGATGGCGGTGCGCATCGACAGGAAGGCGACGATGTCCTCGCCGTAACTGCCGGGCCGGGCGGAGATCTCGGCCAGGGCGCGGGCGACGTCGACCCGCGATTCCTGCGGGCGGCGGGTCAGGATCTTGCGCTGTTCGATGATGGCGCGGGCGACCGGGTGGTTGAAGGTCCGCTCCGGCAGGGTGATCGCCGCGTCCTCCGACCGGCCGGTCTGGCCGGCGCCGTCGGTGGCAACCAGGCGGACGGTCACCGGCAGCCCGGCCCAGGGATGGGCGGTCAGGTCCTGGAAGGCGGTGCTGTGCGCCTCCTTGGGCCGGATGCCGGGCATCGGCAGCGGCAATTCCAGCATGGCGTCGGCGTCGGGTGCCGGTGCGGGCTCCTTGCCCGCAACCATGCCCGCTGCCTTGCCGGCGGTCTTGTCGGTGCCGGCGTCGGGCGCGCGCCGGACCTGGGCCTTCAGCTCGGTCAGGCCGTAATCGTCGCGGGCGGCGTAGTCGAGCTTCAGGGCACCGCGCTCCCCGGCGGTCGGGGGATTGGCGTGGGCGATGATCGGCGGGCTGTCGGGCACGACGCGGATCGGCCAGGAGCCCAGCGTGCGCCCGCCCTGGGTCACGGCGATGCGGGTGCCGCCGGTCACCGGCTTCTGGATCTGGAAATTGGTGGAATCCACCGCCTCGAACGGGCCGGTCTGGTCGCCGGCCTCCAGGCTGGGGGTGCCGCTGCCGCCGGTGACGCGGGCCAGCACCAGACTGCCCTGCGGCACGGCGACCGGCTGGTCGGCGCCCGGTTGATTGGCGGCCGGCTGGCCGCTCGACGGTTGGCTGGCCGGGGCGGTGGACCCGGATTTGAGGAAGACCGGCGGCAGCCCGGTGTAGTCGGGCGGGTTGATCCACAGATCGAGCGTCGCCGCCGCGGTCACCGGTCCGCCGGAGAATTGCGGCGACAGCGCCGCCGCCAGACGCGGGCGCCAGTCACCCCAGGCCGCCGCCCCGGCTGCCACCAGCAGCAGGATCACCAAGGCGCGCAGGGCGAAGCGGTCGTGCGACGGCACCTCGGTCCCCGGCCACGCCACCCGCAGGCCGCGCATCGCCGCGCGGGTGCGCTCCTGGTGCAGGCGCCACAGCGCCAGCGCCATCGGGTCGTTGCCGGCCGGACGGTCGCGCAGGGTGTGCAGCGGCCGGTGGGCGATGCCGCTGTCGCGCTCCAGCCGGCGGCGCGCCTCGCCCTCCGCCGGAGCACGGAAGCGGCGGAGCCCCGCCACCAGCGCCAGCAGAAAGCCGGCGGCGAGCAGCAGCAGCGCCGCGCCGTGCAGCCAGCCGGGCAGTTGCGGCAGCAGGTTCAGCAGCGCCAGCGCCAGGAAGGCGCCCAGCACCGTCAGCGGCGCCCACAGCGCCGGCCCCAGCCGTTCCCACAGCAGCGCCGCGCGCGCCTGCGCCAGCCGGAAGCGCGGTTCGGCGACGGCCTCGTTCACCGGGACGTCCGCCGCGTTGCGGTTGCGCTGTTCGTCCTGCCTCATGCCGCCCCCATCCGCGCAAGAAAAGCGGGCCCGGCCGCCCGGTCGGCGCGTGTGCCCGTTTGTGCGCCCCACTCATATAAGCGCGGCGTGCGGACTTTGCCCACCGGCGCGATGGTAGAGCCGAACACCCCGCAATGGCGAAACTATGGCGGCGAAACCATGGCGTGCGGCCCGGAACCGCTGTCAGTCGCCGTCGCCGGGCGGCAGCGGCTTGGTCGGGGTGACGCGGCGGCGGGTCTCGCGGTGCAGGATGTAGAGGCCGCTGGCCATCACCACCGCGGCGCCGGCAGCCATCGTGCCGGTCGGCACCTCGTTCCACAGCAACCAGCCGAAGGTCACCGCCAGCAGCAGCGCGGTGTAGTTCAGCGGCGCCACCACCGCGGCCGGCGCCAGCGAATAGGCGCGGGTCAGCGCCAGTTGGCCGCAGCCGCCGAGCAGCCCGGTCGCCAGCAGCAGGCCCCAGGACAGCGGATCGGGGGTGACCCAGGCGAAGGGCAGCGCCAGCCCCAGCAGCACGGTGGTCAGCAGGGTGAAGTAGAAGACGATGGTGTTCGGCGGCTCGGTCCGGCTCAACTGGCGGATGGCGATCATCGCCAGCGCGTTGGTCAGGGCGCCGCCCAGCGCGACCATGGCGCCCAGATTCAGCACGTCGCCGCTCGGCCGCACGATGATCAGCACGCCGACGAAGCCGACCAGCACGGCGCTCCAGCGGTGGATGCCGACCTTTTCACCCAGAAGCGGCACCGACAGCGCGGTCAGGAACAGGGGGGCGGCGAAATTCAGCGCGATGGCGTCGCCCAGCGGCAGCAGGTGGAACGACCAGAACATCGCGACCATGGTGGTCAGCCCGATCAGCGACCGGCCCATATGCCCCAACGGGTAGCGGGTGCGCAGCGTCGTCGCGAAGCCGGTGCCGAGATGGATCGACAGGCACACCGGAAGCAGCGCGAACAGGCTGCGGAAGAACATGACCTCGACCACCGGGAAGCGATCCATCAGGAGCTTCGCCAGCACGTTCATCATCGAGAAGAACAGCACCGACGCCAGCATCGAGGCGATGCCCAGCGGCGTGTTGTCGACGCGGCGGTGGGGTGTCGAGAGAGACTGCGGCGGAAGGGTCACGATGGCCCGAGCCTATCAAGCGAAAACGCCCGCGTCACGGTGTCGCGACGCGGGCGGTCATGCCGAGGCGGTATGGCCGCGTTGCAGGTGCGGCCAACCGCCTGATGCGGCTCAGGATTTCAGGGCGCCCGCGACCTCGGCCTCGGCGCGGAGCCAATGCTCCTGCTCGCGGCCTTCGGGGCAGCCTTCCTCTTGCCAGATCTGGTAGGCGCGTTCCTGGATCAGGCCGTTGCGCTGACCGCTCAGCAGGCCTTCGGCCATGGTCATGTTCAGGCGGGCCAGCGAGACCAGCTTGCTCGTCTCGATCTCGCCCTGGGTGGCCAGCATGGTGGTGGACACGACATACTGGGCGAGGTTGCGCAGGTTCGCCTTGGCCTCCGGCTCGATCGGGCAATCGTCGTTCAGCAGAACCGCCTTGATGGCGATCCACAGCTTCAGGTTCTGGTCGAGCGCGACGTTCACCTTCTCCGGCGTGTCGGCTTCCAGCAGGACGCTGGCCGCCTGCAGCAGGACGGCGCTGTCCTGTTCGGCCGCCGCGAAGTTGGTGCGCAGGATGATGTCCGCCCAGGACTCGGCGAGCGTCTCGGTGGACGTCTCGGCCGCGATCACGGCGGCAGCGGAGGCGGGAGCGGCGGAGGCGGCGGTCTTGCGCTTGGTGGCCATGGTGAGTTCCCCGGAGAGCGTTCGGTCCGGGTCCACTTGAGCCAACCATGTTTAAAATGCCGTTAAGACGGAGTGGGCCCGACGTCGTTCCCGCGTCGAGACGCCGCGACACGATGTCCACTCCCCATCACCGGGTCATGGGCCGCCGAAAGGCAAACGATAATAAAAGCCGAAGACATTGTTGGGTCCGGCCGCCGGATCGCTGGAGCTGGCGTCATTGACGATCCGGCTGTAACCCATGCTGAAGCGTGACTTGTTATCGAACTCATAGCCGAGTTCCAGTTGCGAACGGAATTCGGTGGTGGGCGCGCCCTCGCGCCGGGCGCCGGGCAGGGCGCCGGCACCGAAGCTGGGGGTGAACACGAAGGAGCCGAGCGGCACGTCGATCAGCACGCCGCCCATCATCCCGGCCAGCCCGGTCGATACCCCGCCGCCCGGCATGCCTCCAGCGGCGAGCCCGTCACCGGCCGGGCCACCCCCGACCATGCCGAGCCCGGCACCGCGCGGCGTCAGGCTGCCCGAGGAACCCGGACCGATCCAGGGACGGATGGCGGCGTAAGGTTCGGTCTGCGGCACCAGCGAACCGCCAAACCGCATCTTGCTGTTCAGCACGCCCAGGCTGCTGTCGACCGGCGCCTGCATGCCATAGGCAAGGCCGCCGATCGCCCAGTTGCCGATGCGCCCGTCGCCGTCGGCCTCGATGGCCAGCGCCGGACCGGCGGCGGCAAACGTCAGCAGGGTCGCCGCCAGCAGCGCGTGGCCGGCGGCAGGCGGCAGCGGAACGGACAGGCGATTCAACAGGCGGTCCACGGGCACCCCCCGACGATGCGGCGATTCCACCATGCGGTTCGGCCACCATAACGAAGGGCGGGGCCGACTGTCCCTTGGTGTATCCGCACTACCCCTAGGATGTCGTCATCGCCACACGGGTTTCAACCACGAAAGCACAAGCGGCGCGGGACCCTGGTTTCTGTTACCGTCATGTCATGACCGCGCATCCCGCCCCCGGCCCTCGGGCCCTTCTCCAGGACCCCCGTCAAGAGGAGGTGATCGCCTTTCTCGGCGATCCGCACAGCCATGGCGGCGCCGCGGTCGAGCGTATCGACACCCACGCCGCCGTGGTCTTCCTGGCCGGCGACCGCGCGCTGAAGCTCAAGCGGGCGGTGCGCTATCCCTATCTGGATTACTCGACGGTGGAGAAGCGGCGCGCCGCCTGCGAGGCGGAGCTGGCGATCAACCGGCGGACCGCCCCCACCCTGTACCGTGGCGTGGTCGCCGTCCGCCGCGGCGCCGGCGGCCGCCTGACGCTGGATGAGCGGGCGGAGGCGGGCGCCGCCGGGGAGCCGGTCGACTGGCTGGTGTCGATGGCCCGCTTCCCCGACGACGCCCTGCTGGACCGCATGGCGGAGCGCCACGCCCTGACGCCCGCCCTGATGCTTCGGCTGGCGGAGCGAATCGCCGCCTTCCATGCCCAGGCGGCCCCCCGTCCCGACGGCGGCGGGGTGGAGGCGATGCGCGCGGTGGTCGACGGCAATCTGGCGGATTTGCGCGCGGCGCCCGACCTGTTCCCGCCGGACGCGGTGGCCCGGCTGGCCGAGCGGACGGCGACGGCGCTCCACCGTGTCGGGCCGCTGCTGGAGGAGCGGCGGCGCGGCGGATTCGTCCGTCACGGCCATGGCGACCTGCACCTGCGCAACATCGTCCTGCTGGACGGCGAACCGACCCTGTTCGACGCCATTGAGTTCGACGAGGCCCTGGCGGTGGCCGACCTGCTCTACGATCTGGCCTTCCTGCTGATGGATCTTGACCATCGCGGGCTGCGGCCGCTGGGAAACCTGGTGTTGAACCGCTATCTGGAGGAGACGGGCGACTATGGCGGCTTGGCGGCGCTGCCGCTGTTCCTGTCGGCCCGCGCCGCCGTCCGCGCCAAGGTGATCGCCGCCGCGTTGCGGCTGGCGGCCACGGCGGGGGGCCAACCGGCCGCGACGGCAATGACCGGCGAGGCGCGGTGTTATCTGGACGAGGCGCTGGCGGCGTTGGCGCAGGCACCGGCGCGGCTGGTCGCCGTCGGCGGCCTGTCGGGCACCGGGAAGACCCGGCTGGCCGAAGGGCTGGCCCCCGGCCTGGGCCCGGCGCCGGGGGCGGTGGTGCTGCGCAGCGACGTGCTGCGCAAGCGGCTGTGCGGAGTCGGCGACACCGACCGCCTGCCGCCGGAGGGCTACGCACCGGCGATGACCGGGCGGGTCTATGCCGAGCTGGGCCGGCGGGCGGCGGCGGTGCTGGCCGCCGGACAGGCGGTGGTGATCGACGCGGTCAGCGCCCGGCCGGCGGAGCGCGCGGCGTTCGAGTCGGTCGCCGCGGCGGCGGGGGTGCGTTTCGACGGTCTGTGGCTCGACGCGCCGCTGGCGACGCGGGTCGACCGTGTGGCCAATCGTCGCAACGACGCCTCCGACGCCACCGCCGACGTCGTGCAACGGCAGGAGTGCTATGATTTGGGTACGGTCGATTGGACGCGCCTGGATTCTGGCAGGGTTGCAGCGGATGTGCTGGACGACGCCCGGGCAAGCTTGGCCTAATTCCAGAACGCGCAACGCGTTGAGGGCTGTCGGCCTCCACCCGGGTCGATGGGCTCCTGTCCGTGGAACGCAATGACGATGGGGCAGAATGACGGCAGCGGTGAAGGGTCCGTCGCACCGACGGGCAAGGCCGGTGCCGTCCGGGAAGGGCCGCTCGAAACGGTCCGGGAGGAGTCCATGACCTACAAAACCATCCTTGTGCCGCTCGGCGGCACTGACAACGACCCGGTGGCGCTGAAGGGTGCCCTGATGGTGGCGCGGGACTTCGACGCCCATGTCATCGGCCTGTTCGTCCGGTTGGACCCGCGCGACGCCGTGCCGATGCTGGGCGAAGGCATGTCCGGCGCCATGGTCGACGAGATCATGCGCGCGGCGGAAACCGAATCGGACAACCACCGCGCCACGGCCCGGCGCCATTTCGACGCGGCGGTCGCCGCGGCCGGCATCGAGCTGCGGGACGCCCCCGGCGGGGTCGAGGCGCCGTCCGCCGCCTGGCGCGAGGTCATCGGCCGGATCGAGGACGTGGTGCCGGCGGAAGGCCGTCTGGCCGACCTGATCGTCTGCGCCCACACCTCGATCGACGCCGACACCCAGGGCTACGCCACCATGGAAACGGCGCTGCTCGGCTCGGCCCGCCCGGTGCTGCTGGTGCCGAAGACGCTGCCGGCGGAGATCGGCCGCACCGTCGCCGTCGCCTGGAACGGCAAGGTCGAGGCCACCCGCGCCGTCGCCGCCGCCCTGCCGTTCCTGCGCAGCGCCGACCGCACCCATGTGCTGACCGCTGAAACATCGGTGACCGAAGCTGCGACCGGACGTCGCATCGCCGATTATCTCGCTTGGCAAGGTGTTAATCCTGGGTTAACCATCCTACAGCCGGGATCGGAGCCTGTAGGGGAGACGGTCACCAAGAAAGCCGTGGAGCTGGGTGCCGACCTGCTCGTGATGGGCGGATATGGCCACAGCCGCATGCGGGAAATGATCCTGGGCGGTGTCACGCGCTACGTGCTGAACCACGCCGGGCTGCCGGTGCTGATGGCTCACTGACCGTCGAACGCGACGCGTCCCCGCCGCACAGTTGGGCGGGGGCGCCAGCGCCTATGGCGCGGGCCATCCAGCCGGACCGGTCTGATCCCGATCACGGGGAAGCCCGGCCGTTCCTGGGAGGAACGCGCCATGTTGACGATCAAGGACTGCATCGCACTCAGCGATTTGACCGAAGCCGAGATCGACGCGATCGCGGAACACGAACATCTGCCGGAAATGGTGGCCGTGGAGATGGGGTATTGCCTCGCCCATTGCGCCGGTGGTCCGGACCGCATCGCCCACATCATCGCCGATGACATCGCCGACGCCTGCGCGCATGGCCGGGCCGCCCACGCCGCCGAACTGATGCACACGCTGCGGGAATTCGTGGAAACCCACCCGCTGGGCTGAACGGCCGCCGAATGGTCGGGAACAGTCGGGCCGCATCGGGGTTCTTCTGGCAACCCGTACGCACGCCGTACGCAACGCCAAGGACCCCGACGATGGCCCGCAAGACCAACGACGCCGACATCTTTGCCCGGATCAAGACCGACCACGACACCATCCGCGACCTCCTCGACAAGACCGAGAAGGCGAACGGCAGCGGACGCGCCGTGTTCGAGACGTTGCAGCGCGAATTGTGGGCCCATTCCAAGGTCGAGGAAAGCGTGTTCTACGCCCCGTTGAAGACGGCGAAGGAAGCCAAGTCCGAAACGATCGAGGGGCTGAACGAGCATCACCTGATCAACGGGCTGCTCGACGAACTGAACGCGATGAAGACCACCGACAGCGGCTGGAAGGAAAAGCTCCAGGTTCTGGGCGAACTGGTCCGCCACCACCTCGACGAAGAGGAGGAGGAGCTGTTCGAAGAGGCCAAGGAGGCACTCGGCGACAAGCGCGCGATGGAGTTGGGCGGCGTCTACGCCGAGCGCAAGGACCACATGATGGCCGGTCTGGCGCCGCTGTAACACAAGGCGGGGGAGGGGCCGCCGCTCGCGCGGCCCCCGCCCCTCACGTCCCCGGCACCACCCGTTGCAGGGCCAGCGTCGTCGGGAAGCACAGCGCGGCGAGCGCCACCGCCCAGCCAGCCCCGCCGGCCGCGGCGATCAGCACCGCGTCGTACAGGGCGATGGCGGCGATCAGCAGGCCGACCGCCTTCGGCACGTCGCCCGGCGCGCGGCGGAACAGCCGGAGCAGCGCCACCACCGTGGTCCCCAGCAGCACCAGCCACAGCACCAGCCCGCCGAGGTCGCCGCCGCGCATCCACAGGGTGGCGGCCAGCGTGCCCAGCAGAGGCAGCGCCAGCACCGCCAGCGGCCACGCCCGCTCCAGCCGGTCGTACGCCTCCTGCTTGGCGGCGTAGGTCAGGCCGACGACATGGCCGAACAGCCCGCCGGCCCCCAGCAGCAGGGCGAGCCCGAACGGTGCCCCGGCCATGCCGGCGGCGGTGGTGTAGGCGAGGAAGCGGCAGGCCCCCATGATCGCCGGTGCCAGCGCCGTACGCTTGTGAAGCGCGTCGTACAGCAGGATCGCCAACGCCAGCGCCGCACCGTTCACCGCCCCGGCCAGCCCGGTCTGCGCCGCCAGCCCCAGCCCCAGCGCGACCAGCACGAAGCCCACGACATACACCGCGATGCGCGAGGCGTCGCCGCGGGGGATCGGGCGGTCGGGCCGCTCGCGCGCGTCGATGGCGGCGTCGAAGGCGTCGTTCAGGTACATGCCGCCGACATAGAACAGCGCCAACGCCAGCGACACCGGCAGCAGCGGCAGCAGCAACGACCCGCCCGACATCCCCACCCCGGCGAGCGTCAGCCCGGCCAGCGCGTCGCTGACCACCGTCGGCAGGTTGGAGACGCGGCCCAGCACCAGCGCGGCGCGCGGCCGGATCAGCACAGCCGTTCCATCACCCATCGCAATTCCCTCTCGATACCCTCGTTGATGTTGATACCACCAATCTCGGGCGGCAGGACCGACCAGCTGTAGGTTTCCACCTCCAAATGCGCGGTGACCGGCCGGTCGCGGTGCAGCGCCAGCAGCCGTTCCAGCGACCCGGCGGTGGAGGCCAGCGGCGGTTCCGGCTCGGCGAACAGCGGGATGTGGACGTGGATGCGCCATTCCTCGCCATCGGCGGCGGACCCACGCGCCAGCGCCGCCGGAAGGTCGAGCGCGCGGCGGACGGCCTCATCACCGCGGGGCCCATCACCACGCGCCATGGTCTGGTGCAGATAAACGCCGTCGTGGAAGGTCGCCGCCCGCCGCCGGGCGTCCTCGTTCACCCGAGGGATGCGCAGCGCGGCGCTGAGCTGCATCTTGTGGATCGGGATGCCGGCCCGCGCCAGGCTGGCCAGCGTCGGCTCCGGCTCCTCGAACATCACCGCCATGTGGCAGGCGTCGAGGCAGAGGCCGAGATGGCGGGGCAGGGCGTCCGCCGCCTCGGCCGCGCCGATGCCGGCCAATTCGGCCAGCCGCCGGGCCGCGGCGCCGGTGAACAGGTGGTCGCCGAAGAAGGCGACGGCGTCGGCGGTGGTCTCCAGCAGGCAGAAGGGTTCCGGTTCCAGCGCCAGGGCGACTCGGCGCCCGGTCTCCCGCTCCAGCCGGACCAGCCCGGCAGCGGCGCGCAGCAGTCCGTCGGCCACCGCATCCTCACGCCCGCACAGCCGCGGGGCGAAGCCGCCCGGCACGGTGCTGATCGTCGCCGTCTCCCCCTCGGCGACCAGTGCCGCCATGATGCGGGCGAGGTCGAGGGTGTAGGCCAGCCGTTCCGGCGTGGTCCAGTCCGGCTCGTACACCGCCTCCTTCACCGGCACGCCGTGGAAGGGGCCATAGGGGAAGCCGTTCATGGTGTAGGCGGCGAAGCCCTCGCCGGCGAAGATCGCCGCCAGCTCGCGCCCGACCCCCGCCGTGGCGGCGGCCTCGGCCGACAGCCGCAGGCCGACGGCGAAGAGTGCGTCCGGGCAGAGCCGGTTCTTGGCCAGCCGCTGCTTGATCGTCCGCACCGGCCCCCGCAGGGCGTCGTACACCTCCGCCACCGTCTGGGTCGGGTGGACGTTCAGGCAGTAGCCGAGCGTCCCGCGTCCCTGGGGCAGCCGCATCAGCCCTGCTCCCGCGCGGCGAGCCAGCCGATGGCCTGTTCGACCAGCGCCGGGTCCATCGCGTTCACCTCCACCCCGTGGCCGATGCCGGCCAGCAGCGTGATGGTCAGCCGGCCGCCCAGATGCTCGCGGAACTCCTCCAGCCCGGCCAGCACCAGCGGCCGCCCGATGGAATCGCGCCGCACCAGCGCCGGGTGCCACAGGCGGAAGCCCAGATGCTCCAGCAGCACGGCGACGCGCAGATCCTCCCCTTCCGCCAGCAGGCCGGCCAGCACCGAATAGCGGGTGTCGAGCGCGATGCCGATCGCCACCGCCTCGCCGTGGCGCAGGTGGTTGCGGGTGATGGTTTCCAGCTTGTGGGCCGACCAGTGGCCGAAATCGAGCGGGCGGGCGCTGCCCTGCTCGAACGGGTCGCCGCCCTCGGCGATCTGGCGCATGTGCAACTCGGCGCAGCGGCGGATCAGATGCTCCACCGCCGGCCGCTCGAACAACGCGAGCGCGTCGGCGGAGCGTTCCAGCCACACGAAGAAGTCGCCGTCGCGGATCAACGCCACCTTCACCGCCTCCGCCATGCCGGCGATGCGGTCGCGGGCCGGCAGCGTGTCGAGGAAGGCCGAGTCGTTGACCACCGCCCAGGGCGGGGCGAAGGTGCCGATCTGGTTCTTGGCGCCGTTGCGGTTGATGGCGCTCTTCACCCCGACGCCGGAATCGTTCTGGGCCAGCACCGTGGTCGGCAGCCGCACCAGCCGCACCCCGCGGTGCGCGGTGGAGGCCGCCAGCCCGACCGCGTCGAGGAAGGCGCCGCCGCCGACCGCCAGCACATAGGAATGGCGGTCGATGCCGGCGCCCAGGATGGCGTCGTGCATCTGGCCGATCAGCGCCGGATCGTTCTTCACCGCCTCGCCGCCCGGCAGCAGGATCGGCTCGCGCACCAGGGTCGGCAGGTCGTCGCGCGCGGCGAAATGGGCGGAGATCGCGGCGGGCAGGCCGGGATGGCCGGACAGCACCCCCAGCTCGACGAAGGCCAGCGCGCGCGGGCGCGGGGCACCGTCCGCCGTCGCCGCGGTCGCCGCCATCGCCGCGGCCAGATCGCCGTTGGCCGGATCGAAGGCGTCGCGGGTGAAAGCGACCGCGTAGTCGAAGGCGACGGTGAAGCGCTGGCGGTGGATCCGCGCGGTGGCGGCCGGCGCAAGCGCGGTCGGAACGGGCATCGATGTCGGCGTGGAGTGCGGCATGGACGGGGTTCTGCCTTGGCCGTGGCGGGCGTGGCGCTGATCCTGTTCCGAGAAGATCGAGAGAGGATTGCGCCTGTTGCGAATACGAAGCCTATCGATGCATCCCACCGGTCGCAATAGATCTGTTCAAGTTGCGATGGCTTTGGTACAGACTATTGCCCAAGCGGTGGTCGGAAACCTCCGCTCTGGGGAAATCAACGTTTGAATATAAGCGTATGCTGCATGAACAGTGCGGCCGTGATCCGTCGCGTTTACTCGATTTCCCTCTTGTAATGACTGTGACGAATTGATTCACGACCGGCGCCTCCTGTGCGCCGGCATGGAGGAATGTCCGCATGTCCTATCTGACCGGGCCTCGGCTGACCTTTACCGGGAAATTCATCGCCGACGTGTCGACGGTGAACAACCACGCCTACGCGTTTCAAGATGACAAGCGCTACACGGCCGACGATTACGCCAGCTGGCACATCGGCTATTGGAATCCCTACGGCACCGGCGTGTGGCGGCTGACCGACTGCGTCGTGACCGGGGCGGTCAACGCCGACGGCAGCACCGCGGCGGGCGATCCGGTGATCGGCCTGACCGTGGCCGACGCCAACGACCGGCCGCCGGCCAAGATGGTCGACCTCGACACCGAACAGCAGATGGTGTCGGCGATCTGGGGCCTGCTGGTCCGGCTTGCCGGCAAGGACGGGGCGGACCTGCTGCGCGGCGAATTCGACGTCGCGTCCTTCACCGACCTGTGGTGGCGCAATTGGGCCGCCGGCCCGGTGTTCGAACACCCGCCGCACCCGCCGGCCTATTTCGGCGCGTCCTTCCAATCGGTCCTGCGCGACCTGTCCTGGGGCGACGTCGGCGCGTCGCCCTTCCTGACCGCGTTCAAGGCGGCGGCGGCCGACGGCCTGCTGTCGATCAAGTTCAACGTGACCGGCTACAACGCCGGCTACGGCGTCAACCCGCCCGACAACACCCGCTACCTGCCGAACCCGCCGGGCTTCACCACCGGCCTGATGACCGGCACCATCGGCATCGCCGCGCGTGACGAGCCGCGCTTCTACACGCCGGGCCGGCAATTGCAGCCGACCTCGTCGAACCTGATGGCGCCGGGGAACCGCTTCGGCTACGCCACGGCGGTGGTCGACGAGCAGCGCAGCCTGCTGACCATCGACCTCGGCAACTCGATCCCGTTCAAGACATGGCGGGGGGAGATGGTCGACGAGCCGCTGCACATCGGCTATTTCGGTGGGTCGGACGACTTCAACCGGCTGGCTGAGATCACGCCGGACAACGCGTGGTACGAGACCACCGCCGGCATTTGCACCATTCCGCTGACCGACGCGCAGCGCGCCGCCATCGGCTCCAGCCCGCTGACGGTCTATTCGCCGACCCTGAAGGCCGTCCTGGGCAGCGAGTCACCGGACGGCCGGGCGGTCTGCGCCGACCAGTTCGTCTTCCGGATGAGCCCCGGTGACAGCGCCACCACCACCCTGTGGGCGACCCGGTTCGGCAAGCCGCTGGCGAACACCGCGATCGCCGTCGCCTTCGATTCCACGGGGTTGCAGCCCAGCAACGGCGTGCCGGTTGGCGAGCCCGAAAGCGCGCTGAGCTTCGACGACACGGTGACGACGGACGCGCGCGGCGTCGCCACGCTGACCATGAAGGCCCAGGATCCCGGCACCCCGCGCACCGTGACGCGCAAGGACGGCGAGATCGTCATCGACGGACAGATCTACGGCATCCGCCCGAGCTTCCCCGACGCGACGCCGCTGTCCTACCAGAACGCCTACGACTTCATCAGCGTCCTGGTGTGGAGCGGCTACGCCGTCCCCGAGCAACCGACCTGGGAGCAGGACATCAAGCCGATCCTGGTCGAATACGCCAACCTGTACCCGGTGATGCTGCCGGTGCTGGACATGGGCAACTACGACAGCGTGTGCAAGCACCTCTACGCGCTGCAGACCGCCATGGCGCTGCCGGTGGAGGACCCGAACTACATGCCGGTCGTGCGCGACCTGTCGCCGGCCAAATCGGACGCGGTCCTGAAATGGGCGACGAACCCGATCCGCGGTGTGGTTCCGCCGCCGAAGCCAACGCCGGTTGCGGATCCGTCCGCCGTTGCCGCCGAAGCGCTGAGCTGGGCCGCCGCGCCGTCGGCCGGATCGCCGATCCTGCGCAAGTGACGGCTCGCCACCACCCCGCATTCCGGCCCGAACCACGGTCGATGGAGCGCCACGCATGACCACCAACACCCTCTGGGCGGAAGCCGGCCCGGTGCCGGCCGCCGGCACCAAGGCGACCGACCTCGCCAAGCCCGCCAGCCACACCCTGTTCGTGCAGGCCAAGCCGCCGGTCACGATCGAGGAGGTGCGCTACAACCTCCAGCTCGCGGTCGAGCTGGAGCACGCCACCCTGCCGGTCTATCTCCAGGCCGCCTATTCGCTGGACGACGCCAAGAACGGCGTGATCGCCAACATGATCATCGGCGTCGCGATGCAGGAGATGGAGCATTTCTGCCAGGCCGCCAACATCCTGGTCGCCGTCGGCGGCCACCCGGCGATCGACGACCCGAAATTCGTCCCCAGCTACCCCGGCGGCCTGCCGAAGGAGATCGGCACCCAGCCCGGACAGGAGAAGTTCATCGTGCATCTGCGTCCCTTCTCCAAGGACCAGATCAAGAATTGCTTCATGGTGATCGAGGAGCCGGCCGATCCGGTCGACATCAAGGACGCCGGGCTGCTGCGCGCGTCCTCCGACATCCAGGACAATTACCGGACCATCGGCCAGTTCTACGAGGACATCGCCAAAGCGCTGACCGACCTGGGCGACGGCGTCTTTTCCCACAGCGCGGACGGGCAGGTCTACGGCATGCTCGGCATCACGCCGATCCTCGGCCTGCAGGACGCGCTGGACGCCATCAACCGCATCATCGTCGAGGGCGAGGGCACGCCGACCAACCCGACCGAGGATGGCGGCGCCGACATGGCGCACTACTACACCTATTACGAGATCTATAAGGGCCGGAAGATCGCCAAGGGGCCGGACGGCTGGTATTTCACCGACGAGACCATCCCGTATGATCCGACCGGCGTCGCCGACATCCTCGACGACCCGACCCAGGCGGACTACCCGGCCGGTTCGGCGGCGGCGATCCAGTCGCAGTCCTTCAACACCTACTATTCGAACCTGCTGAAGGCGCTGCACCAAGCCTTCAACGGCCGGCCGGACGCGATCAACAACGCCATCGCCCTGATGTTCGACCTGAAGATCCAGGCGAAGCTGCTGATGAACACGCCGCTGAACGACGGGTCCGGCAAATTCGCCGCCCCGACCTGGCAGTACGTCCCCTGATCCATTCCCTCATGCTTCGAGGACTTATCGCATGACCGGATTCATTCGCACGATCGCCGCGGGCTTCACCGCGGCCCTGGGGCTGGCAGTTCTGGCTGGGGCCGGCGCCGCCCAGGCCAAGGATTTCGGCAACATCTACGCGACCTTCGGCACGCACAACCCGCCCTGGGTCAGCAATTGCCCGTGGAAGGGCTGCGTCTACCCGCGCAACGCCGGCGAGCCGACCGACCCGCTGTTCCCGGCCTTCTGGTCGACCAACTGGACGATGTACCGCGTCTTCAACAAATACCCGGAGAATCCGCCGCCCTACGACGGCAAGCCGCCGCCCGCGTTGAAGGAGGGCGAGGATTACGAGGTCTCCTACGGCTCGACCTATTACGACAGCACCGTCGCCGGCCCGATGGGCAAGGGCGCGATGATGGAGCATTACGAGAAGCGCTGCCTGCCGATCTTCCCCGGTTCCAACCACTACACCTGTTCGTTCGTGTCGATCGGCGACCGCGCCTTCTTCCTGACCTACGAGCAGGACCGGCCGGCGGGGATGCCGCCCTGTTGCAGCTTCTCGCCGCTGAACCATCCGCCGCGGCGCGATTTCATCAAGCATCTGCCCTACAGCACCGGCGACAGCGCCCGGCTGAACTATCAGGTGCAGGGCTATTCGATCTGGGTCGGCACCGCCGGCGGCCCGGCGCAGACCGGCGTCAGCCCCGACCAGACCGCCAACGGCGGCATCATGTTCGGCTACGCCTTCAACGCCAAGGCGACGGCCGACGGCGAGGGGCTGACCGACGAGCCCTACCGTTACCCGCCGAACGTTCCTGTGGCGAAGCCGGGCAAGCCGGTCCCGTCGGAGGGCGCCTCGACCGAGCCCTACCGCAAGCCGCAGTCCTTCTACTTCTCCGGCGTGCCGAAGCTGCCGACGGTGGCGTTGCCGGACGCGCCGATCGTCAGCCAGAATTTCAGCAACTTCGCGCAGGTCCGCCCGGACCCGGCGAAAACCTGGGATCTGGTGGGCAAGATGTGCGTCGGCGAGATCCCGAACTGCGAGCTGTTCAACCGTCCGGCCGAGAACCCGCCGACCACCACCGGAGCGGTCCAGTCGGTGGCCCCGGTTCCGGCGTCGGTCACCGCGGTGCCGGGCACCTGGGGCAGCATTCCGTCGAAGTGATGGGAGTGTGCGGGGGCGATCGGTACCGGCCCCCGCACGCCCGCCTCACCGCTTCTCGTTCGGCAATACCAGCTGCTCGGCGGTCAGTTGGCCGCAGGCGGACAGAAGCTGGAAGTCGGCGACGATTTCGTCGCGCTGGGCGGTCACCAGGTTGACGCGGCTGTTCAGCAGCTCCTGCTCCTGGTTCAGGACGTCGAGCAGGGTGCGGCTGCCCACCTTCGCCTCCTCGCGCAGGCCGTCCAGGGCGGTCTGGGCCGCCTTGATCTGGTCGCGGTAGGATCGGATGTTGGCCCGCGCCGTTTCCAGCGCCGTCCAGGCGGTGACCGCGCTTTCGACGCTCTGGTCGCCCTGGCCGCGGGTCTGGAAGCCGTATTGCCGGGCGGTCTGCCTGGCCTCGCGCACCTGGGCTTCCGGCAGGCCGGCCTGATAGAGCGGCACCACGACCTGCGCCTTCGCGGTCAGGCTGTCGATGCGGGTGTAGTCGATCCCGTCGCTGCGGCCGGGATCCCAGGTTCGCGACCCGCTGGCCGTCAGGCTGGCCGACGGCAGCATCTGGCCGTACGTCTGGTCGACGGCGTGGCGCTGCGCGTCCTCGCTGTAGGCGGCGCTCAGCACCGTCGGGTTGTTGGCGCGGGCCAGCGCAACCGCCGCCTCCAGCGTCTTGGGCAGGTGGAAGGCCGGCTTCGGCGCGGCCAGCGTCCCCGGCGGGGTGCCGACGACGCGGGTGAAGGTGGCGCGGGCGGTTTCCAGCGTGCCCTCCGCCGCCAGCCGCGCGGCCACCGCCTGGGCGAGGCGGGAGTCGGCCTGGGCAACGTCGGTGCGGGTGTATTCGCCGGCCCTTGCGCGGTCCTGCGCCGCCGTGAGCTGGCGTTGCAGCAGCGTCACGTTGGCGGTGTTCAGCGCCACCAGCTCCTGGTTCTTGATCACATCCATGTAGGCGGTCGCGGCGTTCAGCAGCACCGTCTGCCCGGTCGCCGCCAGCGTGGCGCGTTCGGCCTCCACCAGCCGCTCGGCCCGGCGCACCGCCGGCGGCACGGTGGCGTCGAACAGCGGCTGGCTGGCGGTCACCGCCACGCTTTTCGCGTTGGTTTCGGTCCTTTCGCCGCCGCCCGCCTGGTAACGGGTGTTGGTCAGCTCACGGCTGACGCCGAGTGTGGCGCTGACCGTCGGCTTGTAGCCGGACATCGCCTGCGGGATCTGCTCGTCGACCGCGCGCAGGCGGGCCTGCTCCGCCCCCAGCGTCGGGTTGGTGCCGTAGGCGTGGGCCAGCGCCTCCTGCAAGGTCATCGCCTCGGCCGGCGCCGCCATCAGAGAGACGGCCGCCAGGAGCGCGCCGCCGCAGGACCGCCAAGTTTCCGGAATCATCGTACCGCAAGCCCTCTCGCAACACCCGTGTCCAGGCCGCGCGGCCCCCCTCGAACGGAGGGTCGCGCGACGACGACGGGTGTTACGGTGCGGCCGGCCGCGCCCCTGCGGCCGGGCAGCCATGCGGCACACCGAAGCGGATCACTCGAACAGATGGGCCAGGATCAGCGCCTTCACCGCCTCCGCCGGGATCGGCCCGTCCGGCAGCAGGTCGGGGTCGGAGGAGATCAGCAGCGGTCCGGCCGCCGCCCGATCGGTCAGTCGGCCATGCGACCCCTTCACCAGCCCGGCGTCCAGCGGGATCAGGTCCATCAGGGTGCGGAAGCCCAGCGCCTTGCGCGCCAGCCGCCAGCCGATCGCCAGCTTGGGCCAGCGGATCGCCGGATCGATGAACAGCTCCGCCGGGTCGTAGCCGGGCTTGCGGAAGATCTCCACCGTGCGGGCGAAGTCGGGGGCGCGGTCGTCGTCCAGCCAGTAGGGATAGCTGAACCAGCGGTCGGCCCGGCTGACCGCCACCAGATCACCCGACCGCGGGTGGTCGATGCCGGCGGCGCGCTGGTCGATGCGGTCCAGCACCCGCTCAACCCCGTCCAGGCCGGCGACCAGGGCCCGCACCTCCGGCACCCGTTCCGGCCGGGCGACGTGGATGTGGGCGATCTGGTGGTCGGCGACGGCGAAGGCGTCCGACGCGCCGGGGTCGAGCAGCTCGCCGCCCTGTTCGGTGCGCACTGCGATCAGCCCGGCCTCGCGCAGGGCGCGGTTGATGGCGATGGGGCCGTCGACCTGGGTGATGCCGTATTCCGACAGCACGATCACCCGCAGGCCGTCGCGCTCCGCCTGCTCGATCAGCGGGGCGCACAGGGCGTCGACCGCCGCGACCTGGGCGGGGATGCGCGGGTCGTTGGGCCCGAAGCGCTGGAGGTCGTAGTCGAGGTGCGGCAGATAGACCAGCGACAGCGACGGCCGCATCCGCCGTTCCACCTCCGCCGCGCAGTCGGCGATCCAGCGGCTGGAGGTGATGTCGGCGCCCGGTCCCCAGAAGCGGAACAGCGGGAAGCTGCCGAGCGTCGCCGTCAACTCGTCGCGCAAAGCCGCCGGGCGGCTGTGGATGTCGGGCAGCTTGCGGCCGTCGGCGCAGTAGACCGGGCGCGGTGTGACGCTGATGTCGGCGCCGGAATACATGTTGTACCACCAGAACAGCTTGGCCCCGGTGAAGGACGGGTCGCGGCGCCGCGCCTCCTCCCACAGGGTTTCGCCGCTGACCAGCCGGTTGCTCTGCTTCCAGAACAGGATCTCCGACAGGTCGGGGTCGTACCAGCCGTTGCCAACGCAGCCGTGGCCGGACGGTGTCCGCCCGGTCAGCATGCTGGCCTGCACGGTGCAGGTCACCGCCGGCAGCGGCGGCACCAGCGGACGCACGCCGCGCGTGGCCAGTTTGGACAGGGCGGGGGCGTGCGGCAGCAGGTCGGCGGTCAGGCCGACGACGTTCAGGACCAGCGTCCGATGGGTGATGGTCATGCCGGGACGGCGGTGGCGGCGGCGGGAACGTCGACGGCGGGTGCCTGGCCGCGCAGCACGGTGTTGCCCTCGAACAGCAGGCGCTGGTCGACCGGCAGGGGGATCTCCAGCTCCGCCGGGTCGAGCCGGCCGCTCTGGGCGTAGAAGGCGATGGGATTGCGCCAGACGATGGTGTCGATGGTGTCGGTGGCAATGCCGGCGGCGACCATCGCGTCGGTGGTCTTCGGCACCTTCAGCGGGTCGCTGATGCCCCAGTCGGCCGAGCTGTTGATCATGATCCGCTCGCCGCCGTAGGTCTGGACCAGCCCGACCATCCGCGGCTCGTCCATCTTGCTGCCGGGATAGATGGTGTGGCCGGCCCAGCAGCCGCTGTCGAGCGTGATCGGCAGCGTTTCCTCGTTGTTGTGGTCGATCAGCACCATGTGCGGCGGCACCCCGGCCTCGCGCAGCAGGTCGATGGTGCGCCGGGTGCCGGCCTTCTTGTCGCGGTGGGGGGTGTGGACCATGATCGGCAGGCCGTGCCGCAGCGCCATCTCGACCTGCCGGCCGAGGATGTCGTCCTCCGCCGGGGTCATGTCGTCATAGCCGATCTCGCCCACCGCGACGACGCCGTCCTTCTCCAGATAGAGGTCGACCAGTTCCAGCACCGGATCGACGATGTCCGGGTTGTTGGCCTCCTTCGGGTTGAGGCCCAGCGTGCAGAAATGGCGGATGCCGAACTGGCTGGCGCGGAACCGCTCCCAGCCGACCAGCGACAGGAAGTAATCCTCGAAGCTGCCGGCGTGGGTGCGCGGCTGGCCCAGCCAGAAGGCCGGTTCGGTCACCGCGATGATGCCGGCCCGGCGCATGGCCGCGTAGTCGTCGGTGGTGCGCGAGGTCATGTGGATGTGCGGATCGAACAGCTTCATGGCGTCGTGGTCCCGTCCGGGAAAGGGGCATCGAGAAGACGGTCGAGGTCGGCCGGCACGACCCGCCCGGCGGCGCGGCGTTCGCTGCGGAAATCGGCGGCCATCCGGCGCAAGGCGGGCGTCGTCCGTTCCGCCAGCCCGACGATCCGGGCGAGCGGCATCCCGGTGAACACCGCCTTCAACACCATCTGGTTGAAGATCGGCTCGGCAAAAAATGCAGACGGGAAGCGGTTGTCACCGGCCACCGCCTCGAACACCGGTTGCACGCTGGACCGGCAGGCGTCGGCGGCCAGCGGGGCGAAGCGCGCCGGGTCGGGCAACAGCGTCAGCGATTGCAGGATCACGGCCCGCTCCTCGCTGTCCGAGGTGCGAAAGGCGGCGGTCAGGCGGGCCGGCGCCTCCTCGCCCGTGGCCTCGACCGACGCGACCAGCAGGGCGGCGCGCAGCAGCCGCTGGGCGCTCCACCGCTCCGGTACGGCAATGCCGAGGGCGCGCAGAGCGGGCAACTCGTCGCCCTGCGGTGGCGGGCTGCCGCGCAGGCGGCGGCTGGCGGCGGCGAAGGCGCGCATGAAGCCCGGCGTGCCGGGCAGGGCCGGAGCGGCGACGGTGGCCTCAAGCCACGCGGCGCCGTCGGGGTCGCGCGCGGCGACCAGCAGAGCGAGGATGGGCTGGGTGCGGCGTTCCGCAGGGCGGGTGGACATCGGGGCGCTGCGGTGTCCTGGTTGATGAAGTCTGCATTCCTGCAATCATAACCACGGGCGCGCCGGACGCCAAAGTCAAAATGGGTGGTAAGCGAACAAAGACCTTCGCTCGGTGTCAGGATTTGAATATTCGGGGGGAGGAAGCGGCGACCGTGACGGGTCGCCGCTCCGGGGGGCTAAACGATCGACAGCATCGCCGCCGCCGGGGCCTCCAGCGCGTCGGCCAGGGCGCGCAGGCCCCGGGCGGCGATGTCGCGGCTGTGGGACCGGCACAGGCTGACGCGGACCGCGTGGGGGGCGCTGGCGCGACCGACGGCGAAGGCGTCGGCGCCGGTGACGATCACGCCGCGCCGCTGCGCCTCGGCGATGAAATCTTCGCGGCGCCAGGGTTCGGGCAGGACCAGCCACAGATGCTGCGCCGCCGGGTGACCATAGACGGTCTCCACCGGCAGGATGCTGCGGGCAAGCCGCTGGCGGGCCAGATCCTCCTCGCGCTGACTGGCGACGATGCGGTCGGCGGTGCCATCCTGGATCCAGCGCGACACCACCTCGGCCGACAGCGCGGGCGTGGAGTATTGCAGGGCGCGGATCGCCGTTTCCACCCGCGACCGCAACTCCGGCGGGGCGACGACGAAGCCCAGCCGCAGGCCGGCGGCGAGGCTCTTGGAGACGCTGGACAGGTACAGCGTGATGTCCGGGGCGATGGTCTGGATCGGCTGGGCGTCCGGCACGATGAAGCCGAAGACGTCGTCCTCGATCAGCATCACGTTGTAACGGCGGGCGATCTCGACGATCTCGCGGCGGCGTGCCTGCGGCATCACCACGGCGGTCGGGTTTTGCAAGGTCGGCACCAGATAGACCGCCTTCGGACCGAGCCGGCGGCAGGCGCTGTCGAAGGCGTCGGGCACCAGCCCGTGCTCGTCGATCGCCACGCCTTCCAGGTGATAGCCCTGGGTGGCGGCCAGCGCCTTGGTGCCGATGTTGGTCAGCCGTTCGGCCAGGATCACGTCGCCCGGCCGCGCCACCGCGGCGAGCGCCACGGCCAGCGCGTTCTGGGCGCCGGTGGTCAGCAGGACCGCGTCGGTGCCGGCCTTCACCCGATGCTGGCGCTCCAGCCAGGCGGCGGCGGCGGCGCGGTGCTCCGGCAGTCCGGCGTGCGGGCCATAGCCGATCAGCGCGGCGGCGGCGCCCGACGCGGCGATGGCGGTCAGCGTCTGGCCGAGCGCCTGAATCGCCAGCGCGTGTTCGGGGTGGACGGTCGTCATGTTGACCGAAGCGTTCCCGTCGCTCGGCGGCGGTGGCCAGCTCAGCGGCAGGGCGGCGGGCGCCGGACGGGCGCCCTGAACGAAGGTGCCGCGGCCGACCTCGCCACCGATCAGCCCGCGCTTTTCCGCCTCGGTGTAGGCGCGCGTCACCGTGCCGACCGTCACCCCCAGGCGGAAGGCGAGATCGCGATGGGTCGGCAGCCGGACACCGACCGGCAGGACGCCGTCGGCGATGTCGTCGGCCAGCGCGTCGGCGATGACGCGATAGAGCGGGCCGGGCCGGCCCTCCAGGTTCGGGGTCCAATTTGTCATGGGTACAAATGTGGCATTGTCCCCCAGGCTTGGCAAGCCTTGCGGAATTGTCACCATGCCGAACGGTCGGAGCGTCGGACAATCCGGCTGTGGCAGGCCGGCTGTGGCAGGCCGGCCGTGGCAGGGGGTGCCCGCCGGCCGGTCGCCGAACCTTCATCATTGTCACCGTACGGCGGAGGGGATAGCTTCGGTGCAGGGCCAAGCGGACATTCCGGCGCCCACCGGGTTTCCTTCCGCGGGGGACAATGCACACGATTGCGGTGGTCGACGACGATCCCATCACCCGCGAAACGCTGAAGGCCTATCTGGAGGGCGAGGGGTACCGGGTGATGCTGGCGCGCGACGGTGACCAGTTGTCGGCGCTGCTGGCGCGCGGGCGGATCGACCTGCTGCTGCTCGACATCCGGCTGCCCGGCAAGGACGGGCTGGCGGTGACGCGCGAACTGCGGGCGACCTCCAACATCGGCATCATCCTGATCACCGGCCGCTCCGACCGGATGGACCGGCTGATCGGGCTGGAGCTGGGCGCCGACGACTACATCACCAAGCCGTTCGAGCCGCGCGAGATCCTGGCGCGCACCCGCAGCCTGCTGCGCCGCATCGCCCGGCCGGTCAAGCCGGCGGGCGGGCGGGTGAAGCGGTTCGACGGCTGGGAACTGCACCTCGACAAGCGGCGCCTGCGCGACCCCGGCGGCGAGGACGCCCGCCTGACCTCGGCGGAGTTCGAACTGCTGGCCGCCTTCGTCGAGCATCCCGGCCGGGTGCTGAGCCGCGACGATCTGCTGGACCTGACGCTGCGCGGCGATTCGGTGCCCTACGACCGCTCGATCGACCGGCTGGTGCGCCGCCTGCGCCGGGTGGTCGAACCCGACCCGGCGGAGCCGACGCGCATCGTCACCGTCCATGGCATGGGCTACATGTTCCAGGCTCCGGTGGAGTAGGGGCCTGGGAACAGGGGCGGGGGGGGGCAGCCCCCGGCGCCC
>NZ_LGRA01000021.1:2318661-2318887 GCF_003116095.1 Azospirillum sp. TSO35-2
TCGCATGGGCTTCACCTGGGAGCGCATCCAGGAGCTGAACCCGGCGATGATCGTCGCGTCGGTCAAGGGCTTCGGCCCCGGGCCGTTCGAGAACTGCAAGGTGTACGAGAACGTCGCCCAATGCGCGGGCGGCGCCGCCTCGACCACCGGCTTCGACGACGGCCCGCCGCTGGTCACCGGCGCCCAGATCGGCGACAGCGGCACCGGGCTGCATCTGGCGCTCGGC
>NZ_LGRA01000021.1:2318897-2336182 GCF_003116095.1 Azospirillum sp. TSO35-2
ATTTTTTACTATAGAGCTCCCATTTAACGCTTCATGGCGATCGAATACGGCCCAGCCACGCCTGTCTAGATGAGAAAGCCAAGAACCCATAAATCATCCATTCCGCCTGTCAACGGAAGATTTCTTCCGACCATTCTCCGAGAGTTATCCAGAAACGCCGACAAGCGCAAGAGAAGATGCAGAAAACCGCGCGCCACGTCGCTTTGACTTCCAAGATGCGACATTCTAATTTGTATGCATATTTTAGTCTGGGGTATTATATCCCCACCATCGTCTCCTCGACCAGCCAGTCCACCACCCGCCGCAGCGCCTCGTCCTCGCTGGCGCCGTCGGCGAGTGCCGCCTGGAAGATCGCGATCTGCCGGTGGGCGCTGGTGCCGCGCGTCACGATCTCGCGCGCCCGCTCCACCTCGGCGGTGCAGCCGAAATGGGCGGCGTCCTCGCGGGTCAGGTCGATGATCTCGTCGAGCAGGTCGGCGTAGGGCACGATGCGGCCCTGGCCGAAATCGACCAGCCCGCTGTCCAGGCCATAGCGCTGGGCACGCCAGCGGTTCTCCTCGATCAGCATGTTCTTGTAGGGCCGCCACGTCACGTTGCGCAGCTTCAGCCGCCACAGCATGCGCAGCAGGCAGCGGTAGAGCGCCGCCACCGTCACCGCGTCGTCCAGCCGCGTGCAGATGTCGGTGATGCGCATCTCCAGCGTTGGAAAGCGCGAGGACGGCCGGATGTCCCACCACAGCTTGCTGGCGTCCTCGATCACCCCGGCGTTCACCAGCACCGCCACATGGCTCTGGTACTCGCCGAAGCTCTGGAAGCCGGCGGGCATGCCGGTGCGCGGCAGCTCATGCCACACGCTCAGCCGGTAGGACCGCCGTTCCATGTCGCGCCCGCGCCAGAACGGCGAGGAGGTCGACAGCGCCAGCAGGTGCGGCAGGAAATAGCGGACCTGGTTCATCAGGTCGATGCGCAGGTCGTCGTCCTCGATCCCGACGTGGACGTGCATGCCGCAGATCATCAGCCGCCGCGCCGGCGCTCCCAGGTCGCGGGCCAGCATGTTGTAGCGGTCGCGGTTGGTGTGCTTCTGCGGCTCCCAGGCGGCGAAGGGGTGGGTGGAGGCGGCGATCGGCGCCAGCCCATAACGGTCGGCCACCCCGGCCACCGTGGCGCGCAGCGCCGCCAGCTCGGCCCGCGCCTCGGCCAGCGTGCGGCAGACCGGCGTGCCGACCTCGATCTGGCAGCGCAGGAACTCCGGGTGGATGCGGCCGGGCGCCTGCTCCTGGCAGGCTTCCAGCATGTCCTCCGGCGGGCTGGGCACGATGTCGCGCGTGCCGCGGTCCACCAGCAGATATTCCTCTTCCAGACCCAGGGTGAAGGACGGCTCGGTGACGGGGGTGTCCATAGGATGTCAGGCCCGCGGGTAATGGTGGATCGTCGCCAGCGACGGCAACGTGAGGATCGGCTCCAGCGCGTCGCCCAGCACCTGCGCCCACAGGTCGGCGCCCTCCGGCGTGGCGATCAGGTCCTGGCGCACCTCCAGCAGCGCATTCGGGTAGCCGGCCGGCGTGGCGTGGGTTTCCACCGTGCCGCCCGAGGTGCCGCGCCCGGAATACGGCTCGTTGTCGCCGACGCACCAGCGCCCGTCGGCGCGCAGCGCCGCCATCAGCGGCAGCGGCAGGCGCGGGTCGTGGTCCCACAGCACGCCGATGTGCCAGGGCCGCGCCACCCCGCGCATGGCCGGCGTGAAGCTGTGGACCGACACCATCACCGGCACCTGCCCGCGGCCGCGGATCGCCGCGACGGCCGCCGCCACCGCGTCGTGATAGGGGCGGAAGATGGCGTCGACGCGCAGCGCCTCCGCCTCGGCGTCCAGCGCCCGGTTGCCGGGGATCACCACGTCGTCGCTGACCACCGGGATGGCGGTCGGGTCGTCCAGCGCCCGGTTCGGGTCGATCACCAGCCGCGAATAGCCGGACAGCAGCGCCGTGGCACCGAACCGCGCGGCCAGCCGCCGGGTCAGTTCCGCCGCGCCGATGTCGTAGGCGATGTGGCGGCACAACTGCTCCTCCGGCAGGCCGAGGTCGCCCAGCGCCCGCGGGATCGCCCGCGAGGCATGGTCGCAGACCAGCAGCAGCGGTCCGGCCGCCTCCGGGTTCAGCCGGGTCACCGGCGGCGGGTCGTCGGGACCCAGCAGCGGTGTCGCGTCCCGCGGCGCCGGCCGCGGTGCGGTGACCGGCCGCCGGTGTTCGGACGGTCCATCGTCGCCGTGGCGCGGCTGGGAGCCGTCCTGCGACTCGGGGCGGTGATCGGGGGAGGGAGCAACCATGCGCCACACTAACGCAACCGCCGCGCCGGGCGGAAGCACGGCCGATGGTGGTAGCCCATTCGGTTCGGTGTTACGCTCCACCCCGACCGCCGCGCCGGATCGCCAGAAGAAACACCGATATGGGAAGCAACGTCGAATGAGCCGCCTGCTGATCCTCTGCTTTGCCGTGCTGTCGCTGCTCAGCGCTTGCGGCCCTGTCTACGAGACCCAGTACAGCCTGACCCCGCCGACCTCGGCGGAAGGGCGGCTCTGCGTGTCCCAATGCCAGCAGACCCGCAATTTCTGCCGCCAGAACTGCGGCATGTCCCAGCAGGCCTGCGTCAACGACGCGCGGTCGCGCGCGCTGTACGAGTATCAGGCCTACGTGAACCGCCAGACCGCGGAGAAGAAGCCGATCAAGAAGTCGGTCAGCGACTTCGACCACTCCTCCTACTCCTGCGGCACCAACAGCTGCGAAAGCCGGTGCGAGGCCGACTACCGCGACTGCTTCGGCGGGTCCTGCGGCGGCCGGGTGACGTCGAAGCGGGTCTGCACCGCTTTCTGCGACCAGGAGAAGCCCGCCCCGGTTCCGATGATGGCCCCCGGCGCCGTGCCGATGACCGCCGCACCGATGGCCCCCTCGTCCGGTGGCGCCTACGGCGCCGGCGACTCGCTGTGCCAGCCCGGCATGCGGGTGGAGGTGCAGTCGGAGGGCGAATGGTACCCGGCGACGGTCAAGGGCAAGCGCCGCACGGACGGCCGTTGCCCGGTTCATTACGACGATTACGGCGCGGAAGACGATGAGACGGTGTCGCTGAACCGCATCCGCCCGCTCTGACCCCGCCCACCACAACCGGAGCGGAGGCAAAAACGGGAATCCCGGGCGCGCACGGCAGCCATGACGCGTGCCCGGCTGGCCCGACGCCCCGCGGACGGCTATAAGCGGCGGTATGCCAGACGCCAGTGCCATTCCCGTCGACCATGCGTCCCGGACGCAGCGCATCGCCCTGATCGCGCTGCTGGTCGGCGCGCTCGGCATCGCCTTCGCCCCCATTTTCGTCCGCCTGTCGGACGTCGGTCCGGTCGCCATCGGCTTCTGGCGCGTGGCGCTGTCCGCCCCGGTCCTGGCGCTGTGGATGGCCGGGGAGTCGAAACGCGGCAGCCGCCGCCCCTCCTCCGTCGCCGATTATGGCCGCCTGGCGCTGGCCGGGTTGTGCTTCGCCGGCGACCTCGCGGTCTGGCACACCTCGATCCGCTACACCTCGGTGGCCAACGCCACGCTGCTCGCCAACTTCGCGCCGCTGTTCGTGGCGCCGGTTGCCTGGTTCCTGTTCAAGGAGCGCATCACCGGCCGCTTCACGCTGGGCATGCTGCTGGCGCTGGCCGGTGCCGTGGTGCTGATGGGGCAGAGCGTCCAACTCGGCACCGAGCATCTGTTCGGCGACGCGCTGGGTCTGCTGACCGCGGTGTTCTACGGCGGCTACATCCTGTCGGTCGGCCACCTGCGCGCCGAGTTCTCCACCGCGACCATCATGACCTGGAGCGGCGTCATCACCGCCGTGCTCCTGCTGCCGCTGGGGTTGATGACGGGGGAGCCGATGCTGCCGCCGACCGCGTCCGGCTGGGCCGTGCTGTTCGGGTTGGCGCTGTTCAGCCACGCCGGCGGCCAGAGCCTGATCGCCTACGCGCTCGCCCATCTGCCGACCTCCTTCTCGTCGGTCAGCCTGCTGCTGCAGCCGGCCGCGGCGGCGATTCTCGCCTGGATCCTGCTCAGCGAACCTTTGGGGACCTTGCAAGCGGTCGGCGCTGCGGTGATCCTGGCCGGTATCCTGCTGGCCCGAAGCGGCAGCCGCTGACACCGCCGGTTCCCGCCGGGACCGGTTTGGTTTTCCATCCCGTGGGCAAGGCGCCGCAGGGTCGCGGTCGGCCATTGACCGGGGGGATGCGGACCGCTACCGGTATGACCAACAGCTTATGATCAGCATCCGATCAGCCTTTCGAACCAGTGGGGAAGAACCCGTGCCCGGCACCGACGACAGCGCTCACGTCCCCTCCTCCTCGCAGCGCATTTCGGAGTGGGTGGCCCAACAGCTTCTCGACCGGATCGCGCGCGGCGAGCTGGTGCCCGGCGAGCGTCTGCCCGGCGAGCGGCAGTTGGCCGAACAGCTCCACGTCAGCCGCGTGTCGGTCCGCGCCGCGCTGCAGAAGCTGAAGACCCAGGGCTTCCTGACCGCGGTCCAGGGTGGCGGCACCCGCGTCGTCTCGTCCGCCGGCATGATGGACGGCGCGCTGACCGCCATGGTGCGCAGCACCCACCACAATCTGTGCGACCTCGTCGAAATCCGCATGGCGCTGGAAAGCTGGGCCGCCCGCCGCGCCGCGGAGCGCGCGACGCCGGAGCAGATCGAGACCATCGGCCGCATCCTGGCGGCGATGAGCCAGACCAACCGCGACGGCGGCCGCGCCGCCGACGACATGGACTTCCACGTCGCCGTCGCCCAGGCCTCCGGCAGTCCGGTCTACCTGCACCTGCTGTCGACCATCCGCGACATCCTCGGCAACATGGTCGAGATGAAGCACACCGAACCCTATATGGAAAACCACGAGGCGTTGATGATCGACCATCACCGCGCCATCCACGAGGCGATCGCCCGCCGCGATCCGGAGGGCGCCGCCAACGCGGTCACCGCCCATCTCGGCTGGATTCTCGCCCGCTACCGCACGATGACCGCCGTCCCGGCCGCGGCGGCCGACACGGCGCCGGGCGACATGCCCCCGCCCTCCCCCGGCACGCCCACCGCCTGATCGGCGCTCCCGCCATCCGCAAACGGCAAAGGCCGCAGTCTCTCGCCGGAGACTGCGGCCTTTGTCTGTCGCCACCAGGAGAGCGGCGTCGGGAACCGGACGATCCGTGGTCGGCCTCAGAAGGCCAGGATCGCCTCGATCTCCTTGGTCACGTCGTCGATGTCGGCCATGCCGTCCACCACCTTCAGCACGCCCCGGCTCTGGTAATAGGGCAGGATCGGCGCGGTCTGCTGGTGGTACTGGGCCAGCCGGGTGGTCACCGTCTCGGCGTTGTCGTCGGCGCGGCGCTTGAACTCCGTGCTGCCGCAGACGTCGCAGACACCCGCGACCTTCGGCTTCTCGAAGCTGTCGTGATAGCCCTTGCCGCAGTTGGCGCAGGTGTAGCGGCCGGTGATGCGCTCCACCAGCACGTCGTCGACCACCCGCATCTCGATGACGTGATCGAGCTTCAGGCCCTTCTCCGACAGCATGGCGTCGAGCGCCTCGGCCTGGGCGACCGTGCGCGGGAAGCCATCGAGGATGAAGCCTTTCTTGACGTCCGGCTTGGCAATCCGCTCGCCGATCATGCTGACCATCAGCTCGTCCGGCATCAGCTTGCCGGCAGCCATGATCTCCTTGGCCTGCTGCCCGAGCGGACCGCCTTCCGCCACCATGGCGCGCAGCATGTCGCCGGTGGACAATTGCACAAGTCCACGCGTGTCCTCGAGACGGCGCGCCTGGGTCCCCTTCCCGGCGCCCGGCGGACCGAGCAGTATGAGGTTCATTACTTTCTCCCCCGGAGCTTCGATTTCTTGATCAAACCCTCATACTGGTGAGCCAGCAGATGGGAATGAATCTGCGCAACCGTGTCCATCGTGACGGTGACCACGATCAGCAGGCTGGTGCCGCCAAAATAGAACGGAACCGAGTGCTGGGATATCAGGATTTCGGGGAGGAGACAAACCGCCACAAGGTAGGCGGAGCCGATGACCGTCAGCCGCGTCAGCACATAGTCGATGTGGTCGGCGGTGTTCTTGCCCGGGCGGATGCCGGGAATGAAGCCGCCGTACTTGCGCAGGTTGTCGGCCGTTTCGGTCGGGTTGAAGACGATCGCGGTGTAGAAGAAGCAGAAGAACACGATCAGCGAGGCGTACAGCAGCATATAGAGCGGCGTGCCGTGCGCGACGTAGCGCGACACCGCCTGCAACCATTCCGGTCCCTCGCCGCCGGCGAAGCCGACCGCGGTCAGCGGCAGCAGCAGCAGCGACGACGCGAAGATCGGCGGGATGACGCCAGCGGTGTTCATCTTCAGCGGCAGGTGCGACGCTTCGCCGCCGAACACCCGGTTGCCGACCTGGCGCTTGGGGTACTGCACCAGCAGCCGGCGCTGCGCGCGTTCCATGAAGACGATGAAGAACACCACGCCCACCGCCATCAGCAGCATGACGATGATGAAGACCGTCGACAGCGCGCCCTGGCGGCCGAGTTCCAGCGTGTTGACCAGCGCGCGCGGCAGTTCGGCGACGATGCCGGCGAAGATGATCAGCGAGGTACCGTTGCCGATGCCCCGCGCGGTGATCTGCTCGCCGAGCCACATCAGGAACATGGTGCCGCCGACCAGCGTGATGACGGTGGCGATGCGGAAGAACAGGCCGGGGTCGATCACCGCCGCCCCGGTCGAGCCGCGCATCGATTCCAGACCGACCGCGAGGCCGTAGGCCTGCACCGTGGCGAGCGCCACCGTGCCGAATCGGGTGTACTGGTTCAGCTTCTTACGACCGGCCTCGCCTTCCTTCTTCATCGCTTCCATCTGCGGCGACACGGCGGTCAGCAGCTGCACGATGATGGAGGCCGAGATGTACGGCATGATGTTCAGGGCGAAGATGGTCATACGGTGCAGCGCGCCGCCGGCCAGCATGTCGAACATGCCCAGGATGCCGCTGCCCTGCTGCTTGAACACGTCCTGCAGGATGTGCGGATCAATGCCCGGAATCGGGATGTAGGTGCCCAGCCGATAGACGATCAGGGCCGCCAAGGTGAACCAAATCCGCTTTTTCAGCTCGGTCGCCTTGGAGAAAGCCCCGAAATTGATGTTGGCGGCAAGCTGCTCGGCCGCTGATGCCATGGTCCAATCCCTGTCCCGTAAGCGCGAACGGGGCGGCACTGCGCAACGCAGGCCGCCCCTCACGACGTCGCTTCTTTTAGTGCCGAAACGGGTCCCCGCGCAAGCGCGGGAACCGGTCCGGCACGTTACTCGGCGGCTTCGGCGGCGGGCGCGGTCAGCGTCACGCTGCCACCCGCCTTCTCAACCGCTTCGATGGCCGACTTCGAGGCACCGGCGACCGTGAAGGAAACCTTCGCGGTCAGTTCGCCCTTGCCCAGCAGACGGACACCGTCCTTCTTCACCTTGCCGGTCACGCCGGCGGCGTTGAGCGCCGCGGCGTCGATCGTCTCGGAAGCGTTCAGCTTGCCCAGGTCGATGGCCTTCTGGACCATGCCCAGGTTCACCACCGAGTATTCCTTGGCGAAGATGTTCCGGAAGCCGCGCTTCGGCAGGCGGCGGTGCAGAGGCATCTGCCCGCCTTCGAAGCCGTTGATCGCCACGCCGGTGCGCGAGGTCTGACCCTTCACGCCGCGGCCAGCGGTCTTGCCCTTGCCGGAGCCGATACCGCGGCCGACGCGCATGCGCGCCTTGCGGGCACCGGCGTTGTCACGCAGGTCATTCAGCTTGGTCATGATCTCAGCCCTCGTTCTCGACGCGGACCAGGTGCGCGACCTTGGCGATCATGCCCCGCACGGCCGGAGTGTCCTCCAGCTCGCGGGTCCGGTGCAGCTTGTTGAGACCCAGACCGACCAGCGTTTCGCGCTGGTCGTGCTTGCGGCCGATCGGGCTGCCGATCTGGGTCACGACGACGGTCTTCTTGTCCGCCATGATCAGGCCTCCTGTCCGGCGCCGGCCTCGCGACGGCCGAGGATGTCGCTCACGCGACGACCGCGACGCGCCGCGACGGAACGCGGGCTGGTGACCTGGGTCAGGGCGTCGAAGGTCGCCTTGATCATGTTGTGCGGGTTCGAGGTGCCGATCGACTTGGTCACGACGTCGGCGACGCCGAGGGCCTCGAAGATCGCGCGCATCGGGCCACCGGCGATGATGCCGGTACCGGCCGGAGCGGCCCGCAGCACGACCTTGCCGGCACCGAAGTGGCCGTTGGTGTCGTGATGCAGCGTACGGCCTTCGCGCAGCGGAACCCGGATCATGCCGCGCTTGGCCTGATCGGTCGCCTTGCGGATCGCTTCCGGAACCTCACGGGCCTTGCCCGATCCGACGCCGACGCGACCCTTGCCATCGCCAACAACGACCAGAGCGGCGAAGCCGAAGCGACGACCACCCTTGACGACCTTGGCAACGCGGTTGATGCCGACGAGCTTTTCGATCAGCTCGCTTTCTTCCCGCTCGCGCGGCTGGCGGTCGCGGTTGTCCCGCTCCCCACGTTCACGTGCCATATCCGGGCCTCCTTAGAACGACAGCCCGCCCTCGCGGGCGGCGTCGGCCAGGGCCTTGACCCGGCCATGGTAAATGTACCCACCGCGGTCGAACACAACCTCGATGACCCCAGCCGCCTTGGCGCGCTCGGCGATCAGCTCGCCGATGCGCTTGGCTGCATCGACGTTGCCGCCGTGCTTGAACTGCTCGCGCAGTTCCTTCTCCAGCGACGAGGCGGACGCGAGCGTCTTGCCGTTTTCGTCGTCGATGATCTGGGCGTAGATGTGCAGATTGGACCGGAAGACCGAGAGGCGAACACGCCCGCCGGCCTTCTTGGCAATCTGCGCGCGCACGCGCTGCTTGCGGCGCTCGTGGAGTTGCTTTGGCTTCAGCATGGCGGTTACTTCTTCTTACCTTCCTTGCGCAGGACGGTTTCGGTCTCGTACTTGATGCCCTTGCCCTTGTAGGGCTCCGGCTTCTTCCAACCGCGGATCTCGGCGGCGACCTGGCCGACCATGTGCTTGTCGAAGCCGCTGACCGAGATGGCCGTCGGCTTGTCGCACTTGATCGAGATGCCTTCCGGGATCGGGTACTTCACGTCGTGCGAGAAGCCGAGCTGCATGACCAGCTCCTTGCCCTGCACGGCCGCGCGGTAACCCACGCCGTTGATCTCGAGGTTGATCGTGAAGCCCTGGCTGACACCGGTGACCATGTTGTTGATCAGGGTGCGCGAGGTGGCCCACATGGTGCGGGCCCGCTTGCTGTCGTTTGCCGGCTTCACCACGACCTTGCCGTCTTCCAGCGAGGCCGAGATGTCGTCGATCAGGGTCATGCTGAGTTGCCCCAGCTTGCCCTTGGCCGTCACCTGCTGACCGTCGACCTTCACGTCGACGCCAGCCGGTACCGGCACGGGATGTTTGCCAATGCGCGACATCTGCCAATCCCCCTTAGAACACGCGGCAGAGGACTTCACCGCCGACGTTGGCGGCGCGGGCCTCGTTGTCCGACATCACGCCACGCGGGGTCGACAGGATCGACAGACCAAGCCCGTTGTACACGCGGGGCAGGTCGGCGATCTTCGAGTAGACGCGGCGGCCGGGCTTCGACACACGGGCGATCTGCTTAATGACAGGCTCGCCTTCGTGGTACTTCAGCTCGATCTTCAGGTTCTTGATGCCGGGGCGCAGCTCTTCCTCGGACCAGCCGCGGATGAAGCCTTCGCGCTTCAGCACTTCCAGGACGTTGACGCGCAGCTTGGACGCCGGGGACACCACAACGGACATGCGGGCGTGCTGACCGTTACGGATGCGGGTCAGCATATCGCCGAGCGGATCGCTCAAAGACATTCTCGGACCCTCCTTACCAGCTCGACTTCGTCATGCCCGGGATCTGGCCGGTCGAGGCCAGGTCACGGAGCGCGACGCGCGACAGCTTGAACTTGCGGTAGAACGCCCGCGGACGGCCGGTCAGTTCGCAACGGTTACGGATGCGCACCTTCGAGGAGTTGCGCGGCAGTTCGGCCAGCTTGAGGCGGGCGGCAAACTGCTCTTCCGGGGGGAGGGTCTTGTCGTTCGCAATCGACTTCAGCTTCGCACGCTTGTTGGCGTACTGCTTGGCCAGCTTGGTGCGACGCTTGTTCTTTTCGATGGCACTGGTCTTAGCCATGGTCGTGCTCCGCCTCAGGCCACGAACGGCATGTCAAAGCCCTTGAGGAGCGCCTTGGCCTCCTCGTCGGTCTTCGCCGAAGTGACGATGATGATGTCCATGCCGCGGATTTGATCGATCTTGTCGTAATCGATTTCCGGGAAAATGATCTGCTCCTTGACGCCCATGGCATAGTTGCCACGGCCATCGAAGCTGTTCCCCGGGATACCGCGGAAGTCACGGACGCGCGGCAACGCGATCGTCACCAGACGGTCCAGGAACTCGTACATGCGGTCTGCGCGCAGCGTGACCTTGCAGCCGATCGCCATGCCTTCGCGCAGCTTGAACTGGGCGATCGACTTGCGCGACTTGGTCACCACCGGCTTCTGGCCGGTGATGGCGGCCATCTCGGCGACGGCGAGCTGGATCTTCTTGGAGTCGGCAACAGCCTCGCCGACGCCCATGTTGACCACGATCTTCTCGAGTCGCGGAATTTCCATGTCGTTCTTGTAGTCGAATTGCGACTTCAGAGCGGCACGAACCTTGGACTCGTAAACTTCTTTCAAACGTGCGGCCATGTCCCGGTCCTCACAGGTCGATGACTTCGCCGGACCGCTTGGCGACACGCACCTTGCGGCCATCCTCAAGGATCTTGAAGCCGACACGCGTCGGCTTGCCATCCTTGGGATCGACATGAGCGAGATTCGAGAGGTTGATCGGCGCCTCGAACTCGATGATGCCGCCTTGCGAGCGGGCACTCGGACGCTGGTGCTTCTTCACCACGTTCACGCCCTGGACAACCGCGCGGTTCTCCTTGGGAATGACGCGAAGCACCTCGCCGGTCTTACCCTTGTCCCGGCCGGTCAGGACGATGACCTTGTCCTTGGTCTTGATCTTGGCGGCCATCACAGCACCTCCGGCGCCAGCGAGATGATCTTCATGAACTTCTTGCCACGAAGCTCACGAGTGACCGGCCCGAAAATACGGGTGCCGATCGGCTCACCTTGCTTGTTGATGAGCACGGCGGCATTCCGGTCGAAACGGATCGCAGACCCGTCCTCCCGACGCAGTTCCTTCGCGGTGCGGACGATGACGGCACGATGCACGTCGCCCTTCTTGACGCGGCCCTTCGGAATAGCCTCCTTGACCGAGACGACGATGACATCGCCCACGGTCGCGACCTTCCGCTTGGACCCACCAAGCACCTTGATGCACTGCACCCGGCGCGCCCCGCTGTTATCGGCGACTTCCAGGTTGGTTTGCATCTGGATCATGGTTTATGACCTTTCGTTATCACGCGGCGCCGGTGTCGGCGGCGGACTCCGTCACGACCGTCCAACGCTTGGACTTGGAGATCGGACGGCACTCGATGATCGAAACGGTATCGCCGACCTTGAACTGGTTGCCCTCGTCGTGGGCGGCGTACTTCTTCGACTGACGAATGAACTTCTTGTACACGGGGTGCATGACACGGCGCTCGACAAGAACCGTAACGGTCTTGTCGCACTTGTCGCTGACCACCGTGCCCTGCAGAACGCGGCGAGGCATGGATGATCCCCCTTACTTGCCGGCTTCGGCCGAGCGGGCACGCTCGCCGATGATGGTCTTGATGCGGGCGATGTCGCGGCGCACCGTGTTCACCCGCGCGGTGTTCTCCAGCTGGCCGGAGGCCTTCTGGAAACGCAGGTTGAACTGTTCCTTCTTGAGCTGGAGGAGCTGATCGTTCAGCTCGTCCGCGCTCTTCGTACGAATGTCTACGGCCTTCATGCCGCGGTCTCCTCGACACCGCCCAGGCGGGTCACCAGCTTCACCTTGATCGGCAGCTTCGCGGCCGCCAGAGCGAAGGCGGTTTTTGCCACATCCGCCGGCACGCCGTCCAGCTCAAACAGGATGCGGCCCGGCTTGACGCGGGCAGCCCAGTATTCCGGCGAGCCCTTACCGGAGCCCATGCGGACTTCGGCGGGCTTGGTCGAGACCGGCAGGTCCGGGAACACCCGGATCCAGACGCGGCCCTGACGCTTCATCGCGCGGGTGATCGCGCGGCGGGCCGCCTCGATCTGCCGGGCGGTGATGCGTTCCGGCTCCAGGGCCTTGAGGCCGAAGGCGCCGAAGTTCAGATCGGTACCGCCCTTGGCGTTGCCATGGATGCGGCCCTTGTGGGCCTTGCGGTATTTCGTGCGCTTGGGAGAAAGCATCGCTCGGCCCCTTTACTCGCGTTCGGTCCGCTCGGAGCGGTCGCGACGGTCGCGACGCTCGCGGCGCGGCTCGCCGTCGGTCGACACCGGCTCCGTGCCCATGCGCTTGTCCTGCGCCATCGGGTCGTGAGCCATGACCTCGCCCTTGAACACCCACACCTTGACACCGCAGGTGCCGTAGGTGGTCTTCGCGGTCGCCGTACCGTAGTCGATGTCGGCGCGCAGGGTGTGCAACGGAACGCGGCCCTCGCGGTACCACTCCATGCGGGCGATCTCCGCGCCGCCGAGACGGCCGGAGCAGTTGATCCGGATGCCCTGGGCGCCCAGACGCATCGCGGACTGCACCGCGCGCTTCATGGCGCGGCGGAACGCCACGCGGCGCTCCAGCTGGCTGGCGATGTTCTCGGCGATGAGGCGAGCGTCGATCTCCGGCTTGCGGATCTCGACGATGTTCAGGCTCACCTCGCTGCCGGTCATCTTCGACAGCTCAAGACGCAGCTTCTCGATGTCCGCGCCCTTCTTGCCGATCACCACGCCCGGACGAGCCGAGTGGATGGTGATGCGGGCCTTCTTGGCCGGACGTTCGATGACGACGCGCGAGCAACCGGCCTGCTGCAGGCGACCCTGCAGATAGCCACGCAGCTTCAGGTCCTGGTGCAGCAGATTGGCGTAGTCGCGCTTGGCGAACCAACGGCTGTCCCAGGTCCGGTTGATGCCGAGGCGCAGCCCGATCGGATTGATTTTCTGACCCATTACTCGGCCCCTTCGGCAACGGCGGCGTCACGCTCGCGAACGATGATCGTCAGGTTGCTGAACAGCTTCTCCACCCGGGCGCCGCGACCGCGGGCCCGAGCGTGGAAGCGCTTCATCACCAGAGCGCGACCAACCGTCGCCGACGACACGTACAGACGGTCGACGTCGAGCTGGTGGTTGTTCTCGGCGTTCGCGATCGCGGCCTGCAGAACCTTCTTCACCTCGCCGGCGACCCGGCGCTTGGAGAAGGTCAGCTCGGCCACGGCGCGGCTGGCATCCATGTTCCGGATCAGCTGGGCGACGAGGTTGAGCTTCCGCGGGCTGGTGCGGATCATCGGATTGCGGGCCAGAGCCTCGTTCTCCGCGATCCGGCTGGGATTGGCAGACTTGCCCATGGATTACTTCCTCTTCGCCTTCTTGTCCGCCGCGTGGCCGTAGAAGGTCCGCGTCGGAGCGAATTCGCCGAACTTGTGACCGATCATGTGCTCGGTGACGAGAACCGGCAGGAACTTGTGACCGTTGTAGACGCCGAACGTCAGACCGACGAACTGCGGCAGGATGGTCGAACGACGCGACCAGATCTTGATGATCTCGTTGCGGCCCGAAGCCCGGCTCTTGTCCGCCTTCTTCAGCAGATAGCCGTCGACGAACGGGCCCTTCCAAACGGAGCGTGCCATCGTTCGACCTCCTTACTTCGAATGACGGCGGCGCAGGATCAGGCCATCCGTCTTCTTGTTGTGACGCGTCTTCTTGCCCTTGGTCGGCTTGCCCCACGGCGTGACCGGATGACGGCCGCCCGAGGTGCGACCCTCACCACCACCATGCGGGTGGTCGATCGGGTTCATGGCAACGCCACGGACCGACGGACGCTTGCCCAGCCAGCGGTTGCGACCGGCCTTGCCCAGGTTGGTGTTCATCTGGTCCGGGTTGGACACGGCACCGAGGGTGGCCATGCACTCACCGCGGACGATGCGCAGCTCGCCGGACGGCAGCTTCAGCTGGGCGTAGCCGCCATCGCGACCAACCAGCTGGAGGTAGGTGCCGGCGGACCGGGCGACCTGGCCGCCCTTGCCGGGCTTCAGCTCGACGTTGTGCACGATCGAACCGACCGGGATGCTCCGCAACGGCATCGCGTTGCCGGGCTTCACGTCGACCTTCTCGCCGGACACGACCGTGTCGCCGACCTTCAGGCGCTGCGGCGCCAGGATGTAGGACAGCGTCCCATCCTGGTACTTGACCAGCGCGATGAAAGCGGTGCGGTTCGGGTCGTATTCCAGCCGCTCGACGACGGCCGGAACGTCGAACTTGCGACGCTTGAAGTCCACCAGACGGTAGACGCGCTTGTGTCCGCCACCCATCCGGCGCGCAGTGATGCGGCCAGTGTTGTTGCGTCCACCGGATTTGGTCAGGCCCTCGGTGAGGGACTTGACCGGCTTGCCCTTCCACAGCTCCGAGCGGTCAACAATGACCAGCTGGCGGAGCGACGGCGTAATCGGGCGGTATTGCTTCAGAGCCATCGGATCACACTCCCGCTCAGATGCCCGTGGTCACGTCGATCTTGTTACCCTCGGCGAGGGTGACGACGGCCTTCTTGAAGTCCGAGCGACGGCCAATGGTGCCGCGGAACCGCTTGGTCTTGCCCTTGGAAACCAGGGTGTTGACCGCGGTCACCTTGACGTTGAAGAGACCTTCAACGGCGGCCTTGATCTCCGGCTTGGAGGCCGTGAGCGGCACGCGGAACGTGACCTGGTTATGCTCCGACACCAACGTCGACTTCTCGGTGATGACGGGAGCGAGGATCAGGTCGTACATCCGCTCCTGGCTCACCGCAGGTTTCGACTGCTTGCTCATTTCAGGCGAGCCTCCAGTTGCTCGACCGCGTTGCGGGTCAGGACCAGCGTGTCGCGGCGGAGAATGTCGTAGACGTTCGCGCCCTGCTCCGGCAGCACGTCGATCAGCGGGATGTTGCGCGAAGCCTTGGCGAAGTTGTCGTCCAGGTTCGAGCCATCGATGATCAGCGCCGAGGTCAGGCCGAGGGTGGCGAGACGAGCCGCGAGGTCCTTGGTCTTGTGCGTCTCGGCGGACGCAGTCTCCAGGACGACCAGCTTGCCTTCGGCGACCTTAGCCGATAGAGCGGTCTTGAGCGCCAGCTTGCGGACCTTCTTCGTCAGCTCATGGGCGTGCGAGCGCACGACCGGGCCGAAGATGGTCGCACCGCCGCGGAACTGCGGCGAGCGGATGGAGCCCTGACGAGCGCGGCCGGTGCCCTTCTGCCCATAGGGCTTCTTGGTCGTGCCGCGGATCTCGCTGATGCCCTTGGTCTTATGGTTGCCGGTGCGGCGCTTGGCCAGCTGCCAGTTCACCATGCGGGCCAGCAGGTCGGTGCGGGCCGGCAGACCGAACACGTCGTCCGACAGCTCGATCTCGCCGACGGCCTCGTTGTTCAGATTCTTGATCGTGGCCTTCATGCCGCTCACTCCTGCGTCTCGGCCGGGGCTTCCGCCGCCGGAGCAGACTTGATGCCCGCCGGGAAGGGCAGGCCTTCCGGAGCCTTCTTCTTGATGGCATCACGGATGCGCAGCCAGCCGCCCTCGGCGCCGGGGACGGCGCCCTTGAGCAGGATCAGACCACGCTCTTCGTCGACCGACACGACCTGGAGGTTCAGGACCGTGACCTTCTCGTCACCGAGATGGCCGGCCATCTTCTTGTTCTTGAAGACCTTGCCGGGGTCCTGACGGTTGCCCGTCGAACCGTGCGAACGGTGCGACACCGACACGCCGTGCGTGGCGCGCAGACCACCGAAGTTCCACCGCTTCATCGCACCGGCAAAACCCTTGCCGATGGAGGTGCCGGTGACGTCGACGAACTGGCCGGCGACGAAGTGGTTGACCGACAGCTCGGCACCGACCTCGATCAGGGCATCGGCATCGACGCGGAACTCGACGAGCTTGCGCTTCGGTTCCACGCGCGCCTTGGCGAAATGCCCACGCTCAGGCTTGTTGACGTTCTTGACCTTGATGGCGCCCGCGCCGAGCTGGACGGCGGTGTAGCCATCCTTGTCTTCGGTACGAACGGCGACGACCTGGCAGCTGTCGACTTTCAGCACAGTGACCGGAACATGCTGGCCGTCGTCCGTGAAGACGCGGGTCATGCCGACCTTCTGCGCGATCAAACCGGATCGCATTGTTCTTTATCTCCTGACCAGGGACATCCGCGAGTGGAGAGGTCCCTTACCAAACCAAAATCAGAGCTTGATCTCGACGTCCACGCCGGCGGCGAGGTCGAGCTTCATCAGCGCATCCACGGTCTGCGGCGTCGGATCGACGATGTCGAGCAGGCGCTTGTGGGTGCGGATCTCGAACTGCTCGCGCGACTTCTTGTCGATGTGCGGCGAACGGTTCACGGTAAACTTCTCGATGTGCGTCGGCAGGGGAATCGGGCCCCGCACGCGCGCGCCGGTCCGCTTGGCGGTGTTGACGATCTCGCTGGTCGACTGGTCGAGCACGCGATGATCGAACGCCTTCAGGCGGATGCGGATGTTCTGGCTGTCCATGTCCAAACGTCCCTTGCACCTCGTAGCGATGACGCGGACGCGTCACCGGAACCCCACACTTCGCTTCTGGCACACCGTCGACAGCGCAAGGCCGCGCGCCGATCCACCGAAGCGGGGCGGCGGGCGACACTCTGACCAATGCGACGGGCCGATACGAAAAAGAACATCCCCCGCGCGAACCGCGCGACGGGGATGTTCCGTTCAGCAGATGGCGCGCCCCGAGGGGGCGCGCCGTGCCGTTCGTCTCGGGCTGCGTCTAGGCCACACTGCCTACCACCAACCCAAAATCCAGAGGGCGTATTCTCTAGGCGCTCATGGCCTGCGTGTCAATCCTGAATCGCCCTGGGGTACAGGGAACCGGATCGACAGGCGGCGGGCACAGGAACGCCAACGCCCGATGGCTAGAACCGGGCGGGCCGCCCCACCCACAGTCGCGGAGGAGGCGGCCCGTCGCAACATCCGACGATCCGCTCAACGGTGGATCGTCGCAGACCCGATCATCACTCGATGATCTTGGCAACCACGCCGGCGCCGACGGTGCGGCCACCCTCGCGGATGGCGAAGCGCAGG
>NZ_LGRA01000021.1:2336192-2372190 GCF_003116095.1 Azospirillum sp. TSO35-2
TTTAAGCTCCAGTCATTCCGTTATGGTCCCGCGGATGGAGACCTGTTTCAACCGTTGAGCGGCGGGATTCGACCCGCCGGATGGGTGTTTTTCCCGGGATCGCCGCGGCCGGGACTGCCGGCTTCAGGCCGGCACCCGGTGCAGCGCGGCGCCGCCGGTCAGTCCCTGGTCGGCCAGCCACTCCAGGCAAACCTCGCCGGTGGCGGCGACATGGGAGAAGCGGTCCTCGACCCCGGTCGACGCCAGGGCGGCGAGGGTGTCGCCACCACCGGCCGCCGACAGCAGGGCGCCGTCCCGCGTGCGCCGGGCGATGTGCCAGGCGAGCGCGTTGGTGCCGGCGTCGAAGGGCGCGATCTCGAACACGCCGAGCGGGCCGTTCCAGATGACCGTGCTGGCCAGCTCGACGCAGTGCATCAGCAGCGCCACCGACGCCGGACCGATGTCGAGCACCATGTCCTCCGGCCCGATGGCGTTGACCGAGATCTTGCGGTCCTCCGCCCCCAGCCGGCATTCCGTCGCCACGACGACGTCGACCGGCAGCAGAATCTCGCAACCGCAGGCCCGCGCCCGGTCCATGATGGAACGGGCACGGTCGATCATGTCGTGGTCGCACAGCGACGCACCAAGGTCGACCCCCCGGGCCGCGAGAAAGGTGTTCGCCACGCCGCCGCCCAGCGCCAGCGTGTCGACGCGCGACACCAGCTTGCCCAGCAGATCCAACCTGGACGCGACATGGGCACCGCCGATGATGGCACAGACCGGGTGACTCGCCTTTGCGGGCGCCCGTCCCATCAGAGTCGACGTCAGCCGGCCGAGGCCGGCGCGGTCGCCGATGCTGAGGACATTGGTCGCGGTCATGATGCACGTCCTTTCGGAGCAAAGTATATTAATATATCAGTTCAAGACGCAAGGGTGGTCGCTGCTATGGCGATGATTCTGCCAAAATGCCGCAGGCGGCGGCCGGTCCGGCGGCGCGGGTCAATGGCCGCCGGTCACGGATTCGCCGGTCAGAACCGGACGGATCGGGGCCGCGAGGGGCGACGGCGCCTGGGCGGCCCGCCGGGTCTCGCGGAACAGGATCAGCAGGCCGCTGGCGATGACGATGCCGGCGCCGAGCAGCACGTGCGCCGTGGGTATGTCGCCCCAGACCAGCCAGCCGAGCAGCGTCGCCCAGATCAGGCTGGCGTAGCTGAACGGGCCGACCACCACCGCGGGGGCAAGCGCGTAGGCGCGGGTGCTGAAATACTGGGCGCCGCCGCCGGCCAGCCCCATCAGCAGCATCAGCCCCAGGGCCGGTGCGTCGGGCGTCGTCCAGCCGAAGGGCAGGGCGAGCGCGCTGAGGCCGGTGGAGATGACGGTGAAGTAGAAGACGGTGGTCACCGGCTTTTCGGTGCGGCCCAGTTGCCGCATGGCGATCATCGCCAGGGCGTAGCACACCGCCGCGGTCAGCGCGACCAGCGAGCCGCGGTCGATCATGTCGCGGCCGGGCTGGACCATGGTCAGCACCCCGACGAACCCGACGGCCACGGCGCCCCAGCGGTAGGGGCCGACCCGCTCGCCCAGCAGCGGCACCGACAGCGCGGTCATGAACAGCGGGGCGGAATAGGAGATCGACACCGCGTTGGCCAGCGGCATCAGGTGATAGGACCAGAACAGCAGCATCATCGACACCAGGCCGACGATGGCGCGCCACAGGTGGCCCATCCGGTGTTCGGTGTGCAGGCACTGCCGCCCGCCCGCCAAGGCGACCATGGCGACCGCCGGCAGCAGGGCGAACAGGTTGCGGAAGAAGGTGACCTCGATCAGCGGGTAGCGTTCGGCCAGCGCCTTCGCCAGGGCGTTCATGACCGTCATCAGGACCATCGCCACCAGCATCGACAGGATGCCGCCCGGCACGTTTTCGCACCGGGCGGTGTTGGCAGGCTGGGCGGTGGTCGGGCTTGCGGACGCGTGTTCCATAATGCCCGTCACCAGGATGTGGGGAGGCCGGTCAGGCCGCCCGGTTCAGGGAAACGGCCGACACGAGGTTGAGCGTGTGGCTGGCGATCATGCGCTCTTCGTCGGTCGGGATGATGAAGACCGGCACCCGGCTCTCGGTGGTGGAGATGCGGGTCGCCTTGGCCCGGTTGGCCGCTGGGTCGACCGCGACGCCGAGCCAGGCCAGCTTCTCGGCCACCCGCGCGCGGACCAGCGTGGAGTTCTCGCCGACGCCGGCGGTGAAGACCACCGCGTCCAGCCCGCCCATCGAGCCGGCCAGCGCTGCGACCTGCTTCGCCACGTTGTGGCAGAACAGCTCCACGGCTTCCGCCGCCGCCGGCTGGTCGGAGTTCTCCAGGTCGCGCATGTCGTTGGAGATGCCCGACACGCCCAGCATGCCCGACTTGTGGTAGAGCAGCTTCTCCAGATCGTCCGCGCCGTAGCCCTTTTCGCGCATCAGGTAGATCAGCACGCCGGGATCGATCGTGCCCGGCCGGGTGCCCATCGGCACGCCGTCCAGCGCGGTGAAGCCCATGGTGGTGTCGACGCTGTGCCCGCCGCGCATGGCGCACAGGCTGGCCCCGCTGCCCAGATGGCAGACCACGACATGCCCGTCGGCCAGCTCCGGGGCGACCTGGGGCAGGCGATGGGCGATGTACTCGTAGCTCAGGCCGTGGAAGCCGTAGCGGCGCACGCCCTCCGCCGTCAGCTCGCGCGGGATGGCGAAGGTCTGCGACTGCCAGGGCTGGCTCTGGTGGAAGGCGGTGTCGAAGCAGGCGACCTGCGGCAGCGAGGGATAGACCTCGGCCAGGGCGCGGATGGCGGCGATGTTGTGCGGCTCGTGCAGGGGAGCCAGCGGGATCAGCGTTTCCAGCCCGGCCAGAACCTCCGGCGTCACCAGCACCGGGGCGGCGAAGCGGGTGCCGCCATGGACGACGCGATGGCCGGCGGCCACCAGGGTGGCCCCCTTCAGATGCCCGTCGAGCCAGTCGATCAGGTGGCTGAGCAGGGTGGCGCGGTCCGGGTTCTCGCCCTCGGCCCAGCCATGGTCGGCCAGCACATGGCGGGAGGCGTCCTTCGCCTGGAAGCGCGGCGCGGTGCCGATGCCGGAGATCTGGCCGTTGATCACCGCCTCCAGGTCGGCTTTGGCGCCGCCCTGGAACACGGAGAACTTCAGGCTGGAGGAGCCGGCGTTGATGACCAGGTACGCGGCCTGGCCGGTGTGGGACAGATTGGACATGGAAAGACGTCCTATTCGGCGGCGAGCGCGAGCGGCGGCCGGCGTTGCGAAGCGGCGACCAGCGAGGCGACCGCGCAGGAGGCGAGGCGGGCCCGCACATTGTCGGCGCGGCTGGTGAGGATGACCGGCACCTTGGCGCCCAGCACGATGCCGGCGAGGTCGGCGTTCGCCAGGAAGGACAGCTGCTTGACCAGCATGTTGCCGGCTTCCAGGTCGGGGGCGAGCAGGATGTCGGGCTGGCCGGCGACCGGCGAGGTGATGCCCTTGGTGCGGGCCGCCTCGGCGGAGATGGCGTTGTCGAAGGCCAGCGGGCCGTCCAGGATGCCGCCGGTGATCTGGCCGCGGTCGGCCATCTTGCACAGGGCGGCGGCTTCCAGCGTGGTGTTGATCTTCGGGTTGATCGTCTCGACCGCCGACAGGATGGCGACGCGCGGGGTGGCGACGCCCAGCACCTTGGCGAGGCCGATGGCGTTCTGGACGATGTGGACCTTGTCTTCCAGCGTCGGGTAGATGTTGATCGCCGCGTCGGTGATCAGCAGCGTCTTGGAGTAGGTCGGCACATTCATCAGGAAGACGTGGCTGATGCGGCTGGAGGTGCGCAGGCCGGTCTCCTTCTTCACCACCTCGCCCATCAGCTCGTCGGTGTGCAGGCTGCCCTTCATCACCGCTTCGGCCTCGCCGGTGCGGGCCAGCGCCACGGCGGCGGCGGCGGCCGCGCGGCTGTGGGCGGCGTCGACGATGCGGTAGCGCGTGATGTCCAGGCCGTTGGCGGCGGCGACCTGACGGATGGCGGTTTCCGGACCGACCAGGATCGGCTCGATCAGCCCGGCCTCGGCCGCCTCCACGGCGCCCTGCAGCGAGCTGGCGTCGCAGGGATAGGCGACGGCGGTGACGACCGGCGGCAGCTCGTCGCACTTGGCGAGCAGGGCGTCGTGCTTGTCGTGGCGGATCATCTGGATCTGCGGCAGCTCATGGGCCGGGCGGCAGACCTTCTGCGTCGGGGCGACCACCTCGGCGGTGCCGGTGACGACCACTTCGCCGTCCTGGTTGGTGCAGATGCAGTCGAAGACGACGATGTTCTTGGCCGGGCGCTTTTCGGTGACGGTGACCGTGGCGGTGACGATGTCGCCCAGCCCGACCGGGCGGCGGAACTGCAGGCTCTGGCCGGCGTAGAGCGACCCGGCGCCCGGCAGGTAGCTGCCCAGCACGCCGGAGATCAGCGAGCCGGACCACATGCCGGGGCCGATCACCCGCTGGAAGCGGCTGTCAGCCGCGAATTTCGCATCGAGATGAGCCGGGTTGACGTTGCCCGAGACGGTGGCGAACAGCTCCACATCCATCAGGGTCAGCTGGCGCGACAGGCTGGCCGTCTGGCCGATGCTGATCTCGTCGAAGGTTACGTTCTCGACCACGGCGTTCGGGCCGCTGCCGCTGACTTCACCATTGGCACGCATAGTTTGGACACTCCGGTTGACCGGGTCGATCGAGCGGCCCGTTTGAACGGTCCGACAGGGCGGTGGAAGAGGTGCGCCGTCCGCCGTGCGCTGGCGTTCTGCGCCGCGCGGGTAACCGTAGATATATTAGTATATTAATCGTAGGCTAAACGTGAGTGCACCGCAACAAGATCCGACGGCCGCAGGCCGTACAAGACACTATGTCGCAGGGGGTTTCCCCCTCCCCCCGGGGAGAGAATCGAGGAGAGGGGGAACACGGCGGGGGTCGCCAGCGACAGCGACCGTCCGCCGCTGTCCATGAAAGTCCACCCAGGCATCCGCCTTGCCCGGACCGTCTCTCCGGGGGCGGGAGAGGGGAATTGGGGCAAGGCGTCGCATGGGATCAGGCCTTCAGGATTCCACGGCCGGCGAAGCGGGCGGCGACGCCGAGCTGTTCCTCGATGCGGATCAGCTGGTTGTACTTGGCGAGGCGGTCCGAACGGCTCAGCGAGCCGGTCTTGATCTGGCCGCAGTTGGTGGCGACCGCCAGGTCGGCGATCGTGCTGTCCTCGGTCTCGCCCGAGCGGTGCGACAGAACGGCGGTGTAGCCGGCCTTGTGCGCCATGTCGACCGCTTCCAGCGTCTCCGACAGCGTGCCGATCTGGTTGACCTTCACCAGGATCGAGTTGGCGATGCCCTTCTGGATGCCCTGGGACAGGCGCTTGGGGTTGGTGACGAACAGGTCGTCGCCGACCAGCTGCACCTTGGAGCCGATGGCGTCGGTCAGCGCCTTCCAGCCCTCCCAATCGTCCTCGGCCATGCCGTCCTCGACCGAGATGATCGGGTAGCGGCCGACCAGGTCGGTCCAGTAGGCGACCATCTGCTCGGGGCTCAGCGACTTGCCTTCGCCGGCCAGCTCGTACTTGCCGTTCTTGAAGAACTCGGTGGAGGCGGCGTCGATCGCCAGCATGACGTCGTCGCCCGGCTTGTAGCCGGCGGCCTCGATCGCCTTCATGACGAAGCCGAGCGCGTCGTCGGTCGAGCCCAGGTTGGGGGCGAAGCCGCCCTCGTCGCCGACGTTGGTGTTGTGGCCGGCGTCCTTCAGCTTCTTCTTGAGCGACTGGAAGATCTCGGAGCCCATGCGGATCGCCTCGGCGCCGGTTTCGGCGCCGACCGGCATGATCATGAACTCCTGGATGTCGATCGGGTTGTCGGCGTGGGCGCCGCCGTTGATGATGTTCATCATCGGCACCGGCAGCAGCGAGGCGAAGGCGCCGCCGACATAGCGGTACAGCGGCAGGCCGGCGTCTTCGGCGGCGGCGCGCGCCACCGCCAGCGACACGCCCAGGATGGCGTTCGCGCCCAGGCGGCCCTTGTTCTCGGTGCCGTCCAGATCGATCATGGCGAGGTCGATGGCGCGCTGGTCGGCGGCCTCCAGGCCGGCGAGGGCGTCGTAGATCTCACCATTGACGGCCTCGACCGCCTTCAGCACACCCTTGCCGCCGAAGCGGGCCTTGTCGCCGTCGCGCAGCTCGACCGCCTCGTGGGCGCCGGTGGAGGCGCCCGACGGCACGGCGGCGCGGCCGAAGGCGCCGCTGTCCAGGGCGACGTCGACTTCCACGGTCGGGTTGCCGCGGCTGTCCAGAATCTCGCGGGCGTGAATCTCGGTGATGACGCTCATGGTGGGTCGATCCTTCGAGGAAAGGCAGCCGCGTTGTCGTCGCGGGCCGCGTTTTGGGGCGCGGAGGCTTGATAGCCCCGACATCGGGGCGATGCAATATCTGGTTCGGCTTACAACCCGCCCGATGTGGCGGTTCCGGGTCGAAAAATCAGGCAAAACCCTCGATCAGGGCGGCGAATTCGTCCGGCCGCTCGGCGTGCAGCCAGTGGCCGGCGCCCTCGATCATGCGGATGTCGGCCTTGGGGAAGTGGTGGCGGATCGCCGCGTGGTGTTGCGGCTGGATGTAGTCCGACGCGCCGCCGCCGATGAACAGGGTGGGGCCTTCATACCGGGCGTCGCCGAAATCGGGGAAGCCGATCAGTCCGGCCATCCCGGCGCCGATGGCGTCGAGATTGATGCGCCACGAGAAGACGCCGTTCTCCATCACCAGGTTCTGCATCAGGAAGGAGCGCAGCGGCGCCTCCGGCACGGCCTCGACCAGTTGCGCCTCGACCTCCGGCCGGCGGGTGCAGCCGTCCAGCCGGGCCGCCTTCATCGCCGCGACGAAGGGAGCGTGGGTGTGGGTGTAGGCGACCGGGGCGATGTCGACCACCACCAGCCGCTCCACCCGCTCCGGATGGGCCAGCGCCAGCGCCATGGCGGTCTTGCCGCCCATCGAATGGCCGACCACCGTCGCCCGCGCGAAACCGCGGTCGTCGAGGAAGCGCAGCACGTCGTCGGCCATCTCCGGATAGCTCATGCCGTCGTCCCACGGCGCGCCGCCATGGTTGCGCAGGTCGAGCGCGTAGACCCGCCGCGACTCGGCGAAGCGGCGGGCCAGCGTCTGCCAGTTTCGGGCCGACCCGAACAGGCCGTGCAGGACCAGCAGCGGCGTGCCGCCGTTGGCCTCGCCGGCTTCCAGGTAGGTCAGGGGGAGGGCGTGCTGCGTCATGGCGGGCCTTTGTCCGATGGGAGCTGGCATTTAAGGAGTCTGGACGAACGCGGGCCGCGATCCTATGACGAACGCCGCCGCCCCGCTAGGATGCCGCCGGGCTTTTCCCGCACCACAAGAGCGACCCTGCCATCGTGTTCCGTCATATCCTGTCCGTCGGCGGCCTGACGCTGGCCAGCCGGGTGCTGGGCTTCCTGCGCGACGTGCTGACCGCGGCGCTGCTGGGCGCCGGGCCGATCGCCGACGCCTTCTTCGTCGCCTTCCGCCTGCCCAACCACTTCCGCGCCCTGTTCGCCGAGGGCGCCTTCAACTCGGCCTTCGTGCCGCTGTTCTCGGCCAAGCTGGTGCAGGACGGCGCCGCCGCCGCCCGGCGCTTCGCCGACGAGGTGATGACGCTGCTGGTGATGGCGCAGCTGGTGCTGCTGCTGGCGGTGCTGGCCTTCATGCCGCAGTTCATGACGGTCTTCGCCCCCGGCTTCGCCGACGAGCCGGAGAAGTTCCGGCTGGCGGTGCTGTTCACCAGCATCACCTTTCCGTACCTGCTGCTGATCTCGCTGGTGTCGCTCTATGGCGGGGTGCTGAACAGCATGAGCCGCTTCGGCGCGGCGGCGGCGGCGCCGATCCTGATGAACCTGTGCCTGATCGCGGCGCTGGTGGTCGGCACGCCGCTGATGCCCAGCGCCGGCCACGCGCTGTCCTGGGGCGTGCTGGCGTCGGGCGTCGCGCAGTATGTCTATCTCGCCTGGGACGCGCGGCGGGCGGACATGAGCCTGCGGCTGGTGCGGCCGCGGCTGTCGGCCGACGTGAAGCGCTTCCTGGCGGTGCTGGGGCCGGCGGCGCTGGGGTCGGGGCTGACGCAGATCAGCCTGTTCGCCGACACCCTGATCGCCTCGGCCCTGCCGACCGGGGCGGTGTCCTACCTCTATTACGCCGACCGGCTGAACCAGTTGCCGCTGGGGGTGATCGGCATCGCCGTCGGGACCGTTCTGCTTCCGGAAATGTCCAGGCGCATCAAGGGCGGGGACGAGGCCGGGGCGGTCGACAGCCAGAACCGCGCCATCGAGCTGTCGCTGGTGCTGACCCTGCCGGCGGCGGTCGCCTTCCTGGTTGCCGGCACGCCGATCCTGTCGGTGCTGTTCCAGCGCGGTGCCTTCGGCCCGTCCGACGCCGCGGCCTCCGCCACGACCCTGCAGGCCTACGCGCTGGGGCTGCCGGCCTTCGTGGTCATCCGCAGTCTGGTCAACGGCTTCTACGCCCGCCACGACACCACGACGCCGGTGCGGGTGGCGCTGGCCGCGGTGGGCATCAACGTGGCGCTGAAGCTGCTGCTGATGGGGCCGCTGGCGCAGGTCGGGCTGGCGGTCGCCACCTCCGTCGGCGCCTGGGTCAACGCCGGGCTGCTGGCGTGGCTGCTGCACCGGCGCGGCCTGTTCGCCGCCGACGCCCGGCTGCGGCGCAACCTGCCGCGCATGGCGCTGGCCGCCGCCGCCATGGCCGGGGCGCTGTGGCTGGCGACCGGGCGGCTGGCGCCCTGGCTGGGCGCCGCCGGCGTGGTGGAGCGGCTGGGCGGGCTGCTGGTGCTGGGCGCCGTCGGGCTGCTGGCCTACGCGGCGGCGGCGGTCGTCCTGGGGCTGGTGAGGCGCAGCGACCTCGGCCGCTTGCGCCGTCGCCGGGCGAAGGCTTGAAGATGAGACGGGAACTTCGGGCAGGTGTAGCTTTGCTGGACAATTTTTACACGGATGCCACGGATTTATACACGGATTAAACGGATTTTTATTTGCCTCGCTTTGGCGCTGTTCGCCGAAAGACCTGCAGCTTTGCTGAAAAGATATCCGTGAAATCCGTGTCTAAATCCGTGAAATCCGTGTCAATCTTGCCAAACGAGCCCGCCACCCCCCAAGAATCAACCGCCCCTGATCATTCCGCGCTCTGCAGCGGCCGGTCCGGATCGGCGCTCCATTCCGACATCGACCCATCATAGAGCCGCACGCCCGGCACGCCGGCGATCTCGCTCAGCGCGAACCACGACACCGACGCGAGGTGGCCGGTGTTGCAGAAGGTGATCGGCTGGTCCTTCAGCGGCAGGCCGGCCTGATCGGCCAGCGCCTTCACCGCGTCGGGGGCGGCGAAACGGTGCTCGGCGCCCGAATAGAGGGTGGCGATGTCGAGGTTGACGGCGCCGGGGATGGTGCCGGCGGCGCGGGCCTGCGGGCTCTTGGCCGTGCCGGCGAACTGCTCGGCCGAGCGGGCGTCGTGCAGCGGGGTGGTGCCGGCCGCCACCGCCGCCTCGACCTCGGCCAGGGTGGCGCGCAGGTCGTTGCGCGGGTGGGCGTGGAAGGCGACCGGCTTGCGGTCCGCCGGCAGCGGCTTCACCGTGCCGCCCGCCGCGACCCAGGCGGCGAAACCGCCGTCCAGCACCGACACCGCGTCATGGCCCAGCGTCTTGAAGGTCCAGTAGACCCGGGTGGCGTTGCCCATGTCCGAGGCGTTGGCGCCGGCCGCCACCAGGACAACATGGTCGCCGTTGGAAATGCCCAGGCCGCCGATCAGCGCCTCCAGCGCCGCGCTGTCCGGCAGCATCCCGGCCCCGCCGCCGACCACAGTGCGCCAGCCGGCTGTTGCGTAGTCGGAATGAACCGCACCCGGAATGAAGCCGCCAGTCGGCGGGGTTCGCACGTCGAGCACGACGATGGTGGCGTTGCCCAGGCGGTTCTTGAGCCAGGCGGCGTCCACAAGCGGGGGGATGGTGGTGTCGGTCATCTGCGTGAGCCCGTTTCCCGTTGGTCGGCGCCGTTGCCGTGCATCGGTCATTGCTGAATCGCAACGACAGCGCCGGCGGTCGGCGGGCGCCCGCGGTGGCGGGCGGGGGACCAGTGTGGGCGAAGCGCCGGTGCGGGAAAAGCCCAATCTTGTCGCAAGGCCGGCTCAGCGGTGCCGTTGCCCGGCCATCTTGGGAGGTGTAGTGTCACCCATTCGTTCAGGAGTGCGCCAGACCCGGCGCGGAAGCATGGACAGCCATGGCCAACATCGACGACCTGCTCGGCGCGCCCGATCCCAATGACGGCGACGCGTCGTCCTTCGCCATCGGCGACGCCCCGGTGGAGATCAAGGTCGTCATCGGCACCGCCATGCTCCGCGTCCGCGACCTGCTGAAGCTCGGCCGCGGCGCCGTGGTGGAACTCGACCGCCACCTGAAGGACCCGACCGACGTCTATGTCGAAGGCGTGCTGGTGGCGCGCGGCGAGGTGGCGATCATCGACGACAAGATCGGCGTCACGCTGACCGACTTCATCAAGTCCAGCCGCGAGTGGAAGCGCTGATCCCCGACGTGCCGGCCGGCCGCGATCCTTGCGGCTGCTTTATACGGTAGCAGCCGCGGCCGGTAGCAGCCGCGGCGGCCGCACCCGGCTTGACGTGCCCCGATGGCTTCTGGTCATCTTGAGCGCGGCTATGGGCGGCAGCGCGCCATGGCTCCGGCCCGGAGAGCGCAGCCATGCCCCAATCCCCGCTCCAGTCCCCATCCCCCTGCCTGCCCCGGTTGTTTTCGAACCCGCGCGCCGACCATGAGCGCGCCTACGGCCCCTCCGAGCGCGCGATCCTCAGCCGCGCCGCCTTCGAGGAGGCGATGGCGGAGATCGGCGCCTGGCCCGGCTACGCGCCGACCCCGCTGCGCTCGCTGCCCGGCCTGGCGCGCGAGGCGGGGATCGACCGCCTCTGGTACAAGGACGAAAGCACCCGCTTCGCGCTGGGCAGCTTCAAGGCGCTCGGCGGCGCCTACGCCGTGCTGCGCCTGCTGGCGCGCGAGGTGACGGCGCGGGTGCCCGGCGTGCCGGTGACGGCGCTGGACCTCGTCGTCGGCCGCTACGCCAGCATCACGCGCGGCATGACGGTGGCGACGGCGACCGACGGCAACCATGGTCGGTCCGTCGCCTGGGGCGCCCAGGTGTTCGGCTGCGCCTGCGTGGTGTACGTGCCGGCCGCCTGCTCCGCCGGGCGGCGCGCCGCCATCGAGGCGTACGGCGCCCGGCTGGTGGTCGTCGACGGGTCGTACGACGACGCGGTGCGTCGGGCCGCCGCCGACGCCGCGGCGGCCGGCTGGCTCATCGTGTCCGACACCTCCTACACCGGCTACATGGATGTGCCGCGCGACGTGATGCAGGGCTACAGCGTGATGGTGGAGGAGGCGATTTCCCAGCTTCCGGCCAGCGAGCGGCCGACCCACGTCTTCGTCCAGGGCGGCGTCGGCGCGCTGCCCGCCGCGGTCTGCGGCCACCTGTGGGAAAGCTGGGGGCGGCAGCGCCCGCGTTTCGTTGTGGTGGAGCCGCACAACGCCGACTGCCTGTACCAGAGCGCCGTCGCCGGCCGGCCGACGCGCTCCGACGGTGATCTCGATACCGTGATGGCCGGGCTGGCCTGCGGCGAGGTGTCGTTGCTGGCCTGGGCGATCCTGGAGCGCGGCGCCGACGATTTCCTGACCATTCCCGACGAGGGCGCCGTCACCACCATGCGCAAGCTGGCGGAGGGCCGGCACGGCGGCCGGCCGATCATCGCCGGCGAGTCGGGGGTGGCCGGTCTGGCCGGGCTGCTCTGCGCCGCCGCGCACGAGGAATTCCGGCTGGCGCTGGGGCTGGCACCCGACGCCCGGGTGCTGGTGTTCGGCACCGAGGGGGCGACCGATTCGGAGGTCTACGAACGGATCGTCGGGCTGGCGCCGGAGGCGGTCGCCGCCGGCTGATCCGGCAGGACGATCAGTGCAGCAGTTCGGTGACGATGTTGGCGCCGTCGGCGGTCAGCCGGTCGGCGGTCTCGCGGTAGTCGAGGCTGCCGGAGAAGCCGCCGGCCGCGGTCACCCGCTGGATCCAGGCCGGGGAGGCGCCGAGCGACACCAGCCGCTGCACCATGGTCTGGGTCGACCGCATCGTCATCCGGCCGCTTTCGGCCATGCGCGGGGCGTGCACCATGAACTCCGCGCCCGGCGCGGCGTAGCGCGGGTAGCCGGCCAGATAGAGGCCGACGCACATGCTCTCGCAGGACTCGCCGTCCCCCACCTTGGTGGCGACCGGGCGGCCGGCCTGGCGTTCGGCCAGGATGGCGTCGATCATCCGGTAGCCGGCGGAGGTGAAGCCGCCGGGGCTGGACAGTTCCACCACCACGGCGCGGCGGGTCGGCAGGTCGTGCAGGGCGTCGAGAAAGCGGCGCTCCGTCCCCGGCGTGATGATGCCGTCCAGGCGCAGCACGGTGACGTCGCCCTGGTCGCTGCGCGCCACGACCGCGTCGGGAAATTCGGCGGGCGAAACCGCGGCGGTCGGGGCGGGGTTGACGGCGACGCCGGTCGCCCCTGGGGTCGCCCCCGGGGCCGCCCCGGCGGTCGACAGCGGATCGGCGGTGTGGCCCTGGCTGGAGCCGGCACCGACCAGCGCGCCTGCCATCAGCAGCGCACCCAGCCCGACCCCGAACCCCACCTTCTGAACCAGCGCCCGAACCGTCATCGTGACCTCCCCGCTCGCACCACCCAGCGTGGCGGTCAAAGCTTGCCCGACGGTTAACGCCGACGTCCTCCGGCCTGTGCGAAATGGGGGTAGCGGCGGTGCGGCGCGATAAAGCGTGCGCGCGGGCGCAAAGGGCGCTAGAAGAAATGGGATTCCAAGGATATGGCCGGCGCTCACCTCGGGGGTGACGCCCGGCCGGTCCCGCGCGAGAACGTCGAAGAGCGGAACGATGTCGTACATCCAGGGTGAAACGGGCGATTGGGAAGTGGTGATCGGGCTTGAGGTCCATGCCCAGGTGATTTCGAACGCGAAGCTGTTCTCCGGCTCCGCCACCGAATTCGGGGCCGCGCCGAACAGCCAGGTCAGCTTCGTCGACGCCGCGTTCCCCGGCATGCTGCCCGTCATCAACGAGACCTGCATCGAACAGGCGGTGCGCACCGGCCTGGGCCTGAAGGCGCAGATCAACCTGAACTCGGTCTTCGACCGCAAGAACTACTTCTACGCCGATCTGCCGCAGGGCTACCAGATCAGCCAGTTCCTGCAGCCGATCGTCGGCAAGGGCGAGATCGTGCTCGACCTGCCGGACGGCACCAGCCGTACCGTCGGCATCACCCGCCTACACCTGGAGCAGGACGCGGGCAAGTCGCTGCACGACCAGCACCCGTCCAAGACCTACATCGACCTGAACCGGTCGGGCGTGGCGCTGATGGAGATCGTGTCGGAACCCGACATGCGCACCTCGGAAGAGGCCGGCGCCTATCTGCGCAAGCTGCGGTCGATCCTGCGCTACCTCGGCACCTGCGACGGCAACATGGAGGAAGGCTCCATGCGCTGCGACGTCAACGTGTCGGTGCGCAAGCCGGGCGACGCGTTCGGCACCCGCTGCGAGATCAAGAACGTCAACTCGATCCGCTTCGTCATGGCCGCCATCGAGTATGAGGCGCGCCGCCAGATCGAGGTGATCGAGGAGGGCGGCACGATCCGCCAGGAAACCCGCCTGTGGGACACGACGAAGTTCGAGACCCGCTCGATGCGGTCGAAGGAGGAGGCGCACGACTACCGCTACTTCCCCGACCCCGACCTGCTGCCGCTCGAACTCGACGCCGATTGGGTCGAGGCGATCAAGCAGACCCTGCCGGAGTTGCCGGACGACAAGAAGGCGCGCTTCATCGACGACTACAAGCTGTCGGTCTATGACGCCGGCGTGCTGGTGTCGGAACGCGCCAAGGCCGAATACTTCGAGACGGTCGCCCGCGGCCGCGATCCGAAGCTGGCGTCCAACTGGGTCACCGGCGAGCTGTTCGGCTACCTGAACAAGGCCGGCAAGGAGATCGAGGACAGCCCGGTCTCGGCCGAGAATCTGGGCGGCCTGATCGACCTGATCGCCGACAACACCATCTCCGGCCGCATCGCCAAGGAGGTGTTCGAGGCGATGTTCGAAACCGGTGAGAAGGCCGCCGACATCGTCGAGAAGAAGGGCCTGCGCCAGGTCACCGACACCGGCGCCATCGAGGGCGCCATCGACGCGGTGATGGCCGCCAACGCCGACAAGGTGGCGGAGTTCCGCAGCGGCAAGGACAAGCTGTTCGGCTTCTTCGTCGGCCAGGTGATGAAGGCGACGCAGGGCAAGGCCAACCCGGCCCTGGTCAACGAGATCCTGACGGCCAAGCTGAAGGGCTGAGGCGTTTCCCGCCTCCTGGTGAGGCAACAATCGCCGTGCACTACGAAAGAAAGCCTCTTCCCGCCGGAAGAGGCTTTCTTCTTTGGTGCCCCCTGTCGTGCCGACAAAGCCGGGGTTGAATTTTCCGGATTTCCGTCGCCACAGTCTTGGAAAGGGGAGGTGCCATGGCGGCGGAACCGGTGATGGCGGCGCTGGCGGCGGGGGGCGTCGCCTTGGTGGTCGGCGGACTGCTGGGGGTGCTTGCCGGGCGCCGGCTGGCCCGCCGCCGGGCTTTTGCCACACCCGCCTTTGCCGCCCCCGCCGCCCCCGCCGCCGTGCCGTTCCTGCCGGAACTGCCCGGCCCCAGCATTGGCGACCGGCTGGAGATGGCGCTGGAGGCGACCGGGGCCGCGGTGTGGGACGCCGATCTGGTGGCGCGGACCTGCTGGTGGTCCGACACCTTTCCCCGCATGCTGGGCTATCGCGAACAGCCGCCGATGCCGCCGGATTTCTGGGAACGGCGGCTCCACCCCGCCGACCGCGAGCGGGTGCTGGCCCACATCGCCTCCCACCTCGCCGGGGAAACCGCCAGCTACGCCTATTCCTACCGGTTGCGCCACGAGGGCGGCGGCTGGGTCTGGATCGCCGCCAAGGGCCGCGCCTTCCGCGACGCCGCGACCGGCCGGGCGATGCGCTACGCCGGCATCATGACCGACATCACCGACGCGCGCCGGCAGGAGGAGCGTCTGCGCGCCAGCGAGGAACGCCTGCTGAAGATCATGGAAGCCGCGCCGATCGCGGTGAACGTGACCACCCGCGACGGCCGCTGGCTGTTCTGCAACGCCCAGTCGGTCCGCCTGATGGGGCGCGACCGGACCGAGTTGATGCGCACGCCGGTGGCGGATCTCTACGCCGACCCGTCCGACCGTGACGCGCTGATCGCCCGATTCGACCGCGAAGGGCCGTTCCGCAACGCGGAGATCCGCTTCCGCAAGCCGGATGGCGGCATCGTCTGGGTGCTGTCGTCGTGGAACATGGTGGAGTTGGACGGCGAGTCGGCGCTGCTGACCTGGCTCTACGACATCACCGACCGCAAGGCCGCCGAATCGGCCATGGTCGAGGCGCGGGAGGAGGCGGAGCGGGCGCTGGCCGACCTGCGGGCCGCGCAGGAAAGCCTGATCCAGGCCGAAACCATGGCCTCGCTCGGCCAACTGGTCGCCGGCGTGGCGCACGAGATCAACACGCCGATCGGCATCGGCCTGACCGCGGCCAGCCACATTGGCGAACAGGCGCAGATGCTGCGCGACCGCTTCACCGGCAACACGCTGCGCAAGTCCGACTTCCTGGAGTTCCTCGATGGCCTGAGCGAAAGCAGCCGGCTGCTGATGGCCAACATCGACCGCGCGGCCTCGCTGGTGCAGAGCTTCAAGCAGGTGGCGGTCGACCAGTCGTCCGGCGACCGCCGGGTGTTCGAACTGGGCAGCTACATCCGCGAACTGCTGTTCTCGCTGCGCCCGCGGCTGAAGCGCACCGGCCTGACGGTGGCGGTGGAGTGCGACGACGAGCTGACGATGGACAGCTTTCCCGGCGCGCTGGGGCAGGTGCTGACCAATCTGGTGATCAACGCGGTGGTCCACGCCTATGAGGATGGCGGACCGCGGGGCGAGACGACGGCCGGCACCATCCGCATCACCGCGCAGCCCGACGGCGCCGACCGGGTCCGACTCGACTTCATCGACGACGGCGCCGGCATCGCGCCGGAGCATCTGTCGAAGGTGTTCGACCCCTTCTTCACCACCAAGCGCGGGCAGGGCGGCTCCGGCCTCGGCCTGCACATCGTCTTCAACACCGTCACCGGCCCGCTGGGCGGCACCGTGACGGTGCAGTCCTGGCCGGGGCAGGGCACCCGCTTCACCATCCACCTGCCGCGCGAGGCGCCGGCCTTGCCGCCGGTGCCGGCGACCGAGGCCGCCCTGACCTGATCGGCCGGCCGCTTCAGGCGCCGCTTTCAGGCGTGGCGGTCAGGCGTGGCTGTCAGGCGACATGGAGTTCGTGGAGCTGGAGGTGTTTCGGCCGCCGGCCGCGGCGCTTCGGCGCGGCGAAGGCCGCCAGCGCACCGTTTTCCCCGCGCAGTTCGGCGTGCAGCTCCTGGACGCAGCGCTGGAGCAGCTCCTTCTCGCGCTGGTCCTCGCGGTCGGTGATCTCAAGGCAGCTCAGCTTGATCTCGACGAGGTCGATCAGCGTTTCGGCGCAACGGCGTGACAGGGTCATGGCATCCTCCACGGCGACAGGGTCGGGTTGAACGGCGCTGGGCGTCACCCGGACTTTTTGTTGCTCATGGCCATAGGGTAACCGCTAAATCATAAAAAGTACCTAAAATTTTATACAGATTTGTCCCTCTTTCGTCTTTATCGGGAAAAGCGGGATTCCGGTTTGGTAAGCGTTGACAGGGTGTGGCTGGCCGGCTAGAACGCTCCCCACGCCAGCGGTGCCCCACGGGACACCGCACCTGGCTGGAGGGGTGGCCGAGTGGCTGAAGGCAACGGTTTGCTAAACCGTCATACGGGTTAAACCGTATCGTGGGTTCGAATCCCATCCCCTCCGCCACCTTGCTCAGCCAGCCTCAAAAACCCCTTTAAAATCCGCTCGCCACCACCGCCCCGTTGGGCTGGTGTCGTCGCGCGCCGCCTTGCCGATCAGGACAAGCCCGGCCCCCTTGTGCGGATGTCGCCGCGGCTTTTGTCGGCGCCGCCGGCTCCCGCGCTTGGAGCCGTGCCTCCTGACGCTTCACCGATGACGCTAACGAACCGTTTCCAGCAACAGGTTTCGCCCGACGGGCGTTCCGGTTCGAGAGCCCGTGCCTCCCGCCGGAATGGCTGCGTTGCGGACGCATGGGGCAAGTTTCTGCCGTCATGGTGCAACGCAACGGGGGTTTGCGGTGTTTCGCGCTGGGGAGCGGCGGTCCGCTTCCGCACGACAACGACCGGGCCTCCCTCGTCGCCCGGCTTTATCGGTCAGGAGCGCCACACCATGCCCGACGACCAGCAACGTGGGGAGGTCGCCGTCCCCCCGGCGGAGGAAACCGGCCAGGATGCCGGGCGCAGCGAGATCCGGCGCCCCGACCCGGGCGCGGACCGGACCGGGGCGCCGGCTGCGAAAAAGCCCGGATTCCTGCGGCGCCACCCGCTGGCGATCATCGTCGGGCTGGTGGTGATCGCGTTGCTGGCGGTGGCCGGCTATGTCTATTGGCTGCGCAACATCCATCCCTATGAGTCGACCGATGACGCCTTCATCGATTCGCGGCAGTTCTCGGTTGCGCCGAAGATCGCCGGCTATGTGACGGAGGTGGCGGTCGGCGACAACCAGCATGTCCAGGCCGGCGACGTGCTGTTCCGTATTGACCCGCGCGATTACCGGACGGCCGAGGCGCAGGCGCAGGCGCAGATCGATTCGGCCGAGGCCGCCATCACCGGCATCGACGCGCAGATCGCCGCCCAGCGCGCCCAGATCGACCAGGCCCAGGCCGAGGTCACCCAGGCGCAGGCCGCCGTCACCTTCGCCAAGGAGGATGCCGCCCGCTACCGCGACCTGCAGTCCCGCGGCGCCGGCACGGTGCAGCAGGCGCAGCAATCGACCGCCAACCTGCAGGAGCAGCAGGCCAAGCTGACCAGCGCCAACGCCGCGGTCATCGCCGCCGAACGGCAGGTCGGCGCGCTCCAGGCCCAGCGGACCAGCGCGACCGCCGATCTGGCGCGGGCCAAGGCGCAGTTGGCCCAGGCGCAGCTCAACCTGTCCTACACCACCGTCACCGCCGCCCAGCCCGGCCGGGTGGCGCAGCTGACCGGGGCGGTCGGCCAGTACGCCCAGGCCGGCCAGAGCCTCGCCATCTTCGTTCCCGACGACACCTGGGTCACCGCCAACTTCAAGGAAACCCAGATCACCGACATGCGGCCGGGCCAGCCGGTCGACATCCGCATCGACGCCTATCCCCGCCACAAAATCACCGGCCGGATCGACAGCGTGCAGCCGGGCTCCGGCACCGCTTTCTCGCTGCTGCCGGCCGAGAACGCGACCGGCAACTACGTGAAGGTGGTGCAGCGCATTCCGGTGAAGATCACCGTCGACCAATGGCCGCAGGACGTGACCATCGGCCCCGGCATGTCGGTGGTGCCGACGGTGACGGTGCGATGAGCGCGGCGGCGGGGACGGCGGATGGTGCCGGCAGCTTCGATCCGGCCCAGAGCGCCGCTGGCGGTCGCAACCCGTGGCTGATCGCGGTGGTGGTGTCGATCGCCACCTTCATGGAGGTGCTGGACACCACCATCGCCAACGTGGCGCTGCGCTACATCTCCGGCACGCTGGCGGTCAGCGCCGACGAGGCGTCGTGGGTGGTGACCTCCTACCTCGTCGCCAACGCCATCGTGCTGACCGCCAGCAGCTTCATCGCCAAGCGCTATGGCCGCAAGCGCTTCTATCTCGGCTGCCTCGGGCTGTTCACCGCCAGCTCGCTGGCTTGCGGCTTCGCCTGGAACCTGCAGTCGCTGTTGTTCTTCCGCGTGCTGCAGGGCTTTGCCGGCGGCGGGATGGTGCCGGTCTCGCAGTCGATCCTGGCCGACAGCTTTCCGCCGAACAAGCGCGGGCAGGCCTTCGCCATCTTCGGCATCGCCGTGGTGGTGGCGCCGGTGGTCGGCCCGACGCTGGGCGGCTACCTGTCCGACAATTTTTCCTGGCACTGGTGCTTCCTGATCAACGGGCCGGTCGGCGTGCTGGCCTTCACGCTGGTCAGTTTTCTGGTGCAGGAGCCCAAGGCGGCGATCGAGGAGCGCCAGCGGCTGAAGCGCCGGGGCATCCGGCTCGACCTCGTTGGTTTCCTGCTGGTCGCCACCTTCCTGGGCTCGCTGGAGGTGATCCTCGACCGCGGCCAGACCGACGATTGGTTCGGCTCCCGCTTCATCATCCTGGTCACGGTGATCTGCGCGCTGGCCTTCTGCCTGATGATCCCGTGGGAGCTGACGCGCGAGAACCCGATCCTCGACCTGCGCATGGTGGCGACGCGGCAGTTCGGCTCCTGCTTCGTCGTGATGATGGCGACCGGCGCCATCCTGATCGCCACCACCCAGTTCCTGCCGGAGCTGCTTCAGCAATATTACGGCTACACCGCCACCTGGGCCGGTCTGGCGCTGTCGCCGGGCGGCATGGTGACGATGGTGATGATGCTGATCGTCGGCCGGCTGTCCAGCCGGGTGCAGCCGAAATACCTGATCGCCACCGGGGCGTCCATCGTCGCGCTGGCGATGTGGGACCTGACGCGGCTCTACGCCGATTCCACCTTCTGGTTCTTCGCCTGGTCGCGCATCTACATCGGCATCGGCCTGCCGCTGATCTTCATCCCGATCACCACGGCGTCCTATTACGGCATTCCGCGCGACCGGACCGACCAGGCCTCCGCCCTGATCAACGTGGCGCGCAACGTCGGCGGCTCGATCGGCGTGTCGATTGCGCAGAACGTGTTGGCCTTCCGCGAGCAGTTCCACCACAGCCGGCTGGCGGAGCATGTCGTCCCCTCCAGCCCGGCCTACCAGCGGCTGATCGATCAGGCGACCCAGCATTTCGCCGCGGCCGGCGGCGGCATGGCGGCGGCGCAGCAGCGTGCCTTCGCCTATGTCGGCCAGCAGGTGCAGTTGCAGACCGCCTACTGGTCCTACATCGACGTGTTCTTCACCCTCATGCTGATCTCCGCCTCCGCGGTGCCGCTGGCGCTGATCCTGCGCCGGGTGAAGCTGTAGAGGGGGGAGGGTCATACCGGCAGGCCAATGACTTGGCCTGCCGTATTGCGTTCAAACGCCACGCAGGCTTCACCGCGCTCATGGGAGCGCGCCGCCGCCGTCAATCCGCCAGCCGCGTCGTCAGGCGCGTTGCCTCGCCGCCCGCCGCGGCGGCGACGTAGCGCGCCCGCATCGGCTTCAGCACGAACAGGGCGAGGAAGGCGGCCAGCGCGTTGACGATGGCGACGCTGTAGAAGACGGTCTGCCAGCTTCCCGTCGCCTCGACCATCAGGTTGCCCAGCGGCACCAGCAGCGCCGCGGTGCCCTTGGCGGTGTAGAGCAGGCCGGCGTTGGTGGCGGCGAAGCGCGAGCCGAAGGTGTCGCCGCAGCAGGCCGGGAACAGGCTGTAGATCTCGCCCCAGGCGAAGAAGACGATGCCGGTCAGCACCACGAAGGCCAGCGGGTCGCTGCCGTAGGCGCTGAGCGCCATCACGCCGACCGCCTCGATGGTGAAGGCGATGAACATGGTGTTCTCGCGCCCGATATGGTCCGACACCCAGCCGAAGAAGGGGCGGGTGATGCCGTTCATCACCCGGTCGATCGACAGGGCAAAGGTCAGGGCCGGCAGGGTCAGGCCCAGGATGCTGACCGGCGCGTCGACCAGGCCGAAGTCCGTGGCGATCGGGCCGAGCTGGGCGGTGGCCATCAGGCCGCCGGCCGCCACCATCACGAACATGGCGTACATCACCCAGAAGACCGGGGTGCGCAGCATCTCCTGCGGGGCGTAATGGCGGCGCTGGCGGTCCGCCGCGGTGCCGCCGTGCCCACCCTTCGGCGCGTCGGCCAGGAACCACGCCAGCACCAGGATCACCAGCCCCTGGCCGAGGCCGAAGGTGAGGAAGGTCGTCTCGTGCCCGGCGGTCTCGATCATCGTGGCGATCGGCACGACGGTGAGGGCGGAGCCGGCGCCGAAGCCGGCGGCGGTCAGCCCGGCGGCGAGGCCGCGGCGGTCGGGGAACCATTTCAGCGCGTTGCCGACGCAGGTGCCATAGACGCCGCCGGCACCGATGCCGCCGATCACCGCCGCCAGATAGAGCAGCACCAGGCTGTCGGCCACCGCGTTCAGCGCCCAGGACAGGGCGCACAGCGCGCCGCCGACCAGCACGACGATGCGCGGCCCGAAGCGGTCGACGAACCAGCCCTCGACCGGGACCAGCCAGGTTTCGGTGACGATGAAGATGGTGAAGGCGATCTGGATCGCGGTGCGACCCCAGCCCGTCTTGTCGTCGATCGGCTCGACGAACAGGGTCCAGCCATATTGCAGGTTGGCGATCATCGACATGCAGACCACGCCGATGACCAGTTGCATCCAGCGTCCGCCCCAGGGTGCGACCCGGTCGGCGGTGTAGCGCGCGTCCACCATTGCTCTTCCTCCCCCTATCCCCCGATTTTTTCGGACGACCGGGCCACGGTCTTGTCGACGGCGCTTGCTGGCCCTGTTGCGCGGCCCGGACGGCGGTGGGATGGGGCGATCGTCGAACGCCGAGCGGCGCGCTGGCATGCCAAATGCCCCATGCCCGCCCCAACGATCGTCAGTTTCACAAACTATGTCAATACGAAGCAATTTGGACGCTTCAGATTCGAATCGTCGCCGTCCAGAAGGATCGCCATTCTTCCCGCATCGTGGAAAACACCGCGGCGCCCCTCTGGCCGGACGCCATAGGTCCGGCCATGATGATGGAAAGAACAGGGAAGGATTTTGGTTCTATGCCTCTGCCGCTGCCGCCGCTGCTGGTCATCACCGACCGCCGTCTGGCCGCCGCCCCGCTGCCGGACGTGGCCGACCGTCTCTTCGCGGTGGGCGTGCGCTGGCTGTCGTTGCGCGACAAGGACTTGCCGGCGCCGGAGCGGCTGGAGTTGGCCCGCGCGCTGGTCGCCCGCGCCCGCCCCTGGGGCGCCTGCGTCACCCTGCACGGCGATCCGGCGCTGGTCCGCGCCGCCGGGGCGGATGGCGTGCATCTGCCGGCCGACGGCGACCCGGCCGCCGCCCGTGCCCTGCTGGGGGCCGGCGCCCTGGTCGGGCAGTCACGCCATGGGGTGGGGCGCGACTCGGGAGCGGACGCGCCGGCTGGTCTGGACTACGTCACGCTGTCGCCGATCTTCCCCTCGGCCAGCAAGCCGGGTTATGGCCCCTGTCTGGGCACGGAGGGGTTGCGGCGGGGTGCCAGGGGCGGCGTGCCGGTGCTCGGGCTGGGTGGCATCGACACGGCGGAAGCGGCGGCGTCCTGCATCGCCGCCGGGGCGGTGGGCGTCGCGGTGATGGGGCTGGCGATGCGCGATCCGTCGGCGCTGGCGCCGTTGCTGGCCGCGGTAACGCCCAACGGTTGAATCCACAGGGGAAATCCGCGGCAAGCCCCTGGACAATTCACCGCCTTGCATGCATCTGGTATGTGAGATACGAAAAGCCGCCCGCCCCCCGGCGGCGTGGCGCCGCGCGCCGTGCGGGGCCCTGGCCCCGTCCGCGTCGCGCAGCGGCGAGAGATACAAGGACATCGACTCCATGACCGTTCCCGCGCTCAACGTCCAGCCCCTCGACACCGGAACGACCTTCCGCAGTCAGGTTTATCACGCGCTGAAGCAGGCGATCACGGAGATGGACATCTACGACCACGACCGCGAGATCCGCCTGGACGAGCGGCAGCTCAGCGACAAGCTCGGCGTCAGCCGCACCCCGATCCGCGAGGCGCTGACCCTGCTGGAGCAGGAAGGCTTCATCCGCCTGCAGCCGCGCCGCGGCATCTTCGTGGTGCGCAAGACCAAGACCGAGATCATCGAGATGATCCAGGTCTGGGCGGCGTTGGAGAGCATGGCGGCGCGCATGGCGGCCGAACACGCCCCGGCCGAGGAGATCCACAAGCTGTGGGATCTGTTCGGCAGCTTCGAGCAGCGCAGCCCGAAGGACCATGTCAGCGAATATTCCGACGCCAACATCGCCTTCCACAAGAGCATCATCCAGCTCAGCGGGTCGAAGCTGATCCAGGACGTCACCGACAACCTGTTCATCCACATGCGGGCGATCCGCAAGCTGACCATCGGTCAGGAGGATCGTGCCGAACGCTCGATCAACGACCACAAGGCGATCATCAAGGCGCTGGAGGCCCGCGACGTCGATCTGGCCGAACGCCTGGTGCGCGAGCACACCATGGGGCTGGCCGCCCATGTGGAGAAGCACTGCGACTTCTTGGAGTGAGTGGTCGCTGACGACCCCCTCCCCATCCCTCCCCCTCTTCCGAGGGAGAGGGGGCAGGACACTTGTAGGGGCTCAGCAAAGGACGGCGGCAGTCCCCTCTCCCTCGAAGAGGGGGAGGGTTAGGGAGGGGGCAACCGTCCCCCCGCCTCCAAGCCCTCACACCGTCACCGCCTCCCGGACCGCCTCCGCCTTGGCCGCATCGTCACCGTCGATCGTCACCACGCGCAGCGCGTTGGTGCTGCCCGGCGTGCCGAAGGGAACGCCGGCGGTCACCACCAGCGACTGGCCGGGCCGGCCGATCCCAGCCGCCGCCGCCGCGGTCAGCGCCCGCCCGACCATCTCCGAGAAGTTCGCGACGTCGTCGGTCAGCACCGCGTGGACGCCCCAGGCCAGCGACAGCCGCCGCGCCGTCTCGCGCCGGGCGCTGAGGCCGAGGATCGGCACGGCCGGCCGCTCGCGCGAGGCGCGGAGCGTGGTCGATCCGGTGCTGGTGTAGGTGACGATGGCGGCGGCGCTGATGGTCTCCGCCACCTGGCGCGCCGCGGCGGTCAGGGCGTCGGCGGCGGTCGCCTCCGGCCGCGGGTGGTCGGCGTCCATGATGCGGCGGTAGAGCGGGTCGCGCTCCACCCGGCGGACGATGCGCTCCATCATCTGCACCGCCTCGACCGGATAGCGGCCGGAGGCGGATTCGGCGGACAGCATCACCGCGTCGGCCCCGTCATAGACGGCGTTGGCAACGTCGGACGCCTCGGCGCGGGTCGGGGTCGGCTCCGACACCATCGATTCCAGCATCTGGGTGGCGACGATCACCGGCTTGCCCATGGCGCGGCTCAGCCGGATCATTTTCTTCTGCAGGCCCGGCACATCCTCCGGCGGCAGCTCGACGCCCAGGTCGCCGCGCGCCACCATCACCGCGTCCGACAGCGCGATGATGCGGTCCAGCGTCGGCAGGGCGGCCGGCTTCTCGATCTTGGTCATGACCTGGGCGCGGTCACCGATCAGGGCGCGCGCCTCCAGGATGTCCTCCGGCCGCTGGACGAAGCTGAGGCCGATCCAGTCCACCCCCAGTTCCAACCCAAAGGCGAGGTCGCTGCGGTCCTTGTCCGACAGCGCGCTCAGCGCCAGGGCGGCGCCGGGGACGTTGACGCCCTTGCGGTCGGACAGCCGGCCGCCGGCCACCACCTCGGTCTCCGCGAAGTCGGCGCCGCAGTCCAGCACGCGCAGCCGGATGCGGCCGTCGTTCAGCAGCAGGTCGAGCCCCGGCTCCAGGCTGGCGAACACCTCGGCGTGGGGCAGGCAGACCCGGCGGCCGTCGCCGGGAGCGCTGTCGAGGTCGAGGCGGAAGCGCTCGCCGATGGCGAGGTCAACCGGCCCGGCGCCGAAGGTCCCGACCCGCAGCTTCGGCCCCTGGAGGTCGAGCAGCACGCCGATCGGCCGGCCCAGCCGCTCTTCGGCGGCGCGGATGCGGGCGTAGCGCTCCGCATGCTCCGGCTGGGTGCCGTGGCTGGCGTTCAGGCGGAAGACATTCACGCCGGCTTCGGCCAGGGCGATGATCTGGCTTTCGGACGAGCTGGCCGGACCCAGGGTCGCGACGATCTTGGTGCTGCGGTGAAACGGCATGGCGACAGCCTTCCTCCGCCCGGCCCTCAGGGTCGAGGGGCGGGCCTGGCATACGGTGATGGGTGCTGGTTGGTGGCCGGATGCTGGGAGGGTCGGGCCGGACGGTCAACCGGGCCGCCGCCCTTATTCCGCATCGTGAGAGTGGTTCCTTCCACCGCCGATGGACAGCCGGCCGCGCCCTCGGCGACACTGGGGCATGGCCGACACCACCCCCGGAACACCCCTTGCCACGCCGGTTCCGCCCCAGCCCGCCGCCACGCTGATCCTGCTGCGCGACGGGGCGGAGGGGCTGGAACTGCTGATGATCGAGCGGCACGCCGGCCTGCGCTTCGCCCCCGGCGCCACCGTGTTTCCCGGCGGCCGGCTGGAGCCGGCGGACCAGGATCCGGGCTGGCGTGCCCATTGGCCCGGCGCGGAACCGCCCGCCGATTTGGCCCACCGCGTCGCCGCCGTCCGTGAAACCTTCGAGGAATGCGGGCTGCTGCTGACCCGTGATCCGCCGGACCCGGCCCGGGTGGCGGCGCTGCGCGCGGCGCTGGCCGACGGGGTCGGCTTCGGGCTGGCGCTGGCGCGGCTCGGGCTCGCCCCGGCGCTCGACCGTCCGGCGGCGCTGGCCCGCTGGGTGACGCCGGAGACGCTGCCGCGCCGCTTCGACGCGCTGTTCTTCCTCGCCCCGGCTCCGGAGGGTCAGGTGCCGCTGTGCGACGGCGGTGAGGCGGTCGCCGCGCTGTGGGCCACGCCGGCCCAAGCCCTGGCGGAGGAGGAGGCCGGCCGGCGCCGGCTGGTCTTCGCCACCCGCCTGACCCTGCTGCGGCTGGCCTCCTGCCCCGATGTGGCCGCCGCGATGGCCTGTGCCACCGGCGGGAATGGCCTTCCGGAACCCATTCTACCGCGGCGGGTGGAGACGCCGGACGGGCCGGTGTTCCGGATTCCATCCGGCTGCGGCTTTTTGCCACTCGAGACATCAGCCGAACGTGTTAGGCTCGGGTAAGAAGTGGTAAGATTAGCCCGGTTTCCGCGATGTGAAAATTGCGCGATGGTCGTGTTGTGCGGCGCGATGCTTGCGTCCAAGCTCCCGACCATCGGACCGGAGGAGTCGGGGAATGGATGTCGGGTTCATCGGAAACGGGGGGATGGCCGATGCGGTCGTGGACACCCTGCGGTCGGCCGGCCACCGGGTGCACGCCCTGGCTGCTCGCCGCCTGGACGATGACGGCCCGGCGGGGGCGAGCGACGTGGTGATGATCCTGCTGCCCGCCGCCACAGCCACCACCACGACGGACACCGACGGCGACCCGGACGGCCTGCACCGGCTGCTGAGCCTGCTGGCCGGCGCCGACGATGACGGCATCGACACGCCTTCCCACACGGCACGAGCGTAGGACGACGACCATGGCCCCCGACAGCACGCCGACCGCCCAGACCCTGCCGATCCGCCGGCTCGAGGCCCCGCAAGAGGGCGCCGCCGATCCGGTCGTCGCCTTCGGGTCCGGTCTGGTCCACGGCGTCGCCGATCCGCGGCGGCTGGGCAACAAGGGCGCCGGGCTGGTGGCGATGGCGGGGCTGGGCATCCCGGTGCCGCCGGGCTTCGTCATCGCCGCCGAGGCCGGACGGGGGCTGGCCGACGACGACGCGCTGCCGGCGGCGCTGCCAAGGGCTCTGGTGACGCGCATCGACGCGGCGGTGGCCGCGTTGGAACGGCGGGCCGGCGCCCGCTTCGGCGATGCGACCGACCCGCTGCTGCTGTCGGTGCGGTCCGGCGCCGCGGTGTCGATGCCCGGCATGATGGACAGCATCCTCAACCTCGGCCTGAACGACCGCACGGTGGAAGGCTTGGCGGCGCGGTCGGGCGACCCGCGCTTCGCCTACGACTGCTACCGGCGGCTGGTGCAATCCTTCGGCAGCGTGGTGATGGGCGTGCCGTCGCACCGGTTCGAGACGCTGCTCGACGAGCACAAGGAGGCGCGCGGGATCGATCGCGACTCCGACCTGACGGCGGCGGACTGGCAGGCGCTGCTGCCGCGCTTCTTCGAGCTGGTGGCGGCGCGCTGCGACCGGCCCTTCCCGCAGGACCCGGCGGAGCAACTGCGCGCCGCGGTGGCGGCGGTGTTCCGCTCCTGGATGAACCCGCGCGCCGTCGCCTTCCGCGCCCTGCACGGCATTGCCGGCGATCTGGGGACGGCGGTCACCGTGCAGGCGATGGTGTTTGGCAACCGTGGGCCCGATTCCGGCACCGGCGTGCTGTTCACCCGCGACCCCTCGACCGGCGCGCCCGGCCTGTGCGGCGAGTTCCTGGCCGACGCCCAGGGCGAGGACGTGGTGTCCGGCACCCACGACCCCGACCCGCTGACGGCGGGCCAGGCTGCGGCGCCCGGCGACGCCGACCGCTCGATGGAACGCCGGCTGCCGGCGGTCTTCGCCGAGCTCCGCGCCGTCGCCGCCCGGCTGGAGCGGGCCTTCGGCGACATGCAGGACATCGAATTCACGGTGGAGGCCGGGCGTCTGTTCATCCTGCAGACCCGCGCCGGCAAGCGCTCGCCGGAGGCGGCGGTGCGGATCGCCGTCGACCTCGCCGACGAGGGCGTCATCACCCGGGCCGAGGCGGTGCGCCGCGTCGACCCGCAGGCGCTGGACGAGCTGCTGCGCCCGACCCTGACGCCCGACGCGCGGGCCGCGGCGCTGGCGGTCGGGCTGCCGGCCTCGCCGGGGGCGGTGACCGGCCGCGCCGCCTTCACGACGGAGGACGCGGTCCGGCTGTCGTTCGGCGGCGCCCCGGTGATCCTGTGCCGGCCGGAGACCTCGCCGGAGGACATCCACGGCATGCACGCGGCGGCCGGCATCGTCACCGCGCGCGGCGGCTTCACCAGCCATGCCGCCACGGTGGCGCGCGGCATGGGGCGCCCCTGCGTCTGCGGCGCCCGCGCGCTGCGCATCGACCCCGACCGCGGCGAGATGACCGCCGGCGAGGTGGTCGTGCACACCGGCGACCTGCTGACCATCGACGGTGGCAGCGGCGCCGTCCTGCTGGGCACGGCGTCGCTGATGTGTCCCCAGCCGGACGACGCGGTCGCCCGGCTGCTGGGCTGGGCGCGCGAGTGCGGGGCGGCCGACCCCGCCAACGATTAGAGTTCCGTGCGTTTGTTGAGAAACGCACGGAACTCCAAACCTTTGTTTAACGAGCGGATTCACGCTTCAAATCGATTCCGATTTTACACGATCCGCTCTATGCCGCCACCAGCGCCTTGAGGTGGGCGGCGCAGCCTTCGGCCAGCCCGGTGGCGTCATAGCCGCCTTCCAGGGCGGAGACGACACGGCCGCCGCAGACGCGGTCGGCGACCTCGACCAGCTTGCGCGTCACCCATTCGAAATCCTCGGTGGTGAAGCCGAGCTGGGCCAGCGGGTCGCGGGTGTGGGCGTCGAACCCGGCGGAGATCATCAGCAGTTCGGGCTGGAACGCCTCCAGCGCCGGCAGGATGGCGCGCTCCATCGCCTGGCGGAACTCGACGGTGCCGCTGTAGGGCTCCAGCGGCAGGTTCAGGATGTTGCCGTCAACCCCGCGTTCCCACGAACTGCCGGTGCCGGGATAGAGCGGCGACTGGTGGGTGGAGGCGAAGAACAGGTTGGGGTCGTCGGCGAACATCGCCTGGGTGCCGTTGCCGTGATGGACGTCGAAATCGACGACGGCGACGCGGGTCAGCCCATGGATCTTGCGGGCGTGCTCGGCCCCCACGGCGATGTTGTTGAAGACGCAGAATCCCATGGCGCGCGCCGGTTCGGCGTGGTGGCCGCAGGGGCGGACGGCGCAGAAGGCGTTGGTCGCCTCGCCGCCCAGCACCGCGTCGACCGCGGCGACCACCGAGCCGGCGGCGCGCAGGATCGCCCCGCGCGATCCCGGCGACAGCAGCGTGTCGGCGTCCAGCCGCTGGTAGCCGTCGGCCGGCACGGCGTCCAGCACCGCCTCGACATAGCGGCGCTCATGGACGCGCGACAACTGCTCGACATCGGCCTCCGGGGCGGACCGGCGCTCCAGCCCCCGGAACTCCGGCCGGTCGAGCACCTGCCACACCACCGCCAGCCGTTCCGGCGCCTCCGGATGGCCGGGGCCGGTGTCGTGGGCGAAGCAGTCGTGATGGGTGAAGATCAGGGTGGTCACGGGCGGTGTCTCCCATGGAACGGCGCCGCCGGGGATGGTCCGCGACGGCGCCTTGGATCGGTGACGGGTGTCGGGGGAGTCAGTGGGCGTAGCTGGTCGATCCGGCCGCTGCCGCCGCATCCACCGGCTGGCCGTCGAACTGCTGCAACTGCAGCCGGGTGAAGTCACGGGCGCTGATGACGCCGACCAGATGCCCGTCCTCCAGCACCGGCAGGTGGCGGATGTGGTGCTGCTCCATCAGGTGCAGGGCGTGCTGCAGGCTGTCGGCGGGGGCACAGGTCACCGGCTGGCGGGTCATCAGCTGCGCGACCGGCATGGACAGCAGGGTGGCGCCGCGGTCCAGCAGCGCGTGCACGATGTCGCGTTCCGACAGCACGCCGGCCAGCGTGTTGCCCTCGGTGCGGCAGACGTCCTTGACGACCAGGGCGCTGATGTTCTCCGCCTTCATCAGGCGGATGGCGTCGGCGACCGTGGCGTTGGTCCGCACGGCGACGACCCGGGATTCCTTGGTGCGCAGGATGTGTTCGACCTTCATGGCGTGTCTCCTGATCGGCCGGCGTCTGGTCGGCTGGTGATGGGGCGGTGAACGGCCGGGTGCTCCCTCGGGTGGCTCACTAAAAATATGGTATGCCAAATACAGTACGCCAATCAAACAATTTCCGCGCCGAACCACCTGATTGAATCGGATGGCCGGCCCCGTGGTTGAATCACGGATCGGTGCAGCGCACGGGCGCGTCCGCTGTTGGCACAGCAGACCTCAACCATGGGAGGTCGCGATGATTGGTGTTACGGTATGTTAGTGACGCATAGCTTTTGCGATTAGGCATGCGGTCGACGCATGGCCGGCATCATGTACCTTGTATACCAAAAAACTTGCCCGCCTTGCTGCGCCGCGTCATAACAGGCAGGTCACATCGAAACCGACCCAATCAAAAAAAACCACCCCACCGAGACTTGGAGTGATCAACATGTTGGAAATGCTGGCTTTGGCGCTCGTGCTGTCCGTCTTTGGCGGAACCGTCCACCACATCCTGTCGACCCAGTTCGCGGACGCGGGCAAGTCGTCGCGTGGATTCACCTCCGCGCCGCTGCGTCTCGCCAACCCGACCGAGAAGGACCTGGAGGAGGACGAAGTGCCGTCCGGTCCGGCCTGGGCCAGCTTCCCGCGCGCGTTCTGAATCTTCGTGTTGGCTGATCGCCGCGCCGGCCCGTCCGACGCCGCCCGATCCTTTGCGCCGACACGACCGCTCTCGTGAAAAAGACGGCCCCGCCAGGGCCGTCTTTTTTGTGCGCGTCAGGCCAGCGGCAGAACGAGCTGGAAGCTTTTGATGGTCATCCGCTTGCGGTGGTAGAAGCGGTGCGCCTCGCCGCGCTGGATGCCGGAGATGATCTCCATCTGGGCGCAGCCGCGCTCCCGCGCCTCGTTGGCCAGCCAGTCGAACAGCTTGTCGCCCAGACCGTAGGAGCGCTTGGCGGCGCTGGTCACCAGATCCTCGACATACATGTAGCGGCCGCGCGACAGCGTCTCGTGGACGCGGAAGCCGCCGCAGCCGGCGATCTCGCCGTCGATGCGCAGCAGGGCGAGGTTGTAGCCGTCGTCCATCTGCCGGCGGATCTGCGCGCGGTAGGCCTCCGGGTCGGTCATGTGGGTCCGCAGCTCCTTCATGACCGCGTGGCTGGCCTCGATGTCGGCATCGTCCCGCGCCACGGCGATCTCGATGTTCTGCTGCTGGTCCATGGCGATCGACTCCTTATCAATATGGGTGCTGCCGGTGTGGCGCTGAGAGTGCGTGCGGCGCCGGGGCGGGGCAGGGGCTGAACGGAGGCTCATCGACCCTCGCATCGGCCCCATCGAGCCACGCTCGCCAGCACTGGCATACCATATTCCAACCCCACCAACTCCCCAAGCCGCCGCCCCCCGCTTTCCGCGTGTCGGAAATCCAAGGCGCCGCGGCTGGTCGCGATCGGCCGGTCGAATGCAGTCTCCCAAAACAGTTCGTGCATCCCACTAATCGCTTGTCACGCGTTCGGCATCTGGTATACCATATTGATAATTCCAGATCGGACCAGGACCGAGCCGATCTGGCGGGGGCGGGAAGACCTGCCCCCAGGTGCTGTGGAGTGCCGCGAGGCCGCATCCTCGCTGCGCCGCCACCGACAGCAAAAAGAACCGCGTCGCATCACTGAAGCAAACAAAACAAAAGCGAACGCCCGACCTGGAAGAGAACCGCTTCAAAGGAGGAGATAGAAGATGCAGCATTCAAGTTCGGAGGCGCAGGGCGCTCCGCTCGGTGGCCGGTGGATGCAGCTGGTTATTGGTGTCATCTGCATGTCGATGATCGCCAACCTGCAATATGGCTGGACGCTGTTCGTCAACCCGCTCGAAGAAAAGTATCATTGGGGCCGCGCCGCCATTCAGGTCGCCTTCACCATTTTCGTCGTGACCGAAACCTGGCTGGTCCCGGTCGAGGGCTGGTTCGTCGACAAGTTCGGCCCGCGCATCGTCGTCCTGATCGGCGGCGTGCTCTGCGCGGTCGCCTGGGCGATCAACTCGGTGGCCGACAGCCTGACGCTGCTCTATCTCGGTGCGGCCATCGGCGGCATCGGCGCCGGCGGCGTCTACGGCACCTGCGTCGGCAACGCGCTGAAGTGGTTCCCGGATCGCCGCGGCCTCGCCGCCGGCCTGACCGCCGCCGGCTTCGGCGCCGGCTCCGCCCTCACCGTCGTGCCGATCGCCAACATGATCGCCTCGCAGGGCTACGAGCACGCCTTCCTGACCTTCGGCCTCGGCCAGGGCCTGATCGTCTTCGCGCTGGCCTGGTTTCTGAAGGAGCCGAACCCCAACCTGCTGCCGAAGTCCAAGTCGAACGTCGTGCAGAGCCGCCGCAACTACACCCCGCAGGAGACGCTGAAGTCGCCGGTCTTCTGGGTGATGTACGTGATGTTCGTCATGGTCGCCGCTGGCGGTCTGATGGCCACCGCCCAGCTCGGCCCGATCGCCAAGGACTTCCACCTCGACGGCATGCCGGTCAGCATTCTGGGCCTGACCCTGCCGGCCCTGACCTTCGCCCTGACCATCGACCGCGTGCTGAACGGCATCACCCGTCCCTTCTTCGGCTGGGTGTCGGACCACATCGGTCGTGAGAACACGATGTTCGTCGCCTTCGCCATCGAAGCGGTCGGCATCATGGCGCTGAACCAGTGGGGCCACAACCCGGTCGCCTTCGTCATCCTGACCGGTCTGGTGTTCTTCGCCTGGGGCGAGATCTACAGCCTGTTCCCGTCCTGCTGCGCCGACAGCTTCGGCTCGAAGTTCGCCACGACCAACGCCGGCCTGCTCTACACCGCCAAGGGCACCGCGTCGCTGGTGGTGCCGTTCGCCAACATCATGGTGGCCTCGACCGGCAGCTGGCAGTCGGTGTTCTTCTTCGCCGCCGCGGTCAACGCCATCGCCGCCTTCATGGCCCTGTTCGTCCTGAAGCCGATGCGGGCCCGCCAGATCGCCGAATCCTCCCAGCCGGCCGGCAAGCTGGCGGCCGAGGGTGCCGATTGAAAGGCCGACCACCGACCTGTTGGCCGACACGCCGAGCGGAGTGTCCCGGGAAACCGGGGGGTGAACCGGGACCCTCGCTGAGCATCATCGGCCCCTGCGAACGGTCGTTCCGTTAGCGACGACACGAACCGCAGACGACATGAACCGACGTCAAGGCCACCGCATTGGCCCCGGCGTCGGTTCATTGCGTTTGGCAAAGGCGCCCGACGAAACGCTTTTCGACGAAACGCCTGAAGAGACCCGCAGCCACCCGAACCGCATCGCTGGCCGCACCCTGGAAGAGCCGCTTCAAACCGGCTGATATTCTGTATACGGAATACGGATCATCCCGTCAACACGCTTTCGAAAACGAGGTGGATGCGAATGCTGGGCACCATCCTGCTGATGCTGGCGGCCTTTTCGTCGGGCGCCCTGAACGCCGTCGCCGGGGGCGGCGCCTTCATCACCTTTCCGGCGCTGCTGTTCGCCGGGGTGGCGCCGGTCGCCGCCAACGCCTCCAGCACGGTGGCGCTGTTCCCTGGGCAGGCCGCCAGCAGCTGGGCCTACCGGCGCGAGATCGCCGCGGCGGGGCACGTCAACGTTCCGGTCTTCGCCGGGCTCAGCCTGGTCGGCGGGCTGGTCGGCGCGCTGTTGCTGCTGCTCACTCCCAACGCCGTCTTCGCCGGATTCGTTCCCTGGTTGCTGCTGTTCGCCACCGCGGTGTTCGCCGTCGGCGCCTACGCGCCGGGGATCGTGGCGCGGTTGCGGCTCGGCGGGCGCAGCGTGCTGGTGGTCCAGTTCCTCATCTCGATCTATGGCGGCTATTTCGGTGGCGGCATCGGTTTCCTGATGCTGGCGGCGCTGACGCTGTTCGGGTTGCGCGACATCCACGCGATGAACGGGCTGCGCCTGCTGCTGGCGATGCTGATGAACGGAGCGGCGGTCGCCACCTTCGTCTTCGCCGGGGCGGTGTCCTGGCCGGAGACCACGGCGATGGCCATCGCGGCGGTGGCCGGCGGCTATGCCGGTGCAGTCGGGGCCAAGCGCGTCGATCCCAAAAAGCTGAAGACCTTGGTCGTGCTGATCGGCGCCGCGCTCACCCTGTACTTCTTTGCGAAGGGGGCGTGAGCCGAACGGGATTTTCCACCACCCGCAATCTCTCCGGTCTCCCCACATTCCGCATTGACATACGGTATCTGGTATACCAAACTCCAAACACAGTTTGCGCAACAGACTGTTGGATGCCGCTGCAAAGCAACCGGTCCGCCGATGGACGCGGCCGGTGTGGTTGGGCTGGTGTCGTCCAGCCCCACAGCGTCCAAAAAGTCAAACGGGGGAGAGGGGAATCCGGCATGAAGATCTGCATCTACGGATCCGGAGCCATCGGCGGCTATCTCGGCGTGCGCCTGCACCAAGCGGGGGCGGAGGTCAGCCTGGTGGCGCGCGGCGCGCATCTGGCGGCGATGCGCGAAAACGGTGTCACCTTGATCGTGGGGGAGGAAAAGACCGTCGTCCACCCCCGCTGCACCGACAACCCGGCCGAACTCGGCCCGCAGGATTATGTGATCGTCGGGCTGAAGGCCCACTCCGTCCCCGGTGTGGTTCCGGCGATGCAGCCGCTGCTGGGGGACGACACCGCCGTCGTCACCGCGGTCAACGGCATCCCCTATTGGTATTTCTACGGCACCGGCGGCGCGTTCGACGGGCGCACCCTGGAATCGGTCGACCCGAACGGCGCCCAGTGGAACGGGCTGGGGCCGCAGCGCGCCATCGGCTGCGTCGTCTATCCGGCGACCGAGGTGGTGGCCCCCGGCGTCATCCAGCATGTCTATGGCGACAAGTTCTCGCTGGGCGAGCCCGACGGCTCCAAGTCGGCCCGCGTCGTCGCCCTGTCGCAGGCGATGGAAGCCGGCGGCCTGCGCGCGCCGGTGCTCGACCGCATCCGTGACGAGATCTGGCTGAAGCTGTGGGGCAACCTGTGCTTTAACCCGATCAGCGCGCTGACCCACGGCACGCTCGACGTCATCTGCGGCGATCCGGAGACCCGCGCCGTCGCCAAGGCGATGATGCTGGAGGCGAAGGAGATCGGCGACCGGCTGGGCGTCCATTTCCGCGTCGACGTGGAACGCCGCATCAACGGCGCCGCCGCGGTGGGCGCGCACAAGACCTCGATGCTCCAGGACCTGGAGCGCGGCCGCCCGATGGAGATCGACGCCCTGCTGTCGGTGGTCCAGGAGATGGGCCGGATGGTCGACGTGGCCACCCCGACCATCGACGTGGTGCTGGCCCTGGTGCGCCAGCGCGGCGAGACCGCCGGCTGCTACACCCGTCCGCAGCGCGCGGCGGGCGCGGCTCCAGAAGCAACCCAGCAGCCGGCTCCGGTCGCGGCCCACTGAACCGGGCGTGCCCATGGCGCGGCCGGCACCGCCGGCCGCAGAGGAAGGGGAGGAGGAGCGTCATGAAAGTCGAGGACATTCTCCGCAAGAAGGGCACGCGCATCGGCATGGTGCGCGTGAACGAACCGGTGAGTACGGCGCTGCGCCTGATGAAGGCGGAGAACACCGGGGCGCTGGTGGTCAAGGACGTCTGCCGGACCGAGGGCAACACCGTGGTCGGCGTCATTTCCGAACGCGACGTCGTCCGCGCGCTGGTCGACCGCGGAACGGGCATCCTGGAACAGCCGGTGTCGGCGCTGATGACGCGCGACCCCTGGTGTTGCAGCCCGTCGGATCCGGTGCGTCATGTGCTGAGCCTGATGGACGAGCATGGCATCCGCCATGTCCCGGTGCTGGACGGCACGACGCTGGTCGGCGTGGTCAGCGTCCGCGACCTGATCCGCCGCCAGCTGGACGACCTGCCGGCGGACGAACTGGCGGGGGCGGGGGCCTCCGACCGCTGGGACTACCCGGTCGCCGCCAACCAGTGAGCGGTGCCGGCGGGCCGGCGCGTTGTCGCCGGCCCGCCCGACCTTGCCCGCCGATTTTGCCGGAATGACTTTGCCGCTTCGGCGCACGCCCGGCCGCGAACCGGACGCGGGCTCGTCGTGCCCGCCGTCGACGCCGGCCTTCGAAAGCAAACGACATGAAGATCGCCATACCCAGGGAGCGCCGCCCAGGCGAGCGCCGCGTCGCCGCGTCTCCCGAAACCGTCAAGAAACTCAAAGGACTGGGGCTCGACGTGGTGGTTGAAAGCGGAGCCGGTCTCGGCTCCAGCCTGCCCGACGCGGTGTTCGAGGCCGCCGGCGCCACCATCGCCGCCGACGCCGCG
>NZ_LGRA01000021.1:2372200-2380605 GCF_003116095.1 Azospirillum sp. TSO35-2
TTGCGCCGCCGCCGAGAACGCCGAGGCCGGAGCCGCAACCGCCGAGAAGGCCGGCGCCGGCATCGCAGACGCCGACTGCGCCGCCGCGGACTGGGCGGATGCCGATTGCGCAGATGCGGAGAAGGCAGAGGTCGCGGACGCCGACTGAGCAAACGCCGAAGTGGCAGAAGCGGAGGTGGCAGAAGCGGAGGTGGCAGAAGCGGAGGTGGCAGAAGCCGAGGTCGCGGAGGCGGAGGTGGCCGAAGCGGAGGTCGCGGAGGCCGAAGTAGCGGAGGCGGAAGTGGCCGAAGCCGACGCAGCGGTCGCGATCGACTCGACGGCGAGACCGCTGTCCAATCCGGCGTCGCTGCCGGTCAGGTAATTGAGAGCCTCCCCAGCTGCCGAGCGCACGTCATCGGGGAGAACGCCACCGAAGCCGTTCTGCGCCAGCAGGGCCTGCTTGCCAGGAATATCAAGAGCATTCAATTGACTACGGAATTCGCCATCGGTGGCGAGGCGCTTAATGAGGGAAAATGCCTGTTCTTTGGCCATTTAAGGGCCCCTCCTGCAATCGGTCAGCCAATAGGATTGCTCCGGATAGGATGCAATGACTAAACCAATAGCATACGCAATCGGTAAAATTTCTAGTGAAAACGCACAAGAATCAGCGGCTGCCATCGAAATTTAATGCCGCAATCCGTTGCCCCCGGACCCGAGAGAGAACAGTGCACAGCCCCCTTCCCCGATGGGCACGGGAACCGTGCACTGCCACCCGCGAACGGACGAAATTAAGTCCAGACCAACAAACTCAACCAGCGACCTTCACGCTGGCCGGCGTACCGAAACCCGCGGATGCGTTGGCAGGAACACTGAAGCCCGCCGCAGCGCTGGCCGGTGCACCGAAGCCCGCGGAAGCGTTGGCTGGAACGCTGAAGCCCGCCGCAGCGCTGGCCGGCGTACCGAAGCCCGCGGAAGCGTTGGCAGGAACGCTGAAGCCCGCCGCAGCGCTGGCGACGACGCTGGTGGTAGCGTTGTCGGTGCGCGCCGCGATCGACGGATGCGGCACGGACCGTGGCATCGCAGCACGAACATCGTCAGCCGCGACGTCCGCAAAGCCCTCGGCGGCGAGAAGGGCGCGCGCACCTTGGGAACTCACCTCTTTCAACCGTTTCCGAAAATCGCTGTCGGTGGCGAGACGCTTAATCAGGTCGAATGCTTTCCCCGATGTCATGACCACTCCCGCTGCTGTAGGGCCGAACCGTTTCAGCCGACGGTGGAAGGCTACTCAGCAACATTCTTATCGTCAACCGGCAATGCACGCACGAGTGGAGCTTCTTATTATTCCACCCGCAATGCAGCAAACACGTCATTCCCTGCAAACCAGACGGGTTGGGCCGACGGCCAGTCGACAAACGCGGCTTCTCATCCGCGACTCAGTCTGCCCAGCGGGTATCAGGATGCGTCCGCCGGCGCCATCCGGCGGCGCGCGCGCCATTCTTCGCGCGTTTGGTGCCAGACATCGGCCTCGGGTGGGTTGACCGGTTCGGGCAGCAAGGTGGTGCCACGCATCTCCGCCCCCAGCTTGCGCGCCACCGCCTGCGACGCGATGTTGCGGGGGTGGATGGTGTGGATGACCTCGGTCCAGCCGAGATGGTCGAACACCCAGTCGATGGCCGCGGTGGCGCTTTCCACCGCATAGCCGCGGCCCCAGCGATCACGCAGGATCGCCCAGCCAACCTCCGGCCCCGGCCAGCCTTCCGGCACCCACGGGCCGACGCGACCAACCCAGAGCCCGGTCTCCTTCTCGATGACGGAGAACATGGCGAATCCCTGAATCGACCAGGCGCCGGCCATCGACAGGAACCCCCGCCAAGCCACCGGACGCGATTGCAGCCCGCCAATGAATTCGGTGGTTTCCGGATCCGCCATCATCGCCGCCCAGGCGTCGAAGTCCTCGGCACGCGTGGGCCGAAGGATCAGCCGCGCCGTTTCCAACACCGGTTCACCCATGGACGCCACCATTGCCCTATTCCGATCGTCAACGAAAAGCGCAACCATGAAAGCAAACACCCTCTTCATCAGACCACCCGGAAGAAAGCTCCAGGCAAACAATTCACAACCGAAGGGAAACAGTGCCTGCCGATTCGGCAACGGCCGCAAGAATTATCATTCACAAGCATCGAACCCGCGTCCAGAGCGAACTGTCGGCACCACCGTCGCACAGCGTGACCTCAACCGAACACCCTAGGCGTTCTGGGCTAGGGCGACGGCGTGCCCTTGATACCATATAGTGGTGCGAAGCCCGGTCGCCGGCGCGGCCGGGCGGACAAAAAGAACAGTGACATGAACGGAGCACAATAATGTTGCGGTTTCGGATGGCGATCCTGGCCCTGGCGGCGGTGAGCGGTGCGGCCATGGCGAGTTGGAGCGGCGGGGCCGCGGCCCAGTCCAAGCTGGACCCGTCGGGGCAGCCGGTGTGGGACGAGAGCCACAACCAGCGGCCGACCGCGGCCAGCGACCGCGCCCTGCCGGCCGGGGTGGTGACGTTGCGCACCGCGACCTCCGCCCCCGGCGTGCTTGGCGTCTACGCCCGCAACGGCCTGCCCTTCGACATCGTGCTGACACGGGTGGATGCCACCGAGTGCGTCAACATCGCACCGCAGGACTGCGGCCTGCTCGGCACCGACGTCCGCGTCGCCGCGGGGGCGGAGGTTCTGGTGCGCAGCCTGCGGCAGGCCGACATGACCCGCACCTATGGCGTCACCCCGGTCTACACCTGGCGCCCCGCCGTCGAGGCGAAGTGAGCGGACGGGCCGCCGGCGTCCGGAGCGCCCGGCGGCCCCCGGCTTCGCCGCCCCCGCTTCCTTGAGAGTCATTCGGTCCTTGAGTCCTTGACTTCCTGGCGCCCGCGGGCTGAATCCGCGGACACCAAACGGGTTCCGCCTGATGTTGTCCTTGTCCAAGATTCTCGTTCTGGCGCTGGTGATCGGCGCCGTGTGGTACGGCTGGCGTTGGGTCAACCGCGTCCAGTCGGTGGGGCGGCAGCGCACCGCCGCCCGCCGCCGCGGCCCGGACGACAGCGCCGGTGGGCCCGCGCCGCGCCGCGACGCCCCCTTCCCCGCCGCGATGGAAGCGGAGGACATGGAGAAGTGCCCGGAATGCGGCGCCTACGTCGCCCCGCGCTCCGCCGTGTCCTGCGGCCGCCCGGCCTGCCCCTACGGCCGCTGACGGCAACGGGACCCGACGCCCTGGTTTTCCCGCGCTGCGGCTTGATTTGGCGGTGGCGCCCGCCTATCGTGCGGCGCGTTTCAACACTTCTTATTGTGGACCGTCCATGGCCTCCCAGATCGGGACTTCCGACGGCGGAACTTCCGCCGACCGCCGCGGCCTGTCGTTCCAGGCCCTGATCCTCAAGCTCCACCAGTTCTGGTCGGAGCGGGGTTGCGTCATCCTGCAGCCCTACGACATGGAGGTCGGCGCCGGCACCTTCCACCCGGCGACCACGCTGCGCGCGCTGGGGCCCGATCCGTGGAAGGCCGCCTACGTCCAGCCGTCGCGCCGGCCCAAGGACGGCCGCTACGGCGAGAACCCGAACCGGCTTCAGCATTATTACCAGTACCAGGTCATCATGAAGCCCTCGCCGGCCAACGCGCAGGAGCTGTACCTGGAAAGCCTGCGCGCGATCGGCATCGACCCGTCGCTGCACGACATCCGCTTCGTCGAGGACGACTGGGAAAGCCCGACGCTGGGCGCCTGGGGCCTGGGCTGGGAGGTGTGGTGCGACGGCATGGAGGTCACGCAGTACACCTATTTCCAGCAGGTCGGCGGCATCGAGTGCGACCCGGTCGCGGTCGAGCTGACCTATGGCCTGGAACGTCTGGCGATGTATGTGCAGGGCGTCGAGAACGTCTACGACCTCGACTTCAACGGCCAGGGCGTGAAGTACGGCGACGTCTTCAAGCGCGCCGAGATCGAATACTCGAAGCACAATTTCGAGTTCGCCAACACCGACATGCTGCTCCAGCATTTCAAGGACGCCGAGGCCGAGTGCCAGGCGCTGGTCGGCCAGAACCTGGCGCTGCCCGCCTATGACCAGTGCATCAAGGCGTCGCATCTGTTCAACCTGCTGGACGCCCGCGGCGTGATCAGCGTCGTCGAGCGCGCTGCCTACATCGGCCGCGTCCGCACGCTGGCCAAGGCCTGCTGCGAAGCCTGGACGGGGGCGAAGTGAATCCCATGACCGAACTTCTGATCGAATTCTTCTCCGAGGAAATCCCCGCCCGCATGCAGGCGCGGGCCGCCGACGACCTCAAGCGCCTCGTCACCGAGAAGCTGGCCGCCAACGGCCTGACCTTCACCACGGCCGCCGCCCACTCCACCCCGCGCCGGCTGGCCCTGGTGGTCGACGGGCTGCCGGAACGCACCGCCGACGTGCGCGAGGAAAAGAAGGGGCCGCGCCTGGGCTCGCCGGAGCAGGCGGTCGCCGGCTTCCTGAAGTCGGCCGGCCTCGACAGCCTCGACCAGTGCGAGCAGCGCGACACCGGCAAGGGCGTCTTCTACTTCGCCGTGACCGAGAAGAAGGGCCGCGAGACCGCCGCCGTTCTGGCCGAGATCATCCCGGCGGTGATGGCCGACCTGCCCTGGCCGAAGTCGATGCGCTGGGGCACCGGCACCGTGCGCTGGGTCCGTCCGCTGCACTCGATCATCGCCCTGTTCGACGGCCGAGTCCTGGACGGCGGTTTCGAGGTCGGTGGCACCCAGGGGCGGATCGCCTTCGGCAACAGCACCCGCGGCCACCGTTTCCTGGCGCCCGACGCCTTCACGGTGGAGAACTTCGCCGACTACCAGGAGAAGCTGCGCGCCGCCAAGGTCGTGCTCGACCGTGACGAGCGCAAGGCCAAGATCAAGGCCGACGCCGAGGCGCTGGCCGCGGCGCAGGGCCTGACCCTGTCGCCCGACGACGCCCTGCTGGAGGAGGTCGCCGGCCTCGTCGAATGGCCGGTGGTGCTGATGGGCAGCATCGACGAGAGCTTCATGGACGTGCCGTCGGAGGTGCTGATCACCTCGATGCGCACCCACCAGAAGTATTTCGCCGCGCTGGACAAGACCGGCGCGATGGCGCCGCGCTTCATCGTGGTCGCCAACACCGAGACGGTGGACGGCGGCAAGGCCATCGTTGCCGGCAACGAGCGCGTGCTGCGCGCCCGCCTGTCCGACGCCAAGTTCTTCTGGGACCAGGACCGCAAGACCAAGCTGGAAGCCCGCGTCCCGGCGCTGGAGAAGATCACCTTCCACGCCAAGCTGGGCACGGTGGCCGAGAAGGTCACCCGCGTGCAGCTGCTGGCCGCCGAGATCGCCCGCGCCATCGGCGCCGACAGCGACGCCGCCAGCCGCGCCGCGCTGCTGTGCAAGGCCGATCTGGTGACCGAGGTGGTCGGCGAGTTCCCCGAGGTCCAGGGGATCATGGGCCGCTACTACGCGCTGGGCCAGGGCGAAAGCGCCGAGGTCGCCAACGCGATCGCCGACCATTACAAGCCGCTGGGTCCGTCGGATTCCTGCCCGACCGCGCCGGTGTCGGTGGCGCTGGCGCTGGCCGACAAGATCGACACGCTGGTCGGCTTCTTCGCCATCGACGAGAAGCCGACGGGATCGAAGGACCCCTACGCCCTGCGCCGCGCCGCGCTGGGCGTGATCCGGCTGGTGCTGGAGAACGGGTTGCGGGTGAGGCTGTCGGACGTGTTCGCGGCGGCGCACGGTGCCTACACGGTCAGCGGCTTCACCCCGGCCGGCAGCGTCGGCGGCGACCTGATGTCCTTTTTCGCCGACCGCCTGAAGGTGGTGCTGCGCGAGCAGGGCGTGCGTCACGATCTGGTCGACGCGGTGTTCGCGCTCGGCGGCGAGGACGATCTGGTGCGGCTGCTGGCGCGGGTGAAGGCCCTGCAGGCCTTCGTCGGCTCCGACGAGGGCGCCAACCTGCTGGCGGCCTACAAGCGCGCCTCCAACATCGTCCGCATCGAGGAGAAGAAGGACGGCGCCAGCTTCGACCAGCCGGTCGATGCCGACCGTCTGGTCCAGGACGAGGAAAAGGCGCTGTTCGCCGCGCTGAACGAGGCCTCGGCCACCGCCAAGCCGCTGCTGGACGCCGAGGACTTTGCCGGCACCATGGCGGCGCTGGCGAAGCTGCGCAGCCCGGGCGACGCCTTCTTTGACAAGGTGACGGTGAACGCGGAGGACAAGGACCTGCGCGCCAACCGCCTGCGCCTGCTGACGCAGATCCGCACGACGCTGAACACCGTCGCCGACTTCTCGAAGATCGAGGGGTGATTTTGGGTGGGGGGCGTTCGCGCCCGCTCGACGATGCCCCCTCCCCATCCCTCCCCCGCCTTCGGCGGTGGAGGGGGTAGGACGCGTGTCGGCGTAACGTGAATTGAAGGGGCGGGAGAGGGTTAGGGAGGGGGCAAAGCGCTCCCCCTCACAACCCCGCCAAAGCCCGCCGGATCGCCTCGCGGAAGGCGTCGAGCGAGGCGATGTCCAGCAGGAACAGGGCGTGCCCGCGGGCATCCCCCGCCGCCAGCGCCATGTCGATGCGGACGAACAGCACCGGGTCGGTGGCCGAGCCGATCACCGCTTCCGGGGCGCCGGCGCCATAGCCCGGCACCGTGCCGGCGATCTCGCCGCCGATCAGGTTCGACAGACTGGCGAGGCAGCCGTTCAGGATGATGTTGCCGATCTCGGTCAGCGCGTCCTGCTCCATCTCGCCCGGCGCCTCGGCGGCGGGGTCGACGGGGACAAGCCGGCCGACTAGGGCCAGCGTGCCGCGCTCCGGAAAGATCAGCATCGCCTCGCCGGTGAAGGGACCGGTGAAGGCGCCGCGCACCGCGCAGACCGGGGCCAGCCCGCCATCCAGATCGCCGCCGACCTCCTGCGTGATGCTGGCGCGGGTCGACACGGCGAAGGACGGCACCGACAGTTGGACCTCCTCCCCCAGCATCGAGCTGAGGGCGGCGGCCGGTTCGCCCATGCCGATGTTGAACAGCTCGGCGATGGCGTCGGCCTCGTCGGCGTCGAGACGGAGCGGGTCGGCGGAGGGCGGTGCGGCGGGCGATGCGGAGGCGGCCATCGGGCTCACTGCCCGGCCGCGGCGAGGAACTCGCGGATCTTGTCCGAGGTGATCGGCTTGGCGATGAAGCGGACGCCCAACGCCTCCGCCTTGCGCTTCAGCGTGTCCTGGACGTTTGCGGTCAGCAGCCCGATGTGCAGGCCGAGGAAACGCTCCTTCAGCCGTTCGGCCAGCGCCAGCCCATCCATCCCCGGCATGTTGTAGTCGACGATCGCCGCGGCCGGCGCCGTGTCGCCGATCACCTCCAGAGCCTCCTCGCCGCTGGCGGCGGTGACGATGGTCCAATCCGGGCGCAGCGAGGCGATGACGCTCGACACCATGTTGCGCGCCAATCGGCTGTCGTCGACGACGAGGATGCTGGTCATGCCGAAAGTTCCGTCCTAAAGATTGGGTTCACGCTTTGCGGGCTTCTTACCGCAAAGCACCCGGACCCACAACATACGCCTTGCAACCAGACCACGTCCTCAACCCGTGTTCACCCGCGACATTTCGGCCGGCAACCCGGGCCGCGGGCCGGCGCCCCCCGTTCGCGCCGTGCTCGACACCAACATCCTGGTCGCCTATGCGCTGCTGGGCGACGCCGCCGCGCGCCGCCATCAGGCGATCCGCCGCTGCGTCGAGCGCGTGCGCGGCGACCGCGGCCTGGTCGGCAGCACCGAAACCCTGGCGGAGTTGGCGGAGGTGCTGATGCGCCCGACCTTCGACCGCTACGCCGACGCCGGCAACCGGCGCCGCTTCGTCGATGCCATCGCCGCGGAAACCACGCTGGTCGCCCCGGCGCCGGTCGGCCGGCTGTGCCGCGACCCGGAGGACGACATGTTCCTGGCCGCCGCGGTCGGCGGGGCGGTGCCCTGGCTGGTCACGGTCGACCGCCAGCTTTTGTCGGTGCGCCGGGCCGGCGATACCCGGGTGCTGCGGCCGGAGCGCTTCCTCGACGCCCTGGCCTGATGGCGTTCTGAACCGCAGCCCGAAAATCCACTCGACAAACCGGGCGCGGTTCCTAGAATGAAAAGGGAACACATCGCAAACTGCGAGTGAACGGAGGCGTGGCCGCAGCCCAACCCAGGGGGTGGCTGCCGCGATGAGACCAAAGCGATGGGGCATGGGCAGCGATGAGCGTGCGGCGATGAACGGCCAACGGCTTCTGTTCGACGATCTGCCGGAAACGGAACCGACGCGCAAGCCGCGCCGGTCCCGCGCCGGCACCATCGCCGCCCCGGTGACGGTCGATATGGTGCGCGAGGCGGCTCCCCAACCCAGGACCGCGGCCGCCGGCATGGCGGCGCTGCCGCTGGCCCCACCCGCC
>NZ_LGRA01000021.1:2380615-2393115 GCF_003116095.1 Azospirillum sp. TSO35-2
TGTCGTGCTGCAGGGCATCCAGCGCCTCGACATCGGGCTGGGGGTGGAGAGCGGGCTGGCGGTGGTGCTGCTGGCCGTCGTGCTCGACCGCATCACCCAGAGCTTCGGCCGCGCACCCTCGCCGGCGGCGCCGGGCAAGCGGCGCCGGTGGTGGTTCCGGTGAGGCCGCCGGCGTCCGGGCGGCCGGCCGTTCCGGCCTCAGGCGTTCAGTTCGGCGTCCAGGTAGTCGAGCGCCACGGCGCGCGCCTCGCTGCCGTCGAGGGCGCCGGTCAGCGCGAAGCGCAGCCACAGCCCGTCGATCATCGCCGCCAGACCGATGGCGACCCGTTCCGCCCGCTCCGCCGGCAGCAGGGCCCGCAGGCTGTGCAGCAGGTTGGAGTGCAGGCGCCGGGCGTTGATCCGCTGCAGCCGCGACAGCGCCGGGTCGTGCGGCGCCTGGGCCCAGAAGCCCAGCCACGCCGAGACCACCCGCGGTTCGAACTGGCCGGCGGCGAAGTTGCAGTCGACGATCGCCTCCAGCCGGGCGCGCGGACCGTCGGCGGCGGCCAGCCGCAGGGTAACGTCGTCGCGCAACTGCTGGAGCATGCTGCGCATCGTCGCGGCCAGCAGCTCGTTCTTGCCGCCGAAATAATGGTGGATGATGCCGGGCGACACGCCCGCGCCGCGGCTGATCGTCTGGACCGTGGTGTCGGCCAGACCATGTTCGCCCATCGAGGTGATGGTGGCGTCGATCAACTGGCGGCGGCGGATGGGTTCCATTCCGACTTTTGGCATGGGGCGAGCGGTCTCCTGTCCAGTCGGTCAAGTGGGTCGGCAACCGAAGGGCGGGCTGCAACCGAAGACTTGGCCTGCACGCCAAACAGATGCGCCATTTTCACCGTTCCGTCGATGATGAAATCGGCGGCCGGCGGATGGCAATGGTCCCGAACGGACACAACGAGAAACGGCTTTCAGGAGTTGACGATGACGGTTTGGAAGGCTCTGGCCTGTGGGATGAAGGCGGCGATGACGTCGTCGATGACGGCGGCCGTGGCGGGGATGGCGGTCCTGGCGCTGGGGGGTGGTGCCGCGCTGGCCGCCGATCCGGCGTCCTGCAAGGCGGTGCGCTTCGGCGACGTCGGCTGGACCGACATCGCGGCGACCACGGCGCTGGCCTCGGTGACGCTGGACGGGCTGGGCTACAAGCCGACCACCACCATGACCTCGGTCCCGCTGGTCTACACCGGGCTGAAGACCAAGTCGCTCGACGTCTTCCTCGGCAACTGGATGCCGACGATGGAGCCGTTCATCAAGCCGGTGCTGGAGGACGGCTCGGTCGAGGTGACGCGGGTCAACCTGGAGGGCGCCAAATACACGCTGGCGGTGCCGAAATACGCCGCCGACGCCGGGCTGAAGAGCTTCGCGGACATCGCCAAGTTCAAGGACAAGCTGAACGGCAAGATCTACGGCATCGAGGCCGGCAACGACGGCAACCTGATCATCGACAAGATGCTGAAGGCCGACGCCTTCGGCCTGAAGGACTTCAAGCTGGTCGAATCCAGCGAGGCCGGCATGTTGGCCGAGGTGAAGCGGGCGGAACGCAGCAAGGGCTGGATCGTCTTCCTGGGCTGGGAACCGCACCCGATGAACAAGTCCTTCGCGCTGACCTACCTTGAGGGCGGCGACGACTGGTTCGGCCCCAACCTGGGCGGCGCCACCGTCAGCACCAACGTCCGCAAGGGCTACGCCGCCGACTGCCCGAACGTCGGCAAGCTGCTGTCCAACCTCAGCTTCACGCTGGCGATGGAAAACGCGGTGATGGACGCGATCATGAACGGCAACAAGAAGCCGGAGGCCGCCGCCAAGGCCTGGCTGAAGCAGAACCCGGACGTGCTGAAGGGCTGGCTGTCCGGCGTGACCACCATCGACGGCAAGGACGGCCTCGCCGCCGTGCAGGCCAAGCTGGGCCTGACCAAGTCGTAACCGGCCAAACGGCCTTCGCAGCGGGGTACCGTGCCCACCGGCTTCGTACCCCGTTTGCGTGCGCCCCTTTATCCCTTTGCCCCAGCTCGTTGCTCTGGTAAGGCCCAGGAGGTCTTCAGCGCGGGAGCGGTCGTGGCGGCTCGCCCAACATCGTTGCCGGTTCCCCCACGGCCGGTCCTTCAGGGGGTGTTCGGGCGCCGCGCCGTCGCGGTGGCCGGCGCATGAGGATTCGTTCACGCATCGCTGTGGTCGGCGGCGTGCCGGTCGCGGTCGCGACGGTGATCGCCATCACCGGCTGGCTGCTGCTCGGCCGCAGCGAGCGGGTGTACGAGGCGGCGGTGCTCGCCGGCTCGGTCTACCGCGACGTCCTGGCGGCGACCGCCGCCCGCATCGATTATCTCCAGGTCGCCCCCGGCGAGCGCCCGGGCCGCGCCGCACGGTTCGAGGCGCTGTCCGACTCCGCCGGTGACGAGCTGCGGCGGCTGGGCGACGCCGGCTCCGCCACCGCCGACCGCCGGGAGGTCGGGCGCGCCACCGCGGTGCTGGAGCGTTACGTCGGCCTGATGCGCAGCTTCATCGCGGTGGCCGCGGCGAACGACGAGGCGGTGGCCGACATGGCCCGCTATTCGTCCTCGCTGACGTTGCTGACCGACCGGGCGCGCGACCGTCAGCACGCGGCCAACGTCGATTTGCTGGGGGCGCTGACCGACGCCGACCATCGGCTGCGCGACAGCCGTGACGTGGTGGACGGTGCCCACGAACTGCGCGAGGCGATGCTGGCGCTGCAACGGACCGAGGCGTTGCACGTCGTCGGCCTGCTCGCCACCGGCCAGGCCGCTGAGGGGCGGCTGTTGACGGGTGGCGACTTCCGCATCCTCATCGACAAGCTGATCGCGACGGCGGAGCGGCTGCAGGACGCGTTGCACCGCACCGACGTCCTGGCCGACCGCTATCCGGCGGTGCTGGCCGCGCGCCGCTACACCGACGCGGTCACCGCCTTGCAGGCCGCCGTCGCCGACGTGCGCCAGGCGCGGCAGCGCCGCGACGAGGTGCTGGATCGTTTCGAGCACGCGGCGCTGGAGGTCGCGGCCGGGATGGCGTCCGGTTCGGCCGGACTGGCGGAGCGGATGCTGGCGGAGCGGGTGACCCGCACCCTGCCGGTGGTGCGGGCGCTGGTGCTGACCGGCGCGCTGGACCAGCCGGACGTTGCCGCCCTGCCGATGCTGCTGCCGTCGCTGCACCCGCTGTTCGAGGCGTTGCAGGGCGCGCTGGCGCGGACGGTGGAGGCGCAGCGCGCCCTGTCGGCGGCCCAGCGGACCAGCGCCGAGGCCGCCGCCGCCATCGAGGCGCTGACCGCCCGCGTCCTGACGGTCAAGTCGACCGGCTACACCGCGCTGCAGGACGAGGTGGTGCAACTGCTGGCCTACGCCATCCAGGCCAACGACACCGAACAGGAGACCCAGAACGTCGCCGTCGTTGCCCTGCGGCTGGGCCGGCGGGCGGCGGGCGCCGTGGCCGCCCGCGACGCCGAGGACGCCGACCGGATCGTCGCCGACGCGGGCGACCTGCTGGCCACCGTGCGCGGCCTGCCGATGGCGCCGCTGCTGCAGGACGAGGTGCTGTCGGCGATCCGCAACTGGCGCGACAGCCTCGGCCGCACCGCCGAAGGGCTGCGCCGGCTGAACCAACTGCTGGTCGCCATGGACCGCGACGCCGGCACCCTGGTCGAGACGGCACGCCAGTTGGACGAGACCTTCCGTGACGAGGCGGCGCGCATCGGCGAGCTGCTGACCCGGATCCTGATCATCGGCGCCACCATCGGCCTGCTGCTGGGTGGCGGCGCGGCGCTGGTCGTCGCCCGTTCCATCAGCCGGCCGGTCCTGCGCCTTCAGCAGCAGATGACCCGGCTGGCCGAGGACCCGCTGGCCGGCCCGATCGACGGCACCCGGCGCCGCGACGAATTCGGCGCCATGGCCCGTGCCGCCGCCTTCTTCATCCGCGAGATCGGCCTGCGCGAGCAGGCGACGCGCCAGGCGAAGGAACGGGCCGACCGCGCGCTGGAGGATTTGCGCCGCACCCAGGCCGAACTGATCCAGGCGGAGAAGATGGCCTCGCTGGGGCAACTGGTCGCCGGCGTCGCGCACGAGATCAACACACCGCTCGGCAACGCGCTGATGGGCGCCTCGCACATGCAGGACCGGCTGGCGGCGATCGGGCGGCTGGCCGGCGACGGCGCGCTGCGCCGCAGCGACTTCAACGAGTTCCAAGCCACCGCCGGGGAGCTGGCGCGGCTGATGGTGCTGAACCTTCGCCAGGCCGGCGATCTGGTGCACAGCTTCAAGCAGGTCGCCGCCGACCAGACCAGCGGCGCGGCGCGGCGCTTCCCGCTGAAGCCCTATCTGGAGGATCTGGCGACCAGCCTCAGCCCGTCCTGGCGCCGGGCCGGCCACAGCCTCCGCGTCGACTGCCCGGAGCCGGTGGAGATCGATGGTCATCCCGGCGTGCTGGCGCAGATCCTGACCAATCTGGTGATGAACTCCATCGCCCACGGCTACGACGAGGGGCAGGCGGGGCAACTGGCCATCGCCGCGGCCCCGGTCGACGGCGATCTGGTCGAGCTGGTCTACACCGATGACGGCCGGGGCATTCCGCCGGAGAACCTGGGACGGGTGTTTGATCCCTTCTTCACCACCCGCCGGGCCGAGGGCAACACCGGGCTCGGCCTGCACATCGTCTACAACCTCGTCGCGAACGGCCTGGGCGGACGGGTGACGGTCGACAGTGACGTTGGTCACGGTGTGCGCTTCATCATTCGCTTCCCTCGGCGTTTTTCAACTGATACCGTGCCAGCAATCGTTGAGAAGCAGTCTTTGCTGGAGCATTGAATGCCGTCTGCCCGAATCATTCCCTCGCCGTTCCTTGCAAAGGGCATTGCCATTTGCGCAATTTTCTTGGGCTTGACGGCGGCAGGGCCGGCTCTGGCTGACAAATCCCTGGTTTTTTGTTCAGAGGCTAATCCAGAAAGCTTCAACCCGCAGGTCACGACCACCGGCACCAGCATGAACGCGGCCCTGCCGCTCTACAACAACCTGATGGAGTTCGTGCGTGGGACCACGCAGGTCGTGCCCGGGCTGGCGCAGTCCTACACGGTGTCCGACGACGGCCTGACCTACCTGTTCCACCTGCGGCGCGACGTGTGGTTCCACGCCAACGACCGCTTCACCCCGACCCGCCCGTTCAACGCCGACGACGTCCTGTTCTCGATCGAGCGGCAATGGAAGGACGACCACCCTTTCCACAAGATCGGCCGGGCGACCTACGACTACTTCAAGGACATGTCGATGGCCTCCCTGCTGACGGCGGTGGAGAAGGTCGACGACCACACCGTCCGCATCACCCTCAGCCGACCGGAGGCGCCGTTCCTGGCCAACCTCGCCATGCCCTTCTCGTCGATCCAGTCGGCGGAATACGCCGCGGCGCTGCTGAAGGCCGGAACGCCGGACCTGTTCGACGAGGAGCCGATCGGCACCGGGCCGTTCCAGTTCGTGTCCTTCCAGAAGGACATGGCGATCCGTTACAAGGCGTTCGACCGCTATTGGGGCGGGCGCCAGCCGCTCGACAACCTGATCTTCGCGATCAATCCCAACGCCGCGGTGCGGCTGAACAAGCTGCGCTCGGGCGAATGCCACCTGATGGTGTTCCCCAACCCGGTCGAGCTGGCGAAGATCGACAAGGACCCCAATCTGGTGATCCAGCGGCGCGAGGGGCTGAACCTCGCCTACATGGCCTTCAACACCCGCAAGGCTCCGCTGAACGACGCGCGGGTGCGCCGGGCCATCGGCATGGCGATCGACAAGAACACGCTGATCGACGCGGTCTACCAGACCGGCGGACGGGCGGCGAAGAACCCGATCCCGCCGATCATGTGGTCCTACGACGACACCATCCAGGACCATCCCTTCGACCCCGAGGCGGCGCGCCGCCTGCTGGCCGAGGCCGGCTATCCGGACGGCTTCGCCATCGACCTGTGGTACCCACCGGTCGCCCGCGCCTACATGCCCGATGGCAAGCGCGCGGCGCAGATGATCCAGACCAACCTGGAGCGGGTCGGCGTCAAGGTGACCCTGGTCACCGACGAATGGCGCGAGTACCGCCGCCGTCTTGCCCAGGGGGAGCACGACATGGCGATCTATGGCTGGACCGGCGACAACGGCGATCCGGACAATTTCCTGTTCGTGCTGCTGGGCTGCGATTCCGCCCGCCCCGGTGGCGGCAACTTCGCCAAATGGTGCGACCCCGCCTTCGAGGAGCAGGTGGTGAAGGCCAAGCGCACCAGCGTCCTCGACGAGCGCGCCGCGCGTTACAAGGAGGCGCAGCGGATCTTCCACCAGGAAATGCCCTGGTATCCCATCGCCCACGCCGTCGTGTCGGTGGCCCTGCGCAAGGAGGTGAAGAACTACCGCATCGACCCCTTCCTCCAGGTGTTCTCCGGCGTCGACATCGAAAGCCAGTGATCGGGGACCGACACGTGACCGAGGGTGAGCGGCAGGCGCCGATAATGCCGAGGAACGACGACCCGTTCGCGGACGATCCGCTGTTCGCCGACGAATCGGCTGACGAATCGGCCGATTGGCCGGCCGGCGGGGCCGCGCCCGTGCCGAACCGGGAAGAGCCGTGGCCGGTGCTGGTCGTCGACGACGACGAGCAGGTGCACGCGATGACCCGCGTGCTGCTGAATGATTTCGAGTTCGAGAACCGCCGCTTCGCCATCGTCAGCGCCTTCTCCGCGGCGGAGGCGCGGGCGATCCTGGCCGAGCGGTCCGATCTGCCGGTGATCCTGCTGGACGTGGTGATGGAAACGCAGGACGCCGGCTTGCGGCTGGTCCACCACATCCGCCGCGAACTGGGCAATCGCCACATCCGCATCATCCTGCGCACCGGCCAGCCCGGTCAGGCGCCGGAGCGCGAGGTGATCGTCGCCTACGACGTCAACGACTACAAGAGCAAGGCCGAACTGACCGCGCAGAAGCTGTTCACCAGCGTGATCGGCGCGGTGCGCGGCTGGCGCGATCTGGTCACCATCGAGCAGCTGAACCAGTCGCTGGAACGCCGCGTCGCCGAACGCACCGCCGCGCTGGAACGCCAGACCGCCCTGGCCGAGGAGCAGCGCCGCTTCATCGAAACCCTGGTGGAGTTGATGCCGAACCCGGTGTGGTACAAGGACGCCGACGGTCGTTACGCCTTGTGCAATCGAGCCTTCCGCGAGCTGTTCCCCGGTGTGGCGGGTGGCGGCACCGACGGCGACACCGCCGAGGCGTTGCGGATGGCGATCGGCGCCCCGCCGGCCGGCGGTTCCGCCGCCTTCACCTTTGAAACCGGCGTCGTCGATCCGGCCGGCGACCATCGCGAGCTGCTGGTGGCCAAGCGGCCGTTGACCGGGCCGACCGGCGAGGCTGCCGGGCTGATCGGCATCGCCACCGACATCACCGACCGCCGCCGGATGGAACGCGAACTGCACCGTCTGGCGATCACCGACCCGTTGAGCGGCGCCCACAACCGCCGCCACCTCCTGGATTTGCTGGAGCGGGCGCTGTCCGGCGAACCGCCGCCGGCCGGCACCGGCCCGGCCTCGCTGCTCATGCTCGACATCGACCATTTCAAGCGGATCAACGATGCGCTGGGGCACGCCGCCGGCGACGCCGCGATCTGCCGGGCGGTTGACGAGATCCGCCGCCACCTGCGCAGCGCCGACGCTATCGGCCGCATCGGTGGGGAGGAGTTCGCGATCCTGCTGCCCGACACCCCGCGCAGCGCCGCCGCCGGCATCGCCGAACGCCTGCGCGCGGGCTTGGCCGAGCTGGACGTCGCGCTGCCGGACGGCCGCCGCTTCCGCCTGACCGCCAGCTTCGGCCTGACCGAGCTGCGCCCGCTGGACGACACGGTGGAACAGGCGCTGAGCCGTGCCGACCAGGCGCTCTACCGCGCCAAGGCCGGCGGCCGCAACCGGGTGGAGCTGGGGTAGGGCGCCCAGCGCAGAAGGGCGATGCGCCGGCGGGGGATTGCGCCCGGCCGCTCCGGCGACCTATGCTCTGATATATCACTTTTCGGGAGCACGCCATGCAGCCGCCTTACCTTGCCGATGAGTCCCGCCACGACCGGATGAGCTACCGCCGGTGTGGGCGCAGCGGGCTCGACCTGCCGGCCGTCTCGCTGGGGCTGTGGCAGAATTTCGGCGGCACCGACGTGTTCGCCACCGGACGCGCCGTGCTGCGCCGCGCCTTCGACCGCGGGGTGACGCATTTCGACCTCGCCAACAATTACGGCCCGCCGCCGGGTTCGGCCGAGGAGAATTTCGGCCGCATCCTCGCCACCGACTTCCGCCCCTACCGTGACCAGATGGTCATCTCGACCAAGGCCGGCTACGAGATGTGGCCGGGCCCCTACGGCAATTGGGGATCGCGCAAGTATCTGGTCTCCAGCCTGGATCAGAGCCTGAAGCGGATGGGGCTGGACTATGTCGACATCTTCTATTCGCACCGCGTCGACCCCCGCACCCCGCTGGAGGAGACGATGGGCGCGCTCGACCACATCGTCCGCCAGGGCAAGGCGCTGTATGTCGGCATCTCCTCCTATTCACCGGAGATGACGCGTCGCGCCGCCGGGATTCTTCGCCAACTGGGCACGCCGTGCCTGATCCACCAGCCGTCCTACTCCATGCTGAACCGCTGGATCGAGGGCGGGCTGCTCGGCACGCTGGACGAGCTGGGCATGGGCTGCATCGCCTTCTCGCCGCTGGCGCAGGGCATGCTGACCGCGAAGTATCTCGGCGGGCAGCCGACCGACGCCCGCGCCGCCAAGGGCGGCACCCTGCGGGCGCATTTCCTGTCGCCGGAAAACCTGGAGCGCGTCCGCGCCCTCGACGCCATCGCCAAGCGGCGCGGCCAGACGCTGGCGCAGATGGCCATCGCCTGGGTGCTGCGCGACCCGCGCGTCACCTCGGCGCTGATCGGCGCGCGGACGGTGGAGCAGCTCGACAACTCCCTGGACGCGCTCGGCAACCTGTCTTTCGCGCCGGAAGAGCTGGCGGAGATCGACGTCCACGCGGTGGACGCCGACATCAACCTGTGGCGGGCGTCCTCGACCTCCGAAGCCGGCTGAGGCCGGAACGGGCAGGGTGGTGGTGGCGGTTCACGCCTCCACCACCTCGCCGACGGTTTCCAACCCCAGGGCGCCGGCCGTCGACAGCACCGTGACCCGGCTGCGCCCGCCCCCCAGCGGCACCACCCGGATCTGGGTGCCGATCCGCTCGACCATCGCCGGGACATGGCTGATGACACCGACCTGACGGCCGCCCGCCTGCAACGCCTCCAGGCAGGACAGCGCGACGTCGAGGCTGTCGGGATCGAGCGAGCCGAAGCCCTCGTCGATGAACAGCGTGCCGATGCCGCCCGCCGTCCCCGCCGCCATCGCTGACAGGCCGAGCGCCAGCGCCAGCGACACCAGGAACAGCTCGCCGCCGGACAGGCTGTGCACGCCGCGCCGCTCGTCGCCCATCTCGCGGTCGACGACCTGGATTTCCAGATCGGCCCCGGCCACCCGTTCCAGCCGGTAGCGGCGGGCCAGATCCTCCAGATGCTGGTTGGCGTGGGTCAGCAGCAGGTCGAGGCTGAGGCTCTGCGCGAAGTTGCGCATCTTCTGCCCGTTGGCCGAGCCGATCACCTGCGCCAGCTTGCTCCACAGCCCATGGCGCGCCCGCTGCGCCTCGATCGCCATGGTCAGGCCGGCGAGGCGGCGGCGGTTGTCATCGTCGGCCTCCAGCCGGCCACGCGCCGATCCCAACCGCACGCGGTCACGCTCCAGCGCCTCCCGTGCGGTGGCCGCCGCGGCGGTCGCCTCCTCCGCGCTCTGCGCCGGCCGGTTCGCGGCGTGATGGTCGGCGCGCAGCCGCCGCCGTTCGGCAACCAGCAAGGCCCCATCGCTCCGCGCCCGCTCCAGCGTGGCCAGCGCTTCCTCCTCCGCCTCCAGCGCCGATTCCGGCGCGGCCAGCCGCCGACGCACCTCATCGAGCCGGACGGACAAGCCGGCGGAGCGTTCGTCCGCCGCCCGCTCCAACCGTTCCTTCGCCGCCGTCGCCTTGTCGGCGCAGAGCCGTGCCGCCTCACCGCGGGTTTCCCGTTCGCGCTCCGCCGCCGACAGCCGGGCGGTGGCGTCCTGCCGCACCACGGTGGCCTTCTCGACCAGCGCCTCCGCCACCTGCCGTTCGTCGGCCAGCGCTTTGCGCACGGATGCCACCGTCTGCCCGCCGAGCAGGCCGCCGCGGGCCGACCGCGCCTCCTCCAGCCGGCCGGTGAGGTCGGTGACCCGGTCGCGCGCCTCGTCCTCCGCCCGCACCGCCGCGTCCAACTCCGCCGCCTGGACGGCGCGCTCGCCAACCGCCCGTTCGACCTCGCGGGTCGCCCGCGCCAGCGCCTCACGCTTCCGCCGATGCTCGGCCACCCGGTCGCCCAGCGCGGCGCGGAAGTGGTCGGGGCCGTTCTCCAACCGCTCCTGCCAGCCCGGCTCGCCGGCCAACACCTCCGCCAGTTCGGCCGCAGCGGCGTCGCGGTCCGCCTCCGCCCGTTCCAGCGCGGCGGTCGCCAGAGCCAGCGCCTGACGGGCGTCGGCCAGCCGGTGGCGGCTGGCCTCGGCCTCCGCGGCCAGCGTGGTGGCGGTCGCCTCCAGCCGACGCTGCTCCTCCTGCGCGGCGTCGAGCCGTCGGCGATGGTCGAGCGCGCGCTCCTCCTCGGCGGCGATGGCGCGCAAGTGCTGCTCCACCGCCTCCACCGCCTTGTTGAGGTGAGCCGGCTCGTCCGCACCGGCATCCCAGGCGACCGCCGCCGCCTGCTCCGCCCAGCGGGACGTCAACCCGTCGCTGTCCCGGGCGAGGCCCGCCAGCCGCGTCGCCAGCGCCTCCACCCCCTGACGCGCGGTCCGCGCCGCGGCTTCATGCCCGGCGTGTCGGGCCACTGCCGCCGCCAACCCGTCCTTCAGCCCGGCGAGGCGCTCGTCCAGGTCATGGGTGACGCGGGCCAGCGGCGTTGCCCCGGCCTGCGCCCACGGATGCGCCTCCGACCCGCAGACGGGGCAGGGCTCGCCCTCCGCCAACCGGCCGCGCAGACTTTCGACGTCCTCGCGCTGGGCGAGCAGCAGGCGCTGCAGCGTCCGCTCCGCCTCGTCCACCGTCGCGCGCTGCTCGCGCAAGGTCTCCGCCAACTCCTGCGCCGCCAGCTCCTCCCGCCCGGCGTCGGCCAGCAACCGCGTCCGTTCGCCCTCGGCGCTCTCCCGTTCAGCGGTCAGGCGCCGGCGCGCCTCGGCCGTTGCGACCAGCGCCCGCAGCCCGTCGCGTCGCCGACCGGCCTCGGCCCGTTGCGCCCGCGCGGCGTCGAGCGACGGCACCGCCTCCGCCCGCAACGCGGCAAGCGCCTGTTCGGCCGCAACGCAGCGGTCGCGCGCCTCGGCCTGCCGTGTCGCGGCGCTGTTCGCCGCGCCGCCGGCGTCGGCAACCGCGCGCTCCCGCAGCCGCTTGTCCTCGGCGGCGGCCTTGCCGGCGCGCGTCGCCGCGGCGTGGCGGGCCAGCACCGTGTCCCAGCGCTCCCACTGCGCCACCACCGGTTCGAAGCGGCTGCACTCGCGCAACCAGATCTCCAGCCGCGACGCCTCGGCCTGCGCCGCCGCCAGCGCGGTGTCGATCTCCTGCCCGCGCCGGCGCGCCGCGGCCGTTCGCTGCCCGGCGGCTTGCGCCGCGGTCTTGGCCGTGCCGTGTTCGCTGGTCAGCGCCGCAATCCGGCCATCGAGGTCGGCGGCGCGCGCCAAGTCGGGATCGGCCCGGGTCTGCGCCTCGCAAGCCGCCTCGAACCGCCGCCGGGACTCGCCATGACGGGTGGTGGCCTCCTCGAACGCACGCCGCGCCGCCTCCCACGCCGAGGCCGCCCGCTCGACCGCCTCCGCCGCCTCCGCTGCCTCGCCCGCGGCACGGTCGGCGTCGGCCAGCAGCGGGCGCAGCGGCTGCAACCGCCGCAGCCAACTGGCGGCCGACCGGCGCGGTTCAGCCGCCATCCACGCCCGCTCCGCCGCCTCGGCCGCCTCCACCGCCTGGGTTTCCGCCCGACCGAGCTGCCCGTCGCGCTCGTGCCATGCGATGGCGGACTGCGCCACCGCCAGTGCGTGCTCACCGGCCTGCACCGCCGCCGTCGCCTCGACCGCCTCGGCCTGCAAGGCCGCGCGGTCGTCGTCGTTCAGCACGCCGATGCCGCCGCCCTGCGCCTCCAGCGTGTCGAGCGCCTTCAGTTCGGCGCCGGCCCGCTCGTGGGCGGCGATCGACAGGCGCGAGTAGACTTCGGTCCCGGTCAACAGTTCCAGCAAGGACGAGCGGTCGCGTGGTGGTGCCTTCAAGAAGGTGGCGAAATCGCCCTGGGCCAGCAGCACCGCACGACGGAACTGTTCGAAACTGAGGCCAAGCCGCCGTTCGATCTCTTCCAGCACGCTCTTCTTGCCGTCGC
>NZ_LGRA01000021.1:2398115-2444660 GCF_003116095.1 Azospirillum sp. TSO35-2
AACACGCACTGGAGGACCGAACTCACGCCTGTTGAAAAAGTCGGAGATGACCTGTGGCTAGGGGTGAAAGGCCAATCAAATCAGGAAATAGCTGGTTCTCCGCGAAAGCTATTTAGGTAGCGCGTCGCGTATTGCTCCGGGGGGTAGAGCACTGGATGGGCTAGGGGGGCGCGAGCCTTACCAAACCTAACCAAACTCCGAATACCCGGAAGCAGAGCGCGGCAGACAGACGGTGGGTGCTAAGGTCCATCGTCGAGAGGGAAACAGCCCAGACCGCCAGCTAAGGTCCCCAAATCACGGCTAAGTGGGAAAGGATGTGGGAAGGCCATGACAACCAGGAGGTTGGCTTAGAAGCAGCCATCCTTTAAAGAAAGCGTAATAGCTCACTGGTCTAGTTAAGCCGGCCTGCGCCGAAAATGTATCGGGGCTCAAGCCGTGTACCGAAGCTGCGGGTGTGATCTCTGATCACGCGGTAGCGGAGCGTTCCGTAAGCCTGCGAAGGGTGGCCGCGAGGTCGCCTGGAGGTATCGGAAGTGAGAATGCTGACATGAGTAGCGACAAAGAGTGTGAGAAACACTCTCGCCGAAAGTCCAAGGGTTCCTGCGCAAGGTTAATCCACGCAGGGTGAGCCGGCCCCTAAGGCGAGGCCGAAAGGCGTAGTCGATGGGAACCACGTTAATATTCGTGGGCCAGCGGGTGAGTGACGGATGGGAAAGCGTGTACGATCTTATCGGATTGATCGTGCTGTGGACCTGTTCCAGGAAATAGCCCCCGCATCAGACCGTACCCCAAACCGACACAGGTGGACAGGTAGAGTATACCCAGGCGCTTGAGAGAATGGTGTTGAAGGAACTCGGCAAATTGCCCTCGTAACTTCGGAAGAAGAGGGCCCCGTTCTGGCGCAAGCCAGGGCGGGGGGCACAGACCAGGGGGTAGCGACTGTTTACTAAAAACACAGGGCTCTGCGAAGCCACACAAGGCGACGTATAGGGTCTGACGCCTGCCCGGTGCCGGAAGGTTAAGAGGAGGGGTGCAAGCTCTGAATTGAAGCCCCGGTAAACGGCGGCCGTAACTATAACGGTCCTAAGGTAGCGAAATTCCTTGTCGGGTAAGTTCCGACCTGCACGAATGGCGTAACGACTTCCCCGCTGTCTCCAACACCAACTCAGCGAAATTGAACTCTCCGTGAAGATGCGGAGTTCCCGCGGTCAGACGGAAAGACCCCGTGCACCTTTACTACAGCTTTGCAGTGGTGCTAGGGATCTCATGTGTAGGATAGGTGGGAGGCTTGGAAGCATGGGCGCCAGCTCGTGTGGAGCCAACCTTGAAATACCACCCTTGAGATCTCTGGCATCTAACCGCGGCCCGTTACCCGGGTCCGGGACCCTGCATGGCGGGTAGTTTGACTGGGGCGGTCGCCTCCCAAAGTGTAACGGAGGCGCGCGATGGTGGGCTCAGAGCGGTCGGAAATCGCTCGACGAGTGCAATGGCATAAGCCCGCCTGACTGCAAGACTGACAAGTCGAGCAGAGACGAAAGTCGGCCATAGTGATCCGGTGGCTCCACGTGGACGGGCCATCGCTCAACGGATAAAAGGTACGCCGGGGATAACAGGCTGATGACTCCCAAGAGTCCATATCGACGGAGTCGTTTGGCACCTCGATGTCGGCTCATCACATCCTGGGGCTGGAGCAGGTCCCAAGGGTTCGGCTGTTCGCCGATTAAAGTGGTACGTGAGCTGGGTTTAGAACGTCGTGAGACAGTTCGGTCCCTATCTGCCGTGGGTGTAGGAGTTTTGCGAGGATCTGTCCCTAGTACGAGAGGACCGGGATGGACATACCTCTGGTGCACCGGTTGTCACGCCAGTGGCATGGCCGGGTAGCTAAGTATGGACGGGATAACCGCTGAAAGCATCTAAGCGGGAAACCCACCTCTAAACCAGAGCTCCCTTGAGAGCCGTGACAGACCATCACGTCGATAGGAGGCATGTGGACCGGCGGCAACGCCTGAAGCTAAGCCTTACTAATCGCTCGATCGGCTTGATCTCTGCCGAGCGCCATGCACAGCGGTAAGCCGCTCCATGGACGACTTGAAGATACATCCCGTCACTGACAACTCGACCTTATGACGATCCTGCGCAAGGATCGCGAAAAAGGCCGCCTTCCCTCGGGAATGGCGGCCTTTCGCGTTTGGTGACAAAGGCGTCTTTACTCGCCCAGACTCTTGAAGCCCATGTCGCTGTCGGCCGTGGTGACGAACCAGTTCTTCGGGTCGCCGGTTGGCCCGGCCAGCTCCTGCTGGTCCAGCGCCGGCCGTACCATCATTCGCGTCGGCGTGCGCAGGCCGTTCTTCAGGCAGAGGAAACCCATCATCGACAGCGGTCGCGCCGCCTGGGCGTTGATCGTCCGGCACATCAGCGCCGCCATCCCCTCGCGCCGTCCCAACTCGACCATCAGCGAAAAGGCGGCCATCAGCCAGCCCGGCCGGGCAAGATAGTCGCAGACGACGCCAACCGGCTCGCCCTTCCAGTGGTCGACCCGCAGCACGACATAGGCCAGCACCGTCTCGCCCCGCATGACGTAGAAGCGCCGGTGCCGGTCGGCCTGCGGCATGGCGTCGAACCGCCAGTTCAGGAAGGCCCAGTCGCGCCGGGCGATCACCGGATGCTGCGGCGATGCCGCCTCCCACAGATCGTCGACCCGGTAATCGAAGCTGCCGATCTCCACCAGCTTGGCGCCGAGCAGCCGGGCCGACAGCCCGTAGCCGAGCGAGGCCGAGGTCAGTGCCGGCTTGCCGACTTTGGCCACCAGCTTGGCGAGCCCGCCGCCATAGGGGCTGACCCGCAGGCAGCGCAGCGGATCGATCACCCGCAGATAGGTCGGAACGTTGCCGAGGTCGAGCCAACCCGCCCGCTTGTAGGATTTGTAGGCGGCTTCGGTCATCGACAGCGACACGGCGAGGTCGCTGGCGCTGGAGTGGGTCTCCGACAACGCCGGACCGACGCCGCGCAGACGCCATTCCGGCGCCACCATCAGGTCGATCGCCCAGGAGGCCCGGCGGTTGCGTTCGCCCACCTTCAGGGCGAAGGGGATGCCGCCCTGCTGGCCGACGACGGCACCGTTGCGTTTGCACAGCCAGAGCTGCACGCCCTCGTGTTCGCGCTCCGGCGGCTCCTCGAACAGCCAGTGGAAATGGTCGGGCGCCAGTTGGATGGCGTCGGCGCCGAAGTGGGCCCGCTGGAATGTTTCAAGGGCGGAGCGGTCGTCCGGCTCGTACCGGGCGACCCCGCGTTGCTTCCAGTCGATGACGCTCATGCCTCATCCCCGACGGACACCGGCCGCACCAGGGCTGCGCTGCGCAGGATGCGGGCCGAGGTGCGGCGCTTGGCGGTGATGTCCTTGTAGACGCGGTGGACCTGCGCCTGGGTCAGGTTCAGCGCCGCCGCAGCCTCTTCCTCCGACGCGCCGCGGCCGTAGGCGCAGAGCGCGAGGTCCAGCTTGTCGTAGGGCAGGGCGTAGTAGAACTCCTCCTGCGACTGCGGCAGGGTGTAGGTGTCGGTACTGGGCGACTGCGCCTGGATCTCCGCCGGCAGCCCAAGATAAGCCGCCATCTGGTAGACCTGCGACTTGTAGAGATGGGCGATCGGCTTCAGGTCGGCCAGACCGTCGCCGCCGCGCACGAAGAAGCCCAACTCGTATTCCAGCCGGTTCGGCGTGCCGAGCACCGCGTAGTTCAGGCGGTCGGCGTGGGTGTATTCGACCGTCTTGCGGATGCGCTGCTTCAGGTTGGTGGCGGCGACGACGTCGAGATAGACGTCGACCGGCATGCGGCTGGTCTGGCGCTCGCCGTCGGGCGATTCGACGGTCAGGGTGAAGTAGTTGACGCGGTCGGCGTCCAGCAGGTTGCCGGCCAGACCGATCTTCTGCTTCCAGCCCGGACCGAATTCCGGGAACAGCCGGCGGATGGCGCTGTCGCGCCGCTCGTAGCAGCCGAGCGCCTCCAGCGGGCCGGTGATGGTCTCCATCAGCGGGGTGACGCCGAGATGCTCGCACAGCAGGGTGCCGAGGCGGGTGCTCTTCGGCGAATTCTCCTTCTCCGGCATCAGGATGCAGAGCACGCGCTCCGGTCCCAGGGCACGGACGGCCAGCGTGGCGCAGACCGAGCTGTCGATGCCGCCGGACACGCCGAGCACGACGCCCTGGCGGCGCAGATCATGGGCGACGATGCGTTGGATGGCGTCTTCGATCTCGCGCGCCGCAGCCGCGCAATCCAAATCGAGGGCCTTGGAGTCGAACGAAGCGAGGGCGTTCAGCATGGCGTGGCGGTTCCCAATAGAGGGTTGATGCATCGTCGTGGAAAGACAGCTCGCGGCGGTCAGGCCGCGGTGGATTGAACGGTGTCGAGCCGGTGGTCCGGGCCCCGGTCCTCCAGCACATGGATGTCGGCGCGGTCCAGGGCGTCGCGCTGCTGGCGAACGCGCTGGGGAAGCTCGTCGAAAACCGAATGGGCCAGCATCTGCAGCGTCAGCACGCCGACCAGCGCCATCTCCTCGCGCTCGCCGCCCATCCGGCCGTCCTGGCGGTGGGCCTTGTCGGCCAGCGCCGTCACCGCGGCCGGATCGGTCAGGCCGTAGCGGGCCAGCGCCTCCTCCGACAACAGTTCCCGCACATAGTCGGGGGCGTTGGCGCCGAACAGGGCGCTGGTCATCGGCGCGCGGTAGGGCCGCTTCGGCCGCTGACCGATCTCGGCCGGCAGGTGACGGGAGGCCAGCCGGCGCAGCACCAGCTTGTCGCGCAACCCCAGCATCTTCATCCGGTCCGGCAAAGCGGCGCAGAAATCGTCCACCTCGGGGTCGAGGAAGGGGTAGCGGACCTCGATGCTGTTGGCCATGGCGACGCGGTCGCCCTGGCTGGCCAGCAGATAGGGGGTCATGAAGGTGGCGATCTCCGCCCACTGGCTGCGGGCGAGCGGCGACCAGCGCGACCAGCCGTCCGGCAGATGGGCCGCGACATGCGCCTCGAAGGCGGCGTCGTCGGCCGTGGCTTGCACGTCGGCGGACAGCAGCCGCTGCGACCAGCCGGTGTTCCGCCAGCGGGTGCGGTGGGCGTAGAAGGTTTCGGCGGTGTCCATCATCCCGCGCTTGAAGAAGGCCTGCCACAGCGGGCTGTCCTTCGGACCGGCGGTGGCGGCGAAGGGGTGGATGCGGCTGAGCAGCTTCGGCCGCGCCTTGCTGTCGGGCTGGCGCGCCCAGAAACGGCGGACCTTGTCCTCCTTGAACAGGTCGTAGCCGGCCAGCCACTCGTCGGCACCCTCGCCGGACAGCACGACGCGGATGCCGCGGTCGCGCACCAGGCGGGACAGCAGGAACAGCGGGGCCGGCGCGGTGCGGACCAGCGGCGCCTCGCCATGGCGGACGACGTCGGGCAGCGCGGCCTGGATGTCCTCCGCTCCGCACAGGATGTCGTGATGCTCGGTGCCGACATGGCCGGCGACCAGCCGCTGCTGCGGCGTCTCGTCGAAACCGGCGTCGGTGAAGCGGACGCCGAAGCTGTGCATGCGGGTGGTGTCGAGCTTGCGGGCCAGCGCCGCGATCACCGAGCTGTCCAGCCCGCCGCTGATGTAGACGCCGACCGGCACGTCGGCGCGCAGCCGCAGGCGGATGGCGTCGGTCAGCTTTTCCTCCAACCGGTCAGCCGCCTCGTCGAGCGAGAGGGTGGCGAGCGCAGGGTCGGCGGTGAAGTCCGGCTGCCAGTAACGGTCGGTGTGCAGGGCCAGCGCGGAGTCGATGCGGATGGCGGTGGCCGCCGGCACGCTCTCCACGCGATCGAAGACGCTGCCGTGCGGCGCGGTGCTCCAATGGGTGAAGACCTGGGCGAGGCGGGCGGGGTCGAAGGCCGGGGTGACGCGGCCACCGCCGAACAGGGCCTTGGCCTCCGACGCGAAGACCAGATGGTCGCCGCGGCGGGCGTAGAACAGCGGCAGGATGCCCAGCCGGTCGCGGACCAGCCACAGCTCGCGCCGCCTGGTGTCCCACAGGGCGATGGCGAACTGGCCGTTCAGCTTGGCCCAGGTGGCGGGGCCGTATTCCTCGAAGGCGTGGACGATCACCTCGGTGTCGGTCTGGGTGTAGAAGCGGTGGCCGCGCGCTTCCAGGTCGCGGCGCAGTTCGACATGGTTGAAGATCTCGCCGTTGAAGCTGATCCAGAGGCTGCGGTCCTCGTTGTGAATCGGCTGGAAGCCGCCGGCCAGACCGACGATGGACAGGCGGGCGTGGGCCAGCCCGATCCGGCCGTCACGGTAGAAGCCATAGCCGTCCGGGCCGCGGTGGCCGAGCATGGCGATCATCCGCTTCAGCTCGTCCAGATCGGCCGGTTCGGCGCGCGGTCCTGCAAGAACTCCGGCGACACCACACATGAGCGTGCTCTCTGTCCTGGGGTGGGTGTTCTGTGAGGGAAGGGGTTTTGTCCCCTCCCTAACCCTCCCCCGCTTTGCGGGAGAGGGAACGGCCGTACCCGCGCAAGGCTCCTGCCCCCTCTCCCGCCGCAGGCGGGGGAGGAATGGGGAGGGGGCCGGTGTCGGCGCCTTCCATCAGCTCCTTGCGCCTGATCTTGCCGGACTCCGTCTTCGGCAGGCTGTCGCGGATCTCGATGAATTTCGGCACCAGATGGCTTTCCAGCCGGCCGCGGCAGTGCTGGCGGATGACGGCTTCGGACAGGGTCGCCCCGTCGCGCGGGACGATGAACGCTTTGACCGCGAGGCCGTCGGCATCGTCGGGAACGCCGATGATGCAGGCATCCAGCACCCCGTCCAACTCATAGAGCGCGTTCTCGACTTCCCGTGGGCTGACCTTTTCGCCGCGGCACTTGAAGATGTCGTCCTTGCGGCTGACGAAGTGGAGGTGCCCTTCGGTGTCCTCGGTGAACAGGTCGCCGGTGAACAGCAGGGTCTCGCCTTGCGGACCGCGCCGCAGGCGGCGGGCGGTCTCATCCGGGCGGTTCCAGTAGCCGCGCATCACGTTGGCGCCGCGCACCACCAGCTCGCCGACCTGACCGGCGGGAAGACGGTGGCCGTCCTCGTCGGCGACGAAGGCTTCGCAGTTGGGAATGGCGCGGCCGACCGAGGCCGGCTTGGCGTCGAGGTCGGCGGGGTCGAGCGTGCAGATGCGGGTGCAGCACTCGGTCATGCCGTACATCGAATGGAATTCGGCCTGCGGGAAGCGCTCGCGCAGCCGGCGGAGATGGGCGGCCGGCAGTGGGGCGGCGGCGTTGGTCAGGTAGCGCAGCGACGACAGGTCGGCGGTCTTCGTCGCGTCCAGTCCCAGCAGGGTGGAGAAGACGGTCGGCACGCCGGGAAGGCCGGTGACGCGGTGCAGGACCATGCGCTTCAGCGTCTCCACCGGGAAGGCGAAGGACCGCTCCAGCACCACGGTGAAGCCGACGCGGGCGCCGGTCAGGATCTGCGACAGGCCGTACCCAAAGGTCAGCGGCAGGACGCACATCACCACGTCGTCCGGTGTGTTGCGCAGATAGCTCGAGATCGCCCAGGTCGTGGTGATGTAGTTGGCGTGGGTCAGCATCACGCCCTTGGGCCGCCCGGTGGTGCCGGACGTGTACATGATCGCCGCCAGATCCTGGTCGATCAGCCGGGGGTCGGCGGGCCGGCGGCGGGGAGCCGCCAGCGCGTCGGCGTAGAGCATTCCCGCAGGAGCCGGCGTCGTCCCGGCGGGCAGCGAGGAGCCGACCCACAGCAGGGCGGGCGGCGTTTCCAGCGTGTCCAGCGCCGGCAGGATCTGCCGGGCGAGGGCCGCCGGAGCGATCAGCAGCCGGACGCCGGCGTCGGCCAGCAGATAGGCCAGCTTGTCGGCCTTGGTCGAGGGGTTCACGGGCACGAAGACGCCGCCGGCCTTCAGGGTGGCGAACAGGCCGGCGACGTATTCGATGGAGTTTTCCAACATCACCGCGACCCGGTCGCCGCGGCCGATGCCGGCCGATTGCAGGGCGCAGGCGACCGCGTCGCTCTCACGGTCGAGATCGGCGAAGGAGCGGCGCGCGTCCCCCGCGATCAGCGCGGTGCGCGCGGGATCGCGGCGGGCGGTTTCGGTAAGGAACTGGTGAACGAGATGGATCATGCCCAATTGGATCATGGTGGTCACCGTCCTGCGCTCGTCGTGCGATCGCCCTGCCTGTGCCTGGTCGGAACCTTCCCGGGGTGGCCGGGATGGCCGGTCAGGCGGCGTTGCGCAGTCCCTGCTTGCGGTCGACGAAGGCGGCGATGCGGTCCACCGACTCCAGGTTGTCGGCGACCATGTCGTCATCCTCGACGGTGATGCCGAAGCGCTCCTCCAGGAAGGCGACGACGTGCATGATGCCGGTGCTGTCGATGACCCCGGACTCCAGCAGGGATTCACCGTTGTCGAAGCCGGAATCTTTGCCGAGCAGGAAGTTTTCCACGATGAACGCGCGGATTTCCGGCAGGGCGGGAGCGGTCAGGGTCGTGTCGGTCAGGGTGGCGGTCCGCATGTCTCTGAAAACTCCTCGTGGGTTCGGTCGGAAACGGGGTTCCGGATGGCTTGGAAGGACGTTCGGGGAGTGATCCCACCTTGTCCCCTGGCTGTTCGGGCCTCTGTTTTCGCATCCGCGTGCTGCTTGCAATTTTATTGTGATACTTGAGCGGCTTTGCGAGTGTTCAAAGGATAGGAGTGGATTGAAGTCTGTGGTTAGCCACTCTGTTCTCGGGTGATAGGGCTTGACATCCAGAACTTGACCTTCGGCATCGACCACATCCGGGCGGTCATACGCCCGCCGATTTCGGTTTTGCCATGGCGCCCGACCATTGCGCCGCGTCGGCCTCTCCGGGCCCGGTCGCGGCCGCCTTGCGCTTGCGCAGCCAGGCCGGAATGCCGGTCAACTGCACGCTGAGCCAGTCGACCGACACGTCGTCCGATACCGGGAACGCCTTCAGCCGCAGCGGATCGCCGTCGGCGTCGTTCCAACCGGGATCGATGGTGCGGGCGGTGCGATAGCCGGCGTGGCGGATCTGCTCGACCTCGCGCTCGCTGAAATCGCCGTTCGGAAAGGCGAAGTGGCGGCAGGGCTGGCCCAGCGCCTCCTCCAGCTCGATCCGGCACAGCCCGATCTCCTCGGCGCAGCGGCGGTCGTCGCATTGCAGCAGGATCGGGTGGGTGCGGGTGTGGGCGCCGTAATCGGCGACGTCGGTCATCCGCGCGATCTCGTCCCAGGTCATCGCCTGACGGTCGGCGCCATCGCGGTCGGGATCGTTCCCCGCCTCCGCCAGCAGGCGGCGGCGTTCGGGATCGGGGACCTGCTTCAGCCGCTCCACGCCGATCGCGCCGGCGGCGTCGGTCTTCCACCAATAGGGGCGGGCGGTGCCGACGACCTGGCTGCAAAGATAGATCGTCGGACGCAGCTCGAACTCGCGGAACAATGGGGCGAGCGCGGTGTTGTTCCGATGACCGTCGTCGAAGGTGACGACCAGCGGGTAGGGCGGCAGATCCTCCCAGCGGCCGGTCTCCATCGCGGTGGCCACCGCGTCGAGCGTGGTGAAGCTGTAGCGCCGGGCGTACCAGCGCAGATGCTCGCGCAGAGTCTCCGGGGACGGGTCGTGGTAGACGACGATGGTCACGCCCCGTCGCGCCTTCAGGAAACGCTGCATCGCACCGAATCCCGTCCAGCGCACCAGTCCGGCGATGGCCTGTTTCATGGTGCTCCCCTCCTTCTCGTCGAAGCCGGGACCGCCGGGCGGGCGGCCCCGGTGCGGCTTCATCCGGTGGTCCGTTCGGCGCTGCCGTGCGCCGTTCCCATCGGCCCGGAGCCCATCGGTCCCGAGGCGGGAACGGCGGTCGTCGATCCGACCGGTACGGCGGGCATCGCGGCCACGATGCCGCGGGCGTTGCGGCGGTAGATGTCGAGCAGCCGCTCGCGGAACACCGCGACGTCGAACTGGCGTTCCCAGCGCGCCCGCGCGCCGGCGCCCAGGTTCCGGCGCAGGTTGCGGTCGTCGATCACCCGGACCAGCGCGTCGGACAGGGCGGCGACGTCGCCCGGCGGCACCAGCAGCCCGGTTTCGCCGTCGGCGATGGCGTCGGGGACGCTGCCGACCGGGGTGGCGACGATGGTCAGCCCCTCCGCCATCGCCTCCAGCACCGACATCGGCAACCCTTCGAACATCGACGGCTGGACCAGCACATGGGCGTGGGCCAGCTCGCGCCGGCATCCCCCCTGGTCGAGCCAGCCGGTGAAGCGCACGCGGTCGGCGATGCCCAGCTCGGCGGCGAGGCCGCGGTAGGTGTCCAGATCGCCGTCGCCGGCGATGGTGACCTCCCAGCGCCGGTCGCGGCAGGCCGGTGAGGCGAGCGCGTTGAGCAGGACGTCGATGCCCTTCAGCTTGATCAGCCGGCCGAGGAACAGCAGGCGGATCGGGCCGTCGAAGCCGTCCTGGGCGTCGTCGCGCACCGGCGCGGCCGCCGGGCCGGGCACCGCGTTGTGCAGCAGCGTCGTGCGGCGGCGCGCCTCCGGCCCGAAGGCCTCGGCCACCCAGTCCCGCCAGAACTCGCCCAGCACGACGATCTCGCTGGTCATCGCCATCATGCGGCGGATCGCCCAGCGCGTGACCGGTCCAGAGTCCTTGAAGTGCTTGGGAAAACGGCCGCCGTGCAGGTGCAGGACCACCGGCACGCCGAAGGCGCGGGCCAGGGTGATCAGGATGCCCTTGCGCAGGACGCTGCCGTATTCCGCCATGTGGATGTGGACGAGGCTGGCCTTTCCGGCGGCGAAGCAGCCGGTGAGATGGACGACCGCCCGGGCGAAGTAGCCGGGCATCTGACGGAACTTGCCGGGCCCATAGCTGTCGACCACCTCGAACCGCACGTCCGGGCAGTTCTGCCGCAGGTCGGTGGTGAAGTTGTCGACGACCCGCCCCATTCCGCCCTTCTCCTGGGTGCCGCCGGGGGAGACGATGTAAATCATATCCGCTCCTGATCCTTTCCCGGCCCGCCGTTCCTGTGCTCCGCCCTGGCGTTTGCCTTGTGACGGCCGTCCTTCGACGGTTTCGACGGGCTTGTTGTTATCGGCCTGCTGTCATCCCGCGCCGATGCCCTTGCCGGGTCGGACCGGGATGCGCGTTGCGGAGCCGCCGGTCGGCTGCGGCTTTGACGATGACGACCCGGCGTCGGCTGGCCGGGCGTTGCGGCCCCGCCAGTCTACGCCATGCTGCAGCCTTACGCTGTGGAGCGACCGAACGGGTGGACTTGCCGGGATGGTTACCCAACCTGTGCATGTGTTTCTCCATTTCGGTCATAGGGTTTCTGCCGGGCTCCGGTGGCGCCCTACCGGCGCTTCGTGGCGGCGGCCGCCTGCTCCGCCAAGGAATTCAGTTCCCCCGTCAACTCCGTGCCGGTCTGGTCGAGTTCCTGATAGATGGCCAGCAGCGACTTGGCGTAGGCATCGATGCCGAACTGCTTCAGGAACAGCCGCCGCCCGTTTTCCGCCAACCGCTGGTACAGCTCCGGGTTGCCGGCGACCTCGGTGATGGCGTCGGCCAGCGCGGTGGCGTCGTTCACCGGGATGATGCGCGCCGTCTCGCCGTCGGTCAGCACCTCGGGGATCGAGCCCACCGGCGTGGTGATGACCGGCAGCTGCGCCGACAGCGCCTCCAGGATGACCATCGGCAGCCCTTCATGGGTGGAGGGCAGCAGCAGCATGTCGTGCGACCGGATGTGCGCGTGGGCCTCCTCCCGACCGATCCAGCCGAGGAAGCGGCATTCCTCCGCCACCCCCAGCTCGGCGGCGAGCGCGCGGTAGCCGTCGACGTCGCCGCCGCCGCCGATGGTGACGTGGAAGAGCTGGCCACGCTGTTTCAGCGCGCGGCAGGCGTGCAGCAGCGTGCCGATGCCCTTGCGCTCCGACAGGTTCGCCAGCACCAGCAGCGACAGCGCGGCGCCGGCGGCGGGCGGCGGGCGCACGCCCAGGTCGGCGCCGACGTCGGGAACCGCGTTGTAGAGCACGCGGATCTTGTGCGGGTCGGTCTGGACCGATTGCACCAGATAGTCACGCCAGTTGTCGCCCAGCACGACGACCCGGCCGCAGCGGTTGAACAGCCAGCGGCTGACGCGGCGGGCAAAGGCGCTGCCCTCGAAATATTCGACGAAGGAGGCGCCGTGCAGATGCACCACCGTCGGGCAGGACATCATCCCGGCGACGGCCTGGATCGCCCCCTTGCGCAGGAAACTGGCCCGCTCGGACACGTTGATGTGGACGACCGACGCGCGCCGACGGGCGAGCAGCCATGTCATCCGGGTCAGCGTCAAGGCCATGTAGAACGGCGACAGCAGGACGCTGCCGGTGCCACGGGTGTCCAGGATGATCGATTGGGGCGCGCCCGATTTGTCGAACTGGTCGACCACATAGCCCGTCATGCGGCCGATTCCGCCGCCGCCATCCAGGGCGCCGGGTGTAGCGAAGACGATCACACCCTTGGGCGCGGCCCGGCGGCTGGCGGTGGTCCGGCTCTGTTCGGTGCTGTCCATAAGCGTCGGGATCCTTTCGGCTCAGGCCGCGTCGGATGCGGAAAAAAGGGCTTGGCGCAGCCGGCGGCGCAGGCCGACCGGCATCAGCGAATGCATCGTGAAGGTGGCAAGCGCCATCGGCGTCGGCTGGCCGTCGCGTAAGGCGGAATTCAGGATCCGCCAGCGCGTGCCGGCCGTCCGTGCCGCCTGCTCGCCGCCGGTCGCCTGCAGCAGCAGGCTGGCGTAGGCGCGCGGCGACAGGTGGTCGCGCATCGCTTCCGCCCATTCCAGCGCGTGGTTGATGTTGTGGCAGGTCGACAGGGTGACGCGGTTGTTCTCGGTGTAATGGACCGCCATCACGTCGGGGATGTGAATCAGGGCGGTGCCGTCGACGCGGCCGCAGGTGATCAGCCATTCCCAGTCGTCGAAGCGCGATTCCGGGATGGGGTTGCGCAGCAGCAGCGCCTTCGGCGCCAGCAGCGTGGTGGTGGGCGCGAAGGTCTCGCCCTTGAACAGCCCGCGCCGGACGAACAGGTAGTCGCCGATGGCGTCCTGCCGGGTCGCCAGCCGTCGCGGCCAGGCGAAGGTGCCGCGCGCCGTCACCACCTGGCACCGGCAGCTCATGATCGGGAAGCGGACGCCAGCCGGGCGGGCGGCCATCTGCAGCGCCACCTTTTCCGGCATCCAGTGGTCGTCGTCGTCCAGGAAGGCGACCCAGTCGCCGCGGGCGTCGCGCACGCCGATGTTGCGCGCTTCGGCGGCACCGTGGTTGGTCTCCAGCTCCATCACGGTCAGCCGCGGGTCGTCGAGGCTGGCCAGATGGGTCGCGGTTGCCGGATCGGGGCCGTCGATCACCACCACCACGTCCAGATCGCGGTAGGTCTGGTCGAGCGCGCTGCGCACCGCCCGCATCACCAGATCGGGCCGGTTGCGGGTCGGAATGACGACGGTCACGTGCTGATTGGTGCCAGGGACGTTCGGTTTCGGGGCGCTGGCCCCCAAGCTGTTGTTGTTGCTTGCCGGCTCGTTCATCGGGCTCATGGGTCTGCCTTCGGTCGAAGCAAATTCGGAGGACATCAGAGGGATCGGCCGTGGCCGGCATAGGCCGGTCCGATGCCGGCGGGCGCCCCTGATGGGACGTGGCGTTGCAGGCGGGCCTGCTCCGCGGCGCGGGCGTTGACCATGCGCTGCCAGCGGCTGAGCTGGACCAGGCGGACGACGGCGATGGTCGCGATCACCCAGTTCAGGGAATGGCGTTCGGCGAACACGCTTTCGGACACCGACACCGCCAGCAGGGCGCAGCCGACGGCGAAGGCCCAGGCGGCCTCCGCCCGGCTGTTGCCGTAGCGGGCGGCGAAGAAGCCCTGGAACAGCATCCGCCCCAGCACCACCAGCACCAGCACCACACCCACCAGCCCAAGGTCGAGGGTCAGCTCCAGCCAGCCGCTGTGGGCCGAGGTGATGCCCCAGTCCTTGGTGAAGCTGGCGCCGGGCCCGTTGATGCCGAACCAGTAGGCGGCGTAGCCGTAGCCGAGCAGCGGGCGGTCCCACACCGATTGCAGGATGTGGTCCCACAGCACGGTGCGGCCGGTCAGCGTCGGGTCGCGGCCCAGCGCGTACAGCACGTCGTACCAGAAGAAGGCGCCGGCGGTGACCATGATGACCAGCAGCGCCGCCAGCAGCGCGATGGTCGGCGCGAAGCTGCGGATGCTGCCGCGCAGGAAGGTGGTGGACAGCAGCGCCACCGACACCAGGATCGAGGTGACGAGCCCGGTGCCGGACCGGCTCATGACGATCAGCAGCATCGCCAGCCCCAGCAGCGGACGGGTCATCCAGCGGCTGGATTCCTTCTGCCAGTCGAGCCAGACCAGGCACAGCACCAGCCAGACCATCATGCGGCCGGTGACGTTCTTCTGGAAGAACACGCCCTTCCAGGCGCCGACATGCTGGGTGCTGTCCAGGCCGATGGCCGGCATGGCCGCGATCATGACGAAGGAGATGATCATCAGGATCGACAGGCCGGTCACCAGCAGCCGCATGATCTCCGGAAACCGGAAGCGCAGGCCGAGCCAGATGCCGAAGACCGTGGTGAACAGGAAGGCGATCGACCGCCGCAGGGTCACGTCGGGAAACAGCGACCACAGCGCGGTCAGAAAGGCGAAGGCCATCAGCATCGTCAGCGCCGGGCTGGCGAACGGGATCTGGAAGGCGAGCGCCGGTCTCAGCGCGATGACCATCAGCAGCAGCAGGTAGATGCCGCCGTACAGCATCGTCACGCCGGAGGATTCCAGGTCGCCGGCCAGCGGGTCGCCGCCGGTGAGCATCAGCGGAAGCACCGAGCCGCCGAACGCCATGATGCAGACGACGGCGATGCTTTTCTCAAGAAAGTCCAGGATTCTCATAGGCTTTCCTTTTTCGGCGTTCCCCCTCCGCATCACTTCGGGGGCCTCTGCCGTTCCGCGTTTCGCTGTGCAGCACTGAAGATGCGACCCCCTCCCCCCTTCGCGTAGCCGGGCGGTGGCGTTAGACCGAAGGAGGTCAAACCCGATCGGGGTAGCCGCTTTCGCACCCATGCATCCTTTCCCGCCGTCGAAAACGGGCGCATGGCCGTGCGCCTCAACGAAAAGACCCCCGCGCGGCGGCGCGGGGGTTCGGCTGGCAAGCCCGGCGGACGCAGCCGGTTGCGATCGTCGCCCTGTTACGACCCGTCGCCCTTCAGGACCATCACCGCGGTCTTGCACAGGATGAAGAAATCGAACAGGAGGCCGCAGTTGCGGACGTAGAAGACATCCATGGAAACGCGTTCCTGGAAGGTGGTGCGATGGCGGCCCGACACCTGCCAGTAGCCGGTCAGACCCGGACGGACCGTGCCGATCACCGCCGCGCTGTCGCCGACTTCCGGCAGTTCCTTCGGCATGTAGGCGCGCGGACCGATCAGGCTCATGTCGCCCATCAGGATGTTCCACAGCTGCGGCAGCTCGTCGAGCGAGGTCCGGCGCAGGAAGCGGCCGAGCGGGGTGATGCGCGGGTCGACCGTCAGCTTGTGGTAGGTCATGTACTCGTCGCGGGCGGCCGGGTCGTTCTCCAGCAGCTGCTGGAGCTGTTCCTCGGCGTCGACGTGCATCGAGCGGAACTTCAGCAGGTCGAAGGTCTGCTTGCCGCCGGCCCAGCGCTTCTGGCGGAACATCACCGGACCGGGGCTGTCGAGCTTGATGGCGACGGCCAGACCCAGCATCAGCGGCGCCACCAGGACCAGCAGCAGGCTGGACAGCACGATGTCCATGGCGCGGCGGATGCGCAGGTAGCCGGTCGGCGGACGGACGCTGACGCGCAGGGCCAGCGAGCCGTGCAGATTGTGGTAGGTGGCGTCGACCGCGCTGACGTTGCCCTCGCCCAGCACGCAATAGACCTGGCGGAAGGGCAGGGTGCGGATCAGGCCGGTCAGGTCGCTGCCGTGGCGGGTCATGTGGCGGCCCATGTCGGCGACGATGGCGGCGCTGGCGAGGCGGGCGACGGCCGGCGACTGCGTCAGCATCTCCACCGGCCCCATCACCGGCAGGCCGGCGACGCGGGTCTGCCACAGGCTGTCGTCGTCGTCGACGAAGCCGACCGGCCGCATGCCGAGCCAGGGCAGGCGCTGCAGCTTCTCGGCGATGGCGGCACCCTGCGGGCCGGCGCCGACGATCATCACCGGGGTGCGCCAGTCGAGCGCGCTCGACAGCAGGCCCTGGATCAGCAGCAGGTCGGCGACGTAGGTGATCGCGAAGCCGAGGAGCGCGATCGACAGCGCCTCGACGAAGAAGGAGCGGAAGCCGTCCATGACGATGAACGGAACCGCCAGGACCGCGCAGCAGAGGAAGGCGGCCTGGAAGGTGCGGCGCGTCCGTTCCATGTAGTCGAAACGGCCGAGCGTGTAGATCCCGAACACCGACTTGACCAACGGCACCAGCATCAGGCCGGTGACCAGCGACCGCTGCCAGGCCGCGGCTTCCACCGGTTCGGTCAGTGCGTCGGCGCCGAGGAAGTGATTGAGCGCCCAGCCCACCAAGGCGAGAACGAGGCCGTCGGACAAGGCCAACAGCAGGCCGGGCGCGATCGGCGGGATCGCTGCCTTTTTCGCCGAGGTCAGGTCGATGACCACATCAGGGTCCAGTTTGCTCATCGCAGGTCCCGTGGTTTGAAGGGAATGCCAGCCACCGCTTTGGTGAAGCCCCAGGCGATGGTCGCTCGTCATCAGCGTCGCTTTGGACCGGCCCGTCTTTACTGCGTTGCACCGGTGTTTCAGCACCGAAACATTTGTGTAAAGAGCGCTGTTTCATGATCTTGGGATCGGCCGATCCGCGGTTCGTTGAGGACGAATTAGGATGAGGATCGCCGTGCAGCAACAGATCATACGGACGTTGATTTCGCGTCGGCGATACCACCGGGTTTCGAAGGGTGCGGGGACTTGAATATTAAAGGCGATACTTTCGGATGCGGACTCCGGTGGGGATAGCATTTCGGGGTAGGGGCATGGTGGTGTCGCACCCCGGCAGCGCCTCCGCTCGCCGCAAATTGTGGGTAGCGACGGCCCGGACCATCCCCCGACCGGTCGGGTTGCTGCGGCACGAAGGGGGGCGATCACCGAACGTGCGGGGTGGTGCGGGCGACCGGATTTACCGAAGGAGGGTGCCGGGCAATTCCGGACGAGAGCGCGGCGCGAACGAACCCTTGCGCGGCGCGGGCGCGGGAGGCAGCGTGCGATCACCCCGGAATGCCTACTCGGAAGGTCCGAGGTGCCTGACAAAAGCCGGGATGACTAGCACCGAAGAGTGCCCCGGTCGCTTCAAGGCCGAATTGACGGTTTGATGGTCGCCGCCAAGATTTGGCCCGACATTTTCCCGTTGTGCGCCCTCCGCCTTTTGCGGACGTGCGGCCTTATAGCGGGAACGCGGAGGGCGAGGAATCCGGATGGCTCTCGAAGCTGGCACCATCATCAAGCATGGCTGGATGTTCATGGTGGCGAATGTGGTCAACCGCGCTGCGGGGCTGCTTTTGCTGCCGCTTTATTCGAAGGTTCTTTCACCGGCGGAATTCGGCGTCTACGCCCTGATCAGCGTGGTGGGCGACATCGTGGCGGTCATGCTGATGATCGGCATGATCAACGCCTTCACCGTCGTCTACTTCGAACATTCCGACGACCGGGGGCGGGCCCGCGTCGTCAGCACGACGATGATCGGGCTGTGGGTGGCGTCGCTGGCGCTGCTCGCCGTCGCCTATCCGGCCGGTTGGGGAGCCAGCCACCTGCTGTTCGGTTCGGCGGACGACGCGCCGATCATCGCCTTCGCCTTCGCCGGGATCGCCTTCAGCGCGGTGTTCGAGCTGGCGTTGGCCTATTACCGGGTCCACAAGCGGTCCGGCACCTGCCTGCTGATCTCGGTCGGCAAGGCGGTGGGGCTGATCGGCCTCAACCTCGGCTTCCTCCTCGGCATGAAGCTGGGGGTCACCGGCATCTTCCTGGCCAACGCCATCACCTTCGTCGGGCTGGGCGTCGCCCTGACCGTGGCGATCCTGGGGGTGAACGGCCTCGGCTTTTCCTTCGGCATCCTGAGGCGGGTGTCGGTGCTGGGGCTGCCCTTCATGCCGCAGACCATGCTGGACATGGGCAACCAGTTCGCCATGCGCTATCTGGTGAACCTGCTGATGGGCGTGGCGGCGGTCGGCGTGCTGTCCTTCGGGCTGCGGCTGGCGACCATGCTGTACATGTTCCTGACCGCGTCCTTCCTGCAGATCTGGTCGGTCAGCCGGATCGAGGCGCAGGACAACACCGCCGGGCGCGACCAGTCGGAGTTCGTGTTCTACCTGTTCCTGGTCCTGCTGTCGGCCGCCGGGCTGGGCATGGCGCTGACGGCGCCCGAGGTGCTGTGGCTGATCGCCTCCAGCGACTACGCGCCGGTGCTGCCCTGCATGCCGCTGCTGGTGCTGGCCTATGTGCTGCACGGGGTGCGGATGCACGCCGAGGTCGGGCTGGTGAAGACCAAGAAGGTCGGCGTCCTGCCGATGATCTCGATGGGCGGCCTTGCGGTCGGTACGCTGGTGATGTCGGTGACGCTCGGCCCGCTGGGGCTGATGGGCGGTGCCATCGGCGTGATGGTGCGCGAGCTGTTCATGCTGGTGGCGACCGAGACGCTGTGCCGCCGGCTGAGCCCGAATGAGCCGCCGCTCAGCGGCGTGCGGGTGCTGGGCATCCTGGCCCCGGCCTCCATCGCCTGCCTGGCCGGGCTGGGGCTGTTCGGGGACGAGGTCAACCCGACCCTCACCGCGGCCAAGGTCGGCCTGACGATGCTGTTCGTCATCGTCGCGCTGTTCGGCCCCAGCTTCGCCAAGTCCGACCGCGCGATGCTGTTCCGCATGCTCGGCCGATTTCTGCGCCGGCCCCAAACCGTAGCCTGATACGCCTGTTCCGAAACTCTGCCGACCTCGCCTCGATGTTGCTCAGGTCGGACCGGGAGGATCACACAACCGATGCAGGACGCTCCCCGTTTCACCTATTCGCAGACGGTCTCGGCCGACGCCATCCGCTACGGCGGCGGTGGCGGCCTGGGCGCGGTGCTGAAGCTGCTGGCCGGCAACCGGATGTTCCGGGTGACCTTCACCCTGCGGAGCTGCCAGGCGGCCAGCCGGCTGCCGTCGCCGCTGCGCCAGCCGGTGCTGGCCGCCTGCCGCCTGCTGCACCGCTGGACCCAGCATTCGGCGGCCATGGACCTGCCATGGGAAACGCAGGTCGGCCCCGGGCTGCGCATCCTGCACGGCTGGGGGCTGGTGGTGAACGCCAGCGCCCGCATCGGCGCCAACGTCACCCTGTTCCACGGCGTCACGCTGGGCCAGAAGGACGACCTGCACCCGACCGGCCGGGTGACCCACTACCCGGAGCTGGGCGACGGCGTCTGGGTCGGCCCGCACGCGGTGGTGATCGGCGTCAGCGTCGGTGACGAATGCATCGTTGCCGCCTCGTCGGTCGTCACCAAGCCGATGCCGCGCCGCACGGTGGTCGCCGGCAACCCGGGCAAGGCGGTGGCCGAGGTCAGCGTTCCCGACATTCCCAACCCGGCGCCGGTCGGCGGCCCGACCACGGTGGCGACCACCGCGGCCGCGTCCCTGCTCCGGGGCTGAGCGGACAAACGGAGAGGGGCCGGCAGCGTGGCTGCCGACCCCCTCCATTTTTCCCAAACGTCTGCCCGTTCAGGCGATCCGATCTGTCAATCCGATCCGTCAGGCGGCGTGTGCCAAGGTGTCGGTCAGGTGCAGGTCGTGGGAGCTCAGGTCCATGGACGCGTAGGTCAGGTCCGGGATCGAGGCGTCATGGCTGGCGACAGTCGACAGGTTGGCGGTCGTGGCCGTGTCGTTGCTGGCGGTCATGGTGTGGGCCAGCAGGTCGGCCGAGCTGAGCGAGGCGGCGGCGGCCTTGGCGGCGGCGTCGGTGATCGTGCCGGTGCCGGTGGCGTCGGCGATGGTCGCGGCGGTCGGGTTGGAGATCTTCAGGCCGAAGGTCTCGTTGCCTTCCGTCACGCTGTCGCTCAGCACCTTGACCGAGACGGTCTTGCTGGTCTCGCCGGCGGCGAAGGTCAGCTTGCCGCTGGTGGCGGTGTAGTCCGAACCGGCCTTGGCCGTGCCGTCCACCGTGGAGTAGTCGACCGTGACCGCCGAGCTGGAGGCCGCCGACAGCTTCACCGTGAAGGTGGCGTTGGCGGTGTTCGCCGTGGTGCTGCCGCTGTCGGTGTCGAAGACGGCGCCTTCCATGGCGGTCTTGATGATGTTGACCTTGGTCTGGTTGATCGTCTTGTAGTCGTCCATCAGGATGCCACCGACGTCACCCGATTCCGGGGTCCAGGCCCAGAAGGTCCAGCTCATGCCCTTGTCGCCGGCGGCGATGTCGCTCTTGCCGTCCAGGTTCCAGTCGCCGTTCAGGTACTTGGCCATCGTCTTGGCCCAGGTCTGCTCAGCCGAGCTGGTGAACTGGCCGCCCCATTCGCCAAGCATGATCGGCGCGGTGTCGTTCTTGTACAGGTAGCCCCACATCTTGTCGTACTGGGCCGGCAGGTTGTTCGGATAGTTCGGATCCGACAGCCAGCTGAACTGCCCGACGCTCTGGCCGTAGGCGTGCGGCGAGTAGACGAGCTTGTCGGGGGTGTCGAAGTGGATCGGGCGGGACTGCGCACCGGCCAGCGTGCTGCTCCACTCCGTGCCTTCGACGAACAGCAGCCAGTCCTTGTTGACCGTCTGGATGGCGTTGCCGATGCGCTCGGCCGCAGACGCCCAGTCGGTCGAGGCGTTGCCGCCCCAGGTGGCCGACACGCTCGGCTCGTTGTGCAGGTCGGCGCCGATGACCGTCTCGTTGCCGGCGTAATGCTTCGCCAGCATCTTCCAGTTGTTGATCATCGTCGATTCGGGGTGGGCGCTGGTGTACCACAGCCCACCTTCGTTGGTGCCGGCGCCGCCGTCGTTGCGGTGGTGGTCGAGGATCACCTTCATGCCGAGCTTGCCGGCGTAGTCGATGACCTTGTCATAGACCTGCAGGCGGGTCAGGCCGGCCAGATCCGGGTTCTTCGAGAAGTCGATGCCGTTGGTCACCGCGGTGGCGTCGAACATGGCGTCCGACATGGTCATGCGGATGGTGTTGAAGCCGATCGACTTCATGCTTTCCAGATGGTGCTGGTAGCTGTCGGCCCACAGGCCGGCGGGCACGTAGTTGTAGCCCTCGCCGCCGAACCAGTTGACGCCGGTCAGGCGGACGGTGTTGCCGGCCTCGTCGACGATCTGGTTGCCTTGTGTGTGCAGGAAGCCCTGGATGCCACCGGTGGAATGGGTGCCGGTCGGCTCGGTCACCGTCACGTCGCTGACCGACAGGCTGGGCTGCGTCGGCGTCGGCGTCGGCGTGGTGGGGGTGGAGGTGCTGCCGCCGAACCAGGACTTGTCGGCGTGCACCTCCATGGTGCCGTTCCACCACATCGCCTTCTGGCCGGCGACGATGTCCTTGCCGTCCAGCGCGCCCTTGTCGATCGACACGATGCCGTCGGTCGGGGCGACGGCGTGGCCGCCGATGGTGATCTTGTTGACGTACAGGTTGCGGTCGGTGCCGCTGACCACCCCGTCGTTGTCGTACTGGATCTGGACCTTGTGCGCGGCGTCCGCGCCGACGTTGGCGGTGAAGGCGAAATCCTTCGCCGCGGTGCCGGCGGTGCCTTCGCCGATCTGCTTGCCGTCGACCAGGACCTTGAAGTGGGCGTTCACGCCACCGGCCGCGGTGCCGTACGCATTCACGACGATCGGCGTGCCGCCGGTGGTCGGAGCGGTGGGCGTCGTCGGGGTCGGGGTGGTGCCGGCGGTGCCGGCGAAGAGATCCTTGGTCAGGGTGAAGTCCAGATTGCCGCTCCAGGAGAGCACCTCACGGCCGGCCAGCGCGGCCTGGCCATCGGGGGTGTAGGCCACGCCCGAGCTGGTGGAGGCGATGGTCTTGCCGTTCACCTCGATCGACTTGACCAGCAGGTCGCGGTACATGCTCGACGTGTCGGTCGACAGCCAGTCGTTGTCGTACTGGATCTGGACCTTGTGCGCGGCGTCCGGCGCCACTTTGGTGGTGAAGCTGTAACGGCCGGCGGTGGTGGAATTGACCGTCGCCTGGCCGACGGCGACGCCATCGACGAGGAACTTGAAGTGCGGCCAGACTCCTCCGGCAGCCACACCCGAGGCATTGACGACGAAGGTCGTATCGACGGGGCTCGTTGCCATTGGAAGTAACCTCTTTTTCCGTGTTTCGCTTGCCCCCACACTGGCCCGAAAAGGTTAACGAGGTATTTCGCATTTTAGGGAAATGCGGCTCTAATGCCACTACCACTTGTGAAAAGAAAGAGACACGAAAAACCCCTTTGTCGATGCATTGCAGCAACAAAGGGGTTGTCGTGTCTACAGGCTACTGACTTATAAGGGAATTTTCGTCACGCCCTCGGCGTCAGTCGGGCTTGTGGGCGACGACGAACACCTCTGGCCGGAACATAAAGAGCTGGCCAACCCTTCCGAGCTTACGATTAAGGGTTAATGGCAGCCGTCCCAAAAATGCCTCGACGGCGCGGACATAGCCCAGATAGGCGCGGCTGGCGAAGTGGATGTTCTTCCGCCGGCGCAGCGCCATCGGCACGACATACACCGCCTCCAGGCGATCGAAGCCGGCGCCGCGCAGCAGCGCCGCGGTTTCGCCCCAGCTGTATTCGCGCAGATGCATGCAGACCGGTTCGTCCAGCCCGAACACCTCGGACAGGTCGGCGGGGCCGGCGTACTTGTGCGGCATGCTCAGCACGTATTTGCCGCCCGGCTTCAGGATTTGGCAGACATTCGCCATATGGGTGGCGACGTCGTCGGGGTGCATGTGCTCGACGACGTGGGTGGAGATCACGCTGTCATAGCGGTTGGGCGGCTCGAATTGGGCCAGATGCACGCCGTCGCTGTTTTTCCAGGTGATGTTGGAATCCTGCTCGATCCAGCCGGCGCCGCGCTCGCGTGTCACCTCGGTCGCGACGCAGCGGTAACCGTGGCGGGCGAGGTAGCGCAGCAGCCGGGCCTTGCCCGACCCGACCTCGTAGACGTCCTGCGGCCCGCCGAGGACGGAGAGGAAATGGCGGAAGTCGAGGTCGTCGTCGCGGGTCGCGGCGTCGTTCTCCGCGTCGTTCAACCAGGGACAGCCGGTGTAGAGCGTGGTGTAGGCGCGTTCGAAGACGTCCCAGCGCTCGTCGGGTCTGGAGGCCAGCAACTCGCGGGCGAGGCTGCGCTCGAGGTCCCAATGCCGCCGGACCATGTCGGCGCTGAGCGGGTAGGACGGCGCGAGGTGAAATTTCCGCCGGTAGCGGGCGACGAGCGCGTCGTCATCCCCGTTGGCGGCGGTGGGAATGCCGGTCGGGCGGTCGGCTGGCGACATGTCGGCTGTGGTCTGCACGATCGACCTCCATCTTGTGGGGTACCGGGCGCATGGCGCACTCTAAACGGGAGCGGGATCGGACGCTGTGGCGCGAAGGAGAACGGGGCCGGGCCGATCGGCAGGCCCCGCCGCAAGAAAGGGCTAGCCCGACCGGACCTTTCCGGTGCGGGCCTTCTCCTGCAGCGTCTCCACCACTGCGGTGTAGAGCGGCAGCGGCCGCGAGTGTTCGTCGTAGGGCGACGGGTGGGGGTGAAGCTGCGGATGCTCGCGCGCGATGAAGTTCAGGTCGGAGCGCAGATGCCACCAGCACAACTCCGCCAGATGGGCGTTGTCCAGGACGTCGGCCAGATAGCGGCGGGCGAGCAGGGCCATGGTCCGGTCCTTCTCCGCGCGCGACCAGGAGGCGGGCAGCCGGGTTTCGTCGACGTCCATCTCGGTCAGGTGGACCGCCAGCCCCAGCCGGTCGACGGCGCGCAGGAACGACCGCATGCCGGCGCTGTCATAGGGCTTGCCGGCGATCAGGTGGCTCTGCAGCCCGATGCCGTGGATCGGTACGCCGCGCTTCACCGCCCCGGTCAACCAGTCGAGCAGGTAGGCGCGCTTGCGCTGTTGCCAGCCCTCGTCGATCTCGATGCCGAACTCGTTCAGCACCAGCTTGGCCTTGGGGAAGGCGGTGTGGACGTGGTGGAAGAACGGGTCGAGCCATTCCGGCCCCTTTTCGGCCCCGCCGGCCGCCACCCACCACATGCCGCGGCGGAAGCCGTAGCGGTCCTGCTCCTGCGGGTGGCTGGCGGCGGTCTCCCAGAAGAAGACCTCGTTGGCGACGTCGATGCGGTGGAAGACGTCGCCATAGCGCTCCTTGACCGCGGCGACCACCCCGGTGAAGCGCGGCCAGACATTGTCGGCGCCGAGGCTGCCCTGGGGCGAGAAGTAGTTGCCCTCGACGATGCCCAGCTCCGCCTGCCTGCCGGCCGGCAGCTTCATGTAGGGCGGCATCCCCATATGCTGCCAGATGATGGTGTGCCAGTTCGGCGTGGCGCCGATGGAGCGCGCCAGCTCCACCGCAGCGTCGAAGCGGCTCCAGTTGTACTCCCCCTCCGTCGGCTGGAAGACGCCCCATTTGCCGCCGTTCTCCGGGGTGACGACGTCGCATTCGCGCGCCATCAGCCGATCGAGCAGCGGGTCCTCGGGTTCGATGAAATGATCGCGCGCGGCGCCGTGGCGGATGCCCAGCGCGCGGCAGGCGTCGCGCAGCGTCACCGCCGGCGCATCCCCACCCGCGGCCTCGGTGTGTGTCGACGCGGCCTCCGCCGGCGTCGGGCCGCTGGCGCCGCGGCAGCTCGCCAGCACCGCGCCGGCGGCGGCGGTCCACAGCAGCTCGCGCCGGCTGGGGCGCCAGCCGCGCAGGGTGGGTTTCGGAAGCGGTGTCATGAAGCAGGGGCTCCCCTATGGTCGCGATGTCCGGTCACGAAGACGCCTTTCCCCCCGGTGCCGGGAACGGTCGGGGGGAAAGGGTCTGCGGTCGCGGGAGCGTCAAGGCGTTCCGGTTACGGGGCCGTGCGCAGCGAGGTGTCGCCGTAGTATTTCCGGGTCGCCATGTAGCTGTTGTAGGGACCCTGGTAGCCGCGCGAGGCCGCCTTCTTCAGGTTCACGTCGGTCATCACCGCCACGAACTTGCGATGGTCGATCGGGCCGAGGTCGGCGACCGCCTGGAGGTCGCTGGCCGTGGTGTGGCCCCAGCGGCTGACGAACAGCACCTTGGACGCGGCGCCGCAGACGATGCGGGCATCCGACACGGCCAGCGCCGGAGCAGTGTCGAACACCACCAGATCGAAGTGCGGCGACAGGCCGGCCATCAGGTGGACGAGGCCGTCGACGTTGAAGCGGTCGAGCGTCTCGGGCATCAGCCGGCCGGCCGGGATCATGGCGAACGGCGCGTCGTCGCTGCTGTGGACGATCTCGTCCAGGGTGGCGGTGCCGGAAATCCAGTCCGACAGGCCTTTCTTGGCCGACAGGTTGAACAGGCCGTCGATGCGCGACCGGCGGAAGTCGGTGTCGACCACCACCACCCGGCGGCCGGCCTGCGCGGCGACCTGGGCGACGGCGAGGCTCATCGAGGTCTTGCCATCCTGCGGGCGGGCCGAGGTGACGGCGAGCGAGCCGACCGGACCCAGATCCGCCAGGTTGTTGCGGAACAGGGCGCGCATGGATTCGCTGAACAGCGAGAAGGGATGGTTCTGGAAGATCTGGTCCAGACGGCCGCGGGAGCCGCGGGTGGAGTGGTGCGGGACGATGTGGACGGTGCCGACGCCCAGGATGCGGCGGACGGTTTCGGGGGTGCGGATGCGGCGCTGGAACAGCTCGATGCCGAAGACGATGAAGACGGCAATGGCGATCGAGGCGGCGAAGCCAGCCAGCAGAAGCAGGATACGGAACGGACCCGACGGCTCGTGCGGGACCTGCGGCGCCGACACCAGCTTGACGGCGGTCGGGAAGGCGCGGTTGTCCTGCTGGGCCTGCACCTCTTCCAGACGGCCGAGCAGGCTGTCCAGCAGCTGGCGCTTGGCCTGGGCCTCGGCCTCCAGCGTGCGCAGCGGCACCGCCTCTTCCGTCATGGTCTGGTAGCCGGATTCCAGCTTGGCAATCATGCCCTTCAGCGCGTTCTCCTGCTCGATCGCCACGTTGGCGGCCTCGCGGACGCCGCCGATCTCGTGGCGGACCTCCTGCTGCAGCGACGAGTTGGCTTCGTTCAGGCGGGCTTGAAGCTCCTGGATGCGCGGGTGCTTCGGACCATACTGGCGCGACATCTGGGCCAGCTCGGTGGAGATGCTGGCGACGGTGGCGCGCAACTGGGCGACGACCGGCGAGGCGATGCTGCCGCCGCCGGCACCGCTGCGCTCCAGCGCCTGGGCCTGGGCCACGGCGCGGGCACGGACGGCCGCCGCGTCGGCCAGACGCAGGCGGGCCTGCTCCAGCTCGGTGGTGGCCATCAGGCCGTTGGTGCCGTTCTTGACCAGCCCGGCCTTGAAGCGCAGGGCGTCGACCTTGGTGTCGGCCTCCGCCACGTCCTTGCGCAGGGTGGCGATGCGATCCTCCAGCCAGGCGACGGCGCTGGTGGACAGGTCGCGGTCCATCTGCTGGCGGGTTTCCATGTAGCGGTGGACGACGGTGTCGACCACCTTCTGGGCCAGCTCGGGGTCACGGGCGGTGTAGCGGACCTGGATCACCCGCGACCGGCCGACGATCGCCACCTCCAGATTGCGGCGGAGGCGATCCAGAACGCCGTCGATGCTGTCGGCCGCCCGGGTCTCGCGCAGGTGCGCGTCCTTGGTCATGCCGTCGCCATGCTCCAGCACCGCCTCGACCGGGCCGGGCAGGGTCTCGCCCCACACGGCGTGGGCCTGCTCGCGGGTCCAGGCGGTGGCGCGCTCGACCAGGGGCTTGGTGTCGTCGGCCTGGGCCGGCGGGTTGAACTCCGCGTTGCTGGTCAGCTTCAGATCCTGGACGGTCTGGGCCAGCACGGCGGTGGATTTCAGGATCTCGATCTCGCTCAGGATCGCACCGTCCTCCGGCGTGATGGAGTTCAGCGCCTGATCCTCGGCGCGGACGACCCGGACCTGACGGTTGTCGACCAGCAGAAGGGCTTCGGAGGTGTATTTGTCCTTCATCAGCGAGACGCCGAAGGCCGACAACAGCGTCAGCGCCAGCACGATGATGCCGATCAGCGTCTTGTGCGCCGACAGCACCCGCAGGATGAAGCGGAAGTCCGGCCCCATCGCCGGAGCCGGCCCGTCGAACTCACGCGGGGCATGGCCGACCTGGGTCGGCCATGCCGGAGCCGGCAGGCCGCCATGTCCATGTCCACCTTGGCCCTGGACGTGGCCGCCGTGATTGGTCTGGGGAAGGTTGTCCACGTCTCAAAGCTCCTTCTGAATGGGCGACCGGGCAGACGGTACGGACGCGGCCGTGTTGGACCGGCTGGAACGGAGGGAAGCGGCACGGCGAAGGCGGGCGGTGCTCCAGGCGAAGCCGAAGGCACCAAGGCAATAACGGCGGAACAGGCGCCGCGGCTCCTGCGCCAGGCGGAAGGCCCATTCCAGGCCGGACCGCTGGACCGCTTCGGGGGCTCGCTTGAAGCGGCCCGCCAGGAAATCGACGATGGCGCCGCCGTTGACGATCAGCACCGGATGGTCGAGCGACCGTTTCAGCAGCGCCGCGACCTCCTCCTGCCGGGGCATGCCCATGGCAAGCAGGATGACGTCGGGCCGCGTGGCCTGCGCCTGGGCGACGTAATGGTCGACCGGGTGGAAGCCGTGCTGGAGGTCGGCGTAGCGATGCGGCGTGGTCGCCTCCAGCACGGCGCGGGCGCGGTCCAGCCAGGGCGTGGCGGTGCCGTAGACGGCGATGCGGCGCGGCGGCAGCGTCTTCAGCAGGAACGGGATGAAATCGGTGCCGTTCATGTTCAGGCCGGCCGGGCGGCCCAGCACCGGCAGGATCGCCTGCAACCCGATCCCGTCGCGCAGCACGACGTCGGAGGAACGGAAGGCGGCGAGCGCCGCGTCCGAGCCCATGCAGACGTTCACGCCGTGCGCGTTCAGGAACGACAGCACCGTCGGACGATCGACGGCGCCCAGCGTGGCGACCAGGGCGTGGCGTTCGGCGTCGCTCGAAATGCACCGCATGCGCTCGATCAGTTCCAAGACCTCACGAGGATTCGGCATGCGCTTCTCCTGAAAATAATGGCGGAACAAGGCGTTGACCGATCCGGCGCGGTGTGTTGGCCGGTGGGCGGCGGCTAACCCGTTGGGGCCGGGCCGTCAAACCCGCGTGGCCTTATGTGGCCGGTCCTCCCCCCTTTTCGCACGGGCGAGATCGGCGAAGCGGTGGCGGATTCGAATTAGCCCGGCCTCGCTCCGCCGGGGGATTCGGCTTGCCGGATCAGTCGGTTCAGCCCATAAAGAGAGATTGAGCCGCCGAAAGGCAGCCCCGGCCACGCCGTGCCGGCGATGCCTTACGACCGATACGCCGACCGCCATGCCCCATCCGCCATGCCCTGTCCGATGTGCTTGCATGCCGGTGCGGTTCCAAGAAAAGATCGACCATGACCGACGACACCCCCGACAACACCCGTCCGGGCCATACCCCCGGCACGGCCGATGAATTCGACCGCCGCACCGCGCTGCGCGCCGTGGCGTCCGTGGTCCGTGGCGATGGGATCGAGGTGGATGCGGACAGCACCCCGGCGCGCTGGTCGGTCGCGGTCGTCCACATCGTCCCGATCCCCGGCACCGACCGGAAGCTGAAGCTGCGCTTCAAGGTCGCGCTGGGTCCGCTGCCGGACATCGAGGCCGACCTGTGGGGCCTGCTGACCCTCGACGAGGGCTTCGGCCGTCCGCAGGCCAAGGCGCTGGGCAAGCGGGTCAAGGGCGCCTGCCTGTCGTCGCCGGCGATCGAGAAGGCCAAGGGACGGGTCGATTCCTGGTTCGCCTCGATGGCGCAGCGGGCGGCCGGCTTCGGCGAGTCCTGGCGGCCCAAGGGTTACGCCGACGAGCTGACCCGCGTCGTCGGCTTCGGCGGGCGCATCCCGCGCCTGCAGACGCTGCTCGACGCGCTGGAGGAGTCCTTCTCCACCGCGGCAGCGCGGTCCGGCCTGAAGGTCCGGCGCGAGCGGCTGGAGAACGCCTCCGGCATGGGCGTCTATCTCGACAGCTTCACCACGGCGCGGGCGATGATCCGCCGCCTGCGGCTGTTCGTCGGGCCGACCAATTCGGGCAAGACCCACGCCGCCATGGACCAGCTCGCCCTGGCGGAGAGCGGCTGCTACCTGGCGCCGCTGCGTCTGCTGGCGCTGGAAGGGCAGGAGGCGCTGGAGACGCGCGGCCGCCCCTGCAGCCTCGTCACCGGCGAGGAGCGCGACGTGCGGCCGGGGGCGTCCTTCACCTCCTCGACCATCGAGATGGTGAACACGTCCAAGGTGTGGGGCGCCTGCGTCATCGACGAGATCCAGATGATCGGCGACCCCGACCGCGGCTGGGCCTGGACCCAGGCGGTGGCCGGCGTCGCCGCGCCCGAGATCCTGATGACCGGATCGGCCGACGCGATTCCCTACGTCAAGCGTCTGGCCGACGCGATGGGCGAGGAGCTGGAGGTCGTCGAGTTCACCCGCAAGTCGCCGCTGCGCGTGCAGGAGGAGCGGGTCAAGCTGCCGGAGGTCAAGGCCGGCGACGCGCTGATCGCCTTCTCGCGCAAGGACGTGATGGGGCTGCGCCACGATTTGCTGGCGCGCGGCCACAACGTCGCGGTGATCTACGGCGCGTTGTCGCCGGAGGTCCGCCGGGCCGAGGCGCGGCGGTTCCGCGACGGCACCGCCGACGTGCTGGTGGCGACCGACGCCATCGGCATGGGGCTGAACCTGCCGGTCGCCCGCATCGTGCTGTCGACCACCCGCAAATACGACGGGCGGGAGGAGCGCGACCTCAACCCGTCGGAGATCCGCCAGATCGGCGGCCGCGCCGGCCGGTTCGGCATGCACGAGGAGGGCCGTGTCGCCGTCCTGGAGGGCGAGAGCATCAACCTCGTCCGCCGGGCGCTGACCTCGCCGCCGGTGCCGCCGGAAGACCCGCGCTCGTGGATTTCGCCCAACCTCAGCCATGTCGAGGCGATCGCCCGCGAACTCGACACCGACAGCCTCGCCAAGGTGCTGCGCACCGCCGGGCAGGAATTGCTGCGCGCCAACCAGACCTTCCGCATGACCGACCTGGAGCAGCGCATCCAGGCCGCCACCGCGGTCGACCGTGCCAAGCTGCCGCTGGCGCAGCGCGACATCCTGGCGCGCTGCCCGATCGACACCCGCGACCAGAACAACCTGCGTCTGCTCGGCGGCTGGGCGGTCAACCAGGGCAAGGGCATCCCCAATCCGGCCCCCGATGCGGCGGAGCGTTTCCGCCACCATGTCGGTACCGATGTGGAGCTGGAGAAGGCCGAGCGCGCGGTGAAGGAGCTGACCGCCTACGCGTGGCTGGCCTACCGCTTCCCCGACGCCTATCCCGAGATGGATCTGTGCCAGGAACGCCGCGCCCACCTGAACGCCTTCATCGAACGGACGCTGGCCGAACGCTCGCTGGCGCGGGCCTGTCCGGTGTGCGGTGCCCGGCTGAAGGCCAACCACCGTTTCCGCGTCTGCGACAACTGCTACAGCAGCCGGGTCGACGAGCGTCGCGCCGGTCATCGCGACGGCCGCCGTGGCGGGCCGCGGGCGCCCGGGCCGAATGGAGCGGAGGGTGGTGAAGCGCCGGCCGCCCATCCCCACCACCATTTCCACCATCCGGTGGCCGGCAAGGACGGGGGCAAGGACGCCGCCCGCGCGCCCGGCCGGGGTGGCAGCGGACGGGGCCGCCCCGGTGGCGGGCCGCGACGGAAAAGCGCGACGCCCTGACCGGCTGACCGGCTGACCGACGCCGCGAAAAGCCCTCTCCCGTCCGGGAGAGGGCTTTTTCGTGGTCAGGCCACCGCGCTGCTGTCCCGTTTCGGCCAGGTGATCTCCTCCACGGCGCCGCCCTCGCCCAGGAAATAGCGGCGCAACGGCGTCAGGTCGGCGCCCAGTTCATAGACCAGCGGCCGGCTGGTCGGGATTTCGAACAGCGGGATGTCCTGGTCGGCGACGTTGTCCAGATGCTTGACCAGCCCGCGCAGGCTGTTGCCGTGCGCCGACACCAGCACGCGGGCGCCCAGCCGCAGCGCCGGGCTGATCGCTTCCGTCCAGAAGGGGATGACGCGGGCGGTGGTGTCCTTCAGGCTTTCACCGCGCGGCAGGTTCGACTTGGCGATCCCGGCGTAGCGGCGGTCGCTCACCGCGGAGCGTGGGTCGTCCGGTTCGATCGGCGGCGGCGGCACGTTCCAGCTGCGCCGCCACTGGAACACCTGCTCGGCGCCGTGCCGTTCCGCCGTCTCCGCCTTGTTCAGGCCCTGGAGCGCGCCGTAATGCCGCTCGTTCAGCCGCCAATGCTTGTGCACCGGCAACCACAGCCGGTCCATGTCGCGCAGCACGATGTGCAGCGTCTCGATCGCGCGCGTCAGCACCGAGGTGAAGGCGACGTCCATGTCGACACCGGCGGCCTTCAGCAGATCCGCGGCCTGCCGGGTTTCGGCGATGCCGCGGTCGGTCAGGCCGACGTCCGTCCATCCGGTGAAGCGGTCTTCCGCGTTCCACACGCTCTGGCCGTGGCGCAGCAGGATCAGTCGGTGCATGGCGGGGCTCCCTTCGAACGTCTCCCGGGTGTGTCTCTCCTGGGGGTGGAGGCGTTCGGACGGAAACGCCGGCACCGCCCCGCCGGTTCCCGCCCCGGCGTCATCCCGTCCGGTTCCGCTCCAGGTTTCAGCCTTCGTTTCATAATTGCTCGGGGAGACATCCATTATGTCAACCGCGAAACGATAGCGACATACTCGAACAATATTCGTGCGGTAGCGTCACGCCATCAAACATTGCTGGCCCGGCCGGCACACTGGAAAGGGAGGGGCGAGTGGCGACACCGGATGTCTTGTCTCAACGTCGGCCGCCACTCCCCGTCTTGGCCGGCGTGTCGTGCCCGGTGCCTGTCGCACCACCTCCCGTGGTCCGGTCCGAAACCGGGGCGGTCGTGGGGGATGCGACGAAAAGTCCCGCACTCTCCGATTATCGCACCAGCCACCATACAACCTTGCGTACTGAGGCCGCGATGCTGCATCATCATGACGTCATCTCCAGAGCCGTATCGACTGACCGCGAGATCACTCTGGAGGCGCTTCGTGTGTTCACCTATCTGAGCCGGAGGCTCCATTTCGACCACCCCGTTCCGGTGCTTCAGTCCGAACTGGCTGACGCTCTGGGCATGCAGCGGCCCAATGTGAACCGGGCCATCAAGCTGCTGGAGACCAAGCAGATCCTTCTGCGGGAATCCAAACTGGGGCGGGCGATCACGTTCCGGCTGAACCCGGGACTGGAGGGCAGCCGGGCCTGAGTGTTTGGCCAGGGACGGAATGATCGTCGAAACCAGAGAACTGTTTTTCAGCAATTCCGCCCTGAAAAAAGCCATCGCCTGGTACCAGAAGGCCCCCAACCAAACCGATCTGCCTCTGGGCGTCGTCACCGCGGTGGCGCCCAAGACGGACGGTGGCCTGTCCGTGCAAATCCAGCAGAGCGGCGCCTCGAAGTCGCGCGAGGTCACCTTCACACCCAGCAAGACGCTGGCGCTGCTGCTGCTGTTCTGCCGTCGCCAGAAGGTTCCGATCCCGCGCGACGCGGCGAAGGACCTGGAGACGGTGGATGACGGGTTGATCCTGATCGTGCGCGGCGAAACCGCGACGACCGCCCCGCCGCACTGATGTGAATGGTCGCGCGTTCCACCACAGCCGGTGCGCGCCGGCGGTGCCGCGACCAACGGTGTGGGGGCGGTGAAATTTCCTAAAGATCACGAGAAATAATACTACGCACGCAAAGTCATGATGCTGCTCTTTCTTCATTCACCTAAAGGATGGAGGCGGTATGAGCATCGTCATAGACGCCAAGGTGCATCGCGCTGCATTTCTTCGTGTGCTACTGTTCCCCACGCAAATAGAGCTAAGCGAACGTAGAGCCGGCATCCGTCAAACGGATGACCCTGCTTCGAAGACCATCATGGACTTCGGAAAGCGTAAGCTTTTCATTATGCGTTCTGGCTTTTTTCAGCCGGACCGCAATCTTGCGTTGAGGATATGGCCCTGATGACGATCAATGTTCCGCCGATGCAGTCCTGTGCGGAAACCGCCGCTCCGGTCCGGTCGATCATCCTGCCGCCTCTGTAAGCGGGACAGCGTGTCGTCTTTGCCCTCACATGACCGGCTGCCCGGTCCGCCGTCCGACCAGGATGGTGACGGGACCGGTTTGGACGGTTTCGGTGCCCCGTCCGCATGGCGCATGTGCGTTTCCGCCGCGCTGCGTACCGTCGTCGACTCCCCGAAGGGCTTGCTTGCGTCCGTGTTCGTCGCGCTGTCCCTGCTGGGGGCCGTGTCCTGGGCGACGATGACCATCCTCGATTACGACGACACGCTGGCCCGGTCGGAACAGGATGTCCGGCAGGCTGCGGCGCTGTTCGACGGGCATGCGGGAGCGGTGCTGGACGACAGCGCCACCTTGCTGTCGCGGGTCGCCGACCGGATGGACGGGCGCGGTCTGGCGGCCTGGGCCGGGCGCAGCCCGGCGGAGGCGATGGCGGTCGAGCGGTCGGGCCGGTTGACCGTGCTCGATGCCGCCGGAACCGTGCGTTTCGGGTCTGCGGTGGTGTTCGACGGACCGGATGAGCCGTCGGGCTTCTCCACTCTCATCCGCCCGATGACGGCGGAGGAGGACCGCGCCATCCAGGCGCTGACCGGGGAGGTTGCCGGCGACCCGTGCCTGCTGCTGGCCCGCCGCATCCACGGCGCGGCCGGGGCCCTCGACGGCGTGGTGCTGGTCGCGGTGCCGATGTCGGCGCTGGCGCCGGTGCTGCGGGCGTTCGGCGATGGCGTGCAGCGGTCGGTCGGGCTGTTCCGGCTGGACGGCGTGCGTCTCGTCGGCTTCGGCGCGGCCCGGTTGGAGGCGCTGCCGCAACTGGAACCGGGTGGCAGCGGGGTCGTGCCCGACGCGCTGGTCGGCAGCCAGCCGTCGGTGCTGGGGCTGAAACGGATGCCCCGGATGCCGATCCTATCCGCGGTGGCGATTCCCCGGTCGTCGGTGCTGGGGCCCTGGTATGTCCGGCTGGATCGTGGGCTGGTGGTGATGCTGGTCGGGGTCGGGGCCCTGGGCGGACTGTCGCTGCTCGGGTGGTCCGGCCTGCGGCGGGAGGCCAGCGTCCGCCGTGCCCTGACCGAAGCGAACACTGGCCTGGAGCAACGGGTGGCCGAGCGCACCGCCGCCCTGAGCGCCGTCAATCTGAAGCTCAGTCGTGCGCTGGAGGAAAAGGAGCGCGCCAACCAAGCAAAGGGCCGTTTCCTGTCCGCGGCCAATCATGATTTGCGACAGCCTTTCCAGGCCTTGCGGCTGTTTCATCACATTCTGATGGAACGGCTGTCCGATCCGCGCGACCGCTCGGTCGGCGAGAAGATGGGCGAAGCGCTCGACGCCGGCGAGAATCTGCTGCACTCCCTGCTGGAGGTGGCGACGCTCGATGCCGGCGTGGTGCGGCCGCAACTGGTCGAGGTGCCGGTGACGGTCGTCTTCGAGGATCTGCTCGGCGAGTTCCGCGCCGCCGCGGCGGACAAGGGGCTGCATCTGCGCGCCATCCCCTGCCGCCTGACCATCCGCACCGACCGGGCGATGCTGACCCGCATGCTGGGCGACCTGATGCGCAACGCCATCCGCTTCACCGACCGGGGTCGCGTCACCATCGGTTGCCGCCGCCGTGGCCAATGGCTGCGCATCGAGGTGTGGGACACCGGCACCGGCATCCCGGCCGAACAGCTCGACAACATCTTCGAGGACTTCGTCCAGCTCGGCAACCCGGAGCGCGACCGGCGCCAGGGCCTCGGGCTCGGCCTTGCCAAGGTGCGGCGGAAGGCGGCGCTGCTGGGGCATGCGGTGGAGGTGCGGTCGCACCAGGGCCGCGGGTCCGTCTTTGCCGTCCATGTGCCGGTCGTGGGGACCGATCGGACGGACGGCCCGGTCCCGCTCCGGGACGACACGACCACCGCCGCTTCCGCCGACCGGCTGATCCTGGTGGTGGAGGACGACCCGGTCCAGCGCGACGCCATGCGCCTGCTGCTGGAAAGCTGGGGCCACCGGGTCATCGAGGCGGAGAACGGCGAGGCCGCGCTGGCGCTGCTGCGCGACGTGGCGCCGACGGCGACGGGGGTGGACGCCGCCGCCCTGATCCCCGACATGGTCGTCAGCGATTTCCGCCTGCCCGGTGGATTGAGCGGGGTCCAGACGGTCGCCCGGGTGGGCGAACTGCTCGGCCGGGCCGTTCCCGGCCTGATCCTGACCGGCGACACCGCGCCGGAACGCATCCGCGACGCGGTTGCCACCGGCTGCCGTCTGCTGCACAAGCCGGTGATGCCCGACGCCCTGCGCGACGCCATCGCGACGGTCCTGGCCGAGCGCCCGGCCGCCCGTGTCGCGGAAGACCGTGCGATGGAAAGCCAGTCCGCCGCCTGAATTAACTTTTTCTGAAGCGTGACGGGGCGACACTGGGACGGGGAAGGGAGTGTCCGTCCGATGGTGCAGAACCGTGCGCTGAAGCGCCTCGACCAGACGCAGCTCGACCTTGCGGTGCGGCGGCACGAGATGTTCCGCAACGCGCGGGTGGGCGGCGCGCGGGCCAACCTGTCCTTCTGCGACCTGTCGGGCCTGGATCTGTCGGGCCGCGATCTGGCCCACGCCGATTTTGTCGGTGCCTGCCTGCGCGGCACCAATCTGGGCGGCGCGCGGCTGGACTGCGCGTCCTTCTTCGTCGCCGACCTGCGGCAAGCCAACATGGACGGGGCCAGCCTGATCAAGGCCGATCTGCGCGGCGCCTGCCTGCGCGGTGCGATCCTGGTCGGCGCCAACCTGTTCGAGGCCGACCTGCGCGACGGCTCGCTGGCCGAAAAGGACCGCTCCGGCCATCTGCACATGGTGCATGTCGACAGCTCACCGGCGGAGGCGGACGGCGCCGACCTGTCGGGCGCCAACCTGACCAACGCTCGGATGTCCGGCGTGATGGCCATCCACACCGACTTTTCCGACGCGGTGATGCGCGGCTGCAAGCTGGTGCGGGCGACGATGCGCGGCGCCAACTTTACCGGCTCCAACATGGAGGGCGCCGACCTGTCGGGCGCCGATCTGCGCGGCGCCTGCCTGCGCGGGGCGGTGCTGACCGGTGCCGTGATGGTGATGACCGACCTGACCGACGCCGACGTCGAAGAGGCGCTGACCGACAAGCCGGTCGGCCGCGTCGTCGCCGAACTGGGCCGCAGCCTGGACGACCTGCTGGCCGACCACATCGCCTGGGTCGGGTCGAGCGGGGCGCAGGGCGCGATGCTCGACCTGTCCGGCTTCGACCTGCGTCACGCGCCGTCGCTTGCCCACACCTGCCTGACCATGCTGCGGGCGGTGGGGGCGACGCTCTACGGCCTCGACCTGACCGGCGTGCAGCTTCAGGCGGCGGTGCTGGACAAGGGCGACCTGCGCGGGGCGACGCTGGCCGACGGTGACCTGCGCGGGGTGAGCCTGAAGCAGGCGAAGCTGAACAACGCCAACCTGCGCAACGTCAACCTGCGACCGCTGGTGTTCGACGAGCACCGCTCGCGCCCGGCCGACCTGTCGGGGGCCAAGCTGCGCTACGCCGATCTCAGCGGCGCCTGCCTGCGGTCGGTCAACCTGAGCAGCGCCGACCTGTCCTTCGCCAACCTGCGCGGCTGCGATCTGGCCAGGACCGATTTCACCGGCGCCAAGCTGTTCGGCGCCAAGCTGGAGCGCCGGACGCTGAACGAAGGCGCAATCCTGGAGGGCGTCGCCGGTCTGAAGCTGTAGGGCGCCCCGGTCCGGTCACGCCTTGGCGGGTGCGGCCTTGCGGGCAAGCCGGCGCAGGTCCAGCGCGGCGCGGTCGGCGATCCGTTGCGCCTCGACCAACACGGCGGACAGGTCGCCGACCTCCGGCGCGATGTCCGCCGCGGCGTCGGACATCGTGTCCAGCTCCGCCGCCGCCTTTTCGATCAACCCGGCCACCAAGCCGGCGGCACCGGCGGCGCTGTCGAATCCAGCCATCGGAACATCCCTTCGAAAATTGTGGTCTTGCGAGTGTGTCGCGTTCCAGGAACCCGCGCAACGGCTTCTGCTGCGTCGCACAAAGAATTTGCGTCCCGCTGCGGCGGCCTTGAACGCCGGGCCGGGCCGGCGTAACAGGAATGCCGACCCGTTCCACCGCCGCGCCGCCAGACCCCAGGCCCCCTCGCGAGGATCACGACCATGCCGGACGCGGCCCCCCCCGATACGCCCTCCGATCCGGTTGCCGCGACCCTGGCCGTCCTTGCGGACTGCCTGACCACGACGGACGTCGGCGCCGACCGGATCAACCAGTTCGTCCAGCTGTGCGAGGGGCTGCGGCGCGACCTCGACCTCGACACCCGGCTGGAGGTGGTGGATCGGCTGGAGCGCGACCCGCCCGGCAATGACACGGTGCGGCTGCGGTCGGTGATGTTCATGCTGTCGGGCGACCTCTACCACTACGAGCGGATCCTGAACTATCTGCTCCTGGCCGCCGACCGGGCCGACCCGGCCATGCTGCATTACACCCACTGGTGCCTGTCGCGGCAGCTCTTCCTTGGCACCGCCAGCGGCGACAAGCAGGCGAGCTTCGTCCCCTGCGACCTGTTCCGCTACTACACCGCCATGGTCCGGCAGGTGGCGCGACGCTGGGGCCTGACGCCGGCCGCGGCGACGATGCGCGACGGGCCGATCCGCCGGGTCGCGGTGGTCACCAACCAGTTCACCAACCAGGGGCACCAGCCGACCCGCGACTGCTTCGACTTCGCCGCCCGCCTGCAGGACGAGTTCGGGCTGGACGTCGCCATCATCAACACCAACACCCTGCCGGGTCGGGTGGAGAACCTGTTCATCCCGCCGATGATCGCCGAGATCGCCGAGGATCTTGAGGGCGTGCTGGCCCTGCGGATGTTCGGCCGGCAGGTCAAGGTCGCCTCCTTCACCGAGCGCGCCTTCAGCCAAGCCAAGCTGCGGCTGATCGTTGAGGCAATCGACGGCTACGACCCGGATCTGATCGTGTCGTTCGGCGGCTCCAACATCGTCGCCGACCTGTTCGCCGAGGCCGCCGCCCGCCCGGTGGTCTGCATCCCCACCAGCTCCGGCATCACCCTGTCCCTGGCCCCCATCGTGCTGGGGTTCGAGGAACGCGATCACACCCAGGATGTTCCGGCGCTCTACCGCCGCCCCTTCGCCCGCCGTTTCCGTCCCTTCACCTTCGGTTACACCCTGCCGCCGACCGCCGGTGGCAGGGTCGCCACTGGCTTCGCCGATGGAACGACGTTGTTCGCGGTGGTCGGCACCCGGCTGGACCAGGAGGTGACGGGAGAGGTTCTGGCGCTGTTCGATGACATCCTCGACCGCTGCCCGGCCGCCGGCCTCGTCTTCGCCGGCGAGGTGAAGGAGTTGCCGGCGCGGCTGGCGTCCTTGCGCAACGGCGCCCGCATGAATTGCCTCGGCCATGTCGGCGATATCCGCGCCCTCTACCGGTGCTGCCACGTCTTCCTGAACCCGCCGCGCCAGGGCGGTGGCGGCGGCGCGGCCTTCGCCCTGGCGGAGGGGGTGCCGGTGGTGACCTATGGCTGGGGCGACGGAGCCAGCGTGTCCGGCGCGGCCTTCTGCGTGCCCGACCGCGACGCCTATGTGGCGCGCGCCGTCACGCTCGCCACCGATGCGGCGGCCCACGCCTCGGCGTCGGCGAAGGCCAAGGAGCGCTACACCGAGATCGGCGACCGCCACCGCTGCGTCGAACGGCTGCTGGCCTATGGCGAAGAGGCGCGGGCGCTGCTGCGCGCCGGGCGTGCGAATTAACCTTCCTTCATGTTTTCATGGGACAGTGGGATGAAGCCCGTCTTTCCCCTGCCGGAAATCCGCCCCGTGCCGAACGCCACCGCCGCCCGCCAGACCATTACCATCGACGGCCGTGCCATCGGGCCGGACCATCCGCCCTACCTGATCGCGGAGATGTCGGGGAACCACAACGGCGACCTCGGCCGGGCGCTGGCGCTGGTCGACGCCGCCAAGGAGGCCGGGGCCGACGCGGTGAAGCTGCAGACCTACACCGCCGACACCATCACCATCGCCCATGACGGCCCCGGCTTCCGGCTGGAGGGGGGGCTGTGGGCCGGGCGGACCCTGCACGACCTCTACCGCGAGGCGCACACGCCGTGGGATTGGCACGCGCCGCTGTTCGAGCGGGCGCGGTCGCTGGGGCTGACCATCTTCAGCTCGCCCTTCGACGACACCGCGATCGAGTTCCTGGAAGGGCTCGACGTCCCCGCCTTCAAGATCGCCTCGTTCGAGCTGATCGACCTGCCGCTGATCCGCCGCGCCGCGCGGTCGGGCAAGCCGCTGATCGTCTCGACCGGCCTTGCGACCCTGGGCGAGATCGAGGAGGCGGTTGCGGCGGCCGGCGACACCCCGCTGGCCCTGCTGCATTGCGTCAGCGGCTACCCGACCCCGCCGGAGGACTGCAACCTGCGGACCATCCCGCATCTGGCCGCGGCCTTCGGCGTTACCGCCGGGTTGTCCGACCACAGCCAGGGCGTCGCCGTGCCGGTCGCCGCGGCGGTGATGGGCGCCAGCATCATCGAGAAGCATTTCACCCTGTCGCGCGCCGACGGCGGCGTCGACAGCGCCTTCTCCCTGGAACCGGCCGAGTTCAAGGCGATGGCGGACGCGGTGCGCACCGCCCGCGCCGCCATGGGCCGGGTCGATTATGGGGTGAAGCCCAGCGAAGCCGGCGGGCGCGACTACCGTCGCTCGCTCTACGTCGTCGCCGACATCGCGGCCGGGGAGCCGCTGACCGCCGCGAACGTCCGCTCCATCCGGCCCGGCTTCGGCATGGCGCCGAAGCATCTGCCGTCGGTGCTGGGCCGCCGCGCCGCCCGGCCGCTCCGCCGCGGCGAACCACTGGTCTGGGGCATGCTGGCGCCGGAAGACGGGGATGGCCATGGCTGAGCCGCGCATCGTCGCCATCTCGCAGGCCCGCATGACCTCGACCCGGCTGCCGGGCAAGGTGTTGATGCCGGCCGCCGGCAAGCCGCTTCTGGCCCATCACCTGGAACGGCTGGGCCGGACGCCGGGGTTGGACGCGGTGGTGCTGGCGACCACGGTGAACACCACCGATGACCCGGTCGCCGCCTGCGCCGAAGCGCTGGGCGTCACCGTGTTCCGTGGCGACGAGCAGGACGTTCTGGGCCGCTTCGCCGGGGCGGCGGCGCTGGCCGGGGCCGATCTGGTGGTCCGTGTCACCGCCGATTGCCCGCTGATCGACCCGGCGCTGGTCGGCCGGCTGATCGCCGCCTTTCTGGCCGGGCAGGCCGACACACCGCCGCTGGACTACCTGTCGATCGACAGCACCCGTTTCCCGCGCGGCCTGGACGCCGAGATTTTTTCCCGCCGCACGCTCGACGAGGCCGCCACGCTGGCCACCGATCCGGCGGAGCGGGAGCACGTCACCCCCTACATCTACCGCCGCCCCGACCGCTTCCGCCTGGGCACGGCGCTGGTCCCGGACACTCCCGCCGATCCCGCCGACCAGCGCTGGTGCGTTGACGAGCCGGCCGATTACGCGCTGGTCCGGACGATGCTGGAGGCGCTGCTGCCGGCCAACCCCGGCTTCGGCTGGCAGGATTGTTGCAAACTTCTGCGCGACCACCCCGATTGGGTGGACATCAACCGTTCGGTCCGGCAAAAGACGCTGCACTGACAGAGCCGGTTCCCGTCTGCGGAGCCGGCACAAGGAGAGAGCTTATGGATCGCAATGACTTCCTTCTCGCTCTTGACGAGATGCTTGAACTGGATCCCGGCACGCTGACCGGCGTCGAGACGCTGGAATCGCTGGAGTCCTGGGATTCCCTGGCGGTCATCAGCTTCATCGCCCTGGTCGATGAGAAGACCGGCGTGGTGGTCGAGGGCGAGAAGCTGGCCAAGGCCAAGACGGTGGCGGACCTGCTGGCCCTGGCGGGTGCTCCGGTCACGGCCTGACGGGTGCCGCGTCCCGTTTCGGAAGGCAGCCGCCTGCGCGCCGGTGTCGCCAGCGTCGATGGCGGCCCGGCCGCCTATCTGTCGGTCGGCAGCGGCGGCACGCCGGTGCTGCTGCTCCATGGCTTCGCCGGCGACCGGCTGACTTGGCAGTTCAACCTGTCGGCGCTGTCGGCCCGGCGGCGCGCCATCGCCGTCGACCTGCCGGGCCATGGCGGCTCGACGCCCGATGTCGGCAGCGGCCGGGTGACCGACTTCGCCCCGTGGCTGGTCGGCTTCCTCGACGCGCTGGAACTGCAGCGGGTCCATCTGGTCGGCCATTCGATGGGCGGCTACGTCGCGCGCGAACTGGCGCGGCTGGCGCCGGAACGCGTCGTCAGCCTGACCCTGCTGGCCAGCGCCGGGCTGGGCACGCCGTTCGACCTCGGCTTCCTGCGCCGGGCCATCGCCCCGGCCGACGTGGCGGAGGGGCGGGCGTGCGCCGAGCGGCTGTTCGCCGGTCCGTCGCCGCTGATCCCGCGCTTCGGCGAGGTGCTGCACGCCCAGGGCGCCGATCCGGTGCGCCGCGCCGCGCTGGAACGGATCATCGCGGTGTCGTTCGATCCGCACGCCGCCGGCGGTCCGCCGGTGGACTGGGGTGATTACCGCCTGCCGATCCAGGTCCTGTGGGGCCGGGACGACCGCATCATCCCGCTGCCGCCGCCCGACCGGCTGCCGCCGGGTGCGCCGTTCCGGATCTTCGACAACGCCGGGCATTTGCCGCATATTGAGGCCGCCAGCCCGGTGACCGCCGCGATCCGGACCTTTCTCGACGGCTGCGACGACGCACTCCAACCTTCCGAATGACCATGACCGACGCCATGCTCGCCCTGATTGCCGAGGAACTCGGCCGCATCGCCGCGGACAAGGGGGAGGTCCTGCCGCCCCTGACCGCGGACAGCGTCTTCCTGGGCGGCGACCTGCCCATCGATTCGCTCGACCTCGCCACGTTGCTGGTGGTGCTGGAACAGCGGACCGGGCAGGACCCGTTCCGCGCCGGCTTCCGCCAGTTCACCACGGTCGGCGAACTGGCGGCGCTCTACACCGTTGCGGCATGACCGGCGGCCGTCCCGACTGGATGCATCCGGCCTTCCGCCTGATCGAGGGGGAGGCGGCGTTCGGCTGGCCGGAACTTGCCGCGCTGCCGGTCCCCCTGGGTGGCGTCGTGGCGGCCGACCGGCCGTCGCGCGTGCTGGCGACGCTCGCCGCGGCGGAGCGGGCGGGGCGGGGCCTGCTGCTGGCGCGCGGGGCTGCCGACCCCGCCGGGTGGGACACGCCGGACGGCTTTTCCGTCACGCTGGAAAGCTCCGGCACCACCGGCGTACCCAAGCGCATCCGCCATGACCTCGACCGCCTGCGCGGCCGCCTGCGCGGCAGCGGGGAGGGCGGGGCCCGCTGGCTGCTGACCTACGAGCCGGGGGCTTTCGCCGGGCTCCAGGTGATGCTGACCGCGGCGGCGGCCGGCGCGCTGCTGGTGGCGATGCCAAGCGGCGGTGGGGTGGGTGGGGTGGCCGACCTTGCCCGCGCCGCGCAGCGCCACGCGGTGACCCATGTCAGCGGCACGCCCAGCTTCTGGCGCGCCTTCCTGATGGCGCTCGGGCCCGCGGAGCTGCCGCTGGCCGCGGTGACGCTCGGCGGCGAGGCCGCCGACCAGCCGCTGCTCGACCGGCTGGCGGAGCGGTTCCCGCGGGCGCGCCTGCGCCACATCTACGCCTCGACCGAGGCCGGGGCGCTGTTCGCGGTGACCGACGGCCGCGCCGGCTTCCCGGCGGCGTGGCTGGCGGACGCGCCGGACGGCGTCGCCCTGCGCATCGCCGATGGCGTGCTGGAGGTGCGCAGCCCGCGCGCCGCTCCCGGTGCCGCCGATCCGGACGGCTGGCTGTCGACCGGCGATCTGGTCGAACGCGTCGGCGACCGCATCCTGTTCGCCGGCCGTCTCGATGGGCTGGTCAATGTCGGCGGGGTGAAGGTGTCGCCGGAGGTGGTGGAGCGCCGCCTGCTGGCGGTGGCCGGGGTGGCCGACGCGGCGGTGCTCGCCGTTGCCAGCCCGATCACCGGCCATCTGCTGACCGCCACCGTCGTGCCCGCGCCGGGCATCGAGGAGGCTGCGTTGCGGGCGGCCCTGCGCGCCGCCACCGCCGACCTGCCGCCCGCCGCGCGGCCGCGCGCGCTGACGCTTGCCGACCGCATCCCGCTGAGCGCCGCGGGCAAGAAAAGCCGAAAGGGAACCGTATGACCGCCACCGCCGCGAAACGTCACGTCGTGGTGACCGGGGGCAGCCGCGGCCTCGGCCTTGCGCTGGTGGAGGCGCTGCTGGCCGATGGCTTCCGCGTGTCGACCTGCAGCCGCTCATCCTCCGCCGCGCTGGAGCGGCTGGCCGGCCCCGACCTGTTCTGGCGCCCCTGCCGCATCGGCGACGGCGACGAGGTGCGCGCCTTCTTCGACGCCGCCATTGCCTGGGCCGGCGCCGCGCCGCTGTGGGGGCTGGTCAACAACGCCGGCATCGCGCGCGAGGGCGTGCTGGCGACCTTTCCGGAGGTCGACACCGACGCGGTGATCCAGACCAACCTGACCGGCGCGCTGCAGGCGGCCCGGGCCTTCCTGCGGGCCAAGCTGCTGGCGCGGGGGGAGGGGCGGATCGTCAACATCTCCTCCATCATCGGGCAGCGCGGCTATGTCGGGCTGGCCGCCTATTCGGCGTCGAAGGCCGGTTTGGACGGGCTGACGCGGGCGTTGGCCCGCGAGGTCGGGCGGCGCGGCATCACCGTCAATTCGGTGGCGCCGGGCTATCTCGACACCGAGATGTCGGGCAGCCTGTCGGCCGGCCAGCGCGACCAGATCGTGCGCCGGACCCCGCTCGGCCGGCTCGGCACCGCGGCGGACGTCGTGCCGGTGGTCCGCTTCCTGCTGGGCGACGGCGGCGGCTTCATCACGGGACAGACCGTCACGGTCGACGGCGGCATCACCTGCTGAAGCCGGAACCGGCAAAGGGAGAAGCGGACATGGTCGCCAGCCGGATCGAGGGGGTTTCCCTGCGGGGCATCGTCGGCTGCGTGCCGGAAGGGCGCGAGACCGTCGCGGATCTCGCCCGCCGCTTCGGCGAGGAGGCGGCCCGCAAGGTCGCCGCCGCCACCGGCATCGAGGAGCGCCGCGTCGTCGCCCCCGGCCAATGCACCAGCGACCTCGCCGAGGCGGCGGCGCGCCGTCTGCTCGACGGGCTGGGCTGGGCGCCGGACAGCGTCGACCTGCTGGTGCTGGTCACCCAGACCCACGACTTCACGCTGCCGGGCACCGCCTCGCTGCTGCACCGGCGGCTGGGCCTGCGCAAGGGGGCCGCGGTGCTGGACCTCACCCATGGCTGCTCGGGCTTCGTCTATGGGCTGTGGACCGCGGCCGGCCTGCTGAAGACGGCCGGCCGGCGGGCTCTGCTGCTGGTCGGCGACACCACGTCGCGGCTGGTCGATCCCGACGACCGCGCGGTGGCGCCGCTGTTCGGCGACGGGGCCGCCGCGGCCGGGTTGGAGCTGGACGATGCCGCCGCGCCGATGGCCTTCGACCTCGGCAGCGACGGCGCCGGCGCGCCCTATCTGGCGGCGGAGGGCGGGGCGCTGCGGCAACCCGACCGCCCGGCGCGCCTGTTCATGGACGGCACCCAGGTCTTCGCCTTCACCCTGCGCGAGGTGCCGGGCAGCGTGCGCGCCGCGCTCGACACGGCGGGTTGGACCATGGACGGCGTCGACCACCTCGTCCTGCATCAGGCCAACGCCCAGATGATCCGCCATCTGGGCCAGAAGCTGGGGGCGCCGGCCGACCGCACGGTGGTGTCGCTGCGCGGGCTGGGGAACACCAGTTCCGCCTCCATTCCCTTGGCGATGGCCGACGCGCTGGCGCCGCGCCTGCGGGCGGAATCGCGGCGGCTGCTGCTGTCCGGCTTCGGTGTCGGCTGGTCCTGGGGCAGCGTGGCGCTGGCGGCCGGGCCGCTCGCGGTGTGCGAAACGGTTGTCCTGCCCGGCAGGAAATGCCCGGCAGAATCTGCCGCCCCGGCAACCCCTGCCGGCTGACCGGCAGTTTCTGCCGGGTGCTCGGCAAAATTTGCCGGGCTGCTTTTTGCCGATGGGCAGGGATTGCAACGGAAACCCGGCAAATTTGAACTGGCCCACTTCTTGCCTACCCCTTTGGCAGGGGAATTAGTCCCCTTCCGGGTCGCGCCGCACACAGATGGGGCTGCGGACGGACATTGATCCTCCAAAAGGAGTGGCCATCATGGCTGGCAACGTTACCCTCTCGTCCTCCATGCGGACGAACCTGCTGCAACTGCAAAGCACGCAGGAGCAGATCAACAAGAAACAGAACATCCTGTCGACGGGCAACAAGATCAACACCGCCCTCGACGGTCCGACCGCCTTCTTCTCGGCCAAGGGCCTGTCCCAGCGCGCCGGCGACCTGACGTCGCTGAAGGACGCGATGGGCCAGTCGATCAGCACGATCCAGGCGGCCGACAAGGGCCTGACCTCGATCGACTCGATGGTCGACCAGGCCAAGGGCCTGACCACCGCCGCCTACGCGGCCCTGGGCAACGATGCCTCCTCGATCGCCACCCGCAAGTCGCTGGCCTCGCAGTTCAACACGCTGCGCGACCAGATCGACAAGCTCGCCGCCGACAGCGGTTACGGCGGCAAGAACCTCATCGCCGGCAACGGCATGAGCATGGACAGCACCAGCGCCTCGCGCGCCGCGGTGAACACCATCACCGGTATCGACAACGCCCGCGTCACCAACGTCCAGAAGGCTGACACCTACTCGATCCGCGTCAAGGGCGACGGCTCGATCGAGGGCAAGACCGCCGACGTCGGCAGCGCCGAGAACGCGCATGGCCTGACCGGCCTGAAGCTGTCGGGCACCATGTCGAGCACGGCGGGCGACTTCGGCAACGTGCAGATCGAAGTGCGCGGCGCCACCGGCCGCACCCGCGACATCATCGTGTCGGACGGCGGCGAAACCCGCACGACCTCCTACTTCGACAACACCCAGTCGATGTCCACCAACCTGTCGACCGCGGCCAAGTCGGGTACGTCGCAGGTTTCCACGGTGAACGTCAGCGGCACGATCGAAGCGGGCGACATCTTCTCGATCACGGTGGAAGGCCAGACCTTCAGCTACACCGCCAGCTCGACGGACGTCGCGGTCGGCCAGAACGCCAGCGTCAACGTCGCGACCAAGCTCCAGCAGTCGATCAGCACCGCCATCAGCAGCGGCCGTCTGGCCGGCAAGGACGTCGCAGCGGCGGCGGTCGGCGGCAACGGCACGATCACCCTGACCG
>NZ_LGRA01000021.1:2444670-2513497 GCF_003116095.1 Azospirillum sp. TSO35-2
CGTCTGCTCCATGTCGTCGTAGCAGCCCATCGGCTCGTCCATGCCGAAGGTGCGCATGAAGCCGGCCACCGCCGACGCCATGCAGTGGCGGGCGTTCGGGTCGAGGTTGTTGGAGCGCAGGCCGGCCTTCATCAGCTTGGAGGCGGCATAGCCTTCGTAGATGGTCCACTGGCCGGAGCCGAACATGCCGACGGCGGTCGGACCCTTCTTCTTCAGGGTCTCCTTCCACTTCTGCGCCATGATGTCGAAGGCGGCGTCCCAGGTGATGGGCGTGAACTCGCCGTCCTTGTCGAACTTGCCGTCCTTCATGCGCAGCAGCGGCTGGTTCAGCCGGTCCTCGCCGTACATGATCTTGGACAGGAAATAGCCCTTCACGCAGTTCAGGCCGCGGTTCACCTCGGCCTTCACGTCGCCGTGGGTGGCGACGACGCGGCCGTCCTTGACGCCGACCATCACGCCGCAGCCGGTGCCGCAGAACCGGCAGGGCGCCTTCGACCAGGTCAGCTTGGCGCCTTCGCCGGTGAGGATGTTGGCGGCCGAGGCGGGCAGTGAGATTCCGGCCGCCGCGGCGGCGGCAGCGGCGGCTTGCGCCTTCAGGTAATCGCGGCGGGACAGGAACATGGCAAGGAGACTCCAGTGTCGGAGGAGATTCGTTCGGGAGGGCGGATGCGGCGCGCCTGGACCTCGGGGTCGCTCAGGCAGCGTCGATCGCGTCCGCGGGTTCGTAGTGGTGGTAGACCATGGTGGTGCTGTGGACGCCGGGGACCGCGTTCAGCAGGGCGATGCGATCGACCACCTCGGCGGCGCTGGCGGTGACCAGCGTCACCACGGCCTTGCCGTTCTCCGCCGCGCACCAGTCCAGTCCGGCGACGGCGCCGGCCGCCTCGCGCACCGCCTCGGTGCGGTCGGGGCTGTGCTGGATGACGAGGCTGGAGATGTGGACTTCGGGAGCGCGGGGCATGGCGGGAAACTCAGTGCGTGAGGAGCTGGTACATCCAGATCGAGAAGCCGTAGGCGCTGACCGTGCCGACGGCGATCACCGGCCAGACCAGCACCGCCAGCGCCAGGAACATCATCGCCTCGGTCCGGCGGGTGGGGGCCGGCCCGAAATCGGACGACCCGGACTCGGACACCGGGCGGTCGGACAGGAGCTGGCGGGACGATGCGGGGGACGGTGTGGTGGGCCTCATGGCGGCACTCTCGTTCGGTCGGCGCGGCATGGTTTGGACCAATACGAAAGACTGGTCCCTAGGTATTGGTCTTCGGACCTTAGTATTGGGGCTTTGGGTTAATGTGGAATTGACGCAGGTCAAATCCGCCGCCGATCCCCCCTGTGACGGAATGGCGCTGCCGCGCCGATGAGGCTTTCCTCATCGAAGGACGCTAGAGTCGGGGACCGCTGGGGCGCGGGACCATCGGAAGGGGCGATCGAGACATCATGGAACTGCTGCGGTCCTACTGGTCGCCGGCCGAGTTGATGACCAACGGGGTGATCCTCCTGCACCTGCTGGGCGCGCTGGCGGTCGGGCTGTTGCTGGGGTACGAGCGCTCCTACCACGGGCGGGCGGCCGGGATGCGGACCTACGGCCTGGTCTGCCTCGCCTCGGCGGCGCTGACGGTGGTCAACGCCTATCCCGGCATGTGGTACGGCGGGCTGGGCGGGCAGAGCGGCGCGGGAGCCGGGGCGGCGGCCGGCGATCCCACCCGGGTGATCCAGGGCATCGTCACCGGCATCGGCTTTCTCGGCGCCGGGGTGATCATGCGCGAGGGGCTGTCGATTCGCGGCCTGTCGACCGCGGCGTCGATCTGGGCGACCGCGGCGATCGGCGTCACCATCGGGCTCGGCTTCTACGCCGTCGCCATCGCCGCCGCGCTGCTGAGCATCATGGTGATGAGCCTGCTGCGTCCGCTGGAACGGCTGCTGCCCCACCAGTCGGTGATGCATCTGACGCTGGTCTTCAGCCGCGACAAGGCGCCGCCGCCCGAGGCCCTGCGGGCGGCGGCCAAACAGCATGGATTCGAGGTGATCGACTGGTCCTTTCACCTGACCAACGGCAGCGGCCAGTTCGAATGCCAACTGGTTCTGCAGTCCCCCGGCGATCCCGATCCGATGGCGCTGGTCGGCGCGCTTGCCGGGGCCGACGCGGTGGTGGAGTTCCGGCTCTCGCCCTCACGCATCTGACGCGCCGTCCGGGCAGGGTGACGCGGAATGCATACCAACTTAATCTTTTTCTAAAAGTTTAGGTTTACCCAGGTCGGACGATGGCGAAGCACGCGATCTTCGGCCGGTGGGGCGGCCAATCCGCCGGCCATGGCCGCGGCGACGGGCGACGGGGAACCGCGACGCCGGCGCGTCGGCGCGTCCGCTGTCCGGCCCTGCTGGTGATGCTGGCCGCTGTCCTGTGGCTGGCCGGCACGGCGCCGGCGCCGGCCGCGCCGACGCCGCAGGGGGTGGACGCCGTGACGCCGCTGCGGCTGGACGCGGCGCTGTCCGGCCCGGCCAAAGGCGGCGCGACGCTCGCCGGGCACTTCGCGCGGCTGGTCGATGCCGACCGCAGCCTGGAGTTCGCCGACGTCCTGCGCGCCGACGCCGCCGGCCGATTCGAACCGCGCGCCGATTTCCGCGGCGTCGGCCAGACCCGCGACGTCCATTGGTACCGGTTCGACCTGCTGCGCCCGCCCGGCGCCCCGGCGGACTGGATCCTGGAACTGGGCGAGGCCTACATCGACCATCTCGACCTTTACATTCCAACCACCGCCAAGCCGGACGGGCCTGCCGGCTATCGGGTGGTGCGGATGGGCGATTTCGTGCCCTACAGCCAGCGGCCGATGCGCACCCGGCTGCACGCGACTCCGCTGACCCTGCCGGAAGGGCGGTCGGTCTCGCTTTATCTGCGCGTCGATTCGATCAGCGCGATCCGCCTGTCGGCGCGGGTCTGGTCGCCGGTCGCCTACGCCGGGCACCAGACGCCGGACCTGCTGTTCCAGGGCCTGTTCTTCGGCGTGCTGGGCATCCTGACGTTGGGCTATCTGGCGCTCGGGCTGCTGCTGCGCGACGGGGCGCTGCTGTCCTACACCAGCTATGTCGGGACGGTGTTTTCCTATTACCTGTTCGCCAACGGGGTGGCCGCGCCGCTGCTGCCGGACGCGCCGGGCTGGGTGATGAACCTCGCGGTCGGCAGCAGCGGCTTCCTTGGTTTCGCCGCCGCGCTGTCGATGTGGGACCACATCCTCGATCTGCGGACCCGCGCCCCGCGGCTGGGCCGCTGTTTCCGTGGGTTGGCGCTGCTGGCGGTGCTGGCGATCCCGACGGCGGTGTCGCCGCTCTACGCCATCACCAACCCGGTGATGACGCTGTCGGCGCTGGCGGTCATCGTGATCGCGCTGGTGCTGACCGCCCGGATGGTCTGGCTCGACCGCAGCGACCTCAGCCCGCGCTTTTATCTGGCGAGCACGCTGGCCTCGCTGGCCGGGCTGCTGCTGACGCAGTTGTCGCTGCGCGGCGCGCTGCCGGCCGACTTCGCCATCGCCGACCCGTACCAGATCGCCTCGATGCTGGCGGTGCTGATCCTCGGCATCGGCCTGACGCTGCGCATCGGCCGCTTGCAGGCCGAGCGGCTGCGCGCCCGCCAGGAATCCGCCTTCGCCACCAAGCGGGCGGAGGACCAGCGCACCTTCGTCGCCATGCTGTCGCACGAGTTCCGCACGCCGCTCGCCTCCATCGACAGCGCCGCCCAGATGATCGAGCTGTCGGGCACCGTCCGGGAGCCGTCGGCGCTGACCCGCCTGCAGCGCATCCGCACCACCACCCGCAAGATGGTCGAGCTGGTGGAGCTGTTCCTGTCCGCCGACGCGCTCGACCAGGGCGCGCTGGCGCTGAAGCCGGAGCCGGTGACGCTGGGCCTGCTGATGGAGGAGGCGCTGGGCGGGATCGCCGGGACGGAGGCGGAAGCCCGGGTCGTCATCGCGGTGGCGGCGCCCGACCGGCCGCTGTGCGTCGATGCGCCGTTTTTGGGGGTGGCGGTCGGCAATCTCGTGCAGAACGCGCTCCGCTACTCTCCGCCCGAGTCGCCGGTGCGGGTGATCGCCGAGGACGATGGCGGCGGCGTGGTCATCCGCGTCGCCGACCAGGGCCGCGGCATGAGCGGGGACGAGGTCGAGCGCATCGGCTCGATCTATTTCCGCGCCTCCTCCTCGCGCGGGACCAAGGGGTCGGGCCTGGGGCTCTACATGACGCAGAAGATCGTCACCGCCCATGGCGGGACGCTGACGGTGGAGAGCGTCAGGGACGAGGGATCGGTCTTCACCATCCGGCTGCCCGACACCGCCGCGGCGCAGTAGGCCCGGACCGGACGTCCGGTCAGTAGAGCGTCTTGCGCACCCGTTCCGCCAGCGAGCGGTCGTAGTCGTCGCCGCCCTCGCGCCCCTCGCTGGCCTCGGCCAGCAGGGTGCCCACCGACGGCAGCCGGTCGCGCGGCACCTGCGCCGCCGGGTCCCACAGGCGGGCGCGCAGCAGGGCGCGGGCGCACTGGAAGAACACCGTCTCGATGGTCACCACCAGCACCGACTTCGGCGGCTTGCCGTCAACGGCGAAGCGCCCGCACAGATCCTGGTCGGTATCGATGACGGCCCGGCCGTTGACGCGCAGCGTCTCGTTCAGCCCCGGCACCAGGAACAGCAGCCCGACGCGCGGATCGGCCAGGATGTTGCGCAGGCTGTCGATGCGGTTGTTGCCGCGGCGGTCGGGGATCAGCAGGGTGCGGTCGTCCGCCACCGTGACGAAGCCCGGCCCGTCGCCGCGCGGCGAGGCGTCCAGCCCGCCCGGTCCGCCGGTGGCGAGGACGAAGAAGGGCGACGCCTCGATCAGCGCGCGATAGCCGGGGGTCAGCCGCGGCACCTCCTTGGCGATCGACGGCGCGACCGGTTGGCCATAGAGCGCCTCCAGCGTGGCGAGGTCGGTGACCGGGCGGCTCATGCGCGCTCCTCCAGCAGGAAATAGACGAAGTCGATCACCGGGGTGGCCAGCCCGAACTGGCCGAGCAGCGTGTGGGCCTGACCGCGGTGGTGGGTCTGGTGGTTGAAGACGTGGGTCAGGACCTGGGCGAAGGGCAGCTCGTACGCCGTGCCGGCCATGCTGCGGTAGGCGAGGACCGACTCGAACCGCTCCGCCGGGGTCTCGGTGACGGCGCGCAGGATGCGCTCATCCTCCGCCGCGCGGGCGGCGCGCAGATCGGCGAAGCCGTCGCACAGGATCTCGTCCAGCGCCGACGGCCTCGGCCCGGTGCCCTCGATCCGCTCCAGCCACACCCGGTCGGCGACCAGGATGTGGTTCAGCGTGCCGCGGACCGAGCCGAAGAAGGCGCCGCGATCCTCGCGGAACTGCGCGTCGGAGAGCTGCGCCGCGACCTCATAGAGCCGGCCGTTGGCCCAGCGGTTGTAGCGGGCAAGCGTCAGGAAATGCGGCTTGGGATCCATGAGGTGGCCTCATCGTTGCTTGCCCTCTCCCGGCGGGCTTCCCCCCTCTCCCCAGGGGGGGAGAGGGGGGAAGCCTGTGGCGGTGGAGCGCTATACCCCCGCGCGCTTGGCGGACAGGCCGGCGTGGGACAGCAGGACCTCGCGCTTGCCCTGGTGGTTGGCCGGGCCGACGACCCGTTCGGTTTCCATCCGCTCGACCAGGCGGGCGGCGCGGTTGTAGCCGATCTGGAGCTGGCGCTGGATGAAGCTGACCGACACCTTGCCCTCGCGCACCACCAGGTTGACGGCCTGCATGTAGAGGTCGTCGCCGGTCGCACCCGAACCGCCCTCCTCGTCCTCCACCGCGGCGGCTTCCTCCTCCTCCTCGGTGATGGCGGTGACGTAGTTGGGCGCGCCCTGGGCCTTGACGTACTGGACGATCTCCTCGACCTCCGAATCGGAGACGAAGGGGCCGTGGACGCGGGTGATGCGGCCGCCGCCCTGCATGTACAGCATGTCGCCCTGGCCCAGCAGCTGCTCCGCCCCGGCTTCGCCGAGGATGGTGCGGCTGTCGATCTTGCTGGTGACCTGGAAGCTGATGCGGGTCGGGAAGTTGGCCTTGATCGTGCCGGTGATGACGTCGACCGACGGGCGCTGCGTCGCCATGATCAGGTGGATGCCGGCGGCGCGCGCCATCTGGGCCAGACGCTGGATCGCCGCCTCGATCTCCTTGCCGGCGACCAGCATCAGGTCGGCCATCTCGTCGACGATCACCACGATGTAGGGCAGCGGCGTCGGGTCCTGCGGCGTCAGGTCGAAGACGTTCTCCGGCTCGCCGGGCGGGGTGGCGCGGCGCGGCATCTTCTCGCCGGCGGCGATCATCTCGGCCATGCGGGCGTTGTAGCCCTCGATGTTGCGCACGCCGAGCTTGGACATCGCCTCGTAACGGCTTTCCATCTCGCGCACGGCCCAGCGCAGGGCGACCACCGCCTTCTTGGGGTCGGTGACGACGGGGGTCAGCAGGTGCGGGATGCCGTCATAGACCGACAGCTCCAGCATCTTGGGATCGACCATGATGAAGCGGCAGCGCTCCGGCGGCAGCCGGTAGAGCAGCGACAGGATCATCGTGTTGATCGCCACCGACTTGCCCGAACCGGTGGTGCCGGCGACCAGCAGATGGGGGAAGCGGGCGAGGTCGGCGACCACCGGCTGGCCGCCGATGTCCTTGCCCAGCGCCAGCGCCAGCTTGCCGCCATGCTTGTCGAAGCCGTCCGACGCCATCAACTCGCGCAGCAGCACGGTTTCGCGCTTGGCGTTCGGCAGCTCGATGCCGATGACGTTGCGGCCGGGCACCACGGCGACGCGCACCGACACCGCGCTCATCGAGCGGGCGATGTCGTCGGCAAGGCCGATGACGCGCGAGGACTTGGTGCCGGGCGCCGGTTCCAGCTCGTACAGGGTGACGACCGGGCCGGGATGGACCTTCTGGATCTCGCCGCGCACGCCGAAATCACCCAGCACCCCTTCCAACTGGCTGGCGTTGCGCTGGAGCGCCGCCTCGTCGAGCTGTTCGCCGCGGATGCCCGTCGGCGGCGTCTGCAGCAGGTCGAGCGGCGGCAACTCGTAGCCCGGCGGGCCGTCCTCGTCCCCCAATTGCAGCACGGCCTGGCGCGGGCCGAGCGGGACGGCGTCGCGATTCGGCTGGGGCTTGGGCGGCGCCACCACCGAGACCGGACGCACCGGCTTGTCGGCCGCGCCGATCGGGCCGGCGTCGAGCCCGGCGGGGTGGGGGATCGGCTCGTCGCGCACGGCGTCGTCGAAGTTGGGCGCCCGCCGCCGCTCGCCGCGCGGACCCGCGGTCAGGGTGGGGGCGCCGCTGCCGTCGCCGCGCAGGGCGTCGTCGACGGCGATGGAGGCGGTCTGCACCGCGGCCTGGGCGGCGTTGCGGCCATGGTGGCGCAGCAGGTCGACGCCGGCCCCGGCGCCGCGCCGGATCAGGCGCACGGTGGACACCGTGCCGCGCCCCAGCGAGCGGAAGCTGCTGATCCATTCGGAGATCGACAGTCCGGCGGCGAGGAACAGCACGAAGCCGCCGGCGAAGGCCGCGACGGTCGCCACCATCGGCTCGGCCCCGAACAAATTGCCGACGCCGCGCAGCAGGACGGCGCCGACGCTGCCACCGGGCAGGGCGGCCAGCGGGTCGGTCGACGGGCCGGTCAGGCCGGCCAGCGCCATGGCGACCAGCATCACGCCCCACAGCGCCAGCACGGTGCGGAACAGCGGGTTGCCCAGGCTGCGCTGGGCGCCGAGCCGCCAGCCCCAGAACATCGGCACCAGCGCGATGACGAAGGATGCCCAGCCCAGCGACTGGATCAGCAGGTCGGCGAGAAAGGCGCCGGCGGCGCCGAACAGATTGTGGGTGCCGCCGGCCGCCGCCGGGACCGAATTCAGCGACGGGTCGCCGGGGTCGTAGCTGCCCAGCAGGATCATCAGCAGCAGGCCGAACAGCCCGAGCACGAAGCCCATCGCCTCCCGCGCGCGGGCGACGACGAAGGCGCGCATCGCCGGGGAGAAGAAGGGCGGCTTTTCCGACCGGCCGGGGCCGGACCGCGGCCGGTCCTTGCCCCCGCTGCTGCCGAGATCGCGTGGTGCGCCCTTGCGCGGGCTGGAGGCGGACCGCCCCAGGGTGGGCCGGGGGCGCGCGGAGGAGGGGCCGGCGGGTCGGGCCATGGGGCGGAAACCTCGTGCTGAGAAAACTGGAACGGGCCGGCCGGTGAACGGTCAGCCGAGAATGCGGACGATCGATGCGCAGGCCTGGGCGACGGTGTCGGTGTCCTGGACCAGCGCCACGCGGATGAAGGCGGCGCCGGGGTTCGGCTCGCCCGGGTTGCTGCGCGCCAGATAGGCGCCGGGCAGAACGCGCACCGCCCCCTCCGCCCACAGGCGCCGGGTGGCCTCCTCGCCGTCGCCGACCTCCAGCCACAGGAAGAAGCCACCGTCCGGCCGGTAATAGCCGTAGCGGCCACCCAGCTCGGCCTCCGCCGCGGCGAACTTGGCGCGGTAGGCGGTGCGGTTCTCCTCGACATGGGCCTCGTCGCGCCACAGGGCGGTGCTGGCGGCCAGGATCGGCAGCGGCATGCCGGCGCAGCCGTAGCTGCGCAGGCGGGAGAAGCGCCCGATCAGCGCCGGGTCGCCGGCGACGAAGCCGGAGCGCAGGCCGGCGGCGCTCGACCGCTTGGACAGGGAGTGGAAGATCATCAGGTTGGCCCAAGGATCGCCGTTCTGCTTGCCGTCATGGTGCAGGCCGGCGGCGACCTGGAGCGCGCCGACCGGCGGCCGGTCCAGCCAGATCTCGGCGTAGCACTCGTCGATCGCCAGCACGAAGCCGTACTGGCGCGCCAGCCCGATCGCCTTGGCCAGATAGGCGGCCGACGCGGCGACGCCCTGCGGGTTGGCCGGCGTGCAGAGATAGAACAGCGCGGTGCGCTCCAGCAGCTCCGGCGTCAGCGCGTCGAGGTCGGGCAGGAAGCCGGTTTCCCGCGTGCCGGACAGGAACACCGGCTCCGCCCCGGCCATCACCGCGGCGCCCTCGTAGGGGGCGTAGAACGGGTTGGGCATCAGCACCGCCGGCTGTCGCCCGGCCTTCTGCGACGGCACCGCCAGCAGCGCCAGCATGAACAGCGCCTCCCGCGTGCCGGACAGCGGCAGGACCGAGCTGTCGGCGTGGAACAGCCCGGCGGGCAGGGCGTAGCGGCGGGTCAGCCAGTCGCCGGCCGCGGCGCGGAATTCCGGCGTGCCGCCGACCGGCGGGTACTTGCCCCAGCCGGCGGTGTTGGCGCGCAGCGTCTCGTCGATGATGGCGGGCGGCGTGTGCTGCGGCTCGCCCACGGTCAGCACGATGGGCGACACGTTGGCGCGCGGGGTGATCGGCGCCAGCAGGTTGGCGAGGCGGGTGAAGGGATAGTCGCTCAGCCGGTCGAGCCGGTCGTTGCCGATCGCCTCGGTGAAGACGGCCCCGGTGTGAACGCTGAAATCGGCAGAAACCATGACGACCGACACCTTCCTCGCGCGGACTTGGCCACTTTCCCCCTGGCAGGGTGAACGATCCTATCGGCGCCGGACAGGGGGCACAAGCGCGCAGAACCGAGGCCGCGGACCGGTGGCGGAACGGTCACAGCGCAGCACCGGCGGCCATGGCCATGGAAGGTTTGAAACACGGTGGAACAGTTCGGGGAGGATGTTCCACTGTTGCATCCGTGGAAAACGACGCAAGGCGATACGGGCAAACGGCGAGCATGGCGAGGCCTCCACAGGCGCTGTCGGCGCGCACAGTTTTATCATTGCCGGCTGCCCCGGACAAATCGGCGGTTGAAATCCCGGGGGCCCCGAGACGATCGGCGCCCATTTCACCCGGATGATATTGACGGCGGCGTTTCATCCGGATAAAAGAGGCCATCCCGACTCCGGAGCCGCTTTCGATGTCCGTCACCGCCGATACCCCCTGCACCGCCTTCCGCGGCGACCGCCGCCTTGCCGCCGGCGACGCCGTCACCGTCGCGCTCGCGCTGAAGGCTGCGCTCGCCACCCCGCCGTTGAATGAGGATGGGCATGAGGACGGCCGGCCGGTGCTGGTGTTCGACGATCGCAGCGGCCGCGCCGTCGATCTCGACCTTCAGGGCTCGGCGGCGGAGATCGCCGCCCGGCTGGCGCCGCCGCCGCGCGGCCCTGGACGGCCGAAGCTGGGGGTGGTCGCGCGCGAGATCACGCTGTTGCCGCGCCATTGGGAGTGGCTGAACGCCCAGCCCGGCGGGGCGTCGGTCGCGCTGCGCAAGCTGGTGGACGAGGCCCGCAAGGGAAGCGAGGCGAAGGACCGGGTGCGCCAGGCGCAGGAGGCGGCCTATCGCGTGATGTCGGCCCTGGCCGGCGACCGCCCCGGCTACGAGGAGGCGGTGCGCGCCCTCTACGCCGCCGACCGCGCGCGATTCGACACGCTGACGGCGGACTGGCCGGCCGATCCGCGCGACTACGCCCGCGCCCTGGCCGCCGATGCCTTCGGCGATTTGGCAAGCGCGGGGTGAAAGACTGGCCTGCATCCGTGGATGCTGATCATGCCTGTGAAAACGCTACGGCATGCACACAACTCGTAATTTGGCCGAATCACCCTCTCCCCCCGCTTTCGCGCAAACGACGTTTGCGCGAAAGCGGGGGGAGAGGGGATCTTGCCCTGCTCGGCAAGATGCGTGGCGCGCCTTCGCGGTGACGGCCGAGGTGACGGGAAAGGTCGGCACCGGTCGAGCGGAGATCCCTTGAGACGGCGGCGGTGCGCACCTCAAGGGACGGTTTTCCGACCGTCGGGGCGCCGCCCCGGAACGCTCTCTTACAGGGCTTCGGCGTTGGTTTCGCCGGTGCGGATGCGGACGGCCTGGGCGATCTCCAGGACGAAGATCTTGCCGTCGCCGATGCGGCCGGTGTTGGCGGCCTTCTGGATCGCCTCGACCACCTGTTCGTACTGGTCGTCGGACACCGCGACCTCGACCTTCACCTTGGGCAGGAAGCTCACGGAATATTCGGCGCCGCGGTAGATTTCCGTCTGGCCCTTCTGCCGGCCGAAGCCCTTGACCTCGCTGACGGTCAAGCCCTGAATCCCGAGCGACGTCAGCGCCTCGCGCACTTCGTCGAGCTTGAACGGCTTGATGATGGCCATAACCAGTTTCATGTGGCTTCCCCTTAGAGCGTTGTTCCGGCCTTGGAAAGGCTGCGCCGTCCCGTCGCGGTTCCAGTCCGGCGTGATCGCCGTCCCGTCCTCCCCGCCGATGGGCCAAGCCTGTTCGCGTCGACCGCAAAAATCAACGATTACAAGAATCGTGCCGGTTGAATTTGCCCGCAACAATGGGAATGTGCCTGTTGATTGGGCGCCCAAACGGACGGCACATGCCTATTAATTGCTCAGCCGCCCCGGCGTCGGACACGGCACTGGACAGGACGGGCCGGGAAGACAATTGTCTCAAGCGCGCAGCAGCGCGGCTCCGGCTCATCGCCGGACGGCGCAAGGCAGCGTACCGCACCGGACAGGCGAGAGGACAGCAAGGATCATGGCCGCACTGGGCACCGAATCGGGCACCGCGTCTCCCACCCCGCAAGAGGGGGACATCACGACCGAGGTGGTGGTGCTGGGCGGCGGCCTCGCCGGGCTGACCATGGCGGCGGCGTTGGCGAGCGCCGGCGTGCCCGTCGTCTGCATCGACCAGGACAGCCCGGAGCGCATGGGCGGCCAGGGCTTCGACATCCGCACCACCGCGATCTCCTACGCCTCGATGAAGGTGCTGGAGGGGGCGGGCGTCTGGCGCTACATGGCCGACCACGCCGGCCCGATGCTGGACATCCGCATCGCCGACCAGTTCTCGCCGCTGTTCGTCCATTACGACCACACCGAACTGGCGATGGGCGGCACCCACCAGCCCTTCGGCTGGATCCTCGACAACAAGGACATCCGCAACGCCCTGTTCACCCGCGCGGCGGAACTGCCGGGGCTGCGCCATCTGGCCCCGGCCAAGGCGACGGCGGTGGAGCGCAGCCGCAGCGGCGTGACGGTGCGGCTGGCCGACGGGCGCACGGTGCGCGGCAAGCTGCTGGTCGGCGCCGACGGCCGGCGGTCGCTGGCCCGCGACAGCGCCGGGATCAAGGTGCGGCGCTGGTCCTACGACCAGAGCGCCATCATCTGCACCATCCGCCATACCGAGCCGAACAAGGGCATCGCGGTGGAGCATTTCCTGCCCAACGGCCCCTTCGCCGTCCTGCCGATGACCGACAACCGCTGCTCCATCGTGTGGAGCGAGAAGACGACGCTGGTCGACACCTATCTGAAGCTGCCCGACGACCAGTTCGTCGAGGAGCTGACCCGGCGGTCCGGCGGCTATCTGGGCGACATCACGCTGCTGACCCGGCGCGAGGCGTGGCCGCTGTCGGTGCTGCTGGCCGAACGCTTCATCGCCGACCGGCTGGCGCTGATCGGCGAGGCCGCCCACGCCATCCACCCGATCGCCGGGCAGGGGCTCAACCTCGGCATGCGCGACATCGCCGCCCTGGCGGAGGTGGTGGTCGACGCCTACCGGCTGGGGCTGGACGTCGGCGGGCCGGAGGTGCTGGCCCGCTTCCAACGCTGGCGCCGCTTCGACACCGTGCTGCTGGCGGCGGTGTGCGACGGGCTGGTCCACCTGTTCTCCAACAGCATCCCGCCGATCCGGCTGGCGCGCGACCTCGGCATGGCGGTGGTCAACCGGCTGCCGCCGGTCAAGCGCTTCTTCATGAAGCACGCGATGGGCGTCGTCGGCGACCTGCCGCGGATGATCCGCGGCGTGCCGCTCTGACCCGGGACCGCTCTGACCGAAGCCATCCGGAACAGGCCGTCTCTTCGGTGGAGCAGGGCCCGGCGCGCCTTGGCAGGGCGGGGCGGACGCCTTATGTCCGCCTCATTGCCCGGGCAAGGAAGCCGGGCTAAACACCCGCCGCTCAACACCTGCTCTGGCCGCCTGCGTCCGAACGTCCAAGGATGACCATCGTGCTTCGCCGCCCCGTGTCCCGCCGCACCATGTCTCGCCGCCTCGCCGCCGCCCTGCTGTCCGCCGCGCTGCTGGCGCCCCTGCCGGCCGCCGTCTCCACCGCCCGGGCCGCGACCCCGGTGGCGGCGCCCGCCGCGCTGTCGGCGCAGGACCGCGCCACCGTCGCCCAGGTCGAGGAGTATCTGAACGGCATCAGCACCCTGCAATCGAAGTTCGTGCAGGTGGCGCCGAACGGGCGGCAGGCGACCGGGACCTTCTATCTGTTCCGGCCCGGCCGGATGCGGCTGGAATACGACAAGCCGCTGAAGGACTTCATTGTCGCCGACGGCACCTTCGTCTTCTATTGGGACGGCGAGATGCGCCAGCAGTCGAGCGCGCCGATCGGCTCGACGCTCGCCGACTTCATCCTGCGCAAGACCATCCGGCTGGCCGGCGACGTCACGGTGACCGAGGTGTTCCGTGCCCCCGGCGTGGTCGAGGTCAGCCTGGTGGAGACCAAGGATCCCGGCAAGGGCACCCTGACCCTGGTGTTCGAAGACCACCCCTTCCAGCTGCGCAAATGGCGCGTGCTGGACGCCCAGGGGCTGACCACCGAGGTGGCGCTGCTCAACCCGCGCACCGACGTGACCTTCGACCACGACATGTTCTATTTCAAGGAACCGCCGCGCGGGTCGGACTTCGGCCGCAACAACTGATACCGGGTTCAGGCTGTCTTGACGCCTGACCCGGTATCCGGCCGCGACGGCGGGCGCGGCCCGGTAGGGCCGAAGCCTGCGTGGCGCACGAACGCAGCGGTCAGGATTTTCCTGACCGCGCAGGACGGCAACAAATCCTTTTGCCGCCCGTTGTCATTCCGTATGACGGGCAAGGCGGAGGCGTTCGATGTCCTACAATCCCGCGGGCGGACCGGCGGCCACCACGCCCCGCGACGCCGGAACCCGCATCCGCAGCATGAACACGCTGCTGGCCCGCAACTGGTGGGCGCTCGCGCTGCGCGGGGCGGCGGCCATCCTGCTGGGCGTGCTGGCGCTGCTGCTGCCCGGCGTGACGGTGGCGACGCTGGCGCTGACCTTCGCCGCCTATCTGCTGCTCGACGGCGTCTTCGCCCTGCTGGCCGGCATCCGCGCCTCCCGCCACCACGAACGCGCGCTGCCCTTCATCCTGGAGGGCGTCGTCAGCCTGATCGCCGGCGCGGTCGCCGCCGTCTGGCCGGCGGCCAGCCTGTTCGCCCTGGTGTTCCTGATCGCCGCCTGGTCGGTCGTCACCGGCTTCGCCGAGGTGATGGGCGCGTGGCGGATGGACCGCACCCACGGCAAATGGGCCTGGGGCATCGCCGGCGTGCTGTCGATCCTGTTCGGCTTCAGCATGTGGGTGCTGCCGGCGCTCGGCCTGCTGGCGCTCGCCTGGGGCGTGGCGGCCTACCTGATCGCCTTCGGGCTGCTGGCGCTGGTCACCGCGTTGCGCCTGCGGCGCTGCCATCACGACAATCTCGGCAACGGCGGCGGCATGAGGGCGGCGGTGTAAGCACGGGAATCGGACGGCGCCGCCTTTCATAGCCCTATCGTACAATTTCCTACACGAACAGTCTCTGGCAGTCTCAAGTCCGGCACGATGTTTGCTGCGTTGCGGCAAAACGGCTGCGAGGGGCTGTGTCATGACGCCGCACCGACCGAATCTTGGGCAGAGTTCCGACCACCGCACAGAGTCTGTGCAACACAACATCCTGGCCGCGGCGGCGTCCGGCGTGTCGGGCTTCATCGCCGCCCAGGGCGGCTGCCCCGACCGGGTGTTCCACCGCGTCGGGGTGGAGGAGCGCGCGCTGGGCCAGCCGACGCTGGCGCTCGACCTCGGCGCCTACGTCGCCATGATGGAGGTGGCGGCGGGGGAGACCGGCAACGACAATTTCGGCCTGCTGTTCGGCCGCCAGTTCCAGCCGGAGATGCTGGGGCTGATCGGCTCGATCGCGCTCGCCGCGCCGACGCTGGGGTCGGCGCTCGACCATCTGGCCCGGCTGTTCCCGTTCCACCAGCAGGCGACGGAGACGCGCTTCGTCCGCGACGGCGACCTGCTGCGGCTGGAATACCGCATCCTCGACGGCCGCATCGTCGAGCGGCGGCAGGACGCCGAGCTGACCATGGGCATGTTCGCCAACGTGGTCCGCGCCTGTCTCGGCCCAAGCTGGATGCCGGAGGAGGTGCATTTCGAACACCCCAAGCCGGAAGGCTGGCGCCAGCACGAGGCGCTGTTCGACGCCCCCGCCCATTTCGGCCAGCGCACGAACGCCATCCTGCTGCGCGACCGCGACCTGGACCGCCGCATGCCCGGCGGCGACATGGCCCGGCTGACCGGCCTGTGCGGCACGCTGATCGACATCGCCCGCGGCACCGGCACGCCGCCCCTGCTCGACCGCGTCAAGGCGGAGATCCGCGCCCGCCTGCCCGAGGGGGCACCCTATGTCGAGGACATCGCCGACCGCCTGGGCATCGCCCGCTGGACCCTGCAGCGCCGGCTGGCCGACGAGTGCTTGAGCTTTTCCGACGTGGTGGAGGAGGTGCGGCGCGAGCTGGCCGTCCTCTACATCCGGCAGCGCCATGTCCCCATCGCCGACATCGGCGTGTTGCTGGGCTATTCGGAGGTCAGCGCCTTCAGCCGCGCCTTCCGGCGCTGGTTCGGGGTATCGCCGGCGCGGATGCGCGGTTAGCGGTGCGTGTCCGGCGGATCGCTGCGCGTTGCAAACAGCCGCATCCGGTTGGCGCCAGCATCCGCCTGGCTGGGTTCACCAGAGCGATTGAACGTTGGGCGCACAAGAATTGCGTGTTGTCTCGCATATGATTGCGCTATTTAGTGTTACTACCGAGGGTGAGGGGGATGCCTTGCCGCCAGCCATGGCGATGCGGCACCGATCACCCGGCAAAAAATGATGCTGGGGAAAAACAATGATATCGCAAAGACTTCGTGCGTCGCTCCTGGCGATTGGCACGCTGCTGTTGCTCAGCGCCTGCGCCAGCCCCCACATGCGGGATGCGTCGGAACCCGTCGCGGCCGTCAAACCCGCTGAAAACGCAGCAACACTTGTCCTGATGCGCCCGTCGATGTTCGGCGGTGCCATTCAATCGTCAGTCTACGACATAACGTCAGGCAAATCTGAATTTATTGGCATTGTGTCCGCTGGGAAAAAACTTGCCTACGAAACCCCCGGGGGCAAGCGTCGTCTGATGGTGGTGGGCGAGTCGGCCGATTTCATGGATGCGGATTTCGCGACGGATCAAATTTACTACGCTCGCATTGCTCCACGTTTCGGAATGTGGAAAGCCCGCTTTTCTCTGGAACCGGTTCCCGCCTCTTCGACCGAGTTGGAAGGCGATTTGAAGGCTTGCACCTGGGTGGAAAACACCCCCGCTTCGCATGATTGGGCGCGCGCAAACCTGCAAAGCGTGGATATGAAGAAGGCAGAATATTTGGCGGATTGGGAGAAAGGCTCGGACAAGCCGTTCATCGCCCAAGACACCGGCAAGAAAACGCGCCCATAACGGCGGGCCATCAGAAATTTTCCAGCGCGCCCTAGACGGACAATTGTGTATGCAGTGTGGCACAGGCTGCGGAATACCTTGGGTTTGCCAACATACAAGGATACATCCGTCTGGTTCGGCCCACTGGAGTTGCCACGATGAGCACGAATTACCGCAACACCTTCATCATCGTATCCGCCGACAGCCGAGCGGAAGCGGGGACGACGCCCACCAAGCCCGGAACGGTGGCGAGCCTGCAACTGGCCCTGCTGCTGGAACGGCCCTACGCCTTCACCAGCGACGATCTGCTGTTCGAGGTCCACGCGCTGCGCAACCAGATCCCGCAGGACGCGAGAGCTGAGGCGCGCGCCGTCTTCTTTGCAAAGCCGCAAGCCTGCCTCCGGGCGTCGCCGCTGGTGAAGAGCCATGGTTGGGGCCTCCACCACGACGACGCTGGCAAGGTCGCGGCCTATGGCGTCGAAACCGACGCCTATTGCGCGCTGTGCGAGCGTCCGGACCTGACCATCGTCCCCGGCATGCGCAGCCGGCGCGGTTGACGCCACACTCCCGGTGCAGCGATGGGCGGACCGATGGCGGCCGCCGCCGTCCTGTCGTAGGATCGTCGCCACGGGCGATCGGGCAGGAGTGACGACGGGCAATGGCACGTGTTTGCAGGGATGCTCACCGCTTCTGGCGGGAATCCGCCCTTCCGCACCTGGAGGCGCGGGCGATCGAAGGCGGGCGGCAGGTCTGTTACGGCTGGCACAGTCATCCGAGCTTCGCCATCGGGCTGGTGACCGGCGGGTGCAGCGAGTTCCGCATCGGCGGGGACCGCCACATGATTTCGGCCGGCACCACCGTCCTGATGAACCCGGAGGAGGCGCACGCCTGCAACCCGCTGGACGGCCGCCCCTGGTCCTACCGGATGCTGTACGCCGACGCCGCGTGGCTGGCCGCCGTGCAGGGCGAACCGGTGTTCCGGCCCTACGCCCCGCCGCTCAGCCGGAATCCGGCGCTGGGCCGGCGTCTGGCCGCGTTGTTCGACCGGCTGCTTGATGGGACCGTCGCCACGACCGCGAAGGAGGACGCGGCCATCGCCTTTTTCGCCGGGCTGCGCGAGGCGCTGGGGGCGGTGGAGGGCGACAAGGCCGCCGGGGACGCGCACGCGGCGCTGACCCGCGCGGCCGATTTCATCTCCGCCCATTGCACCCAGCCCCTGCGGCTGGCCGACATCGCGGCGGAGGCGGGTCTGTCGCCCTCCTATCTGGTGCGGGCGTTCAAGGCGCGCTACGGGTTGACGCCGCACGCCTACCAGATCAACCGCCGCGTCCAGTTCGGACAGCGCGAACTGCGGCGGGGCCGTCCCATCGTCGAGGTGGCGCTGGACGCCGGCTTCGCCGACCAGGCCCATTTCCAGCGCGCCTTCAAACGGCACGTCGCCGCCACCCCCGGCCAATACACGACAGCGCGGGGGTGAGGGCGCGGGGGTGACGGTGCGGGGGTGACCGTCAGGCCGCCAGCCCGATGTTGGCGGCGCTCGCCACCAGGACGGCCGCCATCGCCCGGTTGAACCGGCGCATCCGCCGCCGGTCGGCCAGGAGGTGGCGGAGGCGGGAGCCGGCATAGGCCCAGGCGGCGATGGACAGGCAGCAGATCACGAAATAGAGCGCCGCAAACGGCCAGAGCCGTCCAGGGTCGTCGCCGGTATAGGCTCCGACACCGGCCAGCGCCGCGATCCAGGCCTTGGGGTTGAGCCATTGCATGGCGGCCCCGTTGATCGCCGACGGCGACCGGACCGGCGCGTCGGTGGCGATCCGTCCATCGGCGCTCCACAGCCGCCAGGCCATCCAAAGCAGGAAGGCCACGCCGGCCAAGCGGATGACGGCTCCGGCCGGCGGCCAGCCGTGCAGAAGCCCGGCCAACCCCAACCCCGCCAGCACCAGCAGCAGGGTGAAACCGACGGTCGCCCCGACGACGTGGCGCAGACTGGCGCGCAGCCCGTGATGCACGCCGCTGGTCAGGGCCACGACATTGACCGGACCCGGCGAGATCGAGGCGGCCAGCGCGAAGCCGGCCATCGACAGATACAGCGTCATCATCGCCCGGCCCTATTTCAGCAGCGGCAGGGCGCCGGTCAGCGAACGCACCAGCGCCGCCGGCCCGTGCAGGCACAGGCCGAGATAGCGCAGCGCCTCCTGCGGCGTGGCGGCGAGCCGGTCGCGGTAGGCGTCGTAGCTCTTGGCGCGCTGGGCGACGTCGGTCATGCCGATCACGCCCAGCCCGGCGGGTTCATGCTCCGCCGCCCGCTGGCGCAGGCCCTTCAGCCCCTCGGCGTCCGACACCAGGATCGGCATCACGATGGTGGTGATCCCGGGATGCTCCACGCCGTCGGCATCCCGCAGATCGTCGCCCACCAGCCCGGGCCGCAGTTTTCCGAGCGTCATCGACAGCGCGGCGGCGGTGTTGGCGATCAGCCCCGGCGGCAGGTCCCGGTCGATGATGAAGGCGCAGCGTGTCACGTCCGGCTTCCCTCTGCTGTGGGTTTGGTGTCAAGCCGGCGGACTGTCGCGGATCGGGCGGCGCCCGGTATTGAAGGAAATCACCCTCGGCCCGGAACAGGCCGGGGCAGGGGCGGGGCAGGGGACCCGGAAGGATCAGATGCCCACCTCCACCGCGGCGTTCACCACATAGATCTGCTCGCTGCGGTCGTTCTTGTCGGCCAGGAAGATGCCGCTGGGGGCCAGCATGCCGCCGCCGGTCACATGGATGGTGACGGCACCGTAGGGGAAGACCGCCTTCACCGCCTCATGGTCGAGCTGGTCGGCGTCGGCCGGCACGGCCAGATGGACGCGGACCTGCATCCGGCTGGTGTCGCCGTCGACCAGCCCCCGCATGCCGGGCATCGAGTTGCGCTCGATGGCGTTGCGCACGGCGCGCACGGCGGCCTTGGTGACGTCCTGCCCATGCAGGTCCACCCCCATGCCGAGTTCCACGAACATCACCCGATTCATCGCATCGTCCCCTGTCTGGCCGTTGGTCGGCTCCCAGCATGACGCCTCGCGGCTCACCGGGCCAGCGGCCGGACGGGGGGTTTCCGTTGCGTGGAAGACGCTCACTCCATCGGCAGGCCGACGTAATTCTCGGCCAGCGCGGTCATCGCGGCGCGGGAATGGACGACATAGTCCAGGTCGGCCAGATGGACGCGCTGCTCGAACGGCGTCTCGTGCGGGTTGCGGTGCAGCATGGTGGTCATGTACCAGGAGAAGCGCTCCGCCTTCCAGATGCGGCGCAGGCAGGTGGCGCTGTAGCGGTTCAGCCCCTCGGTCGTGCCGGACTTGTAGAAGGCGGTCAGCGCCCGCGACAGCACCAGCACGTCGGCGACCGCCAGGTTCAGCCCCTTGGCCCCGGTCGGCGGCACGATGTGGGCGGCGTCGCCGGCGATGAACAGGCGGCCGTGCTGCATCGGGTCGCAGACGAAGCTGCGCATGGCGATGATGCCCTTCTGGAAGATCGGCCCCTCCTTCAGCGTCCAGCCGTCCTTGTCCTCCAGCCGGGTGTGCAGCTCCGCCCAGATGCGGTCGTCGGACCAGTTGGCGATGTCGTCCTTGGGATCGACCTGGAGGTAGAGCCGCTGCACCTCCGGCGAGCGGGTGCTGAGCAGGGCGAAGCCGCGCTCGTGGTTGGCGTAGATCAACTCGGGGTGCGACGGCGGCGCCTCGGTCAGGATGCCGAGCCAGCCGAACGGGTAGACGATCTGGTATTCGGTGCGGTCGGCCGCCGGGATCGCCGGCCGGCTCGGCCCGTGGAAGCCGTCGCAGCCGGCGACATGGTCGCAGCGCAGTTCCTCCAGCGGTCCGTCGGGCGCGCGGCGGAAGCGCACGCGCGGCGCCGTGCCGTCGAGGTCGTGAAGCTGGACGTCCGACACGCCGAACAGGATGGTGCCGCCATCCTCCAGCCGGGCGGAGACGAGGTCGCGGATCACCTCGTGCTGGGCGTAGACGGTGACGCGCTTGCCGCCGGTCAGCTCGGCCATGTCGATGTGGTGGCTCTCGCGGTCGAAGCGCAGGGTGATGCCGGAATGGAAATGGCCCTCGCGCATCATGCGCCCGCCCAGCCCCATGTCGTTCATCAGGTCGACCACCCACTGCTCCAGCACGCCGGCGCGGATGGTGCCCTCGATCTCCGCCCGGCTGCGGCTTTCCAGGATCACCGACTCGATGCCCTGGCGGTGCAGCAGATGGGCCAGGAACAGGCCGGCCGGACCGGCGCCGATGATCGCGACCTGGGTGCGCTCCGGGGGGCGGCCCGGCGTGCCGGCGACGGTCTGGTGGATGGTCGGCATGTCTCTTGTCCTCCTCACGGAATCGGCTGCGATGTGCTGTTTTGCTGATTGTTTTGCACATCAATCGTTATTGAAGAGAGTAGTCCGCCGCCCGGCCCGCCGGACATAGACGAACCGGCGATAGTCTTGTACTTTTCATCTCTCCAGACCTTGAGCCCGTGCGATGTCCGCCCCGATCAGCAGCGCCGCCGAACCCATTCCCCGCTATTGGCTCTATGGCGAGCCGCCGGCGGTGCCGGAGCTGCGCTTCGTCCATGTCGAGACGATCCCGGAGCGGATGCGCTTGCACAATTGGGAGGTCCAGCCCCACCGCCACGATGGGTTGAGCCACGCGCTGCTGGTCACCGGCGGCGGCGGCCGGCTGACCGCCGACGGGACGGAGGGTTGGTTCCGCGCCCCGGCCTTCGTCGCGGTGCCGGCGCAGGTGGTGCATGGCTTCCGCTTCGATCCCGGCACCGACGGCTTCGTCCTGACCATGTCGGAGGGGTTCCTGGCCGGCGTGCTGGCCGCCGCGCACGAGGAGGAGCTGCGCGCCGCGCTCGCCCTGCCGCTGGCCCACGAGCTGGAGGCGGGATCGGCGGAGGCGGTGGCGCTGACCGCCGCCTTCGCCGACATCAGGCGGGAGTTCCGCGCCCACCATGTCGGCCGCGCCAGCGCCATCGCCGCCCACGTCACGCTGATGCTGGTCGCCGCCGCCCGGCTGGCGGCGCGGCTGGCGGCGGCGCGGCGGCTGGCGGAGTCCGGGCGGGCGGGGCAGGGGCCGTCGCCCGACGTGCGGCTGCTCGCCCGGCTGCGGCCGATGATCGACGAACGGTTCCGCGAACATTGGCCGGTGGAGCGCTACGCCGACGCACTGGGGGTGACGCCCGGCCGGCTGAACGCCGCCTGCCGCCGCGTCACCGGCCTGTCGACCCTGCAGCTGGTCCACGCCCGGCTGATGCTGGAGGCCCGGCGGTCGCTGATCTACACCAGCCACGGCATGGCGGAGATCGGCTACGCCCTGGGCTTCGAGGACCCCGCCTATTTCTCGCGCTTCTTCACCAAGCGCGAGGGCCGCTCGCCGCTGGCGTTTCGACAGGAGCAGGGCCGGCAGGATCGGGGGCGTGGAGAGCCGGGGGCGGGACCCAGCCTTGACGGCAATGACCTTGACCGGGGTGGGGCCGCCTCACCACAGTAGCATCCCTGAAACGCCGGAAGGGAGCGGAGCGATGGACAGGCTCGACGTTGCGGTGCGCCGGCCGGACCCGGTTGAACAGCCGCCATGGCAGCCGCTGTGGGACCGCCTGCGCGCCGACGCCGCCCGCGTCGCGGCGGAAGAGCCGGCGCTCGCCCCCTTCCTGGACGAGGCGCTGCTGGCGCGCGACGGCTTCGGCGTGGCGCTCGCCGCCCTGCTGGTGCGCAAGCTGGCCGACCGCAGCATGCCGGAGGAGCGGCTGGCCGCGGTGGTCCGCAACGCGATGGACGCCGACCCCGGCATCGTCCTGTCCGCCGCCGCCGACCTCGCCGCCATCCTGGCGCGCGACCCGGCGGCCGACGGCTGCCTGACGCCCTTCCTGTATTTCAAGGGCTTCCACGCCCTGCAATGGCACCGCGTCGCCCATTGGCTGTGGCGGCAGGACCGCCACGACCTCGCCCATTTCCTGCAGAGCCGGGTGTCGGAAGCCTTCGCCGTCGACATCCATCCGGCGGTCCCGGTCGGTCGCGGCGTCTTCATCGACCATGGCACCGGCGTGGTGATCGGCGAAACCGCGGTGATCGGCAACGACGTCTCGATCCTGCAGAACGTCACGCTGGGCGGCACCGGCAAGGAGCACGGCGACCGCCACCCGAAGGTCCGCGACGGCGTCCTGCTGTCGGCCGGCGCCAAGGTGCTGGGCAACATCACCATTGGCGCCCACGCCAAGGTCGGCGCCGGCAGCGTCGTGCTGAAGGACGTCCCCGGCTGCGCCACCGTGGCCGGCGTCCCGGCGCGGGTCGTCGGCTGGTGCCGCGACGAACCGGCCCCGGCCCTGACCATGGACCAGAGCCTGCAGCAGGGCGACTACAGCATCTGACGGTTCCGCTTTGCACATCGCCTGGGGAAGGCGATGATGGCGGCGACACGGTCCAGCCAGCGGTGACGACGGCAGCCGAACGGCGGGATCGACGCGGCTTGCGAGAGTGGCACCTGATGAGAGCGGTCATTCGCGGTGCGATGGGGTGGCCGGCGCGGTCCCTCGCGATCCTGGCCCTGGTCGTGATGCTGGCGCCGGCGGCCCTGGCGCAGAGCCCGGCCGGATCGTCGGCACCCTCCGCCCCTCCGCCGGCGCAGGTCCGCCAGCTTCTGGACCTGCTGGCGGACCCGGCGGTGCGGGTCTGGATCGACGCCCAGCGGACGTCCGGGCCGGTCCCTGCCGCGGCCACGGCGACGGTCGGCTCCCTGGAGGATGCGTTCTGGATGAGCGGCGCGACGCGCCTCGCCCTGATCCGGCAGCATCTGGAAACACTCGCCGACGCCCTGCCGATGGTGCCGGACGATCTGGCCAACGCCTGGACCCTCCTGAAGTTCGAGTTCGAGCAGCGCGGACTGCTCAACATCCTGGCGCTGGTCGCCGGCTTCCTGACGCTCGGCCTTGGCACCGAGTGGCTGTTCTGGTGGGCGACCAAGTCGGCCCGGCGCTGGGTCGTCGAGCATCCGCTCGACACCGTCGGCCAGCGCCTGCGCGCCATCGGCGCGCGCTTCGTCTTCGGCCTGGGGGTCGTCGCCGCCTTCGCCCTGGGCAGCATCGGCGCCTTCCTGATCTTCGACTGGCCGGTCTTCCTGAAGGAGATCGTGCTCGGCTACCTGATGGTCTTCGTCGTCGCGCGCGTCGGCATGGTGCTCGGCCGCTTCCTGCTGGCCCCGGCGGCGGAGCGTTTCCGCATCATCCCGATGCCGACGCCGGTCGCCTGGTTCTGGTACCGCCGGGTGCCGCTGGCCGTGGCGTGGTGGAGCTTCGGCTGGGTCACCCTGCAACTGCTCAAGACCCTGGGCTTTCCGCCGGCCAGCCGCGAACTGGTCGGCTACGGCTGGGGGCTCGGCCTGCTCGCGCTGGGCCTGAACACGGTGTGGAGCCGGGTGCGCACCGCGCCCGGGACCGCGCCCGAAATCGGGGATCAGGGCCGCGATCAGGGTGGGGGTGTCCGCCGCTGGCTGCTGTCGCTGTATCTGGTCGGGCTGTGGGGGCTGTGGGTCGCGCATTTTCCGGGAGCCTTCTGGATCGCCGTGGTCGCCCTGGTCCTGCCCATCGCCATCGCCCTGGTCCGCCGCGCGGCGATCCATCTGCTCAGCCCACCCGACGGCGCGGCGGTCCCGACGCCGACCGTCACCATCGTCTATGTCGAGCGGGGCGCCCGCGCCGTCCTGATCATCGGCGCCACCCTGCTGCTGGCGAGGGTGTGGGACATCGACATGATGGCGCTGTCCGGGCAGGACGCCGACATCACCCGGTTCCTGCGGGGGGTGGTCCACGCCATCCTGATCGTGCTGGTGGCCGATCTGGTCTGGGGGTTGTTCTGCGCGGTGGTCGACGGCCGGCTGATGCACGCCCGGCACGGCGACGGCGCGATCAGCGAGGAGGAGGCGCGTCGCAACGCCCGCCTGCGCACCCTGCTGCCGATCCTGCGCAACATCATGTTCATCGCCCTGCTGGCGATCGCCGGGCTGATGGTGCTGTCGGAGCTGGGGATCGACACCGGCCCGCTCATCGCCGGCGCCGGCGTGGTCGGCGTCGCCGTCGGCTTCGGCGCCCAGACCCTGGTCAAGGACATCATCAGCGGCATCTTCTACCTGCTGGACGACGCGTTCCACATCGGGGAATACATCCAGAGCGACCATTACCGCGGGACGGTGGAGTCCTTCAGCCTGCGCTCGGTCAAGCTGCGCCATCACCGCGGCTCGCTCTACACCATCCCGTTCGGCTCGCTCGGCGCGGTGCAGAACATGAGCCGCGACTGGGTGATCGACAAGATGACGATCAACGTCCCCTATGACACCGATCTCGAACTGGCCAAGAAGATCGTCAAGAAGGTCGGACAGATCTTGCTCGAGGATCCGGAGGACGGGCACTTCATCCTCGAAACGCTGAAGATGCAGGGCGTCGAGCAGTTCGGCGATTTCGCCATCGCCATCCGCATGAAGATCATGACCAAGCCCGGCGAGCAGTTCACCATCCGGCGCAAGGCCTATGCCCTGCTGAAGACGCAGTTCGACGCGAACGGCATCCGCTTCGCCGTTCCGACCGTGCGGGTCGCCGGCGATCCCGGCAGCAGCCAGGCCGGCGAGGGCGCGGCGGCCCAGGCCGGCTTGAACCTCGCCGCCGCGCCGCCGCCCCCCTAAGGGGGAGCGGGCAGGGGCGTCCGCAAGACGCCCCCGGCAGCGGGATCAGGCGGCGCGGATGCTGGCGAGGAAGCTCTCGACCTCCCGGCGCAGGCCTTCGGCCTGCCGCGACAGGTCGTTGGAGGCCCCGAGAACCTGGGACGCCGCGGAGCCGGTCTGGGTCGCCGCCTGGTTCACCTGCACGATGTTGCCGCTGACCTCGCCGGTTCCCTGCGCCGCCTGCTGGACGTTGCGCGTGATCTCGCCGGTCGTGGCGTTCTGCTCCTCGATGGCGGCCGCGATGGTCGAGGCGATCTCGTTGATCGTGTTGATCGTGCCGCCGATCCCCTCGATGGCGGTGACCGTGCCCTGGGTGGCGGCCTGCACGGCGGCGATCTGCGACGCGATCTCCTCGGTCGCCTTGCCGGTCTGGTTGGCCAGGGCCTTCACCTCCGAGGCGACCACCGCGAAGCCTTTCCCCGCCTCGCCGGCGCGGGCCGCCTCGATGGTGGCGTTCAGCGCCAGCAGGTTGGTCTGGCTGGCGATGTCCTGGATCAGCTTGACCACGTCGCTGATGCGTCCGGCGGCCTCGGCCAGACTGCGCACCGAACCGGTGGTCTCGTGGGCTTGGCCCACGGCCTTCGACGCGATCTCGCTGGAACGCGTCACCTGACGGCTGATTTCCTGGATGGAGGCCGCCATTTCCTCCGTCGCCGCGGCGACGGTCTGCACGTTGGCCGACGTCTGCTCGGCGGCGGCGGCGGTGGCGCCGGCCTGCCGGTTGGTCTGCTCGGCCAGCGTCGCCATGCCTTCCGCGGTCCTGCTGAGTTCGGTGGAGGCCGACGCCACGCCGTTCAGGGTGCTGGACACCGCCCGGTCGAAGCCCTGCAACAGACGCTCGACCTCGGCCGTGCGCCGCTCCTTGGCGGCCCGCTCGGCCACCTGTTCGGCTTCGAGGCGGACGCGCTCGACGGCGTTGTCCTTGAAGACCTGAAGCGCCCTGGCCATGCCGCCGATCTCGTCGCCCCGGCTCTGGCCGTCGACGGAGATGTCCAGCGCGCCGCCCGCCAGGGTACGCATGGTTTCCGTCAGCCGCTCGATCGGGCCGGTGATGGTGCGGCGGGTCAGCAGGACCGCCAGCCCGATGCAGACGGTGATCCCGAGCGTGGCCGCAACCAGCGTCCAGAGACGGGCCGACAAATAACTTTCCGTCACCGCGTTGGAGGCGGCCTTCATTTCGTTGTCGTTCTGTTCGATCAGGCCGCGGACCTTGATGATGAGATCGCTGAGCGCCGGATCGAAGCGCTCCCGCATCAATGTTCGGGCGCTCTGATGGTCATGGGCCAGGGCCAGACGCTCGGCCTCGTGCGCGGTGGCGACCAGGGCGTCTGCGGCGCGGCGCGCGTTCTGGATGTCGGCCGTCAAGACCGGTTTGGCCTTGACCACGCCGTCCAGGCGCTGGCTGAGCATCCTCTCCTGCTGGGTGAGCGTCTCGGCCAGCCTGCTCATGCGGGCGTCGTCCTGCTCGGCGAGCAGGGTGTAGATCACCCGGCCGGTTTCGTTGAGGGTCGAGCCGGAACGCGCGAGCCACAGGGCGGCCTCGGCTTCGACATCCAGCAGGCTCGAATAGCGCCGGTCCAGATCCCCCATCCGGGAAAGCGCATTGACCGTCAGGCCGACGGCGAGCACCGCCATCAGGCCGATCACCAGCAGGACTTTGTTGATGATCTTGATATTCTGGAAAGTCATCAAACGCCCCCAAGGCAGCACAAGGTTCAAGATGCATATTATAGTATGCTAATCGGCTCCCCTGGCAAGTGCCGTAATTTAACGATTTTAAACCAATAAAGACAGAATGGTTAAAATCTGGAAATTTTGGCGTGTTTGTTTGTATCCTTCCCGACGTTCATTGAGAACAATTGCGGGTAATATTCTCCATCTCCTGCGCAAAAATCAAACCTTGCCCAGACATGTTCAGTACCGAAGACGGCGGGTGGCTTTCGCTTCGGCCTGACGGTTTTGCCTTCGGAGCAGACTGTGCCCCAGCGGCACACAAGAAACACATAAGGGGTATTATGGAAATCACTGCCGCGCTCTCGGTCGAAAGCCCTACCTCCACCCCCGGCCCTTCCGCCTAAAGAGAGCGCCCGAAGAAGGCTGCTATAAAACTCGTTCGTAACGACACTCAACCATTCGAACGAGCAGCCATCCGATGCCGGGTCCAGGCCATCCCCCAGACCCACCTCGCCACACGGCGCACGGTCCAGCCCTTGGCCGACGGCGCGGAACCTCCCGGACCATCGGGGCCGCGCTGTCCGTGCTCGTGGCGGGCACGGTGCCCGGGGCGGCGCAGACGGTCGAGGATCTGTCGACGCTGTCGATCGAGGAACTCGGCTCGGTCAAGGTCACGTCCATCTCCAAGCGGCCGGAACCGCTGAGCGACGCCGCCGCCGCGGTCTACGTCATCACCGCCGAGGACATCCGGCGGTCCGGCGCCACCAGCCTGCCCGAGGCGCTGCGGCTGGCGCCGAACCTGGAGGTCGCGCGGCTCAACAGCGCCGGCTACAGCGTCAGCGCGCGCGGCTTCAACTCGCCGGAGGCGGCGAACAAGCTGCTGGTGCTGGTCGACGGGCGCAGCGTCTATTCGCCGGTCGCCTCCACCGTCTTCTGGGAGGCGGTCAACGTCCCGCTGGCCGACGTCGAGCGGATCGAGGTGGTCAGCGGCCCCGGCGGCACGCTGTGGGGCGCCAACGCGGTCAACGGCGTCGTCAACGTCATCACCCGGCCGGCCGGGGCGACGCAGGGCGGACTGGTCGAACTCGGCTACGGCACGCGCGAGCGCACCGGCACGCTGCGCTACGGCACCCGCGTCGGCGACACGGCGCTGCGCGGCTACATCACCGGCTTCGACCGCGGCAGCAGCCACGCGCTCGCGCCGGACGACCGGACGACCGACGACTTCGGCGGCTCGCAGGCCGGATTCCGGTTCGACGGCGCCGGCAACGGCGGGGCCGACCGCTACACGCTCCAGGGCGATCTCTACCGCAACCACACCGACTGGCTCGACACCACGCTGCGGGGCGGGAACCTGCTGGGGCGCTGGACGCGCACGCTGGACGCCGGCTCCTCGCTGCAGGTCCAGGCCTATTACGACCGCCAGGACCGCGATTACCTGGTGGCGACCGACGATCTGCAGACCTTCGACCTGCAGGCCCAGCACAACCTGACGGTCGGCGACCGGCATCAGGTCGTCTGGGGCGCCCAGTACCGGCTGTGGCGCTCCGCCTTCCGGTCGCTGGTGAACTTCCGCTTTCCCGACGAGCAGGCGACGATCTCCCTGGGCAGCCTGTTCGCCCAGGACGAGATCGCGCTGAGCCCCGGCCTGAAGCTGACGCTGGGCATGAAGGCCGAATACAACAGCTATTCCGGCCTGGACCTGCTGCCCAACCTGCGGCTGGCGTGGCGGGTCGCCGACGGGCATCTGCTGTGGACGGCGGTCAGCCGCTCGGTCCGCACGCCGTCGCGCGTCGACCGCGAGTTGTCGGCGCCCGGCCTCCTCGACCCGGCGCCGGAGTTCCGGTCGGAGCGGCTGACCGCCTACGAACTCGGCTACCGCGGCCAGCCCAGCGCCAACAGCAGCCTGTCGCTGTCGGGCTTCTACAACGTCTACGACGACCTGCGCACCGTCAACCTGACCAACGGCGGCCTGCCGCTGATGCTGCGCAACGACATGGAGGGCACGACCTACGGCGTCGAGGCCTGGGCCCGCTACAGCCTGACCAACTGGTGGACGCTGCACGCCGGCGGCAACTGGCTGCACAAGAACCTGCGGCTGAAGCCGGGCGCCAGCGACCTGTCCAACTTCCAGGCGGCGGGCCAGGATCCGGCCTACCAGCTCCAGCTCCGCTCGCAGATGACCCTGACCCCGGAGGTCGAGTTCGACGCCACGCTGCGCCGGGTCGGGCGGGTCGCCGCGTCGAACGTGCCCGCCTACACCGAAGCCGACCTGCATGTCGGCTGGCACGTCACCCCGTCGGTCGAGCTGGCGCTGTTCGGCCGGAACCTGCTGCACGCCCGCCATCTGGAGGGCTACGACCCGTCGAACAATCCGCCGCGCGGCATCGGGCGCACCATCTACACCCGGCTGCGGGTGGGGTTCTGAGCGTGGACCGCCAGCCTCGCCTCCCAGCCCGATCCCCTGCCCGATCCCCCGACAGGCGCTCCCGATCGGCGGCCCTGGCCGGCGGGCTGCTGGCCCTGGCGATGGCCCTGACGCTGGCGGGAACGGCCGCCTCGCCGGCGGTGGCGGCCGAGACGCTGGAGGCGGCGGTCAAGGCGACGTTCCTCTACAAGTTCATCGCCTTCGTCTCCTGGCCCGACAGCGCCTTTCCCGACCCGTCCAGCCCCTTCGTCCTGTGCGTGGAAGGCCCGGACCCGTTCGGCGAGTTGCTGGACCGCGCCGTCGCCGGGCAGAGCGCCGCCGGCCGGCCGATCACGCTGTGGCGCGCGCCGCGCTTCGAGGCGGGGTCGGGCTGCCATCTGCTCTACAGCCGGTCGTCGCCCGGCCGTTTGCGCGGTGCGCCGGTGCTGACCGTCACAGATGGCGATTCGGCTGTTGATACGGGTGCGGGCGCCGTCGTCACCTTCGTCCTGCGCGACGACCGCGTCCGCTTCATCATCGACGCGGCGGCGGCGCAGGACAATCATCTGACCATCAGCTCCAAGCTGATGAGCCTTGCCGTCGCGGTGCGGCGATGACCGGGGGGCGGGAGCAAAGCATGGCCGATCTGACCCGACTGTGGCGGCACGCGCCGCGCCTGACCGTCCTGGCGGTGGCCGTCCTGCTGCTGGCCGGCGGCCTGATGGCGTTCGGCAGCGAGCGCGCCCACCGGGCGCAGAGGGCCGGCGAGGTCGAGGTGCAGGCCCGCATCCTGGCGGCGACGGTCACCGCGGCGCTGAGCTTCAACGACCACGCCGCCGCGCGCGAGTATGTGGCGGCGCTGGCCGTCAACCCCGATTTCGAGGCCGCCGGGGTCTACGACACGGCCGGCGCCCTGTTCGCCGCCTACACCGCGGCCGGTTCGGCGCCGCTGGCCCTGGTCGGGCAGCCGGGCCGCTGGTTCGACGACGACCACCTGACCGTGACCGTGCCGGTGGTCCAGGACGGCCAGACCATCGGCACCGTGTCGCTGCGCACCCAGATGGAACCCTTCGCCCGCCGCGCCGAACGCTATGGCGGCATGGCGCTGCTGGTGGCGATGGCGGTGCTGATCGTGCTGGTGCTGGGCGCCGCCCAGGCCGAACTGGCGCGGACCAACCGCGATCTGGCCGAGCGGGCGCGCGACCTGTCCGTCGCCAACGACGCGCTGAACGCCGAGATCGCCGAGCGCGAACGGGTCGAGGCGGCGCTGCGCCAGAGCCAGAAGATGGAGGCGATGGGCCAGTTGACCGGCGGCATCGCCCATGATTTCAACAACCTGCTCCAGGCGCTGTCCGGCTGCCTGCAGCTGATCGGCCGCCGCGCCAAGGAACCGTCGGTGCAGCCGCTGCTGGAGACCGGGCAGCAGGCGATCGACCGCGGCGCCAAGCTGATCCAGCAGTTGATGGCCTTCGCCCGGCGCCAGACCCTGCGGCCGGAGCCGATGGACGTGCGCGACCGGCTGCTCGGCATGGCCGACCTGCTGACCCGCGCCATCCGCGCCGACATCCGGCTGGACACCGGGCTGGAGCCCGGCCTGTGGCCGGTGGAGGCCGACCCGACCCAGTTCGAGCTGGCGATCCTCAATCTGGCGGTCAACGCCCGCGACGCCATGCCCGACGGCGGGACGCTGCGCATCACCGCCCGCAACCGGCCGGCGGAGGGGCCGGACAGCACCGATCTGGTGGAGGTGACGGTGGCCGACACCGGCACCGGCATGGCGCCCGAGGTGAAGGTCCGCGTGTTCGAGCCCTTCTTCACCACCAAGGAGGTCGGCAAGGGCTCCGGCCTCGGGCTGGCCCAGGTCTATGGCTTCACCCGCCAGTCGGCCGGACGGGTGGAGATCGACAGCGCCCCCGGCCGCGGCACCGCGGTGTCGATCCTCCTGCCGCGCACGACCAAGCCGGTGGCGGCCGTCGCGGCGGACCGGGCGACCGCCTCCCATGGGGCCGCCGGGCGGCGGCTGCTTCTGGTGGAGGACGACCCGGTGGTCGGCAGCATGGTCGCCGCCGCCCTGGACGAGGTCGGCTACGCGGTGCTGCGCGCCACCAACGCCGACGAGGCGCTGGCGCTGCTGACCGGCGGTCACACCAGGATCGACATCCTGTTCAGCGACGTGGTGATGCCGGGCGAGATGAACGGCATCGATCTGGCCCAGGCGGCGCGGCGGCTGCGGCCGGGGCTGCCGGTGGTGCTGACCACCGGCTACAGCGAGGACATCGCCCGGCTCGACGGCGTCCGGGTGCTGCCCAAGCCCTACCGCGTGGCCGCCCTGGTCGAAACGCTGGAGGCCGCCCTGTCGGAGGACGGGACGGCGCCGGCGGCGGAAGAGCAGCACGCGGGCTGATCCCGCTTTTCGAAGGGCTCCGTTCGCGTTCGCCGGTGACACGCCACGAAGACAGAAACAACCTGAGAGAGACGTGGAATGGCGACGACCACGATCAGGCCCGTCACCCGCAGGGATCGCTACCGTGTGGCGGCGATGATGCAGCGCAGTTGGATCGACGCCTACCCGCCGATGGTGCCGGCCCGGCACATGAGGCGCGATACGACGCGGAGCATCGACCTGTGGTTCGCCGACCGGATGGCTTTGCCCGGCTACCGGGCTTGGATGGCTGGAACGCCTGCGGCACCGCTCGGCGTTTGCGCCAGCTACCCTGTCCGTCCCGGCCTCTTCGAAATCGACCTGATGTTCGTGGCGCCGGATGCACGGTCGGCCGGCATCGGGTCGGTCCTGTTGAGGCAGGCCATCACGGCGATCGACGGCCGTCATGCCGCGTGCCGCCTGTGGGTCGGCACCAGGAATGTGCGCGCCCAGCGCTGGTACGCGCGGCATGGATTTGTCCATACGGGTCTGAAGCTGCTCAGCCCGTGGAACGGCTTTGCCTGGCAGGTCAGCGAGATGCACCGGCGGTGAGCGCCGGTCGCCACGGCGCTCCGGCACTCACCGCCAGCCGATGTCCCGCACGCCGTCCGGTCAGGCGGCGTCTTCGCTCAGCACGCCGCGGCGGATCTGGTCGAGTTCGATCGATTCGAACAGCGCCTTGAAGTTGCCTTCGCCGAAGCCTTCGTTGCCGATGCGCTGGATGATCTCGAAGAAGATCGGGCCGATGACGGTCTGGGTGAAGATCTGCAGCAGCAGCCCCTGTCCCTCCGTCGGCGCGCCGTCGAGCAGGATGCGGTTGGCGCGCAGGCGCTCCAGATCCTGGCCATGGCCGGGGACCCGGCTGTTGACCTTCTCGTAATAGGTGTCCGGCGTGTCCTGGAACGGGGTGCCGAGGCCGCGCATCGTCTCCACCGTCCGGACGATGTCGTCGGTGCCCAGCGCGACGTGCTGGATGCCCTCGCCCTTGTAGTCGCGCAGATACTCGACGATCTGCGACTTGCTGTCGGCCGACTCGTTGATCGGGATGCGGATCTTGCCGCAGGGGCTGGTCATCGCCTTCGACCGCAGGCCGGTCAGCTTGCCCTCGATGTCGAAATAGCGGATCTCGCGGAAGCCGAACAGGCGGGTGTAGAAGTCCGCCCACTCCTCCATCCGGCCGGTGTGGACGTTGTGGGTCAAATGGTCGATGTAGGTCAGCCCGGCGCCCTTCGGGTGCTGGTCGACGCCGGGCAGCGGCACGAAATCGATGTCGTAGATGCTGCCATGGTCGCCGTAGCGGTCGACGAGATAGATCAGCGAATCACCGATGCCCTTGATCGCCGGGATGTTCAGCTCCATCGCGCCGATCCGGGTCTCCACCCCCCAGGCGCCGAGATCGAGCGCGCGGCGGTAGGCGAAGGCGGCGTCGGCAACGCGGAAGGCGATGGCGCAGATCGACGGGCCGTGCAGGGCGGCGAAGTTGCGCGGGAAACCGGCCGGCTCGGCGTTGACGATGAAGTTGACGTCGCCCTGGCGGTAGAGCGTCACGTCCTTGGACCGGTGGCGGGCGATGGCGGTGAAGCCGAGCTGTTCGAACAGACGCCCCAACGCCGCCGTGTCCGGGGCCGTGAATTCGATGAACTCGAACCCGTCGGTCTTCATCGGGTTTTCCCACATATCGGCCATGGTCGCGTCTCCGGGTGGATGTGATGCGGTCAGTATGACGGATTGTTCGTGGAAATAGCTTTCAAAGCGCGGGCTCCGGATGGCTGATTTTGGTAGGATTTCCCGTACACCGCCCCTTGTACGGAGTTTTTTGCCGATGACCACGCCGCTATCGGAAATCGACGTCAAAATCCTGGTGGCGTTGCAGGAGGATGCGCGCCTGACGGTGCAGGAGTTGTCCGACCGCGTCGGCACCTCGCCGTCCTCCTGCTGGCGCCGCCTGCGCTCGCTGGAGGAGACCGGCGTCATCCGCCGCTACACCGCCCTGGTCGACCCCAAGGCGGCGTCGGTCGGCGAATGCGTCTTCGCCCATGTGACGCTCGACCAGCATTCGGCCGAGACCGCCGCGGTGTTCATCGACGCGGTGCGCAAACGGCCGGAGGTGCTGGAATGCTACGCCGTGTCGGGCGACGCCGACTATCTGCTGCGCGTCGCGGTGCGGGCCATCGCCGACTACAACCGCTTCCTGGAGGAGTTCGTCTTCCACCTGCCCTTCCAGGTCCGCATCCGCTCCAACTTCGCCCTGAAGGAGATCAAGTTCGAGACGGCGTTGCCCCTGGGGCTGGGGCCGGCGTGAGGGGGGAGCCGGCTCTCCCGGTCCGGAGGGGGGCCGTCGATGTGGGGGCCAAACTCCCTCACCAAACTCCCTCAAGAGCGTTTTCGTCATTCCCGCGAAGGCGGGAATCCAGGCTTTCCCGGGAGAGAACCCAACGGGAAGTCTGGATCCCCGCCTGCGCGGGGATGACGGAAAGTCCTTTGCCTCCGATGAGCAGCCATGGCGGAGTTCAAGCCAGCAGCGGCGCCACCCAGCGTTTCAGGAACGCGTCCTCCGGCTCCGCCGTCACCACCAGAGGGCGGGCGGCCAACAGCAGTTGCAGCAAGGCGGTGTGCAGGTCCGTGCAGGCGGACAGGTCGACGCGGCGGGCCGGCGCCGCCTCCAGCCATTCGGCGAGCGGCAGCGCCTCGTCCACCGTGCAGGCGGCGTCGAAGCGGGCGGTGTCGGCGTCGTAGCGGATCGGCATCACAGAAGCTCCCGCAAATCGAGCACGAGAATCAGCCGGCCGTCGCCCAGCACCGCGGTGCCGGCGTAGCCGCGCAGGCCGCGCAGCACCCCGGTCATCGGGCGCAGCACCACGTCGGCGCGCTCGCCGACATCGTCCACCACGACGGCGACCGGGCCGTCGCCCAGTTCGGCCAGCAGCACGCAGTCGTCCGCCGGCTGCGGGCCGTCCCCAGGGCCGGCGTCCGGCTGGCCGAGCAGGCGGCGCAGGCGGACCAGCGGCAGGACACGGTCGCGCAGCACCACGCTTTCCGCCCGCTTGACCGCGCGGATGGCGGCGCGCGGCACGCGCTGGATGCCGCCGACCAGGGAGACGGGGACGCCGTAGAGGGCGCCGGCCGCCTCGACCACCACGACGCGGGTGATGCTGAGCGTCAGCGGCAGCGCCAGCCGCACCCGCGTGCCCTCGCCGACGGTCGAGGCGATCTCCACCCGGCCGCCGGCCCGCTCCACCGCGGCGCGCACTGCGTCCATGCCGACGCCGCGGCCGGACAGGTCGGAGACGCCGGAGGCGGTGCTGAAGCCAGGAGCGAAGACCAGCCGCACCGCGTCCTCGTCCGCCAGCGCCGCCGCGGCGGCGGCGTCGAGCAGGCCCTTGGCGACGGCAGCGCGGCGCATCGCCGCCGGGTCGATGCCGGCGCCGTCGTCGGACACCTCGACCACCACGCCGCCCTTGTCCTGGAAACCGCGGACCCGCAGCATCCCGGCCGTCGGCTTGCCGGCGGCGGCGCGGCGGTCCGGCGGCTCGATGCCGTGGTCCAGGCTGTTGCGGACCAGATGCAGCAGCGGCTCCCCCAGCACGTCGAGGATGTCCTTGTCGGCCTCCGTCTCCGCGCCCTCCAGCCGCAGATCGACCGTCTTGCCCAGCCGGCGGGCGGTGTCGCGGACCAGCCGGGGCAGCGGGTCGAAGACGCGGGACAGCGGCAGCAGCCGCAGGCGCAGGGCGGCGTGCCGCAAATCGCCGACCAGCGTGTCGAGCCGGGCGGCGAACGCCTTCAGGTCGCGGCCCACATCCCCGGCCCCCGGCTCCCGTTGGCCCGACCCGGCGTCGGCGCGGCGGACCAGCGGTCCAAGCTGTCCCTTCACCACCGCCAGTTCGCCGACCAGCGCCATCAGCGCGTCCACCCGCTCCGGCTCCACCCGCAGGGCGCGCCGGGGGGCGGGGGCGGCCGGCTCCAGAGCCATTGGCGGCGTCGGCGCGGCGGGCGACCGGGCCGCGACGACGAGGCGGCGCAGGGCCTCCGCGTCGGCGCAGGCGGCATCGACCGCCGGCCGCTCCACCGGGGTGCCGAGCGCGGCCAGGATGGCGGTGACCGCCCGCGCCACCGCGGCGCGGCGGGCGTCCCGCTCGGCGGCGCTGCCGGGAAGGTCGAGGATGCGCGCCTGCTCCTCCAGCATGTCGGTGGCCAGCGGATCCGCCGGAACGGGGCCGCCATGCGCGGGCGCGACCGTCACCGCGGCGATCCGCACCTGGTCGGGCACGCTGCGGAAGGCCGGCGCCACCGCCGCCACCGGAGCGCCGCTCAAGGCGCGGAAGCGCAGCAGGCAGCGGTAGGGGTCCAGCCCGGCCGGCGGCGGCAGCGGCGCCACCGGCTCGACCAGCAGCAGGCGCAGGTCGGGGATGCGGCGGCACAGCGCCAGCGGATCGTCGCCGGTGAAGAAGCATTCCGGATCGGGGGTGTAGTCGATCGCGGTCAGCGTCCCGCCGCCCGCCAGCCCGGCCACCCGGCGCTGGGCGTCGTCCAGCGCGTCCACCCAGGCAACGCCGGGTGGGTCGGCGACGGACGCCGCACCGGTTTCGCCACTCTCCAGCGCGCGGACCAACGGGTCAGCGGCGGCCGCCGCGTCGTCGGGCAGCGCGCCGGCGCTCTCCAGCGCCGCCACCCAGCGGGCGCACTGGTCGAGCGCGCGGAACAGCCGGTCGGCCAGCTCCGGCGTCATCGTCCGGCCGCCGTCGCGCAGCAGCGACAGCGTGTCCTCGCCGGCATGGACCAGCCGGGTGAAGGGCGCCATGGCGAACAGGGCGCTGGAGCCCTTCAGCGTGTGGAAGGCACGGAACAGCTCGTTCACCGCCTCGCGGTCGGCGGGATCGCGTTCCAGCGCCAGCAGGGCGGCGCCGGCCGCCTCCAGCAGGTCCTGCGCCTCGACGATGAACTGGTCGAACAGCTCGCTCACGCTGCGCCCTCCACCGGGGAGACGGCCGTGGACACAGGTCGCCCGGTCAGCAGCCGCGCCGCGCGGACCAGCGTCTCCGGCCGCGGCGGCTTGACGATGTACCAGTTGGCGCCGGCCAGCAGCGCCTGCTCGCGGTCGCTGTCCTTCGATTCGGTGCTGATCATGATGGCGGGCACGTCGCGCAGCGCCGGGTCGCGGCGCAGGACGCGCAGCATGGTGTAGCCGTCCATCTTGCGCATGTTGACGTCGACGATCACCAGATCGGGCGGCACGGCCATCGCCCGTTCCAGCCCCTCGATCCCGTTCACCGCCTCGTCGACGACGAAGCCGTCGGCCTCCAGCACGCGGCGGCTGAAGGCGCGGACGGTCACGGCGTCGTCGACCACCAGCACGCGGGGGCCGCTTGCGGTCTGGCTCATGGCGTGCCTCCGTCCGCCGGTTTCTGGTAGAGGATGGCGTCGGGGAAGCGGCGCGGGACGAACAGGGACGACATGCGGCTCATGCTTTCCGAATGGCCGAGACAGATGAAGCCGTTGGGCGCCAGTGCATCGTAGAACATCGCCGCCGCCTCCCGCCGGCCGAGATCGTCGAAATAGATCAGCAGGTTGCGGCAAAAGATCACGTCGATCCCGCGAAAACCGCGGACCTGCTGCGGATCGGCGATGTTGACCAGCGAGAAATCGACGGACTCCCGCAGCTCCTCGATGATCCGCCAGCGCGGGGCCCCGACCGCCGCCCCGCCCGGCTGCGGCGGGCGCACGGGCTGGAAATACTTGGCGCGGAGATGAGCCGGCAGCCCCTGGAGGGCGCGTTCGTCATAGACGCCCTCGCGCGCCCGGTCCAGCACGGCGCTGTCGATGTCCGACGCCAGCAGCTCGATCTCGTACTCGTCCACCCGCTTCCAGTGTTCCAGCAGCATGATCGCGATGGAATAGGGTTCTTCCCCGGTGGCGCAGCCGGCCGACCAGATGCGCAGCCGCGACCCCGGCGGCCGGTTGCGCACCAGCTCGTCCAGCACCGAGGTGACGAGGCAGTCGAGCTGGTACTTCTCGCGGAAGAAATAGGTCTCGTTGACCGTCATCAGGTTGACGAGCCGCTGCAGCTCCTCGCCCGACGCCTGGAAGCGCAGCAGGTTCATGTAGCCGCGCAGGTCCGGCGTGCCGACCGCCTGCATGCGGGCGGCGACCCGGCGGTCGACGAAATAGCGCTTGGCCTCGGTGAAGGACAGGCCGGTGCGGTCGCGCAGGAAGGCGCACAGCGTGGCGTAGTCCTCCGGCGACAAGCCGGCGGAGTCGGAGAGGGGATTGGCGGCGTCGGAGGACTCGGACACGCGTGCTCACCCGCCCCGGAAGCTGGATCGCGCCGCGTCGACGGCGAAGGCGACGAAGGGATCGTCGGGGAAGCGGCGGGACAGCCGCTCCAGGCTGGACAGCGCCTCCGGGCTGCCGGCCTCGGCCAGCGCCTCGACCGCGGCAAGGCCGACATTGACGTCGGCGTCGCGCTCCAGCACCGCCGTCAGCCAGTCCGCCCGGCCGGGATGGGCCAGCCCGCCCAGCCCCTGCACCGCGAAGATCCGCAGGTCGGGGTCGGCGTGGTCGAGCAGCGGCAGCAGCGCCGGGGCGGCCACCTCCGCCGGCATCTGCTGCAGGCTTTCCAGCGCGGCGTTGCGCAGGGCGGCGTCCTCGCGGTCGAGGAAGGGGACCAGCGCCGCCGCCGCCGCCGGCGTGGCGATGCGGGCGAGCGCGGTCAGGATCGCCTCGCGCACGCCGGCGTCCGCCTCGCCCTCCAGCCGGCCGGCGAGGGTCGCGACCGCCTCCGGCCGCCGGTCGGGTCCATGCCCCAGCGCGTGGGCGGCCAGCCGCCGCGCCGCCGGGTCGGCGTCGTTCAGCGCGGCGAGCGGGTCGGCAGTCCGTGGGTCAGCGGTCCGTGGGTCAGCGGTCCGTGGGTCGGGGGCACCGGCCGGCGCGTCGCCCACCGGGGGTGCGCCGGTCTTCTTCTTCACCAGTCCCATCGCGTTCCCCTACTCCGCCCGTTTCATGATCGGCGCCAGCCAACGGGTCAGTTGCCCGGCGATGCGGTCCGACGGCAGCACCACGCTGGCGCCGCCGCGGCGGATCAGCTCCTGCGGCATGCCGAAGACGACGGCGCTGTCCTCCGACTCCGCGATGGTGCGGCCGCCGCGGCGGCGCAGCTCCGCCATCGATTCGGCGCCGTCGTTGCCCATGCCGGTCAGCAGCACGCCGACCAGCCGGTCCGCCGGCAGCAGGCGCAGGGCGCTGGCGACCAGCCGGTCGGTGTTCGGGTGCCAGGGCCGGTCGGCCGAGGGCGGGACGCTGACCGCCTGCAGCCGCCCGCCGCGCCGCGCCAGCTCGACGTCGGCGCCGCCGCGGGCGATGCAGACCATCCCCGGCTCCAGCACCGCCGCCCGCGTCGCCTCCACCACCCGCAGGGCGCACATCTCGTCCAGCCGGCGCGCCAGCGTCATGGTGAAGGCGACGGGCATGTGCTGCGCCACCACCACCGGCCAGGGAAAGCCGGCGGGCAGGGCCGGCAGGATGTCCTCCAGCGTGCTCGGCCCGCCGGTCGACACGCCGACCAGCACGACGCCCTCCCCGCTCCCGGCACGCTCGGCCGGTGGGATGGGGAGTGGCACCGGTTCCGGCGCCACGAAATCCTCGCCGGCGATGCGGGCGCGGGCCAGCCGCAGCCGTTCGCGCAGGCCATGCACCCGGCGCGGCCGGGACGAGGCGGCGGCGCGCACCGTCTCGACCAGCGCATCGCCGATGCGGCCGATGGTGCCGGCCGGCTTCTGCACCGCCTCCACCGCGCCCAGCCGCAACGCCTCCAGCGTCTCGTCCGCCCCGGCGGCGGTCAGGGCGGACACCATGACCACCGGCTTGGGATGCTCGACCATGATGCGGGCGAGGCAGGCCAGCCCGTCCATGCCCGGCATGGTGACGTCCAGCGTCACCACGTCGGGGTCCCAGACCGGCAGGCGGGCCAGCGCCTCCTCCCCGGTCGCCGCGGTTTCCACCTGGAAACCGGCGCCGGTCAGCAGCTCCGCGATGCGGCGGCGCATCAGCGCGGAGTCGTCGACCACCAGAACCTTCACCATGCCCCGCCCTTCGCCCATCGGTTCGCGTCTCAACCGGCGGCGGCGAGCAGGCCGGTCAGACGGTCCATGTCGAGCAGGCTGTCGGCGTCCATCAGCAGGATCAGGCGCGAGGCGCCGCCCCGGTCGCCCTGGTCCAGGGTGGCGACCCGGCGGATCAGGCGGCGCTGCGCCTCCGACACCGAGGGCGCCGGGCCGATCCGCTCCGGCGGGATGGCCAGCAGGCCCGACAGGCCGTCCACCAGCAGCCCGACCCGCGTGGCGTCGTCCCGTCCGACCACCACCACCCGGCCGCGGTCGGCCTCGCCGGCGGCGGCGGGCAGGTGGAGCAGGCGGCGCTGGTCGATCAGCGGCAGCACCTCGCCGCGCAGGGTCAGCACGCCGGTGACGAAGTCGGGGGCGTTGGGCAGCGGCGTCGGCGTGTCCGGCCGGCGCAGCACCTCGCGCACCGCGGCGACCGGCAGGCCGTATTCCGCGCCGGCCAGCCGGAAGACGACGAAGCGTTCGGCGGCGGAAACCCCATCGCCGGATCGTGACGGCTCCATCGCTTCCCCTTCCTCCGCCGCACCGGCGTCACCCGGGCCGGAATGTCCAAGGCCGGCACCGTGGCGGAACAGCCGCTCGGCCGACAGAACCGACAACAGCCGGTGGCCGTCCCCCATTCCGGGAGAATCGGCGCGGGCGATGCCGTCGAGATCCTCGAACTCCGGCTCGCGGGCGAGCAGCGGCGGCACCGGGTCGATCCGGGCAGGGTCGAGCCGCAGGATCTCCCGCACCTCGTCCACCATCACCCCGACCGGCGCCCGGTCCCGCCCGGCCCGCACCACCACGACGCGGCGGTCAATGCCGGCGGGGTCGCCCCCACGGTCCAGCCCGAACAGGGCGCGCAGCCCGACCAGGGGCAGCAGCCGGTCGCGCACCGACATCACCCCCAGCAGATGCGCCTTGGCCTTGGCCATGCGGGCGACGGCGTCCGGCGCCGGCAGCACCTCGCGCACCCGCTCCACCGGCAGGGCGAATTCCTGGCCCGCCACGGCGAACACCAGCAAGGCGACGGTTTCGCGTCCGGCCTCCTGCCCGGCGGACAGGCCGGCGGACAGACCGGCGGCGGACGGGCCGCCGAAGCCGCGCGCCGGGCCGGCGGTGCGCTCGGCCTCCAGCGCGCCGAACTGGCGGTCGATCAGCGCGTCCAGCTTCAGGATGGTGGCGGGGCCGTCGCGCAGCACGCCGTCCAGCAGCGCGGTGTCGAGGCCGCCACCTTCTCCCGAATCCCCTCCCCCGCTCTCTCCCTTGGCCACCGGGTCGATGCGGTCGGCGGCAACGCGCAGCAGCCCGGCCATGGCGTCGACCCGCAGCCCGATCGGCTGGCCGCGATGCCCGACCAGCACGACGCGGGCCTCGCGCGTGGCGGCCGCAGCGCCGCCGGGTTGCCCCAGCGCGCGGGCGAGGTCGAGCACCGGCACCGCCTCGCCGTGCCATTGGGCCAGACCGTCCAGGCTGGACGGCCCCAGCGGGATGCGGACGAGGTCCGGCAGGCGGATCACCGCGCGCACCGCCGCCAGCGGCAGGGCAAGGCGCAGGCCGCCGACCGCCACCACCAGGAAGGCGAGGCGGTCGTCCGCGACCGTCGGGCCTTCGGCTGCACCTTCGAGGGCTGGGCTGGGGGCGGGGGAAGCGGTCACGCCACGCCCAGCAGGCTGTCGGCCATCGCCGCGATCTCCTCGATGGCGGAGGCCAGCTCTTCCGCTCCCTTGGCCTGTTCGCGGGCGGCCTTGGCCGCTTCGGTGCCGGCGAGGTTGGCGGCGGCGGCGGCGGTGGCCACCTGCTCGACGCCGACGCGGGTTTCGCGCAGGGCGCCGATGGTCTCGTCGGCGGCCTCCAGGATCTCGCGGCTGCCGGCGGTCACCACCCGCAGTTCCTGCGCCCCGGCGGTCAGGGTGACGCCGAAGGCGCGGTGGCGCGCCGTCTCCGTCACGGCGACGGTGGCGACGTCGTCGATGTCGCGGCGCACGCGCAGCATCTGGTCCTGGATGTCGCGGACGATGTCCTTCACCCGCTCGGCGCTCTCGGCGCTGTCGCCGGCCAGCTTGCGGATGTCGCCGCTGACCACGGTGAAGCCGCGGCCATACTCGCCGGCCCGCGCCGCCTCGATGGAACCGCTGACCGCCAGCATGCCGGTCTGGATGGCGACGGTGGCGATGGCGTCGACCACCTTGTCGATGCGCCGGCCGATCCGCTCCAGCGCGTCCAGCCGTTCGCCGGCGCGGCGGGAGGACTCGATCGCCTCCATCATCCCGTCGGCGAGGCGGCCGATGGTGTCGCGCGTCCCGCCCAGCAGCTTTTCCATCCCGGTGGTGCGCTCGACCGAATCGCGGGCGCGGCCGGCGGCCAGCGTGGCGGCGGCGTCGATCTCGGCGATGGCGGAGGCGAGCTGGTGGGTGGCGGCGCTCTGCGCCTGGGCCCCGCCGGAGATCTGGCCGATCGCCGTCATGATCTGGGCGGCGGCGCGGTTGATCTCCTCGATGGCGGCCGACAGCTCCTCCGCCGCCGACGCCAGCTCGTCGGCGGTGGCGGCGATGTCGGCGCCGCCACCGCCATCGCGGCCGTCGGACAGCTCGTCCGCCAGCTCCGACAGCTGGCCGGCGGCGCGCTGGCTCTGGTTCAGGGCCACCGTCTGCTCGCCCACCGTCTTCAGCGCCTCTTCGGCGGCGGCCGACTGCTCCTCGGCGCTCGAGGCGATGGTCTCCGCCCCGCGCAGCGCCTCGCGCGCCGCCTGATCGGCCTCCACCGCGGCGCGGATCGTCTCCTGCGCGCCCTGGACGATGGCGGTCATGTCGGCGCCGACGCTTTCCAACTGCTCGACGATGCTGCGGCCGCGCGCAACCTCGGCCTTCGCCGCGTCGGACGAGGCGACGATGCCGGCGGCGATGGCGGCGACCGCCTCCTGGATCTCGCCGACCATCGCCTGGATGTCGTTGGCGCTGCGCTCCGACCGTTCGGCGAGCGCCTGCACCTCGTCGGCGACGACGGCGAAGCCCTTGCCGGCGTCCCCGGCGCGCGCCGCCTCGATGGCGGCGTTCAGCGCCAGCAGGTTGGTCTGGTCGGCGATGGCGGCGACGCTCTGCACGATGGTGCCGATCTGCGCCGCCTGGGCCTCCAGGTCACGCACCAGCCGGACCGACGCCTCCTGCCGTTCGGCGGCGCGGACGATGCCGTCGACCGAGGCCATGATCTGGCCGCTGACGTCCTTCAGCGTGGCCTGCAGCGTTTCCACCCGCAGCACCGCCTGTTCGGCGGTGGCGCGCGTCCGGGTCAGCAGCTCCGACGCCCGGCCGATCATGCGCTGCGACTGCTGGGTGGCGCTGGCCGATTCCTCCGCCCCGGCGGCGATCTGCTCCATCGCCCGGCGCAGTTGCTCCGCGGCGGCGGCGGCCTCGGCGACGCCGCTCGCCAGCTCGGTCGAGGCGGCGGCGATGCCGGTCGCGGCCTGCCGGCGGCGCTGGTCGGCGCGCGCCTTGCGGCGCTGCGGGGTGTTCGCCCGGCCGGCGGACGGGCGGGCCGCGCCGTCCATCCCGCCGTCCATCCCGCCGTCGGTGGCTCCGGCGGTTCCGGCGCCGGTGTCCTCCGGACCGGCTTCGGCGGTGCCGCCGGCCTTGGCCCGCGCGCTGCTTGCCGTGTCGATCTTCGTCTTCTTGATCAGTGCCATGTCCGTTCCCGTGTCCGTCCGTCCCCGGCCCGGCCTCATCGGCCGGTCTTCGACCGCATCCCGGCCTCTTACGCCACCACCCGCCCAATGTAGCGGCCCAGCGCCGCCTGCAGCGCCCCGGCCGATTCGGCGTCGAGCAGCAGGACCACGCGCCCCCGCACCGTCCCGCCGTCCGCCTCGACCCGCAGGTCGACATGGAACAGCACCGCGGCGGCCCCGGCGGCATCCCCCATCGCGGCGGGTGCGTCGCCGGCCGACCGCAGGATCGCCGCGGCGGTCCCGCGATGCAGCGCCGGCAGGCCGGTGTCGATGACGCCGCCCAGCAGGTTGGCGACCTGGGCGAGCGCGCTGTTCAGCACGACGTTGCCCAGCTCCGCCAGCACCTCGTCCTCCAGCGCCGGGACATCCTCGGCCGGAACGTCGGCGGGCAGCGCCGCCCGCACCAGCGCCAGGCTGCCGTCCTGCGGCACCACCAGCAGCGCGCAGCCGGCGAACAGGCCGCCGCCCAGCCGTTCCGAGATGCCGACCAGCGTGGCCGGCGGCGTCCGGGTCGACGCGGCCGAGCCCAGCAGCGCCCGGTCCAGCAGCGCCGCCACGTCGGCCGGCGGCACCATCTCCACCGACGGCACCGACAGCGTCACCAGCCCGCCCAGCATGCGGCCGAGCGCGGTCGACGCCTTGCCGATGCCGATGTTGCCGAGTTCGGCGAGGGCGTCGCGCTCCAGCTCGCTCAGCATGGGGGCACGGTCACTCCTGGGCTGCGCGGCGGCGCGGCAGGGCGGTGGAGTTCAGGAAGCGGCTGACCTGCTCCTCCTCCAGCGGCTTCGGCATGAAGGCGGCGCCGAGCGCGCGGATGCCCGACACCACCGCGTCCTGCGCGTTGGCGGTGATGACGGCGATGTGGACCTCCGGGTGGGTCTGGCGCAGCTTCGCCGCGGTGTCCACACCGTTGTCGCCGGGCATATTGTAATCGATGATCGCGACATCGACCGGGGCTTCATTCAGCTTCTGAAAGAGTTCGGCGCCGTTCGCCGCCTCCAGAACCGACCAGTCGGGCTTGTTGCGCAAGATCATCGCCCGCACATGCATACGTGAGAGCTTACTATCGTCTACAATGATTGCCGTCTTACTCAAGATATAGGCCTTCTGGGTAAAGCAGGACGTCAGACGTCGCATTTTCACGCAAGTATACAGCATGGTTTGCGGCACGCCAGCTTTTCACCGGCTCCATCGTCAACCGTATCGAATGCGCTTGCGCTCATGAACCGGTCCGGCGGCCGGGATTTGACCGCCAAGCGGCGGTCCGGTCATGCTATCGAGGGTGGGCGGGGACCGCCGCCCGCCCCAACCCGGACACCCGCCCGCCCATGCCGCCGCCCGCCGCCACCGCCGCCCGCATCGCCGCCCGTCTGGGCGAGGCGCTGGCCCGCCACCGCGCCGGCGATCTGGCCGGGGCGGAGCAGGGCTACCGCGCCGTGCTGGCCGCCGACGACGGTCACCGGGAGGCGCTGCACCTGCTGGGCGTGCTGCACCACCAGCAGGGCCATGACGAGGAGGCGGTGCGGCTGATCGGCCGCGCCATCGAGCTCGGCAGCACGGGCAGGCGCGGCGGGGTGGCGGAGCATCACGCCAATCTGGGGCTGGCGCTGCACGCGCTGGGCCGGCTGGAGGAGGCGGAGGCCGCCTACCGCCAAGCGCTCGCCCTGCGCGAGCCCTACCCGGAGGCGCACAACAGCCTGGGCAGCGCGCTTCAGGAGATGGACCGGCTGGCGGAGGCCGCGACCCACTACCGCCGGGCGCTGGCGCTGCGCGGCGACTATGCGGAGGCCTGGGCCAATCTCGGCACCCTGCTGCGCGCCCAGGACGATTATGCGGAAGCGGAGGCGGCGCTGCGCCATGCCCTGCGGCTCGACCCCGGCCACGCCGTCGCGCTTACCAACCTCGGCGTCGTGCTGAAGGAGACCGGCCGCGCGGCCGAGGCGGAGGCCGCCCACCGGGAGGCCCTGCGCCTCGCCCCCGACGACGCCGAGACGCTGGTGAACCTCGCCCTGCTGCGCGAGGCGCAGGGGCAGGGCGACGAGGCCGAACGGCTCTATCGCGCGGCGCTGGAGCGCGCGCCCGGCTTCGCGCTGGCGCGCTGGAACCTCGCGCTGCGGCTGCTCGGCCAGGGTCAGCTGGCGGAGGGGCTGGAGCAGTATGAGGCGCGCTTCGCCTCCCGCCGTGTCTCGGCCGGACGGAACCTCGCCCTGCCGGTCTGGGATGGGCGGCCGGGCGCGCGGGTCCTGGTCTGGCGCGAGCAGGGGCTGGGCGACGAGCTGATGTTCGGCACCGCCCTGCCCGATCTGGCCAACAGGATTCTGGCGGACAGGATGGACCCCGGATCGCTGGTGGTCGAGGTCGACGCGCGGCTGGTCGGGCTGGTCGGCCGCGCCCTGCCCGGCGTCACCGTCCGGGCGGAAACCGCCTCGTCCATGGACGCCGACGCCCATCTGCCGATGGGGTCGCTGCCCCGGCTGCTGCGGCGTGGCCTTGCCGATTTTCCGGTGCGCACGGCGTGGCTGGCGCCCGATCCGGCGCGGGCGGCGGCGTGGCGGGACCGGCTGGCGGCGCTCGGGCCGGGTCTGCGCGTCGGCCTGTGCTGGGGCAGCCAGAACACGCTGGGCGAGCGCAAGAACGCCTACACCACGCTGGCCGACTGGGCGCCGCTGCTGACCCTGCCCGGCCTGACCCCGGTCACCCTGCAGTATGACGGGCGCGAGGCCGAGATCGCGGCGGCCGAGGCGCGGTTCGGCGTCACCATCCATCGCTGGGCCGACAGCGACCTGAAGAACGATTTGGAGGGCGTGGCGGCGCTGATCAGCCAGCTCGACCTCGTGGTGACGGTGGCGAGTTCGGTCGGCGAGATGGCCGGGGCGCTGGGGGTGCCGGTCTGGCGCTTCGGCGGGCCGGGCGACTGGACCGCGCTCGGCACCGGGGTGCGGCCGTGGTTTCCGTCGATGCGGCTGTGGAGCGCCGGTCCCGGCGAAACCCTGCCCAACCTGCTGGACCGCATCGCCGCCGAGATCCGCCGGATGGCGGTTCCCCCTGCCCTAGCCCCGGCCCCACCGATCACCGCTTGGCTGGTCGAGGCGCAGGCGCTGCACGACAGCGGGCGCTGGCCGGAGGCGGAAAAAGCCTACCAACGCATCCTCGACCAGGGCGGCGAGGTGCCGGCGGCGCTGGAGGGCTATGGCCGGCTCGGCCAGGACGCCGGGCGGCCGGACATCGCCGTCACCCTGCTGACCCGCGCCCTGGCGGTCGAGCCGACCGCCGGCCGGCACAAACGGCGGGCCGAGGCCCACCAGCGGATGGGCGCCCTGGCGGAGGCGGAGGCCGACTGGCAGGCCGCCGCCGCGCTCGACGGCAGCGACGTGGAGGCGCTGGGCAATCTCGGCGCCCTGCTGCTCACCCGCGGCGCGGCGGCGGACGCGGCGGCGGTGACGGCCAAGGCGCTGCGCCACGCGCCGGACCATGCCGGCCTGTGGGCCAACGCCGGGCTGGCGCGGCAGGCGGCGGGGCAGGATGGCGGGCCGGCCTTCCGCCGGGCGGTGGCGCTGGACCCGGCGTTGACGGAGGCGTGGACCGCCTTGTCCGCCGACGCGCTGCACGATCACGCCAGCGATCGGGCCGCCACGGCGGAAAGTGCGGCGCGGCGGGCGCTGACCCTCCGTCCCGGCGACCCGGCGGCGGCGAGCAACCGCGGGCTGGCCTGCCTGACGCTCGACCGCCCGGCCGAGGCGGTGGACAGCCTGCGCGTCGCGTTGCGCTCCCGACCGGGCGACGCCGGGACGCTCGGCAACCTTGCCCTGGCGCTGGAGCGCACCGGGGACGGCAACGCCGCCGGGCTGGCGTGGTGGCGGGTGATCCTGCTGGAGCCTGGCGCGGGGGGCGGCTGGGCCGGGCTGGCCGACCTGCGGCAGCGCCAGGGGCGGCTCGACGCGGCGCTGAAGGGCTGGGGCCGGGCGCTGGCGGCCGAGCCGCGGCGGGCCGACTGGCGCTACAATCTGGGCAACGCCCTGCACGCCGCCGGCCGGCCGCTGGAGGCCGACACCGCCTACCGCCAAGCGGTGGAGGCCGATCCGGGCCTGACGCTCGCCGCCTTCAACCGCGGCTACGCGGCGCTGGCCCGCGGCGATCTGGCGGCGGGCTGGGCCGGGCTGGAGGCGCGCTTCGCCGCCGGGCAGGCGCTGCCCGACCGCCGCTTCCGCATTCCGGCCTGGGACGGCGGCGAGCTGAACGGACGGACCGTGCTGGTCTGGCGCGAGCAGGGGGTGGGCGACGAGCTGATGCACAGCTCCTGCTACGCCGCGCTGATCGCGCGGGCCGGCCGGGTGATCGTGGAGTGCGAGCCGCGGTTGGTGGCGCTGTTCGCCCGCTCCTTCCCGCAGGCGCTGGTGCGGGCGGCGACCGACGATCCGACGGACGCCGACTGCCACGTCGCCGCCGGGTCGCTGCCGCTGCGGCTGCGCGCCGGGCTGGCGGATTTCCCGGCACGGGCGGGGTGGCTGCGGGCGGATGCGGCGGCGGTGGAGCGGTGGCGGGGGTGGTTGGGGGGATTGGGTGGGTCAGGAAAGCAATGCCCCCTCAACCAAGGCCCCCTCCCTAGCCCTCCCCCGCTTCGCGGGAGAGGGAACTCCGCCGCTGCGCGATCAAGTCACGCCGACAAGCATCCTGCCCCCTCCCCCGCCGAAGGCGGGGGAGGGATGGGGAGGGGGCACCCACTGCACGGGCACCCGCCGCAAGAGCCCGCCCTCGCCGTCGGCCTCTGCTGGCGCAGCCGCTTCCGCAACGCGACGCGCGACGCCAGCTACGCCCCGCTGGCCGACTGGGCGCCGATCCTCGCCCTGCCAGGCCTGCGGCTCGTCAACCTGCAGTACGACGAGTGCGAGGCGGAGCTGGCCGAGGCGGAGGCCCGCTTCGGCGTCACCATCCACCGCCCGCCGCTCGACCTGATGAACGACCTCGACGGGGCGGCGGCGCTGACGGCGGCGCTCGATCTGGTGATCTCCGCCGGCACCTCGGTCGCCGAGATGGCGGGGGCGCTCGGCGTGCCGGTGTGGCGGATCGGGCCGGACGGCGACTGGACGGCGCTCGGCACCGGCTGCCGGCCCTGGTATCCGGCGATGCGGCTGTTCGCACCGCCGCCCGGCGGCACGCTCGGCGACGCGCTGGACGCCGCCGGGCGTGCTCTCATGGGCCTCAGAACGCCGGAACGACCGCGTTCTTGAACTTGGTGAGGATGAACTCCTTCACCTCGGGGCTGTTGTAGGCCTTCACCAGCTTGGCGACCCAGGGCTTGTCCTTGTCGGCCTTGCGCACCGCGATGACGTTGGCGTAGGGGCTGTCCGCCGCCTCCCGCGCGATGGCGTCCTTGACCGGGTCGATGCCGGCCTCCAGCGCGAAGTTGGTGTTGATGGCGGCGGCGGTCACGTCGTCCAGCGAGCGCGGCAACTGGGCGGCGTCCAGTTCGACGATCTCCAGCTTCTTCGGATTCTCGACGATGTCGATCGGCGACGCCTTGAGGGTGCCGCCGTCCTTCAGCTTGATCAGCCCCTTGGCCTGGAGCAGCAGCAGGACGCGGCCGCCGTTGGTCGGGTCGTTGGGGATGGCGAACTTGGACCCGGACGGCAGCTCCTCCAGGCTCTTGACCTTCTTGGAATAGATGCCGATCGGGTAGACCACAGTCTTGCCGACGCTGACCAGGTCGAAGCCGCGGTCCTTCACCTGATTGTCCAGGTAGGGCTGGTGCTGGAAGCTGTTGGCGTCCAGGTCACCGCCGGCCAGCGCCTGGTTCGGGATGACGTAGTCGGTGAACTCCAGGATCTGGATGTCCAGCCCGTCCTTGGCGGCGATCGGCTTCACCGCTTCCAGGATCTGGGCGTGCGGGCCGGCGGTGACGCCGACCTTGATGGTCTCGGCAGAAGCACCGAAGGCGATTGCCAGGGTGGCGGCGCCGGCCAGCAGGGAAGCCAGCGAACGGAAGCGCAGCATCTCGAACACTCCTCAGGATTTCAAATTGCGTTTGTTGACACGGCGGGCGATCCAGTCGCCCGTCGATTGAACGATCTGCACCAGCACGATCAGCACGACGACCACCGCCAGCATCACGTCGGGCAGGAAGCGCTGGTAGCCGTAGCGGATGCCGAGGTCGCCCAGGCCGCCGCCGCCGACCGCGCCGACCATGGCGGAAAAGCCGATCAGGCTGACCGCCGACAGGGTCAGGCCGGCGACGATGCCCGGCAGGGCTTCGGGCAGCAGGACCTTGCGGATGATCTGGAACGGCGTGGCGCCCATCGCCTGCGCCGCCTCCACCAGCCCGCGGTCGACCTCGCGCACCGCGTTCTCCACCACCCGCGCGATGAAGGGGGCGGCGGCGACGGTCAGCGGCACGATGGCGGCGGTGGTGCCGATGGAGGTGCCGGCGATCAGCCGGGTGAAGGGGATGATCGCCACCACCAGGATGATGAAGGGGGTGGAGCGGGTCATGTTGACCACCGCCCCCATCACCTTGTTGAAGGCGAAGTTCGGCAACAGCTCGCCCCGGCCGGTGACCGCCAGCGCCACGCCGACCGGCAGGCCGATCAGCGTGCCGATGGCGCCCGACACCACGACCATGTGCAGCGTGTCGACCAGCCCCTTGATCAGCAGGTCAATGATTTGCGGGGAGAGCATGGCCCAACACCTCGACGCCCAGATTGTTCTCTTTCACCAGATCGACGGCGGCACCGACGGTCGCGTCGTCGCCCAGCGCCTCCACCACCAGCGTGCCGAAGGGCGCGCCCTGGATCTCGTCGATCTGGCCGTGCCAGATGTTCAGGTCCAGCCCCAGCCGGCGGCTGATGGCGCTGATGACCGGGGTCGTCGCCTTCTCGCCGGTGAAGGTGATGCGCAGCACCGGGTTGCTGCCGGGACCGGGCTGTGGCGACAGCCGGTCGCGCAGGCTGTCGGGAATCCCGCGGTTGATGACGGGATCGACGAAGCTGCGGGTGGTGGGGTGCTTCGGGTGGGCGAAGATGTCGAACACCGGCCCCTGCTCGATCACCAAACCGTCTTCCATCACCGCGACCTTGTGGCAGATCTCCTTGATGACGGCGATCTCGTGGGTGATCAGCACGATGGTCAGGCCGAGCCGGCGGTTGATGTCGGCCAGCAGATGCAGGATCTGGGTCGTCGTCTCCGGATCGAGCGCCGAGGTCGCCTCGTCCGACAGCAGCACCTTCGGCTTGCTGGCGAGCGCGCGGGCGATGCCGACGCGCTGCTTCTGCCCGCCCGACAGCTCCGCCGGGTAGCGGTCGCGCTTGTCGGCCAGCCCGACGAGGTCGAGCAGCGGCTCCACGATCGTCCGGATCTCCGCCTTGGGCGTGCCGGCCAGTTCCAGCGGCAGCGCCACATTGTCGAAGACGGTGCGCGAGGACAGCAGGTTGAAGTGCTGGAAGATCATGCCGATCGAATGGCGGGCACGGCGCAGTTCCGCCGCCGACAGGGCGGTCATCTCGACGCCGTCGACCTGGACGCTGCCGCTGCTGGGCGTCTCCAGCAGGTTGATCGTGCGCAGCAGGGTGGATTTCCCGGCGCCCGACCGGCCGATGATCCCGAAGATCTCGCCGCGGCCGATGGAAAGGTCGATGTCCGCCAGGGCCCGGACCTGCGCCCCGCCGCCACGGGCGGGGTAGGTCTTGTGAATGTTTGTTAGCGTTATCATCTTTTGTTCGACAAAGGGGGACGTCCAGCGTCCCCCAATCCCTTCACCACGTCGGAATGATGGAACCGTTGAAGCGCGTTTCGATAAACTGCCGCACTTCGGGCGAACGATACAGCGCAATGAAGCGCTTGATGGTCGGGTCTTCCATGCGATCCTTGCGGACCGCCCAGATCAGGTTCCATTTGGACTGGTCGTCTTCCAGCAGCAGCGCCTTTTTCGGCTCCAGCCCGGCCAGCACGGCGTAGTTGAGGGTGATGACCGAAGCATCCACGTCGTCGAGGGAGCGCGGAAGCTGGGCCGCGTCCAGTTCGACCAGCTTGATGCCCTTCGGGTTCACGACGTCGGCGATGGTGGTGTTCAGACCGGCGCCGTCCTTCAGCCCGATCACCCCGGCCTTGGCCAGCAGGAACAGGGCACGGGCGCCGTTGGTCGGGTCGTTGGGGATGGAGACGCTGGCGCCCGGCTTCAGGTCGGCCAGCGCCTTCACCTTGCTGCTGTAGACGCCCATCGGCACCACGACGCTCTTGGCGACGGAGACGATGTCGTAGCCGCGCTGCTTCACCTGATTGTCCAGGAAGGGCTGGTGCTGGAAGTTGTTGGCGTCGATGTCGCCGGCCTGGAGCGCCGCGTTCGGCATGTTCCAGTCGGTGAACTCGATCACCTGCGCCTCGATGCCCTCCTTGGCCGCCAGCTTGGCGGTAAAGTCCAGGATCTCGCCATAGGGCCCGGCCGACACGCCGAGCTTCAGCGGGGCGGCAACGGCGGTGGCGGAGATCAGCAGCCCGGCGGCCAGCACCGCCGAGGTCAGGATGCGCTTCATGGGAACGTCCCTTTTCTTTCGTGTTTTTGTGGTGTCGGCTTTTCGTCGCGGCGGCGGACCGCTCAGCGCCGGCGCTGCGACAGGCGGTCGTACTGCTGGCGCGCGGCGCGCTGGGCCTGGCCGACGTTGCGGAACACCCGGCGGTCGAGGTCGCGGAACGCCCAATCGGCGGTGAAGAAGGTGAAGCCGCCGCGCTCGGCGACGACGATGCCGGCGGACCGGCCCTGGACTTCGATGGTGTAGGCGTTGGTCTGGGACATGGCGAAAGGCTCCCCACGGGCGCGGCCGGCCCTCGGCTCTGCGGGGCGGGCGGCGCGGCAACAATCGGATCGGGCGGATGGGCGGAACGGGCGCTGTGTCTTCAGGCCGCAGGTCAGCGGCAACACAGGCCCAGGCGCATCATGCAGGCCCGGGGAGCGATCCGAACGGCGTACGGGGAAGCGGGGGTTCGCAGGGTCATTCCGGTCTCTCCTTCTTGAAGAGGTCCACGACCGGCATCGTGGCGCTTTAGCGTTTGGTGACGCGGTGCAAGCTGCTGGGTTCAAATGGCCGCGGGATGCCCCGGCGGGGCGTCCATGGAATTTATCTACTTTCTTTATGGGGTTTCGTCAAAGGGAATTTTCATGGAATTTGTGAAATAGGTTATTGGACAAGAATAATACGCTATTTTCCGGTGCGCCCACGCCGACAGGTGACGGGCGCGCGGAATGTGCTATCTATCGCGTCGACGGTTCACCCGGGCTGCCCGCAATGGCCCCGGCGATCGATGCGAGGAGAGTGTTTTGTCCGCCGATACCAGCGCCCTGGGCTTGCCGGCCGCCGAGGTTCCTGTCGACGACCAGCTTGTGCTGGCCCTGCCCAAGGGCCGCATCCTGAAAGAGCTGCGCCCGTTGCTGACCCACGCCGGCATCCATCCGGAGCCGGCCTTCGACGACGACAAGAGCCGGCTTCTGCGCTTCGCCACCAACGTGCCGAACCTCAGCATCATCCGCGTCCGCTCCTTCGACGTGGCGACCTTCGTCGCCTTCGGCGCCGCCCATCTGGGCGTGGCGGGCAACGACGTGCTGATGGAGTTCGACTATCCGGAGATCTACGCGCCGCTCGACCTCGGCATCGGCGCCTGCCGCCTGTCGGTCGCCGAGCCGGTGGAGATGATGGAGGGCGACGATCCGTCGCGCTGGAGCCACGTCCGCGTCGCCACCAAATACCCGGAGGTGACCAAGCGTCACTTCGCCGCCCGCGGCGTCCAGGCCGAATGCGTCAAGCTGAACGGCGCGATGGAGCTGGCGCCGACGCTGGGCCTGTGCCGCCGCATCGTCGACCTGGTGTCCACCGGCTCGACGCTGAAGGCCAACGGCCTGGTGGAGGTGGAGCACATCGCCGACGTCACCTCGCGCCTGATCGTCAACCGCGCCGCCTTCAAGACGCGGACGGCCGAGATTTCGCAATGGATCGACAAGTTCCGGGAGGCGGTGGATGCCCGTCAGGCTTGATATTCGCGACACGGGTTTCCAGGCCGGGTTCGAGGCGCTGCTGCACGCCAAGCGCGAGGCGAGCGAGGATGTCCAGACCCTGGTCGCCGGCGTCATCGACGCGGTGCGCACCCGCGGCGACGCCGCGCTGGTCGACTACACCGCCCGCTGGGACCGGCTGGCGCTGACGCCGGACACCCTGCGCATCGGCCAGGACGAGATCGACGCCGCGACATCCAAATGCTCGGCCGAGACGCTGGCGGCGCTCGACCTCGCCGCCGCGCGGATCGAGGACTTCCACCGCCGCCAGATCCCGGAGGTCACCGACTACCGCGACGCCGCCGGCGTGCGGCTGGGCGCCCGCTGGACGCCGGTCGGCGCCGTGGGGCTCTATGTGCCGGGGGGCACCGCCTCCTACCCGTCGTCGGTGCTGATGAACGCCCTGCCCGCCAAGGTCGCCGGGGTGGAGCGCGTCGTCATGGTGGTGCCGACGCCGGACGGGGCGATCAATCCGCTGGTGCTGGCCGCCGCCAAGCGCTGCGGCATCACCGAGATCTACCGCATCGGCGGCGCCCAGGCGGTCGCGGCGCTGGCGCACGGCACGGCGACCATCCGGCCGGTCGACAAGATCGTCGGCCCCGGCAACGCCTTCGTCGCTGCCGCCAAGCGCCAGGTCTACGGGCTGGTCGGCATCGACAGCATCGCCGGCCCGTCGGAGATCCTGGTGGTGGCCGACGGCCGCAACAACCCGGCCTGGATCGCCATGGACCTGCTGTCGCAGGCGGAACACGACAGCTCGGCCCAGTCGATCCTGATCACCGACGATGCCGCGTTTGCCGACGCGGTCGCCGCCGCCGTGGACACCCATCTGGAGACGCTGCCGCGCGCCGCCATCGCCGGCGAGAGCTGGCGCGAGCATGGCGCCATCGTCCTGGTCGGCGACCTGACCGCCGACGCCCCGGCGCTGGTCGACCGGCTGGCGCCGGAGCATCTGGAACTGGCGGTGGACGACCCCGACGCGCTGGCTGGCCGCGTGCGCAACGCCGGCGCCATCTTCCTCGGCCGCTACACGCCGGAGGCCATCGGCGACTACGTCGCCGGGCCCAACCACGTCCTGCCGACGGCGCGCAGCGCCCGCTTCTCGTCCGGCCTCAACGTGCTGGACTTCATGAAGCGGACGACCTTCGTCGCCTGCGACGCCGACAGCCTGCGGGCGATCGGCCCGGCGGCGGTGACGCTGGCCAAGGCCGAGGGGCTGGACGCGCACGCGCGCTCGGTGGCCCAGCGGCTGCCCGGCGGCAACGGCTGAGCGACGGACGGAGACGGAAACGTGGCGACCACAGGCAAGCGGCGCATCACCCATGTGACGCTCGACGAGCGCACCGTCGTCCGGCGCAAGCCGGAGGTGGAGCACGAACGCGCCGTCGCCATCTTCGACCTGCTGGAAGACAACGAGTTCTGCCCCTGCGACCACGCCGAGGACGGGCCGTTCCACCTGCACCTGTCGATCGAGGACAACCGGCTGGTCTTCGACGTCCGGCGCGAGGACAGCAGCGAGCTGGAGAAGCTGACCCTGCCGATCACCGGGTTCCGGTCGATCGTGAAGGACTATTTCCTGATCTGCGAGAGCTATTACGCCGCGATCAAGCGGTCGACGCCCTCGCAGATCGAAGCCATCGACATGGGCCGCCGCGGCCTGCACAACGAGGGGTCCGAGATGCTGCGCGAACGGCTGTCCGGCAAGGTGGAGATGGACCTGCAGACCGCGCGCCGGCTGTTCACGCTGATCTGCGTTCTGCACATCCGCGGCTGACGGGGACGGGCGGCGCATGGCCATGGCGGCTCATCCGGTCCTCACCCCCTTGCCGGTCACCAGCGTGCTGTTCGCCTGCACCTACAACATGATCCGTTCGCCGATGGCGGCGGCGATGATGCGCCATTTCCACGGCACCCGCGTCTATGTCGATTCGGTCGGCGTGCGCGAGGGCGACGAGGTCGACCCCTTCGCCGTCGCGGTGATGGAGGAGATGGGCATCGACCTGTCCAAGCACCGCTGCCGCACCTTCGAGGATCTGGAAGACACCAACTTCGACCTGATCGTCTCGCTGTCGCCCGAGGCCCAACACCGCGCCATCGAGATGACGCGCACCATGGCCTGCGACGTCGAGTTCTGGAACACCTTCGACCCGACGCTGGTCGACGGCACCCGCGACGCCATGCTGGAGGCCTACCGGCAGGTGCGCGACGGGCTGCTGACCAAGCTGAAGCAGCGTTTCCCGCTGACCCGCGGCCCGACCGTCTGACCCTTCAGCGGCGGGCGTCCGGCCGCCGCGTCCGCGCCTTCTGCCGCCAGCGCACCACGCCGGTGGCCAGCAGCAGGGCGGGCAGCAGGCCGGCGACCGCCACCAGGATGCGGCAGCACAGGCCGAAGCACTCGCCGTTGTGCAGCGGATGCTGCCAGCCGAAAAAGGCGTCGCCGGCGGTCCAGCGGGCGGGATCGCGCAGATCGAGGATCGCGCCGTCGCCGCCATTCACCCAGACGCTGGTCTTGGGAAAGCGCCAGCCCGGTTCGCCGGCCTGGAACAGGCGGATGTGATAGGCGCCGCCGCCTTGGCCCGGCACCTCGACCCAGCGCGGCGCGGCCTGCGGGAAGCGGGCGAGCGCCGCGGCCAGGGCGGCGTCGGCGCCGATCGCCGCACCGCCGGCCGCCGTGCCGGCCGGCGCGGGTGCGACGGTGGGGGCCGGCGTCAGCGGCGACAGCCGCTCCACCAGCGGCTTCACCCAGTCCGGCTGCTCCATCACCACCCCGGTCACGATCAGCGGCAGCAGGACGAGGCCGCCATAGACGCCCGACAGCGCGTGGATGTCGAACACCTGCCGGACGAAGCCCGACCGGATGCGGGGCCGCAGCGCCCGCCCCCATTTCCCGGCGGCCGGCCACCACAGGTAAACCCCGCTGGCGAGGATCAGCAGGCTGGCGATCCCGCCCACCGACAGCACCATCCGGCCGCCGTCGCCGGCGAGCAGCAGGTAATGCAGGTCGTAAACCCAGGTCATGGCGGTCCGCCCCCAGAAACGCGAGGACAGCACCTCGCCGCTGTAGGGGTTCACCGCCACCATCAGGGGCGCGAAGGATGCCCCGGCCGTCTCCTCCGGCTTCATGTAGCGGGCCATGATCGGATGGTCCGGCCCCTGGGGAAGCTCCAGCCGCCAGCCGCCGCTCCGGTGCGGATGGGCCTCGCGCAGGGACTGCACCACCCGGTCCAGCGGAACGGCGCCGCCCGCCCCGCCCGGGACGACCAGCTCCGGTGTCAGCATGCGGTCGATGTCGACGTAGAAGACCAGCAGGCTGCCGGTCAGCGCGGTCAGGGCCAGCAGGGCGCCGACCGCCAGCCCCAGCGTCAGGTGCAGGGTCAGCACGATCCGGCGCACCCGCTGCCTGGAAAAGACGCCGATTCCCCAGCCGGCCGGCCGCGCCGGAGTGAGGCCGCAGTCGCTTTCGGTGTGCATCGGGGAAACTCCCTGGCGGAAGAGGGGACGGCGCAGCCAGGGGACCATCCCGGATGCCGGGCCCCGCAGCCTTGACGGGCGTCAACCGGCGACGGCCGCCGACACACGGCATGGTCGGTAATATTTTCGGTATTTTGCAACTTTTCGCGCGGCCCCTGTTCCCTTGGCAGCCGTGCCGGTGCTATTGAGCTGCATCATCGTATCGCGTCGGATGTCGTTTTAGACTGCGGGCGCATCATCACACGTTCCCGCGGAGACTCAGCGATCCATGTCCGCCGGCCTGCTGCCCCGCCTTCTCCGCTTCCTCAGCCCACGCAGCCTGCGCGCGCGTCTGATGGGCGTGGTCCTGGCGTCGCTGGCGCTGCCGCTGGCGGGCGCGCTCTATCTGGCCGACCAGCAGCTCGACAACCGGATCGACGCCGCCCGTGAACTGGCGCTCCACCTCGCCGCCGACGGGGTCGAGCGGCAGCGCGACCTGATCGGCGAGGCGCGCAACCTGCTGGGCGTGCTGTCGCTGGTGCCGGCGATTCGCAACGCCACCACGGCCGACACCGACTCCTGCGTCGCCACCCTGTCGCCGATGCCGCGCCAGCACCGCTGGACCACCGGCGTCTGGCTGACCGACGCCGACGGCAACATCATCTGCGACACCACCGGCCCCGGCGCCGGCATCTCGCTGCGCGAGCGCGAGTATTTCCAGCGGGTGCTCGACACCAAGAGCTGGGTCGTCAGCGATTTCATCATCGGCAAACGGTCGCTGAAGCCGCTGATCATCGTCGCCAGCCCGATCGTCGAGGACGGCCGGATCGTCCGCGTCATGGGCGTGGCGGTCGACCTCACCTGGCTGACCGACCTGGTGAAGGTGCTGAAACAGCCCGACGCCCGGGTGATGGTGCTGGACCGCCACGGCGTGATCGTCGCCCGCCAGCCCGATCCCGAAGGCTGGCTGAACCGCAACGTCAACCACATGCCGCACGTCCAGCGCATGCTGAAGGAACGCGACGGCACCTTCGGCAGCCAGAGCCTCGACGGCCGCTCCCGAATCTGGTCCTTCCGTCATTCCGACGAGACCGACACCGTCTTCGCCGTCGGCATGCCGACCGCCCCGATCGCCGCCGAGGCGCGGCGCGACCTGTGGCAGAGCCTGGGTCTGCTGGGCATCGCGGCGCTGATCAGCGTCACCGCGCTGTGGGTGCTGCTGCGCGCCTCGGTCCTGCGCTGGGTGTGGGAACTGGGCAGCGCGGCGACCCGGATCGGCGACGGCGGCGGCGGCACCATGATCGAGGCCGACCGCGCGCCCCGCGAGTTCCGCGTCGTCTCGCACGCCTTCAACAACATGTCGCGCCGCCTGAAGCAGCGCGAGCAGGAGCTGCGCTCCGCCATGGAGGAGGCGCGGGCCGGCAGCCGCGCCAAGGAGGAGTTCCTCGCCACCATGAGCCACGAGATCCGCACGCCGATGAACGGCGTGATCGGATTCGCGGAAATGCTTCTGGAAACCCCGCTGACCGCCGAGCAGCGCCGCTACGCCTCGCAGGTGCGCGACGCCGGGCGATCGCTGCTGACCGTCATCAACGACGTGCTCGACCTGTCGAAGCTGGAGGCGGGGCGGCTGGATCTGGTCAGCGTGCCCTTCCGGCTGGACGATCTGGCCGACCGCTGCGTCGCCATCGTCCGCTTGGCCGCCGAGCAGAAGGGGCTGGAGATCCAGACCACCATCTCGGCCACCGCCCGCGGTTTCGTCATGGGCGATCCCGACCGGCTGCGGCAGATCCTGCTGAACCTGCTGGGCAACGCCGTGAAGTTCACCGACCGCGGCTCGGTCCGGCTGATGGTGAAGGCGATCGACGACGGCCAGGGCAAGCAGGGCGGCGGCCGCCTCTGCACCTTCACCGTGACCGACACTGGCATCGGCGTCGCCCCGGAACGGCAGCGCGACCTGTTCCAGCGCTTCACCCAGTTGGAACGCGGGCGCGGCGGCACCGGGTTGGGGCTGGCGATCTGCCGCCGGCTGGTCGAGCTGATGGGCGGCCGGATCGGCATGGAAAGCCAGGTCGGCGTCGGCAGCACCTTCTGGTTCTCGCTGCCCCTGGGGTCGGCGGGCAGCGCCGCGGTCCAGCCGGAGATCGGCACCGTGTCGCACATCGAACCGGGCAGCCCCGGCGTGCGCATCCTGCTGGCCGAGGATCTGGCGATGAACCGCGACCTCGCGGTGACGATGCTGACCAAGGCCGGCCATCAGGTCGACGCGGTGGTCGATGGCGCCGCCGCGGTGGCCGCGGTGCAGGAGACCGCCTACGACATCGTGCTGATGGACGTGCAGATGCCGGTGATGGACGGCCTGGAGGCGACCCGGCGCATCCGCGCCCTGCCCGGCCCGGCCGCCCGCATCCCGATCGTCGCCCTGTCGGCCGGCGTGCTGGCGGTGGAGGTCGAACGCTGCCTGCAGTCCGGCATGAACGCCCATCTGGCCAAGCCGCTGGAAAAGGCCAAACTGCTGGCCGCCATCAACCGCTGGGCCAAACCGGCGGAGCCCGGCCCCGGCCCCGACCCCGGTCCCAGCGACGGCAGCGGGACGGACGGCGGCAGCCCCCCGGCCGCCCATCCGACAGACGACATCGACCAGCGGCCGCAGTTGATCGCACACAGCTGACGAGTCGATGCTATAGTGTCGGTACGCCCGGCCACGCTCACGCCCGTGAGGCGGCGGCCGGACGGAACGTCGGACCCTGTCGTGTCATGAAGCGTGTGCCATGAAGGTTGCGCAGCCTCCCTTCGCTCCCGTTCCCGAACGGAAGCCTGAACCGTCCCCGGCCCTCTCCGACGGCGCGGTCGGCGAGCCGTCGTTCCGCGACGCCCTGACCCAGACGCGACCGGAGTCCCGACCTGCGTCCAACGGGGCGGCATCCAACGGACGCCTCGCCAACGGTCAGAAGGCCCCGCCACAGCCCACGGCGAAGCCCGTGGTGCCGATCCGGCTGGCCGACGGCACCCAGGTGCCCCTGCCCACCACAAAGCCCACAGCGCCCGTGCTGCTGGCCGACGGCACCCAGGTGCCGCTTCCCGCGGTCAAGCCGGAGCCGCCGGTCCTGGTCGCCGCCAACGCCGACTCCGGCGTCGCTGCCGCCGCCGACGCCGTCCGGGCGCCGCTGCCAACGCTGAAGCCGGCGGTGCCGCCCACCTCCGCCCGCGCCTCCTCCTCCAGGGTCGCCGACGCCATCGCGAGCGCGGAATCCGGCGACCAGACCGCCGCCCGCGTCGTGGTCGCCTCCCAGCAGGTCGCCGGGCTGTCCGGCCACAGCTTCACCGCGATCCTCGCCCAGGCCACCCAGGAAAGCGGGCTGAACAGCGCGGCGAAGAACAGCAACAGCTCGGCCGCCGGCCCCTTCCAGTTCCTCGAATCGACGTGGCTCGACCTTTTCCGCCGCCACGGCGCCGCCTATGGCCAGGGCGATCTGGCCTCGCACATCCAAAGCCGCAACGGCGTGTCCACGGTCAAGGACCCGGAGGCCCGCCGCCGGATCCTGGAGCTGCGGCACGACGTCGACCTGTCGGCCGGCATGGCCGCCCGCTATCTGGCTGAGGGGCGGACGGCGCTGGAAAAGCGGCTGGGCCGCTCGGCCAGCGAATCCGAAAGCCGCATGGCCTATGTGCTGGGGTCCGGCGGCGCCGCAAAGCTGATTCGCGCCGCCGAATCGAGCCCGCAAGCCGTCGCCGCCGACCTGCTTCCGGCCGCCGCCCAGGCCAACCACAATCTTTTTCACGATCGCACGACCGGTCGCGCCCTGACCGCGGTGGAGACGGTGGCGAGGCTGGCGCGGCGCATGGAAATCGACCAGCGCGAGATGTTCGCGGCCATCGGAAAAGCGATGGAACCCCCGCGAACACTGGACGACGGCGGTGCATCGCCGCTCAACCCCTACCAGACGGTCTGACCCGGCCGACGGGGTGGAGCACTCTTTTTCGCGCTCCACGCGGGGCAGCCCCGCGTCGGCCGGCTGCGGCCGAACGCATCGGTGGTGGGAATCCCCCTTGACCCGGCCGCCTGGGAAGGTCAGTTATTGCCGCGAAACTTCTAGGGACGGACATAAGGGCCTATGGCAAAGGAAGATCTGATCGAGTTCTCCGGGACCGTCGTCGAATTGCTTCCGAACGCGATGTTCCGGGTGAAGCTCGACAACGATCACGAGGTGCTCGCGCACACCTCGGGCAAGATGCGCAAGAACCGGATTCGTGTTCTGGCGGGCGACCGCGTCAACGTGGAGATGACGCCGTACGACCTGACCAAGGGCCGAATCACCTTCCGGTTCAAGTAGTCATCCTGCGGCATCGCGGTTCCCCGTGACGATCCCGTCCAAGGCGCCCCGGCTGGTGCTGGCTTCGGCCTCCCCCCGCCGGCTCGACCTTCTGCGCCAGATCGGCATCGTGCCCGACGCGGTCGACCCCGCCGATCTCGACGAAACGCCGTTGCGCGACGAACCTCCACCCCAGCACGCCCTGCGGCTGGCCGGGGAGAAGGCGTCGTGCGTCGCCGCGCGCCATCCCGATTCGTGGATTCTCGCCGCCGACACCGTCGTCGCCTGCGGCCGCCGCATCCTGCCCAAGGCGGAGCGGGAGGAGGAGGCGCGGCGCTGCCTGACCCTGCTCTCCGGCCGCCGCCACCGGGTGCTGGGCGGCATCGTGCTGCTGGTTCCGACCGGCGACGGCCACCGCCGTTTCGAACGGATGGTGCGCACCGACGTCACCTTCAAGGTGCTCGACGCGGCGGAGACCAACGCCTACATCGACTCCGGCGAGTGGCAGGGCAAGGCCGGCGGCTACGCCATCCAGGGCCGGGCCGCCGCGCTGGTGCGCTGGATCGGCGGCTCCTACAGCAACGTCGTCGGGCTCGCCCTGCACGAGGTGGCGGGCATGCTGCACGGCGCCGGTTTCCCGATCCGATGACGCCTCCGTTCCTCACCCGACCACGCCGATGAGCCGGATCGAGCTGCTGGTCGACCGCGACGGGCCGCTGACGCGGGCCGCCGTGCTGGCCGACGGGCGGCTGACTGACCTTCACATCGACCATGCCGACCGACCGTCCCGCCTCGGCCACATCATCCTCGGCCGGGTCGAGCGGATCGCCACCGGCCTGAACGGCGCCTTCGTCGATCTGGGCGGCGGCCTGTCCGGCCTGCTGCCCGCCGCCGACGTGCGCCGCAACGCCCTCGACCCCGACGAGTCGCCTCCCGGCCGTTCCGCCAACAAGACGCCGGCCAACAAAACGCCCGCCGACAAGACGCCGCGCATCGGCGCCCTGCTGCGCACCGGCCAGCCGGTGGTGGTGCAGGTCAAGGCCGACGCCGCGGGGGCCAAGGGCCCGTCCCTGACGATGGACATCACCCTGCCCGGCCGTTTCCTGGTGCACGCGCCGCTCAGCCGCGGCATCGCGGTGTCGAAGCGGCTGGGCGTCGGACCGGAGCGCGCGGCGCTGGCCCGCCGCATCGAAGCGCTGGTCAGCGGCGCCGGCTGGATCGTCCGCGCCGGCGCCGCGTCGGCCTCCGACACCCTGCTGGCCGCCGAGGCGGAGGCGCTGCACCTGCTGTGGCGCGGCATCCGCGACGACGCCCGCGAAAGCTCCACCCCCCGCCCGCTGCACGCCGGCCCCGACGCCCCGACCCGCGCGCTGATCGAACAGGGCGCCGCGGTCCCCGACGCCATCCTGGTCGACGACCCGTCCCTGCTGCGCGACCTGCGCGCCTGGTGCGGCCACCACGCGCCGGACCTGCTGCCCGGCCTGACCGCCCACCAGCCGCCGCCGCGGCTGTTCGACCTGCGCGACCTCGACAGCGCCATCGACGGCCTGCTCGACCCGCGGGTGCCGCTGCCGCTGGGCGGTTCGCTGGTGATCGAGCGGACGGAGGCGCTGACCGTGGTCGACGTCAACGCCGGCGAGCGCGGCAACCCGCTGGACGTCAACCTCGACGCAGCGGCGGAGATCGCCCGCCAGCTTCGCCTGCGCAACGTCGGCGGCATCGTGGTGGTCGATTTCGTCAACATGCGGGGCCGCGGCGACGCCGAGCGCGTGCTGGCCGCCTTGACGCAGGCAGTGGACAGCGACCCGGTGCAAACCCAGGTGTATGGCATGTCGAAGCTCGGGCTGGTCGAACTGACCCGCGCCCGCCGCGGCACGCCGCTGGCGTCGCTGCTGCGGCCCTAGCGCCCTTTTGTTTCCTGCACGGAGGCTTTCCCCTTGTCCCGCCAATCCCCGGACGCCGCGCCGCGCGTCGAATCCCAGTGCCCGATCTGCGGCCGCCCGACCGAGCCGGCCACCCGTCCCTTCTGCTCCAAGCGCTGCGCCGACGTCGATTTGTCGCGCTGGCTGGGCGGCGTCTACCGCATCGAAGGGCCGGAAACGCCGGCTGCCGGAGACCAATCCGACGGCCAATCCGACGGCCGCGACGAGGGGTGACGGCGGCCTGAATTTTTTGCGAATTTTTCTCTGGACAGCCCCGGGGAACTTCCCTAAAAAGCGCCCCACGACGCGCTGCACCGGCCCACAGCCACCCCGCAGCGCCGATGCCCAGGTAGCTCAGTTGGTAGAGCAGGGGACTGAAAATCCCCGTGTCGGCGGTTCAATTCCGTCCCTGGGCACCATTCCCCTTCAAGGGTTTTGGTGCTTTTCTGGAACCGTCGCAGTTCGCGGTTCGACAGAATTCAGACACCTCTCCACGACTCTCCCGCTCGACTTGGCCGATCCGCGGCAACGGCCGTTCTCAAACCTCACCGCCCCGGTCCGCTCCCCCTGCGACCGTCCGTTTTCCGGCGTTGACGCCCTGCCCGTCCACTCCTATGGGTAGAGCCGGGTTCTCTGGCCGTCGGAGCAGGCCCGGCCGAACGGACGCCCAACCCGTCACCCGCCGTTTGGGACCGTTCACCATGCAAGACGCCAGCGCCACCCCGACCGAGGCCGCCCTGAGCGAGATCGTCACCCGGCTGCGCGGGCCGGCCGGCACCGGGGAGGCGCTGAAGGCGATCGCGCAGAGCTGCGAGGATGGCCGGACCGCCGGACTGGGGCGCGACACGACCGCGATGGACGCGCTGGACGCGGCGACCGCCGGGCTGGACCCGATCCTCCGGGAATCGGCGCTCGCCTGCGTGTCCGGCGACCTGCGCCGCTACCTGCGCATCATCGACATGCTGGACAATGTGCTGGATCTGGCGCCGCTGGAGGGCATCAACCAGATCTACTGGTCCATGCAACGCCAGCTGTTCCTGATGCGGATGGACATGGCGACGGTGCCGGACTTCGTGCCGGACCGGCTGCTGCCCTTCTATGAACGGCTTGTGCGGGAGGTCGCCCGCCGCCTGCGCCTGCACCCGGCGCCGCGCGCCGTGGGGGCGCCGGACACCGGGCATGTGGTGATGATCACCAACCAGTTGCTGTCGCTGGAGCACCAGCCGTCGCGCGATCTGCTGCGGCAGGCGGCCCATGTGCAACGCGACTATGGGCGGCCGGTGCTGGTGCTGAACACCAACATGATGCCGGAGCGCTATTACAGCCCCTTCGTGCCGCCCTTCGCCGCCGCCGTCGAAGAGCGGCTGACCGGCGAGCAGAGCATCCGGTTCGAGGACCAGTCGATCCGCCTGCTGTCCTCGACCGCCCCCGGCATCACCGCCGACGCGCTGAACGGCTTCCTGTCGGCGGTGGAGGCGTTCGATCCCGACATCGTGGTCGCCTTCGGTGGCTCGGTCATCGTCGCCGACCTGCTGGAATCGGTGCGGCCGCTGCTGTGCATGCCGACCACCACCGGCCAGACCATCTCGCTGGCCGACATCGTGCTGGATTTCGGCAGCGTTGTGCCGCCGGCCGGCGGCGGACGCCTGGCGCGGGCGTGGCGGCCGTTCCGGCTCGGGCTGTCGCTGCGCCGCGACGGCGGCAGCGCCACGCGGGCGGAGTTCGAGGTGGCCGACGCGGCCTTCCTGTGCGTCGTCGTCGGCAACCGGCTGGATGCGGAGGTCGACGCCGACTTCCTGGCCCTGCTGGAGCGGCTGCTGGACGCGGTCCCCGGCGCGGTGGTGCTGTTCGCCGGGACGGTGGACTCCCTGCCCGGCCGCCTGCGGCGCTCCCGCCTTGCCTTGCGGTTGCGCTGCCTGGGCCATGTGGACGGCATGGACGGGCTGCTGTCCCTGAGCGACCTCTACCTCAACCCGCGCCGCACCGGCGGCGGGGCCAGCGCGGCGCATGCCCTGGCGGCCGGTGTCCCGCTGCTGTCCTTCGCCGGCGGCGACGTTGCCAGCGTCGCCGGGCCCGGCTTCCTGGTGGCGGACGCCGACGCGTTCGTCGCGCGCGCCGCCGGGCTGGCCGACGACCCGGCCCTGCTCGCCCGGTCCCGGGAGGACGCGCGCGTCCGCTTCGCCGTGGTGGAGCGGGAGGGCGCCGACCCGGCGCAGCTCGCCGCCCGCATGGACGAGGCCGTCGTCCTGTTTCACCAGAGGGGATGAGCCATGCGTTTTCTCCTCTGCGGCCAGGGCACCTCGGAGATCCTGTGGTCGATCCACGCCGCCCTGGTCGATCTCGGCCACGAGTCGGTCCTGGCGCTGCCCGACATCTCGCAGGAACTGATCGACCGGCCGATCGACGCGCTGATCGTCCTGAACCTGTTCGAGATCCCGCGCGACACCGTGGAGATGCTGCTCGCTTATGTCGCCGGTTTCGGCACCCGCCCGGCGGTCATCCACATCTGCCTGAAACACCCGCTGGAGGAGGTCGGCGCCACCACCGCCGAGGCGGTGCATGAGGCCGACCGCTGGATGACCCGGCACAACATCCGGATGTGGTGCATGTGCCCCGGCACGGCGGAGCAGTCGATCCGGCTCGGCCTATCGCGGGTGTTCTACGCGCCGCTGGGGGGCCATCGCTGGATCTGCGCCAGCCGGGCCGCCGACGGGTCGGTCGAGCTTTACAAGCGCTGGATGTCGCCGGACACCCCCGGCCTGGTCCGCTACCCCTACGGCGCCATGAAGGGCGAGGCGAACGCCGGGGAGGCGGCCAGCGAGGTCAGGGACCGCTTCCTCTATCTGGGCCAGGGCTGGCCGGACCATTCCCTCACCGCCGTCGATCCCGCCGTCACGCCCTGCGCCGAGGCAGTGGCCGCGGCGATGCGCGACCAGCCGGCGCTGCACCGCACCCAGGCCATGGACCTCTGCGGCCTGACGGAGCGGTCGACCGACCCGGCCTGGACGCTCGCCTTCAACGCGGCGTTTTCCGTCGCCTTCGCCATCGGCAACCGCCAGCGCTTCGCCGTCGCCCTCAAACGGGCGTTCGGCGCCTCCTTCGCCGTCTGGGGCAACGGCTGGGAGCGCTGCGGCGTCGAGGCCCATCCGGTGTCGCCCCGGCCGCGGAATGCCTACCACGCCGCCACCGCCTGCCTGGACTTCGGCAGCCTCGCCTACGACACCGCGATCTTCCCGCGGACGCTGGAGATCGTGAAGCGCGAGGGCATGCTGGTCAGTTGGCGCCACGCCGACACCGCCCGGCTGTTCGGCCCCCACGAACAGGATCTGACCTTTGCCGACGAGGAGGATGCGGTGCGCACGCTGACCGCGCTGGCCGGCGACGCCGACCGCCGGGCGCGGCTCCGCGCGGCGCATCTCGACTGGGCCCAGGACGCGCTGGCCCTGACCGGCATCCTCCCCGGCGTCCTGGCCGGGCTTTCAGACGCGCCCTGAAGGCCGCCCCGTTCCTCAGGGCTGCTTGAGGAAGAGCGTGGCCGACTCGTCGTTGAGCGGCGCCCCGATCAGCGTCCAGCGGCCGGCGCGGAACTGGAAAATGTCGAAACGGGCGGTCGGACGGCCGCTGCCGTGCAGCAGGACCACGCTGCTGTCGGTGATCCGCCACGCCGCCTCGCTGCCACGCCCGCCCTCGACCCGGCCGTCCGCCGACAGGCGCAGGACGCACAGCCGGTTGCCGCCGTGGTCCTCCAGCAGCCAGTCGCCGGCGGTCACATCGAGCGGCAGTGCCGGGGACGCCGGGGGCGCGGACGGCCCGGTGGGCTGCCACTGTGGCGCCGGCGGCCGCAGCGCGTAGGTCTGGTCCGGACGCGCCGGGTCGTGGCCGGACAGCCCGGCACCGGGATCGCCGGCGGCCGGGTCGGCGAAGCGGACCGACACCCGGCCGTCGCTGTCGTAGAAGGTCAGGCCGCCGTCCTCCGCCGACCAGTAGCGCACCCGCGCGTCGCCGCTGCCGGTGATGCCGCCGTCCGGCGCCAGGGTGATCGTGATGCCGGCGTCACCGGTCGGTCCGAACGACCAGACGGTGCCGGCCAGGGAGTCCGGCGCCAGGGTGTCCGGAACCAGGGCGTGCGGCGCCGGGACGGGGGCCGGAGTGAAAGGAGCCGGAGGCGCCGCGGGGGGCTCACCCGGTTGGGGGCCGCCGTCGACCACCCGCAGCGACGACACCGGGACGGTGCCGTACTGGCTGGTGAAGGTCAGTGACCAGCCGTTGCCCTGCTGCTGCGACACCCCGGAAATCCGATGGTCGGCGGTGTCGTAGAGCGTCCGTGTCCCGGCGATGTCGATCGCCAGACGGCCGGCGTCGGCGAAATAGGCGTAGCGCAGGTCGTTCTGCGCCCCGCTGGCGTTCGGCACACCCAGCGCCGCCGGCCACCAGTCGGCGCCGCCGAAGCCGGGCGGCGACGGGCCGGGCGACGCCGTCTCCTGCCACGTCCCCGGCGGCGGGTTCAGCAGCAGGGTCGAGAGGTCGTTGCAAAGGCTGTCGACCGTGGCCTTCAGCGCGTTGTTGAACAGGTCGCTGACCATGGTCATGCCGCCCCGCATCCATTGGCCCGAGCCGCCGAACTCCGGATGGCTGAACTGGGCCATGGTGCCGCCGCCCTGGGTCAACGCCATCAGCATGGCCGCCGCCGCGTCATCGCTGACACCGTGGCGGCGGGCAATCTCCGCAAGGCGGCTCCGGCCATCCGCCGTCAAGTTCCGCAGGGCCATCGGCCGTGTCTCCCAGCTTGTTCGCCATTGGGCAGCGTCACCGGAACTCTTACCACGAACGGGCACGCAGGGGCGGAGTTCGCGCGGGGGCGACGCCCTGGCGGCGGAGCGCCGACACCGACCCGTCCAGGTCGCCGCGGCAAGACGGCGACCGCCGGATCAGCAGACAGCAACAGGGTCGGGCAGGATTTCCAAAAATGTTCCGGTAAAAACAGGGTTAACGCCGATCGTCCGTCCAACAGGCGACCGAGAACGATTTGGGCATCATTCGGAGCGGCCGGCGGAACAGAGGGCCGCCCTGTTCCGTTGTTGGGGAAAGGGAGTGAACGTCACTCTTTTCCGATGCGGATGTAAGATGGAGGACACCGATGCCTATCCTTCTTTGGCTCCTGGGAGTTCCCGGCATTATCGTCATTCTTCTGTGGATGACCGGCGTCATCGGCTTCTGACCCCGGTCGCCGTCACGCTCGCCGCCGCGGGCTCGCCACGAAAAAAGGCCGGACGGCGGTGTCGCCGTCCGGCTGGAAGTTGGCCTCTGCCAGGAGAATGCCAGAGGCGGACGCACCCGAGGGAGAGCGCGCCGGGACGCGCCGCCGCGGTGGGATGGACACCGCGGCGGCGCGAAGGTCAGAAGGCCAGGTTGGTCTGGACCAGGACCATGTCGCCCTTGTCGCTGTTGGCGGCGACGTCGGAGCTGAGCTTGAAGTGGTTGTACTCCGGCCCGATGCTGAAGCCGGGGGCGACGACGTACTTGGCGCCG
>NZ_LGRA01000021.1:2513507-2704014 GCF_003116095.1 Azospirillum sp. TSO35-2
CGACGTCGCTCAGGAACTCCGCGACGCGCTGAAGCCCCGGTATGGCCGCCTTGCGGTCACGGCCTACCGGCTGCCCGCCGAAGCCGCTTGGCCGGACATCGCCGCCCATTATCGGGGCGCTCTGTCAGGCTGGGAGGCCGAACCCGCTCTTCCGCAGCGGATTCGCGCGGGCCAGGCGCGGGCGTGGAAGCGCCACGGCGCGGTGGTCGCCATCGCCCTCATCGCTACCCCCGTCGCGGGCCAGCGCAGCGACTACGCCGTGCTGGTCGTCGCGACGACGTCCTGATGGCCGGCCGATGCGGCAACCCGTCCTTCCCCGCCGATGGTCTACGGCTCATTGGCCCGCTTCAGGTCCGGATTGGACAGCACCTGGCGCAGGAGGTCGGCGTGGTTGCGCGCCTCCGCCATCTGTCGGTCCCAATTGGCGGCCAAGCGGTCGTGGCCGCGGCCGCGGGCGTGGTCGGCCATGCGCCGGAACAGCTCCACCCGGTCCTCGTGGGTGCGCAGGGCCACCCACAGGGCTTTCTCCATGGCTTCGGCCTGGGCCTCGTTCATCGCGTCGAGGCTGTAGGCGTGGCCGACCTTGCAGCGGAAGCGCAGCGTCGGGCCGTCGCGGATCTCCGACAGGCCGCCACCGCATTCGGGACAGGATAGGGTGGTCGGCACACCGACCGTTTGGGTATCGTCGGACACGGTGGTCAGCTCCTGCTCGGCAATGCGGGCTTCCACCGCAATATCAAAGGGGACGGGCGGGCGGGCCGGTGCCGGCTCGCTCACCAGGCGGGCCAGCAGGGTCGCCATGCGATCGAGCGGCACGACATGGTCGATCGGGTTGCGCGCGATGGCGCTGGCCGGCATGCCGGGCCATTGGGCGTCGTCCGGGTCCTGGACGACGCTGGTCCCCCCGCAGCGATGAACGGCCCGCAGGCCGGACGCACCGTCGTCCAGCGTGCCGGACAGCACGACGCCGACCACCCGGCTGCCGAAGGCCACCCCGGCGGAGCGGAACAGCGGGTCGACCGCCGGACGGGTCCGGTTCTCCCGCGGGCCGCGGCGGATCAGCACGCGGTCGCGAAGAACCAGCAGATGGTGGTCGGGCGGCGCGACATGGATGTGCCCCGGCCGGATCGGCTCGCCGTCCGTGGGGTGGAAGGCCGGCAGCCAGCCCACCCGTTGCAACAACCGGGGCAGCAGGCTCCGCGCCGTCGGCGTGATGTGCATGACGACGAACACCGTCGGCGCGCAGTCCTGCGGCATCGCGGAGAACAGCCGGGTGAGAGCGGACACCCCGCCGGCCGACGTCCCGATCACGACGATGTCGCGCTTTTCCGGGAGGCGCGGCTCCAAACCCGACTGGTCCATACCATGGCAACAGGCGGTCGCGCCCATCGTTTCGCCGCCCCGGCGTCCATCGCCCCGTTCGCTTGCGCAATGCGGCGTCCAGGCATAGGACGTCTCAATGCTTGAGTGCAACGCTCGCCGACGGTTATGCTCAACTCAACACTGTGATACCGCAAGACGATGACAAAAAAAGCTGATACCCCCGATTCTGATTTTTCAAATCTGATCCATCATATCCAGGAAAGCCGCGGAATAGACTTTCGCGGCTACAAGAGGACGAGCCTCGAACGACGGATCCGTCGGCGCATGGAAGAAGTCGGTTGCGATGATTTCACGTCCTACCATGCGTTTCTCGAGGCCCACCCGCAGGAATTCATCAATCTGTTGAACACGGTTTTGATCAACGTCACCTCGTTCTTTCGCGACAAGGACGCGTGGGAGGTGCTGCGCACCGACGTCGTGCCGCGCATCCTCGAACGCAAGGGCAGCACCGGCCACATCCGGATCTGGAGCGTCGGCTGCGCATCGGGCGAGGAGCCCTATTCCCTGGCGATGCTGTTCGCCGAGGCGCTCGGCACGCCCGAATTCTGCCGCCGCGTCAAGATTTACGCCACCGACCTGGACGAAGAGGCGCTGAACACCGCCCGCCACGCCACCTACGCCGCCCGCGACGTCGATTCCGTGCCGGAGCCCCTGCTGGAACGCTATTTCGAGCGGACCGGCAACCACTACGTGTTCCAGCGCGAGCTGCGCAAATGCGTCATCTTCGGCCGCCACAACGTGGTCAGCGACGCGCCGATCTCGCGCATCGACCTGCTGATCTGCCGCAACCTGCTGATCTACCTGGAGGCGGACACCCAGAACGTCGTCCTGCCGCGCCTGCACTACGCGCTGGTCAACGACGGCTTCCTGTTCCTGGGCAAGGCGGAAACGCAGCTCGCCCGATCCCGCATGTTCGAGCCGATCGACCTGAAAAGCCGGATCTTCACCAAGGTGCCGCGGGAATGGCGCCGCTCGCAGGGGGGCGGCCTGGCGCTGGCGGCCGATGCCCACGGCGGGCGGGCGAACCAACAGAACCGGCTGCTGGAGAGCATCGTCGACAACAGCGCCGCCGCCTATCTGGCGGTGAACATCGACGGGCAACTGATCTTCGCCAACGCCCCGGCGCGGCGGCTGTTCGACGTCGAGGAAAACGACATCGGCCGTCCGTTCCAGGACCTGACCATCTCCTATCGGCCGGCCGAACTGCGCAGCCGGATCGAGGAGGTGCGGACCAGCGGCCGCACCGTCCGCATCGAACACCAGCCCTTCTCCCGCCCGGGCATCGAGCCGACCCACCTGACCATCGAGGTGTCGCTGCTCTACGGCCGCGATGGCAAGCCCTTCGCCACACTGATGAGCTTCGTCAACACCAGCCGCCTGTTCCTGCTGCAACAGGAGGTCGATGCCGCCCAGGAAAGCCTGGAGACGACGATCGAGGAACTCCAGTCTTCCAACGAGGAGCTGGAAACCACCAATGAGGAGTTGCAGTCGACCAACGAGGAGTTGGAGACGACCAACGAAGAACTCCAGTCCACCAATGAGGAGCTGGAGACCATGAACGAGGAACTGCGATCGACCAACGAAGAGTTGGAAGTCGCCAACGAGGAGATGCGACGGCAAGGCGAGGAAGCCAGCGAATACAAGCAGTATTCGGAATCGATCCTGCGCAGCATCGACGCCGGCATCATCGTCCTGGACGACAACATGATCGTCCGCTCCTGGAACCGCTGGAGCGAAAATGTCTGGGGGCTGCGCACCGAGGAGGTCGTGGGCGAATCCTTCCTCGACCTCGACATCGGGCTGCCGGTGCTGCACCTGCGGCGGGCGCTGCACGACACCCTGACCAACCGGGTGGCCGCCGAGCCGCTGGAGTTGGAGGCGATGGACCGGCGGGGCCGCCGGATCGACTGCCGCATCCGCCTGTCGCCCCTGCTGCACCACAAGGACACCTACGGTGCGGTCCTGATCATCGAGGACGTGACCGAACGCACGCGGGCCGACGCCTTCGCCCGTTACCTTGGCCGCATCATCGGCCGATCGCTGAACGAGGTGTATGTCCTCGATCCGGCGACCTTCCATTTCCAACTGGTCAACCGCGGGGGCGAGGCCAAGCTGGGCCATTCGCTGGACGCGCTGCGACAGATCGCGCTGCACGAGCTGATGCCCGACATCGACGCCGTCACCTTCGGGGAGCTGGTGGCGCCGCTGTTGTCGGGCGAGAAGGACGAAATCGTCTTCGAGACACGGATCGAAAGCGGTCACCAGCCAGCCCGCCCGGTCGAAATGTGCATGCAGTATTTCGCGCAGGAACAGCCGCCGGTCCTGGTCGCCATCGCCCACGACACCGCGAAGCGGCAGAGCATCGGCTCCTTCGACGGCCGGCGGGAGGCGGCTTCCGACTGACCGGCCGCCGCGCCACCCCCAATTCGGGCCGGGGCGGACCGCCGATCGGGTTTGCCGTCGCCGCTCACGGTGCCCGGATACCGACGCCGTGGCACGCGTCTGATCTTTGACCAACAAATGGGAACAGAACGACGTACACAAAGGTTCCCAGTGTACCGGCGGCGCGCCCGTTCCAGGATGTCCCGCCGCCCAGTCGCCAACGATCGCCAAGGCCAAAGATCGCCGAAGGAGGAGGGACCGCCGCATGTCGGACACTCATGGACTGGACACCAAGGGGAACTGCAAGCCGGGAGCTTTGGTCATCCAGCCCATCTGGGATCGCCTTGACGACGCCGTCATCGTCACCGACTGCGATCTCGATCCGCCGGGGCCGACGATCCGCTACGTCAACCGCGCCTTCACCAAGCTGACCGGCTACCGCCCGGACGAGGTGATCGGCCGGTCGCCCCGGCTGCTGCAATCCCGGCGGACCGACCGGAAGGTGACGGCCACCATCAAGCGCGACCTGCGGGAGCGCGACTTCGCCCGCGTCACGCTGGTCAACCGGCACAAGAGCGGGGCCGAGTATCTGTGCACCCTGGTCGTCACGCCGCTGCTGGGGCCGGGCGGTCGGACCGAGCATTTCATCGGCGTGGCCTGCGACCTGAAAAGCGAAGCGGCCGCCGCCGACCTGCGGCACCTGTCCGCCGAGTTGGAACAGGCCTTGACCCTGGTCGAGGACCTGGAGCAGCGGCAGGCCGAGGCCGAGGCGCTGATCGACCGCCAGCAGCGCGAGATCGCCCTTCTCGCCACGCGCCACCAGGCCGCCCTGTCGCAGGTGAACGAGATGATGGAGCGGCTGGCGCTGCGCGAGCGCGCGCTGGACCGCCAGAGCGAGGAGCTTGTCCGCGCCAACGCCGAGCTGTCGGTCTCGCTGGAGGAGCTGCGCACGACGGAAGAAGAGCTGCGCGTGTCCCTGGACCAGATCGAGCAGGCGAACGTGGAACTCGAACGCTCGAACGAGGAGTTGCAGCGCCTGCAGGGCGCCGACGCCGACAAGCTGCGCCTGCTTGCCTCCGCCAGCCACGACCTGCGCCAGCCGGTGATGTCGATGGGGCTGTTCCTGGACGTGCTGCGGACCCGGCTGGGCGACGCGGAGCGGCCGGTCATGGGCGGGCTGATGGCCGCCCACCTGTCGATCCGCACGCTGCTGGATGGCATGCTCGACTCCGCCCGCCTGGACGCCGGGGTGCTGGACCCGCTGATCGAGCCGGTGGCGATGAGCAGCATCCTCGAGGGAATCCACGGCGAATTCGAACCCCAGGCGGAGATGCGCGGGCTGCGGTTCCGGGTCGTGCCCTGCACCGCCGTGGTGCTGAGCGACGCGCAACTGCTGGAACGGATCCTGCGGAACCTGATCGCGAACGCGCTGAAATACACGGTGTCCGGCGGCATTCTGCTCGGCTGCCGCGCCTGCTGGGACGGCCTGCGGGTCGAGGTGTGGGACACCGGCCCGGGCGTGCCGGAAGCCGCCCGCCGCGGCATCTTCGAAGAGTTCCACCAGTTGGACAACCCCGGGCGCGACCAGCGGCGGGGGGTCGGGCTGGGGCTGGCGATCGTCGCCCGGCTCGCCCGGCAGCTCAACCACGAGATCGGGCTGCGCTCCTGGGTCGGCCGCGGATCGGTCTTTTCGGTGACGGTGCCGCTGGCGCCGGAGCAGGGCTGACGCCCGAAAGGAGCAGGGCGCCGGCGACGCCGTCCGCTTTCGTGGTCGTCCCACGGTGTGGGTACCACCCGCTTATCCGTATGCGCGTTGCGGACATCCGAATGGGGTGGTTCAACGCTTCATCGTCCTCGCACAAAGTTTGATCAACCGTCCCGTCAAAATCCGCGGCGGGCAACGCATTCGATGGATGAAGAGGTTCGAACGTGGATCATCATGCCCAGCACGCCATCGATCCGATCGTCCCGGAGCCGGTTCATCACCACGGTGACCATCCGGGTGACATCCCGACCTTCCTGATCGTGGACGACCACGCCCTGGTCCGCTACGGCCTGTCGCTGGCGCTGCGCCAGCGCTATCCCGATGCCATGATCGTCGAGGCCGGGTCGCTGGCCGAGGCCCTGCGCAAGCGTCCGGCCATTCCGGCTCTGACGGCGATCCTCTACGACCTGCAGATGGGCGACAGCGATGGCGCGGCCGGGCTTCAGGTGATGCTGGAGGCGGCGGGCGAGGTGCCGCTGGTCGTGGTGTCGGGGGTCGACGACGCCAACGTCATCGCCGGCTGCATCCGCGCCGGCGCGCGCGGTTTCGTGCCCAAGGGCTGCGAGGGGATGGTTCTCGACCAGGCCCTGCCGATCGTGCTGGCCGGCGGCATCTTCGCGCCCGCCCCGCCGGCCGCGCATGGTGGCCGGCCGATCCGCATCCCGCTGGCCACCACCACCCCGGCGCCCTCGGCGGCCTCCGCGGCGCAGTCCGGCGGCAGCGCGATCACCGATCTGACCGACCGCCAGCGCGAGGTGCTGCGGCTGCTGCTGAAGGGCTGCTCGAACAAGGAGATCGCCCGCTCGCTCGGCGTGCTGGAGGGCACCATCAAGGTGCATCTGCGCACGGTGATGCAGCGGCTGGGCGTGCGCAACCGCACCCAGTTGGCGCTGGCCGCCGTCCGGGCCGGCGTGACGATCGCCAACTGAGCCCGGTCACCGGGCCAGAGGATGGTCAGACGGCGGGCTGCTGCTGGGTGATGCAGTGGATGCCGCCGCCGCCGCGCACGATGTCCATCGCGGCGATCTGCACCACCTCGCGGTCGGGGAAGGCCTTGCGCACGACGCGGTAGGCCTCGTCGTCGGCCGGATCCTCGAAGGCCGGCATGACGATGCCGCCGTTGGCGATGTAGAGGTTGGTGTAGGACAGCGTCAGCCGCACCCCGTTCATGTCGCGCCGCGCCGGCTGGCGGACCGGGATGACCTCCAGCGGCCGGCCCCGGGCGTCGCGGGCGCGCGTCAGCCGGTCGAGATTGTCCTGGAACGCCTTGAAGTTCGGGTCGCCGGGGTCGTCGGTGGTGATCGCCATCACCACGCCCGGCCGCACGAACAGCGCGATCTCGTCGATGTGGCCGTCGGTCTCGTCGTCCTGGTAGCCCTGGCCGAGCCAGATCACCGTGCTGACGCCGAGATGGTCCATCAACTGCCGCTCGATCTCGTCGCGGGTCAGGCCGGGGTTGCGGTTGGGGTTCAGCAGGCACTGCTCGGTGGTCAGCAGCGTCCCCTCCCCGTCGACATGGAAGGACCCGCCCTCCATCACCAGCGGCGCGGTGAAGCAGGGGAGCTTCAGATGGTCGAGGATCAGGCGGCCGACCTGCCGGTCCTTCTCGCAGCCGTCGTAGTTGCCGCCCCAGGCGTTGAAGCCCCAATGGACGCCGGCCAGACCGCCCTGCCCGTCCGCCACGAAGCTCGGCCCGGTGTCGCGAATCCACGAATCGCTGATCGGCAGCGGCAGGATCTGGATGCCGGCGCCGCAGGCCAGCGAGGCGTCGGCCACGTCCGCCGGATCGCAGACCATCGTCACCGACTCGAACCGGGCAATGGCCTGCGCGACCTCGGCGTAGGCGTCGCAGGCGGCATCGAAGGCACCCTCAGGCCAGGTTTCCGGCCGGCACGGCCACGCCATCCAGCATCCGCTGTGGCGCGCCCATTCACCGGGCATGTGGAAGCCTAGACCCGTCGGCGTCCGGGCGTTCGGTGTCGTCATGCGTCGATCCCTCTACCCTCGTGGTGTTTCCTGACCGGTGCTGTTCCTGACCGGCGCGGTCCCGGCCGTCACGGTTGGCCTGGAAGCGCTGGTGGAGACGTTTGCCGTCCCGGTTCAGCCTAACCACGAGTCCGGGAGTTTGGCAATCACGCCCACGGGAGCCGGCACTCGGCCTGATGGGAGAGGAACGTAGTCGGAAAGGACGCATGGAAACTGCGTCGGCCGGCGAGAAGGACGCCGGAAGCGCCGGTCAACAGCCAGTCAGCGGCCGGACGGCGGGCGCAGGGCGCGGCGGGCGGTAACGGTGCGGGTGGCGGAATAAGCGGTCGACACCGGACTGAAAAAACCAAGCCTCAACAAGGGGAACCACAGGAGCGCGCGCATGGCACGGCCTCTTTCGCTGTTGACGATGACATCAACATAGCAAAAGAAACAGGCAATTGCCATCCGCGGCGGCAGCGGTCTGCCGCGCGCGGACGGACAGGTCTTGCGGACCGGGCGCCGGATCGCGTCCGGCGGGCCCTCCGTTCTGGCTCAGCCGTTCTGGATCGCCATCTGCTCGTCGCGTTTGCGCTGGCGCTCCTGCCGGGCCATGACCAGGCTGGCGACGAAGATGCCGCTGGCGACGACCAGCACCATCAGCGTGGCCAGCGCGTTGATCTGCGGGCTGATGCCGAATTTCACGCTGGAGAAGATCACCATCGGCAGCGTCGTCGATCCCGGGCCGGAGACGAAGCTCGCCACCACCACGTCGTCCAGCGACAGGGTGAAGGCCAGCAGCCAGCCGGCGACCAGCGCCGGGGCGATCAGCGGCAGGGTGATGACGAAGAACACCTTGGCCGGGCGGGCGCCCAGGTCCATCGCCGCCTCCTCCAGGCTGCCGTCCATGCCGGCCAGCCGCGACTGGATGACCACCGCGACGTAGGACATGGTGAAGGTGGTGTGGGCGATGGTGATGGTGGTGACGCCGCGGCCGTCGGGCCAGCCGACCCACTGCTCCAGGGCGACGAACAGCAGCAGCAGCGACAGGCCGGTGATGACCTCCGGCATGACCAGCGGCGCGGTGATCATGCCGCCGAACAGCGTCCGCCCGCGGAAGCGGCCGAAGCGCGACAGCGCCAGCCCGGCGCAGGTGCCCAGCATCACCGACAGCGTCGCCGACACCGCCGCCACCTGGAAGGACAGGCCGGCGGCGGACAGCAGCGCGTCGTTGTTGATCAGCTCGCCGTACCATTTGGTCGAAAAGCCGCTCCACACCGTCACCAGCCGCGATTCGTTGAAGCTGAAGACGACCAGCAGCGCGATCGGCACATAGAGGAAGGCATAGCCGAACCACAGCGCCCAGGACAGGAACCCGATCTTTCTCACCGCCCGGCCTCCGCCTGTTTGCCCTGGACATGCTGGAAGATCATGATCGGCACCACCAGCACCAGCAGCAGCGCGATGGCCACCGCCGACGCCACCGGCCAGTCGCGGTTGGCGAAGAACTCGTTCCACAGCACCCGGCCGATCATCAGCGTGTCGGGGCCGCCCAGCAGCTCCGGCGTCACGAACTCGCCCACCGCCGGGATGAAGACCAGCAGCGAGCCGGCGATGATGCCCGGCAGCGACAGCGGCAGCGTGATCGACAGGAACGCCTTGAACGGCCGCGAGCCGAGATCGGCCGCCGCCTCCAGCAGGGTCGGGTCCATCTTCTCCAGCGTGGAATAGAGCGGCAGCACCATGAAGGGCAGGTAGCAGTAGGTCATGCCGATGTAGACCGCCCAGTCCGAATAGAGGATCTCCACCGGGCCGCTGGTGAGGCCGGTCCATTCCAGCAGGTTGCTGATGACGCCGTTGCCCTTGAGGATGCCGATCCAGGCGTAGATGCGGATCAGGAACGAGGTCCAGAAGGGCAGGATCACCAGCATCATCAGCGGCCCGCGCCGCGCCGGATCGGCCTTGGCGATGGCGTAGGCCATCGGGTAGCCGATCAGCAGGCAGAACAGCGTGGTGACCGCGGCGATCTTCAGCGAGTTCAGGTAGGCCAGGATGTAGAGGTCGTCGCCGCCCAGCCGGAAATAATTGCTGATGTTCAGCAGGATCTGCAGCTTGGAGGTGCCGGCGTCCTCGTCCCGCAGCCAGTCGACCAGCGACGAATAGGGCGGCTGGGCGATGATCGATTCGGCGAAGCTGATGCCGAAGACGATCAGGAACGGCACCAGGAAGAACAGCAGCAGCCACAGGTAGGGGATGGCGACCACCACGCCGCGCCCCCACAGGCCGACGCGGCTGAGGATGGCGACGACCGCGCTCATTGCGTCAGCACCACGCCGGCGAAGGGCCGCCAGCTCAAGGTCACCTCGTCCTCCCAGGTGATCGGCATCTCGGTGCGGCGGGTGACGTTGGGGGCGGTCACCCGCACCGTCTTGCCGTTCGGCAACTGCACCAGATAGATCGACACGTCGCCGAGATAGGCGATCTCGCGCACGATGCCGGTGGTGCGGTTGCGGCCGTCGCCGTCCGGCAGCGGCTCCTTCGACAGGGCGATCTTCTCCGGCCGGATGGCGACCGAGACGGGGGAGCCGACCGGGGCCGGGGTGGCGTGGGCGATCAGCAGGTCGCAGCCCGCCTCCTCCGACGCGACCAGCACCTGGTCGCCGTCGGTTTCCACCACGCGGCCGTCGAACATGTTGATCGAGCCGATGAACTCGGCGACGAAGCGGTTGTGCGGGTATTCGTAGATCTCGGTCGGCGTGCCGACCTGCGCGATGACGCCGTGGTTCATCACGGCGATGCGCGAGGACATCGTCATCGCCTCCTCCTGGTCGTGGGTGACGACGATGAAGGTGACGCCCAGTTTTTCCTGGATGTTGACCAGCTCGAACTGCGTGCGCTCGCGCAGCTTCTTGTCGAGCGCCCCCAGCGGTTCGTCGAGCAGCAGCAGCTTCGGCCGCTTGACCAGCGAACGGGCGAGCGCCACGCGCTGGCGCTGGCCGCCCGAGAGCTGGTGCGGCCGCCGCTTGCCGAAGGCCGACAGCTGCACCATCCCCAGCATCTCCGCCACGCGGTCGCGGATCTCCGCCTTCGGCACATTGTCCTGCTTCAGGCCGAAGGCGACGTTCTGCTCCACCGTCATGTGCGGGAACAGGGCGTAGGACTGGAACATCATGTTGACCGGCCGCTCGTAGGGCGGGATGCCGGCCATGTCGACGCCGTCGATGTAGATCTTGCCCTCGGTCGGCTGTTCGAAGCCCGCCAGCATGCGCAGCAGCGTCGTCTTGCCCGAGCCCGAGCCGCCGAGCAGCGCGAAGAACTCGTTGCGGTAGATCGACAGGCTGACCTCGTCCACCGCGACGAAATCGCCGAACGTCTTCGTCACCTTGTCGATGCGGACATAGGGCGTCTGGCCGGCGTCCTGCCAGGGTTCCAGGCGGGTGGGTTTGCGAATCGGCTGACCGGCCATCCGGTATCCTCTTTCACGAAAACGCCATGATGGGCGCCACCCCTCAAGACAACGCCCCGGCCGTTCCCCATCGTCAGGGGATCGGCCGGGGCGGGTCGGCGCCTCACGCGGTGCGGCTTACTTGCCGGTCTTGACCTTGGTCCACACCCGGGTGCGGGCGCGGTCGGTGGCCTGCTTGATCTGCTTCAGCGAGAACAGCTTCAGCGTGCTGTCGGCCGGCAGGAAGATGCCGGGGTTCGACTTGATGTCGTCGGCCACCATCGGCAGCGAGGCCGGCACGGCGTTGGCGTAGCTGACCTTGTTGGAGATGTTGGCGATGTTGGCCGGGTCGAGCACGAAGTTGATGTACTCGTAGGCGCCAGCCTTGTTGGGCGCGTCGGCCGGCACCGCCAGCGTGTCCCACCACACCTGCACGCCTTCCTTCGGCGTCACGTATTCGACCTTGGCGCTCTTGGCCTCGGCGGCGCGGGCGGCACCCTGGATGGCGTCGCCGTTGTAGGCCATGACGACGCAGGCGTCGCCGCCGGCCAGGATGTTGATGTTCTCGCCGGTGACGAAGCGCTTGATGTACGGACGCACCGCCATCAGCGTCTTCTCGACCTTGTCCAGATCCTCCTTCTTCTCGGAGTTCGGGTCGAGGCCGAGGTAGTTCAGCACCGACGGGATGACGTCGATCGCCGAGTCCATCACGGTGATGCCGCAGGCCGCGACCTTCTTCGCCACTTCCGGCTTGAAGATCAGGTCCCAGCTGTCGAGCGCCACGTCGGGCGCGACGGCCTTGATCTTCTCCGGGATGATGGCGATGCCGACGGTGCCGCCGAGGTAGGGCACGGCGTACTTGTTGCCGGGGTCGGAGTTCTCCAGCAGCTTCAGGACCTTCGGGTCCAGGTTCTTGATGTTGGGGATCTTCGACTTGTCGAGCGGGCCGACGACCTTGGCCTGGATCAGGCGCGACAGGGTCGGTTCGGCGGTCGGCACGATCACGTCGTAGCCCGACTTGCCGACCAGCACCTTCTGCTCCAGCAGTTCCAGGCTGTCGTACAGGTCGACCTTCGTCTCAGCGCCCGTGGCCTTGGTGAAGTCCGCGAGAGTCGTCTCACCCAGATAGTCGTTCCAGATGTAGATGTTGACCGGCTTCTTGGCCTGGGCCAGCGCCGGCCCGGCGATGGCGATCGCCGCGACCGCGCCGATGAGGCTGAGAGCGAATTTTTTCATGGTTTGCCCCGACCTGTTCGTTTCTGTTGCGGGTGCCGTTTCGTCCCCACGGCGAACCCTGAGCGCGGGCGCTATTGCACCCACGCCCGGGTGCGTTGTCAACGGTTTGGCTCGGGCAGGGAGCAGGTTTGGAGCGGGTCTGGAGGCGTGCCGGGCGCGGGGTCGCCGGAACGGTCCGGCCTGGGGACCACCGCAAAGGCGGCCGGCCGCACCCGCACAAATGTGTGGTTGCGGCCGGCGAGGAAATAACGTCCCGCAAACCCCGGCCTTTCGACCGGGGGTCGCGTCGCCCTTCATCAAAAGCACGTCGCTTAAATTGTGTGCCTCTGAATGTCTTCCCTTGAGAATAGGGGTATTTATACCAGCGCAATCTCTTGGATCAACCCTCCAGTGGAGAGTCGCCGATTTCGATTCTGAAAGGGAGCCTGACTCATTCCGTCACCATATCATCGCATTCGCGGCACCGGCGTGCCCCACCCCACCGCAACGGAACGGCGCCGCGACCGTCGTCGCGGCGCTTCCGGTGTTCGGGACGGGCGGCCCGGTCAGCTTTGCGCGGTCAGCACCACGCCCAGCACCACCAGCGCCGTGCCGATCAGTCGGGCCGGGCTCAAGCTTTCGCCCAGCAGCAGGGCGCCCAGCGCCAGCGTGACCAGGAAGCCCAGCCCGACGAAGGGATAGGCCATGGTGACGTCGACCTTGGCCAGCACCGCCAGCCACACCACCATCCCCAGCCCATAGCAGGCCAGCCCGGTCAGGATGTGCGGGGTGGCGACGACCGACAGGGCGATCCGCCCCGCCTCGCCCTGGGCCAGGGCGCTCGCCACCGCCGGGCTGGACATGCCGATCTTCAGCGAGATCTGCGCCACGGCGGACAGGGTGACGCTCAGCAGGATCAATCCGACGACGGCGATGGACATTTGGACTCCGCGGTGATGATGAAGGGTCAGCATGGCCGGCCTCACGCCCGGCCGAAGGCGAGCGCCACGCCGCAGACCAGCCCGATGGCGATGCTCCACTTGTCGCGGGCGGCGAAGACCACCGGGTCATCGTGCATCAGGCCGCGGTGGGTCTGAAGCCACACCCGGCCGATCCAGAACAGCAGCAGCGGGCAGACGATCCACAGCGCCTGCGGCCGGTCATAGACCATGCCGACCTCCGGGCTGTTGATGTACAGCGCCATCACCAGCACCGACAGGAAGCCGCTGGACACGCCGATCGACTGCAGCACCGGCATGTCGGCGGTCAGGTAGCCGCGGCCCTGCGCCTGGTCGAGCCCCAGCTTCTGCATGCTGTCCATCTCGGAGTAGCGCTTCACCATCGCGAGGCTGAGGAACAGGAACATCGAGAAGGCCAGCAGCCAGAAGGACGGGACGATCGTCGTGGCGGTCGCGCCGGCCAGGACGCGCAGCGAATAGAGCCCGGCCAGCAGCATCACGTCCCAGATCACCCGGTTCTTGGCGAACAGGTTGTAGAACAGCGACGACGCGGCGTAGGCCCCCAGCGCCGCCAGGAACAGCGGCGGCAGGAACAGCAGCGCCACCGTCAGGCTGGCCGCCAGCAGCGCCGGGATCAGCGACAGCCCGAGGTCGAGCGGCAGGTCGCCCGACGCGAAGGGCCGCCGGCGCTTGCGCGGGTGGCGCCGGTCGGCCGGCAGGTCGAGCAGGTCGTTCAGCACATAGATGCTCGACGCGCACAGCCCGAAGGCGACGAAGGCCCCCATCGCCTGCAGGGTCGGCCCCGTCTCGCCCAACTTCTGGCCGGCGACCAGCGGCACGAAGATCAGCAGGTTCTTCAGCCACTGGTGCGGGCGCAGGGCGCGCAGGATCAGCAGCGGGCGCGGCCGGCGCGGGGTGGCGATGGTCTCCAGCGGGCAGAGCGTGCCGGCGTGGCGGACCACGCCGGGCGCCGCGTCGACCGCGATGCCGCGCCGCGCCGCCCGCCAGATGGCGAAGTCGGCGGCGTCGTTGCCCATGTAGTCGAACACCCCCGAGGGCACCTGGGCGCGGATCGCCGCGCATTTGCGCTCGCTCTTCAAATTGACGCCGTCGTTGCTGGCCAGCACCTGGTCGAACAGCCCGAGATGCGCGGCGATGGCGTCGGCGTAGCGGTGGTGCGCGGCGGTCGCCAGCACCAGCCGGCGGCCGCGGCGGCGCTCCGCCTCCAGCCGCTCCAGCACAGCCGGGTTGTAGACCAGCGCCGCCGGGTCGATCGTCACCCGCCGGGCCAGTTCCGCCTTCAGCCGGGCCTTGCCGCCGGCCAGCCAGACCGGCACCAGCAGCGCCGTCCAGGGCCGGTCCTTGATCAGGCCGAACAGCGACTCATAGAGCAGGTCGGTCTTCAGCAGCGTGCCGTCGAGGTCGACGAACAGCGGCGGCTCCCCGGCGGTTTCGAGCGCCGCTGCCGCGTTCCGCGGCTGCGCCAGGGTGGTCGCGGTCAGGACGTCCGGCTCGGCCCCGGCCGCAAGGCCGCCCCAGACCGGCGCCGCAAGACCGACCCGGTCGCGCCGGGCGGTCTGGACGTACAGCAGCGCCATCAACATCAGGGTGGCGAAGAACAGGTAGGATTGCAGGACGTTGAACGGCGTGTCGGCCAGCGCGTTCACCGGCCAGAACAGCACGTTGCCGGCCAGGACATACGCGACCGCCAGCACCGCGACCGCCGCCGCCGACCGCCGCACCCCCGGCTCCATCAGGCCGAGGAAGGCCAGGCCGAAGGCCGGCAGCAGGATGCCGTAGTGATGGACCCAGGCGACCGGCGAGCCGATGGTGAAGCAGACCCCGGCGATGGCGAAGGCGCGGATGCGCTCCGCCCCGCGGTCGTGCCGGCGCCACAGCAGGCCGAAGGCGACGAAGGCGAGGCCGGAGATCTGCGTCGCGGCGTGGACCAGCGGGTTGTAGGGGGCGAAGGCGTCCGCCGACCAGTCGAGGTTGTTGCCGTTGTGCAGCAGCCGGTTGACCAGCCCGTTGACGGTCTGGTTGACGTGATAGCTCTCGCCGTGCCGGCCGATGAACAGCAGCACGTCGAGATAGTCGATCATCGGCGCGAAGCCGTAGAGCAGGGTCGCCAGCGCCACCCCCGGCACCACCACCGCGGCCCAGCCCATCGCCATCCGCCAGTCGCCGCGCACCACCGCCCAGACCAGGAACAGCGACATCTGCGGCTTCATCAGGGTGGAGGCACCGAGCAGCGCGCCGCACAGCGCCCGCCGGTCGCGCAGCAGGCAGACGCAGGCGAAGACGAAGGCGGCGTTCAGCCAGACCTGGACCTGCCCCAGCGAGAAGGCTTTCAGCACCGGGTAGAAGCACAGGGTGACGGCGAAGCCGAAGCCGCCCAGCAGGATCTGCGTCAGCCGGTCGTCGCGCGCGCCGGGCACCCGCAGCCGGGCCGCCAGCTCCAGCATCAGGATCGCCATGCCGACCGCGGTCGCCACCACCAGGGTCAGGTTGATGCGGGTGAACACCGACAGGTCCAGCACGCCCAGCGCCCGCATCGCCTCCAGCGGCAGCAGCGAGGTCACCGGATACTGGAACTTGATGCGCTGCTTGAAGAACACCCCGTCATAGACGTTCTCGCCGGGATGCTCGTGCAGCCAGTTCAGCCCGGCGATCATCGGATCCCAGGAATCGACCGGGATCAGGTTCTGGTTCTCCAGCACGAACAGGTTCTGGATGTCGGTCAGGTTGCTGCCCTGCCCGGCGCGGTGCAGGACCAGCCCGAGCGCCCCGGTGGTCAGCACGACGAACAGCAGAGCGACGACGATGCTGCGCTGGACCCACCCGACGCTTTGCAGGCGCGTTCGAAGGGACAGGATCGCGGGTTGCATGCTCATGCTGGGCCATCCTCGGTGATCGGCGGTTGGGCGGCGTCTTGGAAATGCTTCTTCCAAGCCTTGACTGTTTTCGAAGGAGACAACAAATGAACGCCCAGAACGCGGCGCAACCCAGAGCCGGAGTTTATTGGCATGGGGGTGGCGTCATCCGCGTCTGTGCTTGAAAGCTACACTGCGGTTTCCGGCACCTGATCTTCGATTTCGGGAAGACCGGCACCATAATTGGGTGAGTTCCCGCCTTGCCTTTGGTCACGCGCCGTTCGCGGACGGGCGGCGCGATCGGGGCAGGCGGCCGGGAGCGTCGATCGACGGTGGTGGACCGGCCGACCGGCCGAAGTAGGGCCGCCGGCGCCGCCGGCCGAAAAGCCCGGCCCGGGCTCCGATCGTTCGGAGAAAACGCCGGTGGGCGTGCTCAATGGGGGTGCGGCCCGGCGCGAAGCGCTGAGTCGCCGCCAATGGACACCGCCCGCCGGAAGCGGGAGCGTTGGACGTAGCGCCCTTCACGCCGACGGCAAAAAAGAAGGGCGGCCCGCAGCGCTCGTGCCGCGGGCCGCCCTTTTCCGGTAATCCCGTCCGTTCAGACGTTCAGCAGCAGGTTCTCGCGTTCCCAGGAGCTGATGACCCGGTTGTAGGCCTCGTACTCCGCCTCCTTCACGCAGGTGACGGCGTCGATGAAGCGTTCGCCCAGGATTTCCTTCAGCGGCTTGCAGGCGTTGAACTTGGTCAGCGCCTCCGCCTGATGGCGGGCCAGGGTGAAGGCGAGGCGGTAGGCGGAGCCCTTGATCGGGTCGTTCGGCTCCAGCCCCTGGGTCATGCCGATGAAGCCGCAGGCCAGCGACGCGGCGATGGCCAGATAGGGGTTGGCGTCGGCGCCGGCCACCCGGTTCTCCACTCGGCGGGCGTCCGGCTGCGACACCGGCACGCGCAGGCCGGTGGTGCGGTTGTCGCGGCCCCAATGCACGTTGATCGGCGCGTCGGAGTTCGGGATCAGCCGGCGGTAGCTGTTGACGTTCGGCGCCAGCAGCGGCATCGCGTAGGGCAGGTATTTCTGCAGGCCGGCGATGTGCGACAGGAACAGGGCGCTGTCGGTGCCGTCGGGGTTGGCGAACAGGTTGCGGCCGCTGTCGGCGTCGACCACCGACTGGTGGATGTGCATGGCGCTGCCCGGCTCGCCCTGCATCGGCTTGGCCATGAAGGTGGCGTAGATCTGGTGGCGGATCGCCGCCTCGCGCGCGGTGCGCTTGAACAGGAAGGCCTGGTCGGCCAGTTCCAGCGCGTCGCCGTGGTTGAAGTTGATCTCGATCTGCGCCGCCCCGGCCTCGTGCGTCAGGGTGTCGATGTCGATGTCCTGCTTTTCGCAGAAATCATAGACCGCCTCGAAGATCGGGTCGAACTCGTTGACCGCGTCGATGCCGAAGGCCTGCCGGCCGCTCTCCATCCGGCCGTTGCGGCCGACCGGCGGCACCAGCGGGTAGTCGGGGTCCTTGTTGACCTGGACCAGGAAGAACTCCAGTTCCGGCGCCACCAGCGGCTTCCAGCCGCGCTCCTCGTACAGCGCCAGCACGCGCTTCAGCACATGGCGGGGCGAGACGTCGACCGGGCGGCCGTCGGCGTAGACGCAGTCGGTGATGACCTGCGCCGTCGGCTCGTTGTACCAGGGGACGAAGCGGATCGTGCGTTCGTCCGGGATCATGTAGATGTCGGAATTCTCGTCGGCGGTGATGTCCTCGTCCTCGGGGAACTCACCGGTCACGGTCTGGACGAAGATCGCCTCGGGCAGGCGCAGGCCACGGTCGCGCAGGATGCGGAGGAATTTTTCGGCGGGGACGATCTTGCCCCGCGCGATGCCCGACATGTCGGGCACCAGACATTCGACTTCGGTAATGCGGTTCTTCTTGATGAAGTCTTCCATAAAACCCATGGGTGTGGCGGACCGCTCCGGGCGATGGGCAGCCCCCTCCGTGCTGTGGACGACAGCGACACTATGACGCCGTTCGCGGGGGGCGCGCCAGAGGGACCTGTCGGGGGAATGCCATGATTTTTTTACGCCTTGGCCGCCACATGATGTAAATTGCATAAATTCAGAATTACTCTCCCAAAAAACTTCAAAGGTGTGGCGATGCATTATTTCATACTTATAGCTGCAGTTTTTGCCCTCTTTGGATGCGTCACTGTCAGGGATGGGACCACTCGTCCCGCCACGGCAGACACAGCGGCAGCGCCACAGGCCGGGAAGCAGCAACCCAAGAAGGAATGCGCAATTTCGACGGAGTACGTCGCGCGTTACGGCATGGATAAAGCTCGAAAGAAGTTGGCGGAGTGCGAAAAGCAAAACACTGCAGCGGAAGGCAGAGCCAACGCAAATGCAAGAGCGGCATCTGCGCAGAAACCTGCGAAACCACAGAAGCCTGCTGCAGCAAAACCCCAAAAAGAATGTGCAGTCTCAACCGAATATGTCGCTCGGGTTGGCTTCGAAAGGGCTAGAAAAGAACTTGAGGCCTGCGAAGGCAATTAAAAACATGGCATGGTTCAGCCCCTCGCCGTGATGTGAAAGCTGTTCCCTCGGTCGAATGGTCTTTCGCGTATTTGCGATTGACCACGACCAGCGGGAGAGCCTTAAACTGCGCCGCATGCCGAAAGCCTCATACCTGAACAGCTGGTACGCCGCCTCCGCCGCCCCCCGGCCCGACCATCCCATCCTGGAGGGCGAGCTGGCGTGCGACGTCTGCGTCGTCGGCGGCGGCTACACCGGCCTGACCGCGGCGCTGGAACTGGCGGAGCGCGGCCTCGACGTCATCCTCTTGGAGGCGGAGCGCTGCGGCTGGGGCGCGTCGGGCCGCAACGGCGGCCAGATCATCACCGGCTACAACAAGCCGATGGCGACGATCGAAAGCTGGGTCGGCAAGGACGACGCCCGCCACCTGTGGGATTTCGGCGAGGAGGCCAAGGCCCAGCTCGCCGAACGGGTGGAGCGCCACGCCATCGCCTGCGACCTGACCTGGGGCTTCGCCTACGCCGCGCTGAAGCCGCGCCACATGCAGGACGTGACGGCGCTGGAGCGCGAGATGCGCGACGACTACGGCTATGACAAGGTACGGCGGCTCGACCGCGCCGGCATCCGCGACCATGTCCGCAGCGACGCCTACATCGGCGGCCTGCTGGACGAGGGCAGCGGCCATCTCCATCCGCTGAACTACGCGCTGGGGCTGGCCCGCGCCGCCGACGCCGCCGGGGTCCGCGTCTTCGAGAACAGCCGCGTCATCGCGCTCGACAGCGGCAGCGCGCCCTGGGTCAGCACCGGGCGCGGCCGGGTCCGTGCCAGGCACCTGATCCTCGCCGGCAACGCCTATCTGGGCGGGCTGGCGCCGGGGCTGGCCCGCACCATCATGCCGGTCGCCACCTACCTGATCGCCACCGAACCGCTGGGGGAGGCGCGCGCCAAGGCGCTGCTGCCGACCAACATCGCGGTGTCGGACATGAACTTCGCGCTGAACTATTTCCGCCGGTCGGCCGACCACCGGCTGCTGTTCGGCGGCGGCGTCAGCTATTCCGGGCTCGACGCGCCGGGGCTGAAGCAGGCGATGCGGCTGAAGATGCTGGGGGTCTATCCGGAGCTGCGCGACGCCCGCGTCGACTACTTCTGGGGCGGGCAGGTCGCCATCACCATGAACCGCATGCCGCATCTGGGGCGGCTGTCGCCGACCACCCTGTTCGCCCACGGCTATTCCGGGCATGGCGTGGCGCTGGCCGGCATGGCCGGCCGCGTGATGGCCGAGGCGGTGCGCGGAACGGCGGAGCGGTTCGACGTGTTCGCCCGCGTCCCCCACATGCATTTTCCCGGCGGCCGGCGGTTCCGCACACCGGCGTTGGTCCTCGCAATGCTCTGGTTCCGTTTGCGCGATCTGCTGTAGGGTGCTCCGGCATTCCATTGCCCGCAGCCCATTGTCCATTGCGTCCGGAACCGATGACCGACACCCCCAGCAGCGACGAGCCCACCACCGGCGGCGCCCCCGCCCCCGCCGATTCCGCTGTGGACAAGGAGGTGGCGGACAAGGCGGCGCAGGAGAATGTGCTCGCCCAGCCGATGCGGGACACCCATTTCGATTTCCAGCACAAGGTGTTCAGCCTGCCCGGCGCCTTCTTCTGCCAGGAGCCGAACAGCAAGGACGCCGTCCTCAACATCCTGCTCGGCGACCTGAAGGTGGCGCTGGCCTTCCCCACCCTGATGGAGTCCTTCCAGATCGAGGAGGGCAGCCACGACGCCCGCCTGCTGGAGATCATCGAGCAGGGGCTAGCCTTCGTGAAGCAGATCCGCCCCGGCGAGGAAATCCCCGGCGAGCTGCTGGACGGCCGGGCGTCCTGGTCGGTGGACGACAAGCACCGCGCCCTCGCCAAGGGCCGCCTGATCGTGCAGCTGGTGTCCTTCGTCGGCGGCGGCGAGATGATCGTGTCGGACGCCGACGAGCTGGAACAGCTGGTGGAGGATCCGCAGACCCAGGGCAAGGTGAAGATCGCCTTCGCCCGGATCGCCGAGCGGCTGAAGCTGACCACCAACCCCGAACAGTATCTGAACGACCGCATCGACGATCTGGCGCAGGAGCTGTCCTACATCGAGGCGCTGCGCGACCGCTTCAAGCACATCCGCAAGATCGACTCCTGCCTGGGCAAGCTGGCCACGGTCTACCGCACCGACCGCACCTTCTGCAGCGAGTTGAACCGGATGCAGGGGCTGATCCGCAAGCCGCTGTCCGAATACGACCTGATCTTCGACCAGGCCGACGCGCAGACCGGCGACATCGTCGGCGCCCTGCGCAACTTCCACCCCACCGTGCAGTTCATCCGCAAGATCCGCGACGACCTCCGCGCCAAGCTGCTGGAATGGGAGGATCTGCTCCGCGGCTGGGACGAGGTGTCGCTGGAACGCTCCCCCAAGATCGAGCAATTGCAGAAGCAGACCTACCGCTTCCTGGCCAGCCGCTACATCGAGACGACGGTGTGGAAGCGCGGCGGGTGAGGATGTGGGAGTGTCGGCTTCGAATGCCCCCACCCTAACCCTCCCCCGCTATCGCGGGAGAGGGAACTCCGCCGCTTCGGCATTCACGTTACGCCGACAAGCGTCTTACCCCCTCTCCCGCGGAGCTCTCGCACAAACCTCCGGTTTGTGCTGACGCGACAGGCGGACCACAGGTCCGCTGAGAGCGGGGGAGGGATGGGGAGGGGGCAATTGAGGTGGGGGGCATCGTCAGCCGAAGCCCCACCGCCTCACGCCACCCCGCGCAACTCCGCCGCCCGGCTCAGATCCACGCTGACCAGTTGCGACACGCCGCGTTCGACCATCGTCACGCCGAACAGGCGGTCGACCCGCGCCATGGTCAGGCGGTGGTGGGTGATGATCAGGAAGCGGGTGTCGCCCTGGCGGGCGATGTCCTCGACCAGATCGCAGAAGCGGCCGACATTCGCCTCGTCCAGCGGGGCGTCGACCTCGTCCAGCACGCAGATCGGCGCCGGGTTGGAGCGGAACACCGCGAACAGCAGCGACAGCGCCGTCAGCGCCTGCTCGCCGCCCGACAGCAGCGACAGCACCTGCAGCTTCTTGCCGGGCGGGCTGGCGTAGATCTCCAGGCCGGCGTTCAGCGGGTCCTCGGCGTTCACCAGTTCCAGATAGGCCTTGCCGCCGCCGAACAGCCGGGTGAACAGCTCCTGGAAGTCGCGGTTGACCACGTCGAAGCTGGCGATCAGCCGTTCGCGCGCCTCGCGGTTCAGGCTGGCGATTCCCTGACGCAGCCGGGCGATGGCGGCGGTCAGGTCGTCGCGCTCGCCATGCAGGCCGGCGATCTGGGCGTCCAGCTCACTCGCCTCCAGCTCGGCGCGCAGATTGACCGGCCCCATGCCGTCGCGCTCGCGCGTCAGCTTGTCGAGCCGCGCCTCCACCGCGCCGGCATCGGGCAGCGGTTCATCCGGGGCAAGCTCGGCGGCGGCGCGGGTGTCGTCCGGCCGGCAGTCCAGCCGCTCGGCGATCCGCTCGGTCAGGGTGCGTTCCTGCTGGAGCGCCGCCGACACCGCCGCCTCGGCGCGGGCGCGGGCTTCACGGCCGTCGGCCAGCGCGGCCTCGGCGTCGTGCAGCGCCTGTTCGGTCTCGGCCAGCCGGGCTTCGGCCCCGGCCAGCGCGTCGGCGGCGCGCTTGCGGTCGCGCTCCGCCGCGGCGATGCGGTCCTGCAACTCCTGGCGCTCCGCCGCGATCGCCGCCGGCCGGCCGGACAGTTGGGCGATCTCACCCTCCGCCGCCTCGGCCCGGCTGCGCAGTTCGGCGACCCGCCCGCCGGCCCCGGCGGAGCGGGTGTCCCACGAGGCGGTTTCGGCCTGGATCGCCGCCAGCCGTTGCGCCCGCGCCTGCGCCTCGCGCGTCAGCCGGTCGAGCGCGTTCTGCCGCTCGGCCAGGACGGCGCGGTGTTCGGCCAGCGCCGCCCGCTGCTCGTTGACCCGTTCCCGCCCCTCCCGCGCGTCCGGCAAGGCGTCGAGCAGCTCCACCGCCTCGTCGCGGCGGCTGGCGGCCTCGCGTTCGTCGGCGGCCAGCCGCTCCACCGCCTCGACCAGCGCGGCGAGGCGGGAGGACGCCGCGTCGGCCTCACGCGCCAGCTTGGCGTGGCGGTCGCGGGCGGTGTTGAGCGCGCCGAAGCCCTCGCGCACCGCATCGCGGGCGCGGCGGTCGGCCTGGGCGGCGGCCTCCACCGCCAGCTTGGCCGCCTCCAGCGCCTCGCGCGCCTCCTCCACCCGCTCGTCGGCGAGATCGAGGTCGCCGCGCAGCTCGGCCAGCCGGTTGCGCTGCTTCAGCCGCACCGCCGCGGCGGTCGGCGCCCCGGCCTGGACGGTCAGCCCGTCCCAGCGCCACGCCCCGCCGTCGCGACTGACCAGGACCTGCCCCGGCGCCAGCGCCCCCACCAGCGCCACACCGCTTGCGGCGTCATCGACCACCCCGACATGGGCCAGCGCCCGGCCGGCGGCCGGCGGCCCCTGCACCCGGTCGGCCAGCGGCTCGGCCCCCGGCGGCAGCGGCGCCACGGCGTCGTAGCCGGGCAGCGTGCGCCAATGCACCGGCGCCGCCTCGTCCAGCGGCGCCGTCAGCGCGTCGCCCAGCGCGGCGGCCAGTGCGCCCTCATAGCCCGGTGCCACCGTGACGGCGTCGACCAGTGGCGGGAACAGCCCGCCGGCCCCGGCCTCCAGCAGTTCGGCCAGCGCCCGCTCCTCGGCGCGCAGCTTGGCGCGGGCGGACTCGGCGACGGACAGCGCCTCCCGCGCGCGGGACTGGGCCGGTTCGGCGTCCGCCTTGGCGTGCTCGGCGGCCTCGGCGGCGTCGCGCGCCTGCTCCAGCCGCTGCTCGGCCAGTTCCACCGCCAGTTCGGCCTCCGACAGGTCGGCGCGGCCGGCGATTTCCGCCTCCAGCGCGGCGCGCTGGGCCTTCTGTTCGGCCAGCCGGGTGGCCAGCCCCAGGGCGCGGGCCTGCAACTCGGCGACCTGACGCTGGGTGGCGGCGCGGCGGGCCTCGTCGGCGGCGACCGCCTCGGTCAGACGGGTCAGCTCGCGGTCGAGCGTGTCGACGCGGTCGCGCGCCTCGGCCAGCGCCTCGCCGGCGGCCTCCTCCAGCATCTCCTCGTCGGACTGGGCGGCCAGCAGCCGGTCACGCTCGGCCTCCAACCGGGCCAGCGCCTCGCCGGCGTCGGCGGCCAGCGCCTCCTCGCGGCCAAGGTCGCCGGCGATCTGGCGCAGCCGGGCCTCCAGGGCGCGCTGCTGCTCGGCAACGCGCTTGTCCTCGGCATCGAGCTGCTCGCGGGCGATGACCAGCCGTTGCAGCGCCGCGGCGGCGCGCGCCTCGCTCTGCCGGGTGTCGGGCAGGCCGGCGGCGGCCTCGGTCCGGCGGGCGGCGAGCTGGTTGACCGCCAGCATGCGGTCGCGCACCGCGGCCTCGGCGGCGGCGAAGGCGGCGTGGGCGCGCTGGCGGTCGTCCTGCGCCGCCATCCAGCGCAGGTGCCACAGCACCGCCTCCGCCTTGCGGATCTGGTCGGACAGGTTGCGGTAGCGGGCGGCCTGCCGCGCCTGCTTCTTCAGGCTCTGCAGTTGGGTGTCCATCGCCCCGATGACGTCGTCGAGGCGGGTCAGGTTGGTTTCCGCCGCCTTCAGCCGCAACTCGGCCTCGTGGCGGCGGGAATGCAGGCCGGTGATGCCGGCGGCTTCCTCCAGCAGGGCGCGGCGGTCCTGCGGCTTGGCCGAGATGATCTGCGCCACCTTGCCCTGGCTGACCAGCGCCGGGGAGCCGGCGCCCGACGCGTTGTCGGCGAACAGCAGCTGCACGTCGCGCGCCCGCACCAGCTTGCCGTTGACCCGGTAGTCGGAGCCCGACCCGCGCTCGATCCGCCGGGTGATCTCCAGCTCGTCATGCTCGTTGAGGCTGGCGGGCGCGGTGCGCGCGCGGTTATCGACCGCCAGCGTCACCTCGCCCAGATTGCGGGCCGGACGGCTGGAGGTGCCGCCGAAGATGACGTCGTCCATGTCGTCGCCGCGCATCCGCTTGGCCGACGTCTCGCCCATCACCCAGCGCAGCGCCTCCACCAGATTGGACTTGCCGCAGCCGTTGGGACCGACGATGCCGGTCATCCCGGGTTCGATGACCAGCTCCGTGGCATCGACGAACGACTTGAAGCCCGACAGGCGGAGACGCGTGAACTGCACTGGGGAACAACCTTTGGTGTACTGAAGGCTATTGTAGGTGTCTGCACGGGAAGACTAATGCCCCCACCCCGCCCTCCCCCGCTGGCGCGGGAGAGGGTGCCTTATGCATAGGCGGCGGCAGTCCCCTCTCCCGCGATCGGACCGGCCTTCGGCCGGCCGAGGGCGGGGGAGGGTTAGGGAGGGGGCATCACGCAGCGCCCAAACGACACAGCGAACAGTCAGCCCATCACTTCAGCAGCTTGTCGATCACCTTGGCGAACTCCTCGAAGGACTGGGCGCCTTCGACGCGTTCCTTGCCGTCGTTCAGGATGAAGGTCGGGGTCGCCTCGATCTTGTACTGGTTCTGGCCGGTCAGGCGGCTGTTCAGGATGGCGTCGGCCAGTTCCTTGCTGGCGAAGCAGGCGTCGATGGTGTCCTGCGTCATGCCGGCGAGCTTGCCGTACTGGGCCAGCGCCTTGTTCGGATCGCTGGAGCGGCTCCAGGTCGACTGGCTCTTGAACAGCACGTCGGTCAGCGGGTAGTAGCGCTCGGTGGGCGCGCAATGGGCCAGCATGCTGGCCTGCAGCGCCGCCTGGTCAAAGGGGAAGTCGCGGAAGATCAGCTTCACCTTGCCGGTGTCGATGTAGGTTTCCTTGATCTTCGGCAGCACGTCGGCGTGGAAATGGGCGCAGTGCGGGCAGGTCATCGACGAATAGTCGAGGATCGTCACCGGCGCCTTCGGATCGCCCAGCACGCGGTCGGCCATCAGCTCCGACACCGGCGGCAGCGTCGCGGCGGCGAGCGCGGTGGTGGGCGCGGCGGTCATGGCCGTGCCGAACGCAGCGGTGACGCCAACGGCGAGAAGCCCGGCGAGGCCCAAAATTTTGCGGTTCACTTTGCCCTCATCCCTACCAGATGTTGATGTATAGCCAATGACGTCCCGGCCCGTCCAGCGCGGCGCCGGGGATTCCTCCGCCCCGCCCCCTCACCGGGGGGTGGTGGGCGCCCGTTTCGGCCGGGCCAGCAGCGAGCGGCCGAAGCGCTCCAGGGTGGCGCGCAGCTCCTCGTCCTCGACGGTGGCGGTGGTGGCGGTGATGCCGATCTCCTCGTCCATCGTCAGCGGGCGCGGGCGCACCACCGGGGACGGGGTCGACGGCAAGGCGGCGTGGATCAGCCGGATCTTCACCACCGCGCGGTAGCCGAAGAAGCTGTTGATCCGTTCGATGATCTGCGGTTCCAGATGCTGCAGTTCCAGCGCGATGGCGCCCATGGCGCGGATGTGCAGCGTCGCCTCCTCCCGCTTGCCGCGGGGGAAGCTCAGCTTGTCGGGGGCGGTGCGCAGCGAGAGCTGCTGGCCAACGATCGACGGCCAGTCGGTGATCAGCGCGCCGAAGGCAAGCCCGCGCTTGCCCAGCACCTTGCCGGCGACCTCCGGAACGGATTGGCCGATGCGACGCGGTCCGCTCATGCTCTGCGATCACTCCTGTGCGGCGCCCGCTTCTGGTCATGCGACCGGGGCGCCCGGTTCCGGTCATGTGGGGTGACGGCACCCTAGCGCAAGCGTGGGCTGATGCCCAGCACCGCGCCCGTCCCTTCCCCAGACGCTCCGGACCCTCTATTTCTTCCCTCCATGATTCCAGATTCGCTGATCCCCGATTCGATTCCGGCCGACGCCGCGGCGCGGCTGCTGTCCTGGTACGACCGTCACCGCCGCGACCTGCCCTGGCGCGCCAGGCCGGGCGAGACCGCGGATCCCTACCGGGTCTGGCTGTCGGAGATCATGCTGCAGCAGACCACCGTCCCGGCCGCCGCCCCCTATTTCCGCAACTTCACCGAACGCTGGCCGACGGTGCGGGCGCTGGCCGATACGCCGCTGGACGACCTGCTGGTCGCCTGGGCCGGGCTCGGCTACTACGCGCGCGCCCGCAACCTGCACAAATGCGCCCGCGTGGTGGCGGACCGGCCGGATGGGCGTTTCCCGGACAACGAGGCGGACTTGCTGGAGCTGCCGGGCATCGGCGCCTACACCGCCGCCGCCATCACCGCCATCGCCTTCGGCCGCAAGGCGACGGTGGTCGACGGCAACGTCGAGCGGGTGATCGCCCGCATCTTCGCGGTGGAAGAGCCGCTGCCGAACGCCAAGCCGACCCTGCGCCGGCTCGCCGCCACCCTGACGCCGGACCAACGGCCGGGCGACTACGCCCAGGCGATGATGGACCTCGGCGCCACCGTCTGCACCCCGCGCAAGCCGAAATGCATGCTGTGCCCGTGGGCCGAGTTCTGCCGCGCCCGCGCGCTCGGCGTCGCCGACGGCCTGCCGCGCAAGGTGGCGAAGGCCGACAAGCCGACCCGGCGCGGCGTCGCCTATTGGCTGCTGAACCCCGACGGCGCCGTCCTGCTGCGCCGCCGGGCGGAGGAGGGTTTGCTGGGCGGCATGACCGAGGTGCCCTCCACCCACTGGGCGGCCGACGCGCCGGCCGAGGCCGCGGTGGCGGCGCAGCAGCCGCTGCCGGTGCGCTGGCGCCGGCTGCCCGGCATGGTCCGCCACACTTTCAGCCATTTCCACCTGGAACTTGAGGTGGTCGCCGGATCGGCCGGCGACGGCTGGCAGCGGGCGGACGGGCTGTGGGTGCCGGTCGACCGGCTGGGCGACCAGGCGCTGCCGTCGGTGATGGTCAAGGTGGTCCGCCACGCGCTGGCCCACGCCTGACCGCCGCGCCTGAAGATTGGGAGTGCCGATCGGAATGCCCCGCGCCTTGCTGTCCGCCCTCCTGCCCGCCCTGGTGGCGCTGCTGGCCCTGACCGTCCTGGCAAGGGCCGAACCGCCGCCGAAGGCGGACGCCGGGAAGGGCGCCGGGGTGGCGCTGGTGCTGGCGCTCGACGGATCGGCCTCGATCACCACCGGCGACCTCGAATTCCAGCTCCAGGGCCATGCCGCGGCCTTCCGCGACGCCGCGGTGGCCGAGGCGCTGGCGGCGGCCGGCGCGCGGGTGACGCTGACCGCCTATTCCGGGCCGAACAGCCTGCGGGTGCTGATCCCCTGGACGCCGCTGACGACGCCGGAGGACGCGGCGCGCTTCGCCGACCGTATCGACGCCCTGCCCCGCGGCTTCCAGGGCGACTCGACGGCGCTGGGCAGCGCCATCGAGACGGCGGCCAAGCTGTTCGACCAGAAGGACGCGGGCCGGGGCGGACAGGCGTCGCGCCGGGTGATCGACCTGGTGTCGAACGGCTTTTCCAACGGCGGCCTCGACCCGGCGGTGGCCCGCGACCGCGCCACCCGGAACGGCATCGTCATCAACGGGCTGGCGATCCTCGACGAATTCCCCTGGCTGGAGGAGTATTTCGAGGAAAACGTGATCGGCGGCCCCGGCAGCTTCGTGAAGAGCGCGATGGACAAGGACAGCTTCGTCGCGGCCCTGCGGCAGAAACTCATCCTTGAAATGGTCGCCCTGCCCGATCACATGCCGAGCCAAGGCATCGCCGTACCATAGCCGTGGACAGGGATTGAGGAGCGTCGATCGTGGAGCGGGTGGATGTCCTGGTGATCGGGGCCGGCATGGCCGGCGCCTCGGCGGCCTACGAGCTGTCGGCGCAGCGAACGGTCGTGGTGCTGGAGCGCGAATCGCAGCCCGGCTACCATTCGACCGGCCGGTCGGCGGCGCTCTACACCCAGACCTACGGCCCGGCGGCGATCCGCGCCCTGACGGTGGCGAGCTGGGATTTCTACACCAACCCGCCCGCCGGCTTCACCGACCACACCCTGCTGACCCCGCGCGGCGTGCTGATCATCGGCCGCGAGCATGAAACCGCCCGTCTGGACGCCGAGTTCGACGGCGGCCGCCGCCTGACCCCGTCGGTCGAACGCTTCGACCGCGCGCAGGTGCTGGCCCGCGCCCCCTTCCTGCGCCCGGACTACGTCGGCGGCGGCGTGTGGGAGCCCGACGCCCGCGACATCGACGTCCACGCCCTGCACCAGGGCTGCCTGCGCGGCCTGAAGGCGCGCGGCGGCCGGGTGGTGACCGACGCCGACGTCCGCGGGCTGGCCCGCCGCGGCGGGCTGTGGGTCGCCGACACCGCCGCCGGCACCTTCGCCGCGCCGGTGCTGGTGAACGCCGCCGGCGCCTGGGCCGACGCGATGGCCCGGCTGGCCGGCGTCGCCACCGTCGGGCTGGTGCCGAAGCGGCGCACCGCCATCACCTTCGACCCGGTGTTCGCCGATCCGGCCGACAAGGCGGGGCTGGACGGCTGGCCGATGGTGTCGGACATCGCCGAGACCTTCTACGTCAAGCCGGACGCCGGCCGGCTGCTCGCCTCCCCCGCCGACCAGACGCCGGTCGAGCCCTGCGACGTGCAGCCGGAGGACATCGACGTCGCCGAAACGGTGGACCGGCTGGAACAAGCGTCGCGTTTCACCGTTCGACGGTTGGCGCACCGCTGGGCGGGCCTGCGCAGCTTCGTCGCCGACAAGGTGCCGGTCGTCGGCTTCGCCCCCGACGCGGAGGGCTTCTTCTGGCTGGCCGGCCAGGGCGGCTACGGCATCCAGACCGCGCCCGCGCTGGGCCGCGTCGCCGCGGCGCTCGCCACCGGCGGCGACCTGCCGGAGGATGTCCGTGCGCTGGGCGTGGCCGCGTCCGACCTGTCGCCGGGCCGCCCCGCGCTGATCGGGAAGGGAGGGATGTCATGACCATGGGTCGCACGTCCGGCAAGACCATCCGGCGGACCGCATTCCGGCGGACCACCCTCGCCGCGCTGGCGTGTGCGCTGGCCGCGGCGCTGAACGGCTGCGCCAACCCGGCGGCCGACCAGGCGCTGGTCGCGCAGACCGCGCTGATCGGCATGCCGAAGGAAACGCTGCTGTCCTGCGCCGGCGTGCCCGACCGTCAGGCCAGCGTCGACAACCGCGAGTATTTCACCTACCGCAGCGCCCGCATCGTCTCATACCCAAGCCCCGCCTTCGGCATGTATGGCGGCGGCTGGGGACCGCGCCGCTACGGTTACGGCTATGGCCTGGACTGGCCGGCCTACGGCACCGAGATCTCCAGCTTCGACTGCGATGCAACCTTCAGTTTGCGGAATGGTGTCGTCGAACGCGTTGTGTATGGTGGTGCTTCCGGCGGAGCCGCGCGACTTGGACAATGCTACGCCATCGTCCAGAACTGCTTGGCGCTGATTCCACAACCGACGATCAAACCAAGCCCTTGATTTCGCTGTCCATGCGACAACTCGTCACTGTTGCAGAGCTGCTGCATCGGGACGCGTTCGGTTGTGCCCCTCTAGTACCCATAGCCCGGGTCTGGTAATAGCTCCATTGGCTGATGCCACAGAACAGCAACAACGCATTGCCTGGAGCAGACCCCCATGAAGATTCTGTCGCGCGCCGCCGCCGCCCTGCTGGCGACCTCGGCCCTTGTCGCCATTGCCTCCCCGTCGCTCGCTCAGGATTTCAAGGGCAAGTCGGCCGGCGACATCCTCGTCCGTGCGCGCGGCCTGGCCGTGCTGCCCCAGGAAAAGGGCACGCTGAACAACACCGCTCTGGGTGACATCGGGTCGGCCAAGGTCGGCAACGACTTCATCCCCGAGGTCGATTTCAGCTACTTCTTCACCGACAACATCGCGGCCGAGCTGATCGCCGGCACCAGCCGCCACAAGGTCAGCGGCAACCTGCGCTCGGCGCTGGGCAGCGGCATCGAGATCGGCAAGGTCTCCCTGCTGCCGCCGACCCTGACCCTGCAGTACCACTTCATGCCGAAGGAGCGCATCAGCCCCTACGTCGGCGCCGGCATCAACTACACGCTGTTCTACCGTGAGGACGCGGCCAACAACCCGAACCCGGCCGGCCTGCGCATCACCGACGTCGAGTACAAGAACCGCTTCGGCTGGGCCCTCCAGGCCGGTGTCGACGTTGCCCTGACCGGCAACTGGTCGCTGAACCTCGACGTCAAGAAGATCTTCCTGAAGACCGACGTCAGCGCCACCGTCAACGGCGCGCTGCCGGTCACCTCGAAGGTCACGCTGGACCCGTGGCTGGTCGGCGTCGGCGTCGGCTACCGCTTCTAAGCGGACCAATCCCGACGGTTCCGGCGCCCTTCGCGGTGCCGGAACGCGGCGAGATCGGGGGCGACCCTCTCCTTTTGGAGGGGGCCGCCCTTTCTTTTTGGCGGGTTGCCTTGTGGAGCGTTCCACCCGGACCATGATTCAATCATTGGCTCATCGGAAGGGAGGCCGTACCGCCATGCACGTCGCAGCCGTATTGAAGCGCAAGGGCAGCCGCATCGTGTCCGCCGCACCGGGCGACACGGTCGCCGCGGTCACCCGCCTGCTGACCGAACACCGGATCGGCGCGGTCCTGGTGATGAACGAGGACGGGTTGCCGGTCGGCATCCTGTCGGAACGCGACATCGTGCGGGCCGTCGCCCGCGACGGGGCGGCGGCGCTCGACCGTCCGGCCGCCGACCTGATGACGCGCGAGCTGATCACCGCCGCCCCCAACGACACCGTCGCCGACATGATGGCGGTGATGACCGAACGCCGCATCCGCCATGTGCCGATCGTCGAGGATGGCCGGGTGATCGGCGTCATCAGCATCGGCGACGTCGTGAAGGCGCGGATCGACGACGCCGAACTGGAGGTCGAGTCGCTGCGCGGCTATGTCGCCGGAATGGGGTGAGCAGCCCCCCTGCGGGAACGGACAGAGCCCCGCCGGACCGGGTCCGGCGGGGCTCTGTCCATCGACACCGAAGCGTCTTGCGTCAGGCCGAATGCGACTGCGGGAAGGCCATCGCCGCCTGGGTGCGGTTGCGCACGCCCAGCGACTTGAAGATCGCCGTCATGTGGATCTTCACCGTGCCTTCGGACAGGCCCAGTTCATGGGCGATCTGCTTGTTCGACTTGCCCTCGCGCAGGCGGTCGAGCACCTCGCGCTGGCGCTGGGTCAGCAGCTGTTCCAACTGCGGGTCGGACGGCGGCATGACCGAACCGCCACCGCCGCGCATGTCGGCCTCCGCGCCCTCGCGCAGCACCGTCGCCGGGACATAGACGCCGCCGGAGAAGATCAGGTCGAGCGCGCTCAGCATGATCTTCACGCTGGACGATTTCGGAATGTAGCCGGCGGCACCGTTTTCCAGCGCCTCCCGCACGTCGGAGTGCGCCTCCGAGGCGGAAATCACCACCACCTTGGCCCCCGGCTGCCGGTCGCGCAGCATGCCGATCCCGGAAAAGCCCGGCCAACCGGGCATCCGCAGGTCGGTCAGGACGAGGTCGTAACTCTCGCCGGACGCCGCCATGTCCAGAAGCTCATCGAAATTGCTGGCCTCCGCGAAAGTTGCACTCTCGCGGAGTTGCTCAAGCAGACGGCGAAGACCTTCCCGAAACAGGACGTGATCATCACCGATCAGGATTTTCATCGCTCAAACTCCCGAACCATGCCTGCCCTCCGAAAGTCGCCCCATGGACTTGAGAAAAGGAGGGGGCTGTCGCCACCCGCATATTCCCTAAAATCCAAAGGATATAGCAGGTACCGGCCGAACGTAATCTCTATTGAGATGTAACACGCAGGGGCGAGAGTGGACAACCGGAAATTAACTTTTGTCACGGCTCTGGCCACCAATCGGCGGAGTGGACCCAGCCCGTCGGCGATATCTCCAAGGACATATAACAATTCCAAGACATTTTGCAAACGCACAGTACGGCCACAAAAAAAGGCCGGGCCGGCACCCGAACGGTGCCGAACCGGCCTCAGATCCTCGGTGTCCGCAGGAGCGTCGGACACCGATCCCCACATCAACGGTCCCGGGCGGCGAACCGCCCATGGCCCGGCGTCCGCACGACGACTCAGAACGCCGCGTCTTCCAGTTCCATCAGCGGCTTGGCGCCGGCCGTGATGGTGATGAACAGGCTGTTCACCTGGGGCAGCAGCTTGGCCATGTAGAAGCGCGCGGTCGTGATCTTCGCCTCGTAGAAGGCGGCGTTGCCGTCGCCGGCCGCCAGCTTCGCCTTGGCCGCCTTGACCATGGTCAGCCAGCTCCAGCCCAGCGCCACCAGCCCGAACAGGCGCAGGTAGTCGGACGCCGCAGCCCCCGCCTCCTCCGGATCCTTCAGGCCCTTCTGGGCGATCAGGGCGGTCGCCTGCTGCAGCTTGGCGAAGGCCTTGGCCAGCGGCATCACGAACTCGCCCAGCTCGTCGTCCTCCATGCCGGCCTCGATGTCGCGGCCGACCGGGTGGAAGAAGTGGCGCAGCAGGCGGCCCATGTCCTGCGGCAGCTTGCGGCCGACGAGGTCGAGCGCCTGGATGCCGTTGGTGCCTTCGTAGATCTGGCAGATGCGGGCGTCGCGGACATACTGCTCGACGCCGGTTTCCCAGATGAAGCCGTGGCCGCCATGGACCTGCACGGCGATGTTGGCCGACTCGAAGCCGATGTCGGTGAACAGCGCCTTGACGATCGGCGTCATCAGCTGGACGAACTCGTCGCTGTCGCGCTTGGTGCGCGGGTCGGCGTGCCGCTCCGCCACGTCGAGGTGATAGGCGACCAGCGCGCCGAGCGCGCGGGCGCCCTCGGTGTAGGCGCGGGCGGTCATCAGGTTCTTGCGCACGTCGGGATGGACGATGATCGGGTCGGCCGGCTTGTCCGGCGCCTTCACCCCCGACAGCGAGCGGCCCTGGAGCCGTTCGCGGGCGTAGTTGACGGCGTTCTGATAGCTGACCTCGGACAGCCCCAGCCCCTGGATGCCCACGGCCAGGCGGGCCGCGTTCATCATCACGAACATGGCGCGCATGCCCTTGTGCGGTTCGCCGACCAGCCAGCCGGTGGCGTCCTCGAAGTTCATGACGCAGGTCGACGACGCCTTGATCCCCATCTTGTGCTCGATGGAGCCGCAGGCGACGCCGTTGAGCGCGCCGGGGGTGCCGTCTTCCTTGGCCAAGAACTTCGGCACCAGGAACAGGCTGATGCCGCGGGTCCCGGCCGGGGCGTCGGGCAGGCGGGCCAGCACCAGATGCAGGATGTTCTCGGTCAGGTCATGCTCGCCGGCCGAGATGAAGATCTTGGTGCCGGTGATCGTGTAGCCGCCCTGCTCGTCCGGCACCGCCTTGGTGCGGATGATGCCGAGGTCGGTGCCGCAATGCGGCTCGGTCAGGCACATGGTGCCGGACCAGGTGCCGTCGACCAGCTTGGGCAGGAAGCGCTGCTTCAGCTCGTCCGAGCCGTACATCGACAGCGCGTTGTAGGCGCCGAGCGACAGGCCGGGATACATGCCGAAACTGAGGTTGGCGGAGCAGATGAACTCCTCCAGCATGATGTTGACCAGCTTCGGCAGACCCTGCCCGCCATAGGCCGGGTCGCAGGCCAGACCCTGCCAGCCGGCCTCGATGTAGGTGGCGTAGGCTTCCTTGAAGCCCTTCGGCGTGCGGACCACGCCGTTCTCGAAATGGCAGCCCTCGCCGTCGCCGGACTGGTTCAGCGGGAACAGCACCTCCTCGCACAGCTTGGCGCCTTCCTCCAGCACTTGGCCAACGAGTTCCGGCGTCGCCTCCTCATAGCCCGGCAGGGCCGACAGCTTGTCCAGCCCGACGATCTCGTCGAGGACGAAGCGCACATCCTCCAGCGGAGCCTTGTAGATCGGCATCTCTCGTTCCTCCCCCTCAGTTCCGCAGCGGCTTGCCGGTGAGCAGCATGTGCTCGATCCGGTCGATGGTGCCGGTGGTGTGCACCAGGCCCATGAAGGCCTCGCGCTCCAGCCGCAGGACGTGATCCTCGCCGACCGGCTTGGAGACGTCGGAGTCGCCGCCGCTCAGCACGTCGGCCAGGGCGGCGCAGACCACCTTGTCGTGCGGCGTCACCTTGCCCTGCAGGGCGAAGCCCTCCACCGCCAGCTCCATCGCCGCCTTGGCGCTGGGGCCGGGCAGGACGTAGGCCGTGGTCTTCTCCGGCGGGGTGTAGTTTTCCGCCAGCTCCAGCGCCTTGGCCTTGGCGTCGGCCAGCAGGCGGTCGCGGTTCATGGTGATGCCGTCGGTGGCGCGGAAATACAGCAGCTCCTTGGCCTCGGCCGCCGACTTGGCGACGGTGGCGGTGCTGATGATCTCGAACGCCTTGGCGATGCCGGGCATCGGCCCGCGCGGCGCCTTCGGGTTGGCCTGATGGCGGGCCAGCATCTCGGTGCAGCCGCCCCAGGCCGGGATCAGGCCGACGCCGACCTCGACCAGCCCGACATAGGTCTCGGCGTGGGCCTGGACATGGTCGGAGTGCAGCAGGATCTCGCAGCCGCCGCCCAACGCCATGCCGCTGGGCGCCGCCACCACCGGGAAGGGCGCGTATTTCAGCGCGCGGTAGGTGCGCTGGCCGCCCTCCACCATCTCCTCGATCTGCGGCCACAGGCCGATGTTCAGCGCGAACAGGGCGAGGCCCAGGTTGGCGCCGACCGAGAAATTGTCGGCCTCGTTGTGGATGACCAGGGCCTTCCACACACCCTTGCCGTCGCCGACCAGCCCCATGGCCTTACCGTAGGCGGCCATGATGTCGGCGTCGACCGCGTTCATCTTGCTGGTGAACTCGACGCACAGCACGCCGTCGCCGATGTCCCACAGGCTGGCCGAGCCGTTCTTCCACACCGGCTTGCCGGCGGCCCGCTTGACGTCGGACAGCAGCAGCACGCCGTCGGGGCGGACCACGGTGTCATAGACGCCGCCGGTGGTCAGGTGCTGGAGCTTGCCGTCCTCCACCCGGTAGAACGGGCGGCCGGCGGCGGTCTCGATCAGCGCCGGGACGGGGATGCCCTCCGACCGGCACAGCTCGGCGAACCAGACGGAGCCCAGGCGGTCGATCAGCTCGAACGGCCCCTGCTTCCAGTTGTAGCCGAGCCGCATGCCCTCATCGACGGCGACGATGCTGTCGGCGATCTCCGGCACCAGGCTGGCGGCGTAGGCCAGGGTCTGCGCCAGCACGCGGCGGGCGAAGCGGCCGCCCTTGTCGGGATGCTCGCACAGCTTGCGCAGGTCGCGGCCGGCGGACGAGACGCTGTCCAGCCGGGCCTTCTCCGACGGGGCGTAGGCGCCGGTCTTCAGGTCGACCGACTCCTTCACCTTGCCGCCGCCGGCCTTGTTGATGCGGTAGAAGCCGCCCTTGCCCTTGCGGCCGATGTAGCCGTCGGCGATCATCCTGGTGATGACCGCGTGCTCGCGCACCTGCTCGCGGTAGGCGTCGCCGGCCGGCAGGGTCGCCAGCATCGACTTGGCGATGTGCGGCATCAGGTCGAGCCCGACGAGGTCCATCAGGCCGAACACGCCGGTCTTGGGGATGCCCATCGGCCGGCCGCCGACGGCGTCCGCCTCCTCGACCGTCAGGCCCAGATCGACCGCGGCGTTGACTGCCGCCTGGATCCAGAAGACGCCGATGCGGTTGGCGATGAAGCCGGGCGTGTCCTTGCAGTGCACCACGCCCTTGCCCAGGCGGCGGTCGCAGACGTCGGCGATGGCCGCCAGCGCGTCGGTGCGGGTCGCCGGGCCGCCGACGATCTCCAGCAGCCGCATGTAGCGCGGCGGGTTGAAGAAGTGGGTGATCAGGAAGTCCTGGGCGAAGCGCTCGCTCTGCCCCCCCGTCAGCACCGCCAGCGGGATGGTCGAGGTGTTGGACGACACCACCGAGCCCGCCTTGCGCACCGGGTCGATGCGCGTGTAGAGGTCGGCCTTGATCGCCGGATTCTCGACGATGGCCTCGACGATCCAGTCGACGTCGGCCAGCAGGTTCAGGTCATCCTCGAGATTGCCGGGCGTGATCAGCCGGGCGTTCTTGGGGTGCATGAAGGGGGCCGGGTCGGTCTTCAGCATCTTGGCCACGGCGCCCTTGGCGATGGCGCTGCGGTCACCCTCCTTGGCCGGAATGTCCAGGAGGACGCAGGGGATGCCGGCGTTGGCGAAATGGGCGGCGATGCCGGCGCCCATCACGCCCGCACCGATCACGGCGGCGCGTTCGATCTTCATTGAGTGGTTCCTCCCCTCGTCCGCCGTCAGACCGCTTCCAGGATGGTGGCGATGCCCTGGCCGCCGCCGATGCACTGGGTCGCCAGCGCGAACTGCTTGCCTTCGCGCTTCAGCAGCGACGCCGCCTTGCCGGTGATGCGGGCGCCGGTGGCGCCCAGCGGGTGGCCGAGCGCCAGCGCGCCGCCGTCCAGGTTGATCTTGCCCGGATCGATGTCGAGGTCGCGCAGGCAGGCGAGCGACTGGGACGAGAAGGCCTCGTTGATCTCGACGATGTCGATGTCGTTGATCGACAGGCCGGCGCGGGCCAGCGCCTTGCGGGTCGCCGGGATCGGGCCGAGCCCCATCAGGTCGGGGGCGCAGCCGGCGACGGCGACCGAGCGGATCTTCGCCAGGATCGGCAGGCCGTTGGCCCGGGCGTACTCCTCCGTCGTCACCAGCACGACCGACGCGCCGTCGGTCAGCGGCGAGGAGGTGCCGGCGGTGACCGACCCGTCGGCGATGAAGGCCGGCTTCAGGCCCGACAGCCCCTCGACGGTGGTGCCGGGGCGGATGCAGCCGTCCTTGTCGACCAGACCGGCCGGCGTCTCGATGCCGACGATCTCGTCCGACAGGCGGCCGGCGGCCTGGGCCTCGGCGGCCTTGGCGTGCGAGGAGACGGCCAGCGCCTCCTGGTCGGCGCGGGCGATGCCGTACTGGCGGGCGACATTCTCGGCGGTGATGCCCATCGAGCAGTAGGCTTCCGGATAGGCTGCCTTCAGCGCCGGGTTCGGCATCGGGTTGAAGCCCATGATCGGCACGCGGGTCATCGACTCGACGCCGCCGCAGACGAAGACCTCGCCGGCGCCCATCTGGATGGCGCCCGCCGCCTGGTGGATCGCCTGCATCGACGAGCCGCAATAGCGGTTGACCGTGGTGGCCGCCGCGGTCTGCGGCAGCTTGGCCAGGAAGGAGATGGTGCGGGCGACGTTCAGCCCCTGCTCGCCCTCCGGGAAGGAGCAGCCGACGATCACATCCTCGATGTCGTCGGTCTTCAGGCCGGTGCGCTCGACCAGCGCCGCGATGACGCGGGCCAGCAGATCGTCGGGGCGGACCTTGGTCAGTTCGCCCTTGTGGGCGAAGGCGAAGGGCGAACGGGCGTAACCGGCGATGACGACCGACTTCATGAGTGCTTCTCCTCCATTCCATGCGTCTCCGTGATGCCGTTGCGGCGAAGATGCTCGGAGATCTGGGTGTCGATGGTGCGCAGCTCCGACAGCGTCTGCTGGACGTCGCGGAGCTGCTGTTCAAGCGCGAGGATCCGGCCGCGGGCGAGGGAGCGCATGTAGCGCATCTGCTCGATCTGGGCGTCGTCCGTGTCGTAGAGGTTCAGGAAATCCTTGATTTCGGCCAGGCTGAAGCCCAGCCGCTTGCCCCGGCAGATCAGCGCCAGCCGGGCGCGGTCGCGATGGCCGTAGACCCGGGCGGTGCCGGCGCGTTCCGGCGTCAGCAGCCCTTCGTCCTCGTAATGGCGGATGGTGCGGTGGGTCAGCCCGAACTCCCCGGCCAGTTCGCCGATGGCGAGCCGGATGGCCGGACCGTTCAGGTCCGCCCCCTCCCCCATCATGCCGGTGCCGCTCGCCGACCAGTCCACGCCGTGCCCCCTCCGCATCGTTCCCTGACGTTTACGTAAAGGTAAGGTCACTGCCGCACGCTGTCAACAGACTTGTTGACCCCACAAACCACTTTGCCCGGACGGCCGACGGCGCCCGGTCCGTCCGCTCCACCAACGGGTGCGGCGCGCCCGCGCAGTGACAGGATGCCACGCTCCGGCGCCGGCACCGGCTATGGCAGGCTCCGCCCTTGGGAGAGCATGCCCGACCCCGGTTCCATCATATGGGGACCGGACAGAGCCGATGCACAGACGGCCGGAAAGGCCGCGGAACGCATCGGATTCGGGCGGATCAGGACAGGGGAGAGGAGACGACCCATGTCGGCGCGCGTCATCGTATCGCTGGGTGTCTGGATACTGGTCACGGTGCTGCTCGGCACGCTGACCATCGGTCTGGCGCTGGCCTTCTATGTGCTGCTGACCGTGTGCTTTGCGGTGCTCGTGCTGGCGCTGACGCTGCTCGCCCGCCGGCGCGACGACCGGCGGGACCACAGTTACCTGTAGAGACTTTTACTCCGGCAGCACCCGCAGGCGCGACACGGCGGTGCGGGCCGACAGGTGCGGACGCTGCTGGTCCTCGACCGTCGCGCCGGGGGCGGCGAAGTCGCCGGCGGTGACGGCGCGGACCAGATAGACCAGCCGGAAGCGCGGCGCCGCCTTGGTCAGGTCGACCGCGGCGACGAAGCGGTCGTCGCGGAACTCGACGTTGCGGGTGGCCGACAGCTCGCCCAGCCAGGACAGCTTGCCGAGCTGGCCGCTGTTGGCGAGCCGGACATTCTCGATCTCCAGGCCGGCCGGCAGCGGATCGCTGACCAGCACCGCGTGGTCGAGCGGGTCGGCCACCTCGCCCTCCAGCGTCACCACCAGCAGGTCGTTGCGGCGCACCCCGGCCGGGTCGACCGGCCGGCCGGCCATGTCGAACAGGCGGCGGCGGATGGTCATCCCCTGCTCTTCCGCCGCGGCCGGCTGGTCGGGGACGCCGACCACCGACACGGTCTGGCGCACCTCGCCGCCCAGGTTGCGGATCGCCGGCGGCGCCGCCGGGTCGACGCGCAGCACCTGCGGCTTGGCATTCTCCACCGTCTGCTCGCCGATCGCCAGCTTCATCGGCGGGGCGCGGTCGGCCAGCGCCTTGGCCGCCAGCAGCAGCCACGCCTGCTCCTGCGGGCTGGTGACGCGGACGGCGGCGAAGGTCTTGGCGACGCGCTCGGCGGCCTGGAGGATGCGGTCGCGCTCCACCGCCCCGCTCTCCGCCATCAGCGCCACCACCCCGGCCTCGTCGCGCAGGGAGGAGCCGTGGTCGCGCAGGCTGGCGGTCACCATGCGGGCGCCGGTCAGCTTGGCGAAGGCCTCGGCCGCCCCACCCTGGTCGCCGAGCAGCGCGGTGGCGGCGGCGATCTGCGCCCGGCCGAAGTCGGTCTGCAGGCGGTCCCAATAGACCTCGCGGAAATAGCGCACCGCGCCGGCGTCGGTCATCTTGGCGCGCGCCAGCACGTGGAGCGCGTAGGCGCGGCCCGGCAGGTCGGCGGTTTCGACCCAGGCGTTGTCGATGGCCTGCTTCAGCCAGTCCAGCCCCTTGCGGTAGGGCTGGTCGGGGATGCGGTAGCCGGCGGCCTTGGCCCGGCCCAGCGTGTCGACGGCGTAGGCGGTCAGCCAGGGGTCGAGGTCGCCCTTCGGCGACCAGGCGGCGAAGGCGCCGTCCAGCCGCTGGAAGGTCAGCAGCCGGTCGATGCCGCGCTGCACCCGGGCCTTGATCCGGTCCTCCGGCGCGATGCCCAGGCCGGCGGCGACGTCGCTCATCGACAGCAGCGGCAGCAGCCGGCTGGCCGTCTGCTCCGCCCCGCCGACGGCGGACCGGTCGAGCGCGAACAGCAGGCCCGGCACGTCCAGGTCGGGCAGCGGCGACACAGCCGCCCCCATCGCCACCGTCTCCGGCCGCAGCCCGACGGCGAGGTCGGGCGGGATGGTCAGGCTCTTGTCGGTCGGCAGGGCGGCGACGGAGCGGCGCGACACCGGCGGCGAGGCCGGGCGCACCGTCACGTCCCAGCGGCGGGTGACGCGCACCCCGGCCGGCCCGGTGACGTCGAGCGTGACGTGGCCGGCGCCCACCGCGGTGGCGGTCAGCACCCGGCCGGCGGTCGCCCGCTTGCCGCGCGCGAGGTTCGGCGCCGTCAGCGCGCCGCCGTCGACCGACACCGCGCCATCGGCGCTGAGCGTCATCGTGTAGTCGCCGGCCGGGCCGTTCAGGTTGTCGAGCGACAGCAGCGCCTGCGCCTGGTCGCCGGGGGCGAGGAAGCGCGGCAGCACCGCGTCGGCGACGACCGGGTCGCGGACCAGCACATGGCTTTCGGCGTGGCCGATGCGGCCGCCGCTCCAGGCCACCGCCATCAGCCGCAGCCGGCCCTGGAAATCGGGCAGGTCGAAGGGCACCGACAGCTTGCCGTCGGCCCCGACCGTCAGGATGCCGGAATAGAGCGAGACCACCCGTTCCGACTTGGGCGGCACCAGCCCGGCGATCTGGCGCAGGCGCGGCGCCGGCACCACCGGGGTGCGGGCGTTCTCCAGCCCGGCCGGGTCGATCAACCGGCCGTAGGAATCGCGCAGCTCGACGTTCAGCGGCCGTTTGCCCAGGTAATGGCGGGCCGGGTCGGGCGTCGGCTGGTCGGTCAGCTGCATCACCGATTCGTCGACCGCGGCCAGCGTGACGTAGGCCGGCTGGCCCTCCGGCACGCCCTGCACCGTGACCTCGGCGGTCATGGCCCGGCGCGGTTCCACCTCGGCCGGGGCCGACAGGCGCAGGTCCAGCGTGCGCGGCTCCTTGTCCATCGCCAGCCAGGACAGGCCGACGGCGCGGCGCGGCGGCTTCTTCGACTGCGGGTCGGCGGTGGCAAAGGCGGTCGCCAGCACATAGGCGCCGCCGGTCCAGCCGGCACCGACCGGGACCTCCAGGAAGGCGCCCTGCGGCCCGATGGCGCGGGTGACGGCGTAGGTGACGCCGCGGTCGGCCACCGCGACCAGCACTTGGCTGTCATAGGGCGGCTTGACGAACACCCAGGCGCTGTCGCCGCTGCGGTAGGACGGCATCATCACCGTGACGTCGACCCCGTCGGGCCGCTCGCCGGCGGTCGGCGTCATCCACCAGCCGGCGGCGAAGCGCAGGCTGCTGGCGACCCCGGTCTTGGAATCGAACACCTCCAGCCGGTAGCGGCCGGCGGCGACCGGCGCCTCGACCGCCGTCGGGGTGCCGGCGGCGACCGACAGGGTGCCGCCGGTCACGCGCTGGTCCTTGACGGTGACCTTGTAGTCCCAGCGGCCGTTCGCCTCGTACCAGGCGTAGTCGTACTCCTCCTCGAACAGTTCGTAGGAGAGGTCGGCGCGGTCGGTCGGCTTGCCGTCCGGCCCGACGGCGATGACGTCGAAGCCGGCGGTCGCCCCCTCCGGCACGCCGTCGCCCTCGAAGCGCGGCTTGATGCCGATGGCGAAGGGCTGGTGGCGCACCGGCAGGACGAAGTCGCGGCCGACCGGGCGGCCGCCGATGTCGAACAGGGTGGCGCGCACCACCGCTTCCAGCGGGCGGGTGCTTTCCGGCGGCCGCGGCAGCTTCACCGTCAGCTTGGCGGTGCCGGCGGCGTCGGTGATGAAGCCCGGCAGGTCGGCGCGCGTCGCCTTCACCTCCTCCTGCGCCAGACCGAAGCGGTAGCCCGGCAGGTCGGGGTAGGGGTTGGCGGCGGCGCGCAGCGACACCGTCAGCTCGCCCGGCAGGCCGGCGGCCGGCGCGCCGTAGAGATAGTGGCTGTCCAGCGTGATCGACGCCTCGCCGTCGGCCGCCAGCTCGGTGGTCGGCGAGGCGAGCGCGAGGTCGAGCCGCGGCGGGACGAAATCCTCCAGCAGGAACTCGGCCCGGCCGATCGCCGGCCCGTCCGGTTCGGCGTGGGCGGTGACGGTCCAGGTGCCGGGATAGGCGTTCATCGGCAGATCGATGCGGGTGGCGTAGCCGCCGGCCCCGGCCTCGGTCAGGCCGCGGCGCTCCACCTCGAAGCCGTCGGGGCGCAGGATGCGCAGGGTCAGCGCCTTGCCGGCCGGCGGCGGGTTGAGGTCGGCCTCGCGCAGCAGGGCGGTCAGCTGCACCGTCTCGCCCGGCCGGTAGATGCCGCGTTCGGTGTAGAGATAGGCGTCCAGCCCGCCGGCCGCCGGACGGACCGGAGCGGCCTTGTCCGGCTGTTCGGCTGGCGGCGGACCGCCGGCGGTCAGGTCGAGCACGCCGAAATCGCCGTCGCCGCGCGCGGCGAACAGCGCCTGCACCGGCTCCGCCCCGCCCTTGCGCAGGGCGGCGAGGTCGAAGCGGCCCAGCCCGTCGTCGCCGGTCTGCACCCGGCCCAGCTCGGCGCCGTTGCGGGCGACCAGACGCAGCTCGACCCCGGCGGCCGGGGCGGCGGTCTGGACGGAGCGGGCGAAGACCACCAGCGAATCCTCGCCCAGGATGGTGTTCAGCCCGAGGTCGGAGACGACGAACCACTGGGTCGCCTTGCGGTCCCAGCCGCCCGGCTTGATCTCGTCGGCGCCGGCCACCGCGACGTAGACGCCCGGCTCCAGCTTGCCCAGCACGGCGTCGATCGGAAAGGCGGTGGTGACGGTCTTGTTCGGCTGGTTGCCGATGCCCATCTCGCCGCGCCAGACCTCCTGCCCCGACTTGTCGAGGATCTCGCCGATGTCGTAGTCGGTCATCTGCTGGGTGATGCGGCCGAAATAGATCTTCTCGACCAGCGCGCGGTCGGTGATGCGCAGGACCTGCAGCTTCGCCCGGTCCAGGTTGATGGAGCGCAGCGGCAGCCCGTCCGCCCCGACGCGCGGCAGGATGTAGCCGGCGCCGCGGAAGGCCAGCGACGGCTTGCGGTTGGGCACCTGCACCTCGCGGGTGTCGGCGGCCGGCAGCCGCTTGCCGTCGGCGCCGGGCAGCCCGTCCTTCAGCGTGATGCGGTAGGTCTCGCCATGGCGCAGCCCCTCCACGCACAGGGTGCGGTCGCGGGCGATGGCGGCGCCGTCGATCTCCGGCTGCGCCTCGACATAGTCGCGGTAATTGACCGCGCGCGAGCGCTCCAGCCGGTCGGTGAAGGTGAAGCAGGCCTGGGGCGTGTCGCGCTCCGCCACCACCTCGACGCCGGACACGCCGAAGGGCACCGGCTCGACCGGCGGATCGGCGGCCAGCAAGGGGGACGCGACCAGCGTGCCGGAGCACGCGACGAGAACGGCACAGACACGCGCCAGCGCACGCAACATTCGAGACGAACCCCAATTCCCGGGATGGACCCGCCGCTGCGCAGCCGAGGATAGTCCTGGCGGCGGCTCGGACCCTGGACGAAAACCGCGCGGAGTATGCCCAAGCGGCCGGCGATTCGCCATGGCTTTGCGGCGGCGCCGCGCAAATCGCCCGCGGCAGCACCAAGCTCATGGGGAAAAACGGGAATCCCGGCCGTTCAGGCCGCGAATTCCACCGGTCGCTCAGGCCGCAAACTCCAGCGTCACCTGGCTGCCCTGGCCGGGCCGGCTGTCGATGCGCAGATGGCCGCCGTGGGCCTCGATCAGCGACTTGACGATCGGTAGGCCCAGCCCGGTGCCGCGCCCGGGATGGGTGGTCAGCGCCGAGGCTTGGCCAAAGGGGACCACCGCCTGCCGCAACTCCTCCGCCGTCATGCCGACGCCGTTGTCGGTGACGCGCAGGACGCAGCGGCCGTGGACGCCGCGCCCGACGGTGATCAGCACCCGTCCGCCCTCCGGGGTGAACTTCAACGCGTTGCCCAGCAGGTTCAACAGCATCTGCTTCAGCGCCCGCTCGTCGGCGCGGACCGGCGTCGGGGCGGCCGGCCGGTTGATCTCCAGCCGGATGCCCTTCTGCTCGGCCTGCGGAGCGACGATGCGGATCGCCCATTCGGCGGCGACCACCGGGTCGACCGCCTCCAGGTGCAGGGCGAACTTGCCGGCCTGCAGGCGCGACAGGTCGAGGATGTCGTCGATCAGCGTCAGCAGATGCTGGCCCGACGCGTGGATGTCCTGGGCGTAGTCGGCGTAGCGCGGGCCGGCCTGCGGCCCGAACATCTGGTCCTTGATGATCTCGGAAAAGCCCAGGATGGCGTTCAGCGGCGTGCGCAGCTCGTGGCTGACCCGGGCGAGGAAGTCGCGGTTGACCGACAGCGCCGCCGCCAGCCGCTCGGCGTTGCGGTGCTGGACCAGCAGGAAGCCGGCGACCAGCACGATCGAAACGCTGAGCAGCGCGGCGATGATCATCATCTGCCCGCGGAAGCCGGCGACCGCGGCGTCGATGTCGACCGCGGCGATGCCGACGACCAGGATCAGCGGGTAGCCTTCGACCGGCCGGTAGGCGTAGGCGCGGCGCATGCCGTCGGCCAGGCTGACCTGCCAGTAGACACCGGTCAGCGACCGCTGCATCACCGTCCACAACGCCGACTCGGCGATCGACAGGCCGACGGCGTCGCGCCCGTCCTTGGTCCCGCGGGCGCGGACGATCCGGTCCAGGCCGACCAGGGTGACCACGCCGTTCCGGCCGACATCCGCCTGCCGGTAGAAGCTGGACAGCCGGTCGGGATCGACGTTGGCGACCACCACCCCGGCGAAATCGCCGGCCGCATCCTCCAGCCGGCGGGAAAAGCGCAGGAGCGGCCGCCCGGTCGCCGACCCGGCGAAGGGAAGCCCGACATTCATCAGCGCTCCGCCCTCGTCGCGGTGCAGGGCAAGGATGCCGGTGCCGTCGAGCGACTCCGGCGGGCCGACGCCCTCGCTGCGGAACAGCGGCGTGCCATTCGGGTCGAAGACGCTGAAATGATGGATCAGGGCGGCGTCGTACAGCCCGTCGTCGATCAGCCGGCGGGCCCGGACCAGCCCGCCCTCCGCGTACTTGTCGGCGAAGGAGCGCAAGGTCACGTCGACGTCGCGCAAGGTCCGGCTGGTGCTGCTTTCATAGGCGCGGGCGGTGGTTTCGGCGTTGGCGATGGTGTCGTGGGTCTGCCCGTCCAGCATCGCCGACGACATCACCGCATAGCCGACCCACACCAGGACCAGCGCCAGGGCGGTGGCCGAGAGGATGACGGTCCGGAAGGACGGAAAACGTGGCATGCCCGGCACTCCACCGCCCCGCGCTGTCCCCGCCGCGCCACCGCAGTCGATGGCGTCCGGCCGGGGACCTTCCCGATGATTCCATCCCCTGGTTAAGGATTGTCAAATATATTGACGTTCAGTACCGCAAACGATGTCTTCCGCTGCTCTATTGGTTGGTGACGAAACGTTTCCGCAGGCGGTCGATCGCGGTGTCGATCACTTCGTCCTTCTTGGAGAAGCAGAAGCGGACGCACGTCTTCGGCGCGTTCTCGACGAAGAAGGCGCTGACCGGGATGGCGGCGACCTTCGCCTCGGCCACCAGCCAGCGGCAGAAGGCCTGGTCGTCGCCGTCGAAGCCGACGCCGGCCGCCACCCCCGCGATGTCGGCGACGACGAAATAGGTCCCCGAGCCCGGCAGCACGTCGAACCCGGCGGAGCGCAGGCCGGCCGACAGCCGGTCGCGCTTGGCCTGGAGCCCGGCGGCCAGCGCGGTGAAATACCCCGCGTCCTTGCCCAGCCCATAGGCGACGGCGGCCTGGAGGTTGGGCGGGGTGGTGAAGGTCAGGAACTGGTGGGCCTTGGCCACCGGCTGCAGCAGGTGCGGCGCGGCGGTGACGTAGCCGACCTTCCAGCCGGTCAGCGAGAAGGTCTTGCCGGCCGAGCCGATCTTCAGGCAGCGGTCGCGCATGCCCGGCAGGGTCATCAGCGGGATGTGGCGGCGGCCGTCGAAGACCAGATGCTCGTACACCTCGTCGCAGACGGCCAGGGCGTCATGGCGCTGGACGAACTCGGCGATCAGCTCCAGCTCGGCGCGGTCGAAGACCTTGGCGGCCGGGTTCAGCGGGTCGTTGATCAGCACCAGCTTGGTGCGCGGCGAGAAGGCGGCCTCCAGATCCGCGCGGCTGAAGCTCCAGTCCGGCGCCTTCAGCGAGACGAAGCGCGGCACGCCGCCGGCCAGCCGGACGATCGGCAGGTAGCTGTCGTACATCGGCTGGAACAGCACCACCTCGTCGCCCGGGTTGATCAGGCCGAGCAGGCAGGCGGTCAGCGCCTCGGTGGCGCCGGAGGTGACCATCGTCTCGGTCTTCCAGTCGACGTCCAGCCCGTAGAAACGCTGGGCGTGCGCCGCCAGCGCCTGGCGCAGGTCGGGCGTGCCCATCATCGACGGGTACTGGTTCCACCCGTTCAGCAGGGCGTCGGCCGCGGCGTCCAGAACGTCGGCCGGACCGCGTTCATCGGGAAAGCCCTGGCCAAGGTTGATCGCGCCATGCTCCTCCGACAGGCGGGACATGACCTCGAAGATGGTGGTGCCATAGCTCGACAGAATAGCGTTGCCCGACTTCACCGGTGCCTCCAAGCCTCAAGCGGACGCACAAGATGGAGGCGGTCGCGGGGAATTGTCCAGCGCTGTCACACCGGGTTCGGGATGCCTTGACTCCAGGACCCGGTATCCGGCCGCGGCCGGACAGGGCCGAAGCCTGCGTGGCGTATGAACGCAGCGGTCAGGATTTTCCGGACCGCGTATCAGAGCGCGTTGCGGCGCTGGCGGCGCATCCGCATCTTCACGCGAAAGCGGTCGACGGGTCCGATCATGCGCGGGTAGCGGCGTTTCATCCGCACGAACAGGCGCCGGGCGTCGGCGGAGTTGCGCAGAATCAGCACCCCGCCCAGCACCATCACCGGCAAACCGCCCGGTCCCGGCAGCGGCGCGATCAGCAGGCCCAGCGCCATGATCGTGCAGCCGGTCCCGATCAACGCCAACTGGCGCATCCGGGCCAGCGGCATGCGGGCAAGGAACGGGGACGAGGACGTGTCGGGGTCGCTGCGACGCATCACGGGTTCGAACGCTCCAAATGGCCGGTAAACGCCATATGGGGAGCATCCGTCCCGGTAAAAGAGCCCTACCCCGTCCGCCGCGGCCCCAGCCGTGATCCCGGTCAGTGCAGGGTGCGCGCGCCGGCCGGTGCCGCCGGCTCCAGCCGTGTCGGGTCGAGCCGGCTCAGCACCGCGTTCAGTTCGGCGGGCTTCGGATCCCAGCCGAACTCCCGCACCAGCTGGTCGCGCGCCACGCCGGCCCGGCGGATCAACCGGTCGCAATCGGGATGTTCGGCGGCGGCGCACCGGCGGTCGGCGCAGCTTTCCAGCATCAGGCGGATCATCCGTTCGCGCTTGGCGGCGTCCACGAAGCCGGACTGGTCGAAATAGAGCTTGGTGAACTCCATTTCCGCGACCCGGGCCGGGCGTCCACGATCCCCCACCAGAACGGCGGCCACTACCTCGACGCAACGCCCGGCGTAGGCGGGCAAGGGAGCCGTGCCGTCGTCGGCGCGGTCGAGAAGCCGGCTCGGCAGATCGACGAGCCGTCCCGAGAGATCCTTCACCAGATACCGGCGCCACACCGACATGTCCGCCTCCCGTCCGGCCGAGCCGGTCCATGGGCCTTGCGATCGGAGAATCCTACACCAGACGGACAAGCGACGGAACATCGCAAAGCGGGGTGGCGCAGCGTCGCCCCGGGGCGTCGGATCCGATGGCAGGGGGTGGCTATCGCGGGCGCTACCGGGGAACCAGCGGCCAGAACAGCGCGATGGCCGCGGTGCCCAGCACCACCACCATGATCGACAGCGGCAGCCCCAGCCGCCAATAGTCGCCGAAGCGGTAGCCGCCCGGCCCCATCACCAGCGTGTTGCACTGGTGGCCGATCGGGGTGAGGAAATCGCAGCCCGCCCCCACCGCCACCGCCATCAGGAAGGCGTCGGGCCGCAGCCCGAGGTGGGTGGCGAGGCTGGCGCCGATCGGCGCCATCACCAGCACCGTCGCCGCGTTGTTGAGGAACGGCGTCACCGCCATCGCCGCCACCAGGATCAGCGCCAGCGCCCCCACCGGCGGCAGCCCCTGCGCCGCCTGCGACAGGAAGCCGGCGATCAGCTCGGTCCCGCCGGTGGTGCGCAGCGTCTCGCTGACCGGGATCAGCGAGCCGAGCAGCACCAGGATCGGCCATTCCACCGCGTCGTAGGCCTCGCGCAGGCTGACCACCCGCAGCGCGGTCATCGCCACCGCCGCGCCGAAGAAGGCGATGGCGACCGGCACCGTCCCGGTGGCGACCAGCGCCACGGTGATGCCCAGCACGGCGACCGCCGCCGCCCGCTTCGGCGTGCGGCCGATGGCGAGGTCGCGCCCCGCCAGCGGCAGGCAGCCCAGCGCCGCCAGCGTGTCCGCCACCCCGGCCTGCCGGCATTGCAGGACCACCAGGTCGCCGAACTGCAGGCGCACCCGCCGCAGCCGCTGGCGGATCGGCCGCCCGCGCCGGCTGAGCGCCAGCAGGTTGACGCCATAGCGCTCGCGCAGGCCCACCTCCTCGATGCTGTGGCCGATCAGGCGGGAACGCTGCTCCACCACCGCCTCGACCACGGCGATGTCGTCCTCGTTCTCCACCCCGTCCAGGTCCTGGTCGTGCATCATGCGCATGCCGGCCCGCTTGACCAGATTGGACAGCGCCTGGGTGTCGGCCTCCAGCACCAGGATGTCGTCGGCGAACAGCACCCAGTGGCCGGAGGGCACGTAGCGGCGGTAATGCTCGCGCACGATGGCGGCGACGGTCACCTCGCCCTCGGCGAAGGTCTCCAGCTCGGCGACGGTGCGGCCGACGAAGGGGGTGCCGGCGGGCAGCAGCGCCTCCGCCGTGTAGTCGTCGATGGAGAAGGCCGGGCCGGAGGCGGCGGCCCGGCCCTTCGGCAGCAGCCGGTAGCCCACCGACAGGACGGCGACGCCGGCGACGGCGATCACCAGCCCGACCGGGGTGAAGTCGAACATGCGGAACGGCTCGCCGGTCATCTCCGCCCGCAGCCGCGACACGATGATGTTGGGCGAGGTGCCGATCAGCGTCATCAGCCCGCCCAGCAGCGACCCGAAGGCCATCGGCATCAGCAGCATCGACACCGGCGTGCCGGTGCGCCGGGCGATCTGCAGGGCGATCGGCATGAAGATGGCCAGCGCCCCGATGTTCTTGACCACCGCCGACAGCAGGGTCACCGCCCCGGCCAGCACCAGCACCTGCGACCACACCGTGGTCATGCGCGAGGCCAGCGGCCGCATCGCCGCCTCCACCACGCCGGACCGGCCGACCGCGGCGCTGACCACCAGCGCCGAGCCGACGATGACGACGATGTCGTCGGAGAAGCCCTGGAACGCCTCCCTGGCGGGGACGATCCCCGCCGCGACCGCCGCCAGCAGCGCCAGCATCCCGACGAGGTCGTAGCGCAGCCGGTCCCAGATCAGCAGCGCGATCACCGCGCCGATGATGCCGAGCGAGAACATCTGGTCGATGGACATGGAGCGGGGCTGAGTCCTTCGTGGCCGTCATGTGCGGGCGGATGGCGGGTCGACGAAACCGGGAGCCGGCCCGCGGCCGGGGCGGTCAGCGCGCCGAACCGGACGCCTTCCGCTCGCCGCGGCCGTTCCCCGATTTGCCGGACGCCGCGCCGCTCTTGTCGGGCGAACGGGCGTCATGCACCAGCCGGCCACACTGTGGCTGCTCATCGCTGCCCGGGTCAAGGAAGGGCAGCACGCTGGCCAGCGGAGTCAGCAGCACCCCCAGCGCCACCGCCGCCGCGCCGCGGGCCGCCGACTCGGTCGGATCCACCCCGATGTCGGGGTTGCCCAGCGTGCCGCCGACCAGCACCGGGACGTGGGTGGCGAAGACCTGCGCCGATTTCGAATCCCCAACGATCCTGAGATCCAGCGCCTCGTTGCGCAGGCTGATGGCGCCCTTGCCGGTGACCAGCGTCTCGGGCGTGTCGAGCACCAGCGCCTCCACCACGGCGACGCCCTTCTCCACCGACAGGTTGCCGACCAGACAGTTGAAGGGCATCGGCTTCGACCCCGACAGGACGACGCCCAGCGTCTCCAGGATGTTGGTCTTCAGGCCCTTGACCGCGAGGCTGGTGACCTTGCCGCCGTCCACCGCGACTCCGATCTTGCCGTCGGACGACGCCAGCAGGTCGGCCACCGTCTTGCCGCTGCCGGTCAACTGGACGCGGCCGGCCACCGTGCCGGCGATCTGGCCGGACATCGCGGTGTCGCGGAAGAAGGTCGCCAGCTTCATTCTGCGGATGTCCAGGTTGGTGCGCAGCCCCGGAACCTTGCGGCTGCCGTCGACCTCCACCGTGCCGGCGATCGTGCCGCCGCCGATGCCGAGCGACAGCGGATCGACGCGCAGGTCGCCGGCCTTCACCATGACATGCATGTCGAGGCCGTCGAGCGGGGCGAAGGGCGCCTCCACCCGCTTGCCGCGCAACCGCACGTCCATGTCGGTGTTGCGCAGCTTCTCCACCGGGATCGGCGTCGCCGGGATGATGCGGTCCTTGCCGCGCGTCGGGTAATCGTCGCTGCCGCGGGGGGAGGCGCCGACCAGCCCGGCCAGATCCTGGGCGGCCAGCCGGTCGGACACCAGATCGGCGGTCACCATCGGCCGCTCGCCGCCGGTGACCACCGCCACGTCGCCCGCAAGGTCGCTTTCGCCGACCTTGCCGTTCAGCCCCTTGAACGACCAGCGCCCGCCCTCGCGCGACAGGTGGCCGCCGATCGAGTAGGGCCGCGTCTTCGGCGTCGGGATGCCGACGATGGGGAAGATCTCCGCCAGATCCTCGCCGCGCAGGGCGACCGACAGGTCCAGCCCCTCCATCTTCACCGGCTCGGCCACCGACCCTTCGATCTTGCCCTTGGTGTTGCCCACCGCCGCCTCGATCTTGATCGGGTAGGGCTTGGGGTCGTCGCGCAGGTACAGCAGCGACCCGCCCTCCACCGCCAGGGTGAAGGGCTTGCCGGCGAAGCTGCCCTTGCCCTGCAGGTTCACCGTGTCGGTGTCGTTGTCGCCGGTCGCGGTGTTGATGGTGTTCTTGATGTCGATCTGGCTGGTCGGGTCGCGGTAGCGGATGGCGCCGTCGGCGATCGCCAGCCGCTCGATCACCGGGATGTCGCCGCGCTTGTCGGGGGTCGCCGCCTCCTTGGCGACCTCCTTTTCGGCGTTGGGCGGGCCGAAATTCCAGTTGGGTTCGCCCTTGTCGTTCTTCTCCAGCACCATCTTTGGTTCCTGGAACTCAAGCTTCGGCAATTCCCAGTTGCCGCGCAGCAGCGGCCAGGGGCGCAGCGTGGCGTCGATCGCCTTGATCGCCAGCATGTCCTTGTCCTCCGCCCACTCGGCGTTGGCGACGCGCAGCCCCTCGATGTGGATGCGGATCGGGTTGCCGAGATGGACGCGCAGGTCGCCGTCGATCGCCACCTCGCGGTTCAGGGCGGCGCTGGCGTGGCGGGCGACGAAGCCGCGCGCGTCGTTCCAGTCGAACAGCAGCAGGACGGCCGCCACCCCCACGACCGCAAGGCCGACGATCCCCAGCAGCCCGTAACCGATCCACTTGAACACCGCCTTCATGCCGCCGGCCCTCCGCGCACCTGCCCTCGCTCGTGAAACGTCAACGGCCGGCGGGACGGAACAGCAAGCCCCCCGGCGGCGGGGTACTTCAAGAGAGCCGGACCCTCACCCGGAGGGGGCGGATTTCGGCTGGTATCTATATTGGATTTAACGCAAAATTTAGTCTCGCGGCCCCGTAATCGGAATCCGAAACTGGCCGTCGGTACCGGCGGTCGCAACGGGGTGCGGCGATCGGGCGCGGCGAACGGGCCGGGCGTCCGTCCGGTGTCCTCACGACCTCTCTTCAGGCAATTTTCCAGGCAGAGCCGCCCTCCATGCGTTCCCTCACCAACTTTGCTCCCTCCACCTTCGAGGAGCGTGGCGCGGCGGTCGCCTTCACCACGCCGGTCCTGTCCCAGACCCGGGTGCGCAAGGACAGCCGCGACCAGCTGGAGGTGCTGATCCCCAACCTGTCGGAAGGGCGCGGCATCTACGTCGTGCCGTGGAAGTCGCTGCCGCTCGCCTTCCCGATGACGGTGCACGACCGCATGCTGCACGACCTGATCGCCAAGAGCGAGGGCTGCTCGCCCGACGACATCCGCAAGGCGGTGCTGGAGGCGGCGCGCTGCGGCCTCGCCGGCGCGTCGGCGGTGGAGGCGGCGGAGGCGGCGCTGCGCGACGACGACGAGCAGCGGCTTCTGATCAACTACCAGTTGATCGTGGAGGCGCTGAAGGCGGTCGGGCTGGAATCGACGGAGATCCTGCGCGTCGGCCTGACCTCGTCCGACGGGCAGACGCTGACCCGCGACCTGATGATGAAGGCGGCGCACCGTCTGGCGCTGGAGCCGACCGAACTCTACGGCCGCATCGCCGAGCTGGCGGTGTTCATGGAGCCGATCGGGCTGGTCAGCTCGCCCAAGCCGGCGCGGCTGCGGCGGCTGATGCGCGACCTCCAGGGCTTCCGCGACAGCATGACCGACTGGGCGACCGACAACGTGTCGGAGGCGGCGCCGATCGGCGGCTTCTGCGCCGAGGTGGCGGAGCACACCGTCAACCACGCCCGCAACGTCATCGGCCAGCTCGACCAGGCGATGGGCTCGTTCGAAACGCTGCTGCGCCAGTGGGACACCAAGCGCCTGGTGATCCGCAAATCGGCCAGCCGGCTGTCCTGGCTGCTCGACGGCTGGGAATACCTGATCCTGCTGTGGGCCGACGCCCTGACCCAGGATCGCCACACCCGCGACATGACGGTGCACGACATCTTCCGCGTCATCCCCCTGCTGCCCAAGGACGAGGCGCGCGCCGACCAGGCGCTGGCGGCCGACGGGCTGATCGCCAGCCACAAGCGGTCGGTCCGCGCCTATGTCGACTGGCGCAGCGGCCAGCTCGACGTCGACCTCGTCATGCGGATCGAGACGATCAAGGGGAAGGCGGCCTGACCATGGAGATGAAGGATCTGATCGCGCTGGGCGACCGGCTTCTCGACATCGACGAGGCCAAGTTCCGTCAGGTCGTCGAGCTGCTGGAGCAGATGGGCGACCATCCCGACATCCAGCGGACCATCGCCGTCATCCGCCCGCGGCTGGTGGAGTTGCGGCTGAACCGGCGGCCGACGCTGAAGCGCCTGTTCTGCGACCCGTTCGAGGACCTGTTCGAGGCGCTGGGCAAGGCCGACCCGATGCCGCTGAGCGTGATCGAGCGGTCGCTGATGAACAGCCTGTGGCCGCTGGTCGAGGGGCAGATCGGCAAGGACCGGCTGCGCGCCTTCCGCCCGGCGCTGCAGGGCGGTCCCGAAAGCCGCGACCTGACGGTGGCCTTCTGGGCCGAGTGCGCCGCCGCGGTGACCGGCATCGCCGCCGCCACCGAGGCCGGGCGGTTCAACGACGCGCTGGAGATCCGGTTGAACCCGGCGCGGGTGCGGGCGATCGCCGACATCGCCGTCATCCTGTCGATCGCCCCGGAGATCGCCGAGCTGAAGGCGGCGCTGTCGCCCAAGCCGGTGGCGAGGCTGCACGCCGACCACACCGAGGCGATCCAGGCCATCGGCCGCCGCATCGCCCGCTCCAACCCGGACGCGCTGCGGATCTTCATCCTGCTCGGCGCCTCGCGGCTGTCCGACCCGTCGAAGCTGCTGAGCGGGCTGTGGGACATGGATTTGGGGCTGAAGCCGGCCGACCGCGCCCAGCTGTTCATGGCGCTGACCGGCACGGTGGTCGCCCAGATGGAGGACCGCTCGCGCGCCTTCCAGAACGCCCCCGGCGCCGCGTCCGACCGCATGGCGGTCGCCGACCTGGCGCTCGATCTCGTCGCCAGCCTGGACGCCACGCGCAGCGCGATGGAGCACAGCCGCAACCGGGAGTTCGACCAGCGGCTGAAGGACGTGCGCAACTCGGTCCACGACATGGTGCGGACCCAGGTGCTGCAGGACGCCGACAGCGGCATCGTCGCCGCCCTCGGCGCGCTCGACGGCAAGGCGGGGGACCGCGCCCATCTGGCCAACGCCGAGAATCAGGCGCGGGCGCTGCGCAAATGCTCGACCATCGCCGACCAGCTCGGCCTGCGCGGCGAGCTGCGCGCGGTGACGCAGAAGACCACGGCGACCCTGACCGAGAAGGCCCAGCAGGCGCTGGCTGGCGGGGCAAGCGGCGGGGCGGGCGGCGGGGCGGGCGACACGCGCGCCGGCTACACCGCCATCCGCATGATCGAGCTGATTGCCGGTCCGGCCGAGGCGAACAAGATCATGGACTCGATTCTGAACGGCGGACGGCGTTAAGTGCACGCCGTCGCAGGGACGTGGTCGGGAGGAGCGGAGCATGGGTTCGGGATACACGGGTTGGGCACTGCCGATCGAGGAGCGCGACCGTCTGCTGGCCCTTGTCCCGCCGCGGTACGAACGGCTGGTCGCCGATCATGTGACGCAGACCTTCGGCGCCGGCGCGCATGACCCGCTGCCCACCGCCACCCAGGCCGAGGTGATCGGCGTCGTCGACGACGACGAGGGCGTCCAGGCGCTGGTCGTCGCCATCGACGGCACCAGCGAGCGCCCCGACGGCTCGACCTACCACATCACCTGGTCGCTGCAGGGCGACCGCAAGCCCGTCGACTCCAACGACGTCATCCGCAACTACGGCTGGCATCCGGTGGAACCGGTGACGATCCGGCTGGTTCCCCGCTTCTTCGGTTAGGACACCGCCTCGGCGGCCTCCGCCACCGGCAACAGGCGGCGCATCACCAGACAGACCAGGTCGCCGGCCAGCACGCCGTCGGTGCCGGCGTGGGCCTGGACCGAGCGCAGGACCAGGTCGGCGCGGTCGCGGGCCGACATGCCGCGGCTGAGCTGCAGGGCCGAGGCGAGGCGCGCCTCGCCGAACGGCTCGCGCTGGGCGTCGGCCGAGCGCAGCACGCCGTCGGTGCACAGGAACAGCGTCTCGTCCTGGTTGAGGACCACCGTCGCCTCGGCGTAGGGCGCGCCGCGGCGGACGCCCAGCGCCGGGCCGCCGGCTTCCGACAGGAACTCGACGCCGCCATCGACCAGCACGCGGCAGGCGCCGCGATGGCCGGCGGCGGCGTGCAGCAGCGTGCCGGCGACGCGGTCGTAGACGGCGATGAAGGCGGTGGCGAAGCCGTTGAACGGGCTTTCGCCGCACAGCCGGTCGTTCGCCGCCGTCAGGATCGCCGCGGGGGAGGCGCCGGGACGCGCCACCTCGCGGATCGCCCCGCGCACCATCAGCATCAGGAAGGCCGCCGGCACGCCGCCGCCCGACACGCCGGCGGTGACCAGCAGGGTGTGGCGCTCGTCCAGCTCGATCACGTCGTAGAAGTCGCCGCTGACCGTGTGGGCGGGCACCAGCGCGCCGTAGAACTGGCTGTCGCGCCCGGCCGGCAACTGGCGCGGCAGCAGGCCGGCCTGGACGTCGCGGGCGGCGCGCTGCTCCTCCTCGATCAGCTGTTCGGCGGCGGCCAGCTTCTCGCTCTGGTTTTCCAGCTCCGCCCCGCGCATGACCAGCTGGGCGTCCAGCGTCTCCTCGCGCGCCGAGGCCTCCATCGCCATGCGGCGGAAGACGCGGGACAGCCGGCCGAACTCGTCGTCGCGGTCGGCCGCCTCGTTCAGCGTGAAGGGGTTGAAGCGCCCGGCCTCCACCGCCTTGACCGCCTCGCTCAGCCGCTCCACCGGCGCCATCTGGTCGCGGGCGAAGCGGAGCGCGGCGTAGATGCCCAGCGCCAGCACCACCACGCCCAGCAGCCCGCCGATCTTGATCTGGCGCCGCACCATCGCCGCCGGTTCGTCGTAGGGCACCCGCACCACCGCCACCGCCGGCACGCCGCCGGCGTTCGACGCCGACGCGGGCGCGGCGGCGAGCTTGACCGGCGCCAGCGCCAGCAGGCTGTCGCCCTCCACCCGAAGCTGGATGTCGCCGCCGGTCAGCGCCTTGGCGGCGGCGGTCCCGGTGTCCGACAGCGGTCCGCCGCCGCTCCCGCCGACCACGGCGCCGCGGGCCAGCACCCGGCCGTCGCGGTCGAGCAGCCACGCCGCCTCCACCGCGCGACTGCCGATCAGCCCGTCGATGACGCCGTCGGTGCCGCCCTTGCGCACGATGTCGCCCAGCCGCCGCACGTCGGCGCCGACCTGGACGATGCGCGGCTTGTCCACCCCGGCAACCCCGGCGAACTTCATCAGCTTGCCGTTCTCCACCGCCGGTTCCGACACCACCGAGGCCGGCGAACGGGTCAGCAGCCCGGCATAGGCGGCCTGGCGCGGCTGGCCCTTGGCATCCTGGCCGAAGGTGACGTCGGGGCCGGGCACATTGTGCAGATAGGCACGGCCGCGGTTGTCGGTGATCCACATCTCGTCCGGGCCGCCGGCCTCGGCGATCTGCTTCAGCCGGTCGCTGAGCGCGCGGGGCGCCATCTTCGCCGCCTCCGCCAGCGCCACCAGATGGGCGGTCAGCGTCGCCTCCGACAACAGCCGGTCGGCCAGCAGCGCGTCGACCTCCTGCGGGATGTCGCGCGCCTGGGCGGCGCCGCGGGCGAGCAGGCCGGCGGCCAGCCGCGCCTGACCCTCGATCCGGTCGGTCAGCGCGCTGCGCATCGTCCAGGACATCGTCGTGGTGATCGCCACCACCGCCAGCAACACCAGACCGGTGACCAGCAGGATCAAACGCTGTTGGAACGTCATGGGATTGCGCCCGCCCCTTCAAAGTGGCTGTGCCGTGCGGCACCACCCACCGCTTCTACCGGGCCGGGGCGCGCAAGTCCAGGCGCGGTGGGACGCACCCCGCCGTGGTCACGACGACCCCAGGTGGTGGCCGGGCCGGAAGCACACCGATGCGCAACAATGCGAACGCGCGCGCGACATTATCCTTTTCGTAACCAGAGGCTCCGTAAGACGGAGGATGTCCCGCTCCCCTGCTGTCGGTGCACGCCCATGCCGATGAATGTCCTGGAGGTCGCCGTCTACGCGATGGTCCTCACCGCAAGCCAGCCGCACCCGTTCGAATGCGTGGCGGTCAAGCCGGCCGGGGTGAACTGCACCAATGGCCTGAGCGCGAAGGAGGACGGGCCGAACCTGCTGTTCAACACCGGCGTCCAGGTGCGCAAGGACCGGCAGGGCCGCGTCAGCCTGAGCAACGGCCTGCAAACCCGCTTCGACAGCTCCGCCTGGGTCGAATTCCAGGACGCCGGCCAGACGCCGGTGGTCAGCGTCCGCAAGACCGGGCCGATGCGCTTCAAATTCTCCAACGGCCTGCAGTGCGAGGCGATGGGCAACCCGGAAGACATGGCGCGCTGCTACCGGCCCTGAACCTCATATGGGCCGGCAACAGCGGGCACCGGATCAGCGGCGCAGGCCGCGCCGTTCCATCTCGTCCTCGACCGCCTGACGGTCCTGCCGGACCCGGCGCTGCTCGTCGGCCAGCCGGTCGTACTGGTTCCTGAGGTCGCGGTCGGAATAGTCGCTGTAGGCGTTGCCGCGGCCACTGGCGGACGAGCCTTCATAACGGCGGTCGTCGCGGCTCCGGTCATCGCGGGCCCGGCCGGTCTGCGTCCCCGTCCGGTCGTCCGGGTAGTTGTTCGGGTTGACCGCCCGGTTCAACTGGTCGAGCGCCCCGCCCCACCCGCTGCCCTGCCCGCCGCCTTGCGACTGGGCGAGAACCGGCGACGAGAGGGCCAGAAAGGCCGTGGCCGCCAGGGCAACCACCGGAAAACATGCGCGCATCGGACGATCTCCCTCGATCGGTTGTCGTTTTCAAGGACAACCGCCGGGGACGCCATATGTCACGCCGCCGCCAGCTCCGGATCGGGACCCAGCCCGCCGCGGCCGTGCGGCGCGTCGAGGTCGAGGCGCGGCCCCTTCGGCACGATCCCCGTCGGGTTGATGGTCGGGTGGCTGCCGTAATAGTGCCGCTTGATGTGGTCGAAATCGACCGTCGCCGCCACGCCCGGCACCTGATAGAGGTCGCGCAGATAGCCCGACAGATGCGGGTAGTCGGCGATGCGCTGCCGGTTGCATTTGAAATGCCCGACATAGACGGCGTCGAACCGCACCAGCGTGGTGAACAGCCGCCAGTCCGCCTCGGTCAGCCGGTTGCCGACCAGCCAGCGCTGCGTCGCCAGCCGGGCGTCCAACTCGTCCAGCGCGGCGAACAGCGCGTCGAAGGCGGCCTCGTACTTGTCCTGGGCGGTGGCGAAGCCGGCCTTGTAGACGCCGTTGTTGACCCGGTCGTAGACGAAGGCGTTGACGCGGTCGATCTCCTCCACCAGGTCGGGCGGGCAATAGTCGGCCTTCGCGTCGGTGAAGGCGTCGAACGCGCGGTTGAGCATGCGGATGATCTCCGCCGACTCGTTGTTCACGATGGCCCCGGTCTTTTTGTCCCACAGCACCGGCACCGTCACCCGGCCGCTGTAGCCCGGCTTGGCGCGGGTGTAGACCTCGTGCAGGCGGGTGGCGCCGGTGACCGCCTCCGGCTGCGGGAAGGTCCAGCCCTCCGCCAGCATCAGCGGGTCGACGACGCTGACGCCGATCACCGCGTCCAGCCGCTTCAGCGCCCGGAAGATCAGCGTGCGGTGCGCCCAGGGGCAGGCCAGCGACACCATCAGGTGATAGCGCCCGGCCTCCGCCGGGAAGGGGGTGGAGCCGTCGGCCGACACCCGGTCGCGGAACTGCGCCTCCGTGCGGACGAACGCGCCGCCGGTCGTCTTGGTGTCGTACCACTGGTCGTGCCATTGTCCGTCGATCAGCAGGCCCACGGTTCCCTCCCTTCGGTCGGTATCATCTCGACGGCCCTTGATGGTGACCCATCAAGGGCCGTTGCCTCAATCGCCGGCGCGGGCGTCCGCCCGCTTGGCTTCGCGGGCATGTGCCCGCGGAGCCGCCGTCGCGGCCCTCCAAAGGCACCGGACAGCATCCGGCGCCTTTGGCTTCAGCGCGATCAACCGTGCAGCTTCGTCGCGATCTCGGCGATGTGGCGGCCCTGGTAGCGGGCGCCGTCCAGCTCGACCGCGCTCGGCCGGCGCGAGCCGTCGCCGCCGGCGATGGTGCTGGCGCCGTAGGGCGAGTTGCCCATCACCTCGCTCACGCCCATCTGCCCCTGGAAGGCATAGGGCAGCCCGACGATCACCATGCCCAGATGCAGCAGCACGATGTGGGTGCTGAGGATCGTGCTCTCCTGCCCGCCATGCTGGGTGCCGGTGGAGGTGAAGGCGCCGCCGACCTTGCCGACCAGCGCGCCGCGGGCCCACAGCCCGCCGGTCTGGTCGAGGAAGTTCTTCATCTGCGCCGCCATGTTGCCGTAGCGGGTCGGCGTGCCGATGATGATCGCGTCGTACTGCGGCAGCTCGTCGACGGTGGCGACCGGGATGTTGCTCTCGTCCTTGTAGTGGGCGGACTGGCGGACGCTGTCCGGCACCAGTTCGGGCACGCGCTTCACCGCGACCTCGGTCCCGGCGACGCCGCGGGCGCCCTCGGCCACCGCCTGCGCCATCTCCGACACGTGACCCCAGCTGCTGTAGTAGAGCACCAGAACCTTCGCCATCGTCGCCACTCCCGTTTTGGTTGTCGTTTCGCGGTGGTCGCGGCAAACGGCGCCGCCCGCGGTTCCCCAGAGATAGGGCGTCGGCGCGATTCTGGTAATACCGGATCTTGGCACCTCATTGTTTCTGGGTGTAGAACAATGCCATGGATCGCCTCGACGACATGCTCGCCTTCATCAAGGTGGTGGACACCAAGAGCTTCACCGCCGCCGCCGACCGGCTCAACCTGTCGAAGTCGGTGGTCTCCCGCCGCATCGGCGAGCTGGAGAACCGGCTGGGCGCCCGGCTGCTGAACCGCACCACCCGCAAGCTCAGCCTGACCGAGGTCGGACAGGCCTATTACGAGCGCTGCAGCCGCATCCTCGCCGACCTGGAGGAGGCGGAGCAGGCGGTCGCCGACCTGCACGCCGCGCCGCGCGGCCGGCTGAAGCTGAACGCGCCGGTCAGCTTCGGCGTGCTGCACCTCGCCCCGGCGGTGGCGGAGTTCCTGGAGCGTTACCCGTCGATCGAGATCGACATGGACCTGAACGACCGTTTCGTCGATCTGGTCGACGAGGGGTACGATCTGGCGATCCGCATCGGCCGGCTGCGCGACAGCTCGCTGATCGCCCGGAAGCTGGCGCCGGCCCGCGTCGCGCTGTGCGCCAGCCCGGCCTATCTGAAGAAGCACGGCATCCCGGAGACGCCGGAGGATCTGGGCCGGCACAGCTGCCTGCTCTACACCAACCTGCCCTCGCCGGAGCTGTGGCCGTTCATGGTCGACGGCGAGCTGCGCAACATCCGGGTGTCGGGACCGATCCGCAGCAACAACGGCGACCTGCTGCGCGAGGCGGCGATCGCCGGGCTGGGTCTGGTGATGTCGCCGACCTTCCTGTGCGGCGAGGCGCTGTCGCGCGGCGAACTGGTCACCGTCCTGCCCCGCCATGTGCCGTCGGACACCAGCGTCAACGCGGTCTACCCGCAGAACCGCCACCTGTCGCCCAAGGTGCGGGTGTTCGTCGATTTCCTGGTGCAGCGCTTCGGCCCGCGCCCCTATTGGGACTGCGCGCTGCTGGCGACCATGGCGGCGGATGTGGACACGGAACTGGACGCCGAACCCGGCGCGCTCTGACGGCCTGCCGCCAGGACCGCCCTTACGACGGCGAGTTCGGCCGGCGGCGGGAGCGCAGGTTCAGCGCGGTGGCGAAGGTCGTCTGCGGACCGACCACCGGGCCCTGCGGCACCGGCTTCTTCGGCGCGGTGGACAGGAAGCCGCCGACCCGGCTGCGCAGTTCGACCGCATGGTGCGCCGCCTCGTCCGCGTTGCCCGCCACCTGGCGGCGGACCTCCGGATCGAGCGTGTTGAAGGCGCGCGAGGCGAACTCGAAGGCCGGCTGCGACTTGGTGGCGATCACCTGGCGCAACGCCTTGGACACCAGGACCGTATCCAGCCCGCCCGGCCCTTCCACCCCATCCAGCACGTCGGCGAGGATGCCGATGGCCTGGATCGTGCGGTTGTCGTCCAACGAAAGGTCTTGCGCGTCCATACGGGTCTTCCGATCGTCTCAAGCGGCCCAGCGGGCGCTGCGGCGGTGGGCACCGGAGCGGTTCGGGTCTTGCCCCCGTCTTGGCCTCGGGAGGCACACCCGGTTTGCACCAGAAGCGAATCATAGTGGCTGTGCCGCCATCTGGCAATGGACGCCCGCCCGGCCGCCGGCGAAATCGTTAAGATCGTGCCGTCCGGGTCACGGACCGGGCCGACGCTCAGCGCGGGAACGGAACGGCCGCAGCCAGTTCCGCCCGCAACGCCGGCCACAGCGCCGGCCAGTCGCCGTCATGCGCCATCCCCGGCACCACCCGGACCGGGGCGCCGACGCGGGCGGCGAAGGCGCGCACGACCTCCGGCGGCACCACCCGGTCCTTGCCCCCGGCGATGTGCGATTGCGGCAGCCCGGCCAGCCGCCCGGCCCCCTTCGCCTCAACCTCCGCCGCCGGGTCGAGCGAGCCGGCCAGCGGCGTCAGCCCCTGCGCCTTGACCCAGGCGGCGAGGTCGAGCGGCGCCACCAGCGTCACCAGCCCGTCGACGTCGGTGCGGCGGGCGGCCAGCAGCGCCGCCACCACCCCGCCACCGGAATAGCCGACCAGCAGCAGCCGGTCCGCCCCGCAGGCCCGCTCGGCCTCGTCCAGCGCGCGGCCCAGCGCGTCGACCACCTCGGGCGCGAAGCGGCGGCTGGTCCAGAGCGGGACGGTGCAGGCGGCATCGCCCGCCACCCCACCATACTGGCAGGGCCGGGCGAGATAGAGCAGCCGCGGCGCCGGGTCCAGGCGGGCCAGCGCCAGCGCCACCGGGTTGTGCGGGGTCGGGTCGCGCGACGGCTGGGTCGGCGTGGTCCAGGCGTGGCCGTCCCCCTCGATGTAGACGACCAGCGGCCCCGCCGTCCCGGGGCGCAACCAGCCGGCCAGGGTGAAGGGCGGCGCGGCGAAGCGCTGCGGCATCATCCCGGCCGACCGCGCGGCCTCGTCCGCCGCCTCATACAGCGCCTCCGGCGTCGTGGCGCAGCCGGCCAGCAGGGCGAGCAGCAGCAGGGCTCCGGCCCGGATCACGGCGTCGCCGCCCGGCCGGGCAGGCTGGTGGCGAAGGCGGGCGGCAGGAAGCGTTCCATGCAGTTCGCCTCCTCCCCCACCGCCAGCGTCTCGATGAAGCGCGCGGCGATGGTGCGGCCGCAGGCGCTGGCGCCCAGCACGTCGTGCCCGAGCCCGCGGAACGGCAGCAAGGCCGCCCGGTGCAGCGTCCGTCCCAGCGCCTCCGCCCGCGCCGGCACGGTCAGCGTGTCGTAGACCCCGGTCAGGATCAGCGCCGGCACGTCGGATTCGACCGGCCGGTAGAAGCCACCGTCGGCCGGCGCCAGCGCCAGCGCCGGGCAGGCGGCGTCGTAGTCAGTCTCCACCGCGTCGGCGACGATGTAGGGCCGCAGGCTGACCGCCGCGCGCCGGGCCGCCGCCGCGTCGACGCGCGGGCGGTTCTCCCGGCAGCCGACCGTCAGGTTCAGCCCATAGGCCAGCGTGTCGAGCGCGTGCCAGAAGGAGGACGGCATGACCAGCGCCGCCACCGCCGGGTCGTCCAACACCCCGGCCCCCCCGATCCCGGCGTCCGCCTCGCCCCGCGCGCTGACGACCCGCTCGGCGTGGTCGAGCAGCGCCGGCAGCGGAACCATCCCGCCGGCGTTGCCCAGCCGCAGCGCCAGCACCGCGGCGACCATCGGCCAGTCCAGCCGCAGGTCGCTGACCCGCCCGCTGCCGGGATGATGCAGCCGCAGCGTCAGCGGCCGGCGCTCCAGCGCGGCGGCGAGCCGTTCGACCGCGTGGTCCAGGCGGGGAAAGGCGCGGGCGCAGGCCGGCTGCGCCGCGCAATCCTCCACCATGCGGCGGTGGGCCTGCCGGATCGCGGTCAACCGGTCGAGGTCGAGCCAGGTCGCGTCGGCCGCCGCCGGGGAGTTCAGCACCAGACTGCGCACCGCCGCCCCGTCGATCCGCAGCAGCGCCTGCGCCAGCACTCCGCCGTAGGAGGTGGCGACGACGTTCCACGCCGCGATCCCCAGCGCGCCGCGCAGCGCCCGCAGGTCGGCGGCGCTCTGCCCGCTGTCGAAATCCTCCAGCCGATAGCCGGCGTCGCGCAGCGGCGCGAGGCAGGCGACGGCGTCCGCCGCGGTCACGCCGCCGAACCAATAGCGCAGCGGGTCCAGCGCCGGGCAGCGCAGCGAGGGCCGCGACCGCCCGGTGCCGCGCTGGTCGACCAGCAGCACGTCGCGCGTGGCGCGCATCGGCGCCAGGATCGCCGCGGTGCCGCGCGGGTCGTCGCTGCCGCCCTGCCCCGGCCCGCCGCTGAGCAGCACCACCGGATCGACGGCGGTGGCGCCGTTCAGCGCCGGCAGAATCATCACGAACAGGTCGAGCGGCGGACTGTCCGGCCGCTGCCAGTCCGACGGCACCCGGACGCTGCGGCAGCGGGGCGCCGGCCCGGCCGGCAGCGGCCCGTCGGGGCACGGAACCTCGCCCAGCACCGGCTGGACCGGCAGCGGCGCGGCCACTGGCGCGGCAGCGGCCGGCGGTGCGGCGGGCACCGGTTCGGGAGCCGGCGACGCCGGCGTGGCGACGGTTGCCGGCGCTGGTGGAGCGGCCAGCCGGTCGATGGCGTAGCCGAGCAGCCCGCCGGCCGCGGCGCACAGCGCCAGCAGGCCGACCGCCCAGGCGAACCGCCGCCGGCCCGACACCGGCTACTCGGCCACGGTGGTGAAGAAGGCGGAGCGGGCGTCGTAGCCGGTGGGTTTGTCCCCCGGCTTGTCCTTCGGCAACGCCGCGCGCAAGGCCGCGAGATAGCCGCCGGCGGGTTCAACCTCCGGCCGTTCGGCGGCGAACAGCGGATCGCGCGTCACCAGCGCCAGGATCATCGCCGGCCCATAGGGCGGGGTGATGGTGTAGACGCGGTCGCTCGACGACTTGGCGACGCCCAGCGTGATGGATTTCGCCGAATCGCCCAGCGCCAGCCGGTTGTCCCGCCGCAGCGGCATCGGCAGCATGTGGATGACGTTGCCCTCGATGTCGAAGTAATCGACGGTCAGATAGCCGCCGGTGGCGCCGGCGGTGACGTTGACCTCCAGCTTGTCACCCTTGCGATAGACCAGCGACGGCCGGTTGAAGGCGAGGCCGAGGCTGCCGCCGTCGATCCCGTCGGCCGATCCCGGCAAGCCGGCGACGCCCAGCGCCTCGCACAGCGGCCAGGGCCGCAGGTCGACGCGGGCGCTGACGTCGATCCCCGCCGGCAGGCCGGCGATCAGCGTGCGCAACGCCTGCGCGTCGTCGTCCTTGCCGACATAGCCGGTGATCCGCAGGCCGCTCGCCCCGTCCTCCACCGTCCGCAAACCGGCGCAGGCGAAGCGGCCGGTGCCCGCCTCCAGCGTCCGGCGCGCGTCGGCCAGCGAGGGGCCCGGCGCAGGGGTCGGCGGCGCGGTCGGAACGACCGGAGCAACCTCCGGAGCGGGCGGGGGCGCTGCGGCCGGTGGGACGACCTGTGGAGGCGCCGGAGGCTGCACCGGCGGCGGCGTGACCGCAGGCGCGGGGCCGGGCGGCGTCGACGCCACCTCCGTCGCGGGCGGCGGAACGGCGGCCGGTGCAGGGGCCGGCGGCGTGGCCGCCGTGGTGGTCCCCGTGATGGCCGCCGTGCCAGCGGTGGTGGTCGCCGTGGTGGTGCTCGTCGGCGCCGGCACCGGCGCCGGCGCCGGGGACGGCTGGCCGAACAGGACGAAGCCGGCGACGCCCGCCGCGGCGACGCCGACGCCGGCCGCGGCGATCAGGCCGACCGGGGTCTTCTTCTTCGGCCCAGCCGGAACGGCCGCGTCCCGCGCCGGCTTGGGCGTGTCGGCGGGCGGCGGCGGCGGGGTCACCGCCGGAAAGGGCGTCGCCTCGAAGGGGGTGATGTCCGGCGGGCGGTGGGTCAGCGCGCCGACCAGCTCGGCCATCGTCTTGACGCGGGCCTGCGGGTCGGGCTCCAGCATCGAGCGGAGGACGCCGCGCAACGGCTCGTCCAGGGCGGAGAGGTCGGGCACCGTCATGCGCCGCTCGATCATCGCCTGCGGCGTCCGCCCCATGTCGAGCGGCCGGCCGAGCGCCACCGCGGCCAGCACCAGCCCGGCGCTGTAGATGTCGGACTGCGGCCCGACCTGCCCGCCGAACAGCCCGAACTGCTCGGGCGAGGCGTAGCCGTATTTCCCGGCGAAGGCGTCGCCGATGACCGTCCCCGCCCCTGCCGCCGTCTGCTTGGCGATGCCGAAATCGATGATCTTGGCGTCGGCGATGCGGCGGCCGGGCAGGATGACGTTGTCGGCCGACATGTCGCGGTGGATGATGCCGCGCTGGTGCGCCGCCGCCAGCCCCGAGGCGATGCGGTCGAGCAGGATGGCGACCGACCCGGCGTCGAGCGGCCCCGCCTGCATCACCTCCTGCAGGGACGGGCCGTCGAGAAACTCCATCGACAGCAGCAGCCGGCCGTATTCGTCGCGGAAGACGCCGTCATAGGCTACCACCGCCTCGTGCCGGATGTCGCGCAGCGCCGCCGCCTCGCGCCGCAGCAGCTCGACCATCTTGGCGTCCTGCGCCAGCTCCGGCCGGATCACCTTGACCGCGTGCCAGGTGTTCATGTCGATGTGGCGGGCGCGGTGGACCTCGCCCATGCCGCCGCGGGCGATCAGCCCCTCCACCAGATAGGTGTGGCTCAGCAACGTGCCCGGCCCGATCGGCGCCGGCGTCCCCCGCGCCGCCTCCACCCCCGACAGCGAGGAGGCGGTGACCGGCGGCGCCGTCAGCCGGGTCGCCTCCTGGTCGGTCGTCTGCGGGCCGGCGGCGGGCGGCAGCGCGGTGGGCTCGGAGGGGTCGGCGGGCGTCTGGGCCATGGCGCTGGGCAGTCCGGCTGAAGGTTGTGAAGCGGGCGGTGTCCGGGACGGAGGGATCAGCCGGACCCGTCCGTGCCGGCGCGCCCGTCGCCGCGCCCATCGCCGCCCGCGTCGCCGCCGCCGTCGCCGCGGACGAACCGGTCGTACTCGCGGGCGATGGCGTCACCGACGACGCGGTCGAAATCCTCTTCCAGCTCGACCACCAGATCCTTGTACAGCGCCTCGTACTGGTCCCAGTAGCGGGCCTTGCGCGCGGCCGGGACGATGCTGTCGAGCAGCCGGGTTTCCAGCCGCTGGCTGAGCGCGCCGGGGTCGAACTTCGCCACCACCTGCTTCAGCGCGGTCTGCAGCGCCGCGGCGTAGGCGAGGTGGTGGACCTGCACGTCGCTCGCCGCCTCGCGCACCGCGTCGGCCATCGGCAGGAAGCCGCGCAGGCGCGGGTCGGCCAGCACCGACACCGCCTCGTCCAGCGTGGCGCAGCGCTTCAGCGGGTTCTCGCCGGCCGGACGGAAGCTGGTCTGCTCCAGATGGAACTCGTCCTTGAAGTGCGAGCGCGCCTGCAACGAGGCGTGCAGCGCCCCCAGGCTGGCCCGCAGCGCTTCGCCCAGGCTGCGCATCATCGCGGTCGGATCGGGAACGCCGCCCGGCGGCAGCGCCGCGCCGAACCCCTCGTAGAAGGCGGCGATGGCGGCGGCGGGGGCCGGATCGGACACGGCGTCGGCCACCCGGACGGGGGTGGGAGGAGGCACCGGAACGGCCGGCGGGCGCGGCGGGGTGACGGCGGCATCCAGGTCCGCTGGCAAGTCCGCTGACAAGCCCGCCGGCAGATCCGCCGGCAAGGGCGGCAGCGGATCGGCGGGCGTGCCCGCCACCGCGGCAGCCGGGATCGGCGCCGGCCACGCCTCGTCGGCGGCCGGCTCCGGCAGCGTCTCGTCGATGTTCCAGTCGTCAGGCAATGGTGCGGGCAGCGGCTGGGCACTCGCCGCCGGCACCGCGAAGACCGGAACCGCGGGCGCCGCGGACGGCGGCGTGCCGAAGATCTCGTCGTCCCAATCGTCGGGGATGGTGCCGAGGCCGGACGGCGCGCGGTCGTCCAGCGGCGGAAAGGGCGGGCTGACCGGGCTGATCGACAGCGCCTGGTTCAGCGCACCGGAATGGTCGTCGACGGTGCCGAAGCGCCAGTCGTCGTGCCCGGCCCCCTCGCGAGGCGGCTCGCCGCCGCTGTTCGACGCGGTCCAGACGTCGAAGGGCGCATCCTCCGACCGCAGCGGCTGGTGTTCGAAGGGACGGGACGCCGACGGCCCGGCGTCGACGCCGAACGGACCGTCCAGCGGCCCGGCCCCCGCGTTGCGGTCGAAGGGAAAGGCGCCGGCGATCTCGGTGAAGGACGGGGCGGCCTGCGTGTCGATGGTCGCTTCGATGACGAAGCGGCCGATGCGGATGCGGTCGCCCGCCGACAGCACCGCCGGCACGTTGCGGCCCAGCGGCCGGTCCGACCCGTTGAGGAAGACGCCGTTGGTGCTGGTGTCGACGACGCGGAACTGGGCGCCGGCGGTCTCGAACACGCAATGCTGGCGCGACAGCAGCAGGTCGGGATCGGGCAGGATCCAGCCATTCTCCGCCCCGCGCCCGACCGTGAGGCGGCCGCCCTGCAACGTCTTCTCGGCGTTGCCGCCCAGCGACGCCCGATGGTCCGACACGATCCTCAGCCTCAGCATGCCACGCTCCGCCCTTGCGCCTCAGCCACCGACGATCACCGTCGGGGCGCCGGTGACGATCACCCCGCCATGGGCGGTCTGGTCGCCCAGCCGCGCCGCCGGACGGCCGCCGACCACCACGGTGGCCGATCCCTTGACGATCACGTCGGGCGGGCCGACGCAGACGCACAGGTCGGTCACCACCGCCGCCGGCAGGAATTCGATCAGCACGGTCGGCACGCCCGGGCTGACGATCGGCCCGCCGACATGGGGAACCGGGCCGGTCGTCATCGGGCAGCTGTGCATGTCGGTCAGGCGGGCGGCGGGCGGCATCGACGGGTTCCTCACGCGACAGGGTGTCAGGCCCGCGGCGCGGCGAGCGGGATTTCGGCGCGGAGCGGCACGCCGTTCGGTGCTTCGAACAGGACCAGCGCGCCGGCCGCCGCATCCTCCATCATGAACCGGAAGCCCGGGCCGAACAATGCGGCGCACTGCGCCGCGTCGCAGGTCGGCAGGAAGGCGGCCAGCACCACCGGGTCGTAGAAGCGGAACAGATAGGTCTCCCCCGCCTCGCCGTTGACGATGGTCAGCTTGCGGAAATGCCGGCGCACCGCGTCGATGTCGCGGTCGGCCAGCACCAGGATGCCCCAGCCGCGGCCCCAGCCGTCGCCCAGCAGCCAGTCGGTGACCGCGCTGCCGCGCTCCAGCCGCACCAGATAGGGCGCCACCTCCGCCAGCTCGCCGGCGGTGTCGCCCTGGTAGAGCGAGCGCATGTCGGCGCCGTCCTCGTGCGCCAGCAGGCCGGGGTAGAGACCGGGGTCGCGCGCGGCGTCGACGATCATGTACAGCGCGCGGGCGTCGCCCTCCGGCCACAGATGGTGGGCGAGGCGGGCGGGAATGCCGGCGGTGGCCGGATTCCCGGCCGGACCCAGGCTCGATCTCATGCGGTCCCCGCCCCCTCGCAGATCTCGCACAGCGGCGTGTTGGCCGCCGCGGCGTTGCGCATCACCATCGCCTGGGCGGCGGCCTTCGGGGTGTGACTTTGCGCCGGGCGCGGCAGTTTCGCCTTGGGCGGCGGCGCCAGCGTGCCGCCCTTGTCCTTGTCGGCCGGCGTCGGCTTGTCCGGCGTCGCCGGCGTCGCCACCAGGCCGTTGGGCGCGCCGCCGCTGTTGATCAGCACCATGGTGCCGTTCATGGCGATGCCGGCGGCGCTCAGCGTGATGAAGTTGCCGCCGACCTTCAGCGTCAGCGACGCGCCGGCCTCCAGGCACAGGTTGGCCCCGGCCTTGACCGCGTAGTTGGTGCCGATCTTGTCGTGCAGGTCGACGCCCACCGTGCGCGACACGCCGCCGCCAACCGATTCGACATGGTCGCCGTCGATGGTGGCGTGGTGGTCCTTGCCCACCCGCTCCCACAGGCCGCCGGCGACCTCCAGATGCTGGCCCGCCGCGACCGAGGTGCGGCTGTCATGGCCGATGCGCAGGTCGTAGTCGCGCTGGGCGTGGATGAAGACCTGCTCCTTCCCCGCCTTGTCCTCGAAGCGGACCTCGTTGAAGCCGCCGCCGCCGGGCGTGCTGCGCGTCTTGACGCCCGAGCGCGTCTTGTGCTCCGGCAGGGCGTAGGTCGGCAGCGCCTCGGCGTTGTTGACGACGCCGATCACCAGCGGCCGGTCGGGATCGCCGTCGACGAAATCGACCAACACCTCCATGCCGATGCGCGGCACCGTCTGCACCCCCCACTGGTGCCCGGCCCAGCTCTGCGCCACCCGGATCCAGCAGGAACTCTTCTCGTCCGACCGGCCGCGGCGGTCCCAATGGAACTGCACCATGATGCGGCCGAACTTGTCGGTGTGGATCTCCTCCCCCGCCGGGCCGACGACGAAGGCGGTCTGGATGCCGCGGACCGACGGCTTGGGCGTCCGGCGCTGCGGCCGCACCACCATTTTCGCCGGCAGGGCGCGGAACTGGTTGGTGTAGGAGGCCTTGCGCTTGTCGCCGGGCAGGAAGCCCTCGTTGCAGGCGTCGAACGCCACCTCCGCCACCACCACCGGCTGGTTGTTCTCCGCCGCGGTCGGGTGCTCGGCCAGGGCGAAGGTGACGCCGGGGTGCAGGGTGCGGCAGGCGCTGGTGCCGCGCACCCCCTCCAGCCCGTGCTCCTCCGTCTCCATCCGGCGGCGGGCCAGCGCGCTGCCGGCGTCGCGGCTGGCGTAACGGCCGGGATACTCGAACAGCTCGTACTTGGTCGAGACCGGCACGGTGGCGACCGACGACTCGCTGCTGTCGAGCGCGGTGCGCGGCGCCTGGAAGTCGTAGTCCTTGGTCGCCCAGCGGCCCGACGCCACGGCGTACACCCGCTCCCACCGCTCCACCTGGTCGGCGTACTGGCCGCTCGGCATGAAGCGCAGGGTGTTCGGCGTCATCTTGGCGTAGCCGGCGGCGCTGTCGGACAGGACCAGCGTGTGACGGTCGCGTTCGTGCGTGAAGTAGTAATAGATCCCCTCCTCCTCCAGCAGCCGGCTGATGAAGTCGAAGGCGGCCTCGTTGTACTGCACGCAATATTCGCGCGGCTGGTAGCTGCCGGTCAGGCTGCGGAATTCGAACTGGGTGAAGCCGAACTCCTGGAAGATCGTCTCGACGATCTTCGGCACCGTCATCGGGCCGCCGCCGCCCAGGCTGTGGAAGATGCGGCAATCGCTGGTGTAGGACAGCAGCGACAGCCAGGGCACCACCTCGATGCTGTAGCAGCGCTGGTCGCGCCCGACCGGCACGCCGACGCCGAGCGAGCGGGCGATGCCGTTGACATAGTGGCGCTGCCCATCGGGCTGGCGGACGCCGATGGTGACGCTGTTGCCGACGATGGTGTCCGGCGTCAGCGGGTCGATCGGGCCGAGCGCGTCGATGGTGTAGAGGAAGGGGCTGGACAGTGCCTCCCGCCCGCGCACCCGCTCCGCCAGCAGCAGGTCGGGGCCGGCCGGGGTTTCCAGCGACAGCAGGCGGTCGTCCTGGACGAACTGCATCACGCCTCCTCCGCGTCGAACGCCGGCCAGTCGGATGCCGGCCCGTCGCATGCCGGGTCAGCCAGGAACGCGGTGAACGCCGCGGCGTCGGGCAGGCCGGCGGTGGCGAAGCTCCGCCCGTCGCCGCCCTCACCGCCCCCCGGCCCATTTGTCGTCCACCAGCGGGCGCCGGCGGGCGCCGACGCGCCGGCGGGTGGGGCCGGCAGCGCGGCGATGGCGGCGACGAAGGCCTCGACGTCCAGCGTGTGGCTCAGGGCCGACAGCGCCAAGCCCTCCGCCGCGTCGAACCAGCCCTGGTCGGTGTCGGCGCCGCCGGGGGTGAAGAGCGTCACCAGCGTCAGCGGGAAGTGGCGGCCGGCCTTGTCGACGCTGGGCATCAGCACGCCGGCCGCGGCCAGCGGCCCGCAGACCCCGGCGCCCAGGGTGAAGCGCCAGACCGGCGCGTTGAGGTAGCGGCCGAGCCAGCCCTCCCCCAGCGCCGCCCGGCTGGCCTGCATGCCGTCGAGCAGCCAGTCGTGCCAGGGATCGGCGAAGGCGCGCGGCAGCCCGCGCAGCAGGAAGTCGCCGCGCGCCGGCAGCTTGCCGAAGCAGCCGGCGTGCCCCCTCGCAGGCGGGCCGATCACAGGCTGACCCGTCACAGGGCGTCTGGGCATCGGAAGTCCTTGAGGTCGCGGATCGAGAAGGGGTTGAGCGCGCTGGTCATCCGCACGTCGAACCCGACCGACTTGCCGGCGGCGCCGAAGGACAACGGGATGCGGTCGGGCACCGACCCCTTGCGGCCGCGGTTGGCGTCCAGCGTGCGGAACCACGCCCAGCTTCCGGTGCGCTGGGTCGTCTCCGGCGGCTCGGTCGGCTGGCCGGTGAAGGTGACGCGCAGGTCGCCCGCCCCGCCCGGCTTGGGCCATTGCAGCCCCTGCGCCAGCGTCGCGTTGCGGGCGAAGGTCAGGTGCTGGCCGTCGACATCCAGGTCGACCTGCTCGACCCCGGGGCCGAGAAAGGTCGGCCGCAGCTCGAACCGCAGCGACGGCACCCGGCCGCCGTCGGGGAAGAAGGCGTCGCGGATGGCGCCGGCGTGCTGGAACGCCGGCAGCACCGCCGCCGGAATGCCGAGGTCGGCCGCCGCCGCCTGCCAGCGCCACGGCTCCCGGGTGGTGTCGACGAAGGGGCGCAGGCGGTTGGTGAAGAAGGCGTCGATCAGCCCGCCCGGTGCAAACAGGCGGGCGAAATCGTCCATCCCGACATCGGCCGACGCCCCGCGGACGAAGGGATAGCGGTTGTCGAGCGCGCGGCGGCACCAGGGCAGCACGTTGCTCTGCCATTCGGCGTTGATCTGCGCCCGCGCCCCGCTGAGCGTCCGCGCGGTGCCCTGCGCCACCAGATCCTCGGTCCAGCGGCGCACCGGCTGCGGGTAATAGGCCATGTCGGTGGCCAGCGCCTGGAACACCTCGCCGCCGCCGTTGGCCGCCAGATCGAACAGCCGCTGTCCGGCGCCCTGCCCCAGCGACAGCCGGGCCAGCACGGCGTGCACCCCCTCCAGCCGGCGGACCAGCTCCTCCAGCCGGGCGTTGCCGCTGTTGCGGGTGAAGTCGTTGAGCGGGCGGAAGCGGTCATCGACCATCTGGCCGACCAGCTTGGCCATGCCGCTGTCGGCGACCGCCGCAGCCACCGCGGCCACGGCCGGCGACGATGCGGGCGAGAGGGCGGCCGGCGCCTCCGGCAGCCGTTGCAGGGTGGTTTCGCCGGCCACCGCGCCCAGCAGCTTCGCCAGCGGCGAGGCGCGGCCGGACAGGATGTTGACCTCCTCGCCCAGCGCCTGCGGCGTCGCCGCCGGCACCAGGGTCAGGTCGTTCAGCAGCGTGTCCCAGCGGCCGGCGTAGTCGCGCAGGTACAGCGTCAGCGCCGCCGCCTCCAGCTCCGCCCCCGCCTCCTCGCCGCGCGGCGGGCCGAGCAGCCAGCTCAGGTCGCGCACCGACCGCCCCGCCGCCGGCAGCGACGGCAGCATCACCGTGGTGAAGCCCTGCTGGGTGTAGAAACCGGCGATGCCGTCGCTGAGCCGGGCGCCCGACAGGCGGCGGAACACGCGGTCGCCCTCCGGTCCGGCCTGGTCGGACGGCCGCCATTCCGGCAGCTTGCGCGCCGCCTCGCCGTCGCGGATCGCGGCGTAGACGCGGGCGGCCAGCGGCGTCCGGGCCAGCACCTCGCGCGCCTGACGGACCAGGGCGGCGTCGAGGTTGACCTTCGGCAGGCCGGCCGGGCTGGCCAGCCCGGCGTCGAGATGGGCCAGCAGTTGCTTGGTCTCGTCCTCCGCCACCGGCGGGGCGGCGCGGCGCAGCCAGCCGGCCAGCCACGCCTTCACCGCGTCGCCATCGACCGGCCCGGCGCCGCCCAGCCCGAGATAGAGGCGGAACAGCGCCTCGACCGCCGGGGCGTCGTCCGCCTGCAGGCGGTCGCGCAGGTCGCGCTGCACCCGCACCAGCAGGCGCGGCACCAGCAGCCCGTCGACCGCGCGGCGGTACAGCGCGTCGCCGGCCTCCTCCAGCTTGTCGCCCTGGTACAGCCCGAAATCGAGCGCCAGCTTCCGTTGCAGCGCCAGCGTGTCATGGCCAGCGGGCAGGCCCCGCAGGTCGTTCAGCACCGGCAGGACGCGGCGCAGGTCGTCGTCGGCGACGGTGCCGGCGGCCAGCGCCTCGGCCTTCGGGCGGTAGGCGTCGACCGCCTGCTGCTCGCGGTCGATCAGGCCGCTGTTGCCGAGATAGGCGGCGACCCAGGCCGCCGTCGCCGCCAGCGTGACCAGCCCGAACAGGCTGTAGGCGATGCGCGGCAGCCAGACGCGGCGACGCTCCGCCGCCGGGTCGAAGCCCACCATGTTGGCTTCGCGGAACACCAGGTCGGACAGCAGGCTGCCGAGGAAATAGCTGCGCTGCTGGCCGGCGGCGACCGCGCCGCCGCGCAACGGCGCCGCCGGCAGGCCGAAGCTTTCGGCCAGCCCGCCGATCAGCCGGTCGATCTGCGTGCCCTCCTGCGTGCCGCTGGTGAAATAGACGCCGCGCAGCCGCAGGGCCGGTTCGTAGCGGTTGGCCTTGAAGGCGGCGGCGACGAAGTCGAGCAGCGGCTCCTTCAGCGAGGCGAGCTGCGACGGGAAGGCGAAGATGGCGCCGCGGCGGTCCTGCGTCTGCTCCTGCTGGATGCGGTCGACGGCGCGCGCCGACAACCGGCCGGCGATGCCGTCCAGCTCGCTGCCCAGCGTCGCCATGCCGGCGTCGGTCAGCTCGCTGTCGGCCGCCGGCAGGGTGACGCCGACGATCTGCCGGCGCTCGTCGCGGTTCAGGTCGTGGAAGAACTCGTTGAAGCCGGCGATCAGGTCGGCCTTGGTCAGCAGCAGATAGACCGGCGCCTTGACCTTCAGCGTGTCGTACAGCTCGCGCAGGCGGCGGCGGATGGCGGCGGCGTGCTGCGCCCGCTCCTCCGGCCCGGCGGCGGCGAGGTCGGGCACCGCCATGGCGACCAGCACGCCGTTGATCGGCTGGCGCGCGCGCGACGTCTTCAGCAGGGTCAGGAAGGCGCCCCAGCCGGTCTGGTCGACCGCCTCGTGGCTGTCCTGGGTGGTGTAGCGGCCGGCGGTGTCGAGGAAGATCGCCTCGTCGGCGAACCACCAGTCGCATTGCCGGGTGCCGCCGACGCCCTTCAGCGGCCGCCCGCCCGCCGCCTCGGCCAGCGGGAAGTTCAGGCCGCTCTTCAGCAGCGCGGTGGTCTTGCCGGCGCCGGGCGGGCCGATGATGACGTACCAGGGGGTGGTGTAGAGATAGCCGTCGCCCAGCCCCCGCTGCTTGCGCCCGGCCTTCAGCAGCGCCAGCGAATCGGCGAAGGTCTTGCGCAGGCCGGCGACCTCCTCGGCCGATTCCATCGCGGCGATGCGGGCGCCCTCGCCCCCGGCCCCGCCGCCGGTCAGCTCGGCGGTCATCCGCTCCTCGGCGCGGACGTCGCGGCGGCGCAGCAGCAGCAGGACGAGGACCAGGATCGGGAAGGGCACGGCGGCGGCCACCGCCAGCCACGGCATCTCCAGCCCGGCCAGCGGCGCCAGCAGCGCGATCAGCGCCGCCGCGATCACCGCGCCGATCAATCCCAACACCGCCCGAGAGCGCAATGTGGCGGTCAGCCGACTCATTCCAGCACCCCTGTCCTTGGCTCAAGCCATTGGCTCGAAGGGCCCCCCGGCGAACCGGACGGGCCACCGCTCACTTCTTCAGAATGATGTCGATCCGGCGGTTCGCCGCCCGCCCCTCGGCGGTGTCGTTGGTCGCCACCGGCTCGGTGTCGGACCGCCCCTCCGCCTTCAGCCGCGCCTTGTCGGCGAACAGCGGCGCGAACTCCGCCAGCACCGCCTCGGCCCGCGCCTTGGACAGGTGCCAGTTCGACGGGAAGCGCAGGCGCCCGCCGCCGGTCATCGGCACGTTGTCGGTGTGGCCGGTGATCAGCACCGCCCCCGGCTCGTCCGCCACCGCCTTGCCGACGCGCAGCACCGACGGCCGCACCTTGCCGTTCAGCGCGTCGCTGCCGCTGGCGAACAGGTTGGAGCCGCGCATCCGCACGGTGACGGTCAGCGCGTCCTCCGTCACCTCGACCAGCCCTTCGGCGATCTCCGGTTCCAGGAACTTGCGCACGCGCTGGACCTGGGTGGTCTGCGGCGGGGGCGGCGGTTCGATCTGCGGCGCCGGGGCCGCCTGCGCCGCCGCGATCGGCGCCGGGGTCTCGATCACCACGGCGCCGTGCGGCGGCAGGCCGCCCATGCCGGCGAACAGCCGGTCCGACCCGCCGTTCAGCAGCAGGCTCAAGCCCAGGAACAGCAGCAGCAGGAACAGCGCGGTGCCGGCGCCGGTCACCCAGACCGGCGCCATGCTCTTCGGCGGCCGGTACTCCATCGCCAGCGCCGCGGCGTTGGGGCACAGGATGCGGTCGGCGCTGCCGCGGTGCTTGACCAGGATGGCGTAGACGTCCTCGCGGATGCGGGCGTGTTCGCCGTCCTGCCGGCCGGCGACGCGGTAACGGCCGCGAAAGCCGAGCGACAGGCAGAGATACATCAGCTCCAGCAGGTCGCCGTACTTGCCCGGATCCTGCCGGGCCGCGGCCAGCCGGTCGTAGAACTGGTCGCCGCCGACCACGTTCTTGTGGAACATGCTGGTGACGTTCTGCCGCGTCCACGCGCTCTGGCTGCCCCAGGGGGAGTTCAGGACGATGTCGTCGATCAGCGCGCACAGCGCGTAATGGGCGGTGGCCTGCGTCGCCGGGTCCAACCCGGATTTCATCACCCAGAGCTGGAAGTCGCGCAGCGCGGCGATCACCCGCTGGCGCAGCGCCTCCAGGTCGGGCACCCCGATCTCGGTCAGGGTGGCCTCGGTCAGGCGGGTCGCCAGCAGCAGCACCGGCCAGGCGGCGGCGACCAGCGCCGACCGCGCGGCGAAGTTGGCGGCCGGCAGCGGCTCGCCGGCGCCGGCCGCCTCGGCCCGCACGGGTGCCGCCGTCGCGCCGCCGCTTGCGGCCGGGCGCCGCCCGCCCGGCGTCGGCATCAGGACCGTGCGTTCCGGTTCCTGTTCGGGCAGGCCGCCAAACTGATCGCCGCCTTGCATATCCACCCCAACACGCGCGCCGGCCCAGGGGTGGGCCGGACCGTCTTTTCCAGCAGTGTGAACGAACCAACCACGATGAATCTAGCCATTTCTGGCAAGCGATTCCGGCAAGTTCCGCAACCTATGGTGAAAGAGTTACCCCGTTCGGAGAGGACGCCTCAGGGCGACGCCCCCGGTGACGAGGCCAGCGGAAACGGGTTCAGCTCGTTGCCGCCGGTCTTGAAGATGGCGGACTGGTGCCACTGCTTCTCCTTGGCCATGCGAGGCACCGCCCGGTTGACATACTGGCCCAGCGTCAGGTTGTAGATCGCCTCGTCGCCCGGCAGCAGCGCCTTGCCGTTCAGCCCGTCCAGCACCGCGCGGGCGAAGATGCCGTTGCGGCCGTCGTAGCTGTCCAGCGCCTCCTCCTGCTCCGACGAGGCGGCGAGGAGATAGCGGGACCCCATGTCCTGGTACAGCTTGTCGACCGAGCCCGCCGACACCGCGCCCGAATGGCAGGTGTCGAGCAGGACCAGCACGTTGCGGGCGGAAATCGCGCTGACCAGCCGGTTCAGGTCCTTCTCGGACAGCGCCTGCTCGTTGATCGACTGGGCGGTGGCGGCGGTCACGTCCTGGGTGACGAAGTGATAGAGCTTGACCGACGGGTCCTTCGGCGAGGGCACGATCACGCCATGGCCGGCGAGGTAGAGGACGACGGTGTCCTCCTCCCGCGCGGTGGTGGCCAGCGCCTCCAGCCCGGCGACGATGGCGGCGCGGCTGGCCTGCTCGTCGTAGAGGGTGGTCGACAGCGCCAGCGACCGGTCGCGGTCGTAGCCGGCCGGGATGCGGTCGCGCAACGCCGCCGCGAAGGACGAGGCGTCGGCGCGGGCGAAGTGCAGTTGCGTCCCCGCCGGCCGGTAGCGGTCGATGCCGACGACCAGGGAGAGCAGCCGCGGCTTGCCGGCCAGGGTGCGGTCCGCCGGCGTCGCCTCCGCCGGCTTGGCCGTTGCGGCGGGCAGCACGAAATCGACCAGCGGCGAGCGCTCGTAGATCGCGTCCGACCCGTTGTAGGCGCGGATCTGGACCCGGTTCGACCCGGCGTCGAGCCGGACCACATTGACCCGCTCCACCGGATCCGGCGCCGGTGCCGGGTCGCTGGTGCGGGAAAACGCGCGCGAGGCGTCCTGGCCGCTGACGTTGCGGCCGTTGCGGAACAGGTCGACCGAGCCGATGCCGCCACCGGTGTCGGTGACGCGGTAGCGCAGCCGCACGGCGCCGACGCCCTCCGGCACGGTGATGGACAGGCGCGGTTCCTCCGACGCCGTCTCCAGCGCCGGGGATGCCGGCGTCGGCTTGACCGGATCCTTGACGCGGGAGAAGGCGCGGCTGACCGGCGTGGCGTCGAGCGGATGGCAGGTCTCGGTGTCAGCCGGGACCGAACTGGTCGCGGCCGGGGCGGCGGGCGCCGGCTCCGCCGCGCCGGTGCCGAGCGCCAAGCCACGGCTGGCGGCGGGGACGGTGCAATAGTCGAGCAGCGCCACCTGCGGCCGGCGCTGGGTCAGCAGGCGGATGTCGCCGATGGCGGCCAGACGCGCCGCGATGTCGGCCTGGCCGGTCTGGCGCAGCTTGGCCCGCACCAGCTCCGGCGCGTCGAACACGCGGTAGACCTGCTTGAACTCGACCCACTGGCTGCCCTTCTTCTTCGGGTCGTTCAGGTGGAAGCCGACCAGCGTCTCGCCGCCGCTTTCGGAATGGTCGAAGAAGGCCTCGGGCGTCCACAGCACCCAGCGGCGGCCGTCGCGGTGGGGGAACAGCGCCGCCAGCTCCTCCAGCGGGCGGGCGCCGCCGGCCAGCGCGTACCAGCGCAACGTCCCGTCGCCCAGCGCCGCCACCGCCACCCGCCCGTCGGCCGAGGCGACCACGCCCCACACCGCGGCCGGCACCTCGGCCCGCGCCAGCTCCGCCCCGGCGGAATCGAGCAGGCGCAGGCTGAACTCCCCGCCCAGCAGCACCCGGCGCTGCCCGCCCAGCACGGTGACGCTGCGCGCCCACTCGCCGCTGTCGAGCTTCACCGGCTGGCGGTTGACCGTCGGGTTGCGGCTGTTGCGCCAGTCGGCGACGGCGATCCCCGGCCCCTCGGCGGTCGGGCGGTTCATGCCGGGAAGCGCGTCCGGCGCGGTGGTCAGGCTGCGGGCCAGCACGTCGAAGCGCATCGGCCGGCGGCCGCCCTGCTCCATCCCGAAATCGACCACCAGCCCGTCGTCCGACAGGGCGAAGCGGCCCTGCGGCAGGTCGCGGAAATCGGCGACGTCGCCCATGCGGGTGTAGAGCGCGGCGCCGGTCGGCCCGATCACCCCCCACCCCGGATCCGCCGCGGCGAAGGCGACGCCGCCGCCATGCAGGGCCAGCAGATGGGTGACCGAATCGCGGGCGACCGGCGTGTCGCCGTAGGCGCCCTTGCCGCCGTCGGCCCAGCGCCGCACCACGCTGCGCTTGCCGTCGGTGCTGGCGGTGCCGGCGGCGACCAGCGCCGCGTTGGGGCCCGCCCCGTCCCAGGCGACGGCGGCGAAGCTGCCGCCGGTGATGCCGGTGGTCTTGGGGCTGAATTTCGGCTTCAGGTCGCCGCCGCCCAGCACGTCGACCCGAGTCTTGTCGGCGTAGCCGACCGCCAGCAGCGCTCCGTCCGGGGAAAAGGCGACCGAATAGGGCGTGCCGCCGTCGGCCGGCTTGCGCTTGGCCTTCGGCTTGAAGGCGGAATCATAAAGACGGATGTTGCCGTCGAAGGAGGCGGTGGCCAGCCGCCCGTCGGGGCTGAAGGCGACGGCCGACGCCCGCGCCTCGTACCCGGCATCCTCGGCGACCAGCCGGAAGCTGGCGCTGTCCCACACCCGCAGGCCGGCGGTGCCGCCGAACACCCCGGCGACGAAGCGGCCGTCGGGGGAGAAGGCCAGATCGTTGACCACCTGCGGCTGGCCGGGAAGCCGCGCCTTCAGCCGCTGCGCCTTCACGTCGAACAGGTACAGCGTGACGCCGTCGCCCCAGCTCGCCCCGGTGTTGCCGGCGGCGACCGCGGTGGCGCCGTCGGCCGACAGCGCCACGGCGTAAAGCGCCCCCTCGTCCCCGACCTCCATCGGCACGCGCAGGACGCCCAGCGGCTCGCCGCTGTCGCGCGCCCACAGGCGCAGGGTCTTGTCGTTGGACACGGTGGCGATCAGCCGCCCTTCGGCGTCGGCCGCCAGCCGGTTGACCCGGGCGGTGTGGCCGCCCGTCTCGATCCGCAGGAACGCGCCGGTGGAGGCGTCCGCCGCCAGCGCCAGCCGCGCGGCCGGGGCCACGGCGACGGTCAGGACGGCGGACGCGACGAGCGCGACCAGCAGGGCGGCGGCATGGCGCCGCAGACGGTGGACACAACCGACCATGATCAATCCGCTTGCACTGTTTCGTCCGGCGCCGCTGGAACGCGCGGCGCCGGAGACGTTCGGAAAACCGCCGGTCAGACGGCGTCGAGGGCGGCTTCCTTCTGCGCCATCTGCTGGATGGCGTTGGTCGAGGCGTTGATCCGCTCCGAGGTTTCGAAGGCGGTGTTGGTGCGGGCGACGACCGGGTTGGTGCTGGCGGTGGTGGTCGCCTTGGCCTTCTTCTTGGTCGGCGCCGGCTTGGCGGTCACGGCGTTGCTGCGGATCTTCTGGGCGGAGCCCGGCTCGATGTTGTCGGCGGCGACCAGATACTCGTCGCGGCGCTTGACGATGTTCTGGTTGATGCTGCTGGCGATGGCGTAGTCCTTGTCCAACTGGCCGCGGATCAGCGCCAGACGCTGCTCCGCCTCCGGCTTGCCGAGGCGGTTGGCGCGGTAGTCGGCCTTGACGCGGGCGATCTCGGCCCGGCGGCAGTTGACCAGCTGGTCCAGCGCCACCTGGGTGCGGTCCAGGTTCTTGTTCTCGGTGTCGAGGTCGTTCATCACGCCCAGGATCGCCTGATCACGGCCCTGCTGCATGCGCGAGTTCCAGTAGCCGCCCAGCGTGCCCACCGCGGCCCCCGCCGCGGCGCCGATCAGCGCGCTCTTCAGGTTGCCGCCGGCCAGCGCGCCGGTCAGCGCACCGGCGCCGGCGCCGATGGCGGCGCCCTTCAGCATGTCCTCGGCGTAATAGTTGCCGGTCGAATCGAGCGCCACCCGGTACTGGTAGCAGGCGTCGCTGCCGTCGTTGGCGCCGATTCGATCCTGCTGGGTGGTGACGCAGCCGCTTACGGCCATGGCGAGAATGGTGACGGCGACGAAGCCGGCCTTGGCGCGGTTGGTTCTCATAACCTTGATTCCCGTGTTTTTCATCTTTTGGTGTCTCGCTTCGACCCGGCCCGATCGCATGGCGGCGCCCCCACAGCGGCGAAAGCGATCAGCGGCATCGGGTTTCAATCGCAACCGTGCCACAGCAATCACGGCAGAGGAAGGGGACATTACTACCAATTCGTGCGGCCTTTTATGGATTACCGCTGCGCGCAGCCCAGTCACGGCGCAGTGGGCGCTTAGTAACGGGCGGCGGCGCGCGACGCCTCATAGTGTTTTCCGGATAGATATATTCGCCAAACATGACCATGGCATAGGCGGTCATAGCGCGCCCGGCGAGCATTACCGGCACGCTTCGATACCATCACTCGACCGGCGGGCGGGAGATGACGCGTGCAGCGTCGCAGCCGGGCAACTCTGGCCCGGAACGCAAAATCTCAGGTTGCCAATGGAAGCCGAGGCCAGCCGGGCCCAGCGACCGGAGCCGGCCGGCGTCCAAACGCGGAAAGGCCGGCGTCGTTGCGGAACGCCGGCCTTTCGAAACGGGGGTGGTCCGGTCAGATCGAGATGCGCAGCGATTCCCGGTTGACCGGCGGCGCGTCGGCGGCCGGGGGGGTCATCGGGCGCGGCGGCATCGCGGCGGCCGGGCGCAATCCGGCTGGGCCGGCCGGGGGAGCCGCCGCGACAGCGGGAGCCGGGGCCGGGGCCTGCGCCGCCTGCTGGGCGGCGACGAACTCGCCCTGGGCGGTCAGGCCGCTGGCGACGTTGCGGTTGATGTTGACCAGCGTTTCCGTCTTGGAGAAATCGAGGTCGATCAGGCGGGCGGTGGTTTCGCGGTCGACCAGCAGCGACAGGGCGGCGATGTTGGTCCGCACCTCCTGCGGGTGTCCGCAATCCTCTTCCGTGATCGCCGCCTGGAAGATGGTCCACAGGCGCTGGTTCAGTTGCAACGCCTCGCGGAAGGCGGTCTGGTCCTTGGCATGGCTGGCGGCGATGATGCGGCGCGCCGCCTCCGCCAGGGCCCAGGCCTCGACGTCGCGCGGATTGTCCGAGGTCGGCTTGTTGGCGTAGGTGGGTGTCGGCTTCATTCCAAAACCTCGGGGGAAAACCCATCCGATCGGGGCACGTTTGCCCCTTACGTTGCTGCCGAAGTGTTGATCATCCAACCGGCTTTGTCAACGCAACGGGGGTAGCCCGACCGCTTCCCGGGGGCGTTGCCGCAAACTGGTCACACGGGTTACCCCCTTCGGATCGGTCCGCCAGCAGGGCGGCGGCCACCGCCGCAACATTATCCTCCGTGATACCGTCCATCAGGCCGCGGGCCTGGCCGTCGGCGGCGACGCGGCGCAGCAGCTCGTCGCGCGGGACGCTGCCGGTGACCACCCGGCCACGCGGGCCCCACGGGCCGTAGATCTCCGGATAGCCGGGGCCGAACAGGCCGATGGTCGGCACCCCGGCGGCGGCGGCGATGTGCATCAGGCCGCTGTCGTTGCCGACATAGAGCGCCGCCCGCTCCAGGCAGGCGGCGGCGGCCATCGGATCGGTGCGGCCGGTCAGGTCGATGGCGCGCGGCCCCAGCGCGTCGAGCACCGGCCGCGCCCGCTCGCGCTCCGGCCCGGCCGCCAGCACCGCGACCCGCGCGCCGTCGAGTGGCCCGCCCGCCCCGGTCAGCCGCAGCGCCAGCCGGGCGAAACGGTCGGCCGGCCATTCCTTGCCCTGCCAGTTGGCGGTCGGCCCGATCGCCAGGAACGGCCCGGTGCCGGCCGGGATCAGGGCGTCGGCCTCCGCCCGCGCGGCGGCGTCGATCCACAGCCGCGGTGCCGGCGGCGGCGACAGGCCCAGCACCGCCGCGTTCTCCTCCACCTTGTGCATCGGCTGCGCCGCCTTGGCGTGGAAGGCGCGGCGCCGCGCCGGCACCAGCCGCCCGACCGCCGAGTTGCGCAGGTCGACCACCAGATCCCAGCGCGTCGTCACGCAGTCCAGCCACAGCCCGAGCCAATGGCGGGCGTAGGACCGCTTCGGCAGCGGGATCAGCCGCTCCAGCCCCGGCACCGCGCGGAACAGCGGGGCCGGCAGCGGTCCGCAGGCGATGGTCAGCCGCGCGCCCGGCCAGGCGGTCGTCAGGTGGTCGAGCAGCCCGGTCGCCAGCACCGCGTCGCCCAGCCGGTTGGAGGTGATGAAGAGGATGCGGCTCACGACACGCCGTCCGCGGCGGCGCCGGCCTCGCCCGCGGCCGCGGATCCACCGGTGCCGCCGCGCCGACGTCCGCCCTTCAGGGTCAGCCCGCGCGACATCACCCACAGCGCCGGCAGCAGCGCGGCCAGCGGCATCGCGTACATCAGCGGCACGAAGACCGTCGCCTTGCCGGCGAGGCTGGTCAGCCCCAGCGCCCCGGCCTGCAGCCCCATCACCAGCAGCACGGCGATGGTGACGCGCGAGGACTGGCCGCGGCGGTTGAACTCGCCCGACAGCAGCGCCGCCAGCGCCACCAGGGCGTAGCTCAGCGCCAGCAGCGGCGAGGAGAAGCGGTGGTGCAGCTCGGCGATCAGGCCGCGGCGCATGCGGTCGTCCTGCGCCGGGACGCCGCCCGCCATCAGTTCGGCCGTCGAGCGTTCGCGCGCGTCGGGCCAGCGTTCGGCCGCCTGCGGCGCCACCGCCTTCAGATCGACGGCGTAGCGTTCGAAATACAGCTGCGACAGCCGGTTGGTCTTGCGGTCCAGCTCCTGCCGGTTGCCGTCATAGACGACGAAGCGGGTGCCGTCCGGCCCGGTCTGCATCACCGCGCGGTCGCCCATGATGGTCACCGGCTTGTCGGGCTGGCGGCCGTCGTGGATCAGCACCTTGTGCAGGTTGCCGTCGGCGTCGCGGTCGCGCAGGAAGACGCTGAAGCGGTCGCCGACCTCGTTGAACACGCCCTCGCGCAGGAACAGCTGCGAATAGTCGCTGCGCACGGTGTATTCCATGCGCACCAGCTCGCGGTGGGCGGCCGGGGTGATCCAGATGTTCAGCGCGTAGACGACGACCATCACCCCCAGCGCCATGACGATGGCCGGCGTCGACAGCGAGAAGGGGCCGACGCCGGCGGCGCGCATCACCACCAGTTCGCTGTCGGTCGCCATCTTGTTGTAGGTGAACAGGATGGCGCCGACCAGCGCCAGCGGCAGCACGATGCCGAGGAAGGTCGGCACGGTCAGCAGCAGCAGCCACAGGAACATGCCCATCGGCGCGCCGGCGCTGACCACGATCTCGATCAGGCGCAGCGACTGGCTGAGCCAGATGGTCAGCGTCAGGCCGGCCGTCGAGTAGAGGGTGGCGATCAGCAGGTTGCGGAACAGGTACCGTTGCAGTCGGTTCATGGACATCGGCCGGGGCTATGCTCGGGCCGCAAGCTGACCGCCCCGGCCCGCCGGGTCAAGTGTTGAAAACCGGGGGCGGAAACACGGGGTGGGGAAAGCGCTGGCGTCCGCCGCGGCCAGCCGGTAAGACGAAGGTCATGGCGACGATCCAGGACGCGCTGACCGCAGCGCTGGCGCATCATCAGGCCGGCCGGCTGGCCGAGGCCGCGGCGCTTTACCACGCCGTGCTCGACGCCGCCCCCGGCCACGCCGACGCCGCCCATCTGCTGGGGGTCGTCCATCTCCAGTCCGGCCAGCCGGAACGGGCGGCGGCGCTGATCCGCACCGCAATCCAGGCCAGCCACCGGGTCGCCGACTATCACGACAACCTGGGCAGCGCGCTGAAGGCGCTCGGCCGGCTCGACGAGGCGGTGGCCGCCCACCGGCAGGCGCTGCGGCTGCGGCCGGACTTCGCCCAGGCGCTCTACAACCTCGGCAACGCGCTGGAGGCGCTCGGCCGGCTGGAGGAGGCGGTGACCGCCTTCCGCCAGGCGGCGGCGCGACGGCCGGGCTACGCCCGGGCGCGCTTCAACCTGGGCAACGCGCTGGCCGCGCTCGACCGCCGGGCGGAGGCCGACGACGCCTACCGCGCCGCTATCGCCGACGATCCCGGCTTCGTCGAGGCGCACGCCAACCGCGGCGCCCTGCTACTGGCGCTGGGCCGCCCGGCCGACGCCGCGGCGGCGCTGGCCCGCGCGCTGGCGCTGCGGCCCGACCACGCCCCGGCGCTGGCCAACCGCGCGGCGGCGCTGCGGTCGCTGGGCGACGGGACCGCGGCGGAGCGGGCAGCGCGGCGCGCCGTCGCCGCCCGGCCCGATCTGGCCGACGCCCTGCTGCGGCTGGGCGAGCTGCGGCAGCAGGACAACCGGCTGGGCGACGCCGCCGCGGCCTACGCCGCCGCCCTCGCCTGGGACCCGGCGCTAGCGGCGGCGCACGCCAACCTGGCGCTGGTCCGCCAGATCCAGGGGCTGCTCGACCCGGCGGAGGCCGGCAACCGCCGGGCCCTGGCGCTCGACCCGGCGCTGGCCGAGGTGCGCTCCAACCTCGCCTATCTGCTGCTGTTCCGGCCGGGGGTGACGCCGGCGGCGGTGCTGGCGGCGCACCGGGAGTGGGACGCCGTCCATGGCGCGCCGCACCGCGGGCGCTGGGCCAAGCCGCCGAAGACTTCACCAAAATCTCCGCTGACGGTGGCGATCCTGTCCGGCGACTTCCGCCGCCACCCCGCCGGCCTGTTCGCCGTCCGCACGGTGGAGGCCCTGCCGGAGCACGACGTCCGCCTGCTGCTCTACGCCAACCAGACCGAGGCCGACGCCGACGACGTGACCGCCCGGTTCCAGCGGGCGGCGGCACGCTGGACCCCGGTCGCCGGCCTGCCGGACGCGGAGGTGGCGGCGCGCATCCGCCACGACCGGCCCGACCTGCTGATCGATCTGGCCGGGCACAACGCCCGCGGCCGGCCGGGGGTGTTCGCGCGCAAGCCGGCGCCGGTGCAGGTGGCGTGGTCGGGCTACATGGCGACCACCGGGCTGGCCGCGATGGACGCGCTGGTCGCCGACCGCCACCATGTGCCGCCCGGCCTGGAGGTCTTCTACGCCGAGCGGGTGTTGCGCATGCCCGACGCCTTCATCGCCTACGACCCGCCCGGCGGCGACGACGCGCTGCCGCTGACGCCGCCGCCCTGCCTGTCGGGGCAGCCGGTGGTCTTCGGGTCGTTCAACATCCTGACCAAGCTGAACGACACGGTGCTGGCGGCGTGGGCGGCGATCCTTGCCCGGCTGCCGGACGCCACGCTGCTGATGAAGACCAAGGCGCTGTCCTGCCCGGCGACCGCCGCCCTGTGGCGCGGCCGGCTGGCCGCCGCCGGCATCGCGCCGGAACGGGTGACGATGGTCGGCGCCAGCTCCAGCCTGGACCACATGCGCTGGTGCGCCTCGGTCGACGTCGCGCTCGACCCCTTCCCCTTCGCCGGCAGCACGACGACGCTGGAAACGCTGTGGATGGGCGTGCCGGTGATCACCCTGCCGGGCGACACCTTCTCCAGCCGCCATTCGCTGGCCTTCCTGAGCGTCGCCGGGGTCGAGGGCTGCGTCGCCGCCGACGCCGCCGACTATGTGGAGCGCGCCGTCGCCTGGGCGAACGACCGTCCGGGACTGGCCGAGTTGCGACGGACGCTGCGGAGCCGCATGGCCGGCGGGCCGCTGTGCGACGGGCACCGGCTGGCCGCGGCGCTGGCGGCCGAACTGCGGGCGCTGTGCGCGCCGTCGTGAGCGGCGGTTGCAACGGGTGGTGGGCGGGCCATCCGGTTCGCGTCGCCGCCGCCATGACAGAGTTGTAACGCATCACAGATTGTAACCGATCTAAATTGTCGCCATGATCAAACCATCCGGCGGATCGAAACGAACCCCGGAGCCCCCTCTGGCCGGAGAGCATCGATGGTTGATCCGGCGGCGATACGTCGCGCGATCCTCGAGGTTGAACAGGCGATCGGCGCGGCGCGGGCGCGCGGGGAGGCCACGGCCCGCGACGGCGCGTCGGTCCTGGCCCGGCTCTACACCGTCTACGCGCAGAGCGTGCTGAACGCCCACGGGGTGGCGGTCGACCTGGACGACCTGTGCTGCCGCAGTTGCCGCAGCTGCGGCCCCGGCCTCTGCGTGCGCGACCAGCCGGGCAACGCGCTGCGCGCGCTGTAGCATTCCCCGCCATCCCCCCATCCGATTGGAACAAACCCGACGCCGCCACCGTTGAGCGTGGGCAGTACCCCACTGCCGACCAATGCGGGATCCCGGCGCATGCGCAGCCCTCACGCCCTTGCCCTCACCCTGTCCGCGGCGGTGGCCGCGCTCACCCTCACCGCCTGCGGCGACGAGGCGAAGCTGCCGGTGTCGGCCGGCACCGGCCCGAGCCCGACCCTGCCGGAGCCACGCTCCTCGCTGATCCCGACGGTCAACATCGCCGACGCCGTCGGCTGGCCGCAGGGCGCCCAGCCGGTCCCGGCCGAGGGGTTGACCCTGACCGCCTTCGCCGGCGGGCTCGACCACCCGCGCTGGCTGCTGGCCCTGCCCAACGGCGACATCCTGGTGGCGGAGACCAACGCCCCGCCCAAGCCGGAGGACGGCAAGGGCATCAAGGGCTGGATCATGGGGCTGGTGATGGACAAGGCCGGCGCCAAGACGCCCAGCGCCAACCGCATCACCCTGCTGCGCGACACCGACGGCGACGGCAAGGCCGACAGCCGCACGCCCTTCATCGAGGGGTTGAACTCGCCCTTCGGCATGGCGCTGGTCGGCAACGACCTCTACATCGCCGACAGCGACGCGGTGGTGAAGGTGCCCTACCACGAGGGCGACACCAAGGTCACCGCCGCCCCGGTCAAGGTGGTCGACCTGCCCGCCGGGCCGATCAACCACCATTGGACCAAGAACATCATCGCCAGCCGCGACGGCTCGAAGCTCTACGCCACCGTCGGCTCGAACAGCAACGTCGCCGAGAACGGCATGGCGGCCGAAGAAGGCCGCGCCGCCATCTGGGAGATCGACCTGAAGACCGGCGCCCACCGCATCTTCGCGTCGGGCCTGCGCAACCCCAACGGCCTGGGGTGGGAGCCCGACAGCGGCGCCCTGTGGGCCGCCGTCAACGAACGCGACGAGATCGGCAGCGACCTCGTCCCCGACTACATGACCTCGGTCAAGGATGGCGGCTTTTACGGCTGGCCCTACAGCTATTACGGCCAGCATGTCGACAAGCGGGTCGAGCCGCAGCGCCCCGACTTGGTGGCCAAGGCGATCCCGCCCGACTACGCGCTGGGGCCGCACACCGCGTCGCTCGGCCTGACCTTCTCGCGGCCGGGCAACCTGCCGCCGTCGCTCAGCCACGGCGCCTTCATCGGCCAGCACGGCTCGTGGAACCGCGAACCGCGCAGCGGCTACAAGGTGATCTTCGTGCCCTTCCAGAACGGCATGCCCTCCGGCCCGCCGGTCGACGTGCTGACCGGCTTCCTCGACAAGGACGGCAAGGCGCAGGGCCGCCCGGTCGGCGTCACCCTGGACCGCAACGGCGCCCTGCTGGTCGCCGACGACGTCGGCAACACGGTCTGGCGCCTCAGCGGCGGCGCCGCCGCCCAGTCGGCGGAACGGCCCAGCCCGACGGAGTGACGAAGGGGCGGAGACCACTCCCCTTCCGCCGCGGTTGGGGCGATACTGTGAGCCCGTCGCCCCTCAGCCGCCGGCCCGCCATGATCTACCTCGACCATCTGGCCTCGACGCCGCTCGACCCGCTGGTGCTGGAGGCGATGCTGCCCTGGATGCGGCCGGACGCGGCCGGCAACCCGCACGCCGCCCACGCCGCCGGCTGGCGCGCCGCCGACGCCATCGAGCGGGCGCGGGCCGAGGTCGCCACGCTGGTCGGCGCCCAGCCCGGCGAGGTCGTCTTCACCGCCGGCGCCACCGAGGCCAACACCCTGGCCCTGCTGGGAAGCCTGCCGCCGGAGGGCGCCTGCGTCGTCTCGGCGGTGGAGCACGCCAGCGTGCTGGGCTGCCTGCCGGAGTTGCGGCGGCGCGGCCATCCGGTGACGGTGCTGCCGGTCGACGGCGACGGCCGGGTCGATCCGGCCGCGGCGGAGCGGGCGCTGGCGTCCCTGGACGGCACGCCGGCGCTGCTGTCGGTGATGGCCGCCAACAACGAGGTCGGGACGGTCCAGCCCCTCGCCGAACTGGCCGAGATCGCCCGGCGCCACGGCGCCCTGATGCACAGCGACGCGGTGCAGGCGCTGACCACCCGGCCAATCGCCATGGGGCCAATCGACATGGCGGCGCTCGGCCTCCACGGGCTCAGCCTGTCGGGGCACAAGATGTACGGGCCGATGGGCATCGGCGCGCTGGTCGCCCGCCCACCCTTCCGACCGGCGCCGCTCTCCCCCGGCGGCGGCCAGCAGCGCGGGCGCCGTCCGGGCACGCTGCCGACACCGCTGTGCGTCGGGCTGGGCACCGCCTGCCGGCTGGTGCGGGAGCGGCGGGAGTCCGACACCGACCGCATTCATAAGTTGCGCGACAGGCTGTGGCAGCGGCTGCGGGACGGGCTGCCGACGATCCGGCGCAACGGTGCGGCGGACGGCTTGGCCGGCTGCCTGAACGTGACCCTTCCCGGCATCGACGCCGCCGACCGCCTGCTGGAACTGCCCGACCTCGCAGCCGCCACCGGCTCCGCCTGCCACAGTGGCGCCGGGGAGCCGTCGCATGTCCTGCTGGCGATGGGGCGCAGCGCCGCCGACGCGCACGCCACCCTGCGCTTCGGCCTTGGCCGCGACACCACCGCCGCGGAGGTCGACGCCGCGGCGGCCCGGCTGATCGCCGTCCTCGGTGGATGAGGCTTCAGAACGTCATGCGCGCGCCGAGCTTCATCACCGCCCCGGCCGACTCCGGGCCGGTTTCCAGATTGGTGTCGGCGACCAGCTCCCAGCGCGGGGTGACCTGGTAGGACAGGTCCGCAAGGTACCGGTCGGTCGGCGCCGCCCCGTCCGGCGCGGCGCGGCGCAGGCGGAGCGACAGGGTCATGGCGCCGCGGGCGTAGGCGACGGCGGCGTTCCAGCTGCGGACCGACACGCCGTCGGCCTCCTCCTGCCGGCGCAGGTCGCCGTCCAGGGTCACGCTGCGCCACGCCAGTTGCGTGCCGACGATCCAGGATTCGCGCGGCAGGCGCCGGGACCAGTCGCGCACCCGCGCCCGGCTGGTGCCGGCGGTCAGACGGGCGCTCACGCCGCCGACGCGGGTGGTCTGGCGCACCGCCGCCTCGACCATGTGAAGCGCCTCGCGCGGGTCGGGCACTTCGCCGTTGCCGCGCGGCAGCGGGGTGTAGCTGGCCCCGATCTCGAACCCGCGCAGCATCGGCGTGTAATAGGTCAGCTTCGCCGTGCGGCCGCCCGCCGCGGTCAGCGGCTGGGCGCCGGGCGCCACCAGCCGGCTGCGGGCGCCGTCGGTCTGCCCGATCTCCAACTCACCCCAAGAGCCGTCGACGGCCAAGAAATGCTTTTGATTGGAAACACCAGCCTGATTGTAGAGAATATCCGCGGATGCCCCACCGGCCGAAAAGACCGCCATCGCTGCCAGACATGGCATGGTGATATGTCGTTTCATCGGTAAGACCCGCGCTGTTTTGTCAGGGTTCGACTGTCCGCTCCGTCGATCCCGCTGCTGTCTATCCTTTCGCATTTGAAAGATGTTCGTCGAAAAATCGGACAAAAATGTGGCCTGTCCTTTGTTCGTTGCGGCGCAAAAAATTGGGCGGGTTCGCTCATTACGCGAACCCGCCCCAGGGGAGGACATTCAGGGTGTTTCGGCCGTCACACCAGGGCGCGCACCGTCACCCCGGCCTGTTCCAGCGCGCGGCGGACCGCGGCGGCCATGGCGACCGCCGTCGGGGTGTCGCCGTGGACGCAGATGGTGTCGGCGACGATCGGCAGGCGGGTGCCGTGGCGGCTTTCCACCGCGCCGTCCAGCACCATCCGCACCACCCGCGCCGCGGCAAGGTCGGGGTCGTGGATGACCGAGCCAGCGATGCTGCGCGGGGTCAGGCTGCCGTCGTCCTCATAGCTGCGGTCGGCGAAGGCTTCGCGCCCGACCCGCAGGCCGACCGCCTCGCCGGCCCGCTCCATCGCGCTCAGCGGCGGCACGACGAACAGCAGCGCCGGGTCGACCGCCTTGACCGCGCGGGCGATGGCCCCGGCCAGATCGGCCTCGACCGCCGCCATGTTGTAGAGCGCGCCGTGCGGCTTCACATGGGTGACGCGCTGCCCCGACAGCGCGGCGCAGGCCTGGAGCGCGCCGATCTGGTAGGCGACCAGCCGCTCCACCTCGGTGGCGCCGATGCCGCGGATGCTGCGGCGGCCGAAGCCGGCGCGGTCCTCGAAACCGGGATGGGCGCCGATCCGCACCCCCTTCTCCCCCGCCAGCTTGGCGGTGTCCGCCATGATGGTCGGGTCGCCGGCGTGGAAGCCGCAGGCGATGTTGGCGGAGGTGACGATGTCCAGCATCGCCCGGTCGTCGCCCATCGTCCAGGCGCCGTACCCCTCCCCCATGTCGCAGTTCAGATCGATGGTCGGCATGGTCATTCCCGCTCCTGATGTCCGGACGGCGCCGGACGGGTTTTGCTTCCGGGTGGGCAGCGCCCCCGGATCATTCCGTTCACACCGGATCCGACTGTCGCAGAGAGCGGATGAAGCCGGCAACCTGGGTCCGCATCGCGCCCATCTGGAGTGCGAGGGAGCCCGCCGCCCCATCCAGTTGGCGGGAGGCGTCGCCGGTCCGCTCCGCCGTGCCGGTCGTCGCGTTCACCTCGCCCAGCAGGGCGCGCACGCCCTGGGCCGCCTCGGCCACGCCGCGGCTGATCGCGCCGGTGGCGGCGTCCTGCTGCTCGACCGCCGCGGCGATCGAGGCGCTGGTCTCGCTCAACGCGTGGACGACGCGGGTGATCTCGACGATCTCGCCGGCGGCCAGACCGGTGGAGTCCTGGATCGCCCGGACTTGGGTCTCGATGTCCTCGGTCGCCTTGGCGGTCTGGGTCGCCAGCGCCTTGACCTCGCCGGCCACCACGGCGAAGCCCTTGCCGGCCTCGCCCGCCCGCGCCGCCTCGATGGTGGCGTTCAGCGCCAGCAGGTTGGTCTGCTTGGCGATGGCGTTGATCAGCGTCACCACCGCCGACACGCGGTCGGCCGCCTGCACCAGCCCGGTGACCTGACCGGTGGCGCTGGTCGCCCGGTGCGACGCCTCGCCGGCGATCGATTGCGCGTGCTGGGCCTGGGCCGAGATCTCGCGGATCGACGCCGCCAGCTCGTCCACCGCCGCCGCCATGCCCTCGACGGAACCGTTGACCGACGCGGCGTTGACCGCCGCCTGCCGGCTGGCGTGGCCGTTGCGTTCCGCCATGTCCGACAGGGTGCGGGTGGCGTCGCCCATCGCCCCGGCGGTGTCGGCGACCTCCGACAGGACGCTGCCGACCTGACGCTCGAAGTCATCGGCGACGCTGGCGATGGCGGCGCGGCGCTCCGTCTCGGCGCGGCGGTGCAGCTCCACCTGCCCGGCCTCCAGCCGCTGCTTGGCCGCGCCCTGCTCCTTGAACACCTGGACGGCCGCGGCCATCCGGCCGATCTCGTCGCGACGCTCCAGCGACGGCACCCCGACCTCGCTTTCACCACCCGCCAGCCGGGTCATCACGGCGGTCAGCCGGACGATCGGCCGCGTCGCCCGGCGCACGATCAGGAACAGCGCGCCGCACAGCGCCAGCAGCGCCGCAAGGCCGCAACCGGCCAGCCGCCACGCCCGCTCCCACGCCTGGCGCTCGGCCCGGCGCGGCGACAGGTGGATCTCCACCGCGCCCAGCCGGTCGGTGCGGCTGCCGGCGCTGCGCAGGATGTCGGCGCGACGGACCAGGGTGGCCGGATCGGCCGCCGACACGTCGCCGCTGGCGGTGAACACCGCGCCCTTGGGGTCGAGCACCCGGCTGCCGACGTAATCGGGGTCGTTGGCCAGCGCGGCGAGCTGCGCCGCGGCGGACTCCTGGTCGACGTTCCACAGCGGTTCGGCCAGGCCGCCGGCGATGACGCGCACCGTCACCGCGGCGCGGTCCTCCAGCGCGACGCGGGCGTCGTCCCGGTTCATGGCGACCACCGCGGCGATCGCCGTCCAGGCGATCACCGTCACCATCAGCGCGATCGGCCAGACCACCCGGAGCGCCAGGGTCCGGCCCACAAGCTGCACCATCATGTCCATTCCCCCACTGGTCGCCGGACGGGCATCGTCAGTCCCACCCGGTGATGGCGCCGCCGATCAGGTTGAAGCTGAGCAGCCGGGCGCTGTCGGTCAGCGCGAAGCCGCCGGCCGACCGCAGCAGCCCCGGCAGGCCGGCCAACACCGCGCGGTGGCGCGCGCCGATCCGCCCGGCCTCGGCGGCGTCGACGGCGCGGAAGCGCACCGGGTCGCCCGGCCGCATCTGCGCGAAGCCGCCGATGTCCGGCCCGATCACGCAGGCGATCTTGGGATAGCCGCCGGTGGTCTGGCGGTCGGCCAGCAGCACGATCGGCCGCCCGGTGCCCGGCACCTGGATCGCCCCCAGCGGAATGCCGTCGGAGGTGATGTTGAAGCCGCGGGCGTGCTCGATCGCCGGGCCGTTCAGCCGGCAGCCCATGCGGTCGGCCTCATGGCTGACGGTGAACGCCTCCTCCAGGAAGGCGGCGATGCCCCGGGGGGTGAAATAGTCCTGCTGCGGCCCCAGCATCACCCGCACCGTGCCGCCCCGCGCCGGCAGCAGCGACGGGTCGAGCCGCTGCTCCCCGCGGTCCGCCGCCCGGTCGAGGCGCAGCGGCAGCCGGTCGCCGGCCTTCAGCGTCCCGCCGTCCAGCCCGCCCAGCCGGCTGCGCACATGGGTGGCGACGCTGCCCAGCACCGGGCGCAGCGCAAAGCCGCCCTCCACCGCCCAATAGCCGCGCGTGCCGTTGCGCAACGGGCCGATGGTCAGGGTCTGGCCGTCGCGCAGGCGCAGGCTGGTCCAGGACGGCACCGGCTCGCCATCCACCGCCAGGGCGGCGTCGGCGGCGACGGCGACGCGCACCGGCCCGCCCTCCGCCGTCAGGCTGTCGCCGGCCAGGGTGAACTCGACCGCCCCCTCCGCCGCCGGGTTGCCGACCAGCGCGTTGGCGGCGGCGTGCAGCAGCGGATCGGCCGCCCCGGCGACCGACACGCCGTAGCGCTGGTAGCCGATCCGGCCGCGGTCCTGCACCGTGGAACTGGGGCCGGCCGCGACGATGCGGAGATGCGCGGTCATGCGACGGCTCCCTGGTCGGCCCCGCGGTCGGCGGCGATGGTCTCGCTGTCCGGGACGAAGCCGGGCAGCGCCTCCAGCCGGTCATACTCGGCGGCGGAGATCGCGGTGAAGCGGATGCGGTCGCCCGGCGCCAGCAGGAAGGGCGGCTCGCGCCGCAGGTCGAAGGTGCGGGCCGGCGTCCGCCCCAGCAGATGCCAGCCGCTGGGCATGGCGATCGGCGAGATGGCGGCCTGCTCACCGCCCTGCATGACGCTGCCGGCCGGCGTCACCATCCGCGGATTCTCGCGCCGCGGCTGGTGCAGCACCGCCGGCAGGCCGCCCAGATAGGCGAAGCCCGGCGAGAAGCCCAGCATGTAGACGCGGTAGTCGGCGGCGCAGTGCAGCGCGACCACCTCCGCCGCCGTCAGGCCGCTGCGCCGGGCCACCTCGTCCAGATCCTCGCCATGGGCACCGCCGAAGCAGACCGGCACGATCCAGCGCAGCGCCGGTTCCGCCGCCGCCGCGCCGAGACCGGCGGCAAGGTCCAGCAGCGCGCCGCCCAGCGCGTCGGCGCCGGTCAGCGCCGGGTCGAACTGCACCAGGATCGAGCGGTATGTGGGTACCGTCTCAACGATGCCGGGCAGGCCGGCGTCGGCGATGCGGCGGTCCAGCCGGTGGACGGCGTCGTTCAGGGCCGGCTCGATGCCGTCGCCGAGTTCCACGATCAGGGCGCTGTCGCCGGCGGCCCGCAGGATGGGCGGCGGGACGGCCGGCGGGACGAATGGCGACGGAGGGGTCACGCTCATGGATGGTCCCAAGGCTGTCGGGGTGGAACGCCGGTCCGACGGATCGGGCCGGCGCCGTGATCAGCGGGCGTACTTGTCCAGCACCCGCTGGTAGGCGCCGCTGGCCTTCATCGCCGCGACGCCGGCGTCGAAGTCATCGCGCAGCTTGGTCGTGTCGCGCGCCTTGGTAAAGGCTATGTAGCTGGGGATGTCCTGCACCGCCGGCGTCAGTTCCGTCACCCGGTCCAGCGCGCCGGCCTGCTTCAGGAAATACTGGGCGACGTAGCGGTTGCTCGGCATCACCTCGAACCGGCCGGACAGCAGCTTCTTCACGTTGCTGTCGCTGTCGTTCGACTTCTCCACCGCCGGCAGGATTCCGGTCTTGACCGCGTCGTCGATGATCGGGCCGTAGCTGATCTGGTTGACGACGCCGAACCGGTGGCCGGCCAGCTTGGCGAGGTCGCCGTCGAAGCGGACCGGGCTGTCCTTGGCGACGAACAGCGACACCACCTGCGGCACCAGCACCTGGGTGGAGTAGGTCAGGAACTGCTCGCGCTCCGGCGTCTTGTAGGCGGTGAAGACGGCGTCGGCCTTGCCCTCCCGCACGGTGTCGAGCGCGCGGGCCCACGGCATGATCTCGACCGACACGCTGTGGCCCGCCGCCGCCATCGCTTCGGTCACGATGTCGTAGGCGATGCCGGCGGGCTTGCCGCCGTCGTCGTAGATCAGCGGCGGAAAGCTGAGCGCCACCATCTTGAGGTCGGCGGCGGCGGCCGGCAATCCGGCGGTGGCGAGCAGTCCGCTGGCGAGCAGAATGGTCTTCAGCGTGCTGGGCACGGGGCAAATCTCCTCTCATGCCCGCAGGACGGGGTCTTGCGGGGCGGCCGGGAACGAACGGGCGGACGGAAGAGGCGGGCGGCTACAGCACCGACAGATGCGTGTTCAACAGGTCGGTGATCAGCATGGCGCCGGGGCTGTGGGTGATGGCGATCGGCGGGCGGGCGTTGCGGATCGCGACCTGTGGCGTCACCCCGCAGGCCCAGAACACCGGCACCTCGCCGGGCTCCACCGGCACGGCGTCGCCATGTTCGGGGGCGGCGATGTCACGGATGCCGATGGCCGCCGGGTCGCCGAAATGCACCGGCGCGCCGTGCACCGACGGGAAGCGCGAGGTGATCTGGATGGCGCGGATGGCGTCCTTCGGCACCATCGGCCGCATCGACACCACCATCGTGCCTTCGAAGCGGCCGGCCGACACGCAGGGGATCGTCGTCTCGTACATCGGCACGTTGCGGTCCAGCGCGATGTGGCGCACCGGCACGCCGTCGGCCAGCAACGCCTCCTCGAACGAGAAGGAGCAGCCGATCAGGAAGGACACGAAGTCGTCGCGCCACAGGGCGGTGACGTCGGTCGGGCTGTCGGTCAGCACGCCGTCGCGATAGACGCGGTAGCGCGGCACGTCGGTGCGGATGTCGATGCCGGCGCCGAGCGTGGGCAGCGCCGGATCGCCGACCTCCGACACCGCCAGCAGCGGGCAGGCCTTCGGGTTGGCCTGGCAGAAGCGCAGGAAGTCGCCGGCCCAGTCGGCCGGCAGGATGGCGAGGTTGGCCTGGACATGGCCGCGGGCGAGCCCGGCGGTCGGGCCGGCGTGGGCACCGCTGCGGATGCGCAGGCGTTCGGCGGCGGCGGAGAGGGGGGTGGTCATGGGTGGGGATCCGGGGTTCGAATGTTTCGTGGAACAGCTTTGGCTTCGCATTGCCCCCACCTCAACCCTCCCCCGCTCTCGCGGGAGAGGGCGCCTTCTGCGAAGCGGCGGCAGTCCCCTCCACCTCGAAGAGGGGGAGGGTTAGGGAGGGGGCAACCGGGCGGAAGGCCCTCACATGCCCAAATACGCCTGCCGCACCTCGTCGTTGCCGAGCAGGTCCTGGCCGGACCCTTCCATCACGACGCGGCCGGTCTGGATGACATAGCCGCGGTCGGCGATCTCCAGCGCGCGGTGGACGTTCTGTTCGACCAGCAGCACGGTGATGCCGCGCTGGCGGATCAGCTGGATGGTCTCGAAGATGCGGGTCACCAGCTTGGGCGCGACGCCCCAGGACGGTTCGTCCAGCATCAAGAGGTCGGGCTGGCTCATCAGGCCGCGGCACATCGCCAGCATCTGCTGCTCGCCACCCGACAGGGTGCCGGCCTGCTGGCGGCGGCGGTCGCCCAGCACGGTGAAGGTGTCGTAGGCGAATTGGAGCGTTTGCTCGCGTTTCGCCGCATCGCTGGTGGTGAAGCCGCCCAGCATCAAATTCTGCTCCACCGTCAGGCGGGGGAACAGGCGGCGGCCTTCCGGCACCAACACCAGCCCGCGCTTGACCCGCTCGTGCGCCGGGACATTCGACAGTTCCTGCCCCTTCAGCGTGATGGAGCCGCCGTCGAGCACGTTCAGCCCAGCGATGGCGCGCAGCGTGGTCGACTTGCCGTTGCCGTTGCCGCCGACGATGGCGACGATCTCCCCGCGGTTCAGCGACAGGCTGACGTCGCGGATGGCGGGGACGCGGCGGTAGCTGGACTGGATGTTGCGGACCTGCAGCATCGGTTCCGCCGACATCGACGGCACCGGCACCGAACGCACCGGTTCGGACAGGGTCGGTTGGAGCATGGTCTCACTCCCCCAGGTAGGCGGCGATGACCGCCGGGTTTTCGGCGATCTCCGCCGGGGTGCCGTCGGCGATCTTGGCACCATAATCCAGCACCAGCATGCGGTGGGCGATCGGCATGATGCCCTCCATCACATGCTCGACGATGATGCTGGCGATGCCGCGCAGGTGGATGCGGTGGACCAGTTGCGACGCCTCGCGCACCTCGGTCGGGTTCAGCCCGGCCATCACCTCGTCCAGCAGGATCAGCTTGGGCTCGGTGGCGAGCGCGCGGGCGACCTCCAGCCGCTTCTGCTCCGACACCGTCAGGTCGGACGCGGGGGTGTCGGCGCGGTGGGTCAGGCCGACGAACTCCAGCTCCTGCTCCGCCCGCTCCCGTGCCTCGGCCACCCGCTTGTTGCGCAGCATGGCGCCGACCATCACGTTCTCCCGCGCCGTCATCGACTGGAAGACGCGGACGATCTGGAAGGTGCGGGCGATGCCGAGCGCCGCCGCCGCTTCCGGGGTGGAGCCGGTGATGTCGCGCCCCTCGAAGGCGATGCGGCCGCTGGTCGGCGTGTGGAAGCCGGCGAGGCAGTTGAACAGGGTGGTCTTGCCGGCGCCGTTCGGGCCGATCAGCCCGACGATCTCGCCGTGGTGGATGATGAAGCTGATGTCGCGGTTGGCGATCAGGCCGTCGAAGGCCTTGCCCAGGCCGTCCACGGCCAGCAGGGGGGCGGTGTTCACGGGCGGACCTCCAGCTTGTCGGCCTTGGCCGTCTTCGTTCCGCCCGGCAGACGGCGACCGATATGGCGACGCAGATCGGACAGCAGCCCCAGCACGCCGGACGGGCTGAAGACGGCGACCAGGATGATCATGGCGGCGTAGATGATCATGTCAGTGCCGGACCCGGTGCTGCCGAACAGGGTGCGGCTGTACTCCTCGATGGTGATCAGGATCACCGCGCCCAGCACGGGCCCCAGCAGCGTGCCGACCCCGCCCAGGATGGCGATCAGCGCGATCTTGATCGACACGGTGGTGGCGAAGACCGAACCGGGGTCGATGAACATCTCCTTCTGGGCGTAGAAGCTGCCACCCAGCGCGGTCAGGAAGGCCGACACCGACAGCGCGATCAGCTTGTAGCGGGTCAGGCTGACGCCCAGCGCGCGGGCCGCTTCCGGCTCGTCCTTGATGGCGCGGAAATAATAGCCGATGTGGCTGCGCTCGATCGCCCAGGCGACCGCCACCGTCAGCACCAGCAGGCCGAGGATCAGGTAATAGTAGGGCAGCTTGGCCAGGAAGATCAGCGCGCCCCAGCCGCTGCGGTCCATCGGCAGGGTGAGTCCGACGGCGCCCTCCAGAAGGTCGCTGTTGGTCACCAGGATCTGCATGATCTCCGCCACCGCGATGGTCGCCATGGCGAAATAATGCCCCTTCAGCCGGAAGCAGGGCCAGCCCATGGCCAGCGCGAACAGCGCCGCCACCAGCCCGCCGGCCACCGCGCCGATCCACGGGCTGATGCCGAGCGACACCAGCAGCATGGTCGAGGTGTAGGCGCCGATGCCGTAGAACACCGCATGGCCCAGCGAAACCTGACCGGCGTAGCCGCCGACGATGTTCCAGGCCACGCCCATCTGGGCGCCCATCAGGATCAGGATCAGGAAGTTCTGCTGCGACGGTTCGGTGACCGCCAGCGGCAGGACGGCGGCCAGGGCGAGCAGGGCGACCGCCCCGATGGCCTTGCGCGATTGCGTCATGGTTCCGGTCGTCATCAGGCTTTCCCCAACAGGCCCCGCGGGCGCACCAGCAGGACGATCAGCAGCAGCGACAGCACGATGGCGGTCTTGTATTCCGGGCCGATCAGGAAGCCGCCCAGCACCTCGATCAGGCCGACGATGATGCCGGCCAGGAAGGCGCCGGTGATGCTGCCGAAGCCGCCCAGCACCACCACCACGAAGGCGATCAGGATGAAGTTCGATCCCACCTCCGGGAAGATCGGGAAGAAGGTGGCGATCAGCCCGCCGGCCAGACCGGCGCAGGCGGCGCCGATGCCCCAGGCCAGCGCGAACATCTTCTGCCCGTCGATGCCCATCAGGGTGGCGGCCTCGCGGTCGATGGCGGTCGCCTCCAGCGCGGTGCCCAGGCGGGTGCGGTGCAGGAACAGCCACAAGGCCCCCGTCACCCCGACCGCGCCCAGCGCCGCGACGAACTGCGGCAGGCCGAACTGCACCGGCCCCAGCGCGATATTGCCGCTGATCAGGCTGTTGGAGATCAGCCGGTGGTCGGGCTTCCAGAAGAACTGCGCCAGACCGCGCAGCAGGATCATCAGGCCGAAGGTCGCGAAGATCTGCGACAGCATCGGCGCCTTCAGGATGCGGCGGATGACGGTCTGGTAGACGATGACGCCGACGGCGAACAGCAGCAGCGCGGTCATCGGCAGCGCGATGATGGGATCGATGGCGAACAGGGCGAAGGCCCAGAAGCTGGCGTACATGCCCAGCATCAGGAATTCGCCGTGGGCGAAGTTGACGATGTCCATCACGCCGAAGATCAGCGTCAGGCCGACGGCGACCAGGGCGTAGATCAGCCCGATCAGCAGGCCCGAGACGAGCACTTGGATGAGAATGTCGGCGGTCATTGCCGCGCCCCCTTTGGCAACAGGGTGGGCCGGAGGGTGATGACGCCCTCTCCCGCCTCTCGCGCAAACGCAGTTTGCGCTGACGGCGTCAGGCGGATCGAAGATCCGCCGAGAGCCCCGGGAGAGGGGGAAAACCCCCACGTGGGACGTTCAGACGCTCAGCGGCCGTCCCAGGCGGGCATCGGGTAGACGACCGGCTTGGTCGCCACGTCGAACGGCCACACCGTCACATACTGGCCGTTCTGGACCTGCACGATGATGCCCTGGCCCAGCTCGTTCTGGCCGTTGGCGTCGAACTTGACGCCCTTCCACGGCATGATCAGCCCGGCGGCGGGAATGTCGGTCTCCTGCAGCGCCTTGCGGATGGCGTCCGGCTGGGTCGAGCCGGCGCGGTCGATGGCGTCGGCCAGCACGGCGATGGCGGTGAAGGCGCGGGCCGAGTTGCCGTTGAAGTTCACGCCCGACCGCTCGCGCATCAGGTCGTTGACCTGGCGGATCAGCGGGTTGCGGTCGGCCTGGTCCAGCGCCCAGACCTCGCGGCTGATGATGTCCTCGCCATCCTTGCCCATGGTCTTGAGGAATTCGCTGTCGTTGAAGCCGGCGTCGTTGGCCAGCAGCATCTTCGGCAGGAAGCCCAATTCCTTGTAGGTCTTCATCGACAGGATGGCGTCGCCGAGGTAGCTGGATTGCATGATGACGGCCGGGTTGGCGGCCTTCAGCCGCTGCACCTCCGACGTCATCTGCGTCGTCTTGGCCGGGTAGACGATCTTCTCGGCGATGGTGAACTTGCGCTCCTCGGCCAGCTTGGTCTGCAGCTTGGTCGTCTCGTTGCCCCACAGCGTGTTCTCGTTGAACAGGCCGATGCCGCGCAGGTTGTCGCCGGTCTTCTTCTCCATATCCTCAAGGAAGGTGAAGAAGTTGGTGACGAACAGGTCGTCGTGCGGGGTGGTGCGGAAGAACCATTTGAACTTGCGCTGGGTCAGCGTCGCCGACGAGGACTCGCCGTTCAGGAACGGCACGCCATAGCGTTCGGCGACCTGGCTGGCGGTGGCGGTGACGTTGGAGAAATAGGCCCCGGCGAGCGCCGACACCTTCTCGCTGGTGATCAGCCGTTCCGCCTCGGTCGAGCCGACCTGCGGGTTGCCCTGGTGGTCGCCGAAGATCAGCTTGATCTTGGCGCCCTTCAGGTGCGGCATGCCGACGCCGGCGACCAGGCCGGCCGGCGCCGGGATCTCCTTGTTGACGATGGCGGCGGCCAGCTCGGCCGCGGCCTTCAGCTCCACGCCGGTGGAGGCGGCGGCACCGGTCAGCGGGTAGATCACGCCGATGCGGATCTCGTCCTCGGCACGGGCGGCGCCAGCGGTCAGGCCGCCCAGCGCGGTGGTCGCCAGCAGGGCCGCCGCGGCGATCATGCGGGTCATCGTCCGGCGCCGGACCGGCATCTGGCGGGTGAGTTGTCGGCGCACAGGGGCCGTGGCCGAAGACCGCGTCTTCGTACCCGTAAACCGCATCGTGGAATCTCCTCTGTTCAGTGCCGTCGATGAATCGTTGGGATGGATCGGTGGCGGGTGGCGCGGCCTTTTCGGCTCGGTTGTTTGCGCCTCTGACAGAATGATGACACGAACAGTATCAACCCCGTCCAATCGTATCTTTTGATCTCAATTGATAATCAGACGCTATCAATCGGCGACCGAACTCCCGCCCCGTTCTCCGCCCCGCCGGGCATCATCGCCTGATACTGGCCGGCCACCTCCACCGCCAACTGGGCAACGACCGAGGCCATGTGGTTCTCGCCATTGGCGGGATAGGCGGCGCAGAAAGTCATGCCGGGCAACGGCTCCTGCGCCCGGATCAGCCGCAACCGTCCTTCGGCCAGCTCGCGCTGGACGATGACGGTGGGGATGACGCTGACGCCGACCGCGTCGACCGCCATGCGCACGACGCTGGCGAGCGAGCTGTTGCCGAACATCCGCACCGGCAGCCCGATCGACGAGAACATCTCGCGGATGACGCCATAGGGCTGGGTGGTGCGGGAAAAGGTGATGATCGGCCAAGCCGCCAGATCCTGCAGCGACACCGGTTCCGCCGGCAGCGCCAGGGCCGGGCTGGCGACCCAGCCCAGCGGGTAGCTGCCGACCGGCATCGTCTTGAACCGGATGTCGGTGTAGGAGGCCAGCATCACCGCCACGTCGATCTCGTGCCGGGTCAGCGCGTCGCGCAGGCTGGGCGAGGTTTCGACCTCGATCTCCAGCGACACGGCGGGGTAGAGCGCGTTCAGCCGTTCGATCAGCCGGCTGAGCCAGGTGTGGACCACCGTCTCCGCCACCCCCAGCCGGATGACGCCGCGGATGGCGCTGCGGTCGGCCACCGCGCTCAGCAGTTCGGCACGGAGTTCCATCATCCGCTCGGCGTAGGTCAGCAGCACCATCGCCTGCGGCGTCGGGGCGACGCGCCGCCCGACCCGCTCGAACAGCACGACCCCCAGCTCGTCCTGCAACTGGGCGATCCGGGCGGAGACCGCCGGCTGCGTGGTGTTCAGCCGCTCCGCCGCCCGGCGGAAGCCGCCCAACCGCATGGTCCAGATGAAGGTCTCCAGCGACTTCAGATCCAGCATGCTCCCCCCACCCGGCGCGGACGGCCGATCATAGCATGCGGTTGCGCCTCAGCGATCGCCGTCCAGCGCGGCCAGTTCAGCCTCCACCACCGCCAGCCGCTCGCGCAGGCGGTCGCGTTCCGCCTCCAGCGCCTCGCGCCGGCTGACATGGTCGATCGCCTTGTCGCGCAAGTCCCGCTTGAAGCGGACGATCTCCGGCCGGGTGACGTCGGGACGGATCAGGTTGCTCTGGTCGGCCAGCCGGAGCTGCTCGGTGGTCAGGGTGGCGAGCTGGTAGACGGTGGCGTAGCTCGGCGGCAGTTTCGCCCCCGGCAGCCGGCCGCTGTCCACCGCCTCCGCCACCATGCGCAGCTGGTAGGCGACCTGATAGCCGAAGGGCAGCTCGTTCTCGACCATCGCCTGGAACTCGCCGTGCGGCAGCCGCATCCGCGCCTGGACCAGATAGCGGCCGATCAGCAGGAACTTCTCCTGGGCGCTGCGCCACAGGGTCGAGATTTCCTGGACGAACTCCTCGCGCCGCAGCAGGTCGATCGGCGCCTCCGCCATGCGCTCGATGCGCTCGTCGACCGCCATGTGACGGCGGGCCTGCGCCTTGGACACCTGCTTGAACCCGCTCATTGCGCCAGCTCCAGTTCGTGACGGACGAAGGCCCAGACCCCGGCCACATGCTCGGCACCCTTGCCGCCCTTCAGTTCCAGCAGGCCGAGCCCGCGCCCGGCGGTGAACTGGATGTCCTCGTAGTCGGGCACCTCGACCGGGCAGATCCGGCCGTCGCCCAGCAGCTTGCGCTGCGCCTCGGTAAAGCCGCGGGTGCGCGGCTTCACCCGGTTCATCACGAAGGCGGCGTTCTTGCCGTAGCGGCGGACGAAGCGCATCCACGGCCGCACCGAATCCAAATCGTCGTCGCTCTGCCCGGTCGGCACCACGATCAGGTCGGACGACAACGCCAGCAGCTTGAACTCCTCCGGATGGTCCTCGATCGACGGCGGGGTGTCGATCACCAGCAGGTCGAAGCCGTCGATGCCGTTCAGCGCCGCGCGGATGTCGACCGACGTCATCCCGCCTTCGAAATGGGTGATCGGCACCATGCCGTCCGGCCGCTTGGCGAACCATTTGGTCAGGCTGCGCTGCGGGTCGAGGTCGAGCGTCGCCACCGCGCACCCGTCGAGCGCCGCCGCCACCGCGATGTTGCGGCTGAGCGTCGTCTTGCCGATCCCGCCCTTTGGACCGTTGACCAGCAGGCGCTTCACCGGCCTGTGTCCCGTGTCGTTCGTCATGCTCGCGACCCTTTCCGCCATCGGCTGCTGCCGTCTTGTAGCAAAGCGGAACCGTGGCGCAAATCTAAGACATGTCTTAGGTTCGACGCGCCCGGTCCAGGGTGTCGTTCGCGCCACAGCCCCAGAGGTCGCAGACCGGGGTATGCAAGACCGAACCGCCCCATCATCGCATACGCCGCACCGCGCCGGCCAGCACCGGTCGCACCGCCGCGGCTCCCGTCCCGCCACCGCTGCCTCCCGCCCGCTCCCCGGCCAGCACGATGGCACGCAGACGGTCGGCCAGCGCACGCTCGCCGGCGCAGGCCTCCTCGCACAGGGCGCGGATCTCGGCGATGCTCGGCCGCCATTTGCGGGTCCGCCGCCAGACCCGCGCCGCGTGGTCGATCGCCCAGGCCGGAAACTCGCCCAGATCGTCGGCCCAGTCCATCGCGAGCAATTGCTCCACCTCCGGCGTCGTCGCCTTCGCCGGGAAATGGCTCAGCAGCGCCAGCACCCGGCCGAGCAGATGGTTGGCCGAGGCTGGAGCCAGGATGCTCTCCTCGATCTCCACCAGCGCGCGGCGGGCGAGCGCGGCGTGGCGCGGCGTGACCTGCGCCGGCGGGGTCCATTCCTCGGCGACATCGGCGAAGCCGTCGTCGGTGAAGCGGCTGCGCCGGCCGATCCGGCCGCTGTCGAGCAGCTCCCGCAGCGGATCCGGCAGCGCCTCGCGCAGCAACCGCCCGCGCAGGGCCGGCGCCATCGCCGGGTCGAACGGCAGCGGCAGGCTCGGCGTGGCGGCGGGCGTCGCCGGTCCGGGAAAGGGGTGCAGGTTGGTCATGCCCGCACCCACGGGCCGGCCGCGGTCGGCGCCATCGCCCCGGATCCGGCGTCGCCGTTCAACCGCGCGGCGACGCTGGCCCAGGCCGACAGCCGTTGTTCGGCCTCGGCCGACCGCGATGGTGTCGGCCGGACCGCCGTCCTGTCCGCCTTGCGGCCGCGGTTGCCGGCCGCGCGGTCCGTCGCGGACCCAGCGGGAGCGACCAACCGCGCCATGTCCTGCAGCAGCCACGACCGCCACGCCGCGCCGGCGTCGCGGTAGCGGTAGCCGTGGGCCCGGCATTGCTGGACGAAACGCTCGGCGTGGCGATCGATGTCGGCCGCCGGGAAGCGGGCCTCGGCCCACCGGCGGTCGGCGGCGGTCGGCACCCAGTCCTCCGCGACCGTTTGAGCGGCAATCGGTTGACCCGTGCCTCCATCCGCACGCTGGTCGAGCGAGTCCGGAATCTGTTCTGGTTCAGGCTGTTCCTGACTCGCCGCTGGACAGGGGGAGTCCATGGCCGAGTCAGCGGGACTGTCCACCCCCGCACCCCCGCCGCTGCGCGTTCCCGCCCCTTGCGGGTCCGTCGCCGGCGTCAGCGCCAGCCGATAGCGGCAGCTCAACCGGCCGCCGTTGGCCGAGCGGCGATGCTCGATCGCCACCAGCCCGAGCGCGTCGAGCCGGCCCAGGATCCGGTTGACGGTCGGCCGGCTGCGTTTCAACTTGCCGGCCAGCGTCGCCTGCGACGGCCAGCAGACCCCGCTGTCGTCGGCGTAGGTGCTCAGCGCCGCCAGGACGGCAAGGCCATCGGCGTCCAGCTCCGGATGGTCGAGCCACCAGGCGGGGATGCGGCCCCAGCGGCCCGGGTGGGGGGCAGGGGCTGCGGGTGTGGTGTGGGCGGTCATGCGATCGGAACTCCTCCGCTCATCTGCGGTCACGTTTGGACCGGAGGATTCGAAGCGCTCCGCGGCAGAGTCGAATCGCGGGCTCCGGCTCCATGGAGCGGCAGCCCGCAGCCCGTCAGCCATAGCCCGCGACCGTGAAGCCCCGGCCCGCGATCCTGGAGCAACAGCCCGCGATGCCCGGCCGAATCGGAATCCTGGCGTGTTTGGCCGCGGATATGGAGCCCCGGCCCGCGATATCCCGCCCCCGGTCATGGAGCCATAGCCCGCGTTTCGGCCGTTTCCGGCCGGGTGCGCCGCTGGCTGCGGCCGTTCCGGGGGTGGCATGGAGCCACAGCTCGCGGTTCCCATCCCCCCGCCGCCCGGTTCCCGGCCGATTCCCTATGGAGTCGCAGCCCGCGGTCGGCCGGTGGCCTTATGCCCAGGCCGGCCGCGGCCCAATCGCGGGCTGTTGCTCCATCACCGCGGGCAAAGGCTCCATCATCGCGGGGAAGGGCGCCATCACCGCGGGCTGTCGCTCCACCCCGAAGGCGGTAAAATCCTTCGGTTCTGTTGCACCCGGCGCCGTGGCGGGCCATGGTTGGTCCCGACCTTCGGAGACGATGATGAGCAAGATGGCCTCGACCAGCGCCGCGCAACTGATCCTGTTCGAGCTGGAAGACCGTTCGCAGTCGCACCTGATCGCGCTCTACGATCTGGCGCCGCGCTTCGTCTTCGTCTCGCGCGACAACGACAAGGACAAGGTGGCGAAGGACAAGGGCGAGGTCGTCACCAAGGACAGCTTCATCAAGTCGGTGCGGCGCGAATTCGCCTTCCGCGGCCGCAACTACCGCCTGACCGTCCAGCCCGCCCGCATCGACCGGCTGGGCCCGGCGAAGAAGGACGACCGCGCCCCCAGCGGCGCCCCGGATCTGGTCGAGGTCGAGATCTTCCCGTCGGAGCGCGAGCAGGTGGTGGAGCAGGTGGTGCGCCGCCTCGCCATGGACCGCTCGCGGCTGTCGCTGACCGGCGAGAACCGCGACAAGGTGCAGATGCGCTTCAGCCTGTATGAAATCCAGCGGGAGCTGCGGGCGGTCAACCACACCCTGTCGATCCAGGACATCCGCGAATCGCTGACCATCCTGGCGCGCTCGCGCATCATCATCTCCACCGGCGGCAGCGCCGAGCCGGGCAAGAAGAGCCGCGGGCAGAACCTGCTGGAATCCACCGCCTTTCCGGTGCTGGCGATCCGCTCGCGCCCGGATCTGGTCGACGAGGACGGCGGCGTCGAGGAAACCTACCTGGAGTTCAACCCGCTGGTCTCCGCCGCGATCCGCGACCTGGAGTTCAAGCCGGTGTCCTACGCCTGGCTGATGAAGCTGAAGTCGCCGGTGTCGCGCTGGCTCTACAACCGGCTGTCGATCGAATACGACACCGCCGACGACGACGCCAAGCCGGTGTCGATCAGCGCCGACGAGATCATCAAGAACAGCGGCATGAACGAGTGGTCGCGCCGCCGCGACACGCTGCGCGTGGTCACCTCCGCGGTCGACGCGCTGGTGGAGGAGGGCATCCTCGACATCGCCGACAAGGAATACACCAAGGTCGGCAAGCGCATCGACGCCATCGACTACGTGCTGACCCCCTCGGCCAAGTTCCTCGATCAGGTGCGGCGCGGCCGGCGGGTGCAGACCACCAACATCGACCTGCTCAAGGCCCTGGTCGGCAACGCGATGCGCCCCGACGGCTTCGTCCCGCTGAAGGCCGGCGAGGCGGCGGAGATGCGCCACAAGCGGGCCAAGCGGCTGGCCGGGCAGGCCCAGTCGGAACAGGCGGCGCTGCCGTTGCCGAAGAAATGACCGGTTGGTAGACGGCGGAGGCTGGTGTGGCCCTGACGGTGGCGACCTGCCAGTTTTCGGTGTCGGCTGATCCAAGGACCAACGGGGCGGAGATTCGCCGGTTCATCGGTGAAGCAGCGGCGCAAGGCGCCAACATCGTTCATGTCGGGGAGTGCGCCCTGTCCGGCTATTGCCGGTCGAACTTTCCCTCTTGGGAGGGCTATAACTGGCTCGCCCTGCGTGATGAAGCGCAACGGGTGATGGATGCCTGCAGTCACCATGGCATCTGGGCTGTGGTCGGCAGCAGCCATCCGCTGTCGAACACCAACCATCCGCACAATTCTGTCTACATCGTCACGCCGGACGGGCGGCTTGCCGACCGCTATGACAAGCGCCGCTGTTCGCCGGGAGATCTGACCTGCTACACGCCGGGAGATCACCCCGTTGTCTTCGAGGTGAAGGGAGTCCGTTGCGGCGTGCTGGTTTGTATGGAGGAGCGCTTTCCTGACCTTTGGCAGGCTTACGCGAATGACGGCGTGACTCTCGTCTTTCACAGCACCTCGGGCAGCCTGACGGCCGCGGCTGACACCGACTGGACGGGAATGACCGGCATTCTTGCCCGGGCCAATGCGCAGCACCATCAGCTGTTCATCAGCCAGGCGTCATGGTGCCCGCCCTTCCAAGAGTTTCCCAGCCTGTGGGTGGAGCGCGGCGGGCATGCGTTCCGCCAATGCGACCGGCATGTGGCCGGAATGATGCTCAACCGGATTCCCGACGATGCCGAGAAGGACGGGTTTTACGGAATGGTTCGGCGTTTTCGCGCCGAGGCGCGGAGTGGGGCTCTGTATGCCGGTCACCGGTGCGACGACCCGCGAAGCCGGGACCGGACAACGCTCTGAGGCATGATGACGGGTTCAGGACGTCTTGACTCCCGAACCCGCCACCGGGCCACGCCGGGTACTAAGCCGGCGTCGCGCATGAAAGCGCTCAGCGCGGCAGCAACCGCCGCGCCAGCAGGGTGATCGCGGTCCCCAGCACGGCGCCGGCCAGCACGTCCGACGCCCAATGCCGGTGCCGCACCACGCGGCCGCTGGCCAGCGCCGCCGCGGTCCCATAGATCACCAGACTTTGCGCCGGCGACCGGCTGACGGTTGCCAGCGCGGTGGCGGCGGCGAAGGCGCTGGCCGCGTGGCCAGACGGCAGCGACCGGGCGCTGATGCGCCAGCCCCGCTTGCGGCGTGGCGCGCATTCGTCCGGACGGCGGCGCTTGACGAAGCGTTTGATCGAGCGGCTGGCGGTGGCGGTCGCCACCAGACCGACCACGCCGACGCCGCCGGCGCGGCGCAGATCGGCGTTCCCGGTCAGCACCCCGACGCCGCAGGCGATGGCGAAGCCGGGGATCAGGACATGCCGCTTTATGACGTAATGGCCCGCGGTTGCCAGCGCTTGGCTGACCGGGCCGGGGTCGCAGGTGACGGCGTCGTGGAGCTGCCCGTCCAGGCTGTCGATCGCGCTCAGGGCGGGCTGGAGAAGCTCCGGTGCCGGCGTGCCGCCATAGCCGATCGCAATCGCTCCATCCCCGCCCGTCGTCCCTGCCGTCTCCCTCGTCGTCCCGATGGTGTCGCTCATGCCGTCATTCCCCTGCACGTCGCGCCGCATGCGCCGGCGCCGCAGGGGAACGCGGCCTGGGCGGGAACGGTTCCGCCGACGGCGGGCGGATCAGCCCTGCGCCGGCCGCCAGCCGACGACGGCGTCCAGCACCGCCGCCAGCACCCGTTGCAGCCGCTCCGCCCGGTCGGGGCGGTAGGCGAAGGGCGGCGCCTCCTCGTCCATGTAGCGGTCCTGGGCAAGCTCCATCTGCAGCGCCTGGACGCCGTCGGCCGGGCGGCCGTACCAGCGGGTGATGTGGCCGCCGACGAAGCGGCCATCGGTGACGCAGCTCAACCCCTCCGCCGCCGCGGCCCGCTCCATCGCTGCGACGACACCCTTGATCAGCCCCGGATCGGCGCTGGTGCCGCGCGCGGTGCCCAAATTCAGGTCGGGCAGCCGCCCGTCGAACAGCCGCGGCACATGACTGCGGATCGAGTGGGCGTCGTAGAGCAGGGCGAAGCCGTGGCGGGCCTTGACCCGCGCCAGCTCCGCCGCCAGGGCGTCGTGGTAGGGGCGCCAATAGCTCTCGACCCGCTGCGCCACCTCCGCCGCGTCGGGCGCCCGACCGTCGCGGTAGAGCGGGGTGCCGTCGAACAGGATGTCCGGGCACAGGCCGGTGGTTGCCTGCCCGGGATACAGGCTCTCGCCGCTGGACGACCGGTTGAGGTCGATGACATAGCGCGACAGGCGGGCGCTCAGCAGCGTCGCCCCCCGGCCGCGGGCGAAGCCGTACAGGCGTGGCATGTGCCAGTCGGTGTCGCGCAGGGTCAGCGCCTCGTCGGTCAGACGCTCCGCCAGGCCGGGGAAAAGGCCGGTGCCGCAATGCGGCATGCTGATCACCAGCGGCCCGTCGCCCCGAACCAGATCATACACCGCGTCGCTCATCGCACCGCCTCCAGATCCACCGGCATCAGCGCGTCCAGCGCCCCGTCGCGCACCATGGCGCCGATGGCGGCCAGATCCGGGGCGAAGTAGCGGTCGACCTCATAGCGCGGCACCTGCGCCCGCACCGTGGCGATCGCCTGTTCCAGCCGGTCCGACGTCGTCAGCGGCCGGTGGAACTCCAGCCCCTGGATCGCGGCCAAAAGCTCTATGCCGACGATGTCGGCGACGTTGCCGGCGATGTCGCCCAGCCGCCGCGCCGCAAAGGTCGCCATGCTGACATGGTCCTCCTGGTTGGCGGAGGTCGGCAGGCTGTCGACGCTGGCCGGGTGGGCGAGCGACTTGTTCTCCGACGCCAGCGCCGCCGCGGTGACATGGGCGATCATGAAGCCGGAGTTCAGCCCCGGCTCGGCGACCAGGAAGGGCGGCAGGCCGCTGATGGTGGTGTCGATCAGCATGGCGATGCGGCGTTCGGCCAGCGCGCCGATCTCCGACGCGGCGATGGCGAGCTGGTCGGCGGCCATCGCCACCGGCTCGGCGTGGAAGTTGCCGCCGGACAGCACCTCGTCGGTGTCGACCAGCACCAGCGGGTTGTCGGTGACGCCGTTCGCCTCGATGGTCAGCGTTCGCGCCGCCTGCCGCATCTGGTCGAGCACCGCGCCCATCACCTGCGGCTGGCAGCGCAGGCTGTAGGGGTCCTGCACCCGGTGGCAGTCGGGACCCTGGTGGCTGGCGTTCAGCGCGCTGCCGGCCAGCACGTCCCGGAAGGCGGCGGCGACGGCGATCTGACTGGGCTGGCCGCGCAGCGCGCTGATCCGGCCGTCGAACGGCCGGTGGCTGCCCTTGACCGCCTCGACCGACAGGGCCCCGGCGACCAGCGCCGCCTTGAAGGTCCGCTCAATCTCGAACAGCCCGGCCAGCGCCAGACCGGTCGACACCTGGGTGCCGTTGATCAGCGCCAACCCTTCCTTGGCCTTCAGCTCGAAGCGCGGCAGGCCGGCGATGCGCAGCCCCTCGTCGGCCGGCAGGATCTCGCCCTTCACCCGGACATGGCCGATGCCGAGCAGCACGCCGCACAGATGGGCGAGCGGCGCCAGATCGCCCGAGGCACCGACGGAGCCCTTGCCCGGCACCACCGGCAGCACGTCGGCCTCATAGAGCTTCAGCAGCGCGTCGACCAGCGCCGGCCGCACGCCCGACGCGCCGACCGCGAGGCTGACCGCCTTGATCACCAGGATCAGCCGGACGACTCCGTCGGCCAGCGGCGTGCCGACGCCGGTGGCGTGCGACAGGATCAGGTTGCGCTGGAGAGTCTCCAGATCCGCCGAGGCGATGTGGGTGTGGGCCAGCTTGCCGAAGCCGGTGTTGACGCCATAGACCGCCTCGTCGCCGCCGGCGATCTTGTCGATCAACGCCCGCGAGCGCTCCATCCGCGGGTAGGCCGCCGGGTCGAGCGTCAGGGCCGGACGGCCGCGATAGACCGCGCGCAGGGTGTCGAGCGACAGGTCGCCCGGAACCAGAGTGATGCTCATCCCAGAAGTCTCCCAAGAGTGTTCTTGAAGCGGTCGGCGATCTCCTCCTCGCGCGGGTGGCGGCGGTCGCGGACGATCGGGCGTCCGGCGATCACCACGTCGCGCACGAGGGGGGCGTTGCCGGCGAAGATCCAGCCGTCGAGCAGCGCGTCGCCCTTGCGCGCCGCCAGCAGCGGGTGGTCGGTGTCGAGCGTGACGAGGTCGGCGCGCAAGCCCACGGCGATGCGTCCGGCGGCGAATCCGCTGGCCTGCGCCCCGCCCGCCTGGGCGTCCTCGACCAGCCGGCGCGCGGTGGAGCGGCGCGGGCCGCCGGCCAGCACGGTGCGCCGGCCGCTGGTCAGCCGCGCGCTATATTCCAGCCAGCGCAGATCCTCCACTGGGCTGACCGAGATGTGGCTGTCCGACCCGATGCCCCAGCGCCCGCCCTGCTCCAGGTACGGCTCGGCGGCGAAGAAGCCGTCGCCCAGATTGGCCTCGGTCGTCGGGCACAGGCCGGCGACGGCGCCGCTGGCGGCGACGCCGCGCAGCTCCGCGTCGGTCATGTGGGTGGCGTGGATCAGGCACCAGCGGCCGTCGACCGGCTGCGTCTCTAGCAGATGCTCCACCGGGCGGCGGCCATGGTGGGCGAGGCAGTCCTCGACCTCGCGGCGCTGCTCGGCGATGTGGATGTGGATCGGGCCTTGCGGGTGGGCGGCGACCGTCTCGCCCAGCAGGGCGTCCGGCACGGCGCGCAACGAATGCGGGGCGATGCCCAGCCGCACGTCGTCGTCGTCGCCATAGGCGCGGCGCAGGGCCTCGGTCAGCCGCGCGAACCCTGCCCCGTCATGGATGAAGCGGCGCTGCCCGGCGGTCGGCGGCGTGCCGCCGAAGCCCGACGCGTTGTAGAGCACCGGCAGCAGCGTGATCGGCAGCCCGACCGCGCGGGCGGCGGCCACCGCGCGGTGGCTCATCTCCGCCGGGTCGGCGTAGGGCCGCCCGTCGCGGTCGTGGTGCAGGTAATGGAATTCGGCGATGGCGGTGAAGCCGGCCTTCAGCGTCTCGACATAGAGCTGGGCAGCGACCGCCTCGAAATCCTCCGGCCCCATGCGGTCGAGCGCCCGGTACATCACCTCGCGCCAGCTCCAGAAGCTGTCCGACCCGTCGCCCGAGGCCTCGCCCATCCCGGCGATGGCGCGCTGGTGGGCGTGGGAGTGCAGGTTGGCGATGCCGGCGACCGCCGCCCCGGCGAAGCGCTCGGCTTCGGCCGGGCAGGGCGCGCCGCTCACCACCGCGACGATCCGCCCGCGGTCGTCGGTGGTGACCAGCACATCCTCCGCCCAGCCGTCCGGCAGCAGCGCGGCGGCAAAAAACAGGTTGCTCATGCAAGCGCCCTCGCTATTATAGACAACACTATACAAGTATAGGCAACCGGCTGCCAAGAGGGTTGCTGAACGAACTTTCCCTCTCCCGCCCCGGGAGAGGGAGGGGACCCGCCGAAGGCGGGGAGGGTGAGGGGCAGGGCAAGAGTCCAGGAGCGCATGGTTCCTTGGGCAAACCCTTACCCTTCCCATGGCCCGCGCCATGGGCCCCTTCCCTCTCCCGGGGCGGGAGAGGGTGCAAGGAAAGGACCGAACCGATGCCGACCAGCGCGCCGTGGGATTCCCTGTGGATCGACCTGTCCGTCGCGACGATGGACAGCAAGGCCGGCCCCGACGGCTACGGCGCCATCGCCGACGCCGCGGTCGGCATCAAGGACGGCCGCATCGCCTTCGTCGGCCCGCGCAGCGCCTTGCCCGACGCGCCCGACGCGCTGGCGACCGAGGTCCAGTCCGGCGGCGGCGGCTGGATGACCCCCGGCCTGATCGACTGCCACACCCACCTCGTCTATGGTGGCAACCGCGCCCGCGAGTTCGAGATGCGGCTGAACGGCGCCACCTACGAGGAGATCGCGCGGGCCGGCGGCGGCATCCTGTCCACCGTCACCGCCACCCGCGCCGCGGACGAGGACACGCTGCTGGCCGCCACCCTGCCGCGGCTCGACAGCTTGCTGGCCGAGGGCGTCACCACGGTGGAGGTCAAGTCCGGCTACGGCCTCGACACCGAGACCGAGACGCGCATGCTCTGCGTCGCCCGCCGGCTGGGGCAGGTCCGCCCGGTGGAGGTCCGCACCACCTACCTCGGCGCCCACGCCCTGCCGCCCGAGTTCAGGAACGACCCCGACGGCTACATCGACCGCATCTGCGCCGAGACGCTGCCGGCGATCGCCGAGGCCGGTCTGGCCGACGCGGTCGACGCCTTCTGCGAGGGCATCGGTTTCTCGGTCGCCCAGACCCGCCGGGTGTTCGAGACGGCGCGCCGCCTCCGCCTGCCGGTGAAGCTGCACGCCGAACAGCTCAGCAACCTCGGCGGCGCCAAGCTGGTGGCGGAGTTCGGCGGCCTGTCCGCCGACCACATCGAGCATCTCGACGAGGACGGCGTCGCCGCGATGGCGCGGGCCGGCACGGTGGCGGTGCTGCTGCCCGGCGCCTTCTACGCCCTGCGCGAAACCAAGATGCCGCCGATCGACGCCTTGCGCCGGCATGGCGTGGCGATGGCGCTGTCGACCGACAACAACCCCGGCACCTCGCCGGTCTGCTCGCTGCTGCTGATGCTGTCGATGGGCTGCACCTTCTTCCGGCTGACCCCGGCGGAGGCGCTGGCCGGCGTCACCCGCCACGCCGCCACGGCGCTGGGGCTGGACGACCGCGGCGTGATCGCGCCGGGCAAGCGCGCCGACCTCGCGGTCTGGCGCATCGAGCATCCGGCCGAACTCGCCTACGCCATCGGCCTCAACCCCTGCGTCGCCGTGGTCAACGCCGGCGTCGCCCGCTCCCCACGCATCGGGGGAACTGCGGCATGAGCGACGTCGTCTCGGTCACCCAACCGCGCTACGCCCAGATCAAGGACACCATCCGCCGCCGCATTCGCTCCGGCGACTGGCCGGAGGGCTTCCAGATCCCGTCGGAGCACAAGCTGCTGGAGGAATTCTCGGTCAGCCGCATGACCGTCCACCGCGCGCTGCGCGACCTGACCGACGAGGGGCTGCTGACCCGCGTCCAGGGGCTGGGCACCTTCGTCGCCGAACGGCCGCCCAGCGCCGACGTGGTGGAGCTGCGCAGCATCGCCGACGAGATCGCGGCGCGCGGCAATCGCCACGCCTGCCGGGTGGAGCAATTGCTCGCGGTCACCGCCGACGCCGGGCTGGCCCGCCGCTTCAACCTGCCGGTCGGCGCCAAGCTGTTCCATTCCATCGTCGTCCACAGCGAGAGCGACGTGCCGGTGCAGCTGGAGGAACGCTGGGTCAACCCGTCGGTGGCGCCCGACTATCTCGACCAGGACTTCACCCGACAGACCCCCGGCGACTATCTGATTCGCCTGGAATCGGCACCGCAGGTCGAGCACGTCATCGAAGCGGTGGCGCCGACCGCGGAGATCGCCCGGCTGCTCGACATCCCGGTCAGCGAACCCTGCCTGCGCGTCACCCGCCGCACCTGGGTCGGCGGGCGTGTCGTCACCGTGGCGATGCTGGTCCATCCCGGCAGCCGCTATCGGTTGGGCGCCCGCTTCCAGTTGCCGCCGCCCTAGACGCCGTCGCCCGCGGCCGCCCCCCATCACATCATCCTCCCACCAGGAGCCTGCCACCGATGTCCTCCCGCCTCGACAACCAGCGCGTCATCCGTGCCCCGCGCGGCCCCGAACTGAGCTGCAAGAGCTGGCTCGCCGAGGCGCCGATGCGCATGCTGATGAACAACCTCGACCCCGACGTCGCCGAACGCCCGCAGGAGCTGGTGGTCTATGGCGGCATCGGCCGCGCCGCCCGCGACTGGGACAGCTACGACCGCATCGTCGCGGCGCTGAAGACGCTGAACGACGACGAGACGCTGCTGGTGCAGTCGGGCAAGCCGGTCGGCGTCTTCCGCACCCACGCCGACGCGCCGCGCGTGCTGATCGCCAACTCCAACCTGGTGCCGCGCTGGGCGACCTGGGAGCATTTCAACGAGCTGGACCGCAAGGGTCTGGCGATGTACGGCCAGATGACCGCCGGTTCCTGGATCTACATCGGCAGCCAGGGCATCGTGCAGGGCACCTACGAGACCTTCGTCGAGGCCGGGCGCCAGCATTACGACGGCAGCCTGAAGGGCAAGTGGATCCTGACCGGCGGGCTGGGCGGCATGGGCGGCGCCCAGCCGCTGGCCGCGACCATGGCCGGCGCCTGCATGCTGGCGGTCGAGTGCCGCCCCAGCAGCATCGAGATGCGCATCCGCACCGGCTACCTCGACCGCCACACCGCCGACCTCGACGAGGCGCTGGCCTGGATCAACGCGGCCTGCGCCAAGGGCGAGGCGATCTCGGTCGGCCTGCTCGGCAACGCCGCCGACGTCTTCCCCGAGCTGGCGCGCCGCGCCGGCACCGACCTGACCGCCCGGCCGCACATCGTCACCGACCAGACCTCCGCCCACGACCCGGTCAACGGCTACCTGCCGCAGGGCTGGACCCTGGCGGAGTGGGAAGCGGCGCGCGAGAGCCAGCCCGCTGCGGTGGCCGCCGCCGCCCGCAAGTCGATGCGCGTCCAGGTCGAAGCGATGCTGGCCTTCCACGGCATGGGCATCCCGACCGTCGATTACGGCAACAACATCCGCCAGATGGCGAAGGAGGAGGGGCTGGAGAACGCCTTCGACTTCCCCGGCTTCGTCCCCGCCTACATCCGCCCGCTGTTCTGCCGCGGCGTCGGCCCCTTCCGCTGGGCCGCCCTGTCCGGCGATCCGCAAGACATCCTGAAGACCGACGCCAAGGTGAAGGAGCTGATCCCCGACGATCCCCACCTGCACAACTGGCTCGACATGGCGCGCGAGCGCATCCAGTTCCAGGGCCTGCCGGCGCGCATCTGCTGGGTCGGGCTGGGCCAGCGCCACCGTCTGGGCCTCGCCTTCAACGCGATGGTGAAGTCGGGCGAGCTGAAGGCACCGATCGTCATCGGCCGCGACCATCTCGACAGCGGCTCGGTCGCCAGCCCGAACCGCGAGACCGAGGCGATGAAGGACGGCTCCGACGCGGTGTCGGACTGGCCGCTGCTGAACGCCCTGCTGAACACGGCGAGCGGCGCCACCTGGGTCAGCCTGCACCATGGCGGCGGCGTCGGCATGGGCTTTTCGCAGCATTCCGGCATGGTCATCGTCTGCGACGGCACCGACGCGGCGGCCCGCCGGATTGAGCGCGTGCTGTGGAACGACCCCGCCACCGGCGTGATGCGCCACGCCGACGCCGGCTACGACATCGCGATTGAGTACGCCAAGGAGCAGGGGCTGAACTTGCCGTTCTTGGGGTAGGGGGTTTGGGTTTGTGAGAGTGGGGGCGTGGGAGGCGATGGGCCTCCCACATCCCCTGTCAGCGGCGGAAAATAGGTCGTGCTGTCGTAGAGCCAATTGAGGGTGTGGATTGGAAATTTGCTCTCTCGTAATAAGAGACTTGGCACGAATTGTCGCACAAAATGCGATATTTTGATCATTTTTCACCAACCAGCGAGCGGCTTCTTGACGAGCTGTTGTATCCGAATTATCGTGGCGGCCATTTTTAATAGAGAAAAGATCGGCAGGCTTCCATGCGTACTTTTACAGGAGAAGAATTCGAAGATGAGGTAAAAAGAATTTGCAGGAGCCTTTTTTCCGACTCGATCGGCCAGGGCTCGGAGAAAATTGATGGCCGAGAACGTGATGGTGTGTTTTGGAATGGAAGTTTTTTCACAGTTGTTGAAGCAACAACGGACAAGAAAAAAGACAAGGCGTCATACGATGCCAAAAAAACTCATGATCTTGTCGCGAAGAAGCGTTCTGAAGGCAACATGGCCCAAGGGTATTTGGTAACCTTACATGAGCCAACGGCTGATCAGCGTGCGGTAGTAAAGAAATATGAGAAAACGACGAAGATTATATCGTTTGACGAGTTGAGGTCTCTGCTTTTTGATGCGGCAGGATATCTGAGAATCCGGTCGGAAAAGCCATTCGGATCGGTATATAACCATGTTTCTCATACGTTTGAAGTTCCGCGCTCTGAATTTGTTGCGCCAACTATTACCCGCGCTCGTACTGGAGAAATTGTATCTGTTGATCACATCAGCCAAGTGGTACAGCATTCCGCGAGGATGATTATCACCGCAGAATATGGTATTGGGAAGAGTATGTTGTTGCGAGAAGTTTATTTCTCGCTTCTAAAGGAGTTTTCTCAGAATAATAGTTTTCGTTTTCCGATTGCGATCAATTTGCGAGAACATCTAGGGCAATCGGATCCCGTTGAACTTCTTGAAAGGCACGCCAGGAATAACGCAGCTGATCCTAGGAGATTGGTTGCTGCCTGGAGTGCCGGGTATGTAGATTTGATTATCGACGGCTTTGACGAGTTGTCGACGCGAGGTTGGACTGGAGATCATCGAAAGTTACGAGAGTTCAAGCGTAACACGCATGCCGTGGTAAAGAATCTGATCAAACAGACTCCAAGTAAGTCCTCTATCATCATTGCTGGCCGGGTGGCATATTTTGATTCCGACAGCGAAATGCGGGAAGCTCTTGGAGCTCCAGACGGGTTATTTGATCATTTTCTGATTCAACCCTTCGATTCAGACCAAGCCGCTGAATTTTTGAGCCGAAAGGGACGCGATGACCCACTTCCGCAGTGGCTTCCAACGCGTCCGCTTTTCTTGAGCTATTTGATAAACAAAAATCTAATTAAAGAAGCTGTAACTATTTCCTCGCATGGCTCGTTCCCTGAGGGCGCAGCTTGGTCGGCGCTTCTTGGAATGATTGCGTCACGCGAGAGTGAGCAGTCAGAGGGCGTAGATAAAGACGCGATCCTTCAATTTTGGGGGTTGTTGGCTACCAAAGCCAGACAAGGCAATGCTATTCAGAAAAGCTTCTCTCCAAAGGAAATGGATGAAGTTTTTCATGAGGCCACTGGAAATACCGTAAGCGAAGAGGAGCGTCGAGTGCTCCTTCGGTTGCCTGGCTTGGGCATCTCTCCAAATGACGCCTCGAATCGGACCTTTATTGATGTCGACTTTCTTAATGCAGCGAGTGCAAATCTAGTAATATCGCATATTAGGTACCCTTATGGTGATGAGGCATATAGAGCTGACCTCCGCAGCATTGCTCAGCAACTCAATCAGGTGGGGACTCATGTTGTCTGTTCAATGATCGAGACTGAAGGCATCTCTCCAGGCCTACTTAGCGCATGTCTTTCTAAAGAGATAGATGAAGGAAACTATGCGCTAGCTTTTGATCTTTTCTTTCCTGCGATTTTTCTAGGGGAATCGCAGAAATACATGAAATTTGAGGGGCTAGATATTGAGGAACTTGATATCTGCCAAGAAGTATGGGACTCAATCAGGGTTAAATTTTGTAATTGTCTGATTTCAAACTTGGTTCTTCCTCCGGATGGCCCGCTTCCTTTAGATCTACAATTTGTAGATTGCTTAATAGGCAATATTGATGGTCGCTCATCTGAGCGAGATTTGCCGGAAAGAAGCTTTGTAAACTGCGAAGTTGGGAATTTCTCAAGCTCGTATTCAGTAAATAATGAAGTTCTAGGATCCGAACTGCCAATAGGGGTTCGAGTCTTGGTGGTTACACTGAGAAAGGTGTATGCTCAATCCGGTATTTCCAGGCTTGAAAGTGCTTTGCTGCGCGGTTTGGATCATAGATCGCGAATGATCGCTCCAGATGTCATTGAGTATCTAAGGAAGCACGGATTTCTTGTCGAAAGTGGAAGGCAGGGGAAAACTATCTATGCAGGAACACGCTCTATGCGTAAGGATGCGCTTGCAATCATTCAGTCTCCTGCAACACACCAAGCGCCGGTTCTAGATGCGTGCAGGAAGCTCTCCTGAATAATGAGCTTTTTGCCACCTCAAGCCATCCAATGGCTTGGAGAAATCGTTGGTCTAGATGGGCGGTTCCAACCTCCGCTTATCAGCCCCCCGCCGTCGTGATAGGAATGAACAACTCCTGTCTCGGCCGCGGAGGGACCGGCATGTTCCATCGGCACCCGTCATCCGCAACCCTCTGCAACATCGTCATTCCCGGGCATCCGCGAGCCCGCTCCGCCACGGTGCCCGCCCGCCGATCCGGCGCATGGAACAGTGAAACAGGACGCCGTTCCTGTTTCACCCGGTTTCAAACGTTCCATCCGCGTTCATCCCACGGCGGCGCTCCCGGTCCCTCCGACCGCCGTTGCCCGTCAAGACCCCAGGTTGATGATCTCCACCCGGCGGTTGACCGCGCTGGCCGGGTCGGCGGGGTTCAGCAGTTGCTGCGCGCCGCGGCCGACCGCCACCAGCCGGCCGGGCGCGACGCCGAAGGTCCGCGTCAGGTAGGCGCCGACCGAGGCGGCGCGGCGCTTCGACAAAGCGAGGTTGTAGTCGGGCTTGCCGACGCCGTCGGTGTGGCCGGTCAGTTGGAAGCGGTAGGCGCTCAGCTCCGGCGAGGTCAGGGCGCGGCCCAGCTCGTTCAGGATGCCGGTCGCCGTCGGCGTCAGTTCCGCCGAGTTGAAGGCGAACTCGACCTGGAAGCTGATCCGCGGCGCCGCCGCCGGCGGTTGGGCCGGGGGCTGGGCTTGGGCCTGCACCGGGGCAGGGGCAGGGGCAGTCATCGGGGCCTGGGCGGCGGGAGGGGCGGCCGGCCTCACGGTCGTGATGGTGGCGGGCGGCGCCGGGGGCGTGGCCTCCGTCGCGTCGCCGGTGCCAAGCGACAGGCCGCGCGTCCTCGGCGCGTCGGCGTTCGATGGGCCGGCCGGCGCGTCCTGCGGGATCAGCGCCCGGATGAAGTCCTCCGTGGTGGTCGGCGCCCCGCTTGGGTCGGTCGCCTGCGCGGCGCCGCCCAGCGCCAGCAGCAGGGCCAGACCGGCGGCGCCCGACCGCCACAGCCTGGGGCACAGCCTGGGGGTGAGCGCCCCGTCGGCCATCGTCCCGGCCATTGCCCCGGCCGTCGTCCCGTTCCTCATCGCCGCTGCCCCCCGGTTTCCGATCCAGACCAATTCGGCCGCATGCTAAACGATGGCGTGCCGGCGTTCCAGGGGGCGACCGGGGGCGTGACGGCGGCGGACCATTTTTGCCGCAGCGTCGGGTGGTGCCCGGTCTTGCTCCCGCCACAGTGCGGCGATACCGTGCAGCCCACGCCGCAGCCGTCCCGTGGGATCATGCACGACATCGTCATCCAAGTCCTCGGCGTTGCCGGGCTTCTCGCCCTCGTCAGCTTCCTGCCGCCGCTGGCCGCCCGCTTCCAGGTGCCCTACACGGTGCTGCTCGCCGGGGTCGGGGTGGCGCTGGGCGCGGTGATCCAGACCTTCGCCGGGATGCCGGGCAAGGACCCGTTCCACGACTTCCTGAACTCGCTGGCCGAGCTGGACATCTCGTCCGACGTGCTGCTGCACGTCTTCCTGCCGATCCTGCTGTTCGAAACGGCGCTGGCGGTCGATGTGCGGCGGCTGTTCGACGATCTCGGGCCGATCCTGCTGATGGCGGTGGTGGCGGTGTTCGTCTGCACCTTCACCGTCGGCTACGCCGTCAGCCTGTTCACCCCGCTGGGGCTGGTCGCCTGCCTGCTGCTCGGTTCCATCGTCGCCTCGACCGACCCGGCGGCGGTCATCGGCATCTTCCGCGACCTGGGCGCGCCGCGCCGGCTGACCACGCTGGTCGAGGGCGAGAGCCTGCTGAACGACGCCGCCGCCATCGCGCTGTTCACCCTGCTGCTCGACATGCTGACGCGCACCTCGCACGGCGGCGGTGCCGGGGTGGCGGCGCTCGATTTCCTGCGCGATTTCTCCGGCGGCGTCGTCACCGGCTACATCTGCGGCCGCATCGTCTGCATGCTGGTGGAGCCGGTGCGCAACCAGCCGATGGCGGAGATCACGCTGACGGTGGCGCTCGCCTACCTCTCCTATGTGCTGGCGGAGCATTACGTCGGCGCGTCGGGCGTGGTGGCGGTGGTGTCGTCGGCGCTGGTCATCGGCTCGGTCGGGCGGACCCGCATCTCGCCCGCCACCTGGGGGGCGATGGAGCATGTCTGGCGGCAGCTCGGCTTCTGGGCCAACTCGATGATCTTCCTGCTGACCGCCATCCTGGTGCCGCGCCTGATGGCCGATGTCGGCTGGGGCGAGCTGGGGCTGGTGGTGGTGGTGGTGGTCGCCGCCTTCGCCGCGCGCGCGCTGGTGCTGTTCGGCCTGCTGCCGCTGTTGTCCTGGGCCGGCCTGGCGCAGCGGGTCAGCCACTCCTACAAGGCGGTGATGCTGTGGGGCGGCCTGCGCGGGGCGGTGTCGCTGACGCTGGCGCTGGCGGTGACCGAGAATTTCCGGGTGAACGACCGCGTCCAGAGCTTCATCGCGGTGATGGTCACCGGCTTCGTCTTCGTCACCCTGTTCGTCAACGGCGCCACCCTGCGCTGGCTGATCCGCGTGCTGAAGCTGGACGAGCTGACGCCGGTGGAGCGCGCCATGCGCAACCGCGCGCTGGCGCTGTCGACCGACAGCATCCGCGACCGCGTCGCCGTCGTCGCCAAGACCTACGAGGTCGACAGCGTCGTCAAGGACGTGATGGTCGCCCGCTACGAGGAGCGGCTGAAGCAGATCGACCAGGAGCGGCAGGAGGAAGCGCCGCTGCGCGACGAGGACCGGGTGACCATCGGCCTCGCCATCCTGGTCAATCGCGAGGAAGAACTCTATTACGCCCACTTCTCCGAAGGGGTGGTGTCGCGCGGCGTGATGGACATGCTGGCCGGGCGCACCGGCCGGCTGCTCGACGCGGTGAAGCTCCAGGGCCGCAACGGTTATCGCGCCTTCGAGGAGCCGTTCATCGCCTTCTCGCCCTGGATGCGCGGGGCGAGCTGGCTGCAGCGCCGCTTCGGCATCCACCGCCCGCTGGCCCGCCGCCTGTCGATGCGGTTCGAGGTGCTGGTGGCGGTGCGCACCGTGCTGCGCGAGCTGCTGGCCTTCACCCGCGACCGGCTGGCCCGGGTGCTGGGGCCGGAGGTGGCGTTCGAGCTGGAGGGCATGCTGGTCGGCCGGCTCGGCATCGTCGAACAGGCGCTGGCGGCGCTGAAGCTGCAATACCCGGACTACGCCGTGGTGCTGCAGAGCCGCTACGTCGGCCGCGCCGCCCTGCGGCTGGAGCACGCCGAATACCGCGCCATGCACGCCGAATCGATCATCAGCCAGGAGGTGCTGACCGACCTGGAGCGCGACCTGGAGCAGCGCCGCCGCGCGTTGGAACGGCTGCCCAAGCTGGACGTCCGCTTCGACGTGGCGGAGCTGGTGCGCCGGGTGCCGTTGTTCGCCGGGCTGCCGGCGGAGCGGGTGACGACCATCGCCACGCTGCTGCGCGCCCAGCTCGCCCTGCCGGGGGAGACCATCGTCCGCAAGGGCGACCGCGGCGACGCCATGTTCTTCATCGCGTCGGGCGCCGTCGAGGTGCTGGTGCCCAACCTGGCGGAGCCGGTGAAGCTCGGCACCGGCGACTTCTTCGGCGAGATGGCGTTGCTGTCCCGCCAGCGGCGCAATGCAGACGTGCGGGCGCTGGGCTATTGCCAACTGCTGCTGCTGGATGAGAAGGATTTCCGCCGGCTGGTGCAGAAGGACGCGGACCTGCGCTCCCACATCCAGGCGGTCGCCGAGGCGCGCCGTCAACCGACCCCGTCGGCCCCGGCGGTCCCCGCGGCGGGCTGACCGTACGGGAAGGGGACATCGAATGAGTGAGGCCGCAACCGGCGCCAAGGTGGGGGGCGGCCAGCCCTGGCTGCGCCTGATGCCGGGACTGTTCGTGCTGCTGTGGAGCACCGGCTTCATCGGGGCGAAATACGGCCTTCCCTATGTGGAGCCGCTGACCTTCCTGCTGCTGCGGCTGGGGCTGGTCGCCGTGCTGCTGGCCCTGGTGGCGCTGGCGACCCGGGCGCCCTGGCCGCGCGACTGGCGGACGGCCGGCCGCATCGCGCTGGCCGGGCTGCTGGTCCACGGCGTCTATCTCAGCGGCATCTTCATCGCCATCGCCCATGGGCTGCCCGCCGGGGTCACCGCGCTGGTGGTCGGCATCCAGCCGCTGCTGACCGCGGCGCTGTCCGGCCCGCTGCTCGGCGAGCGGGTGACCGGCCGGCAATGGGCGGGCCTGCTGCTCGGTCTGGTCGGTGTCGGGCTGGTGGTGCGCGAGAAGCTGGCGGTCGACGCGGCGCATCTGGGTCCGCTCGGCTTCGCCCTGGTGGCGCTGGTCGGCATCACGCTCGGCACGCTCTACCAGAAGCGCCACGGCGGCGGCATGGATCTGCGCAGCGGCACCGCCATCCAGTACGCTGCCACCGCCCTGGCGCTGGCGGTCGTCGCGCCGCTGACCGAGACGATGCAGGTGCAATGGACGGGGGAGTTCGTCTTCGCCCTGCTGTGGCTCTGCTTCATCCTGTCGGTCGGCGCGATCTTCCTGCTGTTCGCGCTGATTCGCCGGGGCGCGGCGGCCAAGGTCGCCAGCCTGTTCTACCTGACCCCGCCGGTCACCGCGCTCATCGCCTGGGCGATGTTCGGCGAAAGGTTGGGCGTGGTGGCGGTCGCCGGCATGGCGGTGGCGGTCTGCGGGGTGGCGCTGGTCAACCGGAAGTGACGGCCTGAGGTGAGCGTGGCGGTCCGGCGGACTGACGCTGGCTGGAAACGGAACGGTCGGCGTTGGCGTCCGGCGTTGGACGTTGCGAGGACCGATGCCGAGAGATTTCGCTGGATCGTCAGCCTCATCAGCAATTTAATACGTCTGACAAATCGATAAATCCCCGGGAGGGAACCGATGGCGGACGCGCTCGATTTCGGCAGCTTCGACTACATCATCGCCGGCGGCGGCACGGCGGGCTGCGTGCTGGCCAACCGGCTGTCGGCCGATCCGGAGGTGTCGGTGCTGCTGCTGGAGGCCGGCGGCAAGGACAATTGGGTGTGGCTGCACGTGCCCGCCGGCTATCTGTTCTGCATCGGCAACCCGCGCACCGACTGGTGCTTCAAGACCGAGGCGGAGGCCGGGCTGAACGGCCGCAGCATCCATTACGCCCGCGGCAAGGTGCTGGGCGGCTGCTCGTCGATCAACGGCATGATCGCCATGCGCGGGCAGGCGCGCGACTACGACGAATGGGCCGAGCTGACCGGCGATCAGCGCTGGCGCTGGGACGAGGTGCTGCCGGTCTTCAAGGGGACCGAGGATTACTGGCGCGGCGCCGACGACATGCACGGCGCCGGCGGTGAATGGCGGGTGGAGCGGCAGCGGCTGCGCTGGGACCTGCTCGACCGCTTCGCCGAGGCGGCGCAGCAGGTCGGCATCCCGCGCAACGACGACTTCAACCGCGGCGACAATTTCGGCGTCGGCAGCTTCGAGGTGAACCAGAAGGGCGGCGTCCGCTGGAGCGCCGCCAAGGCGTTCCTGCGCCCGGCGCTCGACCGGCCGAACCTGAAGCTCGCCATCGAGGCGTCGATCGACAAGGTGGAGATCGCCGACGGCCGCGTCACCGGCCTGCGCTTCACCGTCAAGGGCGAGCCGGCGCGGGCGACGGCGCGAATCGAGACGGTGCTGGCCGCAGGATCCATCGGCTCGCCCGCCATCCTGCAACGCTCCGGCGTCGGCCCGGCCGATCACCTGAAAAAGCTGGGCATCCCGGTGGTGCTGGACGCGCCGGGCGTCGGCGCCAACCTGCAGGACCATCTGCAACTGCGCATGATCTACAAGGTCGACGGCATCGTGACGCTGAACAAGCGGGCCGGCAGCCTGATCGGCAAGGCGATGATGGGGCTGGAATACGCGCTGTTCCGCAAGGGGCCGCTGACCATGGCGCCGAGCCAGCTCGGCGTCTTCGCCAAGTCGGGGCCGGAGGCCGCGACCGCCGACCTGGAATACCATGTGCAGCCGCTGTCGCTGGAGAAGTTCGGCGACCCGCTGCACGCCTTCCCGGCCTTCACCGCCAGCGTCTGCGACCTGCGCCCGGCGTCGCGCGGCTGGACCCGCATCACTTCGGCCGACCACCGCGACAACCCGGCCATCGCCCCCTGCTACCTGTCCGATCCGGTCGACCGGGCCAAGGCGGCCAAGGCGCTGGCGCTGACCCGCCGCATCGTCTCCCAGCCGGCGCTGGCGCCCTATCACCCGCAGGAATACAAGCCCGGCCCCAGCTTCCAGACCGCGGAGGAGCTGGCCAGGGCGGCCGGCGACATCGGCACCACCATCTTCCACCCGGTGGGGACCTGCCGCATGGGCCGTCCGGACGACCCCACCGCGGTGACCGATCCGGAGATGCGGGTGAAGGGGCTGCGCGGGTTGCGGGTGATCGACGCCTCGGTCATGCCGACCCTGACCTCGGGCAACACCAACACGCCGACGGTGATGATCGCCGAACGCGGCGCCGCGCTGATGCGGGCGGAGCGGCGGGCGGCGCTGCGCGGCTGAAGCTCAGGGCTAAAGGTCGGGGTCATCCAGCAGGGCGGCGAACACCGGGCCGGGAACACCCCGGCCGATCGGCCGCCCATCCACCGACAGCAGCGGGCGCAGGCCGAGGCTGTTGGTCAGCAAAGCCTCGTCGGCGTGGGCAAGGTCGTCGAGGCCGAGCGGCGCCTCGACGGCGCCGTGGCGCTCCAGCAGCAGGGCGCGGCGGATGCCGGGCAGGGCGCCGTCGGACAGCGGCGGGGTCAGCAGCCGGCCGCCGATCGCCAGGAACAGGTTGGCGACGCTCGATTCGGCGAGGCGCCCGGCGCCGTTCAGCAGCAGCGCCTCGTCGGCGCCGCGGTCGGCCGCCTCCTGCCGCGCCAGCACCGAATCCAGGTAGTTCAACGACTTCAGCCGCGACAGCGGCGAGTGTTCGTTGCGCCGGGTGCTCCGCGCGACGATTGCCGTGACCGGCGTGGTGAGGTGCCCGGCCGGGGCCAGCGTCATCAGCACCGTCGGGTTGGCGTCGGCCGGCGGCAGCACGCCGCGCGCCCCGGTGCCGCGCGACACCGTCAGCCGCAGCACCCCATCGGCCACGCCGCGGGCGGCGATCAGCGCCGCCATCGCCGCGGCCATCGCCGCTGCGTCGTGGGGCAGCGCCAGCCGCAGCACCGCCGCCCCGGCGGCCAGCCGCTCCAGATGGCGGGGGAGGTGGCGCGGCGCGCCGTCCTTGACGCGGATCGTCTCGAACAGCCCGTCGCCGAGCGTGAAGCCGCGGTCGGCCGGGTCGATCCGCGCCGCGTCGGCGGCCTGCAGGCGGCCGTTCAGCCAGACGGTCATGCCATCCCCTCATCGCCCAGCTTACCGACCGCCCGCAACTGCGCGCGCGCCTTGACCAGCATTTCCTCATGCTCCGCCGCCGGGTCGGAATCGGCGACGATGCCGCCGCCGGCCTGGGCGATCACCGCGTCGGGCGTCACCGACAGGGTGCGGATGACGATGTTGCTGTCCATCGCGCCGTCGAAGCCGATCCAGGCCACCGTGCCGCAATAGGCGCCGCGGCGGGCGACCTCCAACTCGTCGATGATCTCCATGGCGCGGATCTTCGGTGCGCCGGTGATCGACCCACCGGGGCAGGCGGCGCGCAGCAGATCGACCGGGCCCAGGCCGGGCCGCAATTTGGCGGTGACCACCGACACCAGGTGATGGACGCTGGCGAAGCTCTCCAACCCGTAGAGCACCGGCACCCGGACGCTGCCGATCGTGGCGACGCGGCCCAGGTCGTTGCGCAGCAGGTCGGTGATCATCAGGTTTTCCGCGCGGTCCTTGACGCTGGCGACCAGTTCCGCCGCCGCCGCCGCGTCGGCCGCCGGATCGGCGTAGCGCGGCCGGGTACCCTTGATCGGCCGCGTCTCGATGGTGCCGTCGGCGCCCAGCCGGATGAAGCGCTCCGGCGACGCCCCGGCCAGTTGCAGGCGCGGCCCGCAGTTGAGGAAGGCGGCGAAGGGCGCCGGGCTGAGGCGGCGCAACCGCTCGTACAGCGCGTAGGCGTCGACCGGCGCGGTCGGCGTGTCCGCCAGGAAGCGCTGGGTGAAGTTGGCCTGATAGATGTCGCCGGCCCGGATATACTCCAGCACCCGCCCGACCCGGTCGAGATAGTCGGGGCGCGACAGCTCCGACCGCCAGGGCAGGGGCGCCGGCCCGGCCGATGGTTGCGCCGATGGTTGCGGGGGCGGAACGGACAGCCGTTCGGCCATGCGGCGGGCGCGGTCCTCCGCCTCCGGCCGGGCGGCGATGACCCAGGCGCGCCGTTCCAGCCGGTCGAAACCGGCGACCACGTCGTAGAGGCCGAACGCCATGTCGGGCTGGCCGCCGGGGTTGCCATGGCGGGAGCGCAGCCCTTCCAAAGCCGTTCCGGCTTCGTAACCGATCAGCCCGACCGCGCCTCCGGTGAAGGGCACTGGTCCCGGCGGGGCGGGCGCGTGGGCGGCGAGCGCCTCGGCCAGCGCGTCGAAGGGCGATCCGGCGACCGGCCGGCCATCCACCAGCGTCTGCCCGCCGACGGACTCGACAGTTTGATACGGTTCCGCAACGATATAGGCGTGGCGGCCATGGCTCGGGTGGGCAGCCGCGCTGTCCAGCAGCATCGCCCAGGGCTGGGCGCTCCACGGGCGGAAGGCGGCGGCGGGATCGTCGCAGGACAGGGGAATCGTCAGCATGGCGGCACCCGTGCAGCGGCCCTCACATCTGAATCGTAGCACCGCCGTCGACGACCAGCACATGGCCGTTGACGTAGGAGGCCGCGGCGGAAGCGAGGTACACCGCCGCCCCGGCGATCTCCTCCGGCCGGCCCCAGCGGCGCATCGGCGTGCGGTTGGCGAAATAGGCGGCGCGTTCGGGATCGCCGGTGATGGCGGCGTTCGTTTCGGTTGCGAAAAAGCCGGGGGCGATGGCGTTGCTGGTCAGCCCCTGCGGCCCGTACTCGGCGGCCAGCGCCCGCACCATGCCGGTCAGCCCGGCCTTGGCGGCGGCGTAGACGCTGTCGTTGGCCCGGGCGATCTGCCCGGCGATCGAGGTGACGGCGATCAGCCGCCCGGTCCGCCGCGGCAGCATCAGCCGCGCCGCCTCCCGCGCCAGGATCAGGCCGGAGGCCAGATCGACGTCGAGCAGCGCCGAAATCTCGTTGTCGGAGAACTCGGCCAGCGGCTTGCGGTTGCGCTGCCCGACATTCTGCACCAGCACGTCGAGCCGGACATGCTCCCGCTCGATCCGGCCGAAGGCGTCGCGCACCGCCGCCCGGTCCGACACATCGAAGGCCAGCGCCGACGCCGTCCCGCCGGCCGCGGTGATCTCGGCCACGCGGGCCTCCAGCGCCGCGGCGTCCCGGCCGTTCAGCAGGACATGCGCCCCGGCCCCCGCCATCGCCCGCGCGATTTCCAGCCCCAGCCCGCGCCCGGACCCGGTCACCAGGGCCATCTGGCCGGCGAGCGAGAAGGTCGACAGGTAGGGTGTGATCGGTCCGGCCATGGCTGCCCCCGGGATGTCGCGGAACCGCTCCCGTCCGAGCGGCGGTCCGAGATGTAGCAGACCCGTGGGCGCGATGGCACCCCGGACGACGCCGGCGCCCGGACGTCGGCGCAACACCGCTTTTGATTGCAGGAGCTGGGGCTCAGTATCGGGGCGGCGCAGTTGATAATCGCCGGAAGCAATTGATCATCTTTCACGAAAGAAATATTCGCGACAACGTTCATTCCGATCGAGCTTGAGCTTGTGCGTTTTCGCGCCTCTTCGTATGATTTCGCCGACGCGATTGAGGTAATCACGCAACCCGGCACTGGATTGTGTCCGGTGTCTTCCGGAGAGGGTTTATGACGAGACGGCGTTCCAACGCGGTGATGGGTGCGGTTCAGGCCGGCGACATCATGGTGAAGAACTGGCAGGGCATGACCAGGAGCGGTGTCATCATCAGGCTCGGGCAATTGTTCAGCAAAGGCAAATCGGACTTCACGCACGCCGGCATCGCCAGCTCGCCGACCGCCATCATCGAGACGAACAGCGCCGGCCTGCAGGAAAACAGCCTGCTGTCGACCCGGGGCGATCTGACCTACGACGTGTTCCGCTGCCTCATCCCCGGCATCGGCGCCGGCGCGGCCCAGGTTGCCGCCATGATGCTGCAGAACTTCACCCAGGGCGGCAGCGCGCAATTGCCCTACGACAGCTGGGGGGCCGTCAAGTCGCTGGGCGGCGGCTCGGCCAGCCAGTCGTCCGACCGGGTCAACAAGCTTCTCGACAAGCTGCTGGCCGGGGGCTCGGAGGGCTTCTTCTGCTCCGGCCATGTCGTCTACTGCTACATGGTGGCGATGGAGCAGGCCAACATCGCGGTGCAGGGCAGCTTCCCGCTTCAGAACATGCAGGCGGTCTTCGGGCTGGAAAGCCGTTACTACAACCCGTCCTTCCTGCACAAGCATCTGAGCGGGAACCAGAACTTCAAGTTCATCGGCAAGGTGAAGGGCGCCGTGCTGGTTTAAGCGCGCCGGACGCCCTTTCCCCAAAAAAACAGGCTCCGGATGCGATGCATCCGGAGCCTGTGCTTGTGCGTGACAATCGGTCAGCCGTCCGGCGTCAGTGGACCGACGCCTCCCGCCCCGGTGCGCTGGTGGGGACCGCCGGCAGGGCAAAGCCGAGCGGCGGGCGTTCGGGCGCCTTGAAGCCGTGCGGCCGGTCTTCCTCGACCACCACGCCGTCCAGGGCCAACCGTCCATCCACCACCGACAGGGTCATGGTGGTCTTGCCCTCGACCTCCTCGTCGAGCAGGCGTTCGGCGATGGGATCCTCGACGAGGCCCTGGATCGCCCGCTTCAGCGGACGGGCGCCGAAGGCCGGATCCCAGCCCAGATCGCCCAGCCGCCGCTTGGCCGCGGCGTCCGCCGCCAGGGTAACGCCGCGCTCGGCCAGCCGCTCGTTGACGCGGGCGAGCTGGATGTCGACGATCCGCGCCATCTGGTCGCGGCCCAGCCGGCGGAAGATCAGCACGTCGTCCAGCCGGTTCAGGAACTCCGGCCGGAAGGCCTTGCGGACGGCGTCCATCACCTCGACCGTGGCACCCGCCATGTCCTCGTCATCGCCCAGGGCGCTCAGCGCCTCGGCCCCCAAATTGGAGGTCATGATCAGGATGGCGTGGCGGAAGTCGGCGGTGCGGCCCTGGCCATCGGTCAGCCGCCCGTCGTCGAGCGCCTGCAGCAGGACGTTCAGCACGTCGGGATGCGCCTTCTCCACCTCGTCCAGCAGCACGACCTGATAGGGCCGCCGCCGGATCCGCTCGGCCAGCGAGCCGCCGTCGTCGTAGCCGACATAGCCCGGCGGCGAGCCGATCATCCGGCTGACCGCGTGCTTCTCCATGTACTCCGACATGTCGAGGCGGGTGATCGCCGTCTCGTCGTCGAACAGGAAGGCGGCCAGCGCCTTGGCCAGCTCGGTCTTGCCGACGCCGGTCGGGCCCAGGAACAGGAAGGAGCCGGTCGGCCGGCTGGGGTCCTTCAGCCCGGCGCGGGCCCGCCGCACCGCCTTGGACACCGCGCGCACGGCCTCCTTCTGGCCGACCACGCGTTCCGCCAGCTTGTCCTCCATGCCCTTCAGCCGCTGGCGCTCGCCCTCCAGCATCCGCTCGACCGGGATGCCGGTCCAGCGGGTGACGACGGCGCCGATGTCCTTGGCCGTCACCTCGTCACGCTCGGTGCTGGCGCGCGATTCGGCGTCGGCCAGGCGCTTTTCCAGGTCGGGCACCACGCCGTAGGCCAGCTCGCCGGCCTTGGCCCAGTCGCCGTCGCGCTGGGCGCGCTCCAGCTTGGTGCGGGCCTGGTCCAGCTCCTCCTTCAGGCGGCGGCCCTCGGTGCGGCGGGACTGCGAGGCGCGCCACTCCTCCTCCATCGAGGATTGGCGGGCTTCGGCCTCGACCAGCTCGCCCTCCAGGACGTGCAGCCGTTCCTGCGAGGCGGCGTCGGGCTCGGCCTTCAGCGCCTCGCGCTCGATCTTCAGCTGGGCGACGCGGCGGTCAACGGCGTCCAGCGCCTCCGGCTTGCTGTCGATCGCCATGCGCAGGCGGCTCGCCGCCTCGTCGACCAGATCGATCGCCTTGTCGGGCAGCCGGCGGTCGCCGATGTAGCGCGAGGACAGGCTCACCGCCGCGACCACCGCCGCGTCGGCGATGCGCACGCCGTGGTGCACCTCGTACTTGCCCTTGATGCCGCGCAGGATCGACACCGCGTCGTCCACCGACGGCTCGTCGACCGTCACCGGCTGGAACCGGCGGGCGAGCGCCGCGTCCTTCTCGATGTACTTCCGGTACTCGTCCGGCGTGGTGGCGCCGACACAGCGCAGCTCGCCGCGCGCCAGGGCCGGCTTCAGCATGTTGGCGGCGTCCATCGCCCCGTCGGTGCGGCCGGCGCCGATCAGCGTGTGCAGCTCGTCGATGAACAGGATGATGCGGCCATTCGCCTCCTGCACCTCGGCCAGCACCGACTTCAGCCGCTCCTCGAACTCACCACGGAACTTGGCGCCGGCCAGCAGCGCGGTGAGGTCGAGCGCCAGGACGCGGCGGTCCTTCAGCCCTTCCGGCACGTCGCCGGAGGCCAGGCGCTGGGCCAGCCCCTCGACCACGGCGGTCTTGCCGACGCCGGGCTCGCCGATCAGCACCGGGTTGTTCTTGGTGCGCCGCGCCAGCACCTGGATGGTGCGGCGGATCTCGTCGTCGCGGCCGATCACCGGGTCGAGCCGGCCCTGCCGCGCCTCTTCGGTCAGGTCGCGGGTGTAGCGGGCCAGCGCCTCGCCGGAGGTCGTTTCGGTTTCGGCATCGGCCGGATGGTCCTTGCGCTGGGCGTCGGCGGCGGCGGCCAGCGCGTCGGCGTCGACGCCGGCGCGGCGGAACAGCGCGCGCAGCGGCCCGCTCTGGCGGGCCAGGCTCTCCAGCAGGCGTTCGGCGGTGACGAAGCGGTCGCCGCCGCTGCGCGCCGCGGTGACGGCGCCCTGCAGCACGGCGGCCAGCGCCGGCGACATGTAGAGCGGCTGCGGACCCTGGTTCGGACCCGGCTGCACCGGCGCGTGGGCCAGCTGCTCCTCGGTGGCGCTCTTCAGCAGGTCGGGGTCGCCGCCGGTGTCACGCACCAGCCGCGCCGCCACGCCGCTGGCGTCGTCGATCAGGGCCTTCAGCAGATGTTCGGGGAGAAGCTGTTGATGCCGCTCGGCAAGGGCGGCGATCTGCGCGGCCTGAATGACGCCGCGCGCGCGATCGGTGAATTGACCGAAGTCCATCCGGCACTCCGTTTCCATGGTCTCCCGCCCAGCCATCCGGCGCGGGAGAAGCGCCCGCCCGGCCCGCAGAATGCGCGGCCGCCCGGTGCTTCATCGTAGAAATGGTTAACGCTCCGGCGGCGGTCAAGAGGGGGGCCGGACCGGTGCCGTGGCCGTCGCCGTGGACGATTTGAAACCGGATGAAGCCTTCTGGGCCGCACCTGGACCGCACCCCGGCGATCCCTGCAGTTTTTGGATGAGCGGCCGGCGGCGCCCTGTGCCAACACTGTGGGGCGGACCCGCGGCACCCGCGGCTCCGCGCGCTCGAACACAGGAGTGACGTGAATGTGTCTGTTGTGCGAAACGGCGGCGGGTGGACTGTCGCGCCGCCACCTGTTCCGGACCGGCGCCGCCCTGGCCGCCTCGGCCGGCGCCTTGACGATGCCCTCCGTTCCGGCCCTGGCCAAGGAGGCGGCGCCGGCCGCCAACGCCATCGCGCCCGACAAGGCGTTGCAGCGCCTGCTCGCCGGCAACGCGCGCTATGTGGCGAACGTCTCCCGCAACAAGGACTTTTCCGCCGGGCGGATGGCGCGGGCGCGGGCGCAATTCCCGATCGCCGGCATCGTCAGCTGCGCCGATTCGCGGGTTGCCCCGGAACTGGTCTTCGACCAGGGCCCCGGCGAACTGTTCATCGTCCGGGTGGCCGGGAACTTCGTCAATGACGACGGCTTGGCGAGCCTCGAATACGGCGTCAAGTTCCTGAACATGCCGCTGATCCTGGTGCTCGGCCACAGCGGCTGCGGCGCCGTCAGCGCCACGATCAAGGCGATCCAGGACAAGGCGGAGCTGCCCGGCCATCTGCCGGCGCTGGTCGACGCGCTGAAGCCCGGCGTCGAGGCCGCCATTGCCCGCAACCCCGCCAACCTGCTGGCCGAGGCGACCGCCGAGAACGTCCGTCACAACGTCCGCCGCCTCGGTCAGGCGGAGCCGATCGTGTCGGCGCTGGTCGCCGAAAAGCGGGTGAGGGTCGTCGGCGGCGTCTACGACATTGCGACCGGCAAGGTGACGCTGCTCTGACCGTGGATGGCCCGATCCGCGTCGGCCCGTTCCGCCGCCGCGGCGAGCCAGCTCACCTGTTGGCAGAACCAGCGCTCGATCGTCCCGGAGAAGCGGGGGGCAAGGCGCAGGCGTTGGCGGCGGTCGTCGTGGAGAACCAGACCCCGCCGTTCCATGGCGTTGATCAGATTGCGGATGTGCGACTTCGACACGCCAAGCGACCGCGCAAGGTCGGCCGCGGGCGCCGCGAGCCAGCCGCCCGGCGACAGCCGGAGGGATTGCTCGGCCAGCGTCAGGGCGAGGTACAGGCCGCTGTCATGCTCGTCGAGCCACGCCAGATCGGGAAAGCGCGTCAGCGGCCGGATCGAACGGTCGAGCCACGGCGCGCACTGGTGGATGACGGCGTCGAAGAAGGCGCGATCCGAGCGGAGCCGGCCGGCATGCCCGCCGCCGATCACCGACAGCTCCGCACCCGACAGCCCAGCCGCCGCCAGCCGTTGATGGCAGTCGAGATGCAGCGCCACCCAGTCGCGCAGGCCGTCGAGGATCAGTGGTCCGGGCACCAGATAGCGGATGCGCCCATCCGTGGCGTCGCGCTCGGCCTGGACGATGCCGAAGCCGCGCAGCAGGGCGATGAAGGCGGCGGTCTGGCGGGCGCCCGGCAGGCGATCCTGGATCCGCGTCACCGTCGGGCGGTCGCCGGGCGACCGGGCGGTGACGTGCATCATGACGATCAACGCCGCGATCTCGGTCGGCGCCCGTTGCCCGAACAGCTTCATCATCAGGCGCTGCCCGCGCAAGGGCGCGACGAGGCTGTCGCAGTAGAAGGCCAGGACCGCGGGAAAGTCGGGATGCCGGCGCAGCCATTCCGGATCCGATGCGGCCGGATAATCAGCGTCCATCACTCACGCTCCGTTGTCATGTCCCGATGCCAGTGCCCGTGCCCGAGGCGCCGGCGGCCCGTCCGTCCCGATTGTGCGGCATCGGAATGGTTACGACACGATCATGATGACGGGAGGGGGCGGTGTCGACCGGCTTCGACGCCGGCCCCGGCGCGCCGCCCGCCCACGCCATATTGACACGCGATCCCCGCCTCCCCCTTCATAGCGCAGCGTTATCGGGGTGAGGGGGCCGCGCGGCCATGGATCTGCGGCAGTTGCGTTACTTCCTGGGCATCGTGGAGCATGGCTCGATCTCCCGCGCGGCCGACGCGCTGCGGGTGGCGCAGCCGGCGCTCAGCCTGCATCTGAAGCGGCTGGAGGAGGATTTCGGCTGCCAGCTCGTCCTGCGCACGGCGCGCGGCGTGGTGCCGACGGAGAGCGGGCGGCGGCTGGCGCAGCGGGCGGTGTCGCTGGTCGAGGCGATGGACAGCCTGCGCGACGAGGTGCGCGCGGTGGAATCGGTGCCGGCCGGGCCGGCGACCGTCGGCATCCCGACCTCGCTGGGGCCGGTTCTGACCGTGCCGCTGGCGCTGGCGGTGCGCCGTGCCCACCCGCACATCCGCCTGCGCGTGGTGGAGGGGCTGTCCGGCCACATGCTGGAATGGGTGCTGTCGGGGCAGGTCGATCTGGCGCTGGTGTTCGGGGCCAAGGACATGGGCGGGCTGGAGACCGAGCTGGTGGCGCGCGAGAAGCTGCATCTGGTCGGGCCGGTCGACGACCCGCTGCTGCGCGGCCGCAACGCGATCCCCTTCGCCGAGGTGCTGGCCCTGCCGCTGATCCTGCCCGGCCGCCCCCACGGCGTGCGCGAGGAGGTTGAGCACGCCGCCCTGCTGGCGCGCGGCAGCGTCGGCGTCGCCATGGAGATCGACGCGCTGGAGCAGATCAAGGCGCTGGTGGCGGAAGGCTGCGGCTACACCGTGCTGTCGGAGCGGGTGGCGCGCTACGGCGCCGCGGCGGACCGGCTGACCGGCCTGCCGATCGCCGACCCGCAGATCGACCGCACCATCCTGCTGGCCCACGCCGCCGGCCGGCCGATGACGGTCGCGGCGCGGGCGGCGCACGGCATCCTGCGCGACATCCTGGCCGGGCTGACGGTGGACGGCGGCTGGCGCTGAGGGCGGGCACGCCTGCCTACCCGTTCAACGTCGCATTCAGGGCCGCGTTCAGGGCGTCGCGCAGGCGGGCGGGCTGGATCGGCTTGTGCAGCAGGGCGCATTGGGCGCCCGCCGCCTCGCGCAGGCGGTCGGCGGAGGTGTCGCCGGTCAGCAGCACGCCGGGCACCTCGCGCGACAGCCGCCGGCGGACCATGTCCATCACCATCAGGCCGGTGGTTCCCTCCGGCAGGCGGTAGTCGGCGAGGACGAGGTCGGGGGCCTCGCCGGCGTCGAGCCGCTCGCTCGCCTCGGTCCCGCTGCCGGCCTCCACCACCCGGTAGCCCCAGTCCTCCAGCATCAGGACCAGCGCCATCCGGATGACGGCGTCGTCCTCCACCAGCATGATCAGGTGGTCGCCGTTGGCCGACAGGGGAGGGTGACGGCCGCCGGCGCCGTCGGCGGCGATCCGCTCGTCGGTCAGCGGCAGGCTGACCAGGAAGCGGCTGTCGCGGCCGAGGGCGGAGGTGACGTCGATGCGGCCGCCCAGCATGGTGACCAGCCGCTTGGCGATGCTCAGCCCCAGCCCCAGCCCCTCGCGGCGGTCGCGGGCGGCGTTGCCGACCTGGAAGAAGTCCTGGAAGATGCGGTCGATGTGCTGGTCGGCGATGCCGATGCCGGTGTCCCACACCTCGATCTGCAGACGGCCGCCGCGCCGTCGCGCGCCGAACAGCACCCGCCCGCCGGGGGCGTAGCGCAGCGCGTTGGCCAGCAGGTTGCGCAGCACCCGTTCCAGCAGGCCGGGGTCGGTCCGCGTCGTCAGCGCCGGCGCCACCAGCCGCAGCCGCTGCCCGCCCTTCGCGGCGACCGGCGCGAACTCGCCGTGCAGGCGCGTCATCAGGGCGCCGACATCGACCGCGACCGGGTCGGGCCGGATCAGCCCGGCCTCCAGCTTGGAGATGTCGAGCATACCGTCCAGCATGCCGCCCAGGCCGCCGATCGAGGATTGCAACTGCTCCGCCAGCCGCCGCGCCTCGTCGGGCAGCGTCTCGTTCAGCATCAGGTTCGACAGCAGGATCAGCGCCTGCACCGGCTGGCGCAGGTCGTGGCTGGCCGCCGCCAGGAAGCGTTCGCGGGCGTCGAGCGCCACGTTCAGCTCGCGCTCCAGCGCCTTCACCGCGGTGATGTCGGCGACGCTCGACACCACCGCCTCGACACCGCCGGCGGCGTCGGCGACGGGGTGGCTCGACACCCGCAGCCAGCGGGTCGGCGCGCCCGCCTCCTCGCCCTCGACGATGCCGACGATGCGCTCCACCACCGGGGCGCCGCTGCGCGCCGCCTCGGCCGCCGGCGGCAGGCCGTGCAGGCGGTTGCCGTTGGCGTCGATGAAGCGGCGGCCGGCGGTGGTCCCCGGCAGGCGGGCCGGCCCGTCGGCGTCGAACGGCGCCGCCGTCGGGTCGAGCAACGGCCGGGCCGGGCCGTCCATCAGCCGCTCGGCCATCCGGTTGGCCAGCAGGATGCGGCCGTCGGAATCGATGCCCAGGATGCCGTCGCCGACCGACTGCAGGATGTGGTGGTAGTCGGCGCGGGCGCGTTCGGCCTCGTCGCGGGCGCGCTGGACCTCGCGCAGCCAGGCGTTCCGCTCGGTCAGGTCGGTGATGGTCAGCAGCACGTCGCCGCGGTCGCCGTCGTCCAGCGCCACGGTGCGGGCGTCGGTCAGCCCGTCGATGACGGCGCCCTGCGGCCCGACATAGCGGAACTCCTGGCGCAGCCACTGGCCGGTCTGGCGCAGCCGGGTCAGCGCGCTGAACAGCCGGCCATGGTCGACCGCCTCGACCAGCAGGGACAGCGGCCGGCCCTTCAGCCGCAGCATCGGCAGGCCGAACTGGCGCTCCGCCGCGGCGTTGGCCTCGCCGACGATGCCGGTGGCGTTGACCGCCAGACAGGCCAGCGGCACCGACTGGAAGAGCTGGAGATATTGCAGGCGCGACGCCTCCAGCGCCTGCTGGGCGCCGCGCAGCTCCTCGTTCTGGATCTCCAGCTCGGCCTGATGGACGTACAGCTCGTGCAGCACCTCCTTCAGCGAGGTGGCGGTGACGTCGGCCGCATCGAACCCGCCGCCGCTGAGGATGGTCTCGGCGCGGCGGCGCAGGCGGCCCGAGGGATCCTCGGTCATCGGCCGCCCCCGGCCGCGGCCGTATCGCCGGCGGCGTCGCCATCCCGGTCGTCCAGCCGGCGTTCCATCAGCTTGCGGTTGGTGATGTTGATGTGGCTGACGACGAGGCCGCCGTCGCGGTCGTTCAGGCGGGTGGCGTGCATCAGGAACCAGCGCTGTTCATCGGCCGAATGGCAGGGGTATTCGATGGAGAAATCCTCGGCCGTGCCGTCGAGGATGGCGCGCAGCCCGTCATGGACCGCGCCGGCGGCAGAGCCGGGGCCGGCGTCGCCGTCCGGCGGCCGGCAGACGTCGAGATAGTTGCTGCCGACCCCGCAACGCTCCAGCGCCGGGGCGCCGTTGCGCCGGGCGAAGCCGCGCCACGCCGCGTTGACCATGACGATGCGGCCCTGCCGGTCGGTGACCGCGATGTGTTCCGGCAGGCTGTCCAGCACGGTCTGCAAGCGCTCCTCCGCCCGCTTGGTCGCGGTGACGTCGACGAAGGTCACCACCACCCCGGCGACCTGGCTCTTGTCGGTCAGGTAGGGCAGGATGCGGGTCAACGCCCAGCGCCCGTCATGCACCCGCACGGTGCGTTCCAGCGGCTCGTGCCCGTCGAACACCGTCCGGATGTCGGTCAGGAAGTCGGGATAGTCGATGGTGGTCGACAGATGGGCGATCGACCGGCCGACGTCGCGCGGGATGATGTTGATGAAGCCGGCCGCCGCCGGGGTGAAGCGGCGGATGACGAACTCGCCGTCCAGGAACACCGTGCCGATCTCGGTCGAGCGCAGCAGGTTGTCGAGGTCGTTGGTGATCTCGGTCAGCTCCTCCACCTTCGCCTGGTACTCGGCGTTGACCGAATAAAGCTCCTCGTTGACCGATTGCAGCTCTTCGTTGGTGCTCTGCAGTTCCTCGTTGGAGGCGAGAAGCTCCTCGTTGGTGGCCTGCAGCTCCTCGTTGGCGGTTTCCAGCTCCTCGATGGTCGCCTGCAGGTTCTCGCCGCGCGACAGCAGCTCCTGCTCCAGCCCGCGGATGCGCTCGGCGGCGTCGGCGTTGAGGTCGAAGTCGGACTCCGCCACCGGCAGGCTCGGCGGGTGGGCGCGGTCCAGCACCACCAGGGCGAAGCGCCGCCCGGTCTTGCGCGAGACGCAGGGCTGCACCCGCAGGCTGACCGCGGTCACCCCGTCGCGGTCCTTCACCGGAATGCCGGACAGCGCGAACTCCTCGCCGGAGCGGAAGGCGCGGTTCAGCGCGGTGCCGGTGACCATGGCGACCGACGCCGGCAGCAGCTTCAGCGCGTTCAGCGTCGCCCCGCCGGCCGGCACCTTCAGCAGCGACGACGCGTCGCCGAACACATGCAGGATGGTCATCTGGTCGTTGACCAGCAGGCAGGGCGGCACATAGGCCTTCATCAGCGTGCCGATCGCCTCGTCGATCACGCTGCCGTCCTCCGGCGCGTGGGGGTTCGGCGTGCCGTCGTCGCCGGGGCGGTCCGGCGGCGCGGCGACCGTCGGCACCAGCAGCCGCGACAGCCGGAACGGCCCGGCGCGCAGGCTCTGGAACAGCTTGCTGCGGCTGTCGATGGTGTGGAAGTCGGGCTGCAGCTCGCCCAGCGTCTCGCTGGTGCCGAGGAACAGGAAGCCGCTCTGGCGCAGCGCGTACTGGAACAGGCTCAGGACCTTCCGCTGCAACGGCTGGTCCATGTAGATCAGCAGGTTGCGGCAGCTCAGCAGGTCGATCCTGGTGAAGGGCGGGTCGCGCATGATGTTGTGCGCGGCGAAGACCACCATGCGGCGGATGTCGCGCGTCACGGCGTAGCTGTCGCCGCGCGCCGTGAAGAAGCGCGCCAGCCGCTCCGGCGACACGTCCTCGGCGATGGCGCGCGGGTATTCGCCCAGGCTGGCCTGTTCGATGCTGTCCTGGTCGATGTCGGTGGCGAAGATCTTGACGTCGACGCTGCGGCCCATGCGTTCCTGCGCCTCGGCAAGCAGGATGGCGATCGAATAGGCCTCCTCCCCGCTGGCGCAGCCGCAGACCCAGACGCGGATGGTGTCGGTCGGGCTGCGGTTGGCCATCAGGCTGGGGATGACCTTGTCGGCCAGCACCCGGAACGCCGCCTCGTCGCGGAAGAAGCGGGTGACGCCGATCAGCATCTCCTTGTAGAGGGTGACCGTTTCGGCGCTGTTCCGCCGCAGCAGCGCCGCATACTCCTCCATCGACTCGCATCCGGCGCTCTGCATGCGCCGTTCGATCCGCCGCAGCAGGGTGGCGAGCTTGTAGTGCGAGAAATCGACCCCGGTGACCGAGCGGATGACCGCGATGATCTGGGCCAGCGGGTCGGCGGTCTCGTCGCGCGGCTGCCGGTCCGGCATCGGCCGGGCGCGGGCCAGCGCCTTGCGCGCGTGCTCGATCAGCGTCGCCGGCAACTCGTCCGGCGGCAGGGCGGCGTCGATCGGACCGCTCGCCAGCGCGCTGCGCGGCATGCCGTCGAACTGGGCGGTGTCCGGCTGCTGCACGGCGGTGAAGCCGCCGGCCGAGCGGATCGCCATCAGGCCGCGCGTGCCGTCCGACCCGGTGCCCGACAGGATGACGCCGATGGCCAGCGGCCCCTGGTCGCGGGCCAGAGCGGTCAGGAAGATGTCGATCGGCAGGCTCATGCCGCTGCCGGCGTCCTTGGCGCTGAGCCGCAGGTGGCGGTCCTCGATGCTCAGGGTCTTGCCGGGCGGCAGCAGGTAGACGGTGTTGCGCCGGACCGCGACGCCGTCGGTCGCCTGCACCACCGCCATCGCGGTGTGCTTGGCCAGCAGGTCGACCATCAGGCTCTTGTGGACGGGGGACAGGTGCTGGACCACGACATAGGCGAGGTCGCTGTCGCCGGGCACCGCGTCGAAGAAGCGCTGCAACGCCTCCAGCCCGCCGGCCGAGGCGCCGAGGCCGACGATGCAGCAGGCCGGCTCCTCCGCGTCCCTGGGCTCCGGCTCGGCCGATCTGGTATCGGCATCGGCATTCAGAGTGACGGCGCTGTCGGAATCGGCACGCGTATCCGGGTTGTCCGAAGGCACGGTGAGGATCTGGTCCTTGTCGAGAAGACGGGTAAAAGCGCCCGACCGCTATAGCCAACCGCTTCTACCCCGTCAACTTGGCTTGTGTACGGGTGTCCGTTCCGAAAGCCGGATCAGCCGAAGTTTATTTGGCGCCGACCTTTGCCGTCATCGACTGATCATTGGTCCTATATCGAATGTATCAGGTCTGAAACAATTTCGATCGGAAAGCAACCCCGAGGGGAGTCGCCCCGGCGGGAAAGCGGGCCAAGGGGCCTGACGCGCGCGAAAATGCTGCTATGTTTGTTGTCTCGCGCATCGGATGCGGAAGGCAGCAGGGACCGGTCATGAGCTTCACCTCGATCTATCGGCACGGGTTCGCGCGCGTGGCGGCCTGCACCACCCGCTGCACCCCGGCGGACCCCGCCGCCAACCTCGCCGCGGTGCTGGAGGCGGCGCGCGACTGCCACGACCGGGCGGTGGCGGTGGCGCTGTTCCCCGAACTGGCGCTGTCCGGCTACGCCATCGACGATCTGCTGATGCAGGACCCGCTGATCGACGCGGTGGAGCGCGCGGTGCTGGATCTGGTGGCGGCGTCGGCCGACCTGATGCCGCTGCTGCTGGTGGGCGCGCCGCTGCTGCACGAGGGGCGGCTCTACAACGCGGCGGTGGCGGTGCAGCGCGGCCGGCTGCTGGGCGTGGTGCCCAAGGTGCATCTGCCGAACTACCGCGAGTTCTACGAGCGTCGCCAGTTCGCGTCGGGCGCCGGGACCGAGGGTGGGACGATCCGGATCGGCGCCCCCGCGTCGGGCGGTTTGACGGCGCCCTTCGGCCCCGACCTGCTGTTCGCGGCCGAGGACCAGCCCGGTCTGGTCGTCCACGCCGAGATTTGCGAGGATCTGTGGGTGGCGGTGCCGCCCAGCGCCACGGCGGCGCTGGCCGGGGCCACCGTGCTGACCAACCTGTCGGCCAGCAACATCACCATCGGCAAGTCCGACACCCGCCGCCTGCTGGCCAAGTCGCAGTCGGCGCGCTGCCTCGCCGCCTATCTCTACTCGTCGGCCGGGACCGGGGAATCGACCACCGACCTCGCCTGGGATGGCCAGACCTCGATCTTCGAGAATGGCGAGATGCTGGCGGAAACCGACCGCTTCCCCGACGGCGCCCAGATGGCGGTGGCCGACGTCGACCTCGACCTGCTGCGGCAGGAGCGGCTGCGGATGGGCAGCTTCGACGACAACCGCCGCTACCACGGGCTGGCGGCCGGCGATTTCCGCACCGTCGGCTTCCGTCTCGACCCGCCGGACGGCGACGTCGGCCTGCTGCGCGTGGTGCCGCGCCTGCCCTTCGTCCCGGCCAACCTGGAGCGGCTGGAGCAGGACTGCTACGAGGCCTACAACATCCAGGTCGCCGGGCTGGTGCAGCGGCTGCGCGCGGCGCGGATCGAGAAGGTGGTGATCGGCGTGTCGGGCGGGCTGGACAGCACCCACGCGCTGATCGTCGCCGCCCGCGCCATGGACCGGCTCGGCCTGCCGCGCTCCGGCATCCTCGCCTACACCATGCCCGGCTTCGGCACCAGCGAGGGCACCAAGTCGAACGCGTGGCGGCTGATGACCGCGCTGGGGGTGACCGCCAAGGAACTCGACATCCGGCCGGCCGCCAACCAGATGCTGAAGGACATGGACCACCCCTACGCCCGTGGCGAGGCGGTCTACGACGTCACCTTCGAGAATGTGCAGGCGGGGCTGCGCACCGACTATTTGTTCCGGCTGGCCAACCACCACAACGGCATCGTGCTGGGCACCGGCGACCTGTCGGAACTGGCGCTGGGCTGGTGCACCTACGGCGTCGGCGACCAGATGTCCCACTACAACGTCAACGCCGGCGTGCCGAAGACGCTGATCCAGCATCTGATCCGCTGGGTCAGCCGCACCGGCCAGTTCCAGCAGGCGGTGTCGCAGACGCTGGACGCCATCCTGATGACCGAGATCTCGCCGGAGCTGGTGCCGGCCGGGTCGGACAAGGCGCTGCAAAGCTCCGAATCGGTGGTCGGGCCGTACGACCTGCAGGACTTCAACCTGTTCTACGTGCTGCGCTACGGCTTCCGCCCGTCGAAGATCGCCTTCCTTGCCCGCCACGCCTGGGGCGACGTCGCCAAGGGCGACTGGCCGGAGGGCTACCCGCTGGAGAAGCGCCGCGCCTACAGCCCGGCCGAGATCCGCGACTGGCTGCGCGTCTTCCTGCGCCGCTTCTTCGGCTTCAGCCAATTCAAGCGCTCGGCGATGCCGAACGGGCCGAAGGTGACGCCCGGCGGCTCGCTGTCGCCGCGCGGCGACTGGCGCGCCCCGTCCGACGGCAACGCCCGCATCTGGCTGGAGGAGCTGGAACGCGAGGTCCCGGCGGAGTGACGCGGCTCGGGATGGGTTGACGAGGGCGTTCAGCCCCGTCGCCCCCTCAGAACCCCACGAACCGGGTGAAGCCCGCCGCCGGTTCCCGCTCCGTCGTGAAGTTGTTCTCCGGCGCCGACCAGTCGGCGACGCCCAGCGCCATGCCGCTGGCGATGATCTCGCTGTCCGGCAGGCCGAGATGCCGGGCGGTGATGGCGTGGCGGTAGCAGAAGGCGGCCTGCGGGCAGGTCTCCAGCCCGAAGCCGCGGGCGACGATCATCACATTCTCCATGAACATGCCGAGGTCGAGCCAGCCGCCCTTGCCCATGTCGCGGTCGATGCTGAAGAACAGGCCGACCGGCGCGCCGAAGAACAGCCAGTTGCGGCCGTGCTGGCGCGCCATCGCCGCCCGGTCGCCCTTGGCGATGCCGAGCGTGCCGTAGAGGTCCCAGCCGACCTTGCGGCGGCGGCCGAGATAGGGCTCCCGCCAGGATTCGGGGTAGTAGGGGTATTCCGGCACCTCCGGCTCGCCGGCCTCGTGGGCGGCCAGCAGCTCCGCCGACAGGGCGGCGCGCGCCTCCCCGGCGATGGCGTGGACCTTCCAGGGCTGGATGTTCGACCCGCTGGGGGCGCGGGCGGCGAGGTCGAGGATGCGCTCCACCGTCGGGCGCTCCACCGGCGTCGGCAGGAAGGCGCGGACGCTGCGCCGGCCGGCGACGGCGTCCAGAACCGGAAGGACGGGGAGGGCGGGGTGCTGGTCCATGCGTCGTGCGCTCGCGGCTGGCTTCATTCGTCCGGCAGTATGCCCTGCGGCAGGTTCTCGCGAAAGATCACCTCGGCGCGTGGCGTCTCCACGCCCTGCATCGGCGGACGGCCGGCGCGCAGGTTGGTGAAGATCGACACGCCGGCCGACAGCGTGTTGCGCGGGTCCTGGGTGATGACCGCGTCCAGCGTGCCGTCGATCAGCAGCCCGCGCGTCTCGTTGGTCAGGCCATGGCCGATGAAGACCATCTCGCGCTCGCGCCGGGTTTCCTTCAGGGCGCGGGCGACACCCTCCGCCCCGCCGCCGATGTTGTAGACGCCGGCCAGATCGGGGTGCAGCCCCAGCAGCATGCGGGTCTGGCGGCAGCTCTTGCCCTCGTCGTCGTGGCCCTCGCGCAGGCCGACCACCTCGATGTCGGGCGCGATCTCCTTCAGGACATGGAGGAAGCCCATCTCGCGGTCCTCGTGCGCGCGGTAGCTCAGGCTGCCGGCGATCATCGCCACCTTGGCCGGGCGGTGGCGGAGGAAGCGGGCGATCAGGTAGCCAGCGGTCCGCCCCGCCGCCCGGTTGTCCAGCCCGACATAGCCGGCGCGGCGGCAGTTCAGGATGTCGGAGATCAGCGTCACCGTCGGCACGTTGCGTTCGGCCAGCGCGTTCACCGCCTCGCGCACCGCCGGATGCTCCAGCGCCATGAAGGCGACGCCGTCGGCGCGCCGCCCGTGCTGGAACAGGCTGCGGGCCAGCAGCTCCGGGTTGAAGCTCTTGATGAACTCGACCTGCGCCTTGACGCCTTGCGGGGCCAGCGTCGCGTCGGCGCGGCGGATCATCTCGCCCAGCCCGGTCAGGAAGCGGTTGTTGCCGGCCGGCAGCAGGAAGGACAGCCGCATCGGCTTGGGCGCCGCGGCGGCGCGCAGCTCCGCCTCCGGCAGATAGTCCAGCTCCGCCGCGGCCTTCAGCACCCGCTGCACGGTGGCGGCGCGCACCCCCGGCCGATGGTTCAGCACCCGGTCGACCGTGGCGGTGGACACCCCCGCCGCCTGCGCGATGTCGGCGACGCGCGGCAGGCCGCGGCCGGGGGCGGTGCCGTTCGTCGCGTCAGCCACCGGGTCATCCCTCACAGAAGCCATCAAAAACCATCATCATTCGCGTTTGACACTGATCGGTCGCGGACCTACCGTCCATTCAACAATCATCAATTGACATCAGATCACATCAGAAACGCAAGGCCGCAAACAGCCGCGACGGCCGGAACCCCCTGGGAGGATCGACATGACCATTCTGACCCGCCGCACGATGCTGAAGGCCATGGCGACCGCGCCGGCCATCGGGGCGGCCGGTGCCGTCATCGGTATGCCGCACGTCGCCCACGCCGCGGAGTATGAGCTGAAATACGGCAACAACCTGCCGCTGACCCACCCGCTGAACATCCGCGCCCAGGAGGCGGCGGCGCGCATCGCCAAAGAGTCGAACGGCAAGGTCGAGGTTAAGATCTTCCCCAACAACCAGCTGGGCGGCGACACCGACATGCTGAGCCAGGTGCGCAGCGGCGGCCTGACCTTCTTCACGCCGTCGGCGCTGGTCATCGCCACGCTGGTCCCGGTCGCCGCGATCAACGCGGTCGGCTTCGCCTTTTCCGACTACGACCAGGTCTGGAAGGCGATGGACGGCAAGCTGGGCGCCCATGTCCGCGAGGCGATTTCCAAGGTCGGGCTCTACGCCTTCGAAAAGATGTGGGACAACGGCTTCCGCCAGATGACCAGCGGCGACAAGCCGATCAACAGCGCCGCCGACATGGCCGGCCTGAAGATCCGCGTGCCGGTCAGCCCGCTCAGCATCGCCATGTTCAAGGGCCTGGGCGCCGCCCCGACCAGCCTGCAGTTCAGCGAGGTCTATTCCTCGCTGCAGACCCGCATCGTCGACGCCCAGGAAAACCCGCTGCCGATCATCCAGGTCGCCAAGCTGTTCGAGGTGCAGAAATACTGCTCGCTGTCGAACCACATCTGGGACGGCTTCTGGTTCATCGCCAACGGCCGCGCCTGGAAGGGGCTGCCGCCGGACCTGCAGGCCATCGTGGCGGGCGCCATCAACGACGCCGGCATGGCCCAGCGCGGCGACATCAAGGCGCTGAACCAGTCGGTGCGCACCGACCTGGAAGCGAAGGGCCTGGCCTTCAACCAGCCGGGCCCCGACAGCTTCCGCGCCAAGCTGCGCGAGTCCGGCTTCTATTCGGAATGGAAGGGCCGCTTCGGCGACGAGGCCTGGGGCCTGCTGGAGGACGCGGTCGGCAAGCTGGCCTGACCGCAATCGTCCCCCGGCCTCGCCCCCCGCATCCGATGAAGGAGCCCCCCGCCGTGTCGCACCTGACCGAACCGGTCCACGGTTTCGCCGAGCCGCCCGCCGCTGTCCGCGATGACGGCCTCGCCGCCACCCTGCTGCGCCGGATCGACCATGGCCTGTCCGTCGGGGTGGAGGTCGCGGCGGGCCTGCTGGTCCTGGTGGAGATCGTCGTCCTGCTGCTGGGAGTCTCCTTCCGCTACCTGTTCCACACCCCGCTGGTGTGGTCGGACGAGCTGGCCTCGATCCTGTTCCTCTGGCTGTCGATGCTGGGGGCGGTGGTGGCGCTGCGCCGGGGCGAGCACATGCGGATGACCGGGCTGGTCAGCCGCGTCGGCCCGCAGACGCGCGGCGTGCTGGAATGCATCGCCATCACCGCCCCCGTCGCCTTCCTGGCGCTGGTGCTCTACCACGCCGTCGACTACGCGATGGAGGAGCAGTTCATCACCACCCCGGCGCTGGAGGTGTCGAACGCGTGGCGCGCGGCGGCCCTGCCGGCCGGGCTGGGGCTGATGCTGGTGGCGGCGCTGTTCCGGCTGCTGCGGGTCGGTCGGCCGCGGACCGTGGCGGTGGCGCTGCTGCTGACCGGCGCCGTCGTCGGCGGCTTCTGGCTCGCCGGGCCGGTGCTGAAGCCGCTGGGCCAGCTCAACCTGGTGATCTTCTTCGTCGGGCTGGTCGCCGCCAACGTCTTCGCCGGGGTGCCGATCGCCTTTTCCTTTGGGCTGGCCACCTTCGGCTACCTGGCGCTGACCACCTCGACCCCGCTGCTGGTGATGGTCGGCCGGCTGGACGAGGGCATGAGCCACCTGATCCTGCTGGCGGTGCCGCTGTTCGTTTTCTTGGGATTGCTGATCGAGATGACCGGCATGGCCCGCGCCATGATCCAGTTCCTCGCCAGCCTGCTCGGCCATGTCCGCGGCGGCCTGTCCTATGTGCTGATCGGGGCGATGTATCTGGTCTCCGGCATCTCCGGTTCGAAGGTCGCCGACATGGCCGCCATCGCGCCGGTGCTGTTCCCGGAGATGAAGAAGCGCGGGGCGCCTCCCGGCGATCTGGTGGCGCTGCTGGCGGCGACCGGCGCGCAGACCGAAACCATCCCGCCCAGCATCGTCCTCATCACCATCGGCTCGGTCACCGGCGTGTCGATCGCGGCGCTGTTCACCGGCGGCATGCTGCCCGGCGTCGTGCTGGGCGCGGCGCTCTGCTCGGTCGTCTGGTGGCGTTACCGCAAGGAGGATCTCAGCCATGTCGAGCGGACGCCCGGCCGCGAGATCGCCCGGCTCGCCGCCATCGCGCTGCCCGCCCTGCTGCTGCCCTTCGTCATCCGCGCCGCGGTGGTCGAGGGGGTGGCGACGGCGACCGAGGTGTCGACCATCGGCATCGCCTATTCCACCGTCATGGGCCTGTGCGTCTACCGCCAGTTCGACTGGCGCCGGCTGAAGCCGATGCTGATCGAGACGGCGTCGCTGACCGGGGCGATCATCTTCATCGTCGGCTGCGCCACCGCGATGGCCTGGGGCCTGACCCAGTCCGGCTTCTCGACCGACCTCGCCCGCCTCATGGGCGGCATTCCCGGCGGCGGCTACGGCTTCCTCGCCATCTCCATCGTCGCCTTCATCATCCTGGGCAGCGTGCTGGAGGGCATCCCCGCCATCGTCCTGTTCGGCCCGCTGCTGTTCCCCATCGCCCGCGCCGCCGGCGTGCACGAGGTGCACTACGCGATGGTCGTCATCTTCGCCATGGGCATCGGCCTGTTCGCGCCGCCCTTCGGCGTCGGCTACTACGGCGCCTGCGCCATCAGCAAGGTGCACCCCGACGAGGGCCTGAAGCACATCTGGGGCTACGTCGCCGCCCTGCTGGTCGGGCTGGTCGTCGTCGCCGCCATCCCCTGGATTTCGACCGGCTTCCTGGCCCGCTGAACTTGGCCTGCTGAATTTGGCCCGCTGAATTTGGTTGGCCGGGGCCGCCGGTCCCTCCCGATCCCCTCACACCCGGAGTTCGTCATGAGCCGATTTTTCGGCCAGATCCGTCAGGCTGGCTACGTCGTGCGCGACATCGAGGCCGCCATGGACCACTGGAGCCGCACGCTCGGCATCGGTCCCTGGTTCTACAACGAGCGGGTTCCGATCCGGAACTACACCTACCGCGGCGAGGCCTACGAGGTTCACAACTCGGTGGCGCTGGCCAACTCCGGCCCGTTGCAGATGGAGCTGATCCAGACCCGCAACGACGCGCCGTCGATGTACCGCGACTTCCTCCAGGCGGGGAACACCGGCCTGCAGCACGTCGCCTACTGGACCGAGGATTACGACGCCGACCTGGAGCGCCTGCTCGGCCAAGGCTTCAAGCCGGTGATGAGCGGCGAGGTCGGCGAGAAGGGCCGCTTCATCTATTTCGACACCGAATACCACCCCGGCACGGTGATCGAGCTGTCCGAGGTCGCCGGACCGAAGGGCCGGATGTTCGACCTGATCCGCGAAGCGTCGACGGGCTGGGACGGCTCCGACCCGGTGCGGCCGTTTCCGGACCTGAGCAGGCTGTAGGCGGGCGGCGTTAGACCCCCACCCTAACCCTCCCCCGCTGGGCGGGGGAGGGAACTCCGCCGCCTCCCCGCTAAAGCGCTAATCCCCCTCCCCCGCCCAGCGGGGGAGGGTCGGGGTGGGGGCATCCGGCGACCACTTTTCCATGTGACCGAACAAGGCACACCCCATGCACGCCGACCGCATCGAAGCCACCTATCTGATCGAAACGCCGCTCGACCCCGCCAAGGTGGCGGAGGTGATGGCGGGCGAGCAGTCCTGCGGCACCTTCACCCGCGTCCACGGCGAGACCGACGACCTGCGCGCCCGCGCCCGCGCCGTGGTGGAGCGGGTGGAGGAACTCGGCAGCGCCGACACGCCCAGCCTGCCCAACACTTGGCTGGAGCGGCAACGGACCCCCGGCCCCTGGCGGCGCGCCCGCATCACCATCGCCTTCCCCACCGTCAACATCGGCGCCAACCTGCCGACGCTGGCGGCGACGGTGGCGGGCAACCTCTACGACCTGGGCGAGGTCACCGGCCTCCGGCTGGAATCGCTGCGCATCCCGCAGACCTACCGCGCGCGGTTCGACTTGCCGCGCCATGGCGTCGCCGGGACGCGGCGGCTGACCGGGGTGGCGGACGGGCCGCTGGTCGGCTCCATCATCAAGCCGAACGTCGGGCTGTCGGCCGAGGAAACCGGGGAGCTGGTCGGCACGCTGTGCGCGGCCGGGCTCGACTTCATCAAGGACGACGAGATCTGCGCCGACCCGGCCCACGCGCCGCTGGCCCAGCGCGTCCCGGCGGTGATGGACCGGGTGCGCCGCCACCAGGACCGCACCGGCAAGCACGTGATGGTCGCCTTCAACATCACCGACGAGACCGACGCGATGCGCCGCCACGCCGATCTGGTGGAGCGCGAGGGCGGCTCCTGCGTGATGGTCAGCCTGAACTGGTGCGGCTATTCCGCGGTGCAGACGCTGCGCCGCCACAGCGGGCTGGTGCTGCACGGCCACCGCAACGGCTTCGGCGCGCTGTCCCGCCACCCGCTGCTCGGCATCGGCTTCGACGCCTATCAGGCGCTGTGGCGTCTGGCCGGCGTCGACCACATGCACGTCCACGGCCTGAACGGCAAGTTCGCCCAGCCCGACGATGAGGTGATCGACGGCGCCCGCGCGTGCCTGGCGCCGCTGGCGGCGGATGCGCCGGCTCCCACCGACGCCGTCCTGCCGGCCTTCTCGTCCGGGCAATGGGCCGGCACGGTGCCGGTCACCTGGGAGGCGGTGGGGACGGCCGACCTGCTGTTCATGTCCGGCGGCGGCATCATGGCCCATCCCGACGGCCCGGCGGCGGGGGTGCGCAGCATCCGGCAGGCGTGGGACGCGGTGCGCGCCGGGCGCACGCTCGACGAGGCGGCGGTGGACCAGCCGGAGCTGCGGCGGGCGCTCGACACCTTCGGCCGGAAGGGCTGAGCATGGCCATCCCCCAACGCGGCAGCCCGTGCGGCCCGCAACTCGGCCCGCAACTCGGCTGGTACGGCGACGACTTCACCGGGGCGACCGACACGCTGGCCGCGCTGGCGAAGGCCGGGCGGCGGGCGCTGCTGTTCCTGGAGGTGCCGGACGTCGCCCGGCTGGGTGCCGCCGGGCGGCTCGACGCGGTGGGGATCGCCGGCGCCTCGCGCAGCATGACGCCGCATGCGATGCGGGCGGAGCTGGAGCCGGTCGGCCGCTTCTTCGCCGCGCTCGGCGTGCGGGTGCTGCATTACAAATGCTGCTCGACCTTCGACAGCGCGCCGCGGGTTGGCAGCATCGGCGTCGCGGTGGACACACTGCGGCCGTTCTTTCCGAACCCGTTCCTCCCGGTGGTCGGTGGCCAGCCGAACATCGGGCGCTATTGCCTGTTCAGCACGCTGTTCGCCGCCGCCGGCACCGGCGGCGCGGTCCACCGCATCGACCGCCACCCGACGATGAGCGTCCATCCCGTCACCCCGATGGCGGAGGCCGACCTGCGCCGCCACCTCGCCGCCCAGGGGCTGGAGGGCGTGGCGGCGCTGCATTACCCCGACTATGGCCTCGACGACAGCGCGCTCGACGTCCGGCTGGAGCGGTTGCTGGCGGCGGCGCCGTCGGCGGTGCTGCTGGACGTCGGGCGGACGGCGGACCTCGCCACCGTCGGCCGGCTGATCCGGAGCCACGCCCGGCGCCAGCCCCTGCTGGCGGTGGGGCCGAGCAGCGTCGCCCAGGCGCTGGCCACCGACTGGGACGCCGCCACCGCCGGAGTCCTGATCGAGGATACGCCGCTGGCCCCGGCCGCCGGCCCGGTCTTCGTGCTGGCCGGCAGCCTGTCGCCGGTGACGCGCCGGCAGGTCGAGGGCGCGCACCGCTTCACCCGCATCCAGGCCGACGCCGCCGTGCTGTGCGACGACCCCGCCTACGCCGAGGCCCTGCTGATCGAGGTGGCCGGCCACCTGCGGAACGGCCGCCACACGCTGGTGTGGACGGCGCCCGCCGATCCCACCGCCGCCGACACCACGCAGGCCGGCCGGATCGCCGCGACGACGGCGGACTTCGTCGCCGCGGTCCTGCGCATGGTGCCGCTGCGCCGGGTCGGCATCGCCGGCGGCGACACCTCCAGCCTCGCGGTGCGGTCGCTCCGCTGCTGGGGCCTGTCCTACCGCGGCACGCTGGCGCCCGGCGTCACCGTCAGCCGCACCCACGCCGACGACCCGGCCGTCGACGGGCTGGAACTGATGCTGAAGGGCGGCCAGATGGGCGGCGACGACCTGTTCGAACGGCTGCTGGGTTAGCCGGCCGCGACCTCGACCACCGGCTCATGCCGCACCGGGAAATTCACCGAGCGGGCGATGAAGCACTTCTCCGCCGCCTCGTGGTGCAGGGCGACGGCGCGGTCGCGGTCGGATCCCGGCGCCAGCGTCACCCGCGGGCGCAGCACGGCGGCGGAGAACTGGCCGGCGCCGTCGGCCTCCTCCTCCATCACGCCCTCGGCGTCGTCGCTGTAGGCGATCACGACGATCCCGGCGGTGGAGCAGAGATGCAGGTACCAGAGCTGGTGGCAGGAGGACAGCGCGGCGACCAGCAGCTCCTCCGGGTTCCAGCGCGCCGGATCGCCGCGGAAGGCCGGGTCGGACGTGCCGGGGATCGCCGGCTTGGTCCCGGCGGTCAGGGCATGGTCGCGGCTGTAGCCGCGGTAGGACGAGGTGCCGGTGCCGAGATTGCCGGTCCAGTCGAGCCGGACGCTGTAGCGGTGCTGTCGGTTCGCCATCGTTCACTGTCTCCCGTTCTGGCCGTTTATGGCATGACCACCATCAAGAGCGCCGGCAGCGCGACGAAGGCCATGGCGGTGGAACCCAGCACCATGCCGGCCACGTCCTCCGGCGCGTTGCCGTAGCGCAGCGCCCACAGATAGTTGAACACGGCGACCGGCATGGAGCTTTGCACCAGCACGACGCCGCGGATCGGTCCGGTCAGCCCCATCGCCCAGATCACCAGCAGCCCGACGGCGAAGCCGCCGGCCAGCCGGAAGGCCGACATCGACAGCGCCCGCACCGCCCCCGACAGCCGCAGCTTCGACAGCGCGACGCCCAGCGACAGCAGCATCAGCGGCACCGCGCAGTTGCCGAGCAGCGTCGCCGTGTTGCCGATCCAGTTGGGCAGGGCGGCGCCGGTCAACTGGATCGCCACCGCCACCGCCACCGCGTAGATCGTCGGGGTGCGCGCGATCACCCCCAGGTCGAAGCGGCCGGCGGCCATCGCCGGCCCCAGCGTGAACTGCCCCACCGACATCACCGCGTAGAACAGCACGGCGAGGCTGAGCCCGGATTCGCCGAAGGCGAACAGGCAGACCGGCAGCCCCAGGTTGCCGGCGTTGGGGAAGGCCATCGCCGGCAGGTAGACCCGCAGCGACAGGCGGGTCGCCAGCAGCAGCGGCACCGACAACAGCGCGGTCACGCCCATGCAGAGGGTGGCCGCCACCGCCATCTCCGCCATCACGCCGGCGGGCAGGTGCAGCCGGGTCAGCGCCGAGAAGACCAGGCAGGGCGACGACACGTTGACCGCGAAGGTGGTGATGAAAGCGCTGTCATAGGGCAGGTCGGCGCGGTTCCAGCCATAGCCGATGGCGGCCACCAGGAACACCGGGGCCAGGACGGCGAAGGCATCGGACAGAAGGGCAAGCGCGGGCATGGGACGGGACGAGGGCCTTTTGCGCGGACGCCGCAACCGGGGGATCAAGTGGTGGCGGGCCGACGGATGGGGAGGCGGGCAGTCCGCCACCATGGCGGCAACGCGGCCGTTCGTCATCCCCGCAAGCCCGCGCCGGGATGCAAGGCAGCCGCGCAAAGGAACCGGGGGAGCAGTGACCGCCGCCACCGCTCCCGAGTCGCGATGCGAGCAGCGGCGGTTTGCCGCCCCCACGCCGGCCCTCTAACCAAGCTATGGGATTGACAACGCTTGCCTGCGAACGCTTCCGACCGATCAAGCCCGACTTTATGGAAGATTTATCACGAGGCAGTAACGAATTGTAACGAACCTTGAGGCATAAGGGGGCACTCACTTATGGTGAGCTGTTCTCAGCCTGCGGATCCGCATGACATCCTCGCCCGGCGCCAAGACCGTTGTTCGCCCCCTGAACAACAAGGCGCAGCAACAGAAACGCCAGCCCAATCCAAACAGTCGCCGATTCTCGCTGCGCGCGGTTTTGCTTTGGCTTCTTTTGTTGCTGTCGGCTGGTTTGTTTCTTGCCCTCGCTGCGCTTCCCGTGGGTCGCTTGGCCAGCGCCGCGATTTCCGTCGGGGTTGTGGCGGCGGCGTTCGTGCTGGGCCGCTTCGCGCAGAGATTCTGGCACGCCCGCACGCTGACCGTGCTGCTGCTGGCCTTCGTCACCTTCCGCTATTTCTTCTGGCGGCTGACTGGCACGCTGCCGCCGGTGGACGACCCGGTGAACTTCATCCCCGGCGTCACCCTGTTCGCGGCGGAGGCGCTGTCCTTCGTCCTGTTCCTGACCTCGCTGTTCGTCATCATCGACCCGCTGGCGCGCGAACCGTCGGAACCGACCGGCGACCCCGCCTTCTGGCCCAGCGTCGACGTCTACATCCCCTCCTACAACGAGGAGCCGGAACTGCTGGAGACGACGCTGGCCGCCGCGGTCTGCATCGACTACCCGCGCGACAAGCTGCACGTCTATCTGCTGGACGACGGCGGCACCGACCAGAAGCTGGCCCACGCCAACCCGGCGCAGGCCGCCGAGGCGAAGCTGCGGCGGGAGACGCTGACCGCGCTGTGCGAACGGCTGCAGGTCACCTACATGACCCGCCCGCGCAACGAGCACGCCAAGGCCGGCAACATCAACCACGCCTTCCAGAAGACGTCGGGCGACCTGGTGCTGATCCTCGACGCCGACCATGTGCCGACGGTGGGCATCCTGAAGGCGACGGTGGGCTTCTTCCAGCAGGACCCCGGCCTTTTCCTGGTGCAGACCCCGCATTTCTTCGTCAACCCGGACCCGGTCGAATACAACCTCGGCACCTTCGAGCGGATGCCGAGCGAGAACGAGATGTTCTACTACTCGATCCAGCCCGGGCTGGACCGCTGGAACGGCTCCTTCTTCTGCGGCTCCGCCGCCATCCTGCGCCGCGCCGCGCTGGAGGAGGTCGGCGGCTTCAGCGGCGACACGGTGACCGAGGATTGCGAGACCGCGCTGGAGCTGCATTCGCGCGGCTGGCGCAGCGTCTACCTGCCGCGCCCGCTGATCGCCGGCCTGCAGCCGGAAACCTTCGACAGCTTCATCGCCCAGCGGTCGCGCTGGACCCAGGGCATGATCCAGCTCTTCCTGCTGAAGAACCCGCTGTTCAAGAGCGGCCTGACCGTCTCGCAGCGCCTGTGCTACCTCAGCACGATGCTGTACTGGTTCTTCTGGTTCTGGCGGCCGATCTTCCTGCTGTCGCCGCTGTGCTACGCCCTGTTCGGGCTGGAGATCTACCGGATCAACCTGCCGGACTTCGCCTGCTTCGTCATCCCGCACGTCTTCGCCGCCGCCTTCCTGTCGCAGTTCCTGCACGGGCGGATGCGCTGGCCGCTGTTCTCGGAACTGTACGAGTATCTCCAGTCCTTCCACGTTTCCCGCGCGGCGCTGGCGACGCTGATCCGGCCGCGCGACCCGGTGTTCAAGGTCACCGCCAAGGGCCAGTCGGTGGAGGAGGACGGCTTCTCGCCGCTCGCCACCCCCTTCATCGTCACCACCCTGCTGCTGGCCGCCGGGCTGGCGATGTGCGCCTGGCGCTACTCGATGTTCCCGGAGCACCGCGCCGCGATCCTGCCGGTGGCGGTGTGGAACTCGCTGAGCTTCCTGCTGGCGCTGGGCGGGCTGGCGGTGGTCTACGAGCGCAAGCGCGTCCGCCGGCAGGAGCGCTTCACCGTCGACCGCGCCGCGGTGCTGAGGTTCGCGGACGGCACCAGCCTGGATGTCGTCGTCGCCGACGTGTCGGCCGGCGGCGTCGGGCTGAGCGTCGACCCCAAATGGCGCGAGCTGCTGGGCCAGCCCGGCACGCCGGTGCTGACCATCGCCGCCACCGAGACGGAGGCGGCGACCACCACCGGCGTCCGCGTCTCGCGGCTGGAGATGCGCGGCGGCGAGCTGTCGGTCGGCGCCGGCTTCGCCCCGCGCGACCGCCAGGACATCGTCGAGATGGCGCGCTTCGTCTTCGGCAACAGCGTCGGCTGGGACGACTTCCTCGACCGCAAGCGGGTGTCCGCGCCGACCTTCTTCGGCGGCCTGCTGTTCTTCGCCACGCGGGTCGTGCCGCGGTTGGGCCATGTGCTGCTCGCCCTGCCGGGTGCGCTCCGGCGCATCCTGACCTTCCAGGCGCCGTGACGGCCATGATGGCGGGGAACGCGGGCCGGGATGGCCGCCGATCGGGTTGGGTGGGATCGCGCCGCGGCGGCGCGGTCTGGCCGCGGCTGGCCGCGCTGGCGCTGTGGGCGACGCTGCTCCTGGCGGCGGCGGCCCCGGCGCAGGCGCTCGACCGCCGGGTGATCCCGCTGTCGAACCTGCGCGACGGCCAGCCGGAGGTGACGCTGCACGGCGAGACGGAAACGGTCGCGCTGCGCGCCGTGCTGCCGCCGGTGATCGGTCTGACCTCCGTCGTGCTGGCGCTGACCTACGAGAACGGCATCGACATCCTGCCCGAAAAGGGCTCGCTGGCGGTCTACATCAACGGCTCGCCGGTCGCCGACCTGCCGCTGGCCGCCTTCAAGGGTCCGGTCAACGCCGCCATCACGCTGCCGGCCAGCCTGTTGCGGCCGGGCGAGAACCAGATCGTCTTCCAGACCAGCGCCCAGCACCGGGCGATCTGCACGGTGCGCGGCACCTACGACCTGTGGGCGCGGGTCAACCTCGCCGCCTCGTCGCTGACGCTGCTGTCGGACGGCGGCGTTCCCGACCCCGATCTGGCGATGATGCGCCGCCTGCTGGTCGCCTCGGACCGCGCGCGCGATCCGCTGGCGTTGGTCCAGGTCGGCGGCGACATCGACGCCGACCATCTCGGCTGGGGCGCCATCCTGGCGCAGTCCTACGGCCTGCTGCTGGGCGACCAGACGCCGCGCGTGGTGGCGGTCACCGTGCCGCCCAAGGGGACGGGCGGCGGCGCCCAGCCGGCCGTCCCGACCACCATCGACACGCTGCCGCTGCCAAGCGGCAAGAGCATCCTGGTCGGCACCCGCGACCGCATCGCCCCCCTGCTGGGCGAGGCCCGCGCCGCGGCGATCACCGGCCCCTTCCTGGCGGTCTATCCGGTGGCCGGCGGTGCCGGGGGGGCACCCGGCGGCGCCTTCGTCGCCGTCGCCTCCGGCCGCACCCAGCAGGAGGTCGATCAGGCGGTGATGCGGCTGGCCGACATCAACCGGCCGCTGCCGACCCAGAGCGCGATGATCGTGGCCGACGCCGCGCCCCCCGCCGCGCCGCCGCCGCGTCCGGTCCAGGTGGAGGGGCGCTACCGCCTGTCGGAGCTGGGTTTCCCCACCGTCCAGCACAGCGGCTACCGCTACACCGGCCAGGTCGCGCTGACGCTGCCGACCGGCTTCGCCCCGGTCAGCGACCGCGCCATCCTGTTCCACGTCAACGCCGCCTTCGAGGGCAACCTCGGCCCCGGCGCGGTGCTGAACGTCCGGGTCAACGGCCGGTCGGCCGGCGCCATGGAGATCGACAAGCGGTCGAGCGGCGTCATCGAGAATGGCGAGATGCCGTTGCCGATGGCGCTGTTCCGCCCCGGCCCCAACATGATCGAGCTGGAGGCGGAGCTGCCGCCGGCCGGCGGCACCGACTGCGTCTTCGCGGTGCGGCGGCCGACCTTCACCCTGCTCGACAGCTCCAGCATCGAGATCCCCGGCTTCGCCCGGCTGGTCACGCTGCCCAGCCTCGGCGGCTTCGCCAACACCGCCTACCCCTACGGCGGCAACGCCGGGAACGAGCCGGCGCCGCCCTTCGACCTCGTCGTCCTCGGCCGCGACCCGGCCTGGTTCGGCGCCGCCTGGAGCCTGACGGCCAAGCTGGCGCAGCGGGCGGGCGACCTGATGTCGGTGGTGCCCTACACCGGCTGGGACGGCGCCCCCGGTGACAACGCGCTGATCGTCGGGCCGGTCGCCGCCCTGCCGCAGGCGGTGTTCGCCTCGGCGCCGCTGCCGGCCGACCGGCTGGCCGGGCTGCTGGAGGCCGGCGCCCTGATCGCCCAGGCCGGCGCCCGCGGCGAACCGATGCCGGCGGCCGACCGCCGCGCCCTGGCCGACCGGCTGCGGCTGGGCTGGTCCGGCAACGGCACCCGCCCGGCCGTGGCGCGCGCCGGCTCCGTCGCGCCGGTGGCGATGGGCGGGGCGGGCAGCGCGCTGGCGGCGGACGGCGGCGCGCAGAGCCGCTGGCAGCGCATGGCCGGCGACGTCAAGGACGGCGCGGCGCCGTCAAGCGGCTGGGTCCCCGACTGGGCGCGGCGCGGGATGGCGGCGGCGGCCCGCTACATCAACCACTGGACGGTGGAGGAGGCGCCGGTCGACGTCGTCGCCCTGACCGAGAACACCGAGACCCTGCCCGAGGCGGCCCTGCTGCAATACCGCGCGCCGGGGGCGGAGGCGCTGACCTGGACGCTGCTGACCGCGTCGGACTCCCGCTCGGTCGACCGCGCCATGCGCAGCCTGGGCGAGTCCGGGCTGTGGGACAAGCTGCGCGGCGGCGGCGGGCTGTGGAGCAGCGCCGCCCCGGCGATGACGACGCTGGAGGCGTCGCGGCCCTACCAGATCATTCTCAATCCGTTTGACATCGGCAATCTGATCCTGATTGTGGCACGCAACCTGTCACAGCGGATCGAGCTGCTGTTCGCGCTGCTGCTGGGCACGGCGGTGGTGCTGACCGTCAGCATGCGCCTGCTGCTGAAGCACGGGCACCAGGAGCGCAGCGGGTCGGAAGGGGGCCAGCCTTGACGATGGCCTTGAGGGGGATGGTCCTGGGAACGATGGCGGAAGGTCGGGTGGCATGAGGCCGACGAGGCGCGATGTGGTGATCGGGGCGGCCGCCGTCGGCGTGGCGGCGGCGCTGCCGCGTGCCGGGCTGGCGGCGCCCTACGACGCCGCCGCGTGGCGCCGCTACGCCGAACGCTTCCTGCTGCCGGAAGGGCGGATCGTCGACACCGGCAACAAGGGCGTCAGCCATTCCGAAGGGCAGGGCTACGGCATGCTGCTGGCGGTGGCGGCCGGCGACCGTGCCGCCTTCGACCGGATGTGGGGCTGGACCCAGCGCACTCTGCTGGTGCGCGAGGACGGGCTGGCGGCGTGGCGCTGGAAGCCGGACGAGGGCGTCACCGACCGCAACAACGCGTCGGACGGCGACACGCTGATCGCCTGGGCGCTGCTGCGCGCCGCCGACGTCTGGCAGGCCGAGAATTACCGCACCGCCGCGTCCGCCATCGTCAAGGCGCTGGCCGCCGGGCTGCTGGTGGAGCAGGCCGGCCTGACCGTGCTGCTGCCGGGGCGCGACGGCTTCCGCAAGGGCGAGACGCTGGTGCTCAACCCCAGCTACTGGATCTTCCCGGCCATCCGCGCCTTCGCCGCCCTGCCCGGCGGCGAGCGCTGGGGCAAGCTGGCGGAGTCGGGGCTGGTCCTGCTGTCGAAGGCGCGGTTCGGCGCCTTCCAGCTGCCGCCGGACTGGATGGCGCTGAACCCCGCCGGCACCGTCACCGTGGCCGAAGGATACCGCAAGCAATACGGCTACGACGCGGTGCGGGTGCCGCTCTATCTGGCCTGGGACGGCTACCGCGATCCCTATTATTTCCGGCCCTACGCCACGCTGGCGGCGAAATACAGCGGGGCGGCGATCCCGGCGACGCTGTCGCTGCCCCAGGGCACGACGACCCAGGTGGCGGCGTCGGTCGGCATGCTGGCGGTCTACCGGCTGGCCTGCCGCCTTGCCGGGGGCGGCAACGAGGTGACGGTGCCGCCGCTGGCCGCCGACGAGGATTACTACTCCACCACCTTGGCCCATCTGTCGGCGCTGGCGGCGCAAAGCCTGGGGATCGAGCCATGACGCGTTCCGCCCTTCTCCTGCTCGGCGCCGCGGCGCTGGCGCTGCCCATCGCCCTGCCGCCCGCCGCCTGGGCGCAGGCGAACGGCGGCGGCCGCGCGCTCGCCCCCGGCGTGAAGGTGGAGGTGGCGCCGGCGCCCGGCAGCGGCTCCGCCCCCGCCGCCGGCAAGGTCGACGAAACCGCGCTGCGCTATTACGCCCGCATCGGCGACGTCGAGCGGCTGGAGGCGGAGATCGCCCGCCTGCGCGCGCTCGATCCCGGCTGGGAGCCGCCGAAGGACCTGTTCGCGCCGCAGGCCACCACGCCCGGCGTCGACGAAAGCCCGTTCTGGAGCCTGGTGTCGGCCGGCAAGGTGGCGGAGGCCCGCGCCGCCGTCGCCGAGCAGCGGCGCAAGACGCCGTCCTGGCAGCCGTCGGCCAAGCTGCTGCAGGAGCTGGACGTCGCCGAGGGCGCCGGGCGCATCCGCCAAGCCAGCGACACCAAGCGCTGGCAGGAGGTGATCGACGCCGCCGCCGCCCAGCCGGAGGCGGTTGCCTGCAACCGGCTCGACAACGCCTGGCGCCTCGCCGAGGCCTACGCCGAGCTGAAGCAGGCCGACCGCGCCTTCGACACCTACAAGACCATCGTCACCAGCTGCCCCAAGGCCAAGGAGCGGCGCGACACCATCTTCAAGGCGTCGCGCTATCTCAGCCCGGAGCGGCTGCGCGAGCTGACCGCGCTGGGCGCCACCAGCAACCCGGCGACGGGGGAGGATTATTCCACCGTCCGCACCGCCGAGGCGGAGCTGGAAACCGGCCGCCTGCTGGAGCGGCTGGGCAACGCCCGGCCGGGCACCCTGTCGGAGTCCGACCGGATGCGGGTCGAAGGCATCGTGCGCGAGAAGCAGGATGCCGACGGGGCCGTCGCGCTCGGCTGGTACTTCCAGAAGCAGAAGAAGTACGCGGAGGCGCAGTCCTGGTTCGCCCAGGCCAACGGCTGGACCCCGTCGGACAAGGCGGCGGAAGGGCTGGTGCTGGCCTACAACGGGCTGGGCGAGAAGGCCCGGGCGCGCGAGGCGGCCGCCCCGTGGAAGGGCAGGTCGGGCCGCGTCGACCAGGCGCTGAAGGCGGTCGATCCGCCGCGCGGGGCCGGCGGGACCGGCGGCGGCCGTGCCGTGCCGCAGGGGCCGAGCCCGCTCGACCAGGCGCTGGCCCGCCACGACTTCGCCGGCTGCCTCAGCATCATCCGCAGCACCATCGCCAGCAGCGGGCCGACCAGCGCCCTGATGCAGCAGCGCGGCTGGTGCCTGCTGGAGCTGAAACGCCCGTCGGAGGCGGAAGCCGCCTTCGTCGAGGCGCAGGCGCTGGCCGCCAGGGAGCCGGCGGCGAAGGAACCGGCGGGCGGCTCCCGCAAGCCGCCGTCCGCCGGGGTGCCGGCGGCGGCGACGCGGGCGCAGGAGAACGCCTATGGGCAGGCGATCGCCCGGCTGACGACCGGCGACGTCGCCGGGCTGACCCGCGACCTGCCGCGCGCCAACCTGACCCCGGCGCAAAAGGCGGAAATCCGGGCGGCCCTGATCGCGACCGAGGCCAACCGGGCGCTGGAGGACAAGCGCTACAACGACGCGCTGCGCCTGCTCGACGCCCGGCGCGAGCTGGAGCCGGAGCCGCGGAACCTCGGCATCCTGCGCGGCTGGGCGCTGTACAACCTGATGCGCTACGACGAGGCCTACCGGCAGTTCAAGACCATCGACGACCGGCTGAGCACCGAGGAATCGCGTGAAGGCCTGAGCACCGCCTGGAAGACGATCTACCATGACTGGTGAGGGGGAGCGGGTGTCCGGCACAACCACGATGATCCAGGCCACGATGATCCGGCGGGCGGGCCGCGCCGCGCTGTGGGCCGGCCTGTGCGCCGCCACCCTGCTGACCAGCGGCTGCGCCGGCTGGGTGCGGGACAATCTCACCCAGTCGCCGACGCCCTGGCGCCGCGTCCAGCCCACCGCCCTGCCGGTGACGCTGCCGGAGAACCGCGACTTCCCCATCGTCGCCGCCCGGCTGCGCGACACCGGGACGGTCTACAAGTCCTACATCGTGGCGCTCGGCAACCCGACCGTCCTGCCGGGCGAGAACCGCCTGTCGGTCGATGTGCAGACCCTGCCCGACAGCCTGTTCGGCGCCCTGGTCCAGCCGCCGCGCGTCTTCCCGGTGCCGCTCTACACCATGGAGACGCTGACCGAGACGACGAAGCGCGAGTTCCCGGCGATGCGCATCAAGGTCGCCGACGCCGCCCGGCGCAACCATTACGGCGACTACGACTACGTCACCGCGCAGGACGCCGAGAACACCTGCGTCCTGGCCTGGCAGTTGATCACCGACCACAAGCGGATGCTGCCCGAACGCATCGAGGCGGTGCGGCTGGAATACCGGGTGTGCGGCGTCGGTTCCAACGTCCGGTCGCTGCTCGCCCCCTTCGACGGCCTGACCCTGACCCTGCCGGAAACCGTGCTGGAGGCGCTGGAACCGGGCGGGCTGTAGGCGGGGAGGGCGAAGCCCCCTCATGCCGCCTTGGCCGGCCGCGACCGCAGCCGCTCCTCCAGCGCCCGCCAGCGCGGCTCGACCGCCTCCCAGGCGCGCTGCTTGACCGGGCCGAAGCCGCGGATCTCCTGGGGCAGGGCGGCCAGCTCCACCGCGGTGCCCAGAGTCTCCGCCGACAGCCGCTCCAGCATGCCGTCGACCGTCGCTTCGTAGCGGGCGATCAGGGCGCGCTCCATCCGGCGCTCCGCGGTGTAGCCGAACGGGTCGAGCGCTGTGCCGCGCAGCCGTTTCAGCGCCGCCAGACCGCGGAACACCGGCAGGATCCAGCCGCCCAGCGCCATCTTGCGCGGCTCGCCATGGCCGTTGGTCGCGCGCGCCAGCAGGGGCGGGGCGAGGTGGAAGACCGGCTTCCAGTTGCCGTCGAACCGCTCCTTCAGGCGGTCGGCGAAGGCCGGGTCGCTGTGCAGGCGGGCCACCTCATACTCGTCCTTGTAGGACATCAACTTGAAGGCGCTGCGCGCCACCGCCTCGGCCAGCGCGGTGGAGCCGGACGCGATGCGCGCCTCGGCCCGGCGCGCCCGCTCGACCAGCGTGCGGTAGCGCTCGGCGTAGGCGCGGTCCTGGTAGTCGGCCAGGAAGGCGGCGCGGCGCTCGACGATGGTGGCGAGGTCGGTGGCCGGCGCCTCCTCCTCCCGGCCCAGCGTCGCCAGCGCCTCGGGCCGGTGGGCGGCGAGGCGGCCGAAGGCGAAGGCGCGCAGGTTGGCGGCGACGCCGGTGCCGTTCAGCTCGATGGCGCGGGTCAGCGCCTCCAGCCCGACCGGCAGCAGCCCCTTCTGGAAGGCGACGCCCATCAGGAAAACGTTGGCCAGGATGCTGTCGCCGAACAGCGCCGTCACCACCCGGTTGGCGTCGACCACCGCGACCCGGTCGGCCCCGGCGGCGCGGCGCAGGCTGCGCAGCAGGGCGCCGGCGTCCGGCAGCGCCGCGGCGTCGCGGGTGAAGGCGCCGGTCGGGGCGACATGGCCGTTCGCCACCACCCGCGTCCGCCCCAGCCGCACCGTCTTCAGCGCCTCCGGCGAGGCGGCGACCACCGTGTCGCAGGCCAGCACCAGCTGCGCCTGCTTCGGGTCGATGCGGGCCTGATTCAGCCACCCGGCGTCGCGCGCCACCCGCAGGTAGCTGTAGACCGCGCCGCCCTTCTGCGCGAAGCCCATGAAGTCGAGCACGGAGGCCGCCTTGCCCTCCAGATGCGCCGCCATCGCCAGCACGGCGCCGACCGTCACCACGCCGGTGCCGCCGACCCCGACGATCAAAATTTCCGCCGGGTCTTCCGCCACGTCGCGGATCGGCAGCGGCAGCGCCGCCAGATCGTCGGCGAAGCGGGCGGCGACGCGGTCGGGGTCCGGCTTGCGCAAGGCTCCGCCGATCACCGAAACGAAGCTGGGGCAGAAGCCCTCGACGCAGGAATAGTCCTTGTTGCAACTGGACTGGTCGATCTGGCGCTTCACCCCGAACTCGGTCGGCTTGGGCTGCACCGACAGGCAGTTCGACTTCTTGCCGCAGTCGCCGCAGCCCTCGCAGACCAGATCGTTGATCACCACGCGGCGCGCCGGGTCGGTCATGCTGCCGCGCTTGCGGCGGCGGCGCTTCTCGGCGGCGCAGGTCTGCTCGTAGACGATGGCGGTGACGCCGGGGATGTCGCGCAGCTCGCGCTGCACCGCGTCCAGTTCGTCCCGGTGGTGCACCGTGGTGAAGGGGGCGAGGCCGGAGCGGCTGTCGTAGTTCTCCGGCGCGTCGCTGACCACGGCGATGCGGCTGATGCCCTCGGCCGCCAGTTGGCGGGTGATGGCGTCGACCGAGATCGGGCCGTCGACCGGCTGGCCGCCGGTCATGGCGACGGCGTCGTTGAACAGGATCTTGTAGGTGATGTTGACATTGGCGGCGACCGCCTGCCGGATCGCCAGGATGCCGGAGTGGAAATAGGTGCCCTCGCCCAGATTCTGGAACATGTGCGGGCGTTTGGAGAAGGGGGCCTGACCGATCCAGCTCACCCCCTCGCCGCCCATCTGGCTGAGGCCGATGGTGTCGCGGTCCATCCAGGACGCCATGAAGTGGCAGCCGATCCCCGCCATCGCCTTGCTGCCGTCGGGCACCTTGGTCGAGCTGTTGTGCGGGCAGCCGGAGCAGAAATAAGGCGTGCGCGGCAGCGCCGGGGCCGGCGGCGCCTCCGCCGGCATCAGCTCGGCCAGCCGGTCGGACAGGTCGCGCTCGGGGAAGCGGTGGCGGATGCGCTCCACCAGCGCCTTGGCGACGATCCACGGCCGCAGCTCGCCCGTGGCCGGCAGCAGCGGGGCGCCGAACTCGTCGGTCTTACCGACCACGGCGCGCGGCCGCTCGTTGGCCGGCAGGTGATAGAGCAAATCCTTCAACTGGCCCTCGACCACCGGCGCCTTCTCCTCGACGACCAGGATCTCCTCGCCGCCGCGGGCGACGGACAGGGCGAAGTCGGGTTCCAGCGGCCAGGACAGGCCGATCTTGTGGACCGACAGTCCGATCTCCGCCGCCTCGCGCGCGCCGATGCCCAGCAGCCGCAGCGCCTCCATCAGGTCGAGATGGGCCTTGCCGGTGGTGACGACGCGCAGCCAGCCGCCGCGGCCCAGCACGCTGCGGTCGATGCGGTTGACCCCGGCGAACGCCTTGACCGCCCGGACCTTGGCGGCCAGCCGCTCTTCGATCCGCAGGCTCGGCAAATCGGGCCAGCGGTAATGCAGCCCGCCCGGCGGCGGCTCGAACGCCACCGGCCGAAAGGCGGCGTCAAGCGCCGGCAACTGCACGGTGGCCGAGCTTTCCACGCTCTCCGAGATCGCCTTGAAGCCGACCCAGGCGCCGGAAAAGCGCGACAGCGCGTAGCCGTAGAGGCCGAAATCGAGATACTCGCGCACGCCCGCCGGGTTCAGCACCGGCATCGACCACGCGATCATCGCCAGGTCGCTCTGGTGCGGCATGCTGGACGACACGCAGCCATGGTCGTCGCCCGCCACCGCCAGCACGCCGCCATGCGGCGAGCTGCCATAGGCGTTGGCGTGCTTCAGCACGTCGCCGGCGCGGTCGACCCCCGGCCCCTTGCCGTACCACAGGCCGAACACGCCATCGACGGTGGCCTCGCCCGAGGCTTCGACCTGCTGCGACCCCATCACCGCGGTGGCGCCCAGATCCTCGTTCACGCCGGGGACGAAGGTGATGGCGTTGCGCTCCAGATGCGGGCGCGCCTGCCACAGCGCCTGATCCAGCCCGCCCAGCGGCGAGCCGCGATAGCCGCTGACGAAGCCGGCGGTGTTCAGCCCGGCCCGCCGGTCACGCTCCGCCTGGAGCAGCAGCAGCCGGACGAAGGCCTGGGTGCCCGACAGATAGACCTGCCCCTCGGCCCGGCCGTAGCGGTCGTCCAGTCGATAGCCGCGGTCGATCGCTGTGCTGTCCGCGCGCAGGCCGCTCGGCATGCCGTCCATGTCCCGTCCCTCGATTTTCATTCGTTGGGACGAGTGTGCGCCGTTTGCAGGCAAATGATTTTGCGGGTTGGGCCGGGATGAGGGGTGTTCGGAAAATCCTATTGCGGATTGTTTGGGTGTTGAGCGAAATCTTTGCGCGGTGGCCGGGGAAGCGTTTGGGAATTTCCCCCTCCCCGGAGCGAAGGTCGGGTGGAGGAGGCATTGTGCCCTTATGCACCTTTTCGACGGTGGATCTGCCTTTCGGAAAGCAGAATTTCTCATGAAGAGCCGATCATAATCATTTCCGGGGGGCGACGCCTCCGTGACGTCCCAAGCCAAAACCCACCCGATAAAGATCGGGCATGTCGATTCGGTCATCTTTTCGAGTTACAAGTATGCCGAGGCGTTCCAAATCCTTCCGAACCCCATCCCAGCTTCCGGCATGCTGTGGGGGCAGATGGTCTGATGGAATCGCGCTGGCTCCTCCCGGAAACGTTTCGCTCCAGGCACGGGAAATCGTCTCAAAATCGCAGGGGACATTTATCCCTTTAAGGGGCTGCATTGCCGCAGGCACCCATGGATCGTCCTCCGCGACTTGCTCCACACGAATCTGCGACGCCTTCTGAATGCCACGCTTCAAGCTTTCGTAGTGAAGTGCCAGCGGGTAGTCGGCATAGCGGTCAGCGCTATCTTCTGCCGCGCCCATGATAGCGGCTAGGAATGAGCGTGGGGACGTCCAGCCATGACCGTCGGCCAGATGACCAACACTCCAAATATAAGGCACGCCACGACGAGCATCCTTGCCCATTTTGTCCCCGGCCAAAGCTTCGAACAAGCGCCGCTGATAGGGCGAGTCCGACGTCAATACCGGCGGTAGTGACCAGTAACTTCCATGATCGGTCAGCGCATCGGAAGTCGGCAAGACAGACGTCACCACGGAGCGCAGATAGGCGCCGTGCGGTTCTGGGGCATTTATGAGACGCTGCCAAAGCATGGCGTGTAAATCATGCCGGTCCCAGGTGAGGTTGACGCCTGTGGATGTAATTTTCGATGCATCGGGGAAGGAAGTAACGGTGCGCTCCATCTGATCAGGGCGCAGGAATATTTTTGCGCGCACTCGGGAAAGGTCGCGCAGCCATAAGGCAACCCGCAGCAGATCACGGACGATGCGGTTCATCGTTCCCCAATCGTGGCTCGTACGGTCCAGAGCGTCAAAGACGATGAGGCCGAATTTATCGTCAATGAATAGTTTCTGGTTGGCGGCCTCGACAATCTGGGCGAAGGGTTCCGGATGCCGCTCCACCCATTCCGCCGTGGCCATCCATGTCTCGACCGGAACTGATCGATCGGCAATCTGCGCCAGCCACCTCAAAACAACTGCCCGCCAGACGCTGTACGGTTCATGTCCCGCATCAAGCAGGGCCTTAAACGTATCGGGGTCCGGGTAGGACTGGAGGTTCGGCCTCGCCGCATGACCGATCCGAATGATTGTATTGAGCAGTTCGGGTACAGTCGCCCCAATCTGGAAGCGTAATTCAGGGGCGCCCAATGCAGCGGTCCAAAACGACTTGCCAACCCCACGAGCGCCAATGACCAGAACGGCTTCCCGTGTCAGTGCTTTGCGATGAGCCAGCGGAATGTGAAGCGTACCCGGCTTGGGGATATCGCCCGTGCTGTCCAACTCGAACGGGGCCTCTTGGATAGCCTGCCGTATTGCTTGCGGAGTCATCACATCGACCTCCCTTGGCCCACAGCGCGCTCCAGGAAATCCAGCAGCATTCCGAAGACGGCCTTCACTTCCGCCTGATCCACGTGAACCATACGTTGCTGCAAGCTCATCATGCCATACCAGCCCCGGTTCCAGCGGACGGCCAGAGGGGAATGGGGAGCGACGTCATCGTCTTCCTCGAAGTTCCAGCCGCTGATTTCACCAGGCTTGACTTCGTCATAGGTGTCCTCGAACAACGCGTAGGAATCGCTCCTCAGCGCTGTTAGATACTCCAACCGGCGCTCGTCATCCGGCACAAGGCCCGCGACCAGTTGCAGGCGATCCCGAATTTTGGTGATGACGTCGCGGCGCTGCCGCCAATAGGAAAACAGCGCGCGGTATCCGGTCCAGGTCTGCTGGCCTTGGATTGCGAACATCAGCACCGTATGTGCCCCAAGATCGGTCACGCAGGCAGCGGCCACTTCATCAATGCCGGCGCGGGAATCGATGAGGATGACATCCGCCCGATGACGAACCTCCAAGCGGTCGACCAGTCGTTTCAGGCGCATTGACCAGGACTCCAGCGTTCCGCGGTCGTTGCGCTTGGGCATCCAACAACGTCCAAGCTTGGACACATATTCCCCGATTTCCCGGCCATGGGCGGGCACCAGATGAATTGAACCGCTGGTCGGGAGGTCACTGGTGCCGTAGATGTCGGCCAGCAGGGAGTCCCCATTGTCGACCAAATCCTCGACCAGCCAGTCGGTGATGCCGTATTCAGGTTGTCTCTCCGGTGGAAGCAAGGCACTGGAAAGTCCCGGTGATTCGAGATCCAGATCCAGAACGAGCACCCGCTTGCCTTGCATGGCTAATGACCATGCGCTGGCCGCAAGCGTAGTCGACCGACCGACTCCGCCTTTGATCGAAAAGAACACGATGCGTGGTGCGCCGGGGGAGACGTCTGCTATCGACTCCCAGCGGCTTTCCGTTGCCAGACGGTCAACGAACCAAGCCTTGTCGACACCGTCAAGCGGGAATGCCGATGCCCCCTGGCAAGCGTCTTCGCGTGAGGTTTCATAGAGAATTCCCGACCCTGGCGAATGCGCATGAGGTTTGATCCGCTCAGCCAATTCCCCATACACGGCCTCAATCTGTTCTCGGAGGCCAACGGCTGAGGCTGCGCTTTCCGGCACGATCAAGCGAACGCGCCCGTTGAGGTCGCGGTTCACCAACAGCCATTCCAGTTTTGCAATCACCTCACGGTGTGTCAGCAGCACGTCTGTCGTGATGGGCAGGATCCTGTCGAACGTGATCATATCAGCCCCTCCCGCTGTGCCTTTCTAATCAACTCACGGACAACCTGCGCGCCATTCCGATGGGGATCCACCCGAACCGCATCGAAGCTTCCATGATGGGCATAGCGTTGCTCCGCTTTCCAATCGCCAAATGGGTTTGGATCGGGCAACTGATACCCCGTGCCGTGAGGATGGCCGTTCCGATAGCTCTCGAAGCGCATCCATATCTCATTGGCGTGCTTTCGATCTCTATTCCGATCCACCGGGTCTCCTGTGGCGGGGTCTACCGCCATGCCGAACGCCGCCATCAGCCGTTTGAGGCCGCATTCGGAGGCCATGCCATAAAGGTGATCGGCATTTGCCAAGCGGCCTGCTTGGAACAGACGCTCGGCATCGTCCAGGTGCCGCTCGTGCGCATCCAGGAAATCCGCCCGCAAAGTCCTCTCCCCAAAGTCGCTCGGTAACCCTTTGGCCAGGAAACCCGCCATCCGGCCAGGAACATGACTGATGGTCGTCAGCGGCAAGCCATCCTTTAGCACCTTATGACGGCCGATGATAAGTCGTCCGTGGTGGGGTGCACCGTTCACCCTGAAACCGGCTTCCTAACTCCGGCCCCACGCTGCGAAGGCGCGACAAGCCCGCCTTTAACCAAAAACCCAAAACCAGAAAATATTCCTATATTCTCCCCCGCGTGTCCCATCCTCCCGTGGAGCCGCGCCATGCCTCTCGACGCCCGCACCCTTCCCCAGGACCGTCTCCCCCGCTGGGCGGAGGAGCCGCCCGATCCGGCCGACGGCTCGCTGGTTCCCGGATCGCAGTTCCATGAGGAGCAATGGATCATGGCCGCCGGCATGCTGGCGCGCGGCGCCTCCTTCCTCCAGGTCGCCCGCGCCATGGGGTGCAGCCGCACCACGCTGTGGCGGGCCTATTACGGGTCGAAGGATTTCCGCGTCCGCGTCTGGTGGGAGCGCGAGGCGCTGAACCGGGAAGCCGAGTTGCGGCTGTCCTCGTTGCGCGCCCTGGTGGCGGAACAGATCGAGCGGCTGGTGTCGGCCGGCGACCCCTCGACGGTGCGCTGGCTGGCCGAGCGGCTCGGCCTGTTCGCCGGCCTGGACGTCGCGGCCACTTCCGCCAGACCGGCGAGCCGCGCCAGCCGGTTCCCCGAGCCGCCTCCGGCCCCGTCGCCCGCTCCCGACGCTCCGTCCCCCATGCCCGACGCTCCGCATGAAGACCGCCCCGGCGCGCCGCTGGTGGGCCGCCGGGAGGGGGCCACGAATCTCAACCCCGTGACCGCGGCTTCCGCCCCGACCCCCGCGCCGGCGTCCGCATGGAACACCAGCCCGAAGATGTTCCACGATGTTCCATCCGCCACCACCGCCACCGCCGCCCCCGTCACTCCCGCCACGGCGGACGGCCGGCGGCTCACGCCCCGCGGATCAACCCCGCGTACCAGCGCGCCGATTCCTTCGGAATCCGCGCTTGCGTCGTGAAATCGACGCGGACGATGCCGAAGCGGGTGCCATAGCCGCCACCCCATTCGAAATTGTCCAGCAGCGACCAGACGAAATAGCCGCGCACGTCGGCCCCGCGCGCCTTCGCCTCGGCCATCGCGGCGATGTAGGCCTGGAGGTAGGCGAGGCGGTCGGCGTCGACCACCCGGCCGTCGGCGTCCGGCGTCTCGGGCGCCTTGGTGCCGTAGCCGTTCTCGGTGACGTAGATCGGCAGGCGGTAGCGCCGGGTCAGGTCGATCAGCGTGTCGCGGAAGCAGTCCGGATCATAGGGCCAGTCGATGGCGGTCCGTGTCATCTCCGGCGGCGGCGAACCGAAGCCGAAGCCCCAGATCAGGCTGTCGTCGCGGCGGCCGTAGACCGGGGCGTAATGGTTCAGCCCGAACCAGTCGAGCGGCCGGGCGATGCGCGCCATGTCGCCGGGCCGCACATGGGGCTCGATGGCGCGGGCGATGCGCGGCGGGTAGTGGGCGCGCAGCTGCGGGTCGGGGAAGGCCCAGTTCCAATGCTCGTCGAACAGGGCGGCGGCCTCGACATCCTCCGGCCGGCTGGAGGCGGGGCGCATCGGCTGGACGCTGTGCACCGCGCCGATCGAGGCACCGGGCACCAGGGCGCGCAGCGTGTCGACCCCGGCGCCGTGGGCGAGGTTGACGTGGTGGATCACCGCCAGATGGGTGGCGCGGTCGGCGATGCTCGGCGCCCCCCAGCCGAAGGCGTAGCCGAACAGGGTGAAGACCGAGAACTCGTTGAAGGTCGCCCAGCGCTTGACCCGGTCGCCGTAGCGGCGGGCGCAGAGCGCGGCGTAGTCGCCGAACCAGCCGACGCTGTCGCGGTTGGCCCAGCCGCCCAGATCCTGCAACGCCTGCGGCAGGTCCCAATGGTAGAGGCACAGCCACGGCTCGATGCCGCTCTCCAGCAGCCGGTCGATCAGCCGGTCGTAGAAATCCAGCCCCGCCTCGTTCACGCCGCCGCGTCCGCGCGGCAGCACCCGTGGCCAGGAAACGGAGAAGCGGTAGGCGTCGACCCCCAGCCCCGTCATCAGCGCCACGTCGTCGGCCATGCGGTGGTAGTGGTCGCAGGCGACGTCGCCGGTGTCGCCGTTCACCACCCCGCCCTGGGTGCGGCAGCGGACGTCCCAGATGCTGGGGCCCCGCCCATCCTCGGCCGCCGCCCCCTCGATCTGGTAGGCGGAGGTGGAGACGCCCCAGACGAAGCCGGGCGGGTAGGGCTGGGCAGCGGAGGGGCCGGGGGAGGGCGATGCGTCGGTCATGGCGGGCTGCCCCTGTTTCTTGGGTCGTCGGTGTGTCAGGCGGCGATGCTGTTGATGTCGCGGCAGCGGGCCTCGAACGCGTCGGAGATGAACTCCGGCCGCTTGTAATAGCCCTTGATCCAGCTCGCCAGCAGGCAAAGCTCCTCCAGCTTCACCAGCTCGTCCAGCGTCCCTTCGGGGAAGCGGATGCCGAAGCTTTCGGCGATGTATTCCAGAACCTGCTCCACCTGGTCGATCGACAGCTGGATGTCGGTCTCCAGCGTCGCGTTCCGGGTCAGCAGCGTCTCGTCGACCCCGTATTCATCGCGGATCAGCTTCACGATCCAGCGGAACATGTGCATCCAGTTGGAAACACCCTCGATCGACTTACTCATCGCGACACTCGTTTCGGACGAAGGGGGACCGGGCGGCAGAACCGTGCGAAAGGGGTAGGCCGGTCGGCACTATACAGAAGCGGCGGTGAAGAATAACTCAGGATCCTCCACCATTTTGTCCGGACGTGGCAAAAAATCGCGCGGGATTTGCCACCTGCACGGGCATCCGCCCGGCGTGGCTGCCCATGGATTGGGCATGAACCGTCCCGCCAACCGAGCGCGCCGCGCCCCCCGCCGCGGCACGACCCATGCATCGATGGCCGCCAGACCGCAGCGCGAGGCACCGCCATGACGTCACCCATCACCCGAACCGCAACACACCCGGTCGACGAATTCCTGGCGCCCTGGCGGCTGCTGGCGCTCGGGCTCCAGCATGTGCTGGTGATGTATGCCGGCGCCATCGCCGTGCCGCTGATCATCGGCGGGGCGCTGAAGCTGCCCAAGGACCAGGTCGCCATGCTGATCAACGCCGACCTGTTCGCCTGCGGCGGCGTCACGCTGATCCAGGCGGTGGGGATTTGGCGCTTCGGCATCCGGCTGCCGGTGATGATGGGCGTCACCTTCGCCGCGGTCGGGCCGATGGTGGCGATGGCGGCCAACCCGTCGATCGGGCTGCTCGGCATCTACGGCGCGGTGATCGGCTCGGGCGTGTTCGCCATCCTGGCCGCGCCGCTGGTCGGCCGCCTGCTGCCGCTGTTCCCGCCGGTGGTGACCGGTAGCGTCATCGCCATCATCGGCATCTCGCTGATGCGGGTGGGGGTGACCTGGGCCGGCGGCGGGGTGGGCAACCCACGCTTCGGCGACCCGGCCTTCCTGGGCGTCGCGGCCTTCGTGCTGGTGGTGATCCTGGGGCTGATGAAGCACGGGCGCGGCTTCGTCCGCAACGTCGCGGTGCTGCTGGGGCTGGTCGCCGGCATGCTGCTGGCGATGGCGCTGGGCATGGTCGACTTCAAGGGGCTGGCCGACGCGCCGTGGCTGGCGCTGGTCCAGCCCTTCCAGTTCGGCTGGCCGACCTTCGACCCGGTTGCCATCGTGACGATGTCGCTGGTGATGATCGTGGTGATGATCGAATCGACCGGCATGTTCCTGGCGGTGGGCGACATGGTCGGCCGTCCGGTGACGCAGGAGGATCTGGTCCGCGGCCTGCGCACCGACGGGCTGGGCACGCTGATCGGCGGCGTCTTCAACACCTTTCCCTACACCTCCTTCTCGCAGAATGTCGGGCTGGTCGGGGTGACCGGCGTGCGCAGCCGCTGGGTCTGCGTCGCCGGCGGGCTGATCCTGCTGCTGCTGGGGCTGCTGCCCAAGCTGGCCCATGTGGTGGCGTCGGTCCCCGCCTTCGTGCTGGGCGGGGCCGGGCTGGTGATGTTCGGCATGGTGGCGGCGACCGGCGTCAAGATCCTGTCCCAGGTCGACTATGTCCAGCGGCGGGAGAACCTGATCGTCGTCGCGGTCAGCGTCGGCGTCGGGCTGATCCCGCTGGTGTCGGAAAAGTTCTTTTCCCAGATGCCGGCCTTCCTGTCGCCGCTGCTGCACAGCGGCATCCTGCTCGGCACGCTGACCGCGGTGGCGCTGAACTGGTACTTCAACGGCCTGGCCTCGGGCGAGCGCGCCCGCCACGACGTCGCCGCCGCGGCGCATGGCGCCGAAGCCTGAGGGTCAGCGGCGAATCTCAACGGCGGCGCAGCAGGTCCTTGCTGGCCAGCAGCGACCCGCCGGCGATCAGCGCGCAGGCCGCCCAGATGGCGCCATGGTTGGGGGCCAGCCCGAACAACACCAGCAGCAGGGTGGACAGCAGCGGCGCCAGATAGGACAGCGCCCCCAGCGCCCGGATGTCGCCGTGGCGCACGCCATGGTCCCACACGAAGAAGGCGGCGCCCACCGGCCCCAGGCCCAGCAGCAGCATCGCCCCCCAGCCGGCGGCGTCGGCCGGCCACACCGTCGTTTCCAGCGCCAGATGGCAGAGCAGCGACAGCACCGCGGTGACGAGGCAGAAGGCGCTGACCGCGTCGGTCGGCGCCTCGCCGATCTGACCCAGCCGGCGGCGCAGCACCGAATAGCCGGCCCAGGTGACGGCGCTGCCCAGCGCCGCGGCGTAGCCCGGCAGATGCGCCGCCTCCACCGCCAGCCCGTTCACGCCGCCGCGGGCGATCAGCAGCGCGGTCCCGGCCAGCCCGGCCGCCGCCCCGGCGACGTGCCAGATCCGCAGCCGCTCGCCCGGCAGCAGGGCGGAGAACAGCACGATCAGCAGCGGCCACAGATAATTGATCAGGTTGGCCTCGACCGGCGGGGCGGCCTGCAGCGCCATGAAATAGAGGAAGTGGAAGCCGAACAGCCCACCCACACCCAGCGCCCAGGCGGCCGGCGGCTGGCGGAAATAGCGTAGCGGGTTGTCGCCGCGCAGCGCGGTCCAGCCGCTGCCGACCAGGAATGCCAGCAGGAAGGAGGTCGCCACCAGCTGGAACGGCGGCACCATGGCGGCCAGCGTCGCCAGCGGGGCCAGCGTCGCCCACATCAGGATGGCGGTGGCGCCCACCGCGGTGGCGCGGTTGACGGAGCGGCGGTCGGCGGGCGAACGGGCGAGCATGGCGCGGGCGTGGGGTTGTTGCGAGGAAAGAGCCGCGACCATAACCGGCGCCGGCGCCGCCGTCTTGTCCCGGGCTCCGGTCCGCCTTGACCGGGACTCCGGCGCGTCGCGCTGTACGCGCGGGTGGGCGGCGGCGTAGCATGGGCGCCCAGACCGCAACCCCCAGACCGCAACCCCAGGAGTCCGTCGGCGTGGCGTCCCCGCATCGGCCGACCGTCAGCACCCGCAGTTACGACGGGCATGAACGGCGGCACGCGCACCAGCATCACCAGATCGTCCTGCCCGTCGCCGGCGGCCTCGACATGGAGGTGGGCGGCGCGCGCGGACGCGTCGGTGATCGCCAGGGCGTCATCGTCTGCGACGGCACACCGCACAGCTTCCGCAGCGCCGGGAGCAACCTGTTCGTCGTTCTGGACGTGCCGCTGGCCGGTGCGCTGGTGCCGCAGGCGGCGCTGCGGTCGGCCGAGGCCTTCTTCCCGATCGATCCGGCGCTGGACGGTCTGGTGCGCTATCTGGCGGCGGAGGCGGCCGACCGGCCGCTCGACCCCGGCATGGCCCACCACGCGGCGGGGCTGCTGCTGCGCGCGCTGGAGACGCGCCGGAGCGCGCCCGTCCCCGCCTCCGACCCCATCGAGCGAGCGCTCGCCCTGATGACGGAGCGTTGCGGGGAGGCGTTGACCGTCGCCGAACTGGCCGCCGCGGTCGGGTTGGCGCCCAGCCGCTTCCACGAGCGGTTCCGCGCCCACACCGGCACCACCCCGGCGCGCCGGCTGGCCGAGCTGCGGCTGGACCGGGCGGAAGCGATGCTGCGCGGCGGCGGCCTGCCGCTGGCCGAGGTGGCGCTCGCCGTGGGATTCTCCGACCAGAGCGCGCTGACCCGCAGCCTGCGGCGGCGGCGCGGCACCACGCCGGGCGCGGTGCGCGCCGGGCGCTGAGCCCCGGGCGCACGGTTCAGGCGGTGCGCACCGCCTCGACGATCACCGCGGCCACCGCGTCGGGGCGCGACAGGTGCGGGGCGTGGCCGGACTCGACCTCCACCGTCCGGGCGCCGATGCGCGCGGCGGTGTCGCGCAGGAAGGCTGGCGGCAGCATGCGGTCCTGGGTGGCGACGATGGCCCAGGACGGCTTGGTCTTCCAGGCGGCGGCGCCGACCCGGGTGGCGAAGCAGGCGCCGGCCACCGGCCCCTGGGTGGCGGCCAGCAGCGCCGCCTCCGCCGCCGGCAGGTCCTGGGCGAAGTTGCGCGCCATGCCCTCGGCGGTCAGGGTCAGGAAGCGGGCCTTGTCCACCGCGACGCCCGACAGCCCGGCCGAGGCCGGGTAGGGCTTCAGCGTGTCGTTCGGCGACTGGCCGACGTCGGGGGCGAAGGCGGCGACATAGACCAGCGCCTTCACCGCGTCCTGACCGCCGGCCTGGGTGATGACGGCGCCGCCCCAGGAATGGCCGACCAGCACCACCGGCCCGCGGACGCGGTCGATGGCGCGCTGGACATGGGCGACGTCGTCGTCGAGCGAGACCAGCGGGTTCTGCACCGCGACCGCCGCGATCCCCTCCGCCTGCAACAGGGGGATCACCCGGCCCCAGGACGAGCCGTCGGCGAAGGCGCCGTGAACCAGGATGACGGTGGGGGTGGAACTCATGGGGCGGCTCCCGCTGGCATGATCGTCCCGCTGTCACAGCATGCCGTCCGCCGCCCGTCCAGCCGGGGCCGCCGGCTTTTCCTCTCCGTGGAAACCGCGCTCCGGACTCGAACCGGCCGCCGGCCCGGCTTATGTTCGGGAAGGGGCGGCGGGCAAGCCGTCGGAACGGGAGAGCGGTGAATGGCGGCGATCAAGCTCGACCGGCACGAGAAGGGCATCCTGGCGGCCTTGCAGGAGAACGCCCGCCTGACCATGCAGGAGCTGGGCGACACGGTCGGGCTGTCGGCCTCGCCCTGCTGGCGCCGGGTGCGGTCGATGGAGGACATCGGCGTGATCCGCCGCTACACGGTCCAGCTCGACCCGCGCAAGCTCGGGCTCGGCGAGTGCGTCTTCGCCCACGTCACGCTGGAACGCCACAAGGAGAACGCGGTCGAGCAGTTCGAAACCGCCATCGCCGGCATGCCGGAAGTGCTGGAATGCTTCGCCGTCACCGGCGACGCCGACTATCTGCTGCGCATCGTCGTGCCGACCACCGAGGATTACGGCCGCTTCCTCAGCGAGCGCATCTTCTCGATCCCCGCGGTGTCGCACGTCAAATCCAGCGTGACCCTGAAGGAGGTCAAGTTCGAGACGCGGCTGCCGCTCGACCATCTGGAGTGATGCCGTCGGGAGTGAGCGCCGGGGCGGCGGCTCACGGCAGGCTGTCCTGCAGGGCCTGGGCCTGGCGGACCAGCGCCGGGAAATAGCCCTGCTCCGCCAGCCGCTCGGCGAAACAGCGGCGGTGGGCGCGGTCGCCCTCCTCCTCCAGCCGGGTCACCTTGGCGAACAGGGCGTCGCGGGTCTTCTCGTCCGCCTTGGACGCCTGGAAGGTCGCCGAGGCGGCCTGCGTCCGGGTTTCGTAGCGCCGCCACACCGCGGTGCAGGCCGGGATCGCGGCGACCGGCACGGCCGCGGATTCGACCGCGATGAACACCCGGCCGTCGTGGACCCGCGCCAGGATGATCCGGTCCGGCATCCACGGCCCGATGTCCTGCCGGGCGAGGGCGAGCAGGGCGACGGCGTGGCCGGCGCCGGGTGCCGTGACCGGAAGGTCGGCGAACAGGGCGATGGCGCTGTCGGGGCTGATCGCCTGCGTGTAGAAATCCTCCGACCGCAGCGCCGCCTTGACGTCCTGCGGGACGTTGCTCCGTCCCGGCCACCACGCCTTGTGGCCCTTCAGCCACGCGGCGAGCAGGCCGTCGGTCGTTGCCACCACCATCCGCCGGTCGCCGGGCATCCCGAAGGCCAGCCCGTCCAGCATGCCGAAGCCCTGCTCCTTCAGCAGGGTCTGGAGGTTGATCCGGCCCTCGCCGGGGACGCCCGGGATCGACAGCGGCCCGATCATCGCCTTCAGCATCGCCTCCAGCCGGCCGCGCGCCCGGTCTTCCTCCTGCGACAGCGTGTCGGACGTTGTGTCGCGGTTGAGGGTGGCGATGGAGCGGTCGCGCGCCGCCAGATAACGGTCGAGCGGGGACGTCGCCCGGGCGTTCCCGGTGTTCGGCAGGAGGAGGGCGACCAAGAGAGCGACGGGGAGGGCGCGCAGCGCCAGGGATGTCTTGAACAGGTCGGGATCCTCGACGGCGGGCCGCGGCTGGGTGGGGCCGATGGTTTATGAAAGAAGCGCGGCGTTCAAGGACGCGATCACCGCCGGGGCCAGATCGCCGGCGCCGTTCACCGCGACCCGCGCCAGACCCAGCCAGCCGGCCATCCGTTGCAGTTCCGCCGCCAGCGCCGGGGCGACGGCGGCGGGATCGGCGCCCGGCTCGCCGTGGGCGGCCTGGACCAGCAGGGCGCCGGCCTTGCGGTCGGATTTCAGGTCGACGCGGGCGGCGATCCGCTCGCCCATCAGGAAGGGCAGCACGTAATAGCCATGCTCCCGCTTGTGGGCGGGGGTGTAGATCTCCAGCCGGATGCGGGCGCCGAACAGCCGCTCGGTGCGCTGCCGCTCCCAGATCAGTGAATCGAAGGGCGACAGCAGGGCTTGCGCCGCCAGCTTGCGCGGGACGCGCAGGTCGGGGAGGACGTAGGCGGTGCGGTCCCAGCCCTCCACCGCCACCGGCAGCAGCTCGCCGGCCTCGACCAGTTCAGCGAGGCGCAGGCGGGCGTCGGCGACGTCCAGCCGGTGGTAGTCGCGCAGGTCGCGTTCGGTCGCCACGCCGTGGGCGCGGGCGGCGATGCGCAGCAGGGCGCGCTGGGCCTCCGCCGCATCGGGGGTGGGGGCGGCGAGCACCGCGGCGGGCAGCACCCGGTCCGGCAGGTCGTAGAGCCGCTCGAAGCCACGACGGCCGGCGGTGGTGACGCGGCCGGCCCAGAACAGGAACTCCAGCGCCCGCTTGCCGTCGCTCCACCCCCACCAGCCGCCGGCGCCGCGCCCGGCCTCGCTGAGTTCCGACGCGCCGAGCGGGCCGCGCTCGGCCACCTCGGCCAGGACCCCGTCGATGTAGGGGCGGCGTTCGGCGGCGAAGCGGGCCAGCTCGCCATAGATGCCGTCGCCGCGTTCGGCCCGTTCCATGCGCCAGCGGAACAGCGGCTGCTGCTCCACCGGGATCAGCGAGGCCTCGTGGCCCCAATATTCGAACAGCGCCCGCCGCTTGCCGCCATAGGCCAGCCGGTCGAGCAACGCCGCCTCATAGGGGCCGAGCCGCGAGAACAGCGGCAGATAGTGCGAGCGCACCAGCACATTGACCGAATCGATCTGCACCAGCCCGAGCCGGCCGATCAGCCGCCGGGCATGGCGCGCCTCCACCGCAGCCGGGTCCGAGGCCGACAGGGGGCTTGCCGGGAAGCCTTGCGCGGCGATGGCGACGCGGCGGGCGTCGCGGAGGGACAGCGTTTCGGGGCGCGGCATGGGGCGGACGGGAGGGCAGGGGAGGCGAAAAGAGTGTGGCTACGATACACGCCGATGGCCTGTCTTGCGAATGCGTTTGATTTTCGTCAAGGAAGGCGGCCCCGGCGCGGCGCACGCTCTCCGGCAATCCTGCATTGCCGCACCCGTACGGGGAGTTCCCACCCATGTCGTCACCCAGCCTCACAGACCGCGAGTCCGGTCCCGTCGTGCCCATCCTGTTCCGCTACGGCTTCCGTTGCTTTTTCCTGTTCAGCGGGCTGGCCGCGGTGGGACTGCTCGCGGCGTGGCTCGGCGTCCTGCTGACCGGGGCGTGGCCGGACGGTCCGATCGGCGCCAGCGTCTGGCACGCGCACGAGATGCTGTTCGGCATGGTCGTCGCCGCGGTCGCCGGTTTCCTGCTGACGGCGGTGCCGAGCTGGACCGGGACCAAGGCACTGTCGGGGATGCCGCTGGTGCTGCTGTCGGCCCTGTGGCTGGCCGGCCGCGTCGCCGTCTTCCCCTGGACCGGCGTGCCGGAACCGGTGGCGGCGGTGCTCGACCTCGCCTTCCTGCCGGCGCTCGGGGTGGCGCTCGCCCGTCCGCTGATCGCCGCCGGCAAATGGCGCAACAGCGCCTTCCTGGTGCTGCTGGCGCTGCTGACCACCGCCAACCTGCTGATCCATCTGGAGTGGCTGGGCGTGGCGGACGGGGTGGATGCCGGATTCGCACTCGGCCTCGGCGTGGTGCTGATGATGGTGACGGTGATCGGCGGGCGCATCCTGCCGGCCTTCACCCGCAACGGGCTGGGCGCCGCTGGCCGGACGGTGACGTCCTGGCCGCTGGTGGAGCGGGCGACGCTGCTGTCGACCCTCGCCCTCATCCCGGCGGCGATGATCGCCCCGGACTCCGCAGTCACCGGCGCGGTCGCTCTGGTGGCGGCGGCGGCGCATGCGGTGCGGCTGGCCGGCTGGCAGGGCTGGCGGGCGTGGCGCTCGCCGATCCTGTGGATCCTGCATGTCGGCTATCTGTGGATCCCGGTGGCCCTGGTGCTGCGGGCGCTGCACGCGCTGGTGGACATTCCGGCGGCGGCGGGCACCCACGCCCTGACGGTCGGGGCCTTCGCCACGCTGATCCTGGCGGTGATGAGCCGCGCCTCGCTCGGCCACACCGGGCGGCCGCTGCTGGTGTCGAAGGCGACGGTCGCCGCCTATGTCCTGCTGACGGTCGCCGCCGCGGCCCGTACCGCCTCGCCGCTGCTGCCGGTGGACTGGGTGTGGCCGGCGCTGCAAGGGGCGGGCTACGCCTGGGTGGCCGCCTTCATCCTGTTCCTGGTCGCCTACGCGCCGGTCCTGCTGAGCCCGCGCGCCGACGGGCGGCCCGGCTGACCTGTTGTTCCACGAGCGGATTCACGCGTCAAACCGATCCCGGTTTGACGCGATCCGATCTGGGCAAACCTGCTTAGGCGCCGCGGAAATACTGGTCGATGGCGTCGTTCATCTCGGCCTCGCGGAACGGCTTCGTCAGGACCGGTCGGTCCTGATGAGCCGTCGGCAGGCCGGCGGCGCCGTGGCCGGTGGTGAAGACGAAGGGAATGTTGCGCGAACTCAGCGCGTCGGCGACGCTGTCGACCCGCTCGCCCCGCAGGGTGACGTCCAGCAGCGCCGCGTCGATGCCCCCCTTGGCGATCAGGTCCATCGCCTCCGCCACCGTCCCGGCCGGGCCGATGACGACGACGTTCTGGACCTCCAGCGAATCCTCTATGGCCATGGCCACCAGCGGCTCGTCCTCGACGAGCAGGATGCGCAAGGGCTTGATTTGAACGGGTTCCATGGACAGGCGGCTCGTGATGGTCTTGGACAGCGATCGGGTTCGGCAATCGAACACGAGCTTTCGCGTTCAGCCGTCCGATTGTCCAGCCTGACCTTGGTCATGGGCCATTGGGCCATCCATCACCGGATTGTGGCTATCACCCAAGATCATCCAGCGCCTGTTGCAACGACGGGTAGAGGGCCTCGACCAGCGACCCGTCGGCGCGCACCGGCGAGGGCAGCGTCTCGGCCCCTTCCAGCGCCCGGGCCAGCGACAGGCCGCCGACCTCGACGAAGCCGCCGTGCTCGCCATACTGGCCGACGATCCAGTCCTTGACCGTCGGATCGCCGTCCAGCGCGCTGTTGTGCGAGATGAGCACATGGGTGCGGTCGTCGGCGCGCCGGTACCAGGCGTGGCAGCCGTCGCCGAGGTCGATCGGCCGGAATCCGGCCTGGGTCAGGGGATCGCGCACCGCCGCGCGTGCCGGCACGGTGGGCCGTGCGGTCCGGTGTCCGGTCCGGTGGTCGAGTTCGTCCGCAAGCTCGATCATGTCGCCTCACTGGTCGTGGTCCTGACAGGGACAACACCGCAAGGCGGCTTTTTGTGCCGCGAAGACCTGTCCGAACGTGGAGGCATGGCGCTCCGTTTTCGCCCGTTCGGCCCGGCGCCTATCCGATCAGACGGTCTGCGCCCCCGCCTTCATGTGTTCAGCGGCGTCCGCGTGCGCAGGGCGGCGAGCGAGCGGTCGAGCAGGTCGTACAGCTCGGCCTCGTGCGCCAGCACGTCGGCGGACGGCGCGTGCTCCAGCTCCCGGGCCAGCCGGCCGAGCGCCGCGGCGCCGAGGTTGAGCGAGGTGCCCTTCAGCGTGTGGGCGGTGCGGTTGTGCGGCTCGCCGGCCCGCGCCTGGGCGATCAGGCTGTCCACCGTCTTGCGCCCGTTGTCGGTGAAGCCGTCGATCGAGGCGTTCCAGTCGTCGGCGGTCAGCACCTCCAGCAGCAGCGACACCTGCTCCTCGTCGAGCAGGTCGGAATCCGGCGTCTCGGTCATCGGTTCCTTCCCTCCTCCGGCAGGGGCCGGGGCGGGCGTCGCCGCACCGTTGCCCAGCACCGTCGCCATTTCGGCGAAGAGCGCGGACGGGCGCAAGGGTTTGGTGACGAAGCCGTTCATTCCGGCCGACAGGCATTCCGGCCGCGAGCTGCCCGACGCGTGGGCGGTCAGCGCCAGGATGGGAACGCGGTTGAGCGGATCGGGCAGGGCGCGGACGCGGCGGGTGGCGGTCAGCCCGTCCATCCCCGGCATCTGGATGTCCATCAGCACGAGGTCGAAGGGCGGCTGGCCGGCCGGCTGGTCGCGCACCATCCGCACCGCCTCGCCGCCGCTGGCCGCCAGCGCCACGCTGTGGCCGGCGCGCTCCAGGATGCCGCGGACGATGTCGCGGTTGACCTCGATGTCGTCGACCGCCAGCACGCGCAGCGGCGGCAGGTCGGCGAGCCGCGCCGCCTCGCCGACGCTGGTCTGGCCGGTTTCGACCCGGCTGAGGGCGGACGGGTCGCCGGCGCGGGCGACGATGGTGACGTGGAAGACGCTGCCGCGGCCGGGGGCGGTGTCGACGGTGATGCCGCCGCCCATCATGACGCTGAGGTCACGGCAGATCGCCAGCCCCAGCCCGGTCCCGCCATAGCGCCGGGTGATCGAGCTGTCGGCCTGGGTGAAGCGGTCGAACAGCGTCGCCACCGCCCCCGGCGCGATGCCGATGCCGGTGTCCTCCACCTCGAACTCCAGCGTGAAGGAGCCGTCGGCCCGATCGTCGGGTCCGGTGTCCAGGCGGCGGACCCGCACCGCGACATGGCCCTCCTCGGTGAACTTCACCGCGTTGCCGATCAGGTTGAACAGGATCTGGCGCAGCCGGGCCGGGTCGGTGACGATCACCTCCGGCACCGACGGCATCAGCCGGGCCGACAGCTCCAGCCCCTTTTCGGCGGCGTTCGGGCGCAGCACGTCCAGCACGCCGGCGATCAGTTGCGGCAGCGCGCAGTCGGCCTCCTCCAGGTCGATGCGCCGCGCCTCCAGCTTCGACAGGTCGAGGATGTCGTCCAGCAGCCGCAGCAGCGTCTCGGCGGAGCGGCGGGCGACGTCGGCCAGCCGCTGCTCCTCCGTCGGCAACCTGCTGTCGGCCAGCAGGGTCAGGTTGCCGAGCACGCCGTTCATCGGGGTGCGCAGCTCATGGCTGACCGTCGCCAGGAACTCGGTCTTCGAACGGCTGGCCGCCTCCGCCCGCTCCTTGGCCTGGAGCAGCTGCTCGGCGGCCAGCCGCGGCTCGGTCACGTCGATGCACAGCCACAGCTTGCCGATGGCGGCCCCGGCGGCGTTGCGCACCGGCACATTGTGCCAGCTGACGATGCGGCCGTCGGTCAGCGTCATCTCGCGCCGCTCGTCGCTGTCCACCGCCGACAGCAGCGCGGCGTCGGTGTCGCGCGGGGCGTTGCCGGCGGTCGCCAGCGTCTCGTCCAGCCGGGCGCCGACCGGCGTGCCGCCGACGGCGAACAGCACGGCGAAGGCCGGGTTGGCGTAGGAGATGCGCCCGTCGGCGCCGACGAACAGCACGCCGAAATCCATCGCCGACAGCAGCGCCGACAGCCGCGCCCGCTCCTGCTCGACGTCGCGGGCCAGCGCCTCCTGCTCGTCCAGCGCCACGGTCAACTGGTCGACGCGCTCCTTGATGGCGTGGGACATGGTGTTGAAGGCGGCGCCCAGCCGCCCGATGTCGTCGTCGCCCTCCGTCAGCGCCGGCGGGCTGTAGTCGCCGGCGGCCACCCGCTCGCTGGCGCGGGCCAGCGCCGACAGGTGCCGGGTCAGCCACAGCCCCAGCAGGGTCAGCAGCCCGGCCGACAGCAGGATCTCCGACAGGGCGATGGCGATGCCCTGGGTCAGCAGGTCGCGCCGCGCCTGGACGATGTGCAGCAGATCCAGGCCGAACTGCACGGTTCCCAGCCGCTGCCCGGCCAGCGCCACCGGGACGGTGACGTCGTAGCGGGCGACGCCGTCCTTGGGGTCGAGCGTCAGCGCCGGATCGGGCGCGGGCAGCGTGCGGTTCTGCGGCCAGCCGCTGATGGCGGCCAGCTTGCCGGCGCTGTCGCTCACCGCCAGATACACCACCCCGCCGGTGGAGCGGCTTTCGTCCAGCACCGCCTGCAGGGTGGCGTAGTCGCGCTGGGCCAGCGGCGCCACCAGGGCGGCGTTCAGCACCGGCGCCACCTGGTCGGCGTGCAGCTGGGCCTGCTCGGCGAGGCTGCCGTAGAGCAGGCGCACGCTGTTGGCGACCAGCAGCGTCAGCATGATCGCCTCGACCGCCATGGCGGCGGCCAGCATGCGCCCGCGCAGCGTCTTCCAGGGGGCCAGACGGGAGAGGATCATGGGCCGACCTTCAGCACGCGCCGCACCTCGTCCGCCAGCGGCTCCATCGCCTCCAGCTCGCCGTCCTCGATCAGGCGGTAGCCGCCCAGCGCGTTGGTGTCGAAATAGGCCTTGCCCTCCGCCGTCGCGCCGAAGGCCAGCAACGCCTTGCGCAGCGTGTCGAGCCGCGCCGCCTGACGCCCGTTCAGCATGTAGACGCGCCCGGCCATCGGCCGGCTTTCCGCAATGGTGGTCAGCTGCTCCTGCACCTCGGGCGCCAGCTTGGCGCGGTTGGCCAGCGACATGAAGCCGGCCGAGGCGTCGCCGGCCAGCACCAGCTGCGCCACGCTGTCGGCGGCGCTGACGTAGCGGAGCTGGACGTTCGGCACCGCCTGGTCCACCAGCCAGTGCTGGCCCCACAGCGTCACCAGCGAGGACGGGCTGAGCCCCAGCACGGTGGTGCCGCCCAGCGACGCCGCCGTCCGGTAGGGGCCCCTGGCGGCGGCCACCAGCACGGCGCGGAAGTCGGCGGTGTAGGTCAGCAGGGGACTGTAGCCGGCGTCCTTGCGCAGCAGCTCCGCCTGATGGCCGGTGGTGACGGCGATGTCGTAATCCTGGTCGACCGCGCGCCGGGCGAAGGCGGTGAAGTCGGGAGCGGTGACGATCTCCACCGGCTGGCCCAGCGCCGCCTCCACCGCACGGCGCACCGGCTGGTACTGCTCGACGATCACGCGGGCGCTGGTGTGGGGGGCGATGCCGATGCGGAAGGCCGGCCCGTCGGCCCGGGCCGGCGACGCGGTGGCCAGCACCGTCGCGAGGGCGGCAGGCAACAGGGCGGCGAGGCCGGCAAACAGATGCGTGGTCATGGTGTCGATCCTTGCAGATGCAGGCGCGCGAACGGGCAGCATTCGTGCAGCAGCGGCCTCTCCCGATGGCCTAGGCTGAAAGATATAACATTCGATAAATGCCGCAGATAGGGACAAGAGCGCGCAGCTTGCCCGCCCGCGCCACCGGGGCGGCATCGCCGAGGGGCTGCCGGCCGAAAAAGATCACGCTCTGGTTGCGCCGGCTTGGCTATCACTGACGGGTCCCTATTCCGACAGGAAAGCGCCGTGCCCGACCGAGCCGTCGACCCGAAATCCCCGATCTGCCGCGCCATCCGGCGCCTGCGCGAGCACAGCCGCGCCTGCGACTGCGTGGAAACCCGGCGCGTCCTGATCGCCACCGAACGCTGGATGGTCTGGATGCTGCGCTGGGAGGAGGGGGAGCCACTGCCGGTGCCGTCGGACACGGCCGGCTGAACCGCCGGTCATGGCGGCATTCTTCGGCATTTTTTGAAGCTGTTGGGACGTCGCCGCGGTATTCGCACCCGCACAATCCCTTTAGACTCCGTCCGGTGACCTGACCGGAAGGAGCGTGCGCGCGATGGAGCCCATCCTGTGGGAGTGGATCAACGCCCTGGCGCGGTGGCTGCACGTCATCACCGCCATCGCCTGGATCGGATCGTCCTTCTACTTCATCCATCTCGACGCGTCGCTGCGGCGGCGGGCCGGGGCACCGGCGGGCACGGCGGGCGACGCCTGGCAGATCCACGGCGGCGGCTTCTACCACATGACCAAATACATGGTCGCCCCGCCGCAGTTGCCGGAGGATCTGACCTGGTTCAAGTGGGAGTCCTACGCCACCTGGCTCAGCGGCTTCTTCCTGATGTGCGTGCTGTACTACCGCGGCGCCGACCTGTTCCTGATCGACCAGGATGTGCTGGCGCTGGCGCCCTGGCAGGCGGTGGCGATCAGCGCCGGGGCGCTGGTGGCGGGCTGGGTCGCCTATGACCTGATGTGCAAATCGCCGCTGGGTCGCAACGACGGGGCGCTGGCGCTCGCCGGCTTCGCGATGCTGGTGGCGACCGCCTGGGCGATGACCCGGCTGTTCAGCGGTCGCGGCGCCATGCTGCAGGTCGGCGCGCTGATGGCGACCATGATGGCGTGCAACGTCTTCATGATCATCATCCCGAATCAGCGCAGGACGGTGGCCGCCATGCTGCGCGGCGAGGCGCCGGATCCGGCGCTGGGCAAGACGGCCAAGCAGCGCTCGCTGCACAACAACTACCTGACGCTGCCGGTCGTCTTCCTAATGCTGTCCAACCACTACCCGCTGGTCAGCTCCACCCGCTACAACTGGGTGATGGTGGCGCTGGTGCTGGTGGCCGGCACGGCGATCCGCCATTTCTTCAACAGCCGCCACGCCGGCAAGCCGACGCCCTGGTGGAGCTGGGGCATCGCCGCAGCCGCCATGCTGGGCTGCGTCTGGCTCAGCACCATGGGCCCGGCACAGGGCGATGCCGCCGCGACCGTCCCCACCAAGGTCGGCTTCAATCAGGTGGAAGAGATCGTGGCGACCCGTTGCAGCATGTGCCACGCCGCCCAGCCGGTGTGGGACGGCATCGCCACCCCGCCGCGCGGCGTCGTGCTGGAGGGCGACGGCATCCGCCGCCATGCCCAGCAGATCCGCCTGCAGGCCGGTTTCAGCAGCGCCATGCCGCCGGCCAACGTCACCGGAATCACGCCGGGCGAACGCGCCCTGTTGGCGGCGTGGCCGGGGGACACCAAGTAACCCCTCCCTGATCGTCGTCCTTTCCTGCCGAATCGGATCTCCATGCCCAACCAGCCCATCGCCGCCGCCATCCGTGGACGCCTGCTCAGCTTTCTCCGCGCGCCCGCCGGGCCGGGCGACCTCGACAGCGTCCGCTGCATCGACGACGGGCTGCTGCTGGTCGGGGCGGACGGCCGCATCGCCGCGGTCGGGCCGTGGGCGGAGCTGCGCGGGTGCGTTCCCGACGGGGTGACGGTCGACGACCATGGCGGCAAGCTGGTGCTGCCCGGCTTCATCGACACCCACATCCATTTCCCGCAGACCCAGGTCATCGCCTCCTACGGCGCGCAACTGCTCGACTGGCTGGATAAATACACCTTCATCGAGGAGCAGAAGTTCGCCGACCCGGCCCACGCCGCCGCCAACGCCGGCTTTTTCCTCGACGAGCTGCTGCGCAACGGCACGACCACGGCGGTGGTCTACGGCTCGGTCCACCCGCAGTCGGTCGACGCCCTGTTCGCCGAGGCGGAGGCGCGCGGCGCCGGCCTGATCGCCGGCAAGGTGATGATGGACCGCCACGCCCCGCCGGCGCTGACCGACACCGCCGAGACCGGCTACCGCGACAGCAAGGACCTGATCGCGCGCTGGCACGGCCGCGGCCGCCAGCGCTACGCCGTGACGCCGCGCTTCGCCATCACCTCGACCGAGGCGCAGTTGGAGGCGGCCGGCGCCCTGCTGCGCGAGCATCCCGGCGTCCACATGCAGACCCACCTGTCGGAAAATCTGGACGAGATCGCCGAGGTGCGCCGCCTGTTCCCCGGCGCCCGCGACTACACCGACGTCTACGACCGCTTCGGCCTGCTCGGCCCGACCTCGCTGTTCGGCCACTGCATCCACCTGTCGGAGGCGGAACTGGCCCGGCTGTCGGAGAGCGGGTCGGTCGCCGTCTTCTGCCCAACCAGCAACCTGTTCATCGGCAGCGGCCTGTTCGACCTCGCCACCCTGTCGAAGCCGCAGCGCCCGGTGCGCACCGCCATCGCGACGGATGTCGGCGGCGGCACCAGCTATTCCATGCTGCGCACCGCGGCGGAGGCCTACAAGGTGCTGCAGTTGCAGGGGCAGAACCTGCCGGCGCTCGCCGCCTTTCACTGGATGACCCGCGGCAACGCCGAGGCGCTGGGCATGGCCGACGAGATCGGCAGCCTGGAGCCCGGCCGCTGGGCCGATCTGGTCGTGCTCGATCCCCACGCCACACCGGCTATGCGACATCGCATGATGACGGTGGCCGGCGACCTGGAGGAGGAGCTGTTCATCCAGGTGACGCTGGGCGACGACCGTTCGGTGGCCGCGACCTACCTGCGCGGCCGGAATTCGCACCTGCGGCAACAGGTCGCTTGACCGAAGCCCCCAGCGTCTGTAGGAGTTCCCCCGTCATTGGGGAGTAGCCACCCTCTGTTTGCCAGGGGGGTTCGCGTCAACAGACTTGGACGGTCCCGGCCTTCGGCCGTTTCCGCCATGGCGCGTACGGCGGCCTGTGGGCTGACTCGGCGAGACCAGTGGATCGGGCATCTCCGCGGCCAGCCGGAGTCCGTCCGGTTCCACTGTGTTCGTCTGGCCGGGAATAGCCATGATCGCCACGTCCCTCGCCCTTGCCTTCAGCCTGTCCATGGATTCCTTCGCCGCCGCGCTCGGCCGCGGGGCCTGCTCACGCCGGGCCGGCCTGCCCGAAGCCGTGCGCGTCGGCGTCGCCTTCGGCATCTGCCAGTTCGCCATGCCGCTGGTCGGCTGGGGCGTCGGCATCGCCTTCGCCAGCCTCGTCGAATCGGTCGACCACTGGATCGCCTTCGGCCTGCTGCTGGCGGTCGGCGGCGCCATGCTGCGCAACGCCATCATGGACGCCGAGGACGAGGCGGAGGACGATTGTGGCCCGGCCCGCAGCGTGCGGGGCGAATGGCTGGCGCTGCTGACCACCGCCGTCGCCACCAGCATCGACGCCGCCGCGGTCGGCGCCGGTCTGGCCCTGGTCGACGTCGACATGGTGACGACGTCGGCGCTGATCGGCGCCGTGACCTTCGCGGTGGCGTTCGGTGGGGTGCTGATCGGTCGCGCCGCCGGCAGCCACCTGGGCCGCTGGGCCGAGATCGCCGGCGGTGTCGTGCTGATCGGTCTGGGGGCGAAGATCCTGATCGAGCACACGATGGGGTGAGCGGCGGGGTGGTCCGTCAGGCAACCGCCCGCCTCAAACCTTTGCCCCCTCCCTAACCCTCCCCCTCTTCGAGGGAGAGGGGACTGCTGACGCCGCGCGAACCCACTCTCTCCCGCGCCAACTCCGGCACCACTGATGATTGGCCTCGCGCACACTCTACCCGCACCCCGTGCCGACCGCCCATTACTTTGGTGAATCCCAAAGCGAATTTCCGGAAATCGCTATTCTTCCCCGCGCCGATCCCGGTTACGCAGGATGGCGCCGCACCGAACCCGCGCAGCACGCAAAAAAGAACGGGCTTCGGATGGCGGCGACGGGAGCATTCACGGGGAGCATCACGATGACCAAGTTCAGTTTCGGCGGTTCCAGCCTGAGCAGTCTTGCCCTGTCCCGCCGCACGGTGCTCGCCGGTGGCGCCGCGGTGGCCGGGCTGATGGCCGCCCCCAACATCGTCCGCGCGGCCGACAGCCTGAAGGTCGGCGTCTATGGCGGCTATTTCAAAGACAGCTTCGACAAGCACGTCTTCCCCGAATTCACCAAGGCGACCGGCATCCAGGTCGAATCGGTGGCGGAACCGACCGGCGAGGCCTGGCTGGTCCAGCTGGAGCAGGCCGCCCGCGCCAACATCGCCCCGGCCGACGTGTCGATGATGTCCCAGGTCGCCATGCTGAAGGGCATGGGGGCGAAGCTGTGGACGCCGCTCGATCTTGCGAAGATGCCGAACGCCGCCGCCGTGCTGCCGCACCTGATCAACAAATACCCGGACGGCAAGGTCGCCGGCATCGGCGCGGTGTCCTGGTACATCACGCTGGTCAGCAACACCAAGACCTTCCCCGAGGCGCCGGCGAGCTGGGCCGAGCTGTGGGACCCCAAGCACAAGGACCAGCTCGGGCTGATGGCGCTGGTGTCCAACTCGTTCCTGCTGGAAGTGACGGCGGCGACCTTCTTCGGCGGCACCAAGCATCTCGACAGCGAGGCGGGTCAGCTCGAATGCTTCAAGAAGCTGAGCGAGCTGAAGCCCAACGTCAAGCTGTGGTACCGCGACGAGGCCCAGTTCGAAGCCGCGCTGAAGTCCGGCGAGGTGCCGATGGGCGAGTATTACCACGACGTCACCGGTCTGGCGGTCGCCGACGGCCACCCGGTCCGCTCCACCTTCCCGAAGGAGGGCGGCATCAACGACAGCGGCAGCTGGGCGGTCAGCCGCGCTTCGAAGAAGGCCGATCCGGCGCATGTCTTCATCGACTACATGTGCCAGCCGTCGATCCAGGCGCTGCTGTCGCGCAAGGTCGGCACCGCGCCGACCATCGACCGCAAGAAGACCGACCTGACCGACAAGGAGTTCGCCGCGGTGTCGAGCGACATCCCGCCGATCGTCCCGCGCTATGACCTGTACCAGGCCAAGTCGGACTGGCTGAACCAGAAGTGGACCGAGCTGATCGTGGGGTGAGTGGTCGCGACGCCGGCCCCCTCCCTCCCACGGCTCCGCCGCGGGCCCCTCCCTCCCCCGCTCTCAGCGGACCTATGGTCCGCCTGTCGCGTCAGCACAAAGCAAAGCTTTGTGCGAGAGC
>NZ_LGRA01000021.1:2704024-2966350 GCF_003116095.1 Azospirillum sp. TSO35-2
CGGCATCGCGCTGGCCGCCATGCCCGACATGCCCTTCGGCGAGAAGAGCCTGACGCTCGACACCGGCGACATGGTCGTCCTGTTCACCGACGGCGTGACCGAGGCCTTCGACGGCGAGGACGTCATGTACGGCGACCCCCGGCTGGTCGCGGCGGTCGGGCGGCAGGCGGCGGCCACCGCGCGCGACGGGCTGGACGGGGTGCTGGCCGACGTCGCCCGCTTCACCGCCGGGGCGCCGCAGTCGGACGACATCACCTGCCTGGTCTTCCGCTGGCGCGGCGCGGCCACCGTCCCGCCGCGCACCCCGGCCGATGCCGAGGCGGTGGTGTGATACCAGCGAACGCTGGAACCAACCGTTCAAGCGTTCGCTGGCCGCCGCGACGGCGGCGGCGCGCTCCCATGAGCGCGGTAAAGCCCGCGTGGCGTCTGAACGCAATACGGCAGGTCAATTCATTGACGTGCCGGTATGGCAGGACGCGGAGATGTCGTCGGACCGGCGGCGGCGTGCTATAAGCGCGATCCACGCGAGGCGAGTTGAGGTCAGGGCATGAACATCACCGAACAGTCGGTCAACGGCGTCACCGTGTTGCGGACCGAGGGGCGAATCGACAGCGGCAACGCCGGCGAGTTCGAAACCGCCCTGGTCGGGGCGTTGGGTGCCGGTGGCACACGGCTTGTTGTGGATATGGAACGCCTTTCCTACATCAGTTCTGCAGGACTGCGATCGCTGCTGATCGCCGCCAAGAAGGCGCGACCCAGCGGCGGGCGCATCGCCCTGTCGGCCATGGCGCCGCACATTCGCGAGGTGTTCGATCTCAGCGGCTTCTCGTCGCTGTTCGAAATCCACGGCGACGCGGCGGCGGCCGTGACGGCGTTGGGCGGATGAGCCTGCAGGGCTGAACGGAACGGTGCCGGCGGCAGCCGGCTTTGCGAAGGGCGGCCCCGGCGAGGGGCCGGATGCAGCCATGGTACGCAGCAATCGACCCAACATCCTGGTGGTTGAGGACTCGCCGGTCGTCCGGCTGTCGGTGGTCGGTTACCTGGAGGGGCGCGGGTTCGAGGTGACGGAGGCCGAGAACGGCCGCGCCGCCATCCGCCAGCTCGACCGCCGCGATTTCGACCTGATCGTCACCGACGTCCTGATGCCGGAGGTCGACGGGATCGAACTGATCAAGGCGGCGCGGACCGCCCAGCCCGACGTGAAGATCCTGGCGATGTCCGGCGGCGCCCCCAACATGCCGGCCGGCTATCTGCTGAAGATGACGCGCATGTTCAACGCCGACGCCATCATCTACAAGCCCTTCCTCAACGAGGAGCTGGGGGCCGCCGTCGCCCGTCTTTTGGACCCGCCGCTGCCGAATTAAGCAGATCGAAGTCTTCGCCTAATATTTGGGCGCAAAAGAAAACGGCTTCGGAGCACGAAGCGCCGAAGCCGCAAGGGATGCGTGGAACCAACCGCCTCGTTCTTCGCAAACCTCATGCCAAACAACCCGCCGACCTCCGCCGGTTCCGGCCGGTGATCGGGAACGCCACTTGCCGGCTCCTGTTGATCGGGGAAGGCGGGCGGCGGCGTCGCTGCCCGCGAGACCAAGACTCTTCGCAGAGGGAGCCGACCACCATGGCGCAATACGAGAATCGATGGCGCGGTGAAGGCCGTGACTGGCGCGACGACGACCGGGATCGGGACCGGGACGACATGAACCGCGGGCGCGGCGAAAGCCGGCGTTACGGCGTCTACGACCCCGCCGACCGCACCTCCGCCGGTGAGCGTGGTGGCGACCGTGGCGGCGAGTGGCAGGGCGGGGGCGGCGCCTACCGCAATCCGCCGCACCTCCACCAGGACGACCAGGGCCGCAACTACCGCGACGCCGGCTACCGCGGCCAGGTCGGCAACGAATCCGGCGGCTACGGCCGCGACGCCGCGTCCGAACGCGGCGACTACGGCCGCGACAACGCCCGCGAGACCGAGCGGATCTATGGCCGCAGCTTCGCCGGCAGCCGCGACGCCAGCCGGTCCGGCTTCGGCGGCTACGGCGCCGGTTACGGCGGCCGTTCCGGGTCGAGCGGCTATGGCGGCTACGCCGGTGCCGGCAATCCCGGGACCGAGGGCGACTACACCAACCGCGACGTCGGCAGCGGCGGCTACCGCGACCAGGATTATGGCGTGCGCGACTACGGCGCCGGCGATTACGGCGTGCGCGGCCGCGGCACGCTCGGTTATGGCGGCCGTGACTATGGCGAGCGCAGCCGCGAGCATTCCGGCTACGACACCGACCGCAGCCGCAGCGACTGGGGTGGCCGGGGCTACGGCGACCGCGACATGGGCGGGCGGGATTACGGCGTCCGCAACTACGGCCAGCCGTCCGCCGACTACCGCGACCGCGGTGACATCTCCCGCAGCCGGGGCTATGGCGGCTATGGCGAGCCGTCGGGCGAGGTGCGCGGCGGACAGGTCCGCGACCGCGGCTTCTGGGAGCAGGCGGGCGACGAGATCGCCTCGTGGTTCGGCGACGACGATGCCGAGCGCCGGCGCCACGAGGACGAGATGCGCGCCGTCCAGCGCCGCAACAGCCACCGTGGCCGCGGCCCGACCGGCTACAGCCGCTCCGACGACCGCGTGCGCGAGGACGTCAACGACCGGCTGACCGACGACCCCTACATCGACGCCTCCGACATCGAGGTGTCGGTCAGCGGCGGCGAGGTGACGCTGGGCGGCATGGTGTCCGACCGCAACACCAAGCGCCGGGCCGAGGACGTCGCGGAGTCCGTCTCGGGCGTGACCCACGTGCAAAACAACCTGCGGGTCCGTCCGCAGAGCGACCGCAACCAGGGCGGCGGTTCGACCTGGGGCGGCCGTTCGACCGGGGCCGGCGCCTCGGCGATGGCCACGGCGGGCAGCACCAGCATGGGCACGACGACCGGCGGCCTGCAGGGCTCCGACACCACCGTCAACACCACCGGCGGGCTGGGGGCCGGCACCGGGTCGCTCACCGGGTCGGCCAGCCCGACCAGCACCGGCACCGGCAGTGGCACCAGCGGCGGTCCGGCGGCGGCCTCGGCCGGCACCGGGTCGATGACCGGCTCCACCACCGGCACCACCGGCTCGGCCGGCGGCAGCCGGTCGGCCTCGACGCGGAGCTGACCGGCGGGGCCGTTCCCCGGCCCCGGCAAGCCGGCGCCGTGTCGTCTTTTCCCGCCTCCGCCACCCCCGGCGCCGGTCCGTCCGGCGTCGGGGGTGGCGGAGGCTTTTCGTATGAAACCGAATTAATTTTCCATCGACCCGCTGTTCCTTGACAGTCCTGGCAACTCGACTATCGTCTGTTTTTGAAACCGGTGAGTTCCATTCATGCCTCTCGATTCGGAAGAGATACCCGACTGGCGCGCCCGGCGGCGCGAGTTGATCCTCGGCGCCGCCGCCGAGCTGTTCGCAGGCCGCGAATACGCCGCCGTCCAGGTCGAGGAGGTGGCGAAGCGGGCCGGCGTCGGCAAGGCGACGCTCTACCGCTACTTCCCGTCGAAGGAAGACCTCTATCTGGAATCGCTGGAACGCGCGCTGGGCGGGCTGGAGCAGAAGCTCGAGGCCCAGCTGGCGCCGCAGCAGGCGCCGGCCACCGCCCGGCTGACCGCGATGGTGTCGGCGCTGGTCGACACCCTGAGCGAGCAGTTGCAGACGCTGAAGATGCTGGGCGGCGACCAGTCCGACCTCGCCGACCGCACCCGGCGCGTGCTGCGCCGCCGCAGCCGCGGCACGGCGACGGCGCTGCAGAAGGTGCTGGCCGACGGCGTCGCCTCGGGCGAATTCCGCAAGATCGACCTCGAACTCGTGCCGCTGCTGATCATCGGCATGGTGCGTGGCGGCATCATGCAACTGGGCGACCGCCCGCGCGACGACCTGGAACGGTCGGTGATCGACCTGCTGATGACCGCAATCTCCATCAACCCATTTCTTTAACCGCCCTTTCTATAATCGGTCGCCGCACGTCGGCGTTTGGAGTCGCAATCGGAATGAGACGGCTGTTCCTGGTCCTGCTGGTCGCCGCCCTGGTCGGCGCCGGCGGGTACTACTGGTATGCGAAGAACCACGCCGGGGGCGAGGCGCAGGTGGCCAAGCAGTCGGCCAAGACGGCGGCTCCGGCGGGGGGGCGCGCCGTCCCGGTGGTGTCCAGCAAGGCCGAACTGCGCGCGGTGCCGGAGCTGATCTCCACCATCGGCAGCGTCCAGCCGATCGCCGCCATCGCCATCAAGGCGCGGGTCGACAGCGCGGTGGAAAGCGTCAACTTCACCGAAGGGCAGGAGCTGAAGGCCGGCGACACCCTGTTTACGCTGGACGCCCGCGCGCTGGAGGCGCAGTTGCGCCAAGCCCAGGCCAACCTGGAGCGCGACCGCGCCAGCCTGGAAAAGGCCAAGGGCGACGTCAAGCGCTACGCCGAGTTGGTCCGCACCAGCGCCGTCTCGCGCACCCAGTACGACGCCGCCGTCGCCACCGCCGACGCGCTGGAGGGCACGGTCAAGGCCGACCAGGCGGCGATCGAGGCGGCGAAGGTCTCGCTCAGCTTCACCCGCATCACCGCGCCAATGGACGGCCGCACCGGCACCGTCAACGCCAAGGTCGGCACCATGGTCCGCGCCGCCGACACCACGCCGCTGGTGACGCTGACCCAGCTCCGCCCGATCAACGTCTCGTTCAACGTCGCCGAAAAGAACCTGCCGGCAATCCGCGAGGCGATGGCCAAGGGCACCCTGCCGGTGACCGCCAGCATCGCCGGCGGCCATGGCGAGAAGGCCGAGGGGCGGCTGTCCTTCGTCGACAGCCAGGTCGACCAGCAGACCGGCACCATCCTGGTCAAGGGCGAGTTCCCCAACACCGACACCCGGCTGTGGCCCGGCCAGTTCGTCGACACCGTGCTGACCCTGCGCGTCGATCCCCAGGCGCTGACCATTCCCGAAATGGCGGTGCAGACCGGCCAGAAGGGCCGCTTCGTCTATGTCGTGAAGGCCGACGAGACGGTGGAGGTCCGCCCGATCGCCGTCGACCGCAGCCAGGGCGGCCTGACCGTCGTCGCGTCCGGCCTGCAGCCCGGCGAGCGGGTGGTGGTCGACGGCCAGTCGCGCCTGTTCCCCGGCGCCAAGGTGACCGAGCGCGCGGCGGACAAGCCGGCGGACGGCAAACCCACCAGTGAGAAGCCGGCTGGCAGCGAGACGGCCGAGCGCACCGGGAAACAGGGTTCGGCCGGCCAGAACGCCGCCGGCTCGCCGACCACCGGGGGTGCGACGTGAACCTCTCCGAACTCTGCATCCGCCGTCCGGTGATGACCATCCTGCTGACGGCGGCGCTGGTTCTGGGCGGTCTGGCGGCCTACCGCCAACTGCCGACCGCCGCGCTGCCGCGGGTGGACTTCCCGGTGGTCAGCGTCACCGCCACCCTGCCGGGCGCCGCGCCGGAGACGATGGCGGCCTCCGTCGCCAGCCCGCTGGAACGCGAGTTCTCCACCATCGCCGGCATCGACACCATCACGTCGAACAGCACGCTCGGCAACACCAACATCACCATCCAGTTCGTGCTGGAACGCGACATCGACGCCGCCGCCGCCGACGTGCAGGCCGCCATCGCCCGCACCCAGCGCCGCCTGCCGGCGGAGATGACGACGCCGCCCAGCTACCGCAAGGTCAACCCGGCCGACCAGCCGATCATCTTCCTGTCGCTCAACTCGCCGACGCTGCCGCTGTCGAAGCTGAACGACATCGCCGAGACGCTGATCCAGCCCAAGGTCGCCACCCTGCCGGGCGTCGCCCAGGTCCAGATCTACGGCTCGCAGAAATACGCGGTCCGCGTCCAGGTCAATCCGAACGCGCTGGCGCTGCGCGGCATCGGCATCGACGAGCTGCAGAAGGCGATGGCCGCCGCCAACGCCAACACGCCGGTCGGCACGCTGACCGGCCAGCAGCAGCAGCTGGTGATCGCCGCCAACCCGCAGTTGCCCGACGCCGCCGCCTTCCGCGGCCTGATCATCGCCTACCGCAACAACGCTCCCGTCAGGCTGGGCGACGTGGCGGAGGTGCTGGACAGCGTCGAGAACGACCGCACCGCCAGCTGGCTGAACGGCACCCGCAGCATCATGCTGGCGATCCAGCGCCAGCCCGACGCCAACACGGTGGAGGTGGTCGACCGCGTCCGCGCCCTGCTGCCCGCCTTCCAGGCGCAGTTGCCGGCCTCGGCCGCCATCAAGATCGTCAACGACCGCTCGGAATCGATCCGCGCCGCGGTGGAGGACGTGCAGTTCACCCTGGCGCTGACCATCGTGCTGGTCGTGCTGGTGATCTTCCTGTTCCTGCGCCGGCTGTCGGCGACGCTGATCCCGGCGCTGGCGGTGCCGATCTCGCTGATCGCGACGGCCGGCGGCATGCATCTGCTGGGCTTCTCGGTCGACAACATCTCGCTGATGGCGCTGACCCTGGCGGTCGGGCTGGTGGTGGACGACGCCATCGTGATGATGGAGAACATCGTCCGCTACGTCGAGGAGGGCATGCGGCCGTTCGACGCCGCCATCAAGGGCTCGCGCGAGATCGGCTTCACCATCCTGTCGATCACCCTGTCGCTGGTCGCGGTGTTCATCCCGATCCTGCTGATGGGCGGCGTGGTTGGCCGGCTGTTCCACGAGTTCGCCCTGGTGGTGACGATGTCGATCGCCGCGTCGGCCTTCGTGTCGCTGACGCTGACGCCGATGATGTGCTCGCGCTTCCTCACCCATCACAGCGAGAGGGAGAACTGGTTCGGCCGCACGCTGGAGGCCGGCTTCTCCGCCGTGCTGAACGGCTACGCCCGCACCCTGCGCTGGACGCTGCGCCACCGGCCGCTGATGGGGCTGGTGATGATCGCCACCGTGGTCGGCACCGTCCTGCTCTATCAGGCGATCCCCAAGGGCTTCTTCCCGACCGAGGACATCGGCCAGATCCAGGTGACGACCGAGGCGCGCGCCGACATCGCCTTCCCGTCGATGGCGGAGCGCCAGCAGCAGGTCGCCGCCATCATCAAGGCCAACCCGGCGGTGGTCGACGTCATCTCCTCGGTCGGCGTCGGCGGCAGCACCGGCAACCAGGGGCGCATGTTCCTGACGCTGGCGCCGCGCGACCAGCGCCCGGCGATGGCCGAGGTGATCCAGCAGTTGCGCCGGCAGGTCAACGGCATCCCCGGCATGGCGGTCTACATGCAGCCGGTGCAGAACCTGCGCATCGGCGGCCGCGCGTCGAAGAGCCTGTACCAGTACACCATCCAGGCGCTCGACCTCGACGAGCTGTACCAGTGGTCGGCCAAGCTGGAACAGTCGCTGCGCGGCATCGCCATCCTGCAGGACGTCACCAGCGACCTTCAGCTCAACAACCCGCAGGCCTACGTCCACATCGACCGCGAGAAGGCGGCGACGCTGGGCGTCGGCGTCGATCTGGTGCGCTCCACCCTCTACAGCGCCTTTGGCCAGCGCCAGGTGTCGACCATCTACACCCCCAGCAACGACTATCAGGTGCTGATCGAGCTGGAGCCAAAATACCAGACCGACGACAACGCGCTGTCGCGCATCTACGTCCGCTCCACCACCAGCGGCAAGCTGGTGCCGCTCGATGCCTTCGCCCGGGTGCAGCGCACCGCCGGGCCGCTGGCGGTCAACCACCAGGGCCAGTTGCCGGCGGTCACGCTGTCGTTCAACCTGGCGCCCGGCGCGTCGCTGGGGCAGGCGGTCGACCTGATCCGCGGGACGGAGCAGCAGATCGGGCTGCCCGCCACCGTCACCACCGGCTTCGCCGGCACCGCCCAGGTGTTCCAGGACGCCCAGGCCGGGCAGGCGCTGCTGCTGGGCGCGGCGGTGCTGGTGATCTACATCGTGCTGGGCGTGCTGTACGAGAGCTTCATCCACCCGCTGACCATCCTGTCCGGCCTGCCATCGGCGGCGATCGGCGCGCTGGCGACGCTGATGGCGTTCGACACCGAACTCAGCGTCATCGCCATCATCGGCATCCTGATGCTGATCGGCATCGTGAAGAAGAACGCGATCATGATGATCGACTTCGCGGTGGAGGCGCGGCGCGGCGGCATGACGGCGCGCGACGCCATCGAGCAGGCCTGCCTGCTGCGCTTCCGCCCGATCATCATGACGACGATGGCGGCGATCATGGGCACGCTGCCGATCGCCATCGCCCATGGCGCCGCGGCGGAGCTGCGCCAGCCGCTCGGCCTCGCCGTGGTCGGTGGCCTGTGCGTGTCGCAGGTGCTGACGCTCTACATCACGCCGTCGCTGTATCTCTACATGGAGGATCTGGGCCGCTTCGTCGGCGGCCTGTTCCACCGCGGCCGCAAGGCGGAGGTGCCGCACGGCTCGATGCCGGCGGACGGCGACGACTGAGTTTTCTTTATTGACCCTCTCCCGCCTCTCGCGCAAACGCAGTTTGCGCTGACGGCGTCAGGCGGATCGAAGATCCGCTGAGAGCCCCGGGAGAGGGAGGGGACCCACGAAGTGGGGAGGGTGAGGGGTGACGCAAGAATCGAGCGCCTTGATCCTTGCATCACCCCTCACCCGCCCGCTTCGCGGGCACCCTCTCCCGGGACGGGAGAGGGAGTCATTAGGCGATAACCCTGACGATGGGTTCACGCCGTCGCCGGCCGGACCGTGGCCGGGGCGTTCAGGGCCGGCGCCAGGGTGCCGGGTTCCATCAGCGAGGCGGTGACGGTCGGGGCCTTCCAGCTCAGGCTGTCGAAGGCGCCGCAATGGCCGCACAGGCCGCCCCAGGCGTGGCTGACCGCGCCGCAGGAGCCGCAGCTCCAGGCCGGGTCGGCCGGGGCCGCGGCGGCCTTGGCCAGCCAGTCGCGCGCCGCCGCCTCGTCGTTGCGCTCGTTGCGCTCCAACTCGGCCAGCAGGCGGTAGAGCCGGCGCGACGGCTCGATCTCCAGCGCGCGGGTCACATGCTGCCGGGCCTCGCCCCACAGCTGGGCCTCCATCGCCACGCGGGCCAGCGCGATGTGCGACTCGGCCGAATCCGGCGACTGGCGCACCAGCTTCTGGAACAGCTTGACGCGGGTCAGCGGGTCGTAGCTGTCGACGACGACGCGGTAGACGTCGGCCAGCTCCGGGTGCGGCGACTGGCGCCACGCCCGTTCCACCACCTTGGCGGCCGGCTTCAGCCGGTCGTCGGCGGCGAGCAGGCGGGACAGCCGCACCGCGGCCGGGACGAAGCCGGGCATCAGGTCGTGCGCCGCCTGGGCGTGCGACAGGGCGGCGTCGGCGCGGCCGCGGCGCTCCGCCTCGAAGCTGCGCTCCAGCAGCAGGACGGTGCGGTGGCGGCGGCCCTCGGCGGTCGGAATGGCGCCGGCCTGGATCGCCTGCTGCAGCGTGCCTTCGGCCGCCGCCCAGTCGCCCGAGCGGGCTTCCAGGTCGTACAGCGTGCCGAGCAGCCAGGGCGTGTTCGGCTGCAGGTTGCGCGCCTTGCGGGCCAGCGCCAGCGCCTCCACCCGGTCGCCGGACTTGATCGCCTGGGTCAGCAGGCCGCGCATGCCGAGGAAGGCCGTCTCCGGCCGTTCCAGCATGGCGTTGAAATACTGCTTGGCGGCGCGCTCGTCGCCCTGCAGCTGGGCGGCCTGGGCCGACAGCAGCATGGTCAGCGGCGGCTCGTTCAGCAGCCCGTCGGCCTTGCGCGCCATCTTGCGCGCGGTCGGCGCGTCGCCGGCGGCGATGGCCACCATGCCCTGGGTCAGGGCGCGGTAGCCGCGTTCGCGGCGGCGGGTGCGGCTGAAGCGGCGGATGCGGGTCGGCGTGCGGACGACGCCGCGCAGCAGGCGGTAGCCCAGCGCCGCGATGCCCAGCGCCGCCAGCGCGACCAGCAGCGCCACCCAGAAGGGCGCCTCGACCGCGTAGCCCAGCCAGTGGACGCTGACCGTGCCCGGCCGGTCGGCCAGCCAGATGGCGGCCGCGATGACGATCGCGACCTTCAGAAGGAACCAGAGGGCGCGGATCATTGGGCCGCCCCTTTCCCGCCGGCGGCGGTGGTCAGCAGGGCGATGGCGCGGTCGTTCAACTGGCGGGCGGCCTGATCGGCGGCCAGACGCGCCTTGGCGTCGGCCAGCCACGGGGCGGCGACCTGCGCCGCCGGGCCTTGCAGGGCCGACAGCTCCTCCACCGCCTTGGCGAGGTTGCCGCTGTTCAGCGCCGCTTCGGCGCGGGCGACGATGGCGTCGGCGGTGGTGCCGACGACCCCGCCACCCTCGCGGCGGACGGTGACCAGCGTCGACAGCTTGCCGACCGCCGAGTCGATCCAGCTGTTGCCCTCACCGCGAACCTCGGCGCGCACGATCTCGCCGGTCAGCGGTTGGAAACGATCGGTCAGTTGCGCCCGCGTCGGGATGCCCTTGGCGGCGTAGGGCGCCACGGCGTCGAGCGGCTGGGTCACCCCGGCGTCGGCGATGCCGAGCGCCCGCACCGCCTGCAGGTCCTGCTGGAACGGCTGGCCGTTGGCGAGCGTGGCGCGCAATTGCCCGGCGGCGAGCACCAGGGCCTGGGCGGAGGCGGCGGCGTCCTGGCGCTGCTCCACCGCCTGGCTGACGCCGGAGAGCTGCTGCTTCAACTGGTCGACGTCGCCGCGCAGAGCCTGCGCGGCCTGGCTGTTGCCGGAGACGGCGGTGAGCTTCTGCTCCAGACCGGCGATGCGGTCGGCCAGTTCCTTGCGCGCGCTTTCGGCACCGGTGTCCGCGGTGGCGGCCGGGCGCTTCTCCAGCGCGTCGATCCGCTGGGTCAGCGCGGCGACGGCGGCCTCGGCGTTGCCGTTCGCGGGCTGGGCGGCGGCTTGGGCGGCGGGGCGCTGCTCCAGCTTGCCGATGCGGTCGGTCAATTGCTGGATCTGGGCGCGCAGCGCCGGGTCGGCCGGAGCGGCGGCGGGGGCGCTGGAGGAGGACGGGGCCGAGGCGGCCGGCCAGCCGGCGAGGGTCGGACCCCACCAGGGCTCGGCCAGCGCGGCGGCGCCGACCAGCAGCGCCACGATCGACAGCGCGGTGGCGAAGCCGCTGCCGGAACGCGGCTCGTCGACATAGGCCGGCGACGGACCGATGGTCGGGCGGGCCGGCTCCGACTCGATCCTGCTGCTGGCGGTGCCGCTGCCGGACGTGGTCCAGGGCGTGGCGGTCGCCGACGGCTTGACCTCTTCGGCCTTGTCGGCGTCGATCTTACCGGCGTCAATCTTACTGGGGTCGGCCGCCAGCGGCTCGGCGCCGGGCTTGGGCGCGTCCGGATCGGCGATCGGCGAGGCGGCCTCGATCGGCGTGGCGGGCGGAACCAGCGCGTCGCCGCCCTGCGGCTCGGCGGGAGCGTCGATGATCACCGGGGTGCCACCGGGAATGCTGTCGGCCGGCGATGCGGTCGGCACCGGCTCGACCGCAACGGCGGTGGTGGCGGCGCTGTCGATCGCGGGCCGGTCCTCGCTGGGGGTGGCGGCGTCGAGATCGGCGTCGTCCAGCTTGATGCGGTGCTTGGCCGCGGCGCTGCGCAGGTCGGCGTGGCGGGCCAGCGGGATGGCCCCGCGTTTCTTCCAGCCCTGCACCGTGGTCACCGGGGTGTCCAGTTTGTTGGCCATCGGCCGGATGCCGCCGAACCGTTCGACGATGCGGTCGACCGCCGCATTGCTGCCCGCGGTGTTGCTGGGGGAGGCGCCGTCGCCGTCGCGATCGGGGGCCGGACGGTCCGAACCGCCGCGATCGCTGCCGGGGCGTTCGGAGCCTGGACGAGAGGTCATGGGCTGTACCTTCGGTTCGCTGTTGTTCGTCTTAACGCCACAGCCCCCAAACCGGTCCCTCTCGTCCTGGTAGGGCCGGCTTTACCCGGCGTCCGGCAACAGATCGAGCAAGGCCTCCTGCTCCGGCCGGGACGCCACCCGTACGCTTCGCCACGGCGTCACCTCCTGGTCGCCGTACGCGCGGGCAGCCTCCGCGACCGCGGGGCTGAGACAGAACGCATCGACCGTACGACAACAGTCGACCAGTCCGGCCTCGGCCAGCAACCTAACAAAGGAACGGGCGGTACGGGGAGAGAAAAACAACACGCCACCGACGCCGGACGTACGCAAAAATGTCGCGGTCTCGTCGGACAGGCACCGGGCGGGTACGGCGTCGTACATCACGCTGCGGTGCAGCGTGAACCCGGCGGCCCCCAGCAGCCCGGCGAGGTCGCCCGCCACCTTGCTTCCCGCCACATGCAGCAGGGCTCCGGCCGCCGGATCGCGCAGCGCCTTCACCCGCTCGGCCAGGGCGTACACATCGCCCGAGGCGCTGTCGACCTGGGCAAATCCAGCCTCGGCCGCGGCGCGGGCGGTGGCGTCGCCGACGGCGTGCACCGGACGGTCACGCCGGCTCGTACGTTTGGAGTAGGCCCGTACGCCGTTTGCGCTGGTGAACAGCAGCGCCTGTACGTCGGAGAGGTCGGGTTCCGGCCCGTCGAGCCAGCGGATCGCCAGCATCGGCTCCACCGCGGTGGCGTGGCCGAGCGCCTCCAGCCGGCGGACCAGCGGTTCGGCATCCTCCATCGGACGGGTGACGAGGAGGCGCGTACGGGGTCGTTCGGCTGGTTTTTCCGTCATCCGGAAAATCCGCTGGCGGTGGGTCAGTGGGGGATGGCGGCGAAGAAGTCCGGCGGCAACTGCGCCCGGATCTCCGCCCCGGCGTCGGCGCCCATCGACTCGGCCTCGGCGGCGGTGCCGTGGCGCTCGGCGCGGAAGATGCGGCGGCCGTCGGGCGACAGCACCTTGGCGCGCAGGTGCAGCGCGTCGCCGTCCAGCACCGCCAGCGCCGCGATCGGCGTGCGGCACGAACCGTCGAGCGCGGCGAGCAGCGCGCGCTCCGCGGTGACGCGGATCATGGTCTCCCGGCAGTTCAGCGGGGCGATCAGGGCGCGGGTGTCGTCGTCGGCGCTGCGGATCTCGATGCCGATGGCGCCCTGGGCGACCGCCGGCAGCATGGTTTCCGGCTCCAGCACCGCGGTGATGCGCTGGGTCAGCCCCAACCGGCGCAGACCGGCCAGCGCCAGCAGGGTGGCGTCGACCTCCCCGGCGTCGAGCTTGGACAGGCGGGTCTGGACGTTGCCGCGCAGCGGCACGATGGTCAGGTCGGGGCGCAGCTCCAGCACCTGGGCCTGACGGCGCAGGCCGGCGGTGCCGACGACGGCGCCGGCCGGCAGGTCGGCCAGGCCGCTGCCGGAGCGGGCGAAGAAGGCGTCGCGCGGATCCTCGCGCGGCAGCAGGGTGGCGATCTCCAGCCCGTCGGGCAGCAGGGTCGGCACGTCCTTCATCGAATGGACGGCCAGATCGGCGCGGCCGTCGAACAGCGCCTCCTCCAGCTCCTTGGTGAACAGGCCCTTACCGCCCGCTTCCGCCAGGGTGCGGTCGAGGATGCGGTCGCCCGTGGTCTTGAAGACGACGATCTCGATGGCGCCCGGAGCCGACAGGTGCGGATGGGCGGCGATCAGGCGGTCGCGGGTTTCGTGGGCCTGCGCCAGCGCCAGCGGGCTGCCGCGCGTCCCGATACGGAGCGGGTGGGTCGTCATAGGGCGAGTTCTAGGGGATCCGCGCAGCTTTGCAAGGATTCGTCGCCCCCTCCTCCGGAAGATTGAGGCGGATCAATAATCGTTCGTGGACCCTTGAACCAAGCGGGGGAGGGGACGCTGTGCGGTCACCACCGTCCGCCGGCTATCGGGCGTCCAGGGCGCGCCGTCGAAATCGCCGCAGACGGTGCCGAGGGTCAGGCCGGCCCCGGCGATCAGCGACTCCAGCTCCGCCCGGCCGGTCATCCGCCAGTCGAAGGCGAAGCGGGTCGTCCGGATCGCGCCGTCCGGCATCAGCTCGTCGTACCAGCCGGCGATGCGCTGCACGCCGCGGGCGTCGACGGCGCCGGCCTGGGCGTGGCGGACCACCGGGTTGCCGCTGCGCGGGTGGCGCCGGGGCCGCGACGGCGAGGGGGCGGGGTCGGCCTCCTGCGGCAGGGTCGCCGGATTCATGACGTCGAGCGCCACCACGCCGCCGGGGGCGAGGTGCCGGACCGCCGCGGCCAGCACGCGACTCTGCTGGTCGCGGTCGGCGACCAGCATCAGCAGGTTGAAGGGCAGCAGCACCAGGCGGGCGGCGATCTCCGGCCGGTCGTGGGGCAGGTCGAGGTCGGCGGCGTCGCCGTGGAGGATGCGGACGCGGTCGCGCACCGCCGCCGGCTCGTCGGCCAGCTTGGCACGGAGCTGGTCGAGCATGGCGGCGGAGACGTCGACCGCCCAGACCTCCAGCCCGGCGCGGGCCAGCGGGATGGTCAGCCGCCCGGTGCCGCAGCCGATCTCCAGCACCGGGCCGCCGTGGCCGAGCGCCTGTCCGGTGTAGAAGGCGACGTCGCCCAGCAGGCCCATCCGCGCCAGGACCAGCGCCTTTTCCGCAGCCTCCGCCGCCGTCGCCTCCCCGATCTCCAGCGAGGGGTAGTCGGCGTCGTAATAGAGGATGCTGCCGTCGTCGGCCGGGGTGTCGGGGTTCATAACTCGACGCTATACCCAAGCGGCCAAGGCGGCTAGTTTGGCGGCATGATCGTTCTTGGAATCGAAACGAGCTGCGACGAGACGGCCGCGGCCATCGTCACCGACGCGCGCGAGATCCGCGCCGACGTCGTGCTGTCGCAACTGGACGACCACACGCCCTATGGCGGCGTCGTCCCGGAAATCGCCGCGCGCGCCCATCTCCAGCATCTGGACGGGCTGATCCGCCGCGCCATGGCGGAGGCCGGGGTCGGCTTCGGCGATCTCGACGCGGTGGCGGCGACCGGCGGGCCGGGGCTGATCGGCGGCGTCATCGTTGGGGTGATGACCGCCAAGGCCATCGCCGCGGCGCGCGGGCTGCCCTTCGTCGCCGTCAACCATCTGGAAGGCCACGCGCTGACCGCCCGGCTGACCGACGACGTCGCCTTCCCCTACCTGCTGCTGCTGGTGTCGGGCGGCCATTGCCAGCTGCTGGCGGTGGAGGGGGTGGGGCGCTACCGCCGGCTCGGTACCACCATCGACGACGCGGTGGGCGAGGCGTTCGACAAGACCGCCAAGCTGCTGGGGCTGGGCTATCCCGGTGGGCCGCTGGTGGAAAAGGCGGCGGCGCGGGCGACCGATCCCGGCCGGTTCGCGCTGCCGCGCCCGATGCTGGGGCGGCCGGGCTGCGACTTCTCCTTTTCCGGCCTGAAGACCGCGGTGCGCCGGCATGTCGAGGAGCTGGGGGCGCCGCTGTCCGCCGCCGACCGCGACGACCTCGCCGCCGCCTTCCAGGCGACGGTGGCGGAGGTGCTGGCCGACCGCTGCGCCCGCGCCATCCGCCGCTTCAAGGAGGACCACCCGCAGGGCGGCGCCCTGGTGGTCGCCGGTGGCGTCGCGGCCAACACGGCGATCCGTAGCCGGCTGGCGACGCTGGCGGCGGCGGAGCGCATGCCCTTCGTCGCGCCGCCGCTGCGCCTGTGCACCGACAACGCGGCGATGATCGCCTGGGCCGGGATCGAGCGCTTCCGCCTGGGCCAGAGCGACCCGCTGAACTTCGCCCCGCGCCCACGCTGGCCGCTGGATCCCACCGCGGCGCCGGTGATCGGGCGCGCGGGTGTCGGGTCGGGGGTGAAGGCGTGAGTTTCTCCCTCTCCCGCCCCGGGAGAGGGAAGGGGCCCATGGCATCGCCATGGGAAGGGTGAGGGGTGAGGCAAGGGTCAAGCTCCATGTCTGGATCACCCCTCGCCCTCCCGCCTTCGGCGGGTCCCTCCCTCTCCCGGGGCGGGAGAGGGTCTTAAGGACGGTATAGCGAGAGTGGCGAGATGATGAATTCGGCTTCCTCCCCCCTCAACCGTGTCGGTGTCGTCGGTGGCGGCGCCTGGGGTACGGCGTTGGCGCTGGCGGCGTTGCGGGCCGGGCGGGACACGCTGCTGTGGGCGCGCGAGCCGGCGGTGGTCGAGGCGATGAGCATCCGGCGCGAGAATCGCGACTATCTGCCGGGCGTGCCGCTGCCCGACGCGCTGCGGGTCACCGGTGAGCTGGACGATCTCGGCGGCTGCGACGCGGTGCTGCTGGTGTCGCCGGCGCAGCACGCCCGCGCGGTCTGCGCCCGGATGGCGCCGGTGCTGAAGCCGGGGGCGCCGGTGGTGGTCTGCGCCAAGGGGATCGAGCTGGACAGCCACGCGCTGATGAGCGAGGCGGTCGCCGCGGCGCTGCCCGCCGGCACGCCGGTGGCGATCCTGTCCGGCCCGACCTTCGCGGCGGAGGTGGCGCGCGGCCTGCCGACCGCGGTGACGCTGGCCTGTGCGGACCATGACCTGGGCACGGCGCTGGTCGCGGCGCTGGGCAGCCGGACCTTCCGGCCCTACCGGTCGGACGACGTCGTCGGCTCGCAGGTCGGCGGGGCGGTGAAGAACGTGCTGGCGATCGCCTGCGGCGTGGTCGAGGGGCGGCGGCTGGGCGACAACGCGCGGGCGGCGCTGATCACCCGCGGGCTGGCCGAGATCACCCGGCTGGCGCTGGCGCTCGGCGGCCGGGCGGAGACGCTGATGGGGCTGTCGGGGCTGGGCGACCTGACGCTGACCTGCTCCAGCCTGCAATCGCGCAACATGTCGCTGGGCGCCGCGCTGGGCGAGGGCAAGGCGCTGGCCGACATCCTGGCCGTCCGCCGCTCGGTGGCGGAAGGGGTTTACACCGCCGCCGCCGTGGTCGGGCTGGCGGCGACGCGGGGGGTCGACATGCCGATCTGCGCCGCCGTCGACGCCATCCTCAACCACGGCGCCGGGCTGGACGAGACCATCGACGGGCTGCTGTCGCGTCCCTTCCGTGGTGAAGGGGTTTAGGGAACCGCCTTTTCCGTCCAGCCGGCGGCGCGCACCGCCGGGGCGTGGGTGCGGCTGACCGGCACGCGCAGGCCGTTGGTCAGGCGCAGCGCCAGCTTGCCGTCCGGCTTGCGCTCCACCGCCGCCACCGCGGCGGCGGCCACCCAGTAGGAGCGGTGGACCTGCAGGCCGTCGATCCCGGCCAGCTCCGCCACCGCGTCGCGCAGCCGCATCAGGATCAGGTCGCTGCCGCCCGTGGTGTGGACGCGGACGTAATGATCCTCCATCTCCAGCGCCAGCAGCTCACGGCCGAGTCGGGGCGGGATGCGGTCGAGGAAGGGGGCGTCGGACGCGGTGGCCGGCGCCGGATCAGGGGGCGCCGGACCGGGGGTTGCCGGTGCGGGGGCGGGGGCGTGGCCCACCAGCCCATGGTCGCGCAGCTCCAGCCAGACCGGCAGGGCCGACACCAGCGCGGTGATGACCAGCACATAGCCGAACAGCTCGGCCAGCCCGGCCGGGGAGAGATAGTCCCGGTCACGCAGATGGTGCTCCAGCAGGGCGACCACGATGGTCTGGCCCAGGCTGACGGTGACGAAGGCGGCGGCCAGCATCAGCGGCCATGACCGCTCCAGGTCGGGCAGCACCCGGCGGGCGACCACCATCACCAGCTCGAACATCAGCGACCCGGTGGCGATCAGGCTCCCCCAATAGGCCAGCCGGACGCCGAAGCCCATCTCGCGAAAGGTGCCGAACGGCCCCAGCACCGCCAGCGTGACGATGGTCGCCGCCATCAGCGGCAGGCGCCGTCGCAGCAGGCGGTGGCGATAGGGCATCGGCGAGGAACGCTGAGCGTGGAGTTGCAAGGATGAAGGCCCCGATGGACGCTGCCGGCGTTGGCGGGAGCTTCGCGTAACCGCCCGCAAGGTCAAGCCGTTTCAGGGCCGTTCAGACTCGGACCATCGCCCCTTGCACGCCTCGTCGCGCCAGCGGGCGAGATAGTCCTCCAGGCCGCGGCCGGGGATCTCGTCGAATCGGCGGTCGAGCGCCAGCAGGGTTTCCATCCGGTCGATGCGGAAGCTGCGGAACTCCTCGCGCAGCTCGCACCAGGCGCCGAGCGTCCACACCCGGCCCCAGAAGAACAGGCCGAGCGGCTGGGCGGCGCGGGCGGAGTGGGTGCCGTCCTCGCGCCGGTAGTCGAACAGCACGACGCGGCGGGCGTTGATGGCGCAGCGCAGCACGTCCATCCGCTCGCGCAGCGCCGCCGGGAAGGAGAAGTCGGGGACGAAGACCCGGCTGTCGGCCAGCTCGCGCCGGCGGGCTTCGGGCACCACCGCCTCGACCTTCTCCAGCGCGCGGGCGGCGGCGTCGGCCAGGCCGCCGCCGACCCAGGCGCGGGCGAGGCGGGCGCCGACCACCAGCGCCTCCACCTCGTCCCGGGTGAACATCAGCGGCGGCAGGTCGTAGCCGTCGCGCAGCAGATAGCCGACCCCCGCCTCGCCCTCCACCGGGACACCGGAGGAGGCGAGGTCGCGCATGTCGCGGTAGACCGTGCGCTCCGACACCTCCAGGCACCGCGCCAGCTCGGCCGCCGTCACCAGCCGCCCCTTGCGGAGCTGCTGGACGATCTGGAACAGGCGGTCGGCGCGGCGCATGGGCGGTTTCCGGTGGGGCGGCGTTTCCGGTCGGGCGGGTCAGCGCATCGAATAGAGGCCGATGCGGTTGCCCTCGCTGTCGATGAACTGGGCGAAATAGCCGATCTCCGGCGTGATCAGCGTCTTCGGCACGACGATCCGGGCGCCGGCCTGCTCGGCGCGGGCCAGCGGGGCGGACAGGTCGTCGCCGCCGTTCAGGTAGACGGTGGTGCCGTCGGCGCTGGGCGTGCAGTTCTCGTGCTGGATCAGGCAGCCCTTGACGGCGGTGGGTTCGGCCGGGAAGACCGCCATGGTCATGCCGCTGGGGCAGGGCTCCTGGATCAGGCCGACGGCGAAGACGCCCTCGTAGAAGCGCACGGCGCGGGCGAGGTCGGTGACCGGGATTTCGAACCAGACGGCGACGTTCGGCGACACGGTCTGCGAGGTGGCTTGCGAAGTCATGGAAACAGGCTCCTGACAGAGGGGAGTGGATCGTTTCGTGGTTCGTGCCGGCACGCCCTCTTGATAGCACATCCCCTCCTGACAGCGTCCTGTCAGGAGCATTCAGCCCCCTCAATGAAAATTGCGGCCCTTGGGGAAGGGGCCCGGGGAGGGGGCGGTGCGCAGGGGGGCGTCCTCCCCGGTCAGCTCGGCCAGCCGGTGGGTCAGGTCGAGCAGCGTTTCCACGCGCAGATGCACCACCCCCTCGTGGTTCTGCACCCGGCCGGTGGCGGCGATCAGCCGGGCGGTCATGATCGGGCGGCGGAAGGTCTCGAAGACGTCGGGCATGACGACGAGGTTGGCGACTCCGGTCTCGTCCTCCAGCGTGATGAAGACGACGCCCTCGGCGCTGCCCGGCCGCTGGCGCACCAGCGCCAGCCCGGCGACGGTCAGCCGCCGGCCGTCGCGGGTCTGCGCCAGCCGCTCCGCCACGGTGACGCCGGGCAGCCCGTCGCGCAGCAGCGCCAGCGGGTGGGCCTTCAGCGACAGGGACAGGCTGCCGTAATCCATCACCACATGCTCGCCCAGCGCCATGGCGGGCAGCGGTGCCGCGGGTTCGTCGGCGATGGGACCGTCGAGGCGGGCGAACAGCGGCAGCGGCTGGTCGCCCAGCGCCCGCACCGCCCACAACGCCGCCCGGCGGTCGAACCCGACGGAGCGGAAGGCGTCGGCCCTGGCGAGCTTTTCCAGCGCGGCGACCGGCAGCCGGGCGCGGCGCCACAGGTCGTGGGGGTCGTGGTAGCCGCCGGCGCGCGACAGGACGACGGCGTCGGCGTGGGGCTCGGTGAAGTCCTTGATCAGGCGGAAGCCGAGGCGGAGGCATATCCCCCTCTCCCCGGGGGGGAGAAGGGATTGGTTCGGGGTGGGAGAGGGACACTCTTCCACCGTGCAGTCCCAGGCGGAGAGGTTCACGTCGGGGGGCAGGACGGTCACGCCGTGCTCGCGGGCGTCGCGGACGATCTGGGCGGGGGCGTAGAAGCCCATCGGCTGGCTGTTCAGCAGGGCGGCGGCGAAGATCGCGGGGTGGTGGCGCTTGATCCAGGCCGAGACGTAGACCAGCTGGGCGAAGCTGGCGGCGTGGCTTTCGGGGAAGCCGTATTCGCCGAAGCCCTCGATCTGCTGGAAGCAGCGCTTGGCGAAGTCGGGGTCGCAGCCGTTGGCGATCATGCCGGCGACGAACTTGTCGTGGAACAGGTGGACCTGCCCGGTCTTGCGGAAGGCGGCCATGGCGCGGCGCAGCCGGTCGGCCTCCGCCGCGCTGAAGCCGGCGCCGACCATGGCGATCTTCATCGCCTGCTCCTGGAACAGCGGCACGCCGAGCGTCTGCTTCAGCACCGGCTCCAGGGCTTTCATCGGGTAGGTGATCTTTTCCGCCCCGCTGCGGCGGCGCAGGTAGGGGTGCACCATGCCGCCCTGGATCGGGCCGGGGCGGACGATGGCGACCTCGATCACCAGGTCGTAGAATGTTTTCGGGCGCAGGCGCGGCAGCATGCTCATCTGCGCCCGGCTCTCGACCTGGAAGACGCCCAGGCTGTCGGCGCGGCCCAGCATCTCGTAGACCGCCGGGTCCTCCTTGGGCAGGGTGGCGAGCGTCCAGCGCCGGCCGTGCCGCTGCTCGATCAGGTCGAACGCCTTGCGGATGCAGGTCAGCATGCCGAGCGCCAGCACATCGACCTTCAGGATGCCGAGCGCGTCGATGTCGTCCTTGTCCCACTCGATGGTGGTGCGGTCCTCCATCGCGGCGTTGGCGACCGGGCAGAGGTCGGACAGCGGCCCGCGGGTGATGACGAAGCCGCCGACATGCTGCGACAGGTGGCGGGGGAAGCCCATCAGCTCCTGCGCCAGCTCCAGCGTCCGGCGCAGCCGCGGGTCGTCGGGGTCGACGCCCAGGCTGCGGGCGCGCTCCTCGTCGACGCCGTCGCGGCTCCAGCCCCAGATCGAGCCGGTCAGCCGCGCCACCAGATCGGCCGACAGCCCCATCGCCTTGCCGACCTCGCGCAGCGCGCCGCGGGCGCGGTAGCGGATGACGGTGGCGGTCAGCCCGGCCCGGTCGCGGCCGTACTTCTTGTAGATGTATTGGATGACCTCCTCGCGCCGCTCATGCTCGAAATCGACGTCGATGTCCGGCGGCTCGTTGCGGGCGGTGGAGATGAAGCGTTCGAACAGCAGGTCGAACTCGGCCGGATCGACCGCGGTGATGCCCAGGCAGTAGCAGACGGCGGAGTTGGCGGCGCTGCCCCGGCCCTGGCACAGGATGCCCTGCTCCCGCGCGTGGCGGACGATGTCGTGGACGGTCAGGAAATAGGGGGCGTAGCGCAGCTCGGCGATCAGCGCCAGCTCGCGCTCGACCGTGGCGCGCACCGGGTCGGGAACACCGGCGGGATACTGCGTCGCGGCGCCGTCCCAGGTCAGCGCGACCAGCGTCGCCTGCGGGTCGCCGCCCTCGGCCACCTCGTCGGGGTATTCGTAGCGCAGCTCCTCCAGCGAGAAGCGGCAGGCCTCGGCGATCTCCACCGTGCGGGCGACGGCGTCGGGATGGTCGCGGAACAGGCGGGCCATCTCGACGCCGGGCTTCAGGTGGCGTTCGGCGTTGGCCGCCAGCCGCCAGCCCGCCGCGTCGATGGTGGTGTGGTGGCGGATGCAGGTCATCACGTCGGCGAGCGCCCGCCGCCCGGCGCCGTGGTAGAGCACGTCGTTGGTGGCGACCAGCGGCACCCGCTCCGCCTCCGCCAGCCCGGCCAGCCAGCGCAGCCGCCGGGTGTCGTCGCCGCGGTAGCGGTGGCTCGCCGCCAGGTGGAGCTGGCCGCGCGCCAAGCCGCTGCGCCACGCCCGCAATTCCTGCACGAAGCCGTCGTCGCGCCAGCCGGAGGGACTGTCGGGGGGCAGCAGCAGGAACAGCAGCCCTTCGGCGTGGGCCAGCACGTCGGCGCGGGCGATGAAGCACTCGCCCTTCGGCGCCCGCCGCTTGCCCAGCGTCAGCAGGCGCGACAGCCGGGCGTAGGCGGCGCGGTCGGTCGGGTAGGCCAGCAGGCTGTCGGCGTCGGTCAGGTCGAGCCGGCAGCCGATCAGCGCCCGGATCCCCGCGCTCTTCGCCGCCGCGTGCATCTGCACCACCCCGGCCAGCGAGTTGCGGTCGGTGACGCCGATCGCCGAGAGCCCGAGCGCCGCGGCGGTCAAGGCCAGCTCGTCGGGGTGGGAGGCGCCCTCCAGGAAGCTGAAGCTGGTGGCGACCTGAAGTTCGGCGTAGCGGATCATGGTGAAAGACGTCCAGGCGCGGCCGGTGGGTCACGTCTGGGGATGATAGCCCGGAAATAGGACGGCTGTCATCGGAGGATGGCGGACGCGGCTCACGCCGCAGCGCCCTTACTGCTGGTAGGATTCCACGCCCATGACGGCGAAGCCCTTGTTGTCGGGATAGCGGGCGTAGAGCTTTTCCCGGGCCTTCTTGTCGTCCTGCGCCCAGACCAGGAAGCGGCGGCCCTGCTTCCAGCTGTCCAGCGCGGTCGGGGTGAGGTCGGCGTTGACGCGCGCCGCGTACTGGATGTTCACCACCCGCAGGACCCAGCCCTGGTCCTTCTGGGTCCGCCGGTCGTCCAGCACATAGATGCGGCGGTGGTCGGCGCCGGCGGCCTTCAGCCGCTCCTCCACGCCTTCGCAGCCCATCTCGGCCATCGCCTTGCGGCGGCGGGCGTCGCGCAGGTCGCGGGCCTGCTGCAGGGTGACGCGGGCGACCTTGCGGATGCGTTCCGCCTGCGCCTGCTTGCGCGAGGCGGTGTTGGCGATCCGCTCCTCCGAGGTCTTCAGGCGGCGCAGCGCCAGCAGCAGCGACACCGCGAGCGAGGCGAAGCCGACCAAGCCGGCGAAGACGTAGGGCATGCTGTCCATGGCGCGGGGGCTCCCTCAGCTCGCCTTCGCGACCGCCGGCTGGGCTGGCGGCTTGCTCGACGACTCAGGCGCCAGAAACTCCTGCATGCGCGTCACCGTGTAGCCGAAGGCCGGCGGGTAGCGCCGTTCGATCTCCGCCCGGGCGTCGGGCATCGAGCGCGCCCAGACCTCGACGGTCTGCGGCTGCGACCAGCTCGAACCGATCAGGGCGTGCTGGCTCTGCTGGAAATTGGCGGTGCCGACGTATTTGTTGACGACCATGGCGACGAAGCAGGGGCAGCCCTTGACCTCCTCGCCGATCAGGCGGACCAGCCGGTCGCCGGAGCGGCGCTGGTCTTCGAGCTGGCGTTCCAGCGTCTTGCGCCGGCGCAGCGTCTCCTCGACCGAGTTGTCGATCTGCTTCAGCTCGGCGGCCCGCTCGGTCCGGCGGGCTTCGAAGCGGGTTTCCATCTTGGCGCGGCGGGCGATGGTGTCGCGCGCGCCTTCCGACCCGTGGCGGCGTTCGATCGCCCGCTCGCCCGTGATGATGACGAGCTTGCCGATGCCGAACCCCAGCCCGGACAGCCCGAAGGCGGTCAGCAGCGCGTTGGTGTAGTCCTGCCACATGGTGCAACCCCCGCAACGGGGGACCCGCGCCCGGCCACCGCCGCCCGGCCCATGTCCCCGATGACACAGGAGTATCCTTTACACCTGAAGCATTCAACCGCCGCGCTGCGACGAATTCCGACAGCGGCGGGAATGGCGAGCCGTGGGGGCGGGATCAGCCCGCCGCCCGCTCCACCCGGTTGCGGCCGGCCCGCTTGGCGGCGTAGAGCGCGTCGTCGGCGCGGCGCAGGGTCTGTTCGATCGTCGGCTCCTCCGGCAGCCAGGAGGCGATGCCGAGGCTGCCGGTCACCGCGACGGCGCGGTCCTCCACCATCACCGGGCCGTCGGCCAGCGCGGCGCGCACCCGCTCCGCCACCACCGCGGTGCCGTCGCCGTCGGTTTCCGGCAGCAGCACCACGAACTCCTCGCCGCCGAAGCGGGCGATGTGGTCGGACGAGCGCAGGGCCGCCCGCGTCCGCTTGACCACCGCGCGCAGCACCGCGTCGCCGGCGGCGTGGCCGTGACGGTCGTTGATCGCCTTGAAGCCGTCGAGGTCGAGCAGGAACAGCCCGAGATGCCGGCCATAGCGCCGCGCCCGCGCCAGCTCGGCCCCGGCCAGCTCCAGGAAGCGGCGGCGGTTCCACACCCCGGTCAGCGGGTCCAGCGTCGCCAGCCGGTTCAGCCGGGCGTTGGCCTCCTCCAGCGCGCGGGTGCGTTCGGCGACGCGCTGCTCCAGCGTCTCGGTCGCCTCGCGCAGCCGTTCGGTCAGGCGCAGGTTGGCGAAGGCCATGCCGATCCGCGAGGCGTACAGCTCGGCAAGGCCGTGGTCCGTCGCGTCCAGCGGCCGGCCGGCGTCGATCCAGGCGACCAGCGGATCGCCCGGATCACCGCCGGGCGGCGTGCGGACCGGCAGCGCGATGCCCGCGCCGTCCAGGGGGCCGTCCACGCCGCCGTCCACGCCGCCGTCCACGCCGCCGTCCACGCCGTTGTCCCCGCCCTCCAGCGTTCCATTCTCCACCACGCAGACGCCGGACCGCAGCGCCCGGGCCAGCGCGTCGGCCGCCGCGGGCGGCAGCGCCGCCCCGGCGGCGTAGCGCCCGGTCGCGGCGATCACGCTGTCGCCGCGGCGCAGCACGGCGTGGGGCGCGGCGTTCAGAACGCCGGGCATCTGGGCCAGCAGTTCGGCGGCGAAGGCGTCGTCGTCGCGCGGCACGAACAGGCGGTCGGTGGCGCGGACGATCCGCTCCAGCCCGTTGCGCCCCGACTCGAGCGCCCGGATGGCGGCGTAGGAGCGCAGCGCCGCGACCACGGTGGTGAGCAGCTTGCGCGCCGTCAGCTCGGTCTTCGCCGTGTAGCCGTCGATGTCGTGGTCGAGGACGACGTCCTCCTCCGGCGCCTGGCCGGGCTGGCCGGTGCGCAGGATGATGCGGATGGCGGTGTTGCCGATGTCCTCGCGGATGGTGCGGACCAGCCGCAGCCCGGCGTCGTCGGTCTCCATCACCACGTCCAGCAGCAGGACGGCGATGTCCGGCGTGTCGCGCAGCACCCGGTCCGCCTCCGCCGCCGAGGCGCAGCCGAGCAGCCGGACCGCCCGCCCGCGAAAACGCAGCCGCGCCAGCGCCAGCCGGGTGACGGCGTGGATTTCCGGCTCGTCGTCGGCGACCAGGACCAGCCAGGGCGGGGCGGCGTTGGACAGCGGCCGGGTGGCCGCCGCCGGATTGTCCGAGGCGAACATAAAATCTTTGGACATGGTCCCCGGCTTGGCCCGGCATAATGTGCACGTATGGATGGAAACACGCCGCCGCTGCCGATGCAACGGTTCCGTGTCATGGCCGCAGCTGTCGCCGAAAACGGGTACCAGGGCCTGTGAAGCCGTCGCCGCGCCCTATATCAGGCGCGGCCGGCGCCCGGACGGGGCGGCGATGGATCGGGACGGGCGGGTTGCGCGTTTCGCCATTCGGTGCTTGCGTGCTCACCGCAAGCCACCTTAGGCATGGCTGTCGCACGGAAGCACTGCCATCGGGCGGCGCCGCGGCGCGGGTGAAACGGGACAGGAGCGGACCGGGGATGGAAGCAAGCATGGACGGGCGGGAGCGGGCGGCAAAGCTGCGGACGCTCACGCTGGGTGCCCTGGGTGTCGTCTATGGCGACATCGGCACCAGCCCGCTCTACACGCTGCGCGAATGCCTGACCGAAGGCGGTGGCTTTCCGCTGACCCCCGAGGTGATCCTGGGCGTGCTGTCGCTGATCTTCTGGGCGCTGGTCATCACGGTGACGGTGAAGTACGTCGTCTTCATCATGCGCGCCGACAACCAGGGCGAGGGCGGCATCCTGGCGCTGACCGCGCTGGCGCTGCGCGGGATGCGGCCGGGGCACCGGCGGACCGGGCTGGTGATGGCGATCGGCGTGATGGGGGCGTCGCTGTTCTACGGCGACAGCCTGATCACCCCGGCGATCTCGGTGCTGAGCGCGGTGGAGGGGCTGCACGTCGTCGCCCCCGGCCTGGACCGTTACGTCATCCCGATCACCCTGACCATCCTGATCGGGCTGTTCGTGCTGCAGCGCTTCGGCACCGAGCGGGTCGGCAAGCTGTTCGGGCCGGTGATGCTGGTGTGGTTCGTCACGCTGGCGGCGCTGGGGATCGGGCAGATCGTCCGCTATCCCGGCGTGCTGGCCGCCGTCTGGCCCGGCCATGCGGTGGAGATGCTGTCCCAGCATGGCTGGAAGGGCTACCTGCTGCTGGGCGCCGTGGTGCTGGCGGTGACGGGGGCCGAGGCGCTCTACGCCGACATGGGCCATTTCGGCCGCAAGCCGATCCGCATGGCCTGGTACGGGCTGGTGCTGCCGTCGCTGCTGCTGTGCTATTTCGGCCAGGGCGCCCTGCTGCTGCACGAACCGGCGGCGATCGAGAACCCCTTCTTCCATCTGGCGCCCGACTGGGCGCAGGTGCCGCTGCTGCTGCTGGCCACCGCCGCCACCATCATCGCCGGGCAGGCGGTGATCTCCGGCGCCTATTCGGTGACGTTGCAGGCGATGCATCTGCGCTATCTGCCGCGGATGGAGGTGATGCACACGTCGGAGCACGAGAAGGGCCAGATCTACATGCCGCAGCTGACTTGGCTGCTGCTGGCCGGCGTCCTCGTGCTGGTGCTGAGCTTCCAGACCTCCAGCAACCTCGCCGCCGCCTACGGCATCGCGGTGACCGGCACCATGGTGGCGACCACGCTGCTGGCCTACAAGGTGGCGCGCTCGCTCGGCCGCTGGAAGCTGTGGCAGGCGGTGCTGGCGCTGGTGGTGTTCCTGTCGGTCGACCTGGCCTTCTTCTCGGCCAATCTGGTCAAGGTGGAGGAGGGCGGCTGGTTCCCGCTGGTCGTCGGCGCCCTGGTCTTCCTGCTGATGGCGACCTGGCGGCGCGGGCGCGAGGTGGTGCGCAAGCGGCTGGCCGAGGACTCGCTGCCCTTCGACCTGCTGGTGGAGCGGCTGAAGGGCGGGTCGGTGCAACGGGTGTCGGGCACCGCGGTGTTCCTGACCGGCAACCCGCGCGGCCTGCCGCCGGGGCTGCTGCACAGCCTCAAGCATTACAAGGTGCTGCACCAGCGCGTCGTCCTGCTGACCGTCGACATCGAGGACGTCCCCCATGTGGCGGAGGAGCAGCGTTTCGATCTGAAACCGCTGTCGGCCGGCTTCTTCCGCCTGATCGTCCATTTCGGCTTCAAGGACGAACCCGACCTGCCGGCGGCGCTGGAGGGCAAGCGCATCCCCGGCCTGCCGTTCGAGCCGATGGAGACCACCTATTTCGTCAGCCGCGAGACGCTGATCCGCACCCGGGGCAAGGCCGGCCTGCCGCGCTGGCAGGAGCCCCTGTTCATCCTGCTGTCGAAGATGTCGGGCAGCGCGACGGAGTATTTCTGCATCCCGCCGAACCGCGTGGTCGAGCTGGGCATGCAGCTGGAGATCTGACGGCGGGCGTTTTGGCGGCGGGCGCTTTTCGCCGGGTAGACTGTGCCGCCGGGCGGCGGGCGGGGGCAGTTTCTGCCGCCCCCGCCCGAAGACCGCTCACCGGCGGTCGATCACCAGACGCCCATCACCAGACAATGGACACCGGCGGCTTGTAGGCGGAGGCGGCGAACATCTGCCGCACCGCCAATTCCAGCTTGATCTGTGCCTCCGACTTCTTGACGAAGCACAGCTCGATGTCGCCCAGCGACTTCACCAGGCAGCCCGACCGGCTGAGGTTGCGCAGCGCCGCCTGCGAGGATTGCTGCTTGTCTTCGGATATCGCGGTGATGGTGGCCGAGCCATCCGGCGGCCGGACGACGTAGAGGTCGAATTTCGGCATGGGCACTCTCCGTTGTGACGAAACGTCGAGTGCCCCTGTCGCAAGCGCCGGGCCAACCCGCTCAGCGCCGGACTATCGGCGCCAGTTCCTTGCGGATGCCGGCGTCGAGGCGGGCGTTCAGGTCCTCCATCATCCGGCGGGTGATGTCGGCGAAGGTCGCCTCGCGGTCGGCCAGCGAGATGTTCTCCGCCACGGTGGTGGAGTGGGTGACGGTCGACCGCGTGACGCCGCGGAAGGAGCCGCTGCCGGTGTCCGGCACCTCGCCGGTCACCTCGACCTCGATGCGGCCGTCGTAGCGCTGGGCCTGGTCGTTGGTGAAATAGCCGGTCAGGCCCTGCTTCTTCGGCAACTGCACCTCGACGATGCTGGCGTCCTTGATGGTGACGCGCACCCGGCCCGGCCCGCCGGCGGCCTGCAACCGCTCCGTCGCCCAGCGCCGCACCGCCTCCGCCGGCGGCACCGCCGCCCGGTCCTCGACATGCTTGCCGCCCAGCGGCCGGTAGGCGTTCACCACGTCGATGGTCCCGGCGCCCAGCACGATCGGCCCGAAGTTCGAGAAATCCACCCCCCGCGGCGCCGGCCGCGGCGGTGCGCTCTGGCAGGCGGCGAGCAGGAAGGTGGCCATTCCGGCGGCGAGGGCAAGGCGGCGCGACAGCATGGGGGCTCCGGGTGGGGGGTGTTGGAGGAGGTTTGAGGTCAGAAAAAGGGGGCGCGGCGCGGACGCCGCGCCCCTGATGAACGCTCAGGTTCCGGTCCCTATTCCGCGGTCAGGCGGCCGGACCGTAGACGCGGTCGAGATCCGTGTCGGTGAAGTGGTAATCGGTCGAGCAGAACTGGCAGGTCACCTCGACCCGGCCGTCGTCGATCTTCAGCTCCTGCACCTCGTCGCGCGGCAGGCCGCGCAGCATCGTCTCCACCCGGTCGCGCGAGCAGCGGCAGCCGAAGCGCAGGGCGTTGCCCTCGTAGGTCCGCACGCCGTCCTCGTGGAACAGGCGGTAGAGCAGGTCGGCCGACGTCAGGTCGGTCGACAGCATCTCGTCGCCGGTGATGCTGGCCATCAGCACCATGGCGCGGCGCCAGTCGTCTTCCTTGTCCGACGCGACCAGACCCTGCTCCTGCGGCAGGCGCTGGATCATGATGCCGCCGGTCCGCCACGGGCCGAAGGTCCCGTCCGGGTTGGTGGCGCGGTCGACCGAGACGCTGAGTCCGGTGTCGATCTGCTCCGACTGGCGGAAGTAATGCTGGACGCAGTCGGTCAGCGTCTTGCCGTACAGCTCGACGATGCCCTGGTAGCGGTCGGTGTCGGACCCCTGGTCCACCGTGAAGGCGATGTGGCCCTTGCCGAGCAGCGCCGCGGCCGGAGCGATCTCCACGTCCCGCTCGGCCTTGGCCAGCGCCTCGGGATCGAACTGGGCGAAGGCGCGCAGGTCGCCGACCGAGGTGACGTCGGCCACCATCATGCGGATCGGCCCGTCGCCCTTGGTCTGGAGGGTGAAGATGCCCTCGTACTTCAGCATGCTGGCGAGCAGCACGGCCAGCGTCGCCGTCTCCGCCAGGAAGCGGGCGACGGTGGGCGGGTAGTCGTGGCGCGAGAGGATCTCGTCGATCGCCGGCCCCAGCTTGACGGTGCGGCCGCGCAGGCGCGACGCCTCGATCTGGAACGGCAGGACGAAATCATCGGTGAGCGGGCGGACGGAGGGATCGTCCATCGGGCGGATTCCTTGGATGAAGACCGGTGATGAGGGTGTTGGGCGCAAGATCGGGGCGGCGGCGGGCCGAATCAAGGCCGGCAGGGCACCCATGCATGGGGCAGCCTGTGGTGTGGGGGCGTTATGCCCCCTCCCTAACCCTCCCCCGCTTCGCGGGAGAGGGGACTGCCGCCGTTCTGGCAGTCACGTTACGCCGGCAAGCGTCCCGCCCCCTCCACCGCCAAAGGCGGGGGAGGGATGGGGAGGGGGCATGCGGCGCGCCTCAGTCCAGCACGCCCATGCACCAGCCGAGGATGGCCTTCTGGGCGTGCAGGCGGTTTTCCGCCTCGTCCCAGACGACGGAGTGGCGGCCGTCGATCACGCCGTCGGTCACCTCCTCGTTGCGGTGGGCCGGCAGGCAATGCATGAACAGCGCGTCCGGGTGGGCGTGCGCCATCAGCGCCTCGTTCACCTGATAGGGCGACAGGATCGCCGCGCGCTCGTCGATGTCGGTGTTGTGCATCGAGGCCCAGGCGTCGGTGATGACGCATTCGGCCCCGCGCACCGCCTCTTCCGGCGACGCGGTGAGGATCAGCCGGCCGGTGCCCTCGCGCTCCGCCCAGGCCAGCAGCTCCGGCGACGGGCCGTAGACCGACGGGCAGGCCAGCCGCAGCTCGAAGCCGAAGCGGACGGCGGCGTGCGCCCAGCTCACCGCGACGTTGTTGCAGTCGCCGACCCAGGCGATCACCCGGCCGTTGATCGGGCCGCGATGCTCCTCGAAGGTCATCAGGTCGGCCATGATCTGGCAGGGGTGGGTCTGGTCGGTCAGGCCGTTGATGATCGGGATGCTGGCGTGTTCGGCCAGTTCATGCACCCGCTCCTCGCCGGTGGTGCGGACCATCACCGCGTCGACGAAGCGCGACAGCACGCGGGCGGTGTCGCCGATCGTCTCGCCGCGGCCCAGCTGCATGTCGTCGGGCTTCAGCACGACGACCTTGCCGCCGAACTGCTGCATGCCGACCTCGAACGACACGCGGGTGCGGGTCGACGGCTTCTCGAAGATCAGCGCCAGCGACCGGCCGGCCAGCAGGTCGCCGTAGGCCAGGCGGTCCTTCTTCAGCGCCGCCTTGATCCGCACCGCGTGGTCGAGCAGCCGGCGCAGCGTCGCGCCGTCCAGCCGGTCGATGTCGAGGAAATGCCGGACACTCATGTCGACGCTCATGCCACCCACTCCCGCGCCGTGCGGTCGAGAATCCCGACGGCCTCATCCACCTCGGCCTCGCCGATGATCAGCGGCGGCAGCAGCCGCACCACGTTGTCGCCGGCCGGGACCGACAGCAGGCCGTTGGCGCGCAGCGTCGCCACCACGTCGCCGACCGGCTGGCCCAGCTTCAGGCCCAGCATCAGCCCCTCGCCGCGCAGCTCCAGGAACATCGACGGGTGCCGGGCGACGAGATCCTCCAGGCGGCCGCGCAGGACGCCGGCGACGGCGAGGACGCCGTCGAGGAAGCCCGGCTCCAGCATGACGTCCAGCACGGCGTTGCCGACGGCGGTCGCCAGCGGGTTGCCGCCGTAGGTCGAGCCGTGGGTGCCGGCGGTCATACCCGAGGCGGCGCGTTCGGTGGCAAGGCAGGCGCCGAGCGGGAAGCCGCCGCCGATGCCCTTGGCGACGCACATGACGTCCGGCGTGATGCCGGCCCATTCATGGGCGAACAGCTTGCCGGTGCGGCTCATGCCGCACTGGATCTCGTCCAGGAACAGCAGCAGGCCATGCTCGTCGCACAGCGCGCGCAGGCCCTGCAGGAACTCCACCGAAGCGGTGCGGATGCCGCCCTCGCCCTGGATCGGCTCGATGCAGATGCCGCCGGTCTGCGGCGTGATCGCGGCGCGCACCGCCTCCAGGTCGCCGAACGGCACCTGGTCGAAGCCGTCGAGCAGCGGGGCGAAGCCCTTGATCAGCTTCTCCTGCTTCGCGGCGGAGATCGACGCGATGGTGCGGCCGTGGAAGGCCTGCTCGAAGGTGATGATGCGGTTCTTCTGCGGGTTGCCGTTCTCGTAGTGGAACTTGCGAACGGTCTTGGCGCCGCACTCCCACGCCTCGGCACCCGAGTTCGTGAAGAACACAGTGTCGGCAAAGGTGACCGCGGTCAGGCGGGTGGCCAGGCTCTCCTGCCCGGCGACCCGGAACAGGTTGGAGGTGTGCCACAGCTTCTTCGCCTGCTCGGTCAGCTTTTCAACCAGATAGGGATGCGCGTGACCCAGGGCGTTCACCGCCACGCCGGCGGCGAAGTCGAGGAATCGTCGCCCGTCGGTCGCGTAGAGATACGGACCTTCGCCACGCTCGAACACGACATCGGCGCGGGCGTATGTGGGCATAACGACGGGGATCACGGCTTTGGCCTCCCAAAACGAAAAAACGGCGGACAGACCTGCCCGCCGGGAACGGCAAATATCCGGAGATTGATGGGTTCTGTCAACGGATAGGGCGGAAAAGACGCAAGGTTCCCCGGCGTTTTTACGCCTTCAGCTTGTAGCCAGTCTTGAACATCCGCCACGCCAGCCACCACAGCCCGAGATTCACCCCCAGCATCACGGCGACGCCAAGCCAGCGCGACCCGTCCGAGGTGCCGATGAAACCGTAGCGGAACCCGTCGATCATGTAGAAGAACGGGTCGAAATGGGCGACCCACCAGAAGATTTCCGGCAGGGTGTCGACCGAATAGAAGGTGCCGGACAGGAAGGACAGCGGTGTCACCACGAAGTTGGTCACCGCGGCGATGTTGTCGAACTTCTCCGACCAGACGCCGCCGACCAGCCCGACCAGCGACAGCAGCATCGACGCCATGACGGCGTGGAACAGCACGAAGCCGGGGTGCGGCATGTGCATCGGGATCACCGCCCAGATCGCCAGCCCGGTGACCAGCCCGACCACGACGCCGCGGGTGATGCCGCCGAAGACGAAGCCGCTGACCAGCTCCGCCGGCGACAGCGGCGGCATCAGGATGTCGACGATGTTGCCCTGCACCTTGGCGATCACCACCGAGGAGGAGGTGTTGGCGAAGGCGTTCTGCACCATCGCCATCATGATCAGGCCGGGGGCCAGGAACTCCAGGTAGGGCGTGCTTCCCACCATCCGCACCGCCGAGCCGAGCGACAGGGCGAACACCGCGTAGTACAGCAGCGTCGTCACCACCGGCGCCCAGACGGTCTGCTGGTGGACCTTGATGAAGCGGCGGACCTCACGCGCGTAGAGCGTCCACAGGCCGATCCAGTTGACGGAACCGACGTCGCGGGGCATGGGAGGAAGGGGAAGGGTCATCGCGTCACGATCTGCCTTTTTTGGCCCGCGCCGCCGGGCGTGGCTGAAGGGGCCGGAACTTTACGGCGCCGAGAGGGTCACGGACTGTACGTGCGGCCCGCCCGTCCGGCAACCGCCGCCGCCGAAGGGACTGCCATGAACACCGACGATAAGCGTCCACCCCGGACGGGAACGTCCCAGCCGGCCGGAAAGCCGGTGAAGCGGGTCACCCCGCAGTATCTGGAGAACGCCGCGCTGTATTATCTGGAGCGCTTCGCCAGCTCGACCGCCAACCTGCGCCGGGTGCTGATGCGCAAGGTCGATCTGTCGGCCAGGGCGCACGACACCGACCGCGAGGAGGGCGCCCGCTGGGTCGAGGAACTGCTGGCCCGCTACGTCCGCAGCGGCCTGCTGAACGACGAGACCTACGCCCGCATGCGGACCGAGAGCCTGCACCGCCGCGGCGCCTCCACCCGCCTGATCGCCCAGAAGCTGGCCGGCAAGGGCATCGGCCGCGACGAGGCCGACAAGGCGCTGGACAGCCTGCGCGAGGATGTCGGCCCGGACCTGGACCTGTCGGCGGCGCTGGCGCTCGCCAGACGGCGGCGCCTGGGGCCCTACCGCTTGCCGGAGGTGCGGGCGGCCCACCGCGACAAGGACCTGGCGGCGCTGGGCCGCGCCGGCTTCGGCTATGAGATCGCCCGGCGCGTGGTCGACGCGGAGGATCCGGAGGAGTTGTCGGGGGAATAGGGGGCGGTCCCGCTTCGGCACCGGCACGCGTGCCCCATCGCCGACCCCAGAAACGACGAAACGCGCGGCACCCTTTCGGATGTCGCGCGCCGCTCTCTACCGGGAGTCGGAATCGTCCTGTACGCGTCCTAATTCTCGTCGGCGGAACGGATGACCGCCCCGCCTCAGCACACCAAACGCGATCCAGATCGGGAAGCGATCAGGCCGCGGCCTGCTGCTTCTCCTGCGCCTTGGCGATACGACGCTTCAGGCGACGGGCGTCCAGGCTCAGCACGTCGTCCTTCGCGTCGAGCAGGAAGGCATCGATGCCGCCCTTGTGCTCGATCGAGCGGATCGCGTTCACCGAGATGCGCAGACGCACCACCTGCCCCAGGCTGTCGCTGAGCAGCGACGCGTCCTGGAGGTTCGGCTGGAAGCGACGGCGATTCCTGTTGTTGGCATGGCTGACGTTGTTGCCAAACTGCGTGCCCTTGTTGGTCACGGCGCACCGACGTGCCATCGGACTGATCCTTTATTTTAGCAAATGAAACCCGGTATCGGACGGCCCGCCGCCCGAAGGAGGCCGCTATATAGTCGAACAAAAGCGCGGTCGTCAAGCCGGGATCCGCAAACAAACCCACGAAAAACGAGCGGCCGTCCGAGTCGGGACGAGTCGAAGCGCGGCGGCCTCTTCGATCAGACGAAGAGACGGCGCCGCGCCGATTCTTCAGTTGAGGGTCGAGCTGGTCTTCGCGGCCGGCTTGGCACCACGGCGCGCGGCCGGCTTGGCCTCCGCCTTGACCGCGGCCGGCGCCGCCTTGGGAGCGGCAACCGGCGCGACCTTCTCGGCCTTCACGGTTTCGACCAGGGCCTTGACCGGGACCTCCAGCGGCTTGGCGGCCGCCGTGGTGGCGACCGGAGCCGTTTCGGCGACCGGAGCCGGAGCCGGCGCGGGCTTCGGCGCTTCCGGAACGGGGGCAGCGGCCACCGGGGCCGGGGGCGGGATCGGAGCGGCCGGAGCCGGGGCGGCCACCTTGGCCTCGACCTTCGGCGCGACCGGCTTCGGCGCGGGGGCCGGGGTCGCGACCGGAGCCGCCACGGGGGCCGCAACCGGGGCCACGGCCGTCGGGGCCTCCTTGGGCGCGGTCGCCACGGCCGGCAGCGTCGTGATTTCGGCGGCGATCTTCGCGGACACGTCCAGGAAGCCCTGCACGCCCTCGGTCACGCGGGCCTGGGTGGTGGACAGCCAGTCGCGCTGCAGCGCCGCCAGATCGGCCGGGCTGCGGGCCTTGCCCAGACCGGCGGCCAGGCGGCTGGCGTCGTTGACCGAGGCGGTGACGCCGTCGAACCAGCGGCGATAGCCGTCCTGCATCAGGCCGGCGACGCGCGCCGACTTGGCGGCGGTCGTCTCGGCGTTGGTCTTGGCCAGCGAGCCGGCCTGCGTGAACAGACCCAGGACATTGGCGGGGGTGGGACGTGCGGACATGGCGTTGTCTCCCGTGGACGGTGCCTTGGACATTGGCGGAAACGCGTTGGCGGAAACGGAAAGGCCGCTCCGGCGTAACCCCAGGAGACCGCGGGCACCCCGGCCCAAGCGCAGCCGCCGTTACCGGCGCGCGACGCCCCTTTCCCGCCCGATCCAAAATATCCCCACGGGCGCTGCGGTGCAACAGTTTTGTTGCGGTGCAGCATAAGCTGTTCGGGTTATGCGCCGGCCGCCGGATCACCCGTTTGATCGAGGAAGCGGGCCAGCAGGCTGTGCGCCGCCGTGGTCGGGATGATCGTGCCGTCGGTGACGCTCGCCTCGATCCGCGCCAGATCGGCGCGCACGGCGGGATGGGCGCGGAAGCGGTCGATCAGCGACTCGCGGATCTCGCTCCACAGCCAGGCGCGGGCCTGCTCGGCCCGGCGGGTGGCGCGCTGGCCGTTGGCCGCGGTCAGCGTCCGGTGTTCGTCGATGGTGTCCCAGACGGTGTCGACGCCGGTCTTGTGGACGGCGGAGCAGCTCAGCACCGGCACCCGCCAGTCGCCGTGGCGCAGCAGGGTCAGCGCGTGGCGGTAATCGGCGACGGTGTGGCGCGCGGTGGCGGCGAGGTCGCCGTCGGCCTTGTTGACGACGACGAGGTCGGCCAGTTCGACGATGCCCTTCTTGATGCCCTGCAGTTCGTCGCCGCCGGCCGGCAGCAGCAGCAGCATGAACAGGTCGACCATGTCGGCGACCGCGGTTTCCGACTGGCCGACGCCGACCGTCTCGACGATGATCACGTCGAAGCCGGCGGCCTCGCAGATCAGCATCGCCTCGCGGGTGCGCCGCGCCACGCCGCCCAGCGTCGACCCGGCGGGCGATGGGCGGATGAAGGCGTCAGGGTCGCGCGACAGGTCGATCATCCGCGTCTTGTCGCCCAGGATCGAGCCGCCGGTGCGTTGCGACGACGGATCGACCGCCAGCACCGCGACCTTGTGCCCCAGCCCGATGACGTGCAGCCCGAACGCCTCGATGAAGGTCGACTTCCCCACCCCCGGCACGCCGGAAATGCCGAGCCGCACCGAGTTGCCGGTGTGCGGCAGCAGCGCCGCCAGCAGCGCGTCGGCGGTGGCGCGGTGGTCGGGTCGGGTCGATTCGATCAGCGTGATCGCACGGGCCAGAGCGCGGCGGTCGCCGGAGCGGACGGCTTCGGCGAGGCGGGCGGCATCTTGCGGGGCGGTGTCGGTCATGGCGGTGGCGTCGGGCTGTGCGGAGGGACCGCCACCCTACCCGCGGCGCGGTCCCGGATAAAGCGTCCGGCAGTCCCGCGACGTCACGTCCGCACCCTCACGTCCGCACCGCCGGCGACTCCACCGCTTCCAGGTTCAGCGCGGCGGCGAGCAGGGCGCGGGTGTACTCCTGCTGCGGCGCCTCGAAGATGCGCTGGGTCGGGCCCTGTTCCACCACCTTGCCGTCCTTCATCACCATGACGTGGCTGGACAGCGCCCGCACCACCCGCAAATCGTGGCTGATGAACAGGTAGGCGAGGTTGTGGCGGGCCTGGATGTCGCGCAGCAGATCGACGATCTGCGCCTGCACCGACATGTCCAACGCCGAGGTCGGCTCGTCCAGCACGACGAATTTCGGCTTCAGCACCAGGGCGCGGGCGATGGCGATGCGCTGGCGCTGGCCGCCGGAGAACTCGTGCGGGTAGCGGTTGCGCGACTCGGGCGGCAGGCCGACCTCCTCCAGCGCCTTGGCCACCATGGCGTCGCGGTCGGCGCGGTCGCCGATGCCGTGGATGCCCAGCCCCTCGCCGATGATCTGGCCGACCGACAGGCGGGGCGACAGGCTGCCGTAGGGGTCCTGAAAAACGATCTGCATCTCGCGCCGCAGCGGGCGCAGCCGTTTGGGCTGCCAGCCCTGGATGTCGGTGCCGTCGAAGCGGATGGCGCCCTGGCTGGCGTGCAGCCGCAGCAGCGCCAGCCCCAGCGTCGTCTTGCCCGACCCCGATTCGCCGACCACGCCGACGGTGTGGCCACGGCGGACCGCGACGTCGACGCCGTCCACCGCCTTCACATGGTCGACGGTGCGGCGCAGCAGGCCCTTCTTGATCGGGAAATGCACCTTCAGCCGGTCGGCCGCCATCACCTCCGCCGCGTCCTCCGGCGGGGTCAGCGGGTTGCCGCGCGGTTCGGCCGACAGCAGCTTCTGGGTGTAGGGGTGGCGGGGGCGGACGAACAGGTCGGCGACCTTGGCCTGCTCGACGATCTCGCCCTGGTTCATCACGCAGACGCGGTCGGCCATCTTGCGCACCACCCCCAGATCGTGGGTGATCAGCAGCAGCGCCATGCCGAAGCGGCTCTGCAAATCCTTCAGCAGCGCCAGGATCTGAGCCTGGATGGTGACGTCCAGCGCCGTGGTCGGCTCGTCGGCGATCAGCAGGTCGGGTTCGTTGGCCAGCGCCATGGCGATCATCACCCGCTGGCGCTGGCCGCCCGACAGCTCGTGCGGGTAGGCGGTCAGCCGCTTTTCCGGGTCGGGCAGCCCGACCAGGCGCAGCAGCTCCAGCGTGCGGGCGCGGGCGGCGCTGCGCGACAGCCGCTTGTGCAGGAACAGCGTCTCGTTGATCTGCCGCTCGATGCTGTGGAGCGGGTTCAGCGAGGTCATCGGCTCCTGGAAGATCATGGCGATGCGGTTGCCGCGCACGCCGCGCAGGGTCTTTTCCTCGGCGCCCAGCAGCTCGGTGTCGCGGAAGCGGATCGAGCCAGCGGGGTGGTGCGCCGTCGGGTAGGGCAGCAGTTGCAGGATCGACAGCGCGGTGACCGACTTGCCGGACCCCGATTCGCCGACGAGCGCCACCGTCTCGCCCTTCTGGAGATCGAAGGACACGCCCTTCACCGCCTGCGTCACGCCGGCACCCGAGCGGAACTCGACGCGCAGGCCGCGGACGGAGAGGAGGTCGGGGTTGGGGGGCATGGTGGTCATGTCGGGCTCATGGTCGTCGTCCTCACTCCGCCGCCTCCTTGCGGGCCGTCGTGGCGGCGGCCTCGCCGGGCATGGCGGTCGACATCAGGGCGATGGTCTTGCGCGGGTCGAAGGCGTCGCGCACCGCCTCGCCGATGAAGATCAGCAGGCTCAGCATGATCGCCAGCACGAAGAAGGCGGTCAGCCCCAGCCAGGGCGCCTGCAGGTTGGCCTTGCCCTGCGCCAGCAGCTCGCCCAGCGACGGCGAGCCCGGTGGCAGGCCGAAGCCCAGGAAGTCCAACGCGGTCAGCGTGGTGATCGAGCCGTTGAGGATGAAGGGCAGGAAGGTCAGCGTCGCCACCATGGCGTTGGGCAGGACGTGGCGCACCATGATGGTGACGTCGCCGGCCCCCAGCGCCTTGGCGGCGCGCACGTAATCCAGGTTGCGCGCCCGCAGGAACTCCGCCCGCACCACATGGACCAGCGCCGTCCACGAGAACAGCAGCAGCAGGCCCAAGAGCCACCAGAAGGTCGGCGTCACCACGCTGGCCAGGATGATCAGCAGGAACAGGGTGGGCAACCCCTGCCAGATCTCGATGAAGCGCTGGAACAGCAGGTCGGTCAGCCCGCCGAAATAGCCCTGGACCGCCCCGGCCGCCACCCCGACGACCGACGAGAAGGCGGTCAGCACCAGCCCGAACAGCACCGAGATGCGAAAGCCGTAGATCAGCCGCGCCACCACGTCGCGCCCCTGGTCGTCGGTGCCCAGCCAGTTCTCGGCCGACGGCGGCGCCGGGGCCGGGACCGGCAGGTTGTAGTTGATGGTGCGGTAGCTGTAGGGGATCGGCGGCCAGACCATCCAGCCCTTGGCATTGATCAGGTCGCGGACGAAGGGGTCGCGGTAGTCGGTTTCGGTCTCGAACTCGCCGCCGAAGGTGGTTTCCGGGTAGGCGTTGAAGACCGGCCAGTAATAGTGGTTCTCGTATTCGATCAGCAGCGGCTTGTCGTTGGCGATGAACTCCGCCCCCAGCGAGGCGACGAACAGCAGCAGGAACAGCCAGAAGGACCAGAATCCGCGGCGGTTCGCCTTGAAATTGTCCAGCCGGCGCCGGGTCAGCGGAGACATCACACCCTCCGCGATTCGAAGTCGATGCGGGGATCGACCATCACATAGGTGATGTCGCCGACCAGATTCATGATCAGCCCCAGCAGCGTGAAGAAGTACAGCGTGCCGAACATCACCGGATAGTCGCGGTTGATCGCCGCCTCGAAGCCCAGCAGCCCCAGCCCGTCGAGCGAGAAGATCACCTCGATCAGCAGGGCGCCGGTGAACAGGATGCCGATGAAGGCGCCGGGGAAGCCGGCGATGACGATCAGCATGGCGTTGCGGAAGATGTGGCCGTACAGCACGCGGTTCTCGCTCAACCCCTTGGCGCGGGCGGTGATGACGTACTGCTTGCCGACCTCCTCCAGGAAGGAGTTCTTGGTCAGCATGGTCAGGCCGGCGAAGCCGCCGATCACCATGGACAGCACCGGCAGCGCCATGTGCCAGGCATAGTCGAGTGCCTGCTTGTACCAGGGCAGCTGCGCCCAATTGTCCGACACCAGCCCGCGCAGCGGGAACCAGTCGAGGTAGCGGCCGCCGGCGAACACCACGATCAGCAGCACCGCGAACAGGAAGCTGGGGATGGCGTAGCCGACGATCACCACGCCGGAGGTCCAGACGTCGAAGGGCTGGCCGTCGCGCACCGCCTTGGCGATGCCGAGCGGGATCGACACCAGATAGACGATCAGCGTCGTCCAGATGCCGAGCGAGATCGACACCGGCATCTTCTCGATCACCAGATCGACGACGCGGCGGTCGCGGAAGTAGCTGTTGCCGAAGTCGAAGCGGATGTAGTTCGACATCATGTGGATGAACCGCTCGTGCAGCGGCTTGTCGAAGCCGAACTCCTTCTCCAGCTGCTTGATGAAGGCGGGGTCGAGGCCCTGGGCGCCGCGGTACTTGCTGCCGGTGTCGCCGCCGGCCTGGTTCTGGCGCTGCGCGGTGTTGGCGTCGCCACCGGCGGTGCCGCCGATGCGCGAGGTCGCCTCCACCGCGGTGCCCTGGACGCGGGCGATCATCTGCTCGATCGGGCCGCCGGGGGCGATCTGCACGATCAGGAAATTGATCACCATGATCCCGAACAGGGTCGGGATGATCAGCAACAGGCGGCGGATGATGTAAGCCAGCATCGCGGGTGTCCCGACCCTCCCCAATCTTAAAGATGACGGCCCTCAAGATGACGGCAGCTTAGACCAAACGGTTGCTCAGGGTCCCGTGCGACGTGCGCTGTCGGCCAGCTTGGCGTTCTTGGCCGGATCGACCCACCAGTTGTCGAGGAAGCCCAGCCCGTACTTCTGGGCAACCGCCGGATGGGAGAAACGGTTCCAGTAGGCGACGCGGTAGACGCTGTCGTACCACTGCGGGATGACGTACCAGTTCCACAGCAGCACGCGGTCGAGCGCGTGGGTGGCGGTGATCAGCGCCTCGCGGTCGGGGGCGGCGATCACCGTCTCCACCAACTTGTCGACCGCCGGGTTCTTGATGCCGATGCTGTTGCGGCTGCCGGCCAAGTCGGCGCGCGAGGATTCCCAGTAGTCGCGCTGTTCGTTGCCGGGCGACAACGACTGCGGGAACCGCTCGATGATCATATCGTAGTCGAAATTGTCGGTGCGGTTCTGGTACTGCGCGCTGTCGACCACGCGGATCTGCGCCTCGATGCCGGCGCGCTCCAGGTTGCGCAGGAAGGGCTGGACGATGCGCTCCATGTCGGCCTGGACCAGCAGGATCTCGAAACGGAAGGGCTGGCCCTGGGCGTTCGCCAGCTTGCCGTTCTTCAGCTCCCAGCCGGCGTCCTTCAGCAGGCCCAGCGCGGTGCGCAGGTTGCCGCGGATGTTGCCGCTGCCGTCGGTCTTCGGCGGCTCGTAGGGTTTGGTGAAGACCTCGTCGGGGATCTGGCCGCGCAACGGCTCCAGCAGCTTCAGCTCCTCGGGCGAGGGCAGGCCGCTGGAGGCCAGTTCGGTGTTGGCGAAATAGCTCTTGGTGCGCTGGTACAGGCCATAGGACAGGTTGGCGCGGGTCCATTCATAGTCGAACAGGTAATTCAGCGCCTCGCGCACCCGGCGGTCCTGGAAGATCGGGCGGCGGATGTTGAAGGCGAAGGCCTGCATGCCCTGCGGGTCCTGGTTCTTCAACTCCTCCCGGACGATCTGGCCGTTCTGGACGGCGGGAGTGTTGTAGCCGTTGGTCCAGTTCTTCGACGAGTTCTCCAGCCGGAAATCAAAGGCACCGGCCTTGAACGCCTCGAAGGCGACGTCGAGGTCGCGGTAATAGTCGTAGCGGATGCGGTCGAAATTGTAGCGGCCGCGGTTGATCGGCAGATCCTTGGCCCACCAGTCCTTCACCCGCTCGTAGGTGATGGAGCGGCCGGGCTGGACGTCCACCACCTTGTAGGGGCCGCTGCCGATCAGCGGGTCCAGCGTGGTGGTGCCGAAGTCGCGGTTGGCGAAGGCGTGCTTGGGCAGCACCGGCAACTGGCCCATGATGACCGGCAATTCGGCGTTGTCGGTGCCGCGGAAGGTGAATTTCACCGTGCGCTCGCCGGTCTTCTCCGCCTTCACGACGTCGGCGTAATAGGTGCGGTAGAGCGGGTGGCCCTTCTCCTTCAGCGTTTCGAAGCTCCAGATCACGTCGTCGACCGTCACCGGCGTGCCGTCGTGGAAGCGGGCCTCGGGCCGCAGGGTGAAGGCGACCCAACCGCGGTCGTCGGCGACCTGGATGGTTTCGGCGAGCAGGCCGTATTCGGTGATCGCCTCGTCGCCGTTGCTGGTGGTCAGCGTGTCGAACACCAGCCCGGCCCCGGCGGCGGCCTGGCCGCGCAGGATGAAGGGGTTCAGGTTGTCGAAGCCGCCGAAGGCCATCATCTTGACCTCGCCGCCCTTCGGGGCGTTGGGGTCGACATAGTCGAGATGCTGGAAGTCCGGCCCGTATTTCGGCTTGCCGTGCAGCGCAAGGGCGTGGCTGCCCTTTGGTGCTGCCGCGTCCTGCGCCGCCGCCGGGGTCGCCAGCAGCAGCGCGCCCGCGACCGCGACCCTCAGGCCGGTGCCCAGCCACCGCATTCCACTGGTCATGTCCGATCCCTTCCCTGGATTTTTTCTCTCTGGAAACCGTTCAGCCTGAGGGACTTGGCCCGTCGATCGGGCGCCATCAAGGCTGTCCGTTCCGTTTCGCCGCGTCCACCCACCATGTGGCGGGGAAGTTGGTGCTGCGGTAGTCCTGGTCGTATTTCGGCCAGACCGCCGGGTGGGCCAGCCACGCCCGGTGGGCGATCCAGCTTTCCGGGTTGTGCCACTGCGGCACCATGTAGAAGCCCCACAGCAGAACGCGGTCGAGCGCGCGGGTGGCCGCCTGCACCGTCTCCAGATCCTTGGCCGCCAGCGCCTTTTCGATCAGCGCGTCGGCCACCGGGTCATGGATGCCGGCGTAGTTCGCCGAGCCCTTGAGGTTCGCCGCGGCGGAGCCGAAATAGCCGCGCAGCTCGGTGCCCGGCGGGGTGAAGAAGGACACGTTCACGACGATCGTATCGAAATCGAAATCATCGGTGCGGGCCTGGAACTGCGCGGTGTCGACGAGGCGCAGGCTGGCGTCGATGCCGACCCGGCGCAGCGTCTCGACGTAGGGCTGGGTGACGCGGGTCAGCGCGCCGGTGCCGTCGAGGAACTCGATCGCCATCACCTCGCCGGTCGCGAGGTTGGTCAGCTTGCCGTTGCGGACCTCCCAGCCGGCCTCCTTGAACAGGCGCGTCGCCTCGCGCACCTGGGCGCGGTTGTTGCCGCTGCCGTCGGTGGTGGGCAGGGTAAAGGGCTGGGTCAGCACCCGCTCCGGCAGTTGCGTGCGGTAGGGCTCCAGCAGCGCCAATTCGGCGGGTGTCGGCGGCCCCTTTGCCCCGAAGTCGGAGTTGGGGAAGTTGCTGAGGGTGCGGCGGTACTGGCCGTAGAGGATGTTCTTGCGGATCCAGTCGAAATCGAACAGCAGGGCCAGCGCCTCGCGCACCCGCGGGTCGGCGAACTTGGCGCGGCGGGTGTTCAGGCGGTAGCCCTGGGCACCCAGCGGCAACTCGCTCGGCACCTCCAGCTTGAGGACGCGGCCGTCCTTGGCGGCGGGGAAGTCGTAGCCGGTGGTCCAGCGCTGCGCCCGGTACTCGCCGCGGAAATCGTAGGCGCCGGCCTTGAACGCCTCGAACATCACGTCGTCGTCGCGGTAGAAATCGTCCTTCACGCTGTCGAAATTGTAGAAGCCGCGGGCGGTCGGCAGATCCTTCGCCCACCAGTCGGCCACCCGCTCGTAGGTGATGGAGCGGCCGGGATCGACCGTCTTGATCCGGTAGGGGCCGCTGCCCAGCGGCGGTTCCAGCGTCGTCTTGGAGATGTCGCGCCCGTTGGCGGTCCACCAATGCTTGGGCTGCGGCGCCATGGTGACGGCGAAGTCGATGATCGGCTTGATCTCCCCGGTGCCGGTCAGGGTGATCTTGACCCGGCGGGCGTCCAGCGCCTCCACCTTGGCGATGTGGTCGAGGAAGGATTTCAGGAAGGGCGCGCCGTGCGCCTGGATCGAGTCCCAGGTGAAGACGACGTCGTCGGCGGTGATCGGCACGCCGTCGTGCCAGTGGGCGCCCTGGCGCAGCGTGAAGATCGCCCAGCCGTAATCGTCCGGCAGCTCGACGCTTTCGGCGAGATGGGCGTAGGCGGCGTCCAGTTCCCACCCCGACCCGACCATCAGCGCGTCGGAGATCAGCCCCAGCGTGCGCGGCCGGACGCCGCGCAGGATCAGCGTGTTCAGGCTGTCGTAGGTGCCCGGCTGCGATTCGGCCAGGGTGATCGCCCCGCCCTTGGGCGCGTCGGGGTTGGTGTGCGGGAAATGGGTGAAGCCCGGCTTGAACTGCGGCTCCCCGAACTGCTTCAGCGCCGTGACGGTCACGCTGGCGGCCATCGCCACGGTGGGAGGCAGGGCCAGGGCCAGGAGCGTGGCGGCAACGGCAAGGAGACGGCGCATCGGCGGTCCTGTCGGGTAAGCGGGCGTGTCCGTTAAGATTGCCACGTCCACGCCGGGATCAAGCGGGAATATGGTGCGCGTTCAGCCGCTTCGGGCGGTCCGCCAGTGGTCGGCCATGCGGTCCATCAACTGGCGATAGCGACGGTCGGTCCGCATCAGCCGGCGCACCGCCTTGCCATGGCGCGGGTCGGCCAGCATCCAGCGCTCCGCCGCCGCCTGATGCTCGGGGTGGATGGACAGCAGGTAGATCGCCGCTTGTTCCGCCGACGAAACGTCTGCCTCGTTCAAGCCTTCCAGGATGGCGCCGACATAGATCGGCAGGACCTTGCGGAAATCCTCCGGTCCGTCGCCCGCGGTCGCGTCAGGGGTCGTTTCGGAATCGGGGCGGTCGTCCGGCGCGCCGCCGTCGGCCATCATCGCCCGGCGTTCGGCCGCCGGCAGGGCGAAGAAGGCGTCGAGCCCCAGCAGCAGGTCGCAGACGGTCTTCTTGCGCACCAACCAGTTCGACCCGCCCGCCACCCGCGCCGCCAACCCCTCCAGGAAGGGGCGGAGCTTTTCGGGGGAGGTTTCGAAGACGGAACGGGCGGGCGGGTCGATGGCAGTCATTTCGGTTCCGGAACAGATGCTGTGGTGGAGGGCCGCGACGGCGGCCCCGCGGGCCCATGCCCGCGAAGCCAAGCGGGCGGACGCCCGCGCCGGCGACTGAGGAAACGGTTCGTGATGGGGCACCATCACGAACCGTTAGCAAAGGAGATCAGCCGGCGAGCGCCTGCATGGCTTCCCGGTGGGTGCGCGGGTCGCCGGCGGCGATCACCCGGCCGCTGGAGTTGGCGTCCAGCGGGTTGCCTTCCCAGTCGGTCATCAGCCCGCCGGCCCCGGTCACCACCGGCACCAGGGCGGCGAAGTCGTACAGCTTCAGACCCGATTCGACGACGAGGTCGTAATAGCCCGACGCCAGCAGCCCGTAGCTGTAGCAGTCGCCGCCATAGGCCGACGTCTTCACCCGCGCGGCGACGCGGCGGTAGGCGTCGTAATCGGTGCCGGGGAACAGGTCGGGCGAGGTGGTGCCGAACATCGCGGCGCTCAGCCCGCCGGGGCAGGGGCGCACGCGCACCGGTTGCCCGTTGTGGGTGGTCGGGCGGCCGTCGACGCCCAGCCAGCGATCGCCGACGATCGGCTGGTCGATCAGGCCCAGCACCGGGCGCCCGTGGTGCAGCAGCGCGATCAGGGTGCCGAAGATCGGCCGGCCGGTGATGAAGGATTTGGTGCCGTCGATCGGGTCGATCACCCACACCCATTCGGCGTCCAGGTTCTTGGTGCCGTGCTCCTCGCCATAGATGCCGTCGTCGGGGCGCTGGCTTTCGATGATGGTGCGGATGACGTGCTCGGCCTCGCGGTCGGCGATGGTGACCGGGGAGGCGTCGGCCTTGTCGTCGATGGCGACGGGGGTGCGGAAATAGCGGCGGACGACACTGCCGCTGGAGTCGGCCAACCGCTGGGCGAGCGCCACCATCGGGGCGGGGCAGGGTTCGGTCATGGTCGCTCCTGGCTCAGGATGAAGGGGATCGTCACGATTTTTGGTGCCGCATCCTAACGGCGCAGGCCCGGCCCGGAAACCGTAAAGCGCCGGATCGGGCCCCAGGCGGGCGTCAGGGTTGCCGCGCCGGGGGCTTTCCGGCGCGGCCGGCTTGTGGCAGCCTTCGGTCCATCATGACGAACCGACCGAACTTCTACGCCGCCGCGCCGCTCGACCGCGCATCGCTCCGCCGCAAGGACGAGGAGTGGTTGACCGAGGCCTGGCTGGCGCCGAACGCCCGCGTGCTGCCGGTCTGGCAGAGCCAAAACTTCGTCGCCGGCCCGCCCGACGCGCCGCGCGCCGTGATGCTGCCCGGCGACGGGCTGGAGGCGGTGCCGATCTTTCTCGGCGTCATGAACGGCGGTCCGATGAACGGCGATCCGGTCTTCGCCGTCGATCTGTCGATGGTCGAGGACCCGGATGCCCTGCCGGCGCTGCGCGGCCAGGGCCGTTTCGAGGATCTGCGCGCCACCGGCCCGCTGATGCCGGAGGACGAGGCGTCGGTCTGCGCCTACGCCCGCGGCATGGTGTGGTGGAACGCCCGCCATCGCTTCTGCGGCGTCTGCGGCGCCCCCGCCGCGTCGGCCGAGGGCGGGCATGTCCGGCTCTGCACCAACCCGGACTGCGCCACCCACCATTTCCCGCGCACCGACCCGGCGGTGATCATGCTGGTGCATGACGGCGGCGACCGGGCGGTGCTGGGCCGCCAGAGCCGCTTCCCGCCCGGCATGCACTCGGTGCTGGCCGGCTTCCTGGAGCCCGGCGAGAGCCTGGAGGACACCGTCGCCCGCGAGGTGTTCGAGGAGGTCGGGCTGACCGTGACCGACATCCGCTACCGCTCGTCGCAGCCCTGGCCCTTCCCGTCGTCGCTGATGCTGGGCTTTACCGCGCGGGCCACCAGCTTCGACATCGACACCGGCAACGACGAGCTGGAAAGCGCCGCCTGGTTCGACCGCGCCTTCCTGCGCGACCACACCCCCGACGAGACCTTCCGCCTTGCCCGTCCCGACTCGATCGCCCACCGCCTGATCCGCGAGTGGATCGCGGAGGGCTGAGGCCCCCTCAATGCCGCCGGTTGGGCGGGCCGACGCGCACCGGCGTGTGGCGGCGGTCGAAGGGGTTGGGGTGGCGGTCGCAGGTGTCGTTGTAGAGCGTCATCAGCGCCACCGCTTCGTCCGGCCGCCGCCGGTTGGTGGTGCACAGATTGTCCCAGACCATCTGCCGCACCGCCGCGTCGCCCCACGGCTCGTTCAGCAGGGCCGCACCCTTTTCAAGCGCGGTCATGAAGGGGAGATGTTCGTGGGCGGCGATCTGCGTGACTTCATCCGCCTCGAGATTCGCGATCCCGAGGCAATCGTTCATCGTGAGCATGGCAACCTCCATCCGTGGCGCCATGGCCGTCGGCGGGGTGTTCACCCGTCAGCCGCCGTGGTGTTTTCTTATTTTGTAAGCGCATGAGTTGTGTTCGGGCCGCGACGCCCGTCCTTTCTGTATAGCAATTTTTGCCGGTTTTGCCCAGGGCGTGGGCAGGACCGGCGCGGCTAAGTCGATCACCTGCGGCGGAATGACGCGCGGCTTCTTGCGACTGCGAACAGAATCGGCCGCCCGATCCTGGCCGATCAATCCTCGCCGATCAATCCTCGCCGACGCGCTGGCTTTCCTGGTAGCGGAAGGGGTTGGCCGGGTAGACGCCCAGGATCTTCACCTCGCGGGCGAAGAATCCCAGCTCCTCCAGGGCGAGGCGCAGCGGGCGTTCGTCCGGGTGGCCTTCCACGTCGGCGTAGAACTGGGTCTGGGTGAAACGCCCGCCGACCATGTAGCTTTCCAGCTTGGTCATGTTGATGCCGTTGGTGGCGAAACCGCCCAGCGCCTTGTACAGCGCCGCCGGCACGCTGCGCACCCGGAAGACGAAGGTGGTGATCGTCTTGCAGGACCCCAGCGCCGGCAGCTTCGGCTCGCGCGCCAGGATCAGGAAGCGGGTGGTGTTGTGCTCCGCGTCCTCGATGCTGCTCTTCAGGATGTCGAGGCCGTAGATCTCGGCGGCGAGCGACGAGGCGATGGCGGCGTGGCGCGGGTCGTTCAGCGCGGCGATCTCCTTCGCGGCGCCCGCCGTGTCGGCGTGGTTGATCGCCTCCAGCCCCAGCGTGCGGGTGACCGTCTGGCACTGCGACAGCGCCTGGATGTGGCTGCGCACCGTCTTGATGCTGTCCAGCGTCGCCCCCTTGGGCGCCAGCAACTGGTGGTTCACCCGCTGGAAATGCTCGCCGATGATGTGCAGGCCGCCGTCCGGCAGCAGATAGTGGTTGTCGGCGACGCGGCCGGCGATGGAGTTCTCCACCGGGATCATCGCCAGCGACGCCCGCCCCTCGCGCACCGCGGCGAAGGCGTCCTCGAAGGTGGCGCAGGGCATCGTCGTCATGGTCGGCCGCGCGTTGCGGCAGGCCAGGTCGGAATAGGCGCCGGGGAAGCCCTGGAAGGCGATGATGTTGGACGTGGCCATGGACGGGATTCCCTCGGCGGATTTTCTTGAAGCAGCGGCTTGGGCGGGTGCGGCGTCAGTCGGCGTGGCGGCCGCTCAGCAGCGCGCGGGCGCGCTCCAGGTCGGCCGGAGTATCGACACCCAGCGGAACCGCGTCAACGACCGCCGCGTCGATCCGCATGCCGTTGGACAGCGCCCGCAGCTGCTCCAGCTTCTCGCGCTGCTCCAGCATCGACGGCGGCAGCGCCACGAAGCGCTCCAGCGCCGCGCGCCGGTAGGCGTAGAGGCCGATGTGGTGGTACAGCGGGCCGTCGCCCGACGGCGCGGTGGCGCGGGTGAAGTACAGCGCGCGGCCCTGGCGGGCGCCCGGCGGCAGTTCCAGCACCGCCTTGACCACGTTGGGGTTGGTCCGCTCCTCCTCCCGGGTGATGACGGCGACCAGCGTGGCGATGTCGACCGCCGGGTCGGCCAGCGGGGCGAAGGCGGCGCGCACCGTGCCCGGCTCGATCGTCGGCAGATCGCCCTGCACGTTGACCACCGCGTCGTGCCGCCCCTCCGGGTCGATCAGCCGCAGCGCCTCGAAGATGCGGTCGGAGCCCGAGGGGTGGTCGGGCCGGGTCAGCACCGCGGTGCCGCCGGTCGCCTCGACCGCGCGGGCGATCTCCGGCTCGGCGCAGGCGACGACGACCGGGCCGATCGCCGCCTCCGTCGCGCGGCGCAGCACCTGGACGATCATCGGCGCCCCCAGGATGTCGGCCAGCGGCTTGCCCGGCAGGCGGACGGACGCCATGCGCGCCGGGATGATGACGATCGGGTTGGTGGGGCTGGTGGCGGCGGTGGTCGGCATGGGGGGCTCCGGTCGCGGTAAGGCGCTTGGGACGGGGCGGTTGGGGCGGGTGAAACACGGACGAGCGGGCGGCGTCAAGTGCCGGCATCGCCTTTTGTGCGGTGCATTGTAACCGCCAAGTAAATTGCGTCGCTGATGACTGCGACATATTTGTATGCGACCTTTTTTCGCGGCGTTCCGGGCGATGACAAGGTCCGGACCGCTGGGGTATGGTACCCGCGGCTTTCGGTGCCGCGGGCGGGGGAAACGCCGAGTGCAATGAAATAGGAAACAAGGGGCTCATCAATGAGCATGGAGTGGAACAAGATTTTCGGCGCCGTGCTGCTGGCGGGGGTGATCGCCATGCTGACCGGATTCGCCTCCCAGGTGCTGGTCCATTCGAAGCCGCTGGAGAAGAGCGTCTACGTCGTCGCCCTGCCGGAGGGGGCCAGCGCGCCGGCCGACAAGGGGGCCGCTCCGTCCGGTCCGGCACCGATCGCCCCGCTGCTCGCCAGCGCCGATCCGGCGGCCGGCCAGAAGATCGCCAAGGCCTGCGCCGCCTGCCACAGCTTCGACAAGGGCGGTGCCGCCAAGGTCGGCCCGAACCTGTACGGCGTCGTCGGCGGCCCGAAGGGGCACATGCAGGGCTTCAGCTACTCCGACGCCCTGGTCAAGACCGGCGGCACCTGGACCTATGACGAGCTGAACAAGTTCATCTACGATCCCAAGGCCTACGCGCCCGGGACCAAGATGACCTTCGCCGGCCTGAAGAAGGACGACGAGCGCGCGGCCGTCGTCGCCTACCTGCGCTCGCTGGCCGACAGCCCGCAGCCGCTGCCGCAGTAACGGCACACGGCCTGAGCGCACGCTTCGAACGAAAAGCCCCACCCTCTGTCGAGGGTGGGGCTTTTCGTTTGAGCGGGTTCGTTAACCCATCAGCGCCACCGGCAGCGCCGGCCGCCGCAGCGGTGCCGGCGCGGCGGTGCGGCGCAGCGCGTCGGCGGTCAGCCGCTCCCGACCGAGCAAGGCCTCCGCCGCCAGGCGGCCGGAGATGACGCAGGCCTCCACCCCCGGTCCGGGGAAGACTCCGGCGCCGGTCAGGCACAGGCCGGGAATCGGCGAGCGGCGGCTCAGCCGCGGCTGGTCGGGGGCGAGGCCGTAGATCGCACCGGCGGTGGTGCGGGCGTAGCGGGCGAAGGTGGCGGCGCTGGCGTCCTGGCGGACGGTGATGTGCCGCTCCAGGTCGGGGATCAGCCGGGAGGCGGCGGCGATCATCGCGTCGCCCTCCGCCCGCTTGCGCGCCTTGTAGCCGGGGTCGGCGCGGTCCCAGCTCGGGTCGGCGGGGGCCAGCCGCATCAGGGTCACCGCGGCGTGACCGTCGGGCGCCAGGCTGCGGTCATGGACCGAGGGGACGGCGACGGCCATGCCCATGCCCCGACCCATGCCGGGCGCATCGCCGGGCAGGAAGGTCATCGCCGGCAGCTCCGGCGCGATGTCCAGCCCCAGCGTCACCATGAAGGCCGAGGTCGACGGCCGCATCGCGGCACAGCGGGCGGCGTAGGCCGGCGGCAGATGCGCGCGTCCGACCAGTTCCAGCATGGTCCGCCGCACGTCGGCGTTGGAGATCACGGCGGCGGCGCGGATGGTCCGTCCGTCGGCGGTCTCCACCCCGGCGGCGCGGCCCTGCTCGATCAGGATGCGCGATACCCCGGTGCGCAGCCGGATCTCGCCGCCGTCGCCCCGGATCGAGTCGGCCAGCGCGTCGGCCAGCGCCTGCGACCCGCCGATCGGGTAGCGGCCGCCCGAGAACCAATAGCCGAAGATTGGCGCCATCTGCCGGACCTCCAGCAGCTCCGGCCGGTCGCTGAGATAGCCGGTCAGCAGGGTCGGCAGGCGCTGGGCGGCGCGGTCGGGGATGTACTGGTCCAGCATCTCCTGGAAAGTGCGGCCCATCCAGCGGAAGGCGTGCGGGCAGTCCATGGCGTAGCGCCGCATCGCCTCCACCGTGTCGGGGATGTGGGGCAGGCCGCGGTCGGCGCAGCCGCGGTAGAGGTCGTCGTACACCGCCCGCATCTCCGCCAGGAAGGCGGCGGCGCCGGCGGCGCTGGCCGGATGGTCGGCGGCGATCTGGGTTGCCAGTCCATCGGCGTCATCGGCGAGTTGCTGCAACTTGCCATTCACCAGCACGCCGCGGCTGACCGGTTGCCAGTCGACGCGGTCCTCCACCGCCAGCGTGCGCAGCAGATGATCGACGGGACCACCGGGATGGGCGCCGCTGATGTCGTGGACGCCGGCGTCGAAAACGTAGCGGAAGGGCTGGGCGCCCGCGGCCGAGCGGTTGCGCGCCTTGACCGGCCAGGAGGTGCAGAAGCCGCCGGGCCGGTCATGCGCCTCGACCACCGTCACCCGCGCGCCGGCCCGCGCCAGCAGCGCCGCCGCGGTCAACCCGCCGATGCCGGCGCCGACCACCACGACGTCACGCTCATGCGCCGCGGTGCTCGCGCGGGTCAGGATGGCGGGAGCCGGCCAGGGGTGCGGGTCGGCGGCGGCCAGCCGGCGGCGCATCGCCGTGCCGGTCAGCCAATCGGGCAGGACGCGGTTGGCGACCACGCCGAGCGCGCTGGCACCGATCGACAATGGCGCCTCCCAGCCGGGCAGACCGGCGAAACCGACGCTGCCGACCAGGAACAGCACGCCCCACAGCGCGGTCATCGCCCGGTTGACGGCGACGAACTGCGGCAGGTGCCAGAACTCCTTCGGCCAGTCGTCGCGGGCGTATTGCAGGGTGAAGGGGCTGCCGAGCGCGATGCTGCCGAACGCCATCGCGGCGAGGGCGAGGTGGACGGCGAGTCCCAGGTTGTGCAGTGGCCAGTCCCAGCCCAGCGGCCCGCACAGCGGCAGGACGGCGAAGAAGGCGGCGGCCACCAGCTCCGGCGCCTTGTAGGAGCCGCGCCGCCGGTCGAGCAGGCAGAGCGCCAGACTGGCGACCAGCGCGGCCGGTGCGGCGTACGGCACCCCGGCCACCGGCAGGACGGCGCCGAACAGCAGCCAGGGGGAAAAGCCCAGCAGGATGCGCAGGAGGATGGGGAATTTGCGGCGAACGGTCATGGGATGGGGCCTTCGCAGGGATGCCTGTTGCGAAGGACCATCGTCGGGGAGCTTGAGGCCGGCCAGCGGGGTTGCGCGGAGGGTCGGCCGGGCTTCGTGAACGGCGGCGTACGGCGGTTCGCGAAGCGCGGATGGCAGGACGTACGGAATGGCTGGGTGCGTACGGGGTGTACGTGTGCCCCGGCTACAGCGGTCGCCGGGCTTTCAACGCCGCGGTCAGGGTGCCGTCGTCGAGATAGTCGAGTTCGCCGCCGACCGGGACGCCGTGCGCCAGCCGCGACACCGAGACGTCGCTGTCGGTCAGGCGGTCGGTGATGACGTGGGCGGTGGTCTGGCCGTCGACGGTGGCGTTCAGCGCCAGGATGACCTCGCGCACCGCCGGGTCCTTGGCGCGCTCGGCCAGCGCGGCGATGTTCAGGTCGTCCGGGCCGACGCCCTGCAACGCCGACAGCAGCCCGCCCAGCACATGGTAGGTGCCGCGGAAGGCGCGGGTGCGTTCCAGCGCCCACAGGTCGCCGGCATCCTCGACCACGCAGATGACCGAGCGGTCGCGGCTGGTGTCGGCGCAGACGGTGCAGGGGTCGCGGCTGTCCAGGTTGCCGCAGACCGAGCAGGCGCGGATCGACTCGCCGGCCAGCGCCATCGCTTCGGACAGCGGGACCAGCAGGCTGTCCCGCCGCTTCATCAGATGCAGCGCCGCCCGCCGCGCCGACCGGGGACCGAGTCCCGGCAGCTTGGACAGCAACTGGATCAGGCGTTCGATTTCAGGTCCGATCATGGAGAATCAGCGGCCCACACATACTCTCCCTCTCCCGCCCCGGGAGAGGGAAGGGGCCCAAGCGACGCTTGGGAAGGGTAAGGGGGATGGTCGGGGGTGGGAGCGGTCCGTCTTGGATCACCCCTCACCCTCCCCACGCCTTCGGCGCGGGTCCCCTCCCTCTCCCGGGGCGGGAGAGGGCAAAAAAACCAATCAGAACGGCAGCTTCATGCCGGGGGGGAGCTTCAGGCCGCCCATCAGCTTGGAGGTTTCGTCGGCAACGTGCTGCTCGACCTTCTTCTTGGCGTCGTTGAAGGCGGCCACGATCAGGTCTTCCAGCACCTCGACGTCTTCCGGATCGACGACCGACTTGTCGAGCTTGACCTTCTTCATCTCGCTCTTGCCGTTGACGGTCACGACGACCATGCCGGCCGCGCTCTGGCCGGTCACTTCGACCTGCTCCAGGCTCGCCTGCATTTCCTGCATCTTGGCCTGCATCTGCTGGGCCTGCTTCATCATGTTGCCGATATTTTTCATCGGTCAGTACTCTCCTTCGTCGTCGAGCGGGTAATAGACCCCGTCGTCCTGCTGCTGAACCATGAAATCGGGTGTCTCGCCGTCATCCGCAACCGCGGCGCTCTCCGCCGCGGCGATTTCCGCCAGATCGCGGATGTCGATGATCTTGGCGCCGGAAAAGGCGGTCATCACCGCGCGCACCACCGGGTTGGCTTCCGCCTCCGACCAGGCGCGGCGTTTCTCGGCCTTGTCCTGCTCGGCCAGCGTCGGCTGGGCCGGGCCGTCGGACAGGGCGACGATCCAGCGCTGGCCGGTCCATTCGGTCAGGAACTGGCCGACCTTGGCCGGCAGCGTCGGCGGCGCGGCCGGGCGCATCTTCAACTCCAGCCGGCCCGGCTCCATGCGGACCAGATGGACGGTTTCCAGCAGATAGCCGTAGAGCGCGCCCTCGCGCCGGTCGGAGAACAGCTGCACCAGCGCGCGGAAGTCGCGCGGCATCGGCGACAGCTCCTCCCCCGCCGGAACCGGGACCGGGGCCAGCTTCGCCTGGGCGGCCTGTGCGGCGTGGGGCTGGGCCTGCTCGACCGAGCGGGCGACCGCGTGGGCACCCTGGCCGCCACCCTGGCCGGCCACCGCGACAGGGCCGCCGCCGGAGGAACCGCTTGGGGCGCCGCCCGCCGGACCGCGGGACATCGGTGCACCGCCGTTGGCCCCGCCGCCGTTGGCCTGCTGGGCCTGGAACTGGCGGATCAGCTCGCCCGGCGTCGGCAGGTCGGCGGCGTAGGACAGGCGGACGATCACCATCTCCAGCGCCTGCTGCGGCACCGGCGCCGCCTGCACCTCGCCCAACCCCTTCAGCAGAAGCTGCCACGCCCGGGTCAGCGCCGGCATGCCGAGCCGGCCCGAGAGCTGGGCGCCGCGCGTGCGCTCCTCCTCCGGCAGGCTGGGGTCGTTGGCGGTGTCGGGCACCACCTTCAGCCGGGTCAGGTTGTGGACGAGGTCGAGCAGGTCCTGGAGGATCACCACCGGATCGGCGCCGACGCGGTGCAGGTCGGCCAGGATGTCCATCGCCTCGGCGGGACGGGCGGAGACGGCGGCGTCGAACAGGTCGATCACGCGGGTGCGGTCGGCCAGCCCCAGCATGTCGCGCACCTGCTGCGCCGTCACCGTGCCGGCGGCCAGCGCGATCGCCTGGTCGAGCAGCGACAGCCCGTCGCGCACCGACCCGTCGGCGGCCCGCGCGACCAGCGCCGCGGCGTCCCCCTCGATCACCGAGCCTTCCAGCGCGGTGATGCGGGTGAAATGCTCCTTCAGCACCTGGGCGTCGACGCGGCGCAGGTCGAAACGCTGGCAGCGCGACAGCACCGTCACCGGCACCTTGCGGATCTCGGTGGTGGCGAAGACGAACTTCACATGGCTCGGCGGTTCCTCCAGCGTCTTCAGGAGCGCGTTGAACGCGCTCTTGGACAGCATGTGGACCTCGTCGATGATGTAGAGCTTGTAGCGGGCCGACACCGGCGCATAGCGCACGCCGTCGATGATCTCGCGGATGTCGTCGACGCCGGTGTGGCTGGCGGCGTCCATCTCCATCACGTCGACGTGGCGGTCCTCGGCGATGGCGCGGCAGTTGTCGCAGACGCCGCAGGGGCTGACCGTCGGCCCGCCGGTGCCGTCGGGCCCGGTGCAGTTCAGCGCGCGGGCGATGATGCGGGCGGTGGTGGTCTTGCCGACGCCGCGCACCCCGGTCAGCATGAAGGCCTGGGCGATGCGGCCGGACTGGATGGCGTTGGTCAGGGTGCGGACCAGCGCGTCCTGCCCGATCAGCTCGTCGAAGGTCTTCGGCCGGTATTTGCGCGCAAGCACCCGGTAGGCCAGCCCGGTGGCGGCCGCCGTGGCGGGGGCGGGAGTGTCGACAGCGGTGTCGGCGGTGGTATCGGTCACGCGGCGGGCCTGTCGGAACGGCGAGGGGATAGGGTTCGATCGGGCCGCAGGATAGCGTCCCGGCGCCGCGCTGTCGCCGTCTGTCTTCGTGCGAATTTTGGAAGAGGGTGGGAGACTGGACGAACGACCCGAGCCGTAACTCGTTGCGGCTGCTTCCTTCCGGACCTGACCGGGTTGGCGAGGGACTCGTCCGACGCCAGTCTCCCGCCGCTGTTATGGAGATTCACGCGGGCAGATGCAAGGGGAAAGGGCGGGCCGCCGGCCCGGCTGTGGGCGGAGCCCCGGAGGGGCCAGGATGTATTGACAATTATTTTGAGAGACATAGTTTATGGTTCTGACCATAATCGGCCGTAAAGAGGCTGCCCGTGCCACTCTCGCCCCCGCAGAAGTTCCTGTTCCACCGCCCGAAGCTGGCCGCGTCGCTGGCCGACATCGTAACGGGCGATGCGCCGATCGGGGCCGAGCCGACCGTCTGCTTGGCGGCACCGCGCCGGACCGGCAAAAGCACTTTTCTGCGCCACGATCTGCGGCCGGAACTGGAGAATCGTGGCGTGCTGTCCGTCTATGTCGACCTCTGGTCCGATATGGCGGCCGATCCCGCCCATTTGATCGCGGAAGCGTTGAAGGCCGAGCTTCGCCGTGCCGACAGCCTGCCGGTGAAGGTCGCGCGGTCGGTCGGGCTGGCCAAGCTGGGGGTCGGCGGCGTGTCGGTCGACATCGACCGGATCGGACAGGCGCAGGGGGCGACGCTGGCCGACGCGCTGGAGGCGTTGCTGGAGCGGACCCACAAGCGCATCGCCCTGCTGGTCGATGAAGCCCAGCACGCGCTGACGACCGAGGCCGGGTTGAACGCGATGTTCGCGCTGAAGGCGGCGCGCGACCGGCTGAACACCCGGGACGATGCGCGCGATGGCCCGAACCTGATGATCGTGCTGACGGGATCCCACCGCGACAAGCTGAGCCGGCTGGTGCTGAACCGCGACCAGCCCTTCTTCGGCACCACGGTGCGCAGCTTTCCACTGCTGGACCGCGCCTACACCGACGCCTACACGGCGTGGATCAACGCCCGGCTGGCCGAGGGCAACCGTTTCGACGCCGACGACGTGTTCGCAGCGTTCGACGCTGTGGGACGGCAGCCGGAAACCCTGATGCGGATCCTGTCGGACGCGGCGCTGCTGATCGGCGACGCCAGCGATTTGAAACGGGCGCTGGCGGACGGGGCGGCCGAACTGCGCCAGCGGGTGTGGGACGATTACGAGGCGGCATGGTCGGGGCTGTCATCCTTGCAGCAGGCGGTGGTCGAGCGGCTCGCCGTGGAGGGGCCGCAATCGGCGCCCTTTTCCGCCGCGGCGCTGCAGGCCTACGCTGATGTGGTCGGTGAGGCGGTGGAGCCACCGGCCGTGCAGGCGGCTATCGAGGCCCTGCGGCAGAAGAACATCCTGTGGCGGTCGGCGCGCGGACAATACGCGCTCGACGACCAGGGGATGGCGGAGTGGCTGAAGGCACGGGGAGACAGAACCGGGCGGGAGTGACCATGCAAAAAGGCCCCGGGCGTGAGCCCGGAGCCTTTCGCAGTGCGACGATTTGGAGCCGCTTACTTCTTCAGCGCCGCGACGCCCGGCAGTTCCTTGCCTTCCAGCCATTCCAGGAAGGCGCCGCCGGCGGCGGACACGTAGGTGAACTTGTCCTCGACCCCGGCGTGGGCCATCGCGGCGACGGTGTCGCCGCCGCCGGCGACCGACAGCAGGCCGCCGGCCTCGGTGCGGGCGGCGACCAGGCCGGCGACGGCGTTGGTGCCGGCGTCGAAGGGCTGGATCTCGAAGGCGCCGAGCGGGCCGTTCCACACCACGGTCTTGGCGCCCTGCAGCTTCACGCCGAGGAACTCGACGGTCGCCGGGCCGACGTCCAGCGCCATCTCGTCCGAACCGATGGCGTCGAAGGCGACGACGCGGTTGGCGGCGCCGGCCTTGAACTCCTTGGCGACGACGAAGTCCTTCGGCAGCAGGATCTCGCAGTTCGATTCCTTGGCGGTCGCCATGATGGCGCGGGCTTGGTCGGCCATGTCCTTCTCGCACAGCGAGGCGCCGACGTCGGTGCCCTGGGCGAACAGGAAGGTGTTGGCCATGCCGCCGCCCAGCACCAGCAGGTCCACCTTGCGGACCATGTTGCCCAGCAGTTCCAGCTTGGTGGAGATCTTGGCGCCGCCGACGACGGCGGCGACCGGGCGCTCCGGCTTCTCCAGCGCCAGCGTCAGCGCCTTCAGCTCGGCCTCCATCAGGCGGCCGGCGGCGTTCGGCAGCAGGCGGGCGACGCCCTCGGTCGAGGCGTGGGCGCGGTGCGCGGCGGAGAAGGCGTCGTTGACGTAGAGGTCACCCAGCGCCGCCATCTGCTTGGCGAAGGCCTGGTCGTTCTTCTCTTCCTCGGCGTGGAAGCGGGTGTTCTCCAGCAGGACGATGGCACCCGCGTGGACCTTGTCGATGGCCTCCTTGGCCTTGGGACCGACGCAATCCTCACCGAAGGCGACCTTCTGGCCGACGGCGGCGCTGAGCGCGTCCAGCACGTTGCGCAGCGAGTTCTTGGCGTCCGGGCCGTTCTTCGGCCGGCCGAAATGCGACAGGACCACGACCTTGGCGCCCTTGGCGGACAGCTCCTTCAGGGTGGGAGCGAGGCGGTCGATGCGGGTGGTGTCGGACACCTTGCCGTCCTGCATCGGAACGTTCAGGTCGGCGCGGACCAGCACCGTCTTGCCGTTCACATCAAGGTCGTCAATCGTGTTGAACTCGGTCATCGTCGCGCATCCCATTCATCAATGGCCCACCGTTGGCGAGCCGTGGCGGTTTTGCCGAACCCAAGCACAGCCCCGCATGCTTTGCAACGCCTCAGGGGTGGGGAGAAAAGGGGCATTTTGCCCCGCCAGCCCCCAAATCGGCCGCAAGCCGCCCCCCTTCCGCCGCAAACCGGAGCTTGGCCGGAGGGCGGATGCGACCCGCTGCCGCAGCGCGGCCGGCGATCGCTGTCATTTTTCCGTAACTTGACCCTATCCGTGGCCTGTGCAAACACCCAATTGTAGGCCCATCGGGCCGCGGAACGGGGGTTGAAGGCGCAGGCGATGGCTGAGGCGGACATCAACCGCGAGACGGAACTGAAGCTGGCCGCGCGGCCGGAAGATTTGGAAACGCTGCGCGCCGCTCCCGCCATCGCCGACCGGGCCCTGGGGCCGGCGGCGACGCGCACGCTGGAAAGCACCTATTTCGACACCGACGACCGGCGGCTGGCTGGACGGAAGGTGACGTTGCGGGTGCGCAAGACCGGCGACGGCTTCGTCCAGACCGTGAAGTCGGCGCCGGAGGCCGACGGGCTGGGGCGCGGCGAATGGGAATGCACGGTGCCCTCGGCGGCGCCCGACCTGACGCTGATCACCGACGGTGAGGCGCTGGACCTGCTCGGTCCGCTCAGCGAATCGGAGCTGCAGCCGGTCTTCACCTCGGTCGTCGAACGGACCGCGCTGGACGTGACGGTCGGCGACGGCGAGGACGCCGCCCGCGTCGAGGTCGCCTTCGACCGCGGCGAGATCGTCCTGCCCAACGGCACCGCGACGCCGCTGTGCGAGGTGGAGCTGGAGCTGAAGGACGGCCCGCCCGCCGCGCTCTACGATCTGGCCCATGAGCTGATCAAGGTCGCGCCGCTGCGGCTGGAGGTGCGGACCAAGGCGGAACGCGGCCACGCGCTGGCCGTCGGCGCCACCGACAAGGCGCTGAAGGCGGAAAAGCTGCTGCTCGACGCCGACACCACGGTGGAGGGGGCGGTCGCCCGCATCGTCCGCGCCTGCCTCGCCCACATGGTCGCGAACGAGGCGGTGACGCTGGCCGGCGACGATCCGGAGGGCGTGCACCAGATGCGGGTGGCGTTGCGCCGCCTGCGCTCGGCCACCGCGCTGTTCCGGCCCTTCATCCCGAGCGGGCAGTATCTCTGGCTGGTCGGCGAGATCAAATGGCTGGCCGGCAGCCTGGGGCCGGCGCGCGACTGGGACGTCTTCGGCGCCGAGCTGCTGGCGCCGGTGCGCGACGCCTTCCACCGCGCCGACGGCCATGGCCGCTCCGCGGTGGAGGATCTCGACGCGCTGGCCGCCGCCGCCGAATCGCGGCGCCTGCGGGCCTATGAGGGCGTGCGCGAGGCCATCCGCTCCGACCGCTACACCGCCTTCCTGCTGGGGGTGGGCAGCTGGGTGGAGAAGCGCGGCTGGCGCGACCAGCCGGTCAACGAGGATTCGGTGCGGCTGTTCCAGCCGGTGATCGGGCTGGCCGACCATCTGCTGAACAAGCGCCACAAGAAGGCCAAGCGGGCCGGCCACGGCTTCGCCCATCTGCCGGTGGCGCAGCGCCACCAGCTGCGCATCGCCTTGAAGAAACTGCGCTACGCCGTGGAGTTCTTCCGCAGCCTGTACGACGACAAGCCGGTGCGCCGCTACATCCAGCAGCTCGCCGCCTTCCAGGACGCGCTGGGCCACCTGAACGACGTGGCGACGGCGACGCGGCTGCTGCACGAGCTGCACGACGACGGCAGCCGCTCCGCCCCCGGCGAACCGCGGGCCGCCGGCATCGTCATCGGCTGGCACGCGCGCGGCGTCGCCGACACCGAGGCGGCGCTGGTCGCCCTGTGGCATGATTTCCTGGATGCCAAGCATTTCTGGTCGAAGCCGGACGGTACGGTGTAGATTCCGGCCCATGCTCACGATCCTGGTCGCCAACATCAAGGGCGGTTGCGGCAAGACGACCGTCGCCACCCACCTCGCCGCCGCGTCCGCCGCCGCGGGCCTACCCACCGCCCTGGCCGACCTGGACCGCCAGCGCTCGTCGCTGGGCTGGCTCGACCGCCGGCCGGAGAAGGCGCCGGTGCTGGTCGGGCTCGATTGGGCCAAGGAGCTGTCCGACGCGCCGCGCGGCACCAGGCGGCTGGTGATCGACGCCCCGGCGGCGCTGAAGACCAAGCAGATCGAGGAGCTGGTGAAGATGGCCGACGTCGTCGTGCTGCCGGTGCTGCCCGGCGCCTTCGACGAGCAGGCGACCCAGCGCTTCCTCGGCAAGCTGGAGGAGCTGAAGACGATTGCCAAGCGCAAGACCGCGGTGGCGGTGGTCGGCAACCGCATGCGCGCCCGCACCAAGGCGGCCGACCGGCTCGACCGCTTCCTGGGCGGCATCGGCCACCAGGTGGTGACCCGCCTGCGCGACAGCCAGATTTACGCCGACGCGGCGGAAAGCGGCCTCAGCCTGTTCGACATGCCGGGCAAGCGTGCCGCCGAACACCGCGGCGACTGGCAGCCGCTGCTGACCTACATCGACGGGGTGTGAGGGCGCAGCGTTCGAGGCCGCGGCGTCAGTAGCGATAGCGGCAGGAGGCGATTTCCAGCGCCTGCGCGTCGCCGCTGCCGACGACCCGGTAGACCAGCCGATGTTCGCCGCTGATCCGGCGGGACCACCATCCCGACAGCTGTTCCTTCAGCGGCTCGGGCTTGCCGATGCCGGAGAAGGGATGCCGGTCGGCGTCGCGGATCAACTCGTTGACCTTGCGGAGCATGGCCTTGTCGTTCTGCTGCCAGAACAGGTAGTCGTCCCAGGCCGCGTCACTCCACACCTTCTTCATCGACGAGTCCCCGTTCGACGCCCTTGCCGGCATCCAGTTGGGCGACGCCGGCCATCACCGGCTCCGCGTTCCGGGGGCTGCGCAGGAGATGCAGCGTCTCCATGATCCCCTCATACTCCTCTTCCGAGATCATGACGACGGATCGGCCCTTCTGACGGGTGACGACCAGGGGCGCGTGGCTGTCACAGACCTCGTCCATGAAGCTGGCGAGGTTGTTGCGGAGATCGGTGTAGCTGACGTGCCCCATCGGGAGTGCCCTTCGTCGTTGCGGACCGGGTCGGCGTCGGACGTTTCTGTACAGAAATATGGACAGAGCCTGGGGCCTCGTCAAGCCTCCCTCACCCCTTCACCCGCGCCATGATGAACAGCGACTTGGTCGGGATCAGGGTGTTGCCGCTGGGGTGCTCGGGGTAGGCGGCTTCCAGCCGGCGGCGGTAGGCGGCGAGGAAGCGGTCGAGCTGCGCGCCGTCCAGCCGGTCCATGATCGGGGACATCGCCGCCAGATGCAGCCATTGCAACAGCGGCACGCCGCCGCCCAACACATGGAAATACTCGGTCTCCCACAGCTCGACCGACACCGCCAGCGGGCTGAGCCAGTCGTAGTAGTCCTGCGCCGGGTGCTGCGGCATCGGGCGCCAGACCCCCTCAAGCCGATGGGTCCAGGGGCCGTCGGCGGCAGTTTCCAGCAGCAGCCGGTGGGCGGTCTGTTCCTGCGGGCGGGGCAGGGCGACCGCCAGGACGCCGTTAGGGGCAAGGGATTGCAGCAGCTCCGGGAACAGCCGCTCATGCTCGTCGACACGGTGCAGGCCACCGGCCGAGATCAGCAGGTCGACCGGCCAGTGCGGCCGCCAGTCCGCCAGATCGGCGTTGAGATAGCGCACGCGCGACGGCGTGCCGTTGGCCCAGCGCAGCATCGCCGCGGAGCTGTCGATCCCCAGGACATCGGCCTGCGGCCAATGGGCCGCCAGCAACCGGGCGAGCGGTCCGGCGCCGCAGCCGAGATCGACGATCGAATGGGGGGCCAGGGAGGGGGGAAGGGCCGTCGTCAGGTCGATGACGGGACGGCGGCGCAGGACGTCGAACGTCGCGAAGGCGTTGGGGTCCCATGTCATGGGGCATGTCATGCGGTACCCGCTTTCTTCACCCCCGTCTGCCGATCTTTCTTCGGGAATTGGGGGCGTGACACGCCGGAGAAATCGTCACCCGGCAACCGGGCCGCGCGCGTGGTGGCGCGCGGCCCCGATCGTCAGTGGGCGGTGTCCAGACGGTCGTAGTGACGGCCGATGGTCCAGAAGATGTAGGCCACGCAGCCAATGAAGACGAGCAGTCCGCCGACCGCGAAGGCGTCATCCGCCGCGCGCGAGGAGGCGAGCAGTCCGACGAACGCCATGATGCCGGCGATGATGGGGTTGATCCAAGAAGAGAGCGCTTTCACGTCCCGAAGTCCTTTCCCAGGGCGAGGGTCCAAGAGGGGCGAAGCGCCCGGCCCGGGTCCCCTCGGTTCAGGTCCTTGGGGGACGACACGAACGCTTCTGCATTGAAGGAATTGTGCGGGACGGCGCCCGCGGAATCAATGCGACACAAAAGACCTGTGCAATGCAACAGGCGCATCGCCGGGGCGTATGATTTTTTCCGGCAGGTCGAGCGCGAAGACGGTTCCGCTGCCGGCGCTGCCGACCAGCCGCAGCTCGCCGCCATGGGCGCGCAGCACCTCGCGCGCGATGGCGAGGCCCAGCCCGACGCCGCCGGCCCGCGCCGACCCGGCGAAGGGCTGGAACAGGTTCTCCCGCGCCCGCGGCGCCAGGCCGGGGCCGTTGTCGGCGATGGTCAGGGTCAGCGGTCCGCCGGCGCTCGCGGTTCCGTCGCCGTCGACGTCGGCGGCGATCCGCACGCGGTCGGCGCCGGCCTGCACCGCGTTGCGGCCGAGGTTGACCAGCGCGCGGCCGAACTGGGCGGCGTCCACCAGGGCGATGGTGCCGGCGGCGATGTCGTTGACCCAGGCGGCTTCGACCCGGCTGCCGTCGGGCCGCACGGTGGCGAGCACCTCGGCCCCCGCCTCGTCGGCCAGGGCGCGCAGGTCGGTCGGGGCGGGGGACAGCGGCAGCGCGCCGTCGCGGGTGAAGGACAGGGTCTGGCCGCACAGCTCCACCGCGCGGTCCAGCGCGGCGAGCAGCCGCGGCGTCACCCGCCGCACCTCCGGATCGGCGCTCTCGCTCAGCCGCTCGGACAGCAGCGAGGCGGTGGACAGGATGCCGCGCAGGTCGTGGTTGATCTTGGCCACCGCGGTGCCCAGCGTCGCCAGCCGTTCGCGCTGGCGCAGGGCGGCGCGCACCGTGCCCTGCATCGCCGCCAGCTCGCGCTCCGCCACGCCGATCTCGTCGCGGCGGAAGGCGTCGGGACGGCCTCCGGCTTCGGCCGGCTGGACGCCGTCGGGATCGCGGCGGAAGGCGACGACACCGGCGGTCAGCCGCCGCATCGGCCGCACCAGCAGGGCGTGCAGCGTGACGTAGACCAGCCCGGCGGCGATCAGCGAGATGGCGACCGACACCGCCAGGATCCGCTGCGAGAATTCCAGCATCGCGTCGATCATCGGCCGCTCGTCCATCGTCACCTCGACGCGCTGGGCGGCGTCCTTGGGCGAGCGGTCGATCACCCGGATCACCCGGTCGCGCGGCTCGGTCAGGGCGCGCGCCGCGTCGACGATCTGCATCCAGACGCCGGTGTTGCGCAGGTCGTAGACGGCGTCGGCCTCCGGCGGCATCGGCCGCGACAGCATGTAGACCCGGGCGCCGGGCTGGATCACGTCGATGACATGGGCGCCGGTGTAGGCCAGCAGCTTGGCCTGCAGCTCCTTCGTCACCATGAAGTCGGGGGCTGCCTCCACCGACAGGGCGGCGATGTGGGCGGCGGCCAGCCGCTCCTCCAGGTAGCTCATGCGGAAGCGGGCGATGGAGGGCGTGTAGATCAGCACCTCCGCCAGCAGCACGAACAGGATGGTGAGCACCAGCAGCTTGGCCGACAGGCTGTTCGCGACGGTGGGAATGGGCATGGGTGGCCGGGACCTGCGTCGTCAGTGTTGCCGGACGGCCATCCTACGACGGAGACAAACATGCGTCACCCGCGCAAGCCCCCCGATCCACTGGCGTTGCCTCGTCCGGGTTGGTAAGAGACAGGCCATGAGCGACCTTGCCCGTCACATCGACACCCTGTCCCGCGCCAACGTGCTGTGCCTTGGCGACGTGATGCTCGACCGTTTCGTCTATGGTTCGGTGGACCGGGTGTCGCCCGAGGCGCCAATCCCCGTCCTGCGCATCGAGCGCGAGTTGCCGAAGCTGGGCGGCGCCGGCAACGTCGCGGCCAATCTGGTGGCGCTGGACGCCGCCTGCCGCTTCGTCTCGGTGGTCGGCAAGGACACGGTCGGCGGCGATCTGCTGGCGCTGTTGCGGCGCGAGGGGGTCGACGGCGCCGCCATCGTGGTGGAGGACGGGCGCCAGACCACGGTCAAGACCCGCTTCATCGCCGGCCAGCAGCAGTTGCTGCGCACCGACATCGAGACGGTCGTGCCGATCACCGTAGCCGGCCATGTGCTGGAGCGCGTGCGCGCCGCCCTGCCCGAGGTCGGCGGCGTCATCCTGTCCGACTACGGCAAGGGCGTCCTGACCGACGAGCTGGTGGTGGCGGTGATCGCCGCGGCGCGGGATTCCGGCCGCACCGTGGTGGTCGATCCCAAGGGCCGCGACTACCGCCGCTATCGTGGCGCCGACATCGTCACGCCCAACCGCAAGGAGCTGATGGAGGCCACCGGCCTGCCGGCCCGCACCGACGCGGAGGTGGTCGCCGCGGCGCGTCACCTGATCGCGACCTGCGGTGTCGGCGCCGTCGTCGCCACCCGCAGCGAACAGGGCATGTCGGTGGTCACCGCCGCGGACGCGGTCCATCTGCCGGCGGAAGCGCGCGAGGTGTTCGACGTGTCGGGCGCCGGCGACACCGTGGTGGCGACGCTGGCGGCGGCGCTGTCGGTGGGGATCGATCTGGTCGACGCCGCCCGGCTGGCCAATCTGGCAGCCGGCATCGTGGTCGGCAAGGTCGGCACCGCGGTGGTGCGGTCGGACGAGATGCTGGCGGCGCTGCACGAGCAGGAATGGCGCCACGGCGAGGAGAAGGTGGCGACCCGCGACGCCGCGGCCGAACGGACGGAGCGCTGGCGGCTGCGCGGCAAGCGGGTCGGCTTCACCAACGGCTGCTTCGACCTGCTGCATCCCGGCCACATCGCCCTGCTGAAACAGGCGCGGGCGGCCTGCGACGTGCTGGTGGTCGGGCTGAACAGCGACGCCTCGGTGAAGCGCCTGAAGGGCGACAGCCGCCCGGTGCAGAACGAGACGGCGCGCGCCACGGTGCTGGCGTCGCTGGGCTGCGTCGATCTGGTGGTGATCTTCGGCGAGGACACGCCGGAGGAGCTGATCCACGCCCTGCGCCCCGACGTGCTGGTCAAGGGGGCGGACTACACCATCGCGACGGTGGTGGGGGCGGAGTTCGTCCAGAGCTATGGCGGCAAGGTGGTGCTGGCCGATCTGGTCCAGGGCCAGAGCACGACCAACACCATCAGGCGGATGACGGCGGGCGGCTGACGGCAGGCGGATAAAGGGGCAGGGGGCAACGCGCCCCCGCACCCGTTCTCCGGACCTTACATCTTCTTCTGGACGTTGTCGGCGCCGCGTTCGATCGCGCGGCCGCCGGCCTGCACGTCCTGGCCGGCGCCTTCGAAGGTGTTGCAGGCGGCCAGCGTGGTGCCGAGCAGCGAACCCAGGATGGCGAGCAGGGCGAACTTCTTGATGGTCGTCATGGTGGTCTCCGGTAGCGGTGGCGATGCAATCGCTCCCTAGAACGCAAGCGGGGCCGCAAAGGTTTCCCGACTCCTTCGGGCAGGGGGCTTGCGCAAAAGGGGTGCCCTTCGTTCCGGTCGCTCCCACCGGCCAGATCCGCCGATCTGGATTCTCGCCGATCTGGGTTTTCGATGCCGGCCTTCCCACACAGAGACGAAGTGTCTCGTTGCCAGCCGGCGTGAGCGCGGGCATAAATCGGCCCGCGGCACTCCCCGCTTGCCCTCCCCGCTGGATGGGACGGCTTTTGGCAACGAGCAAGAATGGCGAAAGGAAAGCCTCTCATGGCTGAAAGCACATTTGACGTCGTCGTGGTCGGCGGTGGTCCCGGCGGGTATGTCTGCGCGATCCGCGCGGCGCAGCTCGGCTTCAAGGTCGCCTGCGTGGAAAAGCGCGGCACCCTGGGCGGCACCTGCCTGAACGTGGGCTGCATCCCGTCCAAGGCTCTGCTGGCGGCGTCGGAGAAGTTCGAGGAGGCGGCGCACGGCCTCGCCAAGTTCGGCATCAAGGTCGGCGGCGTGGAACTCGACCTGCCGGGCATGCTGTCCCACAAGGACAAGGTCGTTAAGGACAACGTCGGCGGCATCGAGTTCCTGTTCAAGAAGAACAAGGTCACCTGGCTGAAGGGCGCCGGCACGATCACCGCCGGCAACACGGTCGAGGTCGAGGGCGTCGGCACGGTCACCGCCAGCAAGGCGATCGTCATCGCCACCGGTTCGGAAGTGACCCCGCTGCCGGGCATCGCCATCGACGAGAAGCGCGTCGTGTCGTCCACCGGCGCCCTGGCGCTGTCGGAGGTGCCGAAGCATCTGGTCGTCATCGGCGGCGGCGTGATCGGGCTGGAACTGGGCTCGGTCTGGGGCCGTCTCGGCGCCAAGGTGACGGTGGTCGAGTATCTCGACCGCGTGCTGCCGACGATGGACGGCGAGCTGTCGAAGCAGGCCCAGCGCCTCTTCGCCAAGCAGGGCATGGACTTCAAGCTGAGCACCAAGGTGACCGGCGCGTCGGTGACCGCAACCGGCGTGACCCTGACGGTCGAGCCCGCCGCCGGCGGCGCGGCCCAGACCATCGACGCCGACACCGTGCTGGTCGCCATCGGCCGCCGCCCCTACACCGAGGGCCTGGGCCTTGAGGCGGTGGGCGTGGAGATGGAGCGCGGCCGCGTCAAGATCGACGGCCATTTCCAGACCAACGTCCCCGGCATCTACGCCATCGGCGACGTGGTCGAAGGCCCGATGCTGGCCCACAAGGCCGAGGAAGAGGGCGTCGCGCTGGCCGAGCAGCTCGCCGGCCAGAAGAGCCACGTCAACCACAACCTCGTCCCCGGCGTCGTCTACACCTGGCCGGAAGTGGCCGCGGTGGGCAAGACGGAAGAGCAGCTGAAGGCCGCGGGCGTCGCCTACAAGACCGGCAAGTTCCCGTTCACCGCCAACGGCCGCGCGCGCGCCGGCGGCAACACCGACGGCTTCGTCAAGATCCTGTCGGACGCCACCACCGACCAGGTGCTGGGCGTCCACATGATCGGCCCGAACGTGTCGGAGATGATCGGCGAGCTGGTGCTGGGCATGGAGTTCAGCGCGTCGGCCGAAGACATCGCCCGCACCTGCCACGCCCACCCGACCCTGTCGGAAGCGGTCAAGGAAGCGGCGCTGGCGGTGGACGGGCGTCCGCTGCACATCTGATCCTCACCGGCCTGAAACAGAACCAAAAAGGCTCCCCCGCCGACCGGCGGGGGAGCCTTTCTGTTTGGAAAGGCGGTGACGGTCAGGCCGCGCGGATGGTGGACAGGAAGCCGTTCACCACGTTGCGCAGGCGGCCGGCGTCGGTGGCGAGCTGGCCGGAGACCGACAGGACGTTCTCGGCCGAGTGACCGGCCTCGACCGCGGCGCTGCGGACGTCGGCGATGGTGTTGGTCACCTCCAGCGTGCCGGTCGCGGCCTGCTGGACGTTGCGGGCGATTTCCGCGGTCGCGGCGCCCTGCTCCTCGACGGCGGCGGCGATGGCGGTCGAGATCTCGTCGATCTGGGCGATGATGCCGCCGATCTGCTTGATCGCGGTGGCCGTCTCGTCGGTGACGCGCTGCATGCCGGTGACGTGGCCGGCGATGTCCTCGGTCGCGCGGGCGGTCTGGTTGGCGAGGCTCTTGACCTCCTGCGCCACCACGGCGAAGCCCTTGCCGGCCTCGCCGGCGCGGGCGGCCTCGATGGTCGCGTTCAGCGCCAGCAGGTTGGTCTGGCTGGCGATGTCCTGGATGAGCTGGACCACCGTGCCGATCTTCACCGCCGCCTCGGTCAGGCTGAGCACCTGGCCGTTCGCGTCCTGGGCGGCCGACACCGCGTTGCGGGCGATCTGGGCGGAGCGGTTGACGCGCTCGCCGATCTCCTGGATCGAGGCGGACAGCTCCTCGGTGGCGGCGGCGACGGTCTGCACGTTGCTGTTGGCGTCCTGCGAGGCGTTGGCCACCACGCCGGCCTGCTGGCTGGTCTGCGTCGCCGTGGCGGTCATCGCCTGGGCCGTGCCGTTCATCGTCTTGGCGGCGCCGTCGACGCCCTCGACGACGTTCATCACCTGCGCCTCCAGATCGTCGGCGAGTTGCAGCATCGACCGGCGGCGTTCGGCGTCGGCCTTCGCCTGGTCCTCGGCGCGCTGGTCGATCATGCGCTTGAGGTCGGCCAGCATCTTGCGAAGCGCGTCGGCGAGCGCGCCGACCTCGTCGACCTGCCGGACGTCCAGCGTCTGGTCGAAGCGGCCGGCGGCGATGCCCTCCGCGAAGCCGACGCTGGCGCGGATCGGGCGGGCGATGCCGCCGGCGACCACCCACATCGCGGCGACCGCGCCGAAGGCGACCAGGACGCCGACCCCGACCAGCCAGAGAATGCTGGAGTTCGCCCGCGAACCCAGCGCGGCGTCGAGGGCGATGCCGTCGGCCAGAACGATGTCCTTCGGCACCTGGACCAGCACCGCCCACGGCTTTTCGGTGTTGCCCATGGTGATCGGGGCGAAGCTGCGCAGCATGTTGGTGGCGGCCTCGACATCGACATGGGGCTTGCCGGACTGGACGGTCGCCAGATCCTGCTGCCACGAGCTGTCGAAGGTCGAGATCGACTGGCCGATCAGGTCGGGGCGCGCGCTGTGGGCGACGATCAGGCCCATGTTGCTGACGATGACGACCTGGCTGCGGCCGTTGAACACCGCGGCGCTGACCTTGGTCGACAGTTGCTGCACGAAGTCGAGGTTGAAGTCGGCACCGGCGACGCCGTGGAACTTGCCGCCGATGACGACGGGGACCGACAGGGTCGCCAGGAAGACCTGCTTGCCCTGCACGACGTAGGGCAGGGGATCGAGCACGCTCTCCCGGCCGTTCTCCTGCGGACCGATGTACCAGCCGCCCTTCATCACTCCGTTGGGATGACGCTCGCGGCTGTCATACTCGACCAGCGGCTGCATGGCGATGCGGCCGTTCTGGTCGCGGTTCCAGTAGGGGATGAAGCGGCCGGTGGCGTCGGTGCCGGTCTCGCGGCGGTTGCGGAACTCCGCGTCGCGCTTGTCCAGCCCGTTGGGCTCCCACGCCGAATAGGTGCCGTTGAACAGCGGGTTGCGCTTCAGGACCGACAGCAGGATGCCGTTGAAGGCCTCGCGCCGCCGCTCCACCGGGGTGTTGCCGGCCGCCTCGTCGTCGGCGAGGCTGGCGAAGCTGCTGGCCATCGTCCGGGCGGCGTTCAGCGCGGTGTCGAACTCCGACCGCAGCAGGCCGGCCTGGGTGGCCGCAAGGTTCTGCAGGGATTCGGTGGTCTTGCTTTCCAGGATCTGCGCGACGTTTTCCGTCACGAAGTCATTGTTGGATCGTGTGGACACGACCGCAAACCCGACAAGCACCGCAACCGTACCCGCCAGGCAGAGACCCGACAGGACGGAAATCTTTGTTTGGATGGATTTTATCTGCATGAGCGGATCCCCCGACGCGAGCGCACGTTCGGCGGTCACTGTCGGAGAACCAGGTTAAGGACGAAGTAAGGAGTTCATCAGGGTTTCCCGCAGCCCTATTGTTCTTTGGTACTAATCGCCACGGCGATGATCGAAGACTTAAATGTTTGAGGTGGTGAATATAGCGTGTGTGTCAACTTGGTCTTTGTGGCAATGATCGGCAAGCGGAAAGCTCGCGATCTTCTTCGGCTGGGGAAAGGCTCCTGAAAAGACTTGGGCCGAGGAGCGAGTCATCGTCAAGACCAGGTCATCCCGGCGGAAGAGTTGCCGGCCAGTCAGCTCTTTCGCGCCCGCGGGTGTGCCGAGCGGTAGACATTCATCAACTGCTCGTTCTCCACATCGGTGTAGCGCTGGGTCGTCGACAGCGAGGCGTGGCCGAGCAGGTCCTGGATGGCGCGCAGGTCGCCGCCATCCGCCAAAAGATGGGTTGCGAAACTGTGACGCAGGGCGTGCGGCGTGGCGCTGTCGGGCATGCCCATCAGGGCGCGCAGCTTCTGCATCTGGTGCTGGGCGATGCTGGCGTTCAGCCGGCCGCCGCGGGTGCCGACGAACAGCGGGCCGTCGGCGGCCAGGGCGAAGGGGCAACTGTCGATGTAGGCGCGCACCGCGTCGGTCACCGCCGGCAGGACGGGGATCACCCGCTCCTTGCGGCCCTTGCCGGTGACGCGCAGGCTCTCGCCCAGCGGCGCGTCCTTGCGCGCCAGCCCCAGCGCCTCGGAGATGCGCAGGCCGCAGCCGTAGAGCAGGGTGAACAGGGCGCGGTCGCGCTTGCCGATCCAGGGTTCCTCGCGGTCGCGCTCGGCCTCCTCCAGCAGGCGGTCGGCGTCGATCTCGGTCAGCGGGCGCGGGGCGGGGCGCTTGACCTTCGGCGTCGCCAGGGTGGCGGCGGCGGGGTTGTGCAGGCGGCCGCTGCGGTCCATCCAGCGGAACAGGTTGCGCACCGCCGCCAGCTTGCGCGCCCGGCTGGCCCCGATCAGCCCGTCCATCGCCAGCCGCGACATCCAGGCGCGGAAGTCCGCCGCCTTCAGGTCGCCCAGGTCGTTCAGCGAGGGCGGCGACCCGCCGCGGAACTCGGTGAGGAAGCGCAGGAACTCGCCCACGTCGGCGGTGTAGGCCGACAGGGTGTGTTTCGACGCCGCCTTCTCGCTCTCCATCCAGCGCCGCCAGTGGGCCAGCGCATCCTGGACGTCGGGCTTGGCGGAGAAGCCAAGGACCGGTTCGGCCGCACCCGGTTCCGTCACGCCCGGATTGGTCAAGCGGGCAGCTCCAGCCAGCCGCGGATCACCCGTTCGACGACGCGGGCGAGGAAGCCGACCAGCTCGGTGCCCTGGCCGCTGTGGAAGGTGTCGGGCTCGCGGCTGCCGAAGGCGAGCAGCCCCTCCGGCGTTTCGCTCGACACCTGGATGCGGATCAGCGCCTCGGAGCGGACGAGGCCGGCGCCGGGGCCGTAGATCTCCGGGTCGCCCTCGATGTCGGTGTTCAGCACCACGTCGGCGCGGCCCATCCGGTCGGCGATGGCGCCGGGTTCCACCACCCGCACGCCGGAGCGGTGGACGTGGGGCGTGTCGCTGCCGTTCGATTCGATGACCAGACAGGCGACGTCGAGGTCGAGCAGCACGGCCAGATCGGTGGTGATGGTCTGGATCAACTGTTCGAAGCTCTGGGCGTCGAGCAGGAAGAGAACCGCGGCGTGGATGCGGTTCTGGCTGTTCAGGTTGGCGCGGCTGGTGCCGATCAGCTCACGCTGCTGGTCCTTGAGCGTGCGGACCTCGCTGCGCAGCCGTTCCACCATGAAAGCCTGGAGGTCCACCACCCCGCGCCCGCGGTCGAGCGACGGCGGGGTCAGGTGGTGGACCAGATCGGCGTTCTGGGCCAGGAAGTCCGGGTGGTTCCGCAGGTAGGCGCGCACATCCTCCGAAGAGAGCGTCGGCGTCGGGCGGTGGGTCGGTCCCGGTTCGCGGCCCATGATCGCTGTGGCCTGCCGTTACAGGATCGACTGACCGGTCTTCTTCCAGTCCTCGACGAACTGGGTGAGACCCTTGTCGGTCAGCGGGTGGTTGAACAGCTGCTTCAGCACCGACGCCGGCGCGGTCACGACATGGGCGCCCAGGCGGGCGGCCTTGACGATGTGCATCGGGTTGCGGATCGAGGCGACCAGCACCTCGGTCTTGAAGGCGTCGTAATTCTTATAGATCTCACAGATGTCGGTGATGATGCCCATGCCGTCCTGGCCGATGTCGTCCAGCCGGCCGACGAAGGGCGACACGAAGCTGGCGCCGGCCTTGGCCGCCAGGATCGCCTGGGCGGGGGAGAAGCACAGCGTGACGTTGACCATCGTCCCTTCCGACGACAGGATCTTGCAGACCTTGAGCCCGGCCGGGGTCAGCGGCACTTTCACCGCGACACGGTGGGAGATCTTGGCGATCTTGTGGGCTTCGGCGAGCATGGTGTCGAAGTCGGTGGACGCCACCTCGGCGCTGACCGGGCCGTTGACGACCTCGCAGATCTCGGCCACGAGGTCGAGGAACTTGCGGCCGGACTTGGCGATCAGGGTCGGGTTGGTGGTAACACCGTCCAACAGACCGCTGTCGGCCAGATCGCGGATCTCGGTGATGTCGGCGGTGTCGACGAAGAACTTCATGACGAAGGGTCCATGCTTTGCTGATGAAGACCGGGGCCGGCCGTACCGGACGTTCGACCGATGCGCCGCCCCGCCCGGCGTCCGGGACTTGAGGCCACTCTAGCCGATGCGCGAGACTTCCGCCAGTTCCGCCCCGGGTTCGCAAGGGGATCTTCTTGGGCTCGAGGCCGATTCGGAGCACTCCGAACGTCGGCCCGCGGCCAAGGCCACCGCCAAGCCTGGGTCGGGGGACGCCGCCCCGCCGCCGCCGGTGCGGCGCGTCGCCGTGCTGCTGCCGCTGCCGCTGCGCGAGGCCTACGACTACCGCGTGCCCGACGGGCTGGACCTCGTGCCCGGCGATTACGTCGAGGTGCCGCTGGGGCCGCGCCGCGTCATCGGCGTGGTCTGGGGGCCGGCGGCCGGGACGGTCGAGTCCGGGCGGCTGAAGGCGGTGGTGCGCAAGTTCGACGCCCCGCCGATGACCGAGGTCGGCCGCCGCTTCGTCGAATGGGTCGCCGCCTACACCATGACGCTGCCGGGCTTCGTCCTGCGCATGGCGGTCAGCGTGCCGGCGGCGCTGGAGCCGCCCAAGCCGATGCTGGCCTACGCCCGCCGGCCGGACGCCGGGCCGCCGCCGGGCTTCAAGATGACCGACGCGCGCCGGCGCGTGCTGGCCCTGCTGGACGACACGCTGGCCGGCGGCCCGCCGCGCACCCCGGCGGAGCTGGCGGAGGAGGCCGGCTGCGGCGTCACCGTGGTGCGCGGGCTGGCCGAGGCCGGCCTGCTGGAGCCGGTGATGCTGAACCCGGCGACCGGGCTGGGACGGCCGGACTGGCAGCGGCCCGGCCCCACCCTGTCGGCCGACCAGCGGGCGGCGGCCGACGATCTGCGCGGGCGGGTCACGGCGGGGCGCTATTCCACCGTGCTGCTCGACGGCGTCACCGGGTCGGGCAAGACCGAGGTCTATTACGAGGCGATCTCCGCCGCGCTGGAACAGGGCCGCCAAGCGCTGGTGCTGCTGCCGGAGATCGCGCTGTCGGCGCAGTGGCTCGATCGCTTCGCCCGCCGCTTCGGCGCGCCGCCGGCCGAATGGCATTCGGAGCTGACCGGGGCGCAGCGCCGCGACACCTGGCGCGCGGTGGCGAAGGGCGAGGTGCCGGTGGTGGTCGGCGCGCGCTCCGCCCTGTTCCTGCCCTACCCCGACCTGGGCGTCATCATCGTCGACGAGGAGCATGACTCCGCCTACAAGCAGGAGGAGGGGGCGATCTACCACGCCCGCGACATGGCGGTGGCGCGGGCGCATCTGGGCGGCCTGCCGATCGTGCTGGTGTCGGCCACCCCGTCGCTGGAAACCAAGGTCAACGCCGACAGCCACCGCTACGCCCGCATCGCGCTGCCGGCCCGCCACGGCGGCGCCGTGCTGCCGGAGGTCGAGCTGGTCGACCTGCGGCGCGACCGCCCGCCCGCCCGCCACTGGCTGGCGCCCAGCCTGCGCAAGGCGCTGACCGACACGCTGGCCGGCGGCGAGCAGGCGATGCTGTTCCTGAACCGCCGGGGCTACGCGCCGCTGACGCTCTGCCGGGCCTGCGGCCACCGCATGCAGTGCCCGAACTGCACGGCGTGGCTGGTCGAGCACCGGCTCGCCCGCAAGCTGCAATGCCACCATTGCGGCCTGCAGCAGCCGCTGCCGCACGCCTGCCCGGAGTGCGGCGAGGAGGGCACCATGGCCGCCTGCGGTCCCGGCGTGGAGCGCATCGCCGAGGAGGTGGCGGAGCTGTTCCCCGACGCCCGCGCCGCCATCATGGCGTCCGACACCCTGTTCGGCCCGCGCGCCATCCAGGAGATGGTCCGCAGCATCGGCGACCACGAGCTGGACATCATCATCGGCACCCAGGTGATGGCGAAGGGCCACCATTTCCCGATGCTGACCCTGGTCGGGGTGGTCGACGCCGACCTCGGCCTGAACGGCGGCGACCTGCGCGCGGCGGAGCGGACCTACCAGCTGCTGCACCAGGTGGCCGGCCGCGCCGGGCGCGGCGAGCGGCCGGGGCGGGTGATGCTGCAGACCTTCATGCCGGAACACCCGGTGATGCAGGCGCTGGCCGCCGGCGACCGCGACGGCTTCTACCAGCTCGAGGCCGAGATGCGGCTGGAGGCCGGCATGCCGCCCTTCGGCCGGCTGGCCGCGCTGATCGTGTCGGGCGAGGACCCGACGCTGGTCGAACGGGTGGCGATGGCGCTGGGCCGCGCCGCGCCGCGCAGCGAGACGGTCCATGTCCTGGGCCCGGCCCCGGCGCCGCTGGCGCTGCTGCGCGGCCGCCACCGCCGCCGCCTGCTGCTGAAGGCGCCGCGCAGCACCCCGGTGCAGCCGCTGATCGCGGAATGGCTGGACCGGGTGGAGATCCCGCCGGCAATCCGGGTGCAGATCGACGTCGACCCCTACAGCTTCCTGTAGGGCGGAGTGGGGTGGCGCGGCGGTGGCGCGGGGCAGCGACGGTGTCGGCCGTCGCCCCCTGCGGCGAATTGCCCCGGTCCCCCATTTGGCCGGGTTCGGAATGGCACCTGTGACGTTTGGTCCATTGCGCGGCTCAAGGCATGGTATTACCACGATCGGGATGGTTCCGAATCCAAACATCCCCATGCCCCACACTCATCTTGCCACCGTCAGGTCCAGGCTCATGTGCAGCGTGATGTCGAAGCTCCGCCTCCACGTTCAGCGTCACACGCTGCTGACCGTGCTGCCGGTCCTGCTGCTGCTGCTGGTGATCGCCTTCGCCGCCGGCGCCCCGGCCCGCAGCCGCGGCACCGACGCCGAGGCCCTGACGATGATCGACCGCGCCCAGCACGAACTGGAGCGGATCGGCGCGGACGCGGCGCCGGAAGTCTTTGCCACCCATGATAGCGCTTTCATCGACCGCGACCTCTACCCGATGCTGCTGGATGACCAAGGGGTGATGGTCGCCCATGGCTGGACCGCGACGCTGAACGGCTCCAACCTGCACGAGCTGCGCGACGTCGACGGCAAGCCCTTCATCCGCGAGGCGCTGGACGGTGTGCAGCGCAAGGGCAGCGCCGACGTCACCTATCAATGGATCGACCCGCTGACCGGTCAGGTCGCGCGCAAGACCATCCACGCCCGCCGCCTGGTGCTGAACGGCAAGCCCTACATGCTGGCGGTCGGCGTCTACCGCTGACGGTCGCGGGCCGCCGAGGAGCATCGGGCCGAGGGGCGTTGGCCGAAGAGCTTTGGCCGACGAGCGTTGGTGGGGTGCGGCGGGATGCCGCACGCCACTTTTTCGCAGGGTGGAATTTTCCAAGGAGACCAGGGACGACCTGCCATCAGCGGCCCATCAGCACCCGGACGGGGCCCGGCGCCGCGGTCGCCAGATCGACAGGCACTCGGCGGCGCTGTCGCCGGCGCCGATGCCGTACCAGCCCGACCGGTCGTGGAACGACAGGGTGTAGCGCCCCTTGCCGTCGCGTTCGAAGCGGAACACCGGGCGGTCGACCTCGGGCAGCAGCACCAGCAGACGGTCGTGGTCACGGCCCGACTCGCGCAGCACACCGATCCAATGGCCGTCGCGCAGCTTGGGTTCGGCGACCTCGGCGAAGGCGGTCAGGTCCTCCGGCGTGAAGCGGGCGCGGCAGAACGGAACGATGTTCGACGCACCATCCTTTGCAGGGTCGTCGCCACGCGGGGCGGTCGGAAGGGTGTCGGTCGTCGGCAGGATGGTCATGGGGCGGCCCTTGGTCTCGTTGACCGGAACGGTGGGACGAACCGAAGAAGCGGCTCTCGAAGGCAGGCCGCGCGGACGGCGAAGTGACGGAAGACTCTGGACGAGTGCACCCGGTGCCGCGCGGCGTGGTCCGACCCTGGATGAGATTGGTTAACCGTGAATTAAGCCGGAGTCGGGGCCACCACGAAGTCACAGCCGGTATGACCAGTCGAGCCGGTCCAGAGTGCTTGGCGAACGCAGTTGCGACCGATGATTCCGCAGTTGCTCAAAACGCCGCAGTCAAATTGTCCGGTCCCCGTTGCGTGGGGGCGATTCCTGTGATATTGGACCGCTCGCTTTCGCGGCCGGGGTGTTTGTGCCTCGGGTTGACACCCTATAAGGCCGCCGAATTCACCGTCTACCGAACTCAATTCGAGGGATCAGGTGGCATCCGAAGGAACAGGCGTATCCGAACTCGCCGCGCGTTACTCCATCGCGCTGTTCGAGCTTGCGGACGAAAACCAGGCGTTGGACACGGTCGCGAGCGATCTGTCCACGCTGAAGCAGATCCTGGCCGAGAGCGCTGACCTGCGTCGCCTCGTCCGCAGCCCCGTCATCAGCCGCGCCGATCAGGGCAAGGCCATGGCCGCTGTCCTGGACAGCGCCGGCGTGTCCGATCTGACCAAGCGCTTCATCGGGCTCGTGGCGGCCAACCGCCGGCTGTTCTCGATCGACGGCATGATCGACGGGTTCCTGGCCGAACTGGCCCGGCGCCGCGGCGAGGTCACGGCGCAGGTCACGACGGCCCAGCCGCTGAACGACACGCAGCGCAACGCCGTCATCGACGCGCTGAAGGCGTCCATCGGTTCCAAGGTGCTGGTGAACACCTCCGTCGATCCGGAGCTGATCGGCGGCATGATCGTTAAGTTCGGCTCGCGCATGGTCGATACCTCGGTGCGCACGAAGCTGAACAAATTGCAACTCGCCATGAAGGCCTCAGGGGGATCAGTCTGATGGATATCCGCGCCGCAGAAATCTCTGCGATCCTCAAGCAGCAGATCGCGAATTTCGGGACCGAGGCGGATGTCGCCGAAGTCGGTCAGGTCCTGTCGGTGGGTGACGGCGTCGCCCGCGTGCACGGCCTGGACAACGTGCGCGCCGGCGAAATGGTCGAGTTCCCGGGTGGCCTGCAGGGCATGGCGCTGAACCTCGAGACCGACAACGTCGGCATCGTGATCTTCGGCGACGACCGCGGCATCAAGGAAGGCGACACCGTCAAGCGCACCGGCACCATCGTGGACGTTCCGGTGGGCCGCGGCCTGCTGGGCCGCGTGGTCGACGGCCTCGGCAACCCGATCGACGGCAAGGGTCCGCTGATCAACGTCGAGCGCAAGCGCGTCGAGGTGAAGGCCCCCGGCATCATCCCGCGCAAGTCGGTGCACGAGCCGATGCAGACCGGCCTGAAGGCCGTCGACAGCCTGGTTCCGATCGGGCGCGGCCAGCGCGAGCTGATCATCGGTGATCGCCAGACCGGCAAGACCGCCGTCGTCATCGACACCTTCCTGAACCAGAAGCCGATCAACCAGGGCGACGACGAGAGCAAGAAGCTCTACTGCATCTACGTCGCCGTCGGCCAGAAGCGCTCCACGGTCGCCCAGATCGTCAAGACCCTGGAAGACGCCGGCGCCATGGAATACTCCATCGTCGTCGCCGCCACCGCGTCGGAGCCGGCTCCGCTGCAGTTCCTGGCGCCGTACACCGGCTGCACGATGGGCGAGTATTTCCGCGACAACGGCATGCACGCCCTGATCGTGTACGACGATCTGTCCAAGCAGGCCGTCGCCTACCGCCAGATGTCGCTGCTGCTCCGCCGTCCGCCGGGCCGTGAAGCCTACCCGGGCGACGTGTTCTACCTCCACAGCCGCCTGCTGGAGCGCGCCGCCAAGATGGGCGACGCCCATGGCAACGGCTCGCTGACCGCCCTGCCGGTCATCGAGACGCAGGCCGGCGACGTGTCGGCCTACATCCCGACCAACGTGATTTCGATCACCGACGGCCAGATCTTCCTGGAAACCGGCCTGTTCTACCGCGGCATCCGCCCGGCCATCAACGTCGGCCTGTCGGTGAGCCGCGTCGGCTCCGCCGCCCAGATCAAGGCGATGAAGCAGGTCGCCGGCACCATCAAGATGGAACTCGCGCAGTACCGCGAGATGGCCGCCTTCGCCCAGTTCGCCTCGGACCTCGACGCCTCGACCCAGCGCCTGCTGGCCCGCGGCGCCCGTCTGACCGAGCTGCTGAAGCAGGGCCAGTTCCAGCCGCTGCCGGTCGAGGAGCAGGTCGTGTCGATCTTCTCCGGCGTGAAGGGCTATCTCGACGCCATCCGCGTCGAGGACGTGAACCGCTTCGAGGCGAAGTTCCTGTCGGAGATCCGCGCCAAGGGCGCCGACATCCTGGCGGCGATCCGCACCGACAAGCAGATCACCCCGGCGACCGAAGAGAAGCTGAAGGCGTTCCTCGACGGCTTCGCCAAGGTCTTCGCCTGACCGACCGCGCGGGGGCGGGAAACCGCCCCCCACCGTCGCGGGACGACGGGCACGGAACGACCTCGAGCGGAATTGAAGGGCCGGCATGCCTAACCTCAAGGACCTAAAGAACCGGATCGCGAGCGTCCAGTCGACGCGCAAGATCACCTCGGCCATGAAGATGGTCGCGGCCTCCAAGCTGCGCCGCGCCCAGGAGCAGGCGGAAGCCAGCGGTCCCTACGCGGAGCGCATGGGCCGCATGCTGGCGTCGCTGGCCTCCAACGTGCAGGACAACGGCAACGGGCCGAAGCTGATGACCGGGACGGGCGCCGACAAGGTGCACCTGCTGGTCGTCATCAGCTCCGATCGCGGTCTGTGCGGCGCCTTCAACGGCTCCATCGTCCGCGAGGCCAAGCGCCAGATCGCGCGCCTGCAAGGCGAAGGCAAGACCGTGAAGCTGCTGACCGTGGGCCGCAAGGGCCGCGACCAGCTGCGCCGCGAGTTCTCCTCGCTGATCGTCGAGAGCTACGAGGACGTCGGCCGTCGCCGCCTCGGCTTCGCCGACGCCGACATGGTGGCGACGAAGGTGCTGGCGCTGTTCGACGCCGGCGAGTTCGACGTCTGCTCGATCATCTTCAACAAGTTCAAGTCGGCGATCTCGCAGATCGTCACGGTTCAGCAGCTCATCCCCTTCGCGCCTCCGGCGTCGGCCGAGGCCGCCGCTTCGGACGAGGCCAAGGCGATGTACGAGTTCGAACCGGACGAGGAGCAGATCCTCGCCGAACTGCTGCCGCGCAACCTGTCGATCCAGGTCTACCGCGCCCTCCTGGAGAGCGCCGCGTCCGAACAGGGCGCCCGGATGACCGCGATGGACAACGCGACGCGCAACGCCGGCGACATGATCAACAAGCTGACGATCACCTACAACCGGACGCGCCAGGCCTACATCACCAAGGAGCTGATCGAGATCATCTCCGGTGCCGAGGCTCTGTAACGGCGGCATCCGCAAGTAGGGTCCAGTCCAATTGCGCCGGCGACGGCACACCGACACTTACCGAGTTCCTAGGGAGCTTTACTCCATGGCCACCACCAATTCTGTCGGCAAGATCACGCAGGTCACGGGCGCCGTCGTCGACGTGCAGTTCGACGGCGAACTGCCGTCGATCCTGAACGCGCTGCACACCCAGAACGACGGCAAGACGCTCGTCCTGGAAGTGGCGCAGCATCTGGGCGAGAGCACGGTCCGCACCATCGCCATGGACAGCACCGACGGTCTGGTGCGTGGTTCGGAGGTCGTGGACACCGGTGCGCCGATCGCCGTGCCGGTCGGTCCGGAGACGCTGGGCCGCATCATCAACGTCATCGGCGAGCCGATCGACGAGCGCGGCGCGGTCAACGCCACCCGCACCCTGCCGATCCACCGTCAGGCCCCGGACTTCGTCGACCAGTCGACGGACGCCGAAGTGCTGATCACCGGCATCAAGGTCATCGACCTGCTGGCCCCCTACGCCAAGGGCGGCAAGATCGGCCTGTTCGGCGGCGCCGGCGTCGGCAAGACCGTGACCATCATGGAGCTGATCAACAACGTCGCCAAGGCGCACGGTGGTGTGTCGGTGTTCGCCGGCGTCGGCGAGCGCACCCGTGAGGGCAACGATCTCTACCACGAGATGATCGAGTCGGGCGTCATCAAGCTCGACGGTCCGGGCTCCAAGGTGGCGCTGGTGTACGGCCAGATGAACGAGCCGCCGGGCGCCCGTGCCCGCGTCGCGCTGAGCGGCCTGACCCTCGCGGAATACTTCCGCGACGAGGAAGGCCAGGACGTGCTGTTCTTCGTGGACAACATCTTCCGCTTCACCCAGGCCGGTTCGGAAGTGTCGGCTCTGCTGGGCCGCATCCCGTCGGCGGTGGGTTACCAGCCGACGCTGGGCACCGACATGGGCGCCCTGCAGGAGCGCATCACCTCGACCAAGAAGGGCTCGATCACCTCGGTGCAGGCCATTTACGTGCCCGCCGACGATCTGACCGACCCGGCCCCGGCCGCCTCCTTCGCCCACCTCGACGCCACCACGGTGCTGTCGCGCTCGATCGCCGAAATGGCCATCTTCCCGGCCGTGGACCCGCTCGACTCGACCAGCCGCATCCTCGACCCGCGCGTCGTCGGTGAGGAGCACTACCAGGTCGCCCGCTCGGTCCAGAAGGTTCTGCAGACCTACAAGTCGCTGCAGGACATCATCGCCATCCTGGGCATGGACGAGCTGTCGGAAGAGGACAAGCTGGTCGTCGCCCGCGCCCGCAAGATCCAGCGCTTCCTGTCGCAGCCCTTCCACGTCGCCGAGGTGTTCACCGGCACCCCGGGCGTGCTGGTCAGCCTGGAAGACACCATCAAGGGCTTCAAGGGCATCGTGAACGGCGACTACGATCACCTGCCGGAGGCCGCCTTCTACATGGTCGGCACCATCGACGAGGCGATCGCCAAGGCCAAGAAGCTGGCCGCCGCCTGATCCCCTCCCGGGATCGACGGCGTCCCGGTCCGGTCCCCCGTCGCGGGGCCGGCCGGGTTGGGGCGCCGGGTGGGAATGGACATCTGCACACCCCCTTTCCTCCCGCGGGGAAGGGGGTTCCTATGAAGAGGCACCAGGAAACCCATGGCCGATAAAGTCGAATTCGAGCTGGTCTCGCCGGAAAAGCTGCTGAAGTCGCAGCCCGTGGACATGGTCGTGGTGCCGGGTTCGGAAGGCGACTTCGGCGTCCTGGCCGGTCATTCGCCGATGATCTCGACCGTGCGTCCGGGCGTCATCGACGTCTATGAGGGCGACCGTGTCGTCGATCGCGTCTTCGTCGCCGGCGGCTTCGCCGAAGTGACGGAGACCCGCTGCACCGTCCTCGCCGAGGAAGCGGTGGCGCTGGCCGACCTGAACCGCGGCGCGATCGAAAAGACGATCAAGGATCTCTCCGAGGACAGCGACGACTCCAAGTCGGAGGCCGAGCGGGCCGCCGTCGAGGCCAAGCTGGCCGTCGCGCGCGCCAAGCTGGACGCCCTGGGGCAGTCCGCCGCCCACTGAGGGGCGTGAGGGTGCCTGGAACGCTGTTCCGGACGCCGTCAATGGGGTTTCGCCGCGACAACGGCATACATCTCTTCGGTCGAACGGGCGGCTTGGGCTTCCAAGCCGCCCGTTGCCGTTGCATCGCGGGAAAGAGCGATTACATTCGAACCCCGGTGCCGCAGGCTTGGCCCTCGCCTTGCCGGCGGGTGCCGCGGACCGGTCGATTTTCAGACCTTTCAGACGACGACGGGCAAGAAGGCCGCCGCGACGGCCGTAGAAGAGGCGAAACATGGCGCGTGCGCACTGGCGGATCGACGAGCTTCCCTGGGACCAACTCGATGCCAAACGGATCGATCCCGATCTGATCCCGCTGATCAAGGCGGCGGCGCTGGTCGAGTTCAATGCCGACGACTATACGGCCTACCTCTGCAACGTGTTCAAGGACGACGACGAGTTCCAGGCCGCCGCCCATGCCTGGTCGGTGGAGGAGGTGCAGCACGGCGAGGCGCTCGGCCGCTGGGCCGAACGGGTCGACCCGAGCTTCGACTTCCGCGCCGCGGTTGCGCGGTTCCGCGCCGGCTACCGCGTGCCGATCGACCTCGACGCCTCGGTCCGCGGCTCGCGCACCGGCGAGATGATCGCCCGCTGCATGGTCGAAACCGGCACCAGCTCCTACTACGCGGCCATCGGCGATTCGACCGACGAGCCGGTGCTGAAGGAGATCTGCCGCCACATCGCCGCCGACGAACTGCGCCACTACAAGATCTTCTACACCTACGCCAAGAAGTACCTGGACCGCGAGGGGCTGACCAAGTTCCAGCGCCTGAAGGTCGCCCTGTCGCGCATCGGCGAGTCCGAGGACGACGAGCTGGCCTACGCCTATTACGCCGCCAACGCCCCGGCCGACGCCGTCTATGACCACAAGCGCTACAACGCCGCCTACAAGCGCCGCGCCTTCGGCCGCTACCGCCGCAAGCACGTCGACCGCGCCATCGCCATGCTGTTCAAGGCCTGCGGCCTGAAACCGCACACGCGGCTGTGCAACGTCGCCTCGCGCGGGGCCTGGTGGTTCATCGACCGTCAGGCCAAGCGGCTGGCGGCGCAGGCGGTCTGAACCGACGGGCGGGCTCTGGAAGGGGATGGCGGTGGGGGCGGGGTTGCGGTAACGGTTGGGCCGTCACCACCCAACACCACCCAATCAACACCCGACAAGGGGTCTAGAGACATGAAGCTCTATTACAAGCCGGGCGCCTGCTCGCTGTCGCCGCACATCGTCCTGCGCGAGGCCGGGCTGCCCTTCGATCTGGTCAAGGTCGATCTGGTCACCAAGACGCTGGCCGACGGCGGTGACTTCCTGGCGGTGAACCCGAAGGGGCAGGTGCCGACCCTGGGGCTCGACGAGGGCGGCATCCTGACCGAGGGGCCGGTCATCGTCCAGTACATCGCCGACAAGGCGCCGGACAGCGGTCTGGTCCCGCCCGCCGGCAGCGTCGAGCGCTACCGCGTCCAGGAACTGCTGAACTTCATCGGGACGGAGCTGCACAAGGGCATCTTCCCGCTGTTCCCGATGCTGAAGGACGTGGTGTCGGACACCCATCGGCAGTTCGCGGCAAAGCGGTTGTCCGACAAGCTGGCGGTGCTGGACCAGCAGTTGGACGGCAAGAGCTATCTGACCGGTGACCGCTTCACCGTCGCCGACGCCTACGCCTTCGTCGTGCTGAGCTGGGCGCCGCGCATCGGGTTCGACCTGTCGCCCTGGCCGAACCTCGTCGCCTTTGCCGAGCGTGTCGCCGCCCGTCCGGCGGTGCAGGCGGCGATCGCCGCGGAAGCCCAGGGCTGACGCCTCTCCCGGAGGTCCGGGCATGAAAAAGGCCCCGTCTCGGTCGAGACGGGGCCTTTTTCGTGGTCTGTCGAGCGTCAGGCGGCGGTGGTCTTCCGGCGCATCGGCGTGTTGCCGCCGGGCGTGCCGGTGCCGCGCGGATTCGGGTTGCCGCCACCGTGGGACACCGCGTGCGGCGCCGGGCGGCGGTCGTGCCGGTTCTGCTCGCTGCGGGCCGGCCCGTTGGCCGGCTTGGCCGTGTTGGGCTTGGTCGCGGCGGGCTTCGGGGCGTTCGGCTTGGCCGCAGATCTTGGCTGTCCCTGGGACTGTTGCCCCTGGGGCTGGCTCTGGGGCTGGCCGGCCGGCTTCGCCCGCGACGGCTGCTGGTTGCGGTTCTGCTGGTTGCGGTTGCTGCCCGGCGCCTTGGGACGGGGCGGCGGCTTGCTGGAGGCGTGGATCTGCGCCACGTCGGCCGCGTGGTAGGCGTGATCGACGTCGGCCGGGATCGGCTGGCGGATCGTCTTCTCGATGTCCTTCAGATAGCCGACCTCTTCATGGTCGCAGAAGGACACGGCGCTGCCGTCGGTGCCGGCGCGCGCGGTGCGGCCGATGCGGTGAACGTAGCTTTCCGGCTCGTTCGGCAGGTCGAAGTTGATGACGTGGCTGATGCCGTCGATGTCGATGCCACGCGCGGCGATGTCGGTCGCCACCAGCGCCCGCAGCTCGCCGGCGCGGAAGCTTTCCAGCGCGCGGACGCGGGCCGACTGCGACTTGTCGCCGTGGATGGCGTCGGCGGCGATGCCGGCCTTCTTCAGATGCTCGGCGATGCGGTCGGCGCCGTGCTTGGTGCGGGAGAAGACGATGGTGCGGGCCATCGCGCTGTCTTCCAGCAGGTCGGCCAGCAGGCGGCGCTTGTCGCTGCGCTCGACGAACAGGACGCGCTGGTTGATGCGCTCCACCGTCGTCGACTGCGGCGTCACCTCGATGCGCTGGGCGTCGGTCAGGATGCTGTTGGCCAGTTCCACCACCGCGTCGGGCATGGTGGCGGAGAACAGCAGGGTCTGCCGGTCCTTCGGCAGCACCGCGACCACCTTCCGCACATCGCGGATGAAGCCCATGTCGAGCATGCGGTCGGCCTCGTCGAGGACGAACACCTCGATGGCGCCGAGGTTGACGTGGTTCTGCGCCATCAGGTCGAGCAGGCGGCCGGGGGTGGCGATCAGCACCTCGACGCCGCGGGCGATGGCGGCGACCTGCGGGCTCTGCCCGACGCCGCCGTGGATCACGGTGCGGCGGATCGGCAGGTGCCGGCCGTAGGTGGTGAAGCTGTCGCCGATCTGGAGCGCCAGTTCGCGCGTCGGCGTCAGGATCAGCACGCGGGGCGACTTGGCCGCCACGCGCTTCTTGTTCTGGAACAGCCGCTGCAGGATCGGCAGCGTGAAGGCGGCGGTCTTGCCGGTGCCGGTCTGGGCGAGGCCGAGCACGTCGCGCCCTTCCAGCAGAACGGGGATGGCGCCGGCCTGGATCGGCGTGGCCGTGGAGTATCCCTCCTCCGCGACGGCGCGCAGAAGAGGCTCGATCAGGCCGAGGCCGGAGAATTCGGTCATGGAAGGAATGGTCCTGGTCACCAGAATGGGGGCCGCGCCAGGAGGGAGCGGCCGGGCTTGCGCGCTCCGCGGCGGGTTGGCGCGGAGCCATCGGGGCGACGGGCGCGCCAGGGTGCGCGGGGCCGATCGCCATTCGACTCCGGACACATAGGGCGGGCGGCTTGATTTGGCAAGAAAACTCGGCGCGCGGCAGACGTGCGCATGCCGGAATCGGGGGCGGACCGGGGGCGGGATGCTCTCGCCGGGTTGCGGCATATCGTCGCCTTGCCGCGTCCTGCCGTGGGCCCGCCCCCGGTCCGGGATGGCGACCTTACGACTTCTTGACGACGCCGCAGGCGATGCGGTCGCCCGAATTGCCGGCGGGCTGGCTCTGGTAGTCGTCGGGCTGGGCGTGGACGACGACGGAGGTGCCGCCCGCCTTGAACAGGCCGTCGGCGCCGTCGGTCAGGCTGACCATGTGGGTGATCGCCTCGAACCCGGCCTTGCCGGTGGCGTCGGCCCAGATGTTGGGAAGCTCGCCGAAATGCATGTGGTCGGCGTCGAGCCCGTGCTTGGAGCCCTGGGCGCCGAAATGGCCGCCGGCGGCCTTGAAATCGGGGGTGCAGGCGCCGTTCTCGTGGATGTGGAAACCGTGCCAGCCCGGCGACAGCCCTTCCAGTTGGCCATGGACCAGGATGCCGTGCGGGAACTTGGTGAAGGTGACGGTGCCCAGCGGCTTGCCCTGCGCGTCGGCGACGGCGGCCTGGGCGGCGGGGGCCGGGGCGGGGGCGCTCTGCTGCGCCAGGGCCGGGCCGGTCAACGCGGCGAACAGCAGGGCGGATGCGAGCAGCATGGAATTCGGCAAGGTGGACTTGGGCTGGGCACGGGTCATTCTGGTGCGTCCTCCTTCAGGGGGTGGGCGGGTTCGCGACATCGCGTCGCGTCAACACCGCTCTGGGATTGCGAACGATTTTCAGTATGATGGTGTCTCGGCTAGCAGAGACCAGGGTAGGGCGATGACATCGCGGTTGGAAGCGTTGTGCTTGGAAAAGGGGCTGAAGATGACCGGACAGCGCCGGGTCATCTCGCAGGTGTTGTCGGAAGCCGACGACCACCCCGACGTCGAGGAGGTGCATCGCCGGGCCGTGCGCATCGACCCGCGCATCTCCATCGCCACCGTCTACCGCACCATGCGGCTGCTGGAAGACGCCCAGGTGATCGAGCGCGTCGACCTGGGCGACGGCCGCGCCCGGTACGAGGAGGCGACCGCCGACCACCACCATCACCTGATCGACACCCGGACCGGCCGGATCATCGAATTCGCCAGCCCGGAGCTGGAGTCGATGAAGGAACGCATCGCCCGCGAACTCGGCTACAAGATCGTCGGCCACCGGCTGGAGATTTACGGCGTGCCGTTGGATGAGGATGAGCGTCCATGACCGACCCCCGATTCTTCGAGACCGATCCGCCGCCGGCCGACGCCATCGCCTGCCGCGACGCGGTCCAGCGCTGCTACGCCGGCCTGTGCCGCTGCGGCCAGCCGGAACGCTACGCGCTGGAGGCGGCGGTCACCGTCTACCGCTACCATCATCCGGAAATCCCGCCGGCCCAGGCGGAGACCATCGTCAGCCATTGGGTGGCGGGGCCGGTCCGTCACTGACGGAACCAGCCGGTGTTGTGAAAATAGTCCTTGACTGTGAAGGCGTAAAATCCTAAAACCAGAGCTGTCAAGGCGATGGGTCCACCCCCTCCGGACCCTTCGCCCGACGGCACCAAAGCTCTCCCCTCGCTTCGGTCCCGCAAAGGGCCGGCCGGTCAACCGCAAGGTCCGGCCGGCCCTTTTCGTTTTCGCGTTCCGCCCGCGGCCGGGGTTGTGCCGCCGCACAGCCTCGACAACCGGGAGGCGGAACGATCGTCCCGCATGGCCCCCCGCCAGGGGCTTGCCCACGGGATCCGCAGGAACGCGAAAGGAACAAATCCCCATGTCGACCACGATCGCCCAGGCGTTCGTCAAGCAGTTCGAGCGCGAGGTCCACGAGGCCTACCAGCGCATGGGCTCCAAGCTGCGCAACACCGTGCGCACCAAGAACAACGTGCAGGGCGCCGCCACCGTCTTCCAGAAGGTGGGCAAGGGCGCCGCCTCCACCAAATCGCGCCACGGCGCCGTCCCGGTGATGAACCTGGACCACACGCCGGTCGACTGCGCGCTCTACGACTTCTACGCCGGCGACTGGGTCGACCGGCTGGACGAGCTGAAGACCAACATCGACGAGCGGCAGATCATCGCCAACGCCGGCGCCTACGCGCTCGGCCGCAAGACCGACGAGCTGCTGCTGGCCGAGCTGAACAAGTCGACCAACTACGCCGGCGGCGCCACCGACGGGCTGACCAAGGCCAAGGTGCTGCAGGCCTTCGAGATGCTGGGCGAGGCCGACATCCCCGACGACGGCCAGCGCTACGCCGTGGTCGGTTGGAAGCAGTGGAGCCAGCTTCTCGGCATCGAGGAGTTCGCCAGCGTCGACTATGTCGGCTCCGACGAACTGCCCTGGCGCGGCACCCAGGCCAAGCGCTGGCTCGGCACGCTGTGGCTGCCGCACTCCGGCCTGGCCGCCAATGGCGGCGTCCGGCTGTGCCACTGGTACCACAAGACGGCGGTCGGCCACGCGTCGGGCGCCGACGTGAAGACCGACATCACCTGGCACGGCGACCGCGCGGCGCATTTCGTCAACAACATGATGAGCCAGGGCGCCGCGCTGATCGACGCCACCGGCGTGGTGACGCTGCGCTGCCTGGAGAGCTGAGCGCGGCGTGAGGTGACGCTCCCTCTCCCGTCCCGGGAGAGGGCTGCTTATGCATCCCCCCGACAAAATCCGGAGACTTCATCCATGGCCTATGCGTCCAAGGATTTGAGCGTGCTCGCCTACGCCAACGGCTTCACGCTGTGGCACTACACCACCCACGACGGGGCGACCGACGTCGACACCGCCGGCTATTTCAACGGCGCGGCCGACCTGCTGCGGGTCGGCGACATGCTGCTGGCCAATTGCGCGGTCGGCAGCGCGGCGCCGGCCACCGGCGTGCTGGTGGTCGCGGCCAGCGCCGGCGGCGGCGTCGACGTCGCCAACCTGACGCCGTTCGGCACCGCCAACAGCGACTGATCCGCCCGGCCGCCGGGGAGCGGCGGTCCGCCGGCGCTCCCCCTCCACCCTTCCGAACCCGCAACCGGAGAACCCGCCCATGGCCCTGACCGCCATTGGACTGTGCGGCCGTGCGCTGATCAAGCTCGGCGCCACCGCCATCGCCTCCTTCGACGACGGCTCGGCCGAGGCGGAGGTGGCGGGGGCGCTCTATGGGCCGACGCGCGACGCGCTGCTGTCCGCCAACGCCTGGAGCTTCGCCACCGTGCAGGCCACCCTGCCGCGGCTGGCCGACGCCCCGGTCGCCGACTATGCCTGCGCCTTCCAGCTGCCGGCCGATTTCCTGCGGGCGCTGGGGGCCGGCGGCGACGGGCGGGGGCGCGGCCTGTCCTACCGCATCGTCGGGCGCAGCCTGCTGTGCGACGCCGCCGCCGTCACCCTGTCCTATGTCGGCCGCCCGGCGGAGGAGGATTTCCCCGCCTTCTTCGACCAGGCGCTGATCGCCCGGCTGGCCGCCGAGTTCTGCATCCCGCTGACCGAAAGCTCGACGCGGGCGGAACTGCTGGCCCAACTGGCCGAAAGCGAGTTCCGCCGCGCCCGCCAGATCGACGCCCAGCAGGACAGCCAACCCGGCTTCGAGGACTTCACCCTGATCGACGCGCGAAGCGGGTGGGGGAGCTGATGGGGCGGCTGCATCTGGTCAAGACCAACTTCACCGCCGGCGAGATCGGCCGCCGGCTGCTGGGGCGCGGCGATCTCAAGGCCTACGACAACGGCGCGCTGGCGCTGCGCAACCTGTTCATCGACCCGACCGGCGGGGTGACCCGGCGCTCCGGCCTCGCCTTCACCGGTCTGGCGCGCGGCGACGGGCGGCTGGTGGCGTTCGAGCGGAACACCGAGCAGACCTATCTGCTGGTCTTCACCGCCGGCTGGATCGACGTCCTGCAAGGGGGCGCGCGGCTGGCGTCGGTCGCCGCACCCTGGACGCTGGACCAGCTGGCGCAGATCACCTGGACGCAGAGCGCCGACACGCTGCTGGTCTGCCACCCCGACGTAAGCCCACGCAAGCTGACCCGCGGCGCCGACGGCGGCTGGACCCTGGCGGAGTGGGCCTACACGGTCGAGAACGAGGCGCTGCGGCTGCCCTTCCACCGCTTCGGCGATCCGGCTGTCACGGTGACGCCGTCGGACACCAGCGGGGCGATCACCGTCACCGCGTCGGCCGCCGTCTTCGACCCGCGCCACGACGGCACCCGCATCCGCATCAAGGACAGGCAACTGCTGGTGACCGGCGTCGTCTCGGCGACGCAGATCAACGCCACGGTGAAGGAGACGCTGGCCGACACCCAGGCCACCACCGACTGGGAGGAGCAGGCCTTCTCAAGCCTGCGCGGTTGGCCGGTGTCGGCGGCCTTCCACCAGGACCGGCTGGTCATCGGCGGCTCGCGCGACCTGCCCAACCGGCTGTGGCTGTCGCGCTCCGCCCGGATCTGGAACTTCGACCTGGGCCAGGGGCTGGACGACGAGGCGATCGAGTTCGGCATCCTGTCCGATCAGGTCAACGCGGTGCGCGCCGTCTTCTCCGGCCGGCATCTCCAGGTCTTCACCTCGGGCGCCGAGTATATGGTGACCGGCGACCCGCTGACGCCGCAGAGCATGCAGGTCAACCGGCAGACGCGGATCGGCTCGCCGCTCGACCGCTCCATCCCGCCGCGCGACGTCGAGGGCGCCACCCTGTTCGTGCCGCGCAACCGCCGGGAAATCCGCGAGTTCCTCTACACCGACACCGAGGCGGCTTATCAATCCAACGATCTGGCGCTGCTGGCCCGCCATCTGGTGGTCAACCCGCGCGACCAGGATTACGACCAGAACCGCCGGCTGCTGTTCGTGGCGATGGAGGACGGCGCGCTCGGCGCGCTGACCGCCTACCGGGCGGAGGACGTCACCGCCTGGACCCGGCTGGAGACGGACGGGGCGGTGCGCTCGGTCGCGGCGGTCGGCGACGACGTCTACACGCTGGTCGACCGCGCCGGTGTCTGGACCATCGAGCGCTTCGACGACGCCCTGAACCTCGACGCCGCGATCACCGCCGCGCGGGCGGAGCCGGCGGCGGTGTGGGGCGGGCTGGCCCATCTGGAAGGGCGCCGCGTCGCGGTCATCGCCGACGGGGTCGTCCGCAACCCCGCCACCGTCCAGGCCGGCACCATCACGCTGGCCCCGCCGGCCGCCAGGGTCGAGATCGGCCTGCCCTACACCCACCGGGTCGAACCGCTGCCGGCCAACCTGCTGGGGCAGGCGACCGGGGCCGATCTGGTGCGGCTGGTCGCCGTGACCTTCCGGCTGGAGGAAACGGCGGCGCTGCGCGTCGATCTGGGGCGCGGGCTTCAGGATTTACCGCTGCACCGGCTGGGGCCGCAACCCGCCGGCGGCGTGCCGCCGCCCGTGTCGGGCGACCGCCGGCTGCGGGCGCTCGGCTGGCGGTACGACATCGACGTGCCGCTGTGGCGCATCGAGCAGGACGCGCCGCTGCCTTTCACACTGCTGTCCGTAACCATGGAATTGAAGGTGAACGACTGATGGGTGGAATCACTCCCCTCGTGACGACGGCGCTGCCGCTGGCGAACTCGGTGATCGGCACCGTGCGCAGCGCCAGCAGCAGCGGCCAAGCCAGCGCCGTGGCGCAACAGGCCGCCGCCCAGCAGGCTGCTGCACAACAGGCTGCGGCCGAGCTGGAGTACAAGCGCCAGCAGGACGCCGCCGCCGCGACGGCCCAGCAGGCGGCGCTGGAGCAGAAATACCGCGAGGAGCAGGCCGCCGCCGAACGCGCCGCCGCCGCCGATGCCGCCGCCCGCCAGCAGCAGGCCCAGTTGGCGGCCGAGGCGCAGGCCCGCGCCTGGGCGCGCGAGGACGCCCAGCGCCAGCAGGACCAGGAACTTCAGCGCCAGAAGGACGAGGCGGCGGCTGCTGCGGCGGCGGCGGCGCGGGCCAAGGAGATGGACGACTACCGCGCCGCCCAGGACCAGACGCTGGCGCAACTGCGCGCCGCCCAGGACCAGACCTACCGCGGCCAGGAGGGCGACGCCCAGACCCAGCTCGCCCAGCTGACCGCCGCCGCCGACGCGGCGGAACAGCGCCGGCTGGCGGCGCTGCGCCAGACGGTCGCCAAGACCCGCGCCGGGCTGGGCGCCCGCGGCGTCACCGCGCAGGACGGCTCCGGCGAGGCGATCCTGCTCGGCCTGACCAACGCCAGCGACACCGAGCGCAAGGACGCCCAGGCCACCGACCAGCTAAAACGCGCCGCCATCCAGCAGAACCTGGAGGAGGTGAAGCGCCGCAACCTGCTGGAACAGTCGCAGCTCGCCGACCGCCAGCGGCTGGACTACCTCAGCAAGTTCTTCTGATGAGCGTGTCCTGCGCCGGAGACTCCCGATGTCCACGCCGCTTCTCATCCCGCGCGGCACGCCGCGCGTGCAGTATCTCGCCGACGGCGCGCAGCGGGTCTTCACCTACCCGTTCCCGATCTTCGAGGCCGGCGACCTCCAGGTCTTCCTGGGCGCCGCCTTGCAGAGCACCGGCTACGCCGTCGGCGGCGCCGGGGCCAGCGCCGGCGGGGCGGTCACCTTCGCCGACGCTCCCGCCGACGGCACGCTGGTGCTGCTGCGCCGGCGGCTGCCGATCGAGCGGACCAGCGATTTCGGTGACAGCGGGCCGCTGCCGGCCGCCGCCCTGAACGGCGAGCTGGACCGGCTGACCGCCGCCCTGCAGCAGGTGGCCGGCGACCAGGAGCTGATGCTGCGCTACGCCGACACCGACCGGCCGGCCTCGCCCCTGCTGCCCGACCGCGATCTTCGGCAGGGCAAGCTGCTGGCCTTCGACGGCGCCGGCAACCCGACCGTCCGCCCGCCGGTGGACGAGGAGGCGCTGGCGACCTACATCCCGCCCGGTGCCGGCGCCACCGCCCGCCCGGTGCGCGACAAGCTGTCGGACCTGGCGTCGGTCAAGGATTTCGGCGCGGTCGGCGACGGGCTGGCCGACGACACGCTGGCGATCCAGGCGGCGCTGACCTCGGCCAAGGCGGTGTTCGTGCCGCCGGGGACCTACCGCATCGCCAACACCCTGACGCTCGGCTATGGCCGGACGCTGTACGGCGCCGGGCAGAGTTCGATCCTGCGCGGCGCCTCCAACGGCTTCGACCTGATCCACCTGCCGGACGGCTACGCCAGCCTGTCCGGCCTGCGGCTGGAGCGGGGCAAGGTCGGGGTGCGGCTGTTCGGCCGCGACGGCCCCTGCGTGCAGAACGCGCTGGCCGACCTGACGCTGTGGGAGCCGGAGGTCGGGTTGCTGCTGGACGGCCACACCGACCCCAACTTCCCCTGCTACTGGAACAGCGTCGTCCGCGTGCTTGTGGCGCGGCCCGCCAAGCACGGGGTGTGGCTGACCCGCACAGGCGCCGGCGACACGCCGAACGCCAACCGCTTCCACGCCGTGCGGGTCTATTCGCTGTCGGCGCCGATCACCGGCTGCGGCTTCTTCGTCGAGCAGGGCAAGTACAACAACGCCTTCCTCGACTGCGAGGCCAACCTGTCGGCGGATGCGGAGGCCTGCTTCCGCGTCGGCGCCGTCACCGACAAGACGCTGATCGTCAATTTCTACGCCGAGTCGCTGGGCGCGGTGCCGAACCTGCAGCTCGACGCCGGGTCGGTCGAGACGGCGGTGACCAACCTGTTCTCCGCCGCCGCCGGGCCGGCGATCCTCGACCGCTCCGGCGGGCAGTACACCGCGCTGAATGCCGGCTATCCGGAGAAGAACCGGCTGCAGCGCAGCCGCATCACCGAACTGGTGGTGGAGGCGCTGCGCTACGACACCGAGTATGTCGAGCCGCCGGCCGGCGGGGTGGTGGCGCTCGACCTGACCAGCTCGGTCTATCTGGTCAGCGCCTATGGCGGGCCGGTGGAGCTGCGGCTGCCCAAGGCCGAGGCCGCCAACGGCCATGCGGTGACGATCAAGCGCACCGACGCCGCAATCCATCCGCTGATGGTGACGGAGGTCGGCGGGCCGGGACCGGACGGGCGCAGCGTGGCGCTCGGCAACCGCTACGACCTCGTCACGCTGGTGTCGAACGGGGCCGGCTGGTGGATTGTCGCCGGCAACAGCCTGCCCGGCAACGCGCATTACCATGAGGGAAGCGGGCTGTTCGAGCCGGACCTGAACCAGCAGCTCTATCTGGTCAGCGCCTGGACCGGCGCGGTCGAGGTGCTGTTGCCCGACCCGGCGGCGGCGCACGCGGTCGGCCGCACCGTCACCGTCAAGAAGGCCGACACCAGCGGCAACCGCGTCACCGTCACCGCCGCTGTCGGCGGCGGGCCCGACCGCGAGGCGATCGCCCTGACCGGCCAGGGTCACGCCGTCACCGCCATGTCGAACGGCGCCGGCTGGCACATCCTGGGGCGCAACCCATGACGGGAGACGGAGACGAGAGTTTTCACGCCTTCGTCCAGGACTGGAACGCGATGGTCGAGCTGAAGACCCCCGGCCACCACGCGCGGATGGCGCGCTGGCTGGAGGCGAATGTCGGCGGATCCAACCGGCGCATGCTGCTGATGGCCTTCCGCGGCTCCGGCAAGTCGACGCTGGTCGGGCTGTTCGCGGCGTGGCTGCTGCGGCGCGACCCCAACCGCCGGCTGCTGGTGCTGGCCGCCGACATGAAGCTGGCCAAGAAGATGGTGCGCAACGTCAAGCGCATCCTGGAACGCCACCCCGACACCCGGCACCTGAAGCCGCCGGCCAAGGACCGCGACCAGTGGGCGGCCGACCAGTTCACCGTCGTCCGCCCGATGGAGCTGCGCGACCCGTCGGTGGCGGCGGCCGGCATCGGCGGCAACATCACCGGCAGCCGCGCCGACGTGGTGATCTGCGACGACGTCGAGGTGCCGCGCAACGCCGACACCGCGACCAAGCGCGCCGCCCTGCGCGAGCGGCTGTCGGAGCTGGAGTATGTGTTGGTGCCGGGCGGGGCGCAGCTTTATGTCGGCACGCCGCACAGTCACGACAGCCTGTACGCCGAGGACACCGACGACGGCGGCCCGCCCTTCCTGGACGGCTTCGACCGTCTGGTCCTGCCGGTCTACAGCGAGGACGCCGACGGCCGGCGCCGCTACGCCTGGAAGGAGCGCTTCGGCGAGGCCCACGTCGCCCGCATCTGCAAGACCACCGGCCCCAACAAGTTCACCAGCCAGATGCTGCTGCGCCCGGTGAATGCGGCGGAGGGGGTGCTGGACGTCGACAAGCTCGGCCGCTACGACGCCGAGTTGGACTATCGCGAGGCGCTGGGCCGCGCGGTGCTGACGCTGGACGGCGTGCGGCTGGTGTCGGCGACCTGCTGGTGGGACCCGGCCTTCGCCCGGCCGGCGGGGGAAGGCGAGGGGAAGAGCCGGGGCGGCGACGGCAGCGTGGTGGCGGCGCTGTTCGCCGGGGCCGACGGCCGCTACTACCTGCACCGGGTGCTGTATCTGGCGGTCGATCCCAAGGACGCGGCGACGGAGGCCGACCAGCAATGCCGGCAGGTCGCCCGCTTCCTGGCCGACCATCACCTGCCGGCGCTCCATCTGGAGATCAACGGCATCGGCCGTTTCCTGCCCGGCCTGCTGCGCGAGCGGCTGCGGCGCGACCGCTTGGCCGCCGCGGTGGTCGAGCAGTCGAGCCACACCCCCAAGGCCCGCCGCATCCTGGAGGCGTTCGACGCGCTGCTGGCCGACCGCCGCCTGCTGGCCCACCGGCTGGTGTGGGAGACGCCGCTGATCCGGGAGATGCGGGAGTGGCGGCCCGATGGCCGTTACCGCGGGCCGGACGACGGGCTGGACGCCGTCGCCGGCTGCCTGACCGCCGAGCCTCACCGCTTCGACCGCAGCACCCCGTCGCCCGAACGCCGCGCCGACTGGCGCGGTGCCGGCGCGCTGGTGGCGCCGGCGGAGTGGGAGCTGTGAAGCCCCATCACCTCACAGAATCATCACCTCATGAAAACGGGAGACCCCGATGCACGACACGCTGAACGCAAGCCTGGACCTCGCCTGGTGGATCACCGCGGTCGAACTGCCGGTGATGGGCGGGCTGTTCTGGCTGATCGCCCGCACGCGCAAGGACGCCGACAGCGGGCTCGACGATCTGCGCGACAGTCTGGCCGCCTACAAGCTGGAAGTCGCGAAGACCTACGTCTCCTTCGCGACGCTCAAGGATGTGGAGCAGCGGCTGACCGATCATCTGCTGCGGATCGAGAACAAGCTCGATTCCGGATTCACGCCCTATGCCGACGGCGTCCGGCGGTGACGGGACGCCGACGGGCTCAGTCGACGTGGTGGATCATCGCCTGGTAGATCTTCCAGGCGACCTCGACCGACACGCCGCCGGCCCGCGCGCCGGCGGCCAGCATCGTGGCGCTCGGCTTCAACGGCACCGCGGTCTGGCCCGGCTCGCACAGCGCACCCATCGCGGACACCGACGCACCCAGGGACGTGTCGCCCGATTGGGAGTTCTTCAGCAGGGTCATGGCTACGGCGTTCATGGCGGGTCCTCCGATGGCTTTCCTCCCCTACAGCAAAAGCGGTGCCAAGTTGCGGCGGGCGGGTCAAACCCTGGAAAGCCAAGGGTTGTAGGGTGGGGCGCCGCCAAAACCGCGGTATTCGCCCTCGCGGAAACTCAAAAATACCCGCAAAATGCCGTTTAATTTCGGGGGTGCTTTGCAAAATGCAACGCGCGACGCGGGGTTGGTTGCAATCGGGGAGTCGATCCCGCACTGCAACCGGAGGGGCGCGAAAGCCAAGCTCACGCTTGTGCTGCGGCCGATGCTGCGGCGGCGAAGCGTCTGGCCGGTTGCGCCGGGTTGGGATAGTGTCCGCCGCATCATGACCGACCGCATCATCCACCACATGTGTCGCGCGGACGAGTGGGACGCCGCCCGCGCGGCCGGTTCCTACCCCGGCTCGTCGCAGGACGCCGAGGACGGCTTCATCCACTTCTCCACCGCCGGACAGGTGGTGGAGAGCGCCGCCAAGCACCGCGCCGGCCAGGACGGGCTGGTGCTGCTGACGGTGGACGCCGACCGGCTGGGCGCCGCGCTCCGCTGGGAGCCGTCGCGCGGCGGGCAGCTGTTCCCCCACCTCTACGGCGCGCTGCCGGCCGCCGCGGTGCTGCGCGCCGACCCGCTGCCGCTGGGGCCGGATGGCCGCCACGTCTTCCCCGCCGGATTCCCCTTCACCCTTCAGGACCTCGTGCCGTGATCGACCTGTTTCCGCTTGCCGGGCCGCTGCTGTTCCGTTTCGATCCGGAGGTCGCGCACGGCCTGACCATCCGGGCGCTGAAGGCCGGGGTGATCCCGGCCGGCCGCGGCGTCGACGACCCGGTCCTGCACACCCGCGTCTGGGGGCTAGACTTCACCAACCCGGTCGGGCTCGCTGCCGGCTTCGACAAGAACGCCGAGGTGGTGGACGCCACGCTGAAGCTCGGCTTCGGCTTCGTCGAGCCGGGCAGCGTCACCCCGCGGCCGCAGCCCGGCAACCCGCGTCCCCGCCTGTTCCGGCTGGTCGAGCAGCGCGCGGTCATCAACCGCATGGGCTTCAACAACGAGGGGCTGGAGGCGTTCGCCCAGCGGCTGGAACGCCGTCGCGACGCCGCCCGCCGGGCGCCCGGCGTCGTCGGCGCCAATTTGGGTAAGAACAAGGACACGGTCGACGCCGCCGACGACTATGTCATCGGCGTGCGACGGCTGGCGCCGCTGGTCGATTATCTGGCGGTCAACGTGTCGTCGCCCAACACGCCGGGCCTGCGCGCGCTGCAGGGGCGCGAGCCGCTGCGCGCCCTGCTGGACCGGGTGCTGGAGGCGCGGGCGGCCTGCGGCCTGTCGCGCAATCCGCCGGTGCTGCTGAAGATCGCCCCCGACCTGACGGTGGAGGACAAGAGCGACATCGCCGCGGTGGCGCTGGAGTCCGGCATCGACGGCCTGATCGTCTCCAACACCACCATCGCCCGCCCGGACGAGATCCCGCAGGCGTTGCGCGGCGAGGCCGGCGGCCTGTCCGGCCGGCCGCTGTTCGCCCCGTCAACCTCGGTGCTGCGGGAGATCTACGCGCTGACGAACGGCAAGCTGCCGATCATCGGGGTCGGCGGCATCAGCTCGGGCGCCGACGCCTACGCCAAGATCCGGGCCGGCGCCTCGCTGGTCCAGTTCTACTCGGCGATGGTCTATGCCGGCCCGGCGCTGATCCACCGCATGCGCCGCGACTTGGCCGAGCTGCTGCGCCGCGACGGGTTCAAGAGCGTGGGCGAGGCGGTCGGCGCGGATCATCGCTGAGTCGCGGGCGCCGACCGGGCTGCGTTGAACAGCCTGCGGTGAACGGTCGCAGGAACCGGCCGGCGGGGGCGTAGCATTAACGGATCGTCAAGCGGGCGGCCCCGACAGTGGGGGGACGCCCGCGCGGGATCCGTGCCACGGTCCACCCCTGCGCGAAGGCTCCGCACCCGTGAAGGTCCTGCTTGCCGATTTCCGCCCCGGATATGATCGCCCCGCTCCCGTCCACCCGCGGTCCGCGATGACCCTGCTGACGCACGCCGTCTACGCGCTCGCCTATCTGGTCGCCGGCCTGTCGGTCGGCGCCGCGCTGTGGGCGGCGCGCCCCGAGGCCGACCCGCTGGTGGCGTGGCTGACCGGCGGGCTGGTGGTGCTGGCCGGGGCGCTGGTCCACGACGTCGTGACCCGGCTGGAGCGCGAGCGGCAGGCCGCCCGCCGCATCAACCGCCTGCACGACCGGGTGGAGGAGCTGGCCCGGCTGCTGGAGCAGCGGCTTGGCGCCGATGGCGGCGATACCCAGCCGGACGGCGGTTCCCGCTACGACGCGGTGATGCAGGAGGTGAAGCTGCTGCAGTCGCTGGTCGCCCGCCTGACCGAGCGCCGCGCCCCGCGCCCGCCGGCCCCCGCCGCCGACCGCAAGCCCGCCGGCGGCGGTGCCACGGTGCCGGTTCCGCCGACCGCGGAGCCGCCGACCCCGGCGGGACCGATGGCCGGGCCGATGGACGAGGCCGCGGTGCTGGAGGCGGTGCGCGACGCGCTGAAGGCCGACCGCATCGACATCTACCTCCAGCCGATCGTCAGCCTGCCCCAGCGCAAGCACCGCTTCTACGAGGTGTTCTCGCGGGTGCGGGCGGCCGACGGCCACCAGATCATGCCCGACCGCTACCTGGACATCGCCCAGCGCAAGGGACTGATCGCCACCATCGACAACCTGCTGCTGGTCCGCTGCGTCCAGCTGATCCGCGAGACGGAGCGGCGCCAGCACGCCATCGGCTTCTTCTCCAACATCTCCGCCGCGACGCTGGCCGACGCCGACTTCATGCGGCAGTTCCTGAACATGATGGCGCAGAACCAGGCGCTGGTGCCGAAGCTGGTGTTCGAGCTGAGCCAGCACGACCTGCAGGCCGGCGGCGCGGTCACCATGGGCATCCTGTCGCAGTTGGCGCGGCTGGGCTTCCGCTTCTCGATGGACCAGGTGACCGACCTCGCCATCGACCTCGACCGGCTGCTGCGCCACGAGTTCCGCTGCATCAAGCTCGACCGCGCCCTGGTGCTCGACCCCGCCAACGCCGACCGCATCAAGGATCTGCGCCGCCGCTGCGCCGCCGAGGGCATCGACCTGATCATCGAGAAGATCGAGACCGAGAGCCAACTGGTCGAGGTGCTCGACACCGGCTTCGACTTCGGCCAGGGCTACCTGTTCGGCGAACCGCGGCTGAGCCGGAAGCCGGGGTGATCGTCGACCCGCTCGCGTCCCATGTCGGGTCCCCAGTCGAAGACGCTACGGAACTGATCGGGCGTGACGCCTTTCAGAAGATCGGCCAGGATGTAACGGCCCGCTGGAGACCTCTTGCCGTCCGGTGATGGATTGTCCATGGCTGCACACGCGCGGATTGGTGGATCGTCAGACATGCTCGCCGCGGTTCGTCACCGTCGGGTCTTGCCCCCACCCTAACCCTCCCCCGCTCTCAGCGGAACTACGGTCCGCCTGCCGCGTCAGCACAAAGCGGAGCTTTGTGCGAGAGCTTCGCAGGGGAGGGAACTTTTGCCGCCGCTTCGAGCGGAGGGCCGCTGCCGCGTTGTGGCGGTATTGCTGCGTTGGCCTGTCCACACCCTTGATTTCCGCCACTGCGCTTGACATCCCCCCACCTCGCATTGGAAATTTCGCGTTCCCGGATAAGTCCGGGTGCCCGATCCGGGTGTAACGCAACACGATTCAATGGTGACTTCGGTGACGTCCAACATCGCCATCACGCTGCCCGACGGCAGCGTGCGGGAGTTCGACCGGCCGGTGACGGGGCTTGAGATTGCCGCGTCCATCGGTCCGCGCCTCGCAAAAGATGCTCTTGCCGTCAAGCTCGACGGCGAGGTGAAGGACCTCACCACCACCGTCACCACCAACACCAAGGTCGAGATCGTCACGCGCAGCCATCCCGACGCGCTTGAGGTCATCCGCCACGACGCCGCCCATGTGCTGGCCGACGCGGTGCAGAAGCTGTATCCCGGCACGCAGGTCACGATCGGCCCGTCGATCGCCACCGGCTTCTACTACGACTTCGCCCGCGCCGAGCCGTTCACGCCGGAGGATCTGGAGAAGATCGAGGCGAAGATGCGCGAGATCGTCGGGGCCGACATCCCGATCGTGCGCGAGGTGTGGGACCGTGACGAGGCGGTCGCCTACTTCAAGAATCTCGGCGAGCATTACAAGGCCGAGCTGATCGCCGCGATCCCGCAGGGCGAGCCGGTGTCGATCTACCGCCAGGGCGACTGGCTGGATCTGTGCCGCGGGCCCCACGCCATGACGACCGGCAAGGTCGGACAGGGCTTCAAGCTGATGAAGGTGGCCGGCGCCTATTGGCGCGGCGACAGCCGCAACCCGATGCTGCAGCGCATCTACGGCACGGCGTGGCGCGACGAGAAGGAGCTGAAGGCCTACCTGCACCAGATCGAGGAGGCGGAGAAGCGCGACCACCGCAAGCTGGGCAAGGAACTCGACCTGTTCCACGTCCAGGAAGAGGCGGTCGGTTCGGTGTTCTGGCATCCGAAGGGCTGGACGCTCTACCGGACGCTGGAGAACTACATCCGCACCAAGCTGAAGGCGGCCGATTACGTCGAGGTGAAGACGCCGCAGCTGATCGACAGCTCGCTGTTCAAGGCGTCGGGCCACTGGGACATGTATGGCGACAACATGTTCAAGGTGGAGGCCGACGGCGGCGAGAAGATGCTGGGCATCAAGCCGATGAACTGCCCCGGCCACGTCCAGATCTTCAAGCACGGCCTGCGCTCCTACCGCGACCTGCCGATCCGCATGGCGGAGTTCGGCGCCTGCCACCGCAACGAGCCGTCGGGCGCGCTGCACGGCATCATGCGCGTCCGCGCCTTCACCCAGGACGACGCCCACATCTTCTGCACCGAGGACCAGGTGCCGAGCGAGGCGGCGGAGTATTTCAAGCTCCAGCTCGGCGTCTACAAGGATCTGGGCTTCGAGAAGATCTCGGTGAAGCTGGCGCTGCGTCCGGACGTCCGCACCGGCTCCGATGAGCTGTGGGACCGGGCGGAGCAGGGGCTGGCCCAGGCGCTGCGCGACGCCGGGCTGGAGTATGAGGAGCTGCCGGGCGAGGGCGCCTTCTACGGCCCCAAGGTGGAGTTCCACCTGACCGACGCCATCGGCCGCACCTGGCAGTGCGGTACCCTGCAGTACGACCCCAACCTGCCGGAGCGGCTGGACGCCAGCTACATCGGCGAGGATGGCGCCCGCCACCGGCCGATCATGCTGCACCGGGCGATCCTGGGGTCGATGGAACGCTTCATCGGCATGCTGATCGAGCATTACGCCGGCAAGTTCCCGCTGTGGCTGTCGCCGGTGCAGGTCGCCGTCGCCACCATCACCAGCGAGGCCGACGATTATGCCGCCGAGGTCGCGGCGCTGTTGAGGCGCAAGGGGCTGCGCGTCGAACTCGACACCCGCAACGAGAAGATCAACCTGAAGGTTCGCGAGCACAGCCTGCGGAAGGTCCCGTTGATGCTGGTGGTCGGCAAGCGCGAGGCGGACGAGCGGACGGTCGCGCTGCGCGTGCTGGGCGGCAAGGATCAGGAAATTCTTGCCCTCGACGCCGCCGTGGCTAAACTGGTCGAGGAAGCGCGGTCGCCCGCCGGCGACAGCGTGAACGACTCGCCGTTTTAACCGACCGCCCTGCGGGCCGGCCCTCCTCTGGTGGGTCGGCTTCCGCGCGGTCTGCAACCATGGAGAAGCGTCCATAGCCAGGCTACCGTCCGAAGCCGCCCCGACCCGCGATGGACCGCGGGTGAACCGGGAGATCTCGGCTCGTTCCGTCCGTCTCGTTGGTGCCGACGGCGAGATGATCGGCGTTGTGTCGTTGCGCGATGCCTTGCTGGCCGCCGAGGATGCCGGCCTCGACCTGGTCGAGATCGCTCCCCAGGCGGAACCGCCTGTCTGCAAAATCCTCGACTATGGCAAGTTCAAGTACGAGGCGCAGAAGAAGGCCAACGAGGCCCGCAAGAAGCAGAAGATCATCGAGGTCAAGGAGATCAAGCTCCGGCCGAACATCGATGACAACGACTACGACGTGAAGATGCGCTCGGCGCGCCGTTTCCTGGAAGAGGGCGACAAGGTCAAGGTGACCCTGCGTTTCCGCGGCCGTGAAATGGCGCACCAGGATTTGGGCATGAATGTCCTGGTCCGCGTGCGCGACGAGTTGGACGAGTTGGCGAAGGTCGAGCAGATGCCGAAGCTCGAAGGCCGCCAGATGGTCATGGTGCTGTCTCCGCGCTGAGGCGCCTCCGGTGCCTGCAATAAAAAGGCCCGCCCGGTTCGCCGGACGGGCCTTTTTGCTTGGAGAGCCTAGGGCAGCATGCGGTCGTTGATGATCACGACGCGGCAGCCCTGGCTCGCGTACTTGTTGCAGTTGTCGAGCGCGCCGCGCTGGGCATCCTGGGTGCTGGCCATCCCCGATTTCCAGCCGAAGGCGCCGTCGGGCGCCACCGCGAAGGCCTTGTTGCCGGGGGCGTCGACATAGGCGCCGAACTTGGCCCGGTTGGCGGCGGACAGTTGCGCCGGCGGCTCCAGCCGGCGCGGGACGGTGCTGGAGGCGCTGGTCACCGAACCGGCAGGCGGGCTCGGCACGGCGCTGCCGACGGCGCCGTTCACCGGCCGGTCGTTGACGATCGCCACATGGCAGGGCCGGGTGGTGTGGGTGGCGCAGGCCTCGACCGCCTGCTGCTGCGCCATGTCCAGGCTGCGCAGGCCGGACTTCCAGGCATAGGCGCCGTCGGAGGCCACCGCGAAGGCCTTGTTGTCGGGCGCCTCGGCGTAGGCGGCGAACTTGGCGCGGCCGGAGGCCGACAACTCGGCCGGCGGTTCCAGCGCCGACACCGGCAGCGCGATCGGCGTCGAGCGGACGGTCAGGCCGTTCTGCGCCAGGAAGCGGTCGACCAGCGGCGTCCATTGCGGGATGGCGGCGCCGAAGAAGCCATGGCCGTCCTTGCCGCTGGGCGGCTCCATCACCAACTCCGCCCGGCCGCCGTTCCGGGTGAAGGCCTGGTGGAAGCGGCGGGCGAGGTCGGGGCCGAAGAACAGATCGTTCTCCGCGTAGATCCACAGCTGCGGCACGCGCGAGGTCCGGCCGAAGGTGCCGAAGGCGGCGACCAGACGATCCTCCTGGCAGACATCGTTCTCGGCCTGCGAGCCGCGCCCGCCGGCGAAGCTGATCACCGCCTGAAGGCCCGGCGGCGGATTGGCGCTGAGCGCGACGCTGGCATAGCCGCCGGCCGACACCCCGACGGCGATGATGCGGCTGGGGTCGGCGAAGCGCTGGCCGGCCATGTAGGCGACGGCCTGCCGCACGTCCTCGGCGCTGATGTGGCCGGATTTCAGGTAGTCGCGGTTGTCGCAGGGTCCGCTGTGCTCGGAGAATGGGCCGCTCGACCCGGCATAGCCGCGCCGCATCACGATCAGCGTCGCCCAGCCGCGCCGGGCGAACTCGCGCGCCTCCGGCACATGGCGCAACGGGGTCATGTTGGCCCGCTCGGCCGCGTCGCGCGGCGTGCCGTGGCTGAGGATCGCGACCGGGAACGGGCCGGGTCCGCTCGGCCGCAGCAGCAGCGCCTCCAGCGAGGCGTGGCTGCCATCGGGGAAGCTGGCCGGGATGGTCAGTGGCGTCTGCACCAGCGCGTCGGCCAGCGCCGGACCGGCGCCAAGCAGGAGGAACGCCAGGACGAGAAGGCGACGCAGAGGCATGGGGGGCGCATCCTCGGAAGGGGTAGGCGATGCGCCCTTTCTACGCGATTCCGTGTCCGCCGTCAGCGGGGCAGGGAGGGGCCCGACGCCCCTCCCCCTCCTGCCCCTTACACGACGCCCTTGCGGGCGAGGTCGAGCGCCTCGGTCAGCACCTCGGCGTCGCCGATGTGGTTGGCGAGCAGCAGGATCAGCTTGGCGTTCAGGCGGGCGCTCTGGTCGGCGGTCAGGTCGCGGTGGGCGTCGATCAGCGTCTGGTAGACGTCGTCCGGGCTGGCGAAGCGGGACTCGGTGGCGAGTTTGGCCATGTGATGGGCTCCTTGAAGATCGGGGTCAGCGGCCGACCGCGCGGTCCAGCGCCGCGGCCAGGGCCGCCGCGTCGAACCGGCGCCAGCGGGCGGCGATGTGCTGGTCGGGGCGGATCAGGTAGACGCTGCCGGGAGTCAGGTCGTAGCGCTCGCGCAGGCGGCCGGCGCTGTCGACCAGCTCGCCGGCGATGCCGCGGCGGCGATCGGTCACCGCGTGCCAGACCAGCGGCAGCGGGCCGCGGGCCAACCCGTCCAGCGCCGCCGCGACCTCCGCCGGGACCGAGGCGTCTCCGCTGGCCCCGTCGCCGGCGGCGTACAGCACGACGAAACGGCCGTCGAGCGCGTCCATCAGCCAGCCCTGCTGGCCGTCCCGCTCCACCGGCGCATCGGTGGCCGGCGCCCCCGGCACCATCCTGCCGGCGAAGGCATCGGTGTCCGGCGTGTTGAGCGGGCTGCCGGTGTAGGTGGTCGGGGTGGACAGCCGGCCGGAATTCACCAGCGAGCGGGCGAAGGGCATCTCCACCGCCAGTTCCAGCACCGCGTCGCGGAAGGTCCGGCTCATGTCGCTCTTCGGCGTGATGAAGTCGGTGGAGCGGGTGGAGTTCAGGATGTTCTCCTTCGCCGCCGCCACCCGCTCGTCGTCGTAGCTGTCGAGCAGCGTGTCGGGGGCCAGCCCCTTCATCACCAGCGCCAGCTTCCACGCCAGATTGTCGGCGTCGGGCACGCCGCTGTTGGCACCGCGGGCGCCGAAGGGCGAGACCTGATGCGCCGAATCGCCGGCGAAGAAGATGCGGCCATGGCGGAACCGCTCCAGCCGGCGGCACTGGAAGGTGTAGACCGACACCCATTCCAGCTCGAACGGGGTGTCGGCGCCCAGCATCGCCTGGACGCGGGGGATGACGCGCTCCGGCTTCTTCTCCTCCTCGGGGTCGGCGTCCCAGCCCAGTTGGAAGTCGAGCCGCCAGACATTGTCCGGCTGCATGTGCAGCAGCGCCGACTGCCGGCGGTGGAAGGGCGGGTCGAACCAGAACCAGCGCTCGGCCGGAAAGTCCGCCTTCATCACCACGTCGGCGATCAGGAAGCGGTCCTTGAACACCTCGCCCTGGAACTCCAGCCCCAGCATCTTGCGCACCGACGACTTGGCGCCGTCGCAGGCGACCACCCACTCCGCCTCCACCGCGTGGACGCCGTCGGGGGTTTCCACCTGCAACACGACATGGTCGTCCTCCGCACGGGCGGAGATGACGCGGGAGAGCCAGCGCAGGTCGATCAGGTCATGCTTGCGCGCCTCGGCGACCAGGAAATCCTCCAGGTAATATTGCTGGAGGTTGATGAAGGCCGGGATCTTGTGGTCCGGCTCCGGCAGCAGGTCGAACTGGTAGACTTGGCGGTCGCCGTTGAACACCTTGCCGATCTTCCAGACCACGCCCTTGTCGATCATGCGCTGGCCGACGCCCAGCCGGTCCCACACCTCCAGCGCGCGCTTGGCGTAGCAGACGGCGCGGCTGCCGACGCTGACGGTGTCCTCGGCGTCGAGCACCACCACCGGCACACCCCGGCGGGCGAAATCGAGCGCGGCGGTCAGCCCGACCGGGCCGGCGCCGATCACCACGACCGGATGGCGCTTCACCGTGCCGGTGCGCTGCTCCTCCGACGGGGTGAAGCTGTATTTCGGGTAGCTGTAGGTCGCGTGCATTGGGTGTTTCCTCCCCCGGAAACCGGATGTTTGGCGCGTTGGCGGAGTGCGTGGCGGATTGTTATTGTTGCCAACGATACATTTTCATTTGATATCAATCAAGCCGGCTTTTCGCGGGCAGGCGGGCCGGCGGACCAGCCTGTCAACGCGATACAGATATGACCAGCATGGCGGAACATCAGTATCGCGTACAGTGCCGCCGCGGTGTAGCGTGCCGGGAAAGACCGAACACCGATCCGAGGAACGCCGACCCATGACGCCGTCCGCAACCCCGACCCTGCCGCGCCCGACCGTCTACGCCATCGACGGCGTGATCCCGGTGATCGACCCGACCGCCTTCGTCCACCCGTCGGCGGTGCTGATTGGTGACGTGGTGGTCGGTCCGGGCTGCTACGTCGGCCCTTGCGCCAGCCTGCGCGGCGATTTCGGCCGCATCGTCCTGCAGCAGGGCAGCAACGTGCAGGACAACTGCACGCTCCACGCCTTCCCCGGCCACGACGCCATCGTCGAGGTCGACGGCCATGTCGGCCACGGCGCGGTGCTGCACGGCTGCATCGTCCGCCGCAACGCGCTGGTCGGCATGAATGTGGTGGTGATGGACGGGGCGGAGATCGGCGAGGAGTCGATCGTCGCCGCGATGGCCTTCATCAAGGCCGGCTTCGTCGTGCCGCCGCGCACGCTGGTCGCCGGCCTGCCGGCCAAGGTGGTGCGCGAGCTGCGCCCCGACGAGATCGCCTGGAAGGGCGAGGGCACGGAGGAGTACCAGCGCCTCGCCCGCCGCTCGCTCGCCACCATGGTCGCCTGCCCAGCCCTGACGGCGGAGGAGCCCGGCCGCGGCCGCGTCGATGCCGGGACCGGCCAGCCGCTGCACAAGGTGAAGGGCGGCTGACCCGCCGGTGGAGTCAGCCGTCCGCCCCCACCTCGGCCGGCGCCGGGCGGGTGGCGAGCTGGTCGGCGCGGGCCTGCAGCTTGTCCAGCAGTTGGTCGAGCTGCGTCCGCTCGTCGATCGACAGCGCGTCCGTCACCTCCGCCTGATAGGACAGCGCCAGCGGCACGATCTCGGCGTAGATGTCCAGCGCCTTGGGCGTCAGCGTCAGCAGCGCCTTGCGCCGGTCGGTGTCGCCCGATTCGCGCAGGATCAGCGCCGAGTCCAGCATGCGGCTGATGGCGCGGCTGACCTGCACCTTGTCCATCGCGGTGCGCTGGGCGATCTCCCCGGCGCTCATCGTCTCGCCGCCGCCCAGCACGGCGATGATCCGCCATTCCGGGATGGTGATGCCGAACCGCTTGTCGTACAGCTTGGCCAGCGTGTGGCTGACCGTGTTGGCCAGCACCGACAGCCGGTAGGGCAGGAAGCGGGTCAGATGCAGCACCGGCAGCTCCGCCGGGGCGGATGCGGTCTTCGACAGGGCGGCACGGGGGCGTCGGGCGGGCGGCATCGGCGGGGCAGTCGTCTGGTGGGAGGCGGGCGCCACCCATCCTGCTCCGGAATTTTTGGCTTGCAACAGTTTCAATCGAAACTATCATCCGGACACACAGGATGAGCGGTCGTGGACACCGCCGGACCACCAAGGCGGGACAGGGCCAAGGATAGGGAAGAGAGCGAATGAAGCTGGCAAGTTTGAAGGCGGGCGGGCGCGACGGCACCCTGGTCGTGGTGTCGCGCGACCTGACCCGCGCCATCCCGGTGCCCGCCGTGGCGAAGACGCTCCAGGCCGCGCTGGACGACTGGGCGGCGGTGGCGCCGCAACTGGAGGACGCCTACCGTGCGCTGAACGCCGACCCGGCGGCGGGCCAGCCCTTCGACCCGGCCGCCGCGGCCTCGCCGCTGCCGCGCGCCTACCAGTGGGCCGACGGCTCCGCCTACGTCAACCATGTGGAGCTGGTGCGCAAGGCGCGCGGGGCGGAGATGCCGCCCAGCTTCTGGACCGACCCGCTGATGTATCAGGGCTGTTCCGATGGCTTCCTGGCGCCGATGGACCCGATCCCGGCGGCGACCGAGGCGTGGGGCGTCGATTTCGAGGCGGAGATCGCCGTGGTCACCGACGACGTGCCGATGGGCGTCTCGGCGGCGGCGGCGCGCGGCCACATCCGGCTGCTGATGCTGGTCAACGACGTGTCGTTGCGCAACCTGATCCCGGCGGAGCTGGGCAAGGGCTTCGGCTTCTTCCAGTCCAAGCCGGCCTCCAGCTTCTCCCCCGTCGCGGTGACGCCGGACGAGCTGGGCGGGGCCTGGGACGGCGGCAAGCTGCACCGGCCGCTGGTGACGACGCTGAACGGCCAGCCCTTCGGCACGCCCGACGCCGGCACCGACATGACCTTCGACTTCCCGACGCTGGTGGCGCACGCCGCCAAGACCCGCCATCTGGCGGCTGGCAGCATCATCGGGTCCGGCACCGTGTCGAACAAGCTGGACGGCGGTCCGGGCAAGCCGGTGGCCGCCGGCGGCGTCGGCTATTCCTGCCTGGCGGAGCTGCGGATGATCGAGACCATCGACCAGGGCGCGCCGCAGACCCCCTTCCTGCGCTTCGGCGACCGCGTCCGGATCGAGCTGTTCGACGAGGTCGGCGCCAGCGTCTTCGGCGCCATCGACCAGGAGGTGGTGCGCTACGACGGGCCGTGAGGTCAGGCGGCCGGCGTATCCGGCCGGCGGCGGAGCGGATAGGGGCGGATCAAGGCTTCGGCCGGGATCCGCCACTCCCGGTGCAGCTTCCAGGCCTGCTCCAGGGTCAGATGCCGGGTCCGGTTCATCACCTCGGACGCGCGCGCCTTGGAGCCGAGCAGTTCGGCCAGATCCTTCTGCCGCTTTCCCGTCTGTTCCATACGGGCGCGCAACGCATCCGGGGCCTCCGGCGGGTCGATCGGCCAGTGCTCGTCCTCGTACCGCTCGATGACCAGGGCGAGCAGGTCGAAGCGGTCGGCTTCGGCGGTCCCCGGTTCGGGTTCCTGCTCGAAATAGGGCTCGATCTCGCGCAAGGCCCAGTCATAGTCGGCTTCGGTTTTCAGCGGGCGGATGTCCATGGTCAGACGGTCTCCGGGTCGATGCGGTCGTAGTCGTTGTGCGTGCCGACGAACTTCACCAGGACGCGCTTGAAGCGGTAGGCGACATGCACGATCAGCCGGTATTTGTTGCCGCCGCTGTCGAAGATCACCCGGTTGTCGGCGATGAAATCGACCGTGGTCCCGAACTCGCGTTTGATGTCCGCCGGTGATTGCCAGGACGCGCTTTTCACCTGCGCGTACCACGCTTCCAACGGCGCTTCCGCTTGGGGGTGACGGTCCCAGAACTCCTTCAGCGTCCGCCGGGCGATGATCTGCATGGCGTCAGGCTAGCAGGTTCCACATTTGGGAACAATGGAACGCAAACGCCCGGATCGAGCCGATCCGGGCGTTCATGCCTTGCCATGCCGTGCCGATCCGTCTTACCCCAACGCCCCCGCCAACAGGCGTTCCGGCGGCGGGGCTTCCGGGATGTGCTGGGAGACGTAGCCTTCGCTGTGGATCTGGTCGTCCCTGGCGCCCAGCGCGCGGGCCGCGGCGACGCAGGCCTCGACGAAGGCGGGGCTGCCGGCGGTGAAGATGGCGTGGCCGGACAGGTCGGGGAACAGCTCGGGCAGGATGGTCGGGATGCGGCCGGTCAGATGCTCCGGCCGGTCCTCGCGGGTCAGGGTCACCTTGACCTTGAAGTTGCGGTATTTGGCCTGCCAATAGCTCAGCAGCCCCAGCTCATAGACGTCGGCCTGGGTGCAGGCGGAGAACAGCAGCGTCACCGGCGGGCGGTAGCCGCGGCGCAGCGCCGCGTCGGTCAGCGCCAGGATGGGGGCGAGGCCGGAGCCGGCGGCCATGCACAGCACCGGGCTGTCGACCGAGGGGTCGCCGATGAAGGTGCCGTAGGGGCCGGACAGCTTGACCATGCTGCCGACCGTCAGGGTGTCGTGGATCCAGCCGCTGGTCGGGCCGCCGTCGACGCGGGTGACCTGCAGCACGATCTCGCCGTCGGGGCGCGGCGCGTTGGCGATGGAGTAGCAGCGCGGCGGCGCGCCGGCCGACGCATCGCCCAGCATCACATACTGCCCCGGCCAATAGCGCAGCGGCTGGCCGAGCGGGCGCAGGCGCAGTTCGACGATCCGGGGGGTGCGCGGGATGCGGTCGGTGACGATGAACAGCACATTCTCGCGCGGCGGGAACAGCTTGGGCTGGGCGTCGGCGGTGCCGTATTCGATCACCAGCTCGTCGGAGATCGGCTTGGCCATGCACATCAGGCCGTAGCCGTCCTTCCGCTCGGCCTGGGACAGCGCCATGTCCAGCACCATGCCCTGGTCGAACTGGCCGGCGATCACCTTGACCTTGCATTCGCCGCAGGCACCGGCGCGGCAGTTGTTGGGCAGGGCGTAGCCGGCCTGTTCCAGCGCCGACAGGACGGTTTCACCGTCGCGGCACTCGACCGTGCGGCCCGATGGGTGGAGGCGGATGCGGCTCACCGGGGGGATCCTTGGCGGAGTGGGTAAGGTATGGCGACGTGATGCCCCCTCCCTAACCCTCCCCCGCTTCGCGGGAGAGGGGACTGCCGCAATCCTTACCCTCCACCGCCAAAGGCGGGGGAGGGAGGGACCCGCGAAGCGGGAGGGAGGGGGCCGCGGGGACGGACCTCAGAACACCGGGATGATTTCATCCATGTCGATGTCCCGGACTTCCTCGCCGGTGATGTCGACCTCGGGGATCGCCGGGAAGGGGATGCCGTAGCGGTCGAGAACGCCCTTCAGGTTCAGCATGGCGTTGCGCCAGTTGTCCTTCTTCGCCTCGTAGGTCGGGATGTGGAAGCCGGCCTTGCGGGCGATCTCCTCGGCCTCGCGCTGGGTGGCGATGAAGTCGTCGGGCAGGTCCCAGAACTGGGGCGGCGGCTCGAACAGGACGGCGGACAGGAACAGGTAGCCGGCGCGGATCTGCTTGGTGATGATCGAGCGGTCCTCGACCGCCAGATGCGGGTAGTCGCGCTCCATCACCGACATGCAGATCGCCATGTGGCGACCCTCGTCGCGGCCGATGTTGCGGAAGGCTTCCTTGAACACCGGTTCGCTGCAGCCGGCCGCCATCTGGTGGAAGATGGTCGCCGCCGCAATCTCGCCCATCAGGAAGGAGCTGAACAGCACGGCCAGCGAGTATTTCGGCACCGCCTTCTTGTAGCCGTCCCAATAGCGCCCGCCGTTGTAGTACAGCCAGTGGGCGTTCTTCTGCAGCCGGCGGCCGAGGTCGGTCTTCGGCTCGTAGGTCAGCGGGCTGCTCGCCTCCAGCAGCTTGGTGATGGCGAGACCGCACATCTGCTCGTGGTTCTGCTCGTCGCGGGTGACGGAGAAGAAGCAGCGGCGGACCGGATCCTCCTCATGGACCTCGTAGGTCTTGATCAGCGCGTGGGCGAAGACCGGCGGGGCGGAGGCGTCGAACACCGACAGGATGGTCCACCAATAGGCGATGGCCTCCCGCTCCTCCCACGAATAGCGCGACACGTCGAAGCTGTCCCACGGCAGCTTGGCCGGGTCCCAGTTCTCGCGCTGGGCGGCGGCGTAGACCTCCTCCAGCTTCTTGGTCTGCGACACCCAGGACAGCGGATAGACGTTCGGCTGCGGCGTGGCGGGGGGGAACTCCATCGTGTTGGCGATGGGGGTGTAGTCCTTGGACATGGGGGCGTTTCCTCCGGGGGGGCTTTTTGCTGGGCGCTCACATTTCCATCGGCGCCTTGTGGTCATTATATGACACAGACTTTTCGGCACATCAATATTTTCTGTATCACGTTTGATGTGGCGGAGCCCCGCCCTAAGTCGCTGATTCCATGAGATAAGCGTCAGAAGGCCCCGAATTGATCCAGATCAATTCGTTCGCTCCACCAGCGGTATCGGGTGTTTCCGTATCGGATCGCGGCGGTCAGGCCGCGGTCAGGCAGGGGATGCTGCCGCGGACCAGCTCGCGGGTCGCCGGGTCGATGTCGGCGACGATGCAGGCGTGCATGTAGGCGCGGGCGAGGACGTCGAGAACGAAGTCGATGTCGCGGGACCGGCGGTGGAACTCCTCGATCCGAACCGGCGAGCCGAACACCGCCTGCCAGAAGGTCGGGGTGTCGAGCGGCCCGAAATTCATCGCCCAGAAACCGAAATTGGGCTGTCCGCTCGACGTCTCGCGCAGCAGCAGCTCGACCCGCTGGTGACGGCGGTCGGCGGCGATGCGGGCGTACAGCTCCTCGACCACCGCCGGCTCTCCCTCCAGCACCTGCAGGAAGACGCCTTCGAACTCGACCAGGAAACCGGTGACGCCCAGGCGCCGGTTGTTGCGGGCGCTTTGCAGGCAGATGTCGACCATCGCCGTGTAGGGCAGTCGCGCCACGGCCTCGCTGCGGTAAACGATGGTCAGCATCGGCGGCCTCCCCGGGGCGTCGGTCGAACAACGATGCTCAGTTTATCCCGGTCTCCGGGCGCCGTGCATCGGCTTTTCCGGCCCTCGGCCATTGGTCGCAGGCGGAGAAGGGCCGGGGGGAGCGGGCTATGCCGCCGCCACGCTCTCCAGCCCGCCGAAGCGTGTGTTGAAGGACGGCTGGGCGTCGGGCAGCGGGCCGTTGGCGGTGGTGGCGGCGCCCATCAGGAACGCCTCCGACGGGGCGGCCAGCCGGCGGTAGAGGTTGCGCGTCAGCATCCGCGATTCCTGCCCTGGCCAGTCGGCCGGCAGCAGGTCGGGCGGCAGCATCGGGTCGCGCAGCAGGATGCGGCGGAAATCGTGGATCATCAGCGTCCGCAGCGCGAAGCACACCGCCGGGTCCAGCGTGTCGGCGGCGTCCACCGCCGCCCACACCGGGCGGAAGTGATCCAGGAAGGTGGCGTAATCACGCTCCAGCTGATCAATGTCCCAACAGCCGCGGACGAGGTCGCGCAGCGCGCCGAACCCCTCGGTGCGGTCGAGGCTGGCCTTCATGTGGACGATCTTGTCGGCGATGCCCAGCTCCGCCAGCAGACGGTGCATCGCCGCCTCGTCGCAGTTGGGGTGGGCGTAGACGGTGGCCGACGCCGCGCCGAAGCCCTGCCAGACCAGTTCGCGCCGCAGCGCGTCGCGCGTCTCGCCGTCGAGCGCGTTGGGCGGCACCATCAGCAGGTCCCAGCCGCGGTCCCATTCGCGGGCCAGCGGCGCGTAGATCCGCCGTTCCGCCGCGGCGAAGCGTTCCTTGCCGCTGTCGGTGACGCGGTAGAAGCTGCGGCGGCCGATCTGCGTGTTGGTCAGCCAATCGTCCTTGCACAGCCGGAACACCGATGTGCGGACGATCCGCTCGCTCAGGCCGAACAGGGCCATCAGCTCGATCAGGCTGCCCAGCCACGCCGAGCCGCCATGCGGCAGCACCGCGTCGCCATAGACGGTGATGATCAGCGACTTCGCCCGCGGCGCGATCGTCTCGGTCAGGTGGGCGGCGAGGTCTTCGGGGCGGCGCGGGCGGGCCATGCGGTCGGAACGTCCTTGACGGCGGGTTGAGATGATGGGGATGGGCCCGCGCCGGCAGGCGCGACGGAGTTGTATACCCAGCTCTGCCCCCGCAGGGCCAGCGCCGCGATACGGCGGGTGGGGCGATCGGCGGGGCAGGGCGCCGGGATAGGAGGCATCCCGGACTTTCCGTTTGACAATCATTAATGTGATACACTACGGTTGGCGCTGCAAAGTAAAACTGTGTCATAAAATGAAACGTGCATCCGCCGCCCTGTCCTTGGAGGGATTGCAAAGGGAAAGGGTCGCTTCCGGCAACATCCGCACGTCGTTTGTGGGCAAGTCGGCGAAAATTTTTCTTCCGAAATGATTTCCTTTGAAACATTATGCTTGTCAAATCGTCCCCCGCGCTGGGGCCGGGTGATGCCCGGACCGGCGGAAGGGGGCAGAATGCCGCCAAAAAAACGGGAGGAATTCATGCGCAAACGCCTGCTCTCCACCATGGCCGCCGTCACCCTGACCGGGTTGGCGATGACCGGCCTGACCGGCACGGCCTCGGCCGCCGAGCCGATCAAGATCGGCGCCATCATCTCGGCGACCGGCCCGGCCTCCTTTCTCGGCGACCCCGAGAAGAAGGTGCTGGAGCTTTACGCCGACCGCATCAACAAGGCCGGCGGCGTCGACGGCCGCCCGGTGCAGCTGACCGTCTATGACGACGGCGGCGCGGCGGACAAGGCGGCGTCCTTCACCAAGCGCCTGATCGAAAGCGACAAGGTCGACGTGATCGTCGGCGGCACGACGACGGCCGCCACCATGGCCGCGGTGCCGCTGGTGGAACGCGCGGAGGTGCCCTTCATCTCGCTCGCCGGCGCCGTGGTGATCGTCGAGCCGGTGAAGAAGTGGGTGTTCAAGACCCCGCACACCGACCGCATGGCCGCGGAAAAGGTGATGGAGGACATGAAGAAGCGCGGGCTGACCAAGCTGGCGCTGATCTCCGAGGATTCGGGCTTCGGCAAGTCGGGCCGCGAGCAGACGCTGGCCGTCGCCAAGGAGCGCGGCGTCGAGCTGGTCGCCGACGAGACCTACGGCGCCAAGGACACCGACGTCACGGCGCAGCTGACCAAGGTCAAGAACAACGCCGCGGCGCAGGCCGTGCTGGTGTTCGGCCTGGGCCAGGGCCCGGCGGTGGTGACCAAGAACTACCGCCAGCTCGGCATTTCCCTGCCGCTCTACCAGTCGCACGGCGTGGCGTCGAAGGAATACATCCGGCTGGCCGGCGGCGCCGCCGAAGGCGTCCGCCTGCCGGCCGCCGGCCTGGTCGTCGCCGCCCAGCTGCCGGAGAGCGATCCGCAGAAGACGGTGGTGACCGACTTCACCAAGACCTACGAGCAGGCCTTCACCTCCGAGGTGTCGACCTTCGCCGGCCACGCCTATGACGGGCTGATGATCGCGCTGGACGCGGTCAAGCGCGCCGGCGGCACCGACAAGGCCAAGCTGCGCGACGCCATCGAGCAGACCAAGGGCTATGTCGGCACCGGCGGCACCGTGACGATGAGCCCGAAGGACCATATGGGCCTGACGCTCGACGCCTTCCACATGGTGGAGGTGAAGCAGGGCGACTGGGCGCTGGTGAAGTGACGAGGGCTTCCGCTCCCGTCCTTTTCACATCACCGATGCCCCCTCCCTAACCCTCCCCCACCTCCGGTGGGAGAGGGGACTGCCGCCGCCTGCCCGTAAGGCACCCTCTCCCACCGGAGGTGGGGGAGGGTCGGGGAGGGGGCCAGCGAAGCGGAAACCCAACGATGTTCGCGGAACTGCTGCAATACATGCTGTCGGGGCTGACCATCGGCGCGATCTATGCGCTGGCGGGGCTCGGCTTTTCGATCATCTACAACGCCAGCCACGTCATCAACTTCGCCCAGGGCGAGTTCATCATGATCGGCGGCATGGCGTCGGCCACCCTGACCGCGTCGGGGGTGCCGCTGCCGCTGGCGATCCTGATCGGCTGCGGCGGCGCCATGCTGGTCGGTGTGCTGGTCGCCAAGTTCGCGGTGGAGCGCGCCCGCAACGCCTCGACCGTCACCCTGATCATCATCACCATCGGCGCGTCGATCTTCCTGCGCGGCGTGGCGGAGCTGATCTGGGGCAAGGACTTCAAGCGGCTCGACGCCTTTTCGGGCGAGACGCCGATCCAGATCCTGGGCGCCTCGATGCAGCCGCAGTCGCTGTGGGTGGTCGGCTGCGCCGCGGTGCTGATCGTCGCCATCGGCCTGTTCTTCGCCAAGACGCTGACCGGCAAGGCGATGCTCGCCACCTCGCACAACCGGCTGGCCGCCCAGCTGGTCGGCATCGACGTGAAGCGGGTGGTGCTGGCCTCCTTCGCGCTGTCGGCGGCGCTGGGCGCGGTCGGCGGCGCGGTGGTGGCGCCGATCACCTTCTCCTACACCGAGATGGGCATCATGCTGGGGCTGAAGGGCTTCACCGCCGCGGTGCTGGGCGGCCTCGGCAACGGGCCGGGCGCGGTGGTCGGCGGCGTGATCGTCGGCGTGGCCGAGGCGCTGGGCGCCGGCTACATCTCGTCGGCCTACAAGGACGCCATCGCCTTCGTCATCATCCTCGCCGTCCTGCTCTTCATGCCGAACGGGCTGTTCGGCAAGCGCGGCACCGAGCGCGTGTAAGGACCGTAAAGTCGATGAATGCACTTCTCCACGGGCGGCTGACCGGCCTGCTGGTCATGGGCGCGGTGATCGCGATCCTGCCGGCCTTCCTGCCCAACAACTTCTATCTCGACATCGCCATCCTGGCCGGCTTCAACGCCATGGTCTGCGTCGGGCTGAACCTGCTGATCGGCTATGCCGGGCAGATCAGCCTGGGCCACGCCGGCTTCTTCGGCATCGGCGCCTACGCCTCGGGCGTGCTGGCCGGGACCTACGGCTGGCCGCCGATCCTGGCGCTGCTGGCCGGGGCGGTGTTCGTCGGGGTGCTGGCCTTCGCCGTCGCCAAGCCGATCCTGCGGCTGAAGGGCCATTACCTCGCCATGGCGACACTGGGCATCGGCATCATCGTCTCGATCGTGCTGCGCACCGAAAGCGGCATCACCGGCGGCCCCGACGGCATGATGGTCGACCCGTTCAAGATCTTCGGCGTCGAGCTGTATGGCGAGAAGGTCTGGTACTGGGTGGTCGGCGCGCTGCTGGTCGGCGTCGTCTGGCTGTCGCTGAACCTGATCGACAGCCCGATGGGCCGGGCGCTGCGCGCCGTCCACGGGTCGGAGGTCGCGGCCGAGGTGGTCGGCGTCGACACCGCCCGCTTCAAGGTCATGGTCTTCGTGCTGTCGGCGGTGTTCGCCAGCGTGGCGGGCAGCCTGTTCGCCCATTACGCCGGCCTGATCACCCCGGCCAAGGCCGACTTCTTCAAGTCGATCGAGCTGGTCACCATGGTGGTGTTCGGCGGCATGGCCTCGACCTTCGGCGCCGTCGTCGGCGCGGTGGTGCTGACGCTGCTGCCGCAGGCGCTGACGGTGTTCCAGGACTACCAGCAGATCGTGCTGGGCGGCATCCTGATGGCGACGATGGTCTTCATGCCGAAGGGCCTGCTTCCCACCCTGGCGGCGCTGCTCCCGGCGCGGAGGCGGGCATGAACATGCTGACGACCCCCGAACTCGCTCCCGACACCGCCGCCCAGGCCCGCCGCGTCGGCCCGCCGATCCTGAAGGTGGAGCATCTCAGCCGCGAGTTCGGCGGCGTGCTGGCGATCGGCGACCTCAGCTTCACCATTGCCGCCGGCGACATCCACTCGATCATCGGGCCGAACGGGGCGGGCAAGACCACGCTGTTCAACCTGGTGACCGGTGTCTACAAGCCGTCGGGCGGGCGGGTGCTGTTCGACGGCGCCGACGTGTCGGGCATGGCGCCCTACAAGCTGGCCGCGCGCGGCATGTCGCGCACCTTCCAGAACCTGCAGATCTTCTTCAACATGACGGCGCTGGAGAACGTCATGGTGGGGCGGCACCTGCACCTGAACACGCGGCTGCTGCCGGCGCTGTTCCGCTTCCCCTCGCTGGTGCGCAAGGACCGCGAGGCGCGTGACCGCGCGGTCCAGCTGATGACCGACGTCGGGCTGGCGAAATACGTCGACGCCGACGCCGCCTCCATGCCCTACGGCGCGCTGAAACGGCTGGAGATCGCCCGCGCCCTGGCCTCGGAACCCAAGCTGCTGCTGCTGGACGAGCCGGCCGCCGGCCTGAACGCCACCGAAAGCCGCGAGATCGACGAGGTCATCAAGACCGTCGCGGCGAACGGCGTCACCATCATCCTGGTGGAACACGACATGAAGATGGTGATGGGCATCTCGCACCGGATCACCGCGCTGAACCACGGCCGCAAGCTGGCCGAGGGGACGCCGCAGGAGGTCGCCTCCAACCCCGACGTCATCGCCGCCTATCTCGGCGCGGCACCGTAAGGAAGGCCGAGGGACATGCTTCTGGAAATCGACGGCCTCAACAGCCATTACGGCCGCATCCACGCCCTGAAATCGGCCAGCCTGACCGTGCGCGAGGGCGAGCTGGTGGCGCTGGTCGGCGCCAACGGCGCGGGCAAGACGACGCTGCTGCGCACCCTGTCCGGCGTGCATCCCGCCAGCAGCGGCCGCATCACCTTCGACGGCTGCGACATCACCCGGATGAAGGCGGCGCGCCGCGTCGCGGAAGGCGTGGTGCAGGTGCCGGAGGGCCGGCAGCTCTTCGGTCCGCAGTCGGTCGAGGACAATCTGCGGCTCGGCGCCTATCGCCGCGGCAGCGGCCGGCCCGACGACGACATCGACCGCCTGTACGAGATGTTCCCGGTGCTGAAGGTCAAGCGCGACCAGCCCGCCGGCACCCTGTCGGGCGGCCAGCAGCAGATCGTCGCGCTTGGCCGCGCGCTGATGGCCAAGCCGCGCCTGTTGCTGCTCGACGAGCCCAGCATGGGCCTGGCCCCGCTGCTGGTCGCCGAGATCTTCGACGCGGTGCAGCGGCTGAAGCGCGAGGGCACGACGATCCTGCTGGTCGAACAGAACGCCCACGCCGCGCTGTCGATCGCCGACCGCGGCTATGTGATCGAGACCGGCGAGATCGTGCTGAGCGACAGCGGCGCCGCGTTGCTGAGCAACGAGCGGGTGCGGCAGGCCTATCTGGGGCTGTGAGTGCGGTCATGATACGGTGTCGGCTGGCGAGTGCCCCCACCTGACCTCCCCCGCTTTCGCAGGGGAGGGACTGCCGCCACCTTTCCGAACAAGCACTTGCCCCCTCCCCTGCGAAAGCGGGGGAGGGTCGGGGCGGGGGCAAGCGCAGCATCAACCGAGCGGACGCCAAACCCGTGAAACTCCACACCTACTTCCGTTCCTCCGCCGCCTACCGCGTGCGCATCGCCCTGAACCTGAAGGGGCTGGCGCCGGAGCAGGCCTTCATCCATCTGCGCCGGGGCGAGCAGGCGAAGCCGCCCTACGCCGACCTCAACCCGGAGCATCTGGTGCCGGCGCTGGAGGTCGAGGGGCCCGACGGTCACCATGTCCTCACCCAGTCGCTTGCCATCATCGAGTATCTGGACGAGACGCACCCCACCCCGCCGCTGCTGCCGGCCGATCCGCTCGGCCGGGCGCGGGTGCGGGCGTTGGCGCTGGCGGTGGCCTGCGACGTCCATCCGTTGAACAACCTGCGCGTCCTGGGCCATCTGAAGGCGATGGGCCACAGCCAGGAGGAGGTCGACGGCTGGTACCGCCACTGGATCGCCGTCGGGTTGACCGCGCTGGAGGCGCAACTGGCGGCGGACCCGCGCACCGGCCGCTTCTGCCATGGCGACGCACCGGGGCTGGCCGACGTGCTGCTGGTGCCGCAGATGGCCAACGCCCGCCGGTTCGGCTGTCCGTTGGACGACTACCCGACCCTGCGCCGGATCGACGAGGCCTGCCAGGCGCTGCCGGCCTTCGCCGCCGCGGCGCCCGAGCGGCAACCGGACGCGGAAGCCTGAAAACCATCGGCCCGCCCAGCGGTTGCCGCCACGGAAAGTCACAGCCCGAACGTCGGGTGTTAACGGTTTCCGCGCCCCTTTCGGTAGTATACAGATAGGTTGAATGGGGCGGGACAAGCGGTCGGGCGATGCTGGGCAACTTTTCTTCGATGGCATACGACCTTGCCGAGAACATCGCGGCAAGCGCCTTCGTCGTGCTCGCCTACACCTTTCTGATCCGCCGGTCCGACTGTGGGCGCGACCTGACCCGGCAGTTCGCCTTCGGCGCGGTGATGGCGCTGACCGCCGTCTTCTCGATGATCCATCCGATCCATGTCGGGCCGGGCCTGATCATCGACGCGCGCTCGCCGCTGGTCGGCTTGGCGGCCTTGTTCGGCGGCCCGATCTCCGCCGCGCTGACCGCGACGGCGGCGGCCGGCTACCGCGCCTGGCTGGGCGGCGTCGGCATGGAAGCCGGCATGGCCAACGCGCTGGTGTCGTTCCTGACCGGCGTCGGATTCGCGTGGTGGATGCGCCGCCGGGGCCTGCGGCTGGGGGCGGTGTCGCTGCTGCTGTTCGGGCTGCTGCTGACGGTGGTGTCGCTGTCGACGCTGCTGCTGCTGCCCAGCCTGGATCTGGCCGCGCAGGTGCTGGGCCGGACGGCGCTGCCGCTGCTGACCATCGGTCCGCTCGGCACCCTGTTCCTCGGCGGGCTGCTGCTGCGCGAGCAGCGCCATCACAGCGCCGAGCAGCGGCTGGGCGAGAGCGAGGCGCGCTATCGCCTGCTGGCCGACAACGCCACCGACATGATCCTGGAGATGAAGGCCGACGGCGCGGTCCGCTACCTGTCGCCCTCGGTGCGCGACATCCTGGGCCATGACCCGGCGGAGATCGTCGGCCGCGCCCCGGCGGCGCTGCTGCATCCCGACGACCTGGAAAGCGCGGCGCTGGCCTTTTCCGGCATGAAGCCGGGCTCGCCGCCGGTCACCTTCACCCACCGGCTGCGCCACAAGGACGGGCGCTACCTGTGGGTCGAATCCAGCATGCGCCCGGCGCTGGACGCCGACGGCGCCTTCACCGTGGTCGGCGTCGTCCGCGACGTGACCGAGCGCAAGCGCTACGAGGAGGAACTGTCCGACGCCCGCGCCGAGGCGGAGGCGGCCAACCGGGTCAAGTCCGACTTCCTGGCGTCGATGAGCCACGAGATCCGCACGCCGCTGAACGGTGTGATCGGTTTCGCCGACCTGCTGCTCGGCACCGACCTGACGCCGGAACAGCGCCAGTACGTCGCCCTGCAGCGCGAGGCCGGGCGCGGGCTGCTGGCGATCATCGGCGACATCCTCGACTATTCGAAGATCGAGGCCGGCAAGCTGGAGCTGGAGGAGCGTCCCTTCGACCTGCAGCGGCTGCTGCGCGACTGCCGCGACCTGATGAGCAACACCGCCTCGCAGAAGGGGCTGCTGCTGCAATTGTCGCTGGGCGCCGCGGTGCCGCGCCATGTCCGCGGCGACGAGGCGCGCATCCGCCAGATCCTGCTGAACCTTGTCGGCAACGCCGTGAAGTTCACCGAACGCGGGTCGGTGCTGCTGTCGGTCGGGATGCTGTCGGCGGAGGGCGGGGAGGGCGCCGTGGCGTGGCTGCGCTTCGCGGTCAGCGACACCGGGCCGGGCATCCCCTCGGCCGATCAGGTGAACCTGTTCCAGCGTTTCAGCCAGGGCGACCGCTCGACGACGCGGCGCTACGGCGGCACCGGCCTCGGCCTCATCATCTCCAAGCAATTGTCGGAGCTGATGGGCGGGCGGATCGGCGTGCAGAGCAGCCCCGGCGTCGGCAGCACCTTCTGGTTCGAACTGCCGCTGCCGGTGACGGCGGCGACCGGGGTGGCGGGGGTGACGCCCGACCGGGCCGCCGCGGGCGCGCCCAGCCGGCGCGGCGCGCGCATCCTGCTGGCCGAGGACGTGCCGATGAACCAGATCGTCACCTCCTCCATCCTGTGCAAGGCCGGCCACAGCGTCGAGGTGGCGGAGGACGGCGCGCTGGCGGTCCAGGCGGTGCGCGGCGGTGATTTCGACCTCGTGCTGATGGACATGCAGATGCCGCGGATGGACGGCCTGCAGGCGACTGCGGCGATCCGTCAGCTTGGCGGCCGGCGGGGTGCCGTGCCGATCATCGCGTTGACCGCCAACGCGTTGACCGATCAGCTCCAATTGTGCCTGGATGTCGGCATGAACGACCATGTGACCAAACCGATCGAGCGCGACACCCTGCTGGCCGCGGTCGACCGCTGGCTCGATGCCGGGCCCACCACCGGGACGGCCGGCGACCGGCCGGACGGTTCCGGTGCGGATGGTGGGGTGGCGGAGGATGCGCCGGACGCCGACACGGTGCCGGTGCTGAACCGCGCCAGCCTGGACACGCTGGCCGACACGCTGGGGGCGGAGGTGCTGCCGCGCTTCGTGCTCGGCACGCTGAGCGAACTGGCCCTGCGCGTCGACCGCATCAGCGAGGCCCCGACCGCCAGGGAGGCGGCGGCCGACGCCCACGCCATGGTGTCGCTGGCCGGCAATGTCGGTCTGCTGGAGCTGTCGCGCCTTGCCCGCGCGGTCCAGCACGCCTGCGAGCAGGACCGCCCCGACGCCGCCCTGCTGAAGGCCGACCTGCGCGACGCCGTCAACCGCGCCTCGTCGACGCTGCACGCGGCGCTGCCGACCCTGGGCGCCGCGGTGGAGACGGTGGGGCGCTGAGCCCGCCGGAGGTCGGAACCGTCCGCCGTCAACCCGTCAGCGGTTGACGATCAGGGCGACCCCGGCGACGGCGACGGCGGCGCCGACCCAGGCGCCCAGCGCCGGGCGCTGGCCGGTCAGCACCCACATCATCGGCAGGATCAGCACCGGGCTCAACGCCGACAGGGTGGCGACGACGCCGGCGTTGCCGTTGGCCAGCCCGATCAGCAGCAGCGTCATGCCCAGCCCGACGCCCAGCAGCCCGTTGCCGGCGACCTGCAGCGCCAGCCTGGGCGTCAGGCCGGGCCCGAAGCGGAACAACCCGGCCGCCACGGCGCCGAGGCTGGTGGCGGCGCCGGTCCGCACCGCCGACAGCGCGCCGATGGCGGTGAACATCAGCGCCGCCGTGGTGACGCGCACCGCGGCCGACGCCACCGGGTCGGCGCCCGCCGCCATCACCGGCTTGGCGATGACCGACCCGACCGCCTGGCCGACCGCCGCGACCATGCAGACCGCCACGGCGGCCAGCAGGCTGCCCTGCACCGCCTCCCAACTGTGGGTGGAGCCGGAGCGCAGCGCCACCGCCAGCATCACCCCCAGCGTGACCAGCAGGACGCCCAGCATGGTCCAGGGCCCCAGCGCCTCCCCCAGCACGGCGTAGGCGAGCAGGGCGGTCAGCGGTGCGTTGGCGGCGTAGATGACGACGTTGCGGCGCGGACCCAGCCGGCTGAGCGACCAGAACAGCGCCATGTCGCCCAGCACGATCCCCATGGCGCCCGACAGCGCCAGGGTCAGCACGGCGCCGCCGTCCAGCGTGTGCCAGCCGCCCATCAGCGTGGCGGCGGCCAGCAGCCCGGTGGCGACGATGGTCAGGCGCAGCCGGTTGAAGGCGATGGAGCCGAGCACGCGCACTGGCCCGATGGCGATCAGGCCGCCGGCGGCCCAGCACAGCGCCGCGCCCAGCGCGGCCATGTTGGCGATCATGATGGTGACGGGACCGTGGTCGAACGAAAGGGACGGGCACTCTACAACCACCGCCTGCTGCCCGCAAAATGAGCATCGCGCATGGCCGGGCCGCCCTTCTCCGCAGGGGGAACCCGCCGACGGTCGCCGCCGTTGATTCGAGTGATCTCATGATTTGGGCCAGCTCAGGAGGACGCGACCATGCGGACAGGACCAACGCGGCACACCCCGGCTCCCCTCGCCGCGGCGACCGCGCTCGCGGCCGGGCTTCTGCTGTCGGCGCCGGCGGCCCAGGCCCAATCGGCCGGCGCGTCATCGAGTTGCGGCGCGATGGTGGAGCAGTTCGCCGCCGACCAGGGCCTGTCGACCAGCCCGCCGCCGGTCGCGGTGCCGGGGACCTCGGCCCCCGGCCTGTCCGGTTCGACCCCGCGTGAGGACTCCGGCAGCGGCGCGGCGGGCGGTGCGACCAGCAACCGGCTGGCGCAGTCGGGCGGCATGGTCGCGCCACCGGCCGTCGGCGACCGTTCGGTGATCGAGCCGCCGTCGACCGGCAGCAACATGCCGACGGCGCCGGCGGTCGGGGCGGACAGCGGCTCCCGGGCGACGCCGGACGGCGCCCCCGGCAGCGCGGGAAGCAGCGGCGGCGGGCTGATGGAGCAGGCGGCGCGCAACGCCCAGCTTGAATCGCTGGTCACCGCCGCGCGCAGCGCCGCCCGCGACGGCGACGAGAGCCGGTGCATGGACAGCCTGAGCGATGCCCGCCGCCTGTCGCAGACCGCGCCGGGCGGCGGCTGAGCGAGGCGTGCAGGCACCTCCACCCTGGAAACGACACGGATCATCGCGATGAAACTTGGACCCTACCCGCCGGCCCCGCCGCACGAAACTCCCGTCCCCGACCGGCCGCTGCCGGTGCCGGGCGACCCCTCGCGTCCGCCGATGGACGAACCGCCGAGGCCCATCCCGGTCCCGCCGCGCGAACCGCCGCCGGTGCCGGATCGCCTGTCTCCATGAGGCATCGACGCTGATTCGGCGTCGATCCGATGGATTCGGAGTGGTCCTGACTTGCCAAGCGGGCCAGGACGGGCGATGTGTCAGGGGTAGGCGTCCGCCGGTCCGCATCCGGGCCGGTTGGGGCGCCGCTTCTGTTCGCCGGAGTTCGGGTTTCCCCATGCACAATCAGACGCCCCGTAGCCACGTCTACCGCCAGCCCAACACCGTCGCCACGCAGGTGACGGCCACCGTCAAATGGTTCAGCCCGGAGCGGGGCTATGGCTTCGTGACGGTGGGCGGCGGGGGCAAGGACGCCCTGCTACCGGCCTCCATCGTCGTTCCGGCCGGCCACGCCACCCTGCCGGACGGCGCCACCGTCGTCGTCGACATCGTCGAGGACCGCAAGGGCCAGCAGGTCAGTGTCCTGCATTCCGTCGACCTGTCGACCGCCACCCCGGCGCGTCCGGCGGATCGCGGCTTCGGCGACCGTGGCGGCAACCGTGGCTTCGGGGATCGGGGGGGTGATCGTGGCGGCGACCGTGGTGGTCCCCGCGGCTTCGGCGACCGGGGTGGCGATCGTGGTGGGTTCGGTGCGCGCCGCGACGCCGGTCCCGGTCCGCGCGACCGCGGTTTTCAGGATCGGGGTTTTCAGGACCGGGGCGGCCCCGGCCAGGATCGCGGCCCGGCGCGGCGGCCGGCGGCGGCCGGTCCGACCAGCGAGATGGCCGGCACGGTCAAGTGGTTCAACGGTGGCAAGGGCTTCGGCTTCGTGCAGCCCGATGACGGCGGGCGCGACGTGTTCGTGCCGGCCCGCGCGCTGGAAAGCGCCGGCCTGCGCGGCCTGGACGACGGCCAGCGCGTGCGCATGACCGTCCGCCAGACCGAAAAGGGCATGGAAGCGGTCAGCCTCAAGGTGGAGTGACCGCTTCCCCGTCCGTCACGCCTCAGCGCGTGTCGGACGGCACGGTGGACTGGCCGAGATGCTCCGCCGCTTCCCGCTGGTTGCGGGCGGCGGCGTCATCGGGGACGGCCAGGCCGGCGTCGGGGCTGTTGGCGTTCGGGCCGCCGGCGTTTCGGCGGTCCTCCTCCTCGATCTCGCGGGCGGCCTGCGCCCAGTGGTCGAGATGGCGGTGGTCGGGCCGCCCCTCGCGTTCCCACAACTCATAGGCGCGCTCGCGGACCCTCGGGTCGTTGGGACCCAACGTGTGTTCCATGGCGGTCGGCTCCAATGCTGAAGGGGTGGCCGGCGGGTGTCACCGGTCCGGCTGCGAGGGTGAGGAGATGCGCTCCAGCGTGTCCTGCACCGCGCGGTCGTTCTTGGCGTCGGTCGCCAGATCGCCGAGCGAGACGATGCCGGTCAGCCGGTCGTTGCGGTCCACCACCGGCACCCGCCGGATCTGCTGGCCGCCCATCAGCTCGGTCACGCTGCCGACGGGATCGTCCTCGTAGCAATAGCGCGGGTTGGCGGTCATCACCTCCGCCACCTTGCAGCGGTCGGGCTGTTTTCCGGCCGAAATGGCGCGGACGGTGATGTCGCGGTCGGTCACGACGCCGACCAGATCCCGCCCCTCGCACACGGGCAGGATGCCGACGTTCAACTGGTCCATCAATTGCGCGGCCCGGCGGATGCTGTCGTCGGGCCGAACCGTCTGCACGTCGCGGGTCATGATCTCGCGGATTTTCATCGGGGCTTCCTGACGCGGTTGTCGTGAGGCGCGGTACTCCAGTCCGGCCTCAACAGATGCGCCGCTTTACCGTCCCGCTCAACCCACCCAATAGAGGGGATCCACCCCAAACAGCCAGGGGTGCAGCGCCAGCATGCCGGCGTAGGCCGCCAGCCCGCCCACCAGCCGCAACGCGCCCATCTCCACCAGCCCGCGGCCGGCGCCGCGCAGGCCCTGCGGCCCGGCCAGCGGCAGCAGGGACGTTTCCGCCCGGAAGGCCCGCCCGGCGGCGCTGCGGCGGAGCACGACCTCGTTCTTGACCAGCGCGAACAGCGCGATGGCCGCCATGGTGCCGAACAGCAGCACCCGACGGCCGTCGCCGGTGGCGTTCAGATGCACCAGCGCCCACAGCAGCAGCGCCAGGCTGCCCGGCGCGCGGGTGATGCGGACGATGCCCTGCGGCGGGTTCGGCGCGTCCAGGTGGCCGATGCGGGTGGTGACGCGGGCGACCAGCAGGATGAACACCACCGGCATGACGGCGGCGACCAGCGGCGCCGCCCAGCCGGCCGGGGTGAACACGACCTCCCCGCCGTCGGCCGCGCGGTAGGCCAGCACGAACAGCGCCAGCGTCGCCAGCGACCCGACGGAATGCAGCGCCATGAAGCCGCCACGGCCGAGCCGGCCGATCAGCGCGGGGCGCACCCCCGGCCAGGACGGCACGGCGTGGCTGAGGAACAGGAGGGCGGCGGCCAGGGCGAGGGGGGCGGTCATGATGGCGGCATTCAAGTGTGGACGGACGGTTCCCGCCTTGATGCGGGTCAAGCTGCGGGCCGGGGCGTCGCCAAGGCGCCAATGCGTCGGGAACGCCGGTACGGCCGCGGCGGTTCATCCTACAGGCCCTTCAACCAAGCCGGCACCCCATGACCGAGTGGATCATCCAGATCGTGCAGCAGTTCGGCTATCTCGGCATCTTCCTGATGCTGGTCCTGGCCCGCGTGCTGCCGCCGGTGCCGGCGGAAACGGTGATCCCGCTGGCCGGCATGGGGGTGGCCAGCGGCGAGTTCAACCTGCTGCTGATCGCGCTGGCCGCCGGGCTGGGGTCCGCGGTGGGGGAACTGGTCTGGTACCTGCCCTCCCACTGGATGGGGCGCGAGCGGTTCGAGGCGTTCCTGCGCCGGCACGGCCATTGGCTGACCGTCAAGCCGGAGCAGGTCCACCGCGCCACCGAGTGGTTCGCCCGGCGCGGCGGGGTGGCGGTGCTGCTGTGCCAGCCGCTGCCGGGGCTGCGCACCCTGATCTCCGTCCCCGCCGGGGCCTGCGGGCTGCCGATGGCGGTGTTCCTGGCCTACGCCGCCACCGGCGCCGCGCTGTGGTCGCTGGTGCTGGCCGCCACCGGCTATCTGGTGCGGGTCGGCTTCCCCTGGATCGCCGACTGGATGGTGCCGGGGGCGCTGGTGCTGTTCGTCGTGCTGCTGGTCACCTACGTGCTGCGGCTGGTCCGGCACCGCCGCGCCGACCGGCTGTCGCGCAGCGAAGGCTGAAGCGTGGAACTTTCCGGCTGGCGTGTGCGTTGGACGCTGCAACAGCCCGGACGGACATTCGCCTTCCGGCCAAGCCGGGGGCCTTCCGGCCGGTCCGGGCCGGCGCAACGCCGCTTCCAGAGGGAACCCGACCCGATGACCCGCAACCCCGCAACGACGTTCCGGTGGCGATCCGCCGCCATCCTGTCGGCGGCGCTCGGCATGGCCGCCTGCGCGTCCGACGTCCCGCCGCCCACCGCGCAACTCGGCGCCGCCTCGCAGGCGGTGCAGGAGGCCGAGCGCGCCAACGCCCTGCAATACGCCCCGGTGGCCCTGCAGTCCGCCCGCGACAAGCTGGCCGCCGCCGACGCCGCCATGCGCACCGACCAGCGCACCCGTGCCCGCCGCCTGGCCGAAGAGGCGCGGGTCGATGCCGAACTGGCGACGGTGACGTCGCAGCGGTCGGTGACCCAGCAGGCGGCGACCGCCGTGCGGAAGTCGGCGGTCCCGGCGGCCCCGCAATCGGCAATGACGCCGGGCGCCGTCCCGCCGGCGCCGGCCACCAGCGGGTCGTCGCTGGGCACGCCGCCCGCGCCCGGCCCGGCCTTGAACGGCTCTGCCGGCAGCTCGGCCATGGACGGCGCGGTCCCGAGCGGGTCGAGCTACGGCGCTCCCGCCACCGGCGGCAACAGCTGGGGCTACCGTTATCCGGAGGTGCAGCAATGATCGCCGCCACCACGATCCCGAAGATCGGCGCCTCCCGCACCGCGACCGCCGCCCGCGCCCTGCTGGTGCTGGCCGGGCTGGGCGTCGGGCTGGCCGGTTGCGCCACCCAGCCGACCGACAGCGCCGCGCTGACCCAGGCGCGCCAGGACTACAGCGTCGCCGCCGCCAACCCGCAGGTCGGCGCCAACGCGCCCCTGGAGCTGCGCAACGCCGAAGAGGCGCTGCGCCGGGCCGAGGCGCTGCGCGACCAGGGCGCCGACGCCGCCGAGGTCGATCATCAGGCCTACATCGCCAGCCGCCGCGTGCAGATCGCGCAGGAGACGGCCGGGGTGAAGGGCGCCCAGACGGTGGTCGCCAACGCCGACACCTACCGCCTCCAGGCCCGCAACAGCGCGCTGGAGCAGCAGCTCCGCGATCTCCAGGCGCAGCGGACGGAACGCGGTCTGGTCATGACGCTGGGCGACATCCTGTTCGCCACCGGCCGGGCCGAGCTGACCTCCGGCGCCTACGAGCGCATCGACCGGCTTGCCCAGTTCATGCAGCGCTACCCGGCCCGCACGGTGCGGATCGAGGGGCACACCGACAACACCGGCAGCGACGCCACCAACCTCCGCCTGTCGGAGGCCCGCGCCCAGGCCGTCCGCGACGCCCTGACCGCCCGCGGCGTGTCGCCGGCGCGCATCGTCTCCCAGGGCATGGGCGAGGCGCAGCCGGTCGCCTCCAACAGCACCGATTCCGGCCGCCAGCAGAATCGCCGGGTCGACATCGTCATCTCCGACGACGGCACGGTGGCCGAGACGCGGCCGCAAACCACGCCGCAAACTCCGCTGCCGTAAGGCGCTCAGCCCCGCCCTCTTCCCGCGCGGGAGAGGGCGGACCGGCGCACCAGTCCCCACAGCCCGGCGGCGGCGCCGACCGTCAGCAGCGCGGCGCCGGCGGCGCGCAGGGTGGAGCGGGGCGGGGACGGCACGCGCCGCCACGGGGCCCAGGCCTCCTCCGGGCGGTCGGGGTCGGCGATGCGGAGCGCGGCGAAGGCCTGTTCGGTCAGGCTGGGGTCGTCGACCGGCAACGGCACCAGCCGCCGCCCCGCCGGCTTTTGCAGGCGGTCCATCGCCGCGATCAGGCTGCCGGTCCCGCGCACCGCCGCCGCCAGCCGGCCGCAAGCGACGCCCATATGCTCGGCCACCAGCCGGTCGCGCACGCCGACGATGGCGGCCGAGACGTCTCCGCCCCTGGCCCCGCCCTCGTCCCCGTCCCCGTCCCCGTCCGGCGCCTCGATGGTCAGGTCGCATTCGGTGTCGTAGCCCATCGATCGGTTGTTGAGGTTCGACGAGCCGATGCGCAGCAGCCGGCCGTCGACGACGATCACCTTGGAATGGACGATGATCGGCCCGCCGCCTTCGGTGACCGGAGTCATCGTGCGCAGCCGGCCGTGACGGTCGGCCATCCGCAGGCAGCGCAGGGCGACCGCGCGCGGGGTGTCCATTGCCATGCGGTCGAACCAGCTCGGGCTTTCCATCGAGAGAACCAGCACCACCTCCGGCCCGTCCGGTTCGGCCAGGCGGCGGGCCAGCGCCTCGGCGATGCGGGCGGAGGCGAAATACTGGTTCTCCAGATAAATCGTCCGTTTCGCCGCCGCGATGGCGGCGAAGGTCAGCGCCTCGCTCTCGCGGATGGCGGGATTGCGGCTGGATGGCGGGCCAAACGGCGGCATGGTGCGCGACACGCCGACGATCGCATCGGTCAGCACCGGCGGGACCTCGGCCGGCCACGGATCCGCTTCCGTGGCGGCCGGTCCGGGCTCCGGCGCCTCGCCGGTGGCGCGGCGCCAGCGCTCCCGGCCCAGTTCGGCCAGCGCGCGGGCGGCGTCGCCGTCGACCATCATCATCACATCGTGGCGCGGGCCATAGGGCTCGCCGTTGGGGCACCGCCGCCGCGGGTCGTGGTCGCGGTGCGCCGCGGTGTCCCAGCGGTCGAAGGACAGGTCGATGCCGCCGCAGAAGGCCAGCGCGTCGTCGACCACCAGCAGCTTCTGGTGCTGGGCGGCGCCGACCGGCAGCTCCGAATCCAGGCGGGCGTTCAGCCGGCGGCCGGTGCTGCGGTCCAGCCGCTCCAACGGGTCGTGCGGATGCTCCAGCACGATGGGGAAGGGCATGTCCCATTTCAGCACCCGCACATGCAGAGTGGGCCGCGACCGCATCAGGCGGGTCAGGAAACGGTCGAGCGTCTCCGCGCGATCGGGGTCGAGCCGCATGCGCGGGTCGATGTCCCAGCCGACCAGCAGGATCGAACGCCGCGCCTGCTCCATGGCGGCGCGGGCGGCGGCGAAATACTCGGCGCCGTCGACCAGCACCGCCACCCGGCCGGTCCGCGCCGTCCGCCAGCAGGTGACGCCGGGGCGCAGCACCGGGCCGGCCGGGCGGGGCGCCGGGCCATGGGGCGCGGGATCGTCGGCCAAGCGATTTGGGGCGGAGCGGGCTTCCGGCAGGCGCGTGCGGAACGGGGCGGCGGGGTCGTCGGGCATCGTCTTCCGGAAGGACCGTGCGGCGGAACGGACGGTCCGCCTGCGCCTTGCAACCCCGGGCGGGGCCGCGTTGTTCCCGCACCGCCTCCCGGGCATTCGGGGTCACACCGAACGGCACCCCGCTTCGCCGAACGCCAGACAGGATGTGCCGTCGGGGTGGAAACTATAACGGCGCCGGCCTGTTGAGGGTTGTCGAACGAGACGCGGATGGGGTGATCGACACCGCAGCCGTGTCCTTCGGAAAAAGACGCCCGATCGCGAGGCGTCACCACCATGAAGGAGTTCGAGGATGCGTAACCTGATGATCGGTGCCGTTTCGGCCGTGTTCCTGATGGCTGCCCCGGCGATGGCCCAGACCAGCAGCACCACCGGCACCAGCACGATGGGTCCGGACGGCATCGTCCGCACCACGCCGGGCGCCACCACCTCGCCGTCGGCCGGCGCGTCGACCAACGGCCCGCTCAACGCGCCGGGCACCGCCGGGTCCAGCGGCACCTACAACAGCAATTCGTCGGGCTCGTCGATGCCGGGCGTGACCACCGCGCCGTCGGGCATGGGCAACAACACCGGCAGCAACATCCCGCGCGACAACCAGACCGCGACCGGCACCCACTGCCCGCCGGGCACCCCGAACTGCGGCCCGGACCAGGGCGGCGGCAGCCAGTAAGCATCGCGGCGGCGTCCCCGCCCCATTCGGGCGCGGGGACGGTGCCCGATCACGCAACGGGCGCCCCGGAGAGATCCGGCGGCGCCCGTGTCGTTGTGTGGGGTGTGGCGGTCCGGGTGATCAGCCGGACACGCGGGCCGGGCGGACGACGCCGTCCAGGCTGCCGTCGGCCGCCTCGTCCTGCGCCGCGATGCCCGACGCCAGCCCCATGGCGGTGGCGACCAGTTGATGGAACAGCGCCTGCTGCCGGCGGTCGGCCACCAGATATTCGGGGTGCCACTGCACGCCGATCAGGAACGGCTCCGCCGGCGCCTCGATGCCCTGGACCACGCCGGCGCGCTCGCGGGCGACCACGCGCAGGCCGTCGCCGACCCGGTCCACCGACTGGTGGTGCAGCGCGTTGACCCGGCATTCGCCGATGCCGAGGATGCGGTAGAGCCGGCTGTCCGGCACGATCCGGATGCGCTTGCGCGGCAGCACCGTGCGCATGTGCGGCGCCTCCTCGTACACCTCGTGGATGTCGATGTGCAGCGAGCCGCCACGGTGGACGTTGATCATCTGCGACCCGCGGCAGATGCCGAGCACCGGCAGCCCCAGCGCCGCCGCGGTGTCGAGCGCCCGCAGTTCCAGCCGGTCACGCTGCGGGTCGATGCGGATCTGCGGGCGGGCGGATTCGCCGTACAGCGTGGCGTCGATGTCGTCGCCGCCGCCGACGACCAGCGCGTCGAGCTGTTCGATGGGGAAGGGGGCCTCGGCGGTGATGCGGACCGACGACGCGCCGGCCCGCCGCAGCGCCAGCTTGTTGGCCCAGCCGGCGATGCGGCTGCCGTGGACCGAGGCGGTGATGCCGACCAGCGGCCGGGCCCTACCGATGATGGCGGCCATGGCGCGCGCCCTCAGCCGGCCTGCCGCGCCGGACCGGCCGGGTCCCGGCCGGCCGGACCTTGGGCCGCCAGATCCGGGGCCGCCAGATCCGGGGTGCCGGGATGGTCCGCCAGGAAGGCGCCGATGCGCTCCGGCCAGCGCTCCAGCGCCTGCGCGTCCGCCGCCCGGCGGTAGTCGGTGCCGAGCCGGTCCAGCGCCGCCCGGTCGCCGGCCAGCCGCTCCACCGCCACCCAGCGGTTCCAGTCGGCGGCCAGCGACCAGCCCGGGTCGCTCAGCCGCGCGTTGGGCAGCCGGTAATGGAAGGTCGGGCGCGGCCGCACATGCGGGTCGGCCATCGCCGCGGCCAACCGGTCGGGGTCAAGCTCGGCGAACAGCGGGAACAGGTCCAGCTCGCGGTTGCGGGTGGGGTTGTCGGCCAGATAGTCGTCGATCAGCCGGTCGCGGCCGGGGCGGTAGTCGGGATCGACCACCTTGGCGGCGTAGCCCGGCGGAAAGGAGGCGATGAAGCCGGAGAAGCGCCGGGTCGGGTCGACGCGGATCTCGCGCCGCAGCCAGGGCGCCAGCAGCAGGAACGCCTTCAGGTGGTCGAGCAGATAGTCGCCGTCGGTCCGCGCCACCTCCGGGTTGAAGTGCAGGCCGAAGGCGAACAGCGGGCTGGCCTCGGTCCCGGCGGCGCCCTGGGCGCGCAGTTGGGCGACCAGCGCCTCCAGCTCGGGCAGCTGGTCGATCGGCACCGGCGGGGCGGCGATCTCGAACGGCATCACCAGGCTGCCGATGTTGCCCCACAACGGCCGCAGCGGGTCCAGCACCGCCGCGCCGCCCTTGCCCGGGTGGGCCGAGCGCATGTCCAGCTCGACCGTGAAGTCGCCCAGCCGGGTGCCGGTCACCATGCAGCGGTGCGGGTTTTCCAGCGTCACCGTGCCGCCGAACAGCGCACGCACGCAGGCGGCCGCCGACGGCGCGTCGAGGTCGGCGAATTCAAGCTCCACCCCGACACGGCGCGGCGTGCCGTCGGGGGTGGTGCGGAGCGGGGGGAGGAGGAACGGATTGGTCATCGAGAGCCATAACAGGCCATGTCCGGCGCCGTTCCCGCCCCATCGCTGCGGCCGGGGGCACCAAACGGCCCAAGCGTCATTTTTCCAGATGGACGAAATCAAACCGATGCGACGCCCGATCCTTCCCGCGTATCGGATTGGTCGTACCCCCTTCGATCGAAGCAGCCCGGATGGGGTACGGATCGAAATTCGACCCAAATACCGTTGACGGATGGCAGATGATCGGAAGGTCTTCGCCTTTCGACCTTTGGTGACTGCTTTCCATCCCCAACTGTTTTCTGAATTAACCAGCGCTTAACCATGACGGAGCTAAAGATATCCCCGACGGCACGGTGGGCGCACCTGGTGTTCCATCCGGTCGGCTTCGCGGTGGGAGCCTTATCCACGTCATGACCCTCCTGGCACGCCTCTTCATCCTGGTCCTGCTGGCCGTGCTTCCCGCGATCGGCATCCAGATCCACAGCGTTCTCGAACAGCGGTCGGAGCGTGAGGCGGAGGTGACGGCCCAGGCCGAGCGGACGTTGCATCTGGTCGAAGGGGAACAGGGCCGGATCATCGACAACGCCCGCCTGATGCTGACCGCGATGACCGAGGCGCCGTTCCTGCGCGCCGGCGACCTGGCGCGCTGCCAGACCTATCTGGAGCGGCTGTCCTCCCGCTCCAGCGACTACCGCACCCTGTCGGTCACCGACGAGCAGGGGCGCATCCTGTGCAGCGGTGACCCGTCGCGGGTCGGCGGCACCCTGGCCGCCCAGCCGCATTTCCGCCGGGCGATGGCCCAGAACCGCTTCGTCGTCGGCGAGTGGACGATCACCCGGTCCGGCGCCACCGGCGGCGAACTGCCGGTCGCCGCCCCCTACACCGACCCCGACGGCAAGCAGGCCGGCGTGATCGCCCTGTCGCTGGACGTGCCGTGGCTGGCCGCCACCTTCGCCGCCCGGCCGCTGCCCGACAACGCCGTCCTGACCGTCGCCGACCGCTCCGGCACCATCCTGGTCAGGCTGCCCAACGGCAAGGCCCGGGTCGGTCAGCGGATGCCCGACAGCTATCTGCCCCTGCTGTCCGCCAGCGCACCGGGAGTGGCGACCGTGCTGGGCCAGGACGGCGTGTCGCGCATCGTCGCCTATTCGCCGGCCACCGCCGGGATGCGCGACCTGTTCATCAGCGTCGGCGTCGACCAGCTCGCGGCGATGGGGGCGGTGGACCGCGCCACCCGCGACGGGCTGCTGATGACGCTGACCGGCTTCCTGGTCGCCGCCGCCGCCGCCTGGATCGGCGGCACCCTGTTCATCCGCCGCCCGGTCGACGCCCTGGTGCGCGCCGCCCGCGACTGGAGCGAGGGCAAGACCTCCACCCGCGTCAACCTGTCCGACCGCGCGTCGGAGATCGGCCAGCTCGGCCACGCCTTCGACGCCATGGCCGACCGGCTGGAAGCGCGCGAGGCGGCGCTGCGCCAGTCCGAACGCCACATCCGCGCGGTGCTCGACGCGCTGCCGGCCTTTGTCGGCGTGCTGACCCCCGACGGGGCGGTGGCCCAGGTCAACCGCGCCGCCGCCGACGCCGCCGGCCTGCCGGCCGCCCGCATCGTCGGCCGGCCGTTCGACGAGATCTGCTGGCTGTCCTTCGACGATGCCGGGCGCGAGCGGCTGCGCGGCGCGCTGACGCTGGGGGCGGGCGGCCGGTCCTCCCGCTTCGACGCCGAGCTGCGGATGGCGGACGGGCGGGACCGGACGGTCGACGTCAACCTGACGCCGATGGTCGATTTCGATGGCCATGTCACCCACCTGATCGCCTCGGGCATCGACATCACCGAACGCAAGCACACCGAAGAGGCGCTGCGCGTCGCCGAGGAGCGGGTGCGCACCGCGCTGCGCAACTCCGGCGTCGTGGTGTTCAACCAGGATCGCGACCTGCGCTACACCTGGGCCCATTCGGAATGGCTGGGCGTCGCCCCGGAGGCGCTGATCGGCCGTACCGACGGCGACCTGTCCGACCAGGGGGAGGACAGCGACGGCCTGATCGCGCTGAAGCGCCGGGTGATGGAGAGCGGCATCGGCGCCCGCGAGGAGGTGCGCATCCGCTGCAAGGGCGAGGACCGCTTCTTCGACCTGACCGTCGACCCGCTGCGCGACCCGGCCGGCCGGGTTGAGGGCGTCACCTGCGCCGCCGTGGAGGTCACCGACCGCAAGCGGGCCGAGGCCGAGCTGCGCCGCGCCCGGGAAGACGCCGACACCGCCAGCGAGGGCAAGTCGAAGTTCCTGGCCGCCGCCAGCCACGACCTGCGCCAGCCGGTCCAGTCGCTCTACCTCTTCACCGCGGCGCTGGCCGACCGGCTGCAGGGGCACAGCGCCCTGCCGATCCTCGACAACATCCGCCAGGGGCTGGACACGCTGAAGGGGCTGCTGGACGGGCTGCTCGACATGTCGCGGCTGGAATCGGGCAAGATCGTCGCCACCCCGGTCGAGGTGCGGCTGAACCAGCTGCTCGGCCGGCTGGTCGCGGAGTACGGGCCGCGCGCCGCCCAGAAGGGGCTGGAACTGCGCGCCGTGCCGACCCGCGTCTGGGTGCGCACCGATCCGGCCCATCTGGAGCGTATCCTGCGCAACATGGTGGAGAACGCGCTGCGCTACACCAGCAAGGGCAAGGTGCTGATCGGCTGCCGCCGCACACCGTCGGGCATGCGGGTGGAGGTGTGGGACACCGGCAGCGGGATCCCCGCCGACCGGCTGGAGGACATCTTCGAGGAGTTCACCCAGCTGGGTGAGCGCAGTGAGCGCGGGCTTGGGCTGGGTCTGGCGATCGTGAAGCGCCTGTCGCGCCTGCTCGGCCACCCGGTGACGGTGCGCTCGTGGGAGGGCAAGGGCTCGGTCTTCGCGGTGGAGATGCCGCGGGTGATCCTGGGCACCGCACGCCCCAACGGCACCACCGCCGCCGCCGCGACGCTGGCCCAGCGCTCCGCCGCCAACGACCGCGGCCGGACGCTGAGCGCCCTGACCGGCGCGCTGGGCGGCGGCGACCGGGTGGCGGTCGGGACGTCCGTGCTGACGGTCCCGGCCACCGCTCCCGCGTCCGTTGCGACGGCGGCGGGGGGCGAAAAGGGGATGGTGCTGGTGATCGACGACGAGGCGATCATCCTGCTCGGCCTCAAGGCGATCCTGGAAGGCTGGGGCTACGACGTGCTGACCGCGAAGTCGGGCGATCAGGCGCTGGAACGGTTGCAGGCCGACGGCCGCTGCCCGCAGATCGTGTTGGCCGACTACCAGCTGCAGCAAGGGCGCACCGGTCCGGAGGCGGTGAGTGCCGTTCAGACCATGCTGGGCCAGACGATCCCCGGCATCATCCTGACCGGCGACACCAGCACCGAACGCCAGGAGGAGGCCGAGCGCCGCGGTTTCCGCATCCTGCACAAGCCGGTCTTCCCCAACGACCTGCGCCGCATGATGGCGAGCGCCGGGGCGGCCTGAGGCGCGTTCCATGGAAAAGGGCCGCTTCCCAAGAGGAAGCGGCCCTTTTTCTTAAAACGGTCGAGCTGGCCTTACGTCGCCAGGTTCCGCAGAACGAAGTTCAGCACGCCGCCGTTCCGGTAATACTCCACCTCATCCAGCGTATCGATGCGCAGCAGCAGCGTGTGACGCTCCACCTTGCCGTCGGCGCGGGTCAGGGTCAGGGTGACGTCCTTGCGCGGACGCAAATCCTGCTCGATCCCGTCGATGTCGAAGGTCTCCGACCCGTCCAGCGCCAGGTCGTTGCGGGTCAGGCCGTCCTTGAACTGCAGGGGCAGGATGCCCATCCCGACGAGGTTGGAGCGGTGGATGCGCTCGAAGCTCTCGGCGATCACCGCGCGGACGCCCAGCAGCTTGGTGCCCTTCGCCGCCCAGTCGCGGCTCGATCCGGTGCCGTATTCCTTGCCGGCGACCACCACCAGCGGCACGCCCTCGTCGGCGTAGCGCATGGCGGCGGTGTAGATCGGCAGCCGTTCGCCCGACGGGTAATGCTTGGTCTCGCCGCCCTCGACGCCGGGCAGCAGCTCGTTGCGGATGCGGATGTTGGCGAAGGTGCCGCGCATCATGACTTCATGGTTGCCGCGGCGGGCGCCGTAGCTGTTGAAGTCCTGCGGCCGCACCTGATAGCTCAGCAGATACTCGCCGGCCGGGCCGTTCTTCTTGATCGAGCCGGCGGGGGAGATGTGGTCGGTGGTGATCGAATCACCCAGCACCGCCAGCGCGCGGGCGCCACGGACGTCCGACACCGGGTCCGGCGTCTTGCTCAGGCCGGCGAAGAAGGGCGGCAGCTTCACGTAGGTGGAGCCGTCCTGCCACTGGTAGGTCTGGCCTTCGGCGGTGGCGATGGCCTGCCACTGCGGCGGGCCCTTGAAGACGTCGGAATAGCGGCCGCGGAACATGTCGGCGGTCAGCGCGGCGTCGATGGTGTCCTGCACCTCGCGGTTGCTCGGCCAGATGTCCTTCAGATAGACCGGCTGGCCGTCGGTCCCGGTGCCGAGCGGGTCTTTGCTCAGGTCGATGGTGAGGTTGCCGGCCAGCGCGTAGGCGACGCACAGCGGCGGCGAGGCCAGATAGTTGGCGCGGGTGTGCGGGTTGACGCGGCCTTCGAAGTTGCGGTTGCCCGACAGCACGGCGCCGACCACGAGGTTGCCCTCCTCCACCGCGGCGGCGATCGGGTCGGGCAGCGGGCCGGAGTTGCCGATGCAGGTGGTGCAGCCATAGCCGACGATGTTGAAGCCGATGCGGTCCAGGTAGGGCTGCAGCCCAGCCTTGGCGAGATAGTCGGTGACCACCTGCGAGCCCGGCGCCAGCGAGGTCTTGACCCAGGGCTTCTGCGTCAGCCCCTTCTCCACCGCCTTTTTCGCCAGCAGGCCGGCGGCGACCAGCACCGCCGGGTTGGAGGTGTTGGTGCAGGAGGTGATGGCGGCGATCACCACCGCGCCCTGCTCCAGGCTGTAGTCGCTGCCCTTGACCGGGACGGCCTTCTTCGGATCGTCAGCCTTGTAGGCATCGACCATGTCCTTGGCGAAACCCTGGGCGACCGCCGACAGCGCCACGCGGTCCTGCGGACGCTTCGGCCCGGCCAGCGACGGCTCCACCGTGCTCATGTCGAGTTCAAGCACGTCGGTGAACACCGGGTCGGGGCTGTCCGGCTCGCGCCACATGCCCTGCGCCTTGGCGTAGGCCTCGACCAGCGCGACACGGTCGGCGTCGCGGCCGGTGAAGGTCAGGTAGCGGATGGTCTCGGCGTCGATCGGGAAGATGCCGCAGGTGGCGCCGTATTCCGGGGCCATGTTGCCGATGGTGGCGCGGTCGGGCAGCGTCATGCTGTCCAGGCCGGGGCCGAAGAACTCGACGAACTTGCCGACGACGCCCTTCTTGCGCAGCATCTGGGTGACGGTCAGCACCAGGTCGGTGGCGGTCATGCCCTCCCTCAGCCGGCCGGTCAGCTTGAAGCCGACGACCTCGGGGATCAGCATCGAGATCGGCTGGCCCAGCATCGCCGCCTCGGCCTCGATGCCGCCGACGCCCCAGCCCAGCACGGACAGGCCGTTGACCATGGTGGTGTGGCTGTCGGTGCCAACCAGCGTGTCAGGGTAGGCGACCGGCTTGCCCGACGGATCGGCGTCGGTCCACACCACCTGGGCCAGATACTCGGTGTTGACCTGATGGCAGATGCCGGTGCCCGGCGGCACCACGCGGAAATTGTCGAAGGCCTTCTGGCCCCAGCGCAGGAACTCGTAGCGTTCCAGGTTGCGTTCGAACTCCAGCTCGACGTTCTTCTGGAAGGCGTCGGCGCCGCCGAAGTAATCGACCATCACCGAATGGTCGATGACGAGGTCGACCGGGACCAGCGGGTTGATCTTGGCCGGGTCGCCGCCCAGCGCCGCCATCGCCTCGCGCATCGCCGCCAGATCGCAGACCGCCGGCACGCCGGTGAAGTCCTGCATCAGCACGCGCGCCGGGCGGTAGGCGATTTCACGGTCGGACCGCTTGTCGACCAGCCACTGGGCCACCGCCTTGACGTCGTCGACCGACACGGTGCGCCCGTCCTCGAACCGCAGCAGGTTTTCCAGCAGCACCTTCATCGAGAAGGGCAGCCGCGACAGATCGCCGAGCCCCGCCTGTTCGGCGGCCTTCAGGCTGAAATAGTCGTAGCTCTTGCCGCCGGCGCTCAGCGAGCGGCGGGTCTTCAGCGAATCCTGACCGGTGAAGGTGGTCACGGGAAGCCTCCTTGGCTTTGGAGAGGGCTTGCGCCTTGATCGGCGCTTGGACGGGCGTCTCGGATCGGGTGGGGCGACGGGGGGCCGGTGGTGGGAGCCGGCGGCGGCGACGCTCGGATGTGGTGCCGGCAAAAATGTAGGGCGTGCCGCGGCGCGATCAAACAGGAGGCGGAAAGAAAGCGATAGCGTGGGCGTCGATCCGGCGGCCCGGCCCGTGCAGAACAGGCAAGGCGGTGCAGAACAGACAAGCCGATGGCCGGCTGGTTTCAGCCGTTTCTCATACGACCGCTCGCCCGAATACTTCCATAGAGCCTATGAGGAAAGCGAGGAGCCGGTCGCGCGTCCTCCGCCAGCCTCACGCCGGCTTCATCGCCACATAGCGGCAAAAGCGCAGCCCGCTGCCCAGCACGCGCAGCCGGGCCCACCACAGCGCCAGCTCGCGCTTCAGCGCCGCCAGCACCGGTCCGGCCGGAAGAGTCGCCGCCAGCGCGTCGGCCAGATTGCGGACGCGGTCGATGACGCGGCGGCGGTGCAGCTGGGTCAGATCCTCGGAAATGCGGAGGTCGAGGTTGCGCTGGGTCAGTTCGTCGGCCATCCGGGTGGCGGTCCAGGGATAGACCTCCATCGGCTCCTCCTCCCGCCACGCGTTCCAGGTGTCCCACGAGCCGGGGGCGCCGTCGATCACATAGTCGAACAGCACGATGCCGCCCTTGGGTTTCACGCACTCGCCGACGCGGTCGAGGAACAGCTCCTTGTCGCGCACGCGGTGGACGATGCGGTCGGCCATCACCAAGTCGAAGCTGCCGGCCTGGTTGAAATGCTCCGGGTCGTACTGGGTGATCGCGGCCTTCTTCGACAATCCCAGCGCCTTCGAGCGGTCCATCGCCAGCTTGGCCAGCAGCGGCGACGGCTCCAGCCCGGTGACCCAGGTGTCGCACGCCTCCACCAGCGCCCGGGCGGTGCCGCCCAGCCCGGCCGACAGGTCGAGCACGCTCTTGGCCGGGTTCAGCCCGAAGGAACGCACGGTGTCGACCATCCACTGCGCGTCCTCGGGGCCGGTCATGCCCTCGCCCCACAGCAACTGCGCGCCCTGGCTGCGGGCGGGCGACCAGACCGGCTCGCCATGGCGGTCGAGCTGCATCAGCGCCAGCCGGTCCAGCTCCGGGTTGCCGTCCGGCGTCGTCGTGTCGGGTGCGGGAGCGACCGCGGAAACCGTCGGCGACACGGCGGTGCCGATCGCACCCACCGGCCGCGGCATCCGGCGCTCCGCCAGTCCCGGCATCTTGCGGTCGGAGACGCGGGGCAGGCGGGACAAGTCATAGCCTTCCCACCACGCGGTAAGACGGGTGCGCCAATCGGGGTTTCGCCACCGCTCCAGACCTTGTGGATCGTTCTGCGGAACCACGGTTTTGTCCCTTCCCGGTCGAGGGGGCGATGGAGCGATCACCTGTTCGGGTTATGACTCCGTCACTTCACCCCGCAATTTAGAAGTAAGGTTCGTCCCATTGTCTGTCAAGAAACCATTATTTAACGATTTTCACTTGGTTTTGGTCAATTGTCGGAGAATTTTGCCCAATTTTGTTTCCATTTGCCTCGGGGTGGACCATTGCGGCAACCCGGCCGCCTCCCTATACTCCGGTCGCAACCGACGGAGGGGCCTGGCGTGCCGAACGACACCGGTGATCACACCGGCAACCCCCAGGGCAATCCCTGGACCGTGCTGACCAGCACGACGAAGTACGAGAATGCCTGGATGGAGGTGGTCGAACACAAGGTTCTGACCCCGAAGGGCAGCCCCGGCATCTATGGCGTCGTCCACCCGCGCAGCGTCGCCACCGGCGTGGTGCCCATCCATGACGACGGGTCGGTGACGCTGGTCGGCCAGTACCGCTTCCCGTTGAAGCGCTACAGCTGGGAAATTCCGGAAGGCGGCGGGCGCAAGGGCGTCGATCCGCAGATCTCCGCCGCGCGTGAGCTGAAGGAGGAAACCGGCCTGACGGCGCGGCGCTGGATGCCGCTGATGACGTTGCACCTGTCCAACTGCATCACCGACGAGGTCGCCCACACCTTCGTCGCCTGGGGCCTGGAGCAGGGGGAGTCCGCGCCGGACGAGACGGAGGTGCTGGCGGTGCGCCGGGTGCCCTTCGACGAGGTGATCGAGATGGTGATGAGCGGCGCGATCACCGACGCCATGGCGGTGGCCAGCCTGCTGAAGGTCCGGGTGATGGCGGCGCAGGGTGAACTGCCCGACGACCTCGCCCGCCTGATCGGCCCCTGAGCATCGCCACCCCGCAACGCCCCTCCGCAACAGCCAGATGTCCATGTCCGTCTTCCCCGGCCGCGATCACGCCGTCGCCATCGATTTCGAGACCGCCAACGAAACCCGCACCAGCGCCTGCTCCATCGGCGTCGCCTGGATCGAGAACGGGCGGGTGACCGCGACGGAGGAGCATCTGATCCGCCCGCGCGAGTTGCGCTTCAACAGCTTCAACAGCGCCATCCACGGCATCCGGGCCGGCGACGTCGCCGACGCGCCGGAATTCCCGGAGGTGTGGGGGCGCCTGCGCGAGCGGATGGAGGGGCGGCTGATCCTGGCCCACAACGCCGCCTTCGACATCAGCGTGCTGCGCCACACGCTGACCGACTATGGCTTGGACTGGCCGGACTGCGCCTATCTCTGCACCGTGGTGCTGGCCCGCCGGGCGTGGCCGACGCTGACCGCGCACAAGCTGAACCACCTGGCCGAGTTCCTGGGCATCGCGCTCGACCACCACCACGCCGGCAGCGACGCCGAGGCCTGCGGCCGCATCGCGCTGGCCGCGGCGCGCGAGCTGGGGCTGTTCGGACTGGCCGAGGTGGCGGGCACCGGCATCAGCTTCGGCCGCATCGCCCCCGGCGGCTACACCCCCTGCAAGGGCGGCAAGGCCGCGCCGCGCCGTCCGCGCGTGGTGGTGTGACCTTCCGTCAGGCGACGCTTTCCCCCCGCCGCCGGCTGCGCTAGGCTCCCGCTCCACCGAACGGAGGAGGGGATCGCATGCTGTTCATGTTCCATTGCGTCGACAAGGCGGGCGCCGCCGACGTCCGCACCGCCAACCGCGCCGAGCATCTGGCCTATCTGGAGGCCAACGCCGCCCGCCTGTTCGCCGCCGGGCCGCTGCTGTCCGACGACCAGAGCGGCATGGTCGGCAGCCTGCTGATCGTCGAATGCGCCGACGCCGCGGCGGCCCAGGAGTTCGCCGCCAACGACCCCTACGCCAAGGCCGGCCTGTTCGACAGCGTGACGATCCGGCCCTGGCGCCGCGTCTACCCCAAGGCCTGAGCGGGAGAGCGCCGGCGATGGCCTATTGGCTGCTGAAGTCCGAACCGATCAAATATTCGTGGGACCGCATGGTCGCCGACGGACGGACCCACTGGGACGGGGTGCGCAATCACCAGGCGTCGAACAATCTGAAGGCGATGGTGGTGGGCGACCGCGCCTTCTTCTACCATTCCAACGACGGTCTGGCGGTGGTCGGCATCGTCGAGATCGTCCGCACCTATTACCCCGACCCCAGCGACGAGTCCGGCCGTTTCGGCATGGTCGACGTCGCGCCGGTGATGCCGGTGAGGACTCCGGTCACGCTGAAGCAGATGAAGGCCGACCCGCTGCTGCAGGGCATGGCGCTGGTGCGCCAGTCGCGCCTGTCGGTCTGCCCGGTCAGCGACGAGGAATGGGCCCGGGTCTGCGACTTGGCCGGTGTGGCCGTCCCGGCCTGATCGGCCGCGTCGGGCTGTGGCGGGAGAGCGGAAAGCCAACCCTCTCCCGTCGTTTGCCACGACGGCGGAATCCGGGAGCGTTCAGGCCGTGGCGGTTATGACGTGCGCCTGGATTTTGCCGTCGATCGGGCCGTCGCCGAACCGCCGCGCGACCGCCTGGGCGGCACGATCGGTCACCTCGTCGAGGCGGCCGGCGTCGCGCGCCTCGATCTCGTGGCGCAACGGTGTCCCGGTGCAGAAACCGATCGCCGGGTCCGCCGCCGAGGCGGCCCGGCTGCGCAGCGCCACCGTGTCGATGGTGATCCGGCTGAAACCGGCCGTGCGCAGATCGTGCCGGATCCGCTCCTTGTCGCAGTAGCCGTGGGGCGTGCGGGCCAGGAAGCTGGGCGGGTCGTCGGGGAAGGCGGCGGCGACCGTGTCGCTCACCACCGCGGGGATGTCGTTCTCCTCGATGCGGTCCCACACGCTGAACAGGAAGCGGCCACCCGGACTCAACACCCGGCGCGCTTCGGCGAAGCCGGCGGGCTTGTCCGGGAAGAACATCGCGCCGAATTGACAGACCACCGCATCGAAGCTGGCGTTTCCGAAGGGCAGGCTGAGTGCATTGGCTTGCCGCCACGTCACCTGCGGCGCGTCCAGCGCTTGGGCCGCGTGATCGAGCATCGGCTGGTTGAGGTCCGTCGCGGTGATCGCGACGCCGGCCGGGAGTGTGCGGGCCAGGGCGCGGGTCACGATCCCGGTTCCGGCCGCCGTTTCCAGAAGGCGTCCCCTGAACCCGGCCAGCCGTTCGGCGAGATCGCAGGCGTAGGGCTCGAAGATGAACGGGCCGAGGTAACGGTCGTAGAGCGCCGGGATCGATCCCGCGAAGACTTTGTCCGCCTCGGTCATCACGTTCACCGTGGCCATACAGCGAAACACGCAGCCTATTCCTTGCGGACGGCGCATGGCGACGGCGATTCGGAGAGCGGGAGCAGCCTTCTTGGGTTCGCGGATCGACGAAATCACGTCGGGAGTCAGGCGGCCGGGCGGCGCCGCTTCCTACTCCGCCGCGTCCTGCAGGACGGCACGGAAGTCGCCGGTGGCCTGGAGCATGCGGCGGGCGATCTCCGCGACGCTGGTGGCGGCCGATGTCGGGTCGAACAGGGCCGGGCCGCCGGGGTTGCCATCGCGCGGCAGGGCGCGCAGGGTGGCGTCGAGGGCCATCAGGCTGGTGTGGTCGGCCAAGCCGGTCAGGCGGCCGGTGGTGTCGCCGGATTCGGGAAGATCGTCCGCGCTGGTGGTGCTGGGCATTGCCGTCCTTGCCGCCGATGATCGTTACCGGGATGCAGCAACTCTATAGCCACCGCGGGTTAAGGGTCGGTTAAGCAAGGGAATGCGGGGCGTTGCCCGGGGCGGGCGCGTTACGGCGTTGTCATCCGGGGCGCGGCAGATGGTCGCGGCGACGGACGGTTCGCCCGCCGGAACGAGCTGTTGCGCGGGTTGGCCCGGCCTGGGAAGAATCAGTCTTGCGCTGCAAAAATCGAGAAACAATCCTCCTTTGGTCGGGGGGAGGCCGGGGGCCGATTTGCTTGTTCGTCCCGCAACTTGTGTGGATAATGCGCCTCAATTCGGGCGGCGGCCCGCCGCCCTCCAACATCTTCCGGCCTAAGCGGAAGCACCACGGGGGAATCGCGCCACATGACCGACAACAGCTTCTTTCCGGTAAAGCCCGAAATCGCCGCGGCTGCCCATGTGAACGAGGCGGGCTATGCCCGCATGTACGAGCAGTCGGTCAAGGACCCCGAGGGCTTCTGGGGCGAGCAGGGCAAGCGGCTCGACTGGATCCGGCCCTACACCAAGGTGAAGGACGTCAACTTCAACGACGACGTCCACATCCGCTGGTTCCACGACGGCACCCTGAACGTCTCGGCGAACTGCATCGACCGTCATCTCGCCACCCGCGGCGACCAGACCGCGATCCTGTTCGAAGGCGACGATCCCGGCGTGTCGAAGGCGATCACCTATCGTGAACTGCACGAGAAGGTCTGCCGCCTCGCCAACGTGATGAAGAAGAACGGCGTCAAGAAGGGCGACCGCGTCACCATCTACCTGCCGATGATCCCGGAGGCGGCCTACGCGATGCTGGCCTGCACCCGCATCGGCGCCATCCACTCGATCGTCTTCGGCGGCTTCTCGCCCGACAGCCTGAAGGACCGCATCGTCGACTGCGACAGCCACTTCGTCATCACCTCGGACGAGGGCCTGCGCGGCGGTCGCAAGGTTCCGCTGAAGGCCAACGCCGACAAGGCGGTGGCCGGCGCCCCGATGGTCCAGCATGTGCTGGTGGTCAAGCACACCGGCGGCGACGTCGCCTGGACCGCCGGCCGTGACCTCTGGTACCACGAGGAGATGGACTCGGTGTCCGCCGACTGCCCGCCGGAAGAGATGAGCGCGGAAGACCCGCTGTTCATCCTCTACACCTCGGGCTCGACCGGCAAGCCGAAGGGCGTGCTGCACACCACCGGCGGCTATCTGGTCTACGCGTCGATGACGCACCAGTATGTCTTCGACTACAAGGACGGCGAGGTCTATTGGTGCACGGCCGACGTGGGCTGGGTCACCGGCCACAGCTACATCGTCTACGGCCCGCTCGCCAACGGCGCCACCACGCTGATGTTCGAAGGCGTGCCGACCTACCCGGACGTCTCGCGCTTCTGGCAGGTCATCGACAAGCACAAGGTCAACATCTTCTACACCGCGCCGACCGCCATCCGCTCGCTGATGCGCGAGGGTGAGGGGCCGGTCAAGAAGACTTCGCGCGCCTCGCTGCGCGTCCTGGGCTCGGTCGGCGAGCCGATCAACCCGGAAGCGTGGCTGTGGTACTACAACGTGGTCGGCGACGCCCGTTGCCCGATCGTCGACACCTGGTGGCAGACGGAGACCGGCGGCATCCTGATCACCCCGCTGATCGGCGCCATCGGCCAGAAGCCGGGTTCGGCGACCAAGCCGTTCTTCGGTGTCCAGCCGGTCGTCGTCGACAACGAGGGCCAGATCCTGGACGGCGAGACCGAGGGCAACCTCTGCATCGCCGACGCCTGGCCCGGCATGATGCGCACGGTCTATGGCGACCACGAGCGCTTCGTCCAGACCTACTTCTCGACCTTCCCGGGCAAGTACTTCACCGGTGACGGCTGCCGCCGCGACGCCGACGGCTATTACTGGATCACCGGCCGCGTCGACGACGTCATCAACGTGTCCGGTCACCGCATGGGCACCGCCGAGGTCGAAAGCGCGCTGGTCGCCCACCCGAAGGTCGCCGAGGCGGCGGTCGTCGGCTACCCGCACGACCTGAAGGGCCAGGGCATCTACGCCTACGTCACGCTCAACGCCGGCGAGACGCCGACGGAAGAGCTGCGCAAGGAGCTGGTGAACTGGGTCCGCAAGGAAATCGGCCCGATCGCCTCGCCCGACCTGATCCAGTGGGCCCCCGGCCTGCCGAAGACCCGGTCCGGCAAGATCATGCGCCGCATCCTGCGCAAGATCGCCGCGAACGAGCATGACAGCCTGGGCGACACCTCGACGCTTGCCGATCCGGGCGTGGTCACCGACCTGATCGACAACCGCATGAACAACGCCTGATCCCGTAAGGTCGGGGGTGCCGCCGGCGCCCCCATCCGCGGGCAAGACGTGAACGAAGGCCCCGGCATCCCGCCGGGGCCTTCGTCATGACCAGATCAGCGTGCTGTCCGGATCAGCGTTCCGGCAGAACCAGCGGCGTCGCCGGGGCGATGGCGAAGGCGGCGGCGGTGGGATGGCGTTCCTGGATGCGTTTGCGCGCCTCGTCGGCGCTGGCGGCGGCGATGGCGTAGTGGCGGACCCCGGTCCAGGGCGCGGTGCGGTCCAGCGCTTCGACCGCGACGTACCACAGCGGACCGTCGGCACCGCGGGCGATGCGGTCGACGCAGTGAAACTCCATCGGCGCCAGGGCGGCATCGTCGGCGAGCGCGGCTTGCCGCGCCTGGATGTCGGCCTCGACCTGCGTCGATTCCTCGCGCAGGGCGGCCAGCGACTCCTCCGCCTCGGCACGGCGCAGGGCGGCCAGCTTGCCGTAGTTGGCGTAGACGTCCAGGCGTTCGTTCAACGCCGCCAGCTTGTCGTTCTGCCGCTTGGCGCGGATGCGCAGGATACGCTCGCCCAGCAGGCCGACGCCCAGGCTGACCAGGGCCACCAGGAGCCACAGGCTGTTCATCGCGCCGCAGCCTCCCGCCCGGCATCCGCGCCACCCCCCGCGCTGGCCCCGGCCACGTCGTCGGGATCCTCGCCGCCGGTGATGGTCACGCCGACGCCGTCGTGGAAGATGCTGCGGCTCAGCATCTGTGCCGCGCCGAAGTCGGTGGCCCAGACCTGCGCTTCGTTCTCGAACCGCCAGATGGCGGGATGGACCACCGCCTTGGCGTCGGGCCGGTCGAGGAATCCGGGCGCCATCGCCAGACGGAAGGTGAACTGGCTGCGGCCGGGCTCGAACCGGCCGATCTCGTGGATGAACCGGCGGGAGGTGGCGGCGCGCTTGCCGCTGCGCCGGTCCAGGATCAGCTTTTCGGTCGACAGCTCGACCAGTCTGGCCTTCAGCCGTCCGATGTCGGCCTGCATGGCCTCCAGTTCGTTGGCCTGGGCTTCCAGCGCGTCGCGCTCGGCGATCAGGGCGGCACCGGCGCGCCGGATCTCCCGCTCCGTCCGATGGATCAGGCCGCGGCGGACCGCCAGGAACAGCGGGGTGGCGGTGATGCAGAACAGCGCCAACAGGACAACCGGTGTCATACCCGCCCGCTCCGGACCTCGATGTCGGCCCCTCGATCCCTGGCCATGCTTTGGCCCGACCGACGGCTGATGAGCCGGCGCCGGCCCGTTTCAGCAAGCACCGTCAGACACATGTACCCGATTGCGCCGCAATCCGCATCACGCGGACGTGTGACCCCAGCCCTGAAAATCTGCTCTGGCCCGCCCCCGCCTCACTGGGGCTTCAGACCGACCGGGTGAGGCCGCCATCGACGCGGATGTTCTGGCCGGTGATGTATCCGGCCCCCGGCGAGGCGAGGAAGGCGACGGTCGCGGCGATCTCCTCGCTGCGCCCGTAGCGGCCCATCGGGACGCTCTGGCGGCGCTCCTCGGTCGCGGGCAGGCTGTCGATCCAGCCGGGCAGCACATTGTTCATGCGCACGTTGTCGGCCGCGTACTGGTCGGCGAAGATCTTGGTGTACGCGGCGAGGCCGGCGCGGGCGACGGCCGAGGTGGGGAACATCGCGCTCGGCTCGAACGCCCAGGCGGTGGAGATGTTGACGATCGAGCCCGACTTCTGCGTCACCATGATCGGCGCCACCAGGCGGGTGGCGCGGACCACGTTGAGGAAATAGACGTCGATGCCGCGGTGCCAGTCCTCGTCGGTGATGTCCAGGATGGGGGCGCGCGGGCCGTGGCCGGCGCTGTTGACCAGCGCGTCGACCCGGCCCCAGCGGGCCATCGTCTCGTCGACCAGACGCTTCAGGTCGTCGTTGGACTGGTTGGAGCCGGTCACGCCGATGCCGCCGAGCTCCGCCGCCAGCGCCGCGCCCTTGCCGGAGGAGGACAGGATCGCGACCTTGAACCCGTCCGCCGCGAGCCGCCGCGCCGCCGCGGCACCCATGCCACTGCCGCCCGCGGTCACAATCGCCACTTTTTCTACAGACATCCTGCGATCCTCCCGACGCCGTGAGCCGGACAAAACACTGTTGCCCAGGCTGGTTCATGCTTACGATATGGACGGCGTGTCATCGGCACAAACCAATTCAACGCCTCCGTCCCGATAGAAAATCTACTGCATGCGCGATCCGCACTCCCGGCTGCCGCCTCTGAACGCGTTGCGCGCCTTCGATGTGGCGGCGCGGCACCTGAACTTCCGCCTCGCCGCGGAGGAGATGGGGGTCACGCAGGGGGCCGTCGCGCAACAGGTGCGCAATCTGGAGGCGACGCTCGGCGTGAAAATGTTCGAGCGGCGGCCAAGATCGCTGGCGCTGACCGATGAGGGGCGGTCCTATGTCGTGCAGATCCGACGCGCCTTCGCCTTGATCGCCGACGCCACGGCCGCCGTACGCCCGGCTCCGTTGCGTCTGACCATCAGCGTCACGCCGACCTTTGCCTCGAAGTGGCTGATCCCACGGCTTCCCGACTTCACCGCCGCGCACCCCGACGTGGATCTCCGTGTGCTCGCCGCCGAAAGCCTGTCGAATTTCCAGTCCGACGGCGTCGACATCGCCGTCCGCCAAGGGAAACCGCCCGTGGCGCCGGGACTGCGGGTGGACCCGCTGTTCGAGCAGGGCGTCACGGCGGTGTGCAGCCCCAACCTGTTGGCCGGTGCGCGGCTGCCCCTGGCGCCGGACGACCTCACCCGGTTCACGCTGTTGCACGACGCGCACAACCTCTGGCCCGACTACATCGAGGCGGAGTTCCCCGGGGCTGGTCTCTCCGCCGGGAGGGGCATCCGCTTCAGCCACACCTCGCTCGCCATCGACGCGGCGGTGGCGGGCCAAGGCATCGCCCTGGTGAGCGGAGTCCTGGTCGAGCAGGAGCTTGCCGCCGGTCGGCTCGTCCGTCCGTTCCGCACGACGATCGCGGCGCCGGGGTTCTACGTCGTCATGCCGCGCAAACCGCGTCATCCCGCACCGACCCTGGCGATCCGACGCTGGCTGTTGGAAAACGGCGCCGGACAGGGAGCCTGTTCGCCGGAGTGACACCGGATCCGGAACGTTCGGACGTTTCGGATCCGGTGTCGGCGGCGGATGGCCGGGCGCCCCGGCGTCAGGACGCGCGACCGGTCACTTGCGGGCGGCGATGGCGGTCTGGGCCGCCTTCACCAGATCGGGGCCGATCTGCTTGGCCCACTTGTCGAAGACCGGCTGGGTGGCGGTCTGGAACGCCTTCTGCTGGTCCGGCGTCAGCCGCACCACCTCGACGCCCTGGGCGGCGATGTCCTTCAGCAGGCTGTCGTCGTCGGCGGTGATGCCCTTGCGGGAGATCGCCACCTCCTCGGCGGCGGCCTGGACGGCGGCGGCGCGCACCGCCTCCTGGTCTTCCTTCGACCAGCTCGCCCACACTTCCTTGTTGACGACGAAGATCAGCGGGTCGGCGACGTAGCCCCACAGCGTCAGGTTCTTCTGGCCCAGCGTCGCCAGCTTGGCGGCGACGAAGATGGTCAGCGGGTTCTCCTGGCCGTCGACGGCACCGGTCGACAGGGCGGGCTGCGCGTCGGCCCAGCTCATCTGCGTCGGGTTGGCGCCCAGCGCGCTGAAGGTGTCGAGGAACAGCGGCGAGCCGACGACGCGGATCTTCAGGCCCTTCAGATCCTCCGGCGCCCGGATCGGGTGCTTGGAGTTGGAGATGTCGCGGAAGCCGTTCTCGCCCCAGGCCAGCGGCACGACGTCCTTGGTCGCCAGCAGGTCGAACAGTTTCTTGCCGACCTCGCCCTGGGTCAGCGCGTCGATCGCCTTGTGGTCGGGCATCAGGAAGGGCAGGGAGAACAGGTTCAGTTCCTTCACCTGCGGCGACCAGTTGATGGTCGACCCCACCGCCATGTCGATCGTGCCCTGGCGCAGCGCGGTGAATTCCTTGGTCTGGTCGCCGTTGACCAGCGATGTGCCGGGGTACATCTTGATCGTGATGCGGCCGTTGGTCTTTTCCTTGACCAGTTCGGCCCAGCGGTCCCCGCCCACGCCCCAGGGGAAGGGCTTGCCCAGAACGGTGGAAAGCTTGTACTCCGCCTTGTAGTCGGCGGCGCCGGCGGCACCCGGCAGCAGGGCCGGAACCGTCAGCGCGGCCAGCGCGATGCCGGCGAGCAGAGCCTTCAACATCTTCATCCTTGTTTCCTCCCAAGCGCCCTATACGAAAGATACGGACCGGGATCGTACAGATGCACCCAGGACCATTCCACGCGCAATTTGCCCGGACCGTCCGTGGCGCGAACAATGCGGCCATGCGGCGGGTGCTTTTTGCCGGCGCTTGCGTGTGGCTTGGGCTTGGGTTTGGCCTGCCGGGCACGGCGGTCGCCCAGGGGCTGCCCAACCCGGCGGTACCGATGGGGCCGAACCCCAGCGAGTGCGAGATCCAGGCGGCGCTGCTGGGCACGACCGGGGCCGGCTGCCCGCCGATGCGGATGCAGCGTCCGGCCGCCCCGCCGCCCGCGCAGGCGCCGGCGGCCAAGCCCGGTCCGGTGACGGTGCCGCCGCTGCCCGGACCGTCCGCGGTGCCGGTGCCGGAACTGCGCGCCGCCTTCCGGGTGGAGTTCGATTTCGGCTCGGCCGTCATCCGTCCCGAATCGCGGGTGATCCTGGACCGGGTGGCGGCGGTGATGAGCAACCCGGCGGCGGGGGCCACGCGCTTCCGCATCGTCGGCCACACCGACGTGGTCGGCGGCGACGCGGTCAACCGCGTCCTGTCGGAACGCCGGGCCAGGGCGGTGGTCGAGTATCTGGTGTCGCGCCACCACATCCGCCGCGACCGGCTGGAGGCGTCGGGCATGGGGGCGCGCGAGCTTCTGCTGCCCGACCAGCCCAAGGCGGCGGCCAACCGGCGGGTGGAGATCGTCAATCTGGGAGAATGACGTTCGGCGGGGGCGACGGGAACCTTCGGCGCCGCCATCTGTTGCGACCACGCTGCGGATCCGTCCGTGCGCCGCCGGCCCTCCGCCAGCCCCGTCCAGGAGAGTTCCCAGGAGACCCGATGACCGACTTTACCCCCGTGCCGATCGAAAGCCACCGCATCGCCGATGACGAGGTCGGCAAGCCGGCGCTGTTCGGCACCGTGCTGTCCGGCCAGCCGCTGGAAATCCACCGGGACCTCTACCAGGGCGATCACGGCCGCTTCAAATCCGGGATCTGGCAATGCACCCCCGGCACGGTGGCGATGAAGGACTGGCCGTACGAGGAGTTCTGCGTGCTGCTGTCCGGCCGCGTCATCATCACGCCGCAGGGGGGAACCCCGCGCGAATACAAGGCCGGCGACGCGCTGGTCCTGCCGATGGGCTTCACCGGCACCTGGGAGATCATCGAGACGGTGCGCAAGTACTTCGCGGTGCAGAAGCGGCAGTCGCTGCTGCGGCAGGCGAAGGCGCGGGCGACGGGCTGGCTGCGGTCGCGGCGGCCCGGTGCCGGAAAGACGGGCGCCGGGCAGGCCGGGGGCGCGCAGCCCGGCACCGCGTTCTGAACGCCTCGCCATCCGCCGGACGCCCGTGTTAGGGTCCGCGCCGTCGTCGTCCGTCCATGCCCGGCATGGCGCGTCGGCGGCCTTCACGACCCTGACACCGGTGCTGCCCCCATGACCCAGGCCCTGACCCAGGCCCCGCTGACCCTGTCCGAGATCGCCGCCGCCCTTGGCGCCCAGGTCGAAGGCGACGGTTCCCTCGTGATCCGGCGCGCCGTCCACCCGTCCGAGGCGACGGGCCCCGGGGATCTGGCGCTCGCCATGGACAAGGAGCTGTTGGCGCTGCTGCCCGGCAGCAAGGCGGTCGCCGCCGTGGTCGCCGAAGGGGCCGAGGTGCCGGAGGGGATCGCGGGCCGCGTCGTGGTGAAGCGCCCGCGCTACGCCATGGCCGGGATGCTCGACCTGTTCGAGCGGCCGGTCCACGCCGAACCGGGGGTGTCGCCGCAGGCCTACGTCGCGCCCGACGCGGTGGTGGCGCCGGACGCCTCCATCGCCCCCTTCGCCTACATCGGGCCGCGCGCCCGCGTCGGCGCCGGCGCCATCGTGCTGCCGCACGTCACGGTGGGCGCCGACGCGGTGATCGGCGACGGCTGCCTGCTGCACCCCGGCGCCCGCATCGGCGAGCGGGTGGAGATGGGCGCCCGCTGCATCATCCATCCCAACGCCGCCATCGGCAACGACGGCTTCAGCTTCGTCACGCCGGAGCCGGGCAGCGTCGAATCGGCCAAGACCACCGGCCGCGTCGTCGGCACCAACGTGCTGCTGCGCCGGGTGAACTCCATCGGCACGGTGATCCTGGGCGACGACGTCGAGATCGGCGCCGGCGCCACCATCGACCGCGGCACCGTCACCGCGACCCGCGTCGGCAACGGCACCAAGATCGACAACCTGGTCCAGATCGGCCACAACGTGCAGATCGGCACCAACTGCATGCTGTGCGGCCATGTCGGCGTCGCCGGCAGCACGGTGATCGGCGACCGCGTGGTGCTGGCCGGCAAGGTCGGCGTCGCCGACCATGTCAAGATCGGCAGCGACGCGGTGGTCGCCGCCAATTCCGGCGTCGGCACCGACATCCCGGCCAAGGCGGTCTACATGGGCTATCCCGCCGTCCCGCGCAGCCGCGCCTTCGAACAGTACAAGGGCCTCGCCCGCCTGAAGCGCCTGTTCACCGACGTCGCCGACCTGAAGGCGCGCCTGCGCGCGCTGGACGGCGGCGGTGCGCCGAAGGTCGAGGCGGAGGCGGAGCAGCAGGAGTAAGGCGCGGCCCCCGCTGTCCCCATCCTGACCCTCCCCCGCTGGGGGCACGTGTTTTCCACTCGAACCATTGTCGTCCCATGACCTCCGGCCAGAATCCAACCCGCGACATGATCCTCGGCGGCCCCGCCGTCATCCTGGTGCAGCCGCAGCTTGGCGAGAACATCGGCGCCTGCGCGCGGGCGATGCTGAATTGCGGGCTGACCGACCTGCGCCTCGTCAAGCCGCGCGACGGCTGGCCGAACGAGAAGGCGACCGCCGCGGCGTCGGGCGCCGATCTGGTGATCGACAACGTCCGCCTGTTCGACACCACGGCCGAGGCGGTGGCCGACCTGGAGGCGGTCTACGCCACCACGGTGCGCACCCGCGACATGATCCAGCGCTTCGTCACCCCGCGCGTCGCGGCGGGGGAGATGCGCGAGCGCCACGCCGCCGGCCAGCGCATCGGCGTGATGTTCGGGCCGGAGCGCACCGGCCTGTTCAACGACGACCTGACGCTGGCGCAGACGCTGGTCACCGTGCCGCTGAACCCGGCCTTCTCGTCGTTGAACCTGGCGCAGGCGGTGCTGCTGATCGGCTACGAGTGGTTCCAGACCGGCGACCGCACCCCCGACAGCTTCCTGCACACCGGCGCGACCCGTCCGGCGACCAAGGCCGAGCTGGTGAACTTCTTCGACCGGCTGGAAGGCGCGCTGGACCGAACCGGCTTCTTCACCAGCCCGGAAAAGCGCCCGTCGATGGTCCGCACCCTGCGCAACGCGCTGGAGCGGATGGAGATGACCGAGCAGGAGGTCCGCACCTTCCACGGCGTCGTCGCCGCGCTGACCTCGGTCAAGCAGCCTGGGACCAAGCAGCCGGCCGCCAAGCGGAAAGGCGAGAGTTAAACCGCGACCGCGGCTATAGTGGGCGTCCATGGACTATGCGTTGCAGAACATGGACGCCCCCGACCGCTATGTTTCCTTCAAGGGCATCGACTGCGAGGGCAACAGCCGCCGGATCATCGAACGGCTGTATACGCACATCGACGATCCCGCCAAGACCAACGCCTTCCGGGAGCGCTTCCGCGCCAAGCTGGCGGTCGCCGACGACCCGCTGAAGCGGCAGGCCGACGGGCTGTGCCTGCTCTGCTCCAACATCTGTTACATCGCCGACCTGTTCGAGGAGCACGACGACGAGGACGGGCTGGCGATGCTGCGCCGGCTGGAGGACGAGTGCTGCTGCCGCCTCACGGCTTGCCGGCTTCCGGCGCGCCGCCGGCCGGGTCCTTCTCCGCCGGTTCCTTGTCCGCCGGATCCGCCGCGGCGTAGGCGACCCGCCAGACCGAGCCGCTGTCCTCGGCGATCAGCAGGCTGCCGTCCCTGGCCACGGCAAGGCCGCTCGGCCGGCCCCACACCCGCGGGCTGTCGTCCTTGCCGGCCCCGGCCCCGGAATCAGCCGTCACGCGGAAGCCGGTGACGAAGGTCTCGTAGGTGCCGGTCGGTCGGCCCTGGTCGAAGGGGACGAAGGCGACGGCGTAGCCGGTCGGCTTCGACCGGTTCCACGACCCGTGCAGCGCGACGAAGGCGCCCTGGCGGAAGCGCATCGGAAAGCGTGTCGCGTCGCCGAAGACGAGGCCCAGCGGGGCGGAGTGCGCCTGGAACAGCAGGTTGGGCGTCAGCGCCGCCTCGACCAGGTCCGGCCGCTTGCCGGCGAGGTCCGGCTGCGGGTGCGACCCGATGTAGGAGTAGGGCCAGCCGTAGAAGCCGCCCTCCTTCACCCGCGTCAGGTAATCGGGGACCAGCTGGTCGCCCAACCCGTCGCGCTCGTTCACCACGGTGTAGAGGTCGTTGGTCCCCGGCTTGAAGACGAGCCCGACCGGGTTGCGCAGGCCGGCGGCGAAGGTGCGCTGGCCGCTGCCGTCGATGCGGAATTCCTGGATGGTGGCGCGCGGTTCCGGCTCAACCCCGATGTTCCCCTCCGACCCGATGCCGACGTAGAAATGCCGGCCGTCCGGCGCCACCGCGATGGTCCGCGTGTTGTGGCCGCCGCGCTTGCCGAACGCGCCCGCCGCGGTGATGCGGCGGCGCTCCCCGGGCCGGTCGGCCCCCTCGCTCCAGGGCAGGCGCCACACGCCGGTCAGATCGCCGACCAGCACCGCCCCGTCGTGGAAGGCGAGGCCGAAGGGGTGGTCGAAGCCGCTCGCCCACTCCAGCGCCACCTCCGCCTTGCCGTCGCCGTCGGCGTCGCGCAGCAGGGTCAGGCTGCCCGGCCGCTGCTGCGCCACCAGCACGTCGCCGTTGGGCAGGACCAGCAGGTTGCGGGCGTTGTCGACCTTGTCCCGGAACAGCGTGGCGGTGAAGCCGCGCGGCACCCGCAGCGGCTGGCCGGCCGGCCGCGGCGCCGGTTCCGACAGGTTGGCGACCGCCGGGGTGTCGTAGGGCTTGGGCAGCGCCTCCATCCGGACATGGACCTCCGCCCCCACCGTCTGCATCGGGTCGGTCCTGACCGGGCCGGAGGCGGCGGACTGCGCCGCGACCGGACCGGCGGCGAACATGGCGACGAACAGAAGCCGGGCGGTCAGAGCCGGGGCAGCCGGCACCCGGAGGGCTAGCGGGGCGGCACGGCGGTCGGGCATCGGTCGGGCACTCCCAGGGGCAGGGACGGCGGCGGAACAGGGGGGAAGCGGGGCCGGGGGCGGATCGGTCCTGTGCTGCGATGTGGCCCGGCCGGCGCGTGGTGCAAGGGGATGCGCACAGGAGACGGGCGGAACAAGAGAGGCTGCACAACAGGGGGCGTCCACACGCGCCGGACGCGTCCGGCCGGGACGCCCGTTGTCGCCGTTGCGCGCATCAAGCCGCTTGCGGTCGCCGCGCGCAGAAGCCCATACTCCGCGCGAAAGTGGCGCGGCCGGGGGGCCGGCACGCGGTGATGAAGCGGCGATGACTCGGCAATGATGGACAGGACTCCGACCGACGCTGCGGCGCTGGCCCTTTCTCCCGCCCGAACCCGTCTGCTGCTGGCCGCCGCCTTTGCCCTGATCGCCCTGTTGGGCGTCGGCTTCTGGGGATTCGTGGTCTGGAGCGACCGGGTCGAAACCCTGCGCCATTCGCGGGAGCAGGCGCAGTCGGCCGCCCGCCTGCTGCAGGAGCATGTGCGGCGAACCGTCGCAACCGCCGACCTCGCCATCGGCCGCACGCTCGACCTCATCCGCCACCAGGGGCTGGAGGGGCTGGAGACCAACCGCACCGTCTGGTTGCCGATGCGCGACATGGTCGAGAACCTGCCGGAGATCGCGGCGCTGTGGGTGCACGGCCCGGAGGGCGACAGCGTGCTGAGCAGCCGGCAGTTCCCGACCCCGCACAGCAACATTGCCGACCGCGCCTATTTCCAGGTCCATCAGGCCGGCGCCGAGTTCCACGTCGGCGAGCGGATCGCCGGGCGGCTGACCGGCGCCCAGTCCTTCACCGTCAGCCGGGCCGTGCTGATCGACGGCCGGTTCCAGGGCGTGGTCCACGCCAACGTCGAACTCGACTATTACCGCCAGCTCTACGAGAGCCTCGACCTTGGGCCGGGGTCGACCATCGCGCTGTTCCGCAGCGACGGAAAGCCGGTGCTGCGCTTCCCCGCCGCCGAGCCGCTGGAGGCGCTCGACAGCCGCGAGGTGATGCGCCGCGCGGTCGATGCCTCCACCGAGACCTTCGAGGTGGCGGCGGCGGTGCCCGGCGGCCGGCGCATGGTGTCGTACCAGCGGGTGCCGACCCTGCCGCTGATCGCCTTCGTCGGCCTGTCGGAACAGGCCGAACTGGCCGACTGGCGCGAACGCACGACCCGCGGCAGCCTGCTGGTCGGGTTGGCGGTGCTGGCCTGCGCCGGGCTGGCCTACGCCGCCCTGCGCAGCCTGGAGCGCGAGGTGGTGAGCCGCCGCCGCCTGGCCGACACCAACGCCGAGCTGGACGCCAAGAAGCGCGAACTGGAAACCGCGAACGAGGCTTTCGCCACGGCGAACCGGCGGCTGAACCTGATCCTGCACTCCGCCTCCGACAGCATCTGCGGCGTCGACCGCGAGGGGCTGATCACCTTCGCCAATCCGGCGACCTCCGCCCTGACCGGCTACGCCAACGACGAGCTGCTGGGCGGCAGCCTGCACGCGCTGATCCATTCCAGGCGGGCCGACGGCTCGCATTACCCGTCGCTGGAGTGTCCGGTGACGGAGGTGCTGCTGAGCGGCGAGACCCGCCGCGGGCTGGAGGACACCTACTGGACCAAGTTCGGCCTGCCGGTCGCCGTCGAATACACCGCCTCGCCCATGCTGGGCGACGGCAAGGTCGAGGGCGCGGTCGTCGTCTTCCACGAGATCGCCGAGCGCAAGCGGGCGGAGGCGGCGATGCAGCGCGCCCGCCTCGCCGCGGAGGCCGCCAGCCGGGCGAAGAGCGAGTTCCTGGCCAACATGAGCCACGAGATCCGCACGCCGATGAACGCGATCCTCGGGCTGATCCACCTGCTCCAGCAGACCGAGCTGACCGACCGCCAGAGCGACTACGCCCAGAAGCTGCGGGTGTCGGCGCAGTCGCTGATGGGCATCCTGAACGACATCCTCGACTTCTCGAAGGTGGAGGCCGGCAAGCTTGAGCTGGAACGCGCCGATTTCCGGCTGGACGACCTGCTGCAGACGCTGGCGGTCATCGTCGGCTCGGCCGCCCAGGAAAAGGACATCGACGTCCTGTTCTCGGTGGCGCCCGACGTGCCGCTCGACCTGATCGGCGACCCGCTGCGGCTTCAGCAGATCCTGATCAACCTCGCCGGCAACGCCATCAAGTTCACCGACCAGGGCGAGGTGGTGGTGTCGGTCCGGCTGCGGTCGCAGTCCGACGACCGCGCGGTGCTGGACTTCGCGGTGCGCGACACCGGGATCGGCATCCGGCCGGAACAGCGGGAACGGCTGTTCCAGGCGTTCAGCCAGGGCGACAGCTCCACCACCCGGCGCTTCGGCGGCACCGGGCTGGGGCTGGCCATCTGCGCCCGGCTGGTCCGCCTGATGAACGGCTCGATGGACGTGGAGAGCGAGGTCGGCAAGGGCAGCGTCTTCCGCTTCCAGGTGGAGTTCGGGCGCCATGCCGGGACCGGCGGTTCCGACGCGGCGCTGCCGCCGCGGCTGGTGCCGCGCGACCTGTCGGTGCTGGTGGTGGACGACAACGCCACCGCCCGCGACGTGTTGAGCGAGATCGCCGCCGCCTTCGGCTGGTCGGTCACCGCCTGCTGCGACGGGCGGGCCGCCATCGACGAGCTGGAACGCGCCGCCGCCGGCGGCCGGTCCTACGACGTGGTGCTGATGGACTGGAAGATGCCGGGGATGGACGGCATCGAGGCGGCGCGCCGCATCCGCGCCGACGCGCGGGCCGGCACCCCGATGATCATCGTCATCAGCGGCTACGGCCGCGACCGGCTGGGCTCCCGCTTCGAAGAGGCGGGGGTCGCCGGTTTCCTGGTGAAGCCGGTCACCGCCTCGACCCTGCTGGACGCCGTCACCGTCGCCTACGCCCATGGCGGCCGGGATGCCGATCCTGCGCCGGACGCCGATGCTGCGGACGGCGCCGCCGACGGCACCCCAGACGGTCCCACCGCCGGAACGTCCACCGGTCCCGGCAACGCGCTGTGCGGCCCGGGCTGGGACAGCCGCCCGGCGCTGCACGGTCGCCGGCTGCTGCTGGCCGACGACAACGCCATCAGCCAACAGGTGGCGCGCGAAATTCTGGAGCGTGCCGGCGCCGCCGTCACCGTCGTTGCCAGCGGCCGGCAGGCGGTGGACTGCGTGCGTCTGGCCGAAACCCCCTTCGATGCGGCGCTGCTCGACGTGCAGATGCCGGATATGGACGGGTTCGAGGCGACGGCGGCGATTCGCGCCCTGGCCGGCGGGCGGCGGCTGCCGATCATCGCCATGACCGCCAGCGCGATGCCGGCCGACCGCCAGCGCTGCCTGGACAACGGCATGGACGACCATGTGCCGAAACCGCTCGACCTGCCGCAGCTGTTCGCGACGCTGGCGCGCTGGCTCGGGCCGCCGCTGGTGGCCGCGGCGGGCCGCGCCGCCCCGTGCGCACCGGCGTCGGTGCTGAAGGAGGCGGCCATGGCGGCCGGCATGGCGGGTCAGGGCCGGGACGACGTGCTGGCGGCGGCGCGGCGGCCCGACGGCTTGCCGGACACGCTGCCGGGGATCGATCTGTCGGACGCGTTGAACCGCCTGGACGGCGACGGCGGCCTGCTTCGCCGTTTCCTCGCGGAGTTCCTGGGCAGCTACGCCGACGTCGCCGAACGGATCGCCACGGCCGTGGAGGCGGACGACCTGTCGGGCGCCAAGGCGGTGGCGCACGAGTTGAAGAGCGTCGCCGGCAACCTCGGCGCCCGCCGGCTGTCGGCCGCCGCCGACGCGGTGCAGACCGCGGCCCATCTGGACGACCGGGCCGCCGCCGCCGCGCAGGTGCCGATCCTGCGGGCGGAGCTTGCCCTGGTGCTGGAGGGCGCGCGCCTCCTGGCCGGCAAGGGCGCCGAGGTTCCGGAACCGGGCGATCGGCGGCAGGACGCGGCCTCGCCGGCGGACGCCGCCGCCGATCCGGCCCGGCTGGCGGAGAGCCGGCAGGCGCTGGCCGGCACCCTGCCTCAATTCGCAATATTGTTACATGACAGCAACTTCGCAGCGGCGGAAGAGTTCGCTATGCTCGCACCGCTGTTGACGGAGTGGGTCGAGCCCTCGGTGATGAAGGGGCTGTCCACCGCCATCGACGGTTTGGATTTCACCAAGGCGCTCGGCATCGTGCAGCGGATCGCACGGGACCTGGGCCTCTCGTTACCGACGGTCTGAACCCGCCCATGGCCGACCCGCGCCCGAAGATACTGGTGGTGGACGACATCCCCTCCAACGTCCATGTGCTCAGCCGCATCCTGAAGGACGATTACGACATCTATTTCGCCACCGACGGTGAAAAGGCGCTGGAGCTGGTGCAGGCGCGGATGCCCGATCTGGTGCTGCTGGACATCATGATGCCGGGGATGGACGGCTACGAGGTGTGCAGCCGCATCAAGGCCGACGCCGCCATCCACGACATCCCGGTGATCTTCATCTCCGCCAAGAGCGAGGTGGAGGACGAGACGCGCGGGCTGGAGGTCGGGGCGATCGACTTCATCACCAAGCCGATCAGCCCGCCGATCGTGAAGGCGCGCGTGCGCAACCACCTGCTGCTGAAGCGGCAGGCCGACCTGCTGCGCAGCCTGTCCTTCCTGGACGGGCTGACCGGCATCGCCAACCGCCGCCGCTTCGACGAGGCGATGCTGCGCGAATGGCGCCGCTGCGCCCGCTCGCACCTGCCGCTGTCGCTCATCATCCTCGATGTCGACCATTTCAAGGCCTACAACGACCAGTACGGCCATCAGGCCGGCGACGAATGCCTGCGCGTGGTGGCGGAGGTGCTGTCGGAGCGGGCGCGGCGGTCGTGCGACCTCGTCGCCCGCTATGGCGGGGAGGAGTTCGTCTGCCTGCTGCCGGAAACCGATGGCCCCGGCGCCGCCCTGGTGGCGGAGGGGTTTCGCGCCGGGGTCGCCGAACGCCGCATCCCGCACGCCCAATCGCCGGTGGCGCCCTACGTCACCATCAGCCTGGGCGTCGCCACCGTGGTGCCGACCGTCGACGGCAATCCGGAGAGTTTGGCGCAGACCGCCGACCAACTGCTCTACCAGGCCAAGCGGGCCGGCCGGAACCGCGTGCAGGACGCCGCGGTCGCGGCCCTGTGACCGCCCGGCCGGCTTGAGAGGCCGAGGATGACCGGAGCGCCCGCAACACCGGCACCACCCCTCCCGCCGCAGGACGTCCGCGGCCGCGGCTTTGCCCGCCGGGCGCCGCTGCCGGACGCCTGGGCGTGGATCGACCGCCACACCGCCCCGCCGCCGCCCTGCACGCGGCCGCTGGCTGATTGCGCCGGGCTGGTGCTGGCGGAGGAGGTCGCCGCCGCGGCCGACTGGCCGGCCACCGACCGCGCCGTTATCGATGGCTACGCCGTGGCGTCGGCCGACACGCTGGGCGCCGGCTCCTACAACCCGGTGCCGCTGGCCGGCGCGGTCGCGCTGTCGGCCGGCGAGCCGATCCCGGCCGGCTGCGACGCCGTGATCGGCCACGAGGCGGTTCAGGCGTTCGGCCCGGCCGCCGGCCTGATCGTCGAGGCGGTCGACGCGGTGGCGCCCGGCAGCGGGGTGGAGCGGCGCGGCGCCTGGGCGGCTGCCGGAGCGGTGCTGCTGCCGGCCGGGCGCCGGCTGCGTCCCGCCGACCTCGGTCTGCTCGCCGCCTTTGGTCGGACGGCGTTGCGCGTCGTTCCGCCGCCGCGCGTCCGCATCCTGCTGGCCGGCGGGCCGAAGGGTGGCGGGGCGGAGATGCTGGGGGCGATGCTGGCCGCGCTGGTCGACCGCGACGGCGGCCGTGCCGATGCGCCGCTGCTGCTGCCCGCCGACCGTGCGGCGCTGGCCACGGCCTTCCGTCAGCCCGGTGCCGACCTGATCCTGTCGGTCGGCCGCACCGGCACCGGGATGGACGATGTGGCACCGCCGGCGCTGGCCGGTCTGGCCGCCCTCGGCGCCGGGCGCCTCGATGTCCACGGCATCGCCATGCGGCCGGGGGGCAGTGCCGGGCTTGGGCTGGCGGAGGGCGTGCCGGTGCTGTTGCTGCCGGGCGAGCCGATGGCGGCGCTGGCCGCTTACGAGCTGCTGGCCGGCCGCGCCGTCCGCCGGGCTGCCGGCCGGTGTGTCGGTGATCGTTCGGCGGGGTTGCCCCACGCCACCGTCGCCGCCGTCACCGGCCGCAAGCTGGTGTCGGAGATCGGCTGCGTCGATCTGCACCGGGTGCGGCTGAGCGCCGACGGCCGGGTTGAACCGGTGGGCTCGCCCGGCTGGCCCGGTCTGGCGGCGGCGGCGGCGGCCGACGGCTTCGTCCTGATCGCCGCCGACAGCGAAGGCGTGCCGGACGGCGCCCCGGTCACCATGTACCGTTTCGATCCCGCCACCGTCTGACCCGAATCGAGAAGGTTTGCCGCGTGCAGAACCCTGACCAGAGCCGTCCCGACAACCGTGAGGACATCCGCCGTTTCGTCGCCCAGGCCGCCCGCCAGGACCAGTTCCTGGAGGTGGTCAGCGGCGACGAGGCGCGCGCCCGTTTCCACCGTCACCTCGCCCTTGGCCCGTGCGGCGAGGAGAGTGTGCCGCTGGCGGCGGTGCTGGGCCGGGTGCTGGCGGCCGACGTGGTGGCGGCGGTCGACGTGCCGGGCTTCGACCGCTCGGTGGTCGACGGCTTCGCCGTGCGCGCCGCCGACACCGTGGGGGCGGCCGACGACCGCCCGGTCGAGCTGCGGCTGAACGACGAGGTGCTGGCCGCCGGTCACGCCCCGGTCCTGACGGTGGAGCCGGGGACCGCCACCGTGATCGCCACCGGCGGCATGCTGCCGCGCGGCGCCGACGCCGTGGTGATGGTGGAAACCACCGAGGCGGTCGAGCGCCCGGACGGCCTGCGCGTCGCGCTGACCCGGCCGGCGACGCCCGGCGCCTGCGTCGCCGCCGCCGGCTCCGACATCGGCCGCGGCGAGGTGGTGCTGCGGCGCGGCCAGCTTCTGACCTCGCGCGAGATCGGCGTGCTGGCCGCCATCGGGCTGGCCGAGGTCGCGGTGGTGCGCCGCCCGCGCGTCGCCATCCTGTCGACCGGCGACGAGATCGTGGCGCCCGGCCAGCCGCTGCGCACCGGCGCCGTCTATGACAGCAACGGCGCCATCCTCGCCGCCGCCGTCGCCGAGCTGGGCGGCGAGCCGGTGCCGCTGGGCATCGCCCCCGACGAGGATGCGGCGCTGGAACGGCTGGTCGCCCAGGGGCTGACCTGTGACGCCCTGCTGCTGTCGGGCGGCACCTCGAAGGGGGCGGGCGACCGCTCCCACCGGATCGTCGCGCAACTGTCCGACCCCGGCATCGTCGTCCACGGCGTGGCGCTGAAGCCGGGCAAGCCGCTGTGCCTCGCCGTCACCGCCGGCAAGCCGGTGGTGATCCTGCCGGGCTTCCCGACCTCCGCCATGTTCACCTTCCACAGCTTCGTCGCGCCGGTGATCCGCGCGCTGGCCGGGCTGCCCCCCGCCACGGCGGCGGAGGTGCCGGCCACCCTGCCGGTGCGGCTGGGGTCGGAACGCGGGCGCACCGAATACGTCATGGTCTCGCTGGTGCGCGGCGCCGGCGATGATCTGGCCGCCTATCCGCTGTCCAAGGGATCGGGCGCCGTCACCGCCTTCAGCCACGCCGACGGCTTCCTCGCCATCGACGCCCAGGCGGAGGCTGTGGACGCCGGCACCGCCGTCTCGGTCCAGCTGCTGGGCCGCGCCCTGGCCCCGGCCGACCTGATCGTGGTGGGCAGCCAGTGCATCGGCCTGAACGCCGTGCTCGGCCGGCTGATCGGCGAGGGCCTGACGGTCAAGGCGCTGAACGTCGGTTCGATGGGCGGCTTGGCGGCGGCACGGCGCGGCGAATGCGACGTGGCGCCGGTCCACCTGATGGACCCGGCGACCGGCGCCTACAACACGCCTTTCCTGGCCCCCGGTCTGGAGCTGGTCACCGGCTACCGCCGCATGCAGGGCATCGTCTTCCGCCGCGGCGACCCGCGCTTCGAAGGCCGGACGGTGGAGGAGGCGGTGGCCGCGGTCGCCGGGCTGCCCGACTGCATCCTGATCAACCGCAACGCCGGCAGCGGCACCCGCATCCTGACCGACCGGCTGCTGGGGGCGGCGCGGCCGACCGGCTATTGGACGCAGGCCAAGTCGCACAACGCCGTCGCCGTCGCCGTCGCCCAGAACCGCGCCGACTGGGGGGTGGCGATCGCCCCGGCGGCGACGCTCTACGGCCTGGGCTTCCTGCCGCTGCAGGAGGAGCATTACGACTTCGTCATCCCGACCGCCCGGCGCGACCGCCCGGCGGTGCGCCGCTTTGTCGAGGCGCTGGAGGACCCGGCGGTGGCCGAGGCCCTGCGCAAGATGGGGTTTTCGCGATAGAGTCTGAACAATTTTGTCGGTCAAACCAAACAAAACGTCGCGCCCGCGATTTTTTGTGATCCGATTTTTGTGATCCGACCGGCGACCGGTTGCGTACCGACGGTCACGATGCAACATACAGCCCGGCGGGACATCCGGGGCAGGGGGCGGGGCGTCGTAAGGTACGGTGGGCGAATTCCGGTGGTGGGACCATCCCCGGCTTGTGCGGCGACGCGTGTTCCCCTTGAATGGGGGCATGCATGACCAGCACACCCCAGCGGCCGACACGGCTCCCGGCCTGGAAGACCTGATCGTCGCCGTCGGGCGCGAGCGGGACAAACTGGCGTTCGGGGCCCTGTTCGGCCACTTCGCGCCGCGGTTGAAGACGTATCTGCGCCGGCTGGGATGCGAGTCCGGCGCCGCGGAAGAGCTTGTTCAGGAGGTCATGCTGTTGGTCTGGCGACGCGCCGAAACCTACGATCCGGTCCACGCCTCGGCCAGCACCTGGGTGTTCACCATCGCGCGCAACAAGCGGATCGACGCGCTGCGCCGCGAACAGCGGCCGGAGATCGATCCCGACGATCCTGCCCTGGTGCCGGCGGGTCTGGTGCCGGAAGCCGAGCAGGCCGCCGACCGCCGGATCGAGGTGAAGGAAAGCAGCGGCCGTCTGCGCGCGGCGCTGAAGGACCTGCCGCCCGAACAGGCCGACCTGCTGCGCATGGCCTATTTCGAGGACAAGCCGCACAGCGTGATCTCCGCCGAGCACGGCATCCCGCTCGGCACCGTGAAGTCCCGCCTGCGTCTGGCGATGGAACGCCTGCGCAAGGCGATGAGGGACGGGGCATGAGAAACGCGATTGTGCGAGATGCCGGCATGAGGGTCGCCGCATGAGCCTGCCCAGCCATCATCCGGGCGACACGCTGCTGATCGACTATGCCGGCGGCGGCCTGTGCGAAGGGGCCGCCCTGGCCGTCGCCACCCACATGGCGTTCTGCCCCGCCTGCCGCCACGCGGTCGCGGAGATGGAGGCGGTCGGCGGTGTCCTGCTCGACGATCTCGAACCGGAGGTGCTGTCGCCCGGCTGCCTGGACGCGCTGATGGCACGGCTCGACCATGAACGGCCGCCGCCCTGCCGTCCCGCCGCGCCGCCGGTCGCGTCGCGCTCGCGCTATCCGGAGCCGTTGCGCAGCTACCTGCGCGGCCGGCTCGACCGCGACGGACGGCTGGTCCCGGCCGGCTGGCGCTTCTTCCAGCCGGGCATGCGCGGCCTCGACCTGATGGCCGGTTCGGTCGGCACGACGCGGCTGATCCGCATGAAGGGCGGCGTGGCGGTGCCCCAGCACACCCACGGCGGCCTGGAACTGACCGTGGTTCTGGAAGGCGGCTTCAGCGACGAGTTCGGCGCCTTCCAGCCCGGCGACATCGCCGTCGGCGACGGCTCGCTGGAGCATCGCCCGGTGTCGGACCCGGAAGGCTGCCTCTGCCTTGCCACCACCATCGGCGGTCTGCGGCTGACCGGCCCGGTGGGGCGGTTCCTCAACCGCTTCATCTCGTTCTGAGGGGGGAGGGGGCGAATGCCCCCTCGTCGCCTCGGGGGTCGCCCCGGGGTCAGGCGGCCACGGCCACCCGGCCGTCCCGCGTGCGCATCAGCAGCCACACCGCCGACACGCCCAGCAGCTTGGACGCGAGGCTGGCGGCCCAGACCCCCGGCACCCAGATGTCGAGCATGCCGAAGAAGATCGCGGTGTCGACCGGCACCGACAGGGCGGCGCTGATCCACAGGCGGTCGCGCAGCGGACGCCGGGTGACGGTGAAGACCGCCCAGTCGATCATTTCCGACACGGCGAAGGCGGCGACGCTGGCGGTGGCGACGAACGGGTCGGTCAGCAGGTAGGACAGCACGGTGCCGCCGAGCATGGCGGCGAGCGCCCAGTGGCCGAACCGGACCTGCACCATGTCGCGCAGGACGAAGATCAGCCCGGCCCAGCAGGACCAGACGAGGTCCAGGTGCGGAAACAGGCTGAAGGCGGAGTTGATGGCAAGAATGCTGCCGATGTAGGCGGCGAGCCAGAGCATGGCGGTGATCCTCCGAAAGCGGACCCGCGGCAATACGGGCGCTGATGACCGGAGCAGCCCCCGCGTGAATGCGAGCGCCCCGAAACCGCCTTGCTATCAGATCACGCCATCCTCGTGAAGCATCGTCGTGAAGCGCGTATTGTCCCCTCTCTCCCCGGGGGGAGAGGGAGACTCACACCGGCGTCGCGTCGCTCTTCAGCAGGGCGTAGGTGTAGCTGTCGACCAGGGCTTCCATCGACGCCTCGATGATGTTGGTCGACACGCCCAGCGTCGACCATTCGGTGCCGTCGGTGCGGGCGGAGCGGATCAGCACGCGCGGCATGGCGCCGGTGCCTTCCTTGGCCGCCAGGATGCGGACGCGGTAGTCGGACAGGCTGACCTGGGCCAGCGCCGGATAGACCGGTTCCAGCGCCTTGCGCATGGCGACGTCCAGCGCGTGGACCGGGCCGTTGCCGTCCGCCACCTCCATCCGCACCGTGTCGCCGACCCGCACGCGCACCACCGCTTCGGATTCCACCACCAGCTTGCCGACCGCGTTGTAGCGGCGCTCGTCGGTGACGTGGAAGCGCAGCAGCTCGAAGAAGCGCGGCACCTCGCCCAACTCGCGGCGGACCAGCAACTCGAAGCTGGCTTCGGCGGTGTCGTAGGCGTAGCCGTCGCTGTCGCGCTGCTTCACCAGGTCGAGCAGGCTGGTCAGCCGGTCGTCCTTCGCGTCGACCGCCATGCCGATGTCGCGCAGCCGGACGATCAGGTTGGAACGGCCGGCCTGGTCGGACATGACGATCTGCCGGCGGTTGCCGACCGCGTCGGGCGCGACATGCTCGTAGGAGGACGGGTCCTTCTCCACCGCCGAGACGTGCAGCCCGCCCTTGTGGGCGAAGGCGCTGGCGCCGACATAGGGCGCGTGGCGGTTGGGGGCGCGGTTCAGCCGGTCGTCGAAACTGCGGCTGAGCTGGGTCAGCAGCGGCAGATCCTCGCGCCGGATGCCGGTCTCGAAGCCCATCTTCAGCATCAGCGTCGGGATCAGCGAGACGAGGTTGGCGTTGCCGCACCGCTCGCCCAGGCCGTTGATCGTGCCCTGGACCATGCGCACCCCGGCCCGCACCGCGGCCAGCGAGTTGGCGACCGCGTTCTCGGTGTCGTTGTGGCAATGGATGCCCAGCCGGTCGCCGGGGATGCCGTGCCGTTCCACCACCTCGCGCACGATGGCGTCGATCTCGTGCGGCAGGGTGCCGCCGTTGGTGTCGCACAGCACGATCCAGCGCGCGCCGGCGTCATAGGCCGCCTTGATGCAGGCGATGGCGTAGTCCGGGTTGCGTTTGTAGCCGTCGAAGAAATGCTCCGCGTCGAACAGCGCCTCGCCCTTGGCGGCGTGGAGCGCGGCGATGCTGTCGCGGATCAGGTCGAGATTCTCCTCGCGCGGGATGCCCAGCGCGACGTCGACGTGGAAGTCCCAGGTCTTGCCGACCATGCAGACCGCCTTGGCCCGCGACTGCGCCAGCGCGTTCAGCTGCGGGTCGTTGGCGGCGCTGCGGCCGGGGCGGCGGGTCATGCCGAAGGCGGTGAAGGTGGCCCGGGTCAGTTCCGGCGCCTCGGCGAAGAACTGGTCGTCGGTCGGGTTGGCGCCCGGCCAGCCGCCCTCGACATAGTCGATGCCGATGCGGTCGAGATCCTGGGCAATCGCGATCTTGTCGGCGACCGAGAAATCCACGTCCTGGGTCTGCGCCCCGTCGCGCAGCGTGGTGTCGTACAGATGGATGCGTTCGCCCGTCATCGCCGCCTGACCTGAAGAATGCGGAGCCGTGCCACCCCGCGGAAAGCCGGGAGAATGGACGATGCGGCGCCGCCGCTCAACCGTTTTGACAAGGGCGCAGGGGGTGTTCCGACAAGAAACTTGCGGGAAGCGGTGATTTATCGCAACGGAGGGAATGCCGGAGCGGTCCTGGCCGCTCCGGTCATGCGGTGTGGAACCCCCGCGGTTGCGGTCAGCGCGCGAACAGCCGGTACAGCGCGGAATGGTCCAGGCCGCCGTCGCCCTGGTCGACCAGCATCTCGAACAGCTCTAGCGACAGGCCGAGCGTCGGCAGGTCGATGCCGGACTGTTCGGCCAGCTCTTCCGCCTGCCGCAGGTCCTTGACCTGGGTGGTCACCCGGCCGCCGGGCGTGAAGTCGCCGCTGACCATCCGGCCGCCATGCAGGTCGAGGATGCGGGATTCGGCGAAGCCGCCACGGATGGCGTCGCGCACCTTGGCCGGGTCGGCCCCGGCCGCCCTGGCCAGCGCCAGCGCTTCCGCCACCGCGCCGATGGTCAGGGCGACGATCACCTGGTTGGCGGTCTTGGCGATCTGGCCGGCGCCGCTGGCCCCGACATGGGTGATGCGGCGCCCCATCGCCTGCAGCAGCGGCAGGGCGCGGGCGAAGGCCGCCTCGGTCCCGCCGGCCATGATGGTCAGCGTCGCCGCCTCCGCCGCCACCGTGCCGCCGGACACCGGGGCGTCGAGCCACGCGGCGCCGGTGGCGGCCACCCGGTCGGCCAGCGCGCGGGTGGCGGCGACGGCGGTGGTGCCCATGTCGATGACCAGATGGCCGGGGCGCAGCACCGGCAGCAGGGCTTCCGCCACGCTTTCGACCGCGGCGGTGTCGGTCAGCATCAGGATGATGGCGTCGGCCTGGCCGGCGACGGCGGCCGGGCCGGTGGCGGCCAGCATCCCCTCCGCCGCCAGCTCGGCGACCGGGCCGGGGCTGCGGCTGGTCACCACCGGTTCGGCACCGGCGCGGGCCAGGGCGCGGACCATCGGCTTGCCCATCAGGCCGAGGCCGATGAAGCCGACGCGCCGGCCCGTAAGGTCGGGCCGGGCGGTCGTGTCGGGGGTGGTCTGGTCAGACATGGAACCGCTCACAGGGGCTTGGGTCACTGGCGGGGATCACAGGCGGGCGTGGCGGGCGCGGGCACCGCGCTCGATGGCGGCGGCGCACAGCCGGTCGACGCCCAGCCGGTGCCGGATCAGCTCCAGCATGCGCAGTTCCTCCTGCGACGCCTTGGGGTCGGCGGCGGCGATGTCGCAGGCGACGGCGTAGCCGGTTTCGCGCAGCTTGGGCGGCAGCGCCTGTTCGATGATGGTCAGGACGGTGTCCAGCCCGTCGTTGTCGGTCAGCATGGCCGTGCATTCGCGGGTCGCCGCCATCACCTGGTCGCTGCTGAAGTCGCGGAAGATCGGCAGGTAACGGACATTCTCGCCGATCGCTTCGAGTTCCGCGTCGGTCATGTCGCCATCGCAGGCCGACACCAGGACCATGACGTAGATGAGCGCGCTGTGGTGGTCGATCATGGGCTTTCTCGTTGGGCGGGATCGCGTGGCTCCGGAACCGGACCGTCCCCCCGTTGCGCCAATCTCGAACGACGCCCGTCCGGCGTCAAGGGTGCCATGCCCTGAGCGGAGGGGTCGGCGGCTCGACGGAACGGTTGGCACCCCCTATTGTCGCGCGCCATGAACGTCGTCCTCAACGTCGCCTTTCCCGTTTTCGCCATCATCCTGGCCGGTTTCCTGTCGGGAAAGTCGAAGCTGCTGGGACCGGCCTCCTCGGAAGCGCTGAACAAGTTCGTCTACTGGATGGCGCTGCCGCCGGTGCTGTTCCTGGGCACCGCGCGGCGGTCGATCCCGGAGATCTTCAACGGCCCCTTCATCGGCGCCTTCCTGGGCTCGATGCTGGCGGTCTACGCGCTGGGCGCCGTCCTCGGCCGCCTGCTGCACCGCGAGCGCACGCAGATCCAGTGCATGCAGGGGCTGAACGCCAGCTTCTCCAACACCGGCTACATGGGCATCCCGCTGTTCCTGGCCGCCTTCGGTCCCGACCATCTGGCCCCCACCATCCTGGCGACCGTCATCATGAGCGCCATCATGGTCGGCATCGCGGTGATCTGGCTGGAGTTCGCCAACAGCCACGGCAACGGGCTGGCCAAGGCGTTGCGCGACGTCGGCCGGGCGCTGGCGAAGAATCCGCTGATCCTGTCGACGGCGGCCGGCATCGCCTGGTCGGCGCTGCTGCCCGGCGTCGCGGTGCCCAAGCCGATCGCCACCTTCTGCGAGCTGATGGGCTCCCCCGCCGGTCCCTGCGCGCTGTTCGCCATCGGCCTGTTCCTGGCGACGCAACGCCTGACGGCCGGACTGGCCGAGGCGGGATGGATCAGCGCGCTGAAACTGCTGCTCCAACCGGCGCTGGCCTGGGCGCTGACGCAGACCCTGTTCCCGATGGACCCGTTCTGGACCGGCAGCGCCGTGATCCTGGCGGCGCTGCCGACCGGGGCGCTGACCTTCGTGGTGGCGACCCAGTACCAGACCTATGTCGAGCGCACCTCGTCCGCCATCCTGGTGTCGACGGTGCTGAGCGTGGTGACGCTGTCGGGGCTGCTGGCGGTGTATGCGCCGGGGGGGTAATGAGAAATTACGAAATAGCTTCTTGGAACGCCTCTTTAAATGAGATTTCGCTAGTTTGAAGAAGTGCTGTTGCTATCATTTTTTTCTTCTCCATCACTCGGAGAGAATTCATGTAGTCTTCAGCTGTGTCAATATACCAACTTACAAGTGGTGACTCGATTTTGTGCATTTCAATTGCTTTGTCAAAGCTATTCCGGGCGTTTGCCTCGTAATCTTTTCCTCCGAAGTTTAGATAGGTCCGGCCGAGCATCACGTAAGCATATGAAGGAACTTGCAGAGTTGGCGATTTAGATGGATCCGACCGGATTTCGATAAGAGTGTTGATCCACTCAATTAGTTCTCCGAATAATGCGAGTCTCTGGCATATGTTGTATGCTTCTGAAAGAACCACCTCGGGATGGTCAGCGTTGAGATTGATAACTAGGCGTCTAACATCCGCTATGTCTATTGGGGTACCAGAGGTAACTCGGGCTCTAAGTAAACGGGCTTCATTGGATGGTGATGGACTTTTTTTGAAAGAAATTTCGATCAGATCTTTTGACAAACCTGGAAGGGATAGCTTCGACGCCATTGCTGATGCGTTAAAATAAAAATTTGCATCGTAAAGATCTGTATAAGGAATTTCTTTTGCCTTTCTGAGTATAGTAATGAAGTTTCTTCTTGATTTTTCATCAATATTATCAATATCTTCTTCAAAGTCCAAGCGTCCGGCTAGATCGAATTCATCAATCTCGTAGCTTGTATATTCTTTTATCTTTTCGCCGAACACGTCCTCAAATTTTTTGATCGACTGCTCTGCCTGAGCGGCTTGCTCAAGGATCGCATCTAGCCTCTTGGCCCCGCTTCCAGACTCCTGCAGGCTCTTGGCTATCAACTCATCAACCCTTGAAGATATGGTTTCTTTGATATTTCCTGTAATGTCGGCAATGGTCTTATAGCCGAGGAAGCCCGCTGCTGCGGCAAAAGCAAGGAACAAGAAAGCTGCAATTTGTAGTGAGAAAAAAACGTCATCAGTCTTTTTTTGTTTTGCTTCGAATAATTCTTTTGTATCGGAAAATCTATCAGAAATTGATTTATTTATTATATTCAACTGATTAGTAACCTCTGAAATCCTGGAATTGACGTAAGGCTCGCTTGCAAAGATATTTTTTTCTGCCGCCGCCGGCTGTGGTATTTCTTTGGAGACGGTTATAGGCGCATCGGCGCTAGAAAATGCTACATTTATTGGAGAAAGAAGCGTTAGTGCTGCGATAAGAGAAAGTTGGCATATACGTTTGATTTGACTTGTGTTCAGGAAGACGAGCATTTTTCTCTCCAATGCAACACAACTTTAAAGAGTGGGTTGTTCAAACTTAATTATATGCAAACTCAGAGAGAAAAAAAATGCCGAACGCATCTTCTAAGATAAAAAGTTAGCCGTCTCCTCCACCGCCTGCTTCAGCCCGACCCGGCGCATTTCCACCCCCTCCGGGAAGGCGCCGGCCAGGCGGCTCGGCATCATCGGGTCGAGCAGGACGAAGACGCCGGTGTCGTCGGCGCGGCGGACCAGACGGCCGAACGCCTGCTTCAGCCGCAGCCGCGTGATCATGTCCTCGTAGCGGCGGCGGCCGAAGGCGTCGCGGCGGGCCCGGTGCAGGATGTCGGGGCGCGGCCACGGCACGCGGTCGAAGACGATCAGGCGCAAGCTACGGCCCGGCACGTCCACCCCGTCGCGCACCGCGTCGGTGCCGAGCAGGCAGGCGTGCTCCTCGCCGCGGAAGATGTCGATCAGGGTGGAGACGTCGAGCGGGTCGACATGCTGGGCGTAGAGCGGGATGCCGACCGCGTCCAGCGGCTCGGCGATGCGGTCGCGCACGGCGCGCAGGCGGCTGATCGCGGTGAACAGGCCGAGCCCGCCGCCGCCCGCCGCCAGGAACAGCGATTTGTAGGCCGCCGACACCTGCCCCAGATCGTCCTTGCGCACGTCGTTGACGACGAAGACGCGGGTGCGGTTCGGGTAGTCGAAGGGGGAGGGGACCTGCGCCCGGATCGCCGGGGCCGGCAGGTGGCTGGCGCCGCAGCGGTCCTCCGCCGCGCGCCAGTCCTGGCCGACGTCGCCGGTGCCGTCGGTCAGCGTGGCGGAGGTCACCACCATGCCGTGGGCCGGCCCGGCCAGCGCCTCGGCGAAGGGAACGGTCGGGTCGACCCAGTGGCGGTACAGCCCGACATCGACGTCGCGGCCGTCGATGCGCTCCACCGCGAACCAGTCGACGAAGTGCGACGGCGTCTCGGTCGGCAGGGTGCGCAGCATGGCGCGCCACGCCTCCACCGTCAGGGTGCCGCGGCGGTGCAGGCTGCGCGACATCGCGTCGATGCGGCGGCGCTGGTCGGAGTCGAGTTCGGCCGCCTCGTCCTCCAGCCGCTGGCCCAGCCGGCGGGCCAGCGCCGCCAGCGGTTCGGACAGGCGGACCAGCGCCTGCTCCAGCTCGGTCGCGGCGTCGAGCAGCCCGTCCACCGGATAGGCCCGGTCGGCCTCCAGGCTGTAGGGGCCGCCCTGGCCGGCGGTGCGGGCGTAGACCTGCTGGCGCGCCAGCAGCAGGAAGCGTTCGGTCGGCCCCTGCGGGTTGTCGGCGGCCAGCCGGGCCGACCAGCCGTCGCCGGGCAGCACGCGGGCGCCGATCAGCACGTCGTCGAGGTGGCGCAACGCCTCCTCGTCGTTGGCGACGATGTCCTCCAGCCGGCGCTTCAGGCCGCGGGCGCGGCTGCGCCCGGTTTCCTCGGCGCCGAGCAGCCAGCGCCGCAGCTCCTGCGTCTCGCGGCCGGTCAGATGGCCGGCGAAGGCGCTGTCAGCGGCGTCGAAGACATGGTGGCCCTCGTCGAAGACGTAGCGGCTGGGCAGCGTCGGTTCCTCGCCGCCGCCCAGCGCCGCCTGCACCATCACCAGCGCGTGGTTGGCGATGACGATGTCGGCCTTGCGGGCGCGGCGCACGCTCTTCTCGATGTAGCAGCGGGCGTAATGGTCGCAGGCGGAATAGATGCACTCGCCGCGGCGGTCGGCGAGGCCCAGCGTCGGCCCGCGCCCGGCGATGTCGACCAGCCAGCCGGGGAAGTCGCCGCCGGTCATGTCGCCGTCGCGCGTCGCCGCCGCCCAGCGCGCCATCAGCCCGACGCCGACGGCGTTGTGCGGCTGGAACGGCATGGCGCGCACCGCCTCCTCCAGGTTCAGCAGGCAGAGGTAGTTCTCGCGCCCCTTGCGCAGCACCACCTTGCGCGTCTTGGTCGCCGGGTCGGGATAGAGCCGGTCCAGCTCCGCGTCGATCTGGTGCTGGAGGTTGCGGGTGTAGGTGGAGATCCACACCGTGCCGCCGTTCTTCTCCGCCCACACCGTCGCCGGGGCGAGGTAGCCCAGCGTCTTGCCGACGCCGGTCCCCGCCTCCGCCAGCACGACATTCGGCGTGTCGGGCAACTGGCGCGGCGCGAAGGCGGCCGACACGGCGCTGGAATAGTCCGCCTGCTGCGGCCGCGGTTCCGCCACCTTGCCCGGCACGCTGGTCGACAGCATGACGGCCAAGCGGCGGCGCGCCTCGTCCGGATCGACCGGGTTCTGGGCCGGGGGCGGCAGCGGCGCGCCCTCCTCCCACTCCTTGATGCGGGTCCAGACGCGCAGGCCGGAGCGGGCGGCGCCCTTGTCCGGCCCCTCGGGCTTGCCGAGCGCGGCCAGCACCGCCGGCGCCCACAGCCAGCCGGCGCGCCCCATCTCCCAGGCGAAGGCGACCGGGTCGGAGGCTTCCTCCCGCCCGCCGGGGGTCGGGGGGGCGCCAAGGTCGCCCAGCAGCCGGCGCACCGCGCGTTGCAGCGCCAGCGCGTCGGCCTCGTGGCCGTCGGGGATGGGCAGGTCCAGCGCCTCGGCCAGCCCGCGCGGGGTGGGGACGCAGAAGCGGGCGGGGTGGACGAAGGCGAACAGCTCCAGCACGTCGAAGGCCGGGAAGCTCTCGATCCCCAGCCGGCGGGCGAAGGCGCGGGCGTGGCAGACCAGCGGCGGCTGGCGGCGCACCTTCGATGCGGCGGCGGCCAGCGACAGCTCCTCTACCTCGCCGTCCAGCGTCAGGGCCACGACCCGGCGTGCGCCGGCCACCATGGCGGGCGCGTCGTCGAGGCGGTGGAGCGGCGAGGGGGCGGCGGTCGTGTCCATCGGCCGCACTATAGGATGGCGGCCGGTGGCAAAGCGAGCGCCGCTTGTTGACGGAAAAGGCCGGCACCCCCATTGAGGGGCATCGGGGAAGCGCGGCGGAGGCGGGACGGTGCGAGGGGTGACTGTGCGGACGCTGTTGCGGTGGGCGCTGGTCGGGGCGGCGGCGCTGGTCGCCGTCACGGTGCTGTGGGCGGCGCTCTACCGGTTCGTGCCGCCGCCGGCGACGCCGCTGATGCTGATCCGCGCCGCTGCCGGCTCCGGGCTGGAGCGCGACTGGACGCCGCTGGACCGCATCGCGCCGGCCCTGGTCGACGCGGTGATCGCTTCGGAGGACACCGGATTCTGCGGGCATGGCGGCTTCGACTGGGCCGCCATCGAGGACGCCTTCGACGAGAACGAGGAGGGCAAGCGCCTGCGCGGCGGCAGCACCATCAGCCAGCAGACCGCCAAGAACGCCTTCCTGTGGCCCGATCGCAGCTGGACCCGCAAGGGGGCGGAAACCTGGTTCACCCTGCTGATCGAAAGCCTGTGGTCGAAGCGCCGCATCCTGGAGGTCTATCTGAACATCGTCGAGTGGGACGACGGCGTCTATGGCGCCGAGGCGGCGGCCCGCCACCACTTCCACAAATCGGCCGCCGCCCTGACCCGGCGCGAGGCGGCGTTGCTGGCGGTGGTGCTGCCCAGCCCGCGCCGCTGGTCGCCGACCCGGCCGGGCAGCTACGTCGCCCGCCGCGCCGGGGTGATCGAGCAGCGCATGGCGGTGGTGCGGCGCGACCGGCTGGACGACTGCGTGCGCTGAGCCGGGAACCCTGGAGGCGGCAGGGGGGCGCGGCATCGCGCTGCACGGATTCTTAACGGCCGTGAGCGTACACTGGTCCCGAGCCCCCGCCGGTTCGGAGGAGTCCGACCATGGCCCTGCACCGCACCCTCTATGGCGCACCGCCGCCTCCCGACCCGCTGCGCGAAGCGCTGGCGCCGCACCACGCGCCCCATCCCGAACCCGCGCACCCGACCCGCCTGCTGGTCATCGTCCTGATCGCGCTGCTCACCCTGGCCGGGCTGGCCTATGGCGGCGGCATCGCCGTCGACCGCATCCTGGAGCAGCGGCGGGTCGTCGCGCTGATGGGGCCGAAGGCGCGTCTGGCGACCCTGCCGGAGCTGGAGGTGCCGCTGGGCGGGGCCCGCGCCGTGGAGATGCGGGTGTCGCTGGTGCTGGCGCCGAAGGTGGAGGCCGACCGGATCCTGCGCTACCAGGACCGCATCGCCGACCGCCTGTTCCAGACCGTGTCCGAGGCGGGGACGGAGCGGCTGACCGGCACCGGCTCCGCCGCCTTCCTGAAGCAGACGGTCCGCGACGCGGTGCGGCGCGAGGCCGGCGACGGGCTGATCCGCGACATTTACATCGAACGCATGGTCGTCAAGTGAGGAACGCGGGGCTCGCTTGGCGAAGGTCCTTGTGTTGTGCGGCGCAATAGCCTATCTAAGGCGTCTTGTTCGCTGGAGGCTCGCGCGTCTCTTGAGCGAGACGCGCTGATTGCGCAACGACGACCGCCCCGAATGTTCAGGGGTGGCACTAGTCGCTGCATCGGATAGACGCCTCTCCCTCTATCGACCTCCTCCCGGCGAGTCCGCCGGTGTAACCCACGCTCGCCATCCGGGCGCGCGGGGCTATGCCGTCCTGCTTTGAGAAGGTTGATCCGCTTGTCGTTTTCCGAACTCGGTCTGCACCCGCTCCTCCTGAAGGCCCTCGAGGCGTTCGAATACACCACCCCGACCCCGGTCCAGCTCGCCGCGATTCCGCCGGCGCTGCAGGGCCGCGACATCCTCGCCACCGCCGAAACCGGCACCGGCAAGACCGCGGCCTTCATGCTGCCGGCCCTGACCCGCACCGCCGAGATGCCGCTGGAAGGCTCCGCCACCCCGCGCGTCCTGGTGCTGGCCCCGACCCGCGAACTGGCCAAGCAGGTCACCGACGCCGCCCGCAAGTACGCGAAGTTCATGAAGCTGAACATCGTGGACGTGGTCGGCGGCATGCCCTACCGCGAGCAGCTCCGCCTGCTGTCGCGTCCGGTCGACGTGCTGGTCGCCACCCCCGGCCGCCTGCTCGACCATGTGTCGCGCCGCCGCATCGATCTGGATTCGGTCGAGGTTCTGATCCTCGACGAGGCCGACCGCATGCTGGACATGGGCTTCCTCGACGACGTCGAGACCATCGCCAAGTGCTGCCCGCCGACCCGCCAGACGCTGCTGTTCACCGCGACGCTCGACCGTCGCATGACCGGTCTGGCCAACAACCTGCTGCGCAATCCGGAGCGTGTGGCCGTCGAAAGCCAGGCGACCGCGATCAACGTGGAGCAGCGTCTGCATCACACCGACGACATGGACCACAAGCGTCGCCTGCTGATGCACTTCGCCCAGCAGGAAGAAGTCGGCAAGGCGATCATCTTCGCCGCCACCAAGCGTGATGCCGACACGCTGGCCGAGGAGCTGAGCGCCGCCGGCCATTCCGCCGCCGCCCTGCACGGCGACATGGACCAGACCAAGCGCAACCGCACGCTCCAGCGTCTGCGCACCGGCCAGGTCCGCCTGCTGGTGGCGACCGACGTCGCCGCCCGCGGCATCGACGTGCGTGACATCACCCACGTCATCAACTTCGACCTGCCGCGCTCGGCGGAGGACTATGTCCACCGCATCGGCCGCACCGGCCGCGCCGGCGCCTCGGGCATCGCGATCTCCTTCGCCGCCCGCGCCGACCGCGAGACGCTGTTCCGCATCGAGCGTTACACGAAGGCGACGCTGGAGATCCACGTGATCCCCGGCCTGGAGCCGCAGCGCCCGTTCACCAGTGGCGGCGCCCGTCCGCCGAGCCGCAACGGTGGCCGTCCCACCGGCAACGGTCCCAAGCCGTGGCACCGCAACGCCGGTGGCGAGAGCAAGGGCCCGCACGCTCCCCGCGGTCCGCGGCCGGAGTACAGCCGTGGCGAGGGCCGTCCGGACCATGGCCACGCCCGCCGCGACTCCCAGGGCGGCAAGCCCGCCGCCCGCGCCAAGAGCTGGTAAGGGCAACCCATAGGGCGCGCCGACAGGCTCGCCCGCCCGGGGTTTGAGGTTTGAACGAAAAACGCCCTCCCTCATCGGCCTTGCGGCCGGTGGGGGAGGGCGTTTTTCGTTCCGCGTCTCTGGAGTGAAGGGGCGGAGTGAAGGGGCGGAGTGAAGGGGCGCGGCTTACTGGAACGCGATCTTCGCGTTGTCGCCGGGATCGGGCGCCTGGCCGGTCAGCTTGGCCTTCACATAGCCGTAGGCGTAGACCATCGTGCTCGACGGGCTGTCCCAATATTCGGCCTGATCGACGACGACCTTCAGCAGGGCGATCTCCGGATCGTCGGGCCCCTGGGGGAACCACGTCGTCATGATGTCGCGCCACAGGAAGCGGATCTTGTCCCTGTCGCGCACGACCTCCGCCACGCCGGAGGCGGAGACGTAATCCTGCTTGTCCGGGTTGGCGTAGGCGAGGTTGACCCGCCAGTGGCGGTCGATCTCCGCCACCTTTTCGGAATGGGCGCGGGTGAAGAACCACAGGGTTCCGTCCTCGAACCCCGCGTGGGACAGGGTCGCCATCGGACGGGAGTTCAGCCGGCCGTTGTCGTCCAGCGTCGTCATCATCGCGACCTGGACCGACTTCATCATGTCCCAAAGTTTCTTGACGTCCTCGTGCCCCGGGGGCGTCGTTCCGGTGTCTTGCTTGCCGGTGCTGCTGGCCATGGCCTGCCTCTCGTTCGGTAGCCCAACGGAGACTGGGGAACGCAATCGGCGGTCAGAAAGTTCCGGGCCGCGCGTTCATTCCCCCAACAGACCAGGATCCGGTCCCGCCATCCCCGTCGCCGCCGTAATGGTCGATCCGGGTCAGCGACCACGGGTCGATGCGCAGCCGCAGGGCGGCTTCCGGCGTCAAATCCAGCGCCAGCGCCAGCGCCGCCCGGATCGGGCCGGCGTGGATCACCGCCACCAGATCGCGGCCGGCGTGCGTGGCGCTCAGGCGGCGCAGCGCCGCCGCCGTCCGCTCCATCACCGTGGCGAAGCTCTCGCCGCCGGGCGGGGCGTTGCGCGCCGGGTTGCGCCAGAACCGCGCCGCGCCGTCGGGGTCCTCGGTGGCGACGGCGTCGTGCGACAGCCCCTCCCAACCACCGAAATCCTGCTCGGCCAGCGCCGTCTCGACCACCGCGGTGCCGGCCAGCGCCGGGAGCCGGCGCCACAGCGCCTGCGCCGTCTGCCGGCTGCGGCGCAGCGGGCTGGTCAGCCACAGCGCGTCGGCGGGCAGGGCGGCGGCCAGCGCGGCGGCGGTCGCCCGGTCGCTGGTGTCGGCCTCGCGGTCGCTCGACCCGCAGATGACGCCGTTCGGGTTGTGGGCCGGGGCGTGGCGGATCAGCCACCAGCGGGTGACGCGGACCGGCGAGCGGCTGAGAGCGCGGCCGCTCATCGCAGCGCCGCCACGGTCAACAGCACCGCGGTCTCCGCCACCTGCTGGGCGGTGCCGAACACGTCGCCGGTGTGCCCGCCAAGCTGCCGCCGGGCCAGCGCCGCCACCAGCCACACCGCCACCGCCGCGGCCAGGATGCTTGGCAGAAGGGCGGGCAGGACGGTCGTCGTCAGCGCCGCCGCGGCAACGGCGATGCCGAGCACCGCCGCCAGCAGCACCGTCGCCGGTGCCGGCTTGCCCTGCGCCGCCCCCAGCCCGTCGCGGCGCGCCGGCGTCAGGCCCCAGGCCATCGCCGCCAATCCGCAGCGTGACAGCGCTCCCGCCGCGACCAGCGCCGCCACCGCCATCGGTGCCGTCAGGGCGGCCAGGGCCGCGGCGCGGATCGTCACCGAGAAGACCAGGGCGAGCACGCCGTAGCTGCCGACCCGGCTGTCGCGCATGATCTCCAGCTTGCGCGCGATGTCGCGCCCGCCGCCGAAACCGTCGGCGACGTCGGCCGCCCCGTCCTCGTGCAGGCCGCCGGTCAGCCGCACCGTCGCCGCCAGCGCCAGCAGCGCCGCCACCAGCGGCGGCAGGTTCAGCGCGGACGCCAGCGCGAAGACGGCGCCGCCCGCCAGCCCGACCAGCGCCCCGACCAGCGGAAACCACCCCATCGCCCGCGCCGCCGCGCCTTCGGCGAGGGGAATGGTCAGCGGCAGGGGAACGCGCGTCAGGAACACCAGCGCCAGGGCGGCGTCATCCGCCCAGCGGAGAGGAATTCCGCGTGGCGGCTGGGGAATGGTGCGGGCGGTCGTATCGGGCATCACGTCGGGCATGGCATCGACCTACGCCCAAGCCGCGGCCGGCGCAACCCTGTCGGCGCCGGCGCCGATCGGTCCGATTCCTTGACCAAAACACTTGGTCCACCTACTTTGTCGGTTTGAACTCCCCCTGATCACCGTTGAGCACCCATGGCCCGTCTTCCGATCCTCGTCGCCCCGCATCCGGTCCTGAAGCGCAAGGCGCAACCCGTCGCCGCGGTGGATGCGCGCGTCGCCACGCTGATGGACGACATGGTCGAAACCATGTACGACGCCGCCGGCATCGGGCTGGCCGCCCCGCAGGTCGGTGTGCTCGACCGCGTCATCGTGGTCGACGTCCATGAAAAGGGTGACCCGCCCAACCCGATTCGCCTCGCCAACCCGGAGATCGTCTGGTCGTCGGAGGAGAAGTCGGTGTGCGAGGAAGGCTGCCTGTCGGTGCCGGAGCAGTACGCCGAAGTGACGCGCCCGCAGCGCATCCGCGTCCGCTACCTCGATGAAAAGAACCAGCCGCAGGAACTGGAGGCCGACGGCATGCTGGCCACCTGCATCCAGCACGAGATCGACCATCTCGACGGCGTGCTGTTCGTCGATTACCTGTCGATGCTGAAGCGCAACATGATCCTGCGCAAGGTGCAGAAGCTGAAGGGCCAGAAGGCGACGGCCTGACCCTCGCCTGATTTACGGATAAAGGCTTCGCATCCATGACCCCGCTCCGTCTCGTCTTCATGGGCACGCCCGACTTCGCCGTGCCCAGCCTCGCCGCGCTGATCGAGGCGGGGCACCGGGTCGTCTGCGTCTACAGCCAGCCGCCGCGCCCGGCCGGCCGCGGACAGCAGGTGCAGGCCTCGCCGGTCCAGCGCTTCGCCGAGCAGCACGGCATCCCGGTGCGCCATCCCAAGAGCCTGCGCAACGCCGAGGCGCAGGCGGAGTTCGCCGCGCTGGACGCCGATGTCGCGGTGGTCGCTGCCTATGGCCTGATCCTGCCGCAGCCGGTGCTGGACGCGCCGCGCCTGGGCTGCGTCAACGTCCATGGCTCGCTGCTGCCGCGCTGGCGCGGGGCGGCGCCGATCCAGCGCGCCATCCTGGCCGGCGACGCCGAAACCGGGATCACCATCATGCAGATGGACGTCGGGCTCGACACCGGCGCCATGCTGTCGAAAGAAGCGGTGGCGATCACCCCCGCCACCACCGCCACCAGCCTGCACGACGAGTTGGCGGCGCTCGGCGCCCGCATGGTCGTCCCGGCGCTGGCGGGGCTGGCCGCCGGCACGCTCACCGCGGTGCCGCAGCCGGAGGAGGGCGTGACCTACGCCGCCAAGCTGACGCGCGAGGACGGCCGGCTCGACTGGACCCAGCCGGCGGCCTTCGTCGAGCGGCAGGTGCGGGCGCTGACCCCCTGGCCCGGCTGCTGGTTTGATGCGGCGGCCGGTGAGCGCATCAAGGTGCTGGCGGCGGAGCCGGTGCCCGGCCGGTCCGGCGTGCCCGGCACGCTGCTGGACGGCGGCGACCTGACCGTGGCCTGCGCCGATGGCGCGGTGCGGCTGACCCGGGTGCAGCGGCCAGGCAAGGCGCCGGTCGACGGCGCCGCCTTCCTGCGCGGCTTCGCGCTCGGCGTCGGCCAGCCGGTGTCGGCCGAAGCCGTCGCGGACTGACCGCCGTGCAGCGCTGGAAACTGACCGTCGAGTATGACGGCCGTCCCTTCGTCGGCTGGCAGCGCCAGGACAACGGCCCCTCGGTGCAGCAGAACTTGGAGGAGGCGGTGCAGCGCCTGTCGGGCGAAACCGTGCGCGTCCATGGCTCCGGCCGGACCGACGCCGGGGTGCACGCGCTGGGGCAGGTCTGCCATTTCGACCTGGAGCGGCCCTTCACCGGGCTGAAGCTGCGCGACGCCCTGAACTTCCACCTGAAGCCGGCCCCCATCGCCGTGCTGGAGGTGGAGCCGGCGGCGGACGATTTCCACGCCCGCCTGACCTCGACCGGCCGCGCCTATGTCTACCGCATCGTCAACCGGCGGGCGCCGCTGGCGCTGGAATCCGGCCGGGCGTGGCACGTCACCCGGCCGCTGAACGCCGAGGCGATGCACGAGGCGGCGCAGCTGCTGGTCGGCCAGCATGATTTCACCAGTTTCCGCGCCTCACTCTGTCAGGCGAAATCGCCGGTGAAGACGCTCGACCGGCTCGACGTGGAGCGCGAGGGCGAGGAGATCCGCGTCCACGCCGCCGCGCGCTCCTTCCTGCACCACCAGGTCCGCAACATGGTCGGCACGCTGGAACTGGTCGGCGCCGGAAAATGGACCGCCGACGACCTGCGCCGCGCGCTGGACGCCCGCGACCGCGCCAAGGCCGGCCCGACCTGCCCGCCGGACGGGCTCTATTTCGTCGCGGCGCGTTACTGAGCGGTTCCCTCCAGCAGCGCCCGTTCCGCCGCGAAGACCGCCACCAGATGGTCGATGACCACCCGCACCCGCGGCACCGCGCGGCGGTCGCGGTGGACCAGCAGCCACGCCTCGCGCGACAGCGGCGGCCCGATCAGCGGGCGGCGCTCCAGCCCGGCGATGCCGTCCGCCAGCAGGCAGGGCAGCAGCGCGAGACCGAAACCCGCCACCGCCGCGGCGGCCTGACCCTGGACGCTGTTGGAGCGGAAGGCGACCCGCCGGCCGCCGCCATGGCGGGCCAGCCACAGCGCCTCCGGCAGTTCCGCCATCGATTCGTCGTAGGCGATCAGCGTGTCGGGGGCGTCCGGCGCGCCGTAGAGGCCATAACCCAGCGTGGCGAGCCGTCGCCCGACCAGATCGCCACGCTGCGGCCGGGCCAGCCGGATCGCCAGGTCGGCCTCGCGCCGGGCGAGGCTGAGCGCGCGGTTGTCGGCGATGACCTCCAGCTCCAACCCGGGATGGGCGGCGCGCAGCGGGCCCAGCCGCGGGATGACGAAGCGGTCGGCCAGCGCCTGGGTCATGGTCAGCCGCAAATTGCCGGTCAGCCCGGTGTCGGCGCCCGCGCGGCGGCGGATCGCCTGGGCGCGGTCGTCCATCGCCTCGGCCAGCGCGCGGACGCTCTCGCCCTCCTCGGTCAGGGCGTAGCCGTCGGGCCGGCGTTCCATCAGCGTGCGGCCGAGCGTCTGTTCCAGCGCCGCCAGCCGCCGCCCGACGGTGGCGTGGCTCAGCCGCAGGGCGCGGGCCGCCGCCGACAGGCTGCCGGCGCGCGCCAGCTCCAGGAAGACGCGGAGGTCGTCCCAGTCCAGTGGGGTGGAGCCTGTGAAATTCTGAACAGTCATGGTGCAAGGATAGCGAATGGCCGTCCATCGGTGAACCGGGCAGGATCACCGCATCGACACCACCGACCGGAGCGTTCCGCCATGACCGACCACCCGCCCCAAACGCTGCGCCAGATCGTCGGCGCGCCGCAGCACCCGAGCCCGCTCGACAAGGCGGTGCTGGTGCTGATCGACCTTCAGCGCGAATACACCGACGGTGCCCTGCGCCTGTCGGGCGTCGACGCGGCGGTGGAGCGGGCGGCGGCCTTGCTGGACCTCGCGCGGGCCAACCGCGTGCCGGTGATCCACATCGTGCATCACACCGCGCCCGGCGCGCCGCTGTTCGACCCGGCCGGCCCGCTGGCGGCGATCGTCCCGGCGGTGGCGCCGCGCGAGGGCGAGCCGGTCATCGTCAAGCGCCTCGCCAACGCCTTCGCCGGCACCGACCTGGAGGCGGTGGCGCGCGACACCGGTCGGACCGAGATGATCATCGCCGGCTTCATGACCCACAACTGTGTCAGCAGCACCGCGCGCTCCGCCGTCGATCACGGCTGGCGGGTGACGGTGGTGGCGTCGGCGACCGCGACCCGCGACCTGCCCGACGGCCGGGGCGGGGTGGTGCCGGCGGCCGACATCCAGCGCGGCGTGCTGACCGGCCTGTCCGACAGCCTCGCCGTGGTGGTGGAGGATGCCGCGGCCTGGGGGTGAGGGAGGGGAGGGGGCGCGCGCCGCACGCCCCCTGCATCCTTACTTCTTCTCGGCCTTCCAGTAGTAGTTGGTGTCGAAGCTCGGCCCCCAGACCAGACCCGAGACGGTCTTGCGCTCCGCGATCATCTCGGTCTGCTGGAACATGATGACGAAGGGCGAATCGGCCAGGACCGAGCGTTGCAGCTCCTCGTACATCTGGGCGCGCTTGGCGCTGTCGCGCTCCTCCACCGCGGCGGCGGTCTTCTTCGTCAGTTCCGGGATGTCCCAGGCGTTGCGCCAAGCCAGCGGCTTGGACTTGGCGTTGTCGCTGTTGTCGGGGTTGGAGGCGAAGGTGTCGGCGTTGGAGTTCGGGTCCTGGTAGTCGGCGCCCCACTGCTGGATCATCAGTTCGTGGTTGCGGGCGCGGTATTTGGTCAGGACCTGCTTGCCGTCGCCGGGGATGATCTCGATCTTCACGCCGGCCTTGGCGGCGCTGGCCTGGATCGCTTGGGCCATGTCCTGGGTCGGGTTGGTGTTGCGGACGTCCATCGACACGGTGAAGCCGTCGGGATAGCCGGCCTTGGTCAGCAGTTCCTTCGCCTTGGCGGGATCGTACTTGTAGGGGTTCTCGTTCACCGCGCCCAGGAAGCCCTTGGGCAGGAAGGCCTGGTGGACGGCACCGATGCCGTTCATGATCGTGCTGGCCATGCCGTCGTAATCGACGAGGTACTTGAACGCCTCGCGCACCTCCGGCTTGGCCAGCGCCGGGACCTTCTGGTTCAGGCTGACATACCACAGCGTGCCCTTGGGCGCCTGGACCAGCCGGATGACGTCGCTGGCCTTCAGCGGCTCGAACTGCTCGGGCTTCAGGTTGCGCGCAACGTCGACGTCGCCCTTCTCCAGCAGCAGGCGCTGGGTCGCCGGTTCGGGGATGTGGCGGATCAGCACCCGCTTCATCTTGGGCGCGCCGCGCCAGTATTTCGGGTTGGCGTCGAAGGACAGCAGCTCGCTCGCCTTCCACTGCTTCAGAACGAACGGGCCGGAGCCGGCGGAGTTGGTCTTCAGCCAGCTGGTGCCGAAATCGCCGTCCTTCTCCTTGGTCTTCACCAGCTTGGCATCGACGATCGACGCCACGTCGGCGGTCAGGCAGTAGAGCACGAAGGTCGGGGCGTAGGCCTTGTCGGTGGTGAAGACCAGCGTGCGAGGGTCGGTCGCCCGCACCATCTGGTCGACGTTCTCCGGCGTCAGGCCGAACTGGGTCAGGATGAAGGCCGGCCCCTTGTTCAGCTTGACGGCGCGGGCAAAGGACCACGCCACGTCCTCGGCGGTCAGCGGGTTCCCGGAATGGAAGGCGATGCCGTCGCGGATCTTGAAGGTGAAGGTCTTGCCGTCGGGCGAGACGGTCCAGCTTTCGGCGACCTCGCCCTCGATCTTGCTGACGTCCTCGACGTCGAAATGGATCAGGCGGTCATAGACCTGGGCGCTGTATTCGGCGCCCGACAGCTCGAAGATCTCCGCCGGGTCGAGGCTGACGATGTCGTCGAACTGCCACGCCATCACCAGCGAGTCCTTCGGCGTTTCGGCGGCGGCCGGCGTCACGGTCATCAGGCCGGCGAGTGCGAGAGCGGCGGCGCCGAGGATCGTGTGTCCGATCAGGCCGCGCTTGAAGCTGGTCATCCCTGTGATCTCCCTGGAGGCCCGTTCGGGCGCTGTTCCCGGCCGGAATCATCCCGCCGTATTCAGCGGCCTGTCAAGCCGGCCAGGGGTCGGGGAGGCAAAAGGAAGGCGGCGGAGACGCGGGCGCTGCGGGTTGCATTTCGCCGGGAAAGCGCCTAGCTCCTAACCTCTTTCGGCATCATCCTTGCTTCAATCGGTTTTCGGCAGAAGGACACCCCGTCATGGGCTACACCGTCGCGGTCATCGGCGCCACCGGCAATGTCGGGCGTGAGATCCTGCAAACGCTGGCCGAGCGGAAGTTCCCGGCCGACAAGGTCATCGCCCTGGCCTCCGAGAAATCGATCGGCCAGGAGGTGTCCTATGGCGAGGACGACATCCTCAAGGTCCAGGACATCGCCAAGTTCGACTTCAAGGGCGTCGACATCGCGCTGTTCTCATCCGGCTCCAAGGTCTCGGCCGCCCATGTTCCGCGCGCCGCGGCGGCCGGCTGTGTGGTGATCGACAACAGCTCGCAGTTCCGCATGGACCCCGATGTGCCGCTGGTGGTGCCGGAGGTGAACCCGCAGGCGCTGGCCGGATTCCGCCAGCGCAACATCGTCGCCAACCCCAGCGGCCCGACCATCCAGATGGTGATGGCGCTGAAGCCGCTGCACGACCGTTTCGCGATTCGCCGGGTCGTGGTGTCGACCTACCAGGCGGTGTCGAGCGTCGGCGTCGGCAAGGAGGCGATGGACGAGCTGTTCACCCAGACCCGCGCCATCTTCGTCAACGATCCCATCGTCAAGAGCGTCTTCCCCAAGCAGATCGCCTTCAACGTCATCCCGCAGATCGACAGCGTCATGGAAGACGGCTCGACCCGCGAGGAGTGGAAGATGATGGTGGAGACCAAGAAGATCCTGGATCCCAAGATCAAGCTGTCCGCCACCTGCGTCCGCGTCCCGGTCTTCATCGGCAACGCCGAATCGGTCACCATCGAGACCGACGAGCCGATCACCGCCGAGGAGGCCCGCGATCTCCTGCGCGTGTTCCCCGGCCTGCAGGTGGTCGACCAGCAGACCAACGACGGTTACATCACCCCGGTCGAGGTCGCCGGCGACAACCCGGTCTTCATCAGCCGCATCCGCGAGGATTTCTCGGTCGAGAACGGCCTGTCCTTCTGGTCCGTCGCCGACAACCTGCGCAAGGGGTCCGCCCTGAACGCCGTGCAGATCGCCGAGCGGCTGGTGCGGGACCATCTGGAGGGCTGACGGCACGTGCCGGTTTGATCGGACCGCGCCCCACCTTCCCACCCGCCCGAATTGTCGGTAGGCTGAACAATCCCTCCTGACCGGGCGGTTCCGTGCTCCTCCGCGTCCTGCCGCTGTTGGCCGCTCTCCTGTTGCTGCTCACCGGGTGCGGCGTCGACGCCGACCAGGACACGCTGTGCCGCAAGCTGATCCCCGCCTTCGAGTCCGATCCGGTCACCGACGTGGCCGCGCGGACCGATCCGCAGGACAAGCGCGTCGTCCGCGTCGACTACCGCAGCGGCGGCCAGCCCCACTGGGTCGCCTGCCGCTTCGCCGGCACCGCGATGGAGGAGGGGCGGCGGACGCTGACCGCGGTGGCCACCGACCGCACCGGTTGGCTGCGCGAGATGCGCTTCGCCATGCTGCTGCAATGGGCCCGCATCAAGCCGCCCCATCTCTTTGCCGTACCGGCCGCGGAGGTGGCGCGGCCGGCGGCGACGCGCTGGACGCCGCTGCTGTTCCTGCTGCAGCAGATCGTCAACGCGGCGACGGTCGCCTGCGTCTATGGGCTGCTGGCGCTGGGCTACACGCTGGTCTACGCCATCCTCGGCCAGATCAACCTGGCGCTGGGCGAGCTGACCATGCTGGGCGCCATGCAGACCGCCATCGCCGCCGCCGGGCTGGGCATGGCCGGCTGGGCGAGCTGGCCGCCGGCGGTGCTGGCCGCCGTGCTGCTGGTGATGGGCTTCACCGCGGTGCAGGGCTGGACGATGGACCGGCTGGTGTTCCGCCGCCTGCGCGGGGTGCGCAGCCACACGCCGCTGATCGTCGCGGTCGGGCTGTCGGTCACCTACCAGGAGGGGGTGCGGCTGCTGCACGGCGCCCGCGACTGGTGGCCGGCGCCGGTGCTGGCCGATCGCCACACGCTGTTCAACGACGGCGCCTTCACCGTCACGGCGCTGTCCTCGCAACTGGCGATCCTGATGCTGACCGGCGGGCTGTACGCCTTGCTGTGGGGGATCATGCAGCGAACGGCGTTCGGCCGGGCGCACCGCGCCTGCACCGACGACGTCGCGGCGGCGGAGCTGGTCGGGGTCGACGTCAACCGCACGGTGGCGACGACCTTCGCCATCGGCGGCGGGCTGGCGGCGGCGGCCGGGGCGGTGATCGCGCTCTATTACGGTGGGGTGAACTTCTTCACCGGCTATCTCATCGGCTTCAAGGCGCTGGCCGCGGCGGTGGTCGGCGGCATCGGCTCGGTGCCGGGGGCGATGCTGGGCGGCGCCCTGCTGGGGCTGGTCGAGACCTTCTGGTCGGCCTATTTCGCCATCGCCTACAAGGACATCGTCGCCTTCGGCCTGCTGGCGCTGTTCCTGATCTACCGCCCGCAGGGCCTGATGGGGCAGCCGCGCGGCCGGGGCGACTGAACCGCCGGGAAAAGCCGCCGGGGAAAAGGACAATTCCTATTAATCCCTGCGTCGACTAGGGTGTTGCTCCCACGCGACGAGGAACAGTGATGAGCGACGGATTGAAGTGCCCGCAGTGCGGCTCCGAACATGTCTATCAGGACGGCAGCCTGTGGATCTGCCCGGAATGCGCCCATGAATGGAACCCGGAGGCCGCCGCGGGCGATGCCGGGACCGAGGGAGAGGGCGTGGTGAAGGACGCCAACGGCAACGTGCTGGCCGACGGCGACACCGTGACCGTCATCAAGGATTTGAAGGTCAAGGGCTCGTCGTTGGTCATCAAGGGCGGGACCAAGGTCAAGGGCATCCGCCTGACCGACGGCGCCAACGGCCACAACATCGCCTGCAAGATCGACGGCATCGGCGCGATGGACCTGAAGTCGGAGTTCGTGAAGAAGGCCTGACGGCATGACTGGGAAGGTCAAATTCCCAGTCATTCCCTTCGAGCCACCGTCGAAGCTCCAAGATTGCGGCAAAAAGACGCACCGACGAACTCCTCTGTATAGGAAGAGCAGGCGGGCTGTCGTTACAAACAGTTACACTGTCACCTTTTGCCGACATGCTTCCGTTACGGTTCGGGTGTCTAATTGTGACGTCGGACAGATGCTTCACAGACCCCGATGGAGGCAATGATGAAAGCGATGACGATGGCGGTGTTGGCCGCAACGATCCTGATGTCGGGCGGCGTTGCCGCCTTCGCGCAAGGCCAGGGCCAAGGCCAAGGGCCGGGAGCCGGGCTGGGAATGGCGCAGGGCCAAGGCCCGGCCAACCGGGCGGCTCGACATGAGGCGATGATGAAGGCGCTCGACGCGGATGGTGACGGCAAGGTCACGCTGGAGGAATTCCTGAACGCACCGCGTGGCAATTCCAAACAGTCGGCCGAAACCCTCAAGCAACGGCGGACGGCCCACTTCAAGCAACTCGACCGCAACGGTGACGGTGTTCTTTCGCTCGACGAACTTCCGTCGAAGCGGCCGTGAGGCAAAAGAAAAGCCGGGAGCGGATCATCTCCACCCCCGGCTTTTCCGTGCAGACCCGTTCGATCAGGCCAGATCGCGCACGTCGGCCAGATGGCCGGTCACCGCCGCCGCCACCGCCATGCCGGGGCTGACGAGGTGGGTGCGGCCGCCGCGGCCCTGGCGGCCTTCGAAGTTGCGGTTGGAGGTCGAGGCGCTGCGCTCGCCCGGAGCCAGACGGTCGGCGTTCATCGCCAGGCACATGGAGCAGCCCGGCTCGCGCCACTCGAAGCCGGCCTCGACGAAGATCTTGTCCAGACCCTCTTCCTCGGCCTGCTCCTTGACCAGCCCGGAGCCGGGGACCACCAGCGCACGCACGCCCTCGGCCACCTTGCGGCCCTTGGCGAGGTCGGCGGCGGCGCGCAGGTCTTCGATGCGGCCGTTGGTGCAGGAACCGATGAACACGGTGTCGACCTTGACGCTCGACAGCGGCTGGCCGGGGGTCAGGCCCATGTAGGCCAGCGAGCGCTCGACGGCGGCGCGCTTGCCCTCGTCGGCGATGTCGGCCGGGTTCGGCACCGTCGCGGTGATCGGCAGCACGTCTTCCGGGCTGGTGCCCCAGGTGACCTGCGGCGCGATGTCGGCGGCGTTCAGCACGACGGTGGCGTCGTAGACCGCGCCCTCGTCCGACGGCAGCGTCTTCCAGTAGGCGACGGCCTGCTCGAAGGCGCCGGCCTTCGGCGCCAGCGCGCGGCCCTGGACATAGGCGAAGGTCTTCTCGTCCGGGGCGATCAGGCCGGCGCGGGCGCCGCCTTCGATCGCCATGTTGCAGACGGTCATGCGGCCTTCCATCGACAGCTCGCGGATCGCCTGGCCGGCGAACTCGATGACGTAGCCGGTGCCGCCGGCGGTGCCGATCTTGCCGATGATCGCCAGCACGATGTCCTTGGCGGTGACGCCCGGGTTCAGCGTGCCGTCGACGCGGACCAGCATGTTCTTGGCCGGCTTCTGCAGCAGGGTCTGGGTGGCCAGCACATGCTCGACCTCCGACGTGCCGATGCCGAAGGCCAGCGCGCCGAAGGCGCCGTGGGTCGCGGTGTGGCTGTCGCCGCAGACGATGGTCGCGCCCGGCAGGGTGAAGCCCTGCTCCGGACCGACGATGTGGACGATGCCCTGGCGGACGTCGTCCATCGGGAAATAGCGGACGCCGAAGTCGCGGGCGTTCTTGTCCAGCGTCTCCACCTGGATCCGGCTCTCCTCCTCGACGATGCCCTTGGAGCGGTCGGTGGTGGGGACGTTGTGATCCGGCACGGCGAGAGTGGCTTCCGGACGCCGCACCTTGCGGCCGGCGACGCGCAGTCCCTCGAACGCCTGCGGGCTGGTCACTTCGTGGACCAGATGGCGGTCGATGTAGAGAATGCAGGTGCCGTCGTCCTGGCGATGCACGACGTGGCTGTCCCAGATCTTGTCGAACAGAGTGCGCGGCTTGGACATCGGAAAACTCTCTCTCACAGTACGGCAGGCGCAGAACAATCGGAGGCCGCACCATAGCCTTGTGTCGTCCCGGGGACAAGCATGGCGCTCCATCGGTCGCCGCAAGCCTGTCCCCCGCAATTTTGTGACCCGCTAACCCCTTACGGCAGCATCTTCCCCGGGTTCAGCAGGCCGTCGGGGTCGAGCGTCGCCTTGATGGCGCGCAACAGATCGAACTCCACCGGCCCCTTGATGACCGGCATCTCGTCCTTCTTGAAGCGGCCGACGCCGTGCTCGGCGGAGATCGAGCCGTCGAGCGCGAAGATCACCTCGTTGACGACGTGGCAGATCTCGTCCCAGCGGTCGAGGTAGGCCTTGGTGTCGGCCCCCACCGGCTGGCTGAGGTTGAAGTGGATGTTGCCGTCGCCGACATGGCCGAACGGCGTCGGGCGGATGCCGGGGCAGGCGGCCAGCACCGCCGCCTCCGCCCGCTCGATGAACTCGGCGACGCGGGAGACGGGGATGGAGACGTCGTTCTTGATCGAGCCGCCCTCGAACTTCTGCGCCTCGACGATCGCCTCGCGGATGAACCAGAGCTGCTTGGACTGGGCGTCCGACTGGGCCAGCGTGGCGTCGGTCGCCAGCTCCGCCTCGAACGCCTCGCCCAGCGCGGTTTCCACCGCCTCCTGGAAGGCGTCGGACTTGGTGCCGGCGGTCAGCTCGGTCAGGACGTACCAGGGCGACGGCTCCGACAGCGGGTCGATGGTGCCGGCGACGTGCTTCAGCGCGAACTCCAGGCAGCGGCGCGACATCAGCTCGAAGGCCGACACGGCGTCGCCCGAGGCGGAGCGCAGCCGGGCCAGCAGCTCGATCGCGGCGGCCGGGCTGGGCACGGCGACGAAGGCGGTGACCGACTGGCGCGGCCGCGGGAACAGCTTCAGCACCGCGGCGGTGACGATGCCGAGCGTGCCCTCCGCCCCGATGAACAGGTCCTTCAGGTCGTAGCCGGTGTTGTTCTTGCGCAGCCGGCGCATGCCGTCCCAGACGCGGCCGTCGGCCAGCACGACCTCGAGCCCCAGCACCAGATCGCGGGTGTTGCCGTAGCGCAGCACGTTGATGCCGCCGGCGTTGGTGGAGATCAGGCCGCCGATCTGCGCCGTGCCCTCCGCCCCCAGGCTCAACGGGAACAGCCGGTCGGCCTCGGCGGCGGCGTCCTGGACGGCGGTCAGCACGACGCCGGCGTCCACCGTCATGGTGTAGTTCAGCGTGTCGACGTCGCGGATGCGGTTCATGCGCGACAGGCTGAGCACGATCTCGCGCCCTTCCTCGTAGGGGATCGAGCCGCCGACGAGGCTGGTGTTGCCGCCCTGCGGCACGATCGGGATGCCGGCCGCGGCGCAGATTTTGACGACGGCCGCGACTTCCTCGGTGTTGGCCGGGCGGACGACCGCCGGGCTGTTGCCCTTGAAGCGCCCGCGCCATTCCGACAGGTAGGGCGCCATGTCGGCGGCGTCGGTCAGGATGCCGGACGGGCCGACGATGGCGCGGATCTGGTCGAGAGCGGCGGCGATGTTGGTCATGGCGCGGGGTCCGGCGGATGGTGTCGTGCAAGCGCGACACTTCTACAATCTCGCGGCCCCCATTTCCATGCACCTGTTGCGCAGGGCAGCCGTCGCGCGGTGGTTTATCCCCGCGGCGCCGCCGCCCGGCGCAGGCGGTCGTTGATCGCCAGGCCCAGCCCGACCTCCGGGATTGGCATCACCGCGATGCGCGTGGCGCCGCTGTGGTCGAGCTGGCGCAGGTGGGCGAACAGGTTGGCGGCGGCCTCGTTCAGGTCGCCTTCCAGGCTCAGGTTCAGCCGCGTCGTGCCGCCGAAGACGAAGCGGTCGGGGCCGAAGGTCAGGAACGCCTCGTCCGCCTCGGCCGACGTGGCGTTCAGCCGCACGGCGGCGCTGGGGGCGTAGTGGCTTTCCAGCTGGCCCGGCGATTTCGGCGCGGTCGGGTCGCCGGCCGACAGGCGGATCGGGCCGATCAGCCGCTCCATCTCGTCGGGCAGCACGGCGCCGGGGCGCAGCAGCACCGCCTCCGGCCCGGTCAGGTCGATGACGGTGGACTCCAGCCCGACCGGGCACTTGCCGCCGGTGACGATGGCGTCGACGCGGTCGCCCAGGCTTTCCAGCACATGCTGCGGCGTGGTCGGGCTGACGGCGCCGGAACGGTTGGCGCTGGGCGCGGCGATCGGCGTCCCGGCGGCGCGCAGGATCGCCTGGGCGATGGGGTGGCCAGGCACGCGGATGGCGATGCTGTCCAGCCCGGCGCTGACCAGCAGCGACAGGGCGGAGTTCGCCGGGCGCGGCAGCACCATGGTCAGCGGGCCGGGCCAGAACTGCTGCGCCAGTTCAAAGGCACGGTCGTCGAAGCGACCCCAGGACTGCGCGGTGGCCAGATCGGGGACGTGGGCGATCAGCGGGTTGAACTGCGGCCGGCCCTTGGCGGCGAAGATGGCGGCCACCGCGCGGTCGTCGGTGGCGTCGGCGCCCAGCCCATAGACCGTCTCGGTCGGGAAGGCGACCAGACGGCCGGCGCGCAGCAGCTCGCCCGCGCGGGCGATGCCGGCGGGGGTGGTCGGGATCAGCGCCGGGCGCTTCTCACCGGTATCGGGTGCGGAATGGTCGGTCACGGCGTCTTTCTAGAGCCTGCGGAACAAGTGTCAATTCGCGCGGTTGCACCGGTGCCATGCCGAAGGTTATGAGGGGATGCGCAAATCGCCAACGACAACATGATGGGTGCGGGCATGACGGGCAAGGTCTTCACCGTGGCGCAGCAGAAGGGCGGCGCCGGCAAGACCACGCTGGCCGCCCATCTCGCCATCGCCTGGGCGCAGTTGGGGCACCGCGTCGCCACCGTCGACATCGACCCGCAGGGCAGCCTGACCCGCTGGCACGCCGTCCGGAACGAGGCGACGCAGGGCAACCCCGGCTTCACCCATGTCCAGATCAACGGCTGGCGCACCCAGGCCGAGGTGGAGAAGCTGACGCGCAGCCACGACATCGTGGTGATCGACAGCCCGCCGCACGCCCAGACCGAAGCGCGCATCGCCGTCCGCGCCGCCACGCTGGTGGTCGCCCCGGTGCAGCCGAGCCCGATGGACCTGTGGGCGGTCCACCCGACCATCGACCTCGCCGCCCAGGAAAAGCGCCGGCTGCTGCTGGTGCTGAACCGCGTGCCGCCGCGCGCCCGCATCGCCGACGAGCTGATCGCCAAGGTGCATGAGCTGGTCGCCCCGCCGGCGGTCGAGCTGGCCACCGCCCAGGTCGGCAACCGCACCGCCTACGCCGGCACCCTGATGACCGGCCTGTCGGTGACCGAGGCCGCGCGCAAGTCCCAGGCGGCGGTGGAGATGCAGGCGCTGGCCGAGGAGATCCTGGCGCGGTCGTAATGGCGGCGGCACCGGTCATTGGCCGGCGCCGCTGGAGGGCCGCGACGGCGGCCCCGCGGGCCCATGCCCGCGAAGCGAAGCGGGCGGACGCCCGCGCCGGCGATTGAGGCGGCGGCTTTTGATGAGTCACCATCAAAAGCCGTCAGTATAAAGCCTAGGCCAGCGGCAGGAACAGGTCGGTGATCGCCTCGTGCTCCGGCACGTCGGGGAAGAAGGCGATGCGCTGGGCGTAGAGCGGGAAGTCCCGCCGCGTTTCCCCGCTCTGTGGGAACCACACCCGGCAGAGCTGGTCGGCGGCGCGGGCAAGGCCCTCCTGGGTACCGGTGTGGCGCAGCCGGGCGCAGCGGCCGGCCGGGATCACGGCAACCACCAGGCCGGCCTCCGCCAGACCGAGCCGCGCCGGATCGGCGTCCTCGCCGATGGCGGCGCCGAGGCCCAGCCGGAAGGCGTTGGGCGGCGTGGTGGCCGGATCGTCGTGGAAGAGGTTGAAGGTCGCGCTGAGGCGCGGCGGCAGCCCGGCCGCCTTGCGCCAGGCGATGAAGCGCCGCAGGCTGTCGCCGATGGTGGCGGGGTCGCCGCGGTGTTCCAGCACGGCGACGCGGGTTGCCGGGACCGTCACGATGGTGACGGCGTCGGCCGGAACGTCGGTGGGCATGTGGGTGGTCCTGATCCTGGCCAGCGGTTGGAGGGCGTCCTGCCACGATGTCCAGCGCGGCCGTTGCCGGAAGCCGCTCGGCGACTGGCCGAGATGCCGGCGGAACGCCCGCGCGAAGGCCTCCGGCCCCTCGTAGCCGCAGTCGAGCGCGATCTCCAGGACCGGGCTGTCGCGGAAGGCGAGGCGGTAGGACGCCCGCTTCAGCCGCATCAGTTGAACGTAGCGGTGGACGGTGATGCCGAACAGCGCGGCGAAGCGGCGGTGGAAATGGTGCTTGGAGAAGGCGGCGACCCCGCTCAGCCGGTCGAGATCGAGGTCGTCGTCGAGATGGCCGTCGATGTGCCGCAGCACCCGCAGCAGCCGGGGGAGCGAGCGGGCCTGCCCCGGTGGCCGGCCGGTCGGTCGCGTCGATCGGGGTTTCACCGCTGCTCTCCCTGCCGTTGCGTTCCTGTCGCCGCACCGCCAAGGCTACCCGTCGCGGCTGGCGGGCGCCTGACCGAAATTGCTCATCATGTGGGGCGCCGGTACGAAAAAGCCCAGCGTCCGCATGGGCGCCGGGCTTTCTGGTCGATCGCCTTCCGGCCGATCCGAACGGGCAGGATCAGTCCTTAATCTCGCCCATCGCCGACTGCAGGTAGTTCGCCAGACCGATGTCGTTGATCAGGCTGAGCTGGGTTTCGAAGAAGTCGATGCGCTCCTCCGATTCCTCCAGCAGTTCGCTGAGCTCGTCGCGCGACACGTAGTCCGCCTTCTGCTCGCACACCGTGATGGCGGCGGCGATGCGGTCGCGGGCCTCGCGCTCGGCGCCCAGGTCGCTGCTCAGGATCTCCGGCACGTCCTCGCCGATGCGCAGCTTGCCGAGGTCCTGCAGGTTGGGGATCGCCTCGATGAACAGGATGCGCTCGATCACCTCGTCGGCGCTTTTCATCACCTCGATCGAGGCGTGGTATTCCCACTTGCCGAGCGCCTTCAGGCCCCAGTTCTTCAGCATGCGGGCATGCAGGAAATACTGGTTGATCAGCGTGAGCTGGTCCTTGAGGACGATCTGAAGCTGGAGGATGACGTCGCTGTTGCCCTTCATGATCGTCTCCTCAGTTCGAAATACTGCCCATGGCCGATTGCAGGTAATTCTGCAGGCCGAGGAGGTCGATCAGGCGAAGCTGCTGCTCCAGCCAGTGGGCGTGGTCTTCCTCGGTGTCGAACAGGAGTTCGACCAGGATGCGGCGGGTGTCGTAGTCGTGCACCTGCTCGCAGTAGGCGATGGCTTCCTTCAGCGCGGCCACGACCTCGTATTCCAGCGTCAGGTCGTTGCGCAGCATCTCCGGCACGGTCTTGCCGATGCGCAGCGGGTCGCGGCTGGCGACGTTCGGCGTGCCTTCCAGGAACAGGATGCGGCGGATCAGCTTGTCGGCGTGCTCCAGCTCTTCCATCCGCTCATGCGCGATGCGTTCGTACAGGGCCTTCAGCCCCATGTCCTCCATCGCCCGCGAATGGGCCAGATATTGGTCGGCCGCGCTCAATTCGCCGGTCAGCAGCGTGTTGAGGCGGTCCAGGACTCCTTGATCCCCTTGCATGATCGGCGCTCCGAAACAGTTCATTGGAGGGCACAATGTCACAGGGGCAGGACTCGGACAATAAAAAATTCCTCCGAAGCGACTAAAACTATTGATAATGACTATCAATCCCGGCGGAGTCTGTCGGCTGTTCAAAATAGAGGCAGACGCTTTACAGCAATTGAGAATCACAGTCAGTAGCATTGGCCGCCAATACCGGAAATCTCCCGCGCCGGAATGTGGGAATTCTCTTCGCGTGGGCGCGGCATGACTGAATGGAGCGTCAGGCCAACCGGCGCGGGCCGGCGCCGGCGCCGGGAACGACCATCGTTCGATCGACCCCGTGGATTGAGGCGGTCGGCGTTCCGTGCTAACAGACGCCTCTGTTTTCTTCGCCCTTTGCTCTCAACGATAGCCGGATTGCGGCCGCCATGACGACGACTCCCTCCTCGGATTTCCTGCGCACGCTTCAGGAGCGCGGATTCATCCACCAGTGCACCGACCTCGCCACGCTGGACGAGCGGGCGCGGAAGGGGCCGATCGTCGCTTATATCGGCTTCGACTGCACGGCCGACAGCCTGCATGTCGGCAGCCTGCTGCCGATCATGATGCTGCGCTGGCTGCAGAAGACCGGCCACAAGCCGGTCGTCCTGATGGGCGGCGGCACCACCAAGATCGGCGACCCGTCCGGCAAGGACGAGGCGCGGCAACTGCTGACCGACGCGGTCATCGCCAGCAACATGGCGGGCATCAAGCGCATCTTCGGCCGCTACCTGACCTTCGGCGACGGCCCGACCGACGCGGTGATGGTCAACAACGGCGACTGGCTGGACGAGCTGAAATACATCCCGCTGCTGCGCGACATCGGCCGGCATTTCACCATCAACCGCATGCTGAGCTTCGAATCGGTCAAGCTGCGGCTGGAGCGTGAGCAGCCGCTGACCTTTCTGGAATTCAACTACATGATCCTCCAGGCCTACGATTTCGTGGAGCTGAAGCGGCGTCTGGGCTGCAGCCTGCAGATGGGCGGGTCGGACCAGTGGGGCAACATCGTCAACGGCGTCGAGCTGGGCCGCCGCACCGATGGGGCGGAGCTGTTCGGCCTGACCACGCCGCTGCTGACCACCGCGTCCGGCGCCAAGATGGGCAAGACCGCGGCCGGCGCCATCTGGCTGACCGCCGACAAGCTCAGCAGCTATGATTTCTGGCAGTATTGGCGCAACACCGAGGACGCCGACGTCGGCCGCTTCCTGCGCCTCTACACCGAACTGCCGCTGGACGAGGTCGCCCGGCTGGAAAGCCTGCAGGGCGCCGAGATCAACGAGGCGAAGAAGATCCTCGCCAACGCGGTGACCGCGCTCGCCCATGGCGAAGCGGCCGCGCTGGAGGCCGCCGAAACCGCCCGCCGCGCCTTCGAGGAGGGTGCCGCCGCCGAGGGGCTGCCCAGCATCGCGGTCGCCCGTGCCGACCTGGAAGCCGGCCTGCCGGTGGTCGACCTGCTGGTGTCGGCCGGCCTCGCCGCGTCGAAGGGCGAGGCGCGCCGGCTGATCAAGGGCGGCGGCGCCAAGCTGAACGACGGCGCCATCGCCGACGAGACGGTCAAGGCCACCGCCGCCGACCTGAACGCCGACGGCGTGGTGAAGCTCAGCGCCGGCAAGAAGCGCCACGCGCTGGTCAAGGTGGGGTGAGGCGCCGGCCACACAGCCGCGCTTCGACACCAGAACGAGGGCATTTCCCGGTCCACGGCATGCCGCACCCGGGGGATGCCCTTTTCCCTTGTCCGTGAGCGTGACTTGCGGAGCGTTATTCCGCCAGTTCGGACAGGATGTCGGCCACAAACTCGCCGACCTCGATGATCTTCACGGTGGTGCTGTTCAGCAGGTGGGCCGAGCCGCCGTCGTCGCCGCTGTATGTGATGGTGACGCTGGACGGGTTTGCCTGCCCACCGACGTAGGGATCAATGCCGAAGGTGATCGTGCTGCCGTCCGACACCTCGTATTCCTTGCCGGGGCTGCCGAGAAGATCGCACAGCACATATTTCTCCCCGTCGCCCTGGAACAGCACGCCGCCGACCCAATAGTCCTCGAAATCCGTCATCAGTTGCGCGGTGCCCGTCAGACTCTGGCCGTTCGCGACGTCCTTTGCAGCGATGACTCGGGGGAGGGCCTTAATCGCTTCTGCGGGCGGGACTATGCTTCCCGTGTACCACAGCACGACGGAGTCGAGCGTTCGGCCGGAATTGTTTTGAAGAATGACGGTGCAAGTTCCAGACATGTGATCCTCTTTCAAAAAGGAGTATTGGACTGGATTTTTGCGCACGGGCACGGCTCAGGCGACACTGGAAGCGTGTCTCGCCTGTTGTACGGGTGCATTGGATGGGCTGGTCAGGAAACGTTGCTGTTCGCTTGACCACGACAAACACATGAGTTGCATGCCGGGGAGGGTCAACCGCCCCTCGGTAACAAAATCCCAGTTTGCATACTGTAGTATTATCAATATTTTATTATTTTTTCATTGCTGGGTTGCGGGCTTGTCCGCCTCGCGGCCCACGTCACCGCGTGTGCGCCTCCGGCGGCGGCCGTGTGTCGGGGGTCGGGGTGCCGTCGCCGCCCAGGAAGAACAGGTTGCGCAGGAAACCCGGCGCCAGCACCGCCAGCGGGTTGACCGACACGTCGGGGTCGGACAGCGGGCCCTGGACGTGCCAGGTGGCCGAAAAGATGCCCTGGCCCTCGCCGCCGCTCAGCGCGTCGCCCAACAGCGGGATCTGGCCGATCAGCCGGTTCAGGCCATAGATCGGCACGATGGTGCCCTGGAGGTTGGCGGTGTCGGTCTCCAGGTCGATCTGGCCCTCCAGCGTCAGCCCCAGCGCCGAGCCCGAGGTGCGCAGGTCCTTCAGCGTCAGCAGGCGGCCTTCCTTGCGGAAGTCGGCCGACATGTGGCCGAAATTGACGCCCTTGCCGCCGCCCAGCAGCTCGGCGAAGCCCGATGGCGAGATGGCGTTCAGCAGGCGGGCCAGCACCGGCACGTCGACCAGCGTGTAGTCGCGGATATCGACCTTGCCGGTGATCGACGCGTCGGCGCGGGCCTGGGCCGACCGGCCGGTCAGGCGCAGCCGGCCGCCGCGCACACGGTCGTTGAGGTCCATCGCCTGCAAGGCGGCGCCGAGATCGTCGGCGTTGATGGCGAGGTCGTAGAAGCCCTGGGCGCCCGGCCGCCAGCTGATCGACACGCCGTTCTTCGCGTCGCCGGCCGGGCCGCTGCGGCCGGTGACGTCCAGCAGGGTCCAGGCGGCGGTGTCGCGCCGCAGCTTTCCCGCCACCTGCCGCAGCCGCCGGTTCTCGCCGAACACCACCGAGTCGAAGGTGATGGCGAGGTCCAGCGGCGTCTTGCGGCCGTCGCCCGCCGGCGCCGGGGCCGGGTGGGGATCGCCGGGCTTCGGCTTGGCCATCAGGGCGCGGACGTCCAGGCTGGCGCCGGAGACGGTGCCGGCGTAGCCACCCGGCGGACCGCCCGGCGTGGCCGGCGGCAGGACGGTCAGGTCGGCGCGCAGGTCGGTCTGCCCGACCTTCAGCGACGGTGTCTGCACCCGCGCCACCCGCTTGCCGCCGTCGGCCAGTTCCAGGTTGGTGACGCTGCGCAGCCCGCCGGCGTCGACGGTCAGGTTGCTGACGCGGGTCGGGCGGTCCTTGTCGAACTCCAGCGTCAGCTTGCCGGTGCCCGGCCTGCCCGGCGGCTTGGTCCAGCCCAGCTCCTCGATCGACAGCCGGGTCTTCTCCAGGTTCAGCGCCGCGGTCAGCGCCAGCTTGTGGGCGCGGTCGACGGTGAACAGGACGTCGGCGCCGAACGGCCCCTGCACCCGGTCCTCCAGGTCGATGCCATGGCTGCGCAGGTCGTCGGCGGTGGCGTCGCCCTTCACCGCGATGCGGGTGCGCGGGCCCTTGGCCGCGCTGTCGAAGGCCTCCTTCCACTCCAGGGCGACGGGAATGCCGTCCAGCTTGGTGGCGCCCTTGATCGTCATCGCCTTGAGGTCGAGCGCCAACGACAGTTCGCCGTCGGTGGCGTTCAGCCCGGCCGCCACCTTCTCCACCCCGACCTTGTGCAGCTTGCCGGTGACGTCGAGGTTCAGATCCTCGATCTTCAGATCGGCGAGCAGCGGGAAGGCGAAGTGCAACTGCGCCTCCGCCGTGCCCTGGGTGCGCTTTGGGTCCAGCTCCAGCTTGGACGGGTAGCCCAGCGGCGGCATGTCGATTAAGGTCAGGATGGAGCGCACCGGCCCCTGGACCGGCACGCGGATGTCCATCGTCTCCTTGCCGATGTCCAGCCCGCCGATCAGCACCTTGCCGTCGCCGACCTCGATGTCGCCGACCCGGCCGCCCTTGGTCTGGATGCTGAAGGTCTTGCCGTCGGTCGTCGCCTCCATCGCCGCGCCGGTCACCGGCGTCAGGTCGTGGAAATAGCGCACGGCGATGTCCTCGCCGGCCATGGAGGCGTCGAAGCGCGACAGCTCCAGCGCGGCCGGGGCGTCGAGCGGCAGCGACAGCGCCGCCTCCGCCCGCGCCTCCGTCACCGTGCCGTGCGACAGGTTCTGGGTCACCCAGTCCCGCGCGTTCGGGCTGGCGACCTTGGGCCAGTAGCGGTGCAGGTCGTCCAGCGGCACGCCGCGCGCGGTCGCCCGCGCCTCCACCGCCACCCGGCCATCCCGGCGCTGCGCGGTCGCGCCGGCCTCGATGCGCGGTTGCGGGCCGCTGCCATCACCGAGCACGAGGCTGAGCCCGTCGAGGTCGACGCGGTCGCCGCCGCCATGCAGGCGCAGACTGCCGGACGCGATCGCCAGCGGCGCGTCGAACAGGGCGGGGCTGTGCAGCAGGCCGCTGCCGGCGGTCAGGTCGGCGCTGCCGGCGGTCGGGCGCAGCGTCGGGTCGAAGGCGACTTCGGCCGTGCCCGACAGCGGCAACGCCGCGGCGGCGAGCGGCGCCAGCGCCGGGGCCAGACCGGCGACCGCGGCGGGGGTGAAGCCGGTCAGCCGCGCCGTCGCCCGGCCGCCGCCGTCGCTCCGCTGCTCCGCCGTCAGGTCGAGGCCGGCGGTGTGCCCGCCCGCGGTCAGCGACAGGCTGGCCTGGCCGCGGCGGCCATCGTCGGTCTCGCCGAGATCGCCCTTGGCGCTGAGGGCGAGCGGTTCGCCGCCGCCGGGGGCCCCTCCGGGCACCATGGCCCGCAGCGACAGCGCGTCGATCCGTGCCCGCCGCGCCGGCACATCCAGGCTGCCGCGCAGGCCGACGCCGAGCACGGCGACCGGCTCCGGCCGCAGGGCGGGCAGCTCGAGCGTGCCGGCGCCGCCGCGCAGGTCGAGGTCGATGCGCGACGGTTCGAAGCGCGGGTCGAGCCGGGCGCCGACCGTGCCGCTGACCGGCAGCTTCACCGCCGCCAGCGGCGCCAGCGCCGGGCCGATCGCCGCCAGCGCCGCCGGCTCCAGCCCGTCGACCGACAGCGACAGGTCGGTGGTGGCGTCGGCGTTGTTGTAGTGGCCGACCGCCGCGACCGTCACGGCCGGCGCCCGGGGAACCGCGCCGCCCTGGTCGAGATCGAGCGTCAGCCGCGCCTGCGCCTGGGCGCCCTGGGCGTCGCGGGTCAGCACGATGTCGGCGCGCGTGGCGTGCCAGGAAAGGTCGAGCATGCGGTTCTCGACCGTCAGGTCGGCGCCGACCACCGACAGCCGGCGCAGCAGCCCCAGCGGCCGGTCGATGTCCGGCGGGTTGCGCAGGCTGGTCAGCGCCTCGTCCAGCAGGTCGGGGCGGCTGGCGTCATCGGTCGATGCGGCGGCGTCCGCGTTTTCACTCCGTGTGCCGGACCGGACGTCGAACGCCAGCCGGCCGTCGGCGCGACGCAGCACGGTCAGGCGCGGCCGCACCAGATCGAGCCGGGTCGGCGACAGGGTGCCGCGGAACAGCGCCGGGATCGAGAAGCCGATGCCCATTTCCGGCACGGCACCCAGCTCGGCGCCGTCGGCGTTCAGCGCCTGCACCCGCCGTGCCCGCAGGTCGAGCCGGCGCGCGCCACCGGTTTCCCCGCCGTTGGTGGCATCCTCGGCCTCCAGCGACAGCACCAGCTCGCCGACGTCGACGCGGAATCGCCCGTCGGGATCGCCCAGCGCGCGCTCGACGTAGGGGATCAGCGGGTCGAGCGCGATCGGTCCCTGCGACAGCCGCCACGCGAACAGCCCGCCGGCCGCCAGCGCCACCGCCGCCACGCCGGTCAGCGTTACGGCGAGAGCTTTCGCGGTCCGGCGGATCATGCGGCACCCCGGTGCGGGGTAACGGCGCGCACATTCCCCGCATTGACCTTGCCGCAAGACGCGTGCAGCTTTCTGCCCATGTTTTGAGCAGCGTTTCGAGCAGGAAAGACCGTCGCCATGCCCACCAGCCCCATCCCGTTCTCCGCCCCGCTGCCGAAGCCGTTCGATCCCGCCCAGGCGGCGCTGGGGGTGGAGCGCTGGCGCCAGCAGGCGGCCACGATGGCAGGAGCGGCGGAAGGCGGCGCGGAGACGCGCGACTGGGCCGAGGCGTTCGCCGCCTCCGGACCCGGTCGGGCGCTGATCGAGGCGGTGTGCGGCAACAGCCCGTATCTCGGCCACAGCCTGACGCGCGAGCTGCCCTTCGTCCGCCAAGTGATGGAGGAGGGGTTCGACGCCAGCTTCGCCGCGCTGATCGAGGGGCTGCGCGCCGACCATGGCGAGGAGCGGTCGATGGACCGGCTGATGGCCGGGCTGCGCGTCGCCAAGCGCCGGGCGGCGCTGCTGATCGCGCTGGCCGACGTCACCGGCGTCTGGCCGCTGGCGCGGGTGACCGGCGCCCTGTCGGAACTGGCCGAGACCGGGGTGCAACTGGCCGCGGCTTTCCTGCTGCGCCGCGCCGGGGAGGCGGGGACGCTGACGCTGCCGGATCCGCAGCGACCGTGGATCGGTTCGGGCCTTATCGTGTTGGGCATGGGCAAGCTTGGCGGGCGCGAACTCAACTATTCCAGCGACATCGACCTGATCATCCTGTACGACGACGCCGTTGTGCGGACGCCCCAGCCGGACAACCTCGCACGGACCTTCATCAGGCTCGCACGCGATCTGGTCCGCATTATGGATGAACGGACCAAGGACGGCTACGTCTTCCGCACCGACCTTCGGCTTAGGCCGGATCCGGGAGCCACGCCGCTGGCGGTTTCGGTGTCGGCGGCCGAAATTTATTACGGCAGCGTCGGCCAGAACTGGGAGCGCGCGGCCATGATCAAGGCCCGCCCGATCGCCGGCGATCCCGACGCCGGATCCTCCTTCCTGCGCTTCCTGGAGCCGTTCGTCTGGCGCCGCAACCTCGACTTCGCGGCCATCCAGGACATCCATTCGATCAAGCGCCAGATCAACGCCCACAAGGGCCACCGCGAGGTCACCGTCAACGGCCACGACATCAAGGTCGGCCGCGGCGGCATCCGCGAGATCGAGTTCTTCGCCCAGACCCAGCAGTTGATCTTCGGCGGCCGCGACCCGCGCGTCCGCGTTGCGCCGACCCTGCGCGCCAACGAGGCGCTGCGCGACGTCGGCCGCGTGCCGCCGCAGACGGTGGAGGAACTGGCGGAGGCCTACGACTTCCTGCGCCGGGTCGAGCACCGCATCCAGATGATCGACGACCAGCAGACCCACCGCATCCCGTCCGACGACGCCGGGGTGGCGCATCTGGCGACCTTCCTCGGCTATGACGACCCGGCCGACTTCCGCGCCGCGCTGCTGGCCAGGCTGGGGCAGGTCGAGGACCGCTACGCCGAGCTGTTCGAGGAGGCGCCGTCGCTCTCCGGCCCCGGCAACCTCGTCTTCACCGGCACCGATCCCGACCCCGGCACGGTGGAGACGCTCGACGGCATGGGCTACGCCGATCCGGGCCGCGTCATCGCCGTGGTGTCGGGCTGGCACCGCGGCCGCTACCGCGCCACCCGGTCGGCCCGCGCGCGCGAGCTGCTGACCGAGCTGACCCCGGCGCTGCTCAGCGCGCTGGCCAAGACCCCGGCGCCCGACACCGCGCTGATGAACTTCGACGACTTCCTGGGCAAGCTGCCGGCCGGGGTCGGGCTGTTCTCGCTGTTCGTCGCCAACCCCTGGCTGCTGGAGCTGGTGGCCGAGATCATGGGCACGGCGCCGCAACTGGCCGCCACCCTGTCGCGCAACCCGTCGCTGCTCGACGCGGTGCTGTCGCCCGACTTCTTCGACCCGCTGCCGGGCAGGGCGGACGGGCTGGCCGCTGACCACGCCCGGATCATGGCGGCGGTCCGCGACTTCGAGGACGCGCTGACGCTGTCCCGGCGCTGGACCAACGACCAGCGCTTTCGGGCCGGGGTGCACATCCTGCGCGGCATCACCGATGGCGACCGCTGCGGCGCCTTCCTGGCCGACCTCGCCGACATCGTCGTCCCCGACCTCGCCGCCCGGGTGGAGGCGGAGTTCATCCAGCGCCACGGCCGCATCCCCGGCGGGTCCTGGGTGGTTGTGGCGATGGGCAAGCTGGGCAGCCGCCAACTGACCGTCACCTCCGACATCGACCTGATCGTCATCTACGACGTGGCGCCGGGACCGGGGGCATTGGGAGCAGGGGAGGGGCCGCGCCTGTCGGACGGCGCCAAGCCGCTGTCGCCCAACGAGTACTACATCAAGCTGACCCAGCGCCTGACCAACGCCATCACCGCGCCGATGGCCGACGGCCGGCTGTACGAGGTCGACATGCGGCTGCGCCCATCCGGCAACGCCGGGCCGCTGGCGACCGCGCTCGACAGCTTCGTCAAGTATCAGGCGACCGACGCCTGGACCTGGGAGCACATGGCGCTGACCCGCGCCCGCGTCATCGGCGCCGGAGGGGAGGCCGATTCGGGGCTGGCGGAGCGGGTGTCGGCGGCGGTCCGCGCCGTGCTGACCGCGCCGCGCGACCCCGACCGGCTGCTGCGCGACGTCGCCGACATGCGCCGCCGGATCGACAAGGAGTTCGGCACGCCCAACCCCTGGAACGTCAAATACGCCCGCGGCGGCCTGATCGACATCGAGTTCATCGCCCAGTACCTGCAACTGCGCCATGGCCATGACCGGCCGGACATCCTGCACATCGGCACCGCCAAGGCGCTGCGCTGCGCCGCGGTGACCGGCGCGCTGGCGCCCGAGGTGGCGGAGGAGCTGGAGTCGACGCTGCGGCTGTGGCGGCGGGTCCAGGGCTTCCTGCGGCTGACCACCGCCGGCGTGCTCGATCCGAAGCAGGTGTCGCCCAGCTTGCTGGCCGGGCTGGTCCGTGCCGCCTTTCCCGATGAAGCGGACGCCGCCGCGATTGACTTCCCTGAGCTTGACCACAGAATCCGTGCCATCGCCGCCCGCGCCCATGGCCATTACGTGGCCCTGGTCGAGGAGCCGGCCTCCCATCTGGCGCCCGTCGCCGAGAACGAGGACCTGAAGCTGCCATGACGACCGCTGCTCCCGCCACCACCGCCCCCGTCGAGGTCGGATCGCCCGCTCCGGACTTCACCATGCCGACCGACGGCGGCGGCAGCGTCACGCTGTCGGCCCTGCGCGGCAAGCCGGTGGTGCTGTATTTCTACCCGAAGGACGACACCTCGGGCTGCACGTCGGAGGCCTGTGGCTTCCGCGACCAGCTCCCCGACTTCTCCGCCATCGACGCGGTGGTGATCGGCGTGTCCAAGGACAGCGTCGCCAGCCACGACAAGTTCAAGGCCAAGCACGCGCTGACCTTCTCGCTGGCCGCCGACACCGACGGCAGCGTCTGCGAGGCCTACGGCACCTGGGTCGAAAAGAGCATGTACGGCCGCAAATACATGGGCATCGACCGCGCCACCTTCCTGATCGACAAGGACGGCGTCGTCCGCAACGTCTGGCGCAAGGTGAAGGTCACCGGCCATGTCGCCGCCGTGCTGAAGGCGGTGCAGGCGCTGTGATCCGGGGACGTCCCGACCGGGGAGGCCATCGACGCGGTTGAAGCCGGCGCGCGAGGGCGGGGCACCTTTTTCTCCGGATACGGTCCGGAGGGATGGGCGTCACCGCCACCTCGGCTATTCCCCCGGCGGGATGGTTTACGCCCGAAGTTCATTTTTAGAATCATCGTAAACCTGCCTACACTCCATGCATTCCCGAACCAGAGTCCGCGCAACCCACCGCGGTTTTCGGTCCCACGGTTTCGCCAAGGGATGCACCGTCCATGAACGTCGCGACCATTGCCCGGCGTCTCGTCGCCGGAGACCTGCACTATGCGCTCGGCCGGTTCGAATCGGTCCGGCGCGGCTACAGCGCCCTGCGCCGCCTGTCCCCCCGTTCACGCCAGCGGCCGCCGGCCGGCCCGCCGGTGGCGCTTCCCACCTTGCCCGTCAGCCTGTTCCCCGACCAGACGGTCGAGCGGGCGCTGGCCGACCTGCGGCGGGACTCGATCGCGCTCGGCTTCGATCTGCCCTGGTCGATGGTGGAGGAGATGGTGGAGTTCGCCACCCACTCCCCCCTTCAACGCCGGTTGGGCGACGACCGGATGTTCTACCGCCACGAGGTCCGCAACGGCCGGCTGGATGACGGCCGGCCGGCGGTGATGGGCATCGTCCCCGACCCGCTGGATTGCGCCGCGGCGCGCCGGGTCTGCCGCGATCCGCTGCTGATGGACTGCGCCGCCGCCTTCCTGGGCTTTCGCCCGGCCAAGATCATCCCGCGGCTGTTCTGGAGCTTCGTCACCGACGCGACCGACGACGAGCGCCGGAAACTGGGCCAGACCATCGACTGGCATTACGACGTCCACGACTTCCACTTCTGCTCGGCGCAGTTCTACCTGACCGACGTCGGTCCCGGCGGCGGCGAGCACGCGCTGGTCCGCGGCAGCCACCATGGCAAGTCGCTGCGCATGCTGCTCGGCTCCGCCAACGCCCGCGACGAGGAGCTGTTCACCCGCTTCGCCCGCGACCGCACCCTGGTGGTGGAGGGGCCGGCCGGCACCGGCTTCCTGGAGGACACCTCCTGCTACCACCGCGCCATGCCGCCGACCCGGCGCGAGCGGCTGATGCTGCAACTCTGGATCAGCTGAACTAGACTGCGCCGCATCGCCACCCCACCATGGCGCCATTGGGGCGCCATTGGGGCACATGCGGAGCGGATCATGACAGAAGGCGCCTTGCGCACCGTCGTCGGGCTGATGAGCGGCACCTCGATGGACGGCATCGACGCCGCCCTGCTGCGGACCGACGGGCTGGACCGGGTCGAGCCCGTCGCCTTCCTGACCATCCCCTATGACGACGGCTTCCGCGCCGCCCTGCGCGGCTGCCTGGGCGGCGTCGGACCGGTGCCGGCGGTGGAGCGCGCCCTGACCGACGCCCACGCCGACGCGGTGCGGCGCCTGCTGGCGGAAGCCGGGGTGGCCGCGGCTGCGGTCGACCTGATCGGCTTCCACGGCCACACCATCCTCCACGCGCCGGACCACCCCGACCCGGGGCAGCGGCGGACCTGGCAGATCGGCGACGGCGCCCGGCTGGCGGCGGCGACCGGCATCGCCGTGGTCGACGACTTCCGCAGCGCCGACGTCGCCGCCGGCGGGCAGGGGGCGCCGCTGGTGCCGCTGTTCCACCGCGCGCTGGCCCATGGGTTGCCGCGCCCGCTCGGCATCCTCAACGTCGGCGGCGTCGCCAACGTCAGCTGGATCGGCCCCGAACCGGCCGAAGCGGGGGGCGAGGCCGAGGTGGTGGCCTGCGACACCGGGCCGGGCAACGCGCTGATCGACGACTGGGTTTTGCGCCACGGCCTGGGCCGTTTCGACGCCGGCGGGGCGCTGGCGGCGACCGGGCGGGTGGACGGCCCGGCGCTGGCCGCGCTGCTGGCCCATCCCTATTTCGACCGGCCGGCGCCCAAGTCGCTCGACCGCGACGCCTTCGACCCGGCGCCGGTCGCCGGCCTGTCGCCCGCCGACGGGGCGGCGACGCTGACCGCCTTCACCGCCGATTCGGTCCTGCGGGTGGTTCCCCATCTGCCGGCCCCGCCGGTGCGCTGGCTGGTCTGCGGCGGCGGCCGGCACAACGCGACGCTGATGGCGATGCTGGCCGACCGGCTCGGCGTTCCGGTCGTGCCGGCCGACCGTGTCGGCTGGGACGGTGACGCGCTGGAGGCGCAGGCGTTCGGCTATCTGGCGGTGCGCAGCCGGCTTGGGCTGCCGTTGAGCGTCCCCTCGACGACCGGCGTGCCGGCGCCGACCTGCGGCGGCAGGTTCCACCCGCTGCCATAGCGGCGCCGGCCGGCGGCCGAGGCGTCGCGGCTGCGCGCCGTCGCCAGGACGACCATGGCGGCGAAGGGAATCAGCCAGATGACGCGGTTCTGATAGCGGTCGTGCACCGCCGACAGCCCGCCGGTGACGGCGGCGTTCAGCATCAGGCCCAGGCCGATGACCGACAGCAGCGCCTTCACCCGTTCGTCGATCCGGCCGCGGCGGCGCACGGCTCCGGTCAGCAAGGCCGCGATGGCGACGGCCAGCGCGATGTCCTGGACCAGGTCGAGCACATCGCGCGGGAAGGCCTGCCGCGTCTGCAGCGAGCGGTCGAACGCGTCGTAATCGCCGCTGGGGAAGCGGCTGAACAGGCGTCGCGTCAGCGGCTTCACCGGATCGGTCAGCGTGTCGTCCAACTGGACGTGGAAGAGCTGCGCCGCCGTGTTGTACAGGCCATGGCTGACGACCTCCAGCGGGCGGGTCGCGATGGTCTGGTGGGCGATCTCGGCGGCCTCCTCGACGAAGCGCGGGGTGTCGCCGAAGTGGCGGCGCGCGCCGTCCGGATGCCAGAGGAAATAGTCGGAGGTCGGGTAGCCCGGCGCGCTGCGGTCCAGCGTGTCCAGCCGGTCGCACAGCAGGTAGGCGTGGGTCGGGCAGGCGTCCTTCAGATAGTCGCGCGCCGGGCCGTCGCCGATCAGGCGGGCGAGCAGGAACACCGGCGAGCTTTCCGACACCACCGGGCGCCCGGCGGTCAGCAGGTTCGATGTCATCAGCAGGCCGACGGCCAGGACCAGCGGCAGCAGGACGCCGCCGGCGATCGGCAGCAGGCGCCCGCGGTCCTTCCAGGCCGACCACAGGCCCAGCGCGGCGACCATCCCGGCGAGGATCGCCAGATGGCTCAGATGGATGGTGGCCAGCGCCGTCAGCGTCGCAACGCCGATCAGGCGGGCCGGGATCGGCAGGGCCCGCCACTGGAAGACATTCACGTAGACCAGCAGGATCACCAGCCCGGTGAACACGTCCGGCATGATCGTGGCGACGTGCAGCGGCAGGCTGGTCGTCAGGGCCAGCACCGCGACGATGCCGAAGAACAGCGCCCAGTGCCGTGGCGCGCGGGCGGTGACCAGGGCGGCGTGGATGATCAGCGCGGCCAGGACACCCTGGGCCAGCGGGATGAGCCACAGCCCGAGGGCGCTGGCGAAGGGAACCAGCAGCACCATGTACCCGAAGGGGCGCAGGAAGAAGATGTTGGGCGAGGCGGGACCGTGGGACGCCGGATCGGACGCCAGATCGGCGGGCGGCATCCAGGCCGGCGGGACCGCGCGGTGCAGGATGTTGTAGGCCGGCTCGAGATAGCCGGGCGTGTCGTCGAAGGTCAGCGGAAACCCGTTCAGCGCCAGGACCGGTGCGCTGATCAGCAGGCCGGCCAGCAGTATTTTCAAGGCGAAGCGGAACCAGGACGATGGTTCGGTGCCAGGGACCAGCACGTGCATCGGGACCATCCAACCAAAGCGCGAGGAAGGCCAGAGGATGTCGTCTTTTACTGCGGCGCACAATCCACCGGGCGAGGTAGTCTGCTGGCTCAGACAGCGCGTTCCGTCTGGCTCTTGCGTGGAAGGGGCCGCTTCCGTTCGGCCATGATCGGCCGGATGGGGGTCAGGGCCGGGGGGCGGGCGCCGCCTCCAGCAGCGCCGCCACCGCCGCGTCCTGGTCGACGCCGCGGAAGTCGGTCTTGCGCTCCAGCGCGGCGGCCAGCCGGCGGCGGTAGTCGTTGCGCGGGATCTCGATCGCCCCGAACCGGCTCAGATGCTCGGTCACGAACTGGGTGTCGAGCAGGGCAAAGCCGGCCGCGCGCAGGCGGGCGACCAGATGGACCAGCGCCACCTTGCTGGCCCCGGTTTCGCGGCTGAACATGCTCTCGCCGAAATAGGCGCCGCCGATCGCCACGCCGTACAGCCCGCCGACCAGCCCGCCATCGCGCCAGCATTCGACGCTGTGGGCAAAGCCGGCGTCGAACAGCTCGGTGTAGAGGCGGACGATGTCGTCGTTGATCCAGGTCTTCGGCCGGTCCTCCGTCGATTCGGCGCAGCCCTCGATCACCGCGCGGAAGGCGGTGTCGAATCGCAGCTCGAACGGGCCGCGCCGCACCGCCTTGCGCAGGCTGCGCGGCACATGGAAGTCGTCCAGCGGCAGGATGCCGCGGCGTTCCGGATCGAACCAGTGAAGCTCTTGCGATTCGGCGCTTTCGGCCATCGGGAAGATCCCGGCGGCGTAGGCGCGCAGCAGCATGGGGGCGGAGATCGTGAACATGCCGATCAGTATAGCCGCGGACGGGACGCCCGGCGACCGGGCGCAGAAATACTGGTGTCGAGACCCCGCGACAGCAACCTCCTTCCATGGTATGCAACGCTGGGAAGCATCGCCGTGGAGAAGATCGTCATGCGCAGCGCCATTCTCGCCGCCCTGTCCGTCCTGGTTGCCGGACTGCTCGCATCGTCGCCGTCCTGGGCGCAGCGGCGGGCGGAGCCGGGGGCCTTCGATTACTACGTCCTGTCGCTGTCCTGGTCGCCGACCTACTGCGCGCGCGACAAGTACGGCCCCGACCCCGACCAGTGCGGCGCCACCAAGCACGGCTTCGTCGTCCACGGCCTGTGGCCGCAGTACAACGACGGCAGCTATCCGGCCACCTGCACCCGCGACCGCAACCTGCCGAAGGCGGTGCTGGACCAGACCATGGCCGTCATGCCCAGCGTCGGGCTGATGATGCATGAGTGGACCAGGCACGGCACCTGCTCCGGCCTGAACGCCACCGACTATTTCGCCCGGCTGCGCGACGCTGCCGCCAAGGTGGCGATCCCCGCCACGCTGAAGACCCCCGGCCCGACCGTGCCGGCCACCCAGGTGGAGCGGCTGTTCCTGGAGGCGAACCCCGGCCTGACGGCCGAAGGGGTGGCGGTCGTCTGCTCCCGCCGCGACGTGGCGGAGGTGCGGATCTGCCTGAACAAGGAACTGGGCTTCATCGCCTGCGGCCAGAAGGTGGTCGACCGCTGCCGCGACCGCGACGCCGCGCTGTCGGCGGAGGTGGCGCCGCTGCAGGCCGGACGCCCGGCCCGCACGCCCGCCGCTCCGCCGGCCATCCCGCCGGCGCCGGCCTCCGCCGCCGCTCCCGTGCGCTGACGCGCAACCGGTGCGGCGCCTACTCCGCCGGGGGCGACAGGGCCGCCATCGCCGCCGGGATCTCCGCCAGCAGTTCGCGGGCGAGGAAGCCGAGCGGGCCGATCCGGCGGCTCAGCCGGTTGCCGGCCTCGCCGTGCAGGAAGACGCCCCAGATGGCGGCCTGCAGCGGGCTGGCCCCGCGCGCCAGCAGGCCGGCGACGATGCCGGCCAGCGTGTCGCCGGAGCCGGAGGTCGCCAGTCCGATCGTGCCGTCGCGGTAGGCCCAGGCCTCGCCCTCCGGCGTGACGATGCGGGTGCAACCGCCTTTCAGCGCCACCACCACCCGCAGCCATGCGGCGGCTTGCCGCGCGGCGCCCAGCGGGTCGGCGTCCACCGCCTTGCGGTCGCAACCCAGCAGCGCCGCCATCTCGCCGGCGTGCGGCGTGATGATGACCCGGCCCCCGTGGCGGTGCAGCGGCGTCGGGTCCCGTCCCAGGCCGGTCAGCGCCGCGGCGTCGAGGACGAAGCGCGGCCCGTCGCCGGCCGGGTCCCCGTCCAAGTCGGCGGGGGCAAGGCGTGTCAGCAGTTCCGCGGTCAGCGCCGCCACCGCCGGCTCGTCCATCATGCCGGGGCCGATCAGCACGGTGTCGCAGCGGCTGGCGCGGTCGGCCAGCGACTCGGCCGAGTCCGCCGCGATGCCGCCGTCGGGCGTCTCGGCCAGGCCGGCGACCAGCGCTTCGGGCAGGGCGAGCGCCAAGTGCGGCGCGACGCTGGCCGCGGTGGCGACCTGCAGCTTGCCGGCCCCGGCCCGCAGGGCGCCGATGCCGGCGAGCAGCGCGCCGCCCGGCACGGTGGCGCTGCCGGCGATCACCAGCACGCGGCCGCGGGTTTCCTTGTCGCCGTCGCCGTCCGGCTGGGGCAGCGGCATGCGGCGCAGCCGATCGGCGGTGATGGGGGTTTCCTCGCTCATCGCCGCGCCGTCACCGGACGCCGGCGGCTTGGCTGGGCTCGGCCGCATCCGGCTCCACGGTAACCGGGGCGCCGGCCTCCGTCAGCGGGGCGACCATGTTGTAGCGATGCAGGACCAGCGCGCCACGCGGGCCGGCGTCGGCGTCGAACCGGTACTCGGTGACGGCGCAGTTGGCGACGTCGCCGGCCGCGTCGATCGCCAGGATCTCGGCCTCCGTCAGGTTCTCCAGCAGGTAGCGCAGGCACAGCACCACCACCTGATGCCCGACCACCAGCACCCGCCGCCCGCCATGGTGCAGGCTGATGGTGTCGAGCGCGCTGCGCAGCCGCAGGATCACGTCGCACCAGCTCTCGCCCCCCGGCGGCCGGTGGTAGAACTTGCCCAGCAGCCGGCGGAACTCGGCCTGGTCGGGGAACTCCGCCCGGATGCCGTTGGTGGTCAGCCCGTCGAGCACGCCGAACTCCTTCTCGCGCAGCCGCTCGTCCACGACGAAGTCGCCGGGGTCGACCGGCAGCCCGCCCGCCCGGTGCAGCCGCTGCGCGGTGCACAGCGCTCGCTGGTAGGGCGAGGTGAGGACGACGTCCGGCCGCTCCGCCGCCGGCATCGCCGCGAACCAGCGGCCGAGCGCCTCGGACTGCCGCTCCCCCTGCGGGCTGAGCGGCACGTCGACGTCGCGCCCGGCGATGTCGATCCGGCCGAGCCCGGCGGCGTGCGCCGCGTCGCGCGCGACGTTTCCGGCGCTCTCGCCGTGGCGGACGATCCAAAGGCGGTCGGGCCAGCGTTGCTGCATCGGGGATCCCGTGGCTGGTGAGGGTGGGCTGTCTGGAATAACCGCCGGACGCCGCGAAAGGTCCCGCAGGGAGCCGGGGCGGCCGAGCCCCCGGTATGGCTGCCATGCCGGCGGATCGGATGGTGCGTCGGAGCGCGCCATTGCCGGACGGCGGCGCGGGCCCACACTCTTCACCTTGCGTTTTTCACCATTCGAATGGATCGGACATGACGGACAGCCAGGACGCGGCCCCCCTGTTTCAGCCGGTGACGATCGGCCGTTACACCCTGCCCAACCGCATCGCCATGGCGCCGCTGACGCGCAGCCGCACCGACAACACCACCGGCGTTCCGACCGCGATGAACGCCGAATACTACGCCCAGCGCGCCAGCGCCGGCCTGATCATCGCCGAGGCCACCCAGATCTCGCCGCAGGGCAAGGGCTACGCCTACACCCCCGGCATCCACAGCGCCGAGCAGGTCGCCGGCTGGCGGCTGGTGACCGACGCGGTCCATGCCAAGGGCGGCCACATGTGCCTTCAGCTCTGGCACGTCGGCCGCATTTCCCACCCCGACCTGCAGCCCGGCGGCGCGCTGCCGGTGGCGCCGTCGGCGGTCAAGCCCGACATGAAGGCCTTCACGGTCGACGGCTTCAAGGACATCCCGGCGCCGCGGGCGCTCGACGTTTCGGAGCTGCCGGGCATCGTCGAGGATTACCGGAGGGCCACCCGCAACGCGCTGGCCGCCGGCTTCGATCTGGTCGAGGTCCACGCCGCCAACGGCTACCTGATCGACCAGTTCCTGCGCGACGGCACCAACCACCGCACCGACCAGTATGGCGGCAGCGTGGAGAACCGCGCCCGCTTCCTGTTCGAGGTGCTGGACGCCGTGGTGGCGGAGGCCGGGGCCGACCGCGTCGGCATCCGCCTGTCGCCGCTCAGCCCGGCCAACGACGCGCAGGAAAGCGACCCGCGCGGCACCTTCAGCCCGGTGATCGAGCGGCTGAACGGCTACAACCTCGCCTACCTGCACATGATCGAAGGCGTCACCCGCGGCCCGCATCCGGGTTTCGGCGGGCTGCTCAGCGAAATGCGCGCGCTCTACAAGGGCCGCTACATGGCCAACAACGTCTACACCCGCGCGATGGCGATCGAGGCGACCGCAAGCGGCCACGCCGACATGATCGCCTTCGGCCGCCCCTTCATCGCCAACCCCGATCTGGTGGAGCGGCTGCGCATCGACGCCCCGCTGGCGGAGCCGGACACCAAGACCTTCTACGGCGGTGACCGGCACGGCTACACCGACTACCCGACGTTGAAGTCGTCGGCGGCCTGACCGCCGGTCACCCGGCGCGCGTGCGAAAGCCCCCCGAGTCGCGCCGTGCAGAGCGAGTCGGGGGTGCCGGGCCCCGGCACTTCGGTGCCGCCCGGGTGCCGCAGGGGCGCTCGCCGGGGGGCGCCGGCCGGCCGCACGGGGGCCAAGCGTCAGCCAGGGGTGAGGCAATAAGGGGCGATTCGGCCATCTTTCCTTTGGAAGGCTTGACGAGGGGCTGGATCCCTGTGACAAAAGACATTCGGCACACTCTATGAGCTTGAAGACACATGTTCGACCGCCCGCCCCGCCAGGGCTTCCGCGCTCCCGAGATCACCAAGTCCAACGTCACCGCCACCGTGAAGTGGTTCAACCCCACCAAGGGGTTCGGCTTCGTGTCGCCTGAGGACGGTTCGCCCGACGCCTTCCTGCACGTCTCTGCGGTTCAGGCCGCCGGCTACGACGCGCTCGACGAAGGCACCACCATCGTCTGCGATCTGGCCCGCGGTCCCAAGGGGCCCCAGGTCGCTTCCATTCAATCGGTCGACGCGTCCACCGCGCAGCGTTCGGCCCGCCCGCGCACTGGTGGCGCCGGCGGCGGTTTTGATCGTGGCGGTTTCGACCGCGGCGGTTACGACGCCGGCGGCAGCACCGGCGGCGAGGAAGTCGACGGCACCGTGAAGTGGTTCAACGCCGACAAGGGCTTTGGCTTCATCACGCCGAGCACCGGTGGCAAGGACGTCTTCGTCCATGTCAACGTGCTGCGCCGTTCGGGCATGCAGACCCTTCAGGAAGGCGATCAGGTGCGCGTCACCGTTCGCCAGGGCCAGAAGGGTCCCGAGGCGGGCAAGGTCGAGTACCTCTAAGGCACGGGTTTCCCGCGCCTCGTCCGGCCGGCGTCCTCCCCACGGGGTGCACGCCGCGTCGGTCGGCCCAGCGTTACGAAGGCGTGCATCGCGGGTCTCCCGCGACCGCGTGTTTGGTCTCCCGACCGTCTCGGCTTGGGGGCCTCCGGTGTCATGCCGGATTTTTATCGCACGGTGCCTCCTCCGGGGGCGCCGTGCCTTCTTTTGTTCCATGCCCTGGGCGTTATGCCCCATTCCCGGGCGTGTGATCTCTCGATGCGTGCGATCCTGGCTTGTTGAGTGACCCGGCCCTGGTCCGTTCCGGCCGGCCCGTTTTCCGCGTGTGTTCTTCGCTCCGACTGTTGTGCCGCCCCTGGGCGGTGTCTCCTGGCGCCGCCCGTGGGCGGCCAGCCGCAAGGCCGATCCGGCATGATCGAGATGCTGACCGACGCGTTGCCCGCGTCCCTGTTCCCCGGCTTTCCGGCCGGGGGGCACCCGTCGATGGCCCAGATGATCGGCTTTTGCGGCGCGGCGGGGGGCATGCTGTGGCCCTTCTTCCGCGGCCGTGTCGGCATGCTGCTGGTCCAACTGGTGCCCTGCGTCTGCTTCGCCCTGCATTTCTGGCTGGTCGGGGCGCCGACCGGGGCGGCGCTGAACGTGCTGGCCGGGGTGCAGGTCCTGGCGGCGCTGGCGCTCGGCGCCAACCCGGCCTTCCGCATCGTCTACCTGCTGATCTTGCCGGTGATCGCCGCGCTGATGGCGGCGACCTGGACCGGTCTGCCGTCGGTCTTCGCCGCCGCCGGCATGGCGTTGCTCAGCCTTGCCCGCTACCAGACCGGGGTTCGCGCCTTCCGTGCCGTCATGCTGCTGGCGCTGCCCTGCTGGTTGGTGCACAACATGCTGGTCGGATCGGTTCCGGCGATGCTGTCGGACATGACGGGGATCGTCGTCAATCTGTGGATCCTGCTGCGCAGCCGCCCGTTGTCCGCGCGCCCGCAGCCGGTCCCGCTGGCGCCGGTCCAACCGTCCCCGCACGTGGCAAGGGAAGCGAAGGTCTCATGAGCGTCACCACCCACAGCAACCTGCCCCACAGCAACCTGTCCGCGGAAGACGCCGCGGCTCTGCGCGCCATCCCGCTGTTCGCCAAGCTGTCCGACCGGGCGGTGGCGCTGCTGGGCGGGGTGGCGATCGTGCGCCCGGTGACCCGCGGCACCACGCTGTTCCTCCAGGACGAGCCGGCGGACCGCTTCTTCGTGCTGCTCGACGGCTGGGTGAAGCTGTTCCGCCTGACCCGCGACGGGGCGGAAGCGGTGGTGCACGTCATCGGCCCGGCCGAGAGCTTCGCCGAGGCCGCCATGTTCGCCGACGGCAAGTTCCCGGTCTGCGCCGAGGCGGTGACCGACGCCCGCGTCATGACCCTGACCGCCGAGGGGTTCGCCCGCTGCCTGCGCGAGGACGACCGCATCGCCTTCGGCATGCTGGGGTCGCTGTCGGTCCGCCTGCGCCATCTGGTGACGCAGATCGAACAACTCCAGGTCCAGCCGGCGCCGCAGCGCGTCGCCGCCTTCCTGCTGCGCGTCTGTCCGCCGGGGGAGGGGGGCGCCAGCTTCCAGCTTCCCTTCGACAAGGCGCTGATCGCCCGCCGTCTGGGCATGCAGCCGGAAACCCTGTCGCGGGCGCTGGCCAAGCTGCGCGCCGCCGGGGTCGACACCCAGGGGCTGACGGTGACGGTGGCCGACCGCGCCGCCCTGCGCGAGCTGGCCGAGGCCGCCGACGACGAGTGAACGTTGCGAGTGACCTCTGCGGGCGCTGTGACAGCGGGAGCGGGGCGTTGAGCGACGGTTGACGGCGGTGCCCCCCCGTGCGAGTTTGCACCCCTTCGACGGCCCCCTTTCGGTGTGGCGACGGCCGTCGGATGCTTCCGGTTCCAGGGATTTTCGAGGCGGTGATGGGCGACAGCAACACGGTGGCGGCGGCATCGGATCCGGTGCGGGATCTGGTGGCGTTCGCCGGGGACCGCCGCTTCGCCACCGTGATGGCGGACCCGCCCTGGCGTTTCGTCAACCGCACCGGCAAGATGGCGCCGGAGCATCGCCGCCTGTCGCGCTACGGCACCATGACGGTGGAGGACATCTGCGCCCTGCCGGTCGCCGACATCGCCGCCCCGACCGCGCACCTCTATCTGTGGGTGCCCAACGCGCTGCTGCCGGAAGGGCTCCAGGTGCTGCGCAGCTGGGGGTTCGAGTACAAGACCAACCTGATCTGGCACAAGGTGCGCAAGGATGGCGGGTCGGACGGGCGCGGCGTCGGCTTCTATTTCCGCAACGTGACCGAACTGATCCTGTTCGGCGTCCGCGGCAAGAAGGCCCGCACGCTGCCGCCGGGCCGCACCCAGGTCAACCTGATCGAAAGCCGCAAGCGCGAGCACAGCCGCAAGCCCGACGAGCAGTATGAACTGATCGAGGCGTGCAGCCCCGGCCCCTATCTGGAGATGTTCGCCCGCGGCGCCCGCCCCAACTGGGCGGTGTGGGGCAACCAGGCCGACGACGGCTATGAGCCGACCTGGAAGACCTACGCCTACAACTCCGCCACCGACCGCGAGGCGACGGCGGAGTAGGGGAGCGGCGGGGCCGAACGCTACAGCAGCCCCAGCTCCGTCAGATCCCGCCGCAGCGCCTCGGCGCCCAGGAACAGGTGGGCCGACATGCCGACCGACCGCGCGCTTTCCACGTTGTCGGGGTTGTCGTCGATGAAGAAGCAGTGCTTCGCGTCGAGTCCGTAACGATCCAGCAGCAGCCGGTAGATCGCCGGGTCCGGCTTCACCAGCCGTTCCTCTCCCGACACGATGATGCCGTCGAAGCCGTTCAGGAAGTCGAAGCGCTTGCGGGTCAGCGCGAACTTGTCGGCGGAGAAGTTGGTGATGGCGTAGACCGGCACGCCGCGCGCCTTCAACTCCGCCAGGATCTCCGGCGTGCCGGGGATCGGTCCCGGCACCATGCGTTCCCACATGTCGTCATAGGCGCGGATCAGTTCGGCGCAGTCCGGATGCTCCTCCGTCAGCAGGGCGACCGCGTCGCGCCAGGGCCGGCCGCGGTCCTGCTCCAGGTTCCAGGCGGCGGTGCAGACCCGCTCCAGGAAATCCTCCATCAGGTCCTCGTAGCCGTCGAACAGCTCGCGGTAGAGGTGCCGCGGGTCCCATTCGATCAGCACCTGCCCGATGTCGAAGACGACGACGGTGGGCGTGATGGTGGCGGGCGCAACGCCCGTCTCGTTCATTCCGGTCATGGAACGGTCCGCCTCAGCCCTTGGCGCGGGCGGCTTCGACCAGCCGCTTCATGTCGTCGAGCTTGATCGCGCCGGGCACCAGCTCGTCGCCGAAGACGAAGCCGGGCGTGCCGTGGATGTTCAGCTTTTCGGCCAGCGCCTGGTTGCTGGCGATGACCTTCAGCACGTCGGGCGATTCCATGTCCTTCTTCAGCCGGTCGGTGTCCAGCCCGACCGACTTGGCGAGGCGCATGATGACGGCCTCGTCCAACTGGCCGCGCTGGGCCATCAGGGCGGTGTGGAGTTCCATGTACTTGCCCTGCGCGCGGGCGGCGAGCGCCGCCTTCGACGCGACGACCGACGCCGGGCCCAGGATCGGGAATTCCTTCAGGACGAAGCGCAGCTTGGGATCGTCCTTGATCAGCTTCTGGGTGTCGGCCTGCACCGCCTTGCAGTAGCCGCACTGGTAATCGAAGAACTCGACCACCGTGACGTCGCCCTGCGGGTTGCCGGCGACCGGGTCGGCCGGGTTGCGGGTCAGGTCCTGCCGGTTCTCGGTCAGCGCCTGACGGGCGCGTTCGGCCTCCGCCGTCTTCTGGCGCTCCTGCATGGCGTCGACCGCCTGGAGGATGACCTCCGGATGCTCCATCAGATAGTCGCGGACGATCTTTTCGATGGCCGACTTCTGGCTGCTGTCGAAGCTGGCCGACTGCGCCCGGGCCGGGGTGACGGCGGACAGCGCCAGCGCCGCGACGGGCAGCGCCAGCAGGGCGGAACGCAGGAACGGCAGGGCGGGGCGCAGATGCGGACGCATGGGTGGGCGGTCTCCGGCACGGGAAAAAGATCAACGAAGGCCGCCCACACTGGACCGACAATCAGGCCCGGACAAGCGCAAAGCGCACGCCCAGACTGCACAAGAGCGTGATCGCCGGGCGTGCCGTCACCGCGCCCGCAGCAGTTCGCCCACCGACAGCAGCGCCATCTCGTCGCCGTCGGCCTTGCCGATGGTCCGGCCGGTCGAGTAGGGCAGGTTGTTGTCGTTGACGACGACGATGTGGTCGGCATCGACGACGGCCACGCCCTCCGGGCCGAGGTGGGGCATGACGAAGCGGCCTTCCGGCGCCTCGCCGGCGCGGGCCTTGTGGTCGGGATCGGCGATGTCGGTCAGGTCGATGTAGCCGACCTTGCGGACGAAGCCGTCGGCGTCGGCCCCGGCGATGTCGATCTTGTAGACCCGCTTGAAGGCGGCCGGCGCGTTGAAGCAGTCGGGCTTCGCCTCTCCCTTGCAGGCCTGGGTCTTCGCCCCTTCGGTGGTGTCGTCGCGCTCGATCACCACGGCGCTGCCGGCGTCGATCATCGCCATGTCGGCGACGACGTTGGCGTTGTCCTCCAGCCGGTACTTCCACGACCGGCCGGTGTAGGTGCGGGTGGCGACGTCGAACTCCAGGATGCGGGTGTAGAAGCGGCCGTCCTTGTTCTCGAAGGCGTTGGCGGCGGCGTTCCACAGCGGGCCTTCCAGCGACGGGTACAGCGTCTTGCCGTCGGGCGAGACGCCCATCGGCTCTAACCCGCGGGAGCGGCGGACCTCGAAGGCGACGGTGCCGGGCACCGCCGGCAGGGCGTTGTTGCGGTAATGGTCGGGCGAGCGGGCCGGCTTGCCGTCGATCACCGTCTCATGCACCGCCTGGACGACGCCGTCGCGGCTCAGTTCCAGGATGTAGGGGCCGAACTCGTCGCCGATGAACAGGCGGTCGCCCTGCACCACCAGCGATTCCGGGTCGAAATCGGCGCCGGTCAGATAGCGCGCGGTGCTGTTCTCGTTGACGATGGCGAAGGGGACCTTGCGGTCGGGATCGCGCAGGAAAATGGTGTCGAGCCGCTGCATCGCACCGCTCTGCCAGTCCGGCTTGACCCGATGGACCATCAGCAGCGCGTCGACCGAGTTCACCTTGCTGCCGAAGCCGTTGTCGGTCAGCGCCAGGAACTCGCCGTTGGCCTGCGGCACCACGGCGGAGAAGCCCTGCACCGCCTGGCCGGCGACCGGCAGCGCGATTTCGGTTTCGCGCGGCGCCTTGGGGTCGGCGGCGAAGGAGGTGGCGCGCAGGCTGCCGACCGCGTCGACCCGCTTGCGGTCGGCGGCGGTGAACTTGCCGGCGGTGGCGAACAGCGGCCCGGCATCGGCCGGCGGCGCGACCAGCGTCGCCGCCGGCAGCAGGGCGTGGCCGGCGAGGGTGGCGGTGAAGCGCTGGACCGGCCGGTCCTCGGCACGGGCGGCGGTGGTGACGAGGCCGAAGCAGAGCAGGGCGGCGGTGGCGAGCAGGGCGCCGCGGCGCGGTGACGGCATGACGGGTGCACTCCGGATCAGGACCGCGCGCCGGCCGGACGGCGGGCGCGCTCTCCCTATGCGGAATAGCAAGCGGCGATGACGCGGCGGGGACGGTTCGATGACCGTTGCGTTACCGGAAGGATGCTTTCGTCATAGGCGGTCATGCCGGATGGATCAGCGCGGCGGCCTGTCCTTGTCGCCGTCGGCACCGCTGCCGGTCTGGCCGCGGATGTCCTGGGCGCGGATCCAGCCGGGCGACCCGGCGGGCAGCAGCTTTTCCGCCCGTTCGGCCTGCGCCTTCGCCATCGGCAGGTCGCCGCGGGCCAGCGCCTCTTCCGCCGTGGTGTAGGCCACCATGCCGTCGTTCTTCTTCATGCTCCAGGCCTGCGCGCTCAGCCGCCACAGGAAGGACGACTGCGCCTTGCCCTTGGACGCGATCTGCAGATTCTTCAGCGCCTCGTCCGCCAGACGGGGATCGTGCTGCTCCAGCAGGGCGTGGGCGAGGGAGACGCGGATCGTTCCGGCTTCGGAACCAGCCAGTTCCACCGCCTTTCGATACGGGGCCACCGCGTCCGGCGCGCGTCCGGTCTGCAGCATCAGGTCCCCTTTCATCTCGTGCAGGTAGGGGTTCTTCGGCTCCTCCGCGATCAGCCCGTCGACCAGCGGGGCGGCCTGCTTCACGTCGCCCTGGCGGAAATAGGCGTAGGCCCGGCCATAGCGCGCCACCGGCGACGGGTCGTTCGCCTTGTAGCGCAGCAGGGCGCCGCGCGGGTCGAGATAGCCGTACAGCTTGGCCTGGATGCGCTGCAGGTCGGCTTCCGTCGCGCTGGGCAGCTTGGCGTTGGTGTAGCGCGAGTGGGCGACGAAGGCCTTCACCGCGTCGATGCGCTCGCGCGTCAGCGGGTGGGTCAGGCGATAGCCGGCGTCGCGGTCGTTCATCAGCGGCTCGCCGACGCCCAGCTTCTCCAGGAAGGTCTCCATCCCCATGGCCGAGATGCCGGACTGTTCCAGGAAGGACAGGCCGGCCTGATCCGCCGACGCCTCCTGGCTGCGGGAGAAGGACAGGTAGTTCCGCTCCGCCAGATGCTGGCCCAGCATGAGGCCGGCGGCGCCCGCCCCGGCGTTGCGCGAGGCGATGCCGCCGACGATGCCCAGCCCCATGCCGATCAGCGAGGACAGGAAGGCGTTCTCCATCGCGTCCGCGCCGCGGACCAGATGGCCGCCGGCGATGTGGCCGGTTTCGTGGGCGATCACGCCCAGCAGCTGGTCGGCGTTGTCGACGGTCAGCAGCAGGCCGGTGTGCAGGAAGATGTTCTGCCCGCCGGCGACGAAGGCGTTGACCGTGGAATCGTTGATCAGGAGGATCTGGACCGAGTCGGGATCGATCCCCGCCGCCTGGAAGATTGGCCGGGCCATCTTCCGGATGATATGGTCCGTCTCGGCGTCGCTCAGGATCTGCATCTCCTGGCGGCGCTGCGCGCTCGCCGGTGGCGCTCCCCACACCAGCGACACCAGACACATGGACATGATGGCGACGACCGAAACCAGCCTGCTGGGCTTGCGCACCGTGACGACCTCCGGCTTGGAACAGCGGGACCCCGCGCGTGACCGGCGGAACTCCGGACCGCGACACTCTCGCCTGACAATCTGGCGACGGTTGGGCGCGGTTGCCATAGTGGCAGCACTGCTTCCGGGCTGCGTCAACACCAAGTTCAAGACCAACGCCACGGTGCAGAGCTTCGTCGCCGCCGACGAGCCCTACGCCGCCGGCATCGGCCGCGACATGCTGACCCAGGGCGGCAAGGCCGGCGACGCCGTCGCGGCGATGGCGCTGGCGATGACCGCCAGCCTGCCGTCGCGCGTCGGGCTGACCGGCGGCGGCGTCTGCGTGCTGTTCGACGCCGCGTCGAAGAAGGCCCGCACCATCGACTTCCTGCCGCGTCCGGCCGGCGCGGGCGGCGTCGCCACCCCCGGCATGCTGCGCGGGCTGTACGCCGTCCAGGCGTCGACCGGCGGCCTGCGCTGGGAGCAGGTGGTCGCCCCGGCCGAGCAGTTGGCGCAATTCTCTCCCGGCCTCAGCCGGGCGCTGGTCCAGGATCTCGGCAGCTTCGGCGGCCGGTTGGCTCCCGACTCCGACGCGCGCCGCCGCTTCCTCGCCGGCGGGACACCGGCGGTCGGCACGACGGTCGCCCAGCCGGAGCTGGCGGCGACCCTGTCGATCATCCGCCGCCAGGGCGTCGGCGCCTTCTACAGCGGGCCGCTGGCCACCACGGTGGCGCAGGGCATGGGGATCGACCCGGCGCAACTGCGCGCCTACCAGCCGCGCGTCGCAGGCACGCTGACGGTGCCCTTCGACATCACCGACCTGCACGTCGCCGACCTGAACGAGCCGGAAGCCGGCGCCGCGCTGGTCCAGGCCTGGAAGGCGGTCGCCGGCCTGCCGCCGGCCGAGCGCGCCACCCGCGCCGCGCAGCTGCTGGGCGCCACCGGGGCCGGCGCGACTGCGGCCGGCGCCGGGGTGATGGTGATCGACGCGGAGGAGAACGGGGCGGCCTGCGCCTTCACCCAGGGCGCGCCGTTCGGCACCGGCCGCGGCATCCCCGGCACCGGCATGCTGGTGGCCCAGGGGGTCGACCGCGGCGGCTTCGGCACGCCGGCGCTGATCGCGAACTCCATCGTCGGTCGCACGATGTTCGCCGGTGTCGGCACCGCCGCCGGCAACGACGGCCCGGCCGCCGGCCCGGCGGCGCTGCTGTCGGCCGCGCTGCCGGCGGCGCTCGACGCCAAGGCGACGGCGTCGGAGATCCAGGCGTCGCGTCCGCAGAGCGTGCCGGGACGCGTCACCTTCGTCGGCTGCCGGGTGTCGTTCGAGGACGGCATCCGCTATTGCCAGGCGGCCAACGACCCGCGCGCCAACAGCCTGGCGCTGACGGTTGAAAGCGAACGCCCGCGCGAATGACGGCGCCGCCGGCCGCGGGCATCCGGACGTTTTCCAAGGTTCAGAGACCGAAAATCATGAGCAAGCAGCCCAAAGTGTCGAAGCGGGGCGCGATCCCGCCCTTTTTCGTGATGGAAGTGATGCGCGCCGCCGCCGAGCGCGAGGCCGCCGGGCTCGAGGTCCTGCATATGGAGGTCGGCCAGCCCTCCAGCGGGGCGCCCCGGGGCGTGGTGGAGGCCGCCGCCGCCGCGGTGGTCGGGACCGACCCGCTGGGCTACACCGGGGCGCTCGGCATCCCGCCGCTGCGCGCGGCGATCGCCAAATGGTACAAGGATCGTTACGGGGTCGATGTGCCGGAGCGGCGGGTGGTCGTCACCACCGGCTCGTCGGGGGCGTTCCAGTTGGGCTTCCTCGCCGCCTTCGACCCGGGCGACCGGGTGGCGATGGCCTCGCCCAGCTATCCCGCCTACCGCCACACCCTGACAGCCATCGGCGTCGAGCCGGTGGAACTGCCGACCGGTCCGGAGCACCGCTTCCAGCCGACGGTGGAGCTGCTGGAGGCGCTGGATGAGCCGGTGCAGGGGCTGATCGTCGCCAGCCCGGCCAACCCGACCGGCACCATGCTGAGCCGGGAGGAGCTGACCGCCCTGTCCGACTGGTGCCGCGCCAACGGCGTGCGCATGGTGTCGGACGAGATCTACCACGGCCTGACCTACGGCACCGCCGCCGTCACCGCGGCCGAGGTGAACGAGCAGGCGCTGGTGGTCAACAGCTTCTCCAAGTATTTCTCGATGACCGGCTGGCGGCTGGGCTGGATGATCGTGCCGGACGACCTGCTGCGGTCGGTCGAGTGCCTGGCGCAGAACCTGTTCATCTCGGCCCCGACGCTGAGCCAGGTGTCGGCGGTCGCCGCCTTCGACTGCACCGCGGAACTGGACGGCCACGTCGCCCGCTACGCCCGCAACCGCGCGCTGCTGCTGGAGGAGCTGCCGAAGGCCGGCTTCGACAAGCTGGCCCCGGCCGACGGCGCCTTCTACATCTACGCCGACGTGTCGGAGATGAGCGACGACAGCGAGGCGCTGGCGAAGGACATCCTGGAGGAGACCGGCATCGCCTGCACCCCCGGCATCGACTTCGATCCCGCCCGCGGCCGCCGCTTCCTGCGCTTCAGCTTCGCCGGATCGGAAACGACGATCGCCGAGGCGGCGCGCCGGCTGATCGCGTGGCGGGCGGGCAAGTAGGGGGCTTTGGAGGTTTGGGGGCTGCTGCAGCGGCCCCCCCCAACCCCGCTCAGAACAGGTGCTGGCCGCCGGTGATGAAGGTTTCCGTGCCCGTCACGTAGGACGAGTCGGGGCCGCACAGGTAGAAGATCACCGCGGCGACGTCCTCCGGCTTGCCCATGCGTTTCAGGGGGATGCGCGGGATCAGCACGTCGTATTCCGGGCCGGTCATCGCCGTTTCGATCTCGCCGGGGGCGACGGCATTGACGCGGACGCCGATCTCCGCGAATTCCACCGCCATCTCGCGCGTCAGGCCCGACAGCGCCGCCTTCGAGGTCGAATAGGCCGAGCCGGCGAAGGGGTGCACCGAATGGCCGGCGATCGAGGTGACGTTGACGATCGCCCCCTTCGCCCGCGACAGCGGGGCGGCGAAGCCGCGCGCCAGCACCAGGGCCGCGAAGAAATTCAGCTCGAACACCCGGTGCCAGCCTTCCAGCGACCCGTTCAGGCAGCCCAGCCGTTCCTTGATCGGGGTCTTGGGCGAGATGCCGGCGTTGTTGATCAGCGCGTGCAGCGGCGCGCCGTCCAGCGCCTTGTTCGCCTCCTCGACGAAGGCGGCGCGGCTGGCCGGGTCCGACAGGTCGGTCGGGATGTGGTGGGTCCAGTTGGGGTCGCGCCGGCAATGGGCCGGCACGTCCTCGCGCGAGCAGGAGATCACACGCCACCCTTCGGCGCTGAAGCGCGCGACGGTGGCGTGTCCGATTCCACGGCTGGCGCCGGTCAGGATGACGGTCTTACGGTGCGGCATTGGGGGCTGCGCTTCACGAAATCGTTGCGGTCGGTGGGGGCGGTCGGTGGCGGGCGGCGGAGGGACCGGCGCCGCTTGGGTTGCCGATGCGGACACCGGAACCGGCCGTCCGCGGGGCGTTCCACCGCCGGTCACGATCCTACCCGCCGCCGCCCGCTCTGTCATCCGTCTCCACCCCCGGCCGCTCCGGCCGGTGGCCCGAAGGCCAGTCCCGGCGGCGGTTGGGCGACGGTCAGGCGGCGCGGATGCCGTCCAGGAAGCGCTCCACCTCGCTGCGCATCATCTCCGACTGGCGGGACAACTCGCCGGCCGCGCCCAGCACCTGGGTCGCCGCCGAACCGGTCTGGGTGGCGCCGCGGCTGACCTCGGTGATGTTGGCGGTGACGACCTCGGTGCCGCGCGAGGCTTCCTGCACGTTGCGGGCGATCTCGCCGGTGGCCGCCCCCTGCTCCTCGATGGCCGAGGCGATGGAGGTCGCGATCTCGTTGATCGAGCCGATGGTGCCGCCGATCCCGGTGATCGCCGCCGCCGCCTCGCTGGTCGCCTGCTGCATCGAGGCGATCTGGCCGGCGATCTCGTCGGTCGCCTTGGCGGTCTGGTTGGCGAGGTTCTTCACCTCCTGCGCGACGACCGCGAAGCCCTTGCCCGCCTCGCCGGCCCGTGCCGCCTCGATGGTGGCGTTCAGCGCCAGCAGGTTGGTCTGGCTGGCGATGTCGGTGATCAGCTTGACCACGTCGCCGATGCGCTGGGCCTGCTCCACCAGCCCTTGGACGCGGGTGTTGGTCGCCTGCGCCTCGCCCACCGCCTGGCCGGCGATGTCGGTGGAGCGCGTCACCTGCGCGCTGATCTCGCGGATCGATGCCGACAGCTCGTCGGTCGCCGACGCCACCGTCTGCACGTTGACCGACGCCTGTTCGGCCGCCGCCGCCGTGCTGGAGGCCTGGCTGTTGGTCTGCTCGGCGGTCAGCGACATGCTCTGCGCGGTGGCGTCCAGTTCGGTCGCGGCGGCGCTGACCGTGCGCAGGATGCCGGACATGCTGCGGTCGAAGCCTTCGATCAGCTGCTCGACGGCGGCGGTGCGCAGCTCCTTGGCCTTCCGTTCGGCCTCCTCCGCCGCGGCCATCCGGGCGCGGTCCAGCGCGTTCCGCTTGAACACCTCGACCGCGCGGGCCATGCCGCCGATCTCGTCGCGGCGGCCGGCGCCCACCACCTCGACCGTCAAATTGCCCTCGGCAAGGTTCGACATGGTGTTGGTGATCCCGGTGATCGGACCGGCGATGCCGGACCGCGCGATGACGACGCTTGCCGCGACGGCGCCGCCGATCCCGCCGAAGCCGACCAGCAGCATCACTGTCATCAGGCCGGATCCGTAGGTCGCCAGCTCCTGGTTGGCCCGCTCGATCCCGGCGAGGTTCTGCTGCGCGCGGCGCTCAAGCTCTTCGCCCAGGGCCTTGCGGTTGGCGCGGGAGACGTCGTTGCCGCCGTGCTTCGCCGCTTCCTTGGGGCCGACCTCGACGCCGAGGCGGGCCGCTTCGTTGCGGAGCTGGGCGAACTCGTTGACGCTCGTCTCCAGCGGCTTGAAGTCGGCCCGGCGGTCGGGCGGCAGCAGGGCCTTCCACTCCGCCAGGCGGGTGCCCAGCAGCGCCGTCGACTCGTTGACCGCCTTGGCGAAGCTCGCCGCCTCCTCCTTGGAGGTCGAGGCGTAGATGCCGCGGCTGTCCATCACGACCTTGAACACTAGGCTGTTCATCTGCTCGCCCAACAGCGCCCGCTGGGACAGGACCTGGATGTCGTCGACCCGCTGGTCGTAAGTCCGTAGGCCGACGACACCGAGGGAACCGAGGATGGCCGCCGTCACGGCCAACAGGCCGACGACCGCGTAGATCTTTTTTGCAATGCTGAGGCGTGAGAGAAGAGCGCCCATGGCAGGACCCCTGAAGTTCAAGATGCATGGCCCCAATCGTTGGCCGGAGTTCGCGCGGGCGCGGTGCTGTCGTCGGCAAATCTCCACCTGTCCTACAACTCCCGCGAAGTGGTGGGAGGGCCTGGGGATTTGCGTCCGGAGATAGCGTGCGTTCGAACGGGCTCTTGGGCAAGGTGCCGGGGCGCTTGGTGACAACTGATATATATCATCAACTTTAAAACTTCATTGAAAATTAGATGATGCTTTTTCTGTACGACGGCCGAACTTTCCGTCATTGGTGACGAGGCGGTTGGTATGTTGCGCCTGACCTTCGCTGTTGTTTCCTGCTTTTGTCGCCAATCGACGCAATCCGTTGCGCTGTCCATTGACGCCGGACGCCGCAAACCCAACCTTGCCGCCAGTCCCGCAGCGCCGGAGCCGCCCCGTGTCCCACCGTCCCGTCCGCCACCGTCTCCACCCCAAACGTCTGCCCCTGTGCGCCGGCCTGCTGGCGGTTGCCCTGTGGGGGCTGTCTCCGCCGGGGACCGCGACCGCGGCGGAGGGCGCGCGCACCGGCTGCGTCCCGCCCGGCGTCTGGGCCGACGGCGAGGGCAAGCCGGTGCCGCCGGTGCCGCTGCTGCGCCGGGTGGCCGAGTCGGCCGCCATCCTGCTGGGGGAGCAGCACGACAAGCCGGACCATCACCGCTGGCAACTGCACACGCTGGCCGGGCTGCACGCGCTGAACCCCGATCTTGCCGTCGGGATGGAGATGCTGCCGCGCCGGGTCCAGCCGGTGCTCGACCGCTGGGTCGCCGGCGAGTTGACCGAGGCGGAGTTCCTGACGCAGAGCGACTGGCGCACGGTCTGGGGGTTCGACGCGCGGTTCTACCTGCCGATCCTGCAGTTCGCCCGGCTGAACCGGCTGCCGGTGGTTGCGCTGAACGTGGAGCGGTCGCTGATCAGCCGGACCGCGCGCAATGGCTGGGCCACCATCCCGCCGGCGGAACGCGAGGGTGTCGGCACGCCCGCCGCGCCGTCCGACGCCTACCGCGCCCGCCTGAAGGACGCGCTGGCCGCGCATGACCGGCCGGAGCCCGAGGGTGCGACGCCCAACGCCGCCAACGCCTCTTCCAACGCCGCCGCGCGCTTCATCGAGGCGCAGACCGTCTGGGACCGCGCGATGGCGGAGCGGATCGCCGAAACCCGCCGCACCACCGGCCGCACCGTCGTCGCCATCCTGGGCGAGGGGCACGCCGACCATGGCGAGGGGGTGCCGCACCAGTTGGCCGACCTCGGCATCACCGAGACCGCCGTCCTGCTGCCGTGGGACGCCGACCGTGACTGCGACACGCTGGATGGCCGGATCGCCGACGCGGTCTTCGGCCTCGCTCCGGCGCGCGAGGATGGCGAGGCGCCGCGGCCGCTGCTGGGGGTGCGGCTCGACCGCTCACCCGGCGGCGGCGGGGTGGCCGGCGTCGGGGTCGGCGCGGTCAGCGACGGCAGCGTCGCCGCCGCGGCGGGTCTGATGGTGGGCGACTCGATCCTCGCCGCCGCCGGCAACCCGGTGCGCGAACCGGCCGATCTCGTGGCGGTGGTGCAGCGGCAGGCGCCGGGCACTTGGCTGCCGTTGACCATCCGCCGCGACGGCGCGGAGCGGGAGGTCGTCGCGAAGTTCCCGGCCGACCCGGCGCGCCAACCCTCGCGCTAAAGCATCCGCTCCCAGCGGGCCAGCGCGTCGGGGGTCGGGTTGACGGCGGGGGCGCAATCGTCGCGGCCCAGCCGGTCGTGGTGCTCGCGCAGCGCCCAATGGACGGTGGGGAAGGCCAGGTCGCCCCAGGGAATGTCCTCCCAGGCGAACAGCCCGACCTCCAGGCTTTCCGGCCCGGGCTCGACATCGGCGGACAGCAGGCGGGCGCGGAAGATCATCTGCACCTGGCTGATGCGCGGGATGTCGTAGATCGCCAGAAGATGGTCGATGGCGATGGTGGCCCGCGCCTCCTCCCACGCCTCGCGGGCGGCGCCCTCGCGGGTGCTCTCGCGCTCCTCCATGAAGCCGGCGGGCAGGGTCCAGAAGCCCTTGCGCGGTTCGATGGCGCGGCGGCAGAGCAGGATGCGCCCGTCCTCCCAGGTGACGACCGACCCCACCACGATCAGCGGGTTCTGGTAGGCGATGTAGCCGCAGTCGGGGCACATCAGCCGCTCGCGGTCCTCGCCGGGCGGGATCGCGCGAACGCGCGGGCCGCCGCAGTCGGGGGTGCAGTCGGGGGAGGTCTTGGAGGCATCGTCGGACATGGGCACCGATATGGCGCGGCCTCGTCCGTTGGGCAAGCGGAGAAAGCGCGGGCGCGGCCGTGGTCCCTCGCGGTGCCGTTCGCGGCCTGTTCCAATTCGTGTTTCGTTCCGCTAGGCTGTGCCCGTCCTTGGTGTGCCCGTCTTTGGTGTGGAGAAACGCGTTGGCGCCGTTCGTGGTGAATGGGGTGGTGGTGGACGGGCTGTCGCTGGCGCTCGGGCTGTTGGCCGGGCTGCTGCTGGGCGGCGGGGTCGTCTGGGCCGTGCTCGGCGCTGCCGCCGGCCGGGCCGAGGCCGCCGCGGCGGCGCTGCACGCCGAACTCGCCACCCGCCTCGACCTCGCCGAGCGGACCGAGGATGATTTGCGCGAGGAGATCGAGGCGCGCGACCACCAGATCGCCCGGCTGCAGGGCGAGGTGGCGGCGGCGCGCGAGCGTCACGCCCAACTCTCCACCCGGCTCGACGCCGAACGGGTGGCGGCCGCCGACAAGCTGGCGTTGCTGGAACGGGCGCAGGCGGCGCTGGCCGACAGCTTCAAAGCGCTGTCGGCCGAGGCGCTGCACCAGAACAACCGCAGCTTCCTCGATCTGGCGCGCGAAACGCTGGCCGGATTCCAGGAGCAGGCGAAGGGCGACCTCGACAAGCGGCAGACCGCCATCGCCGCCATCGTCGATCCGGTGCGCCAGTCGCTGGAGACGATGGACCGCCAGATCCGCGAGCTGGAGGCGTCGCGCGCCGGCGCCTATGAAGGGCTGAAGCAGCAGGTGCTGTCGCTGGTGGAAAGCCAGACCCAGCTGCGCACCGAGACCGGCAACCTCGTGCGCGCGCTGCGCACCCCGGCGGCGCGCGGGCGCTGGGGCGAAATCCAGTTGCGCCGGGTCTGCGAGATGGCCGGCATGCTCGACCATTGCGACTTCGTCGAACAGGCGACGGTGGACGGAACCAGCGGTGGAGGGGCCGGCGGCGGTTCCGGCGGGGCGGGCCGGCTGCGCCCCGATCTCGTCGTCACTTTGCCGGGCGGCAAGACCCTGGTGGTCGACGCCAAGACGCCGCTGGAAGGCTATCTCGACGGCATCCAGGCGGCGGACGACGGCGGGCGGCGCGACGGGATGATCCGCCACGCCCGCCATGTGCGCGAGCACATGAAACAGCTCGGCGCCAAGGGCTATTGGGACCAGTTCGACGACAGCCCGGAGTTCGTCGTGCTGTTCCTGCCCGGCGAGAACTTCTTCTCCGCCGCGCTGGAGCAGGACCCGGCGCTGATCGAGGCCGGCATCGACCACCGCGTCATCCTGGCCACCCCGACCACGCTGATCGCGCTGCTGCGCGCCGTCGCCTATGGCTGGCGACAGGAACGGCTGGCCGACAACGCCCGCGAGATCAGCGCGCTGGGGGCCGAGCTGTACAAGCGGCTGTCCGACCTGGGCGGCCACATGGAACGGCTGGGCGGCCAGCTCGACAAGGCGGTCGGCTGCTACAACAACGCGGTCGGCACCCTCGAATCGCGGGTCCTGGTCAGCGCCCGCCGCTTCCGCGACCTGCACGCGGTGCCGGAGGGGGCGGACGTTCCATTGCTGGAGCCGCTCGACCACAGCCCACGCCGTTTGCAGGCGGCGGAGCTGCGGAGCGTGCCGCCGGTCGAGACGTCGGTCGAGAGGTCGGCGGCGGACTGAAACGGGGCCGCTTGCGACCTTTTGTCCCTCCCGCGGCGGACGGCGGTCCCCCGGCGCCGCGGCACCGGTGCGGGGCATCGGCGTCCGTGCTATGGCTACCCGCCCATCGGCCTTCACAGTTACGAGACCCGCCATGACGGACCAGACCGTCCGCTGCGACCGCTGCGCCAACCGTTACCCCGCGACAGAGGAGGGCTGCCCACGCTGCCGTTCGATTCGCCGGACCAACGCGGTGATCGTTGCGCTGCTGGTGATGCTGGTGATCCTTGCCCTGGTGGGATGGGTCGGCACCTTGGTCTTGGCCTGAGTGGCACAATCGCCACTTTGGTTGCGTCTTGCGCAGACTCTGCACAATTCAGATGCATCCCGCCCAATGAAACATCATTTCTTTTCGACCCGATAATCGAGCAAGTTTTTTACTTGTCACGATCGGTTCGATTTGAGAACAAACCTTGTGCCGCCCTCTGCGCGTGTCGTCGTCGCACGCGGTCCTCGCACAAGGTGAACCATGCTGAAGACCCTCAAGATCGCCGCCTTGACCAACCTGTTCGGCGTGGTGGTCACCCTCGGTTTCCTGGCCGTGGTCGTCACCGGGGCGCTGGCGCTCCGCGAGTTGAAGGTGGGCGGCCCGATCTACCAGCGCATCGTCCTGGGCAAGGACCTGATCGCCGACATCCTGCCGCCGCCGGAATACGTGATCGAAGCCTATCTGGAGACGACGCTGGCGATGAACGACCCGTCGTCGGTCGAACAGCGGCGGGCGCGGCTGGCGCAACTGCGCAAGGATTATGACGAGCGGCACGACTACTGGCTGAAGGAGCGGTTCGAGCCGGCGATCCTGGCCAAGCTGACCACGACCTCCCACGCACCGGTGACGCGCTTCTGGGCGGAGATCGAGACGAAGTTCCTGCCGGCGCTGGCCCGCAAGGACGAGGCGGCGGCCCGCGCCTCCTACACGGCGATCGCCGCCGCCTACGCCGCCCACCGCGCGGTCGTCGACCAGATCGTGGAGGAGACCAACCGCTACAACAGCGAGACGGAGGTCTACGCCACCGATCGCGAGCGCCTGTTCATGACCGCGGGCTGGACCGTGTCGGCGGTGGTGCTGGCGGTGATGGTGCTGGGCGTGCTGGGCATCCGGCGCCGGGTGGTGCAGCCGGTGGGCGCGCTGACCGGCGCCATGCGCACGCTGGCCCGGGGCGACCTGTCCGTCGTCATCCCCAGCGCCGACCGCGGCGACGAGATCGGCGCGATGGCCCGGGCCCTGCGCGTCTTCAAGGACAACGCGGAGGAGGCCGCGCGGCTGCGCCGCCAACAGGACGAGGAGCGCGACCGCTCCGAACGGGAAAAGCAGGCCGCCCTGCAGCGCATGGCCGAGACGGTGGAGCACGAGGCGTCGAACGCGGTCGATGCGGTGGCCAGCCAGACCGGGCAGATGGCCGGCAACGCCACCCGCATGGCCGAATCGGCGCAGGCGGTCCGCGACAACAGCCAGAACGTCGCCGCCGCCGCGACGCAGGCGCTGTCGAACGCCCAGACCGTCGCCGCCGCGTCGGAGCAGCTCAGCGCCTCCATCCGCGAGATCGCCAGCCAGATCGGCACCGCCACCGCGATGACCGGCGAGGCGGTCGGCGCCTCGCTGCGCGCGGAGGAGACCATCCAGCGGCTGGCCGAGGCCGTCACCCGCATCGGCGAGGTGACCAACCTGATCAACCACATCGCCAGCCAGACCAACCTGCTGGCGCTGAACGCGACCATCGAGGCGGCGCGGGCGGGGGAGGCGGGCAAGGGCTTCGCCGTTGTCGCCAGCGAGGTGAAGCAACTGGCCGGCCAGACCGCCAAGGCCACCGACGAGATCGAGGCCCAGATCGCCGCCATCCAGGCCACCACCGGCGAAGCGGTGTCCGCGGTGCGCGCCATCGCCGAACGGGTGCGCGGGGTGGAGACCGTCTCCGCCACCGTCGCCGCGGCGATCGAGGAGCAGGAGGCGGCGACCGGCGAGATCGCCCGCAACGTCGTCCAGACCTCCAGCGCCGCGCAGGAGGTGGCGAGCCGCATCGCCCACGTCTCGGCCGAGGCGACGACGACCGGCGAGCGGGCCAGCGAGGTCAACGCCCTGTCCAACCGGGTGGCGGCCAGCATCGACCAGCTCCGCCGCGTCCTGATCGAGGCGATCCGCACCGCCACGCCGGAGGTGAACCGCCGCACCGCCCCCCGCTACGCGCTGAACCGTCCCGGCCGGCTGATGGTCGGCGGGCGCGAGGCGGCGGTGACGGTGGACAACGCGTCCGAAGGCGGAGCGCGGCTCAGCGGACTGCCGGCGGAGCTGCTGGCCGGGCTGGCCGTCGGCGCCTCGCTGCGCCTCGCCCTGCCGGGGCTGGAGCCGGTCCCGGCGATGGTCCGCGCGCTGGAGGGGGTTGGCGCCGCCGCGCGGCTCCACGTCACCGTCACGCTGCCGGACGCCGAGCAGCAACAGTTTGCCGACCGCTTCCGCCGCACCGTCACCGGGCTGGCGCCGCTGGGCCGCGACGCGGCCTGACCGCCGGCCCCGGGAGGCACCGGCGACGGCAAATCCATAAAGATGACAGGGATTTCATGACGATGGGCAGGGCCGTTGGCCCAGAATAAGGGCGGTTCAAGGGCGCTGTCCGCCCTTGCCGATAGACCATGTCGAAAGCCCGTCCGTCATGAGCGATACCACCGGCTGCCCCTATTGCGGCTCCGACTATGGGCATGGACCCAACGACTGTCCGCTGTGCCGGTCGGCGCGGCGCAAGGACATGATCGTGCGTGTCGTGATCGGGCTGATGTTCGTGATCCCCATCCTGACCCTGTTCGCCGTCGTCCTGTCCGACAGCGGGGTCGGTCCGAAGATCTTCTCGCTCGACTGAGGCCGGCGCTCCCGCGCCCTCGACCGCCTACAGGTGGCGCCTACAGGTGGCCGGTGCGGGCCGACTGCTCCAGCGCCTTGATGTGCGACAGGCCGGGCAGGATCTCCGACTTCACGAACTCCATCCGGCGGTTCGGGCCGCCGCCGCCGCGGGCGAAGCGGCTTTTCCACAGGTTCATCTTCACCGCCAGACCGCACAGCACCCCGCCGATGGTGACGTGGTGCGAGGCGATCAACTCGCGGATCGAGCGGAAGGTGTCGGCGTTGATGTCGCTCCAGAAGTCCTTGGAGCGGTTGTCGAAGCTCTCGAACCGGCCGGTGATCGAGGTCGAGATGTCGGTCAGGTCGCGGGCAATGTCGTCGAGCAGGCGCATCTGCCGGGAATCGCGCTTCACCTCGGCGGAGCTGCGGATCTCGCCCATCCAGGTGACGAAGCGCTGCACCTCCGGCACGATCTCGTCCAGGCATTTGCGGAAATAGGCCAGCGACAGGAAGATGTCGCCGTATTCCTCCAGGAACTGTGGGATCTCGCCCAATCCGATGTCCAGCCGGTCGGCCATCATGCGCAGGTTGCGCAGCGCCTCGTCCCGGTTGGGGTTGGCGAACATCTGGATGATGTCGGTCACGTCGGCGATGTGCACCTCTTCGGTGCCGTAGACATACTCCATCAGCGGCCGGGTGAAGACCCGCATGTAGCTGGTCAGCTCCGCCTTCTTGCGGTCGGACAAGGTCAGCGATTCGACGTTGTTGACGTCGATGTTCAGCCGCCGCAGCTCGATGCGCGAGGAATAGACGTCGAAGCTCGACGCGGTGCCGATCTTCTCGATCTTCACCAGGTCGCGTTCGACCTCGTCCTTGTAGGATTCGAAATAGCCTGGGATGTGGCGGGGCGTCACCTGGCCGCTGCCGGTCTGGGCGTCGTGGAACATCTCCACCACGGTCTGCAGCCGGACGTTCTTGATCAGCCGGGCGTGCTGCAGGCCCGGGGTTTCCAGCGGGATGCTGGACAGGGGCAGGATGTGCAGCGAATCGCGCGCCTCGTCATCCCAGGCCTTGCGCTTCGCGCCGTCCGCCGCGGCCTTCGCATCCACCGCGGTATCGCTCGCCCCACCATCCACCCGCCTGTCCCCCACAGCGTTTTCGCACTTGCATCCGCGAGTATCGCAGAAGGCACCTTACAACGGCAGTCAGGGCTGACAAGGATCGAGATGAAGCGTGTTGCAACGCAAAAGCGACAGATCGAAACCCGGACACGAACAGGGCGGGGCCGCCCAAATCCAAAGGGTGTGGGCCCCGCCCCGTACCACCAGCCTCGCGCTCAGTGGACGCTGGCCGGCTCCATGTCGTTCTGGATGATGGCGGCGAAGGCGAGGTCGCGGTCGGCGACGACGCTCAGCGGGGTGCCGTCGGCCGCGTGGATCGCGAAGGCGGCGGTGCCGTCCACCTCGACCGGGCGGACGTAGGCGACGTCGCCCAGCCCGAAGCTGGCGAAATCCTGCGGCGAGAGCTGGCGCAGATGGGTCTGGATGTCGTGGATCATGATCTGGGGTCTCCCGGCGGCTCCCCCAATGGGCGGCCGCGCGTGCAGAGTTTCGGCGAACAGGGTGGCTGGAACAAGGCGGACCGGCGGGCAAGGTGCGGGATCAGCCGTCCTTGCCGCTGAGTGAGCCGCCGATCGGACCGACATTGAGGCCGTCCGCCGACACGTCGATGGTGCGGGGGGCGCCGCCGGCGCTGCCGGCCTTCGGCTGCTCGATCTTGATGGTGCGGACCTTCGGTTCCGGCACCGGGCGGGTCAGGTCGATGTTGAGCAGCCCGTTGTCGAGCGAGCAGCCCACCACCTCGATCCCCTCGGCCAGGACGAAGCTGCGCTGGAACTGCCGCGCGGCGATGCCGCGGTGCAGGTAGAGGCGCGACTTGTCGTCGGTCTGGCGGCCGCGGATGACGAGCTGGTTGTCTTCGATCTGCACCGACAGGTCGTCGGAGGTGAAGCCGGCCACGGCAAGCGTGATGCGCAGGCCATCGTCGCCGATCTGCTCGATGTTGTAGGGGGGATACCCCTCGGCTGAATTCTTGGCGATGCGGTCGAGCGTCCGCTCGAACTGGTCGAAGCCGAGAAGCAGCGGGCTGTTGAAGAGCGAAAGGCGAGTCGTCACGACGCATCCTCCTCACGACGGGAGCGAGTTGCGAAACATGGGCCCGTTTCCGGCGCCCGGCGGATCGGTGGCCCAGCGCATGCCGGCACCACCGGGACTATAGATTGGGTGAGGCGCCCTCCCGGTCAAGAACCGAGTGGGGGCGGGAGCCTTGTCAGACCACGTTATCCTCCAGCAGTTCGTGACGCTCGCCCAGCAGGCCGGCCACCGCGTCGGCGATGGCGAGGCAGGAGGTCAGGCCCGGTGATTCGATGCCGAACAGGTTGACCAGCCCATCGACCCCGTGTGTCCCCGGCCCCTGCAGCAGGAAGTCGGCCTGCGGCTGGCCCGGCCCGCTCAGCTTCGGCCGCACGCCGGAATAGGCCGGCACCAGCGCGGCGTCGGGCAGGCCCGGCCAATAGGCGCGCACCGCGCCGTAGAAGGCGTCGGCGCGGGCCGGATCGACGGCGTAGTCGATCGGCCCGGCGACGTCGCCCAGCCACTCCACGTCCGGACCGAAACGGGCCTGCCCGGCGAGGTCGAGCGTCAGGTGGACGCCCAGGCCCCCCTCCACCGGCACCGGATAGACCAGCCGCGAGAAGGGCGAGCGGCCGGCGGCCAGCGCGTAGTAGTTGCCCTTGGCCAGCACCCGCGGCGGCACATGCTCCGCCGCGAAGCCCTCCATGCCGCGGGCGACCGCCCAGGCGCCCAGCCCGGCGGCGTTGACCAGGGTGGAGCAGGCGAGCCGCATCGGCTCCGCCCCGCCGACCTCCAGCTCGAACCCGGCTTCGGTGCGGTGCGACCGGACCAGGGGACTGTGCAGGGCCAGCATGGCGCCGGCCTCCTCGGCGTCGCCCAGCAGGGCCAGCATCAGCCCGTGGCTGTCGATGATCCCGGTGGAGGGCGACAGCAGCGCGCCGACCGTGCGCAGGTTCGGCTCCCACGCCCGCGCGGTGGCGGCGTCGACCTCGGTCAGGTCGGTGACGCCGTTGGCGGCGGCCTGGGCGCGGATCGCCGCCAGCTTCGGCAACTGGTCCGGCCCGGTCGCGACGATCAGCTTGCCGATGCGGCGATGCTCCACCCCATGCGCGGCGCAATAGTCATAGAGCGCGTCGCGGCCGGGCACGCACAGCCGGGCGCGCAGGCTGCCGGTCGGGTAATAGATGCCGGCGTGGATGACCTCGGAGTTGCGGGAGCTGGTGCCGGTGCCGATCGCCTCCGCCGCCTCCAGCAGGATGACCTCGCGCCCGGCCCGCGCCAGCCGGCGCGCCACCGCCAGACCGACCACCCCCGCCCCGACGACCACGCACTCCACCCGCTCCATCGCCATCGCCCCGTCCGGTGTTCCGCAGACGGGCAGGGGAGCGCAAAAGAGTGGCGCCGCGCAAGCGGAACCCGTGGGTGCGCCGCCATCGCCCTGCGGCACCATCGCCATCGCAACGCTTGACTCCGGCGTGCGCATGGGTATTGTGCGCGCCTTCACCTCCTGGGAACGCGGGCGCGCGCACTCTTTGGCGCCCCGTCCGCCGCCTGAAAGGGTGGCTGGAACTACCGGGACAACATCAACTCGTGTCCAACGAGGCGTGAGAGTTATGAGCAAGCGTCAAGAGTCCAAGTACAAGATCGACCGCCGCCTTGGCGTCAACCTGTGGGGCCGTGCCAAGAGCCCGCTGAACAAGCGCGAGTATGGCCCCGGCCAGCACGGCCAGCGCCGCAAGAAGCCGTCGGACTACGGTCTGCAGCTGATGGCCAAGCAGAAGCTGAAGGGCTACTACGGCAACATCGGCGAGAAGCAGTTCCGCCGCATCTACGCCGAAGCCGTCCGCCGCAAGGGCGACACCGGCGAGAACCTGATCGGCCTGCTGGAGCGCCGTCTGGACGCCGTGGTCTACCGCATGAAGTTCGCGCCGACCCCGTTCGCCGCCCGCCAGCTGATCAACCATGGTCACATCCTGGTCAACGGCCGCCGCCTGAACGTCGCCTCGGCCCGCATCAAGGACAACGACACCGTCGAGGTGCGCGCCAAGTCCAAGCAGATGGCCCTCGTCCTGGAGGCCGCCGCCTCCAACGAGCGTGACATCCCCGACTATCTGGAAGTCGACGGCGGCGCCCTGAAGGGCCGCTTCGTCCGCGCTCCGCTGCTGGCCGACGTTCCGTACCCGGTCCAGATGGAACCGAACCTGGTCATCGAGTTCTACTCGCGCTGATCGGTCGGCTCCTGCCGAATGCGAAAGGCCGCTCCTTCGGGAGCGGCCTTTTTGCTGTTGGGGTCCTTTTGCTGCCGGGATGCAGGCGGGGCCGTTAGAGGCTGTCAGATGCCTACTGAAGCATCCGGCAGACTCTAACGGCAGACTCTAAGCTTCTGGTTTCCGGTGTGATTCACGGTCCAAGCGTTTCCGCTTGAACCGACCGCACTCTAGCCCCGGCGCGTCAGCAGCAGCGCGGTCAGGTCGTCGTCGATCGGGCCGGTCGCCCGCAGCTCCTCCAGCAAGCCGGCGAGCAGGCGTCCGCTGTCGGGCTCGTCGATGCGGCGGGCGATCATCGCGGCGAGCCCGGTTTCGTCCAGCACGTCGGTGCCCACCGGGATCTCGATGGCGGCGTCGGAATAGAGGAACAGGCGGGCGCCGGGGGGCAGCGGCATCTGGCGGCTGTCGTAGCTGGCCGACGGCAGCAGGCCCAGCGGCAGGCCGGTGCCGTCGCCCAGGCGCGGCGCGGCGTCGCCCGGCAGCCACAGCATCGGCGCCGTCGATCCGGCCGACGCGTAATGGAACACCCCGGCGACCGGGTCGATCAGCCCGGTCAGCATGGTCGCGAACTGGCCGCTGGGCAGCAGGCCGCACAGCCGGCGGTTCACCGCCGCCAGGAACTCCGCCGGGGTCAGCGCGGTGGTCCCGACCTGCCGGCAGATGGCGTCCAGCCGGAAGGTGTTCAGCGCGGCGCCGACGCCATGGCCGGAGAAATCGACCAGATAGACGGCGATCCGCCCGCCGGGCAGCCGCTCGATCCCCCAGAAATCGCCGCCCAGCTCCGACGACGGGGCGAAATGGGCGTCCACGGCGACGCCGGTCGCCGCTTCCAGCTCGGCCAGGCGGTCGGGGCCGGGCAGCAGCCGCACCTGCATGTTGCGGGCAAGCGCCAGCTCCGCCTCGGTGCGGCTGTGATACTGCTCCAGGTCGCGCAGCAGGGCGCGCTTGCGGAGGTGGATGCGGACGCGGGCCAGCAGCTCGACCGCGTTGATCGGCTTGGTGACATAGTCGGTCGCCCCGGCGGCGAAGGCGCGGGCGCGATCCTCCGCCCGGTTCAGGCTGGACTGAACCAGGACGGGCAGCGCCTTCCAGCGCGGGTCGGCGCGCAGGCGCCGGCACATCTCGAAGCCGTCCATGTGCGGCATCATCAGGTCGAGCAGCACCAGATCCGGCTTGAAATGCTCCATGCGGGTCAGCGCGTCCTGGCCGTCCTCCGCCTGCTCGACCAGGGTGATGCCGCCGCGTTCCAGCAACGCCAGCAGAAGGTGGCGGTTGATGCGGTTGTCGTCGACGACCAGCACCCGGGCGCTCTCCAGACCGTCCGGCGTTCCGCGCACGGCCGGTTCGACGCTCATGCCCCGACCCCCCGTTCGATCCACAGCAGCGTGTGGTCGTCGCCGCTGACCTCGCCCAGCGCGAAGGCGAGCGAGCGCACGACGCGGTCGAAGCCGTCGCCCTCCGCCACGGCGCCGGCGATCATCCAGCCCAGCCCGATGCCGGTGCCGCCGGCGTCCAGCGCCTCCAGCACCGCGACGGAGTAGAGCGCCAGCACGGCGCCCGGCGGCAGTTCCATCGTCTCCGCCCGGTAGCGGGTGCCGCTGGCGATGCCGAGCGCCAGCCCGGTGGCGGCGCCGAGGGCCGGCGGCGAACCGTCGTCCCGCAGGATCATCGGCGGCGCGCCGTTGGCGGAGGCGTGGATGAAGCGGCCGGCCCCGCCGTCGACCACGCCGTAGGTCATCGTCGCCTGTTCCCCCGGTTCCAGCAGCTCGGCGGCGCGGGCGTTCAGCGCCGTCAGCAGGGCGGCCGGGTCCTCGCCATGGCCGGGCGCCAGTTCCTGCAGCAGCGTGTGCAGGCGGAAGGCGTTCAGCGAGGCCGACACGCCCCGGCCGGCGACGTTCAGCAGGTAGACGCCGAAGCGCCGTCCGGCCAGCGGCAGCAACCCCCACAGGTCGCCGCCGAGATGCGGCGAGATCACGGTGTTGGCGCGCAGGACGCAGCCGGCGGCCTCGCCGACCACCGCGCAGCGGGCCGGGGAGGGCAGCAGATGCTCCTGCATCGAACGGGCGATGGCCAGTTCGGCCTCGACCCGCGCGCGGTAGGTCTGAAGACGGCGGATCAGCACCCGGCTTTCCAGATGGATGCGCACGCGGGCCAGCAGCTCGGTCCGGTCCAGCGGCTTCGACACCAGATCGGTGGTGCCGGCGGCGAAGGCCCGGTTGCGGTCCTCGCCCGACGACAGCGCGGTCTGCACCAGGATCGGCAGGTCCGCCGCCTCCGGCATGGCGCGCAGCCGCCGGCAGACCTCGAACCCGTCCATCCCCGGCATCATGATGTCCAGGATCAGCAGGTCGGGCAGGGCCGCCGCCACCCGGTCCAGCGCCTCCTGGCCGTCGGCGGCGAAGGAGACGGCGCGAAACCCGGCTTCGTCCAGGAAGGCGCCGATCAGCGTCCGGTTGAAGGCGGTGTCGTCGACCACCAGGATGCGGCAGTCGAGGATCTGGTCGTGGAGGACACGGCTGTCCAGCCCCGGGGCGTCCAGGCCCACGGCTATGTCGCTGGCCGGATGGCGGCTCTCCGGCACCGGTCCAATGGCGGTGGCGGCGCTCACAGCCGGAACCTCAGGCGGACACGGCGGCCGCCGTCGCAGATCTCCAGCCCGTCGGCGATGGTGCCGATCAGCGCGAGCCCGCGTCCGGACGCTCCGTGATCCGGCTGTGGGGCACCCGGTTGCGCACCGGGCTGGACGGCGTTCGGGACGAAGCCGGGACCGTCGTCGGCGATCTCGACCACGGCAATGGGGCCGCCCCCGTCTTCGCAGTCGCCGTCTTCGCCGCCCCCGTCTTTGCTGCCGTCCGTCCGGTCGATCCGCACGGTGATGGCGATGCGGCGGGCGGCCAGCCGCGGGTCGGCCAGACGGTCGCCCAGATCGCGGGAGAAGCGTTCCAGCTCGGCGGCGCTCAGCTCCTTCATGCCGTCGACGCCCAGGTTGCCGTGGACCAGCGCGTTGCTCACCGCCTCGTGCAGGGCCAGCTCGATGTCGTCGCGCCGCTCGGTGGCCAGCGGGTGGCGGGCGGCCAGGGCGGCCAGCAGCCGCGATCCCAACTGCAGGTCGTGCGCGGTGCCGGTGGACAGGTTGACGTAGAGGTCGGCGGCGGCGGCGGCGGCCATCAGCGGCGCCAGCGCGGCCGCCCCGTCATCGGCGTCGACCGTCTCGATCCAGGCGGCGAAGGGCGGCAGCCACAGCGCGTCCGCATCGGCGCCGCCCGTGCCGTCGAAGACCGCGGCGACGCTGCCGCCGCGCGCCGTCACCGGCGGCGTGGTGTCCGCCGGCACCGCCGGCAGCCCAAGCGACTGCGCCAGCCGGTCCAGGCGCGATCCGGCCATCGCCGGTCCATGCAGGGCGTCGAAGCGCGTCCGGACCGCGGCGGGAAGGGTGGCGCCGAGGGTCAAGGGGTCAGTCCTCGATCGGAACGATCTTGGCGATCTGCGCCACGGTCAGCACCCGCTTCACCTGGCCGGTGGCGGCGCGCAGGATGAACTGCTTGTTGGCGTTGGCCATTTCCTCGCGCGCGATCAGCAGCATGCCGATCCCGGCGGAATCGACGAACTCCAGCGACGACAGGTCGAGCACCTGACGGCGGGCCGGGTTCTGCGCCATCTCGCCGATCAGCGTGCGCAACTTTGCATGGTCGTTGAAGGTCAGGCGACCGCGCAGACGGACAACCGCTTCCTGGTCGCGCACTTCGATACCGTAATCCATGACGTCCGTCTTTCCGGATAGTAGAGCGTGCCGCAATCAATGCGAGCGATGCGTTAAAAAAGTTCGATGTCTCCGCCCGAACTGTTGCTGCCGCCGACGTCGACGTCAAGCACGCCGTTCTCGTCCAGCGCGGTGCCTTCCAGAAGCAGTTTGCGCACGAAACGCTCACGCATCTCGCTCAGCGTGAAGCGGTCCAGCAGTTGGTTCAGCCATTCCCGCGGCTCGCGGGAGACGACGCCGGGCGGCAATTCGCCGCGGATGCGGGTTTCCAGCTCACCCAACCCGGCGTTCATGATGGCGAGGCTGTCGTTGATCGCCTCGATCCGCTGCTTGGTCAGATCCTGGAACTGCATGCCGGTGATGACGTGGGCGATGGTGGCGGACATGTCCGACGACACCGTCGCCGCGGTTTCCAGCACCGACTGGAAATGGGCGGTCTGCTCCACCAGGCTGTCCATCGTCTTGTCGACGCGCTCCTTGGCGAGCATCTGCGGCGACATGTCGGTGTTGGCGATCTGGCGCAGGATGTCGTGGCCGTTGCGCACGCCCTTGACCACCGCGGTGACCTTGGTGCGCATCCGCTCCGCCAGCTCGCCGGTGGAGCGGGAGAGGTGCCGCACCTCCTGCGCCACCACGGCGAAGGTCCGGCCGGCCTCGCCGGCGCGGCTGGCCTCGATGGTGGCGTTCAGCGCCAGGAAGTTGGTCTGGCGGTTGATGGTGTCGATGTCGCCGATCGACTTCTCCAGCTCGCCCACGTCCTTCTGCACATCGTCCAGCAGGTAGACCATGCTCATGGCGTGACGCGACAGGGTGACGATGTTGGTCACCATGTCGGTGATGACGTCCTGCATGCCGACGACCAGCGTGTCGAGCGGCACCCGCTCGCCGTCGATCTCGACCGACCCGGCCATCGCCACGATCTGGGCGACGCGCTCCGACTGGTCCAGCGCCTTCTGGGCCAGCTCGCGGAAGCGGTCGGACAGGTCGAGCGTCGCCGTCTCCACATGGGCCGAGGTGCGGCTCAGCTCGGTCTGGACGACGTCCAGCGTGCGGCGCTGCACGTCGGCGAAGCCGAGCCAGGTCGACAGCAGATCGGCCGCGACGGTGACCTTGCCGTCCTGGCCGGCCAAGGCCCCGTTGCCGGTCGGTCCGTCCGGGATGGGGAGAGTCGCGGTCGGCGCGGCGTGGGGGAAAGACATCCTGGTACTCCTTGAAACCCGTACTGACAACCCGACTGGAAAACCGGACCGGGGAAACCCGGCCCGGAAGCCCGGTCGCGTCAGACGGTGCGGGGGCGCTCTCCGATGGCGTCGAAGGCGCGCAGCATTTCGGCGGGAATGTGGGCGAGCGGCAGCTCGACGGCGACGGCGCCGCTGTCCTTGGCGGCGCGCGGCATGCCGTAGACGACGCAGCTCGATTCCTGCTCCCCGATGGTGAAGGCGCCGGCGTCGCGCATCGCCTTCAGGCCGATGGCGCCGTCGCGGCCCATGCCCGACAGGATCACGCCGACCGCGTTCGGTCCGGCCGCCTTGGCGACGGTGGCGAACAGCACGTCGACCGACGGACGGTGACCGCTGACCGGCGGCGTGTCCTGGATGTGGCAGACGAAGCCGGCGGTGTCGCGGACGATGGCGAGGTGGCGGTCGCCGGGGGCGATCAGCACCAGCCCCTGCGCCGGCCGGTCGCCATGGGCGGCGATCCGCACCGACGGCGCCGACAGCCGGTCGAGCCGGGCGGCGAAGCTGGGCATGTAGCTCGGCCCCATGTGCTGGGCGATGACGATCGGCGGCCCGTCGGCCGGCATGGCGGCCAGCACGTCGCGGATGCGCTCCACCCCGCCGGTGGAGGCGCCGATGGCGATCAGCCGCTTGCCCGACCCGGCGCGGCGCGGCGTCGGCAGCACGGCATGGCTGGCGGCCGGGCGCCGCATCGACAGCCGCGCGGTGGCGGCGACGCGGATCTTGGACACCAGCTCCAGCGCCGTCGCCTCGAACCCGTGGCCGTCGGAGCCGCCCGGCTTGGCGATGCAGTCGACCGCCCCCAGCTCCAGCGCGCGGATGGCGGCGTCGGAGCCTTCGCGGGTCAGCGAGGAGACCATGATGACCGGCGTCGGCCGCAGGGTCATGATCTTTTCCAGGAAGGACAGGCCGTCCATCTTCGGCATCTCGACGTCCAGCGTGATGACGTCGGGGTTGGTGGCCTTGATCACCTCGCGCGCTTCGAAGGGATCGCGGGCGACGCCGGCGACCTCCATCCCGGGCTCGCGGGTCAGGATGTCCTTCAGCATCTCGCGCATCAGGGCGCTGTCGTCGACGATCACGACGCGGATGGGTCTGGGCATCGGTCAGGTCCCTTCCGGTTCGGGGGGAGCGGCGAACAGCTCGACCGTGCCGTCCGCCGGCGCCCGCCGCAGGTCGGACAGGAGGTGCCGCTCGCGCGTGACGGTGTCGGCGACCGCCTCCGGCCGCAGCAGGCGGCGCAGGGCGCGCCCGTCATGCGGGAAATAGTGGATGCGCCGGGCGGAAGCGCCGCCGAGATCCTGCCCGGTCAGCGTCAGCCCCTCCGCCCGCACATAGGCGAGCGCGAAGCGGCTGTTCAGCCCGCCGATGTCGTAGCGGGAGTCGATCACCCGGGCGCCGCCGAACAGCTTGACCTGAAGCCGGCCGCGCTCGGCCCCGGCGGCCAGCAGCGCGTTGATCAGCCGCTCCATCGCGACCGAGCCGTAGCGCGCGGCCAGGCCGGCGCCCTCCAGCTCGCTGGCCGGCAGGTCGGGCAGCATGAAATGGTTCATGCCGCCGATCCCGCGCACCGGATCGTGGATGCAGGCGGCCACGCAGGAGCCCAGCGTCGTCGCCAGCATCAGGTCGGCGCGGTCGCTGACCGCCTGCCGGCCCAGCGCGACCTTGACCGTCTCGACCCGGAATTCGGGGTTGTAGTAGCGCCCGCCGCCCAGGCGGCGCGCCATGGCGCCGCCGCCGGAGGTCCGATGGCCGGCCGGTGACTGGAGCGGTTGCGGGGAGAGGGGGATCATCGCTCACTCCCGCCGATAGATCGTCGGGCCGGCCTGCCGGAACAGGTTCGACACGCCATACAAGCTCTCCGAGTGGCCGAGGAACAGATACCCGCCGGGGCGGAGCATCCGGGCGAAGTTTTCTATCACCTGCGTTCGGCCGCGGCGGTCGAAATAGATCAGGACGTTGCGGCAAAAGATCGCGTCGAACGGCCCGGACATCGGCCAATGTTCCAACAGGTTCAGCGGCTTGACCGTGATCAGCCGCTTCAGCTCATCGCCCATCGCCACCGCCGGCTCGCCGCCCAGCCGCGCGTCGTGGGTGAAGCGCTGGCGGATGGCCGGCGGGATGCCGGCGGCGGCCGACAGCGGGTAGACGCCGCGCCGCGCCGTCTCCACCATGTGGGTGTCAATGTCGGTGGCCAGGATGCGGGCGTCCCAGCGCCGCAGGTCGGCGGCCATCGTGCCGACCAGCACCATCGCCATGGTGTAGGCTTCCGGCCCGGACGAGCAGCCGGCCGACCACAGCCGCAGCCGCGGCTTCGGCACGCCGGCGTTGCGCGCCCGCACCTCGGGCAGGACCGTGTCGGCCAGGAAGTCGAAATGGTGGGATTCGCGGTAGAAGCTGGTCAGGTTGGTGGTCAGGGCGTTGACCAGGAAACCGATCTCGCCGGCCCCCGCATCGCTCTGCAGCAGGGCGCAGTAGGTGTCGAAGTCGGGCAGCCGCAGTTCGCGCAGGCGGCGCGCCAGCCGGGCATAGACCATCTCGACCTTGTGCGCGGCCAGCGCAATCCCGGCCAGCTGATAGAGCAGGCCGGCGATCAGGTCGAAATGGTGACGCTCGAAGTTGAACTCGCGCGTGGCGCCGACCGCCGCCGCCAAACCGCGGCGCTCAGCCGCGGGTTCGCAGGATAAGGAGGACAGTCGTTCGGTCATGGCGGCACCGGTGGCGGGCGTCAGCCGTTCACCCGTTGCCGGTCGCGATCGGCAAGGGCGGACGGGGGCCGGCGGGTGGCGTTGTGGTCGGCGGCTTGCGGGTTGGCGCCGTTGCGGTCCAGGGTGAAGAAGGTCATCTGCTGGCGCAGCTGGTCGGCCTGCTCCTCCAGCGACCGGGCGGCGGCGGTGCTTTCCTCGACCAGCGCGGCGTTCTTCTGGGTCATCTCGTCCATCTGGGCGACGGCGATGTTGACCTCGTCCAGGCCGGCGGCCTGTTCCGCGGTGGCCCGGGCGATTTCCGACACCAAGTCGGCGACGCGGCCGATGCCGGTGACGATCTCGGTCAGCGAGCTGCCGGCGGAGCGCACCAGATCGACGCCGTCCTTGACCTGCCCGCCGCTGTCCAGGATCAGCGCCTTGATCTCCTTCGACGCCTGGGCGGAGCGCTGGGCGAGCTGCCGCACCTCCTGCGCCACCACGGCGAAGCCGCGCCCGGCGTCGCCGGCCCGCGCCGCCTCGACCGCCGCGTTCAGCGCCAGCAGGTTGGTCTGGAAGGCGATCTCGTCGATCACCCCGATGATGTCGGTGATCTTGCGGCTCGACTCCTCGATCCGCCGCATCGCCTCGATTGCCGAATTGGCGACGCCGCCGCCCGATTCGGCGGAGCTGCGGGCGTCGGCGGCCATGACGTTGGCACGCTGGGCGTTGTCGGCGTTGGAGCGCACGGTCGCCCCCAGCTCTTCCATGCTGGCGGCGGTTTCCTCCAGCGACGATGCCTGCTGCTCGGTGCGGTCGGCGAGGTCGGAGGAGCCCAGCGACACCTCGGCCGCGGCGGCGGCGATGGTCTCGGCCGACTGGGTGATCTGGCCGACGATGTCCGCCAGCCGGGTGGAGGTGGCGTTGACGTCGGTCTTCACCCGCTCGAAGGCGCCCTGGTAGTCGCGGGTGACGCGGCGGTTCAGGTCGCCCTGGGCCAGCGCGCTCAACACCTCGCCCAGGTCGCCGATGACCGCCTCCACCGTGTCGGTCAGGCGGTTGATGCCCTCCGACATCGTCTTGTAGAAGCCCTCCTTGCCGGCGAGGTCGATGCGGCGTTCCAGGTCGCCCTTCGACACCGCGTCGATCAGGCCGGCGATCTCCTCGCCGATCGCCTGCTCGCGGGCGCGCTGCGCCTCGTCGGCGCGGCGCTCGGCCTCCAGCCGCTGGCGCTCGGCCTCGTCCATCCGGGTCTTCTCGACGGCGTTGTCCTTGAACACCTGGACCGCCTTGGCCATGCGGCCGATCTCGTCCCGGTTTTCCAGGGCCGGGATGTCGACGGTCAGGTTGCCGGCCGCCAGTTCGGTCATGGTGGCGGTCATGTCGACCACCGGACGGACGATCGAGCGGGCGGTGACCAGGGCGACCAGCAGGCCCAGCACGAAGGCGCCGACGGCCATGCCGATCAGCAGCGTCGTCGTGCTCTCCATGTCGGCCTGCGCGCCGGTCAGCATCCCCTTGCGGGCCTCGGCTTGCGCGGTGATGGTCTTGTCGACCAGGCCGGCGAACTCCTCGGCCTCTGCGGCCATGGTGGTGAAGGCCAGCGTGTGGGCGTCGTCGACCGCCGTCACGACCCGGTTGAACATGTCGAGATAGCGGGTGGCGATCTGCGCCGAATCCTCGGCCAGACGCTTCTGCGCCGGGTCGGGCAGGCGCCCGGCCAGCGCGGTCGCCGACTTGATGAAGTCGCCCATCCGGGCTCGCATCTCATCGACGGCCTTCTGCGTCGGCTCGGTCAGAAAGCGCTGGGCGCTGAGGCGGGCCAGCATCAGCGTTTCCATCGCCTGCCCGGCGTAGGCCGCGGCCTCGAACTCGCCGGCGGCAATGCCGGCGGTCGCGATCTGGGTCAATCCTTCCCGGGCTTTCATGCCCAGCGGCGTCAGTTCCTCCAGCACCATCCGGTCGCGCTGTTCGCGGATCGTGATCAGCTTGCTGAAGTTGGCGCTGTAGCCGTCGAACCGCTGGATCATCCGCTCGATGTTGGCGCGGCGGCCTGGATCGAGCGCCGCATCGCGAGCGGCGCGCAACGTTTCCCCCAGCTTCTTCTGCTGCGCCCGGACCGTCTCGATCAGGGCGTTGTTGCCGGAGAAGGAGTAGTTCACCACGTTGCGGCGCATGTCCGCCACCGCCGAGTCGATATCGGCGACTTGCAGCGAATTGTCGGAAACCGCCGCGTAGCGGGTGAAGCCGACCTCCACCGTCGACAGCGACCGGACCCCAAGGGCGGCCACGAGGCCGAGCAGGGCCAGAATCAGCAGGAAGCCGACTTGGATTCGGGTGCCCACCTTGAAGCGGCCGGCGAAACTGGCGTTCTGCATGGTCGAGTTGCCTTGGTCTGCGGAAGCGTGATCGGCACGGCGATCCAACGCTGTTCGCGCGGAAGAGTAGTGGAAGATGGTTTCCAGTCCGTTGCCAAAGGATCGGGGAAAGCCGCTGTTTCGGCCCTGACTTGCGTCAAAAACATGCCAAACTCGCGAGCCGCCCTTTGACGGCGGCGCGGCGATCCCTAGGTTAGGTCGCCTGGGCACCGATCGGTGATCCCCGCCCGGTGCGGGCCGGTTCGCCACGGCGAACGGCACCTGTCCGCCGCGAGACCCGAAAAGACCGAAGCCGAACCGAAAAACGATGCGCCGCAGCCTTCCGACCTCGTCCGACACCGCCGCCTTCACCCGTCCCACCGGCGACCTGCGCGCCGCCGTGCGCTCGCTGCGCCCCTACATCTGGCCCCAGGATTCGCTGGAGACGCGGGTCCGGGTCGTGCTCGCCATGGCTCTTCTGGTGGGGGCGAAGATCGCCAATGTGTATGTGCCGATCTTCTACAAGCACGCGGTGGATGCGCTGTCGCCCGGCTCCACGCCCGGCGCGGCGGTCGCCATCCCGCTGGGGCTGATTGTCGCATACGGCCTTGCCCGCGTGACCTCGCTGATCTTCGCCGAGCTGCGCGACGCAGTGTTCGCCAAGGTGGCGCAGCGGACGATCCGCAAGGTCGCGCTGTCGGTGTTCCAGCACCTGCACGGGCTGTCGCTGCGCTTCCACCTGGAGCGCCAGACCGGCGGCCTGACCCGCTCGCTGGAGCGCGGCACCCGGGCCATCGAATCGCTGCTGCGCTACACCCTGTTCTCCATCGCGCCGACGCTGGTGGAGATCGCGCTGGTCTGCGCCGTGCTGTGGTCGCTGTTCAGCGTCTGGTTCGCGCTCGCCACCTTCGTCACGGTGGTGGCCTACATCCTCTACACCTTCTTCGTGTCGGAATGGCGCATCCAGTTCCGCCGCCAGATGAACGACACCGACAGCAAGGCCAACACCAAGGCGATCGACAGCCTGCTGAACTACGAGACGGTCAAGTATTTCGGCAACGAGGAGCACGAGGCCCGGCGCTACGACGGCGCGCTGCAGAGCTACGAGCAGGCGGCGGTGCGCAGCCAGCAGAGCCTGTCGCTGCTGAACGTCGGCCAGTCGGCGATCATCTCGCTGGGGCTGGCGGTGGTGATGGGCATGGCGGCCAAGGGGATCGTCGACGGCAGCATGTCGCTCGGCGACTTCGTCCTGGTGAACACCTACCTGCTGCAGCTGTACCAGCCGCTGAACTTCTTCGGCGTCGTCTACCGCGAGATCAAGCAGTCGCTGATCGACATCGAATCGATGGTGACGCTGCTGGCGGTCGACCGCGAGGTCGCCGACAGTCCCCACGCCCGGCCGCTGGCCGTCGCCGGGGCGGAGCTGCGCTTCGAGGCCGTCGAGTTCGGCTACGACCCGCGCCGGCCGATCCTGAAGGGCGTCAGCTTCACCGTGCCGGCCGGACGGACGGTGGCCATCGTCGGCCCGTCGGGGGCAGGCAAGTCGACCATCAGCCGGCTGCTGTTCCGCTTCTACGACGTCGACGCCGGCCGGGTGCTGATCGACGGGCAGGACATCCGCGACGTCACCCAGTCGTCGCTGCGCGGGGCCATCGGCATCGTTCCGCAGGACACCGTGCTGTTCAACGACAGCATCTTCTACAACATCGCCTATGGGCGCACCGGCGCCAGCCCGGCGGAGGTCGAGCGCGCGGCGCGGCTGGCCCACATCCATGATTTCATCATGGCGCTGCCCGACGGCTACCAGACCGCGGTGGGCGAGCGCGGGCTGAAGCTGTCCGGCGGCGAGAAGCAGCGCGTCGCCATCGCCCGCACCATCCTGAAGGACCCGGCGATCCTGCTGTTCGACGAGGCGACCAGCGCGCTCGACACCCACACCGAGCGGGAAATCCAGGCCAACCTGCGCGAGGTCAGCCGCGGCCGCACCACGCTGGTGATCGCGCACCGGCTGTCCACCGTGATCGACGCCGACGAGATCCTGGTGCTGGAGGCCGGCCGGGTGATCGAGCGCGGCCGCCACGCCGACCTGCTGGCCGCCCGCGGCGCCTACGCCGCCCTGTGGGCGCGGCAGCAGGAATCCAGCCAGGGGCCGACGCCGCTGCCCGGCGTCCTGGCCCCGACCTGACGGACGGCGCATGGGACCCGCAAGGCAGGCGTTGCGCGCGGCGACGCAGGAGGTTCACGAGCGGTTGGACAAGGCGGCGGTGCTGCAGCCGCTGGTCCGGCCGGACATCACCGCCGACCAGTACCGCCGGGCGCTGGCCGTTCTGCACGGCTTCCACGCGCCGGTGGAGCGCGCGCTGGGCGGTGGCGCCGCCCGGATGGCGCTGCTGCGCGACGACCTGACGGTGCTGGGCGCCGACCCGGACCGGCTGCCGGAGCTGGTGGGGTCCGGGGATGGCTTGCCGCCGCTGGACAGCCCGCCGGCCCAACTGGCGGCGCGCTATGTGCTGGACGGCTCCGCCCATGGCGGCCGGGCGATGCTGCCGGGGATCACCCGCGCGCTGGGCTTCGACGCCCGGCGTGGCGCCCGCTTCCTGGCGTCGGACGGGCTGGACATGGCCGGCGCCTGGAAGGCGCTGATGATCCGGCTGGAGGAGGAGCTGGCCGCCCCGGCCGATCTGGCCACCGCCTGCGCCACCGCCGTCGCCCTGTTCGCCGCGCTGGAGCGCTGGGCGGCGGAGCCGAGGGCTTGAAACTGGCGCCCGCGCCCATCCCTTGCTAGGGTGCCGGACCTTCCGCTTCCGGGTTCTGGAGACCGCTTTCCCATGACCGCGCCCGCCTCGCGCATCTATTGCTCCGTCGACACCACCAAGGTCGAGTCCGCCCGCCGCATCGCCGGGCAGGTGGCCGGGGCGGTGGGCGGCATCAAGCTGGGGCTGGAGTTCTTCATCGCCCAGGGGCCGGCCGGCGTCCGTGCGGTGGTCGGGCAGGACGGGCCGCCGCTGTTCCTCGATCTCAAGCTGCACGACATCCCCAACACGGTGGCGGGCGGCATCCGTGCGGCGCTGCCGCTGAAGCCGGCCTTCATGACCATCCACAGCGCCGGCGGCCCCGCCATGATGCGGGCGGCGGCGGAGACGGCGGCCACCGCCGGTGCGGATCGTCCGAAGATCCTGGCCGTCACCGTGCTGACCAGCCTCGACGACGGCGACCTGGGCGCCGTCGGGCAGTCGGTGCCGGTGGCCGAGCAGGTGGTCCGGCTGGCCCGGCTGGCCCAGGCGTCGGGGGTGGACGGCGTCGTCTGCTCCCCCGCCGAGGTGGCGCTGGTGCGCGCGGCCTGCGGCCCCGGCTTCATCCTGATGGTGCCCGGCATCCGCCCGGCCTGGGCCGCCACCAACGACCAGAAGCGCATCATGACCCCGGCGGAGGCGCTGGCCGCCGGCGCCGACCATCTGGTCATCGGCCGCCCGATCACCGCCGACCCCGATCCGGCCGCCGCCGCCCGCCGCATCGTTGCCGAGATGGACGCCCGTTCCGGGGGGACCGCATGAGCGTCGCCGCCAAGATCTGTGGCCTGAGCGAACCGGAAAGCCTGCGCGCCGCCGTCACCGGTGGGGCGCGCTACGTCGGCTTCGTCTTCTACCCGCGCAGCCCGCGCGCCATCGCCCCGCCGATGGCGGCGGAGCTGGCGCGGCTGGTGCCGACCGGCATCCGCTCCGTCGGGCTGTTCGTCGATCCCGACGACGAGTTCCTGGAGCATGTCACCGGGCAGGTCCCGCTCGACCTGATCCAACTGCACGGCGGCGAGACGCCGCGCCGCATCGCCGAGATCAAGGCGCGCTACGCCCTGCCGGTGATGAAGGCGGTGAAGATCGGCGGGCCGGACGACCTGACCACCGCGCTGGAGGCGGCGGAGGTCGCCGACCGGCTGCTGTTCGACGCCAAGCCGCCGGCCAAGGTGTCGGCGCTGCCCGGCGGCAACGGCATCGCCTTCGACTGGACGATCCTGGCCGGCCGGCGCTGGCCGCGCCCGTGGATGCTGTCCGGCGGCCTGACCGCCGACAATTTGGCCGAGGCGGTGCGCATCACCGGCGCCAGCGAGGTCGACGTGTCGTCGGGGGTGGAAGATCGCCCCGGCCACAAGGATCCGGCCCTGGTCCGCGCCTTCCTGTCGGCGGCGGCCGGGTTGACCGGCGCGTCCTGATCGGGCGCGTCCTGATCGGGCGATGTCCGGCGGTCGCGCTAAAGTCATCCTATTTTAGGCGAATGCTTCGGCTTATCTTGATCGCATGGCGTCGCCCCGCGGCGTCGGTTAGGATGCGGCCATGAGCGATTCGTCCACCCCTTCCACAACCGAGATGCTCGGTGCGGTGCTCGACGAGCATTTGCGCTGGGTCGGGCAGTGGCATCGCGCCGTCTTCTACCGCGGTGGCCGCGGCGGGGAGCGGGCGTCGGCCCCGGCCTCCTTCGCCGCCTGGTGCGGCGCCGCCAGCCGCGACGACCTTGTCCACCAGCCGGCGGTGCAGAAGCTGGCCACCCTGCACGAGCAGATGCACCGGCAGGCCCGGCTGGTGCTGCTGAAGGCGTCGGGCGGCGAGGCGCCGACCGAGGCCGAGTACGAGGGGGTGATCGGCCGCTTCGAGGAGTTCATGCTGCATCTGCGCCGGATGGAGCGCGCCTTTGCCGCCGCCGCCTCCGGTCTCGACCCGCTGACCGGACTGCGCACCCGGCGCGGCATGGGCGAGGCGCTGGAGCGCGAGCACAACCGCTACCGCCGCACCGGCCAGCCCTTCTCCGTCGCGCTGTGCGACATCGACAAGTTCAAGGGCATCAACGACACCTATGGTCACGACATCGGCGACCGGGTGCTGGCCGCCACCGCCGCCGTCATCAGCCGCGGCGTGCGCAGCTTCGACGAGGCGTTCCGCATGGGCGGCGAGGAATTCCTGGTCTGCCTGAAGGAAACCGGGCTGGACGAGGGCTTCGCGGTGATCGAGCGGCTGCGCATCGACCTGATGCGCTCGCCGGTGATCCTGCCCGACGGCCGGGTGATCCCGGTCACCGCCTCGTTCGGGCTGGTGGAGGCGAACGCCGACCTGACCGTCGACGATCTGGTGATCTGCGCCGACCGCGCGCTCTATCAGGCCAAGCACTCCGGCCGCAACCGGGTGATCCGCTACGGCGTCGACCGGCCGGAACCCAAGCCGGAACCGGTCAAGGCGGGGCGGGGGTAGCGGCGAGCAATCGCCAATGAAGATTATGTTCCCTGCCCAAGAAAGACCGTCATCCCCGCCTTCGCGGGGATGACGAAAATCCCTTCAAAGGAATAGGGATTCCTATTGCAATCACCTGTCTCCCCCTCGGGTCAGCACCCTTGGCCCCGGCACCCCGGGCGGGGTAGGATCGGGCATCCTTACCGTCAGCCGTGATCCGGATTCCATGCGCACCCAGCCCGAATTCCCCAATCTGTTCATCCTCGACCACCCGCTGATCCAGCACAAGCTGACCCACATGCGGAACAAGGAGCGGTCGACCGGCGGGTTCCGCACCCTGCTGCGCGAAATCTCGCTGCTGATGGGATACGAGCTGACGCGCGACATCCCGCTGACCACCGAGCGGATCGAGACGCCGTTGCAGCCGATGGACGCGCCGGTGATCCTGGGCAAGAAGCTGGCGGTGGTGCCGGTGCTGCGCGCCGGGCTCGGCATGTCGGCCGGCCTGCTGGAACTGGTGCCGTCGGCGCGCGAGGGGCACATCGGCCTCTACCGCGACCACGAGACCAAGCAGCCGCACGAGTATCTGGTGAAGCTGCCGCCGGCCGAAGGGCGCCTGTTCATCGTCGTCGACCCGATGCTGGCCACCGGCAACTCCGCCGCCCACGCCTGCGACGTGCTGAACCGCCACGGGGTGGACGACGCCAACATCCGCTTCATGGCGCTGGTCGCCGCGCCGGAGGGCGTGCGCCGCTTCCACCAGTCCCACCCGGAGGTGAAGGTGTTCACCGCGGCGCTCGACAGCCACCTGAACGAGGACGCCTACATCGTCCCCGGCCTGGGCGACGCCGGGGACCGCATGTTCGGCACCAAGTAAGGGGCGCTGCCCAAGGACGGTTGCCGGACGCCGTCACGCCGGGGTGGCGGCGTCCTCCTCCCCAACGGCGCCGAACTGCACCAGCGCCTTGCGGAAGCCGACGTTGGGCGGGGCGTAGGCGGTGCCGGCCGCGCGGCGGGGCACCGAGTCGTGCAGGTTCTCCTCGCTGTAGGGCAGCACGCAGACCGGCCGGTAGTAGCGCGGCTCCGCCAGCTTGCCGAGGCCGTCGAGGAAGGCGGCGTAGGAATCGACGATGGTGCCCAAGGCGTTGTCCGGCGTCACCGGCGGCATCCATTCGGGATCGAGCGCAAGGCCGCACTCCGTAGCCCGCTCCATCATCCATTTCAGCGCGATGTCCGACAGGCGGTCGTCGGCATAGCCGCCGCCGACGTTGGAGTGGCAGCCGACGAACCAGCGCTGCTCCATCCGCTGGGCCGGCTTCGTCCCCGGATCCCACACCGAGGCGGCGAAGGTCTTGCGGTGCTCGTCGATCGCCAGCGCCTGGAAGGCGTTGCGGACCAGACTGCTGAGTTCGGTGTCGTGGAAGCCGTACAGCGCCTCGTCCAGATGCTCGCAGATGCCGAGCGGCACGCCCAGCGCCCCCACCGTGTCCCAGACGCCGAGGAAATGGATCGGGATCGGCCGCGAGCCGTGGGTCTGGCGGAACTGCGTCGCCTCGTCAACGTCCGGGCCGTCGTCGCGCTTGCGGTAGAGCGCGTAGGCGGCGTCGGTCTGGTCGAGCTTGTCGGCCGGCAGCAGCCCGGCGTTGCGGATCAGCCCGACCAGGCTGCGGGCGGTGTAGGCGCCGCGCGAGAAGCCCAGGATGTAGACGTGGTCGCCGTCGGCATAGTGGGAGGCGAGGGCGCGGTAGCCGTCCTTGATCTTCTTGTCGAGCCCGAGGCCGAACGCGCCGCCGACGATGTGGTTGAGCCAGTCGTGGAGGATGCCGCCCTTCTCGTCGGTGCCGACGCCGGAGTCGTAGAAGCTGAACTGCGTCGTGCCGTCCCCGGCGCCGGGCAGGACCGATTTGTAGAACTTCCAAACGTTGGTCGACGCCTCGTTCTTGTCGGGCTGGTTGCCGGAACCCGGCGTGTTCCAGGTGCCGTCGAAACACAGGACGATCCGTTTTGCCATGACACCTTCCTCCCGAACCGATTGCTCGCGACGGATGATGTGTCAGATATTTTTTTCCATTCAATGGAAAATTTCAAAAGATGATCAACCCTTGGGGGCTTTGCCCGGCGGAGCGCAACCCGCATGGCGGACGGGTGCCCATCCCGGCTTGTCCGCCCGGCGATTCGTCCGGCCGTTCATCCGGATGCCGGCGTACCATGGTGTGTATTCCCACGACGACGCCATGGTCATTGCCGAATGTTCGGCGGCCGAATTCCGCCCGCCGGCAAATCAAGGACACGGATTGCGGGCCTCGGCGGGTGGCCGATACGCGCCATCCGCAGGGGACAGGCTTGGCCTGTTGTGCGAAGGTCGGAGCGAGAATGGCTTGATATCGATCAATGCCGAGTGGCGCGTGGATGACGATCATGCCATCCTCTCGGTGTGCAGGACCAACGGCCTACCACGTATGCGCTTTGGACTGTGCAACCGACCGCCAGGATGACCGCGAACGGGAACGCGTGATGGATTACGAAACCTTCTTCCGCAACCAGATTGCAACCCTCAAGCAGGATGGGCGCTATCGGGTTTTCGCCAATCTGGAACGCCACGCGGGCAACTTCCCGACGGCGACCTTCCGCGATTCCACCGGGCGCGAGCGTCCGGTCACGGTCTGGTGCTCCAACGACTATCTCGGCATGGGGCAGCACCCCAGTGTCCTGCAGGCGATGCACGACGCGCTGAACGAGGTCGGCGCCGGCGCCGGCGGCACGCGCAACATCTCCGGCACGAACATCTACCACGTCCTGCTGGAACGCGAGCTGTCCGACCTGCACCACAAGGAAGCGGCGCTGCTGTTCACCTCGGGCTACGTGTCGAACGACGCGACGCTGACCACGCTGGGCAAGATCCTGCCGAACTGCGTGATCCTGTCGGACGCGCTGAACCACAACTCGATGATCACCGGCATCCGCAACTCCGGCGCCGAAAAGCACATCTTCCGCCACAACGACCCCAAGCATCTCGACGAGCTGCTGTCCGGCATCGCGCCCGGCCGCCCGAAGGTGGTGGCCTTCGAGAGCGTCTATTCGATGGACGGCGACATCGCCCCGATCCATGACCTCTGCGACGTCGCCGAGAAGCACGGCGCCATGACCTACCTCGACGAGGTCCACGCGGTCGGCATGTACGGCCCGCGCGGCGCCGGCGTCGCCGAGCGCGACGGCGCGATGGACCGCATCACCATCATCGAGGCGACGCTCGGCAAGGCGTTCGGCGTGCAGGGCGGCTACGTTACCGGCTCGGCGGCGCTGATCGACTGCATCCGCAGCTTCGCCGCCGGCTTCATCTTCTCCACCTCGTTGGCGCCGGTGCTGGCCGCCGGCGCGCTCGCCAGCATCCGCCACCTGAAGCAGAGCCAGACCGAACGCACCCGCCACCAGGAACGGGCGGCGACGCTGAAGCGGATGTTCGCCGACGCCGGCCTGCCGGTGATGCCGTCGGTCAGCCACATCGTTCCGCTGATGGTCGGCGACGCCCACCGCTGCAAGCGCGCGTCGGACGAGTTGCTGGAGCGGCACAACATCTATGTGCAGCCGATCAACTACCCGACCGTCCCGCGCGGGACGGAGCGGCTGCGCTTCACCCCGACCCCGCTGCACAGCGACGCCCAGATGGGCGAACTGGTCGAGGCGCTGCTGGACGTGTGGGGCCGGCTGGACCTGCGCCTCGCCGCCTGAGGCACGGGCCAGCCCACTGCCCGGGATGGGCCGGACTTGCGGCAACGGCGCCACAGCACGGCCCCATCCGGTGTAAGGACATTTTGCCCTCTGGACAGAGACGGCTTGCCGCCCTACCTTATCGGTGGGGTTGCGAGCCGTTCGCAGCTTGGTTGCTGTGGACCGGCTTCGACGCCGACGCCGATGAACAGGTCATCGGCGCGCCGTCCGATCTGTCTTGTCCAGGGGGTTTGCCATGTACCGTGACAACTCGCTGATGCCGAAGGAGGCGGTTCGCCTCGTCGTCCTGGGCACGCTGATGCAGGGCGGGCCGCTGCGCTACGCCGATCTGGCCGCCTCCGTCCGCCATTTCCTCGACCGCATCATGGGGCCGTCGCTCGACCTGATGGGCACCTCGCTGGAAATGCTGCGCTACGAGGGGCTGATCGAGGCGCTGGACGGCAGCGGCATGGAAGACAACGCCCTGCTGGGTCCGACTGACGCCGGCAAGGTGGAGTTCGACACGCTGATGCGCGCCAACGTCCGCGCGCCGTCGGCTGACGGGCTGAACAAGCTGGTCATCGCGCTGAAGCTGCGCTTCCTGCATCTGCTGGACATCGAGTCGCAACGCGACCAGATCGACAACCTCGTGGCGCTGTGCGAGACCGAGCTGGCCCGGCTGGGCGACCTGAAGCGGGCCAACACCGGCGAGGTCGGCCAGTTCGCCTCGTGGCTGGAGCAGGATATCGCCCAGGCCGAAGACCGCCTGACCTGGTTCCAGGACCTGCTGGCGCGGCTCTGACCGCGCCGGCGCATACTCCCATCCGTCAACCGGTTTCCCGCGGCGCGGCCTTTTCTATAAGGGCCGCGCCGCGTTTGTTTTGATGGCCGGATCTGGTGTACTTTCGGGGTAACCCTCACCAGCCGGACGCTTCTCCATGGCTCAGCCCTTGTCGACCGACGATCTCGAAGACCGCCTGCGCATGGAGTTCGTCGACGATGCGCGCGACCGGCTGGAACTGATGAACCGCGCGTTGACCGCCCGGGCCGAGAACACCCGCACCGACGCCGAAGTCATCGGCGTCCTGCGGCTGGAGGCCCACAATTTCAAGGGCATGGGCACCAGCTTCGGCTATCCCACCGTCAGCCTCGTCGCTCACCGGCTGGAGGATTACCTCAGCGGCCTGAAGCAGCTCGACGTCCGCCGGCTGGGCGACGCCCAGATCTTCATCGACCGCATCGCCGAACTGGTTGACCGTGCCGAACAGCCGCTGCTGGCCGAGACCAACCGGATCATCCGCGCCCTGCCGGTGCGCTACGAATTCCAGGTGACCGACGTCGAGGTCCGCAACATCGAGATCATGCTGGTCACCCCGTCGAAGGTGGTCGCCAAGAAGCTGGGGGGCGAGCTGGCCGCCTGCGGCTTCCGCACCATGACGGTGACCGATCCGATCGAGTCGATCAGCCTGGCGGTGCGCGTGCCGCCGGACATGGTCATCGCCTCGATGGTGATGGACGGGCTGTCGGGCCTCGACCTGATCCGCGGCCTGCGCGCGATGAGCGTCACCCACACGGTGCCGATGGCGCTGCTGACCTCGCTGAACCTCGACCACCCGTCGCTGAAGGAAATCCCGCACGGCGTGTCGGTCATCCGCGTCGGCGAACATTTCGGCGAGGATTTCGCCGCGGTGGTGGCGAAGCACAATCTCGGCTGACCAGGGCTTTCCACCCACGGCCGGACGTTCCGTCACACGGCCGCGCTTGCGCCGGTGGAAAGCCCCGTGATAGGCGTGACTCCAGTCCAACAGGCCATGTGCCACAGGCTGGAGCAGCGCCCGCATGACGGAGGTTCTTCGCCGCTATGGCCCGGTGCTGACCGGGGTGATCCTGCTGGCGGTGGCGCTGTGGCTGGCGCTGCTGGTGGTGCTGCCGCAGGTGATGATGGTCGGCTTCTCGTTCCGGCCGTCGCTGCCGCCGTCGAAGATCGGCGGGCCGGACGACGTCTACACCCTGCACAACTACATGACGCTGTGGACCAACCGGATCCACCTGACGATCTTCCTGAAGACGATCTGGGCCAGCGCGCTGGTGACGGCGACCACGCTGGCGGTCTGCTACCCGGTCGCCTTCTATCTGGCCCAGGTGGCGCCGAAGCGGCGCCTGCCGCTGCTGATCCTGATGCTGGTGGTGCCGTTCTGGATCAACGAGCTGCTGCGCACCTTCGCCTGGTACATCATCCTCGCCTTCAACGGGCCGCTGAACGCGCTGCTGCTCGGTCTGGGGATCATCGACGAGCCGCAGCGCTTCCTGGGCGGCGACGCCGGGGTGATCGTCGGCATGGTCTATGTCTACATCCTGTTCATGGTCTTCCCGCTCTACAACGCCATCGAATCGCTGGACCGCAACCAGATCGAGGCGGCACGCGACCTCGGCGCCGGCTGGCTGCGCATCCACCGGCGGATCGTGCTGCCCCACGCCAAGCCGGGCATCGCGGTCGGCTGCATCATGACCTTCATGCTGGCGGCCGGCAGCTACGCCGTGCCGGCGCTGCTGGGCGGGCCGAACAGCCGCTGGTTCACCGAGATCATCTACAACTGGTTCTTCGAAGGCGGGAACTGGAACCAGGGGGCGGCCTACGCCTTCATCCTGCTGGTCCTGTGCATCGGCTTCATCCTGGCCGCGATGCGGCTGTTCCGCGTCGGCTTGGCCGACATCGCCAAATGATGCGGCTTGGCCGACATCGTCAAATGATAATGATGGAGTGGGATCGATGACCGCCGCCCGCTTCCGCCGCGTCCTGACCGGCGCCTATCTGGTGATCTTCTTCGCCTATCTGTTCCTGCCGCTGGGCATCATGGCGGTGGCGACCTTCAACGTCAGCCGCTTCCCGACCGTCACACCCTGGATGGGCTTCACGCTCGGCTGGTTCCAGGCGCTGTGGGAGGATCAGCGGATGTGGGCGGCGCTCGGCACCAGCCTGATCGTCGGCGCCGGCGTGATCGCGCTGGCGGTGCCGCTCGGGCTGGCGGCGGCGCTGCTGCTCGACCGGCTGCACAGCCGGGCCAGGACCTTCCTCTACGCGCTGATGGTGTCGCCGTTGCTGACGCCGGGGGTGATCGTCGGCATCTCGACCCTGGTGTTCTGGCGGGAGTGGTTCGGGGTGACCGGCGGGCTGTTCCTGACCGTGGTCGCCCAGTCCAGCTTCATCGCCGCCTACGCCATGCTGCTGTTCGCGGCGCGGCTGGAGCGGTTCGATGCGGTGCTGGAGGAGGCGGCGCTCGACCTTGGCGCCACGCACGGGCAGGTGTTCCGGCGCATCACGCTGCCGTACCTGATGCCGGCGATCCTGTCGGCGGCCCTGCTGGCCTTCCTGCAGAGCTTCGAGAACTACAACACCACGCTGTTCGTGCGCGGGCTGGACACCACCTTGACCGTCTACATCGCGTCCAAGGTGCGGACCGGGCTGACCCCGGCGGTCAACGCGCTGTCGCTGGTGCTGATCGCGCTGACCATCCTGGGCGCCGTGGTCTACGAGATCCTGCGCCGGCGCGAGGCGCGCCGGCAGGCAGGACTCGCCGCCGTAACGGCTTAGTCTTCTTCCGCCTCGTCCGCGTCCGCCTCGATCTGGGCAGCGAGGTCGCGCAGCATGTCGATGACGTCCTCGTGGCTCGTCTCGTCGACGGCGGAGTTGACCGCGGCCTCGATCATGGCGACGGCGATGTAGGGGCCGAGCGGGCCACCTTCCTTGATCGCCTCTTCCAGATGCTTCTCGGCGATCGACAGCGCCTTTTCGAACAGCGCTTCGGCCGTCTGGTTGGTGTCCTTGCTCATCGTCCGGTCCGTTGCGGAGGGTTGGTCCGACTCCAATAACACGGGCCACCGGCGGTTGGCGCGGGAAATCACCGCCGATCCCCGAAA
>NZ_LGRA01000021.1:2966360-3067914 GCF_003116095.1 Azospirillum sp. TSO35-2
TGGCCTGAAGGACTTCAAGATGGTCGAATCCAGCGAGGCCGGCATGCTGGGCGAGGTGAAGCGGGCGGTGCGCGCCAAGAAGTTCATCGTCTTCCTGGGCTGGGCGCCCCACCCGATGAACAAGTCCTTCGACATGACCTATCTGGCCGACGGCGACGACTGGTTCGGCCCCAATTTCGGCGGCGCCACCGTCAGCACCAACGTCCGCAAGGGCTACGCGACCGAGTGTCCGAACGTCGGCAAATTCCTTGCCAACCTGTCCTTCACGATCGACATGGAAAACTCCGTGATGGACGGCATCATGAACGCCAACAAGAAGCCGGACACCGCGGCGGCCGAGTGGCTGAAGAAGAATCCCGACACGTTGAAGACCTGGCTGAAAGGCGTCACCACCGTTGACGGCAAGGACGGGCTCGCCGCCGTCCAGGCCAAGCTGGGCCTCGCCAAGTCGTAGTCGCATGGCGCGGGGGGCGTGCCTCCCCGCGCCGTCGACATTATACAATCAACGATCTGTGGTGTCGGGAGGTGTTTTCGGCTACATCAACAGCATCATGACTCAGCCGTTGAAGCACCGCACCCTGTCGGCCGCGATCGTTGATCAGGTTCGGCAAGCCATCCTCGACGGCACCCATGCGGCCGGCACCCAGCTTCGCCAGGATGCGCTGGCCGAGCTTTATGGGACCAGCCGCATCCCGGTCCGCGAGGCGCTGTTCCAGTTGGAGGCGGAGGGGCTGGTCCGCATCGTGCCGCACAAGGGCGCCATCGTGTCCGAACTGTCGCTCGACGAGATCAACGATGTCTTCGACTTGAGGGCGCTGCTCGAGCCCCGCATGCTGGCCCAGTCGGCGCAGGCCTTCACTGCGGAGGATTTCGCCAAGCTGGATGAGATCCAGGCGCGTTTCGAAACGGCCATCGCGCTGCACGACGTCGGTCGTTGGGGCGCCCTGAACGCGGAACTTCATCTGGCGCTCTACGCCAAGGCGCGGCAGCCGCGCAGCCTTGCGATCGTGACTTCACTGTTGCAGACGAGCGACCGCTACACGCGGGTCCAGCTCAGTCAGACCAACGCCGCCATCGGCCGGGCCGAGCGGGACCATGCGGAACTGATCGCGATGTGCCGGCGCGGCGCCGTCTACGAGGCATGCCGTTTCCTGCAAGCCCACATCGAGGAGGTGCGCGGCGATCTCCTGAAGGTGCTGAGGCCGGCCGGGCTGGGGGCCTGAGCGGCGGATCGGCCGCTCAGGCTCCAACCCCGGCCGGCTCCCTGTCCTACGAGGCGTCGGCGACCTGGAACCCCTCCCAGAAGGGGTCGCGGTCGTCGACGAAGATGGTGTTGAAACCGGTGGTGCGCGCCCAGCCGCCGATCGAGGGAATGATGGCGGGCCAGTCGCCGACCGTGGTTTCCGCTTCCACCCGGCCGGTGAAGGTCGAGCCGATGATGCTCTCGTGGATGAAATCCTGGCCGACGGCGAGCCGTCCCATCGCGTGAAGCTGGGCGATGCGCGCCGAGGTGCCGGTGCCGCAGGGGGAGCGGTCGATCGCCTTGTCGCCGTAGAAGACCGCGTTGCGGGCGCTGCCCTGCGGCGTCACCGGGCGTCCGGTCCACATCACATGGGTCAGCCGGTCCAGCGCCGGATTGGTCGGGTGGACGATGCGGTGCCGGGCGTTGAAGGCGCTGCGCAGGCGCGGGCTGAGGCGCAGCACATCGGATGGCTGAAGGTCCGACAGGTCGGCATAGCCCTCCTGCGGCTCGACGATGGCGTAGAAGTTGCCGCCGAACGCGACGTCGACACGCAGCATCCCGAAGCCCTCGACCTCGACCTCGTAGCCGCGCCCGAGCAGGAAGGACGGCACGTTGGTCAGCGTCACGCTTTCCACATAGGGCCCGTTCTGGACGTAGCGCGCCTCGACCACCCCGGCCGGCGTGTCGAGCCGCAGCAGGCCCGGCTGGCGCGGCGTGACCAGGCCGTGCTCCAGCGCCATGGTGACGGTGCCGATCGTGCCGTGGCCGCACATCGGCAGGCAGCCGGACGTCTCGATGAAGAGGATGGCGACGTCGCAATCCTCCCGCGTCGGCGGGTAGAGGATCGAGCCGGACATCATGTCGTGGCCGCGCGGCTCGAACATCAGGCTCTTGCGGATCCAGTCATGCTCGGCGAGAAAATGCTGGCGCCGTTCGAACATGGTCGCCCCCCGAAGGGTGGGGATCGACCCGCCGGTGACGAGGCGGACCGGGTTGCCACAGGTATGACCGTCGATGCAGAAGAAGCTGTGACGCGCCATGGACGTGACCTCGAAGAAATGAGCGATCAGGGTAGAGGAGGGCCGGCCGCAGCCACCGGGAACGGTGCGCGGCCGGCCGTTGCGCGTCAGGCGGTGACGGCCAGACCAACATCCGGAAGGCTGGGCCGGTTGGCAAGCGCCTTGGTCATCAGCGCCTCGACCGCCGCCTTCTCGTGCGGCAGCAGCTCCAGCCGCGGCGGGCGGGTGCGCCAGGTGCCGCGACCCATGATGTGCTCGCACAACTTGATGCACTGCACGAGATCCGGGCGGGCGTCGAGGTGGAGCAGCGGCATGAACCACTCGTACAGCGCCATCGCCTCGGCGAAGCGGCCGGCCTTGGCGAGGCGGAACAGCGTCTCGCCCTCGCGCGGGAAGGCGTTCGACATCCCCGACACCCAGCCGACGGCGCCCATGGCGACGCTTTCGACGATGACGTCGTCGAGGCCGGCGAACAGAACGAAACGGTCGCCCACCATGTTGCGGGTGTCGATGAAGCGCCGGGTGTCGCCCGAGCTGTCCTTGAAGCAGACCACCGTGTCGCAGTCGGTCAGCATGGCGAGGATATCGGGGGTGACGTCGTTCTTGTAGACCGGCGGGTTGTTGTAGACCATCACCGGCAGGTCGGTGGCCTTGGCGACGCTGCGGAAATGCGCCGCCGTCTCATGCGGCTTCGACGAATAGACCAGCGCCGGCATGACCATCAGGCCGTCGACGCCGACGCGGGCGGCCTCGCGGGCGGTGTCCGCGGCGAAGGCGGTGGTGAATTCGGCGATGCCGCAGATCACCGGCACGCGCCCGGCGGCCGTCGCCTTGGCCGCCTCCATGATGGCGACCTTCTCGTTCCGGGCCAGCGACGTGTTCTCGCCCACCGTTCCGCAGATGATCAGGCCGGACACGCCGTCGCGGATCAGGGCGTCGATCACCTTCGCCGTGGCGTCGACGTCCACCGACAGGTCGTCGCGGAACTGGGTGGTCACCGCCGGGAAAACGCCTTCCCAGGAAATGCGGGCAGTCATGGAAGCTCTCCGAAGAAGCGGGGCGGTCCTGCGATGGAGGCCGCGCCGGGGGTGGGTGGGACAGGATGGTGTCGGTGCATGGCGCCAGCCCGGCGCGGTTCGGGTAGGATATTTTATACAATCCTGGAGTCAAGGGGCTTCCGACGTCTCCCATGGGGGAGGCGGTGATCGCCAAACGTCTCTGGGAAACCGGCTTGTCCCCGTCGTTCCAGTTGAAGCCGCAAGAGCCCCTGGTCCGCCGACGGGCGGTTCGAGGTGCAAGGGGGTGACGCGGCGGCGGGGATTGTATATTGTTTGCCCCGCGCCGACGCACGGGGTCGCGTCGCCGCTCTCGATCGGGCCGGGCAGCCCGCGGACAACGCCCATGGCCGGCGCCCCCAGGCCGGCGGACTGAACGGGTACGGAAGGCAAGGACCAGGATGCGCATCGCCGTCGTAGGGGCCGGTATCATCGGCGTCACCGTCGCCCACGCCCTGCTCGACGACGGGCATGAGGTCGAGGTGATCGACCGCGAAGGGCCGGCGGCCGGGACATCGGCCGGCAACGCGGGCTGGATCGCCCACATGGACATTCTGCCGCTGGCCTCGCCGAAAGCCTGGGCGCACATGCCGCGCTGGGTGCTCGACCCGCTCGGGCCGCTGTCGATCGCGCCGCGCTACCTGCCGCGCCTGGCTCCCTGGCTGCTACGCTTCGCCGCCGCCAGCCGGCCCAGCCGCATCGCGGCGGGGTCACGGGCGATCCATGCCCTCAACGCGGCCTCTCTTCCGGCTTGGGAAAAGCGGCTCGAGGCGCTGGGGCTGGGGCATCATCTCCGCCGCAAGGGCATCCTGTCCGTGTGGACCGACACCGCCGATTTCGCCGCGTCGGCCGCGCTCCACGCCCGGCAGGCCGCGCTGGGGATCCCGGTGGAACGGTTGGACCCGGCGATGGTCCGCCAACTGGAGCCGACCCTCGCCAAGGGCATCGCCGGCGGCGCCCACTACCCGACCGGCGCCCACATCAGCGACCCGCGCCAGTTCACCGAAGCCCTGGCTGACGCGGCGCGGGACCGCGGTGCCCGCTTCACCGTCGCTTCCGTTGCCGGCCTCGACGCGGGGGAAGCCGGTGTCGGGCTGCGCCTTGCCGACGGGGGCGGCATCCTGCCGGCCGACCGCGTGGTCGTCGCCTGCGGGGCCTGGGCGAAGCCGCTGGCGGCATCGGTCGGCGACCGGGTCCCGCTCGACACCGAGCGCGGCTACAACATCACCGTCGCCACCGGTTCGCTCGGCCTGTCGCGGCCAGTGATGTATGAGGGCCATGGCTTCGTCACCACCCCGCTCGACACCGGGGACCGCATCGGCGGCAACGTCGAATTCGCCGGGCTGGACGCGCCGCCGAACTGGGCCCGGGTCGACGCGATGCTGGGGCGGCTGGAACGGGTCATCCCGGGGCTGGCGATCAAGGACGGAACCCGTTGGATGGGCTTTCGCCCCTCCATGCCCGACAGCCTGCCGGTGATCGGACGGGCGACGGCAAGTCCCCGGGTCATCCACGCCTTCGGCCACGGCCACTACGGCCTGACCCAGGCCGCCGCAACGGCGGAGATGGTCGCCGCGATGGTCATGGACCGGCCGCCCCCCATCGCGGCCGAACCGTACGCGGCGGCCCGTTTCAAGACGGGCTTCTGATCGAAGCCGCGCCGCTCTACCATCCGCCATCCGCCATCCGCCTCAGCGCCGCGCCGCCGCCACGTCGGCCGGGCTGACGGCGGCCTGCTTGCCGCCGAAATGGCCGAGCACGTAGTTGGTGACCGCGGCGATCTCGACGTCGGTGTAGCCGGCGGCGAAACCGGGCATGAAGACCTCGCCGTCGGGCGTGTCCATGCGCGCGCCGTGCAGGATCACGTTCAGCGCGTTGGTGCCCTTCGGATCGTTGACCGACTGGCTGCCGGCCAGCCCGGCGTGGGAGTGCTGCAGGCCCTCGCCGTTCCAGCCATGGCAACTCGCGCAGGCGCCCTGGAACAGCTTCAGGCCGACGGTCTCCCGCGTGTTCTCGTCGGGCGGCGGCGCGTAGGGCGACGGCGCCTTGGCGGCCGGCGGGTTGGGGTTGATGGCGGCGGCAAGGTCGGAGGTCTGCGGCGGGACCGTCCGCAGATAGGCGACCATCGCCCGGATATCCTCCGGCGTCAGGTGGCGCAGGCTGTGGTCCACCACCTCCGCCATGCTGCCGGACGCCGAGCCCCGGCCCTCCGCGTGGCCCTTCGACAGGTAGTCGGTCAACTGGCGGTCGGTCCAGTCGCCGATGCCTGTCTGCTTGTCGGAACTGATGTTGTAGGCCTTCCAGCCCGCCGCCTCCGCGCCGGCGAACTTGCGCTCCTGGTCCAGCGCGAACAGGGCGTTGCGCGGCGTGTGGCATTCGCCGCAATGGCCCAGCGCCTCCACCAGATAGGCGCCGCGGTTCCATTCCGGCGGGTGGGAGGGATCCGGCGTCATCCGCTCGCCGGGCAGAAACAGCAGCTTCCAGGCGCGCATCAGGTAGCGCTGGTTGAAGGGGAACTTCAGGTCGTTCGCCGGGGCCTGCGCGCGCACCGGCGTCAGGCTCGACAGGTAGGCCTTCACCGCCAGGATGTCCTCGTCGCTCATCAGCGCGTAGGCGGCGTAGGGGAAGGCGGGATAGAGGTCCTCGCCGGCCTTGCCGACGCCGTGGCGCATGGCGCGGACGAACTCCGCGTCCGACCAGGTGCCGATGCCGGTTTCCTTGTCGGGGGTGATGTTGGGGGCGTAGATGGTCCCGAAGCCCAGCGTGAACGGCAGCCCGCCGGCGAAGGGCTTGCCGCCGGGCACGCTGTGGCAGGCGGCGCAGTCGGCGGCCTGGGCGACATACTCGCCGCGGGCGATCAGGTCCGGTCCGGCCGCCGGCCCTGGCGACGCGACCGCGTCCAGCCGGTGCGGCAGGAAGAAGAAGGCCGCGGCGGCGACCACGATCACCGCGACGAGGCCAAGAAACCACAGTCCCCAGCGCTTCATGGCCATCCTCATTCGCCGGTCCGGGCGAGCCGGGTCAGGTCGTTGTCAGCCGGTTCCCGCCCGGCGGGGCCCTTCGACAGGACGTCGCGCCCGCTTCCCTGCGACCGCAGCTCCTCCCGCCGGAAGGGCAGGCTGCGCAGCCGCTTGCCGGTGGCGGCGAAGATCGCGTTGCCCAGCGCCGGGGCGGCCGACACCGTGCCGGTTTCGCCGACGCCGCCCGGTCCCTCGGCGCTCTGCACGACATGGACCTCGATCGGCGGAGTCTCGTTGATGCGCAGGTTGCGGTAGTCGTGGAAGTTGCTCTGCTCGACCCGACCGCCGGCGAAGGTGATGCCGCTGTAGAGCGCCGCCGACAACCCGAAGAGGATGCCGCCTTCCAACTGCGCCTTCACGCTGTCCGGGTTGATGGCCAGCCCGCAGTCGATGGCGGCGACGATGCGCTTAAGACCGATCAGCCCGGCCGGGTCCACCGCCGCCTCGATCACCACGGCGACATGGCTGCCGAAGGAATCATGGAGCGAGACGCCGCGGCCGCTGCCACCCGGCAGCGGATTGCCCCAGCCCGCCTTCTCGACCGCGAGGTTCAGCACGGCCAGCGAGCGCGGGTTGTGTTGAAGCAGCGCGCGGCGGTAATCCACCGGATCCTTGCCGGCGGCGTGCGCCAGCTCGTCCATGAAGCTCTCGACCACGAACACGTTGTGGGTCGGACCGACGCCGCGCCACCAAGTGATGGGCACCGGCGGGTCGGCGCGGACCCAGTCCACCTGCACCGCCGGGAAGCGGTAGGGCGTCTCCTTCGCCCCTTCCACCGCGTCGTCGTCCAGCTTGCCCTGCTCCAGCCCGCCGGGGAAGTAATGGCCCATGACGGAGCCGCCGGTGACGCGGTCGGTCCACACCGTCGGCAACCCGTCCGGCCCCAGCCCGGCGGCGATGCGGTCGTAATAGGCGGGGCGGAAGATGTCGCGCCGGATGTCCTCCTCGCGGGTCCAGATGATCTTGACCGGGTAGTCGACCTGCTTGGCGATCGCCACCGCCTGCCCGATCGAATCCGCCTCCAGCCGCCGGCCGAAGCCGCCGCCGAGCAGGTGGTTGTGCAGGATCACCTTCTCCACCGGCAGTCCGGCCTCCTTGGCCGCCAGCCCCTGCGCGGCGGTCGGCACCTGGGTGCCGACCCAGATCTCGCAGGCGTCGGGGCGGACGTGAACGGTGGTGTTGATCGGCTCCATCGTCGCGTGCGCCAGGAAGGGCAATTGGTAGACCGCCTCCACCCGCTTGGACGCGGCCTTCATGGCGCCGTCCACGTCGCCGTCGCGCCGGGCCTGCACCGGCTGGCCGGTTTCCGACCTGGCCTTCAGGTCGGCCCAGATGCCGTTGCTGCTCGTGCCCGCGTTGGGTCCGTAGTCCCAGGTGATGTCCAGCGCCTCCAGCCCCTTCCTGGCCGCCCAGAAATGGTCGCCGACGACCGCCACCGCGTTGTCGATCCGCACCACGTCGCGCACGCCGGGGACGGCCCGCGCCGCCCGGTCGTCGACCGAGGCGACCTTGCCGCCGAACACCGGGCAGGCCGTCACCGTGGCGACCTTCATGCCCGGAACCTGGACATCGATGCCGAAGACGGCGGTGCCGTTCACCTTGCTGGGCGTTTCGACCCGCCGCACCGACCTGCCGATCAGCTTGAAATCCCTGGGGTCCTTCAGCGGCGGATCCTTCGGCACCGGCAGCCTCGACGCCCCGTCGACCACCTCGCCGTAGGTGGCGGTGCGTCCGGTCGGACGGTGGGTGATGATCGCCCGCTGGGCGGCGCATTCCGCCGGGTCGACGCCCCATTGGGCCGCCGCCGCGCCGATCAGCATCTGGCGGGCCGCCGCGCCGGCTTGGCGCAGCGGCACCCAGGCGCCGCGGATGGAGGTGGAGCCGCCGGTCGACTGCGACTTCAGCAGCGGCTGCTGGTACAGCTCCTCGTTCGGCGGGGCGGGCACGACCTGCACCTGGTCCAGCCCGACCTCCAGCTCCTCGGCGATCAGCATCGCTTCGCCGGTGTAGATGCCCTGTCCCATTTCGACGCTGGGGACGATCAGGGTGATGGAATTGTCGCGGCCGATGCGGATGAAACCGCCGGGTGCGAAGCCCTGGAAGGCGGCGCCGTCCTTGTCGGCGTCGCCGGCGCCCAGCATGCGCAGGCTGGGTTCCTCCCCCGCCGCCCACGCCTTGCGGCGGCCCATGGCGGCGAAGGCGATCAGCAGCGCCCCGCCTTGAAGGAAGCGGCGGCGCGTCGACGGTGACAGCGTCGCGCCATCGACGCGGGCGTAGGTGGGCTTGTCCATATCATGTGTCCCGGGCGGCGAGGGTCAGGCTTGCGACGCCTGCTTGATGGCGGCGCGGATGCGGGAATAGGTCCCGCAGCGGCAGATGTTGCCCGCCATGGCGGCGTCGATGTCGGCGTCGGACGGATTGGGGTTGCGGGCGAGCAGGGCTGCGGCGGACATCACCTGCCCGGACTGGCAATAGCCGCACTGGACGACCTCCAGCGCCAGCCACGCCTCCTGGATTTTCTTCCCCGAGGGCGACTGGCCCACCGCCTCCACCGTCGTGACCGCCCGCGCCCCGACGGAGGCGACCGGCAGGATGCAGGACCGCACCGGCTTGCCGTCGAGATGAACGGTGCAGGCGCCGCACTGGGCGATCCCGCAGCCGAACTTGGTGCCGTTCAGGCCGACGACGTCCCGCAGCACCCACAGCAGCGGCATGTCCGGCGGCACGTCGACCCGATGGGTTTCGCCGTTGACGTTGAGTGTGATCATCGAACCTCCAGCCCAGCCCGGATGCGAGCGGGGCTCGCCCCCGTCTCCGTCGCGCCGATCCGCCATTGGTGGGCAGAACGGTGGCGGGTGGTGTTTGGTTCCGTGCGCTTGCGTCAGCCCGCGTGCGGCGGCCGTCCGGCGTCCCCGGGCGCCGAGCGGGCCTGCGCTGCTATGCCGCTGGTCTTACCACCGACCTGGCTGAGGCATATCAATGCCTTGCGCGCAGGGGCGGGCTTTTGATCCGCGCTCTTTGCAACTCTATCTTCACCGCGGGCAGTTTTAAGTTGCGGCCCGCGAGACTGGAATGATGAATGTCTGTCCCTGTTCTCGTCGCGAAATCGGCCCCGCTCCCCGAGGCCGACGCGCGTGTTTCGCCGGCCCATCCCAAACATGGAAACCCGGCGGTGGTCGGGCTCGCGGGTTTCGGGCTGTCGACGCTGGTCCTGCAGTTCCACAATGTCGGCTGGGTCGCGATCGGCCCGGTGGTGTGGCTTGGCCTCATCTTCGGCGGCGTTGCCCAGATGATCGCCGGCCTGCAGGAAATGAAGGCCGGCAATAACTTCGGCTACAGCGCCTTCACCTCCTACGGCTGCTTCTGGATCGCCCTGGGGCTGATGCTGATCGGCAATGCGACCGGCCTGTTCAGGGTCACCGAAACCGACATCGGTTGGTATCTGGTCGCCTGGACCCTCTACACCGGGATCATGACCATCGGTGCGATGGGGATCAGCGCCGTGCTGGGTTTGTTGTTCGTGACGCTGCTCGCCGGCTTTGTTCTGCTGGATCTGGCGCATTTCGCCGACCCCCGATTCACCGTGGTCGCCGGGTACGAGCTGATGGGCTGTGCCGGTCTGGCGCTGTACGGCATGGCCCATGCGGTGTTCCTCGACGTCTTCGGTCGCGATGTCCTGCCGATGGGAAAGCCGATCCTGCGCTGAGCGGATCGCTGGGCGGTCGTCGGACCGCATCCCGACGGGGGCGCGGCGTGCCCCGCCCCCGTGATCGCGCGTGTCGCCCGCCGCCTCAGGCCAGCCCTTCTTCGGCGAGCGCCCGGGCGACGGACGGCACCTCCTTCATCCGGGCGAAATAGGACCGCAGCCGCTCGGGCAGCTCGATCCCGGACTTCGGCGCCCACATCAGCATGACGAACAGATACGCGTCGGCGATCGTCATCCGATCCCCCAGCAGGAAGGCACCGTCGCCAAGCTGCCCGGCGATGGAGGCGAAGTGCCGGGCCAGCATCCCGGCCGCCTTGTCCTTCTCCGCCTGGGTGGCGTCCGGGTAGAAGAACGGCTTGAAGTTGCCGTGCAGTTCGGTGGTCATGAAGGACGTGGCCTCCAGCGCACGCCAGCGCGTGATGCCGTCCGGCGGCAACAGCCTGCCGCTCCGGTGCGCGATGTAGGCGAGGATGGCGAGGTTCTCGGTCAGCACCGTCCCGTCGTCGAGTTCCAGCGCCGGCACATAGCCCCGTGGATTGATCGCCAGGAAATCGCGCCCGTCGTCGGTGCGCTTGTCCCGATCGACGCTGACCAGACGGTAGGGAAGCTCCGCTTCGATGAGCGCGATGTGGTCGGCCAGGCTGCAGGCGCCGGCATGGTGGTACAGGATCATGACCAAGCTCCGTGATGGAAGGTCCATTGCCACCGCTCCTCGGGTCGGTTAAAACCGGAACGATGTTCCACACAGAAATACGGAACAATGTTCCGTTTAGCAAGGGGCAAATCGGAGATGGACCGTCCGCGCGCCGAACACGGGGATGAACCGGAAGGCATGGTGGCGAAGCCCCGGGCGGGGCGCGCCGATGCCCAGCGCAACATGGACGCTCTGCTGAAAGCGGCCTTGGAGGTGTTCGCGACCTCGGGCGTGGACGCGCCGGTGCGCGACATCGCCGCTAGGGCGGGGGTCGGCGTCGGCACGCTCTACCGCCATTTCCCGCAGCGCGCCGACCTGATCGCCGCCGTCTTCCGCCGGGAGATCGACGCCTGCGCCGATGCCGCGGCCGAACTCGCGGCCGAACAGACGCCCGGTGATGCGCTGGCGCAGTGGATGCAGCGCTACGCCTCCTTCATCGCCACCAAGCGCGGGCTTGCCGCGGCCCTGCATTCCGGCGACCCGACCTTCGACACGCTGCCCGAATATTTCCAGAAGCGGCTGTTGCCGGCGCTTCAGGCGCTGCTCCACGCGGCGGCCGACGCCGGAGAGGTGCGCGGCGACGTCGATCCGAACGACCTGCTCAGCGCGGTCGGCCGTCTCGGCATGCGCGCCGGTGACGACGGCACCGCACAGACGCAGCGCATGGTGGCGCTGCTGGTCGATGGCCTGCGGTACGGGGCGAAGCCACCGGCGTGACGGCGGCGCCTCAGTTGCCCATCATCATGCGCCCATCATCATGCGGTAGCGGAGCTGGTCGAAGATCACGGCGAGGATCAGCAGCCCGCCGAGCAGGACCATCTGCAGGTACGAGCCGATCTGCGCGAGGTTCATGCCATTCTGCACCAGCACGATGAAGAAGGCGCCCAGCACCACGGTTTCCACCCGGCCGATGCCGCCGCGCAGCGACACCCCGGCGATGACGCAGGCGGCGATCGATTCCAGGGCGATGGTGCCGCCCAGGTTGGCCTCTCCCGATTCGACGCGGGCGGTCAGCAGAAGCCCGGTCAGCGCCGCGATCAGCGCGCACAGGACATAGGCGACGATCAGCGTGCGCCGCGTGTTGATGGCCGACAGCTTCGCCGCCTTGATGTTGCCGCCCACCGCGTAGAGATGGGCGCCGGTGCGGGTGCGGGTCATGATCACCCAGATGACGGCGATCGCGACGGCGGCGACCAGCACCGGCACCGGGATGCCGAGCCAGCGGCCGAAGCCGAACAGGTCGGCGAACTGCGGCGGCAGGCCCGACACCGGGACGCCGCCGGTGAGGAACAGCGACCCGCCGGCCGCCACCGAGCTGACGCCCAGCGTCATGATGAAGGGCGAGACGCCGAACCAGGCGACTCCGGCGCCGTTGGCCAGACCGACCAGCGCCGCCGCGGCGAAGCCGGCCAGCGCCCCCAGGGCGATCACCGGCGCGACCGCGTCGGGCAGCACCGTGCCCAGGCTCGCCATCACCAGGGCCGACACCACGGAGGTGAGGGCGACCGTCGCCCCGACCGCCAGATCGAAGCCGCCGGTGATCAGCACCATCATCTGCCCGAGCGACACCAGCACCAGATAGACCGACTGCCGCGCCACGTTGACGAGGTTGTCCACCGTCAGGAAGTTGTCGGACGCAAGCCCGAAGACGACCAGCGCGGCGACCAGGAAGAAGGGCAGCACGCCCAGCCGGATGAACAGCGCCCGGCTCATCGCCCGCAGGCGGACGGAGGTGGTGGCCGGAACGACGCCGGCCGGTCCGGCAGGCCCGGGGGCGGCGGAGGAGGTGGCGCTCATGCGGGCAGTCTCGCTTCGTCGGGGGTGGGGATCGCGGGGATGGGATCGAAGAAATGCGCGAGGACGGCGGCCTCGCCGATGCCGTCGCCGTCCAGCTCGGCGGCGATGCGGCCATGGGCGAAGACCAGCAGCCGGTGGGCGAGGTTCATGACCTCCGGCAGGTCGGAGGAGATCACCACCACCGCCTTGCCGGCCTCCGCCAGCTCGCGGATCAGCCGGTAGATGGCGGCGCGGGCGCCCATGTCGACGCCGACGGTCGGCTCGTCGAAGATGTAGAGGTCGTAATCGCGGCCGAGCGCCCGGCCGAACAGCGTCTTCTGCTGGTTGCCGCCGGACAGCTGCGCCACCGGACGGCCGCGATAGGCGACCGGCAGCTCGACTCGGTCGGCGGTCGCCTCGCAACGCTTGCGGATGCGCCGCCAGGGCAGCAGGCCGAAGCGGCTGCCGCTGCCGGCCAGCACGCCCTGGGCGAGGTTGTGGCGGGTGGTGAAGGCCAGTTGCAGCCCCTCGGTCTTGCGGTCGGGCGGCACGTAGCAGGCGCCGGCCCGCATCAGGGCGCCGGTGTCGGCGCCGGTGACGTCGACCCCCTTCAGGGTCACCCGCCCGGCATGGACCGGCAGCAGCCCCATCAGCGCCCGGAAGCTGCGCGACTTGCCGGAGCCGACCAGCCCGGCCACCCCCAGCACCTCGCCGGGGCGCAGTTCCAGATCGACGCCGTGGACGCCCCAGGCGTGCAGCCCCTCGACCCGCAGCAGGGCCGGGCCGGGGTGGCGGGCGATGGTCGGATAGACCTCGGCGATCGCGCGGCCGGCCATCATCTCCAGCAGGGCCGCTTCGCTGGTGTCGGCCATCGCCACGGTGCCGACCCAGCGGCCGTCGCGCAGCACGGTGACGCGGTCGGCGATGCGGGCAAACTCCTGCATGCGGTGCGAGATGTAGATGATGCCGACGCCGCGCGCCTTCATACGGGCGATGACGGCGAACAGATGGTCGACCTCGCGGTCGGTGAGCGACGCCGTCGGCTCGTCGAGGATCAGGATGCCGACCTCGCCGTGCAGGGCCTTGGCGATCTCGACCATCTGCTGCTCCGCCCGGCTCAGCGTGGCGACCAGCCGGCCGGGGTCGATGGCGAAGTCGAGGTCGGCGAACAGGGCGGCGGCCTTGCGCCGCATCGCCTTGCGGTCGAGGAAGGGGCCGGCGCGCGGCTCGTCGCCCAGGAACAGGTTCTCCGCCACCGTCAGGGTCGGCACCAGCGAGAATTCCTGGAACACCGCGGAGATGCCGGCGGCGCGGGCGTCGGCGACGCCGGTGAAGCGGGCGTGGTGGCCGCGCACCAGGATCTCGCCGTCGCTGGGGGCGGAGACGCCGGCCAGCAGCGAGATCAGGGTCGATTTGCCGGCGCCATTCTCCCCGAACAGCACATGCACCTCACCCGCGCGCAGGTCGAAATCGACCCGGTCGAGGGCGGTGACGCCGGGATAGCGCTTGGTCAGGGCGACGGTCCGGATCAGGGCGGGTGGGGACATGGGCGCGCTCCGGTTGGGGACCCTTGCGGACCGCCCCCTTGTGGATCGTTGGACGGTCCGCAAGGGGGGCGATCACGTCACGCTGCCGATCACTTCACGCTGAAGACCGGGCTGAAGTTGTCGGGCGGCAGGATGCTGTCGTGGGGCACGGTGCCGACGTTGGCCTTGTCGACGACGAAGATCTTCGGGCCGACATGGCGGACCAATTCCTGCTTCTCCAGCGCGCGCACCGCCTGGTCGATGGCGATCCGGCCCTGGATGACCATGGAATCGGCCGGCGCCGCCTGGATGAAGCCGCGCTTGATGCCCTGGTAGACGCCGGGCGTCATGTAGAAGGCGATCAGCCCGACCTTGTCCGTCAGCCCGCGTTCGCGCAGCAGGCCCTGCGCCGCTTCGGCGGTCACCGCGGTGCCGGCGATGTATTTGACGTCGGGCGTCGCCTGCAAGACGTCCTCGACCAAGCGGAGCTGCGCCTCCTTGCCGGTGTCGCCGTAGCGCGGCTCCAGCACCTGGACCGCCGAGCCGGCCACCGCCTCCTGGAAGCCCTTGTTGGCGGCCTCGACCCAGCCGGCGCCGGCCGGGCCGGGGAACCAGCCGACCTTGACCGGTGGGCTGCCGGCCGGGTGCCTGGCGGCGAGGTAGCGCCCGGCCTCCGCCCCCATGGTGTGGAAGGACACCAGCGACTTGGCGGTCAGCGCCGGCGAGGAGATGCCGTTGATGACGTCGATCACCGGGATGTTCTTCTTCGCCAGTTCGGCCACCAGATTGTTCAGGCCGTCGAAGGAGATGGCGCCGATCACCACGGCGTTGGCCCCGCGCGCCACGCAATCCTCGATCTGGCTGATCTGCTTGTTCAGCTCGGTGTAGCCGCCGGCCTCCACCACGTTGGCCTTGACCCCCAGCCGCTTGGCCTCCTGCACCACGCCGTAGTCGACGCCCAGCCAATAGGCGTCCTTCATGTGCGGGAAGGAGACGCAGATGTCCCACGCCTTGGCCGCCTTGGGCAGCGGGCTGTAGGTGATGTCCTTCGGCTTGCCGTCGGCGGAGAAGGCGGGCGTCACCTCCACCGCCGGGTAGGGAAACCAGTCGGCGGCCGAGGCCGGGACGGCGGCGGCAAGGCAGCTTCCAAGAACGGTACCGGCAACGAGAGCGCGAGCGAGGGCGTTCATGCGGGTGGTCTCCACGGCATGGGATGGGGCATGGGATGGACGGACGGGGATATCGGGGGGAAGGAGGACGGGGCGGGCCGACGCCGCCTCAGGCCAGCGCCTCCCGCAGGCGGGCCAGCCGCTGCGCCTCGTCGGCGCGGGCCGCCAACGCCTGCTCCATGTCGACCTTGACGAAGCGGACGGTGGTGTGCGGCTGCATCTGGCCGATCAGGTCCATGTCGGCGGACACCACCGCGCCCAGCGTGAAATAGCCGCCGCCCGACACGGCGTCGCGGTGCAGCACGATGGGCTCGGTGCCGCCCGGCACCTGGATCGAGCCGTAGGGATAGCAGGCGTCGACGATGTTGGAGGGGTTGGAGCCGGCGCCGAACGGCTGCTCGCGCGGCTCGAAGCTGAAGGGACGGCCGCCGCGGAAGCGATAGCCCATGCGGTCGGCCTCCGGCGCCACCTTCCAGCTGTCCTCGAAGAAGTTGCGCCCGGCCTCCTCGGTGATCAGGCGCCAGTACAGGCCGGGCAGCACGCGCAGCTCGGCGCTCTTGCCGACCGTGCGGCGCAGCGCCTCGGGCACCTCGGTGCCGTGCTGGACGGCGCGCGGCGGGCCGAGCGGCACCATGTCGCCGGCCGCCAGCGCCCGGCCGTGATAACCGCCGAGCGCACCGATGATGTAGGTGGAGCGGCTGCCCAGCGCCGGCGGGGTGTCGATGCCGCCGGAGATCGCGATGTAGGCACGGGCGCCGCCCTTCAGGTAATCGAAGGACAGCACCTGTCCGGCGCGCACCGGGAAGGCGGTCCAGGCCGGGTGCGGTTCGCCGTCGACGCGGGCCGGCAGGTCGGCGCCGGTGACGGCGACGGTGGCGTCCACCTCGAACTCGAGCTGCGGGCCCATGAACACCGCCTCCAGCGCGGCGGCGCCCTCCGGGTTGCCGACCAGCAGGTTGGCGGCGCGCAGCGCGTAGCGGTCCATCGCCCCCGACATCGGGATGCCGAGATGGAAATAGCCGGGCCGGCCGAGATCCTGGACCGTCGTCAGCAGGCCGGGGTTGAGAACCTTAAACGCCATGGAGGGTCTCCATCAGCCGCTGGTTGGTGCCGTCGATGTCCGCGTTGAAGCCGTCGAGGTCGAAGGTGACCTTGCGGATGCGCGGCTCATACCGGTTGGCCGCGACATCGGCGGTGATGGCGTCGTATTCCTCGCGGTCGATCGGCTTCCATTTCACGATGTCGCCCGGCCGGAAGAACACCATGAACTCGTGCAGATAGGAGACCTTCTGGGTCGGGTCGTAGATCGGCATCGGCGTGATGCCGAACATCTGGTAGCCGCCGGCCCCGCGCACCGAATAGACGCAGCCGAAGCAGCCGCCATGGCCAATGGTGTGCTTGGGCGTGTCGGTGCGCGGGCGCAGGTATTTCGGCACCTGGATCTGCCGCGACCGCTCGACCAGCTGGTAGAGGAAGGGCAGCCCGGCGACGAACCCGACCATCGACACGAACCAGGGCGCGGCGTGGTGGGCGTGGATGAACTGTTCCACCGTGTCGTAGCCGTTCATCCGCGCGGCATACTCCAGGTCGGTGCTCTGCGGATCCTGGTGCCGCTCGCGGAAGCGCATCAGCGTCTCGGTGGTCCAGGGATCGCGGTAGAAGACCGGGACCTCGATGATGCGGGTGTCGAGCCGCTTGTCGGCCTTCTCCGCCGCCTGTTCGAGCGACTGCAGCCGGCTCATCAGGGCATCGGGGGCGATGCGGTCGGGGTCGAACTTGATCTGGAAACTGCCGTTGGCCGGGCAGATCTCGGTGATGCCCTCGATCCGCGCGGCACGCACCGCGTTGGTGATCGACATGCTCTTGAAGAAGGCTTCGAGCGACATCTCCTCGTCCATTTCGACGAAGATGTGCTCGTCGCCACCGTAGGAATAGCGGGTGTGCATCCGGTGCTCCTATTGCGCGGCCTTCGGGGGATGGAATGCGGGGTTCCCGGCGAGCCAGCCTTCCAGGAACCGGGTGTGCGCCTTGCCCGCCCGGACATCCGGATCGGCGGCCAGCGCCTTGTGCAGCGCCACCGTGGTCTTGACGCCGGTGACGCTGAAGCGCTCCAGCGCCGCGGCAAGGCGGTCGATCGCCTCGGCACGGGTCGCGCCATGGACGATCAGCTTGCCGAGCAGCGAATCGTAGAAGGGCGGCACCGTGTAGCCCTCGTAGATCATGCCGTCGAAGCGCACCGCCGGATCCAGCGGCACGGCCAGCGTCTCGATGGTGCCGGGGCTGGGTCGGAAATCCGCGGCCGGATCCTCGGCGTTGATGCGCACCTCGATGGCGTGGCCGGTCCGCGTCACCTGGTCCTGGGTGACGGGCAGCGGCTCGCCGCCGGCGATGCGGATCATCGTCGCCACCAGATCGATGCCGGTGATCATCTCGGTCACCGGATGCTCGACCTGGATGCGGGTGTTCATCTCGATGAAGTAGAAGGCGCCGCTCGCCTCGTCGTAGAGATACTCCAGCGTGCCGGCGCCGCGGTAGCCGACGCTCTCGGCCAGCGCCACCGCCGAGGCGCACAGCCGCGCCCGGGTGGCATCGTCGAGGCAGGCGGCCGGCGCCTCCTCCCACACCTTCTGGCGGCGGCGCTGGAGCGAGCATTCGCGCTCGAAGCAATGGACCGCCCGCGTCCCGTCGCCGAGAATCTGCACCTCGATGTGGCGGGCGTTCTCGATGACCCGTTCCAGGTAGAGGCCGCCGTCGCCGAAGGCGGCCTGGGCCTCCGACTGGGCCTGCGGGGCGAGGCGGCGCAGCTCGTCGGGGGTGTCGGCGATGCGGATGCCGCGCCCGCCGCCGCCGGCCGCCGCCTTGATCATCACCGGGTAGCCGATGGCCTCGGCCGCGGCGAGCGCCGCTTCGACATCGGCGACGCGCCCCTGCGAGCCGGGCACCACCGGCACGCCGGCGGCGATGGCGGCGTCGCGGGCGGCGGCCTTGTCGCCCATGCGGCGGATGGTGTCGGCCTTGGGCCCGACGAAGACCAGCCCGAACGCCTCGACCATTTCGGCGAACTCGGCGTTCTCGGCCAGGAAGCCGTAGCCGGGATGGACGGCGTCGCAGCCGGCCTCCCGCGCCGCGGCGACCAGCCCGGCGGCGTTGAGGTAGGAGTGGCGGGCGGCCGGGCGGCCGACGCAGACCGCCGCATCGGCCAGTTTCACCGCCAGCATGTCGCGGTCGGCTTCGGAATAGGCCTGGACGGTTTCGATGCCCAGGCTCTTGGCGGCGCGGATGATCCGCACCGCGATCTCGCCGCGGTTGGCGACGAACAGGCGCCGGATCGCCATCGCCTCAGCCTTCCAGCTCGACGAGCACCGCGCCGGCCATCACCGGCTCCTCGTCCTCCACCGCGAAGCTCACGATGGTCCCGGCGACGTCGGCCCGGATCTCGTTGAAGCTCTTCATGACCTCGACCAGACCGATGACGTCGCCCGGCTCCACCCGGTCGCCAACCTCCTTGAAGGGCGGCTGGTCGGGGGCGGGGCGCCGGTAGAAGGAGCCGGGCAGGGGAGAGCGGATCTCGGGCATGGACACAATCCTTCTTGAACGGGCCCTTCTTGAACGGGCCGTCTGGGGCGTGAGGAGGAAATCAGGTCGGTTGCGCAACGAGATCGGCGGCCGCGACGATGCGGAGGCCGTCCTTCAGCAGGGCGCCGCGCACCGCGGTGCCGATCGCCAGCGCCCCCGGCGTGTCGGAATGGAAGCAGATCGAGTCGAAGGCGATGTCGATGTCGTCACCCTCCACCGTGCGGACCTTGCCGTCGCGGCAGGCGCGGACGCACTTGTCGGCAACCTCCGCCGGGTCGAGCGGGCGCATGCGGCGGGCGAAGACGATGGAGCCGCTGCGGTCATAGTCGCGGTCGGCGTAGAATTCGCGGATCACCGGCAGGCCGGCGGCCTCGGCGACGGCGCAGGTCTTCGAGACGTCCATGCAGAACAGCAGCGTGTCCGGGCTGGACTTCAGCAGCGCCTCCACCATCAGGCGCGACAGCGTCTCGTCCTTGGCCGCTTCCATGTAGAGGGCGCCGTGCGGCTTGACGTGTTGCAGGCGGGTGCCGTGCCGGCGGGCGAACTCGCGCAGCGCGCCGACCTGATAGAGGATGTCGTTCACCAGCTCGTCGGGCTTGGCCTGGATGACGCGGCGGCCGAAGCCCTGGAGGTCGCGGTAGCCGGGATGGGCGCCGAGCGCCACGCCGCGTTCCACGCCCAGCCGCACCACGCGGTCCATCAGGTTGGGATCGCCCGCGTGGAAGCCGGTGGCGACGTTGGCCGAGCTGATGAGGTCCATCAGCGCGTCGTCGGAGGCCTCGCCGAGAGTCCACTGGCCGTAGCCCTCGCCGAGGTCACAGTTGAGATCGACCATTGTGCGAGCCAACGCCTTACTCCCTTGCTTGTCTTTGGGGCCGGGCCGCCGCCCGGATGATTTTCGGAATGGCTGCCTTGCCATATGAGCGTATGTCGTTTCCAAATCTTTGCAATTTCTAACTTTTGAGATTGCATTATCGATTTTTCAGATGGAAAAATATGCCTGGAATGAAGGCAAAGCAGGGGTTTCAGCGGGGGTAAAGCCGGTGCCAGCCTGCCCACAAAACCGGCATTTTCGGATTACCAGATAATGCGACACGACAAAACCCAGGGGGTGGCGTGCTGAACTTTCGCCATGTGAAATATTTCGTCGCCACCGCCAATCTCGGGCAGGTGTCGCGCGCCGCGCGGGAGCTGTCGATTTCGCAGTCGGCGATCACCTCGGCCATCAAGGAACTGGAGGCCGAGGTGGGCGGGCGCCTGTTCGTCCGGACGGCGCAGGGGATGGAGCTGACCGACACCGGACGCCGCTTCCTCGCCGCCAGCCACCGCATCATGGCGAGCGTGGAGGAGGCCCTGCATCCCGCCGACACCGGGGCCGAGATCGCCGGCAGCCTGTCGATCGGCGCCAGCTACACCGTGCTCGGCTATTTCCTGCCGCAGCATCTGGAGCGGCTGGAGCGGCGCTACCCCAATCTGCGCATCCACATCCACGAACTGACGCGCGAGATGATCGAGGACAATCTGATCACCGGCCGGCTCGACATGGCGGTGGTCCTGACGTCGAACATCAGCAACCCGGAACTGACGACCGAAACGCTGATCGGCAGCCAGCGGCGGCTGTGGGTGCCCGCCGGGCACCGATTGCTGGAACTCGATTCCGTCGGATTGCAGGATGTGGCCGAACACCCCTACATCATGCTGACGGTCGACGAGGCCGCCCATTGGACGACCCGCTACTGGAGCGCCTCGCCCTTCCGCCCCAACGTCCGGCTGCGCACCTCGTCGATCGAGGCGGTGCGCTCCACCGTCGCCAACGGCCAGGGGGTGACCATCCTCTCCGACATGGTCTACCGGCCATGGTCGCTGGAGGGAAAGCGCATCGAGACGATCATCATGCGCGAACGGGTGCCGGCGATGGATGTCGGCCTTGCCTGGCGCCAGGGCGTGGAACTGACGCCGGCCATGCGCCTGTTCCGCACCCATTTCAGCGAGGTCTATCAAACCCCGCAGAGCCGCATGCCGCGGTGACCGCGCTGCCATAAACGCCGCGCGGCCCCGGCCTGCAGCACGCAGACCGGGGCCGGGGCAACGGAACCGCTCTAGCGGCGCCGCTCAGGGGTGGGAGACCGCTCCGGCGGTCCGGCCCGCGCCCTCTCCGGCGCCCACCCGGTCCGTCCGCCGCCCGGCTCCGGCCATGCGGCGCAGCAGGACGTAGAAGACCGGGGTCAGGATCAGGCCGAACAGGGTGACGCCGATCATGCCGGCGAACACCGCGACGCCCATGGCGTGGCGCATCTCGGCACCGGCGCCGACCGAGGTCACCAGCGGCACCACGCCCATGATGAAGGCGATGGAGGTCATCAGGATCGGCCGCAAGCGCAGGCGGCTGGCCTCGATGGCGGCCTGGACGGTGCTGCGGCCCTCCTCCTCCAGTTCGCGGGCGAACTCGACGATCAGGATGGCGTTCTTCGCCGACAGGCCGACCAGCACCATGAAGCCGATCTGGGTGAAGATGTTGTTGTCGCCGCCGGTGATCCACACGCCGGCCAGCGCCGACATCAGGCTCATCGGCACGATCATCAGGATGGCCAGCGGCAGGGTCAGGCTTTCGTACTGCGCCGCCAGCACCAGGAACACCAGCAGGATGCTGATCGGGAACACCCACAGCGCCGAGTTGCCGGCCAGGATCTGCTGGTAGGTCAGGTCGGTCCATTCGAACCGCACGCCGCGCGGCAGCGTCTCCGCCGCGATGCGCTCGGCCGCCGCCTGGGCCTGACCGGAGGAGAAGCCCGGCGCCGGCCCGCCGTTGATGTCGGCCGCCGTGTAGCCGTTGTAGCGCACCACCATCTCCGGCCCATAGCTGGGCGACACCCGGACCAGCGAGGACAGCGGCACCATGTCGCCGCGGTCGTTGCGGGTCTTCAGCAGGCCGATGTCGCCGGACTCCGCCCGGAACGGGGCGTCGGCCTGCACCCGCACCTGGTAGACGCGGCCGAAGCTGTTGAAGTCGTTGACGTAGAGCGAACCCAGATAGATCTGCATGGTGTTGAACACATCGCCGACCGACACGCCCTGCTGCTTGGCCTTCACGCGGTCGAGATCGACGTCGAGCTGCGGCACGTTGATCTGGTAGCTGGAGAAGGTCGGTCCCAGCTCCGGCGTCTGCATCGCCTTTTTGACGAAGGCGCCGACCGCCGCGTTCAACGCCTCGTAGCCGAGGGCGCCACGGTCCTCCACCTGCATCTTGAAGCCGCCCAGCGTGCCGAGCCCCATCACCGGCGGCGGCGGGAAGATGGCGACGAAGGCTTCCTTCAGGCCGGCGTAGCGCTTTTGCAGGTCGCCGGCGATGGCGGCGGCCGACAGGCTGGCATCGCCGCGCTCGGCGAAGGGCTTCAGCGTGACGAAGACGATGCCGGCGCTGGAGCTGTTGGTGAAGCCGTTGACCGACAGGCCGGGGAAGGCGACGGCGCTCTGCACGCCGGGACGCTTCAGGGCGATGTCGGTCATCTCGCGGATCACCGCCTCGGTGCGGTCGAGCGAGGCGCCGTTGGGCAACTGGGCGAAGCTGATCAGGTACTCCTTGTCCTGGGCCGGGACGAAGCCCATCGGCACCGCGCGGCCGAGCAGCACGGTCACCGCCAGCAGCAGCACATAGACCAGCATCATCAGGCCCTTGTGCCGCACCACCCCGCCGACGCCGCGGCCATAGCCGGAGGACGCGCGGTTGAACACCCGGTTGAACAGGCGGAAGAAGCCGCCGAACACCCGGTTCATCCCGCGGGTCAGCCAGTCCTGCGGCTGGTCATGGCCGCGCAGCAGCACCGCCGACAGCGCCGGCGACAGGGTCAGCGAGTTGAAGGCGGAGATCACGGTGGAAATCGCGATGGTCATCGCGAACTGCTTGTAGAACTCGCCCGACAGGCCGGTCATCGCCGCCAGCGGCACGAAGACGGCGACCAGGGTCAGGGCGATGGCGATGATCGGGCCGCTGACCTCGCGCATCGCCTTGTAGGTCGCTTCCTTGGCCGACAGGCCGGACTCGATGTTGCGCTCGACGTTCTCGACCACGACGATGGCGTCGTCGACGACGATGCCGATGGCCAGCACCATGCCGAACAGCGACAGCGCGTTGATCGAATAGCCCAGCAGCAGCATCAGGGAGAAGGTGCCGACGATCGACACCGGCACCGCCAGCAGCGGGATGATCGACGCCCGCCAGGTCTGCAGGAAGACGATCACCACCAGCACCACCAGCGCGATGGCCTCCAGCAGGGTGTGGATCACCGCCTCGATGCTCGACCGCACGAACTGGGTGGGGTCGTAGACGATGCTGAAATCCACGCCTTCCGGCATGTCGGCCTTCAGCTCGGCCATGGTGGCGCGCACCTGGTCGGAGATCGCCAGCGCGTTGGCGCCGGGGGCCTGGTTGATCGCCATCGCCACCGCCGACCGGTTGTCGAGCAGCGAGCGCAGGCCGTATTGCGACGCGGCCAGTTCGACGCGGGCGACGTCGCGCAGGTGGGTGACGCCGCCGTCCTTGCCGACCTTCAGGATGATGTCGGCGAACTCGTCGACCGTCTTCAGCCGGCCCTTGGCGTTGATCGACAGTTGCAGCGGCGTGTCGGGCGAGCTGGGCGAGGCACCGATGACGCCGGCCGCGACCTGGACGTTCTGCTCGCGGATCGCCGCGACGACGTCGGGGGCGGTCAGGCCGCGCTCCGCCACCTTGTTGGGGTCGAGCCAGACGCGCATCGAATAGTCGCCGGCACCCCAGACCTGCACCTCGCCGACGCCCTGGATGCGGCTCAGCCGGTCCTTGACGTTCAGGATGGCGTAGTTGCGCAGGTAGGTCATGTCGTAGCGGTCGTTCGGCGACAGCAGATGCACGACCATGGTCAGGGTGGGCGAGCTTTTGACCGTGGTCACGCCCAGCCGCTGCACATCCTCCGGCAGGCGGGGCAGCGCTTGCGAGACACGGTTCTGCACCAGCTGCTGTGCCTTGTCCGGGTCGGTGCCCAGCTTGAAGGTGACGGTCAGCGCCACGTTGCCGTCGCTGTTGGCCTGCGACTGCATGTACAGCATGTTCTCGACGCCGTTGATCTGCTCTTCCAGCGGGGCGGCGACGGTCTCGGCGATGACCTTGGGGTTGGCGCCCGGATACTGCGCCCGGACGACGACGGAGGGCGGGACAACCTCCGGATATTCGGAAATCGGCAACTGGAACAGCGAGATCACGCCCGCCAGGAACAGCGCCACGGACAGCACCCCCGCGAAGATCGGGCGGTCGATGAAGAATTTCGAGATGTTCATGACGGCTCTCCCGGCGGTGTCCGTTACGGCGCGGTGGAGGCGGTGTGGATCGAGCTGGGTGTCCCGTCCATCGCGACGACGCGCGGGCTGACGCGGCTGCCCGGCCGGGCGTGCTGCAGGCCGTTGACGACGACGCGCTCGCCGGGCTCCAGCCCGCTGGTGACGACGCGCAGCCCGGCCTGGAAGGCGCCGGGGACGATCACCCGGTAGCCGACGGTGTCGTCCGGGCCGACGACCAGGACGAACTTCTTGTCCTGGTCGGTGCCGATGGCGCGGTCATCGACCATCAGGGCGTCGTGCGGCTGGCTGCCACCGACCTTGATGCGGGCGTAAAGGCCGGGAACCAGCAGCCCGTCGGCGTTGTCGAAGCGGGCGCGCACCCGGATGGTGCCCGACACGGCGTCCATGCGGTTGTCGACATGCTCCACCGTGCCGTCGCGCGAATAGCCCGCCTCGTTGGCAAGGCCGAGCTGCACCGGCACGCCGGCCGCGTCCTTCACCCCGGCGATGTGGGTCAGGTAGGTCTGCTCGTCGACGTCGAACGAGGCGTAGATCGGCGAGACCGAGACCAGCGTGGTCAGCGGCGCCGCGGTGGCGCCCGCCGCCACCACGTTGCCGACCGTCACCTCGGCGCGCGACACCCGGCCGGAAACCGGCGCGCGGACCTGGGTGTGCTCCAGGTCGATGCGGGCGATCTCCAGCGCCGCCTGGGCGGCCTTCAGGTTGGCGGCGGCGGCGCGGGCGTCGTTCTCCTTGCTCTCCAGCGACTGGCGGGAAATGGTGTCGTCGCGGACCAGCCGCTGGGCGCGCTCCAGATCCGACGCGGTGAAGCGGACGCGGGCCTGGGCGGCGGCGACCTGCGCCTCCTGCCGGGCGACCTCCGCCTCATAGGGACGCGGGTCGATGGTGAACAGGACGTCGCCCTGGCGCACCAGCGCGCCGTTGCGGAAATGCACGGCGGTGATGGCGCCGGCGACCTGCGGGCGCAGCTCCACCCGGTCCACCGCTTCCAGCCGGCCGGAATAGGACTGCCAGTCGGTGATCTTGCGGGCGACGACCGGAGCGACATCGACCTCGGGCGGCGGCGGGGCGGCGGCGGCCGTGGTCTGCGGCGCGTCGGCGTGGCCCTGGCTGACCACGACACCGGCGCCACCGGCGGCGGCGATGCCGGCGAGAAGGACAAGAGCGAGCTTCGAACGGGATGTGATCGACATGGTGCGTGTCTCCAGCGGGGCGGAGGAAAGGGTCAGGTGCGGACGCCGGGCAGCCGGCGTCGGAAGAAGTCGGCGACCGCCTGCCGCGCCGGCGGATGGCCGGGCAGGGCGTCGTGCGAGATGGCGGGGAAGCGTGTGACCTCGGTCGGCACGCCGGCGGCGATCAGGCCGGCGGCGTACTGCTCGGCCTCGGCGCGCAGCAGGTCGTTCTGGGCGGTGACGATCAGCGCCGGGGGCAGCCCGGCCAGCCGCCGCGATTCCAACGGCGCGGCGTAGGGGTGCAGGCGCTGCGCCGCGTCCGGCAGATAGGCGCGGTAGCAGCGGGCACAGCTCGCCATCGTCGGATCGAACGGCGCCACGCGCTCCTCACCGGCACCGGTGCGGCTGGCCCGTGTCAGGCTGGGGTCGAGCATCGGGCCGAGCAGCGCCTGGGCGGCGATGGCGACGCCCCCCAGGTCGCGGGCGAGGAAGGTCAGCGAGGTGGCGACATGGCCGCCGGCGTCGTAACCGGCAACCCCCAGCCCGCCGTCGGCCAGCCCCAGCTCGCGCGCCGTCCCGGCGGTCCACACCGCGGCGCGGTAGGCGTCCTGGGCAGCGGCCGGGAAGGGGTGGGCGGGGGCCAGCGAGTAGCCGACCGACACCACCAGCGCCGGCACCGCCGCCGCGATGGCCGCCGCGCTGTCCTCCGCCTCGTCCAGCGAGCCGGAGGTGAAGCCGCCGCCATGCAGGTAGAGCAGCGCCGGCACCGCCAACCCGATCAGCGGCCGGTACAGCCGCAGCCGGATGTCCTGGGCGTGGCCGGCGATGGTCCGCTCATCGACCTCGAACGGGCAGGGCGTGGCGGCCGGCTGCGACGCGCTGCTTTGTGGCCTTGATGACCGTCCCATTCCGCTCCGGTGCCGCGGCACCCCTCCCGTATTGCAACAGGAGGGAGTGTGGCGTCTTGACGCAGCTGAATAAATACTGGGTCAGCGTCAACACAATTCGGATCGGATGAACAATCGCCGGGGCGCCTGCCCCGTCAACCGACGCACAGGGTCAAATCACGCACAGGCAGGCGCCGTCCGCCTCCATGGCGACGGAGTCGACGGCAACCGGCAACGCCTTCTCCGGCTTGACCTTTTCCGGCTTGCCCTTCTTGGGGGCCTCGCCGCCGCAGGCGTCGAGGGGCAGATCCTCGCCCTGCATCAGCGGACAGCGTTCGAACAGCTCGGCGAGCCAGTCGACGAAGACGCGCACCTTCGGCGACAGGTGGCGGTTTTGCGGGTAGAGGGCGGAGATCGGCATCAGGGCCGGGCGCCATTCCGTGAGGAATTCCACCAGGGCGCCGCTGCGCAGGTGGGGCAGGACCATGAAGCGGGCGGGCTGGATGATCCCCAGCCCCTCCAGCCCACAGGTGACGTAGGCGTCGGCGTCGTTCACCGACACCGTGCCGGCCATCTTCACCTCGTGCTCCTCGCCGTCGCGCACGAAGCTCAGCTCGTGGACCTTGCCGGTGCGGCTGAAATAGTTGACGGCGACGTGGCGCTCCAGATCCTCCAGCGTCTCCGGCACGCCGTGGGCGGCGATGTAGGACGGGCTGGCGCAGGTCACCGGGCGGAAGGCGCCGACCCGCCGGGCGATCAGGCTGGAATCCTGCAGGTCGCCGACGCGCAGGACGCAGTCCACCCCCTCCTGGATCAGGTCGATCGGCCGGTCGCTCATGCCGATCATGATCTCGATGTCGGGATAGGCGCGGTGGAACTCGTGGATCGCCGGGATGATCATCAGCCGGCCGATCGAACCGGGCATGTCGACGCGCAGCCGCCCGCGCGGCGTCTTGCGCGCGCTGGTGAAGGAGGCTTCGACCTCCTCCAGGTCCTGGAGGATGCGGGTGGCGCCCTCCAGATAGGCGGCGCCGTCGAGCGTCAGGCTCAGCTTGCGCGTCGTGCGCTGGAGCAGCCGGACGCCCAGCTGGGCTTCGAGATTCTGGATGGTGGTGGTGACCGACGCCCGCGGCAGGCCCAGCGTGTCGGCGGCTTTGGAAAAGCTGTTGACCTCCACCACCCGAACGAAGACGCGCATCGCGTGAAGCTTGTCCATGGTCGCCCCGTCCCGCCCGTGGTTCCACGCCGCCCGACAGGCGGCCCGGCTATTTAACCACGGCCTTCGGCGCTGTCGACTGTCCGGACGGTCATGGCTGGGGCGCGGGGCCGGATCCGGGTGGGGCCCGAGCGGCGCGGGGTCCGGTGGAGTGGCCGTTCGACACCGCGGCGGACGGATCGCCGCCGCGGTGCCTGCGGACCGTCACGTCCGCCGGTGGCGCATCATTGCGCCTGCGTGCCCGGCTGCCCGGTGGTGGTGCCCTGCGTCCCCGTGCCGTCGTTCCGCATCGTGTCGTTCGGCATGGTGGTGTCGCGCGAGGTGCCGGACGACCGCCCGGTGGTGCTCCGGTCGCCCGCATTGCCGGTCGAACTGCCGGACGAGGTGCCGGTATGGTCGTTCAGGTTCAGCGCGGACAGCGTGCGGTCGTCGGCCCGGCCGGTGGCCTTCAGGCCATTGTCGCGCTGGAACTTGATCAGGGCGCGGCGGGTGCTGGCGCCCCAGATGCCGTCGACGGTGATGTCGCGGCCGTCGTTGTGGTCGTTCAGCGCCTGCTGCAGGTCGCGGACGCGCTCGTGGCTCATGCCGGCGGCGGTCATGCCGCCCGACGTCCGGTGGGACTTTCCGGTGTGGGTCGTGTTGTCGGAGCGGGCGTCGCTGACCTCCTTGCTCGCCTTGTCGGTCCAGCGGTCGGTCTTCTTGCCCAGCCCCTCGTCCATGCTGTTGCCGGCGACGGCGCCGCCGACACCGCCGACCACGGCACCGACCGGGCCGCCGACCACCGCGCCGGCCACCGCGCCGCTGCCGGCGCCGGTCGCCGTCCGCGAGGTTTCCGTGCTGCCGCAGGCGCTGAGCGCGAACAGGGCGCCGACCGCCGCCGCGGTCATCAAGCTCTTGGGAATCCCACGCATGGTTGCGATCCTTTTCTGTGTTGGCGACCCGCCGCCCCGTGCGGCAAGAACTGTCCTGCCGCCCGGCAAGCGACAGCTGGGTCATACCAACAACAATCAGCAGGACGCCGGCTTGTTCCCTGACCCCGTCCGGGGATTTTCGGCCGAACCTCTACACCATCCGGAAAAACGACGGCGTCCGGGCGTCGATTGCGGCGAAAGCGAGGGAGCGGAACACGCTCCGGAGCGTTGGATGCGGGCGATCGAGCGGCCGCGCCGCGGCCCGGATGAGGGTCGGGAACGCGGATCGCCACCGAAGCGGGCTATCCGTAAGGGCCTGCGGTCCGGTCACCGGGATCCCCCCTTGCGCGGCCCGGAACGCCTTGATCGACGACCGTTCGGGCCTACATGAGCATCATCCCCGATACCCTTGATTTCATGCGTTTCACGCGACGGCGGCTGGCTCTGGGCCCAGGCGCCGCCGACCGCCGTTTCCCGGTCTGCGGCTGGCCGGCACGGTCGGCCCGGCGGCTTTGCAGAGCGATGGGCGGTCGGGGAAGGGAGTTACGAATGCCGAGCCAACACCGTTCGACCGAACCGCTGTCCCTCTATCTGAGGGACATGCGCAAATACGACCAACTCGCTCCGGAGGAGGAGCGCGACCTTGCCCGCCGCTGGCGCGGGCGGGACGACGCCGACGCGCTCGACCGGCTGGTCGGCAGCCATCTGCGGCTGGCGGTCGGTGTCGCCAAACGGTTCCAACGCTACGGCCTGCCGCTGGCCGATCTGGTGGCGGAGGGGAACATCGGGCTGATGCGCGCGGCGCGGAAGTTCGATCCGGAGAGGGGCTACCGCTTCTCCACCTACGCCCACTGGTGGATCCGCGCGGCCATCCAGGATTATGTCCTGCAGAACTGGTCGCTGGTGAAGATCGGCTCCAGCAGCGCCCACCGCACCCTGTTCTTCAGCCTGCGCCACCTGAAGGCCCGGCTGGCGGAGCTGGAGAGCGGCGACCTGTCACCGGAGGCGACCGCCACCATCGCCGCCGAACTCGACCTGCCGGAGCGCGACGTGGTGGAGATGAACCGCCGCCTGTCGGCCGACCGTTCCTTGAACGCCACGGTCGGGGAGGATGACGGCCTGGAATGGCAGGACCTGCTGGCCGACGACCAGGCCGACCAGGAAACCACGCTGGCCGAGGCGGAGGAGCACGTCCAGCGCCGGCGGCTGATCGCGCTGGGGCTCGACAAGCTGAACGCGCGGGACCGCCAGATCCTGATCGCCCGCCGCCTGCTGGACGAACCGGTGACCGCCGACGAGTTGAGCCGGCGCTTCAACCTGTCGCGCCAGCGCATCGGCCAGATCGAGGCGGCGGCGATGCAGACCGTTCGCAAGGCCGTTCTGGCCGGCCGGGCCGCCACCACGCCGTCCGGACCGCGGCCGGGCGCGTCCACGGGGCGGAAGGGACGGGCGGGTGGCCGGATCAGCGGGCCGGCCCGGTCCTGACCCCGTTGAGGCAGCCGGCGGGAAGCAGCGTGTTGCCGACCAGAAGGGCGCCGTGGCGGTACAGGCGCCAGCCGCTGCCCGGTTCCGGCAGGTCGAAGGCCCACAGCCGGCCCGACGGGTCGCTCCACACCATCCGCCCGTTCACCGCCGCCAGGGCCGCGGCGACCTCGGCGGCGCCGGTGCCGGGGCGGAACACCACCATGGTGGCGGTGGCGCCCGGCGGCGGCAGGGCGGCGACCGGACCGGCGATGGTCACCAGCAGGGCCAGCAGCACCGGAACCACCCGCCGTCGCCCGCCGCCACCGGTCGGCGGAGCGGCGTTCCGGTCGGACCGCTGAAGCCACCAGCCGGCCACGGCGACGGCGACCCCGAAGATGACGAACCACAGCAGGTCCCAGAACAGCTTGTCCTCGACGTCCATGCGGATGCGGTGGATGCCCAGCAGCCAGTGCGACAGCACGCCGTCCAGCATGTGCCACACCCCGAACCCGATCAGCGCCACCCCGGCCAACGCCCGCCCGGTGACGCGCCCGGCAGCCAGGGCATCGCGGCCGCGCCACAGCAGCCACAGCCCGGCCGCGGCGATGACGTACATCAGCGCGTGGAACAGCCCGTCCGCCAGGATCTGCACCCGGATGTCGCGGAAGGCCGGGGCGTCGATGGCCGAGAGCAGATGGTGCCATTGCAGGATCTGGTGCAGCAGGATCCCGTCGAAGAACCCGCCCAGCGCAAAGCCGAGGCTGCCGCCGGCCAGCAGAAGCCGGCGTTCCCGCCCGTTCGGGGCGGGCACCGGCGGCCGGCCGCTGTCGACGTCCATGGCGGACATGGCGCCCCTTCCTCCGCGTGGTCGGCATCCGCTTTCCAAACGGCGGCGCGGCGCGCTGGTTCCGGCCAACCACCGGCGGGCGTCCCCACCGGCGGGCGTCCTCCACCGACATCCGTGCACCGACCGGCGCGACCCGGATCGCGCAGCCCTGGCGTGAAGGACGTAACCCCTTCTCCCCATGGCGCTGCGATGGAAGGAACTCCGATCGCGTCCGCCACCATGGCGGCGAAACTGGCCATGGTGGGTTACATCCCCGGTGGCGACATGAAACCTTCCGGGCTCCCTCGCCACGACTTTACGCCGGTCCTGGCCGGAGGTGGTGACCGTCACACCCCCGCCGGCCAATCGGGGACACCGCCGTGCCGGCAGCGGTGCCCCGGGCCGGCGACGGCCATTCTGCGTTGTGGACATGTTGTGGACGGGGGCCGGGAACCGCGACGACAGGAGAGGCAGGGCCGCATGCTGGAGCGTCAGGCGAGGGACGTCCGTCTCGACCTTTTCAAGGGCGTGGCCCTTCTCATCATCTTCATCAACCACGTCGGGACCAACCCGCTGGCGAAGGTGATGCCCGGCCGTTTCGGACCGTCCGATTCGGCGGAGATCTTCGTCTTCATCTCCGGCTACGCCGTGGCGCTGGCCTACGGTCCGGTCCTGGCGGAGCGCGGCTTCGCCGCCTGCCTGGGCAAGGCGCTGGCCCGCTGCCGCCATTTGTGGGCGGCGAACATCGCCACCATGCTCGCCTGCGCCCTGGTCGTCGCCGCGGCGGTCCATGGCGCCGACCTGCCGATCACCGCCTCCAACCGGCTGGCCAGCTTCGCGCCGCTGTTCGACAGCCCGGTGACGGCGATGGCGTGGCATCTGGTTCTGCTGTATCTGCCCTTCGCGCTCGACATCCTGGCGCTCTACATCGTTCTGGTTGCCGCCGCTCCGGTTTTCCTGTGGTCCTACGCCCGCTTCGGCTGGGCGGCGGTGGTGGCGTCGGTTGCGCTGTATCTGGCCGCCCAGGCCGTGCCGGAGGCGACGCCTCCCAACCTGTGGCAGGGCGGCTGGAACTTCAGCCCGCTGGCGTGGCAGTGCGTCTTCTTCCTGGGCACGACGCTGGCCCTGGTCGTGCGCAGCGGCCGGCTGAGGTTGCCGCGTTCGCCCTGGCTGCTGGTGGCGGCGCTGGCGGTGGTGGTCGGCATGGCGCTGTGGAAGGGGGCGGCGTCCGACCTCGGCCGGTCGCTGCTGCCCGTTTCGCTGCATCCATGGCTGCCGGCGGACACCATTCCCTGGGCCGGAAAGCACAGTCTGGAGCCGATGCGGCTGCTGCATTTCCTGGCGCTGGTCTGCGCCGCGGCGCTGCTGGTGCCGCGCGACGCCGCGTGGCTGCGCTCCGGCCCGGCGCGGCTGCTGACCGCCTGCGGCCGCCATTCGCTGCCGGTGTTCTGCGTCGGGGTGGTGCTGTCCTTCACCGGCACCGTGCTGTTGCTGCTGGCCGACCGGAGCATGGCGACCGTCCTGGCGGTCAACCTGGGCGGCATGGCGGCGCTGGTGCTGTTGGCGATGGTGCTGGAGCGTCGGCGGACGCGCCGGGGTGTTTCCCCGGCCCCCACCGCGACGGTTGCGGCGGAGACGCCCTGACCCGGCGTCGATCCGGCAAGCTACGGCTGAGCGTCTTGAATCCTGCGGTCGGACGGCGCATAATCCCGGAATGCAAATCAATCCGGCCATACCGTCCTACCAGACGTTGAAGCCGACCCCGCAGCTGACGCCCGCGGCGCAGATCGCCATGTCTCCGGCAGTCCAGGCGGCGCAGCAGACCGCTCCGTCGGTGCGCACCCAGACCGCGGCCGCGCCGCAGGCCACCGGCAAGTCCGAACAGACGCGCGACGCCCGGTCGGGAACCCAGGGCGGCCAGACGGTCGACACGACCGCGGCGGCGCTGGGCGCGCGGGTGAACGCCCAGGGCTATCGCGGCTCCGCCCGCGGATCGCTGCTCGACCTTTCGGCCTGAGCCGGCGCCTCATCAGGTTGCTGCGCCAAAAAGGCGGCGGAGGTTTCCCTCCGCCGCCTTTGTCGTTTCGCGCCGGAGAGGCGCGTTGGCCTCAGTGCGACAATTCGCTCAGGGGACCCTTGCCCTTGACGGACTCGTAGCGGCCCTTCTGCCACTTCTCCAGTCCCTGGAGTTCCTTCTCGGTCATGTTCAGGGTCAGCTTGCTGCCCTTCATGTGCAGCTTGCTCAGCGGCAGGACGACGTCCTTGTCGCTGACATCCACGGTGTGGTCGACGTCGAGCACGGCGTAGAGCTGGTTGTTGTAGCGGACGACATCCTCGATCTCCGCCATGTTCTCGCCCTTGCTGCCGTAGATGTCCTTCCCCTTCAACTGATCGACATGCATCCGCAGCAGCGCCGGATCGGCGCGGTCGTCGACGGCCGCAACCGTTGGATTGTTGGACTTGGTGACGCTGTGGTCGGACGCAGCCAGGGCCGGCGTGGCGGCAAGCATGGCGGCGGTGCAGCCCAGAAGAAGGTAGCGTTTCATCGGTTGGCTCCATCTTGCGTGGATGTTGTCCCCGATGAACGGCGCAGTCTGCGGGAAGGTTTCATTGCAGCCAAAAGAAAGGGGCCTTTCCCCCGATTTGAGAAAGGCCCCCTGGTATTCCGGACGGTTGCGGAACGCTTACTTCAGCTCGTCCATCGTGTTGATGATGTGACTGACGATGCCGTATTCCTTGGCCTCGTCCGCCATCATCCAATAGTTGCGATCGGTGTCCTTGGAGACCTTTTCCAGCGTCTGCCCGGTCTCACGCGCGATGATCTTGTTCAGACGCTCGCGCATGCGGATGATTTCCTTCGCCTCGATGGCGATGTCCGTCGCCCGGCCGCCCGTCCCGCCCAGCGGCTGGTGGATCAGGAAGCGGGTGTTGGGCAGGCAGAAGCGGTCTTCCTTGTTCGCCGCCAGGAAGATGTGGCAGCCGGCGCTGGCGACCCAGCCCGTGCCCAGCATCTTCACCCGCGGCTTGATGAAGCGGATCATGTCGTGGATGGTGTCGCCGGCCTCGACGTGACCACCGGGCGAGTTGACCACCACGGTGACGTCGTCGTCGCTCTCATGGGCGAACGCCAGCAGCTGCGCCGAAACGGCCTGCGCCAGCTTCATGTCGATCTGACCGAAGATCAGGACCGTGCGCGCCTTGAACAGGCTCTGCTGAACGGCGGCGAACGGCGGCTGGGCGCTGTCCTTCGACTTTTCGTCCGGTTCCTTTTCCGGTTCATCGTCGAACCGGGTGTATCCGACCTGCGCCATTGATGTTCTTCTCCCTGATATCGGAAGCGGGGCTGCGGACCCTCGTCGGACCCGGAGCCGCATTGCGCCTTGCCAAGTCTCCACATAGCCTGTCCGGGCTGCATGTTCAACGTCCGGCAGGCCAAAATCGGTCGGGACCGGATTGACCCGGCCCGGTCGCTCCGGCCACACTCCGCCCGCCGGAATATCGAGGAGCGGAGCGGAATGGCCGGAACGGCGGCGGGGCAGGGCGTGTCGGTGATCATCGCGGCCCACCGCGCCCACGACACCATCGCGCGCGCCGTGCGCAGCCTGCTGGACCAGGACTGGACCGCGTGGGAGGCGGTGATCGTCAGCGACGACGGCACCGATTACCGCCCGACGCTGGTGGCGGCGGGACTGGATGATCCGCGGCTGGTCTTCACCGGCACCGGCCGAATCGGCGCCGGCGCGCCGGCGGCGCGCAACGCCGGACTGGCGGCAGCGCGGCTGGAGCTGGTGGCGCCGCTCGACGCCGACGACCGCTTCCGGCCCGGCCGGCTGTCGGCGCTGGCCCCGCTGGCGCTGGTCCATGGCGCCGCCTTCGACAACGTCGCCGTGGTGCGGGACGAGGATGATTCGCCGCTGTTGCGCCTGTTCGACGATGGCACGGCGCCGGCACGGCTCGACGCCGGCGGCTTCCTGGCCACCTCGGTGCCGATGTTCCCGCTGGTGCGCCGCGAGCTGGCGCCGGGCTGGGACGAGGACGTGAATTTCTGCGACGACGTGGTGTTCAACACGCGGCTTCTCGCCACCACCGGCCCGGTCCCGCTGGTGGCGACGCCCTTCTACGAATATCGCCAGCGCGCCGGCTCCATCACCTTCTCCGCCGACAGCGGGGAGCGGGCGGAGCGCTGCTACCGCCATGTGCTGGACCGGCTGGCGCGGGATGGATTCGGCATCGCCGACCGCGCCTTGGTCGCCCGCTTCGCCGCCGCCATCGAGATCAAGCGCGCCCGCAACGCCGCCTTCGATGCCGCCTTCAAGGCCGGCCGTTGCGCCAACTTCCAGGAGTTCCTGGCGCTGGCCGACGGGTAGCCCCACGATTCGCGACGATTCCGACCACGATTCCGCAGGTTTTGTTTTACCATTTCATGTCAGCCTCGATCTGTCGCCGACCGCCGGACCGGACACGGTATTGGACATGAGCGCCCCGACCTGCTGCCTCGCCCGCATCCCCGCCAACGGAAAGTTCTGGCTGAAGAACGCGCGGGTTCCCGACGCCTTGTGCGACATCCGGATCGAGGATGGCCGCATCCGGGCGCTGGTCCCGGCCGGCGACTCGCCCTGCTGCGCGCCGGGCCTGGACCTCGACGGCGGGGCGGTGCGCCGGCTGGACGGGGATGGTCCGGTCGAGGCCGGCGGGACGGCCGACCTGTGGGTGACGCTGTGCAGCGGCCGGACGGTGGCGATGCGGGGCGGCCGGCTGGAGGATGCGGTTCCCCCCTGACCACCGACGGACGGTTCGCCGCATTGAACCTTCTCGACATCGGATGTGAACTGAACGATATAGTTCAGTTTGCCCGGCCGCCGTTCGGTTGCGCCGCGGCGGCAACGAAACGTCTTCCAGGTCACAGCCTCCATGCGCCATTCGCTTCGCATCGTCGCACTCCTCGTCCTGATGGCATTGGCCGGCGGGGCGTACTGGTATTTCGTGAAGCAGGGCGGAACCGTGGCCGGGCTGACCGCGACGCTGAAGGCGGCCGGCGGCGCACCGGCGCAAGGCGGTGCGTCCGGCGCGCCGGGGGGCGGGGCCAAGCCGCCGGGCGGCATGCCGCCGATGCCGGTGGAGGCGGCGACGGTGCGCGTCGGCACGGTCGACCGCACGGTGACCGCCGTCGGCTCCCTGCTGTCCAACGAATCGGTGATGATCCGTCCGGAAATCGCCGGCCGCATCTCCGAGATCGCCTTCAAGGAAGGCCAGCGCGTGACCAAGGGCAGCGTGCTGGTGCGGCTGGACGACGCCATCGCGCGGGCCACCCTGGCCCAGGCGCAGGCGAGCATCGCCTTTTCCCGCGCCGAACTGTCGCGCGCCGACCAGCTGGTCCGCCAGAACACCGGCCCCTTGCGCAGCCGCGAGCAGGCGGCGGCCAAGCTGCTGGCCGACGAGGCGGCGGTGCAGTTGGCGAAGGCGCAACTGGACAAGCAGGTCATCACCGCGCCGTTCGACGGCGTGCTGGGCCTGCGCAAGGTGTCGGTCGGCGACTTCGTCCAGGCGGGCAAGGACATCGTCAACCTGGAGGACATCGACACCCTGAAGCTGGATTTCCGGGTGCCGGAGATGTTCCTGCCGGCGGTGAAGGTCGGCCAGACGGTGAAGGTGGCGGTGGACGCCTTCGGCGGGCGCAGCTTCGACGGCACGGTCTACGCCATCGACCCGCTGGTCGATGTGAACGGCCGTGCCCTGGCGGTCCGCGCCCGCGTGCCGAATCCCGACGGCAACCTGCGTCCCGGCCTGTTCGCCCGCGTCGGCCTGACCCTGGTCACGGTGCCGAACGCGGTGCTGATCCCGGAACAGGCCATCGTCGCCTTCGGCAAGGACCAGTTCGTCTTCAAGGTGGTCGACGGCAAGGTCAGCCAGACCAAGGTGACCCTGGGCGAGCGCCGCAACGCCGAGGTGGAGATCACCCAGGGGCTGGCCGCCGGCGACGTGGTGGTCACCGCCGGCCAACTGAAGATTCGCGACGGCGCGCCTGTGGCCGTGGTGCCCAACAAGCCCGCCGGGAGCTGAACCCATGGTCCTGTCCGACATTTCGGTCCGCCGTCCCGTCCTAGCGACGGTGATGAGCCTCGCGCTGATGCTGATCGGCATCGTGTCGTACCAGCGCCTGTCGGTGCGCGAGTATCCCAAGATCGACGAGCCGGTGGTCACCGTCGAGACGACCTACAAGGGCGCCTCGGCCCAGATCATCGAGAGCCAAGTCACCCAGACGCTGGAGGACAGCCTCGCCGGCATCGAGGGCATCGACGTCATGTCCTCGATCAGCCGGGCGGAGAAGTCGCAGATCACCCTGCGCTTCCGGCTCGACCGCAACGTCGACGTGGCGGCCAGCGATGTGCGCGACCGGGTGGGCCGCGTCCGCGCCGCCCTGCCGTCGGAAATCGACGAGCCGGTGATCGCCAAGGTCGAGGCCGACGCCCAGCCGATCATCTATCTCGCCTTCTCCTCCGACCGGCATTCGCCGCTGGAGGTCACCGACTTCGCCGACCGCTACGTCAAGGACCGGCTGCAGAACCTGCCCGGCGTCGCCCAGGTCCGCATCTTCGGCGAGCGGCGCTTCGCCATGCGGCTGTGGCTCGACCCGCAGCGGATGGCCGCCTACCGGGTGACGCCGCAGGACGTCGAGGCGGCGCTGCGCAAGCAGAACGTCGAGATCCCGGCCGGCCGCGTCGAAAGCGTGGCGCGCGAGTTCACCGTGGTGTCGGAAACCGACCTGCGCACGCCCGCCGAGTTCGAGAACATCATCCTGCGCGACGATTCCGGCTATCTGGTGCGTCTGCGCGACATTGGCCGGGCGGAGCTGGGCGCGCTCGACGAACGGGTCAGCGCGCGGTTCAACGGCCGCGGCGCCGTCGCCATCGGCGTGGTCAAGCAGTCGACCGCCAACCCGCTCGACGTGTCGAAAGCGGTCAACAACGCGCTGCCGAAGATCACCGCCGCCCTGCCCGACGGCATGGGGGTCGACGTCGCCTATGACAGCTCGGTCTTCATCTCCAAGTCGATTGACGCGGTGTTCCACACGATCTTCGAAGCCATCGTGCTGGTCGTGCTGGTGATCTTCTTCTTCCTGCGCTCTCTGCGGGCGACGCTGGTGCCGCTGGTGACCATCCCGGTGTCGCTGATCGGCGGCTTCGCCCTGATGTACGCCTTCGGCTTCTCGATCAACACGCTGACGCTGCTGTCGATGGTGCTGGCCATCGGCCTGGTGGTCGACGACGCCATCGTCATGCTGGAGAACATCTTCCGTTACGTCGAAGAGGGGATGGACCCCTTCCGGGCGGCGCTGAAGGGCTCGCGCGAGATCGGCTTCGCCGTCATCGCCATGACCATCACGCTGGCGGCGGTGTACGCGCCGATCGGCTTCATGACCGGCCGCACCGGCCGCCTGTTCACCGAGTTCGCGCTGACGCTGGCCGGCGCGGTGATCGTGTCGGGCTTCGTCGCGCTGACGCTGTCGCCGATGATGTGCTCCAAGCTGCTGAAGCACCAGACCAAGCATAATTTTCTCTACCGCGCGATCGAGCGGCTGCTGGAGGGCATGACCAACGGCTACCGCGCCCTGCTGCGTCTGTCGCTGCGGGCCCGGCCGCTGGTGCTGCTGATCGGCCTCGGCGTGGCGGCGGCCAGCTATGTGCTGTTCACCGGCCTGAAGTCGGAGCTGGCACCGGTCGAGGACCGCGGCACCATCGTCGGCATCGCCATCGCGCCGGAAGGCTCGACCCTGGACTACACGATGAGCTACGCCCAGCGGATGGAGGCGCTGTTCCGCCAGATCCCGGTGCTGGAGAAGTTCTTCGTCGTCGTCGGCTTCCCGGTGGTCAACCAGGGCATCGCCTTCGTCCGCCTGATCGACTGGGACCAGCGCGACGTCAAGCAGCAGGCGATCACCGCCCAGCTCTTCCCCAAGATGTTCGGCATTCCCGGCATCCTGGGCTTCGTCACCAACCCGCCGTCGCTGGGCCAGAGCCCGATCGACAAGCCGGTCAACTTCGTCATCCAGACCTCCCTGCCGTTCGAGGAGCTGCAGACGATGGTCAACGGCATGATGGCGGAGGCGCGCAACTTCCCCGGCTTGACCAACCTCGACACCGACCTGAAACTGAACAAGCCGGAGCTGCGCGTCTCGCTGGACCGCGACAAGGCGGCCGACCTGGGGGTGGACGTCGACGCGGTCGGCCGCACGCTGGAAACCCTGCTGGGCGGGCGGCAGGTCACCCGCTTCAAGAAGGAAGGCAAGCAGTACGACGTGATCGTCCAGGTCGCCAACGTCGACCGCCGCAACCCGGACGACATCGCCTCGATCTATGTCCGCGGCGGCACCAGCGCCACCGGCGGCCCCGGCCAGATGATCTCGCTCGCCAACCTGGTGAAGGTGGAGGAGCGGGTGTCGCCCAAGGAGCTGAACCACTTCAACAAGCTGCGCTCCGCCACCATCACCGCGACGCTGGCGCCCGGCGTGTCGCTGGGCGAGGCGCTGGCCGTCATGCAGGCGGCGGCGAACAAGATGCTGCCGGCGACCGCCCAGACCGACTATGCCGGGCAGAGCCGCGAGTTCCGTGAATCGGCGACCGGCCTCTACTTCGTCTTCATCCTGGCGCTGGCCTTCATCTATCTCGTTCTGGCGGCGCAGTTCGAAAGCTTCATCGACCCCTTCGTCATCATGCTGACGGTGCCGCTGTCGATGACCGGTGCGCTCGCCGCGTTGCAGTTCAGCGGCGGGACGATGAACGTCTACAGCCAGATCGGCCTGGTGACGCTGGTCGGGCTGATCACCAAGCACGGCATCCTGATCGTCGAGTTCGCCAATCAGCTCCAGCGTGCCGGAACCGACATCCGCAAGGCGGTGGAGGAAGCGGCCGTGCTGCGCCTGCGCCCGATCCTGATGACGACCGGCGCCATGGTGCTGGGCGCCGTGCCGCTGGCCAACGCCCAGGGCGCCGGTGCCGAAAGCCGGCAGGCGATCGGCGCCGTCATCGTCGGCGGCATGTCGCTGGGCACGCTGCTGACGCTGTTCGTGGTGCCGACGGTCTACAGCTATCTGGCGCGCAAGAAGCCGCTTCCGGTTGAGATCGAAGAGGAGCCTCACGGTTCCGGCCACGCCGCGCCCCATCCGGCGGAATGAGCGGAGGAGCCGCAGCGTCATGGCGAGCGTGCTGATCATCGACGACGACGATGTGGCGCGGGCGGTGCTGCTGCGCACCCTGACCCTGGCCGGTCACGAGGCGGTCGGCGCCCGCGATGGGGTGGAGGGGATGGCGCGTTTTCGCGACCACCCCGCCGACCTCGTCATCACCGACATCTTCATGCCGAACCAGGAGGGGCTGGCGACGATCATGGAACTGCGGCGCAGCGCCCCCGGCCTGAAGATCATCGCGATCTCCGGCGGCGGTGCCCGCGCGTCGCTGGACGTGCTGCCGGTGGCGGAAGCGCTGGGCGCCCAACGCACCCTGCGCAAGCCCTTCACCCCGGCCGAGGTGATGGAGACCGTCCGCGCCGTGCTGGCGGAATGACGGCACAAACACAAACGCCGCTCTCGTGCGAAAGCGGCGTTTGCTGGGTCGGGGTGGGCGTGTCGCTCGGTTCGCGGAGAGAGTTCCAGCTTGTTCTTGTTCAGCCGGGCCGTTCTTGGTCCGTGGAATCGTTTTCGGCCGCCCCGGTCAGGCGGCCATGCGTTCTTCCTGGACGCGGCGGCTGTCGCGAAGGCGTTCGAACATCTGCTGGATGGCGTCGCGGCTGATGCCGTCACGAGCCATGACAGCGATCACGATGGGGTCTTCGAGGAGTTCGGAAAGGGTCGGCGTCGTGCTGCGGTCCATGCGTCCCTCCCAATGTCCGACCCCCGTGTCACCGTGGCCAGTCCCAAGGGGCGGGAGCGGCAGACGGTCGAGGCCGGCAATAGCGATTGACCTATCCTTGTTGGCGTTCTTCTCGGCGTTCGGTCAGGCGGGGTGTAGCCCCTTTGCCCAAGATTGTACGTTGAAAATACAATTTAGCAACCATATCGCAGATCGGGTGGTATTGTCACCCGTCCATTGGTCAAGCTCCGCTATATCTTTCCGTTGCCCAGTATTGGCCGCCTTCCCATCGGATGGCCCGGCCGGGTCGCGGCAAGGATCCATGACCCGACTCCACCGAGTCGATCAGGCCCCCGGCTGCGCACGCGTCAGGCTTGCCCCTGAGGCGGCGCCGTCCGCCGCGGCGGACGGCACCGTGACCTCCACCGCGACCCGCCGGACCTTGGCGTGGGTCAGGCACAGGTCGGCGGCGCGGTCGGCCAAGTAATCGGGGCCGGGAACGGCGGATTCCGCGCACAGCCGGCGCAGATCCTCAACGATGTCCTCGTAGGACATGACGGCCGCGATGTCGTCCGGAAAGCCTGGGCCGGGGTGGGTGACGGTCAGCGTCAGGTCGAAGCGCACCATCGGCCGGTCGGCGCGGCCGGCGATGGCGACGGCCGCGGCGAACCCGCGCACCAGGATGGTGTAGGTGAGCGGCGCACCGCCCGGCTGGACGATGGTGGTTCGTTCTGCGCTGTGATCCGACAACACTGTCTCCCGCCCGGCGGTCCGGCGCCGGTAGTTTTCCGGGCGGCACTATAGGCGGTGCCGCCCCGCCTTACCACCGGCAGCCATGCCGGGACAGGGTCAAAGCGCCTCGGCGATGCGCACCACCGTGTCGCGGCCCGGCACGGCGTCGCGAAGGGCGGCGATGGAGGCGCCCAGCAGCGGGTGGTGAAGGTCCGCGGCGATGTCGGCGAGCGGGCAGAGCACGAAGGCGCGCTCAGCCATGCGGGGATGGGGGATCTCCAGGTCGGGGTCGGCCACCACGCGGTCGCCGTAGAGCAGGATGTCGATGTCGATCGGCCGCGGGCCGAAGCGCAGCCCGCCGCTCTCGCGGCCCAGCGTCGCCTCGATCTCCTTCAGGGCGCGCAGCAGCGGCCGCGGTTCCAGGGTCGTCGTGCCGCGCACCGCCATGTTGAGGAAGGCCGGCTGTTCGGTGACGTACATCGGCGCCGTCTCGTACACCGCCGACAGCGCGTCGATCCGCACGGCGTCGCCCAACCGCCGGATCGCCTCGGCCAGGTTGGCGGCGCGGTCGCCCAGATTGCCGCCGAGCGCCAGATGGACGGTGACGGCGGGCGCGCCTTGATCGGAGCCCTCATCCGAAGGGGTGGGTTGCGGCTGTGGCGGAAGCTCGGCCATGGCTTTGGCGATCCTGATGTGCTGGGATGGGGCGGGTTGCGAAACTCCTAGCAAATCTCCGCGCCTCCGTCAGCCTTGCTCGGGACCGGCGGGGCGGGGAACGCGGGCGCCGCGGCGGGGTTTCAGCATGACGAGTGTGGCGATGAAACGAAATCGCGGTGGAGGACGAATCATGGGTGCGCGCGCAGCGGCGATGCTTTTCGGCGGCACGGCCGTCATCCTGGCCGGTTGCGCCACCGGCCCCGACCCCGACGTGGCCCGGCGCGCCCAGACGTCGATGGTCGGCATGTCCAAGAGCAACCTGCTGTCCTGTGCCGGCGTGCCGGACCGGCAGGCGACGGCGTCGGGCCGTGAATACTACACCTACGTCGCCCCGGCGACCGGCGCCTACAGCCCCGGCAGCAGCATCGGCATCGGCGCCGGCAGCTTCGGTGGCAGCGGCGGGGTCGGGTTGGGGCTGGGCTTTGGCGTGCCGATCGGCGGCGGAAGCTATGGCTGCGAGGCGACGGTGGTGCTCGGCCCGCGCGGCACAGTCGAGCAGGTCAGCTACCCGGCCGGCGTTTCGCTGTCGTCCTGCACGCCGATCGTCCGGAATTGCGTGCCGCCGTCCTGATAAGACTTTGTAATGAGACGATCGGGACTGTTGCCGAGCCCCGCAATTCCCTATCTTGAAGCGGCGCCTTGGCGATAACCGGCTGACAACGGGCCGGGAACCGGGCGAGCGCGACGATGACGGTGCGGGTATGGCGGTCGAGAGGGCGTGCGCCCGAAGAAGGCAAGCACCCGAAACGTGCAAGAACAAGGGTTGGAGGGACGACGAACCATGGACATGAGCGGAAGCCATCGGATCGAGGCCAGCCGCGCCGCGGTGTGGGCGGCGCTGAACGATCCGGACATCCTGCGCCAGTGCATCCCCGGCTGCGAAGAGGTGGTCAAGCAGTCCGACACCGAGATGACCGCCAAGGTCGTCGCCAAGGTCGGGCCGGTCAGCGCCAAGTTCGCCGGCAAGGTCACCCTGTCGGACCTTGACCCGCCCAATGGCTACACCATCACCGGCGAAGGATCGGGCGGTGCCGCCGGCTTCGGCAAGGGCGGCGCCACCGTGTCGCTGGCCAGCGAAGGCGAGGGGACCGGCGAGGCCACGATCCTGACCTACACCGCCAAGGCCCAGGTCGGCGGCAAGCTGGCGCAGATCGGGTCGCGGCTGGTCGACGCCACCGCGCGCAAGATGGCCGAGGAGTTCTTCGCCCGATTCTCCCAGATCGTCGGCGCTCCGGTCGAGCCGGTCCCGGTCGAATCCGCCGATGTCCAGCCCGCCGCCGCACCCGCCGCTCCCGTTGCGGCCGAGTCGGCCACGGTAAGGCCGGCCGCCACCGCGTCCGCCCCGGCGAAGCCCGCCATCCGGATGGCGGCCCCGCCGCCGGAGGTACCCCTCCCGGTGCCGGCGGGGCTTGTCGGCGGCAGCTTTTACGTGCCGTGGGCGGCTCTCCTTGTGGTTGCCGTCCTGCTCGCTGCGCTTGCCTGGATGAATTAGGCCTGCGGATTGTTCATTGGTCTGACAGCAGCATGAAAGGGGCTTTGCCACACCCCCGGAATGTGTATGCTGCCGCGCGAATCCGGTTGGCCCCCTCGGCCGGCCGATCCATCGGAAGGGAAGCCGAAGAATGAAGAAGCTGTTGATGGGCGTTGCCGCCGTTGCCGCCCTCGTCACCGGTGCCGGCGCTGCCCAGGCGGCCGATGCCGCCGCTGGCAAGGACGTGTTCAAGGTCTGCATGGCCTGCCACACCGCCGAGCAGGGGAAGAACAAGGTCGGTCCGTCGCTGTTCGGCGTCGTCGGCCGTCCGGCCGCGTCGATCGAGGGTTACCAGTATTCGGCCCCGATGAAGGAAAAGGCCGCCGGCGGCCTGGTCTGGACCCCGGAGAACCTGGACGCCTACATCAAGGCCCCGAAGGAAGTCGTTCCGGGCGGCAAGATGGCCTTCGCCGGCCTGAAGGAAGACGCCAAGCGCGCCGACCTGATCGCCTTCCTGGCCGAGCAGAAGTAACACCGCCCGCCTCGACGAGGTGGATGGCGAAAGGGCCGGAGGGTGACCTCCGGCCCTTTTCTTATGCACAAGGTCCGTTGCCCGTGCGGGCCGGGCTCAGCCGGCCGCGTCCAGGCTCTTGCTCGCCACCTCGTAGACATCGGGGGACAGGCCCGGCGTGCCGACGATCCGTTCCAGTTGCGCCTTCATCAGCGCCTGCCGGGCCGCGTCATAGCGCCGCAGGCGGGAGAAGGGCCCCATCAGACGGGCTGCAACCTGCGGGTTCATCGGATCCAGGCGCAGGACCTGATCGGCGAGGAAGCGGTATCCGGCGCCGGTTGAGTCGTGGAAGCGCACCGGGTTGCCGTTGGCGAAGCCGCCGATCAACGCGTAGACCTTGTTCGGGTTGCGGATCTCGAAGGCCGGATGGCCCAGCAGCGCCGTCACCCGCTCCAGCGTGTCCGGCCGGTGGGACATCGCCTGGACACCGAACCACTTGTCGACCACCAGCGGCTCACCCTTCCAGCGCTCGTAGAAGTCCGCCAGCGCGGCGTCGCCTTCCGGCGTCGCGGCGTTGGACAGGAACTGCAGCGCCGCGATGACGTCGGTCATGCCCTGCGCCGTGCGGTACTGGTCGAGGCAGAGGTCCAGCACCTCCGCGTCCTCCAGCGCCATCAGGTAGGCGAGGCACAGGTTCTTCAGCGCCCGCTTGCCGATGGCCGCTGCGTCGACGGAGAAGGGCTCCTGGCTGGTGTTGCGGCGGTAGAGGTCGAGCCAGCGCGGGCGCAGCGCCGCGGCCAGCGTCTTGCGCGCGAACTCCCGCACCGTGTGAATGGCGTCGGGATCGACCACCGCCATCTGGGTGCCGAGATAGGCCTCGGTCGGCAGCACCAGCGCCTGGGCGGCAAAGGCCGGGTCGCGCGCCGCATCGTCCAGGATCGTGGCGACGGCGTCGACATAGCCCCGCGGCAGGTCCAGCGGGCGCCCGGCCTGCTGGTCGGCGACGAGGCCCAGCAGGATGCGGGTGCCCAGGATCTGCCCGGCCTCCCACCGGTTGAAGGCGTCGCTGTCATGCGCCATCAGGAAGGTGAGGTCGGCGTCGGTCAGGTCGCTCTTCAGCTTCACCGGGGCGGAGAAGCCGCGCAGCAGCGACGGCACCGGCCGGGCCGGGACGTCCTGGAACTCGAAGGTCTGGCTCTCGGCGGTGACGTGCAGGATGCGGCTGGTGCCGGCCGGCGCGGCCTCGCCGGCCAGCCGCAGCGGCAGGTCCCGCCCATCGGGGCCGAGCAGGCCGACCACCAGCGGGATGTGCATCGGCTGCTTCACCGGCTGGCCCGGCGTCGGCGGCACGGTCTGCCGGACGGTCAACCGGAAGCTCTTCGCGGCGGCGTCATAGTCGCTGGTGACGTCCAGTTCCGGCGTGCCGGACTGGCGGTACCAGAGCTGGAACTGGGAGAGGTCGATACCGCTGGCGTCGGCCATCGCCGCGACGAAATCGTCGCAGGTCACCGCCTGCCCGTCGTGGCGCTGGAAGTAGAGGTCGATGCCCTTGCGGTACTTCTCGGCCCCCAGCAGGGTGTGGATCATGCGGATGACTTCCGCACCCTTGTTGTAGACGGTCGGGGTGTAGAAGTTGTTGATCTCGACGTAGGCGTCGGGACGCACCGGGTGGGCCATGGCGCCGGCGTCCTCCTGGAACTGCACGGTGCGCAGCCCCTGGACGTCGCCGATGCGCTTCACCCCGCGCGAGTTCATGTCGGACGAGAATTCCTGGTCGCGGAAGACGGTCAGCCCCTCCTTCAGCGACAGCTGGAACCAGTCGCGGCAGGTGACGCGGTTGCCGGTCCAGTTGTGGAAATACTCGTGCGCGACCACCGCCTCGATGTTGAGGAAGTCGGTGTCGGTCGCCGTCTCCGGCTTGGCCAGGATGTATTTGGTGTTGAAGACATTGAGCGACTTGTTTTCCATCGCTCCCATGTTGAAATCGCCGACCGCGACGATGTTGAAGATGTCGAGGTCGTATTCCAGCCCATAGACCTCCTCATCCCAGCGCATCGACTTGATCAGCGAGCGCATGGCGTGGTCGATCTTGTCCTCGTTGCCCGGCTCGACATAGATGCGCAGCGTGACGTGGCGCCCGGACGCCGTGCGGAAATGATCCTCGGCATGGACGAGGTTGCCGGCGACCAGCGCGAACAGGTAGCAGGGCTTGGGGAACGGGTCCTCCCAGCGCGCCCAGTGGCGGCCACCGTCGAGATCGCCCGCATCGGCGAGGTTGCCGTTGGACAGCAGGACCGGGTAGCGCGCCTTTTCCGCCGTGATGGTGGTGCTGTAGCGCGCCATCACGTCGGGCCGGTCGATGAAGTAGGTGATCTTGCGGAACCCCTCCGCCTCGCACTGGGTGCAGAAGTTGCCGGAGGATTTGTAGAGCCCCTCCAGCGCCGTGTTCTCCTGCGGCCTGATGCGGACCACGGTTTCCAGGGTAAAGGATTCCGGCACGTCGGCCAGCGTCAGGTGGTCGGGCGTGACGGTGCAGGCCTCCGCCCCCAGCGTCCGCCCATCGAGCGCCACCGACACCAGGTCCAGCCGCTGGCCGTCGAGCGTCAACGGCGCGGCCGCGGCGTCGGGACGGGCCGGGTTGCGGCGGATGGCCAGCACCGCGCGGACGGTGGTGACATCCTCGCCCAGATCGACGAACAGGTCGACCGTGTCGATCAGATGCGCCGGCGGGCGATAGTCCTGGAGCCGGATGGCCTTCGGCGTGCCTTTGTCCATGTGCCTTGTCTCTGGTCTGTCTTACGGAAATGGGCCGTGCGGGACGGGTCCGGGGGACAGGAACTGTAGCAAGGCGAAACCGGGCTGTCCCGTGTGGGAATGGGGGTGCTGCCCGGCCCGACCGCGTGACCCGCGCCACCGTCAACAGCGTGAAGGCGCCCATGGTGTCGGTATACGGCCGGTAGAAGGGGCGCCAGCCTCCCCCATGAACCTTTGGGCCGAATCCTCCCGCCGGGAGCGGAGGAGGGACCGCCATCGACATGGATTGCCGGCGAAGTTTCGTCGACCCGCTTGCCGTTGTCGACACCTACGTCGCACCATGGCATTCTCAGGTTGATCACAGTGGTAAGAACTCTCCACCGAAGAGGTTGCTCCGGCAATGTCCAAGCTTTTGATAACGGTTGCCGTGGGCTTATGCCTGATCGGCGGTCTCACGGGTTGTGCGACGCAGGGACAGAACCGATACAGCGCCCAGGACGTGGGCCGGGCGTCGGTCGTCGAGTTCGGGACGGTGGTCGCCGCCCGCCCGGTCGATATCCGTGGTCAGAACACCGGCGTCGGCGGCCTTGTCGGCGGGACGGCCGGCGGATTGGCCCTGTCGAACGTCGGCCGAGGCACCGGCAACGTCGCGGCGATCCTGGGCGGTGTCCTGGTGGGCGCGGCGATGGGCGCCATGGCCGAGCAGGCGGCGAGCGACCGTGTCGGGATCGAGTACACCGTCACCCTCGCCAACGGAAAGACCATCACCATCGTTCAGGATCAGGCGGCGGGCGACCGGGTGTTCAACCCGTCCGAGCGGGTGATGATCCAGGCCAACGGAACCTATCAGCGGGTGCTGCCCGCCGATCACCTGCCCAACCAGATCGCCCGGCCGCAGGGCATCAAGGTCGTCGATTGACCCCCTTCAGGATCAAAGAAAATATGACGAGACGTCTTGCCTGTCTCCTGCTGGCCGCCCTCTAAGCAATATCCTTGGTCTTGGCCACCTTGACGCTGAACATCGCGTGCAACTGCGACGGCGAAATCGGTTTGTGGAGCACGCTGATGTCGTCGGCCGCGGCCGCATCGGTGCACTCGCGTGTCGTCTCGCCCGTCAGCAGGATGGCCGGGATGGGCGTGCCGAAGAGGGCGCGAATCCCACGGATCACCTCGACACCGCTTTTGCCATCGGGCAGCCGGTAGTCGGAAACGATGATGTGCGGCACCCGCTGGCTTCCCGGGAGCGCGGCCAACGCCTGCGGCCCGGAAATAAAGTCAGACACGTCGTACCCCCAGGACTCGATCAGCGTCTTCACGCCCAGTCGCACCAGTTCCTCGTCATCGACGACGACCACGAACCGGCCTTCCCCGCGAGCGATCGGGATCACCTCGGCCTCGGCGCGGCGCGCCACCGGGGCCACCGTCATGGGCAGGGTGACGATGAACGCCGATCCACGGCCGGGAACCGAACGCACCTCCACCGGATGATCCAGGAGGTCCGACAAGCGCTGGACGATCGCCAACCCCAGACCGAGGCCCTGTTTGCGGTCACGATGCTCGTTGGCAAGCTGTTGGAATTCCTCAAAGATGGCCTCCTGCTTGTCCGCCGGGATGCCGATGCCGGTGTCCTCCACCTCAATCTGCAAGGCGGTGCCGAGCGGACGGCAGCGCACCAGCACGCTGCCGGTTTCGGTGAACTTCAAGGCGTTCTGGCACAGGTTGCGCAGCATCCGTGCCAGCAGGTTCGGGTCGCTGCGCACCGTGGCCGTGCAGCCGATGACGTGCCATTCCAAGCCCTTCGCCTCCGCCATCGGCTTGTATTCCGCTTCGATCTGGTCGAGCACGGTGGACATCGGGAATTCCGACACCTCGAACTTGACCGTACCGGCGTCCAGTTGAGAGATGTCGAGCAGACTGTCGAGCAGGCTCTTCAGCGCCCCCAGGGCTTCGTTGGCGTGTGAAAGCGTCCTCTCCGCCCCCGGCTTGACCCTCCCCTCCAGCGCGGAGAGCATGAAGAACAACGACTGCACCGGCTGCCGGATGTCGTGACTTGCCGCCGCAAGAAATTTGCTTTTCGAATGGTTTGCCCGCTCGGCCTCATTCTTGGCGGCCAGCAACGCCGCTTCGGTCTCGCGCTGCCCGGTGACGTCGGTGTTGGTGCCGAACCACAGCACGATGTTGCCGTCGCCATCGCGCAGGGGCAGGGCACGCGACAGGAACCATCGGTACCGACCATCCTTCCCGCGCAACGGAAAGGTATCTTCCCATGGTTCACCGGTATCCCAGGACCACTGAAGGCGTTCGGCCACGCGCTCCAGGTGGTCGGGGTGATGAACCTGCTTCCAGCCCCCGCCTTCCATCTCGGCGAGTGTGGAGCCGGTGTAATCATGCCAGCGTTTGTTGTACCAGAAGATGTGGCCGTCCGGCCGTGCCATCCACGCCAATTGCGGTATCGAGTCCGCCAAGGTGCGGAACTGCTGCTCGCTCTTGCGCTTCTCGGCTCCGATCTCCAGGTCGGCGACCCGTCGTTCCGCTTCCATGAGCCGTGTCGTCGAGCGCGCCATGGTCATGCCGACGACGACCGTCACGAGAAGGGCGGCGAAAGCACCACCGATGGACAAAGCCAGCATCCAACGGCGTGGGGCGTCGAGGACCGTGACGGGCGCCGAGATCAACGCGGTCCAGCCGCTCAATTCGTGCCGTTTGGCGATCATGTAGACCGGATCGCCGTCGACCGGCGTTGCCTGGAACAGCGCATCCCGACCACGCCGCGCCCCATCGAGCACGCTCTGGCTTGGAAGTTTGCCGATCAGGCCATCGCCTGGATTTGCCGAATTCGAGCGGGCAATGATCTTGCCGCCCCGATCCAGGAAGCCGATGCGGCCGCCCTCCGGCACCGGAAGTTCGTTCAGGACCTGATGCAGCTTCCAAGCGCGGACGACGGCCGATACCGTGTACGTGACGGCACCGTTGCGGATCACGGGCACACTGATCACGTAGTAGGGCTCCAGTGTGCGCTCGTTCGCCGGCTGGACGCCACCCACGACCGGGTGCCCGCTGCGGAACACCATGGCGGCGTTCTGCGGATCAATCAGCGGCCGGGGAGGCGCCACCACCCCGGTTTGGGTGCTGGCAAGAAGCCGCCCTTCATCGGTGACGACAATGCTCGACCAACCCTCGTAGTTGGGAACGACCCGGCGTGCGAAGTCCATGAAGCCGGACAGGTTGCCGTCGTCCAAAGCGGTGGCGTTCGCCAATGCCGTAAGAACCGCGATCTCGCCGTCAAGTTGACGATTGAGCGCGGCAACCGTCGCGGTCGCCGTTTTCCCCAGCCTGTCCTCGACGGCCTTTTGCTCTTGCAAATTCAGGTAGTAGAGCACAGCCACCGCAAACACGATGAGCGGCAGCAAGAGCATCAGAATGCGGGCGGGCGCGTTGCGCTGGACGAACATGAAGGCCCCATCTCCGGGCGGTTACGGTTCCGACAAAGCGCAACGTGCGTGTCGCTCCCGACTCACAATGTAACAACGTCTCGAGCCGGGAAAGGTGTTCGGCGACGACCAAAAAATAGAGCACCACCATCGGCCGCGCCGACGAACGCCGACGACCGAGCTGGAGCCGGGCACTTCGTCCATCGACGGCGAGCGGGATGCTGGGCAGGGTGTGGCGGGACTGTGCGGATCAGGCTGAGCGCCCCGGAAGGGCCCCCTGAACGCGCCGTCACACGCGAACTGGCGAGGAGAACTGCCGACCGCGTGGAAGCACCGTGAGCGCAGGGGCGGGAGCAGCGGTTTCCCTCTGCTCTTGCGGGTCTTTGGCGGATGGGGTGGGATTCGAACCCACGGTAGGCTTGCGCCTACGCCAGTTTTCAAGACTGGAGCCTTAAACCGCTCGGCCACCCATCCGTCCGGCAACGGGAGTAGCGAATGCGTCGGGGCGGGTCAAGCGTTGCGCGCATCGGCCGGCCGGGGATCGGTCAGTTCCGGATCGGGCGGCCCAGGGTGCGCAGGCGGCGCGTCGGCTTCGGGGGGGAGGGGCTTTCGGAGAAATCGGGCAGGCTGGGGGCGCGGTCGATCGTCTTGCGAATCAGGTCGGCGGTGGCGTCCAGATCCTCCATCACCTCAGGGGCGACACGGTCGGCGTAGCGCGGGCCCAGCAGGCGGTCGCGAGTCTGTTCAATGGTGCGGAGTTCCGGTTCGAACAGTTCGCGGGCGCCGATCGGCAGCGCCTGGTCCTGGCGCATGCTGGAGAAATAGTTCCGCATCGCCCGCGCCAGCATAGTGGTCAGCAGCAGGTCCATCCGCTCGAACTCCGCGCGCAGATCGCTCAGCCGCGACTCGTCGACGCCGTGCAGGCGCTCTTCGGTCAGGGCGAACAGGGCGCGGATCTCCTCGATCTTCCGGCGGAAGTCGAGGAAGGAGGAGAAGCGGTCGTCGCCCATGTCGCGCTGGGCACGGTCGGCCAAGCCGGCGGCCTCGGTCGCTTGGCGCTCGATCGCCGCGAGCAGCCCCTTCACCTCGTCCCGGCTGTAGTCGCGCCCCCACGCCATGCCCGTCTGTCGCCCCCAATCCCGTCAGAACGGTGGTCGCACCGTCCGGCGCGCCATCCTAGAGATGGAAGTTTTAACAAAATGCTGTTGTTTCACCGATCCCACAGATGGGTGACCCCCCGGGGTGGTTCGGGGGCGGTTCCTGGGGGCTCAGGCGTCGCGCAGTTCCAGCACCACCGGCGTGTGGTCCGACGCCTTTTCCCCACCGCGCGGGCCGCGGTCGATGCTGCAGCCGGCCAGCCGGTCGGCCGCCTGGGGCGACAGCAGGAAATGGTCGATGCGCAGGCCCAGGTCACGCGGCCAGCTGCCGGCCTGATAGTCCCAGAAGGTGTAGGCGTGGTCGTCGTCGTGCAGCGCGCGATAGGCCTCGGTCAGGCCGAGATTCAGCAGGGCGCGGAACCTGGCGCGCGACTCCGGGCGGAACAGCGCGTCGCCGGCAAAGGCCTGCGGCGAGAAGACGTCGCGCGCCTCGGGGATGATGTTGTAGTCGCCGCCCAGCACGACCGGGATCTCCTGCGTCAGCAAATCGCGGGCATGGGCGTACAACCGATCCATCCAGCGGAGCTTGTAGGCAAACTTCTCGCCCGGCACCGGGTTGCCGTTCGGCAGGTAGAGCGAGGCGATGCGCACGCCGGCCACCGTCGCCTCGACATAGCGGGCCTGTTCGTCCTCCGGCTCGCCGGGCAGGCGGGTCAGCACATCCTCCGCCGGGGACTTCGACAGCAGGGCGACGCCGTTGTAGGCCTTCTGCCCGACCGCCTCGACGTGATAGCCGAGTTCCTCGAACGCCGCGCGGGGGAAGGCGGCGGTCTCGCATTTGATTTCCTGGAAGAGCGCGACGTCCGGGGACACCGCGCGCAGCCAGTCGGTGATCAGCGGAAGGCGGGCCTTCGCCGAGTTGACGTTCCAGGTGGCGATCTTCACGAAATGGCCTGCCTTTGCGCGTTGCTTCTTATACGGCGAACGAGTTGCCGCAGCCGCAGGACGCGGTCGCGTTGGGGTTCTTGATCTGGAAGGCGGCGCCCATCAGGTCCTCGACATAGTCGAGCGTCGCGCCGGCCAGCAGGTCGAGCGAGGCGTCGTCGGTCACGATGCGGGTGCCGTTCTTCTCGAAGACATGATCGTCCTCGCCGGCGGTGTCGTCGAAACCGAAGCCGTACTGGAAGCCGGAGCAGCCGCCGCCGGACACCGTCAGGCGCAGCATCAGGGCCGGGTTGCCCTCCTGTTCGATCAGGAAGGCGACGCGCTTGGCGGCGCTGTCGCTGACGCCCAGGATGCGGGGCGGCGTTTCGGCGGCAATCGCGCTGTCGGGAATCGCGGTGTCGGGCATGGGGAAACGCCTCTGTTGCGATGCGGGAGTTTAGAATGAATGTAAGGGCGAACGGGTCCCACGTCAAAGATCCCCGCAGACGGTCGGGGGCATAGCACGCCTTCGCCGTTGCACCCGCGTCCCCCCATCGGTAGTGTCCGCCCCATGACGGCGGATTTTTTCCACGATCGGCTGGCCCCCTATGGCTGCAACCCGGCGGACACGCGCGGGCGGCTGGCCGCGGAGCCGGAAAGCCCGACGCGCTCGTGCTACCAGCGCGACCGCGACCGCATCGTGCATTCCGGGGCCTTCCGCCGGCTGAAGCACAAGACGCAGGTCTTCGTCTACCACGAGGGCGACTATTACCGCACCCGGCTGACCCACAGCCTGGAGGTGGCGCAGATCGCCCGTTCCATCAGCCGCACGCTGGGCCTGAACGAGGATCTGGCGGAGGCGGTGGCACTTGCCCACGACCTCGGCCACACTCCCTTCGGCCATGCCGGGGAAGAGGCGCTGAACGTCTGCATGGAGCCGTTCGGCGGCTTTGCCCACAACGACCAGACCCTGCGCATCCTGACCCGGCTGGAGCGCCGCTACGCCGAGTTCGACGGGCTGAACCTGACCTGGGAAGCGCTGGAGGGCGTGGTCAAGCACAACGGTCCGCTGCTGCCGCCCCCCGGATCGCCACTGCCGCCCGGCCTGCGCCTGCCGACCACCATCGCCGGTTTCCAGGACGTCTGGGATCTGGAGTTGCACACCAACCCGGGGGCCGAGGCCCAGGTGGCGGCGCTGGCCGACGACATCGCCTACAACAACCACGACATCGACGACGGGCTGCGCGCCGGTCTGTTCGGCGTCGACGAGGTGGCCGAGCTGCCGCTGGTCGGCCCGATCGTCCGCGACGTGGCCGACCGCTACCCGGGGCTGGACCGCTCGCGCCTGATCCACGAGACGGTGCGGCGGATGATCAACGCCATGGTCGTCGACCTGATGACCGAGACGCGGCGCCGGCTGGCCGAACACCGGCCCGGCAGCGCGGCGGAGGTGCGGGCGCTGCCGCTGCCGGTGGTGTGCTTCTCCGACGCCATGCTGGAGGCGCAACGGCCGTTGCGCGCCTTCCTGCGCCAGCGCATGTACCGCCACTACCGCGTCAACCGCGAGATGAGCAAGTGCAAGCGCGTGGTCCACGCCCTGTTCCAGCTGTTCATGGACGAACCCAACACCCTGCCGACCGAATGGCAGCGCGACATCGCCACCGGCGGCGGCGACACCGACCTTGTGGTCCGTGCCCGCCATGTGGCCGACTACATCGCCGGCATGACCGACCGCTACGCGCTGGCCGAGCATGACCGGCTGTTCGACCTGCACGTGAAGACCTGACCACCCCAGCCCTCCATACGTTAAGCCCCTGAAAGCCAAGACCTAAGACGATGAATATTTTCAAGGCCTTCGAGACCGATATTCGCAAGCTGCTGGAAGAGCTGGCCGCCGAGGGTGCGATCCCGGCCGGGCTGGACGGCAGCCGTCTGACGGTCGAGCCGCCGCGCGAGGCGTCGCATGGCGACCTGTCCACCAACGCCGCGATGATCCTGGCCAAACCGGCGAAGATGGCGCCGCGCGCCCTGGCGGAACTGCTGGTGGCCAAGCTGAAGGGGCGGCCGGACGTCGCCTCGGTCGAGATCGCCGGTCCGGGCTTCGTCAACCTGCGCCTGACGGCCGACGTCTGGCGCGACCGCATCCGCGACGTGCTGAACGCCGGAACCGCCTATGGCGACAGCGACCTGGGCGGCAAGGCGCCGGTCAATGTGGAGTATGTGTCGGCCAACCCGACCGGCCCGCTGCACGCCGCCCACGGCCGCGGCGCGGTGTTCGGCGACGCGCTGGCGGCGCTGCTGGAGAAGGCCGGCTACGCCGTCAGCCGCGAGTACTACATCAACGACGCCGGCGCCCAGGTCGATGTGCTGGGACGGTCGACCCACATCCGCTACCGCGAGGCGCTGGGCGAGGAGGTCGGCGAGATCCCGGCCGGCCTCTATCCCGGCGAATACCTGAAGGAGGTCGGTCAGGCCCTGGCGGCGCGCGACGGCGACCGCTGGGTCGGCAAGGGCGAGGCCGAATGGCTGCCGGCCTGCCGCGACTTCGCCATCGCCATGATCATGGAGTGGATCAAGGAGGATCTGGGCGCCCTCGGTGTCAAGATGGACGTCTACAGCAGCGAACGCGCGCTGGTCACCGCCGGGGCGGTCGACACGGCGCTGGCGGCGCTGGAGGCCCGCGGCCTGATCTACACCGGCGTGCTGGAGCCGCCGAAGGGCAAGAAGCCCGACGATTGGGAGCCGCGGCCGCAAACCCTGTTCAAGTCCACCGACTTCGGCGACGACGTTGACAGGCCGTTGAAGAAGTCGGACGGCTCCTTCACCTACTTCTCGAACGACATCGCCTATCACTTTGATAAATATAAGCGCGGCTTCACCAGCCTGATCGATGTCTGGGGCGCCGACCATGGCGGCTACGTCAAGCGCATGCAGTCGGCCACCACGGCGGTGACCGAGGGCAAGGCGTCGCTGGACGTCAAGCTGTGCCAGTTGGTCCACCTGATGCAGAACGGCCAGCCGGTGAAGATGTCGAAGCGCGCCGGCACCTTCGTGACGCTGCGGGACGTGATCGACCAGGTCGGCCGCGACGTCGTCCGCTTCATCATGCTGACCCGGCGCAACGACCAGACGCTGGATTTCGACTTCGCCAAGGTGACGGAGCAGTCGAAGGACAACCCCGTCTTCTACGTGCAGTACGCCCACGCCCGCTGCCGGTCGGTCCTGCGCCACGCCGCCGCGTCGCTGCCGCAGCTCGACCAGGCACCGGCCGCCTTGGCCGCCGCGGCGAACCTCGCCCGCCTCGACAGCGAGGAGGAGATGACTCTGGCCAAGCGCATGGCGACTTGGCCGCGTGTGGTCGAGGCGGCGGCGGAAGCGCACGAGCCGCACCGCATCGCCTTCTTCCTCTACGATCTGGCCAGCGATTTCCACGCGCTGTGGAACCGGGGCCGCGACGACACCTCGCTGCGCTTCCTGATCGATGGCGACGCGGAGCTGACGACCGCCCGGCTGGCGCTGATCGCGGCGGTGGCGACGGTCATCGCCTCGGGTCTGGCGGTCATGGGTGTTGAGCCGGTGGAGGAACTGCGTTCATGAAGTACGACGGCGACGTCAACTACGCGGCCGATCCCTATGGGATGCCGTCCCGTCAGTCCGCGAGCAAGCGCGGCCTGCTGGCGCTCGGCTTCGCCGTGGTCGGCGTCGTCGCGTTTGCCGGAACGGTGGTCGTCGGCTTCCGTGGCCATGACCGCATCGCCTCCGACGGTCCGCCGCTGCTGACCGCCGACCCCGGTCCGGTCAAGGCACGTCCGGACCAGCCGGGCGGGCTGGAGGTGCCGCACCAGGACATCCTGGCCTACGAGCGGCTGCGCGACCACGACGCCAACGGAAAGGGCAACCCTGCGGTGGAACGGCTGCTGCCGCCGCCGGAGGTCCCGCTGCCCCGCCCGGTGGTGACGCCGCAGATGCCGGCGGCGGTGCCGTTGCCGACGGTGCCCTCGGTGGCGCAGTTGCCGCCGGGCTCCACCGCCACGGTGCCGCGGGACAGCGTCGCCGCCGCGGTGGCCGCCGCCGCCCCGCTGGTGCCGCCGGAACCGCTTCCGGGACAGCCGACTGCCATGCCACCAGCCGCCGTTCCGCCGGCCGGCCCCGTGGCGTCGGCAAGCCTGCCGCCGCCGAACGTCGCCGCCAAACCGCAGCCGGCACCGGTCGCCGGCCCGCGCCCGCAGCCGACCGCGACGGCGCCCAAGCCGGCGGCACCACCGGCGGCCCAGGCCTCGGCACAGCCGATCGGTCAGTTGATCGCCAAGCTGGAATCCGCGTCGCTGCCCGCCGCTCCGGCGGCGAAGACGGCGCCGCAGCCGGCCAAGCCGGCTGTCGCGGCCGCGCCGACGGTGACGGGGGGAAGCGGCGGCTGGCGGGTCCAACTGGCGTCCGTCCGCAGCGAGGCGGAGGCCGCCGCCGAGTGGAAGCGCCTCGCCGGCCGTCATTCGGACGCGCTCGGCGGCCTGTCGATGCAGGTCGCCAAGGTCGATCTGGGCGACAAGGGGACCTTCTACCGGGTGCAGGGCGCCGGTGCCGACGAGGCGCGCGCCAAGTCGGTCTGCGCTCTGCTGCGCGCTCAGAATGTGGGGTGTGTGGTTGTCCGTCCTTGATCGTGTGGAGTCCGTCGGTCCGGGCTCCCGCCCGCGCGCGGTCGTGTTCGGCTGCGCCGGGCTGGCCCTGACACCCGACGAGGCCGCCTTTTTCCGTGAGAGCGATCCGCTCGGCTTTATCCTGTTCCGCCGCAACTGCGACAGCCGCGACCAGATGCGCCGGCTGGTGGAGGATCTGCGCGCCAGCGTCGGCCGGCCCGACGCCCCGGTCCTGATCGACCAAGAAGGCGGGCGCGTGGCACGGATGCGGCCGCCGCACTGGCCGGCCCACCCACCGATGGGCGTGTTCGGCACGCTCGCCGCCCGCGATCCGGCGGCCGGGCGCGAGGCCGCCTGGATCAACGGGCGCCTGCTGGCCCACATGTTGGTGGAGGTCGGGATCACGGTGGATTGCGCCCCGGTCTGCGACGTCCCGGTGGAGGGCGCGCACGACATCATCGGCGACCGCGCCTTCTCGCGCGATCCGGCGGTGGTGATCGATCTGGCGCGGGCAACCGCCGACGGGCTGCTGGCCGGCGGGGTCCTGCCGGTGATCAAGCACATCCCCGGTCACGGCCGCGCCTTCGCCGACAGCCACGCCGAACTGCCGGTGGTGGAGGCCGACCGCGCCGCGCTGGAAGCGACCGACTTCGCGCCGTTCCGCGCGCTGGCCGACCTGCCGCTGGCGATGGTGGCCCATGTCGTGCTGAAGGCGATCGACCCGACCGCGCCCGCCAGCACCTCGCCCATCGTGGTGCGCGAGGTGGTGCGCGGCCCGTCCATCGGCTTCGACGGGCTGCTGTTCAGCGACGACCTGTCGATGAACGCGCTGCAGGGCGATGCGCGCGGCCGCGCCGAAGCGGTGCTGGCGGCGGGCATGGATGTCGTGCTCCACTGCAACGGCGACCTCGGCGAGATGCGCGCGCTGGTCGGCGCGGTGCCGGGGCTGAGCGGTGCGGCGGCGGCACGCTGGGAGCGGGCGGAGACGATGCGCCACGCGCCGGACCCGGCGGACATCGCGGCACTGACGACCCGGCTGGCCGAGCTGCTCGGCCGGGCCGGAACCTGACGGGGAGGGAGCGGACGATGGAGGCTTGGATCTTCCAGGTGACGGCCGTGGCCCTGCCGGCCATCCTCGCCATCACCATGCACGAGGCGGCGCACGGGTTCGTCGCCTGGCGGCTGGGCGACGACACCGCCTATCGGCTGGGCCGCGTCACCTTCAACCCGATCCGCCACATCGACCCGTTCGGGACGGTGCTGCTGCCGGCGCTGATGTATTTCACCACCGGCTTCGTCTTCGGCTGGGCCAAGCCGGTGCCGGTCAATTTCGCCCGGCTGGACCATCCGCGGCGCGACATGGTGTGGGTGGCACTCGCCGGGCCGGGGACCAACTTCCTGCTGGCGATCGCCTCGGCGGTGCTGTGGCGGCTGGTCAACCCGGACAACAGCACGGTCGAGCTGTGGATCCGCTCGGCCTGCGAGGTGTCGGTGCTGGTCAACGTCGTCCTGATGGTGTTCAACCTGATCCCGCTGCCGCCGCTGGACGGTGGGCGGGTGGCGGTCGGCATCCTGCCCGACGTGCTGGCGAGGCCGCTGGCCGGGCTGGAGCGGTTCGGCATGCTGATCCTGCTGGCGGCCATCTTCCTGCTGCCGACGCTGGGGCGGCAGATCGGCGTCGATCTCAATGTCATGACCTGGGTGCTGGGCCCGCCGGTGGACGTGGTGATCGACTTCATCCGCGTCCTCACCGGCAACGACTGATGGGCGACGTCCCGGCCGAGTGTGTGGCCGCCGATTCGCCGCGTGACCCGTCGCCCTCCGAACAGCTCCTGCTGGTGCTCGACGGCTTCGAGGGGCCGTTGGACATGCTGCTGGCGCTGGGGCGCGACCAGAAGGTCGACCTGACGCGCATCTCCATCCTGGAACTGGCCGACCAGTACCTCGCCTTCGTGGCGGAGGCGCGCAAGGTGCGGCTGGAGCTGGCGGCCGACTATCTGGTGATGGCGGCGTGGCTGGCCTACCTGAAATCCCGCCTGCTGCTGCCCGAACCGGAGGGCGAGGAGCCGTCGGGCGAGGACATGGCGGCGGCGCTCGCCTTCCAGCTTCAGCGGCTGGAGGCGATGAAGGAGGCGGCGGCACGGCTGTTCGCCCGGCCGCGGCTGGGCATCGACGTCCACCCGCGCGGCGCGCCGGAGGATCTCGACCTGCACCGCAAGTCGGTCTACGAGGTGACTCTGTTCGACCTGCTGCGCGCCTATGGCCGGCACCGCGGCCGCAAGGAGGCCGGCGTCCTGCACATCGCCCCCGTCCGCCTCTATTCGATGGAGGAGGCGGTGCAGCGCCTGTCCGCGCTGCTCGGCCATATGCCGGACTGGGCGACGCTCGCCAGCTTCCTGCCGGGCGGGGCGGGGGAGGGCGGCGCGCTGCTGACCCGCTCGGCCCTGGCGGCCCATTTCGCCGCGACGCTGGAACTCGCCAAGGCCGGCCGGGTGGAGTTGCGCCAGGAGGGCGCCTTCGCTCCGCTCTACGTCCGCAGCCGCCGCGGCGACGGCGGTCCCCCCGTGGTCGGCGAAGCCGGCGAGCCAGCAGCCACCGGAAACACCTGAAAGCCCGACCGGTCATGATCAAGGAAGTCACCGACGCGCACGAGGCGGAGGCCCGCATCGGCAAGCTGCGCCTGCTGGAAGCGCTGCTGTTCGCATCCGCCGAGCCGCTGGACGAGGAAACGCTGGCCGGCCGCATCGGTCCGGAGGTCGGCGCGCTGCTGGAGGAATTGCGCGCCCACTACGCGCCGCGCGGCGTCAATCTGGTGCGGACCGGCGGCGGCTGGGCGATGCGCACCGCCGCCGATCTCGCCCCGCAGCTTCGCCGCGAGGAGGAGGTGTCGCGCAAGCTGTCCCGCGCGGCGATCGAAACGCTGGCGATCATCGCCTACCATCAGCCGGTGACGCGGGGCGAGATCGAGTCCATCCGTGGCGTCGCCACCAGCAAGGGCACGCTGGACCTGCTGATGGAGCATGGCTGGATCCGGCCGGGCCGGCGGCGCGAGACCCCCGGGCGGCCGCTGACCTGGATCACAACCGACCATTTCCTCGACCATTTCGGGCTGGAATCGCTGCGCGACCTGCCCAGCGTCGACGACCTGCGCGCCGCCGGCCTGCTGGACAGCCGCCCGGTGCTGCTGGGGCTGGGGGGCATGGGCGACGACGGCGCGCTGCCGTCCGGCGATGGCGATTCCGGTCACGACGGGGAGTAACGCAGCTTTTCGCCGGCCGCCGGTCGAATTCCCGTGAAACCTCAATGACGACGGGTTAAGGATGGTGGGGCGAACGTTGCGGGCTATTGGCCTTTCTGCCATAGTGCCGGCCCGCCGCAAGGCCGTTCGAAACGTGATAGGCGCGCCATGGGTTCTTTCAGCATCTGGCACTGGATCATCGTTCTTCTGATCGTTCTGCTGCTGTTCGGCGCCGGTAAGTTGCCGAAAGTGATGGGCGATATCGCGAAGGGTGTGAAGTCCTTCAAGGCGGGCCTCCAGGACGACAGCGACGATGCCGCCTCCGGCGCGAACGCCCCCGGTGCGAACGCCAAGGTCATCCCGAACCAGCCGGCGGCCAACGCGGCCGAAACGGCGGCCAAGAAGGACGAGGCGGTCCGCGGCTGACCGACGGCGCGCAAGGCCGCCTTGTGCGCCTCCCCCGCTCCCCGCATTCGTGAAGCCGGAAGAACATGTTCGACATCGCTTGGTCCGAACTGATGGTGATCGCCGTCATCGCTCTCGTGGTCATCGGACCCAAGGATTTGCCCAAGGCGATCTTCACGCTGGGCAAATGGGTGCGAAAGGCGAGAGGCGTCGCGCGCGAGTTCCAGACCCACATCGACGACATGATGCGTGAGACCGAGTTGGACGAGCTTCGCAAGGAAGCCCTGAAGACCCGCGACATGAACATCAAGAAGATGATGGAAGACACCATCGACCCCAAGGGCGAGGTGGCCAAGGCGTTCGATCCCAAGGGCTTCGACGTCGGGCTGAACGGTCACGCCGGCAGCCCGCCGGAACCCGACCTGCCGCCGGCCTCCGAGGCGGTTCCCGCCCCGGCCGCCGCGCCCGCGGTGACGGACAGCGCGCCCGCCAGCACGCCCGCGGCCCCGGCCCCGGTGCCGGCCACCACCCCACCGGCGCAACCGGCTCACGCCGAGGGCCAGCCGACCGACAAGCACACGCAGTAAAGACGGGCCATGACCGGCGACACGCAGCAGGACGACCTCGAAGACAGCAAGATGCCGCTGATCGATCATCTGATCGAACTGCGGAACCGGTTGATGTGGGCGATCGGCGCGATCCTGATCGCCTTCCTGCTGTGTTACGCCGTCTCCGACAAGATCTACAATTTCCTGGTCCAGCCGCTGGCCGACATCCTGGCCGGGCAGGGCCGCCGGATGATCTACACCGGCCTGACCGAAGCCTTCTTCACCTATGTGAAGGTCGCCTTCTGGGCCGGCTGCTTCATCTCCTTCCCGGTCGTCGCTGGCCAAATCTGGATGTTCGTCGCGCCGGGCCTCTACAAGCACGAGCGCAAGGCGTTCCTGCCTTTCCTGGTTGCCACCCCGGTTCTGTTCCTGACCGGCGCCGCGCTCGTCTACTACTTCATCTTCCCGATGGCGTGGCGCTTCTTCCTGGGGTTCGAGTACCACCCCGGCGGCGACGCCCCGGCGCTGCCGATCGAGTTCGAGGCGCGCGTCGGCGAGTACCTGCATCTGGTGATGTCACTGATCTTCGCCTTCGGCATCGCCTTCCAGCTGCCAGTGCTGCTGACCCTGCTGATCCGCGTCGGCATCATCACCACCGACACGCTGGCGTCGAAGCGGCGGTACGCCATCGTCTTCGCCTTCATCGCCGCGGCCGTCCTGACCCCGCCGGACGTCATCAGCCAGGTCAGCCTGGCGATCCCGATGCTGGCGCTGTACGAGATCTCCATCCTGGTCGGACGCCGCATCGAGAAGGCCCGTGCCGCCGCCGAGGCGGAATAAGCCGCCCTGGCTGTCGGCAATAATCCGTCCGTCGTGGACACACCGCCATTCTCGCGCTAAAAGCACGGTTCGGCCAATGGAAGGCCGCGCCGCGCACCCGGAGCCTTGACCGTATGCAGACCGCCAACGACATCCGTCGCACGTTCCTGGATTTCTTCGCCAAGCAGGGCCATCAGATCGTCGAATCGTCGCCGCTCGTGCCGCGCAACGACCCGACGCTGATGTTCACCAACGCCGGCATGGTCCAGTTCAAGAACGTCTTCACCGGTGCCGAACAGCGGCCCTATTCGCGCGCCACCACCTCGCAGAAATGCGTGCGCGCCGGCGGCAAGCACAACGACCTCGACAATGTCGGCTACACGGCGCGGCATCACACCTTCTTCGAGATGCTGGGGAACTTCTCCTTCGGTGACTATTTCAAGGACGACGCCATCGCGTTCGCCTGGAACCTGATCACCAAGGAATACGGTCTGCCGGCCGACAAGCTGCTGGTGACGGTCCACACCTCGGACGAGGATGCGGCGGCGATCTGGCGCAAGGTCGCCGGCCTGTCGGACGACCGCATCATCCGCATCCCGACCGACGACAATTTCTGGCGGATGGGCGACACCGGCCCCTGCGGCCCCTGCTCGGAGATCTTCTTCGATCACGGCCCGTCGATCGCCGGTGGCCCGCCGGGCAGCCCGGACGAGGACGGCGACCGCTTCATCGAGATCTGGAACCTCGTGTTCATGCAGTATGAGCAGCGTGGTCCCAACGATCTGGTGCCGCTGCCCAAGCCGTCGATCGACACCGGCATGGGGCTGGAGCGCCTGGCCGCCGTGCTGCAGGGCAAGCACGACAACTACGACATCGACCTGATGCGGGCGCTGATCGTCGCCTCGGCCGACGCCACCAAGACCTCGCCGGACGGGGCGCACGCGGTGTCGCACCGGGTGATCGCCGATCATCTGCGCTCCACCTCCTTCCTGATCGCCGACGGCGTCCTGCCGTCGAACGAAGGCCGCGGCTATGTGCTGCGCCGCATCATGCGCCGCGCCATGCGCCACGCCCACATGATCGGCGCGCGCGAACCGCTGATGCACCGGCTGGTCCCGGCGTTGATCCAGCAGATGGGCGGCGCCTATCCGGAGCTGAACCGCGCCCGCGCCCTGATCGTCGAGACGCTGAAGCTGGAGGAAACCCGCTTCAAGCAGACGCTGGAGCGCGGCCTGCGCCTGCTGGAGGACGAGGTCGGCCATCTGGGCGAGGGCCAGCCGCTGGCCGGCGACGTCGCCTTCAAGCTGTACGACACCTACGGCTTCCCGCTCGACCTGACGCAGGACGTGCTGCGCGGCCAGGGCCGCGGCGTCGACGAGGCCGGCTTCAAGGCGGCGATGGACGAGCAGCGCCGCAAGGCCCGCGAATCCTGGGCCGGTTCGGGCGAGGTCGGCACCGAGAAGCTGTGGTTCGAGATCAAGGACGAGCTGGGCGCCACCGAGTTCTTCGGCTACGACACCGAGGTCGCCGAGGGCAAGGTGACCGCCATCGTCAAGGGTGACGGCCGCGTCGACGGCGCCAACGTCGGCGACCAAGTGATGGTCGTCGTCAACCAGACGCCGTTCTACGGCGAATCGGGCGGACAGGTCGGCGATTCGGGCGTGATCTTCTCCGCCAACGGCGCCGAGGTCGCGGTCGGCGACACGCTGAAGAAGCTGGGCGCGGTCTGGGCCCATGTCGGCACCGTCACCAAGGGCACCCTGTCGGTCGGCGACGTGGTCGAGCTGCGGGTCGACACCGAGCGCCGCGCCGCCATCCGCGCCAACCACTCCGCCACCCACCTGCTGCACGAGGCGTTGCGCCACCGGCTGGGCGACCACGTCACCCAGAAGGGGTCACTGGTGGCGCCGGAGCGGCTGCGCTTCGACATCAGCCAGCCGACCGGCCTGTCGGCCGAGGACATCGCGGTGATCGAGGATGAGGTCAACCGCCGCATCCTGGCCAACAGCGACGTCATCACCCGCCTGATGTCGCCGGACGAAGCCCGCGCCCAGGGCGCGATGGCGCTGTTCGGCGAGAAGTACGGCGACGAGGTGCGCGTGGTGTCGATGGGCGGCCCGCACGGCGAGGCCGACCGCGACTATTCGATCGAGCTGTGCGGCGGCACCCATGTCCGCCGCACCGGCGACATCGGCGTGTTCAAGATCGTTTCCGAAGGCGCGGTTGCCGCCGGCGTCCGCCGCATCGAGGCGCTGACCGGCACCGGCGCCAAGGCGTGGCTGACCGAACGCGATCATCTGCTGACCGAGACGGCGAGCGTCCTGAAGGTGAAGCCCGACGAGGTGCCGGCCCGTGTGGCCGTCCTGGTCGAGGAACGTCGCAAGATGGAACGCGAACTGGCCGACCTGCGCCGGCAGGTTGCCATGGGAGGCGGCGCCAAGGCCGAAGGCGGCAACGAGGCCAAGGACGTCGCCGGGGTCAAGGTCGCCGCCCGCGTGGTCGAGGGGCTGCCGGCCAAGGACCTGAAGCCGATGGCCGACGAGTTGAAGAAGCTGGTCGGCTCCGGCGTCGTGGTGCTGATCGCCAGCAACGACGGCAAGGCCTCCATCGTCATCGGCGTGACCGACGACCTGACCGGCGCCCTGAGCGCCGTCGATCTGGTCCGCGTCGGAGCCGAGGCGCTGGGCGGCAAGGGCGGCGGCGGCCGGCCGGACATGGCCCAGGCCGGCGGCCCCGACGCCTCGCTGGCGCCGGCGGCGATCGAGGCCATCGAAAAGGCGATCGCGGCTAGGAAGGCCTCCTGATCCGACAAAACGGCCTCCGAAGCGATTCGGGGGCCGTTTTTCTGTCTGCCGACTTTCTGGCCAGGGCGCCCGATCCATGGAACTCCCGACTCTGCCCTTCACCGTGACCGACTGGAGCGCCGTTCCGGTCACCGAGCATCCGGGGGAAACCGGCAAGGCGCTGTGGCGCAGCTTCAACGCCGGCGAACTGCGGGTGCGGCTGGTCGAATACACGCCGGGCTATCTGGCCGACCATTGGTGCGACCGCGGCCATGTGCTGTTCGTGGTCAGCGGCGAACTGGTCACGGAACTGAAGGACGGCCGGCGGTTTGTACTGACGGCGGGCATGAGCTATCAGGTGTCCGACTTCGGCGACCACCCGCACCGATCATCCACCGAGGCCGGCGCGACCCTGTTCATCGTGGATTGAGGAAACCGTCCCATGCGCTTCACCGGAACCGACAGCTACGTCGCCACCGAGGACCTGATGGTGGCGGTCAACGCCGCAATCACGCTGGAGCGGCCTCTTCTGGTGAAGGGGGAGCCGGGGACCGGCAAGACGGTGCTGGCGGTGGAGATCGCCCGGGCGCTGAACAAGCCGCTGCTGTCCTGGCACGTCAAGTCGACGACCAAGGCGCAGCAGGGCCTGTACGAATACGACGCGGTCAGCCGCCTGCGCGACAGCCAGTTGGGCGAAGCGAAGGTCCACGACATCGGCAACTACATCGTCCGCGGCAAGCTGTGGGAAGCCTTCGAGGCGCCCGAGCCGCCGGTGCTGCTGATCGACGAGATTGACAAGGCCGACATCGAGTTCCCCAACGACCTGCTGCTCGAACTCGACCGCATGGAGTTCCACGTCTACGAAACCCGCCAGACGATCAAGGCGGCCAAGCGCCCGATCGTCATCATCACCTCCAACAACGAGAAGGAGCTGCCGGACGCCTTCCTGCGCCGCTGCTTCTTCCACTACATCCGCTTCCCCGACCGCGAGACGATGGAACAGATCGTCGCCGTCCATTACCCGGACCTGAAATCGACCCTGCTGCGCGAGGCGCTGAACCTGTTCTACGACCTGCGCGAGGTGCCGGGGCTGAAGAAGAAGCCGTCGACCTCCGAACTGCTGGACTGGATCCGGCTGCTGATGGTCGAGGACATCGACCCGGAAACCCTGCGCGCCAAGGACGCCCGCAGCATGATCCCGCCGCTGTGCGGCGCCCTGCTGAAGAACGAGCAGGACGTCCACGCGCTGGAACGGCTGGCCTTCCTGGCGAAGCGCGGCGGGCGCTGAGGTCAGCGCGTCTTCCGGACTGCGGCATTTTGGCGGAAGACGGCTTGACCGCGGCCTCACCAAGCGGTAAGCAGGAGTCATGACCATCGCCCACACCATGCGAATGCGAATTACCGGCCCGGCGCTCTGACAGCGTCGGACAGTTGCCGTGTTCGTGTTCACTGGTCGTGTGGAGTGTGTAGCGTGCCGCTGCACCCTGAGGTTACCGGGACCCTCAATCCGGTTCATCGTTGCAAAAGTGAATTGACCGCCGTTGCGGCGCCGCTGTGCGCTGTCCGGTTCGGTGCGCTCCTTGGTGAGCGAATGTGTGGCTCGGCGCGAATTAGTCCCCCGGTCCGCTGAGGCGGTCCGGGTCACGCCCGATTTCTCCCCGCATTCGTTCGCCCAAGGATTTCCGCGATGCTCTCCGCGCATGCCGATGCCGCGCGCACGCTTACTGTGCACAGCCGTTTCGACACCCGTTCCCCTGATTTCGAAGACCGCCTGCCGGCGTGGCTGCCGCTGTCGGCGGTGACCGATGCCGCGGAGCGGCTGGCCGGCCAGATCGTCCGCACACCGCTGCTGCACGCCGCCAGCCTGGGGCGCGAGCTGTGGCTGAAGGCCGAGGTGTTCCAGGCCACCGGCGCCTTCAAGGAGCGCGGCGCGCTGAACCGCCTGCTGCGGTTGACGGCGCCGGAGCGGGCCGGCGGCGTGGTGGCGATGTCGGCGGGCAACCACGCGCAGGGGGTGGCGTTGCACGCCGCGCGACTGGGCGTCAAGGCGACCATCGTGATGCCGGTGACGGCGCCCCGCTGCAAGGTGGAGCGGACGGCCGAGCTCGGCGCCGAGGTGGTGCTGTTTGGTGCCACGGTGGGCGAAGCCAAGGGCAAGGCGCTGGAACTGGCGACGGAGCGGCGGCTGACCTTCCTCCACCCCTACGACGATCCCGACGTCATCGCCGGACAGGGCACGGTCGGGCTGGAGCTGCTGGCCGACCGTCCGGACGTCGAGACGGTGGTGGTGCCGGTGGGCGGCGGCGGGCTGCTGGCCGGCGTGGCGGCGGCGGTCAAGGCGCAGCGCCCCCATGTGCGGGTGGTTGGTGTTCGGCTGGCGCGCCGCGGCGGGCCGACGCTGGCCGACGGCATCAACGTCCACGCGCTGGGCAAGCTGCCCCAGCTCATCGTCGACACCCTGGTCGACCGCGTCGTCGAGGTGGAGGAGGGCGAGATCGCCGCGGCGATGCGCGCACTGCACGGCTCCTTCGGCGTGGTCGCCGAGGGGGCGGGGGCTGCCGCCGTCGCCGCGGTGCTGAGCGGCCGGCTCGGCCGGACCGGCCGGACGGTGGCGGTGCTGTCAGGCCGCAACGTCGACGGCGACACGCTGGCGCGAACCCTCGCGGCGTAAGGGGACCGTAAGGACGGAGGTGCCGCGCCTGCGGCACCAAAGGACCAGAGGGATCCGTGTCGACCGGTTGAACCGGATACTCCGTCTTTTCGTCCAAGCAAAGTATGGATAGGTCAGCAAAAATGACCTATATTGGAGGAAGCGCTGTAAAAACCTCGACCGCACCGAAGGGTGATTGGCATGGCGAACAATTCATTCCAGATTATTTCGTCATCCCCTGCATCGGTAACTTACGATCGTCCCAGGGCAGCCCATAGCGTCTTTGATAACGTCCAAGGGCAGGTCTTCGGCGTGGTCATGACCGCCTTCGGCATTGCCATTCTGCACGCCGCCGGGCTGATCACCGGACAGGCGGCGGGGCTCGCCTTTGTGATTTCCTACGCGACGGGCCTCAATTTCGGACTCTTGTTCTTCCTGGTCAATCTTCCCTTCTATTTTCTTGCGCTGGCGCGGATCGGCGTCCGCTTCACGGTCGGCTCGCTGATCGCGGTGACCGGCATCTCCGTGCTGTCGAGCGTCCTGCCCAGCGTGATGAGTTTCAACGCCATCGACCCCTTCGTCGCCGCGGTGCTGGCCGGCTTCTGTGTCGGGATCGGCGTGATCGGGCTGTTCCGCCACGGCGCCAGCGGCGGCGGTGTCGGTATCCTCGCCTACTACATCCAGCAGAAGACCGACTTCCGCGCCGGCTGGCTGCAGGCGCTGTTCGATCTGGCGATCTTCTCGGGCGCGGCCTTCGTCCTTGATTGGCAGGCGCTGCTGGCCTCGGCGCTGGGCGCCGCGGTGCTGAACGCCTTCGTCGCCTTCAACCACCGTGCCGACTGGTACGTCGCGCGCTGAGCGCTGCGCGCGCGCTTTTACTCGCGGCCCAGCACCCGGTCGACCACGGCGTCCGCCCACTCGCGCGACCGGAAGCTCGCCTTGGCCTCCACCGGGTCATAGACGCGCTCCACCCACTCCCAAAAGGGGATCGGGCGCTTCTGGTTGTAGGCGGCGTACAGCTCGAAGAAATAGTCGAGGATGCCGGTCTTGGCCTGCTTGAAATGGCCGTATTTCCAGGACAGCTGCTTCATCGCCTGATCGAGCGGCTGGCCTTCGTGGGCGAACAGGTACAGCGTCGCCATGAAGCCGGCGCGGTCGGCGCCCGACTTGCAGTGCATCAGCGCCGGATAGCGCATGGTCCGGAACAGCTCGCGCGCCTTCAGAAGCGTGTCCTTCTTCGGCATGTCGCGGGAGTTCACCGGGAAGTCGACCAGTTCCAGCCCGTGGGCGCGGCAGGCCTCCGCCTCCAGGATGTAGGAGGCGCAGTCGCGCGAGCCGCGCAGGTTCAGGATGGTCTTCACACCGTTGCGCGCCGCCGCGGCGATGTGCGACGGCGAGGGCTGGCTCGCCCGGAACATGTTGGGCGACACACGGTAGGTGTTGGAGTAGATCAGCCGGAAGCAGGCATGGTCAATGAACACGCTTTCGAGATGACCGAGCGCGCGCTGCCATGGCGTCGCCATGCGGCTGCGGTTGCGCTTGATCGCGTCGGCCAGCGCCGTCGTGGTGACCGCCCGCACATAGCTTTTCTTCGCCACCTTGTCCCTTTCGACTCTGACGGAGTGCCAACATAGGCAGAGTTGGCGCCCGGTCAAGCGTTCGGCCGTTCAAGCGCTCCTCAGCCCGTCTTCCCTTGCAGGCGCCCGTACATGCCGTGCTGGGCCGCCAGTGTCAGCACCACCTCCATGTAGAGGTTGATCAGGCCGTTGGCGTAGAAGGCCGGGCAGCCGGTGTAGTGCCGCTCCCCCGTCATCGCCGTCGGCTCGATCAGGTCGGCGTTCAGGACGATCAGGTCCCTGTCCGGGTCGTAGAGGAAGGCGGACTGGTCGGAGCGCAGCGGGTGGATCGCCTGGTGGTCGTCGGCCTCGATCCGGCCGGCCGCCATGAACTGGCACAGCATGCCCAGGCTGCCCATGGCGAGCGGCAGCACCTGCTTCAGGCTGCGCCGCGCCAGATCGTCGTAGGCCGCCTCGTCCAGGCCGGGGCGCAGCATCGGCGCCGCCTCCACCAGATTCCAGCAGACATGCAGGGCGGTGTGGCTGCCGGTCTTGGTGATCGACAGCATGTCGTAGCCCGACGGGCCGTGCAGCACCGACTTCTGCAGCTCGCGGCTCAGCACGAATCCGGCGGCGGCCAGTTCGGTGATGCTGCCCTCGCTGCGGCAGCGCTCCTCCTCCATCATCACCTTGATCGCCCAATCCTTGATGATGGCGTCCAGCAGGTGGCAGATGGAGTCGCGCAGGAAGCCGACCATGCGGTCGGGATCGGCGGCGGCCATGCCGTCCGGGTCGGCAAAGTCCAGCCCGTGCGGCGAGTCCGGCGGCGTCGACAGGCGCAGATGGCCGGTCTCGTCCAGCGGCATGCGGGCGATGATGTGCTCCCGCAGGTCGTTGTAGAGCACCCCCAGCAGCGCGTTGATCGCCACCTTCTCGAAGTCTTCCTTGCGGGTGTCGGCGTGGGCCGGGCAGTGGCCGGCGAGGGTCACCAGCTCGTCGCCGAACAGGTAGTTCGGGTCCTCGGCAATCCGGTGCAGGATGGGGGCGAGGTTGATGCGGGCCATGCCGGCGTCCTCATGGGCGGCGGCGTAGGCGAGGGCGAAGTCGTTGGTCCGCGCCATGGGGTCACCCTTCCTGCAAACGGTCGTAAACGGAATAATCGAGCGCGAGGCCGGCCACGATGTCGAGGTACAGCTTGATCAGGTTCGTGGCGTAGAAGGCCGGGCAGCCGGTGTAGTAGCGCTCCTCCGGCTTGGCGAAGGTGACGATCGGATCGGCGTTCAGCCGGATCAACCCGTTGCCGTCCAGCACGAAGGCGGTCTGGTCCTTGGGCAGCCGGTGGACGGCCAGCCCGTCCTTCGGCTCGATCCCGCTTTCCTCCATGTAATGGACCAGCATGCCCAGGCTGGACATCGACAGCGGCACGATCTGCTTCAGGCTGCGGTGGACCAGATCGTCGTAGAAGGCGGCGTCCCGGCCCGGCACCAGCAGCGGCGCGGCCTCCACCATCGCCCAGCAGATGTGGATGGCGGTGTGGCTGCCGGTCTTGGTGATCGACAGCATGTCGTAGCCGGCCCGCTGGTAGAGTGGCGAGCTGTCGAGCGAGGTGCGCAGCACGAAGGTCGCCGCCGCCTCCAGCGAGATCGCGCCGGAGCCCTGGGCACGGAAATACTCCTCCTCGTGCAGCAGGTCGACGACCCAGCCGGAAATCAGCCCGTCCAGCAGATGGCAGGTGGCGTCGCGCAGGACCGAGCAGAAGACGTCCGGGGCCGCCGCCGCCATCGCGGCGCGGTCGGCCGGATCCAGCCCGTGCGGGGAGCGCGGCGGGATCGGCAGCATCGGCCGGCCGTCGGCGTCGAAGGGCAGGTTGCCGGCGATGTGGTCGCGCAAACGCCCGAACAGCAGCGCCAGCAGGCTGTTCACCACCACCTTGTCGGCGTCGTCCTGCGGGATGGGTGGCGCGGCGTTGGCGGCCGCCGTGGGGGCGCCACCCGCCGCGTGGAACGGGCACTGGCCGGCGCCCTGGCGGAATTCCGGGGTGAACAGAAAGTTCGGATCGGCCTGGATCCGTTGCAGGACATGCGCGACCGACACCCGCGTCAGGCCGGCCTCGCCATGGGCCGTGCTGAAGCTTTGGGCGAAGTCGTTGGAGCGGCTGGGCGGGGTGGTGGACATCGGCACGTCTTCATCGCGGAGATGGGGCAGGTGGATTACCCTAAAGTGAAAACCCGCCCCGGCGCAACGGAGTGTCGTTGCGTGGCCCGATAATGTCGCGGCTGCCGCGTTATTTCGCCACGATCCGTCCTTCCACCGCGGGAGCGATCGTCTTCTTGGCTCCGACGTAGCTCATCACGATGGTGGCCAGCAGCACCGCGCCCGACGCGTCGACGATGACTTTGGCGCGCGGGAAGGCGGCGTAGCCGTCGCCGCCCTTCAGCATGTAGTCGTTGGTGGCGACGCGGTAGGTCGCCGACGGGTCCAGCGGCTTGCCGCCCACCGTCGCCGCGGTCACCCGGCGCCCGGCCGGCGCCTTCGGGTCGTAGGTCATGGTCAGGCCGGACACCTGCGGAAAGCGGCCGGCCTTTTCCTCGACCTTGCTGACACCCTGCTCCAGCGTCGACATCAGGTCCTGGCCGCTCATCTCCACCAGGACGCCGACGTTGCCGAAGGGCAGTTCGGCGAAGATGTCGCGGCGGGTCAGGGTGGAGCCGGCGGGGTGCAGGGCGTCGGCGCGGATGCCGCCGCCGTTGGTGATGGCGACGTCGGCCTTCAGCGCGTCGCGCAGGGCGTCGGTGATCAGGTTGCCCATCGTCGCCTCCCGGGTGCGCACCACGTCCTTGCGGCTGTCCAGCTCGGTCGCGGTGGTGCCGATCACCGCGGCAAGGTCGTTGTCCAGCCGTTGGGTGTAGCCGCCCACCACCGCCTCCACCTGGGGATCCGGGGCGACGCCGGCGGTGGTGACGAACCGCCATTCGGTCGGCAGCGTGGTGGTCGCCGGCCCCTTGCCGCCGTCCTTGGTCGCCACGTTCAGCTTGACGATGCCGAGATACTGGGCGTCATGGCCGGCCTTCAGGATCAGGGTGGAGCCCTCGTAGAAGCTGATGGGATCGTGGTCGTGGCCGCCCAGCACCAGGTCAATGCCCTTGACCTTGGAGGCCAACTCCCGGTCCTCCTCGATGGTCAGGTGGGTCAGCGCCACCACGACCGCCGCCCCGTCCGCCCGCAACGCCTTCACCGCCGTCGCCGCCGACTCCAGCACCGGCGTGAAGCTCAGGCTCGGCCCCGCGCTCGACAGGCGGGCGGTGTCGGGGGTGATCAGGCCGATGAAGCCGACCTTGATGCCGTCGACGGTCCGGGTCCAGCTCGGCACCGTGTTGGCGAAGGTGGAGCCGTCGGCGGCGTGGACGTTGGTGCCGATCCAGGGAAACTTCGATTCGCCCATGCGCTGCTTCAGCAGGTCGGGGCCGAAGTCGAATTCATGGTTGCCGAAGGTCACGGCGTCGACGCCGATGGCGTTGAACAGCGTGATCATCTGCTCGCCCCGCGTCGTGCCGGACAGCAGCGATGGCGACAGGAAATCGCCGCCGACCGTGGTGATGGCGTTCGGGGCCGCCGCCCGCTCGCGCCGCAGCAGGGTCATCAGCGGGCCGAAGCCGCCCTGGCCCTTGACCGGCTCGATCTCGTAGACGTCGTTGACGTGCAGGAAGGTCAGCGATCCGTTCTGCGCCCAGGCGGGCAGGGCGGCGCCCAGCGCCAGAGCAAGCAGGGGGGCGGCGAACAGACGGGAACGGGCGAACATGCGGGGGATCTCCGGCGCGGCCTTCAGGCGTTGGTGGGCACTCTAACCCAGATCACCGCCGCGCATAGCCGCTTTGCGCGGTTTCCGGCCCGGCCGCGGCTTGAACTCCGCCCGCGACGGCCTCACAAATCCAAGGGTAGCCGCCCACCACACGAGCCGAGCCATGCGCATCCTGGTCGTTCAGAACAGCCGCACCGCCCCCATTGGTCTGCTCGGCGAGGCCTTGGCCGATAACGGCGCCACGCTCGTCACCATCGCCGCCAACGAGGGCGAGGCGATCCCCGACCAGGATGGCTTCGCCGGGCTGGTCGTGCTGGGCGGGCCGCAGGACGCCTGGGACGATGCCAAGGGACCGCATTTCGGCCGGGTGATGGAAACGATCCGCGACTTCACCGACGCCGACCGGCCGGTGATGGGCATCTGCCTGGGGGCGCAGCTGGCCGCGCGGGCCTATGGCGCCAAGGTCTATCGCCACACCGTGCCGGAGCTGGGCATCCACCGCGTGTCGCTGACCGACACGGCGCAGGACGACCCGCTGCTGGGCGGCTTCGGCCCGGCGCTGCATCTGGCGCAGTGGCATTACGACACCTTCGAGTTTCCCGACGGCGCCGTCCCGCTGGCCTACAGCGAGGCCTGCGGCCGTCAAGCCTTCCGGCTGGGCCGCGCCACCTACGGCTTCCAGTTCCATCCGGAGGCGACGGCGGACATCGTCCGCGGCTGGGCCTCCCGCATCGGGGAGGAGGCGCGGGAGCGCAACCACGCGCAGCTCGACGGGCTGGAGAGCGCCCTGGCCGCCCATCTGCCGGCGGCGGAGGCGTTCACCCGCGCGATGACCCGGCGCTGGCTGGATCTGGCGGCGTAACAAGCGCTTCGGGGTTCACGTAGCCGGCCAGCAGCTCCGGCGTGTCGACGTCGTAGAGGATGCCGGCGTCGTCCACCGCCACCTCGCACAGCCGGTCGGCGTGCTGGCCGATCAGCCGCTTGGCGCCGGCGTCGCCGCTCAAGGCCGCCATCTCGGTGAAGAAGGCGCGGTCCCACAGCACCGGGTTGCCCTGCTTGCCATGGGTGGTCGGCACGCAGATGGCGCGGCCTTCCAGCGGATTGTAGGCGGCGATCAGCCGGTCGATCACCGCCGACGCCACCCGCGGCATGTCGCCCAGGCACACCACCACCGCGTCCGATTCGCTGGGCACCGCCGCCAGCCCGGCGCGCAGCGAACTGCTGAGCCCGTCGGCGAAGGCCGGGTTGTGGACGAAGGTCACCGGCCGGTCGGCCAGCGCCGCCGCGACGCTCTCGCCCTGGTGCCCGGTCACCACGATGACGTTGGTGGCCTGCGAGGCCAGCGCCGCGTCGACCGCGCGGGCGACCAGCGGCGTGCCGTGGACGTCGGCCAGCAGCTTGTTGGTCGGGCCCATGCGGCTGGAACGGCCGGCGGCCAGCACCAGCGCCGTCACCCGCGGGGCGCGCGGCGTCTCCGGCGCGATGCCGGCGCGGGGCAGCGGGCGGGTCGGGATCTCCGCCAGCAGCCCGCCGACGCCCATCCGCATCACCTCGGCCCGCCCCGGCGGGATGCCGGCGGCGATGCGCTGCAACACCCAGTCGAAGCCGTTCAGCTTGGGCGAGCGGGCGCAGCCGGGCAGGCCCAGCACCGGCTTGTCGTTGCGGTGGGCCAGCAGCAGCAGGTTGCCGGGATCGACCGGCATGCCAAAATGCTCCACCGTGCCGCCGGCCCGTTCGATGGCGGCGGGCAGCACGTCGCGCCGGTCGGTGATGGCCGAGGCGCCGGCGATCAGCAGCAGGTCGGCGGACGGCGCGGCGGCGATCCGCTCGGCCAGCGCCGCCTCGTCATGGTCGCAGCGCGCCTCGCCGACCAGGGTGCCGCCCAGCGCCTCCACCCGCTCGCGCGTCACCGCGACGGTCTTGTCCAGCACGCTGTCCTTCATCCCCGGCAGCCGGGTCTGGATCAGCGCGACCGTCAACGGACGGAAGGCGGCGACCGCCAGCGGCGGCGGACCGTCGGCGGCCAGCCGCTCCGCCCGTTCGACGGCGGCGGCGGGGGCGGCGAAGGGGATGATCTTGACCGTCGCCAGCATCTGGCCAGGCTCGACCGCGGCGAAGTCGGGCAGGGTGGCGATGGTGACGCTCTCGTCGATGGCGTTGATCGCGTCGATGCGGGCGGGGTCGAGCCGCAACACACCGCGCACCGCGGCGAACAGGTTGACCCGGCCGGTGAAGGCGGCGGCAACCTGCACGGACCAGCCCGCCAGGACGGCGGCGATCCGCGTGGCGGCGTCGTCCTCGCCGACGTCGGCGTTGCCCAGCTTGGCGGCGATCACCGTGGCGACGCCGGCATCGGCCAGCGCGGCGACGTCGTCCGCCGACAGCCGCCGGCCCTTCCTGAAGGACAGCGAACCCAGCCGCAGGGAATGCGCCAGGATGGCGCCCTCGGCGTCGGACAGGGGAAGCGGGCCGAAATGCATGGGGGCTCCGGTGGGCACGGACGGTCAATGCCCACGGATATGGCGACCGGAACGGAGCGGGGCAATGGGAGGAACGTTCAGGTGGTCAGGTGTCGGCTGACGATGCCCCCACCTAACCTCCCCCGCTCTCGCAGGGGAGGGACTGCCGCCGCCCTCCCGCATCAGCACTTACTCCCTCCCCCGCCCAGCTCTCGCACAACGCTTCGCTTTGTGCTGACGCGGCAGGCGGACCGTAGGTCCGCTGAGAGCGGGGGGAGGGTCGGGGTGGGGGCAATCAAGCAACCAGTTTCCGAGCCAACACCCCCTCAGCAGGGATGGTTCTCGCCCCGGCGCACGCAGGTGATCTGGCCCATGATCGAAATGGCGATCTCGGCCGGGGTGGTGGCGCCGATCGACAGGCCGACCGGGCCGCGGATGCGCTTCACCTCCGGTTCGGTCAGGCCCTCGTCGCGCAGGCGGTCGAGGCGCAGCGCGTGGGTGCGCTTGCTGCCCAGCGCGCCGACATAGAAGGCCGGCGAGCGCAAGGCGGCGATCAGCGCCGGGTCGTCCAGCTTCGGGTCGTGCGTCAGGGTGACGACGGCGGTCCGCATGTCGGGCTTCAGCTCCGCCAGCGCCTCGTCGGGCCACAGATGGTTCAGCTTGACACCGGGGAAGCGGGCCTCGGTCGCAAAGGCGCCGCGCGGGTCGATCACCGTCACGTCGTAGCCGGTCAGCGCCGCCACCGGGGCCAGCGCCTGGGCGATGTGCACCGCGCCGACGATCAGCAGCCGCATGGCCGGGTTGTGGACGTGCACGAACAGGCGGAAGCCATCCTCGTCCTGCGGGTCGGTCAGCAGGCCGGAACGGTCCTGGCGGATGCGCCGCCGCACCTCGTCCCGCACGTCGGCCTCGAGCCCGAAGGCGCCGTGCATGGTGTCTTCGAACACCAGGGTCTGCAGGCCGCTGCTGAGGTCGGTGACCAGGGCAACCGGGGTCGCGGCGGCCTTCGCCGCAAGCAACCGGTCCAGAATATCGCGTTTCATTCCACGGCCTCGATATAGACCTGCACCTGCCCGCCGCAGGCCAGCCCGACTTCCCAGGCCATTTCGTTGCTGATGCCAAAGGACAGCAGGCGCGGTTCGCCATCCTTCATCGTCTTGGCGGCCTCGTGCGCGACGGCGCCTTCGATGCAGCCGCCGGACACCGAACCGGCCATCGCGCCGGCCTCGTCCACCGCCATCTGGCTGCCGACCGGCCGCGGCGAGGACCCCCAGGTCGCCACCACGGTCGCCAGGGCCACCCTGCGGCCGCCGGCGCGCCATGCGGCTGCCTGCTCCACGATGTTGTCCGCCATCAGGGTGTCGTTCATCCCGCCGCCTCCTTCAACCAGCGACGCAAGCCCGGGTTACGACGCGGCCCCTCGGCCGACAGGGCGCCGGCAAGGTCCGCGAGGCTGTTCAGGCTGTGGGCCGCAAGAAAATCGTCCACATGCGGCAGCAACGCCCGTATGCCCGAGGACTTCGGCGCGAAGCCTTCCCAGCGCAGCAATGGATTCAGCCAGACGAGCCGCCGACAGCTTTTGTGCAGCCGTTCGGCCTCCGCCGCAAGCCCTTCCCCTGCATCCCTGTCAAGCCCGTCGGTAATGAGAAGCACCACCGCACCCTGGCCCAGCACCCGACGCGCCCAGGTCCGGTTGAAGGCGTGCAGCGCGGTGCCGATGCGGGTGCCGCCCGACCAGTCGGCGACGGCGACCGACACGGCGTCCAGCGCCACGTCGACATCCTTGTGGCGCAGATGGCGGGTGATGTTGGTCAGCCGCGTTCCGAAGACGAAGCTGTAGACCCGGTCGCGGTCGTTGGTCACCGCGTGCATGAAATGCAGCAGCATCCGCGAGTAGCGGGTCATCGAGCCGGAAATGTCGCACAGCACCACGAGCGGCGGCGGCCGGGTGCGGCGGCGCTGGCGGGCGAGGTCGGACAGCTCGCCGCCGGTGCGCAGCATCCGCCGCAGGGTGGCGCGTGGGTCGACGCGCGGCCCCATCGGATCGGCGCGGTGCCGCCGGGTGGTGACCTCCGCCAGCGGCAGGGCGAGGCGGGTCAGCAGGCGCTTGGCCTGCGCCATCTCCTCCCCCGTCATCTTCTCGAAATCCTTGTCCTGCAACCGTTCGGCGGCGGAGACGGTGAAGGTCGCGTCGATCTCGATCTCGGTCTTGTCGGGCTCCTCCTGCTCGCGGCCGGTGCCGTGCAGCGCCTCGGCCAGCCGCTGGGCCATTTCCGGCCGGTCGGGCGGCGCCTCGGTGCGGACCTTGGGCAGCATCAGGGACATCATCCGCTTCAGGATGTCCGGGTTGCGCCAGAAGACGTGGAAGGCCTGGTCGAACAGCTCGCTCTGGTCGTGGCGGTTCACGAAGACGGCGTGCAGCGCCCAATAGAAGTCGGTGCGGTTGGACAGGCCGACCGCCTCCACCGCCTCCACCGCCTGCAGCAGCTTGCCCGGCCCGACCGGCAGGCCGGCGGCGCGCAGGGCCCGGGCGAAATGCATCAGGTTGAGGGTGAGGCGGCCTTCGGGAACGATGTCCGTCATGGCGCGGTCACCGTGCGGTGGTGGCGGCCAGCTCGGTCTTGACCTGGGCCAGGATGCGCGCCGCCTCGCTGCCCTGGATGCGGGCGATGTCGTCCTGGTACTTCAGCAGGGTGCCCAGCGTGTCGTTGATGACGGAGGGTTCCAGCTCCAGCTGGTTCAACTCCACCAGCGCCTGGGCCCAGTCCAGCGTCTCCGCCACCCCCGGCGCCTTGTAGAGATCGAGCCCGCGCAGGGTCTGCACGAAGCCAACCACCTGCGCCGCCAGCCGGGCGGCGGCCTGCGGCGCCTTGACCGCGACGATCTCGCGCTCCCGCGCGGCGCTGGGGTAGTCGACCCAATGGTAGAAGCAGCGCCGTTTCAGCGCGTCGTGGATCTCGCGCGTGCGGTTGGAGGTGAGGATGACGATCGGCGGTTCGGCCGCGTGGACGGTGCCGAACTCCGGGATCGAGACCTGATAGTCGGACAGGATCTCCAGCAGATAGGCCTCGAACGGCTCGTCGGTGCGGTCCAGTTCGTCGATCAGCAGCACCGGCGGCCCGGCGAGGTCCGGCTCCAGCGCCTGCAGCAGCGGCCGCTTGACCAGGAATCGTTCGGAGAACAGGTCCGACGCCAGCGACTCGCGATCCTGGCCGCCCGACGCCTCGGCCAGCCGAATTTCCATCATCTGCCGGGCGTAGTTCCATTCGTAGACCGCCGACGAGGCGTCCAGCCCTTCGTAGCACTGCAAGCGCAGCAGCTTGCGGCCGAGCGTGGCCGACAGGACCTTGGCGATCTCGGTCTTGCCGACGCCGGCCTCGCCCTCCAGGAACAGCGGGCGCTTGAGCTTCAGCGACAGATAGAGCGCGGTCGCCAGCGAGCGGTCCGCGACGTAGTTGCCGCGGGTGAGAAGCGCCAGCGTGTCGTCGACGGAGGCGGGGAGGGGTGTGGTCATCAAGAAACCTTGGATGGACAGCAAAGGCCCTCTCCCGCCCCGGGAGAGGGAGGGGACCCACCGAAGGTGGGGAGGGTGAGGGGTAATCCAAGAATCGAGCGCTCGGATCCTTGCCCACCCCTCACCCTTCCCAAGCTCTGCTTGGGCCCCTTCCCTCTCCCGGGGCGGGAGAGGGAACCAGATCACCCCGCCGCTTCGACCGCGCGCTTCGCCATCACGGTGACGAGGTGGGCGCGGTAGTCGGCGCTGGCGTGGATGTCGGCGTTCAGGCCATCGGCGCCGACCGACAGGCCGTTCAGCGCCTCCGCCCGGAAGTCGGCGGCCAGCGCCGCTTCGAAGGCGTCAGCGCGGAAGACGGAGCCGGCGGCCCCGGTCACCGCCACCCGCACCTCGGCGCCGAACCTAGCGACATAGACGCCGACGATGGCATAGCGGCTGGCGGGGTTGCGGAACTTGGCGTAGGCCGCCTTGTCGGGGCGGGAGAAGCGCACCGCCTTGATGATCTCGCCCGGTTCCAGCGCCGTTTCGAACATTCCGGTGAAGAAGTCGTCGCCGGCGATGGTCCGGCGGTCGGTCGTCACCAGCCCTTTCAGCGCCACCACCGCCGACGGGTAGTCGGCCGACGGGTCGGCGTTGGCGATCGAGCCGCCGAGCGTGCCCATGTTGCGGACCTGACGGTCGCCGATGCCCTCGGCGAGGCCGGCCAGCGATGGGATCACCCGCTTGACGAGGTCGGAATGGGCGACCTCGGCGTGGCGGGTGAAGGCGCCGATCTCCAGCCCGCCATCCACCTCGCGGATGCCCTTCAGCTCCGGGATGCCGCTGAGGTCGATCAGGTCGGACGGCCGCGCCAGCCGCTGCTTCAGCGTCGGCAGCAGGGTCTGGCCACCGCCGAGCAGCTTGGCCTCCTCCGCCTGGATGGCGGACGCCGCCTCGGCGACCGTCGTGGGCCGTTGGTACGTGAACGCGTACATTCTCTGCCTCCTTCTTCTTCGGCCGTCTTATTCCGCCGCCAAGGCCGGCGTCGCGTCGCGGATCGTGCGCCAGACCTTCTCCGGCGTCGCCGGCATGTCCATGTGGGTGATGCCGTAGTCCGACAGCGCGTCGACCACCGCGTTCATCACGGCGGCGGCGGCGCCGATGGTCCCGGCCTCGCCACAACCCTTCACGCCCAGCGGGTTGTGGGTGCAGGGCTGGTCCTCGTGGTAGCGCACGGTGAAGGACGGCACGTCGTCCGCCCGCGGCATGCAGTAATCCATGTAGGACCCGGTGACGAGCTGCCCCGACTCCTCGTCATAGACGCAGTTCTCGTACAGCGCCTGGCCGATGCCCTGGACCAGGCCGCCATGCACCTGCCCCTCGACGATCAGCGGGTTGATGACGTTGCCGAAATCATCGACCGCGGCGAAATTGACGATGGTCGTCACGCCGGTGTCGGGGTCGATCTCCAGCTCGCAGACGTGGCAGCCGTTGGGGTAGGTGAAGTTCTTGGGGTCGTAGAACGCCTGCTCGTCCAGCCCCGGCTCCAGCTCGTCGAGCGGGAAGTTGTGCGGGACGTAGGCCTGCAGGGCGATGTCGCCGATGCCCAGGCTCTTGTCGGTGCCGGCGACGGTGAAGCGGCCGTCCTTCACCTCGATGTCGGTTTCAGCGGCTTCCAGCATGTGGGCGGCGATCTTCTTGGCCTTGCGCTCCACCTTGTCCATCGCCTTCACCAGGGCCGAGCCGCCGACCGCGAGCGAGCGCGAGCCGTAGGTGCCCATGCCGAAGGGGATCTTGTTGGTGTCGCCGTGGACGATCTCGACATTCTCGATCGGCACGCCGAAACGCTCGGCGACGATCTGGGCGAAGGTCGTCTCATGACCCTGGCCGTGGCTGTGAGAACCGGTGAAGACCGTCACCGAACCCGTTGGGTGGAAACGAACTTCCGCGCATTCATAAAGTCCGGCGCGAGCGCCGAGCGCGCCGGCGACGTTGCTTGGGGCGATGCCGCAAGCCTCGATGTAGGTGGCGAATCCGATGCCGCGCAGCTTGCCGCGCGCCTTCGATTCGGCGCGGCGCTGCTGGAAGCCGGGGTAATCGACCAGCGGCAGGGCGATGTCGAGGTTCTTGGCAAAGTCGCCGGTGTCGTATTGCAGCGCGACCGGCGTCTGGTAGGGCATCGCGTCGGCCGGCACGAAGTTGCGGCGGCGGATCTCGGTCTTGTCCATCCCCATCACGCCGGCCGCCACATCGACCAGCCGTTCGATCAGATAGCAGGCTTCCGGCCGGCCGGCGCCGCGGTAGGCGTCGACGGGGGAGGTGTTGGTGAAGACCGCCTTCACCTCGGCGTAGATCGCCGGGGTCTTGTACTGTCCGGCCAGCAGCGTGGCGTAGAGGTAGGTGGGGATCGACGGCGCGAAGGTCGACAGGTAGGCGCCCATGTTGGCCAGCGTCGAAACGCGCAACGCCAGGAAGTTGCCGTCCGCATCCATCGCCATTTCGGCGTGGCTGACATGGTCGCGGCCGTGGGCGTCGGTCAGGAAGCTCTCGCTGCGGTCGGCGGTCCATTTCACCGGACGCCCGATCTTGCGCGCCGCCCAGGTGACGACCGCCTCTTCCCCGTAATGGAAGATCTTCGAGCCGAAGCCGCCGCCGACGTCGGGGGCGACGACGCGCAGCTTGTGCTCCGGGATGCCCAGCACGAAGGCGCCCATCAGCAGGCGGATGACGTGCGGGTTCTGGCTGGTGGTGGTCAGCGTGTACTCGCCGCTCGACGCGTCGTATTCACCGAGCGCGGCCCGCGGTTCCATCGCGTTCGGCACCAGCCGCTGGTTGACGAGGTCGATCCTGGCGACGTGCGCCGCCTGGGCGAAGGCCGCGTCCACCGCCGCCTTGTCGCCGAGATGCCAGTCATAGCAGACGTTGCCCGGCGCGTCGTCGTGGACCAGCGTCGCCGCCCCGTCGATGGCGCGGGTGGAGGAGCCCACCGCCGGCAGTTCCTCGTAATCGACCACCACCATCTCGGCGGCGTCGCGCGCCTGCTCGCGGGTTTCGGCGATGACCACCGCCACCGCGTCGCCGACGTAGCGCACGCGGTCGCGCGCCAGCGGATAGTGCGGCGGCTCCTTCATCGGGGAGCCGTCCTTGGAGTGGATCTGCCAGCCACAGGGCAGGCTGCCGACCTTGTCGGCCTCCATGTCGGCGCCGGTCAGCACCGCGACGACGCCCGGCATCGCCAGCGCGTCGGCCGGGTCGATGCCCAGGACGCGGGCGTGGGCGTAGGGGGAGCGGACATGGACCGCGTGGGTCATGTTCGGGCGCTTGAAATCGTCCGTGTAGTTGCCGCGGCCGGTCAGGAAGCGCTGGTCTTCGCGCCGGCGCACCGAGGCGCCGATGCCATTGGGGTTCGCCATCTCGTGTTTCCTCCCGTGGGAACGCGTAAGATGCGGAAAAGACAATCAGTTTTGGGCGTTTTCGCCCTTATTCCGCCGCCTTATTCGGCGGCCACCGGCGCCGCCTGCGCCCCCTGCATGGCGTCGGCCCCCGCCTTCACCGCCTTGACGATGTTGTGGTAGCCGGTGCAGCGGCAGATGTTGCCCTCCAGCCCCTCGCGGATGTCGGCTTCGGTCGGGTTCGGATTCTCGCGGACCAGATCGACCGCGCTCATCACCATGCCCGGGGTGCAGAAGCCGCATTGCAGGCCGTGATGCTCGCGGAAGGCCGCCTGCATCGGGTGCAGCGTGCCGTCGGCCGCCGCCAGCCCCTCGATGGTGGTGACGGTGGCGCCGTCGGCCTGGATCGCCAGCGTGGTGCAGGACTTCACCGAACGCCCGTCGACATGAACGACGCAGGCGCCGCACTGGCTGGTGTCGCACCCGACATGGGTGCCGGTCAGGCCCAGATGCTCGCGCAGGAACGCCACGAGCAGGGTGCGCTCCTCGACCTCGCGCGAGACCGTCTTGCCGTTGACGGTCATCGAAACGGTACAGGACATCGAATTACCTCCCGCTGGCTCAGCTTGTGGCTTGCAGTCTTGGCTGTTCACATCTCGTGGGACACGCCGGGGGCCCCGTTGTCGGCATCGCTGTCCGCTTCGGCCGGCGCTCCTGCGCCACAAGGATAGGGGGTGTCCGCCCGTCGAGGTCAAGAAGTCCTATGGCCGTCGGCCGAAAGAAGTGTGTCCGGACGGTCAATGCTGCGGATTGTACGTACTGGCGCGCAATTTTATGACGCGTTACAGTGGGTTGGCGCAGCCCACGTCTTGTGGGTGCACGAACGAATTCGTCGGGCAACGTCCCGGCGCATCAACAATAATGGGGGGAGCCGGTATGATTCGCCAATTCCTGGGCCGCCAAGTTCTGGGCCTCTGCGCCGCCGCCGGCGTGAGCCTGTCGGTCGCCCTGCCTGCCCAGGCCGAGACCTTCATCACCGTGCTGACCGGTGGCACCAGCGGCGTCTATTACCCGCTTGGCGTGGCGCTCGTCAACGTGTACGGCAAGGCTCTGCCGGGGGCGAAGGTGACGGCGCAGGCGACCAAGGCGTCGGTGGAGAACCTGAACCTGCTGCAGGCCGGCCGCGGCGAGATCGGCTTCACGCTGGGCGATTCGCTGAGCGACGCCTGGAAGGGCAACGAGGAGGTCGGCTTCAAGAGCAAGCTCGACAAGCTGCGCACCATCGCCGCGATCTACCCAAACTACATCCAGGTGGTCGCCAGCAAGGACTCGGGCATCAAGACACTGGCCGACCTGAAGGGCAAGCGGGTGTCGGTTGGCGCGCCGAAATCGGGGACCGAGCTGAACGCCCGCGCCATCTTTGGCGCCGCCGGACTGGGCTACAAGGACTTCGCCAAGACCGAATACCTGCCGTTCGGCGAATCGGTCGACCTGATGAAGAACCGCCAGCTCGACGCGACGCTGATCTCCGCCGGGCTGGGCGTGGCGGCGATCAAGGATCTGTCCTCCTCGCAGGAGATCACCGTCGTCAGCATCCCGGCCGACGTGGTGCAGAAGGTCGGCGATGCCGCCTACATCGCCGAGACGATCCCGGCCGGCACCTACCCGGGCCAGACGGAGGCGGTGCCGACCGCGGCGGTCCGCAACCTGCTGGTCAGCCATTCCGGCGTGTCGGACGACGCCGCCTACGCCATGACCAAAACGCTGTTCGAGAATCTCGACGCGCTGGCCGCCGCCCATGTCGCCGCCAAGCAGATCAAGCTGGACGCGACGGCGACCCAGTCGCCGGTGCCGCTCCACCCCGGCGCCATGAAATACTACAAGGAAAAGGGCCTGATGTGAGCGGCCCGCCGGCGGAGACGAAGCCGTGACAGCAAAGCCAAGCGGGGCGGACGCCGAAATCCGCCAAGCCATCGATCGGGAAAACCCCGCCACCGTCGTCGCCTTCGAGGGAATCGACGGGCGGGCCGTGTTCCTCATCGCCGTCGCCTTTTCCGTCTTCCAGATCTGGACCGCCGCCTTCAACCCCGTGTCGACCATGGTGGTGCGCGCGGTCCATGTCGGTTTCCTGCTGCTGATGACCTTCGCCCTGTTCGGCGCCCGGCAGGTTGCCGAGCGGCGGCGGGTGCCCTGGTACGACTGGCTGCTGGGGCTGACGGCGTTCGGCGTCGGTCTCTATCATTATGTGTTCGAGGTCGAGCTGATCCAGCGGGCGGGCGACCCCAACACCACCGACCTGGTCGTCGGCGCCGTCGCCGTCGCCCTGGTGTTCGAGGCGGCGCGGCGGATCATGGGGCTGGCCCTGCCGATCATGTGCGGCGTCTTCATACCCTACGCACTGTTCGGCCGCTCCCTGCCGTTCGGGCTGGCCCATCGCGGCTACGACCTCGACCAGGTGATCGACAACCTGTACCTGTCGACCGAGGGGCTGTACGGCACGCCGACCTTCGTGTCGGCCAGCTACATCTTCCTGTTCATCCTGTTCGGCGCCTTCCTGGAGCGCGCCGGCATGATCAAGCTGTTCAACGACGTGTCGCTGGGGCTGGTCGGCCACGCCAAGGGCGGGCCGGCCAAGGTCGCGGTGATCTCGTCGGGCCTGATGGGCACCATCAACGGGTCGGGGGTCGCCAACGTGCTGACCACCGGCCAGTTCACCATCCCGCTGATGATGCGCTTCGGCTACCGCCCGGCCTTCGCCGGCGCGGTGGAGGCGACGGCCAGCATGGGCGGACAGTTGATGCCGCCGGTGATGGGGGCCGCCGCCTTCATCATGGCGGAAACCATCGGCGTGCCCTACAGCCAGGTCGCGCTGGCCGCCACCATACCGGCGATCCTCTATTTCGGCAGCGCCTTCTGGATGGTCCATCTGGAGGCGGGGATGCGCAACCTCGTCGGCCTGCCGCGCGACCAGTGCCCGAGCGCATTGCGTGCGGTGGTGGAGGGCTGGTACCTGATCCTGCCGCTGGCGGCGTTGGTCTACCTGCTGTTCTCCGGCTTCACGCCGCTGTTCGCCGGAGTGATCGGCATCGCGGCGACGGCGGCGCTGATCCTGGGCATGACCATCGTCGGCACCGTCGGGCCGACGCTGCTGCGCGTCGCCTTCTGGGTGGTGGTCGGGCTGGCGGCCGCCGGCCTGTGGCGGATGGGGCTGCGGACCGAGCATCTGGCCTTCACCATGGTGGTCCTGCTGGTCATCCCCTGCCTGATGTTCCGGGGTGGGCGGGAAACCCTGCGGCTGGTGGTCAACAGCATCGCCGACGGCGCCAAGAACGCGGTCGGCGTCGGCGTCGCCTGCGCGCTGGTCGGCGTGCTGATCGGCATGATGACGCTGACCGGTTTGGCCTCCAGCTTCGCATCGACCATCGTCGACTGGTCGGGCGGCAACCTGCTGGCGGCCCTGGTGCTGACGATGATCGCCTGCATCGTGCTGGGCACCGGGCTGCCGACGACGGCGAACTACATCATCACCGCGTCGATCGCCGCCCCGGCGCTGCTGACGATGGGCGTGCCGCTGATCGTCAGCCACATGTTCGTCTTCTACTTCGGCATCATGGCCGACCTGACCCCGCCGGTGGCGCTGGCGGCGCTGGCGGCCTCGTCGATCTGCCGGGCCGACCATATGGAGATCGGCTGGATCGCCACCCGCGTCGCCATGGCCGGCTATGTCGTGCCCTTCATGGCGGTGTATGACCCGGCGCTGGTGTTGCAGAGCGGCGACTGGCTGGCGGTGGCCTATGTCTTCGTCAAGGCCTGCGTCGCCATCGCCCTGTGGGGGGCCGCGACCATCGGCTTCTTCTGGACGCCGTTGCCGCTGGTCGGCCGTGTCTATGCGGCGCTCGCGTCGTTCCTGTTCATCGTGGCGCTGCCGCTGACCGACGAGGCCGGTTTCGTGATGACCGGGCTGTTCCTGCTGTGGCAGCACCGGCGGCGCCGCGTTCCGGCCGCCGCGGCGGCCTGATGGCTGGTCTGTGCCTGTTCGCCCTCGGCGGTGCGCTGCTGGCGTCGCTGCCGGGGGCGGACGTCACCCTGTCCTGGACCCATTCCATCGAGAAGACCGAATGGCTCGAGTCCTGGGCGGTGGCCGACGACCGGCTGCGTCCGGTGGAGGCGCGCATCCGCGGCACCGGCGCCGGGATGGAGCCCGGCCCGGACGCCCGCCTGACCGCCGACGGCTGGCTGGTCTGGACACCAGCCCTGCCGCCGCAGGACAGCGTGACGCTGGCCGCGTCGGACTTCACCGGCGAGCACCGGCTGTGCGCCGCCGCTGACTGCCGGCCGCTGTCGGGCTGGACCGGGGCGGGCGACCGGCCGGTGGTGATGCGGGCCTGCCGGTGAATCCCCCCGCCTACGAAAGTTCGTCGATCCGCCGGCCCTTCCGGCTTGGCTTACGCTCCCCCAGTCCGCATACTCCCGTTCCTTTCGTCTGCTGACCATCCGGACCCATGATCACGTCCCCCACACACCATCGCCGCTTGCCCCAGCTTCCGGCCATCCTTGTCGGCGCCGTTTTCGCCATCGCCGTCATGCTGCCGGGCAGTCACGGAGCCCTCGCGGCGGAGGTCGCGCAGACGGGTGCGCCGCATCTGGACGGGCGGTTGCTGGGGGCGGTGTGGGTGGTGCCGTTCGCCGGCATCCTGCTGTCGATCGCGCTGTTCCCGCTGCTGGCGCCGATGGTGTGGCACCATCATTTCGGCAAGATCTCGGCGCTGTGGGCACTGGCCTTCCTGGTGCCCTTCGCCGCGATCTTTGGGGTCGAGCTGGCCGGGTACGAGCTGCTGCACACCGTGCTGCTGGAGTACATCCCCTTCATCGTGCTGCTGACCGCGCTGTTCACGGTGGCCGGCGGCGTGCGGCTGGCCGGCTCGCTGGTGGGGACACCGCTGGCCAACACGGTCGGGCTGGCGCTGGGCACCGTGCTGGCCAGCCTGATGGGCACCACCGGCGCGTCGATGCTGCTGATCCGCCCGCTGCTGCGCGCCAACGAGCATCGCCGCCACAAGATCCACACCGTGGTGTTCTTCATCTTCCTGGTGTCGAACGTCGGCGGCTCGCTGACGCCGCTGGGCGACCCGCCGCTGTTCCTGGGCTTCCTGAAGGGCGTCGATTTCTTCTGGCCGACGGTGCATCTGCTGGCGCCGATGGGCTTCCTGTCCGGCCTGCTGCTGGTGATCTACTTCGTGCTGGACCTCTACCTGCACACCCGCGACCCCGGCAAACACCCGCTGATCGAAGGCGTGCACGAACGCGAGCCGATCCGCATCGAGGGGGCGGTGAACCTGCTGCTGCTGCTGGCGATCATCGGCGCCGTGCTGCTGAGCGGCGTCTGGCATCCGGGCATCGGCGTCACCATCCACCATGTGACGGTGTCGCTGGAAACCATCGTCTCCAACCTGCTGCTGCTGGCGATCACCGGCCTGTCGCTGCTGCTGACCAGCGCGAAGAGCCGCCGGATGAACGGCTTCAGCTGGGGGCCGATCCTGGAGGTGGCGAAGCTGTTCGCCGCGATCTTCCTGACCATCATCCCGGCCATCGCCATCCTGAAGGCCGGAACCGACGGCGCGCTGGGCGCCATCATCGCCGCCGTGAACGAGGGCGGGAAGCCCAACCCCGCCGCCTATTTCTGGGCGGCCGGCATCCTGTCGAGCTTCCTCGACAACGCGCCGACCTACCTGATCTTCTTCAACACCGCGGGCGGCGAGGCGCAGCCGCTGATGACCGACCTGTCGCTGACGCTGACCGCCATTTCGGCCGGCGCCGTCTTCATGGGCGCCAACAGCTACATCGGCAACGCCCCCAACTTCATGGTCAAGGCGATCGCCGAGGAACGCGGCGTCGCCATGCCCAGCTTCTTCGGCTACATGGCGTGGTCCTGCGGCATCCTGGTGCCGCTGCTGGTGCTGACGACGCTGGTGTTCTTCGTCTGACGGAAGCGGGCGAGGGGCCAGGGGAGGGGAGGGGCGTCACGCCTCCCCGCGTTCCTCCCGCTTGGCCTGCTGCCAGAAGGCTTCCATCTCGTCCAGCGTGGCGTCCTGCGGCTTGCGGCCCTGGTCGGCCAGCAGGGCCTCGATCCGGTGGAAGCGGCGTTCGAACTTGGCGTTGGTGCCGCGCAGCGCCGCTTCCGGCTCCACCTTCAGGCGGCGGGCGAGGTTGACCAGCGCGAACAGCAGGTCGCCCAGTTCATCCGCCACCCGCTCCTGCGCCGAGCCGGCGTCCATCTCCGCCCGCAGTTCCCGCACCTCCTCCTCGATCTTGTCGAGGATGTCGCGGGCGTCGGTCCAGTCGAAGCCGACCCGCGCCGCGCGGTTCTGCAGCTTCAGCGCCCGGGTCAGGGCGGGCAGGCCGGCGATGACGCCCTCCAGAGCCGACGGCGCGCGCCCTTCCTCGGCCGCCTTGGCGGCACGCTCCGCCGCCTTGTGGTCCTCCCAGCGCGAGGTCTGCTGGTCGGCGGTCTTCACCTCGTCCGGGCCGAAGACGTGGGGGTGGCGGCGGATCATCTTGTCGGCGATGACCCCGGCGACCTCCTCGAAATCGAACAGCCCTTCCTCGCGCGCCATCTGGCTGTAATAGACGACCTGGAACAGCAGATCGCCCAACTCCTCGCGCAGGGCCGGCTTGTCGTCCTTCTCGATGGCGTCGGCGACCTCGTAGGCCTCCTCGATCGTGTGCGGCGCGATGGTCCGGTAGGTCTGCACGAGATCCCACGGGCATCCACCGTCGGGATCACGCAGCCGGGCCATCACGTCGATCAGCCGGTCGATGTTGCGGGTCATATCGTGCCGTCTCCGAAACGGTGCAGGGAAGGGACCGCGACGATAGCCGACGGGACGGGGCGGGGGAAGCGGGGAGGGGGGAGCGGGAACTCCAACTACTGCAAGTTCAACAATCTCACCGATAGCAAGAAAGCGAGAAGCGGTTGCTTTTCTGCGCTCATACATCGATGACGGAGGCCTGCACACATCATTGACACGCAGGATTTTCGGAGATACGTCTCTATGAGGTTGTGGTTACCTGATCGCAAGTCAAAAAAAGTTTAGATGGTGATAGATATGGCTGGAAAGATCGGCGTAGTGACGGTTCCGACCCGTTATGAAGGGCTTGTAGATACGGTTGGTCAGAAAGCTGTCGGGCAAGTTCTTCTAGAATCACGCGAAGATCTTAATTCCGTTCGCGAATCGCTCGTTGAGGTTGCTAGTGCCAATCAAGGGAAACTTTTGTTTTTACTAGGCGGAACGGGAACCGGAAAAACCACTCTCGCAGCATCATGCGAAATTTATCTCGCGACCTATGTTTCCAAAGTAGTTACGCCGCCGCCTGACTATGAACTTCCGCTAGGAAGTCTTCCAGCGTGGCTTCACAAAACGTAGCTATATGACAGACACAGGTGCTGGCGCAGCAATGCTTTAGAAACAATGGCTTAGCGCTAAAACGCCTCCCCCCGCCTATGCCACTAGATATTGATTCAAATCCGGTGCGCCTTTCGGTAGAATGCCGGCCTCGCGGAGGTCGGTCGTGGACAACGAACGCTTTTACAAAATCTGCCGGGACTTCGACCTCAGTATCCACACTGATGCCGACGAGCTGACGCATCGTTTCACAGACGACGTCCAGGCCCGCGCCTTTCTGGAAGCCCTCGTCTGGCCCGACCAACCGTTCTGTCCGCACTGCGGCTCCGTTCGCGTCTACCGTTTCCGCCCGGTCAAGACGACCCGCGGCGGCGAAGCCCGCGCCCCGCGCGTTGGCCTTTTCGAGTGCGGGGATTGTGCCGCGCAGTTCTCCGCGACGACTCACACCCCGCTTCACGGGACGAAACTCCCCCTGCTGAAGTGGATAAAGGCGCTCTTCTACCTACTCAGCAGCAGCAAGGGCGTCTCGTCCGTCGTCCTGGCCCGCCATCTCGGCGTGACTCAGCCAACGGCCTGGAAGATGGCACACGCCATCCGTGAACTTCTCGACCATCGGCACGAGGCCGAGCCGGTTCTGGACGGCGAGGTCGAGATCGACACGAAGCGGATTGGCGGAGAGCCGCGCAAAGACGCCTACACGAAATACGTGTGGAATCCACGCGGCAAGGGGTCGGACAAGTCGATCGTTCTGGTTATGGCCGACCGGGACGGACGGGTCCGAACCAGTGTCGTTTCCGGTGAGTCGGCTGCCGAGTTGGCGCCAGCCATCAAGGCGGTTGTGAAGCCAGAAGCGCACCTGATGACCGACGGGGACAAGGCCCTCGCCGTCGTTGGACAGGACTTCGAAGGACACTCCAGCGTCAATCACGGAGCCGAAGAGTACGCCCGGGTCGAACGGAAGGACGGAAAGCCTCCGCGTAGACGGCGTCGCAATGGAAAGTTGCGGGACGACGAGCGAAACGTTCACGTCAATCACGCCGAGGGCTTTTCGGCTCTTCTCGAACGCAGCCGTTTCGGCGTCTACCATAGGTTTAGCCGCGTTCACATGAGTCGGTATCTCGACGAAGCCGCCTGGCTGTGGAGCGCGGCTTCGTCCGGAACCCTGACGACCGCTGAAGGACATTCACAGGGCGAAGTTCAGGCCGAACCGTTCGTTCTCCAGTTGATGACGTTGATGCCGCGGGCGTTCGGCCGGCAGGTCCGCTGGTCGGCGAAGGGCGGCCTGTTCTGGCCCCCGCCACTTCGGGCGGAAGATCCCCCAGCGCCGTCGCGGGCCCTGATGCTGGCTCGGGCGAAAGAGAAGAACGGCGCTGGACATGACCTCCCCCGGAAGGACCGTCCCGCCGGAATTTCTTCGAGGGGCTCTCGCCCTCTGCCCGCCCCCGTCCGGCTTCGGGCGACGTCTCCGCCGTTTCGACCGCTGCCGCCCGGCCGCCCGCCGCCGGATTTCACAGACGAAGAGATAGACGGCCTCTTCTGACGCCGCCGCGCCGACGGCCAGTGGCCAGTCGCGCCCGAGGTCCGTCTGGCCTACCTAAAAGTTGTCGACTCCTTCAGCGCCGATTGCCAACCGGCTCTTCATGATCTCACTTACCCACTACATATGGGGGTGTGTAGTCAACAATCCGCTTTCAAACCTGTGTCTGTCATATAGCTACGAATTGGGATAGATTTGCCAGACTTGCGTTTTGAGTATCAGCCTCATCAAGAGGATGAACTTCGCGTAGACTGCTGGTTTCAGCGGGGAGACCGTCCAGAAACACTCGAGTTTACACATCGGCAGGCCGAGGAGCTCACTCCAGCGGCACTCTCGTCATATACTCTGGGAAAGATTCGTGACTATGCACGCGACTATGGTCTTCTTTAAGAGAAAATACTCATAGAGCGCCCTTGCAAACTGCTGCCGCCGATTGAACTGGTTCACCACCGCGCTACCGGTTCAATCGGCTGGAAGACTGACACTTCTATGTTGCGAGGGACTGACAGTTTAACTTTGCGCTTATACACATGAAAAACACATAATCAACATTATGGAAATAATGTGCGCGCGCCCATGCGTCGAAGCGATGCCGGCCCTGCATCCCGGCGCAAGCTTCGGGCTTGCCGAAAATCGATAGCAAACCTATCTAATAGCCATGCTACAAGATAAGCCTCTGTACCTTCCTCCGAATTTCGGTCTTCACCTGTTCCGTGCCTCGCACCTGTGGCGGCGGGCGGCGAACAGGGTGTTGGCGGACAGTGGGTTTTCCACGTCGGCCATCGCGCCGCTGATGCTGCTGGACGCGCTCGGCGACGGGTTGCGGCAGCGGGAGCTGGCGGAGGAGATGGCGGTCGAGGGGCCGTCGCTGGTCCGGCTGCTCGATGGGCTGGAGGCGGCGGGGCTGCTCGAACGGCGGGAGGATCCCTGCGACCGCCGCGCGAAAACTCTGCACATGACCGACGCGGGCCGTCGCCTGTTGGTGCAGGTGAACGAGGCGTTGAACGACGTGCGCCAACGGTTGCTCGGCGACGTGACGGAGGCCGATGTCGCGGCCTGCCATCGCGTGCTGTCCAGCATCGCGGCGAACGCCAAACGCGAACAGACCTGACCACCGCCCGGTCAATCCCGGGGCCTGCGACCCCGGAGCCATGTTCCCTTAAGGAAACGACACCGTGACTGTTCTGAACTCCCTGTTCCGGGCCCTGCCCCGGATTGCCGTGACGCTGCTGGTGACCGTGGCGGCGGCCGGTGGCGGCTGGTGGCTGTGGGACTATTACATGAACGAGCCGTGGACCCGCGACGGCCGGGTGCGGGCGGACATCGTGCAGGTGTCGTCCGACGTCACCGGGCTGGTGACCGACGTCCGGGTGTCCGACAACGCGCTGGTCCACGCGGGCGACGTGCTGTTCGTCGTCGATCCCGGCCGCTATCGGCTGGCGGTGGAGCAGGCCCAGGCCAACCTGGACAGCGCGCGGGCCGAACAGGCGTACCGCAGCGCCGAGGCCGGCCGCTATGAACGGCTGGGCAACAACGTGGTCTCCACCGCCCAGCGGCAGGAGGTGATCGCGGCGATGACCAAGGCCGAGGCGGCGACCAAGCAGGCGGAGGCGGCGCTGAACCTCGCCCGCTTCAACCTGGAGCGGACGGTGGTCAAGGCGACCGTCGACGGCTATGTCACCAACCTCCAGCTCAAGGTCGGCAACTACGTCGCGGCCGGGCAGGCGGTGGTGGCCCTGCTCGACCGCCACTCCTTCTATGTCATGGGCTATTTCGAGGAAACCAAGCTGCCGCGCATCCACCCCGGCGCACCGGTCGCGGTGCGGATCATGGGCGTGGACGCCGACCTGAGCGGCCATGTCGACAGCATCACCCGCGCCATCGTCGACCGCGACCGGGCGGAAGGCAGCGGGCTGGTCGCCAACGTCAACCCGACCTTCAACTGGGTGCGGCTGGCCCAGCGCATCCCGGTGCGCATCGCCCTGGACACGGTGCCGGAGTCGCTGCAGCTGGTCGCCGGGCGGACCGCCACCGTCGCGGTGCGGACGGCCGACGGCGCCGCCACCCGCAAGGTGGCGGACTTGTCGGCGGAGCGGTGAGCCCGGCCGCCATGTCCGCCCTACCAAAGCCCCCCACCCTCGCCGAGCTGGTCTTTTCGCTGAAGTCCTTCGCGGCCTCCATGCTGGCGCTCTACATCGCGTTCGGCATGGGGCTGCCGCGGCCGTTCTGGGCGATGATGACCGCCTATGTGGTGTCCAGCCCGCTGTCGGGCACGGTGCGGTCGAAGGCGGTGTTCCGCGTCGCCGGCACCGTCATCGGCAGCATCGCCGCGGTGATCCTGACCGTCTCGATGGTCAGCGCGCCGGAACTGCTGTCGCTGGCGGTCGGGCTGTGGGTCGGCGGCTGCCTGTACCTGTCGCTGCTCGACCGCACGCCGCGCAGCTACGCCTTCATGCTGGCCGGCTACACCGCCGGTCTGATCGTCTTCCCCGCGGTGTCCAACCCCGAAGCGATCTTCGACACCGGGCTGGCCCGGGTGGAGGAGATCATCCTGGGCATCGTCTGCGCCACCCTGGTGCACAGCGTCGTGCTGCCGCGCGGGCTGGGGCCGGTGCTGCTCGGCCGGCTGGACGCGGCGCTGCGCGACGCGGAATGCTGGACGCTCGACGCGCTGAACGGCGCCGATGCGGGGGCAAGGGCGGGCAACCGCCACCGGATGGCCAGCGACCTGACCGAGCTGCGGGTGATGACCACCCACCTGCCCTACGACACCTCGGACCTGCGCTGGATGACGCGGCCGATGCGGGCGTTGCAGGACCGCATGGTCTATCTGCTGCCGATCCTGACCTCGGTGCAGGAACGGCTGGCGACGCTGCGCCGGCCCGACGGCACGCTGCCGCCCGATCTGGCGCCGCTGCTGGAGGATGTGAAGGCCTGGATCGCCGCCGACGACGGGGATACCGCGGGCGCCGATGCGCTGACCGGCCGGCTCGACCGGCTGACGGCGGAGGCGGCACGGCTGTGCGGGCGCGGTGCGGCCGACTGGCGGCAGCCGACGCGGCTCAGCCTGTTCCGCCGCCTGCACGCCCTGGTCGACATCCACCGCGATTGCCGGGATCTGCGGGCGCACATCCGTTCCGGCGACGACGCCCTGCCCGACCACCTCGACCCGCTGGTGCGCCGGCGCTCGCGCGGGGTGTTCCACCTCGACCACGGCATGGCGCTGTGGTCGGGCGCCGCCGCGCTGCTGGGGATCGGCGTCGTCTGCGCCTTCTGGATTCTCACCGGCTGGTCGTCGGGATCGGCGGCGGCGATGATGGTCGCGGTCTTCACCTGCTTCTTCGCGTCGTTCGACGATCCGGTGCCGGGCATCCGCACCTTCCTGGTCTACACCCTGGCCTCGCTGCCGGTCGCCGCCTTCTATCTGCTGGTCGTGCTGCCGTCCTTCGACAGCTTTCCGATGCTGGCGCTGTGCCTGGCGCCGACGCTGATCACGCTGGGGGTGTTCGTCGCCCGGCCGGCGGTGATGGGGCGGGCGATGGCGATGATCTTCGGCGTCGGCGGCGCGCTCAGCCTGCTCGACACCGGGAACGGCGACTTCGCCTCCTTCCTGAACAGCAGCACCGGGCAGGTCATCGGCATCATCACGGCGATGCTCGTCACCCGGCTGTGCCGGTCGGTCGGCGCGGCGTGGAGCGCCCGGCGCCTGCTGCACGCCGGCTGGCGCGAGATCGCCGAGCTGGCCGGGCGGCGCGCGGTGCCGCCGGCCGATGGCTTCGAGAGCCGCATGCTCGACCGCGTCGGGCTGCTGGCAACGCGGCTGGCCCAGGTCGCCCGCGACGACGAGGCGGCGTCGAAGATCGACGTCGACGCGATCGACGCGGTGCGCGACCTGCGGGTCGGGTTGAACGTGGTGGAACTGCAACGGGTCCGCCCGGCGCTTGGCCCCGCCGCCGGACCGGCGCTGGGCCGGCTGCTCGACGGGGTCGCCCGCCATTTCCGCGCGCTGTCGGCCCACCGGCCCGATCCGGTGCCGCCGGCGCTGCTGGACAGCATGGACAGCCTGCTGACGGTGGTCGGCACCGTTCCACCCGGACCGGAACGCGACCGCGCGGTGGTGGCGTTGGCCGCCCTGCGCCACGCCCTGTTCCCCGACGCCGGGGTCGACGTCGGGGGCGGGGAGACCGGGCTGACCGAAGAAACGATCCATCCCGACCGGGTGAGCGCATGATCGGCGAAATCGACGTCTATGGCCTGTTCCTTCCGCCGCTGCTGATCCTCGCGGTGGTCGCCTGGGTGGTGTCGGGGCTGCTGCGCCGGGCGCTGCGCGCGGTTGGCGCCTATGGCTGGGTGTGGCACCCGCCCCTGTTCGACATCGCGCTCTACGTCATCGTGCTGAGCGGCTTGGCGGCGCTGTGGGCCCGGTTCGGCTGAGCGGCCGCCGGGACCTTGCCGGATTTGGTCGACACCGCAACCGGCGGGCGTGCTAGGCTGGCCGCCATGACCGCCCCGCTGTCGCAGCCTTTTTCCATCCCCGGCATGCTGTCCGACGCCGACGCCGAGAGCGCCTGGATCGACGTGATCCGGAAGATGGACGAAACCTACGCCAACCTCGTGGCGCAGCAGGTCGAGCTTGAGCGCAAGAACGCCGAACTGGAGGAGGCGCAGGCCTTCATCGCCAGCGTGCTGGGCTCGATGACCGACGTGCTGATCGCCTGCGACCGCGACGGCCGGATCGAACAGAGCAACCCGGCGGCGGAACGCGCGCTGGGCTGCGCCGGGCGCGAGCTGATCGGCCGGCCGCTGCGCGACTTCCTCGACGCGGGCTCCCACTCCGCCTTCGCCCGGCTGTGCAGCGCCGCGTTGCAGCGCGAGGGCGGCAGCGACGTGGAGCTGTCGCTGCGCGGGCCGACCGGTCCCTTCCCCGTCTCGGTCAACAGCACGGTGCGCTACGACCAGCGCGGCCACGCCATCGGGCTGGTGCTGGTCGGCCGGCCGATCGGCGAGCTGCGCCGCGCCTACCGCGACCTCGCCTCCGCGCATGAGGGGCTGAAGCAGACCCAGCAGCAACTGGTCCATTCGGAAAAGATGGCCTCGCTCGGCCGGCTGGTCGCCGGGGTGGCGCACGAACTGAACAACCCGATCTCCTTCGTCTACGGCAACGCCCACGCCATGCGCCGCTACGTCGACCGGCTGACCGCCTATCTCGACAAGGTGCATGAGGGCGTGCCGGCCCAGGAGCTGGCGGCCCTGCGCAAGGAGCTGCGCATCGACCGTGCCCGCGCCGACACCCCGGCGACGCTCGACGGCATGCTGGAGGGGACGGAGCGGGTGCGCGACATCGTCAACGAGCTGCGCCGCTTCTCGTCGGAACAGAAGCACGCCTCGGAACGCTTTGATCTGACGGCACTTCTGCGCTCCGCCGTCACCTGGGTGGCCAAGGCGCAGATGCCGGACCTGACCGTGGTCTTCGACCTGCCCGACGCGCTGGAGATCGCCGGCCATCCCGGCCATCTGCATCAGGTCGCGATGAATCTGGTCCAGAACGCCATCGACGCCATGGCCGGCGCCCCCGCCAAGCGGCTGGAGCTGCACGGCCGGCTGGAGGGCGGCGCCGTCGTCGTCACCTTCCGTGACACCGGCCACGGCATCCCCGGCGACGTGCTGGGCCGCGTCTTCGATCCCTTCTTCACCACCAAGCCGGTCGGCAAGGGCACCGGGCTGGGGCTGTCGATCAGCTATCAACTCGTCCGCGACCATGGCGGCACGCTGGTCGCCGCCAACCACGCCGACGGTGGCGCGCTGTTCACCCTGACCCTGCCGGCGGCCGGCCGCATCGATGAAGGGACCGCGCGATGACGACCCGCCCGCTGTCGGTGCTCTGGCTGCAATCGGGCGGCTGCGGCGGCTGCACCATGTCGCTGCTGTGCGCCGAAGCGCCCGATCTGGCGACGCTGTTCGACACCGCCGGCATCCGCCTGCTCTGGCACCCCAGCCTGTCGGAGGAGACGGGAGCGGAGGCGCTGGAGCTGTTCGAGCGCATCCTGGCCGGCGACGAGCCGCTGGACGTGCTGTGCGTGGAAGGGTCGCTGCTGCGCGGTCCCAACGGCAGCGGGCGCTTCCATGTGCTGGCCGGCACCGGGCGGCCGACCATCGACTGGGCGCGCGATCTGGCGGCCGTCGCCGGAACCGTGGTGGCGGTCGGCACCTGCGCCGCCTATGGCGGCATCACCGCCGCCGGGGAGAACATCGCCGACGCCTGCGGCCTCCAGTATGAGGGGACGCAACGCGGCGGCGCGCTGGGCGGCGAGTTCCGGGCGCGCGGCGGCCTGCCGGTGGTCAACGTCGCCGGCTGCCCGACCCACCCCAACTGGGTGACCGAGACGCTGATGCTGCTGGCCGAGGGCGCGCTTGCCGCGGACGGGCTGGACGGCTACCAGCGTCCGCGCTTCTACGCCGACCATCTGGTCCATCACGGCTGCCCGCGCAACGAGTATTACGAGTACAAGGCGAGCGCCGAGAAGCCGTCGGACCTCGGCTGCCTGATGGAGAATCTGGGCTGCCTCGGCACCCAGGCGCACGCCGACTGCAACACGCGGCTGTGGAACGGCGAGGGATCCTGCACCCGCGGCGGCTACGCCTGCATCAACTGCACCGCGCCGGGCTTCGAGGAGCCGGGACACCCCTTCCAGCAGACACCGAAATTCGCCGGCATCCCCATCGGCCTGCCGACCGACATGCCCAAGGCGTGGTTCGTGGCGCTCGCCTCGCTGGCCAAGGCGGCGACGCCGGAGCGGGTGCGCCGCAACGCCGCCGCCGACCGCATCGTCGTGCCGCCGACCATCCGTCCGCCGAAGAAGGGCTGAGCCGGTGAGTGACGAGACCAAACGCCGCCTGATCGTCGGCCCGTTCAACCGGGTGGAAGGCGACCTGGAGGTCCGGCTGGAGATTACCGGCGGCACCGTGTCGGCCGCCTACGTCAACGCGCCGCTGTTCCGCGGCTTCGAACGCATCCTGGAGGGGCGTGACCCGTTGGACGCGCTGGTGGTGGCGCCGCGGATCTGCGGAATCTGCTCCGTCTCGCAGTCGCACGCCGCGGCGCTGGCGCTGGCCGGGGCGATGGGGCTCGCGGCGCCGCGCAACGGGCTGCTGGCGACCAACCTGATGACGGCGACCGAGAATGTCGCCGACCATCTGACCCACTTCCACCTGTTCTTCATGCCCGACTTCGCCCGCCCCGCCTACGCCGGCCGACCCTGGTTCGCGCAGGCGGAGGCGCGGTTCAAGGCGGTGCAGGGCGTCGCCGTGCGGGCCGCCACCGCGGCGCGGGCCGGGCTGTTCCATGTTCTGGGCCTGCTGGGCGGCAAGTGGCCGCACACGCTGACCCTCCAGCCGGGCGGCGTCACCCGCGCGGTCGATGCGCGCGACCGGGTGCGCCTGCTCGCCACCGTCGGCGCCTTCCGCCGCTTCCTGGAAGACAGCCTGTTCGGCGCGCCGCTCGACCGCGTGCTGGAACTGGCGACGCCGGAGGCTCTCGACCGCTGGCGCAACGCCGGCCCGATGGGCGACTTCCGCCTGTTCCTGGAGATCGCCGCCGACCTGGATCTCGCCCATCTCGGCCGTGCCTATGGCCGTTTCCTCAGCCACGGCGCCTATCCCGATCCCGACGGCGGGCATCTCTACCGCCGCGGCACCGCGGCCGACGGGCGGGCCGGCGCCTTCGACCCGGCGGAGGTCGCCGAGCATCACCGCTTCAGCCGCATGGCCGGCCAGGATCGCCCGCACCCGCCCTTCGCCGGATCGACGGTGCCGGACGGGCTGGACGAGACCGGCTACAGCTGGTGCAAGGCGCCGCGGCTCGCCGGCCTGCCCTTTGAAACCGGGGCCATCGCCCGGCAACTGGTCGACGGCCACCCGCTGATCGGGGCGCTGGTGGCGCAGGACGGCGGGTCGGTCTACAGCCGGGTGATCGCCCGCCTGCTGGAGCTGGCCCGCACCACCCGGGCGATGGAGGGCTGGCTGCGCGCCCTCGACCCGTCAGGTCCGTGGTGCGTCCCGGCGGAGATGCCCGACAGCGCCCAGGCCGTCGGCCTGACCGAGGCGGCGCGCGGCGCGCTCGGCCATTGGCTGCGGATCGAGCAGGGTCGGATCGCCGGCTACCAGATCATCGCGCCGACCACCTGGAACTTCTCCCCCCGCGACCTCGACGGCGTGCCGGGTCCTCTGGAGCAGGCGCTGGTCGGCGCCCCGGTGCGCGACGGCGAACGCGCGCCGCTGTCGGTGCAGCACATCGTCCGCTCGTTCGATCCCTGCATGGTCTGCACGGTGCATTGAGCAGCAGCCACGACCCAAGCAGGATGCGGCGATCTTCCACACGGCGAACAAGCGAACGCGCTTGCCGACATGCATGTATCAATGGTTGATCCCCAGCAAGGCATTCTCCGCTTTTGCCGAGACAGCGCGGGTGTCCAAGCTCGAAACGTCACGGGGTCAACATGAGATTTCTAATCCTGGCCGCCGCTCTGAGTGTGGTTGGCGGTGGCAGCGGCTTTGCCGCAAGCTTCGACTGCGGCAAAGCAAGCACACCGGTGGAAAAGGCGATCTGCGCCGACCAGCGGTTGTCCGACCTCGACAGCGAACTCGGCCGCGCCTACAAAGCCGCGCTTCAGTCCAACGCCGCTCCGGCCGATCTCAAAGCCGAGCAGAAGAGCTGGGTTGTCCAGAGAAATCGCTGCACGGATACGGCTTGTCTTGCATCGGCCTACCAAGCGAGGCTGGCGGCCTTGAGCGCACCGCCGCAATCTTCCACCGCAGGCGTGGCGGTTATGGGCACTTATCAGACAAAGGGAGGGGAACTTCTTGTCGCTCAACCTTCCGCCGACGCGATCAAGTTCCGCCTGAATGCCACATACCGGATGAACACCGGTGAGGTCGAGGGAATGGCGGTCCTTAGCAACAATCAGGCGATTTTTGCGCCGCCGGGTGGAAGTGAATACGACGACTGCCGCATAACCCTCACGTTCTTGGGCGAAACAGCAAAAGTGAACCAGGAGGGCAGCTGCGGCATGGGCTTGAATGTCAGCGGAAGCGGCAGTTACAAGCGCTCCAGCAAGACCACGCCTGTTTTTAACTGACGCCATATATCCCAAGCTGCAGTGACGCCGACCACGGGGCTGCCATCGAAGACCGATTGGGGGGCCGGCCGGTATAGGGGCGACCCCTCTTCTTTTGCTACGAGATGATGAACGCCGCGTAGGACATGACGCCGACGAACACCAGGAGCGAGACCATCTGTGCCATCTGAACCTCCATCGGGCGGGGCCATGGGTTGGGTTTGTGCCGCCGTGATGGCTATGGTTTAGGCGTTCCCAGGCGGGTGATAAATACCGCGTTCCGAGCTTCACTGTTCGACTTTGAAGAACAATGACGGCCGGGCGGAGCGTCGGCTCGCGGACACCCAAGCGGCAACTCTCCAGCCAGACTGGCAAGTTGGTTGCCAGTTTCCCGGCATGCTGTAATGTTGATATCCACAATCGCTGCTATGGCGAGCGAAGCTGCGGGAAACATCGTGCAATTACAAGCCTCTGGTCGGGCCGCGGATCCTGGCATGGAACTTGTACGAACGTTGCCGCGGCCGCGGGGCGCCGCATGCGACGGGTGGGCACGGCGACGTGGACGAGGATGTGGGCATGGACGGTGACGATCGCGGCGCGGCGCGCATCCTGGTGCTGGGCATCGGCAACATTCTGTGGGCCGACGAAGGGTTCGGCGTCCGCACGGTGGAGCGTCTGGCGGCGGGCTGGCGGTTTCCCGACAGCGTGACGCTGATGGACGGCGGCACCCAGGGCCTGTACCTGCTGCCCCATCTCGAGGCGGCCGACGCGCTGATCGTCGTCGACGCCATCGACTACGGGCTGGAGCCCGGCACCCGCCGCGTCTTCCGCGGCGACGACGTCCCGGCCTTCCTCGGCGCCAAGAAGATGAGCCTGCACCAGACCGGCTTCCAGGAGGTGCTGGCCAGCGCCATGTTCCTCGGCCGCTGCCCGGAACGGCTGATCCTGGTCGGCGTCCAGCCGGAATGCCTGGAGGATTACGGCGGCGGCCTGACCGGCACCGTCGCGGCCCAGGTCGCCCCGACCATCGACGTCATCCGCGGAATCCTGCGTGACGAGTTCGGGGTGGAAGGCACGCCGCGCTCCGGCGTCGTGGGCGCCGACATCGCCGCCGCCGCCATCACCCGCGACGCCTACGAGGCCGGACGCCCCAGCGCGGAGGAAGCCTGCCGCACCGGCGATCCCCGCATCCTGGCGGCGCTGGCCGCCGCCGGTCCGACCTGAGGGGGGCGGGGCCATGTGCATCGGAATTCCCCTGCGCCTGGACGCGGTTGACGGCATCGCCGGCCGGACGGCGGACGGCATCGCCATCGACCTGTCGCTGCTGCCGGACACCCGGCCCGGCGACTGGGTGCTGAGCTTCCTCGGCGCCGCGCGCCGCGCGCTGGATCCCGACGAGGCGGCGCAGATCCGCGCGGCGCTGGCGGCGATGGCCGCGGCGCTGGAGGGCGAGCGCGATGACGACGCCTTCGCCGACCTGACCGGCCGCGAACCCACCCTTCCCCCCCACCTGGAGGCGGCCCGCGCCGCCGGCCGTTCGGAGGCCTGAGCAATCATGACGGACCTTGCCCTGGCAGAGGACGGCACCGCGGACACGCCGCCCGCCCGCCCACCCGCCAAGCCCAGCTTCCCCTTGCCGCCGCTGGTCGACC
>NZ_LGRA01000021.1:3067924-3068947 GCF_003116095.1 Azospirillum sp. TSO35-2
CACGAAGGCGGCGAGCCCGGCGTCCTTTATGGTGGCGGCCCAGTCGACGGCGCGGCGCTTGCCGTTGATGGAATAGTGAGGGTGCGACGGCGCGTGGGAAGGGGTGGTCATGGCGCTTACACCTTCTCGATCTCGGGCCGGCCGAGCAGGCCGGTGGGCCGGAAGATCAGGACGAGGACGAGGATGGTGAAGGTGGCGACGTCCTTCCATTCGGAGCCGACATAGCCCGACCAGAAGGCCTCGATCAGGCCGATGACCACACCGCCGAGCATGGCGCCGGGCAGCGAGCCGACGCCGCCGAGCACCGCGGCGGTGAAGCTCTTCACCCCGGCCAGGAAGCCGATGTAGAAGTCGATGACGCCGTAGATCAGCAGCACCATCATGCCGGCGACGGCGGCGAGCGCGGCGCCCATGACGAAGGTCAGCGAGATGACGCGGTCGACGTTGACGCCCAGGAGGCCGGCCATCTTCTTGTCCTGCTCGCAGGCGCGCTGGGCGCGGCCCAGCGAGGTGCGGTTGATCAGGATGGTGAAGCCGACCATCAGCACCAGCGTGATCAGGATGGTGGCCAGCCGCACGTAGCTGACGGAGACGGCGCCGTCCATCAGGGTGAGGTTGCCGGGCAGGATGGGCTGCAGCGGCTTGGAGCGGGCGCCCTGGAGGATCTGGATGTAGTTCTGCAGGAAGATCGACATGCCGATGGCGGAGATCAGCGGCGCCAGCCGGGGCGAGGAGCGCAGCGGCCGGTAGGCGATGCGCTCCACCGTCCAGCCATAGACGCTGGTGAACAGCATCGAGGCAGCCAGCATCAGCACCAGCGCCAGCGGCACCCAGGTGATGCCGAGCGCCCCGATCGCCAGGAAGGTGATCAACGCCACAAAGGCGCCGATCATGTAAATCTCGCCATGCGCGAAGTTGATCATGCCGATGATGCCGTACACCATCGTGTAGCCGATCGCGATCAGGCCGTAGATCGCTCCAAGCGACAAGCCGTTGATCAATTGCTGTAGAAAATAGTCCATC
>NZ_LGRA01000008.1:0-2500 GCF_003116095.1 Azospirillum sp. TSO35-2
GATTTGAACCTGCGGCCTTCAGGTTATGAGCCTGACGAGCTACCGGGCTGCTCCACCCCGCGGATGTCTTGGATGCTGGTCGTCTTGTGCCGGCCGGTGGACCGGTGTCGGCTCTGGGCCGGACGGGTGAAGATGACGCGCGATGGCGTGTTTTGGTTGGGGTTTGGAGTGTCTCTTGTGCCTGAGTGACCTGGCGGCGACCTACTCTCCCACGTCTTAAGACGCAGTACCATCGGCGCTGAGGCTTTTCACGGCCGAGTTCGGGATGGGATCGGGTGTTTGGCACCTCGCCATGACCACCAGGTCACCAAGGCACAAGACCGACGCTCCGCTCCTCCAACCGGCGCCACTTCCCGTTTGTCCGGGGGAGCGGCGTCCGCAATCGCGTGTGCAAGTGACCCGAGGTCATCATCGAACCGGCGCTGGCTTGCGTCAAGCAGGCTTGCTGCTGCGCATGGCGCGGTCTGTGGGGTTGAGATCAAGCCGATCGAGCGATTAGTAAGGCTTAGCTTCAGGCGTTGCCGCCGGTCCACATGCCTCCTATCGACGTGATGGTCTGTCACGGCTCTCAAGGGAGCTCTGGTTTAGAGGTGGGTTTCCCGCTTAGATGCTTTCAGCGGTTATCCCGTCCATACTTAGCTACCCGGCCATGCCACTGGCGTGACAACCGGTGCACCAGAGGTATGTCCATCCCGGTCCTCTCGTACTAGGGACAGATCCTCGCAAAACTCCTACACCCACGGCAGATAGGGACCGAACTGTCTCACGACGTTCTAAACCCAGCTCACGTACCACTTTAATCGGCGAACAGCCGAACCCTTGGGACCTGCTCCAGCCCCAGGATGTGATGAGCCGACATCGAGGTGCCAAACGACTCCGTCGATATGGACTCTTGGGAGTCATCAGCCTGTTATCCCCGGCGTACCTTTTATCCGTTGAGCGATGGCCCGTCCACGTGGAGCCACCGGATCACTATGGCCGACTTTCGTCTCTGCTCGACTTGTCAGTCTTGCAGTCAGGCGGGCTTATGCCATTGCACTCGTCGAGCGATTTCCGACCGCTCTGAGCCCACCATCGCGCGCCTCCGTTACACTTTGGGAGGCGACCGCCCCAGTCAAACTACCCGCCATGCAGGGTCCCGGACCCGGGTAACGGGCCGCGGTTAGATGCCAGAGATCTCAAGGGTGGTATTTCAAGGTTGGCTCCACACGAGCTGGCGCCCATGCTTCCAAGCCTCCCACCTATCCTACACATGAGATCCCTAGCACCACTGCAAAGCTGTAGTAAAGGTGCACGGGGTCTTTCCGTCTGACCGCGGGAACTCCGCATCTTCACGGAGAGTTCAATTTCGCTGAGTTGGTGTTGGAGACAGCGGGGAAGTCGTTACGCCATTCGTGCAGGTCGGAACTTACCCGACAAGGAATTTCGCTACCTTAGGACCGTTATAGTTACGGCCGCCGTTTACCGGGGCTTCAATTCAGAGCTTGCACCCCTCCTCTTAACCTTCCGGCACCGGGCAGGCGTCAGACCCTATACGTCGCCTTGTGTGGCTTCGCAGAGCCCTGTGTTTTTAGTAAACAGTCGCTACCCCCTGGTCTGTGCCCCCCGCCCTGGCTTGCGCCAGAACGGGGCCCTCTTCTTCCGAAGTTACGAGGGCAATTTGCCGAGTTCCTTCAACACCATTCTCTCAAGCGCCTGGGTATACTCTACCTGTCCACCTGTGTCGGTTTGGGGTACGGTCTGATGCGGGGGCTATTTCCTGGAACAGGTCCACAGCACGATCAATCCGATAAGATCGTACACGCTTTCCCATCCGTCACTCACCCGCTGGCCCACGAATATTAACGTGGTTCCCATCGACTACGCCTTTCGGCCTCGCCTTAGGGGCCGGCTCACCCTGCGTGGATTAACCTTGCGCAGGAACCCTTGGACTTTCGGCGAGAGTGTTTCTCACACTCTTTGTCGCTACTCATGTCAGCATTCTCACTTCCGATACCTCCAGGCGACCTCGCGGCCACCCTTCGCAGGCTTACGGAACGCTCCGCTACCGCGTGATCAGAGATCACACCCGCAGCTTCGGTACACGGCTTGAGCCCCGATACATTTTCGGCGCAGGCCGGCTTAACTAGACCAGTGAGCTATTACGCTTTCTTTAAAGGATGGCTGCTTCTAAGCCAACCTCCTGGTTGTCATGGCCTTCCCACATCCTTTCCCACTTAGCCGTGATTTGGGGACCTTAGCTGGCGGTCTGGGCTGTTTCCCTCTCGACGATGGACCTTAGCACCCACCGTCTGTCTGCCGCGCTCTGCTTCCGGGTATTCGGAGTTTGGTTAGGTTTGGTAAGGCTCGCGCCCCCCTAGCCCATCCAGTGCTCTACCCCCCGGAGCAATACGCGACGCGCTACCTAAATAGCTTTCGCGGAGAACCAGCTATTTCCTGATTTGATTGGCCTTTCACCCCTAGCCACAGGTCATCTCCGACTTTTTCAACAGGCGTGAGT
>NZ_LGRA01000008.1:5634-6313 GCF_003116095.1 Azospirillum sp. TSO35-2
GATCGCCGGGGAAGGGGACCTCGACGAGCTGGCGCTGATCCGCAAAGGCGCGCTGCTGTTCGCCATCCTGAACCCCTACAACAGCCGCGACCATGTCAAGGCCTACGCCGACGCCGGCGTGAACGCCTTCGCCATGGAGTTCATGCCGCGCATCACCCGCGCCCAGGTCATGGACGTGCTGTCTTCCCAGGCCAACTTGGCCGGCTACAAGGCCGTCGTCGATGCCGCTTCGGAATACGGCCGCGCCTTCCCGATGATGATGACCGCCGCCGGCACCGTGCCGCCGGCGCGCGCCTTCATCATGGGTGTCGGCGTCGCCGGCCTGCAGGCCATCGCCACCGCCAAGCGGCTGGGCGCCATCGTCTCGGCGACCGACGTCCGCCCGGCGGTGAAGGAGCAGGTGCAGTCGCTCGGCGGCAGCTTCGTCGCGGTCGAGAACGACGAGTTCCGCCAAGCCGAGACCGCCGGCGGCTACGCCAAGGAGATGTCGGACGACTACAAGCGCCAGCAGGCGGCGCTGGTGGCGGAGCACATCAAGAAGCAGGACCTCGTCATCACCACCGCGCTGATCCCCGGCCGCAAGGCGCCGATCCTGGTGACGGCGGAGCATGTCGCGTCGATGAAGCCGGGCTCGGTGATCGTCGATCTGGCGGTGGAGCAGGGCGGCAACGTCGAGGGC
>NZ_LGRA01000008.1:6323-8330 GCF_003116095.1 Azospirillum sp. TSO35-2
CCGCATGGGCTTCACCTGGGAGCGCATCCAGGACCTGAACCCGGCGATGATCGTGGCGTCGGTCAAGGGCTTCGGCCCCGGGCCGTTTGAGAACTGCAAGGTGTACGAGAACGTCGCCCAATGCGCGGGCGGCGCCGCCTCGACCACCGGCTTTGACGACGGCCCGCCGCTGGTCACCGGCGCCCAGATCGGCGACAGCGGCACCGGGCTGCATCTGGCGCTCGGCATCGTCACCGCGCTGTACCAGCGCAAGACCACCGGCCGCGGCCAGAAGGTGCTCGCCGCCATGCAGGACAGCGTGCTGAACCTCTGTCGGGTCAAGCTGCGCGACCAGCAGCGCATGGCGCACGGCCCGATGAAGGAATACCCGCAATACCCGCACGGCGAGTTCGGCGACACGGTGCCGCGCGCCGGCAACGCGTCGGGCGGCGGCCAGCCCGGCTGGATCCTGAAGTGCAAGGGCTGGCAGACCGACCCCAACGCCTACATCTACTTCATCGCCCAGGCGCCGGTGTGGAAGGCGATCTGCAAGGTGATCGGCAAGGAAGAGTGGATCACCGATCCCGACTACGCCACGCCGACCGCCCGCCTGCCGCGCCTGATGGAGATCTTCGCGACGGTCGAGGACTGGACCAAGACCATGACCAAGTTCGAGGCCATGGAGATCCTCAACAAGTACGACATCCCCTGCGGCCCGATCCTGTCGATGAAGGAAATCGCCGAGGACCGGTCGCTCTACGCCACCGGCACGCTGGTCGAGGTCGAGCACCCGACCCGCGGCAGCTACCTGACGGTCGGCAACCCGATCAAGCTGTCCGACAGCCCGACCGAGGTCACCCGCTCGCCGCTGCTCGGTGAGCACACCGACGAGATCCTGCGCGAGGTGCTGGGGTTCGACGACCGCGAGATCATCGACATCCGCGACAGCGGCGCCATCGGCACCGTCACGCGCATGGCCGCCGAGTAAGTTTCGCTCCCGTGCCTCCACCCCAACTCTCCCCCGCTCTCAGCGGACCTACGGTCCGCCTGCCGCGTCAGCACAAAGCGAAGCTTTGTGCGAGAGCTGGGCGGGGGAGGGGGCAAGTCCTGAACGGGAGAGCGGCGGCAGTCCCTCCCCCGCCCAGCGGGGGAGGTTAGGTGGGGGTCTAACCTCGCCACCAACAGTGCCTTCAAATATTCGAACCCCGCTTCCCCTCTCCCCGACCGTCCCCTTCCCGGTCCCGGAGTGCCGAAGCCCGGACTTTTAAAAACCCGCCGCCCGGCAGCCGATGCATTCCCGGCTCCCGGCGGCTTTCAAAAGACCAATCCCGACAGGGTCAGGGACGAAGAACCATGAACATTCACGAGTACCAGGCCAAGGAACTGCTGCGTGGCTACGGCGTCGCCGTCCCGCGCGGCGGCGTGGCCTACACCCCGGAAGAGGCTGAATCGGTCGCCCGCGAGCTGGGCGGTCCGGTCTGGGTGGTGAAATCGCAGATCCACGCCGGCGGCCGCGGCGCCGGCCGGTTCCAGGACAACCCGAGCGGTAAGGGCGGCGTCCGCGTCGTCACGTCGATCGAGGATGTGGCCAAGAACGCCGCCGAGATGCTGAACCACGTGCTGGTCACCAAGCAGACCGGCCCGGCGGGCCGGGAAGTGAAGCGCCTGTACGTCGAGGAAGGCGCCGACATCAAGCGCGAGCTGTATCTCGGCATGCTGATCGACCGCGCCACCGGCCGCGTCACCATCATCGCCTCGACCGAAGGTGGCATGGAGATCGAGGAGGTCGCCCACAACACGCCGGAGAAGATCGTCAAGGTCGGCATCGACCCGGCGACCGGCATCCAGGGCTACCACACCCGCAAGGTCGCCTTCGCCCTCGGGCTGGACGGCAAGCAGGTCGGTGCCGCCGCCAAGTTCATCATGGCCGCCTACCAGGCGTTCGTGGACCTGGACTGCGCCATCGTCGAGATCAACCCGCTGATCGTCACCGGCGCCGGCGACATCCTGGCGCTCGACGCCAAGATG
>NZ_LGRA01000008.1:8340-14066 GCF_003116095.1 Azospirillum sp. TSO35-2
GCGCCACCGCGGTGGACGTCGCCGGCAACACCTCCACGGCGTCCAGCGGACTGGCGGTCACCATCGACACCACAGTTGCGGCGCCGACTGGTTTGGCCTTGGCGTCGGGCTCGGACAGCGGCTCGAACAGCAGCGACCGCCTCACCAACGTGGTGGCTCCGTCCGTCACCGGCACGGCGGAAGCCAGCAGCGTCGTCACCTTGTATGACGGCACCACCGTTCTCGGCACCGGCACGGCGAACGGCAGCGGTGTGTGGTCGATCACCAGCGCGACCTTGGGTGAAGGCGGGCACACGCTGAGCGCCACGGCGGTCGACGTCGCTGGCAACAGCTCCACCGCCTCCACCGGGCTGGCGATCACCATCGACACCACGGTCGCGGCGCCGATTGGCTTGGCCTTGGCGTCGGGTTCGGACAGCGGCTCGAACAGCAGCGACCGCATCACCAACGTGGTGGCTCCGACCGTCACCGGCACGGCGGAAGCCAGCAGCGTCGTCACGCTCTACGACGGCACCACCGTTCTCGGCACCGGCACCGCCGACGGCAGCGGGGTGTGGTCGATCACCAGCGCCACCCTTGTTAACGGCGGGCACACGCTGAGCGCCACCGCGGTGGACGTCGCCGGCAACACCTCCACGGCGTCGAGCGGACTGACCGTCACCATCGACACGACGGCGCCGGGCGCGCCGACCGGCTTGGCGCTGACCCCGGACTCGGACACCGGCTGGAGCAACACCGACCGGGTGACCGGTGCGCGACAGCCGGCGCTGGTCGGCACGGCCGACGCCAACAGCACGGTGGTGCTGTACGACGACACGACCGCGCTGGGCACCGCCGTTGCGGACGCCAACGGGTTGTGGACCATCACCGCCGGCGCCTCGCTGGCCGACGGCATACACACGCTCACCGCCACCCAGATCAATTCGGTCGGCAACACCTCCGGTCCCTCGTCGGGACTGCTGATCACCATCAGTGCGACGCCGCCGTCGGTGACCGGCGTGGTCATCAGCGACGGACCCTTCGCGCTGGGTTCGCAAATCTCGGTCGAGGTCACCTTCAGCGACACCGTGGTCATCGTGGGCACGGATTCCACCCTGGCCCTGACCATCGGCACCACCACCCGGCAGGCGACCTTCGCGGACAGCGCCGGCTCGTCCGCGACCTACACCTACACGGTGCAGCCGGGCGATGTGGATGCGGACGGCGTGACGGCCGTCGCCAACGGCCTGACGCTGAACACGAGCACGATTCGTGACGGCAGCGCCAACAACGCGGTGCTGACCTACGCGGCGGTAACCAATTCCAGCGCCCCGTCGCTGGTCTATCCGGTCACCACCACCGCCGGCACGACGGTGACGCTGGCGCAGTACAACACCATTCTCGGCAACGCCGGCACCGACGTCATCACCCTGGGAAGCGCCGGCAACACGGTCGAGATCTCCGCGCTGGAGACCCTGATCGGCTCGGCCGGCACGGATCTCATCAGCGTCGCCCCGACCACCGGGACGACGCTGCTGTTGTCCGAGGTCGAAACGCTCCTCGGCGGCAGCGGAACGGACGCGATCACGCTGGGCACGGCGGGCGGAACGTTGCGGGTCAGCGGGGTCGAGACGCTTCTGGGTGGCGTCGGCACCGATGTCGTGACGCTTCTGGATGCCGGCAGCACCATCTACACCGCCGCCATCGAGACGCTGACGGGCGGGACCGGCATCGACGTCGTGGTGTTCGCCAACACCCAGGGCAACACCTTGGCCCAGCGGTCGGTCGAGACGCTGATCGGCGCCGCGGGGAACGATGTCCTGCTGCTCGAAACCGGCGGCAGCACCGTCGCGGTCGGCCTGTTCGAAACGATCACCGGCGACACGGCGGTCGATCTGGTGTCGCTGGCCGGCGGGTTCGGCAGCACCATGCTCGTCAACGCGCTGGACACCCTGCAAGGCGGCGTCGGCACCGACGTCATCACCATCGGCACCGCCGGCGGCACCCTCCTGGTCTCGGCGCTGGAGACGTTGACCGGCAGCAGCCGCAGCGACGTGGTGACGCTCGGCACCGCCGGCAACACGCTGATCGTCACCGCGGTGGAAACCCTGTTCGGCGCAAGCGGCATCGACGCCGTCACGCTCGGCGGGACGGTCGGTTCGACGCTCGTCCTGAACCTGATCGACAGCATCATCGGCACCGTCGGCACCGACCTGCTGTCGCTGGGCACCAGCGGGGGCACGCTGTTCGCCTCCGGGATCGAAACCATCGTCGGCGAACAGGGCTCCGACGTGCTGGTGCTGGCCAGCACCGGTTCCACGCTGCTGGCCAGCGCCCTCGAAACCCTGACCGGCGCCGCCGGCACGGAGGTCGTGACGCTGGCCGGCGCCGGCAACACGCTGCGGGTCGACCTGCTGGAGACGCTGACCGGCAGCACCGGCAACGACGTCGTGACCCTGGGCTCGGCGGGCACGACGCTGCTCGTCCGTGGCATCGAGACGCTGACCGGCGGCGTGGGCAGCGACGCGGTGACCCTGGCGCAGACCGGCAACACGCTGGTCGTCTCGATCCTGGAAACCCTTCTGGGCGGCCAGGGGACCGACGTGGTCGGGCTGGGGACCGCCGGCAACACGCTGTTCGTCTCGTCCATCGAGACCTTGAGCGGCGGCTCGGGCAATGATGCGATTTTCCTCGCCTCCGGCGGCAACACGCTGGCTCTGGGCAACATCGAGACGCTGACCGGCAACAGCGGCACCGACGTGGTGACGCTGATCGGTGACGGCAGCCCGATGCAGATCGGGCTGTTCGAAACCATCATCGGCAGCACGGTCAACGATCTCGTCACGTTGGGCAGCAGCGGCAACACGCTGCTTGTCCTTCAGCTCGAGACGCTGCTGGGTGGCGCCGGCCTGGACGTGGTGACGCTGGGGTCCGGCGGCAGCACGCTGGTGACCGTTGCGGTGGAAACGCTGATCGGCGGTGCCGGTCTGGACGTGGTGACACTGGGCACCGCGGGCACGACGGTGCGGATCACCGCCATCGAGTCGATCACCGGCAACAGCGGGCGTGACGTCGTCCATCTGTCGGACGGTGGCGGCACCTTTGTCGTCAACCTGCTGGAAACGCTGGTCGGCAGCTCGGGCAGCGACGTGGCGATGATCGGCGAGCTGGGCGGCGGCTCGACGCTGCTGATCGCCGGGCTGGAGATCCTGGTCGGCAACGCCGGGGCGGACGTCGTCACCCTCAGCGACGGCGGCAACACGACGCTGCTGCGCATGCTGGAGACGCTGACCGGCGGTACCGGCCTCGACGCCATCACCATCGGCAACCGCGGCTCGACCATGGTGGCGTCGAACCTGGAAACGCTGGTGGGCGGCTTCGCGCTCGACGTCATCACGCTGGGCGCCGGCGGCAACACGCTGCTGGCGTCTCAGCTGGAGACGCTGACCGGCGGCGCCGGGCTGGACGTGGTGACGCTCGCCACCGCCGGCTTCGACAGCGCGGCGGACATGAACCGGGTGTCGGGCACCAGCGGCAACACGCTGCTGGTCGCCGGTCTGGAGACGCTGATCGGGTCGAGCGGGACGGACGTGGTCTATCTCGGCTCGGCCGGCAACACGCTGCTGGTCGCCGGTCTGGAGGTTCTGGTCGGCGGGGCGGGCAACGACGCGGTGACGCTGGGCGACGGCGGCAACACGGTGCTGCTGCGCGGCATCGAGACGCTGACCGGCAGCGCCGGCACCGACCTGCTGCTGCTGGGCGACACCGGCAACACGGCGACGGTGTCGCTGTTCGAGACGATCACCGGCGGTACCGGCATCGATGCCATCCTGCTGGGCAACGCCGGCAACACGCTGGTGGCGTCCCAGATTGAGACGCTGCTGGGCGGTGCCGGCCTGGACGTGGTGATGCTCGGGACGGGTGGCAGCACGCTGGCGACCGCTGCGGTGGAGACGCTGATCGGCGGATCGGGGCTGGACACCATCCTGCTCGGCACCGCGGGCGGCACGCTGTCGGTGTCGGCGATCGAGACCGTCACCGGCGGGGCGGCCACCGACCTGATCACGCTGGGGTCGGCCGGCATCACGGTGCAGGCCAACGCCCTTGAAACCATCATCGGCGGGGTGGGCTCCGATCTTGTCTTCCTGGGCGCCGCCGGCAGCACGCTGCTGGCGTCGGCTCTCGAGATATTGATCGGCGGCAGCGGTCAGGATGTCGTCGCGCTGGGCACCGGCGGCAACACGCTGCTGTTGCGCGGGGTCGAAACGCTGACCGGCGGGGCCGGCAGCGACGCGGTCACCATCGGCGATACCGGCACCACCATGCTGGTGAGCGCGCTTGAGACGCTGACCGGCGGCGCCGGCCTGGACGTCATCGCGCTTGGGTCGGCCGGCAACACGCTGACGGTGTCGTCCCTCGAGACGCTGACCGGCGGGGTCGGCAGCGACGTGGTCACCATCGGCACGCAGGGCGCGACGCTGGTGGCGAACGCGCTCGAAACCCTGCTGGGGGGCACGGCGTCCGAACTCGTGTTCCTCGGGTCGGCCGGCTCGACGATCCTGGTGTCGGGCATCGATACCCTGATCGGCGGCACCGGCACCGACATCGTCACCTTGGGCCCGTCGGGCAACACCGTGCTGCTGCGCGGCATCGAGACGCTGATCGGCAACGGCGGCGTCGACGTGCTGACGCTCGGCAACATCGGCAACACCGCGGCCGTCTCGCTGTTCGAGACGATCGACGGCGGCCTGGGCAGCGATCTCATCACCCTCGGCTCGGTCGGCAGCACCCTCAGCGTCTCGGGCATCGAGACGCTGATCGGTGGAACGGGCACCGATGTGGTGACGATCGGCACCGCCGGCTCGACCATGCTGGTGATCGGCATCGAGACGCTGATCGGCGGTTCGGGCGTCGAGGTGATCCTCACCGGTTCGGCCGGTGCGACGCTGACGGTGTCCGGCGCCGATTTCGTGGTCGGCGGGACCGGCACGGATGTGCTGACCCTGGGTGCCGTCGGCAACACCAGCGTTGTCCGCGGCATCGAGACGCTGATCGGTGGCGCGGGTTCCGACATCGTGTCCCTGGGCGACACCGGCAACAGCCTGACGGTCCAGAGCGATGTCGAAATCCTGGTCGGCGGCGCCGGCACCGATGTGGTGAGCATCGGCAGCGGTGGTTCCACCCTGCTGACCCGCGGCATCGAAACGCTGCTGGGCGGCATCGGCAGCGACGTGATCACGCTCGGCGACACGCCGAACACGATCACGGTGACCGGCATCGACACCCTGACCGGCGGTGCCAACACCGACGTCGTCGTCACCGGTTCGGCCGGCGTGACGATGATGGTCTCGGGCGTCGAGTTCCTGGTCGGCGGCAGCGGCACCGACGTCGTGACCCTGGGTGCGGCGGGCAACACCGTCATCACCCGTGGCATCGACACCCTGTCGGGCGGCGCGGGCAGCGACTGGGTGATCCTAGGCGACACCGGCGCCACCATGGCGCTGGGCAGCGATGTCGAGCTGCTGATCGGCGGTGCCGGCGTCGACGTGGTGAGCACCGGCAGCGGCGGCTCCACCCTGCTGACCCGCGGCATCGAAACACTGCTGGGTGGTACCGGCAACGACGTGATCACGCTCGGCGACACGCCGAACACGATCACCGTGTCGGGTGTCGACACCCTGACCGGCGGCGCTTCCACCGACATCGTCTTCACCGGCGCGGCCGGCGTGACGATGCTGGCTTCGGGC
>NZ_LGRA01000008.1:14076-220604 GCF_003116095.1 Azospirillum sp. TSO35-2
CGGCCGGTCCGCTCGGCTGGAAGGAGCGCAGCCCGGCCCGCGGCTGAGGTTGCAGAGGTGGGCCGGCGGCACGGAATCTTTGGGCATCCACCAAAAATTTACCATCTGCGTGAAAGACAAGATGAGGCCGCCAGCCCACAAGGCGGCGGCCTCGTCCGAACATCCCGGCTCGGCGCAAGGCCAAGCCGTTGGCCAATCGCCTGCGAATACTGTGCAGGACCTTTGGATCGGGCATAGAGGCGCCGCCTCTTCCGAAAGTCAGAGAAGAACAGCGTGGCGCTTCCGGCACCCGACTGTTACGATACATACATTCAATGCCCAACATATGACAAACGCAGCGAATACCGGTCGATTTCCGGCGACGCCCGATCACGCCTTGGCGCTCCGTCTGCCTTGGCGGCCGGCGCGTGCGCCCGGTCCGAACATCCGCGGGGAAAGGGCAAGAGCATGGCAGTGGGCGAAATGACGGCGGGCGACAAGACGGCCACCTCCCGGCCGCGCCGGTTCTGGAGCGTCGGGCGCAAGGTGACGGCGGCCTTCGTGGCGGCCATCGTCGGCGGCTTCATCGTCATCATGGGGCTGCAGGCCAAGATGCAGTACGACGACGCGGTGCGGCTGGCCACGCACGACGCCCGCGTCAAGACCGACATGCTGGCCAACGCCACCAAGACCAGCTTCATCGCCAGCGACGGCGCCTCCATCGAGACCGAGTTCATGCCGCTGGCCAACAGCCCCGAGGTCCAGCTCGCCTCCCTGCGGGCGGCGACCGCGGCCGACACCCTGGCCAACTTCTCCAACCCGCGTTTCGCTCCCTACGACCTGAAGGCCGACAAGGACCTGATCGAGGCGGTGCTGGCCGGCAAGGGGGCGCAGACCCGCTCGACCACCGGCCACATCGTGGTGACGGTGCCGGTGGTGACCGGCAAGAGCAACCGGCTGGTCGGCGCCCTCCAGGTCGCCTGGAGCCTCGACCAGCAGATCGACGCCATCGCCACCCAGATGCGCAACCAGATCGCCATCTGCCTGATCGCCCTGGTGGTGCAGATCGTCCTGCTGAACCTGATGCTGGGCCGCATCGTCATCCGGCCGCTGCGCGCCATGGCGGCGGCGATGGCGGCGCTGGCCGGCGGCAACACCGCGGTCGAGGTGCCCGGCACCGACCGCAGCGACGAGATCGGCGCGATGGCCGGCTCCGTCACCGTCTTCCGCGACCACGCCCGCGCCATCGAGCGCCTGCACGCCGCCCAGGCCGAGGCCGACGCCAAGGCGGAGCAGGCCAAACGCGCCGCGCTGCTGGAACTGGCCGACCGTTTCCAGGGCACGGTGATCCGGCTGGTCGAGGGGATCGCGGCGTCCGCCGCCGGCATGGCCGACAGCGCCGACCGCATGGCGGTGGTGGTGGGCGAGGCGTCGAGCCAGACCCGCAACGTCGCCCGCGAATCCGACGACATCCAGGCCAACGTCCGCTCCGCCGCGGCGGCGGCGACCGAACTCGCCGGCTCGATCGGCGGGATTTCGGAGCAGGTCGGCCACTCCGCCCGCATCGCCGGCGAGGCGGTGTCGCACACCGACCGCACCAACGCCACCGTGCAGGGCCTGATCGCCAACGCCGAACGGATCGGCCAGGTGGTCGGGCTGATCCACGCCATCGCCAAGCAGACCAACCTGCTGGCGCTGAACGCCACCATCGAGGCGGCGCGGGCCGGCGAGGCCGGCAAGGGCTTCGCCGTGGTGGCGACCGAGGTGAAGGGGCTGGCCGACCAGACCGCCAAGGCGACCGACGAAATCGCGGCGCAGGTCAACGCCATGCAGAGCGTGACGCGCGAGGCCGCCGACGCCATCGGCGCCATCGGCACGACGATCACCGAGATCGACGGCATCGCCGGCACCATCACCAACTCGGTGCAGGAGCAGAATTCGGCGACGCAGGAGATCGCGCGGGCGGTGGAGATGGCGGCGCTGGGCACCCAGGGCGTGTCGACCACCATCACCGCGCTGGCCCACACCGCGGAAAGCGCCGGCGCCACCGCGGTCGGCGTGCAGGACGCCGCCCGCGGCCTGTCGGCCCAGACCCGCAGTCTCGCCGCCGAGGTCGACCGCTTCCTGGCCGAGGTCCGCACCCAGGCGAACGGCATCGCCGCGTAACGTTACGGCGTCTTGCCGGGCAGGGGACCGAACAGGTCCAGTTCGGGGTCGGGCGCGGTTTCCGGGTGGGTCAGGTCGGTGCAGCCGATGCCGATCAGGCGGAAGGCGCGGCCGTCGACCTCGCGTTCCAGCAGCGCCATGCCGGCGGCCAGGATGGCGTCGGCCGAGCGGGTCGGCTCCACCCGGCGGGAGCGGGTGAGCTGCTGGAAATCCTTGGTCTTCAGCTTCAGCACCACGCTGCGGCCCAGCAGCCCTTCGCGCTCCAGCCGGCGGGCGACCTTGTCGGCCAGCGGTCGCAGCTCCTGCGCCAGGGCGGGCAGGGTGGTGACGTCCCAGTCGAAGGTCTCCTCCGACGAGATGCTCTTGCTGACCGATTCCGGCTGCACCCGGCGGCTGTCCTCGCCGCGGGCGTAGTTGAACAGCACCCGGCCCATGGCGCCGTAGCGCTTGACCAGCCAATGCTCGTCCTTGTCCTGGAGGTCGCCGACGCGGGTGATGCCGTCGGCGAACAGCTTGCGCTCCAGCGCCGGGCCGACGCCCCACAGGACGGTGACCCGCTTGGGCGCCAGGAAGGCCGTCGCATCCCGCCGCCCCAGCACCGAGAAGCCGCGCGGCTTGTCGAGGTCCGAGGCGATCTTCGCCAGCAGCTTGTTGTAGCTGAGCCCGATGGAGGCGGTGATCCGCAGCTCCCGCTCGAAGCGGCGGACGATCTCCACCAGCGCCTGGGCCGGGCTGATGCTGAGCCGGTCCTCCACGCCGGTGAGGTCGAGGTAGGCCTCGTCGATGCTGATCGGCTCGACCAGCGGGGTGAAGGCCTCCATGATCGCCCGGGCCTGGTGGCCGACCTCCTTATATTTGGCGATGTTGGGGCGGATGATGGTGGCATCGGGGCAGCGGTCCAGCGCCTCGCGGATCGTCATGGCGGAGCGCACCCCCGACATCCGCGCGACATAGCAGCAGGCCGCCACCACGCCGCGATGGTCGTCGCCGCCGACGATCACCGGCCGGCTCGCCAGCTCCGGCCGGTCGCGCTTCTCCACCGTGGCGTAGAAGCTGTCGCAGTCGATGTGCCCGATGGACAGCGCGTGCAGCTCCGCATGGCGGAACAGCCGCCGGCTGTCGCATTTCGGGCAGCGCGTCACCTCGCCCGGCAAGGCGGCGGCGCAGTCGCGGCAGACGCTGTCCAGGGGCGCGGTCATGATGGCCGCAGCTTAGCAAAGGCGCGGGTGAACCGCCAGCCTATGCGTACAAAGGAAGAACGGAGCTGGAGCGCCGGCGGGCGTGTTGCAAGGGTTCAGAGCCTTCCAACCGGTCCGGTCAGCGCGACGGCGACTTTGCCCGGTCGCTGGCGGCAATGCGCGAGGCGAGGGCCTGCAAACCGCCCAGCAGCAGCTTCACCATCGCCCAGTGGTAGAGCGCGGATCCGGCCAGGACCGCCAGCAGGGTGCTCCACCCGTCGATCCAGCCGGCGAGCAGTGCCACGATGACGGAGGCAGCGGCCGAGACCATCAGCGCCACCAGGATCACCAGCCCGTTGGCACCGTTGATTCGGCCGAGGATCGCCGCCCGCTCCATCGCCGCGGCACCGAGCAGGACGACCAGCGACAGGGTCAGGGACAGGCTGAGCAGCAGGACCATGGAGGCACTCGGGTTACGGTCAGGGTCAGTGACAAGGAGGCGGACATCACCGCAGCGCGTCGCCATCCACCGCCAGCCGGCCCGCCACCACGGCGGCCTGGGTGCGGCTGATCACGTTGAGTTTGCGCAGGATGCTGGAGACGTGGACCTTCACCGTCTGTTCGGACACGTTCAGGTCGCCGGCGATCTGCTTGTTCAGCTTGCCGTCGACGATCATGGTCAGGATGCGCAGCTGCTGCGGCGACAGCGAGGCGAAGCGGCGGGCGGCCTCCGCCTCCTCGGCCTCGACCGAGGCGGCCGACAGCGGCGGCGCCCAGGTCTCGCCGCACAGGATGGCGCGGATGGCGTCGGCCATCGCCGCCATCGACAGCGACTTCGGGATGTAGCCCGACGCGCCGTAGGCCAGCGCCCGGCGGATGGTGTCGGAATCCTGGAGCGCCGACAGGATGGCGACCGGCACGGTCGGGTGGTGGGCCAGCATCAGGAACAGGCCGGCGAAGCCGTGGGTGCCCGGCATGTTGAGGTCGAGCAGCACGAGGTCGACGTCGTCCGGCCGCTCCCCCACCGCGGTCATCACCGCGTCCAGATCGGGGCACTCGATGACGCGGACGCCCGGCATCGCCTTGCCCAGCGCGTCGCGCAGCGCCGCCTGCACCAGGGGATGGTCGTCCCCGATGACGATGGTCGTCCCTTCGGACCTGTCCTCTGCCATGGCTCCCCCGCGCCTCCCCCGCGCTTGGCGGCCGCCCGGCTTTTGTCCGGTTCCAGCCCCCTTACCGTTCGGCCACCGCCGCCGTCTGCAACGCCGCCCCGTTCAGGAAACGGCGCAGCGAGGCCGGCTTGACCGGCTTGTAGAGCACGCCGCAGCCGCAACGCTCCGCCTCGGCCCGCACCGCTTCGGAACGGTCGGCGGTCAGCAGCAGTCCCTTGACCGGACGGTCCCACAATTCCCGCAACCGCTCCAGAACCGCAAGCCCCGTCTGCCCGCCGCCGACGTGATAATCGACACAGACCACATCGGGAAGCGTCCCGTCGAAGGGGGCGAGCGCCTCCAGCGCCCCGGTCACGTCCGACGCCGTCGCCACCCGGCAGCCCCATTGGCCGAGCAGGGCGCGCAGCCCGGCCAGGATCGGTTCCTCGTTGTCGATGCACAGCACCAGCAACCCGGCGGCCAGCGCGCCGGCCGGTACCGGAGCGGGGCCGTCGGGCGGCAGGGCGCGGCGGTCGGACAGCGGCACCTCCACGGCGAAGCCGGTGCCGCGGCCGACGGTGGAACGCAGCGTGACCGGATGGCCGAGCAGCCGGGCGATGCGGTCGACGATGGCCAGCCCCAGCCCCAGCCCCTTGTCCTCCGCCCTGGCCGCCGCCCTGGCCGCCGCGTTGCCGGCGGCGCCGCTGGTTTCGGTCCCCAGCCGGCGGAACTCCTCGAACACCTCGTGGCGCTTGGCCTCGGGAATGCCGGGGCCGGTGTCCCACACCTCGATGCGCAGCCGGTCGCGCTGGCCGGGAGCGGTGGCCGGGGCGCGGCGGCAGCCCAGCAGCACCCGCCCCTGCGGCGTGTAGCGGATGGCGTTGGACAGGAAGTTCTGCAGCACGCGGCGCAGCAGTTGCGGATCCGACCGCACCACCGCGCCGCAGCCGACCACCTTCAGCGTCAGCCCGCGTTCCTGCGCCAGGGCGGAGAACTCCACCCCCAGCCCGCGCAGCAGCTCGTCGATGGCGAAGGCGCGGACCTGCACCCGCACATTGCCGGCGTCGAGCGAGGAGATGTCGAGCAGCCCGCCCAGCAGCATCTCGGTCGAGCGCAGCGAGGCGGCGGCGTTGTCGATCATCCCGCGTTCGGCCGCCCGCTGCTCGGCCGCCCGTTGCTCCGAGGCCGGCAGCGGCCCGTGCAGGCTTTCCTCCAGCGCCGAGACGAACAGGCGGGCGGCGTTCAGCGGTTGCAGCAGGTCGTGGCTGGCGGCGGCGAGGAAGCGGGTCTTGCTGGCGTTGGCCGTCTCGGCCTCGGCCTTGGCCTGTTGCAGGGCGTCGGTGCGGTCCTGCACCCGCTGCTCCAGGCTTTCGTTGGCCTCGCGCAGCGCCTCGGCGGCGCGGTAACGCTCGGTCACGTCGGTGTAGGTGGAGACGTAGCCGCCTTCCGGCAGCGGGTTGGCGACGATCTCCAGCACGGTGCCATCGGGCCGCCGCCGTTCGTAGCGGTAGGGCCATTGCAGGCTGGCGGTGTCGCGGTTGGTCAGCAGCGCCTTCATGTCGTGGACGCTGTACTCGCCGCGCTGGCTGTTGAAACGGATCAGGTCGGCGAAGGGCACGCCGACCCGCACCATGTCGGGCGGCAGGTCGAGCAGTTCCAGATAGCGGTGGTTCCAGGCGGCGATCCGGTGATCGGCGTCGATCACGCAGATGCCCTGGCCGATGTTCTCCAGCGTCGCCTGCAGCAGCTTGCGGTTGAAGCGCAGCGCCTCCGACGCCTCGTCCAGCATCGCCATGGCGTCGCCGCGCGACAGCGAACGGCCCTGCAGCGAGGCCGCCATCACCACCCGGGCGGACGCCGCGCCGATCGCCCCGGCGATCAGCGTCTCGGTGAAGCGCACGGCGTCGAGGTCGGCCGGTCCGGCCTCGCCCTTCCGACCCGCGGCGTGGCGATGAAAGCCGCCGCGGGCGGCGTAGGCGTCGAAGGCGGCGTTGCCGCGCTCGGCCCCGACGAAGCGGATGGCGAGTGTCCGCAGGTCGGCCAGCTTCGACGGCGCCAGGGGGGTGTCGTCCTCCTCCTCGTCGCCGGCGGCGCTGGTGTAGGCGATGGCCTGGGTCCGCTCCACCGCGCTCGGCCGGGCGAGCAGCGAGCCGGCGACGAAGGCGGCCAGATTGGCCAGCAGGCTCCACAGGCTGGCGTGGGAGATCGGGTCGAGCCCGCCGATCCCGAACAGCGCCTGAGGCCGCAGCCAGCCGATGCCCCAAGGGCCGGCGTCCAGGAACGCGGCGGACACCGGGATGATGCCGCTCATCGACGGCACCAGCAGCGTGTAGACCCACAGCAGGAACCCGGCGCCCAGCCCGGCCAGCGCCCCCACCCGGTTGGCGCGCGGCCAGTAGAGCGCGCCGAAGAAGGCCGGCCCGAACTGCGCCACCGCGACGAAGGACAGCAGGCCGATCACCGTCAGCGGATAGTCGCGGTCGACCAGCCGGTGCATGACGTAGGCCAGCAGCAGGACGCCCAGCACCGACAGCCGCCGCACCAGCAGCAGCGTGCCGACCATGTCGCGGCGGCCGACGCGGGCGGCGAAGCGTGGGCGGCTCAGCAGCAGCGGCATCACCACGTCGTTGCACAGCATGGTGCTGAGCGACACCGCCGCGACGATCACCATGCCGGTCGCCGCCGACAGGCCGCCGATGAAGGCCAGCAGGCTGAAGCCGCTCGCCCCCGCCGCGATCGGCAGGGTGATCATGAAGGTGTCGGGGTTGACGCTGCTCTCGCCGAAGGTGACCAGCCCGGCCACCGCGATCGGGATCATCAGCGCGCTGAGCGCCATCAGGTAGGCCGGGTACATCCAGGCGGCGGCGCGGACGTGGCGGGGGTTGTCGTTCTCCACCGTCACGACGTGGAACATCTGCGGCAGGCACAGGAAGGCGATGATGGCGATCGAGGTGTTCGACCACCAGGTGGGGTCGCGGAAGTCCGGCGTCAGCAGCGGCCCGGCCTGCGGGCGGGCGATCAGGTCGGCGTAGCCGTCGAACATGCCCCAGACGATGAAGGCGGCCACCGCCAGGAAGACGGTCAGCTTCACCAGGCTTTCGAAGGCGATGGCCAGCATCAGGCCGCGGTGATGCTCGCTGGCGTTGATGTGGCGGACGCCGAACAGGATGGTGAAGACCGCCATCGACAGCGCGACCGCGAAGGCGGTGTCGCCCCAGATCGGCGGCGGCACCGCGGCCGGACCCGCCGGCGACGCGGCGGTCAGCACGTCGAAGCTGGCGGCGACCGCCTTCAACTGCAAGGCGATGTAGGGCAGCACCCCGACCAGCGCGGTCAGCGTCACCAGCGCCGCCACCGCCTGGCTCTTGCCGTAGCGGGCGCCGATGAAGTCGGCGATGGAGGTGACGTTCTGCGCCTTGGTGATGGCGATGGCCTTGGCGAAGACCGGCCGGGCCGCCAGCAGCAGGATGATCGGCCCCAGATAGATCGGCAGGAAATCGAATCCGCTGGCCGACGCCCGCCCGACCGAGCCGTAGAAGCTCCAGCTCGTGTTGTAGATGCACAGGGTCAGCGCGTAGAGGATGCCGGCCGACCGCGAGGTCGCCGGCACCAGCGTCCCGCCCTCGGTGCGGCGGTCGCCCCACCAGGCGATGGCGAACAGCACCCCCAGATAGGCCGCCGACACGGCCAGCACCAGCCAACTCTGCACGACGGTCAGAACCTCAAGCGGCGGGGAGATGAAGCGGTAGGGACATGCCGGGCCGAGCCTAATCCATCGGCCGCGCCGGCAACAACGGCCGGCCTAGCGATTGCCCAATAATTGTTCAATCCGGAACCAAGGTAGGGGGCGCCCGTCCTCCGTTGCCGGGACTACCCTGCCGGGCACCGGGTCCGGCCGTCCCAGTCGCCGCTGTTGCGGCGGCCGGCACTCCGGGGATTGCCGAAGCGGCCGTTTCCGTCTCCTCCCTCGTACGGGGACGGCCGCCTTCGCGCCGGACGGGCCTCTCTTCCCAAGGCCCGACTCCGGTGCGGTGGGCGGGAACAAACGGGGGGCCTCCGTCGATTTTAATGGGAAAGCGTCGCGCACGGGCCAATCTGTGGCATGATGGTCCATCATGAGGAGTCCGGCCGTCGCTGCCGGGTCCAGTGCGTGGCCTGAAACGGAAGACGGACGCCCAAGAGAATGCTGATCGACGCGTATTTGGGGTTCCGGGTTGGGGACGTGGTCCTCGACCGCGCGGAACTTGCGGCCGGCACCGCCACCATCAAGGAAATCCACGTCGTTCCCTGCGACTGGGCGCACGGGCTGACCGGCATCGCCGTGATGGAAAACGGCGCCGAGCGGTTCATTGTCCAGTTGAAGAAAGTGCGCCCGACGGAAGAGGCCGAAACCGAAAGCAACGTCCGCCCGCTGCGTCACCGGGCCCGCTGAACCGGGCACCCGGAATCGATTGGGGTGTGCAACACGGCCCGCCGCTGGCGACAGCGGCGGGCCGTGTTCGATTTCTTGCGGAAAACGCCCGATCAGTGGCGGAGCGCGACGCGCCCGCCGTTCAGCCGCGCGTCGTCGACGCGGGCGATGGCCGGCAGCCCGCGCAGGAACGCGGCCCCGGTGTCGGTCGCCTCGAACAGGACATGACCCTGGCGGTCCTGGCCGCGGAAGCGGGCCTCGGTCGCCATGCCGGCGTTGCGGACGGCGGCCGACAGCTCGGACACGGCCTGCCAGACGCGGGCGCGGTGTTGGGCAGGGCAGGAGCAGCCGGTCGCATCCGCGACGGCCAGCGTTACGGTGAAGGAATGAAGCTCGATCGCCATGGCGGCACCACGGAACTTGGGATTGCGGGAGGAAGAAAGCCCCGGATCGCTCCGGCCCCTGGGATCGAGGAACTCAGTCGTATTTGGGAAGCTTCGACAGGACAATGTCGCTGATGAGACCGCGCAGCTGGCTGACCGGGAGATCTTCGACCGGGGTGCGGGTGGCGCGGGCGTAGGTCTCGCAGACGTGCCAGACATGGTCGGGTTCGACCAGGATGAGGCGGGCGAGATCGTGATCATCGGCGTTCGCCCGACCGGGGAGCGCCTTCTCGCAGGCCAGAGCGGTATTCACCATGTCGCTGGCCAGACTGTTCAGATTCATGGATGGCACCTTCCCATGTCCGGGAATTGGTTGGGAACACAAACAGATTAGACCTTGGGACCGGTCGCCGCAACGGCGCCTATGACGTTCGTCTGTGACAAAACGAACGCTATGGCAATTCCGCCGCACTCCGGCCTTTCAAACCCGCGGCGCCGTGGGTGCGGCGTGTCTCGGGTGGCCTCTTCCGGGATCAACATAGGAGCGGCCATTCTATTCCGCCTGTGACCGTTTCGCGGGGCAGACGCGGCAAATTTCGGACACCCCCCGCCCGCATCGCCTCTTGCGCCCGAACCGGTTTTGCCCATCGGCGTTCAGGGTCTGGCCCGCTTCAGGTCTTGGCCCGCTTCAGGTCTTGATCGTGCCGTCCGGGGCGGAGCCCGACGGCGCCGGGGCGGGGGTGCTTGGGGTTGGGGCCGGAGTCGGCATCAGGCGCCAGTCGTCCAGCGCGCGCTTCAGGGCGTCCAGCCCGGCGCCCGCGGTGCCGCGCGCGTTCTCCACCGCCGCGGTGATGGCGGCGCACAGCTCGGCCCGGCGCTCCGGCGAGTTGCGGCTGTCCTCCACCGCCTTGCCCAGATCGTCGGTGGTGCCGCCGGAACCGGCCTGGGGCTGCACCGCCTTCGGGTCGACCCCCAGCAGCGGCAGCAGATACTCCCGCCCCTTTTCACGGGCGAGCGCCACCGCACGGTCGCCGAACCGCTCGGCCGTCGCCATGCCGGCGTCCCAGGTGCTGAGCGCCGCCGACACCGTGGGGCTGCAGACCGGCGCCGGCGCGGCGGAGGGAGGGGGAGAGGAGGGAGGGGTGGCGGTCTGGGCCAGGGCGGCGGGCGGCACGGCTGTGGACAGGGCGGCGGCCAGCAGCAGGCCCAGGACGGTAGCGGTCGGCAAACGGCGGCGAGGGGCGGGGGATGGACACGTCATCGGGAGAACCTGCGGTCGGAAGGGAGCCTGCCGGTCATTTGGGGTGAGCGCAGACGCCTTTCCATTCTACCGCGGACGGCGGGTCGGACCGCTGCGAAAAATGCCGCCATCCGGCCGCCAACCCGGCCCCGCGTCCCGCACGTGTGGCGATTTTGTTACCGGATGACTGTTTTATGACCTTGGCACGACAAGCCATCGCTGCGCCGCGCCGCGAAGCGTGATAAGAGCAGCCCGGAATCACCCGGTCCTACCACCCAGTCCAGACGAGACCCCGCCCCATGCTGTTGCGCGCATTCCGTTCGCTGATGCCGAAGGAGGAACGCTTCGTCCACCAGTTCGTCGAGCAGGCCCGTCACATCGTGGCCGCCGCGGTGGCGCTGGAAGCGGTGATGGATTCCGGACCGGACGACCGGGCGCAGAAGATCGCCGCGCTGAAGCGGGTGGAGAAGGACGCCGACCGCGTCGCCAAGGACGCCGGGCGCGACCTTCACCGCGCCTTCATCACGCCCTTCGACCGCTCCGACATCCTGTCGCTGATCAACGCGCTGGACGACGCCATCGACCTGATGGACGAGGTGCCGCGCCACGCCGGCCTCTATGGCGTGGAGAGCTTCGACGAGCCGATGCGCCGCTTCGTCGTGCTGATCCGGCAGCAGGCCGACCTGCTGGTGGAGCTGATGCCGCTGCTGGGCGCCATCGCCCGCAACGCCGACCGCATCGAGCAGCTCTGCGGCCGCCTGTCCGACCTGGAGGACGAGGCCGACGACGTGCTGCGCAACGCGCTCCAGTCGCTGATCGCCGAGAAGCCGGACATGATCGCCTTCCTCGGCCGGCGCGAGCTGTACGAGATGCTGGAGGCGGTGACCGACCGTTGCGACGACGTCGGCGACCTGGTCGCGGGCATCACGCTCGACCAGGTCTGAGGCGGCGGCGATGGAGGCCCTGCAACTCGGCCTGCCGGCGATCATCCTGATCATCCTGGTGGCGCTCGCCTTCGACTTCATCAATGGCCTGCACGACGCGGCGAACTCCATCGCCACGGTGGTGTCGACCCGCGTGCTGTCGCCCAAGCTGGCGGTCCTGTGGGCGGCCTTCTTCAACTTCATCGCCTTCCTGTTCTTCGGCCTGCACGTGGCCACCACCATCGGCACCGGGCTGATCGACCCGGCGGTGATGGACCCGGCGGTGATCCTGGCGGCGCTGACCGGCGCCATCGGCTGGAACCTGATCACCTGGTGGCTGGGGCTGCCGTCGTCGTCGTCGCACGCGCTGGTCGGCGGCATCGCCGGGGCCGGCATCGCCAAGGCGGGCTTCGGCGCCATCGTCGGCAGCGGCTTCACCAAGACCGCCGTCGCCATCGTGCTGTCGCCCGGCATCGGCCTGCTGCTGGCGCTGTTGCTGATGCTGGTGCTGTCCTGGATCCTGCGCGGCGCCGCACCCTTCGCGGTCGACCGGCAGTTCCGCCACTGGCAGCTGTTCTCCGCCGCGCTCTACAGCCTGGGCCATGGCGGCAACGACGCGCAGAAGACGATGGGCATCATCGCCGTGCTGCTGTTCAGCCAGGGCATGATCGGCGAGACCTTCCACGTCCCGTTCTGGGTCATCATCGCCTGCCAGGTGGCGATGGGGCTGGGGACGATGATGGGCGGCTGGCGCATCGTCCGCACCATGGGCTCGCGCATCACCGACCTGAAGCCCTACCAGGGCTTCTGCGCCGAAACGGCCGGGGCGATGACGCTGTTCGGCGCGACGTGGCTGGGCATCCCGGTGTCGACCACCCACACCATCACCGGCGCCATCGTCGGAGTCGGCTCCGCCCGCCGCACCTCGGCGGTGCGCTGGGGGCTGGCGGGCCGAATCGTCTGGGCCTGGGTGCTGACGATTCCCGCCTCCGGCATCGTCGCCTGGCTGTCCTATCTGGTGGTCGCGGCCCTGCTCCGTCCCTGAGGGGGCCCTGGGAACACGACGCGAACGGATAAACCCTTCGGGCCGCAGCGTGGCCTTGACCCGGCGGGGCCGGAACGGCAGGATCGGTGCTGTGGAGACAGGACACCGGTCATGCCGCATATCGAACGCACCGATCAAGGCGAGCAGTATGTGATTCCCGGCACCGAACGCCGGACGGCTCCCGGCTTGCCCTACGCGGCGGAAGCCGACGGCCAGTTGACCCTGCATTTCTACGCTCCGCCCGACAAGACCGAACGCCGCAACCGCCCGACTCCGGTGCGCGCCCTGGCCAACGGGACCGTCCTGGCCGGCGGCACGACCGCGGCCGGCGCGGCCGCCCTCGACGGCGCCGCCACGGGCACGGCCGCTCCGGCGGCGGTGGAACCCTCCGGCCATGGCCTGTTCGGCCGCCGTCTCGCCCATTTCCCCCAGGTGTTCGACCAGCCCTGAGGTCGAACCGGCCCGACGCCGGCCAACGACCAACGCGCCATCCGGTCAGCCCGACGGCGACGACGCCCGGTTCAGGCTGGCGGCCAGGGCGCGCGCGACCTGCCGCAGCAGGACGTCGCGGTCATAGGGCTTGCCGATGTGCCCGTCCATGCCGGCGTCGCGGCACTGGCGCCGCTCGTGGTCGGACGAGCCGGCGGTCAGCGCCAGGATCGGGATGCCGCCGCGCGGCTCCGGCATCGACCGGATGATGCGGCTGGCCTCCAACCCGTCCATCCCCGGCATCTGGACGTCCATCAGCACGAGGTCGTAGTCGCCGGTCCGCACCGCCTCCACCGCCGCGGCCCCGTCGGCGACCAGATCGATGCGGTAACCGCTGTCGCGGAACACCGCCGCCAGCAGCTCGCGGTTGATCGCCAGATCCTCGGCGATCAGCAGCCGCGCCGCGCCGGTCACGGCCGGCGCGGCGGGCGGCGGAACGGGCGTCGCCGGGGCGGGGATGGCCGGAACCGCCGAAACCGGCGGAACGGCGGCGAGGCGGCCGGCGATGCGCGCCAACTGCGCCCGCAACTCGTCGATCGAGAAGGGCTTGGCGACCATCGTCACGTCGGAGCCGAAGGCGGCGGTGTCGGCGACGGCGTGGGCGGCGAAGCCCGACGCCAGCAGGACGGGAAGGCCGGGGCGCATGCGCGCGGCCTGCCGCGCCAGCTCGGTGCCGTCCATGCCCGGCGGCATCACCACGTCGCTCAGCAGCAGGTCCAGCGGCTCAGGACCGTCCAGCACCACCAGCGCCTCGTTGGCGTTGGCCGCCTCGGTGATGCGATGCCCCCAGCCGCGCAGCAGGTTGGCGACCATGTCGCGGACGGTCGGGTCGTCGTCCACCAGCAGGATGGACAGCGGGCCCGCCACCCCGTTGACCGGCGTGATCGCCGGCGCAGTGCCCGGTCCATGGCCCGGCCCGGGCGGCGGCACCGCGTCGATCCGCGCCGGCGGCGGGGTGGGGCCGGACAGCAGCCGTTCCCGCGGCAGGCGCACCGTCACCGTGGTGCCGACGCCCAGCGTGCTGCGCAGCGACAGGGTGCCGCCATGCAGCTCCACCAGCCGCTTGGTCAACGGCAACCCCAGGCCGGTGCCGTCCGCCTGCCGATGGGCGGCGATTTCGACGCGGGCGAAGGGCTCCAGCACCCGGTCGATGTCCTCGCTGGGGATGCCCAGCCCGGTGTCGGTGACGCGGATCGTCGGCACGCCCTCGTCGAGCGTGGCCGACAGGGTGACCGACCCGCCGGCCGGCGTGTATTTCACCCCGTTGGCGATCAGGTTCAGCAGGATCTGGCGCAGGCGCCGGTCGTCGCCGCGCAGGTGCCGCACCGCCGGCGCCACCGCCGCCGCCAGCGTCACGCCCGCCCGCTCCGCCCGCGGCGTCAGCATGCGCAGGGCGAAGTCGGCCGCCGTCTCCAGGTCGCAGCGCTCCTCCTCGATCCGCAGGGCGCCGGCGTCCGCCCGGGCGTGGTCGAGGATCTCGTTGATCAGTTCCAGCACATGCTGGCCGCTGTCGCGCACGTTGGCGGCGTATTGCCGGTAGGACGGGACGCCGACCGGCCCCTCCGCCTCGCGCGCGATCAGGTCGGCGAAGCCGATCACCGCGTTCAGCGGCGTGCGCAGCTCATGGCTCAGGCTGGCGAGGAACTCGCCCTTGGCACGGTTGGCGGTCTCGGCGGCCCGCTGGGCGGCTTCCGCCATGCCGCGGGCGTGGTCCAGCGCGGCGGCCATCCGGGCGCTTTCGTCGCGTTCGGCGCTGGTGCGCTCGACGGTGGTGCGCGCCTCGGCCAGCTCGACCTGCGCCTTGCGCTCGCGGTCGAGGTAGCGCCAGCCCCAGCCCAGCGCCGCCAGCACCGCCAGCAGCCCGGCCGCCGCCTCCAGCACGGTGTGGAGCGTGCGGGTGCGCCATGCCGCCATCGCCTCGTCCTGGCCGATGCCGGTCAGCACCACCAGCCCGTAATCGCGGACGGTCCGGTAGGCGGCGATCCGCGTCACCCCGTCCAGCAACGACGGCGACAGGTACTGCCCCTCCGGCGCCTCGCGCAGCTTGGTCTGGAACAGCACGCCGCCGCTGACCGAGCGGCCGACCGAGGCCTCGGTGGCGGGACGGCGGGCGATGACCTCGCCGTCGGGGCGGTAGACGCCGATCAGCGGGTCGAACTCGAACCCCAGCAGCTCGTAGAAGTTGGTCAGGTGGTCGAGCCGGATCGCCGCCGCCACCACGCCGACGAAGCGCCCCTCGTCGTCGTGCAGCGGGCGGGACACCGAGAACACCAGCGGCTGCAGGCCCGGCCGGCCGGCCAGCCCGCCGCCGATGTACATCCGCGCGCCGTTGTGCAGCGCCTGGAAGCTCTCGCGGTCGGCGATCCTCATCACACGGTTGGGAAAGCTGGCCGATTCCAGCACGCTGCGCCCGTCGGCGTCGAACACCCACAGCGCTTCGGCCCCCTCGACATGGGCAGCGTATTCGCGCAGGCGGGTCCAGTGCTTCAGGTCGCGCACCCGCGCGGTGCCGCCGGCCTCCGCCACCATCGACGCGGTCTGGTCGAGCGCCACGTCGGCGGCGTGGATGGTGCGGTGGACATGGTCGTCCACCAGCCGGGCCATGTCGCGAACCATGGCATAGTGCCGCTGCTCGCTGTCCTGACGGTCGTGATAGATCCGATGCGCGGCGTTCCCGGCCATCGCCGCCAGGACGACCACCACCACCAGAGCGCCCCGCACGAAGCGTCCCACCACTCCCCCACTCGCGAACGATGACCGACCCGGATGTCCCGATGCTTCACAGCCAAACTATCATGGAAGCCGCGACACCGGTGGGCGAATCCATCGCCATTCCTCTCAGGGTTTCACCGGATGGTGTCCGGCAGGAGAGGCATGCAATCCAACCGCTTGCCAGCCGGCGCCGGCCGGTGGACACAGTCGACCCGATGATGGACGGCGGAGACTGTGCGGCATGCCAACCGATGCCCTGATCGCCGTGCTGTTCGGCGCCGCGCTGCATGCGGGATGGAACACCGCGATCAAGACCGGGGCGGACACCCGGCTGGACATGGCCCTGGTGACGGGCGGCTCGGCCGCCATCGCCCTGGCGCTGCTGCCCGTCCTGCCGGCCCCCGACGCGGCCAGCGTGCCCTACCTGCTGCTGTCCTTCGCCTTGCAGAGCGTCTACTACCGCCTGCTGGCGGCGGCCTACCGCACCGGCGACCTGAGCCACGCCTATCCGCTGATGCGCGGCACCGCCCCGCTGCTGGTCGCGGCGGCCAGCGGCGTCCTGCTGGGGGAGGCGCTGTCGGCCACCGCCTGGACCGGCATCCTGCTGGTCTGCGGCGGGGTTCTGGCCATCACGCTCGGCCGCGGCAGGGCCACGCGGCGGGGCGCTAACGGCCTCGCGACCACCGGCTTTTCCTTGGCGAACGCCGCGGTGATCGCCTCCTACACGGTGGTGGACGGGCTGGGTGTCCGGCTGTCCGGCCAGCCGGCGGCCTACACGCTGTGGCTCTTCCTGCTGACCGGGCTGCCCCTGCTGGCGGCGGCGCTGTGGCGGCAGCCGCGCCGGCTGGCGGCCTACGCGCGGACGCGCTGGTGGGTGGTGCTGGGGGGCGGGGCCTGCTCGGTCGGCTCCTACGGGCTGGCGCTGTGGGCGATGACGCGGGCGCCGGTCGCCTCCGCCGCCGCGCTCCGCGAAACCTCGATCCTGTTCGCCCTGCTGCTGTCGCGCCTGGTCCTGAAGGAGCGGGTCGGCCCGCTGCGTCTGGCCGCCGGCAGCGTCATTGCGCTGGGCGCGGTGGCGATGCGGCTGCCGGGCTGACCCCGGCCCCACGCATTTCCGCCGCCAGCAGGTTCAGGAACAGGGCGACGATCGGCTCCTCCCGCGCTTCGGGGGCGGTCGCCGCCTGGAACAGCGCCTTCACCCCGAACAGGTCGGGGCGGATCGGCCGCAACCGGCCGGCGGCGGTGTCGGCCGCGGCGTAATGGTCGGGCAGGTAGCCCAGATAGGCGCCGGACAGGATCAGCCTCGCCGTCGATTCCATGTCGCTGACCACCGCGCGCGGGGCGGCGATGGCGAACAGCTTCATGTCGCGCATGCCCCAATAGCTGCGGGCGACGATGCGGTGTTCACGCGCCAGCTCCACCGTGATGTCGGCGTCGTCGGTGTCGAACAGCGGGTGCCGCCGGCCGCAATAGAGGTTCTGCCGCTCCGTGTGCAAATCGGTGTAGTCGAGGCCGAGCGCGATGCGCGGAAAGCTGCCGATGGCGATCTGCAACTGGCGGGACACCACGTCGCGCAGCAGCTCGCTGGGCGGCCGGGTGGTGATGGAGACGACCACCTCCGGCGCCTCCTGGGCGAAGCGGGCGAAGACCGCCTCCAGCGGCAGGTTGGGGTCGGTGATGGTGTTGTCGACCACCCCCAGCGTCAGCGTGCCCGACAACCGGTTGCGCAACGCCCGCGCCCGCTGCTCGAAACGGTCGAGCGCCTGGAACAGGTGGCGCGCCTCCTCGTAGACCGCGTTGCCCTCGGTCGTCAGGGCGAAGCCGCCGCGCCCACGCCGGCACAGCGTCAGCCCCAGCCGGCTTTCCAGCGTCGCCATATGACTGGAGATGGTCGGCAGCGACAGGTTCAATTCGCCCTGCGCCGCGGCGAAGCCGCCCGACTCGGCGATGGTCAGGAAGATGCGCAGCAGGCGCAGGTCGGTGGTGTCCACATGCATGGCCGCAGTGTGGGCCAGCGGCCGGAGCCGACGCAAGCGGACCGGCGCTTTTCCGCGCCCGCCTTTTCCACGCCCGCGCCCCGCCGTCCGCGCTATCCTGGCGTCCGATCAGGGTTGACGGGAGCGTGATCCCCATGGCGGACAGGACCGAAAAAGCCGCCCACGGCGGCCCCCCGGGCGGCTTCCACGGCCGCATCAGCGACATCGACCTGCGGCTGCTGCGCGTCTTCCGCGCGGTGGTGGCGAACGGCGGCTTCGCCGCGGCGCAGGTCGAGCTGAACATCGGCCGCTCGACCATCAGCAAGCACATGGCCGACCTGGAGGAGCGGCTGGGGCTGACGCTGTGCCGCCGCGGCCGCGCCGGGTTCGAGCTGACCGAGCATGGCGCCGCCCTCCACGCCCACGCCGAGCGGCTGCTGACCTCGCTGGACGAGTTCCGCACCCAGGTCAGCGCGCTCCACACCGATCTGGTGGGCGAACTGCGCATCGGCCTGATGGACCACATGGTCAGCGACCCGGCCAGCCCGGTGCAGCCGGCGCTGACCCGGCTGGCCACCCGCGCGCCCGGCGTGACGCTCAGCCTGTCGATCCTGGCGCCCGACGCGGTGGAGGCGGCGCTGCTCGACAACCGCCTGCAGGTCGGCGTCCTGCCGGAGCGCGAGCGGCGCCCGCCCGGCCTGGTCCATCGCCCGCTCTACCGCGAGGATTGCTGCCTCTATTGCGGCCCCGGCCACCCGCTGTTCGACCACGCCGCCGACACCCCGGTCCACACCCTGCTGGAGCACGACTACGCCTCGCTGAGCTGGTCGGAGAGCCAGCATCTGGCCGGCCTGTTCGGCACCGGCTGGGCGCCGGTGTCGGTCACCGCCACCGCCCGCCAGATCGAGGCGATCGCCTTCCTGCTGCTGACCGGCCGCTATCTCGGCTTCCTGCCCCGCCATGTCGGGCGGCCCTGGGAGCGCGACGGCCGGCTGCGCCCGGTGCGGCCCGACCGCACCACCATCTCCACCGGGATGCTGGTCGCCACCCACGCCACCCGGCCGGAGTCCGCGGTGCTGCGCGCCTTCCTCGACGAACTCGCCGCCGCCGCCCCGCCACCAGCCCGATCGCCGGATGCCTCGGGGAAAGTTGCATCCGCGTTCACCTGAATGCCGACAGACCAACGTTTTTCCGCGATCCCATTCACCATACCCTGATCTTGACCACAACAACCATCCGCCTCACGGATCACTTCCGGACAGGCGGCCAAGCGGGTACGGGAGCAGGGACGATGAGCATCTTCGGCGCGGTCGATTTCCGGGAGCACGAGCAGGTCGTCTTCGTGAACGAGCCCTCCGTCGGGCTGAAGGCGATCATCGCCATCCACAACACCAGCCGCGGTCCGGCCTTCGGCGGCTGCCGCATGTACCCCTACGCCAGCGAGGAGGACGCGGTGCGCGACGTGCTGCGCCTGTCGCGCGGCATGACCTACAAGGCGGCGATCACCCGTCTGCCCTACGGCGGCGGCAAGTCGGTCATCATCGGCGACCCCGCCCGCGACAAGACCGCCGACCTGCTGCGCGCCATGGGCCGCGCCGTCGCCACGCTGCAAGGCCGCTACATCATGGCCGACGACGTCGGCACCACCGTCCGCGACATGGAGGTGGTGCGCACCGTCACCCCCTACGCCGCCGGCCTGCCCGACGCTGCGGGCGAGCCCTGCCCCGCCACCGCCTACGGCGTGTTCCAGGGCATCCTGGCGGTCGCCGCGCACCGCTTCGGCCGCCAGACCGGCAACGAAGGTCCCGGCAGCACCGGTCTCGATGGCAACGATCTGGAGGGACTGACGGTGGCGGTGCAGGGGCTGGGCAGCGTCGGCATCCGGCTGTGCCGCTACCTGCACGCCGCCGGCGCCCGCCTGACCGTGGCCGACCTGAACGCCGCCCGCGTCGAGGAGGCCGCCGACCGCTTCGGCGCCCGCCCGGTCCCGGCCGACGAAATCCTGTTCGCCGACGTCGACGTCCTGTCGCCCAACGCGATGGGCGCCGTGTTCGACGACGCCAGCATCGCCGGTCTGCGCTGCCGCAGCGTCTGCGGCGCCGCCAACAACCAGCTCGCCACCGAGGCGCACGGCGTGGCCCTGCACCGCCGCGGCATCCTCTACGCCCCCGACTTCGTCGTCAGCGCCGGCGGCCTGATCGACATCGCCCACGAAGGCCCGGCCTACGACCCCGCCACCGTGCTGGCCGACTGCGGGCGCATCCGCGGCATCACCCTGGACATCCTCCAGCGCGCCGCCCGCGACGGCCAACCCACCAGCCAGACCGCGCTCCGCATCGCGGAAGAGAACTTCACCGTGGGCGGAATGCGCCGGGCGGCGTAAGGGCCGGCTTCCCCCTCACCCCGGCGCGTCCAGCACGCCGCGCACCGTCTCGGCCAGATGATCGATGCCGAAGGGCTTGGCCAGCAGGTTGGTGCCGGGGTCGAGCACGCCGTTGTGGATCACCGCGTCGCCGCTGTAGCCGGTGGTGTAGAGCACCTTCAGGTCCGGCAGCCGTTCCAGCGCGGCGTCGGCGAGTTGGCGGCCGGTCATGCCGGGCATCACGATGTCGGTCAGCAGCAGGGTGACGTCCTGCCGGCCCGCCGGCCCGTCGCCGACGAAAACCCCACCGTCGATGATGCGCAGCGCCTCGGCCCCGTCGGCGGCGTGGATGACGGTGTAGCCGAGTTCGCGCAGCGCCTCGACGGTGAAGGCGCGGACCCGGTCCTCGTCCTCCACCACCAGGACGATCTCCTGCGGACGGCCGGCCAGCGTGGCGGCGAGGGAGGGGGAGGGCGTCGCCGCCGGCTCCGCGTTGCCATGGAAGCGGGGCAGGCAGAGCCGGAAGGTCGAGCCGACACCGACCTCCGACGTCACCCGGATGTGGCCGCCGGACTGGCGGGCGAAGCCGAACGCCTGGCTCAGGCCCAGGCCGGTGCCCTTGCCGACCGACTTGGTGGTGAAGAAGGGCTCGAACGCCCTGGCCACCACCTCGGGCGGCATGCCGGTGCCGGTGTCGGTCACGGCGATCGTCACATAGGGACCGGGCGCCATCATCTCGTCGGCGCTGGCGGCGTCGACCTCCAGGTTCGCGGTTTCGATGGTCAGGCGGCCGCCGTCGGGCATCGCGTCGCGCGCGTTGACCGCCATGTTCAGCAGGACGTTTTCCAGCTGGTTGCGGTCGGCGTGGATCGTCCACAGGCCGTCGGCGGTGACGAAGTCGATGGCGATGGTTTCGCCCAGCGTGCGGGTCAGCAGGTCGGTCATGCCGCGCACCAGCCGGTTGGCGTCGATCACCTCCGGCGCCAGCGGCTGCTGGCGGGAGAAGGCGAGCAGCCGCTGGGTCAGCGTCGCGGCGCGCGTCGCCCCATCCATCGCCCCCTCGATGTAGACGCCGACGTTGGTGTCGCCGCGCGCCAGCCGCCGTTGCAGCAGGTTCAGGCCGCTGATGACCACGGCCAGCATGTTGTTGAAGTCGTGGGCGATGCCGCCGGCCAACTGGCCGATCGCCTCCATCTTCTGGCTCTGGCGCAGGGCCGCCTGCGCCGCCACCAGATCGCGGGTGCGGTGCGCCACCTCGGCTTCCAGATGGGCGTTCATCGCGGCGACGGCGTTGCGGGCGCGCACGCTCTCCGTCGTCTCGATCACGGTGTCGATCATGCCGACCACCGCCCCGGTCTCGTCGCGCACCGGGCTGTAGCAGAAGGTGAACCAGACCGGCTCCGGCATGCCGTGACGGTTGATGACCAGGGGAAAGTCTTCGATGAAGGTCGCCTCGCCGGCGAAGGCGCGCTCGGCGATCGGGCCGATGAGGTGCCAGACCTCGGCCCAGACCTCGCGGAAGGAGCGGCCGAGCGCTTCCGGCTTGCTGCCCAGGATCGGCCGGAAGGCGTCGTTGTAGATGGTGACGAGCGACGGCCCCCAGACCACCGCCGAGGGAATGCGCGAATTCATGACGATGCTGACCGTCGTCCGCAGCGACGGCGGCCAGTGGCGCGGATCGCCGAGCGGCGTGACGCTCCAGTCATGGGCGCGCAGGCGCTCGCCCATCTCGCCGCCGTCTTCCCAGAAGGCGGCGCCATCCTCGATCGGAGGCTGTGAACTCTGCGAAGACAAGGATCCATCCTGTTGTCGTCGTGCCGCGCCCAGCGCGGCGACCGGCACGACGACAACAGCCGGAATCGTCTCCCATTCCCTACGACGGACCGTTCACCGGTTCAAAGCCAGTCGGGAACCCGCTCGGCCGCCAGCATCTCCTCCACCGTCGGGCGCGGGCGGATCACGGCGAAGCGGTCGCCGTTGACCAGCACCTCCGGCACCAGCGGGCGGGTGTTGTAGGTCGAAGCCATCACCGCGCCATAGGCGCCGGCCGACAGGAAGGCCACCAGATCCTCGTCGGCCAGCGGCGGCAGCGGGCGTTGCACGGCGAAGGTGTCGCCGCTCTCGCACACCGGGCCGACGACGTCGTAGGGCTCCTGCGCGGCGTCGGCCGCCGGTTCGGCGACCGGGACGATGCCGTGGTAGGCGTCGTACAGCGACGGGCGGATCAGGTCGTTCATCGCCGCGTCGACGATGGCGAAGCGGCGGTGCAGCCCCTGCTTCACGTAGATGACGCGGCTGACCAGGATGCCGGCGTTGCCGACCAGCGACCGCCCCGGCTCCAGCGTGATGCGGCAGCCGAGGTTGCCGGTGATGGAGCGCACCATCGCGGCGTAGTCGGCCAGATCGGGCGGCGCCTCGTTCTTGTAGGTGATGCCCAACCCGCCGCCGAGGTCGAGGCGCTGGATGTCGTGCCCGTCCTCGCGCAGCTGGTGCAGCAGCACCGCCACCCGCTCGTACGCCGCCCGGAAGGGGGCGAGGTCGGTCAGCTGCGAGCCGATGTGGACGGCGATGGCGACCGGCTTGATGCCCGGCAGGGCGGCCGCGCGGCGGTAGATCTCGCGCGCGTGGTCGTAGTCGATGCCGAACTTGTTCTCTTTCTTGCCGGTGGCGATCTTGGCGTGGGTCTTGGCGTCGACGTCCGGGTTGACGCGGAAGGCGATCGGCGCCTCCACCCCCATGGCCGAGGCGATCTCGCTCAGCGCCTCCAGCTCCGGCACCGATTCGACGTTGATCTGGTGGATGCCGGCCTCCAGCGCGGCGCGCAGGTCGGCCCTGGTCTTGCCGACGCCGGAGAAGACGATGCGCTCCGGCGGGATGCCGCCGGCCAGCGCCCGCGTCATCTCGCCCACCGAGACCACGTCGCCGCCGGCGCCGAGGTTGGCCAGCGTGCGGATCACCGCGAGGTTGGAGTTGGCCTTCAGCGCGTAGCACACCCCGGCGTCCTGCCCGGCGAAGGCGCCGGCGTAGGCGTTGTAGTGCGATTCCAGCGCCGCGGTGGAATAGAGGTAGAAGGGCGTGCCGACCTCGCGCGCCACATCCTCCAGCGACACCGACTCGGCGTGCAGCACGCCGTTGTGGTAGGCGAAGACGCTCATCGGTGCGCCATTGGGGATCCCGGTGCGGGGGGTGGTCATGGGAACTGCACTCCGGAGCCGGTCTTGCCCGCCTTGTCAGCGTTGGGCTTCGGATCGAGGGTCGGGTTGGGGTAGGTCCGGGGGAAGGGATCGACCTGCCCCTCCGGAACCGGGCTGTCGACGAACTTCGGCTTCTTGCCGCAGCCGGTCAGCGCCAGGGCGCCGGCCAGGGCCAGGACCGTCAGCGCCGTCCTGCGGGTCGGGGTGTGGCTCACAGAAAACGCTCCCGGGCGGCCTTCACCGCCTCCTGCACGCGGACCGGGGCCGGTCCGCCGAAGCTGGTGCGGCTGTTCAGCGACGCCTCGATGCTCAGCGCCGGATAGACGGCCTCGGTGATGCGCGGCTCGATCGCCTGCAACTCCGCCAGCGTCAGGTCGGTCAGGCCGACGCGGCGGTCCTCCGCCGCCTTCACGGCGCGGCCGGTGACGTGGTGCGCCTCGCGGAACGGCATGTCCAGTTCCCGCACCAGCCAGTCGGCGAGGTCGGTGGCGTTCAGAAAGCCGCGGTCGGCCGCCTCGCGCATCGCCGCCACGTTGGGCTGCATGTCGCGGACCATGCCCTCGGTCGCGGCGATGCACAGCGCCAGCGTGTCGTCGGCCTCGAACACCGGTTCCTTGTCTTCCTGCATGTCCTTGGAATAGGCCAGCGGCAGGCCCTTCATCGCGATCAGCAGCCCGGTCAGCGAGCCGATGACCCGGCCCGCCTTGGCCCGCACCAGCTCCGCCGCGTCGGGGTTCTTCTTCTGCGGCATGATCGAGGAGCCGGTGGTGTAGGCGTCCGACAGCTTGATGAAGCGGAACTGGGCCGAGCACCAGATCACGATCTCCTCGGCGAAGCGCGACAGGTGCATGGCGCAGATCGACGCCGCCGACAGGTATTCCAGCGCGAAGTCGCGGTCGGACACCGCGTCCAGCGAGTTGGCGGTCGGCCGGTTGAAGCCCAGCGCCTCCGCCGTCATGAAGCGGTCGATCGGGTAGGGGGTGCCGGCCAGCGCCGCCGAGCCCAGCGGGCATTCGTTCAGCCGGCAGCGGGCGTCGCGGAAGCGGCCGCGGTCGCGCCCGAACATCTCGACATAGGCCAGCAGATGGTGGGCGAAGCTGATCGGCTGCGCCGCCTGCAGGTGGGTGAAGCCGGGCATCACCGTCGCGGTGTTCTGCTCCGCCAGGTCGATCAGCGCCGATTGCAGCGCGGTCAGCCCGGCGATGGTCCGGTCCAGCGCGTCGCGCACCCACAGCTTGAAGTCGGTCGCCACCTGGTCGTTGCGCGAGCGGCCGGTGTGCAGGCGCTTGGCCGGTTCGCCGATCAGATCGGCCAGCCGGGCCTCCACATTCATGTGGATGTCCTCCAACTCCACCTTGAAGGTGAAGGTGCCGGCGTCAATCTCTGCTTTCACGCGGTCCAGCCCATCGCGGATGGCGTCGGCGTCGGCCTGGGTTATGATGCCCTGCTTGGCCAGCATCGCGGCGTGGGCCTTGGACCCGGCGATGTCCTGGTCGGCGAGCCGCTTGTCGAAGCCGATGGAGGCGTTGATCTTCTCCATGATGGCGGCGGGACCGCGCGCAAAGCGTCCGCCCCACATCTGGCTGGCGGCGGGGGCGGCGGCGGGGCTGTCTTGCGGGGTCTGATCGGCGCTCATGATGCGGTATCGGGCAATCGGGTAGGGGAGCGAGGAAGCGTGAGTATGCGGACTTTGGCGGCCGTCGCAACGGTTTGTGTGTGCATGGCCGGGGCCGGCCTGTGGTGGAGCGCCGGCGCGGCGCCCACACCTCCGGACGTGGCCCGTCTCGGCACCGCGGAGTCCGCCACTCCGGCGGCCGGCGGTGCCGACAAGCTCGACAAGTTCAAGGGGGCGGAGCCCAAGCCGATGCCGGCGCTGTCCTTCGTCGACGGCGACGGGCGGCGGGTCGATCTGGCCGATTTCAAGGACCGCGTCGTGCTGCTGAACCTGTGGGCGACCTGGTGCGGGCCTTGCGTGAAGGAGATGCCGTCGCTCGACCGGCTCCAGGCCCAGATGGGCGGCGACGCCTTCCAGGTGGTGGCGCTGTCGCTCGACCGCGGCGGGCGGACGGCGGTGGAGCCCTTCTTCGCCAAGACCGGCGTCGGCCATCTCGGGCTGTACCTCGACCCCGCTTCGGAATCGATGAAGGTGCTGGGCCTGCGCGGCCTGCCCACCACCATCCTGGTCGATCCCGAGGGGCGGGAGCTGGGTCGCGTCGAAGGGGCGGTGGAGTGGGATTCGCCGGAGGTCGTCGCCTTCCTGCGCCAGCAGCTCGGCCGCGGCTCGGCCCCGGCGCGCGGGCATGGGATGATGAAGACCGGCGGCTGAGGGGCGGGTGACGGGCGCGGGGCGACGCGCTACTCTGTTGCGGTGGCGTTTCCGCCCGCCCCAAGCCTGCCCATCGAGTCCGCCCACCGAGTTCGCCCATGCCCCAGTCCGCCGCCTCCGGCCCCAAGCGCTACAGCATCGGCCCCGGCATCGTGATGATGCGCCAGGGCGAGCGCGCCGACCGGGCGTGGCTGATCGAATCCGGCGAGCTGGAGGTGCTGCTGACCGCGCCGGACGGCTCGACCCGCCGGCTGGGCGTCGTCGGCAAGGGCGCGGTGGTCGGCGAGATGGCGCTGATCGACGACGGCGAGCGCAGCGCCACCGTGCGTTCCCTGACCGAGGTCGCCTGCGTCGAGGTGACGCGGGAGGCGTTCCGCGGCCTGCTGAAGCGCAGCCCGCCGCTGGCCTCCTACCTGCTGCAGAGCCTGATCGCCGCCATCCGCCGCGACTATGGCCTGCCGCCGACCGAGCGGATCGGCAACGCGGTGGATTTCCGCTCCACCAACTCGTTCCAGAAGGTGGTCGACCGCCGCATGATCCGCGAGGGCCATGTCTTCTTCGGCCCCAACGAGCCGGTCAACGCCGCCTACCTGATCCAGTCCGGCCGCGTCGCCCTGCGGCCCGGACGCGGCACGCTGGGCGGCGACCTCGCGACGCTCGGTCCCGGCAGCCTGTTCGGCGAGATCTTCCTGCTGACCGGCCGGCCGCCCGACGTCACCGCGGTGGCGGTCGCCGGCGGCGTCTGCGAGGTGATCGACCGCCGCAGCTTCGACGACGCGGTGTCCGCCATGCCGCCGATCCTGAAATCGCTGACCCGGATCTACATCGCGCAGTTGACGGCGGGGAAGGCGGGATGAGGCGCCCGGCGGTCAGCCGCGGTCGATCACGATCACCCGGAAATCGTTGACGTTGGTCCGGGTCGGCCCGGTGACGACCAGATCGCCCAGCGCCTTGAAGAAGCTGTAGCCGTCGTTGTTGGCGAGGAAGGCCTTGGCGTCGAGGCCCATCGCCTCGGCCCGCGCCAGCGTGTCGGGGCGCAGGATGGCGCCGGCGTTGTCCTCCGTCCCATCGATGCCGTCGGTGTCGAAGGCGGCGGCCGAGATGCCGGGCTGGCCGTCCAGCGCCACCGCCAGCGCCAGCAGGAATTCGACGTTGCGGCCGCCGCGGCCCTGGCCGCGCACCGTCACCGTGGTTTCGCCGCCAGACAGGATCACCGCCGGGACCGCGGCCGGTTGGCCGTGGCGGGCGACCTGCCGGGCGATGCCGGCGTGGACCTTGGCAACCTCGCGCGATTCGCCTTCGATGGCGTCGCCCAGGATGACGGGGGTGTAGCCGCGGTCGCGGGCCAGCGCGGCGGCCGCCTCCAGCGCGTCCTGCGGGGTGGCGATGATGGTGGTGATGGCGCCGGCCAGCCGCGGGTCGCCCGGCTTCGGCGTCTCGTCCGCCGCCGCTTCGAGGAAGGCGGCCACGGCCGGCGGCGGGGTGATGCCGTATTTCACCAGGATGGCGCGGGCGTCGGCGAAGCTGGTGGGGTCCGGCACCGTCGGCCCGCTGGCGATGACCGACGGATCGTCGCCCGGCACGTCCGACACCAGCAGCGACACCACCCGCGCCGGATGGGCCAGCGCGGCGAGCCGGCCGCCCTTCACGGCGGACAGATGCTTGCGGACGCAGTTCATCTCGCCGATGTCGGCGCCGCTCTTCAGCAGGGCCTTGGCGACGGTGCGCTTGTCCTCCAGCGTGATGCCGGGGGCCGGCAGGGCCAGCAGCGCCGAGCCGCCGCCGGAAATCAGGCAGAGCACGAGGTCGTCGGCGGTCAGCCCCTGCACCAGATCGGCGATGCGCCGCGCCGCGTCCTGCCCGGCGGCGTCCGGCACCGGGTGCGACGCCTGCACCACCTCGATCCGCTCGGTCGGCAGGTCATGGTCGTAGCGGGTGACGACCAGCCCGGTCAGCGGCCCCGGCCAATGGTCCTCCACCGTCTTCGCCATGGCGGCGGCGGCCTTGCCGGCGCCGATGACGACCGTGCGGCCCTTCGGCGGCCGGGGCAGCGCCGCCGGCAGCCGGGTGTCGGCGGTCACCGCGGTCAGGGCGGCCCGGAACAGGTCGTGGAGCAGGGCGTCGGTGGTCGGGGCGGTGGTCATGGTCGCTCGGCGAGGTTGGAGACCGGGGCGGTTAGGATGCACTGGATTGGGGGGTGGGCCAATGGTTTGGGTGGGGTGGTGGCGCCGGTTGCCCCCTCCCTAACCCTCCCCCTCTCCCGCGGGAGAGGGGACTGCCGCCGCTATGCGAATCCACCCTCTCCCGCGAGAGCGGGGGAGGGAGGGACCCGCGGCAAAGCCGTGGGAGGGAGGGGGCAACCCGGCGCCGAACCTCACCTCACTTCGCCCCCACCTCATGCCCCGCCAGCAGCTCCAGCGCGCGGAGCATGCCGGAGTGGTCCCAGGCGGCGCCACCCTGGGCGACGCAGGCGTTGAACAGCTGCTGGCAGCTCGCGGTGTGCGGCAGCGACAGGTTCAGGGCCTTGGCGCCGTTCAGCGCCAGGTTCAGGTCCTTCTGGTGCAGCTCGATGCGGAAGCCGGGGTTGAAGTTGCGGTTGATCATCCGCTCGCCATGGACCTCCAGGATGCGCGACGAGGCGAAGCCGCCCATCAGCGCCTGACGGACCTTGGCCGGATCGGCGCCCGCCTTGGAGGCGAACAGCAGCGCCTCGGCCACCGCCTCGATGGTCAGCGCGACGATGATCTGGTTGGCGACCTTGGTGGTCTGGCCGTCGCCGTTGCCGCCGACCAGCGTGACGTTCTTGCCCATCTTGTCGAACAGCGGCTTGACCGTCGCGAAGGCGGTGTCGGGGCCGCCGACCATGATGGTCAGCGAGGCGGCCTTGGCGCCGACCTCGCCGCCCGACACCGGGGCGTCGAGGTAGTCGCAGCCCAACTCGTTGATGCGCTTGGCGAACTCCTTGGTCTCGATTGGCGAGATCGAGGACATGTCGACCACGATCTTGCCGGCCGACAGGCCGGACGCGACGCCGTTCTCGCCGAACAGGGCGGCGGCGACGTGCGGCGTGTCGGGCACCATGGTGATGATGACCTCGGCCGCCGCGGCGACCTCCGCCCCGCTGGGGCAGGGGATGGCGCCCTTGGCCGTCAGTTCCGCCGACACCGGCTTGATGTCGTGGACGTAGAGGGTGTGACCGGCGTCCAGCAGGTGCCCCGCCATCGGGGTGCCCATGATGCCGAGACCGATGAATCCGACCTTCATTGCCGTGGTCCTTATCTTGCGTGGAATTGGGGTGCTCAGGCGTGCGCCGGTTCGGTCTTGTAGGGGGCGAACCAGCCGAGCCCCGCGTCGGTCGTCGTCTTCGGCTTGTACTCGCAGCCGACCCAGCCGCTGTAGCCGATGGCGTCCAGATGCTGGAACAGGAAGGGATAATTGATCTCGCCGGTGCCGGGCTCGTTGCGGCCGGGGTTGTCGGCCAGCTGGACATGGGCGATGCGGGCGAGGTTGGCCTCGATGGTGCGGGCCAGATCGCCTTCCATGATCTGCATGTGGTAGATGTCGTATTGCACGTAGAGATTGTCGGAGCCGACCGTGTCGATCAGGTCGAGCGCTTGGCGGGTGCGGGTCAGGTAGAAGCCGGGGATGTCGCGGGTGTTGATCGGCTCGACCAGCAGCCTGATCCCGGCGCCGGCCAGCGCGTCGGCGGCGTAGGCGAGGTTGCCGACCAGCGTGCGCTCGGCGGTCGCGGCGTCGGCGCCGGCCGGCAGGATGCCGACGAGGCAGTTCACCTGTGTGCAGCCCAGCGTTCCGGCGTAGTCGATGGCGCGGGCGACGCCGTCGCGGAACTCCTGCACCCGGTCGGGCAGGATGGCGATGCCGCGCTCCCCGCCGCCCCAGTTGCCGGCCGGCAGATTGTGCAGGACCTGGGTCAGGCCGTGCCGGCGCAGCTTCTCGGCCAGCGCGTCGGCGGAGAAGTCGTAGGGGAACAGATACTCCACACCACGGAAGCCGGCATCGGCCGCCGCGGCGAATCGGTCGAGGAAAGCGTGCTCGTTGTAGAGCATCGTCAGGTTGGCGGCGAATTGCACCATGGCCGAACTCCGTGTTGCGCGATTGGCGTCGCGATGGCCGCCGCGGATGGAGGGGCGGCCCTTGGGTGCGGAGCTTGATCGCCGCGCAGGGCCTTGAGCCAGTTCGCCGAACGGCTTTTTCACCAAGCGGAAAGGGGGACGGACAGCGGGGCACCCCAACGACCGGGAAAGTGGCCGGGAGAGCCGCTGCGGAACCACATTGACGCTTACGTCAACCTGATCTAGGCTCCGCCTCACGGATCATCCGTATTCCCAGCGCCGCCCGCCATCGCCAGAGGACGTAGCCCCGTGACCCAGCCCTACCCGAACCTGCTCGCCCCCCTCGACCTCGGCTTCACGGTGCTGAAGAACCGGGTGCTGATGGGGTCGATGCACACCGGGCTGGAGGATCGCCGCCGCCATTTCCCGCGGCTGGCGGCCTATTTCGCCGAACGGGCGCGCGGCGGGGTCGGGCTGATGGTGACCGGCGGATTCGCGCCGAACGTCGAGGGTTGGCTGTCGCCTTTCGGCTCCACCCTGGCGCGGCACAGCTCGGCGCGGGCGCACCGGGTCATCACCGACGCGGTGCACGCCGAAGGCGGCCGGATCGCGCTGCAGATCCTGCACGCCGGCCGCTACGCCCACAGCCCGCTGTCGGTGGCGCCGTCGCGCATCAAGTCGCCGATCACCCCCTTCACCCCGCGGGCGCTGACGGCGCGCGGCATCGAACGGCAGATCCGCGCCTATGTCCGCTGCGCCGAGCTGGCGCGCGAGGCCGGCTACGACGGGGTCGAGGTGATGGGATCGGAAGGCTACCTGATCAACCAGTTCCTGGTGACCCACACCAACCAGCGCACCGACCAGTGGGGCGGCGCCTTCGAGAACCGCATGCGCTTCGCGGTGGAGATCGTGTCGCGGATGCGCGAGGCGGTCGGCCCCGACTTCATCATCATCTTCCGCCTGTCGATGCTCGACCTCATCCCCGACGGCAGCAGCTGGGAGGAGGTGGTGCAGCTCGCCACCGCCATCGAGGCGGCCGGCGCCACCATCATCAACACCGGCATCGGCTGGCACGAGGCGCGGGTCCCGACCATCGCCACCAGCGTGCCGCGCGCCAACTTCGCCTGGGTGACCGGCAAGCTGAGGGGGGCGGTGTCCATCCCGCTCTGCACCACCAACCGCATCAACACGCCCGAGGTGGCCGACCGCGTCATCGCCGACGGGCTGGCCGACATGGTGTCGATGGCCCGGCCCTTCCTGGCCGATCCCGACTTCGTGCGCAAGGCCGCCGCCGGAACGCCGGAGGCGATCAACAGCTGCATCGCCTGCAACCAGGCCTGCCTGGACCACATCTTCTCCGGCAAGACGGCGACCTGCCTGGTCAACCCGCGCGCCTGCCACGAAACCGAGCTGACCATCACCCCCGCCGCCGTCCGCAAGCGCGTCGCCGTGGTCGGCGCCGGCCCGGCCGGCCTCGCCTGCGCCACCACCGCGGCTGGGCGCGGCCACGAAGTCCACCTGTTCGACGCGGCGGACGAGATCGGCGGCCAGTTCACCATGGCGAAGACCATCCCCGGCAAGGAGGAGTTCGACGAGACGCTGCGCTACTTCCGCCACCGGCTGGCCGAGACCGGCGTGGCGCTGCATCTGGGCCAGCGGGTGACGGCGGCGGATTTGACGGCGACGTCGGCCGGTGGGGGCTTCGACGCCGTGGTGCTGGCGACCGGCGTCGTGCCGCGCGACCCGAAGATCCCCGGCCAGGACCACCCGAAGGTGCTGACCTACATCGACGTGCTGCGCCACGCCAAGCCGGTCGGCCGCCGTGTCGCCGTGGTCGGGGCCGGCGGCATCGGCTTCGACCTTTGCGAGTTCCTTGCTCACGATGGGGCTCAGGACGGGCCGTCGCCCAGCCTGGATCCGGCGCTGTGGCGTGCCGAATGGGGGGTGGCCGATCCGGCCGAGGCCCGCGGCGGCGTCGCCGGCGTCCGCCCGCATCCGGCTGCCCCGGCGCGGGAGATCGTCCTGCTCCAGCGCAAGGCGACCAAGCCCGGCGCCGGGCTGGGCAAGACCACCGGCTGGATCCACCGGGCGCAGTTGAAGATGAAGAACGTCCAGGCGCTGGCCGGCGTGAATTACGAGCGGATCGACGACGAGGGCCTGACCATCAGCTTCGGCGAGAAGCACGAACGCCCGCAGACCCTGGCGGTCGACAACATCGTGCTGTGCACCGGCCAGGAGCCGCTGCGCGACCTGCAGGCGCCGCTGGAGGCCGCCGGCATCACCGTCCACCTGATCGGCGGCGCCGACGTGGCGGCCGAACTGGACGCCAAACGCGCCATCGACCAGGGCACGCGGCTGGCGGCGGTGCTGTAGGGGCGGGGGGCGGGGGTTCGTGCGCCGAACGCCCCTACCGCTCCATCTTGGTCGACAGCACGATGGACGACATCGTCCGCTCCACCCCCGGCAGGCGGCCGATGGTGTCGAGCGCCGTGTCCATCGCGTCGTGCGTCTCGGTGCCGACGGTGGCGCACAGGTCGTACTGGCCGCTGATGCTGTGCAGGCGGATCACCTCCGGCATCTTGCGCAGCGCGTGGACGGCACGGTCGGCCAGCCTGGCGTTCACGCTGATCATCACCAGGGCCGACACGCCGCGCTTGGGCGCGCTGTCGCCCAGCCTCACCGTGTAGCCGGCGATCACCCCCTGGCGCTCCAGCCGGGCCAGCCGGTCCTGCACGGTGGAGCGCGACAGCCCCAGCGCGCGGCCGAGCGCCGCCGTGCTGGTCCGCGCGTTCAGCGTCAGCAGATCGATCAGCCGGCGGTCGAGATCGTCCATCGGGTCCAGGGCCAAGGGGGACGGTAAGGGGCGGAAACGCTCAGGCTTGTGATAGCCGGGGCCGGCTGCGGCGGCAAGGCCGGAACCCGCCGCCGCTACCCGGCCGTGCCGAAGCGGCTGGCGCGGAGAAACTCGGCGATGCGGTCGGCCGCCGCGCCAGGGTCGATGGCGGCGATGCAGTGCGGCTCCGACGACAGGCACTTGTCGGTGCAGGGCGCCACCGCGTGCGGCGGCTGGACCACCAGCACCGCATCGCCCCAGGGGCGGAAGCGTTCCGGCGCGTAGGGGCTTTGCGGATCGCCGCCGATGGGGTGGCAGAACAGCGTCGCGACCGGCGTGCCGACCGCCGCCGCCATGTGGGCCGGGCCGGTGTCCATCGCCAGCAGGGCGTCGGACGCGGCGACGATCGCCGCCAGCTCGCGCACGCCGGTCCGCCCGGTCAGGTCGAGCACGGGGCAAGGCATTCCGTCCGCCAGCATTCCGTCCGTCAGCCGCGAGGCCCGCTCCACCCCGTCGGCGGTGCCCAGCAGGACAAGGCCGCCGACCCCCGTCGCGCGGACGACACGGTCCAGCAGGGGGCGCAGCCGGTCGATCGGGTAGTTCTTGCGGGCGATGGCGGTGGTCGGCGCCACCGCCAGCAGGCGGCCGGGTCGACCGCCGGGAAAGGCGCCGAGCCGGCAGACGGCGGCTTCGCGCTCGGCGGCGGACAGCGGCAGGTCGAGGGTACCGTCGCCGGGATCGGCCGCCCCCAGCGCCGCCAGCAGGGCGAGGTTGCGCTCGACCTCGTGGCGCACCGGGCCGGCCGGCAGCACATGGGTGTAGGCGGCGTCGAAGCCGCGGTTGCCCGCCGCCTTCCAGGGGGTGACGGTTTCGGAATAGCCCAGCCGGACCGGGGCGCGGGTCGCCGCCGCCAGCGTGGCGGCACCACCCTTGTCGACGTCGAAGCGCAGGGTGACGACGAGGTCGAAGCCGGCGCGGAAGGCGGCGGCGAAGGCCTGGAGGTCGTCGGGGGTGCGGCCGCGGAAACTGAACTTCCCGCCGGCCACGTCGCCGACCGGCGTCACCACCGCGTCGGCCCAGGGGCAGGGACCGCCCGGTTCCCCCGCCAGTTCCAGCACCGGCGCGGTGACGGCCAGCGCGATGTGGGCCTGCGGCGCATAGACGCGCAGGCCGCGCAGAAAGGGCGTCGCCAGGATGAAGTCGCCCAACTCGTCCAGCTTGATGACGAGGATCCGCGCCGCGCGCGCCAGCGCGTCCGGCGGGACGGCCGGCTGCGCCGCGCCCGCGCCGCCCATGGTCCGCATCGGATTTTCCGTCGGCATCGTCGTCCCGCACCGTCCATCGCTTGATCGAGGCGGGCATGATCCACCAGGGCCGGGCGGAAAGGCAAGGCACAGCGCCTCCAGCCCCTTGACATCAAACAGGTTGAGAAGTGTCGCGTGCGCGCCTAGCTTCGGTCACGGATTGCCTGGGACCGGACGGTTCGCGGTACCGGGCGCAGCGTGAGGGAACGGATGACGCAGAACGCCGCAGCCCGGCGGCTCCAACGCCTACGCGCCGCCGCCGTCGCCGTGCTGATGGCGCTTCAGCCGTTGGCGGCCCCCATCGCCGTCCTGACGGCGCCGGTGCCGGCCGTGCCGCTGGTGACCGCCGCCACCGCCGCGGCCGTCATCACCCTGACCCCCGACGAGGCGTCGGCCCGCGCCGGTTCCAGCAGCCGGTCCTCGTCCGGCGGCTATTCGCGGCCGTCGTCGTCGCGCACGCCGTCCGTCGGCGGCAGCAGCGGCGGCTATTCCCGCCCCTCCACCTCGCGCACGCCATCGACCGGCGGCAGCGGCGGCGGCTGGTTCTCCGGCGGCTCCTCCTCATCCAGCGGCGGCTACGCCCGGCCGGGCGCCGCGGCCCCATCCGTCGCCGCTCCGCCGACCTCGGCCGGCGACCGCGCCATCAGCCAGCAGGGCTCGGCCGACGCGCTGAACCGCTACCGCACCCGCCAGGACGCCGACCGCAACCCGCCGCCGACGGCGCAACAGCCGACGCAGCCCTCCGGGACCGGTTCCAGCGGATCGGGCTGGAGCTGGGGCGGTGGCTCCAGCGGTTACGGCCGCACGCCGTCGACCCGGCCGGCCCCCGTCAACCCCTATGGCGGCTATGGCTGGAGCCCGCCGCCCTACGCCTACACCGCGCCGCGGCGCTTCGGGCTGTGGGACGGGCTGTTCCTGTGGTTCATGCTCGACACGCTGACCCGGCCCGGCCACGCCTCCTTCTTCCACGACAACGCCAACGACCCCGGCTATCGCGAGTGGCGGCAGGAGGCCGACCGGCAGGCGAAGGACAACGCCGAGCTGCGCGCCAAGCTGGACCAGCTCGACCAGTCAATGGCGGCGCAGGCCGACGCACCGCGCGAGCAGGGGCGGCTGCCGCCCGACGTGCCGGCGGATCTGGCCCGCGCCGATTCCGGCAGCTCGGCCGGCGCCACCGACGCGGCGCGGGCCGACGCCGCGAAAGCGGGGCGCGGCTCCGGCATGGGCGGGTTCTGGTGGTGGGGCATCCTGCTGCTGGGCGCCGCCGTGCTGTTCCTGCTGTGGCGGGCGCGGCGCCGGATGGACAACCCGCCCGCAAAGACTGCGGCACCGGTATCAAAGGGAGGATCGGACGTGCCCCTGTTCGGAACGCTCGGCAACTACGTGAACCAGAAGCTCGGCGGCCAGCGCTACAGCCCGTCGCTGTTCCGCGTCGGCATGACCGTCACCATCGACCCGGCGCCCTTCCTGCTGGCGGAGGGTGTCACCAAGGTCAAGGCGCCGGACACCGGCACCGACCGTCTGGTGTCGATCGAGGCGGTGGGCACCGTCACCTCCGGCCCGGCCACCGTCTACCGGCTGCACCTGCCGGGCAGCGGCTTCTTCCAAATCCATCTCGGCGCCGACGGCCAGCCGGACGAGTGCCGCTATTTCACCCCGCTGGACAGCGTCACCCCCGCCGACGAGGGCGAATGGGGCTTCTGGCTCGACGACGCCGAGGGGATGATCGGCTGGCCGGAGTTCCAGACCAAGGACGGCAAGGTCTATCCGCGCGTCTGGCAGCCGGGCACCAGCCGGATCCAGCCCTTCACCCTGAGCGAGGCGCGCCAGACCCTGCGCGGGACCGAGACGGTGGTCAGTCAGGCCATGCTCTACGGCGCCCCCACCGGGGCCGCCGCCCCGGCGCCGGAGCGCGAATACATCCTGGTCGAGGCGGTGGAGCGCGGCGGCTTGGCCTCGGTCGAGGTGTCGGCCGGCATCGACGTCAACCCCGCCTCCCTCTCGCTCGCCTGATCACACCCCACCCCAAGACAAGAGTGCCGGCCCCATGGAAAGCACCTTCGGTTCCATCCTGACCGCGCTCGGCACCGGGCTTCCGGTGCTGCTGGTCCAGCTCGCCGTCACGCTGGCGCTGCTGGCGGTCGGCGTCGCCGTCTACACCCGCATCACCCCCTTCAACGAGCGCCAGCTGGTGGCGGAGGGCAACCCCGCCGGCGGCCTGACCCTGGCCGGCTCCATCGTCGCGCTGGCCATCCCGCTGGCGGCGACGCTGGCGACCAGCAGCGTCGTGCTCGACATCCTGCTGTGGGGGGTGGTGGCGCTGATCCTGCAACTGGTCGCCTTCGCGGTGGCGACGCTGCTGATCCGCGACCTGCGCGGCCAGATCGAATCCGGCAACGTCGCCTCGGCCGCCGCCCTGGTCGGCGTGCAGCTGGGCGTCGCCCTGATCAACGCCGCGGCGCTGGCCGGCTGACCGCGGCGAAAAACTCCCCCAAGCGGTAAGGATGGGGGTCTGGTCAGCGCCATCGACCCACCCCATCTGTGCGACGACGCGCCGTTCGGGCTTTCGTCCGCGGCGCCTCCAACAACCCATTTCGACAGGAAATCCGCCATGCTCGCGTTCATCCGCAACCTTATGGGTGTCAAGACCGACCAGGCCGTGCAGGGCGCCATGGAGGCGCTGGTGCGCTGGGATCCCAAATCCGCGACGGAAGCGGAGCTGCGGACCATGGAACAGCATCTCGACGGTCTGGGCCGTCAGGTGGCGGAGGCCCGCGCCATCCACGACCGCGAGCAGCGTGAAGCCGACGCGATCAAGGCGCTGTCGGGCCAGCGCATGGCCGCCGCCGAGCATCTGCAGCGCCAGATCGACGCGGAAACCGACCCGTCGCGCAAGGCCGGCCTGGAAAAGAGCCTGGAGACCATCGTCGCCATGCTGGAAGAGATGGCCCCGGAGATCGACCGCGAGGTCCGCGACGCGGTGGAAGCGCGCGAGTTCCTGGAGATGCTGGAAAAGAACTACGCCGAGGCCGGCGCCAAGCTGAAGGCCGCCCGCGCCGAACTGACCCGCGCCCAGCGCGACATGGGCCGCGCCGACCAGCAGCGCGCCATGGCCGAGCGTCAGGCCGAAGCCGCCCGCCAGGCCGCCGGCCTCGCCGGGGCGACCAGCGGCCTGACGGTGGCGTTGAAGGCGATGCAGGACACCGCCGCCAAGGATCTGGCCGCCGCCGAGGCCGCCAACGCCAAGGCCAAGCTGCTGCGCCCGTCGGTCCCGGAAAAGGAAGACCCCAACATCGCCGCCGCGCTGGCTGCCGCCTCGGGCAAGCCGACCGCGAACAGCCTCTCCGACCGTCTGGCGGCGCTGAAGGCGAAGCAGGGCTGAGGGTGTGCGGGGATCGGCGGGGGCGGGGTGCCTCCGCCGATCCTTACGGCTTGGGGGAGGGGCAGCGGCGCGGGGGCGTTAATATCAATACCGTTCACTTGAGCACCGTTCACTTGAGCGGTTTTGCTCTGTTGAATCTGGCAGGTTTTCCTCAAGGGGAAGCGGCCATGGCCCGGCCGTTTGCACCCCTGGCGAAGGGGGGACACGGATCCGCGTTCTTGTGACGCCGAGTGTCCTGGGGACCATGATTCCACCACGCTTCATCGACGCTGTGCTGACCGAGACCGGCCACCACAGCGTCCGACGGCGTCCGTTACTGGCGTGGTTGGTGGTCTATTGCCTGTTGGCTTTGGCGCTTTATGCGCAAGCCTCTGACGGCGAGATGCTGCGGGATCTGCTGGAAGGGGGGCGCTGATTGCGCCTGCGGCTTCCCGAGGTGGGAGTGGCCGGCAAGTCAGTGCGCGTCATCGATTGTCGTCTGGGTGGGGCCTTGGAGGCCAAACCGCTGCACCGGCTGATCACCACGCTGATCGACCCGCTCAGCGCTCCGACCAAGGAGCTGGCTGCGCTTTGCCACGAACGCTGGGAAGCCAAGAGCACTTTGCCGAGTTGGAGGTGGCCTTGCCCGGCAAGCGGCCCCCCGGCATCACACATTTTTAAGTTGCTATACTGGCGCAAGGTTGCACGCACTCGACTGGGCCACCAGCCACCTCCATGCAACACGCCAGCCCAGGCTGCGTTTTCGTCGCATTGACAAAGAAATTTCGTAGGAACTTAAATATTCATCTGCCTGAAGTCTTGGCAGACATGAATGATACCAATTCTCAAGACAACCCGAATAGGATGCATATAGAATGCTGAAACACACGCTCGCAGCGTTTGCTGCGGCGACGCTGTTTGCCAGCGTCGCCGCAGCAGAGAGTCCGTCTAAACTTACCTTGTCCGGCGACATCACGATCGAACAGGCTCAGAAAGTGTTGAAGGCGGCTGAAGAGAAGGCTAGGCAGCAAGAAACACTAATGAACATTGCGGTGGTCGACGCCGGTGGTAATCTGAAGGCCTTCAGCCGGATGGACGGCGCTTTTCTTGGAAGCATCGACATCTCAATCCGCAAGGCCAAAACGGCACGGCTTTTCAACATGTCGTCCAAGGAGCTTGGTGATCTGGCCAAGCCCGGCCAGCCGCTCTACGGCATTGAAGTGACAAACGGTGGCCTCACCATCTTCGGCGGCGGCGAACTGATCCGGGACAAGACCGGCACCATTATCGGTGCGATCGGCGTCAGCGGCAGTTCTGTCGAGAATGACATGGCGGTGGCGGCGGCTGGGTCCAGCGGACTTTGAGAACTATACCAGGCTGCAGTGCCGCAACTGTGTCTGCTGGTTGATGACAACTATCCTTACCAGTGAAAGTCCGACTGAGCAGGCCAGCGGGAGGGGCCGAGCCCCCCCCCTGAGACCTGCCCAGTCAGACCGGCAGCCATTCAAGACTCTCGATTTTACTCCGGTCATGGTCCTGCGGCTCGGCAAGCTGTGCGGCAATGGGCCGGCGCTGTGGCTCACCCTTCGGGCCCAGCACGACCTCAATTGCCTGGGCCGCGAGATGGCCACCGACCTCGCCGCAATCCCCGCCCTAGACGCCGCCTGAAACCGGGTGGGGCCTCCCCAATCCTTACCCCTCGGGGGCAGCCGCCTTGGCCGCTTTCGTCCGCCGTGCCGCGACCTCGAAGGCGACGTCCTCGATCAGGCCGCCGGTCAGCGAGGACAGGGCGGATTTCAGGGTCGGCCAGTGGTTCATGCGGGCGGTGTCGGCGACCGCCGGGTTCTTGGCCTTCAGCACCAGGCGGCGGCCGCCCTGGGGGGCTTCCTCGACGCGGTCGGGCTCCAGTTCGGCCAGCAGCGGGGCGGGGACCTTGCCCTTCAGGGCGTGCAGGACAGCGGCCCACAGGGCGGTGACGTCGTCGGCGTCGGGCAGCGGGCCGAGGTCGGCGAGGCCGGCCTCCACCGGGTCGGCGGGGGCGACGGTGTCGACCTTGCCGATGCGGCGCGCGCGGCGGCCGGCGCTGTGGCGTTCGCGCTCCAGATAGGTTTCGGCCGCCTCCTCCTCGTCCTTGGCGAGGAAATCGAGGGTCACCGCCTCGATCTTGCGGCCTTTCCGCTTCATCTTCTCTTCCGGCATGCTGACGCGGAAGGGGGCGAGCTGGTTCACCTCGGCCATGGCGCGGTCGATGGTGCGGGTGCGCAGGATGCCGAAATCCTTGTAGGCGCCCTCCGGCACGTTCATCAGCTTGCGCAGGGTGTCGATATCCAGCTCCAGCGACGGATAGTCCATCTGGTAGCGCTGCATGCCGATCTCGTACAGCTTCAGCGCGTAGGTGCTGGTGACCTTGACCATCGCCGGCCCGGACAGCTTGGCCCAGAGCTGCGACGAGCGCTGAATTTCCAGGAAGGCGTCGGTGAACTGGAAATGGATGTCGGCGGCGTCGCTGTCCTCCTCCTCCTCCGGCCGGACATAGCTGGAAAGGATGCGCAGCTCGGCGCGCGACCGCCGGCCGCGGAACGGGCCGATCACCACCAGGCTGGAGTCGAAGATCTCCTTCAGGGCGTCGAAGATGCGCTCGTTGCCCTTGTGGTTGCCGCGCACCACCCGCTTGGGCAGGCGGTAGAGCTTGTTGGCGAAATTCTGGCTGCCGGCCAGATGGATCATGAAGTTCAGCATCTTCTGCGCTGGCAGCGACAGCCGCGTGCCGTTGGCCGGGTAGCTGTAGACCGCCTCCGCCGCCTTGATCAGGTGCTTGTAGCCGTCGCGCTCGAAGGTGGCGCTGGCGACCCGCGCGGTCAGGCCGGCCACCGGGGCGGCGGCGTCCGGCGCCACCGAGGGCAGGTTGGGCGGCAGGTTGGTCGCCGCCGTGCCGTCGCCGTCGATCACCGCACCACCGGCCAGATCCTCCGGCCCCAGCACGACGAGGCCGGATCCGGTCTTCTCCGCGCTGCCGGTCTTCTCCATGGTGACGGAGGGCGCAGCCGCGGTCGACGGGGCGGAATCCTCCGCCACCGCACCACGCGTCTTCCTGCGCCCCGTCGCCGCCATCGCCGTCCTCCACCGAAATCGACGGAGGCTAGATCAATCCTTACCGGAAAAACAAGTAAGGAAAGGGTCGCGGCGAAGAATCCTTGATATCCTTACACCCTGGGGGCGACAGCCTTACGCCCCGGGGGGTGTGCGACTCGCCCCCACCCAGTAAGGCACTTTCCCCCGCCCTGTAAGGAAGATTCGCTGCGACTCGCGGACTCCGCTGGCTTTCGTACCCGACGAATCCTTTTAAGAGGGAAAGGGAGTCGGAAACGCCGACAAAGCGCCGGATTCGGACCAGCCTCCATCGGACAGATCCGCCCATCCCGCCCCCTCCTCCATCCTTACACGACCCGAATCGGTGCGACTCGAGCCCCCCGGAGATGCGATTCAGGACCAGCGCCATCCTTACGCCTTGGGGGCTTGCGGCTGCTTTTGCTGTTCAGGGATGGATGGAGAGGTTTCATCCTTACGGCCTGGGGGCACCCAACGCCGGATTTGTGCCCCCAAGGAGTAAGGATCGCCTTCCGCAACGCACTCCTCCGAGTCGTAAGGATCGGCTGTTCAGGATTCCAAGGGCTTGGGCGCCCCCAGGATGTAAGGAAGGCCGCCCCCAAGCCGTAAGGATCGGAGAGCGGCCTTCCAATGGACTGGTGGCGCCGGATCCGGCCCCCAAGGCGTAAGGATCGACTAGTGCGCGCCCAGCAGCAGCAGGCCCTGGCCCAGATAGACGCTGGCGGTTCCCATCACCAGATAGCGGCTCCACAGGCGGAACTGGGCGTCGCTCATGCGGTCCAGCACCCGGCGCGACAGGTTGGTGCCCAGCAGCGCCATCCCGATCGACAGCAGGATCACCGTCGCCTCCACCGTCTCGCCGGGCGCGGCGGCGACCAGCGGGGCGAAATAGACGATCTTCACCACGTGGCCGAAGACCTGGATGGTCGCCTTGGTGGCGACGACGGTCTGCCGGCTCATCAGGGTGCGGACGAAGAAGACGTCGAGCAGCGGGCCGGAGATGCCGGCGACCAGCTGCACCCCCATGCACAGGAAGCCGCCCAGCAGCCCGTGCAGCGGCTTCTGCGCGTCGAGCGCCCAGCGGCCGGGCACGGCGAGCGCCAGGAAGGGCGTCAGCCCCAGGATCAGCAGCGACACCGCCTGGTCGGGCACGGCGCCCACCAGAGCGAAGATCGCGCCGGCCCCGGCGCTGCCGAGGGCGAAGCGCAGAACGATCGGCCAGGCGACATGGCGCCGCCACAGCCACGCCCGCCAGCCGTTGGAGGTGAACTGCGTCACCCCGTGCAGCAGCATCGCCGACGGCACCGGCAGCAGGACCAGCAGCAGCCCCATCAGCACCATGCCGCCGGCCATGCCGAACAGGCCCGACAGAAACGAGGTCACGAGCACGGTGAGGCCAAGCCCCACCATCAGCGGAAGCGTCAGCATGAATCGGTCCGATTGTCAGAGATCAGGCTGGAAAAATCGCACGGTGGCGGCTTGCGCCGCAAACGGCATTGTTCGATGCTCAGCCTCAGGAAAAGTTGGGGTCAAGTAAGGATAGCGCGATGCGGCGCCTGCCATCGCTGAACGGTCTGCGCGCCTTCGAGGCGGCGGCCCGCCACGGCAGCTTCACCGGGGCGGCGGCGGAGCTGCACGTCTCGCCGGCGGCGGTCAGCCGCATGGTCAGGCTGCTGGAGGAGCGGCTGGGCTTTCCGCTGTTCGACCGCCGGGCCAACGCGCTGGTGCTGACTGAACGCGGCCGGGCGTTGCAGCCGGCGCTGACCGAGGCGCTCGATTCGATCGCCCGGCGGGTGGAACAGGTGTCGGCGATGCGGGCCGGGCCGGTGCTGACGGTGGGGATGGGGGCGACGGTGGCGGTGCGCTGGCTGATCCCGCGCCTGTCCAGCTTCCACCTCAGCCATCCGGAGATCGAGGTGCGGATCGCCACCGGCGGAGCCGGTGCGCCGATGAACGACGACTGGACCTGCGCCGTCCTGCTGGGTGACGGCCAATGGCCGGGCTATGAAGCGGAGCGGCTGTTCTCCTCCACCATGCAGCCGGTCTGCGCCCCACGGCTGGCGGCCGAACTGCGGACACCGGCGGATCTGGCCGCCGCCACGCTGCTGCACGTCTCGCATTGGGGGGAGGACTGGCCGCGCTGGCTGGCCGCCGCCGGGATGGAGGGGCCGACGCCGAAAGGGCTGTCCTTCGGCAGCTACGCGATGACCTTGCAGGCGGCGACCGACGGCATCGGGGTGGCGCTGGCCCCGACGCTCTACATCCTGGACGACCTCGCCGTCGGGCGGCTGGCCATCCCCTTCCCGCTGGCGGTGCCGATGGTCCATTCCTGGTATCTGGTCTACCGCGCCTCCCGTCGCGAGGATGCCGGCTTTGCGCCGTTCCGGGACTGGCTCTACGCCCGTTGCGGCGAGGCGGCCTGAGCCGCCAGTGTCGGGCCGGGCATAACGGGGTGGCGCAAATTGCCGATGCGCCGGGCGCGCGTGCCGACGTACGGTGCCGGCTGTTCTTGCCTCTGGCCGCCCCACGGCCATGTCCCCTCCGGCCCCCACAGGACCGCGCGATGCCCTCGACCGCCGCCCCGCTTGCCGAAGACGCCGCCCATCCGGCCCTGTCCCGTTCGCTCATCCTGCTGATGGCGCTGGCCTGCGGCGTGGTGGTCGCCAACATCTACTACGCCCAGCCGCTGGTCGCGCTGATCGGCCCGGCGGTCGGGCTGTCGCCGGAGACCGCCAGCCTGGTCGTCACCCTGACCCAGATCGGCTACGGCGCCGGGCTGATCCTGCTGGTGCCGCTGGGCGACCTGCTGGAGAATCGGCGGCTGGTCGGCGTCACCCTGTGCAGCACCGTGGTGGCGCTGCTGGTGGCGGCCGTCGCGCCGTCGGCCGGGCTGTTCCTGGCGGCGTCTTTCCTGATCGGCGTGACCTCCGTCGCCGTGCAGATGCTGGTGCCGCTCGCCGCCCACATGGCGCCGGAGGCGTCGCGCGGGCGGGTGGTCGGCAGCGTGATGAGCGGGCTGCTGCTCGGCATCCTGCTGGCGCGGCCGGTGTCGAGCCTGATCGCCGACAGCTTCGGCTGGCGCGCGGTGTTCGGCCTGTCGGCCGTCGTGATGGTCGGCTTCGCCGTCCTGCTGACCCGCGTGCTGCCGCAGCGGCGGCCGACGAGCCGGTCGAGCTACGGGGCGCTGCTCGGCTCGCTCGGGCGGCTCCTGGTGCGCACGCCGGTGCTCCAGCGCCGCACCGCCTACCAGACCATGATGTTCGCGTCCTTCAGCCTCTATTGGACCGCCGTGCCGCTGCTGTTGGCCGGGGCGCCTTTCCACCTGACCCAGCGCGGCATCGCGCTGTTCGCGCTGTCGGGGGCGGCCGGCGCCCTGGTGGCGCCGATCGCCGGGCGGATCGCCGACCGCGGCTGGACCCGGCCGGCGACCGGCTTCGCGCTGGCGACGGCGGCGCTGTCCTTCTTCGTGGCGCGGGCCGGGGAGGGCTCCATCGCCCTGCTGGTGCTGGCCGGGCTGCTGCTCGACATGGGGGTGCAGATGAACATGGTGCTGGGGCAGCGCGCCATCTACTCGCTGGGGGCCGAGACTCGCAGCCGGATGAACGCCATCTATATGGCGATCTTCTTCGTCGGCGGTGCCGCCGGCTCGGCGCTGGCCGGCACGGCCTTCGCGCTCGGCGGCTGGGGGCCGGTGACCTGGATCGGCTTTGCCTTTCCGGCGCTGGGCCTGCTGTTCTACCTGACCGAATTCCGCAGGCGTCGCACCGCCTGAGGGCAAGACCCGACGCCACGACCAGCCAAGGAGAAAGACACATGGATCAACGTCCACTCGGCCGCAGCGGCCTGACGGTCGCCCCGCTCTGCTTCGGCGGCAACGTGTTCGGCTGGACCGCCGACGAGGCGACGTCCTTCCGGCTGCTCGACGGTTTCGTCGAGGCCGGCTTCAACCTCATCGACACCGCCGACGTCTATTCCGCCTGGGCGCCGGGCAACAAAGGCGGCGAGTCCGAAATGATCATCGGCCGTTGGATGAAGAGCCGCGGCAACCGCGACCGCGTCGTGCTGGCGACCAAGGTCGGGTCGGAGATGGGGCCGGGCAAGAAGGGCCTGTCCCCCGCCTGGATCCGGACGGCGGTGGAGGATTCGCTGCGCCGGCTCCAGACCGACCGCATCGACCTCTACCAGTCGCACTGGGACGACCCGGCGACGCCGTTCGAGGACACGCTGGGCGCCTACAAGGAGTTGATCGACCAGGGCAAGGTCCGGGCCATCGGCGCCTCCAACCTGACCGCGCCGCGCTTGGCGGAGGCGCTGGCGGTCAGCGCCCGCACCGGCCTGCCGCGCTATGAGACGCTGCAGCCGGAATACAACCTCTACAGCCGGCAGGGCTACGAGGCGGAGCTGGAGGGGCTGTGCCGTGACAATGGCCTGGGCGTCATCAGCTACTACGCGCTGGCCGCCGGCTTCCTGACCGGCAAATACCGCTCGGCCGCCGATGCCGGCAAGAGCGCCCGCGGGCAGGGGGCGGTGTCGAAATACCTGAACGACCGCGGCCGGGCGATCCTGGCGGCGCTGGACGCGGTGGCGCAGCGCCACGCCGCCACCCCGGCGCAGGTGGCGCTGGCGTGGCTGATCGCCCGCCCCGGTCTGACCGCCCCCATCGTGAGCGCGTCGAAGCCGGAGCAGATGGCCGACCTGATCGCCGCGGCGTCCCTGCGTCTCGACGCCGAGGACATCGCGCGGCTGGATGGGGCGAGCGCCTGGGCGTGAAATCCCGGCGAACGCTTGAAAGCTCCGTTCAAGCGTTCGCCGGTATCGGGCGTTCGCCGGCCGTCACGCCGACGGCAGCGTCGCCGCGGTCTTCCCGGTGGGTGTGGCCGGGGCCGGCTTGCCGGCCTCCTCCGCCTTCAGCAGCTCCAGGAAGCCTTCGGCCATCGCGTGGTAGACCGACTTCGGGCAGACCAGCCGCGACAGGCTGGTGGCGATCAGCGCGCTGACCATCAGCGGCAGCAGCATGTCGGGCGACGCGCTCATCTCGGTCACGATGATGACGGCGGTCAGCGGCGCCTGCACCACGCCGGCGAAATAGCCGACCATCGACAGCAGCACGACGCCACCCAGCGGGCTGTCCGGCAGCAGGCCGCCGATGACGGAGCCGATGCCGGCCCCCACCGACAGCGAGGGGGAGAAGATGCCGCCGGGGATGCCGCAGACCCCCGACAGCGCCGTCGCCAGCAGCTTGGCCGGGGCGTAGTACCAGGGCAGCACCGACGCCCCGTCCAGCGTGGCGCGGGCCTGTTCATAGCCGGTGCCGAAGGTCAGGCCGCCGGTGGCGACGCCGATGACCGCCAGGGCGACGCCGCAGCCCAGCGCCACCAGCACCGGGTGGCGGGCGAGTCGGCCGCCGAAACCGTGGCGGATCCGGCCCGACAGCCACAGCAGCAGCGTGCTGAACCCGCCGCCGGCCAGCCCGCCGACGACACCGGTCCCCAGCACCGCCTTCCAGTCCCCCCAACCCACCGAAGCGGCGGTGTGGCCGAAATAGGCGTAGTTGCCGAGCAGCCCGATGGCGACCAGGCCGGCCGCCACCACCGCGACCAGGACGAGGCTGCTGGTGCGCTTCTCGAAGCTGCGGGCCATCTCCTCGATGGCGAAGACGATGCCGGCCAGCGGCGTGTTGAAGGCGGCGGCGACGCCGGCGGCCCCGCCGGCCAGGATCAGGCCGGGCTCGCGCCCCAACCCGGCGAGCGAGCCGGCGATCAGCATCACCGAGGCGCCGATCTGCACCGTCGGCCCCTCGCGCCCGATGGAGGCGCCGCACAGCAGCCCGACCAGGGTCAGCAGGATCTTGCCGACGGCGATGCGCGGCGACAGCAGGCGGCGCTTGGCCGCCGGGTCCTGGATGTGGCGGGCGGCGATGGCCTGCGGGATGCCGCTGCCCTGCGATCCCGGCACAACGCGCAACGCCACCCAGGCCGACAGGGCGATGCCCAGCGGCGTCACCAGGAAAGGCAGCCAGGGCAGGGCGGCGACCGCGGTCTGGAACAGGTGCTGGGCGTGGTCGGCGGCGACGGCGAACAGGACGGCGATCAGCCCGACCGCGCCGGCCCCGCTCCAGAACAGCAGGCGCCGGCGCCAGCTTCTGGGGGACACCCAGACATGACGGGGGCGTCGCAGCCGGGGGGGCAGCGCGTGTTGCGGGCGGCTGGCAGGGGGCATCGATCGGGCCGGAAACGGGGGATGAGGCGGGTGAAGGCGCGGAAAGCCTCCAAACCTATGCCGATTTTTCGCCGCGGGTCCACCCCTGGCGGCCCCTTGCGGTGTGGATCACGGCCGTTTCGGCTTAATTCCCGTCCCTGCGACTCGATTTTGCCAGGAGTCCGGCCATTCAGCGGCGACCTTGGCGGTGAACTCAGCGGCGGGCGGCGCCGGAATGGGGGCGGCCCTGCGCACCGGCCGCGGAATGGGTGGTGGTGTGGGGGCGGGCGGCGCGCGATGCGATGGCGGCGCCCTGCAGGCTGCGCGGGTCGCGCCGCTGCTGCGCCATCTCGACCTCGCGGCGGAATTTCGGGCCGAGCGCCTCGTAGGCGGCCTTCAGCTCGGGATCCTTCATCCAGATGTCACGGCGGTCCATGGTTTCCTCTTGAATTGGCTGGCCGTCGGCGTGACGCCGACCAGGCCCACGGCGTGCCGGTCCCGTATCGGACAGGGCGTCCGATGTGTTTCGTGGGATCAGTCCCGCGTTCCTTTGACGAGCGCGGCGGCAGTGCCGGAATGACAGGTTGGGGTGGCGCGTCTTGTCTTCAAGATGCCCCCGGCGTTTGGCCGGGCGACGTTTCGAAAGCGATAACGTCTTGTCCACCCCAAGGTTCCAGCCGATCGTTGCGCCGACGACGAAGCGCCGGCGCATAACTCCGCCCCGGCCGCCGGTTCTATGACCGGCGTTCCGGGAACCGGGGGTTCTTACGCCCCGTGCAGCAGGCCCATCTGGTCGAACGCCAGGGCGTCGAAGCCGTGCTGGTAGACCGGCGAGTCCGACGCCAGCGTGTAGTTGCCCGCCGACGCGTTGGTGAAGTGGGCGTTCAGCCATTCCGACCCCTGGTCGTAACCGGCGGACTGCCAGTTCTGCAGGGTGCCGGCCGAGCCGCTGGACATCACCTGGGGCCAGGCGTGGAACAGCTGGGCGTTGGCGTTGGCGCCGGCATACTCGTTGTCGTGGAAGCTGCCGGAGGTCGACGGTCCGTAGATCTCGACGGCGTCGCCCTTCGAGGTGTCGATCACGTTGCCGGTGATCTGGTTGTTCGACATCACGTGGCCCTTCCAGCCGCTCCAGCCAACGTTCTGCTGCAGGCCGATGGCCTCGCCGGTGTTGCCGGCGATCAGGTTGTTGTCCACCGTGTTGTTCCAGCCGCCATGCAGGAAGATGCCGCCGATGTTGCCGTGGACGTAGTTGCCCTTCACCGTGACGCCGCTGGTCCAGTCGTCGAGGTAGATGCCCCGGCTCGCCACGTCGCCCGTGGGGTTGGTCGCCGTGGTGCCGGTCACCTCGTTGTTGAGGACGGTGTGGTTGGTCAGGTCCTGCTGGCGGTTGATCAGGTAGATGCCGCCGCCGTCGTTCGATTCCAGGTTGGCGTTGACCACCTTGTTGTTGGCGATGGTCACCCGGTAGGTCGCGTCGCTGCCATCCGTTTGAACCGAGCCGACGGCGATGCCTTTTTCCGGCGAGTTCTCGACCTGATTGTGCGTGACCTTGACGTCGGAGCTGCCGTTGATCCAGATCCCGGCATCGCCGCGGTTGGCCGCGTTCGAATGCTGGACGAGGTTGTTGGACACCACCGTGGCGTTGGAGTGGGCCTTCACGAAGATGGCCTCGGCGCCGGTGTGGTCGAACTGGTTGCCGACGACCTGGCTGTTGGCGCTGTTCTGCACCGTGATGCCATAGCCGCCACCCTTCACGACGTTGTTCGCGAAGGTCAGGCCGGCGGCGTTGTCGGCGAAGACGTAGTGCCCGCCCACGACGCCGTCGGCGAAGGTCAGGCCCTCGATGGTCACGTTCTTGGCACCGCCGAGGCCGAACGACACCGAAGCCTGCGAGCTGCCGTGGATCACCGCCTTCTCGTTGCCGTAGCCGTGGAAGGACACGCCGGAATCCTGGCCGTCCAGCCACAGCCCGTTCGCCGGGTGATAGTCGCCGCCGCGGACATAGGTGGTGTCGATGGTGGGATCGGCGCGCATCGCCGTCTGCGCCTTGGCCAGGCTGGCGAAGGGGCCGTCGGTGCCGTCGGCGTTCGGGGCGGCCAGCTTGCCCGACCAGCTGTCCTTGCCGTTGGTCGCGACATAGAAGGCCGGGCCGGTCGGCGTCCCCGCCGAGGGGGTGGTCGGCGTTGTCGGGGTCGTCGGCGTGGTGGGGGTGGTGGGGGTGGTCGGCGCCGTGGTGGTGCCGGCCGGGAAGTCGGAGGCCGGGGCGTGCAGCTCCAGCGTGCCGTCCCACCACAGGCCCTTCTGTCCGGCGACCACGTCCTTGCCGTCGAGCGCGCCCTTGTCATAGGTGACGGCGCTGCTGGTCGAGGCGTAGCTGTGGCCGTTGACGGCGATGCTGTTGACGGTCAGCCCACGGTCCTGGCCGTTGATGACGGCGTCGTTGTCGTACTGGACCTGAATCTTGTGCGCGGCGCCGTCGGTGGCGTCGGTGGTGAAGCTGTAGGCCTTGGCGGCGGTGCCCACCGTGGCCTCGCCGATCGTCTTGCCGTCGACCAGCAGCTTGAAATGGGCGTTCACGCCGGCCGCCTCGGTGCCGGAGGCGTTCACCACGATGGTGTCCTTGCCGCCGGCAGCGCCAGCGGTCGGGGCGGCGGTGGTGGAGGCGGGGAAATAGCTCTTGTCGGCGTTCACCACCAGCGTGCCGTCCCACCACATGTTGGACTGGCCGGCGACGACGTCCTTGCCGTCGAGCGCGAACTTGTCGTAGCTGACGATGCCGGCGGTCGGCGCGACCGACTTGCCGCCGATGCTGATGCCGTTGACCGTCAGGTTGCGGTCTTCGCCGCTGATGGTCGCGTCGTTGTCGTACTGGATCTGCACCTTGTGCGCGGTGTCGGCGCTCAGCGTCGGGGTGAAGGTGAAGTCCTTCGCCGTGGCGGCGGCGCTGCCTTCGCCGACCTTGGTGCCGTCGACCAGAAGGGTGAAGTGCGCGTTGGTGCCGGCGGCGGCCTTGCCCTGCGCGTTCACGACGATCTTGGTGGTGGTGCTGGCCATGGGTGCGGTGTCCTCGCCTGATTGCTGGCCCGGCCTGGGCCTGAATTCGGTTGGGCCTGAGAAATCCTTCGGGCCTGGAGTCGGTTGGGCCTGAACCCGGTTGCGCGGCGAGGATGGACAAGTCCGGCGGGATCTTTGTGTGATGTTTCGCCGCCGGGGCCCGGAATTTGGGACAAATTATGGTCAAGCCGACGTCGGCCCGATTCACCCCGACGTCTTGATTGCAGTGCAGCATTTCGGCAACAGGGATCCCTGTGAAAAATAGCGGAAAACCCCAATAGCTGCAGGAAGCCGTTGAACGAAAGGTGCTTTTCCCGGATTGTTTGGGATAGCCACAACTGATGGACCGCCGGCTTTGAATGGCGGCGCCCGCGCGGGTCCCGGCACCACCTGGTTGCCGACGGAATCAGCGCGGAACAAGGATTGACCGAGTGATGCACGAGTTCAGCGAGCGGCTGCGCCGTCCCGACGACCACCCCAGCCACCGGCCGTTGCCGCCGGGCTGTTTCCGGGTGCAGCGGCCCATTCGCTTTTCCCACAGCGACCCGGCCGGGATCGTCTATTTCCCGGTCTATTTCGACATGTTCAACGGCGCGGTGGAGGACTGGTTCACCCAGGGACTGGACATCGACTACGCCAGCATGATCCTGGAACGGCGCCTGGGCCTGCCGATCGTCCACGCCGAATGCGATTTCCTGGTGCCGAGCCGGATGGGCGACACGCTGACGCTGGGCGTCCTGATCGAACGTCTGGGCCGCAGCTCGCTGCAACTGCGCATCAACGGCGAGAACCAGGGGCAGGTGCGGCTGTCGGGCAGCCTGACGCTGGTCACCACCTCGCTGGACAGCTTCGCCGCGGTGCCGATTCCCGACGACATCCGCGACGCGATGGAGCGCTATCGGGCCGGCTGCGGGGTCTGAACGTCCGGTCTGAATTTTTTTCAGGGCCGCTGTCGGCGCTGGTCGCGCCCATCCGTCCTTGGGGCAAGCCCGCCGGAACAGGCGGGCATCACCACGATGCAGGAAGGATGTTCAGCGATGACCGACAGCGCCGCGACCCTTGCCACCCCCGCCCAGGCCGACCGTCCGGTCCTGACCGGCGTCATCCCCTATCTCGCCATCAGCGATGCCGCCGCCGCGGCCGCGTTCTACACGCGGGCCTTCGGGGCCGAAGAGGTCTTCCGCCTGCCGGCCGAGGACGGGCGCCGGTTGATGCATTGCCACCTGACCATCAACGGCGGCCCGCTGATGTTCTCTGATTTCTGCGCGGAGTCGGCGCAGGCCAAGCCGCAGGGTTACCTGCTCCACCTCCAGGTCGACGATGTCGAAGCGTGGTGGTCCCGCGCCGTCGCCGCCGGGGCCGAGGTTGTGATGCCGCTGACCGACATGTTCTGGGGCGACCGCTACGGCCAGCTCCGCGACCCCTTCGGCATCACCTGGGCACTCGCCGCGCCGATCGGGTGAGGCGTCTATCCGGACAGCAGCGTCTCTGCGCTGATGGCCGACCTCGACGACGATGATGACTGAGTGACGACCGCATGGCCGGGAGCGATGGGCGCTCCCGATGCGAACAGGGCGGGAGGAGCGGACCGCTCCCTCACGACACCGCCGTCGCCGTCCGTTTGTCGCGGGCGGGCGCGGCGTCGGTCGGGCGGATGGTCGGCGGGCCGCCGGCGGCGACGGACAGGCGGTCGCTGGCGGCCTCCAGCCGGTCTTCCAGGTCGCGCATCGCCTCGCCGCGCGGCCGGCCGGGGAGGATCGGCGGCAGGAACTCAACCACCACCGTGCCGGGGCGTTTCAGGAAGCTGTGGCGCGGCCAATAGAGGCCGGCGTTCAGCGCCATCGGCACGATCGGGATGCCCAGGCTGTCGTAGAGGACGCCGACGCCGACCCGGTAGGGCTTGTAGGTGCCGGGGGCGACGCGGGTGCCCTGCGGGAAGATCACGATGGGCCGGCCCTGGTCGCGGACCGGGCGGGAGTTGCGGATCAGCGACTTGATCGCCGCCCCGCCGGCACCGCGGTCGACCGGGATCATCTTCGCCTTGGCGGCGTACCAGCCCCAGATCGGGATCCACATCAGCTCGCGCTTCAGGATGATCGCCGGATCCTCGACCAGCAGGTGGAGCTTCATCGTCTCCCAGGCCGACTGGTGCTTGGCCGCCAGCAGGAAGGGGCCGTCGGGCAGATTCTCCCGCCCGCGCACCTCGTAGCGGATGCCGACGAGCGTGCGCTCCAGCCAGCCGACGCTGCGCAGGTACCACATCACGACCGCCACCATCTGCGGACGCGGCAGCAGCAGCATCCACAGCAGGGCGAAGCACAGCAGCGCGGTCCAGAGGTGGAACGCGATGTTGAAGGCAAGGGACCGGATCCAGATCATGGCCGGCAACTTGTCAGGTCTTCGTCCACTTCTCAAGTATTCCGCGTCCCCGCCGGGCGCCCTGCCGCGGCTGGAGGGGCGGCGAGGGGCGGCGGGGTGGACTCGGCCGGGGCGCGGGTGCATTGTCCCCGGCGCGGACGGTTGGCGAGGCTGTGGTGGGACCGTGATTCGTTTCGAGAATGTCGGCTTGCGTTACGGCAGCGAGGCGGAGGTGCTGCGCGATGTCAGCTTCACCCTTCCGCCGGCGTCCTTCCATTTCCTGACCGGGGCCAGTGGGGCGGGCAAATCGTCGCTGCTGAAGCTGATGTATCTGGCGCACCGTCCGTCGCGCGGCCTGATCACCCTGTTCGGCCGCGACATGGCGCTGGTCACCCGCGCCGAACTGCCGGAGCTGCGGCGGCGGATCGGCGTGGTGTTCCAGGACTTCGCGCTGCTCGACCATCTGTCGGCGCTGGACAATGTGGCGCTGCCGCTGCGGATGGCCGGGACGCCGGAGGCCGACATCGTCGCCCACTGCACCGAGATTCTGCGCTGGGTGGGCTTGGGCAACCATCTGCACGCCAAGCCTTCCACCCTGTCGGGCGGCCAGCAGCAGCGCGTCGCCATCGCCCGCTCGGTCATCAACCGGCCGCGCCTGCTGCTGGCCGACGAGCCGACCGGCAACGTCGACGACGGCATCGGCATGCGGCTGCTCTACCTGTTCGAGGAACTGCACAAGCTGGGGACCACCGTGGTGATCGCCACCCACAACGAGGCGCTGATCCGCCGTTTCGACCATCCGCGCCTGCATCTCGACAACGGCCGCCTGCTGGTGATGCCCGCCCGCGGGGCAAGGGCGCAGGATGGCCGCGTCCGCGATGGGGAGTGGGAGTAGCGGCATGGCGCTTCGTCCGGTGCGGCCCCGTTCCGACCTGCCGCTGGCGGTCGATCCCAGCTCGCGCTTCCTCGGCTGGATCACCGCGCTGATGGTGTTCCTGGCGGCGCTGGCGCTGGCCGGCGCCATGGTGGTGTCCGACATGGCGCGGCGTTGGGACAACGGGCTGGCCGGCGGGCTGACCGTGCAGGTCGCCCCGATGCCGGGCGCGCCGGTGCCGCCGCTGGACGAGCGGGTGGAAGCGGCGCTGACCGTGCTGCGCGCCTCGCCCGGCATCCGGTCGGCGACCGTGCTGTCCGGCGGCGAGATCGCCCGGCTGCTGGAGCCCTGGCTCGGCCCGGGGGCGGCGGACCCGCTGCTGCCGATGCCACGGCTGATCGACGTCACCACCGAAGGGCCGGTCGACGTCGCCGCGCTGACGCTGCGCCTGACCTCCGCCGCGCCGGGGGCGACGCTGGACGACCACGCGGTGTGGCTGGCCGACCTGCGCTCCTTCGCCGGGGCGGTGCGGCTGGCGGCGCTGGGGGTGGTCCTGCTGGTCGGGGCGGCGGCGGTGACGACCGTGGTGTTCGCGGTGCGCACCGGGCTGGCCATTCACCGGCCGGTGGTGGAGCTGCTGCACCTGATGGGCGCCACGGACCGCTATGTCTCGCGCCAGTTCGAACGGCATGTCGTCGGCTTGAGCCTGCGCGGCGGCGCGGTCGGGCTGCTGCTGGCCGGGGGCACGCTGTTCGGGCTGCACCGCGCCTCGCAGGGGCTGCGGGCCAGCCTGCTGCCGAGCCTGTCGCTGGAGCCCTGGCAATGGGCGGCGCTGCTGCTGGTGCCGGGGGCGGTGGCGCTGTTGGCGCTGGTGACCACGCGCTGGACCGTGCTGCGCACGCTGGAGTCGATGCCGTGATCCGGGCCGGCAGCCGGCGGCGGGGCGGGACGATGGCGCGGGCGGTCGGGCATCTGCTGACCGGCGCCGTGCTGCTGGCGGTCGCCTGGACCGCTGGGCTGGTCTGGTACGCCGCCGACGTGCCGCGCACCGCCCCCGACGCGCAGCGGACGACCGACGCCATCGTCGTGCTGACCGGCGGCAGCAACCGGCTGAGCACCGGGCTGGAGCTGCTGGCCGCCGGGCGGGCGCGCAAGCTGTTCGTCTCCGGCGTCTACGACGGCGTCGACGTGCAGGAGCTGTTGAAGCTGTCCCGCCGGTCGCCGACCGAGATGGAATGCTGCATCACGCTGGGCTATTCGGCCGACAGCACCATCGGCAACGCCTACGAGACGGCGGACTGGATGCGCGACCAGGGCTTCCGCTCGCTGCGGGTGGTGACGGCCAACTACCACATGCGGCGCAGCCTGCTGGAACTGGGGATGGCGATGCCCGACGTCGAGCTGGTCCCCCATCCGGTGGTCGCCCCCACCGTCCACCTCGACGACTGGTGGATGTGGCCGGGGACCGCCAACCTGCTGGTGAACGAGTACAACAAGCTGCTGGCCGCCACCCTGCGCACCCAGGTCCACCGGGCGGTCGGGCCTTACCCAAAAAGCGAATGAGAATGACTTGCAATTAGCCGGCGTCGCGGCTAACGTCGCTTCAGGGTTCAGGCCCAGGCAACGCAAGCCCGCATCGTCCGCTCAGCAGGAAAGACACGCCATGCACGACAGCGCCGTTTCCGCTCCCGCCTCCTTCGCCATCTCCCTTCCGGTGGTCGAATCGGCCCGCCTGATGTCGGGCAGCCGCGAGATCGTGATCCAGCACGCCGGGCAGAGCTACCGCCTGCGCGTGACCCGCGCCAACAAGCTGATCCTCACGAAGTAGGACCGGCTTCACAGAACCTTCCGGGACGACGTCACCGAGAATGGGCGCTGGCCGCACGGGCCGGGCGCCCATTTTCGTTTCCGGCGGGTTCTTGTCCGGCGGACGCCCTTACGCCTGGCCCGTCACCTCATAGCCGGCGTCCTCGATCGCCTGGCGGATGGCGGTCTCGTCGGCGCTGCCCTCGACCGCAACCTCGCCGGCCTTGAGGTCGACCAGCGCCCGCTCGACCTTGGGCAGGGCCTCCACCGCCTTGGTCACAGTCTGGGCGCAGTGGCCGCAGGTCATTCCGGAAACCTTCAACGTCAGCATGATCGTCTCCTGTGTGTGCGTGGGTCTCGTGGGATGGATGACAGCCTGAGGCTTCCAGCGATGGGAAGGTCAAGCCGGTTTCCGGGCAGGAAGTTGGTGCCTGCGGACCTCATCAAACCGCCCGCTCCGCCGGTTCGTTGCACGGGCTCCCCGATGTCTCGAATAAGAGACTTAGTCTCGTTTTAAAGACGCCATTTCCACGAACCGTCTCATTCCAGAGACGGACCCGATCGTCGGTTCCGACCGCGACAGCCGGTAAATCCAACACTTTCAACGGAATCTTTCCCGGTCTCCAATCATCCGCCTTCTGGCACGCGCCTTGCTGATACGGATGCATGCACCCCGTCCGGGGGCCGTCACCGAGAGAGCCCGCGATGCCGCTGGTCACCACCACCACCCTTCTGCCCGTCCCGGCGCGCCACCTGTGGCCGCTGGTGCGGTGGGATGGTGCGTTGGGCGACTGGTATCCCGGTGCGGCGTCGATGACGGTCGACACTGCGGAGACGGGGCGCGCGGAGAAGGGGGCCTTGCGGTGCCTGCGGCTCTATGACGGGTCGCGGGTGGTCCACCGGCTGGAGCATGTCAGCCGGGTCGACGACGCCTACACCTACGCGGTGATCGAGGGGCCCTATCCGGTGGCCGAGCTGCTGGCCCAGATCCGCCTGCGCCCGGAAGGCGACGCGCAGGCGGTGCTGATCTGGACCGCGACCTTTCACCCGCTCGACCGTTCGGAGGCGGACGCCGAACGCTTCGTCCGCGACCTCTACGACGCCGGCTTGGCCCGGCTGCGCGGGCTGCTGCGCCCGTAATCCAAGACAACACCTCAAGAAAAACACCGAGGGAGCATCGTCCACATGAGTTTCCTGATCTGCGTGGGAGCGCTCGCGTTCCTGATGCTGGTCGCGTACCGCGGCTTCAGCGTCATCCTCTTCGCGCCGGTGGCGGCGCTGGGGGCCGTGCTATTGACCGACCCGTCCGCCGTGCCGCCGGTCTTCACCGGCCTGTTCATGGACAAGATGGTCGGCTTCGTGAAGCTGTACTTCCCGGTCTTCCTGCTGGGCGCCGTGTTCGGCAAGGTGATCGAGCTGTCCGGCTTCTCCAAGTCGATCGTCTCGGCCGTCATCAAGCTGGTCGGGCGCGAGCGGGCGGTGACCTCCATCGTGCTGGTCTGCCTGCTGCTGACCTACGGCGGCGTGTCGCTGTTCGTGGTGGTCTTCGCCGTCTACCCCTTCGCCGCCGAGATGTTCCGGCAGGGCGACATCCCCAAGCGCCTGATCCCCGGCGTCATCGCGCTGGGCGCCTTCACCGTCACCATGGACGCGCTGCCGGGCACGCCGCAGATCCAGAACATCATCCCCACGACCTTCTTCAAGACCGACGCCTACGCCGCCCCCTGGCTGGGGCTGATCGGCGCCGCCTTCATCCTGGTGGTCGGGCTGGCCTATCTGGAATGGCGCGTGCGGTCCGCCATCGCCCGCGGCGAGGGCTATGGCAGCGGCCACACCAACGAGCCGGAGACGGTCGCGGCCGAAGCCCTGCCGAACCCGCTGCTGGCGCTGTCGCCGCTGGTCGCGGTCGGCGTGCTGAACAAGCTGTTCACCCTGGCGATCCCCGGCATCTACGGCGCGACCAGCGAGGTGGCGCTGACCCCCGGCGCCAAGCCGCTGGTCACCCAGGTCTCCGGCGTCGCCGGCATCTGGGCGGTGGAAGGGGCGCTGCTCTGCGGCATCCTGATCGTGCTGGCCTTCGCCTGGAAACCGGTGTCGCAGCGCTTCGCCGAGGGCACCAAGGCCGCCATCGGCGGCTCGCTGCTCGCCTCGATGAACACGGCGTCGGAATACGGCTTCGGCGCGGTGATCGCGGCGCTGCCCGGCTTCCTGGTCATCCGCGACGCGCTGCAGTCGATCCCCAACCCGCTGGTGAACGAGGCGGTGACCGTCACGGCGCTGGCCGGCATCACCGGCTCGGCCTCGGGCGGCATGAGCATCGCGCTGGCCGCCATGGCCGACCAGTTCATCACCGCCGCCAACGCCGCCGGCATCCCGATGGAGGTGCTGCACCGCGTCGCCGCCATGGCCAGCGGCGGCATGGACACGCTGCCGCACAACGGCGCCGTCATCACCCTGCTGGGCGTCACCGGTTTGACCCACCGGCAATCCTACGGCGACATCTTCGCCGTCACCTGCATCAAGACCCTGGCGGTCTTCGTCGTGATCGCCGTCTACTACCTGACCGGAATCGTCTGATGAAGAACAAACTGATTTCCCTGGAGGACGCGGTCGCGCTCATTCCCGACGGCGCCTCGCTGCTGATCGGCGGCTTCATGGCCGTCGGTGGTCCCAACCGCCTGGTGGACGAGCTGATCCGCCAGGGCAAGCGCGACCTGACCATCATCGCCAACGACACGTCGCGCCCGACCTACGGGCTCGGCAAGCTGGTGGTGGAAAAGCTGGTGCGCAAGGTCGTCACCAGCCACATCGGCCTGAACGCCGACACCCAGAAGCAGATGATCGCCGGCGCGATCGAGGTGGAGCTGGTGCCGCAGGGCACGCTGGCCGAGCGCATCCGCGCCGGCGGCGTCGGGCTGGGCGGCGTCCTGACCCCCACCGGCGTCGGCACCATCGTGGAGGAGGGCAAGCGCACGGTCGAGATCGACGGCACCACCTATCTGTTGGAACTGCCGATCAAGGCCGACTTCGCGCTGGTGTCCGCCAAGCAGGCCGACCTGTACGGCAACCTGACCTACGCGCTGACCGCCCGCAACTTCAACCCGCTGATGGCGATGGCCGGCGCCACCGTGATCGCCGAGGCCGAGGACATCCTGCCGGTCGGCTGCATCCCGCCCGACGCCGTGATGACGCCGTCGGTGCTGGTCGACCACATCGTCACCACCGCAGCGCGCTGATTGGGGAGAACACAGTCATGGATGAAAAGACCCTGATCGCCAGGCGCGTCGCGCTGGAGCTGATGGACGGCGACCTCGTCAACCTGGGCATCGGCCTGCCGACGCTGGTCGCCCGCTACGTCCCCGCCGGCCGCCATGTGTTCTTCCAGTCGGAGAACGGCATCGTCGGCATGTCCGGCCCGATCACCGGGGCGGAGAACCACGACCTGACCGACGCCGGCGGCTCGCCGATCTCGGCGCTGCCGGGGGCGGCGTCCTTCGACAGCGCGCTGTCCTTCGGCCTGATCCGCGGCGGCCACCTGGACGTCACCGTGCTGGGCGGCCTGCAGGTCGACCGTGCCGGCCGTCTGGCCAACTGGATGGTGCCCGGCAAGATGGTGCCCGGCATGGGCGGCGCCATGGACCTCGTCACCGGCGCCCGCCGGGTGATCGTCGCCATGCAGCACAGCGCCAAGGGCGAACCGAAGATCGTCGAGCACTGCGCCCTGCCGCTGACCTCGGTCCGCCGGGTCGATCTGGTGGTAACCGACCTTGCGGTGATCGAGCCGACCGACGCCGGGCTCGTCTTGAAGGAAACCGCCCCCGGTGTCACGGTGGAGCAGGTCCTCGCCAACACCGGCTGCGAGCTGATCATCGCGCCGGACCTCCGTTCCATGCCGATCGAAGGATAAAGAACAATGACCAGTCTGAAGGGGAAGGCCGCGCTCGTCACTGGGTCCACCAGCGGGATCGGCCTTGGAATCGCACGGCAACTGGCGGCGCAGGGCGCCGACCTGATGCTGAACGGCTTCGGCGACGCCGCCCACATCGCCGAGCTGTGCCGGTCGCTGTCGACCGAATTCGGCGTGCGCGTCGCCCACAACGGCGCCGACATGTCGAAGCCGGCGGAGATCGAGGCGATGGTCGCCGCCGCCGAGGCGGCCTATGGCCGGGTCGACGTGCTGGTGAACAACGCCGGCATCCAGCATGTGGCGCCGGTCGACGCCTTCCCGGTGGAGCGCTGGGACGCGGTGATCGCCATCAACCTGTCGGCGGTGTTCCACGGCACCCGCGCCGTGCTGCCGGGCATGAAGGCGCGCGGCTGGGGCCGCGTCATCAACATCGCCTCGGTCCACGGGCTGGTGGCCTCGGTCAACAAGTCGGCCTACGTCGCCGCCAAGCACGGCGTCATCGGCCTGACCAAGGTGACGGCGCTGGAGCTGGCGGAGACCGCCATCACCTGCAACGCCATCTGCCCGGGCTGGGTGCTGACCCCGCTGGTGCAGAAGCAGATCGACGCGCTGGCGGCGACCCGCGGCGTCTCGGTGGAGGAGGCCGGCCGCGAGCTGCTGAGCGAGAAGCAGCCGTCCAAGTCCTTCGTCACCCCGGAGCAGTTGGGCGAACTGGCGGTGTTCCTGTGCTCCGACGCCGCCGGCAACATGCGCGGTGCGTCGCTGACCATGGACGGCGGCTGGACGGCGCAGTGAGCGTGGCGCTCTGATACCAAGACCGTGGGGCCGGCAGCGTGTGCCGGCCCCACGGTCTTGGCCCCTTGAAGGCCCCGATCAGCTCGCCGGCTGGATGGTCCGCGTCACCTGCGTCGGATCGATGCCGAAGAACTGGAAATAGTGCCAGACGTGGATCAGCGCCACGGCGTCCAGGAACGGCCCCGACGTGGTGACCGTGCTGGTCGGCAACGAATACTGGCTCCAGCCGCCGGTGCCCCCGGTGCCGCCCGTCTTGTTCCAATAGGTCAGCGGGAAGCTGCCGGTCAGCCCCTTGGTGTTCAGAAGCCGCGCCACCAGCGCCGCGGTGCCCAGCCCCTGGGCGGCGGTGGCGATGCCGCCGAAATAGGTCGCGATCTTGTTGGTCGACGAGCTTTCCTCGTTGGCCAGCTCCATCGTCTGGGTCTGCAGGGTGACCGGAACGCTCTTGGTGTTGAAGTCGTAGAAATAGGCTTGGCAGGCCGGGTTGGGGTAGGTGATGGTCGTGTAGCTGTCGATCAGGTCGATGACGTGCGCCCAGGCGCAGGGGACGACGTCCTGCACGTCGAAGATCGGCGTGTTCAGGGTCGTGACCTGGTTGCCGGTGTTGCTCGTGACCGGCGTCGGCCCGAAATGCAGGCCCCATTTCAGCGCGAACATGCCGTTGCCCGGGGTGGGGCCGGCGGTCGGCATGGCGCAGACGCTGCCGCCGTTCGTGGTCCAGCTGGTCAGGCTGGGCAGCAGCTGGTAGGCCAGCGTCGGCGACAGGGCGCCGCCCAGGCTGTGGCCGGTGAAGATGATCTTGCTGCCGGAATGGCCGCTGGCCGGCTTCAGCGCGGTCAGGTAGCCGGCGAGGTCGAGCGTGTCGCCGTTCTGGTCGACCATCTGGGTCAGCAGGTTGTAGATGCCGGTCGCCGTGCCCAGCGTGACCTGCTGGACCAGCGGGTTGGTGAGGCCGCCGACCGGAGGGGCGCTGAGGTCGGTCAGCGGGAAGTCGACCATCGCCTTCGGCCCGACCTTCGCATCCTCCAGCACCCAGTCGAAGGCCGACGCCGGGTTGGTGCCGGCCATCGCGACGACGTAGCTGTCCTGCGACGGGCTGTAGACGACGACCAGCGCGTTGTCGGCTTCGTTGTCGTCGTTGTTCTGGTAGACGGCGGGGCCCCAGGTGATTTCCCAATCCTGGCCGATCAGCTGGCTGCCCATGCTGTCGATCAGGCCGTTGACCGTCAGGGTCGGCGAACCGGGGCCGAGGGTCCAGGTCCAGCTTCCGCCCTTGCCGAAGGCCAGGGACAGGAACTGCGCCAGTTGCGGCGCCGTGCCGGTGACGTTGCTGGCCGCGTTGGACACCCAAGAGAACAGGAAGCTGGTCTGGGTCAGATCATAGCTGGGCATGGAACCCTCCCGGTTCAGATGCAAGGTCTCGCCCCTCCGTTTTGGAGGTGAAAAACCTATATGCGTCTCCCGCAGTGAGAGTGAGTCGCAAATTGAGTCTTTTTGCGACGGTAAACTTTGCAGAAATGCAACTGATGAAATAGATGGTTGGGGCAGTTGACGGGAGTGGCTGTGTTTTCCCGGAAACACTCTTTCGCCAGGCGCAGATCGGCGCATCTTTTCAATGAGCGGACTTGCGTGTATTGCAATTTTCTGTTGCGCGGTCCCGGCCAGGTGGGTGTAGGGCAATCGCGTGAAGGCGACGGCGATTTCTCGGAAGGAATGACGCAGGCGGATTGCACGGATCAGGCCGGATCAGAGATGCCAAGGCCCATCGGTACGGAGCGCGCGGCACCGAGCCGTTCCGTGACATCCGATCTCGATTCGTGCACTCCGTGTCGAGCCCTGTCCGTGCGGCCCGCGCGTCGCGTTCAGGCGATGGACCTGCGGGCGGGTGGTCAGGGCTTGCGGCAGGCCGCCACCGCCGCCTCCAGCCCCGCCTGTCCGCGCGGGTCCAAACGACCGGCCGGGCGATCGGCCGGCCGGTTGGCGACGAAGCCGTCCCACATCCCCGTCCGCATCAGTTCCGACTGCACGCAGCGGCAATTCGTCGTGCAGGTGGCGGGCGCCACGCCGGCGCTTTCGCAGCTCGCCACGCAGGACGCCAGGAAGTTCCGCACCACCGGCGGTTCCGCCGGGGCGGCGTGCGCCAGCAGCCACATCAGGCCGAACAGCAGCGGCTGGTGGATCAGGTAGACCGCCAGGCTGTGCCGCCCGGCCCAGGCCAGCCCGCGCCCGGCACGGCCGGACACCGCCACGCCCGTCCCGATTCCCGGCCACAGCCGCCCGAGGCCGATGCCGGCGAGCACGCCGCCGATCCAGGGCAGCAGCGGCACGAAGTCGTTGGAATCCGGCGCCACCGTCGTCAGGCCGATCCAGCGCAGCGCCGGGTTGTCGAAGACCGGGAAGGACAGGATCTGCCCCGCCAGCACCGCCGCGGCGGCCAGCACCAGGGTCAGCCACGCCGGCAGGCGGACAAAGGCGAGGCCGATCACGCTCGCCACCGCGATGTGGTGCAGCACGCCGAAGAAGATCGGGCTGTCGGGAAACAGCGCGTAGGACGCCGCCGACACCGCCGCGGCCCCCGCCGCCACCCGGCCGAGCCGGCGCAGGAAGCGCCCGCGGTCCAACCCGCCCTGTGTGGCGAGCACCAGCCCGAGCCCCGCCAGCAGCAGGAAGCTCGACAGGATCGCCGTGCGGGCGGCGAGCCACAGCGGGTCGCCCAGCAGGTCGAACCGGGCCAGCCCGAAGAAGCTGGCGTCCCAACTGGCGTGATAAGCCGCCATGGCGACCAGCGCCAGCCCGCGGGCGACGTCGATCGCCGGCCGGCGCGTGGAAACCGAAAGGCTCATTCCCGGAAGGTTCCTCTTGTGTCGTCGCTGGCGAGTCCCACGCCGAAAATCCAGCCCTCGCGCCGGCGCGCCGTGTCGTCGAGGCCGGGCGGGCTCCACGCCTGCGGCCGGGCGGCCAGCCAGCGCAGGCCCGCCGCCGACACCAGCGCGTCGCTGTCATGGTCGCTGACCGCCCCGGTCCGCTCCAGCGGCCGGGAGCCGAGTGGCACCAGCGCGCCGTCCAGATCGGCGGCGTCGCGGATCTTGCGCTGGCCGAAGCCGGTGTGTTTCAGGAACAGGCGGGGGTAGATCTCGACCATCACGCTCCGTCCCGGAGCCGGATCGTCGAAGGGCCAGACCGCCAGCCGCCCCGGCAGCGCCGCCCGCAAGGCGCGCAGCACCCGCATCCCGGCGAGCGCCCCCTTGCCCACCTGTTTGGAGCCGATCAGCTTGTAGGGGCTTTGCGGGTGGCCCAGCCCGTCGGCCCGGCAGGCCCATTCGGTCGCGCGGTGCGGGTCGTCGTACCAGTCCGGCTGCGGCCCGCCGCGCCAGAATCCGGCGCCATGGACGGCGTGTTCGACGAAGGGGGCGCCGCCGAAGTCCGGCTCGTCCGCGCAGGCCGCCTCCACCGCGTCCCACAGCTCGAAGGCGGTGGCGTCCCCGCCGGGAAAGCCGCGCCCGGCCACCGCGAAGGGCAGGGAAAAGGCGCAGTCGATGCCGACCAGCGCCGGCCCGCGCGCCAGCTCCGCCCGCAGCCAGTCGAACACGGCGGTCCGCGACCACCAGCCGGCGGCCGCCTCGACCAGCGTTGGCGCCTCATCACCCGGCCCGCACGCCGCCACGGCGACGCCGGCGTAGCGTTTGCCGCGTGCCCCCGACCAGTCGATGGCGATGAAACGGCTGAAACCGGGCGCGGGATCGGGCATGGGACCGAGGCTGGGGACGAGGATGGGCGATGGCGCCACCCTCACCATTAGCCGAGCACCCGGCACCCGGGCAACCGCCATTCCACCGAGCCCCGACCGGATGTGGGCCGCTCGGCGGAACCGCCAGAACGAAAGCAGGCCGACGTCGCAGCGATGATCAAGGAGCGTCAATGAGGCCCGGGCGTTTGGTGCCCGGGAAGACGGTCATCGAAAACGGGTTGGCCGTCGTCGTGTCACCGCTTCAATGAGGCCCAGGCATTACTGCCCGGGAAGACGGGGATGTCGACGACGGCTCCCATGGCTCACAGCCCTCCGCTTCAATGAGGCCCAGGCATTACTGCCCGGGAAGACGGCTAGGTCGTCCACAATCCTATCCTGCTCGAGTTCCGCTTCAATGAGGCCCAGGCATTAGAGTGCGGATCAGAACCGGTGTGGGGCTGAGGAAAACCAATGGCTTCAGCGCATCGGACCGGGGTTTTGATAGACACTCTTACTGCCCGGGAAGACCCGGAGAACGTCTTCCTTCATGCTGTCCGCGAATTTCTCGCTTCAATGAGGCCCAGGCATTACTGCCCGGGAAGACATGGCGGTGTCCTCAGGCGGAGGGGGTGGCAGCTTCGAGCTTCAATGAGGCCCAGGCATTACTGCCCGGGAAGACGCAAAGGATGCAGTGGATTGCACCGTTTCCGACCCCGAGCTTCAATGAGGCCCAGGCATTACTGCCCGGGAAGACGGCCTGATCCTGGCGCCTTCCTCGACTGCCGGGCGGCGTGCTTCAATGAGGCCCAGGCATTACTGCCCGGGAAGACTGTCCGGGCAATCGAACAGCGGGTCGCAAATGGACGCGCTTCAATGAGGCCCAGGCATTACTGCCCGGGAAGACCAGCAAACCCATCTGAAAGGCACTGCCGGCCAAAGACGGCTTCAATGAGGCCCAGGCATTACTGCCCGGGAAGACCCGGCTGCTCGATACGTGGACGCTGAACAACAATCTGGCTTCAATGAGGCCCAGGCATTACTGCCCGGGAAGACGTGTTCGCCGCCGCCGTCATGGCACATCTCCGGGGGTGAGCTTCAATGAGGCCCAGGCATTACTGCCCGGGAAGACCTTGGCGCAGCAGGATCTGCTCGACGGCTACGACCGCGCTTCAATGAGGCCCAGGCATTACTGCCCGGGAAGACGCCAGCATCGCCGATATCTGGCGCGGCCCAGGTCACCCCAAGCTTCAATGAGGCCCAGGCATTACTGCCCGGGAAGACCCCGCCGCCTGCACCCAGGCCGGCGGCTGCTCGATCGAGCTTCAATGAGGCCCAGGCATTACTGCCCGGGAAGACATGCGCTCGGCTCCCGCGACAAATCCTGGCAACCTGGCGCTTCAATGAGGCCCAGGCATTACTGCCCGGGAAGACCCAGTTGGTCGGGCGGTTCGGGGTCGATGCCTGCTCGGAGCTTCAATGAGGCCCAGGCATTACTGCCCGGGAAGACGGCCACGCCGGCGTGATCAAAGACCTGTCCGCCGCGATGCTTCAATGAGGCCCAGGCATTACTGCCCGGGAAGACGGCGTCGTTCTCCAGCCGGTAGCGGATTGCGGGCGCGCTTCAATGAGGCCCAGGCATTACTGCCCGGGAAGACAGGTCGTTTTCCAATCCCCTGTGCCGGAACGGGGAATCGGTGTGTTTTCGAGCGGTTCCCGATTCTGGCGGGTTGGTCAGGTTTTTCGATCCTGCTTCGTTCTGAACGATGTCAAAGATCCCAGCGAAATCAACGGCCGAGCCCGCGCGAGCGGTGCCGGAGGTTTCGGGTGTGCCGGACCGCTCGCATCGGCGGGCGGCGGTGCATGCTAGCACGCGTGCCGCTTGCGGTTCCATCGCGGTGTCGCAGCCGGGGGATGCCTCACAGCTCCGCCACCTCCACCACGCCCGGCACCGCCTTCAGGGCGGAGCGGCTTTGCGCGGTGATGGTGTAGCTGCCGGGCAACTCGATCTCGACCTCCTTCAGCGGGTCGATCTCGACCAGCAGGTTGATGCGGCTGCGGCCGCGCGACAGCCGTTCCAGCGTGGCGCGCAGCGGCTCGATCGGGGCCTCGTCGCGCAGCACCACGCGCAGGCCGGCGCTGACCGAGGCGACGGCCTCTTCCAGCGGCTTGATCTCCTGGCAGGTCAGGCGGACCTCTTCGCCGTTCAACTGGGCGTCGACGGTCATCAGCACCGGGCGGCCGGGTTCCAGCAGGTCGCGGTTGGCGGCCAGCACCTCGGAGAACAGCGTCACCTCATAACCGCCGGTGGCGTCCGACAGCTCGACGAAGGCGAAGCGGTTGCCGGACTTGGCGGTCTTCTCCTTCTTCGACACGACGATGCCGGCCATCTTGTAGCGGGTCGAGCCGCCCCGGGCGATGGCGGTCTGCAGCTCGGCGGAGCGCACCACCTTCATCCGGCCGAGCGGCCCGGAATAGGCGTCCAGCGGGTGGGCCGACAGGTAGAAGCCGATGGAGCCGAACTCGTGCTTCAGCTTCTCCAGCGGTTCCCAGTCCTTGACCTTGGGCAGGTCGGGTTCCGGCAGGCCGCCGCCACCGCCGCCGAACAGGTTGCCGATGCCGCTGTCGCGCTCCGCCGCCTCGGCCTGGGCGTAGCGGATGATGGTCTCCAGCGCGGCGTGGACCTGGGCGCGGTTGGGGTTCAGCCCGTCGAAGGCGCCGGCGCAGGCCAGGTTTTCCAACTGGCGCTTGTTGATGGTCTTGAGGTCGAGCCGGCGGGCGAAGTCGAACAGGCTCTTGTAGGGGCCGTTCTTCCGCCGCTCCTCCACCACCGCGCGCATGGCCGGCTGGCCGACGCCCTTGACCGCGGCGAGCGCGTAGCGCACCGCCTTGCTGCCGTCGGGCAGCAGCTCCACCCCGAAGATCGCGTCGGACCGGTTGATGTCCGGCGTCAGCAGCCGGACGCGCAGCCGCGCCAGCTCCTGCCGGAAGACGTTCAGCTTGTCGGTGTTGCCGAGGTCGAGCGTCATCGACGCCGCCATGAACTCCACCGGGTGGTTCGCCTTCAGGTAGGCGGTGTGGTAGGCGACCAGCGCGTAGGCGGCGGCGTGGGACTTGTTGAAGCCGTAGCCGGCGAACTTGTTGACCTGATCGAAGATCATGCTGGCGCGGTCGGGGTCGACGCCGCGCCCGGCGGCGCCCTCGATGAACTTGCCGCGCTCCTTGTCCATCTCCTCCTTGATCTTCTTGCCCATGGCGCGGCGCAGAAGATCGGCGCCGCCCAGCGAATAGCCGGACAGCACCTGGGCGATCTGCATGACCTGTTCCTGGTAGATCATGATCCCGAAGGTTTCCTTCAGGATGCCTTCCAGGCTGTCATGCATGTAGTCGGGCTTTTCCTCCCCGTTCTTGACCCGGATGTATTTCGGGATGTTGTCCATCGGGCCGGGGCGGTACAGCGACACCAGCGCGATGATGTCCTCCAGCCGGTTCGGCTTCATCCGGCGCAGCACGTCGCGCATGCCGGAGCTTTCCAGCTGGAACACGCCGGTCGCCTCGGCGCGGCTGAGAAGCTGGTAGCTCTTCTCGTCGTCCAGCGGGACGGTGGTCAGGTCGGGCTTCTCGGCGATCAGGTCGACCGCGGTCTTCAGCACGGTCAGCGTCTTCAGGCCGAGGAAGTCGAACTTCACCAGTCCGGCCTGCTCGACATACTTCATGTTGAACTGGGTGACCGGCATGTCCGACCGCGGGTCGCGGTACAGCGGCACCAGGTCGTGCAGCGGCCGGTCGGAGATCACCACGCCCGCCGCGTGGGTCGAGGCGTGGCGGTACAGCCCTTCCAGCCGCAGCGCGATGCCGATCAGGTGGCGGACGGTGTCGTCGCTGTCGCGCGCCTGCCGCAGCATCTCCTCGCTGTCCAGCGCCTGCTGCAGCGTGACCGGGTTGGCCGGGTTGTTCGGCACCATCTTGCAGATCTTGTCGACCTGCCCGTAGGGCATCTGCAGCACGCGGCCGACGTCGCGCAGCACGGCGCGCGCCTGCAGCTTGCCGAAGGTGATGATCTGGGCGACGCGGTCGTAGCCGTACTTGTTCTGGACGTAGCGGATGACCTCTTCGCGGCGGTCCTGGCAGAAGTCGATGTCGAAGTCGGGCATCGACACGCGTTCCGGGTTCAGGAAGCGTTCGAACAGCAGGCCGAAGCGCAGCGGGTCGAGGTCGGTGATGGTCAGCGCCCAGGCGACGACGGAGCCGGCGCCCGAACCGCGGCCCGGCCCGACCGGGATGTCCTGGTTCTTCGCCCATTTGATGAAGTCCGACACGATCAGGAAGTAGCCGGGGAACTTCATCGAGACGATGACGTCCAGCTCGAACTCCAGCCGGTCGAAGTAGGTCTTGCGGGTCTCATCCCGCTGTTCCGGCGTCATCTCGGGCGTGTAGACGACCTTTTCCAGCCGCATCTCCAGCCCGGCGCGCGACTGGGCGCGCAGCTCGTCATCCTCGGTCCGGCCGCCTTCGCAGGCGAACGGCGGCAGGATCGGCTTGATCGGCTTCAGCAGGAAGGAGCAGCGCCGGGCGATGGCCACCGTGTTGTCCACCGCCTCCGGCAGGTCGGCGAACAGCAGCCGCATCTCCTCCGCCGACTTGAAGCGGTGGTCGGGGGTCAGGCGGCGGCGGTCCTCCTGGCTGAGATAGGCGCCCTCGGCGATGCAGAGCAGCGCGTCGTGCGCCTCGTACATGTCCTCGGTGGCGAAATAGCAGTCGTTGGTGGCGACCAGCGGCAGGTCGTGGGCGTAGGCGAGGTCGATCAGCGCCGGCTCGATGGCGTTTTCCAGCGTGGCGAAATGGCCGCGCCCGCCCTCGTGCCGCTGCAGCTCGACATAGAGCCGGCCGGGGAACAGCGCCTTCAGCCGTTCCAGAACCTCCAGCGCCAGATCCGCCTGCCCCTCGCCCAGCAGCCGGCCGACCGATCCGCCGGGGCCGCCGGTCAGCGCGATCAGCCCGCCGGAATGACCCTCCAGCGCCTCCAGCGGCACCTGGGGGCCGGCCAGCGGGTCGGATTCCAGGAAGGCCTTGGACACCAGCTTCATCAGGTTGCGGTAGCCCTCGTCGTTCTGGCAGAGCAGGACGATCTGGTCGGGGGTGGACGCCGCCTTGCCGGGCAGGCCGGGCCGGGTCTGGGCCGGGCCGACGCGGGTGATGCCCAGCACGGTGCCGATGATCGGCTGGATTCCGGTGTCGGCGGCGGCCAGGGCGAACTCCAGCGCGCCGAACAGGTTGCCGGTGTCGGTGACCGCGACGGCCGGCATCTGCTGCTTGTGGCAGAGCTTGACCAGCTCCTTCACCTTGATGGCGCCTTCCGACAGCGAATAGGCGGAGTGGACGCGCAGGTGGATGAAGTCGGCGTGGGGCATGACGACCGTGGGGCATCGTGACGGGGCCCCCGGTTCTAGCACAGCCCGGGCGGTTCCCGCGACCGTGAGGTCGCCACTGCCCGCGACCGTGAGGTCGCCGCCGCCCGCGACCGTGAGGTCGCCGCCGCCAGCGACCGTCGCCCGACGGATGCGAACGTGGTATGCAGGACGCCGCAACGGGACGCCGTAACAGACGCCGTAACGAAACCAGGGATGGGGAGGACGCCGCGATGGATCGGCCGCACCTTGCACCCGTCGCCCGACCGCGGTTGGCCCTCCGGGGCCGCCGGACCGTCCGGGCGGCGACGCCTTTGACCCTGCTGACCGGCCTCGCGCTGGCGCTTGCCGCCTGCGAGACGGTGCCGCCGCCGCCCGCCGCCCCGCCCGCCGCCGCCGGGCTGGCGGACGGCCCGGCCAAGCCGTTCGGCACCGGCAAGGGCTGGACCGTCACCGTCCACACGCCGCCCGGCGGCAAGCCCTTTTGCGTGGCGGAACGCGGCCGGCCGGGGGAGGCGCCCGATGGTGCGCCCGCCGGCACGCCGCCGGGCACGCCGCGTCTGGCCTTCCGCGCCGGGGCGGCGGAGTCGGGCTTCATCCTGTCCGGCTTCACGCCGTCCGACAGCGGCGCGACCGTCAAGCCGGGCGAACGCTACGACCTGGTCGCCAGCCTCGACCAGGGGGCCCGCCTGACGCTGAGCGCCCGCGGCCTGCCGGACGGCAGCCTGTACGTCGCGGTGCCGACCAAGAGCTACCTGGACGAGTTCGAGGCGCTGGCCCGCGGCCGCCGCGTCGGCTTCCGCAGCACCGGGCTGGGCGAACTGGGCACGGCGCTGCTGTCCGGCACTTCCTGGGCGATCAACGCGTCCGACGAATGCCGGATCCTGCACGCCGATTCGTGACCACCCCGTCGCCGCCCCCGCCCGTGGGCGGCAACCCCGGCGCGCAGGCCAGCCACGCGATGGACGCGAGGTGGTGACGCATTGACCATTTCGGGGATGCCCGTTTAGCCTCTCCACCATGCGCGCTTCCCACATCCTGCTCGCCGTGGCGGTCGCCGCCGTCTGGGGCTTCAACTTCGTCGCGATCAAGGTCGGATTGCGCGATTTCCCGCCGCTGCTGTTCTCGTGCCTGCGCTTCGCGCTGGCGGCGCTGCCGCTGCTGGTGCTGGGCTGGCGGCAGGGGCCGCCGGTGCCCTGGCGCCTGGTGATCGGCATCGGCGTGATGCTGGGGGTGGTGAAGTTCCCGCTGCTGTTCCTGGGCATCGATGTCGGCATGCCGGCGGGGCTCGCCTCGCTGGTGCTGCAGGCGCAGGCCTTCTTCACCGCCATCTTCGCGGCCTTCGCGCTGGGTGACCGGCCGGGACCGCGCCAGATCCTGGGCATGCTGGTGGCGTTCGCCGGCGTCGGCCTGATCGCGACCGAGCTGCCGGCCGGCGAATCGTTGCTCGGCCTTGGCCTGACGCTGGCGGCGGCGGCGGCCTGGGGGGTGTCCAACATCCTGATGAAGCAGGCCAAGGCCCCCGACCTGTTCCGCCTGATGGTCTGGGTCAGCCTGATCCCGCCGCTGCCGCTGCTGATCCTGTCGGCGGCGCTGGAGGGGCCGGACCGCATCGTCCATGCCTTCACCACCCTGACGCTCGTCGGGGTCGGCTCGCTGCTCTACATCGCGGCGGCGGCGACCCTGTTCGGCTTCGCCGCCTGGGGTTTCCTGATGCGGCACTACCCGGCCAGCCTGGTGGCGCCCTTCTCGCTGCTGGTGCCGATCTTCGGCATGAGTTCCAGCGCGCTGTTCCTGGGCGAGACCTTCACCACCGCCAAGCTGGCCGGCGGCGTGCTGGTCTTCGCCGGCCTTGCCCTGTCGGTGCTGAAACTGCCGGCCCCGGCGCGGGTGCGGGCCTGAGCCGTCGTCCGGTAAAGGTCCTATTAACCTTGACGCTCTTGACGGGGCGTTGTGGCCTCCAGATCATCGCGGCCGAGCAGGCCCTTCAGATCGCCGGCACACCGTGAGACCAAGCGACAGCTCCGCACCTCCCCCAGACGCGCGGCCCGCCGCGCCGCCGGACGCGCAACCGGGCACCCCGCCGACGCGCTGGATGGCCGATCTGCGCGCCAGCCGGCCGCTGCGCATCCTGCTGTTCATCGGCATGGTGTCGGTCGCCGTCGTGCTGGCGGCGACCGTCCACTACATCGGCAGCATGCGCGCCCGCGAACTGGCGGGGGCCGAGCGCGAGCTGTCGACCCTGAACCTGTCGCTGGCGGAGCAGACGGCGCGCGCGATGCAGAGCGTCGATCTGGTGCTGACCAACATCATCGACCAGTTGAAGGCCGACCGGATCACCAGCGCGGAGGATTTCCGCCGCCGGCTGGCCGGCTCCGACACCCATCTGATGCTGAAGGCGCGGATCACCGGGGTGCCGCAGCTCGACGCGGTGACGATGATCGACGTCGACGGCCGCCTCGTCAATTTCTCGCGCTATTTCCCGATCCCGACGGTCGACGTGTCCGACCGCGACTATTTCGCCTATCTGCGCGACCACGACACCGACCAGCCCTTCATCAGCGAGCCGGTGCGCAACCGCGGCAACGGCAGTTGGACGATCTATCTGGCCCGCCGGGTCAGCGGGCCGGACGGCGCCTTCGCCGGCCTGGTGCTCGGCGCCATCGAACTGAGCTATTTCGAGGCGCTGTACAAGGCGCTGCAACCCGAGGCGGACGGCAGCATCAGCCTGTGGCGGCGCGACGGCATCCTGCTGTCCCGCTACCCGACGCTGCCCGGCGTCGGCGAGCCGCTGGGGCGACGCCACTTTCTGGAAGTGCTGTCGCAACGGAACAACGGGGTGTTCCTTGCTCCCGGCGGGCTGGACGACGGCGTCGCCCGGTTGGTGGCGACGCGGGCGCTGCCCGACTATCCGCTGGTCGTCAACGTGACGCGGACGCTGGACGGGGTGCTGGCCGGCTGGCGGTTGCAGGCGTGGTCGTTCGCCGCCGCGGGGCTGGTCGGGATCGCGGCGCTGCTGCTGGCGCTGTGGGCGCTGGCCCGCCAGTTCCGCGCCTACGAGGCGGCGACCCAGGCGATGGACGCCGCCCGCCGGGCGGTGGAGGGTCGCGAGCAGGCCGAGCACGCCCTGCGCCAGAGCCAGAAGATGGAGGCGATCGGCCAGTTGACCGGCGGCGTCGCCCACGACTTCAACAACCTGCTGCAGGCCATCGGCATCAACCTCCACGTCATCGAGAGCCGCAGCGACGACGAGCGTGTCGTCGGTCCGGCCCGGCTGGCCTTGCAGGCGGTGGAACGCGGCGCCACCCTGACCCAGCATCTGCTCGCCTTCTCGCGCCGGCAGCAGTTGCGGCCGGCGATGGTCGACGTCGACGAACTGGTCGGCCGGCTGTGCCGGCTGCTCGACCGCACGCTGGGCTCGTCGGTGCGGCTGGAGGTGCATGTCGATCCCGCCCTGTGGCCGGCGATGATCGACCCGACCCAGTTGGAGATGGCGCTGCTGAACCTGGCGCTGAACGCCCGCGACGCCATGCCCGGCGGCGGCACGCTGTGGATCCTGGCGGAAAACCGGACGAGCGGCGGCACCGATCCGGCCACCGGCCTCGCCGCCACCGGCTTGGCGCCGGGCGACTATGTCGCGGTGCGGGTGCGCGACACCGGCACCGGCATGCCGCCGGAGGTCGCGGCCCGCGCCTTCGAGCCCTTCTTCACCACCAAGGAGGTCGGGCGCGGCACCGGACTCGGCCTCAGCATGGTGCATGGGCTGGCCACCCAGTCCGGTGGCGGCGTCACGCTGGACAGCCGGCCGGGCAAGGGGACGACGGTGACGCTCTACCTGCCGCGCGCCCACCGCGGCAGCGGCGCGGAGGACGGCGCCGCCCAGGCCGCGGCCCAAGCCGGGGACGGCGAGCCGAACGCCGCGTTGTCCACCGATCCGGTGACCGGAGGCGGCTGCGTCATCCTGCTGGTGGAGGACGAGGAGCTGGTGCGCACCGCGACCGCCGACTATCTGGTTCAGGCCGGCTTCTCGGTGCGCGAGGCGGCCGACGCGCACGGAGCGCTGACGCTGCTCGACGGCGGCTTCCAGCCGGACGTGATCGTCACCGACCACATGATGCCGGGCATGACCGGGCTGGACATGGCCCGGGCGCTGCGCACCCGCGGCGACGCGACGCCGATCCTGATGGTCACCGGCTATGCCGAGGACCTGACCTTCTCGGCCGCCGGGAGGGAGGTCGGGATGACCGTGCTGTCCAAGCCGATCGAGCCGTCCCGGCTGGCGCGCTCCATCCGCGACCGGGTGCAGGCGGCCGGCTGAAACAAGGGGCCGGCGGGAACAGACGGGCGCCATCCGGCGTTGGAAGGGGCGACCTTCCCCCAACCTGGAATCGGAGCCGCCATGAGCGCCCAATCGACGATCCGCCATGCCTACGACAGCATGACCGAAGGCAGCACCAACCTCAGCATGGGCGAGCGCATCGTCTCCACCGGCCTCGGCCTCGCCGTCGCCGCCGGCGGCCTGCGCAAGGGGGCGAGCGTCCCCGGCGCCATCATGGGGCTGGTCGGCGCCGCCCTGGTCGCCCGTGGCATGAGCGGTCATTGCCCGATCAAGGAACGGCTGTCCGGCGACCATCAGGACCATATCGGTCACGACGACGGGTCCTATGGCGCCTCGCCAGGCGTCGGGCGTTCCGTGATGGCGGATCAGCACTGACCGGCGGCGTGGGGCCACAGCCGTTCACCAATGGTCGCACCCCATTCACCGGGATGAGCCACGCCATTGACCCTTATGGTGAATTGTTGGGCAGACCAGCGACAGGCTGATGGCGGGGCCCCGCGGGTGTGTCATCCTGCCCACCCGTGCCGGCGCCCCGCACCTGTCGTCCCGTTCAGGAGATTCACCCCCATGCGGTTCCCCGCTTTCCGGTCCCGATCCGCCGTTGCGGCCGTGGTGGCGCTGTGCGTCGGGTTGCCGACGGCGCTGCCGGTGCCGGCCTTCGCGCAGACGGCCCCCACCGCCGCGGCGCCGGCCGCGGCGCTGCCGCCGGTCCGCTACGACGTCGACGACGACATCTTCCATCCCGCCCGCGCGGCGAACGGGATGGTCGCGTCGGAGCACCGGCTGGCGACCGAGATCGGTGTCGACATCCTCAAGCGCGGCGGCAACGCCGTCGACGCGGCGGTCGCCGTCGGCTTCGCGCTGGCGGTGGTGCTGCCGAACGCCGGCAACGTCGGCGGCGGCGGCTTCATGATCGTCCATGATGCCAAGACCGGGAAGGACGTCGCCATCGACTTCCGCGAGATGGCCCCGGCCAAGGCCTTCCGCGACATGTACCTGGACGACCAGGGCAAGGTGGCGGCCGACCGCTCGCTCTACACCCATCTGGCGGTCGGCATCCCCGGCACCGTCGCCGGGCTGACCCACGCCCAGGAAAAATACGGCACGCTGCCGCTGGCCGAGGTTATGGCGCCGGCGATCAAGCTGGCGCGCGAGGGCTACACCGTCACCCCGCAGCTCGCCGGCCTGCTGGAGGTCGAGCGTGACCATCTGGCCAAGTGGGACGCCACCCGCGCCATCTTCTTCAAGGGCGACCGCCCGCTGACCGCGGGCGAGACGCTGGTCAACACCGACCTCGCCGACTCGCTGGAGATGATCGCCCGGCAGGGGGCGAAGGCCTTCTACGAGGGGCCGATCGCCGACAGGATCGCCGCGGAGATGGCGGCGCACGGCGGCGGCATCACCAAGGACGACCTGAAGGCCTACAAGGTGGTGGAGCGCGAGCCGGTGTCGGGCACCTACCGCGGCTACACGGTCAAGTCGATGCCGCCGCCCAGCTCCGGCGGGACGCACATCATCCAGATGCTGAACATCCTGGAACGCTGGCCGCTGAAGGATTACGGCCCCGACAGCGCCAGGACGATCCACCTGATGGCGGAGGCGATGAAGCTGGCCTACGCCGACCGCTCCGAGTATCTGGGCGATCCCGACTTCATCAAGGTGCCGGTGAAGGGGCTGACCTCGCGCGCCTACGCCGACGAGCTGGCGGCGAAGATCGACCCGGAGAAGGCCACCCCGGCCGGCAGCATCAAGCCCGGCAAGCCGGCCCCCTATGAAAGCGACCAGACCACCCATTTCTCGGTCGCCGACGCCCAGGGCGACGTGGTCAGCACCACCTACACCCTCAACCTCAACTTCGGCAGCGGCATCGTCGCCGCCGGCACCGGCATCCTGCTGAACAACGAGATGGACGACTTCTCGGCCAAGCCGGGCGTGCCCAACGCCTTCGGGCTGATCGGCGGCGACGCCAACGCGATCCAGCCCTACAAGCGGCCGCTCAGCTCGATGTCGCCGACCATCGTGCTGAAGGACGGCAAGCCCTGGCTGGTCACCGGCAGCCCGGGCGGCAGCCGCATCATCACCACGACCATGGAAACCGTGATCGACCACATCGATTTCGGCTTGAACCCGGCGGAAGCCGCCGCCCTGCCGCGCGTCCATCACCAATGGACCCCCGACGAGCTGCGGGTGGAGAAGGGCCTGAGCCCCGACACCGTCCGGCTGTTGCAGCAGATGGGCCACAAGGTGGTGGTGAAGCCGACGATGGGCCGCACCCAGACCATCCAGCGGCGCGACGACGGGCTGTACGGCTATTCCGACCCGCGCAACCCCGACGGCATGACCCTCGGGTACTGACCGGATGGCCGGACCGGCGCCCGCGACCGCTGCGGGTGCCGGTCCGCCGTTACAATTCCCGTATACAAAGAAAAAACGGCGTGCTTTGGTACCCGGTGATCCGCCGTGCCCGATGGGCGCGGCAACGGAACAGTTGGCTTAAGGCGGGCCGGTCGGTTAGCCTTTGCAGGAGTGAACCGGAGCATTTGCCGTGGATAAGGCCTTGGTCGAAAAGAACCGCGAATGGACCTTTCAGCGTGAAGGAAGGCCGCCCGTCAGCATCCGGGTCGCCGATTTCGAACGCGAGGGAAAACGCATCGTCGCCTTCCTGGAGCAGACGGACATCGCCAAAGCGGCGGGGACGCCCCAGCCAGCCGTGAACGAGTGGCCGGGCATCGCCGAAGCCTACGCGAAGGAGCAGGGCGTCACGCTCGGCGACATCTATTGGTACGAGCTGCACCCGCGCCGCTTCGCCAACGGTCGGCCCAACGTGTCGGAATACCGGCCCGGCAACGCCGAATGGCGGTTCGAAACCAGCATCCCGCTCGCCCGCGCCATCGTCGAGCAGCTGGGCTTCGATCCCGACAACCTGCCGCTGGATATCTGAGCCGGCCCCGAACCGGCGCTGCCCCCGTGCCCCGATCGCACTGTGATGCGTCGGGGAAGCGGTGTACAATAGTGGCCTTGCGCGTGCCGGGCGGGCCTCCCGAAGGGGTGCCGTCGCACGCGCGATCGGGAGATGGACGATGAAGACGGTGCGGAGGGCGATCGCCCTGGGTGCTGTGATGCTGGCGACCGTGGCGGCCGCCGGGGTGTCCGCGCTGCCGGCGCAGGCGCGCGGCGCATCGGTGTCGATCGGCGTCGGAATCGGACCGGTGTTCCCGGCCTTCGGCTATTACCATCCCTACCGCTACTACGCGCCGCCGCCGGTGGTGATGTACGCCCCGCCGCCGCCGGTCGTGTACGCGCCGCCACCCGAGGTGGTCTATGCCCCGCCGCCGATGGCCGCCGACCCGGCCGGTCCGGTCTATCTGTCGCGCAGCGGCCAGCAGTGCCGCGAGTACCAGAGCCGGGCGACGGTCGGCGGACGGATGCAGTCGGTTTACGGCACCGCCTGCCTGCAGCCCGACGGGACCTGGCGCATCGTCAACTGATGCACCGGTGCGGCGCCGCGCCTCACGCGTCGACGGGGTGGAGGTCCGGCAGTTCGTCGGCGTAGGTGCGGTGGATCTCGCAGACCTCGTCCCAGCGCGACAGGAAGGCGTCGAGCAGGGCCGGGTCGAAGTGGCGGCCGCGGTTCTGCACCATGAAGGCCCGCGCCTCGTCCAGCGACCAGGATCGTTTGTAGGGGCGGGCGGAGGTCAGCGCGTCGAACACGTCGGCGATGGCGACGATGCGGCCGGACACCGGGATGGCCGTCCCGGCCAGAGCGTTGGGATAACCGGTGCCGTCGAACTTCTCGTGGTGGTTCAGCGCGATTTCCGCCGCCAGCCGCAGCAGCGGGATGGCGCTGTCGGCCAGGATGCCGTGGCCGATCGCCGCATGCTGGCGCATCACCGTCAGTTCCTGCGCGGTCAGCCGCCCCGCCTTCAGCAGGATCATGTCGGGGATGCCGATCTTGCCGATGTCGTGCATCGGGGCCGCCTTCTCCAGCTCCAGGCCGAAGGCGGTGCCATAGCCGGCCGCCTCGGCGATGATGCGCGAGTAGAGGGCCATGCGCTTGATGTGGGCGCCGGTTTCCGGGTCGCGGTATTCGGCGGCGTTCGACAGGCGGTGGACCAGCTCCTCGCCCTGGCGCTGAAGCGCGGCGGTCACCCGCTCAACCTCCTCGGCGAGCAGGGCGGCGCGGTCGCGCAGCAGGGCGCGGCTGTGGCGCAGGGCCAGCAGGTTGCGCAGCCGGGCCTGCACCTCCGGCAGGATGATCGGCTTGGTCAGGAAATCGTTGCAACCCTCGTCGAGCGCCAGCACGCGGATGTCCACCGCGGTGTTGGCGGTGATCATCACCACCGGCACGGTGTCCAGCCGGCTGTCGCCGCGGATGTGGCGCAACAGGTCGATGCCGTCCATGTCCGGCATCATCTGGTCCAGCAGGACCAGATCGGGCTCGTGGTCGCGCAGCCAGGCCACGGCGTCCAGCGGGTTGTCCATCGTGACCGGGTCGGCATCGTCCAGGCGACGGACCACGGCGGCCATGATGAGCAGGTTGGTGCGGTCGTCGTCGACGATCAGGATCTTCATTCCGCCCCCCCGGTCCGGCGGGCGTCGATCAGCCGCCCGGCTTCCGTCAGCAGCGCGCCCAGGTCGACCGGCTTCTCGAAGGCCGCCTCGGCGCCCAGCAGGCGGGCCATGCCCGGCAGTTCCATGCGCAGGCGCAGGCTGCCGCCGGACACCGCGATCAGCGGCGGGCGCGAGGGCTGCTGCTTCAGCCGCAGGATCACTTCGTAACCGTCGGCCTCCGGCATGATGATGTCGGTCACCACCAGATCGACCCTGTGGTCGCGCAGGACCGCAAGCGCCGCGTTGCCGTTGTCCGCCTCATGCACCGTGTAGCCGGCGCGGGTGAAGGCGACGCCCACCACGCCGCGAAAATCGGGATCGTCGTCGACCACCAGGACCGTACCGGCCGACGAGGGAGCCGGAGAGGGTGCCGGCGACGATGCCGAGGGCACGCGGGGGGCGCGCAACTCGTAAAGTGTCATGTCCATCGTCGCAGCCTTCGTTCGTTCCGCCTCGCCGCCGCCGTCTCGTGGGTGTCGGCGTGTGGATGCGCACGATAGCGGAAGGCCGCCGGACGCGCCCCGCGCGCGTGGGATAGCCGGTTCGGGAAACGGGATAGTGGGGATACTATCCCGCCCACGGGAGCGATCCGGCGGAAAATGAACGGCGTGAAATATGCGCAGCCACGAAAACTTAAGATTTTGGCAGGCATATATTGGTTGGTTGAATATGATAGGATGGTCGGTAGCCGGAGGCGGCGGAGGCGCTTGATGAGAATTTTGGTGGCGGACGACCATCCCCTGTTTCGGGATGCGCTGGAGCTGTCGGTCCGCCAGGCATGGCCGGATGCCGAGGTCGTGTGCATCGGCTCGTTGCTGGATCTGCCGGCCGATCCGCCGGGTGCCCTGCCGGGCGCTTCGTCGGCTGCCGCGGTCTTGCGGTACGACCTGATCGTGCTGGACTGGCGCATGCCGGGGGCCGAGGACGCCAACCCGGTGAGCGTGCTGCGCCGTGCCGGAATCGAAGGGCCGGTGGCGGTGGTCACCGGGGCCGAGGATCCGGTCACCGCGCTGGAGGTGCTGCGCTGCGGCGCCGAGGCCTTCCTGCCGAAGACCACGCCGCGCCGGATCCTGGCGCAGGCGTTGCGCCTCGTGGCGGAGGGCGGCAGCTTCGTGCCGAAATGCGTGGCGCTCGACCTCCTGCAGATGGCCGACCTGACGCTCGACATCGAGGACGCGGAGGAGGGGGAGGCGCCGGCCCTGGATGCCGACGGCACCTTGTCCTCCCCCCTGACCGAACGCGAGCAGCAGGTGCTGACGATGCTCGCCACCGGCGCCACCAACAAGGAGATCGGGCGGCATCTCAGCCTGCAGGAGGTGACGGTGAAACTGCACACCCGCCGCATCCTGCGCAAGCTGGGCGCCCGCAACCGCACCGACGCCGTCCGGCGTGCCCAGACCGCCGGCCTGCTGTCCCAGGGGCTGGACGCCACGGCGCACTGACTCCGGCCGGTCTTCGCCGCCCGTGTTCCCCCCGGATGGAATGGGGCGTGATGGAGGAGCGTCTAGGGCTGGTCCCAAGAGCCGCCGGCGCGATGCGTCTGCTACTCTGCTCCCGCCATCTCGCCGCGATGTCCGTCTGGTTCAGCGGGGGTGCCGCCGGCCCTATTCCGAGTGTCTGATGAGACCGTCCGATCACGCGTTTCCCCGACCTTCCGTCCAACCGGCCATGCCGCAGCCCCCCTCCGCACGGCGCCGGGTTCCGGCGATGGTGACGGCGACGCTGGCTGCGCTCGGCGGGGCGGTGGTGTTCTGGGTGGCGGCGATGGGCCCGCTGCGGGGCGCCGCGCCCTGGATCGCAGCCACCGTGGGCGGGATGGCGGCGGCGGCGGCGCTGCTGGCCTGGACCTGCCGGCGCCGGGTGGCCGGTCCGGATGCGGCGGTACGGGATACGGGACCACAGGGCACTCTGGCATCGGAGGCATGGATGCTCCAGCCGAACAGCGGGGATGCGGCGACCGGTGACGTGGCGGCGGCCCTGCGCGCCGCCTTCGACGCGGCGGCGGAGCCGATGATCCGGATCGGCCGCGACGGCCGGGTGCTCGACGCCAACCAGGCGGCGCAGATGCTGCTGGGGCCGGCCTCGGCGCCGGGGGCGGCGTGGGACGGCACGGCGGAGGCGACCGTCCCCTGGCCCGCCTGGATGACGCCGGAGCGGCGGCCCCTGGCCGACGGCGGCGCGTTGGTCGTCGGCCGCCATCACACCGCCGAACGCCTGCGCGCCCAGCAGATCGAGGCGATGGACGCCCGCGCCGAACTGGCCGGCGCCATCGTCCATGACATGAACAACGCCCTGGGCGCGGTCGCCGGCTATGCCGACTTCCTGGTCACCGACCTGCCGACCTGTCTGCCGCCCGGCGCGCCCCAGGCCGATTACGCCGTTCGCATCGTCAACGCGGTCGACCGCAGCCGGACCGCGCTGCGCCGTTTGATGAGCGCCGCCCGCCTCGACCCGCTCGACCTGCGCCCTGACCGGGCCGCCCGCGTGCTGTCCAGCACCGCGGCCCTGCTGCACACCGCTCCGGCGATTCCGGCAAGCCTGTCGATCCGTGACGAGCCGGGCGCGCCGGACGTGATCTGCGACACCGGCCTGCTGGCGCGCACCCTGGCCGGGCTGGCGCTCGACCTGACCGACGCCGCCGGACGGGCGCCGGAGGCGCGGCTGTGCCTGCGCGTCGCGGCCTGGAACGGGGAGTGCGGCCCGGCCGCCGCCGCCGATGCCGACGTCGACGCCGCCGCCATCCGGGCGGGCTGGCGCGTGCGCACGCTGCTGGCGCCGCGACCCGGTCTGCACGCGCTGTTCGAATTGCGGATCGACGGGCCGCCGCTGGCCGACGAGGTGCTGTTCGCCCTGGTCGACCCGCTGCTGTCCGCCCGTGCCCGCGCCCGCCGGGGGGGCGACCGGGCGCGGGGCGATGCCGACGCGGTGCCCGCCGCGCTGCTGGTCGCCCGCCGCCACGACGGCGGTCTCGAGCTGCGCACCCACCCGGCGGAGGGGACGGTGGTCCGCATCCACATCCCCGGCGTGCCGTCGGCGCTGCCGTCCCCACGCCCCGTTCCCGCCGTGCCGGACCGTTCCGTCCGCGCCGCGCCGGTCATCCAGGTGCTGGTGGTCGACCGTGACCCCGCGGCCGGCGACCGGCTCCAGAGCGGACTGGAGCGCCAGGGCTGCGAGGTGTCGGTGTGCGACGACGCCGGGGATGCGCTGGAGATCGTCGCCGACGAACCCGCCTTCTTCGATGTGGTCGTCGTCGGGCCCGGCCTCGGCGCGTCGTCGGTCGGACGGACGCTGGTCGCCCGCCTGAAGGCGCTGCGGCCCGACCTGCCCTGCGTGCTCTACGGCGCCGGGCCGGCCGACCTGACGCTGCCGCCGCCGGTCGACCTGCCGCGGCTGGCGCGGGGGGTGGCGGCGCTCGCGGCCGGTCATCCCGCGGTCGGGCCAGTCGTCGGCGAAGACCGGGCATGATGGGGCAACGGCTTCAGCAGCACGGGTTCGTGGTCGCCGTCTGGGCGGCGACCCTGGTGATGGCGGCCGGCCTGTGGGTGGTGGCGCTGATGCTCGCCCGCTACGACGAGGCGGAGGCGATGGCCCGGGCCGAGCGCGACGGCGGCAATCTTGCCCGCGTCGTGGCCGAACAGGCGACGCGGGCGATCGCCGAAGCCGACCAGGTCATGCTGTTCCTGATCGACGACTTCCACGAGCATGGCGACGTCTGGGGGAGCGGTGCGCCCCGCCAGTTGCGCCAGGCGGTGGAGCGGTCGAGCATCCTGATCCAGCTCGGGGTGATCGACGAGCATGGCGACCTTGTCCGCACCAGCGTGGAAGACGCGCCGACCCGTGTCCATCTCGCCGACCGCGACCATTTCCGTGTCCATGCGAACAACCCGAACGCCGGGCTGTTCATCGGCAAGCCGGTGTTCGGCCGGGCTTCGGGCAAATGGTCGGTCCAGCTGACCCGCCGCATCAACGACAGCGCCGGCCGCTTCGCCGGCGTGCTGGTCGCGTCGATGGATCCCTTCTATTTCAGCCGCTCGCTGGAGCAGCTCGACGTCGGCCCCAACGGCGCGGTGGCGATCATCGGCACCGACGGCATCCTGCGCGCCCGGTCGCTGATGAACGACCGCATCGTCGGGCGCGACATCGGCGAATCGCCGACCCTGCTGATGGCGCGCCGGCAACCGACCGGGTTCCTGCGTGCCACCAGCGTCATCGACGGCATTCCGCGCCTGCAATCCTTCCGCACCTTGCCCGACTACCCGCTGATCGTGACCGCCGCCTTCGACGAGGGGGCCTTTCTGAGCGACACGCGGCGACGGCAGCGGATCTACCTGCTGGGAGCGGCGGCCTGCAGCTTCGGCCTGGCCGGGCTTGCCCTGCTGGCGACGCGGCAGACGGCGCGGCTGACCGCGCTGGCCTGGCGGCTGGCCCTGAACGAGGAGCGGTTCCGCGACCAGGCGGAGACCGCGTCCGACTGGTTCTGGGAGATGGACGCCGACCTGCGCTTCTCCCAGCTGGTCGGGCCGCTGGTGCCGCACATCGCCGACGGCGCCCTGCCGATCGGGATGCGGCGCGAGGACGTCGCGTTGCGCGAGCCGGGCGACGCCGCGAAATGGGACGAGCACCGCCGCATCATGGAACGGCGGGAGCCGTTCCGCAATTTCCGCTACCGGGTGATGACCGCCGCGGGCCTGCGCTATTTCAGCGTCAGCGGCCGCCCGATCTTCGACCAGCGCGGCGCCTTCCGCGGCTATCGCGGCTCCGCCACCGACATCACCGAACGCGAGGTGGCGGCCAACCGGCTGGCGTCCAGCGAATCGCGCTACCGCGCGATGTTCGAGGCGGTGGGCCAGCCGATCGTCACCATCGACGAGAACGGCACGCTCGACACCTTCAACCGGGCGGCGGAGCGGCTGTTCGGCTACAGCGCCGCCGAGGTGGTCGGCGGACCGATGACCCGGCTGATGCCGACGGTGGTCGGCGCGGTCCATGACGGGCTGCTGGCGACCTACCGCGGCAGCGGCCGCGACACGCCGCGGTCGGAGGTGCGGGAGTTGACCGGCCGCCGCAAGGACGGCAGCGAGTTCCCGCTGGAGGCGACGCTGGCCGGCTGGCGCGAGGGTGAGCGCCGCTACGTCACCGGCGCGTTGCGCGACGTCACCGCCCAGCGCGAGATCGAGGCCAGCCTGCGCCGCGCCAAGGAGGCGGCCGACCAGGCCAACCGCGCCAAGGGCGAGTTCCTGGCGACGATGAGCCACGAAATCCGCACCCCGATGAACGGCGTCCTGGGCGCCCTGGCGCTGGTCGACGGACCGAACCTGGACGACGAGCAGCGCCAGTTGCTGGACGTTGCCAAACGGTCCGGCAACGCGCTGCTGCAGATCATCGACGACATCTTGGACCTGTCCAAGCTGGAGGCCGGCAAGGCGGAGGTCGAGCCGGTGGATTTCGAACTGCGCGCCATGCTGAGCGACTGCGTCGACCTGCTGGAGCCGACCGCCGGCGGACGCGGGCTGATCCTGACGCACGAGGTGGCGCCGGTGGTGCCGGAGCGCGTGCGCGCCGACCTGCGGCGCATCCGGCAGGTGCTGGTCAACCTGATCGGCAACGCGGTGAAGTTCACCCACCGCGGCGGCGTCGCCCTGCGGGTGGGGCTGGAGGAGCGGCCGGACGCCGGCGCGTTCTTCCTGCGGTTCGAGGTCGCCGACACCGGCATCGGCATTCCGGACGAGGTGCAGCCGATCCTGTTCCGCCGCTTCACCCAGGGCGACAGCTCCACCACCCGGCGCTTCGGCGGCACCGGGCTGGGGCTGGCGATCAGCCGGGAACTGGTGACCCTGATGGGCGGGCGGATCGGCGTCGTCAGCGCCGAGGGCAAGGGCAGCACCTTCTGGTTCACCGTGCGCTGCGAGGCCGCCGCCGCGGCCGCGGGCGGTGTCGAACCGGCGCCTTGCGCGCCCGCCGCCCTGGCGGCGTCTGCCGGAAACGAGCCGGCGACCGGCCTCAACGTCCTGGTGGCCGAGGACAACGAGATCAATCGCGACATCGTGGTGACGATGCTGCGCCGTGCCGGGCACCGGGTCACGGCGGTGGAGGACGGGTTGCAGGCGGTGCGGCTGGTCGGTGAGACCCGCTTCGACGTCGTGCTGATGGATGTGCAGATGCCGGTGATGGACGGCGTGACCGCCACCCGCCACATCCGCGCCATGGCGGGGGATGCCGCGTTCCTGCCCATCATCGCGCTGACCGGCAACGTCATGCCCGGCCACCGCGCCGAATATCTCGCCGCCGGCATGACCGCCTACCTGACCAAGCCGATCGTGTCGGCCGACCTGCACGAAACCCTGGCGGCCGTGGTCGGGACCAGGAATGGGGCCAACAATGGGCCCGACAATGGGCCGGACAATGGGGATGCGGGCGGTGCCGAGCCCGCGGGGCCGTCCCGGACCGCGCCCGGCGGGCCGGCCGGGACCGGCGACGACGGCTGGCGGGCGACGCCGCTGCTCGACCGCGTCCAGGCCGATGCGCTGCGCGCCGTGATCGGCGGCGGCGTGTGGGAACAGACGGTCGCCGCCTTCCAGCGCACCGTGCGCGACAGCGTCGTCGCCATCCGGTCCGATGTCCGTGCCTCCGCCGGGATGCCGGGCCGGTCGGCCGGTTTCGGCCAGGCCCCGGTCCCGCTGGCCCGTCTGGCCCACACCCTGAAGGGAACGGCGGCCAACGTCGGCGCGGCGCGGCTCAGCCGGCTGGCGGCGCTGTTCGAACAGCGGGCGCTGGCATCGGAGGATTGGCGGGCCGGGGAGGAGCTGTGCGATGCGCTGGAAGAGACGGCCTACGCCACCATCGACGCCCTGGCCGCCCTCGCCGAGCCGGCGGAGGCCGGCGCCGGGAACGGGGCGGCGTGAAGGCGGTCTGCCGAGCGCTTGAAGTATTCGTTTGTTTCGCCAAGTCTTCTCATAAATTTTCCGACAGCAGTTGGGCGTGAGGTGCGGCGTTTTGCGCAGGACTTCGCCTTTCCCGTGACGATCCACTCTGACACCTTTATTATGATTATAGATAAATACGATTGAAAATCGTTCACACTCTTAAGCGATCAAGCGTCCAATCATGATCACTGCCGGCAACATTCTTCACGCCATCTCGATCCGTGCGAAGGTCGTCGCGGTCGCGCTGTTCGTCTTTGCCGCGGTCGGCCTGTCCTCGGTCCTCACCATGCGCGACATGGACCGCCAGAGCGCGCATCTGGCCGAGGTCCAGCGCGAGACCGGCGACGTGGTCGGCCGGGTCGTCCCGCTGGTGTCGCTGGTGGCGGAGATCCGCTACGACGTCGCGCAGACCCAGCAATGGCTGACCGACATATCGGCCACGCGCGGCCTGGACGGGATGAACGACGGTCCGGAAAAGGCCGCCGGCTACGCCCGCCGCTTCGACGAGCACACCGCCGCCGCCATCGGGCTCGCCCGCGACCTTGGACTGCCCCGGGTGGTTGCCGAGATCGAGAACGTGCGGAAGTCGTTCGGCCCCTTCTACGAGTTGGGGCGGCGGATGGCGCAGGCCTATGTCGACGGCGGGCCGGCGGCCGGCAACCGGATCATGGGCCAGTTCGACGGCGTCGCCGACACCATGGGCGACAGCCTGGAGACGCTGGGCGCCAGCGTCGTCGGCATCAGCGGCGACCAGTTGAAGGCGCTGACCGCCGGCATCGACATGGTACGGGCGACCACCACCGGGCTGCGCTTCACCCTGATCGGCGCCGGGCTGATCATCGCCCTGATGGCGGCGGCCTGCGTCGTCTTCCTGGAGGGGGCGGTGATCCGGCCGGTGGCGCGGCTGCGCCGGGTGATGGTGGCGCTGGCCGGCGGCACGCTGGACGTCGATGTCGGGCTGGAGAACCGGCACGACGAGATCGGCAGCATGGCCGACAACGTCCGCGTCTTCCAGCAGAGCGCGCAGGAGAACGCCCGCCTGCGCGCCGCGCAGGAGGAAACCCGCCGGCGTGGCGAGGAGGAGCGGCGCCAGGCCCTGGAGGCGATGGCGGACAAGGTGGAGCAGGAGACAGCCGTCGCCGTCGACCGCGTCGCCGAGCGCACCGCGCGCATGAGCAGCAACGCCGGCGCCATGGCCGAATCGGCGCTTCAGGTCAGCGGCAACGCCCAGAACGTCGCCGTCGCCGCCCAGCAGGCGCTGAGCACCGCCGAGGCCGTGGCCTCCGCGACGGAGGAGCTGTCGGCCTCCATCGGCGACATCGGCCTGCAGGTGTCCAACTCCACCCAGGTCACCGGCCGTGCGGTCGAACGGGCGGGCGTCGCCCGCACCACCATCGAGCAGTTGTCGGCCTCGGTGGAGCGCATCGGCGCCGTCGCCCGGCTGATCGGCGACATCGCCAGCCAGACCAACCTGCTGGCGCTGAACGCCACGATCGAGGCGGCGCGGGCCGGCGAGGCCGGGCGCGGTTTCGCCGTCGTCGCGCAGGAGGTGAAGAACCTCGCCAGCCAGACCGCGCGTTCCACCGAGGAGATCGGCTCGCTGATCGCCGAGGTCGAGGCGGTGACGGAGTCCGCCGTCGGCGCCGTGGCCGAGGTGTCGGACACCATTCACGAGGTGGCGACCATCTCCTCCTCCATCGCCGCGGCGGTGGAGCAACAGTCGGCGGCGACGCAGGACATCGCCCGTTCGGTCGCCCAGACCAGCGCGGCGGCCAAGGAGGTGTCGGTGCGCATCGGCCGCGTCTCGGCCGAAGCCGACGCCACCCAGAGCCGCGCCGGCGAGGTGCGGACGGTGGCCGACGACGTGGCGGGCGGCATCGACACGCTGCGCAACATGCTGGTCCGCGTGGTCCGCACCGCCACCAGCGACGTCGACCGCCGGCGGCGGCCGCGCTTCGCCGTGACGCTGGGCTGTTCCGTCGAACCGCCGGGCGGGCGTCCGGTCCGCGCCACCGTGTGCAACCTGTCGTCCGGCGGCGCCATGCTGACCGGTGCGCCCGACGGCCGGCCCGGCGCGCCGCTGGTGCTGCGCATCGACGGCTCTTCCCGCCCGCTGACCGCGCGCATCAAGTCGAGCGAGCACGGCCGCCAGCATCTGCGGTTCGAGTTGAGCGAGGCCGACCAGGAGGCGTTCGACCGCGACCTCGCCCACCTGACGCGCGGCCTGACGCCGATGGAAGCGGCTGCGTAGGGCCGGGTAGGGTCGCGGTTTCCTACAGCCCGATGAAGGGCTGCATCAGCCGGCCCATCAGGCCGGTGAAGCGCAGCGGGGCGTCGGTGGCGATCAGGCAGACGCAGTCGCGGTGGCTGTCGGCGATCGGCTGGTGGCGGGTGTCACCGTCGACCTCGGCGAGGTCGCCCGGGCCGTAGCGCCCCAGCTCGTCGGCGAAATGGCCGCTCAGCACCAACGTCAGCTCCACCCCGCCATGCCCGTGGTGGGGCAGGGCGGTGCCCGGCGCGATGCGCAGCAGTTGCGCCGCGCCGCCCGACGCGGTGCGCGGCAGCAGTTCCACCCGGCGTACGCCGGGGGCCAGCCGCTGCCACGCCAACCCCTCCAGCGACGGCACATAGGGGCGCAGCGGCGCCGGCAGCGCCGGGTCGCGCCCGCTCGCCGCCGGGCGGGGAGGGGTGGCGGTGGCGCTCTCGCGGTCGAGGCGGGCCAGCGTGCCGGCCAGCGTCAGGCCGTCGAGCGGGGCGGGCGGCAGGTCGTCGAGCAGGACGCCGCCCACCGCCTCCACCCCGGCCAGCGTGGCGCGGCAGTCCGGGCAGCGGGCGAGGTGCAGCGCCACCGCCAGCGACAGCCCCTCGCCCAGGCTGCCGGAACCATAGGCGACCAGCAGCGCGTCGCTGGGGTGGTGGTTCGGCCGGGCGGTCCGCCAACTGGTCCAGCCGGCGGTCGGTGATGGGGCGTTGCGGGCGGTCATCGGTCGTCGTCTCCCAGCGCCTTGCGGATCTTGGCCATGGCCAGACGCAGGCGCGATTTCACGGTGCCCAGCGGCACGTCCAGCCGTTCGGCGATGGCCGGGTGGGCGAGGTCGGCGAAGAAGGACAGCCGGACCACCTCCGCCTGTTCCGGCGTCAGCGTCGCCAGCGCGCCGCGCAGGCGGCGGGCGCGGCGGTCGCCGTCCAGCAGGTCGTCGGCACGGGGCCGTTCGTCCTCATGCTCCAGCAGCTCGTCGTCCGACACCTCGGGATGGCGTTCGCGGCGCAACGCGTCGATGCGCAGGTTGCGGGCGATGGTGAACACCCAGCTCGCCGGCTCCGCCCGCGCCGGGTCGTAGAGCGACGCCTTGCGCCACACCGTCAGCAGGGTGTCCTGCGCCAGATCCTCCGCCTTCTGCGCCGGCATGCCGAGCTTCAGCATGTAGGCCTTCACCCGCGGGGCGAAATGGGCGAACAGCCGGGCGAAGGCCGCCCGGTCGCCGGCCGCCGCCACCGCGACCAGATCGGCCGCCAAGCCGGCCGCCAAATCGGCAGCCGGTTCGGTGCCCGGCGCGCGGGCCCCGCCGGGGTCCGGGTCGGCGGTCGGTGACAGCACGGAGGCGAGTGAGGCGATCATGGCCGCAGTACGGCGGCTCCGACGCGTCGGATCACTCCCCGCAGCGGCTTTTCGCCGGCTTTTCGGCCGCATCGCCCAAAATTGCGAAAGCGTGACCTGGGCGTGATCCGGCGGCGGTGCGTCGGCGTATTGGGTGCACAACCTGGACACACAGTTCAGGCACGATCCCCCAAGACCCGGATAGGGCCGCCCCATGCCGCTTCCCGACGCTTCCGCCACCGTCCACCAGCTCCGCCCGCCGGCCGGAGCGGCACCGCTCGACATCGCCGTGATCGGCTCGGGCATCGCCGGCCTGTCGACGGCCTGGCTGCTGTCGAAGGCGCACCGCGTCACCCTGTACGAGAAGGAGGACCGGCCGGGCGGCCACGCCAACACCGTGGACGCCGACGGCGCCGGGCCGGTCGACACCGGCTTCATCGTCTACAACGCGCCCTGCTACCCCAACCTGGTGGCGCTGTTCGACCATCTCGGCGTGGCGACCCGGCCGACCGACATGAGCTTCGCCGCCTCGCTCGACGGCGGGCGGGTGGAGTATGCCGGCACCTCGCTCCGCACCCTGTTCGCGCAGAAGCGCAACCTGTTGCGCCCGCGCTTCTGGCGGATGCTGGCCGACCTGCTGCGCTTCTACCGCGAGGCGCCGGGGCTGCTGGCTCATCCCGACGCCGGCACGCTGACGCTGGGCGCCTTCCTGGAGCGCGGGGGCTATTCCGACGCCTTCGTGCGCGACCACCTGCTGCCGATGGCCGCCGCCATCTGGTCGACCCCGGCGGAGGCGATGCGCGACCATCCCGCCGCCGCCTTCGTCCGCTTCTGCGAGAACCACGGGCTGCTGAAGATCGCCGACCGCCCGGTCTGGCGCACGGTGGAGGGCGGCAGCCGCGCTTATGTCCGCCGCATCCTGGACGACATGCCCGCCGTGCTGCGCCTGAACTGTGCGGTGGAGGCGGTGACGCGGGAGAGCTTTCACGGTGGCGGGAGTGGCCAGCCGTTCGGCCGCGTCCTGGTGCGCGACCGCCGCGGCGGCGTGCGGGCCCACGACCATGTGGTGTTCGCCACCCACGCCGATCAGGCGCTGGCCCTGCTGGAGGAGCCGACGCCGCTGGAACGCCTGCTGCTCGGCTCCATCGGCTACGAGCGCAACCTCGCCATCCTGCACAGTGACGCCGGCCTGATGCCGAAGCGCCGGGCGGTGTGGTCGAGCTGGAACTACCTGTCGCAGCGCGGCGATGCCGGCGCCGACGCGGTCTGCGTCACCTATTGGATGAACCGCCTGCAGGGCTTCCTGCCACCGGACCGCGACCTGTTCGTCACGCTGAACCCGGTCCGCCCGCCGCGCGAGGGCACCATCCTGCGCAGCGTCCTCTACGACCACCCGGTGTTCGGGATGGAGGCGCTGGCGGCGCAGAAGCAGCTGTGGAGCCTGCAAGGCCGCCAGAACACCTGGTTCGCCGGTTCCTACTTCGGCGCCGGTTTCCACGAGGACGGGCTGCAGTCCGGGCTGGCGGTGGCGGAGGCGCTGGGCGGGGTGCGGCGGCCCTGGACGGTCGCCGACGAGTCCGGCCGCATCCATCTGGGCCCGGCGCCGCTGCGCGCCGCGCGTGAGGCGGCATGATGGCCGGCCTTCCAAACGGGGCGCCCTTCGCGTCCGGCCTCTATCCCGGCGTGGTGACGCACCACCGGGTCCGGCCGGTGCGCCATCGGCTGTCCTACCGGGTGTTCAGCCTGCTGGTCGATCTCGACGAGCTACCGCGGCTGGACCGCGCGCTGCGGCTGTTCGGCCACGACCGCTTCGGGCTGATCGGCTTCCGCGACCGCGATTTCGGGCCGCTGGGGGAGGGGGGTGCGCTCTCGCTGAAGGCGTGGGCCGAAGGCCAGCTCGCCCGTGCCGGCATCGCCGCGGGTGGGCCGGTGCGGCTGCTGTGCTTTCCGCGGGTGCTGGGCTTCGCCTTCAACCCGCTCTGCGTCTGGTTCTGCCACCGGCCGGACGGCGGGCTGGCCGCCACCATCCACGAGGTGACCAACACCTTCGGCCAGCGCCACGCCTACCTGATCCCGGCCGAGCCGGGGGCGGACGGGCTGGTGCGCCAGCGCTGCGACAAGCGGTTCTACGTCTCGCCCTTCATGGACATGGACACCGCCTATCACTTCCGCATCCGCCCGCCCGCCGGCGTGGCCGACGAGCCGCTGGCGCTCGCCATCCGCCAGACCGACGCGGCGGGGCCGGTCCTGCACGCGGCGCTGACCGCCCGGCGAATGGAGCTGACCGACGGCGCCATCCTGCGCGCCTGGGCCCGCCACCCGCTGATGACCGCCAAGGTGGTCGCCGGCATCCATTGGGAGGCGCTGCACCTGTGGCGCAAGGGCATGGGCATCCGCCCGCGCCCGCCGGCCCCGGACGAGCCGGTGACCATCGTCGGCGCCACCCCGACCCACAACTGACCCGCAAAGAGCCAGGGGATCCTTCATGACCGACATCGCAGCGCCCGCTTTCCGTCCACGCCCCTGGTGGCTGCGGCTGATGACCGGACGCGACCTGTGGACCGGCGCCCTGCTCGGGCTCGCCGCCCGGCTGCGCCATGGCGAGTTGAGCCTGCGCCTGCCCGATGGCCGCCTGCTGCGCTTCGGCGACCCGGCCGGGGGCTTGCGCGCCGACCTGGCGCTGACCGACCCGGCGGCGGCGCGGCGCCTGCTGCTGGGCGGCGACATCGGGCTGGCCGAGGCCTACGGCGACGGGCTGTGGCGCACCACCGACCTGCCGGCGCTGATCGAGCTGGCGATCCGCAACGAGGCGGAATTGCAGGACGGGCTGGACGGCAGCGCGCTGGCGGTGATCGCCAACCGGCTGTTCCACCGCAGCCGAGCCAACTCGCGCGGCGGCAGCCGGCGCAACATCGCCTTCCACTATGACCTGGGCAACGACTTCTACCGGCTGTGGCTCGACCCCGGCATGACCTATTCGTCGGCGCTCTACGAGCACGCCGACCAGAGCCTGGAGGACGCGCAGGACGCCAAGATCCGCCGTGTCGCCGAGCTGCTGCGGGTCCGGCCGGGCGACCGCGTGCTGGAGATCGGCTGCGGCTGGGGCGGCATGGCGGAGCATCTGGCCGGCCGGCACGGCGCCTCGGTCGTCGGGCTGACCCTGTCGTCGGAACAGCTCGGCTTCGCCCGCGACCGGGTCGCCGCCGCCGGGCTGGCCGGTGCGGTGGAGCTGCGGTTGCAGGACTACCGCGACGCCGGCGGCGCCTTCGACCGCATCGTCTCCATCGAGATGATCGAGGCGGTGGGGGAGGAGCATTGGCCGCGCTACTTCGCCACGCTGCGCGACCGGCTGGTCCCCGGCGGGACGGCGGTGGTGCAGGCGATCACCATCGAGGACGCGCGCTTCCCGCGCTACCGCCGCAACTGCGACTTCATCCAGCGCCACATCTTCCCCGGCGGGATGCTGCCCTGCCCATCGGCGCTGCGCGAGCAGGCGGAGCGGGCCGGGCTGGTGGTGGAGCACGCCGAGATGTTCGGCGCCTCCTACGCCCGGACCTGCGCCGAATGGCGGCGGCGCTTCCTGGCGGCCGGGCCGCGGGTGGCGGCGCAGGGCTTCGACGAGCGGTTCCGCCGGCTGTGGGACTATTACCTCGCCTATTGCGAGGCCGGGTTCCGCGCCGGAACCATCGACGTTGGGCTGTGGCGTTTCCGCCGGCCGTGAGCGGAGAACGACGACGATGCCCCGTTCCCGCCCCCTGCTCGCCGCCGTACTGGTTGTCCCACTGGCCGCTGCCCTGCTGAACGGATGCTCCGCCATGAAGGTCGAGGACTTCGCCGGCACGACGCCGGAGCTGAGGATCGAACGCTATTTCGCCGGCCGAACCCACGCCTGGGGCGTGTTCGAGGACCGTTTCGGCACGCTGCGGCGCAGCTTCACCGTGACCATCGACGGGACCTGGGACGGGCGGGAGCTGACGCTGGACGAGCGTTTCCTCTATTCCGACGGCGAGACCGACCGCCGGGTCTGGCGCATCGTGACGACCGGCGACGGCCGCTACGAGGGGCGGGCCGACGACGTCTACGGCACCGCGGTCGGCCACTCGGCCGGCAACGCGCTGAACTGGAGCTACGAGCTGGCGATGAAGGTCGGCGACGACCGCTGGCGCGTGCGCTTCGACGACTGGATGTGGCTGCAGCCCGGCGAGGCGCTGGTCAACCGGGCCAACGTCTACCGCTGGGGCCTGTGGATCGGCACGGTCAGCCTGTTCTTCCTGCCGGAAAGCCGGCTGGCCGCTACACCCCCGGCCGTCCCGGAGGCACCGCGCCCAGCCGCCGCTGAATGACCCGCAGCGGCGCCCCCAGCAGGGGCAGGCGCAGATAGACCTGCTCGCCGGAATCCCAATGGTCGATGTGTTCGGTCACCCGGCCGTCCGCCGCCTGCCGAACCTCGCTGGTGCCGATCACGTCGAGCCGGCCGATGGCGGTCACCGTCGCCTCGAACCGCCAGCGCAGGATCGCCAGATCGGGGGCGAACAGCCGGTGGGTGACGGTGAAGCGCAGGTCGCGGCAGCCGTCCAGCGTGTGGGCCAGCACCGCGCGCACCGCGTCCCGGCCGCGGGCGTCGTTGAAGGGGTCGCGGAAACGCACCTCCGGCGCCGTCAGGTCGGGCAACCGGTCGAGCGTGGCGGGGCTCAGCGTCTCGAAGAAGGCCGCCCAGGCGTCGAGGCCGCGGCGGCGGGCATCATCCTGCGTCATGCGCCGGTCACCTTGCGGACCAGGGGGAAATAGAGCCGGTAGGGCAGGCAGCGCGCCATCTTGACCTTGCGGGTGAAGCGTTTGGGGAAGCTGATCTCGAAGCGGTCGCTGTCCAGTCCGGCGGCGAGTTCCTCGGCCGCCGCCTCCGCTGGCATCAGGTCGGGCATCGGGAAGGGGTTGCGCGCGGTCAGCGGCGTGTCGACGAAGCCGGGGCAGACCAGTTGCAGCCGGATGCCGGCGCGGTCGCAATCGGGTTTCAGCGATTCGCACAGGTTGATCAGCGCCGCCTTGGACGGGCCATAGGCCGCCGCCGTCGGCAGCCCGCGGTAGCCGGCGACCGAGGCCACCACCGCGATCTGTCCGCCGCCGCGGGCGCGCAGGCGAGGCAGCAGCGCCTCCAGCCCATGGACGACGCCCATATAGTTGACCTCCATCAGCCGGCGCGCGGTGTCGGCGGAGAAATCCTCCAGCGACATCGGGGTGTGGGTCCCGGCGTTCAGCACCGCGCGGCCGATGGGGCCGACCCGCTCTTCGACGGTGGCGACAACCGTGGCGGTGGCGGCGCGGTCGGTCACGTCGAGCGGGAAGGGGGCGATGCGGTCCGGCGCCGACAGCGCCACCGCCGCCAAGTCCGCGGCCGAGCGGGCGGACAGCGCCACCCTGGCCCCGCCGCCGGCGAGCCGCAGCGCCAGCGCGCGGCCGAGGCCGCTGCTGCCGCCGGTGATCCAGGTGACGGCTCGGCGCTGTTCGCTGGCCATGGCGCAACTCCGCAAGGTTCAGGTCGGTACGCGCCGACCAAGCCGGTGGATCACCCTCCGGCGCGGATCCCCCGCCTACAGCATCCGGCGGGCGAGCTGGTTGCCGCGCTGGACCAGATCGCGCATCAGGGCCCGCGCCTCGTCCTCGCCGGTCCAATGGGCGACCCGCTCGATCCCCTCGTCGCTGTCGGCGGCGCCGTCGCGGCCGCCGTCGCGGTCCTGCGGCATGCCGAAGACCTGGCCGGCGCGCGCCTCGACCACGGCGAACCGGCCGTCGCAGGCGACCAGCCGGAAGCTGCCACTCTCTTCCACAACCGACACGCGGCTCATCGGATTTCTCCCCTGGATGGCGGTGATGCGCGTGTCAACCGCCGGGACGGGTGGAAGGTTTCGCGCGCCGACCGATTCGGTCTGGTGCCGCGGGGTGAAATTTCGCACGACAGGCGGGGTTTGCGATGGTATTGAGACTTATTCGCACCTGGGATCCTCCGTCCCATCGCGCTTTCCCCGCGCCCGGTGCCGGTGGCGATTGGCCGCACCCCCTCGCTGCGGCGCAAGATTTTCAGTGCGATTGAGACTCATTCGCACTATAACCGCGGTGGGGGCTTTGCTCTGGAGCGTCTTCGGGTTTTTGCACCGCGCGTGGTGGACACGCGTTGAGGGGGAGTTCGACCGCCATGCCGACATCGTTTCGCCGCCGTCCCGCGCCGTCCGCAGCCCGACAGGGGGCTCACGCCGGGATTTTCGCCGGGGCCGTGGCGCTGATGACCAACGCCGCCGCATGGGCGCAGGAGGCGGCGGCGCCCACCGCACCCGCCGCCGCCGCGCCGGCCACGACGGACGCCGCGGCGGCGTCGTTGGCGACGCTGCCGCACGACCTGTCGCCTTGGGGCATGTTCGTCACCGCCAGCCCGGTGGTGCAGGCGGTGATGGTCGGGCTGGCGCTCGCCTCCGTGCTGACCTGGACCATCGCCATCGCCAAGAGCGTCGAGGTGACCTCGGCCAAGCGCAAGGCGCGCGCCGCGCTCGCCATGCTGGAGGAGGCGCGGTCGCTGGCCCAGGCGGCGGAGCGGGTCGGTTTCAGCCAGGGCACCGCGGCGACGCTGGTGCGCGCGGTGATCGCCGAGACCCACCTGTCGGCCGACGCGCCGTCGCGCGACGGGCTGATGGACCGCGCCGCCTCGCGGCTGGAGCGGATCGAGGCGGCGGCCGGCCGGCGCATGGCGCGCGGCACCGGCATCCTCGCCACCATCGGCTCGACCGGCCCCTTCATCGGCCTGTTCGGCACGGTCTGGGGCATCATGACCAGCTTCATCGGCATCTCCAAGGCGCAGACCACCAACCTCGCCGTCGTGGCGCCGGGCATCGCGGAAGCGCTGCTGGCGACCGCCATCGGCCTGGTCGCCGCCATCCCGGCGGTGGTGGTCTACAACGCCTGTTCGCGCGCCATCGGCGGGCACAAGGCGCAGCTGACCGACGCGTCGGCCGCGGTGCTGCGGTTGCTGAGCCGCGACATCGACCGCCACGCGCTGCCGCGCACCGCCCCGGCGACCAAGTCCCAAGCGGCGGAGTGACGGCGATGGGCGCGCGCATCGGCTCCGGCAACGACGACGATCTGACCGAAACCCACGAGATCAACGTCACCCCCTTCATCGACGTCGTCCTGGTCCTGCTGATCATCTTCATGGTCGCGGCGCCGCTGGCGACGGTGGATGTGCCGGTCGACCTGCCGGCCTCCACCGCCACGCCGACGCCGCGGCCGGACAAGCCGCTGTTCCTGACCATCCAGGCCGACAACAGCCTGTCGCTGGGCGACGCCAAGACCAGCAAGGAGGCGCTGGGCGCCGCGCTGGACGCCGCCACCCACGGCGACAAGACCCAGCGCGTCTTCCTGCGCGCCGACAAGACGGTCGATTACGGTGCCCTGACCGAGGTGATGAACAGCCTGCGCGGCGCCGGCTACCTGAAGATCGGCCTCGTCGGCCTGGAAGCGGCGCCGACGCCATGAGCGCGCAAACGACCGCGCTGCCGGACTTCGCCGACTGGGCGGAGGAGGAGCGGCCGGCCGGCGGCCTGACCCGCTGGGGCGGCAGCCTGCTGCTGGCGCTGGGCGTCCACGCCGCGGCGGGGCTGGCGATGATCGCCTGGCACGTCCCGCTGACCCCGAGCGACGCGGAGCCGCCGGCGGTGCTGCTGGAGCTGGCGCCGCTGCCGGTCGCCCCGCCGGAGCCGACGCCGGCGATCGACATCCCGCTGCCCGAACCGATGCCGGAGCCGGTTGTCGAGCCGTTGCTGGAACCGGAACCGCCGCCGCTTGACCCGGTGCCACCCCAACCTGTGATCGAGGAACCGCCGCCGCCGCCGGAGCCGCCGCCCGTGGTGGAGCCGGAGGTCGTGCTGCCGAAGCCGCCCCCCGACCGGCCCAAGCCCAAGCCGGAGGTGAAGAAGGAGGCGCCGAAGCCCAAGCCGGAGAAGCCGAAGCCGCCGCCCCGCCCGGTCGCCCAGCCGGTGCAGCCGGCCCCGGTCGCCGCCCCCCCAGCACCACCGGCCCCCGCACCGGCGGCCCCGGCGCCGGCCGCAGCGCCCAGCCGGGCGGTGCCGAGCTGGCAGGGGCGGGTGCTCGGCCATCTGGAACGGCACAAGCGCTACCCGCGCGCCGCCCAGGCCCGCCGTCAGGAGGGCGTCGCCCAGGTCCGCTTCACCATCGACCGCGACGGGCGGGTCCTGTCGGTCCAGCTCGACCGCAGCTCCGGCCACGACGTGCTGGACGAGGAGACGGTGGAGATGGTGCGCCGTGCCTCGCCGCTGCCGGCTCCGCCGGAGGAGATGGCGCAGGACCGCATCGAGCTGGTGGTTCCGGTCCAGTTCTTCCTGAAGTGAAGGCTGCGGCGCCTCGCCGTCCCCATGCCTTGCCCGTTCCTCTTGCCGTCCTTCACCAGGGTCGACGCCATGGCCAACGCCAGCACGCCGCGCAGCCAGCGCCTGTGGTACCGCACGCTTCAGAACATCCATCTGTGGACCGGGCTGGTCCTCTGCCTGCCGCTGGTCCTGCTCGGCATCACCGGATCGATTTTGGTGGTGGAGGACGAGTTGCGCGACCTGACCGGCGACCGTCCCAACCTCGTGCTGCCGACCGGGCCGGCGCAGCCGATGTCGGCGATCCTGGCCGCCGCCCGCGCCGCCGCCCCGTCCGGCACCCAGCCGGGCTTCATCACCCTTCCCGAGGAGCGGGGCCAGCCGGCGACCGTCCGTCTGGTCGCCGCGCGCAACGGTGAGAAGGGTGGCTTGCAAGGCGCCCCGCAAGCGGCGCCGCAAGGCCCGGTCGGTGCGCTGACCATCGACCCGGTGTCCTTGGCGGTGCTCGACCGTTCCACCCCCGGTCAAGTCGCGAACGGCGGCTTCCTGCGCACCGTCCACACGCTGCACGCCAACCTGCTGGTCCGCGACCGCAGCGGGCGCGAGGCGGTCGGCTGGCTCGGCGTGGCGATGCTGGCGCTCGGCGTCAGCGGGCTGGTGCTGTGGTGGCCGCGGCCCGGCCGTTGGAAGGCCGCCTTCACGGTGAAGGCCGGCGCGCGCGGCGCCCGTTTCCACCGCGATCTACATGGGGCGGTCGGCATCTGGTCGCTGCTGGTCTTCCTCGTCGTCAGCTTTTCCGGCGTCTACCTCGCCTTTCCGCAGACGCTGGGGGCGGGGGTGTCGGCGCTGCTGCCGGCGCGCGACCTGCGCGCTCCGGTGACGGTCCAGCCGGTCCGCGGCGCCACCCCGACCGACGTCGATCGCGCGGTGGAGCTGGCCCGTCAGGCGCTGCCGGGGGCCGACCTGCGCTTCGTCGCGCCGCCGGCCCGTCCGGACCAGGCCTACCGCATCGGCCTCGCCCCGGCCGGCCACCCGCAAGGCGCGCCGATGGCGACTGTCTTCGTCGACCCCTGGACCGACCGCGTCGTCGAGCTGCGCGACCCCGCCGCCTATTCGGCCGGTGAAACCGTGCTGGCGTGGCAGCGCCCGCTGCACGCCGGCGAGGGGCTGGGGCCGTTGTGGAAATGGGCGGTGTTCCTGTCGGGCGTGCTGCCGCCGCTGTTCGCCGTCACCGGCACCCTGATGTGGTGGCTGAAGCGCAAGGCCCGCCGCGCCAAGGACGCCGAACGCGCCGCCGCCCTCGCCGCGGCGGGCTGACGGCGGAGCCGCTTATCGACCGGAGCCGCCGGTATCAGTCGAGCGTCGGTTCCAGACGCTCGTCGAGTTTGCGCTGGTTGTCGACCGCGGCGCGCAGCCGGTCCTTGGCGGCGCCGCGGCTGCTCTTGCCCGACGCGGCCGGGCGCAGGCCGTTCAGCGCCGCGAGGAAGTTGGAACCGGCGCTGCCCTTGGCCTGCTGGGGACGGCGGGCGGTGACCGGCGGAACTTCGACCGTGACCGCGTCGGGCCGGAGGGCGTGGGACCGCGCCTGGGCCTGGGCCTCCACCCGGGCGCGGGCGACGATGCGCTCGCGCAGCTCGGCGTCCAGGGTGCGGAACACGCGCGACGCCTCGGTCAGTTCGCGCTCGCGCCCCGAATCGAGCGTGCGGCGCAAGGCGTTCACCAGCAGCCGGCATTCCAGCACGCCGGGCACCCGCTCGCGCTCCACCGCACGGGCGAGCACGCCGACGGCTTCCAGGGTTTCGCGGTCGAGAGTGCCCTGCGGCATGAAAAGGTCCGGTCCGAAAGTGGTATGGACGCCGACTATTCACGGCCGCGCTTCCGTATTCAACCCACTTGTGCGCCGTGGCGGCGCAAGGCCGCCATGACCGGTCCGGCCCCGGCCCCGTCAGTGTTTTTCCGCCGGTTCCGGCTGGTCCTGCTCCACCGCGCCGCGCCGCTGCAGCCATTCCGCGATGATCCAGCACAGCGCCGCCCAGGCGGCGCCGACGCACCAGCCGGCCAGCACGTCGGTCGGCCAATGGACCGCCAGATAGACCCGGCTGGACCCGATCACCAGCGTCAGCACCATCGCCCACACCAGCAGATAGGCCTTGATCCGCCGCCCGCGGACGAACTGTCCGATCAGCGCCCCCAGCGTCAGGTAGACCACCGCCGACAGCATGGCGTGGCCGCTGGGGAAGCTGGCGGAGATCACCTGGTCGCCGTGCGGCACCAGATCGGGGCGGGCGCGGTCGAACAGCGCCTTCAAGACTGAACTCAGCACGCCGCCGCCGCCGATCGACACCAGCACCAGCAGTGCCGCCGCCCTCTTGCGCAGCAGCAGCAGGAAGCCCAGCGTGGCGATGGTGACCAGCGTCAGGACGGTGGTGCTGCCGAGCGCGGTCAGGTCGCGCGCCACCCGCGCCAGCCACCAGGGGCCGCCGGGCTGGTCGGGGTCCAGCGGGTTGCGCAGGGCCAGCAGCACCGCCCGGTCGAAGGTGGAGGTCTCGCCCTCCATCACCTCGCCGGCCAGTTCGGCGAAGCCGAACAGCAGCCCGGCGGACAGCGACAGCCCGATCAGCAGGCCCAACTGGTGCCGGCCGAGCCGTGACCACAGGCTGCCCTCGCCATTGCCCCGGGGGCCTTCCCGGCCGTTGTTCCCGACCCCGTCCGTCCAGCCCACCGGCACTCTCCCACGCGGTTTCCGTCTAGCCCGCGGTCAGGAGCCGCACCGGCGCCCCGGCCGCCCAGGCCAGGATGTCCTCCAGCGCGTCACGGTAGAACACCGCGTAATTCTCCCGCGTGACGTAGCCCAGATGGGGCGTCAGCACGGTGTTGGGAAGGCTGAGCCAAAGGCTATCCGCCGGAAGAGGCTCGACGGGGAACACATCGATGCCGGCGCCGCCGATGTGGCCGTGGCGCAGCGCGTCGGTCAGCGCCGTCTCGTCGACCAGCCCGGCGCGCGAGGTGTTGACGAACAGGGCGGTCGGCTTCATCGCCCCGATCTCCGCCGCGCCGACCACGCCGCGGGTCCGCTCGCTCAGCACCAGATGGACGCTGACCACGTCCGCCGTGGCGAACAGCGCGCGCTTCTCCACGCGGGTGACGCCGGCCGCCGCCGCCCGCTCGTCGGTCAGGTTGGGGCTCCAGGCCACCACCTCCATGCCGAAGGCCTGACCGACCCGCGCCACCTTGGTGCCGAGCTTGCCCAGCCCCACCAGCCCCAGCCGCTTGCCGGCGAGGTCGCTGGTCAGCCCGGTCTGCCAGCGCCCGTCGCGCAGCGCCCGCTCCTCCGCCGGGATGCGCTTGGCCAGCGCCAGAATCAGGCCCCAGGTCAGCTCGGCGGTCGGCGTGCCGACCATGCCGGTGCCGCTGACCGGGATGCCGCGCGCCGCGCACGCCGTCAGGTCGATGGCGTTGTTGCGGGCGCCGGTGGTGACCAGCAGCTTCAGGTTCGGCAGCCGGTCGATCAGCGCCGCCGGGAAGGGCGTGCGCTCGCGCATCACGACCAGCGCGTCGAACGGCTCCAGCGCCGCCGCCACCGCGTCGATGCCACCCGTGTTTCCATCGGCGAGCGGCTCGTTGAACACCGTCAGCGTGCTGCCGGCGGGCAGGCGCGACCAGTCGGCGAGGTCGCGGGCGACGTCCTGGTAGTCGTCGAGGATGGCGACGCGCATCGCTCCCGCCCCTTACTTGCTGAAGTAGGGCGCCAAGTTGGCGCGGATGCGGTCCAGCACCGGCACGGCCTGGGCCGGCACTTCGAACGGGCGGCCGGTGATGGTCTCGCCGGCTTCGATGTAGACGCGGGCGGCTTCCAGCACGACGTCGCCGGGGATTTCCGGAATGTCCTGGGTGTAGGGATCGCAGCGGGCGACGACCCAGTTGCGGACGAAGTCCTTGTCGAAGCTGTCGGGCTTGCCGCCGGTCTCGAACCGCTCCTGGTAGCTGCCGGCGAACCAGTAGCGCGAGCTGTCGGGCGTGTGGATCTCGTCGGCCAGCAGGATGTTGCCGTCCTGGTCGAAGCCGAACTCGTACTTGGTGTCGACCAGGATCAGGCCGCGCTCCGCCGCCATCGTCTGGCCGCGGGCGAACAGCGCCAGCGCCTTGTCCGACACCTCGTCCCACTGGGCGCGGGTCAGCAGCTTGCGTTCCACGATCTCGGTCGCGGTCAGCTCCTCGTCGTGGCCGGCGTCGAAGGCCTTGGTGGTCGGCGTGATGATCGGGGTGCCGAGCTTCTGGTTCTGGCGCAGCCCGTCGGGGAAGATGTGGCCGTACATCTCGCGCCGGCCCTGCTTGTACATCGACCAGATCGAGGTGCCGGTGGTGCCGGCCATGTAGTCGCGGACCACCACCTCCACCGGCATGATGGTCAGCCGCTTGGCGACCACCACGTTGGGATCGGGGTATTCCAGCACATGGTTGGCGCAGATGTCCTTCGTCGCCTCGAACCAGAAACGGGCGGTCTGGGTCAGCACCTGGCCCTTGAACGGGATGGCGGTCAGGATGCGGTCGAAGGCCGACAGCCGGTCGGTGGTGATGAGGATGCGCCTGCCGTCCGGAAGGTCGTAGTTTTCACGCACCTTGCCGCGGTAATGATTGGGCAGCTCCGGGATGAAGGCGTCGCGAAGAACGTTGGTCAGGTGCGGGGCGAGCAGGGCGGTGTCAACCATGGGGTCCGGATCCGGATGCGGGGGCAGAACAAGAGGGGCGCATGATACCCGAAACCCCAGCGGGAGCCAGGACGCTAATTTCCGGGGCCCCCTATGCCGAGGCCCCCTATAACACGGGAGGAACGCTGTCCGATGCATGACGACGGCACCAGCATGGCAACCGGCGGGACAGCCGGGCCGATCGACGACTTCATCATTCCGCCGGGGGTGATCCGCGTCTGGTTCGCCGATCTCACCGGCTTCGCCGCCCACCGCGCCGCGTTGCGCGCCCTGCTGGCCGAGGACGAGCTGGACCGCGCCGGGCGCTTCCTGATGGAACGGCTGACCGACCGCTTCATCCTGCGCCGTGGGCTGCTGCGGCTGCTGCTCGGCCGCTGCACCGGGCGGGACCCGGCGTCGCTGCGGTTCGACTATGGCACCCACGGCAAGCCGTCGCTGCCGGGAGGGCCGTCCTTCAACCTCGCCGACAGCGAGGATTCGCTGGCCATCGCCGTGGCGGTGGACGGGCTGGTCGGCGCCGACATCGAGCGGCTGCGCCCGATCGAGAGCGCCGAAGGCATCGCCGAGCGCTTCTTCCACGCGAGCGAGCGCGCGGCGTTGCAGGCGCTTCCCCCCGACCAGGGCGACGAGGGGTTCCTGCTGGCCTGGACGCGGAAGGAGGCCTTCATCAAGGCGGCCGGTGTCGGGCTGTCGATGCCGCTCGACCGTTTCGCGGTGGCGGTGACGCCGGGCGAGCCGCCGGCCGTGCTGGCGATCGACGACCGCCTGCGCGCCGACGTCGGCACCCCCGACGGCTGGAGCCTGTTCGACCGCCGCGTCCTGCCCGGCACCATCGCCGCCGTCGCCGCCCGCGGCACCGGCTGGACGGTGGAGACCCGGGTGATGGAGGCCGGCTTCCTGGGCTGAGCGGCCGTCATAGACGCTGACTTTGAAGTGTTCAGCCTCACGATGCCGACCACTCTCGTCATCGACCGTCATTCCCGCGAAGGCGGGAATCCAAAGTTCCCAATGGGTTCTCTCCTGGGGAAGCCTTGATTCCCGCCTTCACGGGAATGACGCTGAAAGACGGGATTGCCGGTCTGGAAACGATGCGAAGCACCTAAGTTGGCGCCTATGAGGCCCCCTACCGCCCGGTGATCTCCCAGGCGATGCGGGCGGGGTGTTCGCCGAGGTCGAGCGAGCCGATGATGATCTCGCCACGGCCGGACAGCGCGGCGACATCGCCCTGCTTCAGCAGGCGCGACTCGCCGCCCTCCCGCGACAGCCGGGTGCCGTTGCGGCTGAGATCCTCCAGCACGCCGCCGCCATCGCCCAGCCGCACCGCCGCGTGCCGGCGCGAGGCCGAGGCGTGGTCCAGCACGATGCCGCAATCGGCGGCGCGGCCGATGACGATCTCCGCCCCGGCATCGGGCAGCACCACGGTCCGGCCCTGGTAGCGCAGGGTCAGGCGGGCGCCCGCGGGCGGCGGGTTGTAGACGTCGACCGTCATCACCTCCATGCCACCCGCTGCCATGCCACCCGCCGCCATCCCGGCATCGCCCAGGCGCTGGCCGGGCGGCACGCCGGTGCCCGCCACCGACACCCGCTGCTCGTCGGGGATGGTGGCGATCTTGGCGATCAGCCCGTCGGCCAGCGCCCGCGGGATGCCGGCGGCGCGCAGGCGGCGGCCCAGCCCGTCGCGCACCTCCTGCACCGACACGCCGGGGGCGGCCAGTTCGGCGGCCGACTTGACGCGGTTGAATTCCTCGGCCACCCGCTGGATGACGAAGCTGATCTTGTGGTGGCCATAGGCGCTGGCGCCGAGGTCGAGCAGATAGCCCAGCCGTCCGGCCGCCGTGCCGTGCCGGCCGGCCAGCCGCATCACCGTGTCGGCGAAGGGCAGGTCGATGCCGCCGGTCGCCCAGACGGTCTTGCCGCGGCGGGTCAGCGTCTCCGCCATCGCCGGGCCACCCATGAAGCCGTCGAAGGCGATCATGCCGTCGACGATCGCCTGGAAGGCCCTGGCGTCGCTGCCGGCGCCGGTGCGGGTCAGCGGGGTCAGCCCGTCCAGCCCGCCGCGGATGCGGCGCAGCACCGCCTCGCGCGTCTGGACGAAACCGCCGCCGCCGATGGCGTTGGACAGCGCCAGCAGCGGTTCGGTGTGCGGCAGCCGGTCGTCCAGGTCGCCGCGCAACGTCGCCAGCAGCGCCAGAATGGCCGAGCCCAGGTCGGGCGAATAGCCGATCAGCGCGCGGATCGGCTCGCGACCGTCGACGATCTCGGCGGCGAACTCGTCGACCAGCCGGGTGTTCTCGCCGTCGCCCTCCTGGTGCAGGCGCAGCACCGCGGACAGCTTGGCGCCCCAGTCGCGGTGCGGTTCCAGCAGCGAGCCGACGGCGTGGCTGACGATGCGGTCGCGCTCCTCCACCGGGCGGTCGACCGCCGCCAGCAGCAGGCCGGCGATGCCGCCGCGCATCAGCGCCTGGTCGAAGGGCGCCAGCGTGTCGGCCTTCTGCGCCAGATCCTTCAGCGCGGTGAACAGGCGGATGATCTGGTCGTAGCGTTCGTGCGGTTTCAGCCCCAGCATCGGCGCCTGGATGCTGGCCAGCCGGCTGACCGCCGGGTTGAACAGCAGCGCCTCGCGTTCGAAGTAGCGCAACGGATAGTAGCGGTGGAGCTGTTCGCACGGAACGACGCCCTGGTCGTCCCAATAGCCGCGCAGCAGCCGCAGCAGCGTCATCCGGCTGTCGAAGGAAAAGACCTGGAGCACATCGGTGCACAGGTTGGCGTCGGTGATCGGCGAGATGGTGGTCAGCGTGCCGCCGCCGCTCGACGACTTCTGGAAGACGGTTTCCTCGCGGCCGGAGCCGGTGATGCGCACGACGCGGACGACCGGGAACTTGGCGAGGCGCAGCAGATAGTTGGCGCGTTCCGTCGCCGCCTTCTCATCGTCGAAGACGCCGTCGATGTTCGGCTTGCCGCCCTGTTCGACCACCACTTCGAAGCGCGTCTCGCGCCGCTTGGACATCGCCATCCCGCCCCCCGGCCGGTCTGTGCCCGGCTCCCTGTCCAACAGCGTTTTCCCGCAATTTTTCTCCAAAATACTTTATCAAAGGTTCTTTCAGAAGCGGAAAGCCCCTGACTGGCGCCGCAAGATGGCATTTCCGGCCCGTTGCCCATGACCGCATGTTTCCAGATCGCGCCCATCCGGCGGCGCCTGTCCGCCCGGTGGCTCGCCGCGCTGCTGCTGACCATCCTGACCTCGGCGGTTGTGGCCGCCGGTCCCGTTCATGCCGGTTCCGCCGGGGCCGGCTCCGGCCGCACCGCTGCGGAGAGCGCCGCCGTCGGCTTCCTTCTGTTCGACGTCGAAACCGGCGGGGTGGTGGAGGCGCGCGACGCCGACCGGCCCTTCATCCCGGCGTCGGTGGCCAAGCTGCCGACGGTGGTGGCGGCGCTCGCCCTGCTGGGGCCGGACCACCGCTTCACCACGCGGCTGCTCGGCGCCGGTCCGCTGCGCGACGGGGTGCTGCACGGCGATCTGGTGCTGCAGGGCGGCGGCGACCCGTCGCTGGCGACCGAGGGGCTGTTGCGGCTGGTCGAGGGGCTGCGCGCCGTCGGGCTGCGCCGGGTGGAAGGGCGGTTGCTGTACGATGGCGGCCCGCTGCCCGAATTGCCGGAGATCGACGCCGGCCAGCCCTGGGCGGCGCCCTACAACACGGGCGTCGGCGCCCTGTCGCTGAACTACAACCGTGCATTGCTGGCGTGGCGGCGCGGCGCGGACGGTCGCCTGGCGCCGGAGGCGCTGACGGTCGCCGACGCCGGGCGGCTGCCGCTGGACAGCGTGACGGCGTTGCCGGCCGCCGCCGGCGCCTTCCCGCTGCTGCCCGATGGTGCCGATCGCTGGCGGGTCGCCGCTGCGGCGGCGGCCGGGCCCGAGTCGGGGGCGGTCTGGGTGCCGGTGGCGCGGCCCGGGCTGGCCGCCGCCACGCTGTTCCGCCGGCTGGCCGCCGACGCCGGCATCGCGCTGGCGCCGCCGCTGCCGGGCCGTGCCCCGCCCGGTGCCGCGGTGCTGGCGGCGCTCGACAGCCCGCCGCTGACCGATCTGGCGCGCGGCCTGCTGCGCCATTCCAACAACCTGTCGGCCGAGGTGATCGGGCTGGCCGCCGCCCGCCGGCTCGATCCCAGTGTGACGACGCTGGAGCGGTCGGCGGCGCTGCTCCAGGGCTGGCTGACGCAGCGGCCGGCGCCGGACGGCCATGGGGCGGCGGGCGGTTGGGCCGGGTTGCGGCTGGCCAACCATTCCGGTCTCGGCACCGGTTCGCGCGCCACGCCGCGCCAGATGGCGGCGCTGCTGCGGGCCGGCGGCCCGGCGCTGTGGGAGCTGTTGCCGGGGGAGGAGGACGGCAAGGCGCTGCCCGCCGGCGTCCACGCCAAGTCGGGAACCCTGGCCTACGTCAAGGGGCTGGCTGGGGTGTTGACGGCGTCCAGCGGGCGGCGGCTGGGCTTCGTCCTGTTCATCGCCGACCCGGAACGCCGCGCCGCGCTCGACGCCGCGCTCGACCGCCGGGTGACGGCGACGCCGCCCGAGGCCCGCGCCTGGGCGGTCCACGCCCGCGCGGTGCAGACGGAAACACTGGACCGTTGGGTCGCGGGCTATTGACGATGAACGTCATACGACGGAGGATGTGTCTTTATGCTGAAAAGCCGATAAACGCTTCTTAGGCCAACGATCGTCGCGGCGATCCTTCCGCGATGCTCTCCTCAGACACGGTCCAAGGATTTCCGGCCCCGATGATGTCCAACCCCCTCCGCAGCAACACCGCGCGCACCGTTCTGCGCCGTACGCTGGAACGGCAGGACGTCGCCGCCAACCGCTACCATGACCGCCGCCTGGGGGCGGAGGTGGTGAACATCGTCGTCGGCGGCTGCGTGGTCACCGACGATCCGAACGTCGTCATCACCACCACGCTGGGGTCCTGCGTCGCCGCCTGCCTGTACGATCCGGTCGCGGAGATCGGCGGGATGAACCATTTCCTGCTGCCCGACGCCGGGCTGGACACGGTGTCGCTGTCCTCGCGCTATGGCGCCACCGCGATGGAGCAGCTGATCAACCGGCTGCTGCGCGTCACCGGCCGGCGCGACCGGCTGCGCGCCAAGCTGTTCGGCGGGGCCAACGTCAACCTGAACACGCTGCGCACCGCCAACATCGGCCAACGCAACGTCGAGTTCGTGATGGAGTATCTGGCGACCGAAGGCATCCCGACGGTCAGTTGGGACGTCGGCGGCGCCGCCCCGCGGGCGGTGCGGTTCTTCCCCACCTCCGGACGCAGCCAGCGCCGGCTGATCGGCGACGAGTCGCTGCACGACATCGCCCGCAGCGAATCCTCCTACATGGAGCATCTGCGGAAAACGCGGATCGAAGGCGACATCGAGCTGTTCTGATAAGCTCGCTGTCCGGCGTCCTCCCGTCCGGCGCCCTCATCGACACGCCCTCCGTCCGCGGGAGCCCGCCATGGCCGACACGCTGTTCAGGATCGCCACCTTCAACCTGGAGAATCTGGACGACGACACCGACGATCCGCCGTTCGCGGCGCGGATCGCCACCCTGCGCCCGCAGTTGGAGCGGCTGGACGCCGACATCCTCTGCCTGCAGGAGGTCGACGCCCAGCATCCGGTGAAGAGCGAGCCGCGCGTGCTGCGGGCGCTGGGCCGTCTGCTGGAGGGCACGCGCTACCAGGACTATGCGGTGACGGCGGGCGACTCCGACTCGCCGGCCGACCGCCACAACCCGGTGATCGTCAGCCGCTGGCCGATCGCCGCGGCCCGGCTGCTGCGCCACGATCTGGTTCCGCCGGCCCGGGTGCGTCTGGCCACCGCCGACCCGCCGCAGGACGAGGCGATGGAGGTCGGCTGGGACCGCCCGGTGCTGCACGCCGAGGTGGCGTTGCCCGGCGGGCGGCCGCTGCATGTGTTCGACCTGCATCTGCGCGCGCCGATCGCCGCCCCGGTGCCGGGGCAGAAGATCGACGCCTCGACCTGGAAGACGCCGTCGGGCTGGGCCGAGGGCTTCTACCTCGCCTCGATCAAGCGGGCGGGGCAGGCGCTGGAAACCCGGATGGCGGTCGACCGGCTGTTCGACGCCGATCCCGACGCGCTGATCGTCGTCGCCGGCGACTGCAACGCCGACCTGGAGCAGACCGCGGTGCGCATCATCCGCGCCGGCCTCGACTTCACCGGCAACCCGGAGCTGGCCGCCCGCGTGCTGGAGCCGCTGGAGCAGGCGATCGCGGAGGAGCGGCGCTACACCGTGCTGCACGCCGGCACGCCGGTCCTGCTCGACCACCTGATGGCCTCGCCCCGGCTGGCCGAACGGTTGCGCGACGTCGCCATCCACAATGAAGAATTGATGGACGAGGTCCATCATCCCGACACGCCGTCGCCGGTCAGCTACCACGCGCCGGTCGTGGCCAGCTTCATTCTGCCGGAAGGATGAAACCCGCTGGATTTGCCGGCGCGCATCGTGGAAAAGAACGCTTTGGAATCTTGCGGCGCCCCGTCGAGCCGACGCTGGGCCGGGCGCCATTCGGGGAGACAGCATGTTCACTGCCGCCAGCTTCCACGTCGGCGACCGCGTGACCATCCACACCGGCCAGTCCGGCCCGCAATCCATCGCCACGGTGGAGCGCTACAGCCATGACGGCCGCTGCATGATCCTGTCCGACGGCAGCGAGTGGCGCTCCGACGGCCGCCGCCAGTGGGGCTTTCGCGGCAGCTACTACAAGGGCCCGGTGGTGGAGCCGGCCCAGCCCGGCGACGAGGACCACATCGGCAAGCGCCGCGCCATCGGCGCGCTCCGCAAGTTCGCGGACAGCCTGAACATGGACACCCCCCTGTCGGCCGAGGCGCTGCGCCGGATTCTGGACGTGGTGGAGCGGGAAAAGGCGGCGCTCGGCAAGGATGGGCAGTAGGGCGGAGCGGCAAGCCGCTGCCGCTCGGCAGAGGACGCGGCCGCCGCCGGCGTCTCGACCCGACGTCTCGACCCGATGGCCTCAGACCGTCACCGACACCAGTCCGCCGGTCGAGGCGCCGTAGCTGCCGCCACCGGTCGCCGCCGGGGTGAAGCCGCCGCCGGTGGTGGCGGTGGATGACCCGGTCCCGGTGCCCACCCCGCTGGTGGAGCCGCCGGATGAGGTGCCCGAGTACCCGCCGGTCGCGGCGAAGGAGGTGCCCGCCACCGCCGCTGCCGCCGCCGCGGTCACTGTCGTCACGGCGTCCGTCCGGCTGCCCGACCCGGTTCCGGCACCCGCCGTCCCGGACCGGTCGTTGGCGCCGTCGCCCGATTTGGCAACGCTGTCCGACGCCAGGCGTCCGGCGGCGCGGCGGTATTCCTCGACCACCCGTCGGGAGGGGATCTGGTCCTGGGTTTCGCCGGTGTCGAAGTCGCGGAAATAGAGCACCGCGACCCGGGCGCTCTGGTCGTAACGCAGGAGCGGGCTGACATAGCCGCCGCCGGAGGATGCCTTCTCCGCCGCGCCCGCGGTCGAACCGTCGGCCGTCGAGCCGCCCGCGGCCAGCGCATCGGAGGCGGAATCGGTCGCACCGGACGAGGTCGGCCGGAACACCGTCGTGCTGGAAACGCCACGGATCTCCATCGGTGCCTCCCGCCCTGCTCGGTTTGGCCGCCTGTGGCCCGAACCCCCGGTTCAGTCCCCCGTCGGTTCAGACGGGTCGACTCAGACGGTGATGTTCAGGTTCTGCCCGCGCGTCGGCGTGGTGTTGCCGCCCGACGTGCTTTGCGTGCTGCTCTGCGCTTCCTGCTGGCGGCGCGTGCGCTCCGTCTGGTCTTCCTGCGCGCTTTCGACGGGCGAGGTGGACCGCTGCGCGGCTTCCGGACCGCTGCTGAGCGGGGTGACGTAAGGCTGCGGCTGATAGCCGCCGACTCCGCCGATGCTGCTGACGCCCATGGTGGCTCCTCCGGTCGCTGTCGCGACGCTTCTTCGGCAAGCCGGCCGAACCGATCCCACGTGGGTTGCCGCGGTCGCTGGAGTCCGGCTTGAACCCCCAGCTCGGCAAATTTTGCCCTATCGAAAGGGTTAGCGCCAGCGAAATCGACTCCTGGAACACCACCTGCGAAAATGTCAACGGTCAAAGCGTGGCGGCAAGCAATGATCACAACTCTTTTTCTGCGGTCGTCTCCACTCCGGCAACCACCCCGCCGGACTCCGCGGGCGACTCGGCGTTGCGCCACAGCGCCGCCTCGACCGCCAGCGTCCAGAAGCTTTCGGCCGCCTTGGTCTGGCGCGCGCGGGGGCGGACCAGCCGGATCTGCACCGGCACGGTCCAGCGGTCGTCGCCGGCCGGCACCAGCGCGCCGCGCGCCAGATCCTCGGCAATCAGGCTTTCGGGCAGCCACGCCACCCCGCGCCCGTCGCGCGCCAGCGTGCGCAGCACCGCTGCCAAGTGGGAGGTGAAGACGGTGTCGAGCGTCGCCGGCGCCGGCTGCACCGCGCGCACCGCCTCCAGGATGCGGCCCATGCCGGATTCGCGGCTGTAGGACAGGTGCGGCAACGGCGCGTCGTCGCTGCCCGGCAGGGCGTGGCGCGGCTGCCCCGGGCTGTCCGCCCCCAGCCCGGCGCTGAACGGCGCCGTCACCGCGACGAGCCGGTCGCCGCCGACCACCACCGAGCGGAAGGATTCCGCCTCCAGCCGGCCGGCGGCGGCGGGGTGGGCGTGGCACAGCAGGAACTGCGCCTGCCCGGACAGCATCAGCCGCTCGCAGGCCTCCATGCTGTCCGACGACAGGGTGATGGCGCCCAGCCGGGCGCGGGCCTCCAGCGCGCGCAGCCAGGAGGGGAAGAAGGTCAGCGACAGCGCGTGGGTGGCGGCGAAGCGCAGGGTCGCCGCCTCCGACTGGGCGGCCAGCCGCGCCTCCTCCCGGCCCTGCAGCAGGCGGCGGACGGTTTCGTCGGCGAAGGGGCGGAAGCGGCGCCCGGCCTCGGTCAGGGTCACCGGTTGGCCACCGCGGTCGAACAGCGGCGTGCCGGCCCAATCCTCCAGCGCGCGGATGCGGCGGCTGAAGGCCGGCTGGGTCAGGTGGCGCGCGTCGGCGGCGCGGGAGAAGTTGCCGCTGTCGACCAGCGCCAGGAAATCGTCGAGCCAGGAGAGTTCCATTGCCCAGCTTTCATCACGTCAAGCGTCGTCATCAGGTCGCGCACCTTCGGTCTCATGGCCCATGCCGGATGCGCATCATGCGTTCCGACCTTGGCATTGGCCGTGCGGCCGCGTCCATCCCTACAGTGCCGCCACGCCACACGCCACCACGCCGCAGGAGGAGCCGCCATGCGCATCGTCGAGATCCGCGAGAAGACCGCCGGCATCAAGTCCGACATCGCCAACGCCTTCATCGACTTCAGCCAGATGACCTGCAGCGTCGTCGCCGTCGTCACCGACGTGATCCGCGACGGCAAGCCGGTGATCGGCTACGGCTTCAACTCCAACGGCCGCTACGCCGCGGGCGGGCTGCTGCGCGAACGCTTCATCCCCCGGCTGATGGGCGCGGCCCCCGACAGCCTGCTCGACGATGACGGCGGGAACCTCGACCCCTTCCGCATCTGGGCGCGGCTGATGACCAACGAGAAGCCGGGCGGCCATGGCGAACGCTCGGTCGCCGTCGGCACCATCGACATGGCGGTGTGGGACGCCGTGGCCAAGATCGCCGGCCAGCCGCTCTATCGCCTGCTCGCCGACCGCTACCGCGGCGGCGTCGCCGACGACAGCGTCTGGGTCTACGCCGCCGGCGGCTATTACTACCCCGGCAAGGATGTGAAGGCGCTGCAGGACGAGATGCGCAGCTACCGCGACCGCGGCTACACGGTCGTGAAGATGAAGATCGGCGGCGCCCCGCTGGACGAGGATCGGCGCCGCATCGACGCGGTGCTGGAGGTGGTCGGGTCGGGTGCGAACCTCTGCGTCGACGCCAACGGCCGCTTCGACCTGAAGACCGCCGTCGCCTACGCCGAGGCGCTGAAGCCCTACGGCCTGTTCTGGTACGAGGAGGCCGGCGACCCGCTGGACTACGCGCTGCAGGCCGAACTGGCGACGCATTACGACCGGCCGATGGCGACCGGCGAGAACCTGTTCTCGCACCAGGACGCCCGCAACCTGATCCGCCACGGCGGCATGCGGCCCGACCGCGACTGGCTGCAGTTCGACTGCGCGCTGAGCTATGGCCTGGTCGAGTACATGCGCACGCTCGACATGCTGGCGGAGAACGGCTGGTCCAGCCGGCGCGTCGTGCCGCATGGCGGGCACCAGATGTCGCTGAACATCGCCGCCGGCCTGCATCTGGGCGGCAACGAGTCCTACCCCGACGTCTTCAAGCCCTTCTGCGGCTTCGCCGACGGCATCGCGGTGGAGGACGGCCGCGTCCGCCTGCCCGACCTGCCCGGCATCGGCTTCGAAGCCAAGTCGGAGCTGTTCGCGACCATGAGCGGGCTGCTGGAAACCCGATAAACCGGGTCGGGTATGAATGCTCCACCTGTTCCGATGGCAGAGCGTATGACGGGCCATTGACCCAGCGCGGCGCTGTGCCAATCTAAGGCTGGTCGCAACGTTTCAGAAAGGAGGTGATCCAATGTCTCATGGAGCCAGTCCGGTCGTCGCCGCATTGTTCGGTCTCGCCGCTCTCCTGACGGCGGGGATCGCCAACGCGGACTGTTCGTCCAACCACAGCGCGAGCGCTTCGCCGCCGCCGGCCTCCGACACCGTCGGATCCGCCGGCACCCCGGCACCGAGCAGCACGCGCGGCTGACGACCGGTACCGTCCATGCCTGGAACGGGCCGCCCCTTGCAAAGGGGGCGGCCCGTTTCGTTTTGTCCGGTTTTCAAAAAAACCCTATTGGTCCGAAGGGTAATTTATGAGCAATGCATATCCTGGTGTGAGCAGGCTGTTTTTATGTTGCGGTGGTTGGAAAGAAAGATAGCGGAGTCCTGTAACTTTTCTGTTTATTTCTACAATACGGAAATCCCTTACTGTCGAACCTTGTAGATAGAATTTTAGGGAATGCGTGATTACCCTCCGCCGGACTGACATTCGAGGGAGGGCATCATGAAGGATTTGACGACGCACCAGTCCGCCGGGCACGGCGATGAGTGCTGCCACGCCCCGCACAACTCGCGCCGCGGCTTTCTGAAGCTGGCGACGCTGGGGGCCGGCGTGACGCTGATGACGCCGATGCTGGTGCGGCCGGCGCAGGCGGGCGGCGTCGACACGCTGCTGTTGACCTGCATGGATTACCGGCTGATGGCTCACGTCGCCGAATACATGAACGGGCGCAATCTGAAGGAAAAATACGACCACATCGTTCTGGCCGGCGCCAGCCTGGGCGCGCTGAACGACAAGAAGCCGTCCTGGGGCGAAGCCTTCTGGGACGAGGTCGAGATCGCCCGCGACCTGCACCACATCAAGCGGCTGATCGTCATCGATCACCGCGACTGCGGCGCCTACAAGGCCTTCCTCAACCTGGATCTGGCCAGCGACGTCCCGCGGGAAACCGAAGTCCATGGCCAGTACCTGACCAAGCTGAAGGCGATGGCCAAGGAACGCCACCCCGAGCTGGAGGTCGAACTGCTGCTGATGAAGCTCGACGGCCAGGTCGAGACGCTGGCGGCGTAAGCGAAAGCACCCTCTCCCGCCCCGGGAGGGGGTGCTTGTTTCGCCTCACATATCCAGCCCCAGATCCAGGTTCGGCGCGCTGTGGGTCAGCCAGCCGCAGGAGATCATGTCGACGCCGGTGTCCGCGATGGCGCGCACCGTCGCCAGCGTGACGTTGCCCGACGCCTCGGTCAACAGGCGGCCGTCGACCATCCGCACGGCGCGGCGCAGCGTGTCGGGGTCCATGTTGTCGAGCAGCACGACGTCGACCGGCAGGCCCAGCAGCTCGTCGAGCTGATCCAGCGTGTCGACCTCCACCTCCACCTTCACCATGTGGCCGATGGCGGCGCGGACGCGCTCGACCGCCGGACGAACGCCGCCGGCGACCGCGATGTGGTTGTCCTTGATCAGCACCGCGTCATCCAGCCCGAAGCGGTGGTTGAAGCCGCCGCCGAGCCTCACCGCGTGCTTTTCCAGCACACGCAGGCCGGGGGTGGTCTTGCGGGTGCAGACGATGCGGGCATTGGTGCCCTCCACCTCCCGCACCAGGGAACGGGTCGCGGTGGCGATGCCGGACAGCCGGCCCATCAGGTTCAGCGCGGTGCGCTCCGCCGTCAGCAGGGCGCGGGCCTTGCCGGTCAGGCTGGCGATGGTGCCGCCCGGCGCCACGTCGCTGCCGTCCTCGCGCTCCACCGTGACCGACACGGCGGGGTCGAGCAGGCGGAAGGCGATCAGCGCCGCCTCCAGCCCGGCGACGCGGCCGTCCTTGCGGGTAGCGATGCGGGCGGTCGCCACCGCGTCGGCCGGGATGATGCTGTCGGTGGTGATGTCGCCGGCCCGGCCGAGATCCTCCGCCAGGGCGGCGCGGACGATGGGCTCGACGGTCAGAGGATGCAGCATGCGGCGTCTCCGGGCAGGGGGCCGGCGGTGCCGGCCAGATCGCTGAGGGTCAGGACCCGGCGGTCGGCGTCGCGGCCGAAGGCGGGGTCGGGCAAGGGATGGTCGCTGCGGCAATGGGCGCCGCGGCTCTCGTTGCGGGACAGCGCGGCGTGGACGACCAGCCGGCCGACCAGCAGCCGGTTGCGCGCCTCGCCCCACCGCCGCACCAGCGACGGCGGCGCTTCCGCGGCGTCCCCATCCTCGCCGCGCAGCGTGTCGAGCGCCGCCGCCAGCCGGTCGAGCTTGCGCCGGGCGGCGCGCAGCCCCAGCCCGTCGCGGACCAGCCCGGCGCCCTCGTACAGCGCGGCGCGCGCTGCCGCCCCGATGGCGTCGAGCAGCGCGTCGCCGACGTCGGCCGCCACGGCGGGCGGGTCGGGCAGGGCGAAGGGCGGCAGCGGCGCCAGCGGCCGTTCCGCCACGTCGCGGGCGACGCGGGCGCCGAACACCAGCGCCTCCAGCAAGGAGTTGCTGGCCAGCCGGTTGGCGCCGTGGACGCCGGTGCAGGCGACCTCGCCGCAGGCCCACAGGCCGTCCAGGCTGGTGCGGCCGTCGGCGTCGGTGACCACCCCGCCCATGTGGTAATGCGCGGCGGGCGCCACCGGCATCGGCGCGGCGAATGGATCCAGCCCATGCGCGGCGCACAGCGCCAGCACGGTGGGAAAGCCGCCGGGCTTGGCGGCGAGCGCCGGGCGCAGGTCGAGGAACACCGGCTCCCCCGCCGCGACGCGCCGGCCGATGGCGCGGGCGACGACGTCGCGCGGCGCCAGCTCGGCCAGCGGGTGCTCGTCCGGCATGAAGCGCCGGCCGGCGCGGTCGAGCAGGACGGCGCCGGCCCCGCGCAACGCCTCGGTCAGCAACGGCACCGGGTCGGCGTCGACGTTCAGCGCCGTCGGGTGGAACTGCACGAACTCCAGGTCGGCCAGCCGGGCGCCGGCCCGCGCGGCGATGGCCAGCCCGTCGCCGGTCGCCTCCGCCGGGTTGGTGGTGCGGGCGAAGGCGGCGCCGATGCCGCCGGTCGCCAGGATCACCCGCGGCGCCCGGTGCAGCACCCAGCCCTCCGGATGGCAGGCCAGCAGGCCGCAGACCCGGCCATTCCGCATCGCGAGATCGACGGCGAAGGCGTCGGTCTCCACCCGGACCGACGGGGTGGCGCGCAGCCTTGCGGCCAGCGCCGTCACCAGCGTCCGCCCGGTGGCGTCGCCGCCGGCGTGGACGATGCGCGCGGCACCATGCGCCGCCTCGCGGCCCAGCAGCGGCGCGCCGTCGGGCGCCCGGTCGAAAGGCAGCCCGTCGGCCAGCATTGCCCGCACCGCCGCGGCGCCGTCGCGGGTCAGCAGGTCGGCCATCGCCGCGTCGACCAGCCCGGCCCCGGCCGCCACCGTGTCGGCGGCGTGGTCCTCCGGCCGGTCGCCGGGACCGATGGCGGCGGCGATGCCGCCCTGGGCGTGGGCGCTGGAGCCGCCGGGCAGGTCGGCGGTCTTGGTGATGAGGGTGACGGCCCGCGGCGCCAGCCGCAGCGCCGCGGTCATCCCGGCCAGGCCGGACCCGACGACGATCACGTCGGCGTCGCGGACATCGTAAGGCGTGCTGGAGATCATGGGGGAACTCCTGACTCTCCCTCTCCCGCCCCGGGAGAGGGCTTTTCTAATCGCTCACTTCGGCTTCACCGCCAGCATGCGCTCCACCGAGCGGCGGGCGCGGGCGGCCAGGGCGTCGGGGATTTCGACGCGCGGTTCCAGGGTCTGCAGCGACTCCAGGATGCCCGACAGCGTCACCGTCTTCATGTGCGGGCACAGGTTGCAGGGCCGCACGAACTCGGTGTCCGGCGACGCTGCGGCGACGTTGTCGCTCATCGAGCATTCGGTGACCATCAGCACCCGCGGCGGCTTCTCGGTGCCGACGAAGTCGATCATCCGGGCGGTCGAGCCGACGAAATCGGCGGCGTCCAGCACGTCGGGCGGGCATTCCGGGTGGGCGATCACGGTCAGCCGGTCGAAACGGCGGCGGAAATCCTCGATCTCGGCGCCGGTGAAGCGCTCGTGCACCTCGCAATGGCCCTTCCAGGCGATGATCTGCACCTTGGTCTGCGTCGCGACGTAGGCCGCCAGATACTCGTCGGGCAGGAAGATCACCCGGTCGACGCCCAGCGATTCCACCACCTCCACCGCGTTGCCCGATGTGCAGCAGATGTCGACCTCCGCCTTCACCTCGGCCGAGGTGTTGACGTAGGCGACCACCGGCACGCCGGGATGCGCCTCGCGCAGCAGGCGGACGTCGGCGGCGGTGATGCTGTCGGCCAGCGAGCAGCCGGCGTTGCGGCTGGGGATCAGCACCGTCTTGGCCGGGTTCAGCAGCTTCGCCGTCTCCGCCATGAAATGAACGCCGGCCAGCACGATGACGTCGGCGTCGGTCTGGGTCGCCTTGGCCGCCAGCGCCAGACTGTCGCCGACGATGTCGGCCACGCCGTGGAAGATCTCCGGCGTCTGGTAGTTGTGCGCCAGGATGACGGCGTTGCGCTCCCGCTTCAGCGCGTTGATGGCGTGGATCAGCGGCGCGTGGAAGGGCCATTCCACCGCCGGCATCACGCGCTTCATCCGCTCGTAGATCGGCGCGGTCGCCGCCGCGACCTCGGGCGTGTAGGCGAGTTTGGTGGCCCCCGTCATCTCCGCGACCCCAGTCATCGTGGCGCTCCGTTAAATGCTCGTTTCGAGCAAAACCATATGTGCTCGATTAGAGCATATCAAGCGGAAAAATAACGGGCGCGGAAACAATCGGACGCCGGCGGTGTTGTGCCGGGGATGGACGCCACCCGCGCGGGCGTTCTGGGAACCGTCCTTTGGGGAGCCGTCCTTTGGAGAGCCGCCGATGAAAGCCTTTCTCGCCGCCCTGTGCGCCATTGTCGTGCTGGCCGTCGGCGCGCGGGTGGCGCTGCCCGGCCTGTTCGCGCGCTCCGCCGACGAGACCTTCGCCAGCGTCGGCGCCCGGGTGGGGGAGGAGGCGTCGATCGAACACCGCAACTTCTCCGGCCGGCCGCCGCAGTGATCGGCCTGCCCGAACGGGCAACCCCGATCGGAACGCGAAACAAACGTTCGTGTGCGGCGTTATCCGACTTCGGGCCCGCTGTGGCGAGCAGGAGTGCAATGACGGTCCACGATCTGGGAAGCGATGCCGACGGCCTGTGCGCCGACGCGTTGCGGGCGGATGTCTACCGGCTGCTGGCGCTGACGCTCGCGGCGCCGCCCTCGGCCGAGCTGCTGGGGCTGCTCGGCGGGTTGAGCGGCGACGCGACGCCGCTCGGCCGGGCCTTCGACGATCTGGCCGCCCGCGCCCGCGCCACCGACCCGCAGCGGGTGGAGCGCGAGTTCAACGCGCTGTTCATCGGCGTCGTCCAGGGCGAGCTGGTCCCCTACGCCTCCTTCTACCGCACCGGCTTCCTGACCGACCGGCCGCTGGCGGCGCTGCGCGCCGACCTCCAGGCGCTGGGGCTGGAGCGCGCGCCCGGCGTGTCGGAACCGGAAGACCACGTCGCCGCGCTCTGCGACGTCATGGCCACCCTGATCCGGGAGGACGCCGATGGCGCGGTGCAGCGGCACATGGTCGACAGCCACCTGACGCCCTGGGCCGGCCGCTTCTTCCACGATCTGGAGCGGGCGGAGGCGGCCGACCTCTACCGCCCGCTCGGCACCATCGGCCGCCTGTTCCTCGCCATCGAACAGGACGCCTTTCGCATGCTCAACGACCCTACGCTCGAGGACGCCGACGCATGAAGACGGAACCCGTTCCGCAGCTGCAACGCCGTGACCTGCTGAAATCGCTGGGGCTGGGGGCCGCCGGGGCGGCCGCCGCGACCGTTCTGCCGGGCGGGGAGGCGCAGGCGGCGGAATCGCCGCAGGAGCAGGTGAAGACCCGCTACCGCGAAACCGAACACGTCAAGCGCTTCTACGCCCTGAATCGCTTGTGAGTTGAACCGCCTGTAAGCCCGATCGCCTGCAAGCGCCGCCCAGGGCCGCGCGCCGGAGACCATCCATGCTCGTCAAACGTTCGTCGGGAAAAACGTCGCGTGGCGGGTTGGCCCGCTCGCTGGCCGGGAGCCTCGATTCCGGGGTCAGCCGCCGCGGCTTCCTGCGCCGCTCCGGCCTTGCCGCCGGGGGCATCGCCGCGGTCGGCGCGTTGCCCGGCGCCATGATCCGCAAGGCCGAGGCCGGCCCGGTCCTGCCGAACGTCGAGGTGGTGACGCGCAAGAATGTCTGCACCCACTGCTCGGTCGGCTGCACCGTGATCGCCGAGGTGCAGAACGGCGTCTGGGTCGGGCAGGAACCGGGCTGGGAAAGCCCGATCAACCAGGGCACCCACTGCGCCAAGGGCGCGTCGGTGCGCGAGCTGACCAGGGGCACCCGCCGGGTCAAATACCCGCTCAAGCTGGTCGACGGCGCCTGGCAGCGCATCGGTTGGGACCAGGCGATCGAGGAGATCGGCAACCAGCTGCTGGAGATCCGCAAGGCGTCGGGTCCCGACGCGGTGTTCTGGCTGGGCTCGGCCAAGTTCTCCAACGAGGGCGCCTATCTCTACCGCAAGCTGGCCGCCTTCTGGGGCACCAACAACGTCGACCATCAGGCGCGCATCTGCCATTCGACCACGGTCGCCGGCGTGGCGAACACGTGGGGCTACGGCGCCATGACCAACAGCTACAACGACATCCAGAACTCCAAGGCGCTGGTGATCGTCGGCGGCAACCCGGCCGAGGCGCACCCGGTGTCGATGCAGCACATGCTGCGCGGCAAGGAGCACAACCGGGCGCCCTTCATCGTCATCGACCCGCGCTTCACCCGCACCGCCGCCCACGCCACCGAATATGTCCGCATCCGCCCCGGCACCGACATCCCGATCGCCTGGGGCCTGCTGTGGCACATCTTCGAAAACGGCTGGGAGGACAAGGAGTACATCCGCCAGCGCGTCTACGGCATGGACGAGATCCGCGCCGAGGTGAAGAAGTGGAACCCCGACGAGGTGGAGCGGGTGACCGGCGCCCCCGGTTCGCAGTTGCGCCGGGTGGCGGAGGCGCTGGCGAAGAACAAGCCCAGCACCGTCATCTGGTGCATGGGCGTCACCCAGCACACCGTCGGCACCGCCAACGTCCGCGCCCTGTCGATCCTGCAGTTGGCGCTGGGCAACATCGGCGTGGCCGGCGGCGGCGCCAACATCTACCGCGGCCACTGCAACGTGCAGGGCGCCACCGACTTCGGCCTGGATGTCAGCACGCTGCCCGCCTATTACGGGCTGGCGGAAGGGGCGTGGAAGCATTTCTCCCGGGTCTGGGACGTCGAATACGACTATCTGAAAGGCCGCTTCGGCTCCAAGGAGCTGATGGAGGCCAAGGGCATCCCGACCACCCGCTGGTTCGACGCCGTGCTGGCCCAGCCGGGGCAGATCGACCAGCCCAGCCCGTTGCGGGCCATGATGTGCTTCGGCCATGGCGGCAACACCGTCACCCGCATGCCCGACATGGTGAAGGGGCTGGAGAAGCTGAGCCTGCTGGTCGTCGCCGACCCGCACCCGACGACCTTCGCCGCGATCAAGGAACGGCGGAACGGCACCTACATCCTGCCGACCTGCACCCAGTTCGAGACCGACGGGTCGCGCACCTGCTCCAACCGCTCGATGCAGTGGGGGGAGAAGGTGGTGGAGCCGATCTTCGAATCGAAGGACGACTACACCATCATCTACCTGCTGGCCCGCAAGCTGGGCTTCGCCGAGCCGATGTTCAAGCACATCACGGTGGAGGACACCCGGCCGGTGCCGGAGGACATCCTGCGCGAGATGAACCGCGGCTGTCTCGCCATCGGCGCCACCGGCCAGTCGCCGGAGCGGCTGAAGCTGCACATGAAGCATCAGGCCGATTTCGACAAGATCACCATGCGCGCCACCTCCGGCCCCTGCGCCGGCGATTACTACGGCCTGCCCTGGCCGAGCTGGGGCCATCCAGAGCTGAAGCATCCCGGATCGGCGGTGCTCTACGACACCTCCCGCCATGTGATGGACGGCGGCGGCGTCTTCCGCGCCCGCTTCGGGGTGGAGCGCAACGGCGTCTCGCTGCTCGCCGACGGCTCCTATTCCAAGGGGTCGGAGATCGAGGACGGCTATCCCGAATTCACCATGGCGGTGCTGCGCAAGCTGGGCTGGGACAAGGACCTGACGGCCGAGGAGATGCGCGTCATCCAGGCCATTGGAGGCAAGGACATCGACACCGTCAGCTGGCAGACCGACCTGTCGATGGGCATCATCCGGGTGGCGCTGAAGCATGGCTGCGTGCCGCACGGCAACGCCAAGGCGCGCGCCGTCGCCTGGAACCTGCCCGACCCGGTGCCGGTCCACCGCGAGCCGATCTATTCGCCGCGGCCCGACCTGGTGAAGGCCTATCCGGCGATCGAGGACCGGCGCGACTTCCGGCTGGTCCAGCTCGCCCGCTCGCTCCAGTTCCGGGTGGCCGACAGCGACCTGCGCCAGAAATTCCCCATGGTGCTGACGTCGGGCCGGCTGGTCGAGTATGAGGGCGGCGGCGAGGAAACCCGCTCCAACCCCTGGCTGGCGGAGTTGCAGCAGTCGATGTTCGCCGAGGTCAACAGCGCGGACGCCGAACGGCTGGGCATCAAGGATGGGGCGTGGGTCTGGGTCTATGGCCCGGAGGACGGCAGCAAGGCCAAGATGCGCGCGCTGGTGACCGAACGGGTGGGCAGCGGCACGGTGTTCATGCCCTTCCACTTCTCCGGCTTCTGGCGCGGCGACAGTCTGCGCGGCAACTACCCGCCCGACACCGACCCGATCGTGCTGGGCGAACCGGCCAACGGGGTGACGACCTACGGCTACGACCCCGTCACCTTCATGCAGGAAACCAAGGTCACCTTGTGCCGGGTCGAGCCGGCATGACGACGCGCAGGAGTGCTTGAGCCATGGCCCGGATGAAGTTCCTGTGCGATTCGGAACGCTGCATCGAATGCAACGCCTGCGTCACCGCCTGCAAGAACGAGCACGAGGTGCCGTGGGGCATCAACCGCCGCCGCCTGGTCACGCTGAACGACGGCAAGCCGGGCGAGCGGTCGATCTCGATGGCCTGCATGCATTGCAACGACCCGCCCTGCGCCGCGGTCTGCCCGGTGGACTGCTTCCTCCAGACGGCGGACGGGGTGGTGCTGCACAGCAAGGACCTGTGCATCGGCTGCGGCTATTGCTTCTACGCCTGCCCGTTCGGCGCGCCGCAATACCCGCGCACCACCGATTTCGGCAGCCGCGGCAAGATGGACAAATGCACCTTCTGCGCCGGCGGCCCCGAACCCGACGGCAGCGTCGAGGAGTACCAGAAATACGGCGCCAACCGGCTGGCCGAAGGCAAGCTGCCGCTGTGCGCCGAGATGTGCTCCACCCGCGCGCTGATGGCCGGCGACGGCGCGGTGCTGGCCGACATCTACCAGGAACGCTCGCTGCGTCGCGGCTACGGCTCCGGCGCCCCGGGCTGGTCCACCGCCTATGGCCGCAACGACCGCGGCTCCCCCTTCGCCCCCGGCGGGCCGGCCACGGGCGGGGGGTGAGTGTCGCGCCGGAGCCCCCTCCCCATCCCTCCCCCGCTCCGCGGGAGAGGGGGCAGGACGCTTGGTGAGGTTTCGCAAATGAGCGGCGGCAGTTCCCTCTCCCTCGAAGAGGGGGAGGGTTAGGGAGGGGGCATTCGGTGCCCCCACATGAAAGACCATTCCGGGAGACCACCATGCGCCCCCTGCGCCCCCTGCACGCCTTGCTGCTGCTGATCGCCCTGCTGGCCGCTCCGACGTTTGCACAGGCCCAGCTCTATCAGGTGCCCGGCCCCAGCTCCCCCACCACGAGGGAGCAGGTGCCGCTCTACGTCCCGCAGGACGACAAGGTGATCGGCCGCGTCAGCATCCCGGACGAGAAGCTGGCGGTGCTGGTCCAGCCGGAAGGGCGGGAGTGGCGGGAGTTCCGGACCCACACGCTGCGGCTGGTGATCGGCGGGCTGGCCATCGCCGTGACGGTGATCCTGGTGGCCTTCTACCTCTACCGCGGCACCATCCGCATCCATGACGGGCTGTCGGGCCGGCTGGTGCTGCGCTTCAACGGGCTGGACCGCTTCGCCCATTGGACGACGGCGGTCAGCTTCCTGCTGATGGCGCTGACCGGGGTGGTGCTGACCTACGGCCGGCCGTTGCTGATCCCGCTGCTCGGCCATCAGGCCTTCACCACGCTGGCCGAGACGTCGAAGTCGATCCACAACTTCGTCAGCGTGCCCTTCGTCGTCGGGCTGCTGATGATCATCGCGCTGTGGCTGCGCGACAACATTCCGGAAAAGGCCGACTGGACCTGGATCAAGAGCGCCGGCGGGCTGTTTTCCAAGGCCGGCGGCCACCATCCGGAGGCCGGGCGCTTCAACGCCGGGCAGAAGGGGGTGTTCTGGGGCGTCGTCCTGGGCGGCATGGCGATGGCGGCCACCGGCTACCTGATGATGGTGCCCTTCGCCGTCAGCGGGATCGGCGGCATGCAGATCCTGCACGTCATCCACGGGCTGATGGCGGCGCTGCTGATCGCGGTGGTCATCGGCCACATCTACATCGGCACCATCGGCATGGAGGGCGCCTTCGACGCCATGGGCAGCGGCGAGGTCGACGAGAACTGGGCGATCGAACACCACCGCCGCTGGTACAAGGAGCAACTGCGCAAGGGCTATGTCGAGGACCGGCAGCCGGCGGAATAGGCCGGCCCGAAGGCTGTGCCCGTGGTGTGTGGCGTCGCCGGCGGCACAATGGGTGGTGGGCGAACAATCGCCCCATCCACCCGTCTCCTTCCATAGTACAATTTACCGTGAGCCTCTCGAACGGGATTAATGGCGTCAGACAAACGCGCCAAACCGGAACCTGACCGGTTCGCCACACTGAGAGGAACGGCCCAATGCTCCACCAGGCTCTCGACACGCTCCAGAAGCAGATCGCCCTCCGCCCCCGCTATGACAACTACATCGGCGGTCAGTGGGTTGCTCCGGTGGACGGCCAATACTTCACCAACATCACCCCGATCACCGGCAAGCCGCTGTGCGAGGTTGCCCGCTCCCAGGCCGCCGACATCGAGCTGGCGCTCGACGCCGCCCACGCCGCCCGGACCGCCTGGGGCCGCACCTCGCCGACCGAGCGCTCGAACATCCTGCTGAAGATCGCCGACCGCATGGAAGAGCGGCTGGAGGTCATCGCGCTGGCCGAGACGCTGGACAACGGCAAGCCGATCCGCGAGACCCGCGCCGCCGACGTCCCGCTCGCCATCGACCATTTCCGCTACTACGCCGGCTGCATCCGCGCCCAGGAAGGCTCGATCGCCGAGATCGACCACACCACCTACGCCTACCACTTCCATGAGCCGCTGGGCGTCGTCGGCCAGATCATTCCCTGGAACTTCCCGCTGCTGATGGCCGCCTGGAAGCTGGCCCCGGCGCTGGCCGCCGGCAACTGCATCGTGCTGAAGCCGGCCGAGCAGACCCCGATGGCGATCATGGTGCTGATGGACATCGTCGGCGACCTGCTGCCGCCCGGCGTCGTGAACGTCGTCAACGGCTTCGGCATCGAGGCCGGCAAGCCGCTCGCCACCAACAAGCGCATCGCCAAGATCGCCTTCACCGGCGAGACCTCGACCGGCCGCCTGATCCTGCAATACGCCGCGGAAAACATCATCCCGTCGACCGTCGAGCTGGGCGGCAAGTCGCCGAACATCTTCTTCGAAGACGTGATGGCCGAGGACGACGAGTTCCTGGACAAGGCGCTGGAAGGCTTCGCGATGTTCGCGCTGAACCAGGGCGAGGTCTGCACCTGCCCCAGCCGCGTCCTGATCCAGAAGTCGATCTACGACCGCTTCATCAAGCTGGCGGTCGAGCGCGTCGCCAAGATCGTCCAGGGCCACCCGCTGGACGGCGGCACGATGATCGGCGCCCAGGCGTCGCAGGAGCAGATGGAGAAGATCCTCTCCTACATCGAGATCGGCAAGGCCGAGGGCGCCAAGGTGCTGCTCGGCGGCGAGCGAGCCCATCTGGGCGGCGAGCTGGAGGGCGGCTACTACGTCCAGCCGACCATCCTGGAAGGCAACAACAGCATGCGCATCTTCCAGGAGGAGATCTTCGGCCCGGTCGTCGCCGTGACCACCTTCGAGACCGAGGAAGAGGCGCTGGCCATCGCCAACGACAGCGAGTTCGGCCTGGGCGCCGGCGTGTGGAGCCGTGACGGCAGCCGCTACTTCCGTATGGGCCGCGCCATCCAGGCCGGCCGCGTGTGGACCAACTGCTACCACCTGTACCCGGCGCATGCCGCCTTCGGTGGTTACAAGAAGTCCGGCATCGGCCGCGAGACGCACAAGATGATGCTCGACCATTACCAGCAGACCAAGTGCCTGCTGGTCAGCTACAGCCCGAAAGCGCTCGGCTTCTTCTGAGCGTCCTCCTCCCTATCGGGCAAATCTGGGCCGGGGGTGCGTACCCCCGGCCTTTTTTCTTTCGTCGGGATCGCCTATCAGGAACACCATCATGACCGACCGCGTCACCGCCACGCCCGAAGCGCTTGCCCTGCTGGACCGCCTGTCGGCGAAGCATGGGCCTTTGGTGCTGCACCTGTCCGGCGGCTGCTGCGACGGGTCGGCGCCGCTCTGCCTGCCGCGCGGCGAGTTCCGCATGGGCGGGCGGGACCTCCTGGTCGGGCAGGCGGGCGACACGCCGCTGTGCATGGCGGATGACACCTTCGTCTGGTGGCGCAACACCCAGGTTATCCTGGGCGTTATCCAGGCGCGCGGCGGCGGCTTCTCGCTGGAGGTGCCGGACGGCGTGCGCTTCACCGCCACCGCCCGGCTGTTCACCGACGAGGAGCTGGCCGGCCTGCCGGAACCGGCCACGGCCGCCACCCTGTAACGCGTTTCTTTCAGGAGCCGCTTCGACGATGCCCGCCTTCACCGGTCCCCGGATTGGCCTTGCCCGCCGCCACCCCTGGAGTACCCTTGCCGGATCGCAGCCGCGGACGGAGGGAGACGCCGTGTCCGCACGGGGACAGGACGGCACGGGGCAGGCCGGCAGCGGTGAGCCCGGCGGCGGGTCCGGCGACGGGCTGCCGCGCGCGGTCACCCACGCCGAACGGCCGGCCGACGCCGCGCGCGAACTGCGCGCCGGGCTGGGCGACACGCCGCTGGATCTCGTGGTGGTCTTCAGCGCGCCGAGCTACGACCGCAAGGCGCTGGCCGACGCGCTGGCGGAGCAGTTCGGCACGGTGCCGGTGATCGGCTGCACCACGGCGGGGGAGATCGGCCCCGGCGGCTACACCACCGGCGCGCTGGTCGCCGTCGGCTTCCCGTCGGAGGATTTTGTCGTGGTGACCGCGCTGGTCGACCATGTCGACCGGTTCGAGATCGCCGACAGCACCGCCATCGCCCGGTCGCTGCTGTCGCGGCGCGACCGCGCGCTGGCGTCGCGGCCGGTGCCGCTGGGCGACAACGCCCGCAGCTTCGCCATGCTGCTGATCGACGGCCTGTCGATGAGCGAGGAGACGGTGGTCAGCGCGCTGCACAACGCGCTGATCGACGTGCCGCTGTTCGGCGCCTCGGCCGGCGACGACCTGCATTTCGAACGCACCTTCGTCCTGCACGAGGGCGCCTTCCACCCCAACGCCGCGGTGGTGGCGCTGTTCACCACGACGCGGCCCTTCACCGTCTTCCGCACCCAGCATTTCGTCAGCTCCGACCGCAAGATGGTGGTGACCGGGGCCGACCCGCAGCACCGCATCGTCACCGAGATCAACGCCGAGCCGGCGGGCCGCGAATACGCCCGGCTGGTCGGGCTGGAGGGCGAGCCGCTGACCCCGATGATCTTCGCCTCCCACCCGGTGGTGGTGCGCGTCGGCGGCCAGTACCATGTCCGCTCGATCCAGAAGGTGAACGACGACGAGAGCCTGACCTTCTTCTGCGCCATCGACGAGGGCATCGTCCTGACGGTGGCGGAGGGGGTCGACCCGGTCGCCAACTTCGACGGCCTGATCGACGGCATCCGGGCGGAGGTCGGCGCTCCCGACCTGATCCTGGGCTGCGACTGCATCCTGCGCCGGCTGGAGATGGAACAGCGCCAGTTGAACGCGGTGATGTCGGAACGGCTGGCGCGCCACCGGGTCGTCGGATTCTGCGCCTACGGCGAGCAGGTGAACGGCATGCACGTCAACCAGACCTTCACGGGCGTCGCCATCGGAGGGCGCTAAGCCATGGCCGGCATCCCCAACCTCACCTGGACCACCGGGACGGGCGACCCACACGGCCGCATCGCCGAGCTGGAGCGCGAGAACGCCAAGCTCCAGCGCATCAACAAGGTGCTGATGGATCGCGTCGAGCGCTCCATGGACTTCCAGGGCGGTGCCTTCTCGCTGTTCCAGACCGCCATCGTGCTGGAGCAGAAGATCCGCGAGCGCACGCTGGAGCTGGAACGCGCCCTGCACAAGCTGGAGGACAGCAACCGCGACCTCGCCCGCGCCAAGGAGCTGGCCGACACCATGCGGACCCGGCTGTTCGAGGCGATCGAGTCGGTGAACGAGGGCTTCGCCCTGTTCGACTCGTCCGACCGGCTGGTGCTGTGCAACCGCAAATACCTGTCCTACTGGCCGGCGGTGGCGGACCGCATCCAGGCCGGCATCCGCTTCAGCGAGCTGGTCGCCATGGTCGCCGGCGCCGCGGCGGTGATCGACCCGCCGCCCGACCTCTGGTGGCGCGAGCGGATGGACCACCGCCACGACCTGAGGGGTGTCTTCATCAACCAGCTGGCCGACGGCCGCTGGGTCCAGGTGAACGAGCGCCGCACCCGCGACGGCGGCATCGTCGGCGTCTACACCGACATCACCGACATCAAGCAGGACGAGGCGCGGCGCCGCGAGTCCGAGCAGGCGGAAAAAAGCGCGCTGATGCTGCTGAACGACCAGTTGCAGCAGGCCAAGGCCGAGGCCGACCGCGCCAACCTGTCCAAGACCCGCTTCATCGCCGCGGCCAGCCACGACCTGCTGCAGCCGCTGAACGCCGCCCGCCTGTTCGTCTCGGCGCTGGCCGACCTGGAGCAGCCGGCCGGCAACACCGAACTGGTGGAGAACATCGACGTCGCCCTGGCCTCGGTCGAGGATCTGCTGTCGGCGCTGCTCGACATCTCCAAGCTCGACGCCGGGGCGGTGACGCCGGAGGTGACCGACTTCCCGCTGCGCGGCGTGCTGGCGCCGCTCGCCACCGAATACGCCGCGGTGGCGGCGGAGCGCGGCATCGACCTGAAGGTGGTCGGGTCGGGCGCGGTGGTGCGCAGCGACATGCGGCTGCTGCGCCGGATCGTGCAGAATTTCCTGTCCAACGCGCTGCGCTACGTCCAGGGCGGCCGGGTGGTGGTCGGCTGCCGCCGGGTCGGCGACGGCGTCCGCATCGAGGTGTGGGACAACGGCCCCGGCATTCCACCCGACAAGATCGCCGAGATCTTCCAGGAATTCCGCCGGCTCGACACCCCAGTCACCAAGGGGCGTGACCGCGGCATGGGGTTGGGGCTGGCCATCGTCGATCGCGTCGCCCGCATGCTGGGCCACCCGATCACCGTGCGGTCGGAGCCGGGGCGCGGCTCGGTCTTCGCCGTCACCGTGCCGCGCGGCACCGAGCGCCGGGCCGCCCGCCCGGCCAGCGTCGCCGCCCGCCCGCTGACCAACCGGCTGGCCGGCACCTCGGTGCTGGTGCTCGACAACGAACCGGCGGTGGTGGCGGGGATGGAGGCGCTGCTGCGCGGCTGGGCCTGCAAGGTGGTGTCGGCGACCAACGGCGACGAGGCGCTGGCGCTGCTGGCCGGCATGCCGCAGCCGCCCGACCTGCTGATCGCCGACTATCACCTCGACGACGGCGCGCTCGGCGTCAACGAGGTCGCCCGGCTGCGCGCCGCCTGCGGCCGCATCCTGCCCGCCGTGATCGTCACCGCCAACCGCACCCCCGAACTGGCCGAGGAGGCCAAGGCGGCCGGCTGTCTGGTGCTGAACAAGCCGGTCAAGCCGGCGCAGCTCCGCGCGGTGATGTCGGGGCTGGTGGGCTGATGATTTACCGGTAACGCCTTACCCTTTCGGCTGTTGTCGGTTGCATGACCGACCCCGCGGCGTTGCGCGACAAGGCGCTCGAGATCCATCGGCTGCTGTGCGCCGTCTACGGCTGCCCGGTCGCCTATTTCCACAACCTCGACCCGCTGAGCGAGCTGGTGTCGTCGCTGCTGTCGCACCGCACCCGCAACGCCGCCTCCGGCGCCGCCTTCAAGGCGCTGCGGCGGCGCTGGCCCGGCTGGGAGGCGGTGCGCGACGCCCCCGTCGCCGAGGTGGAGGCGGCCATCGCCGGCGTCACCTGGCCGGAGCAGAAGGCCCCGCGCCTCCAGGCGGTCCTGCGCCGCATCACCGAACGCGCCGGGACCCTGTCGCTCGACTTGCTGTCCGGCATGCCGGTGCCCGCGGCGCGCGCCTGGCTTGAGGACCTGCCGGGGGTGGGGCCGAAGACCAGCGCCGCGGTGCTCAGCTTCTCCACCCTGCGGCAAGCGGCGTTGCCGGTGGACAGCCATCACCACCGCGTTGCCGTGCGCACCGGCCTGATCCCCGCCAACCTCGCCGTCGGCCCCTCCCACGCGGTGCTGGCGGCGCAACTGCCGGCCGAGTGGGATGCCCAGCGGCTCTACGACAACCACGAGGTCATGATGCTGCACGGCCAGCGCTGCTGTTACTTCCAGGCCCCGGCCTGCGACCGCTGCGTCCTGCTGCGGCTGTGCCCGACCGGGCAGGCCCTGCGCCCATCCGAGGAGGAGCGGGAGAGGGCATGACGGGCAGCCTTCGGGTCGGGTGAGGGCTGCCGGGTCGGCGCGATCCTGCTATCATGCACCGTTGTCGGGCGGATGTTGCCAGGAGGGAGGTCGTCATGGGCTATGCTGAGCTGATCGAGAAGCTGCAAGCCTTGCCCGAGGACAAACAGGCCGAAGTCTTCGACTTCGTCGAGTTTCTTGCCGCACGCTTCGCCGCGTCCAAGACGGGTGGCAAAGCGGATTGGGCTGACGGTGAATTCGCCGAGTTCAGCATGGAGCAGGCGATCCGCGGAATGGAAGACGATCCCGTCACCTACAGCCGCGAGGATCTGCGGGAAACCTGGCGGTGAAACGGGCGGGCCAGATCGCGCTGGTGCCATTTCCCTTCACGGATCTCAATGGAAGCAAGCTGCGTCCCGTACTGCTGCTCAGGAAGACATCGACCCATTTCGATGACTGGCTCGTCTGCATGATTTCGTCGCAGCTTCGCCAAGCGGAACCGGGGCTTGATGAAATCCTGACGGCGGAAGACGACGACTTCGGCGACACCGGTTTGAAAGCATCCAGTGTGTTGCGATTGGGCCGCCTTGCCGTGGTCGACGGGGCGATGTTCAACGGGCAAATTGGCGCGATCAGCGGCGAGCGATTGGACCGGCTGCTTCATCGGTTGGCCGCTTGGTTGACCGAAACGCCGAAGCCCAGTGGTTGACGAGGCCCTGCCTGTCCGCAGAGTGACCAAAATGCCTCCAATGCCAGATGTTTTGTGCATTGCAACACGCAGCCATTCCCAGAACGCAGGGCCATTCACCGTCAACTGGGCCATATAAGAACCTGAGGGCGACGAAGACGCCGACCCGGTTCTGACAAGACGAGGCCCGAGGTGATTCACAAGATTCTGGACGCAATCGATACCATCATCGCGGAAAAGCGTGAGAATGGCCAACTTGAGGAATGGCTCAAGAGTGGCGCAGCTCGCCGGTTCTGCGAAAAGATTTCGTCCGATCGCAAGCACTATTATCCCGCTCTGATGCTCTATTTGGAGCGATCCGACGGGCGGCACGGATGACAGGACAGGGGTAACGGGAACGGGCCGCGGCATTCCGCGGCCCGCCCGTTTTTTGAGGGCTGCTTATTCGGCGGCCAGCGCCTTCGGCATCATGCTGCCGGACTGCTGGAACCGGGTGTGCCAGGCGAAGGCTTCCTCCAGCAGGTGCGGGGTGTGGCCGCCGCGCTGGAGCGCCCGGCGGTGATAGTCCGCCGCCAGCTCGCGGTAGCTGGGGTGGACGCAGTTGCGGATGATGGTTTCCGCCCGCTCGCGCGGCGCCAGCCCGCGCAGGTCGGCCAGCCCGACCTCCGTCACCAGCACGTCAACGTCGTGTTCGTTGTGGTCGACATGGGTGACCATCGGCACGACGCTGGAGATGGCGCCGCCCTTGGCCAGCGACTTGGTGACGAAGATGGCGAGGTGGCTGTTGCGCGCGAAATCGCCCGAGCCGCCGATGCCGTTCATCATCTGGGTGCCGTTGACGTGGGTGGAGTTGACGTTGCCGTAGATGTCGCACTCCAGCGCCGTGTTGATGCCGATGACGCCCAGCCGCCGGATCACCTCCGGATGGTTGGAGATCTCCTGCGGGCGCAGCAGCAGCCGGCCCTTGTAGGAGCCGATCTTCGGCAGCACCTCGGCATACTTGCCGGCGCTGAGCGTGATCGAGGAGCCCGAGGCGAAGTTCAGCTTGCCGGCGTCGAACAGTTCGAAGGTGCTGTCCTGCAACACCTCGCTGTACATGGTCAGGTCGTGGAACGGCCCGTCGATCAGCCCGTGCAGCACCGCGTTGGCGATGGTGCCGATGCCGGCCTGCAACGGCGCCAGCGACCGGCCCATCCGGCCCAGCTTGACCTCGTGGCCGAGGAACTCGATCAGATGACCGGCAATCGCGTTGGTCTCGTCGTCCGGCGGCAGGATGCTGGCGGAGCTGTCCTGCTTGCGGGTCACCACGATGGCGGCGATTCTCGACGGGTCGATCGGGATGTAGGGCAGGCCGGCGCGGCTTTCCGCCGTCACCACCGGGATCGGCTCGCGGAACGGCCGGCGGGTCGGGATGTAGACGTCGTGCATCCCCTCCAGATCCAGCGGCTGGGTCAGGTTCAGCTCGATGATGATCTTCTCGGCCAGGATGGCGAAGGTCGCCGAATTGCCGATCGAGGTGGTCGGCACGATGCCGCCATTCTCGGTGATGGCGCAGGCCTCGATCACCGCGACGTCGACCGGACCCATCTGGCGCGAGCGCAGCAGTTCCACCGTTTCCGACAGGTGCTGGTCGACGAACATCACCTCGCCGCGGTTGATCGCCTTGCGCAGGACCGGGTCGGCCTGGAAGGGCAGGCGGCGCGACAGAACACCGGCCTCGGTCAGGATGCGGTCGACGTCGTTGCCCAGCGAGGCGCCGGTCATCAGCGTGATCTTGATGTTTTCCGACGCGGCCCGCTCGGCCAGCGCCAGCGGCACCGCCTTGGCGTCGCCGGCGCGGGTGAAGCCGCTCATGCCGATGGTCATGCCGTCCTTGATGAGGAAGGCGGCTTCCTCCGGCGTCACCACCTTGCCCCACAGGGATTTCAGGCGAATGCGATCTCGGTACATCGGGCGTTCCTTATGAATGTGCTTTTTTGGTGCGCCAGGTGAACGATCCGTTCCCAAAGCGGTGCTTTTCTTCTTTAAAAATACTCATAAGGACCCATGCCACGCGGTCGCAACCCACGCTGCGGAATATCAGGTCATCCTGATGAGAATGGATGGGCGAGGATTATCAATGATGTGCGAATAACGAACGAACATGGGTTTCACGCCGACAGCGGCAGCGCCTCGTTGCAGGCGAACGCCGTCATCACCATCGCTTCGGCCGCGTCGGCCGACAGCGGCCGCGAGATCAGATAGCCCTGCAGGCAGTCGCAGCCGGCCTCGGCCAGCCAGCGCCGCTGTTCCATGGTCTCCACCCCTTCCGCCACCGTGGACAGCAGCAGGCGCTGGGCGAGCGCGATGACGGTGGAGGCGATGTCGGGCGCGTGCGGCAGGTCGTTGACGAAGCTGCGGTCGATCTTCAGCACATCGACCGGCAACTGCCGCAGATAGGCCAGCGAGGAATAGCCGGTGCCGAAATCGTCGATGGCGATCCGCACCCCCAGCGCCCGCAGCCGGTTCAGCGTCGGCAGATGATGGTGGACGTCCTTCATGATGACGGTTTCGGTGATCTCCAGCTCCAGCAGGCCGGGCGGGGTGCCGTGGCGTTGCAACAGCTGCTCGACCAGCCGGGCGAAGCCGGGGTCGGCGAGCTGGCGGGCGGAGACGTTGACCGCCACCGGCACCGGCCCATGGTCCAGTGCCCAGCGCGTCGCCGTGCGGCAGGCCTCCTCCAGCACCCAGCGGCCGATCTCGATGATCAGGCCGGTGTCCTCGGCCACCGGGATAAAGTCGGCGGGGGGGACCATGGCGCCGTCGTGGCGCCAGCGGATCAGCGCCTCGAACCCGGTCAGCCGGCCGCCCGCCGCCTCGATTTTCGGCTGGTAGACCAGCTCGAAGGCTTTTTGCGCCGTGGCGTCGCGCAGGCCGGCCTCCAGCCGCAGGCGGGCCAGCGCCCGGTCGGTCATGTCGCGGGTGTGGAAGACGAAGCGGTTGCCGCCCTCGCCCTTGGCCGTCTGCATCGCCGCGTCGGCCATCCGCATCAGTCCCGCGCTGTCCGGCCCGGTGTTGCCCGCGCCGGCGGGATGAAGGGCGATGCCGATGCTGGCGGTGATGTGGACGCGGTGGTCCGCCGCCAGCGGCAGGCCGGACAGGGCGTCCAGCAGCCGCCGGGCCACCATCGCCGCCTCCTCGGCGTCGGCGACGCGCTCCAGCACCACCAGGAACTCGTCGCCGCCCAGCCGGCCGACGGTGTCGCAGCGCCGCACGCTGGCGCTCAGCCGCTCCGCCACCCGGCAGAGCAGCGCGTCGCCGACGCTGTGCCCCAGGCTGTCATTGATCCGCTTGAAGCGGTCGAGGTCGACATACAGCACCGCCAGCCGTCCGGATGCTCCTCCATTGGCGCGGCCCGCCAGTTCGATGGCGTGGTCCAGCCGGTCGAGCAGCAGCGCCCGGTTCGCCAGCCCGGTCAGCGGGCAGCGGGTCGCCATCCGCCGCAGCTCCGCATGCTCGCGGTCGAGCAGGGTCAGCGTCTGGTTGAAGCGGCCGATGACGTAGCCCAGCTCGTCGTCGGCATGACCGGGCGGCACCGCCAATGGCTGGCCATAGGGCTTCTCCGGGTCGATCTCCGCCACGGCGCGGCCGATCTGAAGCAGCGGCCGGGTCAGCAGCCGGTGGAACACCGCGGCCATCGCCAGCCCGATCAGCAGGTTGCGCAGCGTCCCGGCGACCAGCGCGGTCGAGGCGTAGGCCAGGAAGCCGGCCGCCGCCGCGCCGGTGTCGATGCCGATGACCAGCCGCGCGACGGTGGCGCCGTCCGGCCCGCGCAGCGCCTGCGCGACCACCGGCTGGTCGATGAACAGCAGCGCCGTCGCCGCGCGCTCCAGCAGCCCGGCCGGCGCCAGGGGCCGCTCGCGGTGGGCCAGCACCCCGCCGTCGGCCAGCCGGATCTCCGCCCAGGCCGCGTTGGTCCGCACCACCCCGTCCAGCACCTCTTCCGCCAGCGCCCGGTCTAGCGTCCGGGCGGCGTTGGCGGCCGGCCCGTCGAGCAGCGTGGCGACATCGGCCGCCCGGCCCAGCGCCGCCGTCCGTTCACGGGTGGCGGTCCAGGCGAACTCCACCGCGGTGATGGCGAATCCGATGACGAAGGCGGCGAGGGCCGCGTGAATCGCCTGCTTCAGCGTCAGGCTGCGCAGGACTGGGATCGCCATCGCGTCGTTCCTCGACCGGGGTGTTTCGCAACGCCACACGACCCCCGCGGGTGGTGTCCCATGGGAGGTGTAGCAAACCGAAGCATAGTAGGGCGGGCGATGACGCCGGCGCGGCGGTTCTGTGAAATTTTTGTAACCGGCCAGCGGTTCGTGTTGCTGACAATGCATATTGCCGCATAGGGCTATGCGGACGCTGCATGGCTACCATTCAGCATTGGTAATACCACTTGGTGTGCGCCGCAGCATACTCTGCCCTTGCCCATTCTCGGGGCGTTTCCTCCCTAAACTTGAAGGCCGCGCTTGTCGCGGCCTTTTTTCTTTTGGGGAGGACGACGGGGTGGGCCGACGCGCCGCCTACCCCTGCCAGCGGTCGCGGAACACCAGATCCTCCAGCGGCAGGCGTTGGCGCCAGCCCTTGGTTTCCAGCTCCGGCGTCGTCTCGAAATGGCTGACGGTGCCCAGGCACAGATAGGCGATCGGCACGATGCGCTCGGGGATGCCCAGTGCCTGTTTCAGCGCGTCCTCGTGCAGGATGCTGACCCAGCCCACCCCCAGCCCCTCGGCGCGGGCGGCCAGCCACAAATTCTGCACGGCGCAGACGCAGCTGTAGAGGTCCATCGTCGGCATGTGGGTGCGGCCCAGCACCACCGGGCCGGCACGCTCGCGGTCGCAGGTGATGCAGAGGTTGACCGGCGCCTCGCGGATGCCTTCCAGCTTCAGGCGGCTGTAGAGGTTGCGGCGCTCGCCCTCGAACAGGGCGGCGGCCTCCTCGTTGGCCTGGGCGAAGTCGGCGTGGATGCGGGACTTCACATCCTGGTCGGTGATGACGATGAAGTTCCAGGGCTGCATGAAGCCGACCGACGGCGCGTGGTGGGCGGCCAGCAGCACCCGGTTCAGCACCTCGTCCGGCACCGGGTCGGGGCGGAACTGCCCGCGCACGTCGCGGCGGGAGAAGATCGCCTTGTAGAGCGCGTCGCGCTCCGCCTCGGTGAACGCGTCGCCCATTCCGCTATCCCCCCGTGTGTTCAACCGCGTGCGATCAGGTGGACGAACGACCCCAGCGCCAGCCCGCGCCGCCCGCCCAGGTCGCCCAGCGCCCCGCCGTCCGCCGCCGTCGCCTTCAGCAGCGGCGCGTCGTCGCCGCGGCCGAGGGTGGAGGCGTAATGGAACTCGTGCCCCATCAGCACTGTGCCCGCCGGCCCCAGCGGCCCGTCGGCCAGCAGTTCCGCCCGGCGGTAGCCGAGATGCAGCTTGCGCTTGGCGAAGGAGGTGCGGACGCCCAGCAGGCCGGCCATCGCGTGGGTGACGCCGTCGGCGTCCTCCAGCGTCTCCCCCATCACCATGTAGCCGCCGCACTCGCCGAAGACCGGCACCCGCTCCGCCGCGGCGCGCAGGCCGGCGTGGAAGCGGTGGTTGGCGGCCAGACGGCCGGCGTGCAGCTCCGGATAGCCGCCCGGCAGATAGACGGCGTCGGCGTCCGCCGGCGGCGGCTCGTCGGCCAGGGGCGAGAAGGTCAGCAACTCCGCCCCGGCGGCGCGCCAGCCCTCCATCAGGTGCGGGTAGGCGAAGGTGAAGGCGGCGTCGCGGGCGATGGCGACCCGCTGGCCGAGCGGCGGCAGGGCCGGGGCGTCGGTCCCCGTCCCGGCGCGCGACGGCCGGGCCAGCGCGGCGACGCGGTCGAGGTCGACATGCTCGCCGACGAACCGGCCGAGCGCGGCCAGCCGCTCCCCCAGCCCCTCCGTCTCGTCGGCCTGGACGAGGCCGAGGTGGCGTTCCGGCAGCGTCAGGGCCGGGGCGCGGGGCAGGGCGCCCAGCAGCGGGATCCCCAGCGCCTCGATCGCGGTGCCGGCCAGCGCGGTGTGGCGCGGGCTGCCGACGTTGTTCAGCACGACGCCGCCGATGGTGACGTCGTCGCGGTAGGTGGCGAAGCCCTTGACCAGGGCGGCGGCCGACTGCGACTGGCCCTTGGCGTTGACCACCAGCAGCACCGGCCAGCCGGTGCGCGCCGCGATCTCCGCCGTCGAGCCTGTGCCGGTGGCGCCGATGCCGGCGACCCCGTCGAACAGGCCCATCAGCGCCTCGCACACCAGCAGGTCGGCGCCGTCGCCGGCGCGGGCGGCCAGCCCGTCCAGCAGGTCCGGACCCATCGCCCAGCTGTCGAGGTTGACGCTGGGCCGGCCGGTGGCGGCGCGGTGGAAGGCCGGGTCGATGTAGTCCGGCCCCGACTTCACCGCCCCGACCGCCAGCCCGCGCTCGCGCAGCGCCACCAGCAGCCCCAGCGTCAGCGTGGTCTTGCCCGAGCCCGACGCTGGCGCGGCGATGATCAAGCCCTTGGCCAGTCCCTTAGCCATGATTGGCCTGCTGCGCCGGCAGCCAGTCCAGCGCCGGGCGCAGCCGCACCACCTCGCCGATGACGATGATCGCCGGCGGCTCCAGCCCGCTCGCCGCCAGATCGGCGACGCAGGCGCCGAGGCTGGTGACCAGGGTCTTCTGGCCGGGGGTCGTCGCCTCCGTCACCACGCCGACCGGCGTGCCGGCGGGCAGGCCGCCGGCCATCAGCTCCGCCGCGATGGTCGGCAGCGCCTTCCACGCCATGTAGAGGATCAGCGGCGCCCCGGTCGCCGCCAGCGCCCGCCAGTCCGGCCCGCCGCCCAGCGAATGGCCGGTCGCCAGGATCACCGCCTGGTTGGTGTCGCGGTGGGTCGCCGGGATGCCGGCGTAGGCCGGGCCGGCGATGCCCGAGGTCAGGCCCGGCACGATGCGGAAGGGGATGCCGTGGGAGGCCAGCGCCTGCGCCTCCTCGCCGCCGCGGCCGAAGACGAAGGGGTCGCCGCCCTTCAGCCGCAGCACCCGGTGGCCCTCCTGCGCCAGTTCGATCAGGCGGTTGGTGATGTCGTCCTGGTGGGCGGAGGGCCGGCCACCGCGCTTGCCGGCGAACTCCAGCCTTGCCGCCGGGCTGGCCAGTGCCATGATCCGTTCACCGACCAGCGCGTCGTGGACGATGACGTCGGCTTGCCGTAGACCTTGCAGCGCCAGCAGGGTCAACAGCCCCGGGTCGCCGGGGCCGGCGCCGGCCAGCCAGACGCTGCCAGGGGCGAAGGGGACCTGAACGGATTCGGGAATGGACGACTCAAACGACATGGACGCGGACTCGGGTTCGGAGAGGAACGGGGGCGCGGAGGCGAACGGGGCGGACGGCAGCGGTGGCACGCCGGAGCATGCTACACCCTTGCGCCGCGGCTGGACGACGGGAACCTGCGCCACCGCGGCGGCGCGGGCGGCGGCCGAGGCGCTGTTCGGCAACGACTTTCCCGACCCGGTCACCGTGACCCTGCCCGGCGGCCAGACGCCGGCCTTCGCGCTGGCGGTCACCGGGCGCGGCGAGGGGCCGGAGGGGCCGTGGACGGCGGCCGGCGTGGTGAAGGACGCTGGCGACGACCCCGACGTGACCCACGGCGCGCTGGTGCGGGCCCGGGTGTGGCGCGGCCCGGCCGGCAGCGGCGTCGGCTTCTGCGCCGGCCCCGGCGTCGGCACCGTGACCCTGCCCGGCCTGCCGCTGCCGGTCGGCGAGCCGGCGATCAACCCGGTGCCGCGCCGCATGATCGCCCAGGCGGTGGGGGAGGCCGCGGCGGCGGCCGGCCAGCCCGCCGACCTGGTGGTCGAGATTGGGGTGGAGAATGGCGAGCAGCTCGCCAAGCGCACGATGAACGGGAGGCTCGGCATCCTCGGCGGCCTGTCGATCCTGGGGACGACCGGCATCGTCGTGCCCTATTCCTGCGCGGCCTGGATCGCGTCGATCCAGCGCGGCGTCGACGTGGCCCGCGCCGCCGGCCTGACCCACGTCGCCGCCTGCACCGGCGACGCGTCGGAACAGGCGGTGGTCGCGCGCTATGGCCTGACCGAGCAGGCGCTGATCGACATGGGCGATTTCGTCGGCGGCACGCTGAAGTATCTGCGCCGCCACCCGCTCCCGCGCCTGACCCTGTGCGGCGGCTTCGCCAAGTTCGGCAAGCTGGCGCGCGGGCTGATGGACCTGCACTCCAAGCGCAACAGCGTCGACCTCGACTGGCTGGCCGACCGGCTGGCCGAGCTGGGCGCCGGGCCGGAGCTGGTCGCCGACGCGCGGGTCGCCAACACCGCCGCGCAGGTGCTGGGCATGGCCGAGGCCGCCGGCCTGCCGCTGGCCGACCATGTGGCGGAGCTGGCACGGCAGGCGGCGCAGGCGGTGCTGGAGGATGCGCCGGTGGCGGTCGAGGTGCTGGTCACCGACCGCCAGGGCTGCATCGTGGGTTGTGCGCCCTCTCCCGCCCCGGGAGAGGGAGGGGACCCGCGCGGAGCGCGGGGAGGGTGAGGGGTTAGGCAAGAATCCCGAACCGGATGGTTCCTTGGCGCACCCCTCACCCTTCCCAAGCTTCGCTTGGGCCCCTTCCCTCTCCCGGGGCGGGAGAGGGTGATGTTTTCCGGGGAAGAGGAAAATCACTCCCCCAGCCCCCGGTAGCGGCGGACGTGGCTGCCGTCGTACAGTGCGCTGCAGCGGAAGTCCTCGTGCCCCAGGGCCGGGCCGACCAGGATCAGCGCGGTGCGCTCCATCGGCGAGGCGGCGACCTGTCCGGCGATGTCGGCCAGCGTGCCGCGCAGCACCCGCTCATCGGGCCAGGTCGCGCGGTAGACCACCGCCGCCGGGCAGTCGGCGCCGTAGAGCGGGGTCAGCCGTTCCACCACGCTGGCGATGACGTGGATCGACAGGTGGATCGCCAGCGTGGCGCCCGACGCGCCCAGCACCTCCAGCGTCTCATTCGCCGGCATGGCCGAGGCACGGCCTTCGGTGCGGGTCAGGATCAGCGTCTGGCTGACCTCCGGCAGGGTCAGTTCCCGCCCCAGCGCGGCCGACGCCGCGGCGAAGGCCGGCACGCCGGGGGTGATGGTGTAGGGGATGCCCAACTCGCGCAATGCCCGGGTCTGCTCGCCGAGCGCGCTGTAGACCGACAGGTCGCCGGAGTGCAGCCGGGCCACGTCCTGGCCCGCCGCGTCGGCGGCCTTGAACTCGGCGACGATGGCGTCGAGCGTCAGCGGCGCGGTGTCGACGATGCGGGCGCCGGGCGGCGCGTGGGCGATGATCTCCTTCGGCACCAGCGAGCCGGCGTAGAGGCAGACCGGGCAGGCGGCGATCAGGTCGCGGCCGCGCAGCGTCAGCAGGTCGGGGGCCCCCGGTCCGGCGCCGATGAAATGGACGGTCATGAACGGGTCTCCGACAACGGAACGAAGGGCAGGGCAACAGCGGGCAGGGCGAGCGCCACGGTGGCGCGCGGGGTGGAGCGGCGGGGCAGCAGCAGGCCTGATCCCGGCCCGGCCGCCGCCAGCGCCGCCGCCTCCGCGACCGAGGCGAGGCCGACCGCCGCCAAAACGGTGGCGGAGCGGGTGTGGACGCGGTCCTGCGCCGCCAGCATCGCGTCCTCGCCGATGAAGCGCAGCGGCAGGCCGAGCGCGCGGGCGGCCTCGGCCAACCCCGGCTCGTCGGCCTTCAGCGCCGGGGCGGCGAGCGCGGCCCGTTGGCGGGCCTCGTCGGGCACGGCGGCGGCGTCGAAGGCGTCGGCGACCAGGGTGGCGATCTCCTCCCAGCCGCAGCCGCGGCGGCAGCCGAGCCCGACGAAGACCGGGCCGAACAGCCGCGAATCATCGGCCATCATCAGGCGGTCCATGCCACCTCCGCTTGGGGCTTTTCCACCCGCCACAGCGTGACCGGCATCAGCGGGCGCCAGCCGCGGAAGCCGCCGACCGCCGAGGCGCGCGACACCGCGATCTGCGACAGCTCGCCGCCGAAGCGCTTATGGGCGTCGATCAGCACCGCCTCGCTCTCCAGCGTCACCGCGTTGGCGGCGAGGCGCCCGCCGGGGGGCAGCGCGCTCCAGCAGGCATCGAGCACGCCGTCGGCGGTCAGGCCGCCGCCGATGAAGACCGCGTCGGGCCGCTCCAGCCCCTCCAGCGCCGCCGGGGCCTTGCCGCGCGCCAGCGTCAGGCCGGGCACGCCGAAGGCGGCGGCGTTGGCGAGGATGCGGGCGATGCGCTCCGCGTGATGCTCGACGGCGACGGCGCGGTTGGCCGGGTCGCGCAGCATCCACTCGATGCCGATCGAGCCCGAGCCGGCACCGACGTCCCACAGCAGTTCGCCCCGGCGCGGCGCCAGGAAGGACAGGGTAACGGCGCGGATCTCGCGTTTGGTGATCTGGCCGTCATGGTCGAACCAGTCGTCGGGCAGGCCGGGCGCCAGCGGCAGCACGCGGGCGTCGGCGGCGGCGACGCAGTCCAGCGCGATGGTGTTGAGATCGGCGACGCGCTCGGTGCTCCAGGTGTCGGCGGTGGCCTCCAGCCGGGCCTCGCGCGGGCCGCCCATCGCCTCCAGCACGCTCAGGCGGGAGGCGCCGAAGCCGCGCGCCCGCAACAGCGCCGCCAGCGTGGCCGGAGTCGTTCCGTCCCAGGAAAGAACCAAAAGCTTTGCGTTCGGTTGCAGATGCGGAACGACCAGCTCCAGCGGGCGGCCGTGCAGGGTCAGGCACCGGCAGTCCTGCAGCGGCCAGCCCAGCCGCGCGGCGGCGAGGCTGAAGGCGGAAGGCGCGGGAATCACCATCGTTTCCGCAGCCGGAACGAGGCGCGACAGCGTCGCCCCAACCCCGTACCAGGACGGATCGCCGCTCGCCAGCACGCACACCCGCTGCCCGCGCCGAGCCAGCAGGCCGGGAAAGGCGTCGGTCATCGGCGACGGCCACGCGACTCGTTCCTGTCCCGCAACGGCCGGCACCAGTCCGAGATGGCGGGTGCCGCCATAAAGCACGGCGGCGTGCTCGACCGCGGCGCGGGCGGCGGGCGACAAACCGTCCCAGCCATCCTCTCCGATGCCGACGATGGTGAGCCAACGGGCGGTTCCCATGCTATCCATGGCGCCGATCCTGACAAACGGGGAGGGGGACGCGGTGCTGAAGGCGCTGATTCTGGGCGGCACGACCGAGGCGACGGCGCTGGCGAAGCGGCTGGCCGGCCATCCGCGCATCGACGCCCGCGTGTCGCTGGCCGGACGGACGAAGAACCCGGTGCTGCCGCCGCTGCCGACCCGCATCGGCGGCTTCGGCGGGGCGGAGGGCTTGGCCGACTATCTGCGGGCCGAGGGCATCGCCGCGGTGATCGACGCCACCCACCCCTTCGCCGCGCAAATCTCCGCCAATGCCGCCCTGGCCTGCGCGCGGGCCGGCGTGCCGTTGCGGCTGCTGACCCGCCCGGCCTGGGCGGCCGGGCCGCGCGACCGCTGGATCGCCGTGCCGGACATGGCGGTCGCGGCGCTGGCCGTGCGCGACCTGGGCGACGCGGTGTTCCTGACCATTGGCCGGCAGGAGGTCGCGGCGTTCGAGGCGACGCCCGACAAGCGCTACCTGATCCGCGCCGTCGACCCGCCGGAACCGATGCCGGCCCTGCCCCGCGCCACCCTGATCCTCGACCGCGGCCCCTTCACGCTGGCCGGCGAACTGGCGCTGATGCGGGCGCATGGCGTCGAGGTTGTGGTCAGCAAGAACAGCGGCGGCCACGCCACCGACGCGAAGCTGGAAGCCGCGCGGGAATTGGGGCTGCCGGTGGTGATGGTCGAACGGCCGGCGGGCAATGGGGTGGCGGAACTGCGCGGCGTGGCCGAGGCGGTGGAGTGGCTGGAGGGGATGGGCTAAGGCTTCTGCCCCCTCGACCTTGGCCCCCACCCTAACCCTCCCCCGCTGGGCGGGGGAGGGGATTGCCGCCGCCATTGTGGAAATGCACCAGTCCCCCTCCCCCGCCCAGCGGGGGAGGGTCGGGGTGGGGGCAAGTGTGTCCGACCAGCGACCGCCACCCATCCTCACCCCCGGTAATGCCGGGGCGTGTAGACCCAGCTGCCGCCGTCGGCGCGCGGGACCAGACGCGTGTGCGAGGCGCCGATGATCACCAGCGTGCGCATGTCGGCCTGCTCCGCCTGCACCGCGCCCAGCGTGGTCACGGTCAGCGCCTCGTCCGGGCGGCCGATGGCGCGGCCCAGCACGATCGGAGTGTCGGGCGCGCGGACCTCGCGCAACGCGTCGAACGCCGCGCCCAACTGCCAGGGCCGGGCGCGCGAGATCGGGTTGTACAGCGCGATGACGAAGTCCGCCTCCGCCGCCAGCCGCAGGCGCTTCAGCACCACCTCCCACGGCTTGAGGTTGTCGGACAGCGAGATGGCGCAGAAATCATGGCCCAGCGGCGCCCCGGCCCGCGCGGCGGCGGCCTGCATCGCCGACACCCCGGGATCGACCGACAGCGGCACCGCGCGCCACGCCGCGGGCGCCTCCGGGTCGTCGAGCGCCTCGAACACCGCGGCGGCCATGGCGAAGATGCCGGGGTCGCCGCCCGACACCACCGCGACCCGCCGGCCCTGCGCCGCCAGATCCAGCGCGAAGCGGGCGCGGTCCAGCTCCACCCGGTTGTCGGAGGCGTGGCGCACCTGCGGCCCGGCCGGCACGCGCTCGACATAGGGGAAATAGCCGACGAGGTCGGTGGCCTCGGCCAGGTCGCGCCGCGCCTCCGGCGTCAGCCAGTCCTCCGGGCCGGGGCCGAGCCCCACCACCTTCAGCCAGCCGCCTGTCTCCACTTTGACCGTCTCCTGGCCGCTCATCCGCGCTTGCCCTCGCCCGGAATGACGATCTGCGAGAAGTAGGGGGCGACGTCCGGCGCCTCCAGGAACGGCATGAAGCGCTGCTCGTCCATGCTGGCGCGCTCGACGTACCAGGCGCGCTCGGCCAGACCGGCGGTGGCGATGGCGCGGCGGACCTTCGGCAGGTTCTGGCCCAGCTTCATCACCACCGAGGCGTCGGCCGCGGTCAGGGCGCGGACCAGCGCCTCCTCGTCCAGCGTGCCGGGGATCACCGACAGCACGTCGTCGCGCAGCATCAGCGGGCGCGGCAGCAGCGAGGCGCTGCACACCATGCTGGTGACGCCGGGCACCACCTCGGTCGGGAAGCGGGTCGACAGCCGCAGGAACAGATGCATGAAGGAGCCGTAGAAGAACGGATCCCCCTCGTTCAGCGCGGCGACCGAGCGGCCGGCGGCGAGATGGGCCGCGATGCGCTCCGCCGATTCATCGAAGAAGGCTTCGATCTGGCGGCCATACTCCGGATGGTCGGGCGGCAGTTCCACCGTCACCGGGTAGACCATCGGCAGTTCGATGTGGTCGGCGGTGATGGCGCCGTCGGCGATGCGGCGGGCATGGCCCTTGGTGCCGCGCTTGCAGAAATAGGCGACGACCGGGCAGGCCCCGATGGTGCGCACCGCTTTCAGCGTCATCAGCTCCGGATCGCCGGGGCCGACGCCGACGCCGTAAAGACGGCCGGGAGGGGTCAGGTCGCTGCTCATTCGACGTCGCTCGCCAGGGCGTTGACGGCGGCGGCGGCCATGGCGCTGCCGCCGCGCCGGCCCCGGATCGCCAGATAGGGGACGCCGAAGGGGTTGGCGGCCAGCGCCTCCTTGCTTTCCATCGCGCCGACGAAGCCGACGGGGAAGCCCAGGATCGCGGCGGGTTTCGGCGCGCCGGCCGCCAGCCGCTCCAGCAGGTAGAACAGCGCGGTCGGCGCGTTGCCGATGGCGACCACCGACCCGCCCAGTCGCTCGCCCCACAAATCGAGCGCCGCGGCGGAGCGGGTGTTGCCGATGGTCTTCGCCAGATCGGGCACGGCGGCATCGCGCAACGTGCAGACCACCGGGTTGTCGGCCGGCAGGCGGGCGCGGGTCACGCCGTGCGCCACCATCTCGCTGTCGCAGAGGATCGCGGCACCGTTGCGCAGCGCCGTCCGGGCGGCGGTGCCGACGTCGGTGGAGAACAGCAGGTCCCGGGCGGCGTCGACCATGCCGCAGGCGTGGATGACGCGCACCGCCACCGGCTTCAGGTCGTCGGGGATGCCGGACAGGTCGGCCTCCGCCCGGATGGTGGCGAAGGACTGGCGGTAGATGGCCGCTCCGTCGCGGATGTAGTCGTAGAGCGGCTCAGGCACCGGAAAACTCCTCAACAGACAGACCGGCGACGCAGGCGATCGCGTCGTCGGGGGACAGGCCGGCGCGCAACGGGGCGTCGCCGGGCTTGGCGTTGACGGCGACGTCATACAGCCCGTCGCGCGCCGTCAGCGTGACATCGGCGGCGCCGGGGTGGGCGCAGCCCTTGGCGCAGCCCGACACATGCACCATTCGGACACGGTCCAGCAAGGGGCCTGCGCGCTCCGCGATGGCGAGCGCGGTGGCGTGGGTGTCGGTGGTGCCGACGTCGCAGCCACGCACGCCGCTGCACGCCGTCAGCTTCAGGCGGCGGTCGGTGTGGCTGAGGATGGCGCCGCGGGCGCGCGCGGTGGCTTCGGCGTCCGCGGTCGGGTCGACGAGAAGGAGGGCGCGCCAGGGAGTGATGCGGATCTCGGTGCAGACGGACGCCAGGGCGGACAGGGTGGCGCAGGTCAGGCGGCCGAAGGGGAAGGCGACCACTTTTCCGACGCTGATTTCCTTCTCCTCTCTGGGGAGAAGGTTAGGATGAGGGGGTTCGGCGCCGCCGAAGATATCCATGAGGTGCGTCCCCCTCACCTTGATCCTCTCCCCGCTCTCAGCGGACCTTTGGTCCGCCTGCCGCGACAGCGCAAACTTCGTTTGCGCGAAAGCGGGGGGGAGAGGAGAAATCGGTGTGGAGAGGCGCAAGATAAACGGTTCAACCCCAATCGCAGCCACCAGCCCCGCCATGCGGCGCGGCGGCTCGGGTTGTTCCGCGCGCAGGTCCAGGAAGGCGCGGCCGAGCGCCGAGGCCACATCCGCCACGTCCTCCGCCCGGCACAGCCCCAGCGGTGCCGCCTGCGCCAGCGTGCCGCCCAGCGACACCTGGAACCGCCCGCCGTCCAGCGCGTCGAAGCGTACATCCGTGCTGCTGTCCGCCAGATGGCCGAGGCCGCCACCGCAGACCAGCCAGCCGAACTTCGGCGGCAGGCGGTGCAGTACGCTGTCCTCCGCCAGCCGTACGTCCAGTGTACGCGCCACCGGCCGTACGTCGACCCCGCACGGGTCGAGCCCGGCGGTGGGGGAGCACAGGACGTTGCGGACCGCCTCGCTCGCCGCGTCGTCGGCGACGTAGCCCATCGCGCGCAGGGCGTCGGTCACCGGCCCGATCCCCTCCGAAGACACCCCGCGCACTTGCAGGTTGCCGCGGTGGCTGAGGTCGATCAGACCGTTGCCGTAACGATCTCCCAGCTCGGCGATGCGCCGGGCGTGGTCGGCGGGCAGCGCGCCGGCCGGCACGCGCACCCGCAGCAGGAAGCCGTCGCCGACCTCCATCGGCGCCAGCACGCCGGGGCAGGTGCCGCGGCGGCGTGGCTGGTTGCGTGTCGACAGGATGCCGGTCATGCGGCCGTCTTCCCCAGGCGGCGGAGGTCGTCGGCGGTGGAGTTGCGGCGGGGATGCCACAGGCCGCGGTCGAGCGCCTCGCTCATGCGCGCCACGATATGCCGGGCGGCGGCCGGGTTGGCCTGCGACAGGAAGTCCCACACCGCCGGGTCCTCGACATAGGCGTCGAACAGCAGGTCGAAATGGGCCGGGCGCACCGCGTCGGTGGTGGCGGCGAAGGCGAACAGCGTGTCGACGCTGGCCGCCAGCTCCGCCGCCCCGCGGTAGCCGTGGCGCATCATGCCGGCGATCCAGCGCGGGTTGACGGCGCGGCCGCGCAGCGTGCGGGCGATCTCCTCCGCCAGCGTGCGCACGACCAACGTCTCCGGGTCGGCGCTGTCGAGGTGGTAGAGCGCCGGTTCGGACCGCTCCAACGCCGCCGCCGCGGCGAAACCGCCCTCGAACTGCATGAAGCCGTCGGTGGACAGCACGTCGTGCTCGCGCTGGTCCTGATGGTGGACCAGGGCGTCGGCGCCACCGACCCGGCGGCGGAACTGCGCCGGCAGGGCCAAGCCCTCCAGCCCGGCGCCGTAGGCGTGGCAGCCGCCGTCGAGATAGGCGGCGCCGAAATCGGCCTGGGTCTGCCAGTCGCCCCGCGCGATCATGCCGGACAGCGCGGTGCCGTAGACGCCGGGCGCGGCGCCGAACACCCGCGCGGTGGCCCAGCGGCGGGCGTCGTCGGGCGGAGTGCCGGCGGCGGCCAGACGCGCTTCCTCGGCGCGGGCGGTCGCCGCCAGCGGGTTGACGTCGTCGGCCTCGTCCAGTCCGGCGATGGCGCGCACCGCCTGGTCGAACAGGGCGATCTGCTGCGGGAAGACGTCGCGGAACAGGCCGGAGATGCGCAGCGTCACGTCGACCCGCGGCCGGCCGAGCACGCCCGCCGGCATGATCTCGTAGCCGGTGACGCGGCCGGAGCCGTTCTCCCAGATCGGCCGCACGCCGAGCAGGGCCAGCGCCTGGGCCAGCTCGTCGCCGCCGGTGCGCATGGTGGGGGTGCCCCAGCAATCGACCACCAGCCGCTGCGGCCAGTCGCCATGGTCCTGCAGATAGCGGGTGATCAGCGCGTCGGCCGCCTGCCAGCCCAGCGTCCAGGCGGTCGGCGTCGGCACCCCGCGCGGGTCGAGGGCGTAGAGGTTGCGGCCGGTCGGCAGCGTGTCGGCCCGCCCGCGCGCCGGCGAGCCGCCGGGGCCGGGGCGGACGAAGCGGCCGTCCAGCCCGTCGAGCAGCGCCGCCATCTCGGCCTCGCCGCAGGCATCGAGCGCCGCTGCAATGGTTGTCGGGTCGGCGGAGCGGGCGACGGCGGCGGCCAGCCGGTCGCGGCGCTCCCCCGCCGGGCTGAGGCCGAAGACGTGGAGGCCGTCGCGGATCTGCAACTCCTTGATGTCGCAGAGATGGGCGTCGAGGCGCGACAGGATGGCGTCGGGATCGTCGTCGGGCCGCAAATTGCAGTCGGCGGCGACGCCGGATTTCCAGGCGAGGTCGAGGATCGTCTCGCGCAGCATGCCGAGCCGCCGCGGGTCGAGCCCGGTCGCCTGGGAATACTCGTCGATGGCGGTTTCCAGGCTGGCGAGGTCGCCGTGCAGCCCGGCTTCGACCGGCGGCGGCGTCAGGTGGCCGATCAGCACGGCACCCAGCCGGCGACGGGCCTGCACCCCCTCGCCGGGGTTGTTGACGATGAAGGGGTAGAGCACCGGCAGGGCGCCGCCGACGATCTCCGGCCAGCAGTCGGCCGACAGCGCCACCGCCTTGCCGGGCAGCCATTCCAGCGTGCCGTGGGCGCCGATCTGCACCAGCGCCTGGGCGCCGAACGCATGGCGAAGCCAGAGGTGGAAGGCGACATAGCCGTGGCTGGGCGGGGTGTCGGGGTCATGGTGCTGGGCGGTGGTCAGCGGGCCATGGCCGCGGCTGGGCTGCACCGCCACCACGGCGTTGCCGCAGCGGTGGAGGCGGAAGGCGAAGGCGCCGTTGGTCACCGCCGGGTCGGCGGCCGGCTCGCCCCACTGCGCGGCGATGCGGGCGCGGACCTCTGCCGGGGCGAGGCGCTCGTACTCGGCCAGCGTCAGGGCGGGGGTGGGGGCGGCGGTCAGCCGGTCCATCAGCGCGGCGCCGCCGTCCGGGATGGCGGACAGCGTGTAACCCTCGGCGGACAGCCGGGCGAGCATGGCGACGGTGCTGGCCGGGCTGTCCAGCCCGACCGCATGGCCGATGCCGCCGCCGGGGCCGGGGTAGTCGGACAGCACCAGCGCCAGCCGCCGCTCCGCCCGCGGCGTGCGCGCCAGCCGGACCCAGGCGGCGGCGAGGTCGGCGGTGACGGCGACCCGGTCGGCGATCGGGCGCAGGGTCGGGGCGGCGAATTGCAGGTCGGGGTCGGGCTCCCCCGCCGCCTTGAAGGCGATGGCGCGGGCGATGATGCGGCCGTCCATCTCCGGCAGCACGACGTTCATCGCGAGGTCGGACGGCCCCAGCCCGCGCGACGAGGCGCGCCAGCCGGCTTCCGGCGTGGTCGACAGGATGGCTTGCAGGACCGGCGTGCCGTTGGCCTCCAGCGGCGAGCCGTCGTTGCGCGCGGCGGAGAAGGCGGTGGTGTTGACGACCACGGCGGCGCCTTGGGCGGTCAGGCTGGCGCGCATCCAGGCGGCGCAGTCCGGCTCCTTCAGGCTGGCGACGAACAGCGGGCGGGGGGCGAGGCCGCGTTCGGCCAGCGCGTCGCACAGCGCGTGGATCGGCGCGAGGTCGCCGGCCAGCAGGTGGGAGCGGTAGAACACCACCGTGGCGACCGGGGCGTCTTGATCGACGGCGCCGGACCAGCCGTCATAGGCGCCGAAGCGCGGCACCGGGGCCGGGTCCTCGAAGGCCAACGGCGTGCCGGCCAGGGTGGCGGCGCAGGCCAGCAGATGGCCCATGTTGGCGGGGCCGCCCTCGGTGAAGCCGCGCCACAGCCGGTCGGCGGTGTCCTGCGGGACGGTGCCGTAGGCGGTCAGGTTGGGATCGGGTTGCGCCTCCCCCGGCAGGACGGCCAGCGGGATGTTGCGCTCCCGGCACAAGCTGGACAGGCGGTCGAGGCCGTAGCGCCAATAGCCGCTGCCGCCCAACAGGCGCAGCACCACCAGTTTCGCCTTCGCAACGACGCTGTCGGCGTAGAGGTCGACCGAGAGCGGGTGGCCCAGGCGGTTGAGGTTGGCCAGGCGCAGCGTGGGCAAGCGGTCGCGGTCGGCTCGCCACGCGGCGGCGAGCGCGGTCAGGTCGCTGTCGGAAAAGGACAGCATGACGAGGTCGGCCGGCGTCTGCCCCAGGTCTTCCGCCTGGGGGCCGGCGTCGAGTTCGTCCTGACGGGCGGCGAGCAGATGCATGTGTCGTTACTGTTCCGGGGGTGTTTGCCCCCTCCCTCCCGCTCTTGCGAGCGGGTCCCTACCTCCCCCGCTTGTCAGCGGGAGAGGGCCAAATGTGCAGTGCGGCGGCAGTCCCCTCTCCCGCCGCTCTCGCGCCAGCTACGCTGGCGCTGCCGCGTCAGACGGACCTTCGGTCCGCTGAGAGCGGGGGAGGGTTAGGGAGGGGGCAACGCCCGCCTCCGTCGATGCACCACCAAGACCACAGGACCGTCCCATGACCGGCGCCCGCCACGGACAGCGTTTGATCCTCGCCCTGGCGATGCTGATCGCCGCCATGCTGCCGGCGAGCGCGCAGCCAGCCACCGCCACCGCCACCGCCACCGCCACCGACGACCGGCCCTTCCGGGAGTTCGACGAAACCTTCAAGTCCTGGCGGCTCTATTGCCAGGTCTGGACCGCCACCCGACAGGTGGAGTGCGAGCTGTCCAGCCGCGGCATCAACGACCGCACGGCGCGGCTGGTCTGGCTGCGCTCGACCGATCGCTGGCGCGAGGGGCTGCGCTTCCGGGTCGCCGCCGAGGCTTTGGATCTCGACAAGCTGGTGCGGGTCTGGTCCGACCGGGCGGTGTTCAAGCCGGACTCCCCCTGCAAGCCCTACCGGTTCGAGACCAACACCTGCGCGGTGACCGATCCCGAGATCAACCGCCGCATGGTGGAGAAGATCGCCCCGGCGCCGGAAATCTCCATCGTCGGCCAGTCGCCGGCGGGCGGGAAAACGGAGGTGCGGTTCCCGCTGGCCGGCTTCCGCGAGGCGGTGGAGCGCAGCGAGGCCCTGCGCGCGATGGCCGGCCGGCCCTGGGCGACGAGCCCCGGCGGCGATTGATCCCCATATCGTTCCTTCTCTGACAAAAACCGACGGACGCCCAGCCCCGTGACCGACAGCCGTTTCCCCAGCAAGGACACCGTCCTCGCCTTCATCCGGTCCAGCACCACCCCGGTCGGCAAGCGCGAGATCGCCCGCGCCTTCAAGCTGTCCGGCTCGGCCGACCGCGAGGCGTTGAAGGACCTGCTGCGCGAGCTGGAGGCCGACGGCGCGGTGGAGCGCGGCCGCAACAAGCGCGTCGCCCCGCCGCAGGCGCTGCCGGAAGTCGCCGTGCTGCTGGTCACCGGCGCCGATGCCGACGGCGAGCTGTCCGCCCGCCCCCTGACCTGGACCGGCGAGGGCAACCCGCCGCGCATCTTCCTGCCGGCAAACCGCAAGACCGATGGTGACCGCAAGGCTGGTGGCGGGGACAGGCCGCTGGCGGTGGGCGACACGCTGCTGGCCAAGCTTGCCCGCATCAACGACCGGCTGTATCAGGCGCGCGTCATCCGCCGCATCGACGGCGAGCGCGAGGGCCGCGTGCTGGGCGTCTACCGCCCGGCGGCCGACGGTGGACGCATCGTGCCGACCGACCGCCGCCACAAGACCGAGTTCCTGGTGCTGCCGCCCAACCGGGGCGAGGCGGAGGCCGGCGACCTCGTCTTCGCCGACCTGCTGCCGGCCGGGCGGGCCGGGCAGCCGCAGGCCCGGGTGGTGGAGCGGCTGGGCTCCACCGACGAGCCGCGCGCCTTCAGCCTGATCGCCATCCACACCCACGGCCTGCCGACCGTTTTCCCGCACGCCGCGCTGCGCGAGGCGGAACTGGCGGCTGTGCCGGCGCTGATGCAGCGCGAGGATCTGCGCGGCATCCCGCTGGTGACCATCGACGGTTCCGACGCGCGCGACTTCGACGACGCGGTGTGGGCGGAGGCCGACGACGACCCCGCCAACCCGGACGGCTGGCACCTGCTGGTCGCCATCGCCGATGTTTCATACTATGTCCGCCCCGGTTCGGCACTGGACCGCGCCGCGTATGAGCGCGGCAACTCGGTGTACTTCCCCGACCGCGTCGTGCCGATGTTGCCGGAGGCGCTGTCGAACGGCCTGTGCTCGCTGCGGCCGGGGGAGGACCGCGCCTGTCTGGCCTTCCACCTGTGGATCGACCGCAACGGCGCGCTGATCCGGCACCGGCTGGTGCGCGGCCTGATGCGCTCCGCCGCGCGGCTGACCTATGAACAGGTGCAGGATTGCCGCGACGGCCGGCCGGACGAGGTGACGGCGCCGCTGGCCGACACGGTGATCACCCCGCTCTACGGCGCGTACACCCGCCTGGCCCAGGCCAGGGGCCGGCGCGGCACGCTGGAACTCGACCTGCCGGAGCGCCGCGTCCGCATCGACGAGCGCGGCCGGGTCGCCGCCATCACCGCGCGCGAGCGGTTCGACAGCCACCGCCTGATCGAGGAGTTCATGATCGCCGCCAACGTCGCGGCGGCGGAGGTGCTGGAAAGCCGGACCATGCCGGGCCTCTACCGCGTCCACGACCGCCCGTCGATGGACAAGATGGAGGCGTTGCGCGGCTTCCTGGCCGGGATCGGCCACCCGCTGGCCAAGGGGTCCGACCTGAAGCCGGAGCATTTCACCCGCATCCTGCGCAAGGTGGAGGGCACGTCGCACGCGCCGCTGGTCAGCGAGATGGTCCTGCGCGCCCAGGCCCAGGCCGCCTACAGCCCGGACAACATCGGCCATTTCGGGCTGGCGCTGCACCGCTACGCCCATTTCACCTCGCCGATCCGCCGCTACGCCGACCTGATCGTCCACCGGGCGCTGATCCGCACGCTGGGCCTCGGCGTCGGTGGGCTGGACGACGAGACGCTGGGCCGGCTGGCGGAGATCGGCGAGCATCTGTCGGGCACCGAACGCCGCGCCGCGACGGCCGAACGCGACGCCGTCGACCGCTACACCGCCGCCTTCCTGGCCGACCGGGTCGGCGAGCGGTTCACCGGCCGCGTGTCCGGCGTCAGCCGCTTCGGCCTGTTCGTCCGGCTGGACGAGAGCGGCGCCGATGGGCTGATCCCGGCCAGCACCCTGCCCGACGATCGCTACGAGCATGACGAGGCGGCGCACGCCCTGGTCGGGCAGCGTCACGGCCGGACCTACCGCCTCAGCGACCGGGTGGCCGTGGTGCTGGTGGAGGCCGATCCGCTGACCGGCAGCACCCTGTTCCGGCTGGTCGACTGAGGCGCGCCGCCCGCCACCCGTGTCTTTTCGGCCACGCTTGCGCTTGGCGGCAAAAGCGTGGCCCTGCCAGGGATTTGGCAGGCCGCGCCATACCAGCGTGACCTTGGCGCCACAGATTTGGACATTTCGCAACATTGTGGTGCGGACCGCAATTTTGTCCCGCTCCGCCTCTGAACGAAGGTGCTATCTCTTACCCATCCGGGATCGGGAACATCCTCGTCCGGTCCGGTCGCAGGAAAGGGAGGCCGCGGTTAGCCCCATGGCCAAGTGCGCTTGCAACGCGCCGCCGCGCGTGTCGCCGTTTCGGATCCCGGCGTTTCCGACCCAGCCCGTCTGGACCGTGGCGCAACGGCTGGGCCGCTCCCTCCACCATTCCCTGAGACGTACGGCGCTGCAACTCGGCGCCGCGTCCGTCCTGTTCACCCTGTCCACCGGCCCGGCGCCGGCGCTGACCCCGGCGACCCCGCCACCGGTCAGCGAGCAGGTGTTCGCCGTCGGTTTCAACAAGATCGCCGAGGTCTATCTGGACCCGGTGTCCTTCGACCGCCTCGGCCTCGACGGGCTGAAGGGGTTGACCGGCATCGACCCCGCCGTGACGGTGGAACGCGCCGGCAGCACCGTACGCCTGTACGTGTCGGGCGCGCTGAGCGCGGAGTACGGCATGGCCGGCGCCGCGGACGCCGGCGGCTGGGCCGCGCTGACCGCCCGGGTGATCGACCGCGCCCGCATCTTCTCGCCGGTGCTGGCCAAGGCCACGCCGGAACGGCTCTATCAGGTGGTGTTCGACGGCGTCACCGCCGACCTCGACGGTTATTCCCGCTACACCGGCGTCCAGCGCGCGACCAACGAACGGGCGCAGCGCGAGGGCTATGGCGGTGTCGGCGTCACGCTGGACAACGCCAACGGCCGCGTCACCGTGCATGACGTCATGGCGCACAGCCCGGCCGACCGCGCCGGCGTCGTCGACGGCGACCAGTTGCTGGCGATCGACGGCGACCTGACCACCCGGCTGACCGCGTCCGAAATGCGCGACCGGCTGCGCGGCCCGACCGGGACCGTCGTCATCCTGACGCTGGCCCGCGACAGCGCGGCCCCGCGCCGGCTGCCGCTGCGGCGCGAACGGGTGGTGCCCAACACCGTGACCTATTCGCTGTCCGGCGACATCGGCGTCGTCAAGCTGGATCGCTTCAACGCGACCACCGCGTCGAGCCTGCGCACCGCGGTCACCGCCATCCGGCAGGGCGCCGGCAGCACGCTGCGCGGCATGGTGCTCGACCTCCGCGGCAACCCGGGCGGGCTGCTGGACCAAGCGGTCGCGGTGGCCGACCTGTTCATCCGCCGCGGCCGGATCATCTCGACCGAGGGCCGCAACCCCGACAGCCGCCAGCGCTTCGACGCCAACCCCGACGACCTGCTCGACGGGCTGCCGCTGGTGGTGCTGGTCGACGGCCGCTCCGCCTCGTCGGCGGAGGTGGTGGCGTCGGCGCTGCAGGACTCCGGCCGCGCGGTGGTGGTCGGCGCCTCCAGCTACGGCAAGGGCAGCGTCCAGACGGTGACCCGCCTGCCCAACGACGGCGAGCTGTTCCTGACCTGGAGCCGCATCTACACCCCGGCCGGCTACACCCTGCACCGCCAGGGCGTGCAGCCCACCGTTTGCACCAGCCACGCCGGCCAGACCGACCCGGACGCCCTGCTGGCCGACCTGCGCGAAGGGCGGCTGCGCCCGGCGCAGATCGCCAGCTGGCGGTCGAAGGCGGCCGACGACGAGCAGGCGCTGAACAGCCTGCGCGAAACCTGCCCCTGGAAGGAGCATGAGCCGGAGCTGGACCTGAAGGTCGCGATGCGGCTGCTGTCCGACCCGGCGCTGTACCAGCGGGCGGTCGCCATGGCGGTCGTCAACACCGTCGCCGAACGCTGATCGCGGCGGTTGGGGCATTGATGGGGCGTTGGCCGAATTGGCCGCCCATAACGCTTGACATCACGGCGTCAGACGGTATCTTCCGCCGCTACGACGCCGCCCCCGCCGGGCCGGCGGGGCACGGATTTTATTTGTCGGGATCGAGATCATGGCCAAGCAGAACACCGTCCTCATCAAGCTGGTGAGCACGGCTGACACCGGTTTCTTCTACGTCAAGAAGAAGAACCCGAAGAAGACCACCGAGAAGCTGTCGTTCCGCAAGTACGACCCGGTGGCGCGCAAGCATGTCGAGTTCAAGGAAAGCAAGATCAAGTAAGGCTTTCCCGACACGTTGCTGTGCTTCGAATGAACAGGCCGCCTTCCGGGCGGCCTTTTCGTTTTTCTGCCTGAGGTCCTGCGATCGGGCCGGGTGGAGCGGGCGGGCGCTCCTGCGCAATTGCGGTGATTGTCGCACCTCTCATGCGTGCATTCCAACCGAAGGCCGGCGGGAGGACACTTTCCGGGTAGGCCCCAGATAGGCCCCAGATAGGCCATTGAGCCGGGCCTCTCATCCGGAGGGACCGATCGTGCCCGACACGCATCCCACCCAGATCGCCGATTCCATTGGGCCGGAGCGCCGCGCGGCGCTCGCCACCCGTTTCCAGAAGGCGCGGTCCCGCACCGCGGAACTGGTGGCTCCCCTGTCGCCGGAAGACCTGATGGTGCAGACCGCACCCTACGGCACCCCGGCGAAATGGCACCTCGCCCATACCAGTTGGCTGTTCGAGGTGGCGGTGCTGATTCCCTTCAGTCCCGGCTACCGCCCCTGCGATCCGACCTTCCTCGACCTGTTCGCGGCGCGCGGCAACCACCCGCATCCACCACCCCGCGCCCTGTCCCGCCCCACCGTGGCGGAGATCATGCGCCACCGCGACCACATCAACGCGGCGGTGCTGCACCTGATCGACCAGGCCGAGGATGGGCGGTGGGAGGCGGTGGCGGCGGCGGTGACCATGGCCGTCGCCCATGAACGCCGCCACCAGGAGCGCATGCTGCTGCACATCAAGCACGCGCTGTGGTGCAACCCGCTGCGCCCCGCCTTCGAACCGCCGCCCGACATTCCCCCGGCCGGCACCCGCCAGGACGGGTGGGTCGAGAAGGCGGGTGGCCTGATCGAGATCGGCCGGCCGACTCCGGTTCCGGGGTTCGACCATGAGGGGCCACGCCACCGCGTCTGGCTCGATCCCTACCGGCTGGCCGCCCGCCCGGTGTCCTGCGGCGAGTTCCTGGACTTCATCAAGGCCGACGGCTACAGCCGCCGCGAACTGTGGCTGTCCGACGGCTGGGACACCGCCCGCGCCGAGGGCTGGAGCGCCCCGCTCTATTGGGAACGCACCGGCAGCGGAGGGGCGGGCGGCTGGCGGATCTTCACCCTCTACGGCATGCGCCCGCTCGACCCGGACGAGCCGGTCTGCCATGTCAGCTGGTACGAGGCCGACGCCTACGCCCGCTGGGCCGGCGCCCGCCTGCCTTACGAGGCCGAATGGGAAGCGGTCGCCGCCGACTGCGACAGCATGGGCAACCTGCTGGGCACCGGCCACCGTCACCCATGCGCCGGGGCCTGCCACGGCGCCGGGCCCTGGCAGATGTGCGGCGACGTCTGGGAATGGACCCGCGACGCCTTCACCCCCTACCCCGGCTATCGCCAGCCCGACGGACCGGACGAGGCGGTGCATGGTCGCTTCGCCATCAACCGCATGGTCCTGCGCGGCGGCAGTTGCCTGACCCCGTTCGACCACGCCGGTCCCTGGACCCGGCACCATCTGCGCCCCGAAAGCCGGCTGTCGGTGACGGGGATCCGCTTGGCGGAGGACGGCTGACCGGTCAGGACGCCGCCGCGCCGCCGGCCATCAGGGCGCGGGCCTGCCCGTGGGTGACGATGCCGCGCTCGCCGAGGCGGGTGAACAGGACGGCGGCCAGTTCGGCCTGCGCCAGCGCTTCGGCCTGCGGCCCGCTCCGCGGCCGGCGCGGCACGGCGAACGCATCGGCCAGTTGGTCGATGGAGGCCCCTGCCAGATTCGGGTCGAGCGCCGCCGCGAGCGCCGCCAAATCCAGCCCTGGCGGCAGCGCCGCTTCGGCCAGCCCGGCCTGCGCGGCGGAGCGCGCCAGCGCAGCCAGCGCGGCGTCGACGCCGACGCCGACGGCGATGCAGTGGTGCAGCGCGTCCTGGATCGCCGGCCACGCCTCGGCAAAGGGACGCTCGCCCGCCACCATGGCGGTGCCGATGCCGTGACGCGCCACCGCCTCGCCCGACACCGGCTCCGCCGGATCGATCAGCAGCGCCATCGAGACGGTGCGGAAGACGCGCGCGCCGGCCAGCCGGACGGTGCCGACCGCGATCACCGGCCCCGATCCCGGCTCCACCCCGGCGGTCGCCACCCACAGCGCCACGAAGGGCAGCGCCGCCAGCGGTTCCTCGTCGCCCAGCGGCGCCGTCGCGTGGGCCGACCGCAGGCTGAGCGTGCGCTTGCCGCTGAGCCCCGGGGCGTGCGCCATGCCGCGCGCCGGAAAGGACAGGATCACCCCGGCGTTCAGGCCGAGATCGGCGACGCGCGCCGACAGCTCGCCCTCCTCCGTCCGCCGCAGCACGGCGGTGACCGGCGCACCGCTGCCGCGCGCCCGTTCGATGGCGCGGGCCAGATCGTCGCGGACCAGGGTCTTGCCGATGTCGGCCCCCTCCTCCACCTCCAGCAGCCGGGCGGCGCCGGGGTTCAGCCGCTCCACCCGCCCCTGTTCGTCGAGCAGCAGCAGCGGGTCGTCGGCCAGCGCCAGCACCGCCAGCACCCCCTTCTCCCAGCGCCCGCCACCGCCCAGCCCCGCGGCCGGACCGTCGGCCCGCGTCAGGCCGGACAACAGCTCCGCCAGACGCGCCACCTCGCCGCCCCGCCCGGTGGCCCAGGGTTCGAGATCAACCCGGCCGCGACCGCCCGACAGACGGTCCGCCAAGCGGCCGAGATCGCCGAAATGGCGGGTCAGCTTGGCGAAGGCGTACCACAGCGCCAGCAACCCGACGCCGCAGATCGACAACCCGCGCACGAAGGCGGTGCGGTCATCGGCCGCCACCTGCGTGATCTCCACGCCCAGAAAGACCAGCGCCGCCGCTGCCGCCGCCAGTGCCAGCATCACCACGCGCCACACCCCGCCCATCATCGGGCCGTCTCCCTGCCGTCAGCCGCCGGGTCTCGTGTCCCGAGTCCCGCGTCGGAGTCTACTTGGCGGAAGCCAAACGGAGAAGCATGGCGGTCGTTCGCCGCGGCAACCGTCAGCGCACGGGCCCGGCACCGCCGGTTCCGGCGACCTGGGCCACCTCCACCGCCAGATCGCCGAGCGCGCCGCGCACCTCGCCCGACAGCGCCAGCAACAGCAGGGCAACGACGGCGACCAGCAGCGCATGGTCCAGGGCGGGAAGGTTCAGGCGGTTGCGCAACAGGCTGTAAAGACGCGGCATCGCGCGAACCTCTTCGGGACAAAAGGAAACGGGTGCGGCGAGGCTCGGTTATCGGCCCGAACAATCCCTTAACGGTGCGACGCTCTTTGCCGGTTGCCCGGTTTTTGTCCCGCCGGCGCACGCCGCGCTATGATTTATGCTGTTCGGCCAAGTTGACGCTGCCGCCTGTTCCTCATCCGATTGGATGCATCTTTTGTTGCCGGATGTGCAAAGCGGGATTACCGCCTTTGCGTAAAATACATAGCAACTCCCGGTCACGCTTTTGCTGTAACTCTGCTGCATTTCCGGGTTTGCCTGTTTGACGGATGATGCTAAGAGTCATCCATCCAACGATATCATTCCTTTCCGCATAGATAATTGCTTGGGAGGCCGGCAATGACTTTGGTCTATCGTCCCCTGCCCTATGGCGGGCACGAAGACCGGCGCACGGGCCGCCACCTGTTCCTGGTGGTTGCCCTTGTCCTCGCCGTTCCGACCGCGGTCGGTGCCGGCTGCACCGTCGACGCCCTGCGCAGCTACGCGGTGGAGGCGCGGCTGTCGCAGGCCGTCGACGCCGCGGCGCTGGCCGGCGGCCGGGTGATGTTCGACACCCAGCGCGACGGCCACATCCGCAGCTTCTTCGACAAGGCTTTCCCGAACGGCTTCCTTGGATCGAACCTGTCGCCGCTGACCATCGCGGAGGACGCGGCGGCCGGGACCCTGACGGTCAGCGCCCACGCCACCGTCAACGCGATCTTCCTGCGCATGTTCGGCAAGAAGGAAGTGACGGTGGAGGCGCAATCCATCGTCCGCCGCGTCGCCCAGCACGCCCGCAAGGTGCAATAGCCGCGGCCCGTCCCGAGCCGCTTGGACGGATTCGGGACTCTCGCATTCGCGGAATGCAGCCCGCGGTCTTCGCGGCTGCGGTAGAAGAACGGGGACCACCCTTCTTCTTCCGGAGTCCGCGATGCTCGGAACGCTGACGCTTCTGCTGCTCTGTCAATTGGCCGGGGAACTGGCCGCCCGCCTGCTGCATCTGCCGGTGCCGGGGCCGGTGCTGGGCATGCTGCTGATGTTCGCCGGCCTGCTGTGGCGCGGCCATGTGCCGGCGGCGGTCCAGGAAACGTCGAGCGGGCTGCTGCGGCACCTGTCGCTGCTGTTCGTTCCCGCCGGCGTCGGGGTGATGACCCACGCCGCCCGGCTGGAGGCGGAAGCGCTGCCCATCCTGATCGCCCTGTTCGGCAGCACCCTGTTCGGCGTCGCGGTGACGGCCAAGGTCATGGCCGCCCTGCTGCGCCGTACCGAGGGGGACGAGCCGTGAGCGCCGATCTCCACCAGATCTGGGTCTATCTGTCGGCCAGCCCGCTGGCCGGGCTGACGCTGACGCTGGTCGCCTACCAGATCGGCCTGTGGGTGTTCGAACGGCTGGGCCGGCGCCCGCTGTTCAACCCGGTGCTGATCGCGGTCGTCCTGCTGGCGGCGGTGCTGACGCTGACCGGCGTCGACTACCGCACCTATTTCGACGGCGCGCAGTTCGTGCATTTCCTGCTGGGGCCGGCGACGGTCGCGCTGGCGGTGCCGCTCCACAACCAGTTCGAACAGGTGCGGCGGTCGGCGGTGGCGCTGCTGGTGGCGCTGCTGGTCGGGTCCGCCGCGTCGGCGCTCAGCGCGGTGGCGCTGGTCTGGGCCTTCGGCGGGTCGCTGGTGACGCTGCTGTCGATCGCGCCGAAATCGGTCACCTCGCCGATCGCCATGGGCGTGTCGGAGCAGATCGGCGGCCTGCCTTCGCTGACCGCGGTGTTCGTCATCATCACCGGCATCATCGCCGGCACCTTCGGCAGCTGGGTGCTGAACCTGGTGCGGGTGAAGGACTGGCGGGCGCGCGGCTTCGGCATGGGGGTGGCGGCGCACGGCATCGGCACCGCCCGCGCCCTGCAGGTCAACGAGGTGGCGGGCGCCTTCGCCGGGCTGGGCATGGGGTTGAACGGGCTGGCGACCGCGCTGCTGCTGCCGACGCTGTATCATCTGTTTTGGGGCTGATCCGGATGAATCGTCCGCGCCACGCACAATCCGGTTGTCGCAATCGAGGCTTGACAGCGTTGCCGCACCTGCGCACAGTGCCGTCCATGATCACCATCGACCGCACGAACGCTCTTCTTCGACTTTTTGGCCCGGCGCTCTGAAGCGTCCGGGTTTGTCGCGTTCGTCCTTCCGTGTCTTCCGGTCGAAGTGTCTGTTCCATGAGCGATGTTTTCAAAGGCGCCGTGTCCGGCGTCGCCCGGCCGGGGCCGGGGCTGCGACTTACCGACGGTCGCTGAGCCACAATCCGGCGGCTCCGCGGCCGTACCCCTCGCCGGTCCCCGCCCTGACAATCCGATCCCGCCGCCCCGGTTTACGAGTCCGGTCTCGACACCGACCTCCCGGGGCCGCCACAGGAGCCGAACGACGCCATGAGCACCGCGACCCAGACCAGCACCGCCATCCCGACCTTGCCGAAGTCGCCCTCCAAATACGCCGCCTTCCCGGCGGTGCAACTGACCGACCGCCAATGGCCGTCGCGCACGCTGGACAAGGCGCCGGCCTGGTGCTCGGTCGATTTGCGCGACGGCAACCAGGCGCTGATCGAGCCGATGGGCCCCGACCGCAAGCGCGCCATGTTCGACCTGCTGCTGCGCATGGGCTTCAAGGAGATCGAGGTCGGCTTCCCCGCCGCCTCGCAGACCGACTTCGACTTCTGCCGCGAGATCATCGACGAGGGCAAGATCCCCGACGGCGTCACCATCCAGGTGCTGACCCAGTCGCGTGAAGAGCTGATCCGCCGCACCTTCGACGGCATCAAGGGCGCCAAGCGCGCCATCGTCCACCTGTACAACTCGACGTCGGAGCTGCAGCGCCGCGTCGTGTTCGGGCTGGACCGCCAGGGCATCGTCGACATCGCCATCGCCGGCACCAAGCTGATCAAGCAACTGGCCGCCGAGACGCCGGACACCGAGATCGTCCTGCAATATTCGCCGGAAAGCTTCACCGGCACCGAGTTGGACTTCGCGGTCGAGATCTGCGAGGCGGTGATGGAGACCTGGGGGGCGTCGTCCACCAACAAGGTCATCCTGAACCTGCCGGCCACGGTCGAGATGTCGATGCCGAACATCCACGCCGACCAGATCGAGTGGTTCTGCCGCCACCTGAAGAACCGCGAGTCGGCGATCATCTCGCTGCACCCGCACAACGACCGCGGCACCGGCGTCGCCGCGGCGGAGCTGGGCCTGCTGGCCGGCGCCGACCGCGTCGAGGGCACCCTGTTCGGCAACGGCGAGCGCACCGGCAACGTCGATGTCGTCACGCTGGCGCTGAACATGTTCACCCAGGGCGTCGATCCGCAGCTGAACATCGACGACATCAACGAGATCGTCCGCGTGTCGGAATACTGCACGCAGTTGCCGGTCCACCCGCGCCACCCCTACGCCGGCGAGCTGGTGTTCACCGCCTTCTCCGGCTCGCACCAGGACGCGATCAACAAGGGTCTGAAGGCGCTGACCAAGTCCAACACCGGCAAGTGGGAGGTCCCGTACCTGCCCATCGACCCGCAGGATCTGGGCCGCAGCTACGAGGCGGTGATCCGCATCAACAGCCAGTCCGGCAAGGGCGGCATCGCCTACATCCTGGAAAAGGACTACGGCCTGCAGATCCCCCGCCGTCTGCAGATCGAGTTCTCCAAGGTCGTGCAGCGCGTCGCCGACGTGTCCGGCAAGGAGCTGTCGCCCGCCGACATCCACGCCGCCTTCAAGGCCGAGTATCTGGACGCCGACACGCCGCTGGAACTGGTCGAGCATTCGACCGAGCCGCGCGGCCCCAACTCCGGCGCCCGCAGCATGAGCGTGGTGATGCGCCGCAACGGTGAGACGATCACCGCCAAGGGCAAGGGCAACGGCCCGATCGACGCCTTCCTCGACGCCCTGCGCCAGGGCTGCGGCACCGACCTGCACGTCGTCGACTACCGCGAGCACGCCATCGGCGCCGGCGAGGACGCCCAGGCCTGCGCCTATGTCGAGGTCAAGACCGGCGACGGCAGCACCCTGTTCGGCGTGGGCATCGACGCCGACATCGTGACCGCCTCGCTGCGCGCGCTGGTGAGCGCGGCGAACCGGTCAGTTCGGTAGGCTGTCGGCACGGCGGCCCCCTCCCTATCCCTCCCCCGCTTTGCGGGAGAGGGGACTGCCGTCTAAGAGCGGGAGGGTGGGGGCACCACCTTGCCCCGCCCGCCCCAGCCGCCTATAAGTCCCGCAGTGCGTCAAGCAACAGCGGGCAGCGGCATGATCGTGGTCACCGGCGGGGCCGGCTTCATCGGGTCCAACCTTGTCGCGGCGCTGGCCGCGCGCGGCGTCACCGACGTGGTCGTGGTCGACCGCTTCCTCGATGGCGAGAAGTGGCAGAACCTCGCCAAGCGCGAGGTCGCCGCCCTGGTGCCGCCCGAACAGACCCTGGCCTTCCTCGACCAGCACGCCGCCGAGATCGACACCGTCTTCCATCTGGGCGCCATCTCCGCCACCACCGAACGCGACGTCGACAAGATCGTCGCCAACAACGTGGCGCTGACGCTGGAACTGTGGCGCTGGTGCGCGTGGCGCGGCTGCCGGCTGATCTACGCGTCCTCCGCCGCCACCTATGGCGACGGGTCCGCCGGATTCGAGGATGACGGGTCGTGCGCGGGACTGGCGCGGCTGCGGCCGCTGAACGCCTATGGCTGGTCGAAGCATCTGGTCGACCGCCGCATCGCCCGCGCCGTCGCCGACCAGGATCTGGTGCCGCCGCAATGGGCCGGGCTGAAGTTCTTCAACGTCTATGGCCCCAACGAAGCCCACAAGGGCGACATGATGAGCGTCGTCGCCAAGCTGCACCCGCAGCTGATGGCCGGCCGGCCCGCCCGCCTGTTCAAGTCGCACAAGGGCGGCTTCGAGGATGGCGGCCAACTGCGGGACTTCATTTACGTCGACGACTGCGTCGCGGTGATGCTGTGGCTCTACGACCATCCGGAGGTCAGCGGCCTGTTCAACGTCGGCACCGGTAAGGCGCGCAGCTTCAAGGATCTGGCGCTGGCGACCTTTTCGGCGCTGGGGCAGCCCCCCCGGATTGAGTACTTCGACATGCCCGAGCATTTGCGCGGCAAATACCAATATTTCACGCAAGCGACGACGGATCGCCTGCGCGCCGCCGGATACGACCAGCCCTTCACCGAGCTGGAAGAGGGTGTCCGGCGCTATGTGCAGGATTTCCTGTCGCAGCCCGACCCGTACCGCTGACCGGAGCCCGCATGCTCGCCATTCCCTTTCCCACCATCGACCCGGTGGCGCTCGCCGTCGGGCCGGTCGTCGTCCGCTGGTACGCGCTGGCCTATCTCGCCGGCTTCGTGCTGGGCTGGCGCTATTGCCTGGGGCTGGCGCGGCTTGACGCCGACCGCCGCCCCTCGCCGGAGGATTTCGACGATTTCCTGACCTGGGCGGTGATCGGCACCATCCTGGGCGGGCGACTGGGTTACGTGCTGTTCTACAACCTGCCCTATTACCTGGAAAACCCGATGGACGCCGTGCAGGTCTGGCACGGCGGCATGTCCTTCCACGGCGGCATGACCGGCGTGCTGGTCGCCATCGGGCTGTTCTGCTGGCGCCGCGGCATCTCCGCCTTCACCTTCGGCGACATCATCGCCGCCTGTGCGCCGATCGGGCTGTTCTTCGGCCGCATCGCCAACTTCATCAACGGCGAGCTGTATGGCCGGCCGGCGCCCGACTTCGCCTACGCCATGGTGTTCCCGCGCGACCCGCTGCAGGTGCCGCGCCACCCCAGCCAGCTCTACGAAGCGGCGCTGGAAGGGCTGGTGCTGTTCATCCTGCTGGCCGTCGCCATCCGTGTCCCGGCGATCCGCCACCGGCCCGGCACCGTCGGCGGGCTGTTCCTGATCGGCTACGCCCTGTCGCGCATCGCCGTCGAGTTCTTCCGCGAACCCGATCCGCAGCTGGGCTTCCTGTTCGCCGGGGCGACGATGGGCCAGCTGCTGTCGCTGCCGATGCTGGCGATCGGGCTGTGGCTGGTCCTGCGCGGTCGCCGCCACGCCATCACGGCCTGACCCGGCGATGACCGCCGACACCGACAGCCTGGCGCGTCTGCTGGCCCGCCGCATCGTCATCGACGGGCCGCTCAGCGTCGGCGCCTTCATGGCGGAGGCGCTGGGGCATCCGCGCTTCGGCTACTACATGCGCCAGGACCCGTTCGGCGCCGGCGGCGACTTCACCACCGCGCCGGAGATCAGCCAGATGTTCGGCGAGCTGGTCGGGCTGTGGTGCGTCGACAGCTGGGCACGGCTGGGCGGTCCCGGCCCCTTCCATCTGGTGGAGCTGGGGCCCGGCCGCGGCACGCTGATGGCCGACGCGCTGCGCGCCGCGGCGGTGCTGCCGCTGTTCCGCGACAACGCCATCGTCCATCTGGTCGAAACCAGCCCGACCCTGCGCGACCGCCAGCGCCAGACGCTCCAGCCCATTCTCGGCGACCGGGTCCAGTGGCACGATCGGCTGGAGGAGGTGCCCGAGGGCCCGACCATCCTGGTCGCCAACGAGTTCTTCGACGCCCTGCCGATCCGGCAGGTGCAGAAGACCGCCCATGGCTGGTTCGAGCGGCTGGTCGATCTCGACCCCGCCGCGACGGAGGAGGCTCCGCGCTTCCGCTTCGTGCTGGAGGCGTTCGGCAGTTCCGGCAGCCGGCTGGTGCCGGACCGCCTGCGCGACGCCGCCGACGGCAGCGTGGTCGAGGTCTCTCCCGCGTCGCAGGCGGTGGCCGGGGCCATCGGCGCCCGGCTGGCCGCAGCGCCCGGTGCGGCGCTGGTCATCGACTATGGCTATGCCCACGGGCCGGCGATCGGCGACACGCTGCAGGCGCTGCGCCGCCACGCCTTCGCCCCGGCGCTGGAGTCGCCGGGCGAGGTCGACCTGACCGCGCATGTCGACTTCGCCGCCATCGCCGCCGCGGCGCGGGCGGCCGGCGCCGAAAGCTTCGGCCCGGTCGACCAGGGCGACTGGCTGTGCCGGCTGGGCATCCGCCAGCGCGCCGCCGCCCTGGCCGCCGCCGCCACCCCGGCCCAGGCGCAGGACATCCGCGGCGCGCTCGACCGCTTGATCGAACCGGCGCAAATGGGCACGCTGTTCAAGCTGGTCGCGCTGGCCACGCCCGGCGCCTTCGCCGACGGAAACCCGCCGGCCGGCTTCTGAACGGCGGAAAACGCACGTGGACATCGGCACCGGCGCATCGCGGACCTTCGACGGAAGGCCACAGATTAGGGAAGGACGGCGTTCGTGATCACACTCGGCGCGCTGAACGACATCACCCACATCCGCCACGCCTTCTTCACCCGCACCGGCGGGGTGTCGGCCGGGCTGTACGCGTCGCTGAACTGCGGCCTCGGCTCCAACGACACGCCGGCCGCGGTGCATGAGAACCGCGCCCGCGCCGCCGCCCGGATGGAGGTGCCGGCCAGCCACCTCGTCACCTGTTATCAGGTCCACAGCCCGACCTGCGTCGTGGTCGAGGAGCCGTGGACGCCGGAAACCGCGCCCAGGGCCGACGCCATGGCGACCCGGCAGGCCGGCATCGCGCTGGGCATCCTGACCGCCGACTGCGCGCCGGTGCTGTTCGCCGACAGCAAGGCCCGGGTGATCGGCGCCGCCCACGCCGGCTGGAAGGGCGCCAAGGGCGGCGTCATCGAGGCCACCGTGGCGCGGATGGTCGAGTTGGGCGCCAAGCCCGGCCGCATCGTCGCCTGCATCGGCCCCTGCATCGCCCAGCGTTCCTACGAGGTCGGGCCGGAGTTCCCCGCCCCCTTCGAAGCAGAGGACGAGCGCAACCGCGACTATTTCGCCCCGGCGCGCAAGCCCGGCCATTTCCTGTTCGACTTGGCGGCCTATGTCACCCGCCGGCTGGGCGATTCCGGGGTGACGGTGATCCAGCGTTGCCCGAACGACACGGTCGCCGAGGAAGACCGCTTCTTCAGCTACCGCCGGTCCTGCCTGCGCGGGGAATCCGACTATGGCCGCGGGCTTTCGGCCATCGTCCTGCAGAGCTGAAACCATCACGTTTTAGAGGATTTCCGGGGTTGCGGTCATGCCGTCGGTGCAGGGCCGCCTTCCCCAATGGGGAAACCCCTCACCGTCATGGAACGTTTACATGGGCACAGCCCTTTGTTATGGTCCGCCCCGTTTTCAAGGGGCGGCGACGCGCAAGCGGCGGACGTGCCTTGAGCCGTACCCCTGCAAAGAGAGCCGACCCCGATGAAGGTGCTTGCCGGCAACAGCAACCGTCCGCTGGCCGAGGCGATCTCCACCTGTCTCGGCGTGCCGCTGACCAAGGCCAGCGTCCGCCGTTTCTCCGACATGGAGGTGTTCGTCGAGATCCTGGAGAACGTGCGCGGCGAGGACGTGTTCGTCGTCCAGTCGACCTCGTTCCCGGCCAACGACAACCTGATGGAACTGCTGGTGACGATCGACGCGCTGCGGCGCGGGTCGGCCCGGCGCATCACGGCGGTCATCCCCTACTATGGCTATGCCCGGCAGGATCGCAAGACCGGCCCGCGCACGCCGATCTCGGCCAAGCTGGTCGCCAACCTGATCACCCAGGCCGGCGCCAACCGCGTGCTGACGATGGACCTGCACGCCGGTCAGATCCAGGGCTTCTTCGACATCCCGACCGACAACCTGATGGCGGCCCCGGTGTTCGAGAAGGACATCCGCCACGCCTTCGAAGGCAGCGTGGACGAGGTCACCATCGTGTCGCCGGACGTCGGCGGCGTGGTGCGCGCCCGCGCCCTGGCCAAGCGTCTGGATGCCGACCTCGCCATCATCGACAAGCGGCGCGAGCGCGCCGGCGTGTCGGAGGTGATGAACATCATCGGCGACGCCCAGGGGCGCCGCTGCATCCTGATCGACGACATCGTCGACTCCGGCGGCACCCTGTGCAACGCCGCGGTCGCGCTGATGGAAGCCGGTGCCAAGTCGGTCCACGCCTACTGCACCCACGGCGTGCTGTCCGGCGGTGCGGTCGCCCGCGTCGCCGTGTCGCCGCTGGTGCAGCTGGTCACCACCGACAGCATCCAGGCGACCGAGGCGGTGCGCGTGTCGCGCAACACCCGCCAACTGACCATCGCCCCGCTGATGGCCGAAGCGATCATGCGCATCAGCGAGGAACGGTCGGTTTCCAGCCTGTTCTCGTAAGAGCGTCGCGTCCAGGAAAAGGCCCTGTCCCGGTGGGACGGGGCCTTTTTTGTTGCCCGGCGCCGCGCCCCGCCCTTACCCCTCCCCCGCCAAGCCATGGAAGTCGTTCGCCGTCACCTGTCCGCCGGTGGCGGCGGCGATGCGCGCCATCACCGCCGGGCGCGGGACACGGCGGCCATGGCGGTAGCGGTTGACCGTGGCCTGACTCGTCCCGATCAGGGCGGCGAAAGCCTCTTCCTTCGTTGCGGTCCGGGTGAGCCAATCGTCGAGCGTCATACCGCAATGGTTTAAACCAAGGTGGGTTCTGCGCGCAACCGGATTTATTCCACGGCCATGGACTTTCCAAAGCCGTTTTGGTATGAAGGCGGCATGACCACCATGCGTGAACTGCGGCAGGCCGCCGGCTTGAGCCAGGAGAAGCTGGCCGAACTGGCGGGCACCTCGCAGCCCCAGATCAACAAGCTGGAAACCGGCCAGCGCAAGATGACCGTCGATTGGGCGGTGAAGCTGGCCCAGCCGCTGGGGGTGGAGCCGACGGCGCTGCTTGGCCTCGATGCACCGGCCGTTGCCGCGACGCCGCGCACCGCCCGCAAGCCGGTGCCGGCGCTGCTGCGCACCGTCGCGGCCCCGGCCATCGACGGCTCGGCGGCGTCCCAGATCGCGCCGATGCCGGTGCGCGCGGCGGCACGGGGCGGCGTCGACCAGGAGATGTTCCTGGAGGACGGGCCGATCGACTGGATCGCCCGGCCCGACTATCTGAAGAACGCGCGCGATCCCTACGCGATGTATGTCGTCGGCGAATCGATGATGCCGCGCTTCCGTCCGGCCCAGTTGCTGCACGTCAACCCGCACAAGCCGCCGGCGCCGGGGGCCGGCGTCGTGGTGGTCAAGCGCAACAAGGCGGTGCTGGTGAAGGAGTTCGTCCGCCGCGGCCCGGACGCGGTGACGCTGCGCGAATACCAGCCGGCCGACCGCGAGTTCGCGGTGGCGCTGGAAGACCTCGACACCCTGCACACCGTCGTCGGCCTGCAGGAACCCTGATCGCGGCGGCCCGCCCGTCATACCGATCCGGTATCGGCTTCTTCTGGAAATAAAAGTCCGTTTTGGACTATTCCTTGTGCAGCGGCCCGATGGGCGGGCCGCTGCACAAGGAGACACTGCGATGCCCCAGCCCTACCCCCGCTTCCATCCCGGCCCGTCGGGCGGGCGCCTCGACGGCTTCAGCGAGCGCGGCGCCCGCGAACTGGCGCGCCGCATCCGCGACGCCTGGGCCAGGATCGGCTGGGACGTCGAGGTGCGCGTCGAGCGCATCGCCAGCGAGGAGCTGAACGACGGCCGCAGCATCGCCCATTTCACCGTCCGCAGCGACCTGATCAACGGGCTGCCGCAGCGGCGGCTGAGCGACGCCCCGGCCCGACCGGCACCGCAACCCGCCGTCCGGCCGGTCCGCGTCGGGGAACTGGCCGCCTGACCGCTCACTTCAGGCGGTCGTCCAGCTCCACCTGATAGCCGACGGCCAGCCGGTTGGTCTCGTTGGCCATGCCCACCACCGCCAGCAGCTCGCCGAACTGCGCGTCCGTCATCCCCAGCCGGCGCGCCGCCGCCTCGTGCGAGCGGATGCAATACTGGCAGTTGTTGGTGACGCTGACCGCGACGAAGATCAACTCCTTCACCAGCGGGTCGAGCGCGCCCGGCGCCATCACCTCCTTCAGGCTGTCCCAGGTCCGCTTCAGGGTCGGCGGGTGGTGGGCGATCATCTTCCAGAAATTGTTCACGTCCGGGACGTCGCGCGTCGCCTTGATGTCGTCGTAGACGGCGCGCACCTCGGGCCCGGCGTCGGCCTGCTCGATCGGGGGCAGCGGCATGATGGCGGTTCTCCTGTTGGAAAGGGTCCGCCGATAAGGCCGGACAAAATGCCGCAAAGCAATCATCGGCCTATACCCTCGGCATCCCGTACAACCAGTCCTTCGGCCACATTGACCGCCGCTCGCCCCGCTGGTAGTACATGCGGCCAATCAGTCGCGCAAACAGTCGGGCCGCCACACCCGGCGGCCGTCGACAAAAACGAAGACGTTCAGAACACGAAGTCCATTCGTGCAGCGTTCCCATGCGGCCCGGTTCCGGCTCCCGCCCGGCTTGGCCCGAACGCCGGGAGGAACAGCGTGGAGAGCACGGTTCTGCAGGCGGCGGCACTGCCGCCCTGCCATGGCGATTTCCCGTTCCCAGCATCCCGCGACACCGCCGAGGCGCTGCGCCGGCTGGCCCTGTTCCACGCCGCCGAGCCGACCCCCGCCTTCTTGGAAGAGTTGCGGCGCAAGCCGGTCGGCCGCAGCGCGCTGGCGCTCGACCGCGACGACGCGATCCAGGCGGCGGCCCTGATCGACGAGGTGGTGAGCGACCTGCCCGACCGGATCACCCGCCGGTCGGTCGCCCCGCTGTGCGCCGATTTCGCCGCCATCCACCGCACGCTCGAGCATGCCGCCTGCCCGACCGAGGCGCCGTGGCTCGACGAACGGGCGCGCGCCGACTCCGCGGCGTCGCTGCGCCGCTGGCGGTGCGGGCTGGAGGCGGAGTTGCGCCGGCCGCCGCTGGACCAGTGGCCCGACGACCATCTGGCGCCGCAACTGGCCCTGCTCGCCGCCCTGCTCGACCAGGGCCGGACCGGCGACGCGACCCGCTTCCTCGACCGCCATCCGCTGTCCTGGGCCCCGGGGTTCTGCAGCCGGGTCGCCACCCGCTGCCGGGAGCCCTTCTATGCCGGGGTCGCCATCCTGACCAACGCCCATCTCGACGACCTGCGCGACCGGCTGGGCGCCGCCGGCGGCCTGCCGCGTCCGAGTGACGATGGCGCGGACATCCGCCGGCGCCGCTGGACCGAGGGCCGCTTCCCACGGGCCTGCACCTGCGATTGACGATCGTCGGCCGCTTGCCGGAAGTTAGAATTGCCCTTGCTGCGTTGCATCGGCGATGGTGGGGGATGGCGGGCCGCGCCGGCGTTTCCGCGACGATGCCGTTTCGTCGTGGATTTGGTCGTGGGTTCTCGTCGTGGACCGGCTCTCGCGCTCTGGATGGTGATGCCTTTTCGCAGCCTCGACAGTTTTGTGAACCGCACGGGATCGCTGCGGCTGCTGCGCCTTCTGCTGGCGGTATCGGTGGCGTTGCCCCTGGTTCTGTTCGCCGGCATCGGCTGGCGCGAACGGTCGGAGGCGCAGACCGAGGCCGAACAGAACGGCCACAAGAACGCGCTGATCCTGCACGAGCATGTGCTGAAGGTGTTCGACACGCTGGCGCAGGTGCTGGACCGGGTCGACGAGCGCATCCGCGGCGAGGACTGGGGCGCGATCGCCGCATCCGAAGCCCTGCACCGCTACCTGCGGACGCTGACCGGCGAGCTGGACCAGGTCAGCGCCATCGGCGTCACCGATCCCGAGGGGGTGGTGCGCAACTCCAGCCTCGGCTTCCCACCCCGCAACCTCTATGTCGGCGGCAGCGCCGCCTTCCGGGAACAGCGCGAACGCGACGCCGGCCTGCTGATCGGCGGTTCGATCACCGACCCGGTCAGCCGGAAGCCCAGCTTCGGCATCAGCCGCCGCCGCAGCAGCCCCGGCGGCCCGGATGGCACCTTCGATGGCCTGATCAACGCGACCGTCGATCCCGACTATTTCGCCCGCTTCTACCAGCGCGTCCTCAACACCGACGGCGAATCGGTCAGCCTGGTGCGCGAGGACGGGCAGATCCTGATGCGTTATCCGGCGTTCGGCTTCGACGCGCCGGTGATGCTGCCGCCCGACCGCGGCCTGCTGGCGGAACTGCGGCAACGACCGGACGAAGGGGTGTTCCGCGCCGACAGCTATGTCCAGGGCGTCGACCGCCTGTTCGCCTACAAGCGGGTTGGCGACTTTCCGGTCTACGTCGTCTATGGCCTGGATCAGGCGCAGGTCGCCCGCGGCTGGTGGCGCAACATGGCGCTGGACGCCGCCTTCGTCGCCCCGGCGACGCTGGCGCTGGCGTTGATCGCCTGGCTGGCCTACAGCCGCGCGGTGTCCGAAAGCGCCGCCGTCCGCCGCTGGGCCGAGGAGGCGCGCAACCGCGAACGGCTGGAGGACGCGCTGCGCCAGTCGCAGAAGATGGAGGCGCTGGGCCAGTTGACCGGCGGCGTCGCCCACGACTTCAACAACCTGCTGACCGCCGCGCTCGCCAACCTGCATCTGATGGGCCGCCTGCTGCCGGCGGAAGGGCAGCGCTTCCTGGCCGGCGCCAACACCGCGCTGGAGCGGGCGGAGAAGCTGACCCGCCAATTGCTGTCCTTCTCGCGCCAGGAGGCGGTGAACCCGACGGTGGTCGATCTCGGCGACAGCCTGCGACGGATGGCCGACCTGCTGGAACGGTCGGTCCGCGCCGACATCGCGCTGGAATGGGACATCGCGGCGGCGCCGATGGCGGTCGCCGTCGATCCGGTGCAGTTGGAAATGGCCGTGCTGAACCTGGTGCTGAACGCCCGCGACGCCATGCCCGACGGCGGCCGCATCCGGATCACCGCCGGCCCCGCGGCCGCGGGGCTGCGCACCGCGCGGATCGAGGTGGTCGACACCGGGTCCGGCATGCCGCCGGAGGTGGTCGCCCGCGCCTTCGACCCCTTCTTCACCACCAAGGGCGTCGGCAAGGGCACCGGGCTGGGGCTGTCGATGGTCTACGGCTTCGCCCGCCAGTCGGGCGGCAACGCCGGGATCGACAGCCGGCCGGGCGCCGGCACCCGCGTGCACATCGACCTGCCGCTGACCGACGCGCCGCCACCCGCCACCCCCACGATCGCGACCGCGCCGGCCGTGGCGCCGGACCAGCCGCTGCGCATCCTGCTGGTGGAGGACAACGCGCTGGTGCTGCTGGCGACGGTGGAGGGGCTGACCCTGGAGGGCTTCACCGTCGAAACCGCCGAGCACGGCGTCGCCGCGCTGGAATTGCTGGAGCACGACACCGACTTCGATCTGGTGGTGTCGGACGTGGTGATGCCGCACGGGGTGTCGGGCATCGACCTCGCCCGCCGCATCCGCGAGCGCTGGCCACATCTGCGCGTGCTGCTCGCCTCGGGCTACAGCCCGGAATCGCTGGCGACCATGGGCGCCGACACCGCGTCGGTCCTGGCAAAGCCGTTCACGCCCGACCAGTTGGCCGCGCGCATCCGCACCATCGTCGCCTCCACGCCGCCGGACCGGGTCAGATCAGGGCACTGAGGAACATCGGCGCCCACATCGCCATGCACCAGACCAACCCCAGGCACAGGCCGCGCGTCAAATCGTCGAAGGTCGGCGATTCCAGACGGTGCAGGCTCCACATCGCGTTCAGTTCACTGGGTGTGGGCGGCGAATCGGCGGACGGATGGCGGGCGCAGTCGCGCCGGTGTGGGTCGCGTGACGGCATGGCGAAGCCCTCGCAGGAAAAGCGGAACGCCCAACAAGCTTGTGCCCGCGGCGGCGTCCGGCCAGCCTGTCTTCCGTCATCGGCGCTATTTTGTCGGCATACGAAAAAAGGCCGCCACCCGCTGGACGGATGGGGCCTTTTTGCCGTGCCGGTGCCCGATCGGGCCGTCTCCGGGCCGGAGGCGGCTCAACCGGAGCGGGGCATCACTTGCCGGGGCGAATCACCGGGGTGAGCTGGTCGCCCCAGTTGCCGGCCTCGTTGTGATAGCGAGCGGTGCGCATCAGCTCCACGGTCACACCGGCCTCGACCGCCTTGACGACGGCGTCGTTCAGGCGGTGCAGGTTGTTGGCGACGATGCGGATGGCGCTTTCCTGCTCCGGAGTCAGCTCCGAACGGTCGTCCGGCGGCGCGTCCTTGAATCCCGACATGCGATGTTCCTTCCCCTGATTTTCGAACCGGCCCCTGGCTGCGGGCCGATCATGGTCCTGGACGTGGTCATGATCTTGCCCGGCGTCCGGTGCCGGTGTTCCTGATGTACCACATTGTGCGGCCGCGACAAAGTTCCCGACGCGCCAACCTGTTGCGACCATTGGCCTGTTGCACCTCCCCGGCAATTGCCGGCCGCGTCGACGCCGCGGCGTTTGATCGCCACGCGGTCACGCCGTAGGTTGACCGCTCCACAACGATAAGACACCCCTCCTCCTCCGAGCGGACTCACGCCATGACCACGCAAGCACCCACCGACCGCAGCACCGCCCCGCGCAAGGTCGCCTTCCTCGGCCTCGGCACCATGGGCTTCCCGATGGCCGGCCATCTGGCCAAGGCCGGCCACACCGTCACCGTCTACAACCGCACCGCCGCCAAGGCCGATGCCTGGGTCGCCGCCCATGGCGGCCGCGCCGCCGCCACGCCGGAAGAGGCGGCGACCGGGGCCGACGCGGTGTTCCTGTGCGTCGGCGGCGACGACGACGTCCGCGCCGTCGCGACCGAGGCGATCACCGCCATGGCCCCCGGCGCCGTCATCGCCGATCATTCCACCGTGTCGGCCGCCGTGTCGCGCGAGATGGACGGGGTGGCCCGCGCCCACAAGGTCTTCTTCCTCGACGCGCCGGTGTCGGGCGGACAGGCGGGGGCGGAGAACGGCGCGCTGACGGTGATGGTCGGCGGCGACGCCGACGCCTTCGCCCGCGCCCAGCCGCTGATGGCCGCCTATGGCCGTTCGGTCGTCCACATGGGCCCGTCGGGCGCCGGGCAGTTGACCAAGATGGTCAACCAGATCTGCATCGCCGGGCTGGTCCAGGCGCTGGCGGAAGGCATGAGCTTCGCCCAGAAGGCCGGGCTGGACGGTCACAAGGTGGTCGACGTGATCTCCAAGGGGGCGGCGCAGTCCTGGCAGATGGACAACCGCGCCCGCACCATGCTGGACGGCCGCTTCGACTTCGGATTCGCCGTGGACTGGATGCGCAAGGACCTGGGCATCGTCCTGGACGAGGCGCGGCGCAACGGCGCCACGGTGCCGGTGACCGCGCTGGTCGACCAGTTCTACGCCGACGTGCAGGCGATGGGCGGCAACCGGCTCGACACCTCCAGCCTGATGAAGCGCCTGACGCGCTGACCGGGCCGGCGACGGCGGCCCGTCTGCCGGCCTCCACCCTTGTGGACGCTGCGGCAGGCGGGTCGTCACGGCCGGGCTCCGTTACTCGAAAGAAATAATCCGTTTAGAGTCAGACCAAAAATTCTATTACCTTTGTATATTGACCGAATGGACATTCTGTGGCCAATATCGGGAGGATTTTATCTTTATCTACGGAGATCATCTTGAAGACTATCGCCGCCAAGGCCCTGCTGGTTGCGTCCTCGCTGTTCCTGATGCATGGCGCTGCCTTTGCCGGCCAGCAGGACTTCACCATCGTCAACAAGACCGGCTATCCGCTGAAGCACATCTATGTGTCGGAGACGCACAGCAACAGCTGGGATGAGGACATCCTGGGCCGCGACGTTCTGAACGACGGCGAGTATTTCGAGGTCGCGTTCGGCAAGGCCGAGAAGACCTGCAAGTGGGACATGAAGGTCGCCTACGACGACGGTGAGACCGCCGTCTGGGAAGGCCTGGACCTCTGCCAGATCTCCAAGCTGACCCTGAAGTGGAACAAGAGCACGGGCGTCACCTCCGCCGTCAAGGAGTGATGCCGCCCGGGTCGCCGGCCTCTCCCGGACGACGGGACGGCCGGTGGCCCGGTTCGGGTGCTTCCGCCGGGCGGAATCCGTTGTTCCTTCCTAGCGGAAGTTGTCGGTGCTGCGGTTCATCAGGTGGATGAAGACGTCTTCCAACGTCGGCTCCGTCGCGGTGATCCGCAGGTCCGGCCGCCCCCTCCAGGGGCTCAACGCGGCGTCGAGCGCCGCGGCGTCGGTGCCGCTGACGTGCAGCCGGCTGCCGAAGACCGCCACCATCTCCACCCCCGGCTTGCCCTCCAGCTCCGCCGCGATCCGGTGCAGGCCGGCGCCGCCGACCAGACGGGTGTGCAGCCCGGAATCGGCGACCACCCGGTCGACCGTGCCGTTGGCCATCAGCGTGCCGTAGGCGATGTAGGCGATGCGGTGGCAGCGTTCCGCCTCGTCCATGTAGTGGGTGCTGACCAGCACCGTCAGCCCCTCGCCGGCCAGCCGGTGGATCTCGTCCCAGAATTCCCGCCGCGCCTTGGGATCGACACCCGCCGTCGGTTCGTCAAGCAACAGCAGCTTGGGCTCGTGCAGGATGCAGGCGGCCAGCGCCAGCCGCTGTTTCCAGCCGCCCGACAGCTCGCCGGCCAACTGCGTGCGGCGGTTGGCCAGCCCCAGCCGTTCCAGCGCCTCCGTCACCCGCCGCCGCCGGTCGGGCAGGTCGTACATGCGGGCGACGAAATCGAGATTCTCGGCGATGCTCAGATCCTCCCAGAAGCTGAACTTCTGGGTCATGTAGCCGACCTGCCGCTTGATCGCGGCGCTGTGCCGGCGGATGTCGAGACCGAGGCAGGTCCCCTCCCCGGCATCGGGGGTCAGCAGCCCGCACAGCAGGCGGATCGTCGTCGTCTTGCCCGAGCCGTTCGGGCCGAGAAAGCCGTAGATCTCCCCGGTTTCCACCCGGATCGACACGTCATCGACGACGGTCTTGGTGCCGAAGCGCTTCACCAGCCCCCGCACGTCGATGGCGGGGGTGGGGGCCGCCACATCGTCCCCGCTCACCGCGCCGCCTCCACCGTCATCGGCCAGACATCGACCGGCAGGCCCGGGTTGAGCGGACGCCCTGCCCCGCCGACCGCCGGGTTTTCCACCCGCGCCTCCACCCGGAAAACCAGCTTTTCCCGGCTGCCGATGCTGTAGATCACCGGCGGCGTGTATTCGGTCTGCGAGGCGATCCGCGTCACCCGCGCCGACAGGCCGGCCGGGCAACCGTCGCAGCGCACCGACAGGGCCGCCCCCGGCGCCACCCCGGCCATCGCCGTTTCCGGGACGAACAGCACCAGCTTCACCCGCTCCGGCGGCAGCAGCGACACCACCGGCGAACCGGCCGGCACCCATTCGCCGGGGTTGTAGAGCGTGTCCTCGACCAGCGCGTCGCCGGGTGCGACGGGCGCCAGATCGGTCAGCCGCCGCTCCGCCTGCGCCAGCGCCGCCTCGGCCTGGGTGACCGCCTCGTCGGCGGCGCGCAGCTGGTCGGGCCGGGCCGGCAGCACGGCGACGGTCAGTTGCGCCTGCGCCTCCGCCAGTTGGCCGCGGTCGCGGTCGTAGGCGGCGCGCGCCTGGTCGAGCTTGTCGGTGGAGCTGACCTTGCGGGCGACCAGCTCCTGCTGGCGCGTCAGCTCGGCGGTGGAATAACGCAACGCCGCCTCGGCCTGGGTCTTCTGCGCGGCCAGCACCGCCACCTCCTGCGGCCGCTTGCCGGTGGAGAGGTCGGCGCGCTGCGCCCGGGCCTGCGCCAGCGCCGCCGCCAGCCGGTCGCGCTCGGCCAGCGCGGTGGTGCGGTCGATGGTGAACAGCGGCGCCCCGGCCACCACCCGCGCGCCGCGGGCGACCGACAGGCGCTCCAGCGTTCCGGCGGCGGGGGCGGCGATGCGCAGATACTCGCCCTCGACATAGCCGTGGGCCAGCGGCGGCGGCGGCCCCGACCCGAAGGACAGTCCGAGCGACAGGGCCAGCGCCCCCAGCCCGTTCGCCGCCCAGTCCCACAGCGCGCTCATGATGCGCCTCCGCCGCTATCGTCGCCCGGACCGTCGTCCGGGCCGCCATCCGGGCCGCCGCGCAGCAGCACCCGCCGCAGATGGTCCAGATGGGTGCCGACCAGCGCCGGCACGTCCAGCGGCGCGTTGCCGTCCACCCCGTCGAACGAGGTGCGCCAGACCGCGCTCATCAGCAGCGGCGCGACGATCAGGCGGACGGTGTGGTCGATGTCGACCGGGCGGAACTCCCCGCGGTCGATGCCCCGCCGCAACAGCGCGGCCAGCAGGCCGAAGCCGCGGCGGATCACCTCGCGGTGGTAGAAGGCGGCAAGCTCGGGGAAATTTCCGGCCTCGGCGATCACCAGCCGGGGAATCGCCGCCGCCCGCGTCGTGGCGATCAGGCCGGCGACCATGCGCAACAGCCGCTCCAGCAGCGGGAAGCACGGCCCCGGCGCCCCGGCCACCAGCGCTTCGGCCTGTTCCAGGTTGGGCAGGATGGCGGCGCGGATCACCGCCTTGAACAGGTCGTCCTTGCTGGGAAAATAGAGGTAGAGCGTGCCCTTGCTGACCCCGGCGCGGGCCGCCACCTCCTCCAGCCGCGCGGCGGCGAAACCGCGCTCGGTGAAGACGTCCATCGCCGCGGCGACGATCTCCTGCGGCCGGGCGTCCTTGCGGCGGCGCCAGCGGGGTGCGGGGTGTGGCGGTGATGGCGGGTCGGGATCGGGCATGGCGCGCCCCTTTGATAACTGACCAGTCAGTTATTAGCACGAAACCCGCTCCACCACCAATGGCGAAAGTCATTGTGCGCCGCAGCAGTACCTATGCAAAAAGGCTTGCCTTTCCGCGAGCAGTCACGGAAACTTTCCACCGGACGGCGGATCACGAACATGTGTGACCGCGCAAGACCCGGATACAGCGGGCGTTGAAACGGTACCGGACAACGGTTGCCGTGTTCCTGGGAGGGAACGGTTCAGGGCGCTGACGCCGGGATCCGCACCGCGACACCGCCAGGACGGCATCGCCAGGATGGCGCCGTCCGAATGTGGCGCGCAACGCGGCTCCCCAGCCGAGCAGGGGATCGAACATGCCGAGTGTCGCCCAGTCCGCCTCCTCCTCCAACCTTGAGCTGCTGACGATCTACGAGGTCAGCAAGATCCTGGGATCGTCGCTGGACCTGGAGCAGACGCTGCGCGAGGTCCTGCGCGCGCTGTCCTATCAGTTGCAGATGCACCGCGGCCGCATCTACCTCCAGGGCGAGGACGGGGCGCTGCGTCTGGTCGCCGCGCAGGGGCTGCCCAAGGGGTCGCCGGCGCAGGAGATCGACTTCAACCAGGGCGAGGGCATCAGCGGCCGCATCCTGAAGACCGGCATGCCCGCCGTGGTGCCCAACCTGGCCGAGGAGCCGCTGTTCAACAACCGCTCCGGCGGGCGCGACGACCTGGACGAGCAGGTGGCGTCGCTGGTCGGCGTGCCGATCAAGGCGGCCGGCGCGGTGGTCGGCGTGCTGACCATCGACCGCATCTCCGACGAGGGGCCGAGCGGCCATTTCGGCGCCGACGTCCGCTTCCTGACCATGGTCGCCAACCTGATCGGCCAGACCGTGCGGCTGCACCGGACGGTGGCCGAGGAACGCCGCTTCATGATGCGCGAGACCTTCCGCGTCCAGAAGGAGCTGCGGCCGGTGGTGGCGCCGGTCAACGACGTCGTCTGCACCAGCCCGAACATGGTCGACGTGCTGGCCCAGGTCCACCGGGTGGCGCCCTTCAAGTCGACCGTGCTGATCCGCGGCGAGAGCGGCACCGGCAAGGAGCTGATCGCGCGGGCCATCCACAACCTGTCGCCGCGCAAGGACGCCCCCTTCATCCGCGTCAACTGCGCCGCCCTGCCCGAATCGCTGCTGGAGTCGGAGCTGTTCGGCCACGAGAAGGGGTCGTTCACCGGCGCGCAGAAGGACCACAAGGGCCGGTTCGAACTGGCGTCGGGCGGCACCCTGTTCCTCGACGAGATCGGCGACATCTCCTCCAACTTCCAGGCCAAGCTGCTGCGCGTCCTGCAGGAGCAGGAGTTCGAGCGGGTCGGCGGGTCGAAGACGATCAAGACCGACGTCCGCCTGATCTGCGCCACCAACCTGAACCTGGAAGAGGCGGTCGGCCACGGCAAGTTCCGCGCCGACCTGTATTTCCGCATCAACGTGGTGACGATCCACCTGCCGCCGCTGCGCGAACGGCGCGGCGACATCGCGATGCTGGCCAACCACTTCGTCGCCAAGTTCGGCAAGGACAACGGCCTGAACCTGTCGATCGACGGCGAGGCGCTGGAGGTGCTGAACCGCTGCACCTGGCCCGGCAACGTGCGCGAGCTGGAAAACTGCATCGAGCGCGCCGCCACCCAGTGCCGCAACGGCACCATCCGCGTGCCCGACCTGTCCTGCAGCATGAATCTGTGCAACTCGTCGGTGCTGTTCCAATACCGCACGATGGGCGCGGCGGTCGGCGGGCTGGCCCCGTCGATGAGCGGCACGCCGACCAACCCGTCGACGGGCGCCGGCCCCATCCCCGGCCCGGTCCCTGGTCGCCCACAGCCCGCCGGCGGCATGCCGGCCGCCGTACCGCCCCCCGGCAACGGCGCGCAGTGGCCGGCCTGCGCGTCCGGCTGTTCCGCCGGACCGACGCCGGGCTGCGGCGCCTCCAAGCCGCTGGCGGCGGGCGCCATCGCGCCGCTGCCAACGCCGCAGCCGGCCGACGCGCCGCCGACCCCCTCCGCCCCGGCGCCGCAGCCGGCCGCCGCCCCGCCCCCGGCCGGCGGCGACCTGGCCCTGGACGAGCCGGAGTCGGGGCCGCTCCGCGACCGTCTGGTCTGGGCGATGGAGCGCACCGGCTGGGTCCAGGCCAAGGCCGCCCGCCTGTTGGGCATGACGACACGGCAGGTCAGCTACGCCCTGCGCAAGTACAACATCGAGATCAAGAAGTTCTGACGACGGAATTCCGCGCCTCGACCCGTCGCGTTCCCGCCGGAACTTGGCGGCGGCGCCACACCGGACCGGTCACTCAACCACCCGTCGCCGTCCGCCGTCGCCCGGCGGCCGATTTCGTGTTAGCGTTCGCCGCCTTCGGTTCGATGGCGTTCTCCCGGTCGAACGGATCCTGTCTTGCCCTCGCTTGAGAAATCCCTCGCCCTTCTGTTCGTCGACATCGCCGACAGCATGATGCTGTACGAGCGCGTCGGCAACGCCACCGCCGCGGCGCTGACGCAGGGGATGCTCGCCCATCTGCGGCGTCTGGTGGAGGGCAACGGCGGCGGCGTCATCAAGAGCCTGGGCGACGGGCTGCTCGCCGCCTTCCCCGCCTGCAACGACAGCGTCCGCGCCGCCTGCGCGATGGTCGACATCCAGGACCAGCACGGCCTGCGGCTGCGCATCGGCATCCATCACGGCGCGGTGATCGAGGGGGTCGGCGACCTCTACGGCGACGCCTGCAACGTCGCGGCGCGGGTGCAGCAGATCGCCCGGCCCGGCGAGATCCTGGCGACCCAGACGCTGGTCGCCGGCCTGTCGCCCGAGCTGCGCGCGCGGACCAAGCCGTTGAGCAACGTCGCCATGAAGGGCAAGGCGGCGCCGATCCACGTCCACCAGATCCGCAGCGCCGACGAGATCGAGGACACCGTCGACAGCACGACGCTGGGCTTTTCCATGATCAACGCGCCCGGCGACGCCATGGTGACGCTGCACCTGTCCTACCACGGGCAGGAGATCGCCATGAGCCGCGCCCTGCCCCGCGTCACCATCGGACGGGAGGACACCAGCGGCCTGCGCATCGCCTCGCGCCAGACCTCGCGCCAGCACGCGGTGATCGACTTCAGCCGGGAAAGCTTCCTGCTGACCGACCATTCGACCAACGGCACCTTCATCCGCAGCGGCGGGTCGCCGCCGGTGGTGTTGCGCCGCGATTCGACCAAGCTGGTCGGCAACGGCCTGATCGGCTTCGGCGCCGAGGCGCTGGACGAGACGCAGGACCATGTCGTCGCCTTCCGTGGCGAGCTGGCCTGACACGTCTTTGTCGCCACGCCGGCATTGTCGGCACCCCGACAAAGCCCCCCGGCCGACCCGCCATTGTCGCAATGACGACAGCGTCCGTGACGCCGACCATTCCCCATAAACCTTTGTAGCGCCTGGGTTTCTTCCTCTGGCCCCGAACTTGCTTTGCTCCATCCGTCCAACGGTGTCGTCCGGCACGGCAGGGAAGGAGTGGATGATGAGCAACGTGGTTTCGCTCGACAGCATCTTCGGTCTGGGGCAGTTGGCCCCGCCCGAAGTGGCGCCGGCCGCGGCGTCGGGCTGTTCGTCGTCGTCCTGCGGGTCGTCCGACGGTCCGGCCGACATGGACCCGGCGGTGTGGGACAAGGTGAAGAACCATCCCTGCTATTCGGAAGAGGCGCATCACTACTTCGCCCGCATGCATGTCGCGGTCGCCCCGGCCTGCAACATCCAGTGCAACTACTGCAACCGCAAATACGATTGCTCGAACGAGAGCCGGCCGGGCGTGGTCTCCGAAAAGCTGACCCCCGACCAGGCGATCAAGAAGATCCTGGCGGTCGCCCAGGAAATCCCGCAGCTGTCGGTGATCGGCATCGCCGGGCCGGGCGACAGCCTCGCCGCCGCCGGCAAGAACACCTTCGCCACCTTCGAGCATCTGCAGAAGAAGGCGCCGGACCTGAAGCTGTGCCTGTCCACCAACGGCCTCGCCCTGCCGGAGCATGTGGACACCATCGCCCAGTACAACATCGACCACGTCACCATCACCATCAACATGGTCGATCCCGAGGTCGGTGCGCAGATCTACCCGTGGATCTTCCACAAGCACAAGCGCTGGACCGGGCTGGACGCCGCCAAGATCCTGCACGAGCAGCAGATGCTGGGGCTGGAGATGCTGACCGCGCGCGGCATCCTGGTGAAGGTCAACTCGGTGATGATCCCCGGCGTCAACGACGAGCACCTGCTGGAGGTCAACAAGGCGGTCAAGTCGCGCGGCGCCTTCCTGCACAACATCATGCCACTGATCTCCGACCCGGCGCACGGCACCTATTTCGGCCTGAACGGCCAGCGCGGCCCGACCGCGCAGGAGCTGAAGGTGGTGCAGGACGCCTGCGAGGGCGGGGCCAAGCTGATGCGCCACTGCCGCCAGTGCCGCGCCGACGCCGTCGGCCTGCTGGGCGAGGACCGCGGCGACGAGTTCACCGCCGACAAGATCGAGGCGATGGGCGTGGTCGCGTATGACGACGAGGCCCGCCGCACCTACCGCGAGCATGTCGAGGCCGAACGCGCCGGCCGCAACGCCTCCAAGGCCGCGGCCCAGGCCGAGGTCCAGGAGACGGTCGGCGTCGAGGCCGAGCCGATCCTGATCGCCGTCGCCACCAAGGGCGGCGAGCGCATCAACGAGCATTTCGGCCACGCCCGGGAATTCCAGATCTACGAGGTCGGGCCGGGTGGCGCCAAGTTCGTCGGCCATCGCCGCGTCGACCAGTATTGCGAAGGCGGGTCGGGCGACGTCGACACGCTGGACGGCGTGCTGGCCGCCATCAACGACTGCACCGCGGTGTTCGTCGCCAAGATCGGCGGCTGCCCGTCCAAGTCGCTGGCCGACGCCGGCATCGAGCCGGTCGACCGCTTCGCCTTCGACTACATCGAGGAATCGGCCCTCGCCTACTTCAAGGACTACGCCGAGCGCCTCGGCCAGGGCGTGGTCCGGTCGCGCGCCGGCCAGGACGCGGTGATCCGCACCGGGGCACTGACCGCGCGCCGCGCCTGAACCGCCTTTCCCCCCAACCACAGCCATCCCCAACCGTCATTTCATCGAAGGAGAGAGCCATGGCCTACAAGATCAAGTCCGCCGAATGCACCGTCTGCGGCGCCTGCGAGGCCGAGTGCCCGAACATCGCCATCAGCCTGAAGAAGGGCACCTACGTCATCGACCCGGCCAAGTGCACCGAGTGCCAGGGCCAGTTCGACAGCCCGCAATGCGCCGCCGTCTGCCCGGCCGACTGCTGCGTCCCGGCGTGATTTAACCCCTCTCCCGCCCCTCCTCTCCCTCGCGAGAGGAAGGGCGGGAGAGGGACGGACAACCGGAGCGCCGCCATGCTGGACGAGGTGGATGAGGACTGGCTCGCCCGCCGCTACTACGGCGGGGATCTGCCGCCCGAGGCGGAACGGTGTCTGCATCTGGCCGCGGCCAGCTATGCCGACAGCGCGACGGCCCTCGGCCATCTTGCCCGCGCCGCGGCGGCGGCCCCCGGCCACCGGCTGGTCGATCTCGGCCACTACAAGTTCCACTTCTACAAGGCCAACCTCGACGAGGCGCTGGTCTATGGCGACCGCATGATCGGCCACGCCATGGCGGCGCTCGGCGTCAACCACACCGACTGGCGCGCCGTCACCCCGGCCACCGCCGACTTCGGCGGGCTGGAGCCGGCCCCCCGCCTGTTCCTGTTCGCCCTGCTCGCCATCGGTTACCTGCTGCTGCGCACCGGCCGGCTCGACGCCGGGCGCGAGGCGCTGGCCAAGGTCTGCGCGCTCGACCCGCAGGACCGCTTCGGCGCCGCCCGTCTGCTCGCCGTCGCCGACCGCCACGAGCGGGAACTCGTCGACGAGGACGAGCTTGAGGAGGCCGGCGCATGACCGACGACATCCTCGAATCGCTCGACTGGCGCGGCGAACCGGTCGACTGCACCGCCTGCGCCCACCTCGACCGCCGCGTCGGCGACGACGAGGCCGCACTCCCGCCAGGCGGCGCGCTGAAGGGCCACTGCCTGCCGCTGCGCGCCTGCGTCCACGACCGCTACGCCAAGCGCATCCAGCGCTTTTTCGAGTGGAACCCCGATCTCGCCGCCGGGCATCTCGACCACCCCTATTTCGAGGTGCGGGCCAACGCCGCGCGCTTCGCCCCGATCTTCCAGATCCCGCGGCTGATGAACGATCCGGACGAGACCGTCCGCTCGGTCCTGGCCCGCCGGCTGCCGCGCCGCCTGCTGCTGAAGCTGCGCGACGACCCGGACCGCGAGGTGCGGATCGCCGTGGCCTCCCGGCTGGAGGACGCCGACCTCGCCCCGCTGATGCAGGACCCCGACTGCTCGGTGCGCATGCGCGTCGTCCGCCGCATTCCCGACGGCATGCTGCCGGCCATGATGCACGACGCGGATCCGGAGGTGCGGGTCGAGGTCGCCCGCCGGCTCGCCATGGACTGGCTGCCCAGCCTGGCCTGGGACGACAGTCCGCGGGTTCGGCTTGTGGTCGCGCAGCGGTTGCCGCCGTCCAAGCTGCATGTGCTGATCCAGGACGCCGACTGGATGGTCCGCCTGGCGGTGGCCGGGCGCATCGACACCGACCAGCTCGGCCCGCTGACCGACGACCCGGAGGAGGAGGTCCGCAGCATCGCCCGCCAGCGCGCCGCCGGCTTCGCCATCGCCAACGACCTTCCGCCCCTCTAGCCCTCCCCCTTCACCGGAGCGCCCGCCGATGTCCGACACCGACACCGCCACCCCCTACCGCCGCGAGCGCGCCCGCAACGCCGACGACGCCAACGAGCTGGTCGGCCCGGCGGTGTACGAGCAGGGCCACAAGGTCCGCGCGCTGAAGGACGTGCGCAACGACGGCACCTACCCCGGGCGCCCGGTCGGCGACTACCTGATCCGCGCCGGCGACGTCGGCTACGTCATCTCCATCGGGACCTACCTGCAGATGTATTACATCTATGCCGTTGATTTCTATGAGAAGCGCGTCGTCGTCGGCATGCGCGCCCGCGAGATGGAGCTGATCGACGGCACCTGCAACGACCCCCAGTGACGCCCCTCCCCTTCTCCGTCCCGCCTCTTTTCCGGTTAGGAGCCCCGCGATGTCCGACGCTGAAACCCCGACCCAGGACGCCCCCGCCAAGCCCGGTTTCATCCCGCCCCGCGAACCGCTGTACGACTGGGGCCTGCGGGTCACGGTGCAGGAGGACCTGTTCAACGACGGCAGCCACCCGCAGGTGGCCGACGGCGCGCTGCTGGCGCCCAAGGGCACCCCCGGCACCATCGTCCGCGTCGGCCGCACCGAGGACGGCAACCTGCCGGTCTATCTGGTGGAGTTCCCCGGCGGCACCGTCGTCGGCTGCCTGGAGGAGGAGATCGCCCCGTCCGACGGGTCGCGCCGCGGCGTGCCGGGGGTGATGGCATGACGGTCTACCTCGACAACAACGCCACCACCGCGCTGGCGCCCGAGGTGCGGGAGGCGATGCTGCCCCACCTGTTCGGCGATTTCGCCAACCCGTCGAGCCCGCATGGCCCCGGCATGGCCGCCCGCCGCGCGGTCGGCGAGGCGAAGGCCCAGATCGCCGCCCTGATCGGCGCCAGGCCCGCCGACCTGATCATGACCGGCAGCGCCACCGAGGCGACGCACAGCGCCATCCTCGGCGCGCTGCGCGTCATCGAGGAGACCGACCACCGCCGCGACCACATCGTCACCACCGCGGTGGAGCATCCGGCGACGTTGGCCCTGTTCGACGACCTGCGCCTGCGCGGCTGGCGCGTCACCATCCTGCCGGTGAACCGCGACGGCCTGCCCTCGCTGGTCGACCTCGCCGCCGCGGTGTCGGAGGAGACGGCGCTGGTTTCCATGATGTGGGCGAACAACGAGACCGGGGTGCTGATGCCGGTGGCCGGCGCCTCGGCCATCGCCCACGCCCACGGCGCGCTGTTCCACACCGACGCGGTGCAGGCCGCCGGGCGGGTGCCGGTCGCGTGCGGCATCGCCGATTACCTGACGCTGTCCGCCCACAAGATGCACGGGCCGAAGGGCATCGGCGCGCTCTATGTCCGCAAGGGCGCCCCCTTCCATCCGCTGATCCACGGCCACCAGGAGCGCCGCCGCCGCGGCGGCACCGAGAATGTGCCGGCCATCGTCGGCTTCGGCGCCGCCGCCGCGCTGGCCGGGCTTTGGCTGGACGAGGCCGACCTGACGGCCTTCCTGCGCGACCGGCTGGAGCACGGCGTCCTCGCCCGCTGGCCCGGCGCGGTGGTGAACGGCGGCGGCACGGCGCGGCTGCCCAACACCAGCAACATCCGCTTCGCCGACGCGCGAGGCCGGCCGATCGACGCCGAGGAACTGCTGATGCGGCTCGACCGCGCCGGCATCGCGGTGTCGATGGGCGCCGCCTGCTCGTCCGGCGGCAACGAGCCGAGCCATGTGCTGACCGCCATGGGGCTGGGCAAGGCCCAGGCCGCGGCGAGCCTGCGCTTCTCGCTCAGCCGCTACACCACCGCGGCGGAGGTCGACGCCGTGCTGTCGGAGTTGCCGGCGCTGCACGCGCGCCTGGTGGCCGCCTAACCAAAACACAACGAAAACAACAGGCTGGAGTGTCCGTGATGAAGGTGATGATCCGCAAGGTGGCCGACCATTACACGATCTACGTCGCCAAGAAGGATCTGGAGGAACCCATCGTCGCGATGGAAAAGCCGGCGCTGTGGGGCGGCTGGGTCAAGGTCGCCAACGGCTGGACGCTCGACCTGCCGGAGATGCCGGCCGACACCCGCCTGCCCATCACCGTCGAGGCCAAGAAACGCGGCGCGGAGTAGCCATCATGCCCCTGTCACCCGAGCGCATCGACACCATCGCCACGCTGGCCAGCCAACTGTTCGCCGAGGGCCGCAACCTCGATTCCGTGGTCCGCGCCGTGCGCGCGGCCAACCCGGACCTGAAGACCGTGACCGGCGCCATGGCGGCGGTGATGGCGGAGGACCCGTTCCGGGAAGAGGCGGCGTTCGACCTGCATCTGGTGGACGGCAACAACCACTGCTGGCTCATCACCGACAGGTCGGAGCTTGCCACCGGCCTCGTGATCGCCCAACGCGACGAGGATGAGTGAATGATCGACACGGCCGCAGCGACCGCCCCGCCCCCGGATGCCGCCCGCGCGGACGGGGATGAGGCCGACGACTACATCCCGTTGACCGACCCCGACATCTCGGGCGCGGAGATCGAGGTCCTGGGCCGCGTCCTGTCCACCGGCGGGCTCGGCGACGGGCGCATGGTGCGGGCGTTCGAGGACGCCTTCGCCGCCTATGTCGGCCGCGGCCACGCCGTCGCCGTGTCCAGCGGCACCGTCGCCACCTTGCTGATGCTGAAGGGCTATGGCATCGGCGAGGGCGACGAGGTGCTGTGCAGCCCGTTCGGCTGGCATCAGGTCCAGCACGCCGTGGCCCTGTCGGGCGCCACCCCGGTGCTGGTCGACATCGACTATTGGCAGCACACCATCAACCCGGAAAAGGCGGCGGCGCTGGTCACCCCGGCGACCAAGGCGATCCTGGCCGGCAACGTCAACGGCCACCCCGCCCATTGGGACGAGTTGCGCGCGCTGGCCGACGCCCGCGGCCTGATCCTGCTGGAGGATTCCAGCGAGGCCATCGGGTCCACCTACAAGGGGCGGATGGTCGGCACCTTCGGCGACGCGGCGGTCTTCGACTTCTCCGAACCCGGGGTGCTGCTGGCCGGCGAGGGCGGGATGATCGTCACCGACGACCGCGACCTCGCCCACCGCCTGCGCTACATGCGCCGGCGCGAGGTGGAGCACCGCAACACCGTCGTCATCACCCGCAACCTGCCCTGGCAGGTCGGGATGAGCAACCTGAGCGCCGCGCTGGCGCTGGTGCAGTTGAAGCGGCTGCCGGAGATCCTGGCCCGCCGCAACCTCGTCATCGCCCATTACGACGCGGCGATGGCCAGCTTCGAGGGCATCAAGCCGCCCTACCGCGGGGCGGGGGCGGAGGTGGTCAACCCGATGCTGTACTGCGTCCATCTCGGCACGCGCTTCACCGCGTCGGGGCGCAAGTCGATCATCGAGGATCTCGACACCCACGACATCGACGCCGGCGACTACGGCCAGTCGCTGCACACCCAGCAATACTACATCGAGCGGCTGGGCGAGCGTGGCGCCGGCCGCGCCGCCTGCCCGGTCTGCACCAAGACCGCCGACCGCGTGCTGGCCCTGCCGCTGCACCACAAGATCACCAGGGACCAGGTCGCCTTCATCGTCGAAACGCTGAAGGACGCCACCGTCAACACCGGCGCCGGCGCGGCGATCTACTTGTGATACCAGGGAGAGAGACCTCATGACCGACACCATCGTTGCCCCAGACGCCGAACGCGCCACCGAACGCGCCGCCGACCTCGCAACCGATGCGGATACCGTCACCGTGCCCGACACGGCGGCGGCCCTGGCCGAGGTTGCCGCGGCGCTGTCCGCAAGGCAGGTGGTGCCCTATCTCGGGCCGGGGGCCTTCGCCCTGCTGCCGGCGGAGCAATGCCCGATCCCGCGGAACTCGGCGGAGCTGGTGCAGCGGCTGAACGCCAAGGTCGCCGCCCCCGGCCGCATCCGCGCCAACCTGACCGCGGTCGCCCAGTTCATCGAAACGCGCAAGCACCGCAAGACGCTGGAGATCATCCTCAACGAGATCTTCCGCCAGACCGTGCCGGCCACCGCGGTCCACCGCCTGCTGGCCGCGATCCCGGCGCCGCCGCTGCTGGTCGACGTCTGGTACGACAACGTGCTCGACACGCTGCTGGGCGCCGACGCCGGCCGCAAATGGGGCCAGATCCAAGGGGTGTCGCACCCGCAATCGACCGGCGAGTGGGTGCGCTATTACGCCGCCGACGGGTCGAACGCGACGGCCGAGGCGGCGGCCGGCTGGGACACCGTGCTGTACAAGCCGTCGGGCGCGGTGACGCCGGCCGGCAACTACCTGATCTCCGACAGCGACTATGTCGAGATCCTGACGGAGATCGACATCCAGACGCCGATCCCCGCCATCGTGCAGGAGCGCCGCGCCGGCCGGCATTTCCTGTATCTGGGCTGCCGTTTCGACCACGAGATCCAGCGCACCTTCGCCCGCCAGATCGCCAAGCGCTCCTCCGGTACCCACTGGGCGGTGATCCCCGGCGAGCTGTCGAAGAACGAGGCCCGCTTCCTGGCGATCCACGGCATCCGCCGCATCGACGTGACGCTGGACGCGGCGGTCGCGGCGTTGCAGGCGGCGGTGTAACGGTCGCCGCTACCCCCAAAGAAGCGGCACCGCATCGCAACACACACTCCATCCGGCCGTTAGGTTGCGAAACGGATGGAGCGTGCCGGAATGGTGATGAACAGTGGCCGGGTTTCGGTGGCGGCGCTTGCGCTGCTGCTGACGGCATCGGGGGCAAGCGCGCAGGAGACGACGCCGGCGCCGGGCGAGGCGCCCGCGACCTCCGGCCCGGCGATCGGCTTCTGGATCGACAACGACCTGTTCGGCGGCGGGACCGACCGTTACTACACCAACGGATTCCAGTTCTATTACTTCTCCGGCGCGCGGCCGACCTACGGCAACATCGACTGGCTGGCCGACCTGGTGCCCTGGATCAAGCCGGGCGGGGTGCGACGCTACGGCTACGCCTTCGGCCAGAACATGTACACCCCCAGCGACCTGTCGCGCCGCGACCCGAACCCGTCCGACCGCCCCTACGCCGGCTGGCTCTATGGCCGGCTGTCGGTGCTGAACGAGGCGCCGCGCGCGGTCGACCGCTTCGACCTCGACCTCGGCGTCGTCGGGCCGTCGTCGCTGGCGGAGCAGACGCAGAAGGCGGTCCACAAGGTCGTCGGCGGCGCCACCTACCCGGAGGGCTGGAATTACCAGCTCCACGACGAGCCGGGGGTGATCCTCAGCTACGAGCATGTCTGGCGCAACGAGACGCCGAACGCGCTGGGACCGCTGGAATGGGACGTCAACCCGCACGTCGCCGGCAGCGTCGGCAACGTGCTGACCTTCGCCGCGGTCGGCGCCACGGCGCGGCTGGGCGGCAACATGCCGCCGCCGGTGGGGGCGCTGGTCACCCGCCCGACGGGCACCATCCCCTACCAGGACAGCCCCTATTCCGAACGGCCGGGCCGTTTCTCCTGGTATGTCTACGCCAGCGCCGAGGGGCGCGCGGTGGCGCGCAACATCTTCCTGGACGGCAACAGCTTCCGCGACAGCCGGTCGGTCACCAAGCACCCGCTGGTCGCCAGCATGCAGGCCGGCCTGACGCTGCGCTACGGCCGCTATGGCCTGACCTACGCCCAGACGCTGCTGACGCCGGAGTTCCGCGGCCAGAAGTCGCTGACCAACTACGGCTCGCTGCGCCTTTCCGTCCAGTTCTGAGGATCAGAGGAACGGCAGCGGCAGCACCAGGGTGAAACCGTCCACCGCCATCAGCAGCCCGGCCGCCGCCAGCGCCCGGCTGGCCCACAGGATGAAGCCCATGTTGGTGATGGCGAAGACCGAGGCCAGGACGATGGCCAGCTGCAGCATCCCCTCGGCGAAGTCGAAGTAGGGGTCCTGGGTGGCGGCGTGGTCGCGGCGGCCCTCGGCCGCCTTGGCGCGGGCCAGCAGGTCCTTGCGGCTGTTCTTGCCGTCGTCGGCCTCCATGCGGTCGGCCTGCTGGCGGTAGTCGGCGGAGCGCTGCAGCGCCTTGGCCTGGCCGTCGGCCGGCATGCCGGCGCTGAGCAGTTCCAGTTCGTCGGCGGCCAGCCGCAGGCTGATCTGGCGCTGGGTCTTGGACTGGTAGTAGGCGAAGCTGTCCGACGCCTCGATCGCGCTGGCCATCATGTCCTTGCCGGCGTTGGAGCCGGCGACGCTGACGATCGCCAGTGCCGCCGCCAGCACCGAGATGTAGATGGCGGTGGAGGTCTTCACGCCATGACCACCCTCATGCCCGCCCTCCGGCGCGTCGCCGTGCCCGGCGCTGCGGTGCTTGGCCCGCTCGCGCTCGTGGGCTTCGTCGATCAGATCCTTGACCTCGGCCGCGTCCATCTCGGGTGCCCTTCCTCTGTCCTGTGGCGGATGACGAAAGAGGTAGCCGAGCCATCCGGCGAAGAAAAGCCCCACCCGCGCGGAGGCTCCAGAATGTCCCGGCGGCGAACATTCGCCCCTTTCACGGGCGCCCGGTTCGGGCTATGTCAGGGGTTATGAACCAGTTCGCACGCTTGGCGATCGAGGCCGGCCCGCTCGCCGCCTTCTTCGTCGCCAATTCCCAGGCCGGCATCATGACCGGCACCGCGGTCTTTATGGTCGCCATCACCATCGCCGTCGCGGTGTCGTGGCGGATGGAACGGCGGATTCCGATCATGCCGGTGGTCGGCGCCGGATTCGTTCTGCTGTTCGGCGGCCTGACGCTGTGGCTGCAGGACGACCTGTTCATCAAGATCAAGCCGACCCTGGTCAACCTGCTGTTCGCCTGCGTCCTGTTCATCGCCCATGTCACGCGGCGCAACGTGCTGAAGCGGCTGCTCGGCACCGTGCTGAACCTGTCGGACGAGGGCTGGCGGACGCTGGGCATCCGCTGGGCCTGGTTCTTCCTGCTGCTGGCAGTGGTGAACGAGGTGGTCTGGCGCAACTTCACGACCGACATGTGGGTCAATTTCAAGGTCTTCGGCATCATGCCGCTGACGTTGGTGTTCAGCGCCTTCCAGGCGCCGCTGATCATGCGTCACCAGGTGCCGGAAGAACCGGCCGAAAGCGGCCCGACCGCCTGACCGCCTCTTGTGCGGCGCGGAAGGGGCACTCACATTGGTGGGACGGCGCGGTTGCCGTCCATCCGGACGCTATGGGTTGCCGTCCGTCGCGGACGCTGCGACCATACCCGCTCGGACCGAATTGCAGAGGTAGAGATCGATGGGCAGTTTCAGCATCTGGCACTGGATAATCGTGTTGGTTATCGTGCTTCTCCTGTTCGGCGCCGGCAAGCTGCCCAACGTGATGGGCGACATTGCCAAGGGCGTGAAGGCCTTCAAGGCCGGCATGAAGGACGAGGACGAAACGGCGCCGCCCGCCACCACCACGGCCTCCACCCAGGCCCCGCCCGCCGCGATCCATCCGGCCCCGGCCCAGCCCGCCGCCGATCCGGTGACCACCGCCCCGGCCTCCGTCACCCCGGTTGGCCAGCCGCACCCGGTCGACCCGGCCAAGCCGCATCAGGGCTGAGGTCCCTTCTTTTCCACCGCCCGCGACCGCATGGCGGTTTGATGGGGCGGTAAGATACGATAAAAAGAAGGGGCTTTCCGCAGCCGGTCCCCCGCCGTCGTTCCGCCGACGGGGGACCGGTGTCCGGAGAGCCTCTTTGTGTTCGGCCGGCCCGACGGGACCGGCGAGAGCGGGGCGCCCGTGACAGTCAGGCCCAGGATGATCAAGGACGAGATGAAGCCCACCGGCAGACCTTCCGACGCTCCCCCGCCGGAGAACGAGGACATCGCCAAGCTGCTTCGCGCCCTGAACGAGGATCTGCGGGCCGAGCCGATGGACGACGAGGTCGACGAGGTCGACGACGAACCCGCCGCGCGCGGCCTGCCGCTGGGCAAGATCGCGCTGGCGATGCTGGCCGCCGCCGGCATCGGCGCCGCGGTGGTGATGCTCGACCCCGGCGGCAAGGCGCCGGACCCGGCGCCGACCGCTGCCGGCAGCGCGACGCCGATGGTCCCCGCCCCGGCGATCACCCGCGCACCCGCCGCGAACGGCGCGCCGGAGCCGATGATCGCCCGCGCCCCGGCGCCGGCCGCGTCGACCGCTCCCGCCACGCCGCCCGCTCCACAGGCTCCCAGCGCCGCCAACACCGGCGCGACGGCCGCGCCGCCGCCGCCGATGGCCGCGCTGCCGGCCAACCCGCCGCCGGTGCTGAAGGTTCCGGAACCGCCGGCCGTCCCGGCCACCGCCCCGGTCGCCCCGGTGAAGCCGCGCGCCGCCGTCCCGGCCGAGCCGGCGCCGCAGCCCACCGCTCCGACCAGGGCCGAACAGCCCAAGCCCGAGCCGACGCGTCCCGAGCCGGCCGCGAAGGACACCGCCGACGCCGCCGACTCCGGCTCCTTGCAGGCGATGCTGGCCCCGCCGAAGGGCGACGCCAAACGTGCGGCGCCGAACGCCGCCCCGCCCCCCGCTGCTCCGGCCGCTCCGGCCACCGCCGCTCCCCCCGCCGGCGCCGCCGCGAAGGCGCCGGCCGCCAAGGCGTCGGTTCCCGCGGCCCCGCCGCCGGCCGGGCGCTACACCGTCCAGGTCGGCAGCTTCCAGATGACCGCGAACGCCGATGCGCTGCTCCAGAAGCTCCAGGGCAACGGCTTCCAGGCCTACACGGTCGATTGGACCGACAGCGCCAACCGCTCCTGGCGCGCCGTCCGCGTCGGCGGCTACCCCGACCCGGCGGCGGCCAAGCGCGAGGTGGAGCAGTTGAAGGCGAAGATGGGCCTCAACCCGGTCGTCGTCCCCAGCCGCTGATCCCCCACCGGCATCGGCGCGGCGCATCGGCGGTCGTCGCCGGCCGGCGGTGACCGGCGGCCCTGCGACAACCTGTCCTCACCCGGGCGAGTGTAGGGCGGCCCTGCGGCGACATTTGGTCGCGGGCCGCCTTTTTCTTGGCGAAACCACCCCCGTTCTTTGGTCGAGGGGGTCCGGTGCGCCGCTTGATCCGCGCTTCTCTTTGCTCGTACCATGGACATTCCAGGGCACAACGCAATTCAAGGAAGCCGGCACAAGACCGGTGCACCGGAGGACGCCCCCATGAAGCCGACCATCCTGGTCGTCGACGACGAGCCGAGCATCGTCCTGTCGCTCCAGGTCCTCATGCAGCGCGCCGGGTTCGACGTGCGCATCGCCCGCGACGGGGACGAGGCGCTCCGCTCGGTCGAGGCCTACACCCCCGACCTGATCCTGCTCGACGCGATGATGCCGAAGCGCGACGGCTTCGACGTCTGCCAGACGCTGCGGACCAACCCGGCCTGCAAGACGCTGCCGATCATCATGCTGACGGCGCGCAGCCGCGACGTCGAACGGCAGAAGGGCCTGGCGCTGGGCGCCACCGACTACATCACCAAGCCCTTTTCCACCCGCGACCTGCTGACCACCGTCCGCCGCCACCTGGGCATGCCCGCGGTGGACGCGGCGGCCGGGGGCGGGCGATGACCGCCCCCGCGCTGGACGGGCCGGCACTGGAAGGGCGGGCACTGGAAGGGCGGGCACTGGAAGGGCGGGCGGAGGGCAGCCCCCGTCCGGCCGGGAAGGAGGCGCCGGCGGCCCGGCCCCGCCGCCTGGTGCCGCTGGCCTTCCGGCTGGTCGGCCTGGCGCTGGTCGGGCTGGCGGTCGGGCTGGCGGTGGCGGTGCGCGGGTCGGAGGCCGGCGATCCGCTGCTGACCTACGCCGTGGTGATGACGATGGCGGTCGCCGCCGCGGTCTGGGGGCTGTGGCTGGTGGTCGACCGCTGCCTGCTGCGCGCCGCGGAAACGCTGAGCCGCGAGGCCGGCCTGATCGCCCATGGCAACGTCGAGGGCGCGGTCGGCGGCCGGGTGCCGCTGGCGCGCTACGGCGATCTGGTGCCGATGGCCCGCGCGGTGAACGACCTGTCGGACAAGCTGGCCCAGGTCCGCCGCGACATCGCCCGCACCGTCGCCGAATCGACCGCGAAGGCGGAGGAGCAGAAGACCCGGCTGGCCGCCGTGCTGCGCGACCTGCACGAAGGCGTCCTGGTCTGCAACACGCGGCACCAGATCCTGCTCTACAACCAGACCGCCCTGGACATCCTGCACCTGTCCGGCGAGATGGGGCTCGGCCGCTCCCTGCTGCATTTCGTGGTGGCGGAGCCGGTGACCCACACGCTGGAACGGCTGTCCTTGCGCGTCCGCGAGGGGCGGCACCTCAACCACGAGCACGGCACCACCGCCCAGTTCGTCGGCGCCACCACCGACGGCCGCATCCTGCTGGAAGGCCGCATGAGCGCCATCCTGCAGGAGGCGGACGCCGGGGCGGAGGAGCCGCCGACCATCACCGGCTACGTGCTGACCCTGTCCGACGCAACCAGCGAGCTGGCGGCGCTCGGCCAGCGCGACGCCCTGCTGCGCGAGGCGACGGAGGGGTTCCGCGTCCCGATCGCCAACCTGCGCGCCGCGGTGGAAACGCTGTACGACAACCCCGACCTCGCTCTCGCCGACCGCGCGGCGTTTGAAAGCTCCATGCTGGAATCCTGCGACGGCCTGTCGCAACGGCTGGAGCGGGTGACCGCCGCCTACCGCAACGTCGTCACCGGCAGCTGGCCGATGAGCGACATCCACTCCAACAACCTGATCAACCTGGTCCGCCACCGCGTCGGCAACGACACCCCCGGCTCGGCCTCCCTGGAGGTGACGCTGACCGGCCTGCCGCAATGGGTCCATGGCGACAGCCACAGCCTGGTGCTGCTGTTCACCCACCTGATCGAACGGGTGCACGGGCTGACCGGCGCGACCGCCTTCGACCTCGAGGCGGTGGCGCCGCAGGACGGCGACCGCTGGGTCTATCTCGACCTCGTCTGGTCGGGGCCGGCGGTGCCGAGCGCCACGCTGGACGGCTGGCTCGACCAGCCGCTGCCGAGCGGGCTGGGCGGCCTGTCCGCCGGCGACGTGCTGCAGCACCACCGCAGCACCGCCTGGAGCGAGGCGCTGCCCGACGCCGGGGGGGCGGTGCCCGCCGCGCGGTCCCGCCTGCGCGTGCCGCTGCCGCCGGCGCAGTCGCCGCTGTCCGCCCGGCCGCGGCCGCGCGCCGGCGCCCGGCCGGAGTTCTTCGATTTCGGGCTGCTGCACCAGCCGCTGGCGACCAGCGAGCTGGGCCACACGCCGCTCGACCGCCTGCATTACGTGGTGTTCGACACCGAAACGACCGGCCTGTCGCCCAGCACCGGCGACGAGATCATCCAGATCGCCGCGGTCCGCGTCGTCGGCGGGCGCATCCTGACCGGCGAGACCTTCAACACGCTGGTCGATCCCAAGCGGCCGATCCCGCCCGAATCGATCCCCTTCCACGGCGTCACCGACGCCATGGTGGCGGGAAAGCCGACCATCGACGCGGTGCTGCCACAGTTCCGCGCCTTCATCTCGGGGGCGGTGATGGTGGCGCACAACGCCGCCTTCGACCTGAAATTCCTGAAGATGAAGGAACGGGTCGCCGGGGTGGCCTTCGACGGGCCGGTGCTGGACACCATGCTGCTGTCGCGCATGCTGCTGGGCAACGACGGCGACCACACGCTGGACGGCATCGCCGAACGGCTGGGCATCGCCGTGGTCGACCGCCACACCGCGCTCGGCGACAGCCTCGTCACCGCGGCGGTGTTCCTGCGCATGGTCGAGATGCTGCGCGAGCGCGACGTGCGAACCCTCGACGACGCCATCCGCGGCGCCAACATCCTGGTCGAGCTGGCGGCACGGGAGCGGGCCTTTTGAGCGGCGTCCCCCCGCATTCCGGCCCGGCGCGGGGCCCCCATGACGGGACGATCAGGCGGCGCGACCGCATGGTCGGGCTGTTCCTGCTGGCGGCGGCGCTGTTCAACCCGCCGCTGCTCGGCCTGTTCGGGACGGAGGGGAGGATTCTGGGGGTGCCGTCGCTGTATGTCTGGGTCCTCGGCGGCTGGGCGGCGGTGATCGCGCTGGCTGCCCTGGCCAGCGCCAGACGGTAGCGGCCGATGCCGACGGACGGCGCCGGCGGCTGGGGCATCGGCTGGAGCACGGTCCTTCTCACCGCCCTGGCCTATCTGTCGGCCCTGTTCGCCATCGCCCACTGGGCCGACCGCCGCGCCGCGGCCGGGCGCAGCGTCATCGCCTCGCCCACCGTCTACGCCCTGTCGCTGGCGGTCTACTGCACGACCTGGACCTTCTACGGCTCGGTCGGGCGGGCGGCGACGCTGGGCATCGGCTTCCTGCCGGTCTATCTCGGCCCCACCCTGCTGATGCTGCTGGCCCCGCTGCTGCTGCGCAAGATCCTGCGCATCGCCAAGGCCCACCGCATCACCTCCATCGCCGACTTCCTGGCCAGCCGCTACGGCCACAGCCCGCTGCTGGGCGGGTTGGTGGCGCTGACCGCCACCGTCGGCGTCACCCCCTACATCGCGCTGCAACTGAAGGCGGTCGCCGTCAGCTTCGATGCGCTGACCGGCGGCAACGGGCTGGACACGCTGGGGCCGCCCTTCCGCGACCACGGCTTCCTGATCGCTGCGGTGATGGCGCTGTTCGCCATCGTCTTCGGCGCCCGCCAGATCGACGCGGCGGAGCACCATCCCGGCATGGTCGCGGCCATCGCCTTCGAATCGCTGGTGAAGCTGGTCGCCTTCCTGGCGGTCGGGCTGTTCGTGGTCTGGGGGCTGCATGGCGGGCTGGCGCCCCTGTTCGAGGCCGCCGCCGCCCACCCCGACCTCGCCCGGCTGTTCGAGAGCGCGCCGGCCCTGGGCGATGGCGGCGGCAGCGGCGGCGGCGCCTGGATCACCACCACCCTGCTGGCGGCGGCGGCGATGCTGTGCCTGCCGCGCCAGTTCCAGGTGATGGTGATCGAGACGGTGGACGAGCGGCACCTCGACCGCGCGGTCTGGCTGTTCCCGCTCTACCTGCTGCTGATCAACCTGTTCGTGCTGCCGGTGGCGCTGGCCGGGCTGCTGCGCTTCGGTCCCGGGCTGGACCCCGACCTGTTCGTGGTGGCGCTGCCGCTGCACGGCGGGGCGGCGTGGCTGGCGCTGCTGGCCTTCCTGGGTGGGTTGTCGGCGGCGGCCGGGATGATCGTCGTCGAGTCGGTGGCGCTGTCGACCATGCTGTGCAACGACTTGGTGATGCCGGTGCTGCTGCGGGCACGGCCGGCCGCCCTGGCGCGCTCGGCCGACCTGACGCCGCTGCTGCTGGCGGTCCGCCGCGTCGCCATCGTGGCGATCCTGCTGTTCGGCTACGGCTATTTCCGGCTGGCCGGCTCGGCCTACGCGCTGGTGTCGATCGGGCTGATCTCCTTCGCGGCGGTGGCGCAGTTCGCCCCGGCGCTGATCGGCGGGCTGTACTGGCGCGGCGCCACCCGCCGCGGCGCCATCGGCGCGGTCGCCGCCGGCACGCTGGTCTGGGCCTACACGCTGCTGCTGCCCAGCTTCGCCCGGTCGGGCTGGCTGCCGGCCTCCTTCATCGCCGACGGGCCGTGGGGCGTCGCGGCGCTGCGCCCCTACGCCCTGTTCGGGCTGTCCGGGCTCGACCCGCTGGCCCACGCGCTGTTCTGGAGCGCGCTCGCCAACGTCGGCGCCTACGTCGCCCTGTCGCTGTTCGACCGTCCCGACGCGGCCGAGCGGGCGCAGGCCGCCGCCTTCGTCGACGTGTTCGTCCCCGCCGGTGAGGCCGCCGGACACCTCTCCTCCCCATCGGCCCCCTCCCCGTCCACCGACTGGCGCAGCGCCGCCAGCGTCGGCGACCTCACCCGCGTGGTCGCCCGTTTCCTCGGCCCCCAGCGCGCCGAGCAGGCCTTCGCCGGCGCCGACCCGGACGAGCCGGCGGGGGCGGAGCGGCTGCGGCTGGCCGAACGGCTGCTGGCCGGCGCCATCGGCGGCGCGTCGGCCCGGGTGGCGCTGGCCTCGTCGGTGTCGGCCGGCGCGGTCGAGGCGGCCGAGCTGCTGCGCATGCTGGACGAGACCAGCGACGTCATCGCCCACAGCCGCCAACTGGAACAGAAGACCGCCGAGCTGGAGCGCGCCACCGACGCGCTGCGCGCCGCCAACGAACGGCTGACCGAGCTGGACCGGCTGAAAGACGATTTCCTGTCCACCGTCACCCACGAGCTGCGCACCCCGCTGACCTCGATTCGCGCCTTCAGCGAGATCCTGCACGACGACCCCGGCCTCGACCCCGACCAGCGGCAGGAGTTCCTGGCCGTCATCATCAAGGAGAGCGAGCGGCTGACCCGCCTGATCAACCAGGTGCTGGACATGGCGAAGATCGAGGCCGGCGCGCTCGATTGGCGGATCGAGGCGATCGACCCGGCGCAGGCGCTGACCCAGGCGGTCGCCGCGACCGAGGGGCTGTTCCTGGAACGCGGCATCGCGCTGGCGGTCGACCTGCCCGACCGGCTGCCGCCGGTGCGGGGCGACGAGGACCGGGTGATCCAGGTCGTGGTCAACCTGCTGTCCAACGCCGCGAAATTCACGCCGTCCGGCGGCCGGACGGTGCTGGCGGCGCGGGTGCGGGACGGCGCGCTGCGGGTGACGGTGACCGACACCGGCCCCGGCGTGGCGCCGAAGGACCGCGCCCTGGTGTTCGACCGCTTCCGTCAGGCCGGCGACCCCCTGACCGGCAAACCGGCCGGAACCGGGCTCGGTCTGGCCATCAGCAAGCGCATCGTCGAACATCTGGGCGGTCGCATCGGTGTCGAGAGTGGTACGGCCCCCGGCGCCACCTTCTGGTTCACCTTGCCGTTGGTGCAGCAACCGGCACCACACGGCTTTGTCGAATGAACCCGCGCTAGGCGACCCACAAGCGGCTCGCCCTGGCGCAATCCCGTGCTATCCTGCCGACCGCCGGTCCATCGGATGGAAAGGGGACACACGTCTTGCGGTCAGGCCCAGCCTTTCGGCCACAGGTTCCCACAACTCACAGGGTATCAAGCGCCACGATGCTTCCCGTCGGCGCGATCCACCCCTATGGTGGATCGCACGGGTCCGGCGGTGGCCGGCGCGCGGCATGGCGCGGCGGCACGGACCCGGCGGGGCAGCCCGCCGGTCGGTCGGATGGGCGGTAGGAAGGCCGGGATGGGCAAGATACTGGTGGTCGACGACGAGCGGGACGTCGAGACGCTGATCATGCAGCGCTTCCGCCGCGCCGTCCGGGCCGGCGAGCTGGAGTTCCTGTTCGCCCATGACGGGCAGGAGGCGCTGGCCACCCTGCGGGCGCAGCCCGACATCGAGATGGTGCTGAGCGACATCAACATGCCCGGGATGGACGGGCTGACCCTGCTCGACCATCTGCCCCAGGTGAACGCCGACATCCGCGCGGTGATGGTGTCGGCCTATGGCGACCTCGGCAACGTGCGCGCGGCGATGAACCGCGGCGCCTTCGACTTCATCATCAAGCCGATCGACTTCTCCGACCTCGAAGCCACCATCCACAAGACGCTGGAAGCCAGCCGGACCGTCCGCCGCCTGCGCGACGCGCTGCAGGAGACGCGGACGGCGGAGGCGGCGTCGCGCGCCCAGACCACCCGCCTGCGCCGGGTGCTGGATGGCAGCCCGATCGGCGTGGCGATCATCACCGAAGCCGGCGAACTGCTCTATTACAACCATCGCTGCGTCGATCTGTTCGGCATCCCGCAGGACGCGATGCACCAGCATTGCGCCCCGACCCTGTTCCGCTACGTCACGGAACGGCTGCCGGCGCCGCCGCGGCCGGCCATGGCGACGGTCGCGGCGGCTGACGAGCCGCGGCCCGACGGCGTCATCCCGACCGACGAGATCCGCTTCGTCCGCGACGACGGCCGCACGGTGTGGATGGCGATGTCGTTCGACCACACCACCTACGAAAACCAGCCCGTCTACATCGTCTGGCTCTACGACATCACCGAACGCAAGGTCCAGGCGGAGGCGCTGCGTGCGGCCAAGGATTCGGCCGAACAGGCGCTGGCCGACCTGGAGCGCATGCAATCCGACCTGATCCGCGCCGAGAAGATGGCGGTGATCGGCCAGTTGATCGCCGCCGTCGCCCACGAGATCAACACCCCCGTCGGCATCGCGCTGACCGCCGCCACCCATCTGCAGACGGCGTCGGAGTCGATCATCATGACCTTCCGCGGCGGGCAACTGCGCAAGAGCGACTTCCAGGACTATGTCGGCACCGCCAGCGAGGTGTCGACGCTGCTGGTCGCCAACATCGAACGCGCCGCCGCCCTGATCCAGAGCCTGAAGCTGGTGACGGAGGGCAAGGCGAGTTCGCCCCGCAGCCGCTTCGACCTGCGCGACTATCTGTCCGACATCGTGCTGGCGGTGCAGGTGCAGCCGGCGGCGGCCGGTCACGAGCTGGCGCTGGACTGCCCGGACGGATTGGCGCTCGACACCTACCCCGGGGCGTTGACCGAGGTGCTGCTGGCCCTGCTGACCAACGCCTTCGCCCACGCCTTCGAGCCGGAACCGGTCGCGGCCATCGCCGCCGGCGAGGACGGCAATCCGGACGGGTTGCCGACCGACGGACGACGTCGCCCCGCCGGACGGGTCACCGTGTCGGTCCAGATGCTGGGCGATGAACGGGTGGAACTGCGGATCGCCGACAATGGCCGCGGCATTCCGGCGGACATCCAGCCGCGGCTGTTCCAGCCCTTCACCACCACCCGGCGCGGCGCGGGCAGCATGGGGCTGGGGCTGTACGCCGTGTTCAATCTGGTGACCGGCAAGCTGGGCGGCGAGATCGACATCGACAGCGAGGTCGGGCGCGGGACGACCGTGATCCTGCGGCTGCCGCTGGACGCGCCCTGACCCCCCTGACCGCCCGCCCGACAAGGACGACCCAGAGGGACGATCCACATGGACGAAAAGACCAAGCTGCTCCTATCCCTGCCTCCGCTGTCATCCTATTCGTCCCCGGACGAAGCCGTGGCGGCGTCGGTGGACCGGGCGCGGCTCTACCACGACCAGCTCGTCGCCGCGATGCCGGGCCTGATCGTCCACCGCGATGGCGTCATCCTTCATTGCAGCAGCACGCTGGCCCGCCTGCTGGGCTATGAGTCGGCGGAACAGGTGCTGGCCCTGCCGGGTGTCATGGAGCTGGTCCCGGAGGACGCCCGACTGGCGGAGCGCGACGCCTATGCCCGCTGCCTGCAGGGGCCGACCCAGTCGCAAGCGCGCCGGATCAAGCGTCACCGCGCCGACACCAGCATCCAGTGGTTCGACCAACTGCTGGAGCCGGTGGACTGGGGCGGCGCCCCCGCGGTGATGGAAATGCTGACCCAGATGCGCCCGCAGGCCGCCAACGCCGAAGTGCCGCATCAGGAACAGCTGTTGCAGGCGGCGATCGACGCCATGCCCAACGGCGTGTTGATGCTGGACCGGAACCTGAAGCTGGAAGGAGCCAACAGCGAGTATTTCCGACTGTGGGACTATCCGCCCGGCTTGTTCCCGCCCGGTACCCCCGTCGCCGAAACGCTCTATTACAACCACCGGCGCGGCGATTACGGCGACGTCCCCTGCGAGGAGACGGTGGCGGAACTGTGCACCCGCTTCCTGGTGAAGGGAGTCATCAATTCCGAACGCCAGGTGCCCACCAACGGCCGTATCCTGGATATCCGCACCGCTCCGCGCGCCGACGGCGGCTATGTCATCACCCACCACGACATCACCGACCGCAAGCGCATCGAGGACGAGCTGCGCCAAGCCAAGGAGCGCGCCGAAGCAATCCTGAAGGAGCTGCGCGAGACCCAGCAGCAACTGATCGTTCAGGAAAAGATGGCGTCGCTCGGCCAATTGACCGCCGGCATCGCCCATGAATTGAAGAACCCGCTGAATTTCGTCAACAACTTCGCCGAACTGTCGGGTGAGCTGCTTGACGAACTGCTGGAACTGCTGGGGCCGCTGAACGACCATCTGGATGATGCGGTCCGCGTCGAGGTGGACGAGTTGGTCGACAGCCTGCAGAGCAACCTGCGCAAGATCTCCGACCATGGCCGGCGCGCCGACAACATCGTCAAGAGCATGCTGGCCCATTCGCGGGGCGGCGGCGGCGAATGGCAAACCACCGACCTGAACATGCTGGTCGAAGAGGCGCTGACGCTGTCCTACCACGCGGTGCGCGCCCAGGACCGGGCCTTCAACGCGACCTTGAGTTGCCGATTGGACCCGGGGGTGGGCGAGGTCAAGCTGGTGCCGCAGGACATGTCGCGCGTCCTGGTGAACCTGTTCACCAACAGCTTCTACGCGGTGCGCAAGCGCCAGTTGCTCTCCGACGACCCCACCTATGAGCCGCGACTGATTGTCGCCACTCATACGAGTGATTCGGAGGTCTCCATCGGAATTCGCGACAATGGCGTCGGCATGCCCCCCGCCGTAATCGAGAAACTGTTCACCCCATTCTTCACGACCAAGCCCACCGGCGAAGGAACCGGCTTAGGCCTTTCGCTGAGCTATGACATCGTGGTACATCAACATCGTGGTCGTTTCGACGTATCCAGCGTTGAAAACGAGCATGCCGAGTTCACCATCACGCTGCCACGCACGGTGACGGCGGTGTCGTTAGGGGAGCGCCGCAAGACATGACCTTGGGAATCCTCGTCGTCGATGACGAACCGGATATCGAGGATCTGTTCCGCCAGCGCTTCCGGGCCGAGTTGCGCCGCGGGGAACTCGCGCTTCACTTCGCCGCATCGGCGGAAGAGGCGCTGGAGAGCTTGAGCGCCGGGTTGCAACCTGAGGCGGTTCTTGTCCTCAGCGATATCAATATGCCCGGCATGAGCGGGCTCGATCTTTTGCAACGTCTGCGCGCGGACGATCCGGCGGTTCCGGTCATCATGGTCACCGCCTATGGCGACACCGAAAACCGCCGGCGCGCGCTGGACAGCGGCGCCACCGATCTGGTGACCAAGCCGGTCGATTTTGTCGCCCTGAAGAAACTGGTTCAAAGCGTCATCGAGCGGAAGAACGCGGCCTGAGCCGCGGCCTCTTTTCCCGCCCCGCACGCCGGCCGACCGCGATCATCCGCCACAGACGACCGCGATGTCGCTCAGTTCCGGCCGCGCGCCGTGCGAGCAGGATGGACAGTCGGGATCGGCCGCCACCGCGATCTCGTTGAATTCACCCCGCAGGCCGTCATACAGCAGCAGGCGGCCGGCCAGTGGCTCACCCAGGCCCAGCAGCAGCTTGATCGTCTCGGCGGCCATGATGGTGCCGATCACGCCGGGCAGCACGCCCAGCACGCCGGCCTCGGCACAGGACGGGGCGTATTCGGCCGGCGGCGGCTCCGGGAACAGGCAGCGGTAGCAGGGGCGTGCGCCCGGAGCACCGCCGAACACCGAAACCTGTCCCTCGAACCGGAAGATGGCGCCATAGACGTTGGGCACACCCAGCCGCAGGCAGGCGTCATTGACCAGATAGCGGGTCGGCAGATTGTCGGACCCGTCGACCACCACGTCGTGACCGGCCAGCAGGTCCAGCACGTTGGCCGCCTCCAGCCGCGTGTCGTGCGACACCACCTCGATGGTCGGGTTGAGGTCGAGCAGGGCGGCGCGCCCGCTCTCCACCTTGCGCTGGCCCAGCCGGCTCTCGGCGTGCAGGATTTGGCGCTGGAGATTGCTGCGCTCCACCCGGTCGTCGTCGATCAGGGTCAGGCGCCCGACCCCGGCGGCGGCCAGATACAGCGCGATGGGCGAGCCCAGGCCACCGGCGCCGATCAGGGCGACGCGACTGCGCAGCAGCTTGTGCTGCCCGGCTTCCCCCACCTCTGGCATGGTCAGGTGGCGGCGGTAGCGCTCGCGCTGGGCGGCGTCGAGCTGCGGCGGCACCTCCACCGGCAGGCCGGCGGCCTTCCAGGCGGAAAATCCGCCGGCGACCGAGCGCACATCCTCATAGCCCAACCGCAGCAGATCCTCCGCCGCGAACAGCGACCGGGTGCCGCCGGCGCACATCAGCAGGACGGGAAGCGCCGGATCGGGCGCCTTTTCCTCGATCCGCAGTTCCAGAAAACCGCGCGGCAGGCGCAACGCCCCGGCCGGGGTGCCGGTCGCCGTCTCCTCGTCCTCGCGGACATCGACCAGCCGCGCGCCGCCGCGCTGCAGGGCGAGGGCATCGACGGCGGTCACTTCCGGAATGCGGGCGCGCAGGTCGGACAGACGCCGGTCCTTCAGGCTCATGACACGAAGCTCCTCAACCGCCCGCCAGGGCAACCATCAGGGTCAGGGTGGCGCCGGCCGGCACCGCCGCTTCCAGCCCGCCGAGCCGCCGCACATCGTCACGGCCGAGATAGACGTTCACGAAGCGGCGCAGATCGCCCTCGGCGGTGAACAGCCGGTCACGGAACGCCTCTTGCCCGGCGGTCAGCGCCGACAGCGCCTCGCGCACGGTGGCGCCGGGCACCGTCACCTGGTCGCGCCCGCCGACGAAGCCGCGCAGCGGCGTCGGCATACGGATGGTCACGTCTGGGTTGGTCACGTCTGCATCTCCTCTTCCGGCACGGGATCCTTCGGCGCCGGCTGCGGGATCAGCGCCGCTTCCACCTCGGCCGCCAACTGGCGGAACAGGTCGCGCACCTGCTTGGCCCGCATCAGGTCGATGCGCAGGTCGAGCAGATCCTTGAAGCCGTATTCATACGCCCAGGCGTCGGCTGGCGCATCCATCCGGCAGGCGGTGTTGGCGAGATGATCGGCCAGCAACTGCTCGACCGTCTCCTTCGGCTGGCGGCTGGCGTCGCCGAAATGCAGCTCCATCACCCGCTCGACCAGCGCGGCGGCGACGGCAGTCGACTCGTAGAGTCCGCGCAGGCGCAGTTCGTTCAGCACCGGCTTGGTCGTCCGCGCCAGGAAGCGGCGCGGAATCAGCCAGAGCCGCATCGCCCGCTCGATGGCCAGCTCGGTCATCAACTCGCTGAATTCGGCGTCGGTCAGGTCGTTGCGGCGGCACCAGTCGGCCAGCGCCTCGGCCCCCACGAGCCTGCGCATGGCGCAGAAGCGCTGTGTCTCGGCCCGCACCGCCGCCTCGTCCACCGTGACGCCCATCACCTCCGCGAACTGGCGGATCAGCAAACGGCCGAGGGCCGCGTTGTTGATCTCCGCGAAGTCCGCCCGGTGCAGCGCGGCGTGAGTCGCGATCTCGGACAACGGCACGCTGTTGCCGCCATGGCAGACGCGGCGATCGCGCTCATACAGCACGTCGAAATAGTGCGAGGCGTTGAAATCGAAGGGGGCCAGCCGCGGCGGGGTGATCAGGCTGGCGAGATGGCCCAGCAACGCCTCCGCATCGCGACGCTTCTGGTCGACGGCCCCGGTTTCCAGGAAGCGCTCCAGCCGCTCCGTCTCCTCCGCCGTCAGACGGGCTTCGGCAAAGATGCGGTCGCGGGTGCGCTCGGTGAAGTACAGGCTCTTGGCGGCGGCGATCACCCGGTCATGCAGGGGCTGGTCCACCACGCCGGCGGCCAAGGCCGCGGCCATGCTGGCGCGCAGGTTCACCAACGGCTCCGACAGCGGGAACCAGCCGTCGTCCGGCCCGGCATGGGCCAGCGCCACCTCGTCGTCGCCGGTCAGGCGCCCGTCGACATAGCCGCGCGCCACTTCGCCGACCGGCACCATACCGAAGGGATGGCACTCGGCCGCCCGCAGCGCCCCCATGCTGGAAGAGCCGTAGACCGCCACGCCCTTGTGCAAAGCGAAGAGGATTTCCTTGTGCCACACCGACAGCGACTGTCCGAACACCCCGTCGATCAGCGCGATCACGTCGGGACGGTGGATGGTCATGGCGCTGATGATGTCGGCCTGGGCCGCCGGCGGCAAATAAACCGCGTCCGGCAGGATGGCGCGGGCATCGTCCACCGGCATGGTCGGGCCAAGGAACACACAGATCTTCATGCAAACGATCCCATTTGGGGCGAATGCGCCGGCGACGCCTGGGAGACATGCGCCTTCAGCGCCTCGGCGAAGGCCAGCGGCCGGGCACCCGGAGTGTAGAAGTCGAACTGGTAGCCTTCCAGCCCCGGCACCAGCACCCGCACCACCGGAATGCCGATTTCCGGCAGCGTCAGGTCGAAGACCAGAGCCTGCTCGATTCCGGCGCGGCGCAGCACGGTCAGCAGGATCGTGATGTCACCCTCGAAGGTCGGGGTGGCGTGGTTGAGATGGCGGCGGCCGTCGATGGTGACCGGCGTCGCCTCCAGCGCCGCGATCTCGGCGCTGCCGTCGGCATTCTGGTTGCGGATCAGGTCGCGGCGGAAGAAGTCGTCGCGTGATCCGGCGATCAGCACCAGACGCGACTGCACCGCCTCGGTCAGGGCGCGGCACATGGCGACCGCCGGTTCCAGATGGCTGCCGTAACCGCGGTTCATGCCGGTCTTGCGCATGTCGCGGTCATAGACCATCGCCATGTAACTGGGCACGCCCATGTCGGTGGTGACGTCGAACAGCAGCGGGCAAATGCCGGCCAGATCGAACCGGTGCAGCAGATCGCGCACGGTCGGCGCGTCGATGCTGTCCAGGTTGACCCGCGGCGTCGGCCAGCCCAGCGCATCGCCGGCGTAGCGCCAGCAGGCGACCGAATCGCGTTCGATCACTTCATAAAGGCCGGAGGCGACGGCTTCCAGAATGTGGTTGCCGCTGGCCAGCCCGTTGGTGCCCATGGCGTAGAAGCTGCGCGCGCCCGGCTTGGTCCCGGCCGGCATACTGTGCAGCCCGACCGAGGTCCAGGGAGCGGCGACCGGACGGCCGCTCATCAAATCCCAGCCCCAGGTCCAGATCTCCGGCCGGTCGGGGCGGAAAGAGCCGTGCTTGGTCCCGCCCAGCCGGTCGATCGGAATGCGCCCGTCGGCCGGCAGATCGTTCCAGGCCGCTTCGACGTGGGGCAGCCGCAGATGTTCGGCGTGGTGGAACTCGATCGCCTCCATCGCGGCGGAGACGGTGGCGGCCGCCAGGCTGAACCCCTTGCCGGCGCTGCCGGACAGGGTCGGGCTGTTCGGCCGGTGACCAATGACCGTGTGGATGCCCAGACGGTCCAGGCCCGTCACGTCGGCCAAGCGGGTGATGCCACAGCGGGCGAAATGGGGCGAAATGCGGGCCAGGGTCTCTTCCGGCGTCGCGGTGCGATGGGTGCCGATGAAGAAGCGCTTGGTCGCGCGGTGGACGGTGTCGCCCAGACGAATGCCGGGAAACTCCGGATGGACGGTGTCGGGCGATGCGCTGTCAGCCATGGGATGGGTCAGGACTCGCGGCTCCGGCCGGATCGGGTGGATGGATCGCTGCTCTGCAGAACGGATAGCGGGGCCGGCCCTCTCGCGAAAGAGAAGGCCGGCCCCTGACCGATTACGCCTCGGCCGTGGAATCGTCGCTCGGTGCCGCCGGGCCGGGCGCGGCGGACGCCGAAGCGGCCGGAGTCGCCGACGCGGATTGTGCCGCGGCGGACGTGGCCGACGCCGACTGCGCCGCCGCCGAGAACGCCGAAGCCGGGGCCGCAACCGCCGAGAAGGCGGGTGCCGGCACCGCAGACGCCGACTGCGCCGCCGCCGAGAACGCCGAGGCCGGAGCCGCTACCGCCGAGAAGGCCGGCGCCGGCACCGCAGACGCCGACTGCGCCGCCGCCGAGAACGCCGAGGCCGGGGCCGCGACCGCCGAGAAGGCCGGCGCCGGAACTGCCGACGCCGATTGCGCCGCCGCCGAGAACGCCGAGGCCGGAGCCGCTACCGCCGAGAA
>NZ_LGRA01000008.1:220614-220701 GCF_003116095.1 Azospirillum sp. TSO35-2
TTCTTTGACAAGTTTATACCGTGTTGTGAGAAGGGATGCGCAGGCGGCGGTTGTTGGTAACCGTTGCGGCCTTTGGGTTCTGGTTCC
>NZ_LGRA01000008.1:220711-241441 GCF_003116095.1 Azospirillum sp. TSO35-2
CATGGCCCGACGACGCTGTTCGCAGCACTGAACGTGCTGGACGGCACCATGCTTGACCAGTGCGCCGCGCGGCACCGCCATCAGGAGATCATCTGCTTTCTCAACGCCGTCGAAGCGGCGGTGCCGGTCGGCAAGGTGGCGCATGTGATCCTGGACAACCAAGCAGTACCCGATGATGAACATCCGGACAATCAGTTCTGGGTTGATCTAAGGGCGTCCAATCGTGCTGTAGAACGGCTGCAGATGCACGCAGTTGCCGATGGCGGCGGCGCTGTTGCCACTTCTTCCTTTGGCAGACGCTCTAAAAAATACAAAAAGGGGATACACAAATTGACTTTACAAGCTATGATAAATTATGCAACTCTTGAGGGATGGATGCAGCGCATTTTGGCTGGAGGCGCGCTTCAGGTCTTTCGGCGGCTTCCAACGGCTGTGCTGGTCGTTCCATGCCAAGCGCAGAGCAAGGGTCATTAGATGGGGGGATGTGTGGTGGCGACTGCCGATCAATTGAAGCGGATTGAGAATGGCGAACTGTATCCGCTGCTTCAGGCCTCCACCGACGAAGAGCTCGCCCCCCTAGTCGACTACATCCTCAACGCGGCCACCGAAATGCTGTCAATTGAGGCCATTTATAAGCAGCACAATCCAAAGCACAGCTGGTATGCCGATCTAATCGGCAACGAAATCCGGTCGTTTGGAGGCAACAGCATCGCCAACTTGTTCCGTGGAGGTGGACCCGAATACGCGGAGGTCGTCGCGGATGTCTGCTCGCAGATCGGCGTTAAGGTTGGTGAAGGCGAACCAGTCGCCGAATTGGAGCGCAAAGCCATCACAAAGATCTTCTCGGACGCCTGGGAGCGGATGGATCCAAAGGACCGCGAGGCGTTCTGTGAGGAGCTTCGCAAGGCTGGCCATGACGGCCGCTCCTTCAGCGCCGCAGCGCCGATCACCGTCATCATGGCGCAGGCCGGCGTGCGGCTGACCGGCTTCCTCATGTACCGCATGGCGATCATCGTCGCCAACGCGGTGGCTAGGCAGATCCTCGGACGCGGACTAACTTTTGCCGCAAACGCCACGCTGAGCCGAACCCTCGGGCTGTTCGCCGGACCCATCGGCTGGGCGGTGACCGGCGTCTGGACGGCCGTGGACTTGGCGGGTCCGGCATACCGCGTGACCATTCCTTGCGTGCTGCACGTCGGCTATCTGCGGCAGAAGAGACTGTACGAGGCCCTTGCCGCCGAAGCCGTCGGGGGCGTGAGATGACGCCCTTGGACAATGTCACAATCACCCTCCGGATTCCGGCGGATATCGCGGAGCGTCTCGCGTCCGGGGAATGGAGGCGCCTTGGCGGGGTCATCCGCGATGCCGAGGGGAAAATCCGCTACATGCTTCGGGAATCCGGCGAATTGCGCCGGATCCTGGAAACCGGCGCTCCGATGCCGCCGGGCATGACCGACCAGCTGAACGCCATCTCCCAAGGGCTGGGCATGGTGTCGGGCTTGCAGGTGCTGACGCTGGGCGTGACGGTCGCCGGCTTCGGGATGATCGCTCACCGTTTGAACCGCATCGAGCGGGCCGTCGGCGAGATATTGGAGGCAATGAGGGATCTGCAGGACGATGTCCAGTGGATGAACACCGTCCGCGACACGGAACGGGCAGCCGCCCTCGCGTCCGCCCTGGAGAACGCCGCCTGGGCCCAGGCGCACGATCGCCTCTCCGCGCTCGAACAGGCGCGGGGCCAGATCGTCCATTCGCAGAACCAGTACCGGATGCTCATGGACCTGATGCTGACGAAGGAGGTCGCCCACCGGAACGCCGAGGTCTTCGCGGGCTTCTTCCGCCAGCATGCGTTGGCTGGACTGGCGAAGGCGCGGTGCGACTGGCTCCTGCTCGGTCCGGGCGCGGCATCCGACACGATGTCGGGCGTCGAGCGCAACGCCCGAAGCCTGCGCGAACGATTCCTGGACCCGATGCGTACCTTCGACAATCCCAAGATTCTGCTGTCGTTGCCGACCGCCGCCCGCGGGCCGTTGCGCGCGGCATCCGGTGCGCTGGTCGCGGACGGCGACCAGATCAGCGGTTATGCCGCCGAGATCGGGTTCTGCCGGGACCGCGGCCTCGACCTGCGGTCTTGGGAACGCATCGGCTCTGATGTCACCCAGGCGCCGATCATCCTTCTCTCGCCGACGTGAGACATGACGGAGTCCGCTCCTCCTGCGAGAGACGGCCTCAGATTTCTGGGCTGGCTCGATTATGACGAGGCCCACGAAAAGGCTGCCCGCGACGCCCTCGCCGCTCTGCGCGGCCGGGATGCCCGTGATGAGCTCGGCCTTGGAAGCGTGCGCGACACGCTTTCGGACCTGTTCTTTCCAGGCACCAGCACGATCCAGCGACGGCTGCGGTACTTCCTGTTCGTCGCTTGGTGCTGCGAGGCAGCAGCCCGAGGCCGCAAACGGTCGGTGTCGAGCGCCTTGCGCGAAAACGAGGTGCGCCTCATCGACACGCTGGCGCCGCTTGGCGAAGGGGCCGGCGTCATCGGGCTGCAGAAGGGCGCCGACCTGTTGACGATGCCCAGTTCCATCTATTGGAGCGGTCTGCGAACCCTTGGCATCGTGACGCTTCCCGGATCGACGGCGCGTTGGGCGCGTCATGTGGAGGAGCGGAGGGCATCCGACGCCCCCCCTGCCGAGGAGCCCGGGCAGGGCTCCCGGGTTCCGGGCTTCGCCTTCGACCTTCCTCCCATGCCGGACGGCTTCCCCAATATCGAGGGGCTGGATTTCAACCTGCCGGACGGGGAGCGCATCTACTTGAAGGGCCGACTCTCGACCGCCGTCGCTGCCCGCGACGGTTGGGGCCTGGAGCACAACCTCTTCACCCATTTCTGCGAACTGAAGGCGCCAACGAACGCGTCTTTCCCGTGGCGGCACCCGCTGAAGCGCCGCCTGCCTGCCCAGACACGGCACTATCTGGATTTCGCCGCGGCGTTTTCCCGGGTCATGTACGGTGCGACGCTCCTGTACAATTGCCTCCTCAGCCGCCTGCGGATGGAGGACGGCGCCGATGCCGAGCGGCACGTTCTCGACTATCGAAAAAAGCTGGAGGATTGGGCACGCGACGTGACGCCCGTGGATCTGGACGTCGTCTCGGCCGGTATGGGCGAGATTGCCCAGCTCGCCGGACGGCTTCACCACACAATCGACAACCGCACGATCCTGTTCGTCAGGCGGTGGATCGAGGCCGTGCGCGACGGTGGGAAGGTGGAGAAGAATCCGGCCGCCTGCGACCTGATACGAAGGAGGGAGGAGCAGCTTAAGCGCCATCTCGGAACCTCCCGCTTCTACAGCGAGGCGGCGCGCAAACGGTGGCGGTTCCAGGCCGGGGGCAGGCTCGAATACCGCTGGACCATTGCGCGCTCCTACCTCAACGACTTGGCGGAGGAACGTGATGCTTGAGCCCGGAACGCGGCTGTCGATGCACGACGTCTTCCGGCCGCCGCCCGGTCACCGGTTTGCGGGGGGCATCCTCTGCACCTACTCGGTGGCCCTCCCGACCCTCCTGTCGATCCCCGCCGCGCTTCTGGACGTGATAAACGAGGAGGAAGGGGCTGGCATGCCGGCGAGTGCCCCGCGCCTTCTTGCCGCCGTGCGCCGTGTTTTCGACCAGCTTCTGGTGTTCTGCCAGGAAAGCCGGATCCACCAGGGTGAGCAGGCGGTGCCGTCCCTGGTCCTCGACGCGGAAGCGATCGTCCGGGAGGTGCGCGCGCCCGGGGGCGGGGCCTTCCACCCGAAGCTCTGGCTGCTGCGCTTCGTTTCACGGGATGACGGCATGGAACGTCTGCGGCTGGCGGTCCTCAGCCGTAATCTGACCAAGGATCGCTCATGGGACGTGTGCGCCGTGCTCGAGGGCCAGCCGGGCAAGGGACCGGGAACGGATACGGCGGTTCCAGGCCTGCTGCGCCGGTTGCCCGGTCTTTGCCGTACCACTCTTTCCGCGCCGAGGCAGGCCTTCCTGAGGAATCTTGCCGGCTGCGCGGAGCGGACGGTCTGGCGTGCGCCACCGGGTTTGTCTAACCCGGTGCTCCACGTGTCCGGCCTGGGGCAGAGCTGGAGCCCTCCACCCAGCGACCGGCTCGCCGTGTTCTCCCCCTTCCTGCATATCGAGGCCTTGCGGCGCTTGCGGACGAGGACCGAACGCGGCGTGTTGCTGGTCTCGCGGCCGGATTCTCTCGATGCCGTGGGCGCGACGTGCGGCGATGCGTTCGAAAGGACTTGCGTCCTTGCCGCCCCGGAGGAGACCGGCGACGCGCCGCCGCTGCCGGGGGGCGGCATCCATGCGAAGATCTATGTCTGGGATGAGCGGCGGCGCAGCCGCATCGCAGTCGGTTCCGCCAACGCGACGGTACCGGCGCTCGACGGAACAAACGTTGAGGTCATGGCGGAGTTCGACTGCACGGCGGCGCTGACGTCCGGGGTCATGGGGATGGTCCAGGATCCCAACCTATCCACGGTACTCATGGACTACGAACCCGACCCGGCACAGGCGGCTGCGGCCGGCGCCGGGCGGGACACCCGCATAGGTCGCCGGCAACTTATCGATGCCGGCCTGACCGTGGTGTGCCACGTCCAGCCGGACGACACCGTGGCCTTGGCTCTTTGCGCAAGCAAGCGGCTCGCACCATCCGTTTCCATTTGCTTGCCGGATCTCCGTTTCTGGCCCGTGACACGGACGGTGGCGGACGGCACCGCCTGTCTTGATGCGTTGATGGATGGTCGACCAGCCCTATTTACGAGTGCGCTGGATCTGTCGGAGGTCTCCGGCTTCATCAGCTTCCAGTCCACGGTGCCGGGCGGGACCGAGACCTTCGCCCTCAACCTTCCAGTGGAAGGCCTGGATGAAGATGTGCGCCGTCAGGCTGTTACCGCCCGCATTCTCCCCACTGAGGACAGCGTTCTGGACTTCATCCGCATGCTTCTGGGCGACTCCGTGGGTCTGGGGGTGGAACCGGGGGGAAGCGGCGACGGACCGTCCCCCCGCGCGGGGGCCGGCCGGCCAGCGCAGCCGGCCATCCTCGAAGCGCTCGTCCGCTGTGCGGCCGACGAGCCGTATCGTCTGGAGGAACTGGGCACAACCATCGACGACCTGTTGCGCACCTCGAACAGCGTTCCGGACGATTTCCGCACCCTCTGGAAACGGTTGAGGCGTGCGGCCGCCATACATTCCGGAGCGCGCCGATGAAGCCGGCCGCGCCCTTTCAAAGGAGGACGGCTGAGTTCGCTTTCCGGCGCCTCTGGACCGATCCGGATCCGGCGTACCGTTTCCTGATTGCCGACGAGGTCGGCCTGGGGAAGACCGTGGTGGCGCGGGAGATCGTGGCGCTCACGCTCGACCATCTCGCGGGAGGGAAGGCCGATGTCGTCTATCTCTGCTCGAACCGGACCATCGCCAGCCAGAACCTGGAGAAGCTGACCGGACGGTGGCACACGGCCCCCATCATCTCCACCCGGCTGACCCTCCTGGCCTTCCGGAACCCAGGGAGTCGGGTCCGCTTCATCGCCCTGACGCCAGGCACCTCGTTCACCATCACCAGAAGCCAGGGGCAGATCGAGGAGCGTGCGCTGATCTGGACGCTGCTCCAGCCCTGGCTGCATCCGCCAGGGCTGGAGGATACCCTGCGCATCGTGACGCCGGTGTCCTGGAAGCGGGCGCTCGACGCGGTGAAGAAGAAGGACGTCGACGCCACGATCAGCCACGAGTTCCGTGCCGCGGTCGAGAGGGACGCCGATCTTCTCGAGGAGATCAGGGCGTGCGCCGCGGGCACAGCGGCGGCAAAGGACGATCGGGCGTTCCGGAGCCGGCGGCGCACGCTGATCGGGCGCCTGCGCACGGAACTCGCGAGGGCGGGCGCACGCACCCTCGCCCGGCGCGGCCTGGTGATCCTCGATGAGTTCCAGCGCTTTCCGGAACTGCTTCAGGAATCGGGGAAATCCCTGGCCGCCGCACTGGCGCAGGAGGTGTTCGGGCGCAGGTACAAGCACCGCCGCGTGCTGCTACTGTCCGCCACGCCCTACCGGATGCCCGGCACGGCCGATCTGCCCGGCGAGAAGCCTCATGCCGACCTGACGGCGCTGTTCCGATTTCTCACTGGCGATCCCCGGCGTGAGGCGGAACTGGAGCACGAGATCGCCTTGTATTCGCGCCTGCTGATGGCCGGGGCCTCCCGCGAAGCCGAAATCCTGGCGACCCGCGACCGCATCCAGTCGATTCTGCGCACCGTCATGGTGCGCACCGAACGCGTCGGAATGACCAGAGCTTGCGACGCGATGGTCGTCAACGACCCGGTTCCCCTGCCGGTAACGGCCAGCGACCTGGAAGGCGGCATCGCCGCCCGCCGGCTCGCCCGCAAGCTCAAGTCGCATGACACGACGGAGTACTGGAAGTCCGCCCCCTACATGCTGGAGTTCATGCGGGGTTACGATCTCAAACGCAAGGCGCTGAACCTGCCCGAAAAGGAGCGCCAACGCGTCGAAGCTCAAGCCCGGCGCCACGGCTTGATCATCGCCCCGGACCGCGTGGTGAAACACGAGGACCTCGCGGTGCCCAACGCCCGGCTGCGCGATCTGATCCGGCGCGCCTTGCCCAAGGGGGCAGAGCGGCTCCTGTGGATTCCTCCGTCGCTTCCCTACACCGTGCCGGGCGGGCCATTCTCCGGAGCCGGGAATCAGCTGAAGACGCTGGTCTTCTCCGAGTGGCAGCTTGCCCCCGAGGCCATCGCGGCCCTGACCTCCTACGAGGTCGAAAGACGCCTGGTGACGGCGGTCAATGACCTTCCCGCCCAGGGGAAACGCAAGAAAGCCCCAATCACCTTCGCCTCCTATCCAACGCTCGGAGACCGGCTGAGGCTGGAAGCCGGCAGCGAGGGAGAGACCGGCTCCGTCCGCCAGGATCTCGCGGCTCTGGCCCTCCTTTACCCGTCGGCCCGGCTGGCGGACCTGATCGATCCGCTCGCCATGGCGGTGGACAAGGGGCGCGCCGTCCCGCCGCGGTTGGCGCTCGCGCGCGCCAAGCGCGTCATCGGTCGGGCGCTGGCCGACCTGCCGGCGAAAAGCCCGGCCTCCAAAAGGGCGACGGGGGACAAGCGCTGGTACTGGGCGGCGCCGATCCTGCTCGACCGCAAGGCCGATGTGAGAACATGGCTCGCGTCCGTGGACTGCTTCAGCCAGGGGGTGGAGGAGACGCCCGAAGCGGGCAAGGGCGCATGGGATGGGGACGGGATCCGGCAGGTGATCCTCGGGTTGGTCGATGGTTCGGTGACGCTCGGGCCGCCCCCCCATGATTTGGCCGAGGTTCTTGCCGAGATAACCCTTGCCTCTCCCGGGATCTGCGCTCTGCGCGCGCTGCGCCGCGCGCTGCCCGCGCCCTCCGGCGATGCCGTGCTGCGACGGGCGGCCTTCCGGCTCGCGCGCGGGTTTCAGGCCCTGTTCAACCAGCCCGAAGCAACACTCGCCGTCCTGCTGTCGCATTCATCCGACCAGCCCGCCGATCGACCCGACGTCCCCTACTGGCGTCAGGCGCTCCTCTATGCGCTTGCGGGCAATCTCCAGTCCGTTCTGGACGAGCAGGCCCATCTCGAAGCGGACGGGCTGTCCCTCCATCAGGTTGCGCCGGACGACATGCTGGACAGGGCAAGCCGTACCCTGTCCGCACCGATGCGCCTGCGCAGTGCCGGTACTGCGATCACGGGGTTGAAGCCGCGGCGCTCCTGCTTCGGGAAACCGAAGCCAGACGGGGCGGGAGCCGCGCGCATGCGCGGGCGCCACGCGATGCGCTTCGCCGAGGTCAAGGAGGAGGACGGCACCGTCACCCGTCTCGACGCCATCCGGGCGGCCTTCAACTCTCCTTTCCGCCCCTTCGTCTTGGCATCGACGAGCGTGGGCCAGGAGGGTCTCGATTTCCACCCCTGGTGCCACGTCGTCCACCACTGGAACCTGCCCCGCGGCCCCGTGGAACTCGAGCAGCGGGAAGGACGGGTCCACCGCTACAAGGGGCATGCGGTGCGCTTGAACATCGCCAAGGGACTCGGCTTGGCGAAACTGCGGGATATGCCCCAAGGTGCTGCCGGGGATCCCTGGGAGAACCTGTTCACGCTCGCCGAGGGCTGGAGCGAGCATGAGCTTGCCCCCCGCTGGATTTTCGAGGCTTGCGACGAACCGGTGAAGGTGGTGCGCCGGGTCCCCATGCCCGCATTCAGCCAGGAGACGGAGCGGCTGCCCCGCCTGCTTCGGCGCGTCGCGCTTTACCGTCTGGTCCTCGGGCAGCCGCGGCAGGAGGACCTTCTCGTAGCCTTGGAACGACGCGGGATTACCGAGGAACAGGCGCGCGCTTGGCGGATCGATCTCAGCCCACCCGCAATGCCCGTCGACGCGGACGGCATTGCTCAGGATGAGACGATCGGCTGACTGGACCGCACCGGGGTTTCCAGAAGCCATTTGGCTTGAGTCACGCCGCCATGGCGGCACCCTTGGCTTGAGCGTCGTAAAGTGCCTCGGCCTTCGGGAAGAAGGTACCGATGGGTTCGAGGAGGCACAGGTGGCTGGACCAGTCCACTCATTCCAGGGTGGCGAACTCGACGGCTTGCGGGCTGCGCCGCGGTGTTCCTCACACACCATGCCTCGGGGACATGATCGGATAAAGCGGGCAACCAAGCCAGGATTAATACCAAGTCCTGCGGAGTACGACTCATGCGGCGATTCCCACTGAGCCGGATGGTGTGATTCACCGGAGGGACCACAGCGACGAGGTCCGCCATGGCCGCTCCGGTTCCGCTGCGCAGCGATTACGATGCCGCCGCTTTGCGCCGGCTTGCCCGTTCCTCTCACGATCCCGGCCAAGTCCGCCGGCTGCTCGCCCTGGCGGCGATCTACGAGGGAGAGCCGCGCTCAGTCGCGGCGGCGGTCGGCGGGGTCGGCTTGCAGACGGTGCGCGACTGGGTCCTACGCTTCAATGATGTAGGGCCGGCGGGCCTATTGACCGGCAAGGCGCCAGGCCCGCAGCCGCGTCTGGCGGAGCATCACCGGACGGCACTGCGCCAGATTGTCGAGGCGGGGCCGATCCCGGCGGTGCACGGGGTGGTACGCTGGCGGATCGCCGATCTGCTGCACTGGCTGTGGGAGGAGTTCCGCGTCTCGGTGTCGAAGCAGACGCTGAGCCGGGAACTGCGCGCTCTGGGCTTGCGCAAGCTCTCGGCCCGTCCCCGCCACCACGCCAAGGATCCCGACGCCGCCGAGGCGTTCAAAAAAACTTCCCCACCTTGCTGGCGCAGGTCGCGGCGCACGAGGCTGCCGGCAAGCCCATAGAGATCTGGTGGCAGGACGAGGCCCGCATCGGCCAGAAGAACAAGATCACTCGCCGCTGGGCACGCCGCGGCAGCCGGCCGGCGGCGCCACACGATCAGCGCACGCGCTCGGCCTATCTGTTCGGCGCGATCTGTCCGGCCCAGGGCAAGGGCGCGGCTCTGGTGCTGCCGCGCTGCACGAGCGAGGCGATGGCGCTGCACCTGGAGGAGATCGCGCGCGCCGTAGCCCCCGGCGCGCATGCCGTCGTGCTGCTCGACCAGGCGGGCTGGCACACCTCGGCCAAGCTGCCGATCCCCGCCAACATCACCCTGCTGCCGTTGCCGCCGAAGTCACCCGAGCTGAACCCGGTGGAGAACATCTGGCAGTACATGCGCGACAACTGGATCTCCAACCGGGTCTTCGCCTCCTACCAGGACATCCTCGATCACTGCTGCTTCGCCTGGAACACCCTCGTCGAGCAGCCCTGGACCATTATGTCCATTGGGCTGCGCGATTGGGCTCATCGGTCATGATCTGCGAGACTTGGTATTAAACGATCCGATCTTCACGGATACAGAACTGCGTGCATGGAAGGCAAAAACGGTGGAGGCCAAACTTTTGGCCGATGTTTTCACCTACCAAAACTCGGGACATTAATTCACAGACATAACTTCGGCGGATTACAGCGAGAAAGCTACGGTTAGGCTTTGGTGTAGGGTTCTTTCTTTTCTTCGTACCATTTCTCGATGAAGGGAACGGATCGGTTACCTGGCAGCGACGCTGGAGAACCCGGGTCACCGGATCGAAGCACGCGACCGGCTGCGCCCGCTAATCGAGCGGGTGGCGGTGCGATTCAACACTGTGCCGGGACCCGCGGCATCGAGATCGCGCCGGAGGGCGATCTTGTGGGCAGCCCAGCCTTGGGCCGGCCCCAAAAAACAACGAAGACCGGCGCTGCGGAAGTGGCCGGCCTTCGGGCGTAGGTGCGTTCGGAAATGGTTGGTTGCAGGGGCAGGATTTGGCCTCTACCGAACCTGCGCTTTGCGCTGTAAAGTTGACAAGCTATCAACCGGCGACCGGCGTCATATCTCTCACCGGATCTGAAACCCGTGAGCCAGAGGGTCCCGATTATCCACGAAAATCGTGTTGTGCCCGGTGATCCGTGCCCAGCCGCCGATGCTCGGCAGAATGCCGTCATAGTGACCGACCTTGCAGGCCGCTTCGATCCGTCCGTCGAAGACTGTTCCGATCAGGCTTTCGTTTCGGTAGTGGTCGCCGACCTTCAGCCGTCCTTTTCCATACAGCTGCGCCAGTCTGGCCGAGGTTCCCGTCCCGCCGGGCGAGCGGTCGATCGCCTTGTCGCCATAAAAGACGGCGCCACAGCCGCCCACCCCCTCACTTTCGGAGCGGTCGCACCAGATCACGTGATGCACCCCTGAGATCGCCGGGTCCTCCGGATGAGCCGGATTGCTGACAGTGGAAAGTGCCGACCGCAGCCGCTGGCTGAGGGAGACGATGTCGCCGGCGACCATGCCATGCAGTCCGGCCCAATTCTCCTGCGGTTCGACGACCGCGTAGTAATTGCCGCCATAGGATATATCCACGACCAGCCGCCCGACGCCGGGAACATCAACTTCCACATCGGCGCTGTGCAGATAGCTGGGAACATTGAACAGGCGGACACTGTCCACAAAGCCGTCCTTCCGCTCATAATCGACGACGACCTTGCCGGCCGGTGTCTCCAGCGACAGCTGGCCCGGAATCTGCGGCGTGACCAGCCCCTCTTCCAGCAGGACCGTGCATAGACCGATGGTTCCGGCGCCGCACATGGGAAGACAGCCGCTGACCTCGATGAACAGCACCGCGGCGTCGCAATCTTGCCGATAGGGCGGATAGATGATAGCGCCGGACATGATGTCGTGACCGCGCGGCTCGAACATCAGCGCCCTGCGGATCCAGTCATGGTCACGCAGGAAAATCTCCCGACGCTCGGAAATCGGCAGATGCGGAAGAAGCGGCCCGCCGCCGGCAACGACGCGGACCGGATTCCCGCATGCATGCGAGTCTATGCAGAAGAAGGTGTGCTTCATGCCTGTGCTCCGGGGGAAAGGGTTCGCTCAACCGCGATTGGGCAGTCGGCACTGTCATGACCGCGCCTGGATCCCTCACCGAAGCGAGGATGGCGGGATGCCGAAAGCGATGCGGAACTGCCGGGACAGACGGGCGCAATCGAAAAAGCCCGCCTCCAGCGCGATTTCGGCAATCATGGTTCGGCATCCATCCTTGAGATGATGGGTGCTTGAGATGATGGCCCCGCTCAGCCGGCCTTCGCCGTCCGATGCCGCAGGATGGCGCCGCGCGACAGCCGGTCGAGCACGATGGCGACGGCGACGATGGCCAGACCGGCCCGCAAGCCAACCCCCATCTCCATCCGCGTCAGGCCCCTCGTCACCTCCGCACCCAGGCCGCCGGCACCGACCAGCCCGGCGAGCACCACCATCGCCAGAGACAGCAGGATGCATTGGTTGAGCCCGACCAGAAGCGTCGGCATGGCGGCCGGCAGCTCGATCTTGACCAGGATGGCCTGCCGCGTCGCACCGATGGCCTGCCCAAGCTCCAGCAGATCCTTCGGCACCTGCTTGAAGGCCAGGGTGGTCAGCCGCAGCATCGGCGGCACGCCGTAGATGACCGTCGCGATGATCGCCGGCACGCTGCCCAGGCTGAAGACGATGACGGCGGGGATCAGATAGACCCAGGGCGGCACCGTCTGCATCACGTCCAGCACCGGGCGCAATCCCGCTTCCACCATCCTCACCCGCGAGGCGACGACACCCAGGGGAAAGGCGATGGCGACCGAGATGACGACGGAGATGGTGACCAGCGTCACCGTCTGGACGGTCGCCTGCCACAGCCCGGCGATGTAGCAGAAGCCCATGGCGGCGGCGACCAGCACCGCGATCCTGCGGTTGGCGAGCAGCAACGCGAAGACCACCGACAGGGCGACCAGCGCATAGGGCGGCATGGACAGCAGCAGCGCGTTGATGCCGCCCAGCGTGGATTCGATGACAAGGCCAATGAAGGCGAAGAGCGGCCGGAAATTCATGTTCAACCAATCGACCGCCGGTGCCAGCCACGCGCCCGGTGAAATGATGACGTTGCCGTTCATTTTCCGCCTCCATGTCCCGTCTGGGACCCCAGCCGGGCCGCACCTTGGGTCAGTCGATCCAGAACGATGGTCAGGATGACGATGGCGATGGCGCCGTCGATCGACTTGGCGATGTCGAGCGTGCGGACCGCCTTGTAGATGGTCTCGCCCAGTCCGCCCGACCCGACGATGCCGGCGATCACCACCATGCCGAAGGCCATCATCAGGCTCTGGTTGATGCCGGCCATGATGCTGGGCACCGCGAAGGGCAGGCGGATCTTGGCGAACATCTGCCAGTTCGTCATGCCGGTCGACTGGCCGAGTTCGAGGAACTCGTTCGGCGTCAGGCGGATCCCCAGCGCCGTCAGCCGGAAGGCCGGCGGAACCGCGACGACGACGGTCGCCGCCAGCGCGGTGGCCGGGCCGTAGCCGAGCAGCGCGATCCCCGGCAGCAGGTAGATGTAGGGCGGCAGCGTCTGCACCAGATCGAGCACCGGCTCCAGCGAGCGGTCGACCTTCGGCGCGAAGCCGGTCAGCACCCCCGCCGGAATGGCAACGATCAGGGCGATGATGGTCGACGAGATGACCAGCGCCAGCGTGCTCATCGTCTCCGGCCACAGCCCCATCAGGGAGCAACCGACCAGCGCCGCCCCCGCCAGCACGCCGAAGCGCAGGCCGACGACGCGCCAGCCGATCAGCGCGAAGGCGACCGCGATCGCATAGAAAGGCGGGATGCTCAGGACCCAGAACACCGCGCCGTAGAACCCTTCGAGCACCGCCCGCACGAAATCGAACAGCGCACCCGCATTGTCGCCGAGCCAGCCGAGGCCGGAATCGACGATGTCGTCGAATGCCCCGGCGAACGCTCCGGCAAAACCAAGCCCCTCCATCGCAGGAACTCCCCTACCAGATGGTTGAGATCACGCCGCCTCAGGCCGGAGCCAGCTCGGCCGTGTGGCCGTCCGACACGCTGCGCAGCAGGCCGCGGGTCGTCACGATGCCGACGATGGCGTCGTCGTCGACCACGGCCACGGCATCGCGGTCCGACATCATGGTGAGGGTGATCAGCTCGTCGATGTCCGCTTCCGGATTGGTGCGCAGAAGCGAGAGGATGTCGATGTTCGGGCTGGTCCGCTGGAACTCCGCGACCGGGATCATCACCGAATGGGCCTTGACCAGATGCAGGCGCGAGATGCCGGCGACGAACTGCGCGACATAGGGATCGGCCGGCCTGAGGATGATCTCCTCCGCCGTGCCGACCTGAATGATCAACCCGTCCTTCATGATGGCGATCCGGTCGCCGATGCGGATGGCCTCGTCGAGGTCATGGGTGATGAACACCGCCGACTTGCCAAGATCCTTGGTCAGTTGGCGGAACTCGTCCTGCAACTGCCGGCGGATCAGCGGATCGAGCGCGCTGAACGGCTCGTCCATCAGAATGATTTCGGGATCGGAGGCGATGGCGCGGGCCAGACCGACGCGCTGCTGCATGCCGCCGGACAACTCGCCGGGATAGCGCTTCAGCCAGTCGGACAGGCCGACCTTGGCCAGCGCCCGTTCCGCCGTGCGGTTCCGCTCCGCCGCCGGAATGCCCTGCACCTCCAGCCCGAAGGCCGCATTCTCCAGCACCGTGCGGTGCGGCAGCAGGGCGACGCTCTGGAACACCATGCCGATGTGGCGGGCGCGCATCTGGCGGAGTTCCGCCGCGTTCAGGGTCGCGATGTCGCGGCCCTTGACGATCACCTTGCCCAGGCTCGGCATGATCAGCCGGTTCAGAAGGCGGATCAGGGTCGACTTGCCGCTTCCCGAAAGGCCCATGATGCAGAAGATTTCGCCGCGCCTGACCTGGAGGCTGGCCTCTGAAACACCGACGACGCAATTGAACTCCTGAAGAACCGCCGTCTTGGTCAGGCCGCGTTCGGAAATCGCCTTGATGGCGGCGGGAGCATTGTCGCCGAAAACCTTCCAGACAGACTGACAGTCGATCAGGACCTCGCTGCTGCTGACGGTCGTCATCTCGCCCTACCCTCCTCAACAGATGCCGCGCTGACGCCCGCATCCGGCATAACGTTCAGGCCCGCGGCACCCACCGGCCGAACCGGCGGGCGCCGCGGATTTCGAAGATCAGTACTTCTTGATGTTCCCCCAGCGCTTGATCAGGTCGCCATGGCTGTCGGTCCATTCCTTGACGGCTTGGTCCATCGTCTTGCCGTCCTTCACGGCGCCGTTGATGGCGGTGATGTCGGCGAGCGGGACATAGACGCTGGCCATCACTTCACGGGCTTGCGGGTTCTGTTCGGAGAAGCCCTTGCGGCCGATCCAGTAATAGCCCTGCGGCGGCGGGAACACGGCCTTCGGGTCGGCGAGATACTTCATGTCGAACTTCTGGGCCATCCAGGACGGCTCCCAGATCGTCACGGCAATCGGCTCCTTGCGGTCGAACGCCGACTTCAGCGCGGCCGTCATCGCCGAGGTGCTGCCTTCGACCAGTTGCAGCTTGAGGCCATAGGCCTTCACCGCGTTGGAGGCGTCGCGCATCAGGCCCGAACCGGGTTCGATGCCGATGATCTTGTTGCCGAACTTGTCGGCGTTGGCGTTCAGCTGGTCCAGGCTGTCGACGGCGACATATTTGGGAACGGCGATGCCCTGATAGAGACCGTGCGAAACGGGCGAGATCTTCTCCAGACGGTTCTTGTTCTTGTCCCAGTAATCCTGGGCGACATAGTCGGTCTGTGAGGCGAGCACCTCGATGTCGCCCTTGGTCAGCGCGGCATAGGCGATGCCCCATTCCGAGAATTCGGTCACCTTGACGCTGAAGCCGGCATCCTCCAGCACCTTCTTGGTGATGCCGGTGATCGGGGTCAGATCCTCCCAGCCGAGAGTCCCCATCTTGATCGCCTTGTCGGCCGCCTGGGCCGGCATGATCGACATGCCGACCATCGCCACGGCGCACAGGGTTTTCCAGATCGCTTTCATGATGACCTCCTGTTCGAGTTTTGATTTTGCTTCGGATTGCACTTTTGGAGCGCGGGGGAACGGTCCCGTCGCCGTCACAAGCTTTTCTTTACGCTTCCCGTCCTGCGCGCATTTCCTGCCACCGGATGACGGAGTTGATCCCGATCCACGACAAGGGTTCGGGCGGTATCAGGCTCGGTTTCGGATGGTTCCGATACGTCGCCAGGGTATCGCCGCCGGTGCCGGTCGCCAGTTCGGCGACCATCATGCCCGCCAACGTGCTCTTGACGGTGCCGAGACCATTCTCGCAGCAGGCGGAATAGAGGCCGGGCTCGATCTCGCCGAAGGCCGGCGCGTGGTTCCGGCTGAGGCACAAAGCCCCGGCCCAGCTGTACTCCATCGGCACGCCGGAAAGTTCGGGGAAACGGGCGTCGAACGACCGCCGCTGCTGCGCGGCGATGCCGGCGACCCGCGCCTCGGACACCGTCAGGCCGGGGTCGTAGGTGAAGCGGGTGCGGATGACGACGCGCGACAGGCCGTGGGCGCTGATCTTGCGCACCGTCGCCCCCATCGGATCGGCCGGAAGCAGCGCCCAGCGCTCCGCCCCGCTCATCTGGCGGCTGTATTCGTTCTGCGAGAAGGCCGCCGTCATCGACGCATAGGTGAAGATGTGCATCAGGCGGCCGCTGAAATGGCCGAAGCTCTGGATATGGCCATTGACCGCCAGGATCACCCGGGGCGCCGTCACCGTCCCGCGGTTGGAGGTGGCGACCCAGTCGCCGCCCCGCCGCTTGAGTTCGCGCACCGGCGAATTCTCGTAGATCTCCGTGGCCGGCCGCAGCCCGGCCGCCAGCGCCCGGATATACTCCGCCGGCTGGATCAGCACCGCACCGGGGGTATAGACACCGCCCAGATAGTAGCGGGATCCGGTGATGTCCCGCATCTGGTCGGCGTCCAGTTCCTCGTACCGCTCGCCGATGCGCTGGAGCGAATCCCGGAAGTTTCGGTTGGCCTTCTGCCCGCGCTCGCTGGCGGCGGCGTTGATCTTGCCGCAAGGGTCGAAACTTGTCGGCTCCATGCCGTATTCGGCGGCGGCCTCGGCGGCAAAGGCGATGGCAAGGCGGTTCTGCCCGATCTCCAGGGTCGTGGAGGCCGCGTCGCCGACCGAATAATCGCCGGAGGACAAATTGTGCGGCACGTCGATCATGAAGCCGGAATTGCGCCCGGCCGCACCCTTCGCCACCTCCTGCGCATCGAGGACGATCACCCGCTCTCCCGGCCGCAGCTGGGCCAGCCGGCGCGCCGCCGACAGTCCGGCGAAGCCGGCGCCGACGATCAGCCAGTCGGCGCGGAGATCGCCGTCGAGTTCCCGCACTGGAAAGCCGCGGCTGCTGATCGCCTCCCATCCCGAAACGCCGGTTTCGGCGGGCAGGCGCCGGACGATGTGCCCGCTCATTGCAGTATCGTATCCGGGGACCGGTCGGTCAGATCGATCCAGATGGTCTTCAGTTCGGTATACTGGTCGTGCGCCCACATCGACTTGTCGCGCCCGCCGAAACCGGACTCCTTGTAGCCGCCGAACGGGGTGGAGGCGTCGCCCTCGCCGAAGCAGTTGACGGTGACCACTCCCGCCCGGATTTCACGCGCCAGCAGGAAGGCATGGCGCAGGTTGCCGGTGTAGACCGACGCCGCCAGCCCATAGGGCGTGTCGTTGGCCAGCGAGATCGCCTCGGACAGCGTGTTGAAGCCGGTCACCGACAGCACCGGCCCGAAGATCTCCTCCTGGAACAGGCGGCTTTCGGCGGAGACGTTGTCGACCACGGTCGGCTCGACGAAGACGTCGTCCTGCGTCGTCCCGCCGACCAGGACGGCCTCGCGGCCGGCGCCGACCTGATCGATGTAGGATTTGACCTTCTTGAAATGCTCCGGGCTGACCAGCGCACCGACGCGGTTGGCCGGGTCGAGCGGATCGCCCATCCGCCATTCGCGGATGCAGGAGGCGATCCGCTTCAGCAACTCGTCCTTGACCGACGCATGGACGATCAGGCGCGAGGTCGCCGAGCAGTTCTCGCCCATGTTCCAGAAGGCGCCGTTGACCACCTGTTCGGCCACCGCGTCGAGATTGTCGACGTCGCCCAGCACGACCGCCGGGTTCTTGCCGCCGCATTCCAGCACGATGCGCTTCAGGTTGGAGTCGGCGGCATAGCGCAGGAAGCGCCGTCCGGTGGCGGTCGAGCCGGTGAAGCTGACCATCGCCACGTCCATATGCATGCCGATGGGTTCGCCGGCCTCCTTGCCGGTGCCGGTGACGACGTTCAGCACGCCGGCCGGGATCCCCGCCTCATGCGCCAGCTCGGCGACCCGTAGCGCCGTCAGCGAGGTCTGCTCGGCCGGCTTGACCACCAGCGAGCAGCCGGCGGCCAGCGCCGGGCCGATCTTCCACGCCAGCATCAGCAGCGGGAAGTTCCAGGGCAGCACCAGACCGACGACACCGATCGGTTCGCGGACGACCAGCGCCACGGCGTTCGACGCCACCGGTGCGGTGTTGTCGTAGATCTTGTCGATCAGCTCGGCATGCCAGCGGATCGTATGGATGGTGTCCGGGACATCGACGGTGTGGCATTCGCTGACCGGCTTGCCGCTGTCGAGGCTTTCCATCACCGCCAGCTCGGCGCTGTTGCGCTCCAGCAGCTTGGCGAATTTCAGCAGGATGGCCTTGCGTTCCCCGGGCGACAGCTGGCGCCAGCGCCCGTCGTCGAAGGCCTCCTTGGCCTTGGCGACGGCATAATCCACGTCCGCGGCGTCGCAGGCGGCCACTTCGGTCAGCAGCTTGCCGGTGGCGGGATTGAAGGTCTTGAAGGTCTTTCCGGAAGCCGCCGGACGGAACCGGCCATCGACGAAGGCGTTCTGCGGAAAGGACATGGTTTCGGCAATCGACGCGTAATCGGCCGCAGACAGGAGATCAGACATACTCGGCCTCCAGGGCAACTTGCGCGATGCTGCGTTTCAGGGTGTTGACGACAGTGCGCAGCCCGCGCTTATCGTCGGCGTTGAGCGGACGCAGTGGGGACCTGACCGAGCCGACCTCGAACCCGTTGAGTTCGCAGCCATATTTGATCGATTGGACGAACTTGCCGCCGTCGAGGAAATTCATCAGCGGCATCATCGCCGACATGATCCGGCGGCCCTTGTCGAAGTTCTTCTCGACGACGCACGCCTCATAGAGCGCCACATGCTCGCGGGGGAGGAAGTTCGACCCGGCGCACACCCAGCTCCGCGCACCCCAGGCGAAGAATTCCAGCGCCTGGTCGTCCCAGCCGCAGGACATCTGGATCTGGGGGAACTGCCTCGCCAGCAGATGGACGCGCCCCATCTCGCCGGAGCTTTCCTTGATCGCCACGACGTTCTTCAGCCGCGAGACACGGGCGAGATACTCCTCGCCCATCGAAACGCCCATGCGGCCGGGATAATTGTAGAGCATGATCGGCAGCCCGGCGGCACGGTCGATGGCGATTGCATGCAGCGCGTTTTCCTGCTCGGTCGGCAAGGCGTAAGGGGGCGTCGTCACCAGAATGGCGTCTGCGGCGATGGCCTTGGCGGCTTTGGCGTATTCGATGGCGTCTTCGGTCCGCGTCGCCCCGGTGCCGACGATCAGCGGCAACCGCCCGCCGATCACCTGCTTGGCATAAGCTGCCAGATCAAAACGCTCCTGCGGCGTGTGCGCGTAATACTCACCGGTCGATCCGCCGATGATGATGCCGTGAACGCCGGATTCGATCAGGTATTCCAGGATGGCGGCGAAGGCCTTCTTGTCGATCTGGCCGTCGGGAGCCAGAGGCGTCACGGCAGGTGTGTAAATACCTTCGAATCTCACGGCGATCTCTCCATTGCGAGCGCAGAATTATTTTCAAAAGGCGTGTCCGCTTTCATTCCTTCTGGCGCAATAAACATTTCCATGGTCTCACGGGACAACTCCCAATGCTCGAAGACCAAATTGACGACACCAGCCTCATTATGAGCAGAAATTTCTTGAATGAATCTGTCGTGCTGATTTACGGCCAGATCGATCTTGCCCTTCATATCGTCGTTCCGCGGATTGAAGAATGTCTGGCCAATCCGGGCGTGATCTATCAGAAGTCTGTTCAGGCTGGGCTGGAGATAAACATTCCCCGACATCTCGCCCATGATCTCGTGGAACCTATTGTTTTCGATCACCATCGACATCGTATCGCCCTGCTGGCTGGCGGTCCGGAAACGCTCCTGCGTCGCTTCCAAATCCGACAGTTGCCTGGGCTTGTGGTTCTGAACCGCCAGCCGGCCGATGGCGGCATAGATCATCGGTGCGGCCAGAAAGAAATTCCTCAAGGTCGAGTAATTCATCGGGGCGACCCGCGCGCCCCTGTTTTCCCGAATGTCGATGTATCCCTCGCCGGCAAGCCGGCGAAAAATCTCCCGGATCGGTGTCCGGGAAAGCCCATAGCTTTCACTCAGGACCACTTCATCCAAATCCTCGTCTGGTTCCAATTCCATCGTCAGGATTTGGCGCTTCAGATCGTCATAGAGGCTGGTTTTCGCGTTCTTCAACTGCCACTCCTGGTTTGCTTGGTAAGCCGGAGCCGGACTTTAGAAAGTTGATGAACGGAATGTTAGCCCTTTGACCGATCCACATCAAGCAGTTTTGTATTTTTTGTGTACACATTTTAAATTCTGCTGAGATACAAAACCGGGAAGGTCAGCCCACTTACCACCCTGCCCTGGGCGTCGAAAGAAATTTTCCGTTACATGACAATGACTTGCTCCCTCGCTTCCAGACCGCGCTCCGACCCGGACCGGCTGTCCTGAAGCCGGCCGTCATCCCGTCGCCGTTCTCCCGCACCGCTTTTCCGGGCGTGTCATGGCCCGTGTTCCAGGGCGCGTCATCTCGACATGCACGCTGGGCGTGACAGGGCATGGCCGGTTCGTCATGGTCATCGCCGGCCACCAGAAACTGCATACCGTGCGACATCGGCGATCACTCCTCGACGCTGGCACGAAGTCCCGATGGGCGGGCTTTCCCATCGACCGGCAGGATCATCGTCTTGAACGGTCCGGCCACACGATTTGCAGGACTCCGCCATGGTCTGGTCTTAACGGCGCCCAGTTTGAACCGTGGCCGGCCCTGTGCGATAGTCGAGGCCGCCGGGCGTCCCGTGTCATCGTTACTCCGCAGGGTTGGGAACGGCTTCAGATGACGTCACGATTCTATCGGCTGCCCTCCCTGACCGCGCTGGCGACCTTCGAAGCGTCGGCCCGCCACCG
>NZ_LGRA01000008.1:241451-315704 GCF_003116095.1 Azospirillum sp. TSO35-2
GGTCCGGCTGGGCCGGGAAAAGGTCTGCCACGCCTGCCGCAGCGACACCGGGATGCGCGGCTTCATCGGCGGTCCCCCCGGTCGGACGGCCGGCTGACCAGGCTGTCGAGGTCCTTGAAGCCGTTGGGGACGATCGGCTGCGCCGTCGTCTGCGGCACATGGCACTGCATGCAGAAATAGCGCCGCGGCGACACCGCGCCCAGCGTCTGGCCTTCACGGTCGACGTAATGGGTGATGCTGACCATCGGCGCCTGCACCGCCTCGGTGAAGCGGCGGCTGTGGCAGGTCAGGCACTGGTTGTTGTTCAGCGTGATCTGGTAGTCGCGGACGTTGTGCGGGATCACCGGCGGCTGTTCGGGGTAATTGCGGGCGACCCGGCGGTCGTCGGTGACGTCGGGCGGGATCGGCGGGGCCGCGTTCTGCTCGACGAAATTCACCGGCGGCCGAAAGGGCGAGTCGAGCCGCCGCGGGTCCGCGTTCTGGCCGGCGCTCTGGGCCGACAGCACCGCGGGCACGAGGAAGGGCAGCACCGCCAGGGCGGCGAGATGATGGGGACGCATGGCTCAACTCCTCCCTCACGCGGCGACGATCTTGACGGCGCACTTCTTGAAGTCGGTCTGCTTGCTGATCGGGTCGGTGGCGTCCAGCGTGCATTTGTTGATCAGCCGGGCGGAATCGAACCAGGGCACGAAGACCACGCCGCGCGGCGGCTTGTTGCGCCCGCGCGTCTCGACCCGCGTCTGCATCTCGCCGCGGCGGGAGACCACCCGCACCTCCGACCCGCGGCGCAGGCCGCGCGCCTTGGCGTCGTCGGGGTGCATGAAGACCAGCGCCATCGGCATCGCCTTGTACAGCTCCGGCACCCGCATGGTCATCGAACCGCTGTGCCAATGCTCCAGCACCCGCCCCGTCACCAGCCACAGGTCAAAGTCCTGGTCGGGCGATTCGGCCGGCGGTTCGTAGGGGAAGGCGAAGACGTTGGCCTTGCCGTCGGGGTTGCCGTAGAACCGCACACCCTCCCCCGCCTTGACGAAGGGGTCGTGGCCCTCGCGGTAGCGCCAGCGCGTCTCCTTGCCGTCCACCACCGGCCAGCGCAGGCCGCGCACCTCGTGGTAGCGGTCGAAGGGCGCCAGGTCATGGCCGTGGCCGCGGCCGAAATCGGCGTATTCCTCGAACAGGCCCTTCTGGACGTAGAAGCCGAAATCCTTGGATTCGTCGTTGGCGTAGCCGGCGTCGACCTCCGACAGCGGGAAGCGGTCGACGGTGCCGTTGCGGTACAGCACGTCGAACAGGGTCTTGCCGCGGTAGGACGGGTTGGCGTCCAGCACCGCCGCCGGCCACACCTCGTCGGTGGTGAAGCGCTTGGAGAACTCCATCAGCTGCCACAGGTCCGACCGCGCCTCCCCCGGTGCGCTGACCAGCTGGTGCCAGAAATGGGTGCGGCGTTCGGCGTTGCCGTAGGCGCCCTCCTTCTCCACCCACATGGCGGCGGGCAGGATCAGGTCGGCGGCCGACGCCGTCACCGTCGGGTAGGCGTCGGACACCACGATGAAGTTGTCGGGGTTGCGGTAGCCGGGATAGGTCTCGTTGCCGCTGTTGGGCGCCGCCTGGAGGTTGTTGTTCACCATGATCCAGAAGGCGTTGAGCTTGCCGTCCTTCAGCATGCGGTCCATCAGCACCGCGTGGTAGCCGATCTTGCCGGGCAGCAGGTCCTTCGGCAGCTTCCACGCCTCCTCCGCGTGGGCGCGGTGGGTCGGGTTGGTGACCTGCATGTCGGCGGGCAGCCGGTGGGCGAAGGTGCCGACCTCGCGCGCGGTGCCGCAGGCCGACGGCTGGCCGGTCAGCGAGAAGGGACCGTTGCCGGGCTCGGAGATTTTCCCGGTCAGCAGGTGGATGTTGTAGACCATGTGGTTGGCCCAGACGCCGCGGACATGCTGGTTGAACCCCATGGTCCACAGCGACATGACCTTGGTCTTGGGGTCGGCGTACAGCTCGGCCAGCGCCAGCAGCCGTTCCTTCGGCACCTTGGTCAGCTCGGCGGTGTAGTCCAGCGTGTAGGTGCTGACGAACTTGGCGAAGGCGTCGAAGTCGATCGGCTTGGAATCCGCCGGGTCCTTGGCGTTGGCGGCCCGCACCTCCAGCACGCTCTCCGGCCGCAGGCCATAGCCGATGTCCTTCTGCCCGAGCCGGAAGTTGCAGTGCGTCTCGACGAACGCCTTGTTCACCCGGTTGGTCTGGATGATGTGGTTGGCGATGAAGTTCAGGATCGCCAGGTCGGTTCCCGGCTCGAAGATCATCGGGATGTCGGCCAGCTCGAAGCTGCGATGCTCGAAGGTGGAGAGCACCGCCACCTTCACGTGGCCGTGGGCGAGCCGGCGGTCGGTGACGCGGGTCCACAGGATGGGGTGCATCTCCGCCATGTTGGAGCCCCAGAGGACGAAGGCGTCGGCGTTCTCGAAATCGTCGTAGCAGCCCATCGGCTCATCCATGCCGAAGGTGCGGATGAAGGCGACCGCGGCCGACGCCATGCAGTGGCGGGCGTTGGGATCGAGGTTGTTGGTGCGGAAGCCGGCCCGCATCAGCTTGGACGCCGCGTAGCCCTCCCAGATCGTCCACTGTCCGGACCCGAACATGCCGACGGCGTCCGGCCCCTTCTCCTTCAGGACGCGCTTCCACTGGCGCGCCATCTCGTCGAAGGCGCGGTCCCACGACACCGGCTGGAACTCGCCCTCCTTGTGGTACTGGCCGTCGCGCAGGCGCAGCAGCGGCTGGGTCAGCCGGTCCTGGCCATACAGGATCTTCGACAGGAAATAGCCCTTCACGCAGTTCAGGCCGCGGTTCACCTCGGCCTGCATGTCGCCGTGGGTGGCGACGATGCGGTTGTCCTTGGTCGCCACCATCACGCCGCAGCCGGTGCCGCAGAAGCGGCAGGGCGCCTTCGACCATTTCAGCGCCGTGTCCTCCCCCGCCACCATCGAGGTCTGGGCGGCCGCCGGCAGGCCGATGCCGCCCGCCGCCGCGGCGGCGGCGACCGCCTGGGCCTTGATGAAGTCGCGACGATCCAACATGGGCGTTTCCCCTTTTCTTCGGACGTTCGATGGAGGCGTTCGGTGGTGGCGGGCAGGGTCGGCGGCTCAGCTCCGGGACGGCGCGTCATCCCCCCCTTGGTCGTCAGGCCGGTCGATGTGATGGAAGACCATGACGGCGGAGAACACGCCGTCCAGCAGGTGCAGCGCGGTCATGCGGTCGGCGATCCAGCCCTCATGCGGTCCCTCGACGGTGACCACCATCTTTCCGGGCTGGTCGATGTGAAGCTCCGTGCCGGGCATGGTCGCCATCGCGGCGCGGACCATCGCCTGCCGGTCGGGCCGGACATGCAGCAGCAGCGAGGCGAGGTGGCGTTCGGCGACCGGTGGCGGCGGTCCGGCGGTGGCGGCGTCAGGTGGCATGGCGAGCGGTCCCTGGCTGGCGGTTGAGGGTGACGGCGCCGACCGGGCAGGCGGCCACGCAGGCGCCGCAGCCGGTGCAGGCGTCGTCGTCGATCCGGGCGTGGGCGGCTCCGCCCGCGGCGGGCCGGAATGCGATCGCCGATTCCGGGCAGGCGTCCCGGCAGCTGCGGCACACCACCCGCTGCACCGCCAGGCAGGACGGCGCGACGACCGGGCGCAGCGACCAGGGCGCCGCCGTCCGGTCGAAGACCGGCTCGGCGCAGGCGTCGGCGCAGGCGCCGCAGAAGCTGCATTCGCCGCGCGCGAAGTCGACCTCCGGATAGCCGCCGTCGCCGGGGCGCAGGATCGTCTCCGGGCAGGCGTCGGCACAGGCGCCGCATCGGGTGCAGAGGGAGGTGAAGAACGCGGGACGGGACCAGGGGGGATGGATTGGCGCGGGCGTCGAAGCCGCACATCCGCGCAGGAACCCCCGCCGTCCGCGGTCGATGGCATCGGCGGCCACGGGACGCGGGCCCGTCAGACCGGCGGCGGACCGGGCGGCCCCAGGATCAGCTGCGACATCCACACCGCGAAGCCATAGCCGCCGACCACCGCGACCGACAGCACCGGCCAGATGAACACCGCCAGCAGCAGGAACATCGCGATCTCACGCCGGCGGGTCGCCGGACCGGCAGGCGGGACCGCATCCGGGGCGAGGCGGGGATCGGCAGACGGGGAAGCATCGGGGTGGCGGGCTGGGCTGGGGTGCCGGGCTGCGCTCATGGGATGCGGCCTTCTGCTTGTTCTGCCTGCCAACCCAACCGATAAGGACCTTCGCCGTTCCGTCGGTCGGTTCGATCATCGGGCTTACCGCCACAGGCCTATGACCCGTTCGGCAGAGCGCGGAAAGGCTCCCCTTCGTCCGCTTGGCCCGGACCGGCCGGCGTCAATCAGTCCGCCATCGCTTGGGGCGGCCTGCGCATGCCCGCCGCCGGGCCGCCGGGCGCGGCCGCGGAAACGGGATGGTCATGCCCATCATACCCGCTGTCCATCGCGTCGGTGTCGATGCCGAACCGGCGCAGGATGGCGGCACCCTCGTCCGTAATATGGAGCAGCTTGGCTCGCTTGTCCTGCGCGTGCGGACGCTCTTCGATCAGCCCGCGGCGGGCAAGCGGCTTCAGCGAGTGGGTGAGCGGCCGCTCGCGGTTGAACAGCAGCTTGCTCAGTTTCGTTGGTTGCAGGGGTTCCCGGCTCAGCGTGTAGAGGATCGCCATTTGGAGGGGCGTGAGATCCCGGATGCCGTTCCGTTCGATCCAGATCATGACGATGTGCTGGACACGGTCGAGATGCTCGTGCGCCAGGCACAGCTCGTCAAGCGCGCTGGCGGCTTTCAACGGCGTTCCCGGTACCGGTCCCGGTCCGGGGTAAAGGGGCGATGCCCGATGCGTGGTGAAGATCCCGACCATGACACACCTGTTCCGGTTGGGGGTTTGGTTCACAGGGCAGGGTAAATCCTTTTCCAGGGCGCGACCGCGTTTCTGAAGGTCAGACTACCAAGGGTGGACCGCCGCGCCCGCACCCCCCGCAATCGCCGGGGCGGTGATCGAAGGTATTTGATACGAAAGCGTGACAGATGCCGCGCACCCCCTCGCGGAGGGGCATCTTTCCGGCAAGGGCCTTCCCCCACCCCCTCCCGCGGCTACAAACCAAAGACAACACAACACAAAAGTTGACGATCTCTCCGTACCGAAGATCGCGATACATTTCCGGTTTTCCGGGCTATAAATATCTCGCAATCAACGCTGACGACGCGAGAAACAAAACTGAGACAGCGACCCGACAAACCGATCGTTTGCTTTCAGTGAGTGCACTGGCACCGTTACAAGACGATGGTTGTCCAATCATTTCTTTGATCTTCACGGCAGTAGACTTCCCCACCTTCACAAGGTCGTTGACCGGCACCGGTCCAACGGGAAGCGCCGCACAGTCGGGAGTTCGAAACCATGCGAACAATCGGCGGAATCCTGGCCCTGAGCGCCATCGGACTCGCCATGGCAGCCGCATCCGCCGGCGCCGGGGAGCTGAAATACCGGCCGATCAACCCCTCGTTCGGGGGTGATCCCTTCAACAGCAGCCATCTGCTGGGCATCGCCAACGCGATCAACAAGTTCGAGGATCCGAAATCCTCGACGACGAGTTCGACGGCCGACGCCGCCGACTCCTTCGCCAACACGATCCAGGCAAGCGTGCTGAGCCGCGTCGCCAGCCAGATCGCCGACCAGATCTACGGCGAGAACGCCAAGACGAGCGGCACGGCCTCCGTCGGCGGGACCACGCTGCAGTGGGCCCAGGTCAACGGCCAGATCAAGCTCACGGTCAACAACGGCAAGAGCACTCAGATCATCGAGATGCCGGCCTACTGAGCGCACGTCCACCGCGGAAGCGCGGGCGAAGGCCTGCGGAACGCCGGACGAGACCCAACGCATCCTTCGCACGAAGGGTTCAGCATCATGTCGATCTCGATCGCATCCCCCCGCCATGCACTGGCGCTGGCCATCGGCGTGCTCTCCCTGTCGGCCTGCGCGGCGACCCGCCCGGAAACCGCGTTTTCCGAGAAACCGCTGCCCGAACAGAAGACGCAGGCCCTCGACACGCTCCAGACGCTGCCGCCGCCGGCGCGCCCGCTGACCGTCGCGGTCTACAGCTTCACCGACCAGACCGGCCAGAACAAGCCGAACGACAGCTTCTCCGAATACTCGCGCGCCGTCACCCAGGGCGGGAACTCCGTGCTGATCAACGCGCTGAAGCGGACCGGCAACAAGAGCTGGTTCAAGGTGGTGGAGCGCAGCTCCCTGCCGCAGCTCCTGCAGGAACGGCAGATCATCCGCCAGACCCGGCAGGCCTACGGCGGCGACGCCCTGCCCCCGCTGCCGCCGCTGCTCTACGCCGGCCTGCTGATCGACGGCGGCATCATCGGCTACGACTCCAACACGCTGACCGGCGGCTTCGGCGCCCGTTTCCTGGGTGTCGGCGGCGACGTCAAGTACCGGCGCGACACGGTGACCGTCTACATCCGCGCCGTGTCGGTGCAGACCGGCGAGGTGCTGAAGTCCGTCAACACCAGCAAGACGATCTATTCCGCCGCCCTGAACGGCAGCGCCTTCCGCTACATCGGGTTCAAGGACCTGCTGGAGATCGAGACCGGCGTCACCACCAACGAGCCCGCCACGCTGGCGGTCAAGCAAGCCATCGAGAAGGCGGTGCATGACCTGGTGCTGGAGGGTGTCATCGACGGCTACTGGGGCTTCCTCGACCCCGGCGCGGCGTCCCGGCTGGTGCCGAAGTATCTGCAGGAGCGCGACGGCGCCTACAACGTCACCGTGCTGCACGGGTCCGACGCCCTGGCCGAACCATCCTCGGCCACGCCGGTTTCGGTCCCGCCGCCGCCCGCGCAGACGCCGACGCCGGGTGCCGGGGCCGACGAGCAGAAGGTCGCCCCGATGCCGCCGGAGCCGCCCGCACAGAGTTCTGGACCGACCTACGTTCTTCCCGGCGATCGCAGCCGCAGCCCGATCCCCCCATCCATCCAGCGGTGATCGGGCTACCAACGATCGGGCGCGATCGCCGGGCTTCTACCGCCCACCACAGCCCCGATACGAAGCATTCATCTCGAAGTCATTCGTTAGCCCATTGAAGACCTGACCGGTGGATCGACGGCATTGGGCGCCGCCCGCGACAGCGCACCCCGGTTCGCCTCCCTTCAACACCAACATGAGGTATACGCCATGAAACGCGTCCTTTTCGCCTCCGTCGCCATGATCGCTTCGATGACCGCCGGCCTGGCTCTGGCCGACAGCAGCAAGCCCGGCTGGCCGCCGGTGCCGATGAACGGTGGCAACGCCGCCTACATCGACCAGATCGGTGATCTGAACAGCAACGCGCAGACCCAGTACGGCAAGGCCAACCTGTCCGACAACTGGCAGAAGGGCAGCCGCAACGCGGTGGTCACCTACCAGGACGGCACGCTCAACCGGGCCTTCGTGAACCAGAACGGCGACCGCAACTACGCCAACCAGCTGCAGGACGGCACGGCCAACCTGGCCAAGGTCGACCAGTCCGACGCCGGCAACACGGCCTATCAGAAGCAGTTCGGCATCGACAACGACGCCAGCGTCGTCCAGTCGGGCTTTGACGGCCACTTCGGTTGGGGTATGAACGCCGGCAACTTCGCCTCCCAGTATCAGGACGGCGTCATGAACGAGGCCAAGATCGCCCAGAAGGGCATGGTGAACACCGCCTACCAGACCCAGATGAGCAACGGCAACCTGGCGATCGCCAACCAGACCGGTGTGGCGAACTACAGCACCCAGACCCAGCGGTGATCCGCGGGTTTGAGGCCGGGGTCGACGGGAGGGTCCCCGCCCCTCCCGCCGATCCGTCGGCGCAAGCGCCCAGCCCCGGTGCAGACCGCAAGGCTGGGCGCGCGTTTTCTTCCGCACAGGAGGAAAGGCCATGTCGCACAACATCGGGTTCCGAGATGCCGGACCCGGATTGATCGCGGCCGTCGCGCTGGTCGTCTGGGCGCTCGCCGTCGCACCGGCCCAGGCCGGCGGCAGCGTCGCCTACATCGACCAGATCGACGGTTCTCTCGCCCGCGTCTTCGACGGGAACCGGGCGGCCGTCATTCAATCCGGCTTCGGCAACCGGGCGGCCCAGACGCAGGTCGGCGAGAACACCGCCGCCATCCTGCAGGCCGGCTCGGACAATCTGCTGATCCAGGATCAGATCGGATCGGGAAACCGCGCGCGCGCCATTCAGGGCGGAGCGGCCAACGTCGGCCTGCAGTCCCAGGACGGTGCCGCGAACATCACCGAGCTTTCGCAGAAGGGGCAAGGCAACAGCGCCGCGCAGAGCCAGTCCGGCACGGCGAACCGTGCCGTCGCCTACCAAAGCGGAACGCGCAACGCCCTGAAACAGGTGCAGGACGGCTTTGACAACCTGTCCGTCGTGGCCCAGAGCGGCCAGGACAACAGCGCGCAGACCACCCAGGTGGGATCCCGGAACAAGACGGTCGTCGAACAGACCGGGGGCGAGAGCGTCGACCTCGTCCAGCGTGGCTCCAACCTTACGTTCGACAGCCAGAGCGTCGCGATGGTCAATGGCATGAAAGTCACCCAGACCGGCGTCGGCGCCACCATCAAGATCACCACGCGATAGGTGCGCCATGCGTTGCAGATCCATGCTCGGTGTCGCCGCCGCGGTCCTCGTGGGAGCCCTTGTCGGGGCCGCCGGACCGGTCCGGGCCGGCACCTGCCAATGCCGGAGCGATCCGATGACGGGAAACCGGTCCTACGTCTTCCAAAGCGGGCCGCCGGGCATCTGCGCCGTCGCGCAGGACCACGGCTTCTGCGCGCAGGCGCAGATCCAGTGGCCGGTTCGGGCTTCGGATCCGGGCCGCTCCAACCATGGCGGTCCGGCCGCGGCTCTGCGTCGGTTCGGCGCCGGCCTCGCGCTCGACGACGCGCTGGATCGCGCGGCGACGACCCCGCCGGAGCGCTGGACGGCGGCCGAGGCGCCGGACATCGTCGCGGCGATCCTGGCCAACGTCCTCTGGCACCGGCTGGACGATCTGGGCGCGATCTATGGTGCGCTTCGGGAGCAGGCCGGCACCGTCCAGACGCTGCTCGCCTCGACGGGCACGCCGACGACGGTGGAGCTGGGAACCTACCACGCCATCGTCGGATACGGCTGCATCGAGCTGAGCCGGGGCACCTTCCGGGTCTCGGCCCGAACGCCCTTCGCCGACGACGGCGCCTGCGCCCCCCGCCCGGGGTGAGCGCTCATCGCCGGAATGGAGCTGCCATACGGCTGAAACGCGTCGTAATAATTGAATAAACGTACATTAACTGAAAAACACGCCAAAGGTAATACAGGTCTATCGGCAGATGACATCGAGAATCACCATTCTGCATCGCTTTCTCGATTCTTGCCAGTCCTCACCCTTCTGCCTTGCCATCATCCACGCACAATACTTGATTGCAAATCGCTGGGCAATCTGCGGTTGACTTTTCCGCAAAAGTAGAAATAATTTGCGTCGCATCAGCCTGCATCGGTCGACTTTTGACGATCCCACACCGTGGGCGCAAACGCAGGGGTATGATCGTGTCTGAACCCTCCCTAGGGCTCGTCGCAGAAGGCCAGATCTACCGTGAGGGGATCAAGGCGCTGCTGAAGGAGCATTTCCCCCTCATCCTGGAAGCCGAAACTGCCAAGGATGCGGCACAATGGACCGTCGAACCGGACCTCATCGTCATCGATGCGGCGGAAGAGGGCGATGATTCCCTCCACACCGCGCTGACCAGCCGGTTTCGGAACGTCCGCATCGTCTACATGCTGCGGCATGCGTCGCATGACCACGCCGTCGACCTCATCCGGCACGGTGCGCACGGCGTCCTCGGCCCCGACCTGACGCCCGAGGTCCTGGTCCTCTACCTGCGCCTCGTCCTGGCAGGGCAGCTCGCCATTCCGGACTTTGCACTCTCATACGGGCCGACGGACCAGCAGCCCTCCCGGCTGCTGGGGGACGACATCGACGTCGCCATCACGGCGCGTGAGCGGCAAATCCTCGAAGGGCTCGCGATCGGCCGTGGAAACAAGTCGATCGCCCGCATGCTCGGCATCAGCGAGCAGACGGTGAAGTTCTACGTGAAATGCATCATGCGCAAGCTGAAGGTCGCCAACCGGACGCAGGCCGCCATCTGGGCGCTGAGCCACGGCGACCACGCGGTGGCGCACGACATGGCCGCCGCCGCCGCCGCCGCGGCGACGGATGACGAGCACGACGATGCCGATGATTCCGACGAGCTTGAAGCGGTGCCCATCCCCGTCACCCATTGAGACGGGTCGGATGTCGGACAGCGCCACTCCGTCAAACGGATCGATGTGGCCGCAGTCGGCACACCAAGCAATCAAACCTCTTTGGTGTCATATTCCCTGCTCAAAAGAAAGATCGATTCCGTACTTCTTTTGTCTGGGATGTATGCTTTTCCATGATCACTGTTCTTTCATTTGAGACTAGCCCTTTGTCTGATCAACATTGTGTCCTTTTCTCTTGATTTTCGAACAAAATTCCCGCAACTTTTATGTGTGAACAGCAAGGTCCGGGCTGCTGGCCCGCCTTCGAGCCCCGGGTTGCCGCGGCCGTCGCAATTTCTCCTTGTCCGATCCCGGCGGTTGCCGCCGGGGTCTGCGCGACCGCATGTCCGTCCGGCGCTTCTTCGCCAGAGTCTTGCCCATCTGTTGCGATCGTTCTTCACTGCACAGGTGTTGTCATGGCTGATGTCATCACTGGCCTTCTCGCGGAGAGCCAGTTGTATCGGAGAGGTGTCAAAGCTCTCCTGGGAGACAAGTTCACCGTCGACTTCGAAGCGGCCGGGATATCCGACGCCACCCGCTGGCCGGCGGAGCCCCATCTGGTCCTGGTGGATGACGCCGACGGTCAGGACCAGCCGGTCTGCACCGCGCTTCGCCGCCGCTTCCCGGCCGCCAAGCTGGTGTTCCTGCTGCGGCGGAGCGCGCCGGAGCAGGCGATCGACATCATCCGGCACGGCGCGCACGGCGTTCTCGGCCCGCAGCTCTCGGCCGAGGCGCTGGTGTTGTCGCTGCGGCTGGTGCTGCTGGGGCAGGTGCTGGTTCCAAGCTTCGTCATGGACCTCGTGCACGACACGCACGCGATGGCGCCGCCGTCCCTCGACGAGCTTGAGGCGACGATCACCCCGCGCGAGGCGCAAATCCTGGAGATGATCGTCCGCGGGCACAGCAACAAGCGGATCGGCCTCAGCCTGGGGCTGCAGGAAACGACGGTGAAGTTCTACGTCAAGAACGTCATGCGCAAGCTGAAGGTCACCAACCGGACGCAAATCGCGGTCTGGGCGATGACGCATGGCTGCCCGCCGGACCCGACGGCGTCAGCCGACCCCACCCTCGCCGCCGCCAAGGTCCGGCATCTGGAAGTGGCCCACTGAGCGGCCCGGCCCCGTCGTCGGTCACGACTGCGCAAAGCGCTCGATCGTCAGGTCAAGCAGGGCGCGCAGCCGCGCCAGACGGCGCAGATCCTGATGATAGCCGACCCAGACATCGCGTCCGGGCGGCGGTTCGCCGAGATCGACGACCTCAAGCTCCTCCAACGCATCGCCGATGGGCCGCGGCAGGACCGCCAATCCGGCCCCCAGGGCCGCCATGCGGGCCTGGGCGTCGCGGTTGTTGCTGCGGAACACGACGCCGGCGTTGGGCAGCATCCGTTGCAGCCACCTCACGTCCGGCATGCCGCCGAACGCGGTGTCCATGGTGACCAGCCGGCAGCCCGCCCCGTCGCCGGCCTTCGGCACACGGCTTCCGGCAACGCCGTAAAGCGCGTACTCGACGCGCGTCAGCTTGCGCTGCACCACCTCCGGCTCGTCGAAGGGGCGAATGCGGAACACCAGGTCCGCCTCACGTCTGGCAAGGCTCAGCAGCCGGGCGTCGGTCAGCAGCTCGACCGTGACCCCCGGGTGGCGCCGCGCGAAGTCGTTGAAGATCGGCGTCAGCGTGTGGACGCCGAACCAGTCGGACGAGGACACCCGCAAGCTTCCCTCCAGCCGGCCACCCTGCCCGGCCAGCGCGCGTTCCAGCGCCAGGCACTCCTCCTCCATGCGTTCGGCATGGCGCAGCACGGCAGCCCCTTCGTCGGTCAGCACGAAGCCGTCGCTCGTCCGCTGGAACAGCGTGTGGCCGACATCCTCTTCCAGCGCGCGCAGGCGTCGGCCCATCGTCGGCTGGGTCTGCCCGATCCGCCGCGCCGCCGCGCCCAGCGTCCCCTCGCGGGCGATCGCCAGGAATATCCGAAGGTCGCTCCACTCCATGCCCCACCATACAGAAATGCATGGGCATCGAACAAGAACGTTGATTTCCAAACAACACCGTTCGACCGATCCTTCAACTCGACCGCGGCAACGCAGAACATCCGACGAGGAGCAGGATCATGGCACACGAACTGAACACCACGATGCGCGCCCAGGTGCTGGAGGCGTACGACGCCCCGTTCCGGCTGACCGACATCGCGCGGCCGGTGGCCGGCCCCGGCCAAGTGCTGGTGCGGATCGCCGCCAGCGGGGTCAACCCGCTGGACACCAAAATCCGCGCCGGTGCGGCGGCGCACGCCAAGCAGCCGCTGCCGGCCATCCTCGGCATCGATCTGGCCGGCGAGGTCGTCGCCGTCGGTCCCGGCGTTGCCGCCTTCAAGCCGGGCGACCAAGTCTATGGAATGACCGGTGGCGTCGGCGGCCGCCAGGGCTCGCTGGCGGAATACGCCGCGGTCGAAGCGGACCTGCTGGCGCACAAGCCGGCCAACCTGACCATGCGCGAGGCCGCCGCCCTGCCGCTGGTCACGATCACCGCCTGGGAAGGGCTGGTTGACCGCGCCAAGGTCCAGGCCGGCCAGACGGTGCTGGTCCAGGGTGGCGCCGGTGGCGTCGGCCATGTCGCCGTGCAGATCGCCCGCGCCTTCGGCGCGACCGTCTGGGCGACGGACTCGGCGGACAAGAAGGCGGTCCTCGAGCAGTTGGGCGCCAGCCCCATCGACTACCGTGCGGAGTCGGTCGAGGATTACGTCGGGCGCAGCACGCAGGGCCGCGGCTTCGACCTGGTCTACGACACGGCGGGCGGGCCGGTGCTCGACGCCTCCTTCAAGGCGGTGCGGCGGTTCGGCCATGTCGTCAGCTCCCTGGGGTGGGGCACCCATGCCCTGGCGCCGCTGTCGTTCCGCGCGGCCACCTACTCCGGCGTCTTCACCCTGCTGCCGATGCTGACCGGCGAGGGCATGCCGGCCCACGGTGAGATCCTGCGGCACGCCACCGCGCTGATCGAAGCCGGCAAGCTGCTGCCGCGGCTCGACCCTCGCCGCTTCTCGTTGGAACAGGCGGGCGACGCCCATGCGGCGATCACGGACGGTACCGCCAACGGCAAGATCGTCGTCGACATCGCCGTCTGATCGCGCCGCTTCCCACGGCACCGCGGCGACGCGGTCGGAACAAGAAAAAGGCCAGCAATCCGTCGGGATTGCTGGCCTCTGTCTGGTGGAGCCAAGGAGGATCGAACTCCTGACCTCTACAATGCCATTGTAGCGCTCTCCCAGCTGAGCTATGGCCCCACATTGGTGCGCTTGGAGGGAGTCGAACCCCCACGACCTTTCAGCCACTAGGACCTGAACCTAGCGCGTCTACCAGTTCCGCCACAAGCGCGTCCGCGTTACTTGGGGTTACGCGGGGCGCTCTATGTACCCAGCGGCGCAGCCATGCTCAAGAGAAAAATTGCACTCGCGCAAAAGTTTTTTGGCTGGGTGGGTGACGGCCGGGGACGGGGCGCGGATGTGGCGGGCGATCGCCCGCCGCTCATTCCGCCGGCTTGATCGCGTAGAAGCGGAACACCCGCATGCCGGCCTCGATGGCGGCGACACGGCGGGCCCACAGCTCGACCTCTTCCATCACCGCCAGCTTGGTCGGGGTGTCGAGCTGGTACTTCTCCAGATGCTCCACCAGCCCCTGGATCGCCGTCAGGATCAGGCCGCGGTGGGTGTCGGTGATGTCCTCGGCGATGCGGAGGTCGAGGTTGCGCTGGGCGAAGGCGTTGGCCATGCGGTCCTTGGGCCACAGGTTGGGGGCCAGAGGTTCCTTGTCGCACCAGGTCTGGATCGCCTTGGCGCCGATCTTGTCGGGTTCGGCGATGTAGTCGGTGATCAGCAGATGGCCGCGCGGCTTGAGCGCCAGCTCCATCCCGTCGAACATCTGCTCCTTGTCGCGGACGGAGAACAGCCCCTCCTTGTAGACGATGGCGTCCACCCGCTTCGGATAGCCGAAATGCTCGGGGTCGAAGGATTCGATCGGCGCCTTCTTCTCCAGGCCCATCTTGAAGGAGCGGACCATGCCCTCCTTCGCCAGCACATCCGACGCCTCCAGCCCGGTGACCCAGCAGCCGTACTTGCCGGCCATCGTGCGGCTGGTGCCGCCCAGCCCGGCGGCGAGGTCAAGCACGCTCATCGCCGGGTTCAGGCCCAGCGGCTTGACCAGATAGGGGATGTGCTCCGCCCCGCCGGGGGTGTTGAAGCCCTCGCCCCACATCGTTTCCGCCACCTCGATGCGGGTCGCGGTCCACAGCGGCTTGCCCCAGCGGTTGACGCCGGGGCCGGGGGCCGGGGCCGACGCCTCCCCCTTGGGCGGAGCCGCCTCGCCCTCGTCCTTCCGGGATTTCAGGCCGGAGAGGTCGTACCCCTCCCACCAGGCGTAAAGCCGTGTCTTCAGGCTCGGTCCGTGTCCGGACTGGTCGTCTTTGGCCGTCATCGCCGCCGTTTACTCCGCTGGCCACCCTGTCGGCTGACCGGCACGCCGGTACCGGCGCCGTGCGGCGCAACGTTCCCGAGGTTGTCCCATGCCGTCACGACACATCCCACGCAGGGCATGGCCTTGCTTCAGGTTAGACAGACGCGAAATGCATGCAAGTGGAAAAATTTCTCCACGGCAACCCCACGTTCATCGTGTCGTCGCGACGGTGGCCGGCGCCGATTCGGGCAGCGAGGCCATGCGCGTCCCGGCGGCGTTCAGCACCGTCCGGCAGGCCGCCGGAACCTTGCGCACCACCCGCGGCTCCGGCTGATGGCCCGGCGGATGCTCGATCGCCGGGGAGGCGCTGTCCAGCCAGGAGATCAGCTCCTCGCCGCAGCCGTCGCCGTCGGGCTGGGCCGCCTGCGCCTCGCATTGCGGGCTGCCGGGCGGGCAAGACAGGCGGATGTGCATGTGGCCGTCATGGCCGTTCCACGGCCGCAGCTTGTTCAGGAAACCGCGGTCCGGCCAGGAGCGCTGGCACATCGCCAGCTTGATCGCCGGGTTGACGAAGATGCGGGCGACGCGCGGATCGCTGGCGGCGATCTGGACCATGCGGGCCTGCCGGTCCGACCAGTCCGCGGTCACCCGCATCCGGTCGTAGTCGACATACTTGATCTCGTCCAGCCGCTCGCGCCCGGCGCGGCCCATCGGCGGCAGGTCCAGCCGCAGCCAGACGTCGGCGTCCAGCCCGATCTGGTGGCTGGCGTGGCCCGACGGCATCGGCCCGCCGCGCGCCTGCCCCATGTCGCCGATCAGCGCGGTGCCCAGCCCGGCGGCGGCGACGCGGCGGCCGAACTCGCGCAGCGTGTCGATCAGCACCGGATGGCCGTAGTTGCGTTGCCGCGACAGCCGGATCACCTGATAGCCGACGCCCTCCGGCGGCAGCGGCCGGGCTCCGGCGATGCAGCCGGCGGCATAGCCGCCGATCGGCTGCGCCGCGCCCAGCGACGGTCCGGGCACCGCGGCCCAGGCGACGCTGGTGGCGTAGGCCGGGATCGGCTGCGGCTTCTTCTTCCGCGCCGCCTCGGCACTCCCCGCCGACAAGGATACCGACACAGCCATCACAAGCCCGACGCACGCCATCAGCCCAAACGCCCGACGCCCCATGGTCTTCCCCCGCCCGTCTCCGGTCCCACAGCCGCCCCCGCTATACCCCAAACGCGGTTAAGGAATGATGGAGACCCGTGTCGGGCCGCACAACCGAGAGGGCGGCGGGCCGCATGGCAATTCCGCGGTGCGCCCAAGGTTGGGCGGGGGCGCCGATCAATCCCCCAAAGACTCAGTCCAAAGTCTGGCGATAACGCTTCAGCGCCACCACGGTCACCACCGTCAGGAACAGGGCGAGCGCCAGCACCTCCGCCGCGATCTCCGCCATGCCGTTGCCCTTCAGCAGGATGCCGCGGACGATGCGCAGGAAGTGGGTCAGCGGCAGCAGCTCGCCCACCGCCTGGGCCCAGCCCGGCATGCCGCGGAACGGGAACATGAAGCCGGACAGCAGCATCGACGGCAGAAAGAAGAAGAAGGACATCTGCATCGCCTGCAACTGGTTCCGCGCCAGGGTGGAGAAGGTGAAGCCGACGGCGAGGTTGGCGGCGATGAACAGGATCAGCACCGCCGACAGCAGGCCCAGGCTGCCGACGATCGGCACGCCGAACAGCAGCCGCGCCGCGACGACGATCAGCAGCACCTGGACATAGCCGACGACGACGAAGGGCACGATCTTGCCCAGCATCACCTCGAACGGCCGCACCGGCATGGCCAGCAGGTTTTCCATGGTGCCGCGCTCGCGCTCGCGGGTGACGGCCAGCGCGGTCATCATCACCATGGTCATGGTCAGCACCACCCCCATCAGGCCGGGCACGACGTTGTACTGGGTGATGCCCTCCGGGTTGTAGCGGCGGTGGACGCGCAGTTCCACCGGGTCGGCCCCGGCGCGCAACGCCAGCAGCGGCCCGGTCAGGTCGGGGTTCAGCGCCTGCCGGACGATGGTGGTCAGCGCCGACAGGGCGTTGCTGGTCGCCGCCGGATCGGTGGCGTCGGCCTCCACCAGCAGCACCGGGCGGGTGCCGCGTTGCAGGTCGCGGGCAAAGCCGGCGGGGATCGTCACCGCGAACTGCACCGCGCCCTCGGCCAGCAGCCGGTCGACCTCCGCCTCGGAGGTGACGGAGCGGCCGATGTCGAAATAGCCGGAATTGCCCATCGCCGCGACCAGCGTCCGGGCGAAGGGGCTGGCATCGGCGACCAGCACCGCGGTCGGCAGCGCCTTGGGGTCGGAGTTGATGGCGAAGCCGAACAGGATCAGCTGCAGGATGGGCACCCCGACCATCATGGCGAAGGTCAGCCGGTCGCGCCGCATCTGGATGAATTCCTTGACCATCACCGCCATCAGGCGGGCCGCCGATATGCGCGCCATCACCGCCACCCTCAGCATCAGGACGGAAAGCCCGAGGGTAGACCGCTTTCCGGGCGGGCGCGACAGCGCTTTGGGACGCAGCCGCTACAACAGCGCCGCGTCCGCCCGGTCGAACTGCAGGGCCGCCAGCCTTGCGTACAGTCCACCTTCGGCGACCAGCTCGGCGTGGGTGCCGGTCTCCACCACGCGGCCCTGGTCCATCACCACGATGCGGTCGGCGTTCAGCACGGTGGCCAGCCGGTGGGCGACGATCAGGGTGGTGCGGCCGTGCATCAGCCGGTCGAGCGCGTCCTGCACCATGCGCTCGCTCTCGGCGTCGAGCGCGCTGGTCGCCTCGTCGAGCAGCAGCACCGGCGGGTCGCGCAGGATGGCGCGGGCAATGGCGAGGCGCTGGCGCTGGCCACCCGACAGGCGGACGCCCTTCTCGCCCAGGAAGGTGTCGAGCCCCTCCGGCAGCGCGTCGAGGAACTCCAGCGCGTGGGCGGCGCCGGCGGCGGCGCGCACCTCGGCGTCGGTCGCGTCGGGACGGCCGTAGCGGATGTTCTCCCAGGCGTTGGCGGAAAACACCACCGGGTCCTGCGCGACGAGGCCGAGACGGCGGCGGACCTCCAGCGGGTCGGCTTCGCGCAACTCGACGCCGTCGAGCCGGATGGCGCCGGCCTGCGGGTCGTAATAGCGCAGCAGCAACTGGAACACCGTCGACTTGCCGGCGCCCGACGGCCCGACCAGCGCCACCCGCTCGCCCGGGCGGACGTCGAGCGAGAAGCCCTCCAGCGCCGCCCAGTCCGGCCGCGACGGGTAGTGGAAGCGCACCGACTCGAAGGACAGGGCGCCCGCCGCCGGGGTGGGCAGCGGCTTCGGCAGCGCCGGCGGGCGGATGTCCGACTCGACGGCCAGCAGCCCGAACAGCCGTTCGGTGGCGCCGGCGGCGCGTTGCAGGTCGCCGATCACCTCGCTGATCGCCCCGACCGATCCGGCGACGACCACCGAATAGATGACGAAGGCCGACAGCTCGCCCGGCGACAGCCGCCCGGCCACCACGTCGTGGCCGCCGATCCACAGGATGATGCCGACGGCGCCGAACACCAGCACGATGACGATCACCGTCATCAGCGCCCGCACCCGCACCCGGCTGATGGCGACGTCGAAGGCGTCCTCCACCCGCCGGCCGAACAGGGTGCGGTCGATCGCCTCGTGGGTGTAGGCCTGCACGGTGCGGATGGCCGCCAGCGTCTCCTCGACGAAGGAGCCGACGTCGGCGATGCGGTCCTGGCTGTCGCGCGACAGCTTGCGCACCCGCCGGCCGAACAGCACGATCGGCGCCACCACCAGCGGAACCACCAGCGCCACCAGCCCGGTCAGCTTGGGCGAGGTCACCAGCAGCATGCCGGTGCCACCCAGGAACAGCAGCGCGTTGCGCAACGCGATCGACGCCGACGAGCCGACCACCACCTGCAGCAGCGTGGTGTCGGTGGTCAGGCGCGACAGGATCTCGCCGGTCTTGGTCGTCTCGAAGAAGCCGGGCGACAGGGTCAGCACATGGTCGTAGACGGCGCGCCGGATGTCGGCGACCACCCGCTCGCCGATCCAGCTGACCAGATAGAAGCGGCTGTAGGTGGCGCCGGCCATCAGCGCGATCACCGCCAGCAGCACCAGCAGCGCGCGGTCGAGCAGCGAGGTGTCGCCGGCGGCGAAGCCCTGGTCGACCAGCACCCGCATCCCCTGCCCCAGCCCCAGCACGGTGCCGGCGGCCACGGTCAGCGCCACCATGGCGCCCAGGATCCGCAGCTTGTAGGGCATCAGGAACGGCACGAGGCGGCGCAGCGGGCCGAGGTCGCGGCGGCGGTTGTCCGCCTCGCCGCGGGCGGAGGCGGCGATCAGGTCGGGGGATGGTTGGCGAGCCACAATGTTCCCGCTGGGCTGTTGGGGGGCTGTTGGCGCAACTTGCGGACTGCCGGCATATAGCGCGGCGCGAACACCCCAACAAGGCGAGGCCTGGACGATAAGGGCGCGGCCGAACGGCCCCGGCGCAAGGCAATCATGGAAAGCGCTGAAACAGCGTCGGTTCGGGGTTGCGCCGGCGGGGGGCTTTTGGTATAGACGCCGCTCGCTTTGCAGGAACCCCGGCCATGAAGACTGACATTCACCCCGACTATCACGAGATCACCGTGGTCATGACCGACGGCAGCTCGTTCACGACCCGCTCCACCATGGGCAAGCCGGGCGATACGCTGCGTCTCGACATCGACCCGAAGTCGCACCCGGCCTGGACCGGCGTGCAGAAGCTGCTGGACACCGGCGGGCAGATCGCCAAGTTCAACAAGCGCTTCGCGAACTTCGGCCTCAAGAAGTAAGCGTTCCAGCGCTTCTTTCCTGCCGAATCGAAAAGGGCGCCCGATCTGGTCGGGCGCCCTTTTCGCATGCGCGGTTTCCTGTCCCGCGTTCAGCCGGCCTCTTTTCAGTTGGCCCTTTTCAGCCAACCGCGCGTTCGGCCGCCGCGCGTTCCACATCGGCGCGGACCATGGCGTCGAGCCGGTGAACCCGCATGTACAGGCTGTGGCTGCGTTCCAGCAGGCTGCGCAGGCCGGCCGGCAGATCCTCGTTGTCGGGGCCGCTGGGGTCGGAGCAGATCTCGCCGCCGGACAGCGCGAAATCGTCGCTCGCCGCCTGCTCCTTGGTCATCTCGCCGGCATGCACCGCCTTCTGGGCCAGCAGCCACGCCATCACCTGGGTCAGGCGGCTGGTTACGCGCATGGATTCGTAGGAGATCTGCAAACGGACCTGCGGCGGCAGCTTCCGATGCTCGGCCACGTCATGGTACGCGATGTAATTCCGCGCCTCGATCAAAAGGGCCATGGTCTCGTCATAGGGACCATTGAAGAAGAAGGTATGCGAACTCATGATCGTCGTACCCCTCCCGCGGACTTACGGCCCTAGCGTGAGCCTTGCCGCAACTGATTAACAATTGGTGACCGCGCGACACCCCGGCAACCCCAGGCGGGCTTTGACGTTCACCCACCGCCCGTCTTGCCGCCGGCCCCTCTTGAACAGGAAAAACGGTCGACTATCTCTCGCTCGTCCGGCGGATGCCCATGCGGGGTCCGCCCGTCACACACCCCGAGAGGACCGACCGACGCTGTGGTCCTCGACGGCCCGTATCGCTCTTTTGGAGGATATGTCATGCGCAGCTACGACCTTTCGCCCCTGTTCCGCTCCACCGTCGGTTTCGACCGCCTGTCGCGCCTTCTGGAAACCGCGACCACCGGTGACGAGGCGGCGTCCTACCCGCCCTACAACATCGAAAAGTTGAGCGAGGACTCGTACCGGATCACCATGGCCGTCGCCGGCTTCGGTCTCGACGACCTCACGATCACCGCTCACCAGAACTCGCTGACCGTCACGGGTAAAGCTAAGAAGGACGAACCCTCGGGCCAATTCCTCTACCGGGGTATTGCCGGACGCGCGTTCGAGCGCCGCTTTCAGCTCGCCGATTTCATCAAGGTCAACGGCGCGTCTCTTCTGAATGGCCTTCTGCACATCGAGCTGGCGCGCGAGGTACCCGAAGCGATGAAGCCGCGCACCATCCAGATCGCCGGCGCCCAGGGCAACGACGCCCGCAACGCGGTCGAGGTGGACGCGCCGAAGCCGGCGCTGACCCGGCAGGCGGCCTGACACGCTTCCATCGCCTGACGGCGTGAACAGGACAACGGCGCCCCGGACCATCCGGGGCGCCGTTTCCGTTTACGGGTTCCGGCCTGAAGACCAGCCCCGCCGGAAGCTGTCCGGTGGGGCCAGCACCCACTCGGCATAGCCGGCGCGCATCAGTTCGTAGGCGGCGACCAGCCCGGCGGCGCCGGCGTAGGCGGTGACCAGCACCTGCTGCGGCGACACCTGGGCACCGAAGCCGATCAACAGGGCCCCGAGGAAGGGGCCGCCCAGCAGCATGGCCGCCAGCCACAGCGGCTCCGCCGACAGCCAGGCGTTCAGGACGTTGCGGGTGCGCTGCGACAGGCGGAGCATCGCGCCGGCCTTGGCGTCGAGCGCCGCGAGGCTGCCGGCCCGCAGTTCGGCCAGCCGGTTGCCGTCGGCGTCGAGGAACACGACCTCCACCTTCATGCCCAGCCGCCGGACCGAGGCGCGCACCGAATCGCCCAGCGGCGTGTCGAGCAGCAGCGCGTTGCCGCCCAGCGACGGCAGCGCGTCCAGCACCTCCGGCGGCGGCTCGCCCCACTCCCGCAGCGCCGCCAGGATGACCCGCGGGTCGTCGCAGGGGATGGCGTCCATATGAAGCACGCGCCCGCGCGGCCCGACCACCCGCAGCATCAGCACGCGTTCCGCCGGATCATGCGTGCCCTCCACCCGCAAGCCGCCCTCGGCCACATAGGAGAATCGCAGGCATCCATCACGGCGGCTGAGCGTGTTCATGGCGGCACCCTTCCGGTCGTACCCTGGGCGATCGAGACCCCGAAGGATCCAAACGAGGGATCTGGGCTTTGATGATCGAATGACCAACAAACCAGCCGGGCTAACGGCCATCGGAAAGGCGCGGCGCAAAAGGGGACGTCCGTCCGGCAGAGCGCCGGTTGGGCGGCGGCCGGATTGGAACAGCGGACGGCGGGCATGAAAAAAGCGCCGAGCCGATCCGGCTGGCGCTTGCTGTTCTCTCCGTTAAGGGAGAGAATGGCGGATGGGGGGAGATTCGAACTCCCGATACCCGTGAAGGTATGCCGCATTTCGAGTGCGGTGCATTCAACCGCTCTGCCACCCATCCGCAACCCCGTTTGGCGGGGTGGGCGGAACCTATATAAACGCGTTTGGCCGTGCAAGCCTTTTTTGCAGAAAAATGCGCTGCGGAACGGCCGCATCCCTGTTGACTTCCGGGCCCTCCTGCGTATAGATCGTCGCTCCCATGAACGGGCTTGCGCATCGAACGGTGGGCGAGAAGCCCGCCGTTTGTTTTGACATAGGCAGTGACGACAATGTTTGCAGTGATCCGCACCGGCGGCAAGCAGTACAAGGTCGCCAATGGCGACGTGATCCGTGTTGAGAAGCTTGAGGCCGAAGCTGGCGCCTCCATCACGCTCGATGACGTGCTGATGGTCGGCGACACCGGCAACACGACGATCGGCACCCCGACGGTGGCCGGCGCCAGCGTCGTCGCCGAGGTGGTCGCCCAGGACCGCGGCCCGAAGATCATCGTCTTCAAGAAGAAGCGCCGCCAGAACTACCGCCGTAAGAACGGCCACCGCCAGGACCTGACCGTCCTGCGCATCACCGGCATCAACGGCGCGGCCTGATCCGCCAACGGACCAGCGGTCGCCCGATCTGGTCCGGCGCCTCTTCAGTTTTAGGAGCAACACCCCATGGCACACAAAAAGGCAGGCGGCTCGTCCCGCAACGGCCGTGACTCCGCCGGCCGCCGTCTCGGCGTGAAGCGTTTCGGTGGCGAGTTCGTCATCTCCGGCAACATCATCGTCCGTCAGCGTGGCACCACGTTCCACCCGGGCGAGAATGTCGGCATCGGCCGCGACCACACCCTGTTCGCGATGGCCAACGGCCAGGTCTTCTTCAAGCACAGCTCGAACGGCCGCACGTTTGTGAACGTCGTTCCGGCCAACGACCAGGTCCCGGCGGTCGCCGCGGAGTAACCAGGGTCGTTGCATGGCCTCGTTGTCATAGGCCAGCACGCTTGTGGGATAAAGTCGGGGGACCGGGCGACCGGACCCCCGATTTTCGTTTTTGTTCCGGCACTGCCCCGCTGCCGGTTTTCCTTCCGTTTACGGGCAAGGTCCCCCGATGAAGTTCCTCGATCAGGCCAAGGTGTTCTTGAAGAGCGGTGACGGCGGCCCCGGTGCCGTGGCGTTCCGGCGCGAGAAGTACATCGAGTTCGGCGGTCCCGACGGCGGCGACGGCGGCCGGGGCGGCGACGTGGTGATCGAGGCGGCGGACGGCCTGAACACGCTGATCGACTACCGCTACAAGCAGCATTTCAAGGCGCAGCGCGGCCATCACGGCATGGGCAGCAACCGCAACGGTGCGCGCGGCGAGGATGTCGTCCTGCGCGTGCCGGTCGGGACCCAGATCCTCGACGAGGACCAGGAGACCGTGCTGTGCGACCTGACCGAGGCCGGGCAGCGCCGCGTTTTCCTGCGCGGCGGCGACGGCGGGCACGGCAACGCCCATTTCAAGACGCCGACCAACCGCGCCCCCCGCAAGTTCCACCCCGGCTGGCCGGGGCAGGAGCAGTGGGTGTGGCTGCGGCTGAAGCTGATCGCCGACGCCGGCCTGCTGGGACTGCCCAACGCCGGCAAGTCGACCTTCCTGGCAGCGACCACCGCGGCCAAGCCGAAGATCGCCGACTACCCCTTCACCACGCTGGCGCCCAACCTGGGCGTCGTCCGCGCCGGCGACGAGGAATTCGTCATCGCCGACATCCCCGGCCTGATCGAGGGCGCGCACGAGGGGCATGGGCTGGGCGACCGTTTCCTCGGCCATGTCGAGCGCTCGCGCATCCTGCTGCATCTGATCGACGGCACGGAGGACGACGTGGTCGCCTCCTACCGGACGATCCGCAACGAGCTGGAAGCCTATGGCGGCAACCTCGCCGACAAGCTGGAGGTGATCGGGCTGAACAAGGCCGACGCCCTGCTCGACGAGGAGATCGAGGAGAAGAAGGCGGCGCTGGAAAAGGCGTCGGGCGCCGAGGTCATGGTGCTGTCCGGCGCCACCGGCCAGGGCGTGCAGAAGGTGCTGTACCGGCTGCTGACCGTCATCAAGGAATCGAAGGCGGAAGAGCCCGAGGTCATCCACGCCCCCGCCACCCGCTCGCTTCCGCGCCCGCCGGTCGGCCAGAAGCTGCCCGACGACGGCGAGATGCGCTGGGACGACGAGATCGGCGAATGGGTCGGCGGCGAGGAGGAGGAACTCGACGAGGAGTTGGACGGCGAGGAACTGGCGGACGGCGACTCGGACGACGCGCTTGACGGCGACGAGCCGGAGGGCGAAGACGACGGTTCCGAAGACGACACGGACGGAACCCCCCGCCATGGCGCTTGACGCCCCCACCCTTCTCGAGTCCCGCCGGCTGGTCGTGAAGATCGGCTCGGCCCTTCTGGTGGACGGGGAAACCCGGCAAATCCGCCGCGACTGGCTCGACGCGCTGGCCGATGACGTCGCCGCCTGCCGCAAGCGCGGCCAGGAGGTGGTGATCGTCACCTCCGGTGCGGTGGCCTGCGGGCGCGAGCATCTCGGCCTCGTCGGCCGGACGCTGAAGCTGGAGGAGAAGCAGGCGGCGGCGGCGACCGGCCAGATCCGTTTGGCCCACGCCTACCAGGAGACGCTGGCCCGCCACGACGTCACCGTCGCCCAGGTGCTGGTGACGCTGGAGGACACCGAGGAGCGGCGGCGCCACCTGAACGCCCGCAACACCATCGTCACCTTGCTGAAGCTGGGCGCCGTCCCGGTCATCAACGAGAACGACACCGTCGCCACCGCCGAAATCCGCTTCGGCGACAACGACCGGCTGGCGGCCCGCGTGGCGCAGATGGTCAGCGCCGACACGCTGGTGCTGCTGTCGGACATCGACGGCCTCTACACCGCCGACCCGCGCAAGGACCCGAACGCCCGCCACATCCCCACCGTGCGCGAGCTGACGCCGGAGATCGAGGGCATGGCCGGCGAGCCGCCCCCCGGCTACAGCAGCGGCGGCATGGTGACCAAGATCGCCGCGGCGCGAGTCGCGCTGTCGGCCGGCTGCCGCATGGTGATCGCCAAGGGCAAGCGGATGAACCCGTTGGCGGCGCTGGAGAAACGGCCGGAGGATGGCGGCGCGCTCTGCACCTGGTTCATGCCCTCGGCGGAGCCGAGCAGCGCCCGCAAGGCCTGGATCGCCGGCCATGTGAACGCCGCCGGCGTGCTGACGGTGGACGACGGCGCGCTGCGGGCGCTGGCCCACGGCGCCAGCCTGCTGCCGGCCGGCGTCACCGCCGTGCAGGGCGATTTCGACCGCGGCGACGTGGTGATCGTGCGCGCCGAGGACGGGCGCGAGGTGGCGCGCGGCCTGGCCGCCTACAGCGCCGACGACGCCCGCCGCATCCTGCGCCACAAGAGCACCGAGATCGAAGAGGTCCTGGGCTACCGTGGCCGCGACGAGATCATCCACCGCGACGATCTGGTGGTGCGGTGACCGGGAACACCGCAAGCCGTTCGCCGATCCGCGCCATCCTGTGGGACATCGACGGCACGCTGATGGACAGCGAGCCCTGGCACCAGCGCATCACCGTCGAGGTCTGCCGCGGCTACGGCCATGAGCTGAGCGACGAGGATTGCGAGGCGATGCGCGGCGTCGCCTTCCGCGAGCTGTACGCCACGCTGCACGCCCGCCGCCCCTTCCCGATCGCGATGGACCGCTGGGCCGACGAGATCAACACGCTCTACGTCGCCCGCGTCCATCAGGTGCAGCCGCGCGACGGCGCCTTCGCCCTGGTCGAAGCCTTCGCGGCGCGCGGCCTTCAGCAGGCCTGCGTGTCGAACAGCGGCCGGATGATCGTCGACGCCAACCTGAAGGCGATGGCGATGCCGCATTTCCGCTTCAGCATCGCCCGCGAGGACGTCGCCAACGGCAAGCCCCACCCGGAGCCCTACCTGCTGGCCGCCTCGATGATGGGATTGCCGCCGGAAGCCTGCGCGGTGATCGAGGACAGCCCGACCGGCGCCCGCAGCGCCAAGGCCGCCGGCATGCTGACCATTGCCTGGCCGCAGCACCCCGCCGTGGTGTTCGACACCGTCGACCATCTGGTCGAGGATCCTGGCGCGCTGGACTGGGACGCCCTCTGCGGCTGAGCGCGCGGGCGAAGCGTCAGTCCAGCGTCCAGCGGGTCATATGGGGGAAGGGCGGCAGGCCGTTGTCGCCCAGGAACGCGAACATGCCGGAAAAGCCGGTCATGCCAGCGTCGGCCAGCGCGTTGGGGCCCATGTGGGTTCCCTGTTCCAGCCACGCCAGCATCGGGTGCGCCCCCTCATAGCTGTCGTACCGGTAGGAGCCGGGGAAGAACAGGCAGCCCATCGGCAGGCCGAGATGCCGGACGACCGCGTAGGACCAAGCTTGCGACATGAACTCGCCCTGGCGGGCCGCCATGGTCAGCACCGGGTCGGCAACCCCGTCCCGCGCCGTCTGCTCCGCCAGCAGACCGTCGATGTCGGCCTGCAGGTCCTTGCCCACCAGCGGCCAGAAGCGCCGCGGCAGGACGATGATGTGACCGGCCTCGTGCAGCAGGTCGCCCGGCCCCAGCAGGGCGTCGGGATCGACATGGATCGCCCCGGCGTGGATGTTGACGCCGGGCAGGAAGCCGTCGCGCGCGCCCTCGCCATACTCGACGCCCAGGCCGAGGCCACGCAGGAAGGTGACGATGGGCTCCAGCGCTTCCGGGTGATACATCCGCCTCTCCGCCAGTTTGGAATCCGGCGGGGATATTCGCGCAATGCGGGCGGACAGGCAACAGATACCGCAGGGCGCGTGCAGTCTTCGTTGCCGCAGCCCCCTGTCCGGTACCCACGCTATTTCTGGATGTTCACCACCGCCGACACCGGGGCCAACGCGATGCCGCGGTCAGCCAGCGCGGTCATCCACAGATTGATCCGCTCGATCGTCGTCGGATAGGGCGAGGCGAAGCCGACGGCGGCGCCGTTGGTCTTGGCCAGTTCCTCCAGCTCGCGCAACTGGTCGTCGATGGCGCCGCGCGACAGGTCGCGGTCGATGGTGCGGTCGGCCTGCGCCCGCGGCACGCCGGCCAACGTGGCGAGCGGCCCGGCGACGCTCTTGGGGTTGGCGCGGGCGTCGACGAACAGCAGGCCGCGCGCCTTCAGCGCGTCGACCATCGGCTGCACCGCCGCCGGATTGGCGGTGAACTTGCTGCCGGTGGTGCTGGTGATGCCGACATAGCCGACCGCCTTGCCCAGCGACCATTCCAGCCGCTCGATGTTGCGGTCGGGGCCGAGCATGGTCAGCAGCGCGTTGGGGCCGGGGTCGTCGCGCGGGTAGTTCAGCGGCTCCATCGGCACCGACAGCATCACCTCGTGCCCCTTGGTGCGGGCACGCTCGATCCAGTCGTCCAGCCGCTCGGCATAGGGAACGAAGGCCAGCGTCACGCCGGGCGGCAGCTTCGCCAGCGCGTTGCCGGTGGTGACGCCGCTGATGCCGAGGTCGCTCATGACGATGGCGATGCGCGGCCGCTTGTCGGTGGCCGGGAACGGGCGGGCGTAGACCTGCCAGGGCTTGCGCCCGTCCTGGGCGATGCGCGGCAGCGGCCCGTTGCGGCTGTCCTCCACCAGCCCCGGCACCGGGGCGGGCGTCAGCGTCACCGCCGCCGTCGGTGCGCCGGGCAGCGGCAGCGGCGCCGCGTCGGTCGGCACCGGCGCCGCCGGCTGCTGCAGTTTGGGCGCGGGAGGCGGCGGTGGCGGCAGCGGGGCGACCGCCACCGTCAGTGCCGGAATGGCGGCCCGCCACGCCTCGGTCGTCTCCGCCGCGTTCAGCGCCAGCCAGCCGGCCAGACCGGCGCCGGCGACCGCCACCAGGGCGACGGCGCCCAGCAAGGCCCGCGACAGCGGCTTGCGCGGTGCACGCCAGCTCCCATCCCCGGCCCCGGTCTTGTCGCGTCGGAAGCGGCGCAGCCAGCCGAAGCCGGGGCGCAGGCCCCGGACATCGAACCGCAGACGACCGAGCAGGGCGGGTGCCTTCACCGTGGTGGTCTCCGGTCCCGTCAGCGCGCCGCGGAGCGCTGCTGGAACAGGGCGACGCCACGCAGCAGATCCAGCGCGCGGGCGAGCTGGAAGTCGAACGGCGGTGCATCACCCTCAGCCGCCGCACCATCGGTCGGCGCGGCCCCCGGAGCGGCGGGAGCGGCCCCCGGCGTTGCGCCGGGCGCGCTGTTGGTCGCCCCCGGAACCGCACCGGGGTTCGGCGCGGCCGGCGTGCCGGGCGCGGCCGGGTTGGTGGTGGCCGGAGCCGGAGCCGCCGGGCGCGGCTTGTTCTGGTTGGCGGCGTCGGGGTTGACCAGCGCCCCCTTCAGATCGGCCTCGCGGCGGCGGACGACGTTCTTGTCGAGATCCTCGACCTTGGCGACGTGCACCTCGATGTCCGGGGTGATGCCCAACTGCTGGATCGAGCGGCCCGACGGCGTGTAGTAGCGCGCCGTGGTCAGCCGCATGGCGCCGTGGCCGGGCAGCGGGATGATGGTCTGCACCGATCCCTTGCCGAAGCTCTGGGTGCCCATGACGATGGCGCGCTTGTGGTCCTGCAGCGCGCCGGCGACGATCTCCGACGCCGAGGCCGAACCGCCGTTGATCAGCACGACCAGCGGCAGGCCCTTGATCAGATCGCCCGGCTTGGCGTTGAAGCGGGTGCCCTCCTCCGCCTTGCGGCCGCGGGTCGACACGATCTCGCCCTTGTCGAGGAAGGTGTCGGACACCGACACCGCCTGGTCGAGCAGGCCGCCGGGGTTGTTGCGCAGATCCAGCACATAGCCCTTCAGCTTGTCGCCCAACTGCTGCTGGATCGAGGCGATGGCCTTTTCCAGCCCGCTCTGGGTCTGCTCGTTGAAGCTGGTGATGCGGACGTAGCCGATGTCACCCTCGGTGCGGAAGCGGACCGACTGCACCTTGATGACCGCGCGGGTCAGCGACACGGTGAAGGGCTCGCCGGCTTCGCCTCGGCGGACGGTGACCTTCAGCTCGCTGCCGATCGGCCCGCGCATCTTCTCCACCGCCTCGTTCAGGCTGAGGCCCATCACCGGATCGCCGTTCAACTGGACGATCAGGTCACCGGGCTGCAGGCCGGCGCGGAAGGCCGGGGTGTCGTCGATCGGCGAGACGACCTTGACCAGGCCGTTCTCCATCGTCACCTCGATGCCCAGCCCGCCGAACTCGCCGCGGGTCTGCACCTGCATGTCCTGGAAGCTTTTCTTGTTCAGATAGCTGGAATGCGGGTCGAGCGAGGTCAGCATCCCGTTGATCGCCGATTCGATCAGTTGCTCGTCGGTCACCGGCTCGACATATTCGGCGCGGACCCGCTCGAACACATCGCCGAACAGGTTCAGTTGCCGGTAGGTGTCCGACGAATTGCTGGACTGCGCGGTGACGGTCGCGACGCCGGCTCCCAGAAACACCAGTGCAGCCGCCGTGGCGGCGCGCTTGATCATCCTCATCTACCCTTGTCCTTTCCCCTCCGGGGCGCCGAACCCGCGCTGCGGGTTGATCGGCTGACCGTTTCGTCGCAGCTCGAAATAGAGATCCGGATCGCCGTCGGCCGGCATGACGGCCAGCGGTTCCCCGCCGACCACCTTACGCCCGACGGCCGTGTCGATCCGGCCCAACCCCGCAATCAAACTATGATATCCGTTGCCGTGTTCAACGATCAAGATAAGGCCATAGCCTTTGAACGGACCGGCGAACACGATCGTGCCGCCGCGCGGCGCCACCACGGCCGCCCCGGCGCGGGCCTGCACCGTCACGCCGCGGCTGGTGACGCCGAAACGGTCGGTCTCGCCGAAGCGGGTCGTCAGCTTGCCGCCGACCGGCAGGGTCATCCCGCCGGCCGTCGACCGCCCATCGGCATCACGGCCGGCAGGCGCGGCGCGGCTGGCCAGCGCCTGTTCCCGCGCCGCCTCCTTCGCCGCCTCGTCGCGGGCGCGTTTTTCCTCGGCGGCCTTCTGTTCCGCCGCCTTCTGTTCGGCGGCGCGCAGCTCTGCCAGCTTGCGCTCGGCCTCCTTGCGCTCCGCCTCCTTGCGGGCGGCGAGGCGGCGTTCGGCCTCGCGCTGTTCGGCCAGCCGGCGTTCGGCCTCCTTGCGCTCCGCCTCGCGCCGTTCCGCTTCGCGCTTGGCGGCGGCCTCGGCGGCGGCGCGGCGCTCGGCCTCGACCCGCTCCATCAACTGGCGCAGGTCGGTGGCCTGCCCCGACAGCTCGCCCATGCGCTGGGAGACCTGGAGCCGCTCCTCCTCGGTCTGGCGCGACAGCTCCTCGCGCCGGGCGATCAGGCGGTTCATCTCGCCCTGCTTCGCGGCCAGCGCCACGCGGGCGGCCAGCGCCTTGGCCCGCTGGTCGACCAGCTTGCCGCGGGTGTCGGCCAACCCGGTCAGCGCCTGGGCCAGCGCGTCGGCGCGGGCGCGCAACGCCGGCACCGCGTCGCGCAGCAGCAGGGCGGAGCGCAGCGTGTCCACCGGGCTGTCGGGCCGGGCGAGCGCCGCCTCCGGCGGGATGCGCGCCAGCCGCTGCAAGGCGCCGAGCAGGGTGGCGATCTGCTGCCGTTCGGCGTCGAGCGTGCTCGATCGCTCGCGCTCCTCCGCCTCCAGCGCGGTGAGGGTCTCCTCCAGCCGGGCGAGCGCCTCTTCCTGGCTGCGCGCCTGATCGGCCAGGGCAATCAACTGGCCGCGCAGGTCGTCCAGTTCGGTCTGCAACGCCTGCGACTGGCGTTCGAGCTGCTGCTGGCGCTGCTTGCCGGTCTGGAGCTGCTGCTCCACCCGCTTCAGCGTGTCCTTGGGCGCTTCCGGCTGCGCCGCGTTCGCTGGCTGGGCGAGAAGCAGGGTGGCGACGATGACCCCGGCTAGAAACCCCTCTCCCGCCCCAGCAACCCTCTCCCCCCCGGGGAGAGGGCTGGGTGAGGGGGATTCGTGGCGAAGCTTCACTGGGGACAAAGGGCAGAGCCGCAATCCCCTCGCAAACCCACGCCGCGCGTCCCCCTCACCGGCCCTGCGGGCCACCCTCTCCCCGGGGGGGAGAGGGTTATGGACGCGGAGCGCGTCCCCCTCTCCCCTGGGAGGGGAGTCAGCCGTCAGGGAGACACGCGCCATCCCTTACTCCGCCGCCGCGCGGGCGGCGGTGCGGGTCAGCAGGTTGCGGCCGGTCATCTCGGCCGGCTTCGGCAGGCCCAGCAGGTCGAGCAGCGTCGGGGCGATGTCGGCCAGACGGCCACTGGCGATGCGGGCGCCGGCCGGGCCGTTGACCAGGACCAGCGGCACCTTGTCCAGCGTGTGGGCGGTGTGCGGGCCGCCGTTGTCCGGGTCCTTCATCAGCTCGCAGTTGCCATGGTCGGCGGTGACCAGCATGGTGCCGCCGGCGCGGCGCACCGCGGCCTCCACCCGGCCGACGCTGGTGTCGACCGCCTCCACCGCCTTGATCGCGGCGTCCAGCATGCCGCTGTGCCCGACCATGTCCGGGTTGGCGAAATTGACGACGATCAGGTCATAGGTGCCCGAATCGATGGCGCCGACCAGCTTGTCGGTCACCTCGGCCGCCGACATCTCCGGCTGCAGGTCGTAGGTCGCGACCTTGGGCGACGGCACCAGGATGCGGTCCTCGCCCTCGTACACGCGCTCCTCGCCGCCGTTGAAGAAGAAGGTGACGTGCGGGTACTTCTCCGTCTCGGCGATGCGCAGCTGCTTCATCCCGGCCTCGCTGACCACTTCGCCCAGCACCTTGGTCAGGGATTTCGGCGGAAAGATGGTCGTCATCAGCTTGGCCAGCGCCGAGGAGTACTCGACCATGCCGACCACCGCCGCCAGCTTGGGGGCGCCATCGACCGGGAAGCCGTCGAAGGTCGGTTCGACATAGGCGGCCAGGATCTCGCGGGCGCGGTCGGCGCGGTAATTCGCCATCAGGATGGCGTCGCCGTCCTTCATGCCGGCGAAGTCGCCGATCACCGTCGGCAGGATGAATTCGTCATGCTTGCCGGCGGCGTAGCTCTGCTCGATCGCCTGGATCGGGTCGGCGGCGCGCTCGCCCTCCCCCTTGGTCATGGCGGCGTAGGCCTTGGCAACGCGGTCCCAGCGCTTGTCGCGGTCCATCGCGTAGTAGCGGCCGACGACGGTCGCCACCTCGACGCCCGGCATCTCGTGGACGTCGGCCATGAACTCGGCGACCTGGTCCTTGGCGCTCTGCGGCGGCACGTCGCGGCCGTCGGTGAAGGCGTGGACGGCGACCGGAATACCCTCGCGCGACAGCACGCCGGCCAGCGCCGCGATGTGGTCCTGGTGCGAATGGACGCCGCCCGGCGACAGCAGCCCCATCAGGTGGACGCGGCCGCCCGTCTCGCGCATCTTTTTGGCGAGGTCGTTCAGCGCCGGGTTGCGCTCCAGCTCGCCCTCGACGATGGCGTGGTCGATCATGACGAGGTCCTGCATGACGACCCGGCCCGCGCCGAGATTCATGTGCCCGACCTCGGAGTTGCCCATCTGCCCCTTGGGCAGCCCGACCTCCTCCTCGCTGGCGTCGAGGAAGGCGGTCGGCTCGTTGGCCCACAGGCGGTCCCAGTTGGGGGTCTGGCCCAGTGCGATGGCGTTGTCGGACCGTTCCTCGCGGTAGCCCCAGCCGTCCAGGATGCAAAGAACGACAGGGCGGGGTCGGTTGGTCTCGGTCATCGCGCTGTACCTTTCTCGAAAGGTTCGTGGTCTCGGAGGGATTGGTTTTCGGCTCCGGCGCGTCGTTGCGGCGCCGGCTTCGACGCTCAGGCTCTGTGATAGGGGTGGCCGGCCAGGATTTGTTGGGCGCGATAGAGTTGCTCCGCAAGCATCCCGCGCACCAGCATGTGTGGCCAGGTCATCGGCCCGAAGGCCATCAGGAAATCGGCCCGCGCGCGCACCGCGTCGCCATGGCCGTCGGCACCGCCGATCAGGAAGGCGAGATCGCCGGCGCCGCGGTCGCGCCACTCGCCGACCTTGGCGGCGAAACTTTCACTGGGCAGGGCCTTGCCGCGCTCGTCCAGCGCCACGACGATGGCGCCGGCGGGGATCGCGGCCAGCAGCAGCTCGGCCTCCTGCCGCTTCAATTCGTCGGAGGAGAGGCGCTTCTTCACCTCGACCTCCTTCAGGGTGAAGGGCCAGCTCAACCGTCCGACATACTCGTCGAACAGGTCACGCGTTGGTCCACCCCGCGACCGCCCGACGGCGGCGAGCCACAGACGCATGATGCGGCCCTCCGCCTCCGGCCCGTCAGGCGCTCAGCCGGGCCGCGTCGGACGGCTTCGGCAGATCCAGACCCCACATCTTTTCGATGTTGTAGAAGGTCCGGACCTCCGGCTTGAACAGGTGGACGATGACGTCGCCGGCATCGACCAGGACCCAGTCGGCCTGCGCCAGACCTTCCATCTCGACGCCGCGGACACCGGCCTGCTTCAGCTTTTCGGCCAGCTTGATGGCCATGGCGCCGATGTGCCGCGTGTTGCGGCCCGACGCCACGATCATGTAATCGGCGAAGGTGGTTTTCCCGGCGAGGTCGATGACGGTGACATCATCCGCCTGGTCGGCGTCAAGCGACGCCTCGATGAGCGCCTTCAGCTCCTGCGGTTCCAGGATCTGGGGAACGGGGGCTGGCCGCGGAGCGGTCGCGGCCGTTTCGGTGTGCGTGGTGATGGCTCCAACCTCTTGCAACGGTGTCACAACCCGGAGGCCCGCGCCTGCCGGATCGCCGTCGCCGAGGCCGGATGCAGAGGGTTGCGTAAGAACGCCCAGGCCGGCCGCCGATGGCGCGCCAGCCCTTTGACCCCAGACACCGACACCCGCCGACGGATGTAACGCCGGGCGGCCTTGCCGCTCAGCGCACTTAAAGAATAGGTCGGACGGGCGAAAACCGCAACGGCCACCGACTCGAAGATTCGTGTCCAGTGCTTCCAGCGCGGAATTTGCCGCAGATTGTCCGCTCCCATCAACCAAACAAAGCGTGTTTTGGGGAATCGCCGCTGCAGATTCGCCAAAGTGTCGGCGGTGTAGCGGGTGCCGAGCGCGGTTTCGATCGCGGTGACCTCGATCCGCGGGTGGGCGGCGACCGCCCGCGCCTCCGCCAGCCGCGCGTCCAGCCCCGCCATGCCGGCCGCCGACTTCAGCGGATTCTGCGGGCTGACCATCCACCAGACACGATCGAGCCCGAGCGCCTTCAGCGCGAACAGGCTGATGTGCCGGTGCCCGTCATGGGCCGGGTTGAACGACCCGCCGAGGATGCCGACGGTCAGCCCGGCGTAGAGCGGGCCGGAATAGAGGTGGGGGGCACGGGCTCCCTCACCCTTACGGTCGCGTCTGGCCATCGCCACGCACGACGTACTTGTAGCTGGTCAGCTGTTCGGCACCCACCGGGCCGCGGGCGTGGAACTTGTCGGTCGAGATGCCGATCTCGGCGCCCATGCCGAACTCGCCGCCGTCGGCGAACTGGGTGGAGGCGTTCCACAGCACGATGCCGCTGTCGATCCGGCCGAGGAACCGCTCCGCCACCGCCGGATCCTCGGTCAGGATCGATTCGGTGTGGTGCGAGCTGTGCTGGTTGATGTGGTCGATGGCGCCGTCCACCCCGTCGACCACGCCGCAGGCGATGATGGCGTCGAGATACTCGGTGTCCCAGTCCTCCGGCGCCACCGGCGTCACCCGCGCATCAACGGCCTGCGCCGCCGCGTCGCCGCGCACGGCGCAGCCGGCGTCGAGCAGGTCCTTGACCAGCAGCGGCAGGGCGGTGCCGGCGATGGCGCGGTCGACCAGCAGCGTCTCGGCGGCGCCGCAGATCGAGGTGCGGCGCATCTTGGCGTTCAGCACCACCTTGCGCGCCTTCTCCAGGTCGGCGGCGGCGTCGACATAGACGTGGCAGTTGCCGTCCAGATGCTTGATCACCGGGACGCGGCTCTCGTCGGCGATGCGCTGGATCAGCGACTTGCCGCCGCGCGGGATGATGACGTCGATGAACTCCCGCATCGTCAGCATGTGGCCGACGGCGGCGCGGTCGGTGGTCGGCACCAGCTGGATCGCGGTTTCCGGCAGGCCGGCCTCGCGCAGGCCCTGGGCCAGGCAGTCGGCGATGGCGCGGGACGAGCGGATGCTCTCCGACCCGCCGCGCAGGATGGCGGCGTTGCCCGACTTCAGGCACAGGCCGCCGGCGTCGGCGGTCACGTTGGGCCGGCTTTCATAGATGATGCCGATCACCCCCAGCGGCACGCGGACGCGCTGGATGCGCAGGCCGTTGGGCCGCGTCCAGTCGGCCAGCACGCCGCCGATGGGATCGGGGAAGTCGGCGATGTCCTCCAGACCCTTGGCCATCGCCTCGATGCGCGTGTCGTCCAGCATCAGCCGTTCGCGCATCGGGCCGGACAGGTCGCGGGCGTTCGCCATGTCCTCGGCGTTGGCGGCCTTGATCTCGGCCGCACGGGCGCGGATGGCCGCCGCCGCCGCCCGCAGGGCCCGATCCTTGTCCGGCCCTGGCACGGTCGCCAGCGTGACCGCGGCGGCGCGGGCGGCGCGGCCGAGGGACAGCATCTGGTCGTGCAGGGCATCGGTGGTGTCGAGCAGGGCGGACATCGGTGTCTCCGGGAACACGCGTTCGTGACGGGAGAGTGACCTTAACGAATTGTTTCGGGTTGCGAAAGACGCGCGGCTGTGGGACTCCGGCGTCCGGTGGGAGGCGGGCGTGACGAAAACGCAAAGGGCGCGCCGGCCGCGCCCAGGGCATAGTCGCGCCGGCCGGATGCCCAGCCAGGAAAAGCCCGCCGGAGTTGAGAAGGTTTCGATGCTGACGCTTCTGCTGATTGTCTCCGCGTTTTTCGCCGGCGTCCTGAACGCCGTGGCCGGGGGCGGCAGCTTCCTGACCTTTCCGGCGCTGATCCTGGCCGGGGTGCCGCCACTGAACGCCAACGCCACCAGCACCGTCGCGGTGTCGCCCGGCGCGCTGGCCAGCGCCTACGGCTACCGGCGGGAGCTGGGGAAGATCCGCGAGATCCACCTGCCCTCCTTCCTCGGGGTCAGCCTGGTCGGCGGGCTGCTGGGCGCCCTGCTGCTGCTGTGGACGCCGCAGCGCACCTTCGAGGCGATCGTGCCCTGGCTGCTGCTGTTCGCCACGGTGCTGTTCGCCTTCGGCCCCAAGGCGTCGACCTGGATTCGCCAGAACTGCACGGTCGGGCACGGGGCGGTGCTGGCCAGCCAGTTCCTGATCGCCATCTACGGCGGCTATTTCGGCGGCGGCATCGGCATCCTGATCCTGGCGACGCTCGGCGTCTTCGGCCTGACCGACCTGCACGCGATGAACGGGCTGAAGACGCTGGTGTCGGGCTGCCTGAACGCGGTCGCGGTGGTCGCCTTCGTCGCCGGCGGCGCCGTCTACTGGAACGAGGCGCTGATCATGCTGGTCGCGGCGATGGCCGGCGGCTATGCCGGGGCCGCGGTCGCCCGCCGCATCCCGCCGCCGCACCTGCGCCGGTTCGTCATCCTGGTCGGTGCCGCGATGACGGTCTATTTCTTCGTGACCAAGCTCTGAACCGGACGGACCCCGCCGCCATGACCAAAATCGTCGCCCGCGACACTCTGCCCTACCGCCCCTGCGTCGGCATCATGCTGCTGAACGACCGCGGCGCGGTGTTCGTCGCCAGGCGCTGCGGGTCGGAGGCCGACTGGCAGATGCCCCAGGGCGGCATCGACGAGGGGGAGGACGCCCGCAGCGCCGCCTTCCGCGAGCTGGAGGAGGAGATCGGCACGGCGAAGGCGGAGTTCATCGCGATGACCGCCGCCCCCCACCGCTACGACCTGCCCGACGAGCTGCTGGGCCGGGTGTGGAAGGGCCGCTGGCGCGGGCAGGAGCAGATGTGGATGCTCGCCCGCTTCACCGGGACCGACGCCGACATCCGGCTCGACACCGCGCATCCGGAGTTCGACGCCTGGAAATGGATCGATGCGGAGGCGCTGCCCGGCCTGATCGTCGCCTTCAAGCGGCCGGTCTACGAAGCGGTGCTGGCCGAGTTCCGCCCGCGGATCGCCGCCCTGAAGACTTTGGGCTGAGGGGCCGATGTCCCATCTTTGATCGCGGTTTGCCCTAGGTGTGAAGCCCTCCACCCCTGTGTCAGAGATCCCCAGCTTAACGAATCCTTGAGACGGCTCTGGCAACGTCGCTGCTGCAACCGCAGTGCGCAAGAGGCGGCACGGGATGGGCGGAGGGGTGGCATGTCGCTGATCAAATGGACCGAGGAGGACGGGCGTGTGCGCCTGGGCCTGCCAAGCGACCTCGACCTGCCGATGGCGCAACCACTGCTCGACAGCCTGCGGGCCGGACTGGCGGCCTCCGCCGACGTGACCGTGCAGGCCGATCAGGTCGAGCGCATCAGCGCCGCCTGCGTCCAGGCGCTGGTCGTCGCCGCGCGCGACGCCGCGGAGCGCGGCGCCGCCTTCACCGTCGCCGCTCCGTCTGAGGTGCTGTCCGAAGCGTGCGAGGACCTGGGCCTCGCCGCTTGGTTGAAGGAATGGAGCGGGGAGAGCCGAGCGTGAAGAAGACAGTGATGACGGTGGATGACTCCCGCACGATGCGCGACATGGTGTCCTTCACCCTGCGCGGCGCCGGCTATGACGTGGTCGAGGCCGCCGACGGGCAGCAGGCGATGAGCGCCATCGCCACCCGCAAGGTCGATCTGGTCATCACCGACCTGAACATGCCGGTGATGGACGGGCTGAGCCTGATCCGCAAGCTGCGGGCGATCCCGGCGCACCGCACCCTGCCGATCCTGATGCTGACCACCGAAGCGGACGACAGCAAGAAGGCCGAGGGCCGGGCCGCCGGCGCCACCGGCTGGATCGTGAAGCCCTTCAACCCCGACAAGCTGGTGTCGGTGGTGCAGAAGGTGTGCGGCTGACCCGGTCGGCCAGCACGAGAAGGGCCAGCACGAAAAGGGCCGGCGAAGGCGCCGGCAAAGGGGAATGCCCGTGGACGATCTCAGCCGCTTCAAACAGACCTACTTCGACGAAAGCGCCGAACTGCTGGCCGTCGCCGAGGCCGGGCTGTTGCGCCTCGCGCCCGGCGGGGTCGACATGGACGAGGTCAACGCGATCTTCCGCGCCGTCCATTCGATCAAGGGCGGCGGCGGCGCCTTCGGCTTCGGCGAGCTGGTCGCCTTCGCCCACGAGTTTGAAACGGTGATGGACGGCGTGCGCAACGCCGACATCCCCGTCACCACCGGGCTGGTCGACACGCTGATCCGCGCCAACGACGTGCTGGCGCAGATGCTGTCCTACGCCGCCGACGGCACCGAGGCCCCGGCCGGCACCACCGACGACACCGTCGCGGCGCTGCGCCGTTTCCTGGGCAAGGCCGACCCGGCACCCGGAGCCGCCGCCCCGCCGCCGGAGCCCGCCGCCCTCCTCCCCGACGACGAGGACGACGAGGCCGGCATCTTCGGCGACGCGCTGGCCGCCATCCAGGCCGCCCGCGACGACCGCCCGGCGGCGGCCCTCCCCGGCGCCATCCCGGACGGCAAGGTCCGCTGGACCATCGTCTTCCGCCCCAAGGCCGAGCTGCTGCTGTCCGGCAACGAGCCGACCTACATGCTGCGCGCCCTGCGCCGGCTGGGCGAGGCGGAGATCGTCTGCCACCTGGACCGGCTGCCGTCCCTGCGCGACCTCGACGCCGAGCTGCTGCACCTGTCCTGGACGGTCACCCTGCTGGCCGACGCCGGCGTCGACCGCGCCCGGATCGACGACGTCTTCGAATTCGTCGCCGACGACTGCGACATCCGCATCAGCGCCGAGGCGCCGCCGCCCGCCGTCATCCCTCCGGCGGAGGCCGTTTCCGCGAACGCCGCTCCGGCGAACCTGCCCGAACCGGCCGCGCCCACCGCCGCCCCGGCTGCCCCGCCGGCGGCGACGACCTCCAGCCCGTCCGGCCCGCCGCCCGGCGGCGCCAAGCCCAAGGCCAACGGCAACGGCGGCGACCATGCCGGGCCGACCACCCACACCATCCGGGTCGATCTCGACAAGATCGACCGGCTGGTCAACATGGTCGGCGAGATGGTGATCACCCAGGCGATGATCGCCGAGCATCTGCGCGACCTGCCGCCCGGCCAGTTCCAGGAGCTGCGGGAAGGGCTGGAGGGGCTGGCCCAGCACACCCGCGAGCTGCGCGAGAGCGTGATGTCGATCCGGGCCCAGCCGGTCTCCAGCGTCTTCTCGCGCATGCCGAGGCTGGTGCGCGAATGCGCCGCCGCCACCGGCAAGGAGGTGATGCTGGTCACCTCGGGCGAGACGACGGAGGTGGACAAGACGGTGGTGGAGAACCTCGTCGATCCGCTGACCCACATGATCCGCAACTCGATCGACCACGGGCTGGAGGGCCCGGACGAGCGCGAGCGGATCGGCAAGCCGCGCGCCGGCACCGTGCACCTGTCGGCCGCCCACCGGTCGGGCCGCATCGTGATCGAGGTGACCGACGACGGCCGCGGCATCAACCGCGCCAAGGTGCTGTCGAAGGCGATCGAAAAGGGACTGGTCCAGCCGGGCGCCAGCCTGTCCGACGAGGAGATCGACCACCTGATCTTCCTGCCCGGCTTCTCCACCGCCGACCAGGTGTCGAACCTGTCCGGCCGCGGCGTCGGCATGGACGTGGTGCGGCGGAACATCTCCAGCCTGGGCGGCCGCATCGGCGTCTATTCGGCGCCGGGCGAAGGGTCGCGCTTCGTGCTGTCGCTGCCGCTGACGCTCGCGGTGCTCGACGGCATGGTGATCTCGGTCGGCGAGGAGCGCTTCGTCCTGCCGCTGACCAACATCGTCGAGAGCCTGCGGCCCAAGCCGGCCGACCTGCACGGGCTGGTCAACAAGTGCGACGTCATGATGGCGCGCGGCGAGTATGTCCGGCTGGTCCACCTGCACCGGCTGTTCGGCATCCCCCGGGCCATCGACGACGCCACCCGCGGGCTGGTCGTGCTGGTGGAGACGGAGGACGGCTCGCGCCTCGGCCTCGTCGTCGACGAGGTGCTGGGCCAGCAGCAGGTCGTCATCAAGAGCCTGGAGGCCAATTTCCGCCGCCTGGACGGGGTCGCCGCCGCGACCATCCTGGGCGACGGGCGGGTCGCGCTGATCCTCGACGTCGCCGGCCTGCGCGAGATGAGCCGGCATTCCGGCACCACCACCACCGCGCCCACCACCACATCGGCCCTGCCCGCCCTGCAGGATCAGGCCGACCAGCGTCAACGCCAACCGGTTTGAGGCCCAAGCGATGAGCAGTTCCACCGCAATCGCCCCCGTCGGCGGCAGCCGCAGCGCAAGCTCCGGCGACGGCCGCACCGACCTGCAGGCGCTCAACAACGCCGGCAACGGGACGGAGGAGCAGTACGTCACCTTCACCGTCGGCGCCGAGGAATACGGGGTCAACATCCTGGCCGTGCGGGAAATCCGCGGCTGGACACCGGAAAGCCGGCTTCCCAACCTGCCCGACTATGTCCGCGGCGTGATCAACCTGCGCGGCATCATCATCCCGATCTTCGACCTGCGCGCCCGTTTCGGCGGCGGCATGACCCAGGTGACGAAGCGCCACGTCGTCGTGGTGATGCAGGTGGGCGAGCGCACCCGCGGCATCCTGGTCGACGCCATCTCCGACATCCTGGCCATCGGCCCCGACGCGATCAAGCCGCCGCCCGACGTCGACAGCGGCCTGATCGACGCCGAATACCTCAGCGGCCTCTACACCGCCGACGACCGGATGGTGACCCTGCTGAACGTCGACAAGCTGTTCGCCGGCGAGCATGTCGACCACGAGGCCACGCCGCGCGCCGCGCTGCCCGAACAGACCTGACGCGCCGACCCAGGGCACCGCGCAAGGCCGACGAACAAGAAGCACGAAGGGAAGACCCAGCGATGGCCAGCGACAGCACGACCGCCAAATCCGGATCCATCCTCAGCAACATGCGGATCGCCAAGCGCCTTTGGCTGGTCTTCGGCCTGCTGCTGGTGCTGATCGCCGCCCAGTCCGGCGTCGGCGTCTTCGGCCTCGACGGCATGAACCGCCGCATCGACGGCGTCATCGCCGCGGGCGACCTCGCCGTCTTCGCCAAGGATCTGGAAATCAAGCTGGCCGCCGAGCGCCTGCAGACGCGCGAGTACATCAACCTCGGCACGCCCGAAGCGCTGGAGCGGCTGCGCGTCCTGCGCGGCGCCTTCGACGCGGCGATGGCCGAACGGCAGGCCCGGCTGAAGGCCTCGCCGCAGGCCGCCGCCTTCGCCGAGCTGAACACGCTGCACGCCGCCTACCACGCCCGGTTCGACGCCGTGCGCGCCGTACGCGAGCGCGCCGACCGCACCCTGCACGACCGGATGGACCCGGTCGGCGCCCGCGTGACCACGCTGCTGGAACAGGTGATCGCCGCGGCCGGGGAAAAAGGGGCCGGGGAAAAGGCCGCCGCCTTCGACGTGCAGGAGGCGGAAAAGCACTGGATCATGACCCGCTTCGTCGCCAACCGCGCGCTCGGCCTGCGGGACGCCGCCGCCGCCGCCCAGGTCGAGGGCGAGGGCAAGGCGATGGGCGACAGCCTCGCCCGGCTGCTGGCCGGCACCCGCGGCAACACCGCGCTGGCCGCGACGATCGGACCGGCGCTGCGCGAGATCGACGCCCGCGCCGCCGATTACCGCGCCGCCTTCCGCGACGCGATGGCGGCGAACGACGAGGCGAAGCGGCTGGCCGACGACCTCGCCGCCGCCGCCGCCGCGATCAACACCGCCATCGACGGCATCGTCGCCGCCATCGCCAAGGGGTCCGCCGCCGTCGAGGACGAGGCCGGGCGGGAGGCCGCCTTCACCATCCGGCTGACCCTGGTCCTGGGGCTGCTGTCGCTGGTGATCGGCGTCGTCGCCGCCAACCGCCTCGCCGCCTCGATCATCGGCCCGGTCACCGGCATCCGCCGGGTGATGGCCGACCTGACCGACGGCAAGCTGGCGGTCACCGTGCCGCACACCGGCCAGCGGGACGAGCTGGGCGACATGGCCCGCGCCGTCGCCGCCTTCAAGGACGAGGCGGTGGAGGCCCTGCGCTCGCGCATCGCGCTGGAGCGGGTGTCGGCCAACATCATGATGGCGGACACCGACGGCCGCATCCTGTACGCCAACGACTCGATCATGGCGATGTTCCGCCACGCGGAAGCCGACCTGAAGGCCTCGCTGCCCGGCTTCGACTGCCGGACGCTGGTCGGCCGGAACTTCGACGCCTTCCACCGTGAACCGGGCCACCAGCGCCACCTGCTCGCCGACCTGACCCAGACCCACCGCGGCATCGCCAAGACCGGCGGCCGCACCTTCCAGATCGTCGCCAATCCGGTGGTCAGCCGCCAGGGCGAGAAGCTCGGCACCGTCGTCGAATGGCGCGACCTGACCGAGGAGCTGGCGATCGAGGCCGAGATCGGCGACATGGTCGACAGCGCGGTGCGCGGCGACTTCAGCCACCGCATCGGGCTGGACGGCAAGAGCGGCTTCTTCCGTCTGGTCAGCGAACGCATCAACCGGCTGGCCGAGAACGTCGCCGGCGTCACCGAAGAGCTGGCGACGATGCTGGAGGCGCTGTCGCGCGGCGACCTGACCCGCCGGATCGACAAGCAGTACGAAGGCGTGTTCCAGCGGCTGAAGGAGGACTTCAACGGCACGGTGGAGCAGTTGTCCGGCATCGTGCAGCGCATCGACCAGGCCGCCGCCTCCATCGCCGTCGCCAGCCGCGAGGTCGCCGAAGGCAGCATGGACCTGTCGGAGCGGACCGAGCAGCAGGCCTCCTCCCTGGAGGAGACCGCGGCCAGCATGGAACAGCTCTCCGCCACCGTGCGGTCCAACGCCGACAACGCCCAGAAGGTCAACGGCTACGCGACGGAGGCCCGCAGCGCGGCGTCGCGCGGCGGCAGCGTGGCGACCAACGCCGTGGAGGCGATGCGCCGGATCGAGCAGTCGTCGCAGAAGATCTCCGACATCATCGGGGTGATCGACGAGATCGCCTTCCAGACCAACCTGCTGGCGCTGAACGCGGCGGTCGAGGCGGCGCGGGCCGGCGACGCCGGGCGCGGCTTCGCCGTGGTGGCGCAGGAGGTGCGGCAGCTCGCCCAGCGCTCCGCCCAGGCGTCGAAGGAGATCAAGGGCCTGATCCTGGACAGCGATGCCCAGGTCAAGGACGGCGTCGATCTGGTGCGCAAGGCCGGTCAGGCGCTCGACGGCATCGTGTCGGGGGTGCAGCAGGTGGCGACGCTGATCGCCGAGATGGCCTCGGCCTCGACCGAGCAGGCGACGGCGCTGGACGAGATCAATTCCACCGTCGCCAACATGGACGAGATGACCCAGAAGAACGCCGCGCTGGTCGAGGAAACCACCGCCGCCGCCCACGCGATGAGCGGTCAGGCCGGCGACCTCAAGGCGCTGGTCGGCTTCTTCAAGTTCGAGCAGGCGGCCGGGGCCGGCTATGGCGCCGCCGCACCGCGCGCCGCCGCCCCCATCGCGCCGATGGCCCGCCGCGCCGCTCCCGCCGCCACCCATGCCGCCCACGCCCCGGTCCGCACCGCCGCCAAGCCGGCGGCCAAGCCCGCCGCCCGCAACGGCGCCACGGCCTCCACCACCCGTCCGGCGCCCCGCCCCGACGCCCCGGCCCGCGGCGGCGCCCCGGTCGCCGTGCTGAAGCACAGCGTCAGCGACGACGACGATTGGAAGGAGTTCTGATCGGGCGGCGCCGATCGGGCCTTTGCGCTAAAAGCCGGAATTAACGAATCGGTGGGGATTGCGTGCTGCAATCCCCACCGAACTCGTTTCAGGAGGACGCTTCATGTCCCGCCGCCCGACGCCCAAGCGCCCGATCCGCCGCCTTCTCCCCCTCGCCGCCCTGCTGCTGCTGGGCGGCTGCGGCGCCGTTACCGGCGTGGCGAGCGGCGCCGCCAGCCTCGCCGGCACCGCGGTGGACGTCGTCGGCACCGTCGCCAGCACCTCGGTCGACGTGGTCACCGCACCGATCCGCTGAGAGGCCCAGCGACCGTTTTCCGCGTCCTCAGTCGATCAGATCCTCGACCTCGCGGACGCGGCCGTTGTCGATCATGAACTGGACCAGTTCGGGGCGTTGCTTGCCCAGGGTGAAATGACGCTGGCGCACGGCGGCGATCAGGTCGCCGTTGCGGCCGAGGATGTTATCGGCGAACTCGATCATGCGCAGGTTGGGCCAGGTCTGGGCGCGGATGGCGACCACGGCGGCCACCGCGTCGGCGGCCGGGCGGTCCGGGCAGGCCTGGGCCAGGATCATCGTCAGCGCGGCGGTGGAGCGCGACACGCCGGCGTGGCAATGGACCAGCAGGTGGCGGCAGTCCACCGGGTCGGCCAGCAGGTCGCGGCCGAAGGCCAGGATGCGTTCGACGTCGGCGCGCTCCGGCGCGATCTGGCCGCGGGTCGGCTCGATGATGTCGTGGAAGCGCAGCTCCAGCCGCTCATGCTCGCCATAGTCGCCGAAGGCGCTGGGCTCCGTCATCTCGGGGTCGAGGATCGACAGCACATGGCTGACCTTGCCGCCGCCGAAGTCGCAAAGCTCGCTCAGACCGCAGACGGTCAGGCCGAAGGGGACGAAATCGTTGGCCATGATTCTCTCGCTGGAAAGCAGGGAGGGGGAAGGCAGGGAGGGGACCGGAGGGGGCGGCATTTGGCACCCCGCTCCGCTCCGCCGTCAACCGGCGGACTTTCGCGGGCAGCCATTCGTGCACGAACACCACCGACACCGCCTCCCGGCAGCGGCGTGGCCGCTGCGGCCGGCGCGTCAGCCCTCCCCGTCCCCGCCATCCGCCATGTCGCCATCCGCCATGCCGTCCGGCGCGGACGTATCCGCGTCGCGGCGGGGGCGCGGGGTGCGGAGCTTCTTCAGCAGCAGCGAGAAGGGCTTCAGCGCGGTGTCGAACACCGTCGGATCGCTTTCCAGCCGCGACAGCAGGAAGGCCCCGGCTTCCAGGGTGGAGACGCTCTCGCGCCGCGGCTCCTTGCGGGCCTGGCCATAGAGCGAGCGGAAGCGCGGGTGCAGCACGATGCGGCGGCATTTCAGCAGCCACGCGTTGCGCCACCACAGCGTCTTGGCCTGGCTCCAGGTGCCGTCCAGCACGATGACGCCCTCCAGCCCGTCCAGGATTGCGGCGCTGTCGCGCAACGGCTCGCCGTTCCGGTCGACCACCCCCACTTCGGGCCGGCTGCCGGCGTCGCCGGGCTTCACCGGGCCGAGATAGAGCACGCCCCAGCGCTTGTGATCGACCTCGCGCCCCAGGATGCGCCGCAGGCTGGGCCAGCTGAGACCGACCTTCACCATCGAGTTGGCGAATTGCAGGTGGGCGATCTGGGCGGTGCCCAAATTCTCCCGCTTTTCCTGCGGGTGCTGCAGGATGAGCAGAAAGACGCCGTTGTCGATCGGCTGCACTGCCTCGCAAATGCACAGGTGATTAGGTTTCAGGCAGGTGGGGCAAGAGTCGGGTGCGGTGTCGCTGTGCATGGGAGGTACGCATTCCTTGAACGGGATTCACCGATATTCGGCGGGAATATGGGTTGGAACGGCGCCGAAGGGAACCACATCTCACCACGGACGGGGACAAAGGTGGAAAAGACCGGCGCCGCCGTCCCGGCATGTACGACAGATCCGCGGTTGGTGTTGGTTCGTATAAACCGTTTGTAGAGAGTTCGTCGTGTGTCATTGGACTCGTGTGACGCGACTCACAGCTGGCCTGGAACTTGCGTAATAGGATCCAGGCAAACAGGACGGTTGGGCCAAGGACGGCCACAGGGCTGATCCACGGTTCATCCGACGCTCAGAAGGAGACCTGCCATGCTGCCCGCCCATCTCGCCGACCGCCTGCTGAAGCAGCGCCGCGAAACGGACGCCGCGGACTTCGCCCGCCAACTGCCGTTGCACGCCGAGGATCCCCGCTGGATGACCGATCCCGACCTGTCGGAGCAGCACATCCGCCGCGACCCCGACTGGACCAGCAACTACTGACCGGCCCCCGACAGACGGTGATGCCGGGAATCCGGCAGCGCCGTCCGTTGCGCCCCCCATTGCGGCGGCCATGATGCCGCCCATCGGTCAGGATGACCGCCGTCGGGACGCCTCCCGGTGACGGCGTCGTCCCCCATCTCCCGCCAGACGCCCCGCTCCCAGCCAAGGACCCAGTGTCCCGGCCGGCCGGCCCGGCAGCGCTCCAGCGCGACACGCCAGCGCGGCGTTCCAAGACCCGGCCCCAGCCGCTCCGGCAGCCCTTCCGCCGGGCGCCATGCCGCATCCTCCGCGTCGTCCCGGCTGGGCGCCGCCTCCAGCCGCCAACGGGTCACCGCGGCGCTGATCGTCTCTGGTTTGGCACCCCCCTGGCGACGGGCCGGGCCGAGGTCGAGCAGCAGGCCGGTGACCCCCGACGACTCGGCGGCGAGTTGCAGCCGCCGGCTGGCGGTCAGGTCCACCGCCCCCAGTTCGCCCAGCACCGCCGACAGGGCGGAGCAGCGCAACGCTTCCTCCATCGCCCACAGCGCGTCGACCGCCCGCACCGCCCGCACCGCGACCAGCCGGTCGGGCGTCAGCCCATAGGCGGCCAGCCCGGGGGCGTGCAGGTCGCGCCCGCGCAGGATCCACAGCACCGGCGCCCGCGGCGTCGCCAGCCGCGCCAGCAGCGCCGCGGCGAAGGCGGTGCCGGCCCCGGCATCCTCCGCCGTCACCGCGTGCAGGCAGCCCAGCGGCAGCCCGCCGTCCGGCAGATGGCCATCGACCGCCTCCACTCCGAAGGGCAGCGTCCGCCCCCCTTCCCCGCCGGCGCCCTCGATCCGCCGGATGCGTGCGCGCAGCTCGGCCAGCCGGCCGGCATGGTCGCGCGACGGATCGTCTGCCGACAGGATGGGCGCCGGCAGGATGGGCGCCGCCAGGGTTGAGGACGGCAGGGTGGGCATGACCAGACTCCGCTCGACAGGCATATGTTCCTGATATGTTCTATCATGGAGCCGTGTCGAGGGGGAGTCTGAGACTCCCGTCCCCTGTTCAGTCGGACCGGATCACTTCGCGATCGGGATCAGTTCGCGATCGGGATCAGTTCGCGATTGGGCTGGCGCCGATCTTGTGGCGTGGCGCGGCCTTGATGCTCGGCCCGGCGTTGTCGACCGGCTTGGCCAGCGTCGTGCTGGTACCGCGGGTGCCGCGCGGCGTGTTGCCCTTCAGCCGCAGCAGGTGCAGCCGGACATAGGCGGTGGAGCCGCCGGTCTTCACCGCGATCCAGTCGCTGTTGCGCACCTTGCCCACGGCGGTCACCGCCTGCCCGGCGCCCAGCGTGGCGACGACGCCCGACCCGGTGGTCGGCTGGGCGTAGAGCGGCGTCGCCTTGTCGACCTCCCACTCGCCATAGACCGGCTCCAGCCCGGCCCCGGTTTCGGGCGCGGTGCGCACCGTCGGGGCGTTGGGAATGCGCTCGCGCGGCATGCAGCCGGGGACCATCAGCGTGGTCAGGGCCAGCATCACGGGCGCAAGAAACTTGGGGCCAGTCAAACGGGGCAAGGTACGCGCACGCCGAATCATCACTCACCTTATGGGCCGGTGCTTCGCGGGGGGTTCGCAGAGGTTGGACGACCGTCGACGCGACCATACAGGAGGCGGGGCGTCCTTCGCCACCGCAGCGCAACCAGATTCGCTATGCGCTTTTTGGGTCGCCGGATTTCAGGTCGCCGCCCGGCCGGAACAATTTCTCTAAAATGCCGAATATTTTGCCGTTCCCCGCGCAGGAGTCTCCGCCACCCCCGCGTATCTTGTCCATCGAGACGCCCGAGCCGAGCCCACCGGCCCAATCCAACGGCCCAACCCACCGAGCGTCCACGACCCGACGGCAGTCCATCAAACGGGGGCATCCGGCCATGATTTCGTCCCTCAGCAGCTACGGCAGCACCAGCACCGCGGCGACGCTTCAGAAATTCTTCTCCAAGGCGGACGCCAACAGCGATTCGTCCCTGTCCAAGGACGAGCTGCTGAGCGCGCTCGGCGGCACGTCCGCCAGTTCGGACAGCTCCAAGCTCTCCAAGGCGGTCGACGGTCTGGTCAGCAGCCTGGACAGCGACAGCGACGGCTCGCTCAACGCGACCGAGTTCAGCTCCTTCGGCAGCCAGTTCGACTACAGCAGCGGCAGCACCCTGCTGGCGGCGCAGGAACAGGCGAGCAGCCTGCAGCAACAGTTCGCCCAGAACCTCTATTCCAGCATCGACAGCGACAGCAGCGGCGGCATCAGCGCGGACGAGCTGGGGTCGGCCCTGTCCTCCGCCCTGTCGGCGACCGGCCAGTCGACCAGCGACAGCAGCAGCATGGCGGCGGACCTGTTCAAGAGCCTGGACAGCGACGAGGACGGCACCGTCTCGCAGGACGAGCTGACCAGCGCGCTGAAGCAGGCCGAGGCCAACCGTCCGCCGCCGCCCCCGCCGCCGGCCAACGACAGCGGCTCGGCGAGCAGCGATTCGGACAGCACCTCCGCCACGTCCTCGACCTCTTCGTCCTCGTCCTCGGCCAGTTCGTCGTCCACCTCGGCGAGCAGCGCGTCGGCCGGCAGCTCGACCAGCTACGACCCGCTGGACACCAACAAGGACGGCTATGTGTCGGAGGAGGAGCGAATGGCCGGCCTCGGCGTCGGCACGCAGCAGACAAACGGCGTGACGTCGAACCGCCTGAGCGGCGACATGCTCCGCACGCTGATGCAGGGCATCAACGAGGTTGCCGCGTAGCCTTGTGGGTTCGGCTGCGCGGCACGGGGGAAGGCGGTCGGCGGGTGGCGCCGGCCGCCTTTTCTTTTGCCCGCCTTTTCTTTTGCCCGCCTTTTCTTTTGCCCGCCTTTTCTTTTGGGCGAGCGCCGGCTCAGACCGCGCGGCTGTGGCGGCCGGCCCCCTTGGACAGGTGGGTGTCGAAGCGGGCGGCGACGATGCGCATCAGCGGGCGGGCGGCTTCCGGGACATGGACACGCCGCCCCTCCACCACCGCCACGCCGTCGGCGACCAGATCGGCCATGCCGGCCAGTTCCGGGTCGAAGGCGCCCTCGTCCAGGCCATGGGCGCGGGCGATCGCGGCGGTGTCGACCGACAGGTCGCACATCAGCCGCATGATCAGGTCGCGCCGCACCTTGTCGTCCTCGGTCAGGGCGATGCCCTTGGCGGTGGGCAGGCGGCCTTCCTCGATCGCCGCGGCGTAATGGTCGAACGGCACGGCGTTCTGCACATAGCCCTGCGGCAGCGCGCCGATGGAGGAGGAGCCGAAGCCCAGCAGCACCTCGGCGTCGTCGGTGGTGTAGCCCTGGAAGTTGCGGCCGAGCCGCCCTTCCTCCTGCTGCACCGCCAGCTCGTCGCCGGGGCGGGCGAAATGGTCCAGCCCGATGGCGCTGTAGCCGGCGGCGGCCAGCGTGTCGGCGATGGCGGCGAACTGCTCCCAGCGGCCGAGCGAGTCGGCCAGCACCGACTCGTCGATCTTCTTCTGGTGGGTCTTCATCCACGGCACATGGGCGTAGCCGAAGACCGACAGGCGGTCGGGCGCCATCTCCAGCGCGATCTCGGCGGAGCGGGTGACGCTCTCCACCGACTGGTGCGGCAGGCCGTACATCAGGTCGAGGTTGATGCTGTCGATGCCGGCGCCGTGCAGCCATTCCAGCGCCTGTTCGGTGACGGCACGCGGCTGGACGCGGTTGATCGCCTCCTGCACCACGGCGTCGAAGTCCTGCACGCCCAGCGAGGCGCGGTTGACCCCGGCGCGGCCCAGCGCCGCCGCCATCTCCGCCGTCAGGGTGCGCGGGTCGATCTCCACCGCCAGCTCGGCGTTGGCGGCGATGTCGAAACGCTCGCGCAGCAGGCCGATCAGCGATTCGAAATCGGCGGGCGCCATCATCGTCGGGGTGCCGCCGCCGAAATGGATGTGGCGCACCGCCAGCCGGCCGGGAATGCGGTCGGCGACCATGCCGACCTCGCGCCGCAGATGGCCGAGATACTCGGCGATCGGCTCGTAGCGGGCGACGATCTTGGTGTGGCAGCCGCAGTACCAGCACATCTTCTGGCAGAAGGGGATGTGGAGGTAGAGCGATCCCGACCGCGACGGCTCGATCGCCGCCAGCCAGCCGCCATACACGTCGCCGTTCACGTCCGGCGTGAAGTGCGGCGCGGTCGGGTAGCTGGTGTAGCGCGGCACCCGCAGCCCGTCATACTTGGCGAGCAGCGCGGCGTCGACACCGTGGGACGGGGACTTGACGGGGGCCGGGCGACCGGCCAGGGCGGTGATGGCGTTCATGAGCGACAGAGTGCCGCAGCCGGGCCGCCCCGTGCCTTGATGTACGTCAAGCTTTGAGACCCGCCCCCGGAAACCCGCCGTCCGGAGCGCCGTCAGCGGCGCGGACGCGTCGCCGCCGCGGCGGCCAGACGCTGTTCCAGATGCTCGTGCAGCAGGTCCAGGTTCATCCGGTTGGCCTTGAAGGCGATGTCGAACACCGTGCCGACGACCGGCACCGACCCGACCGCCCAGTCCAGCGCGACGTTGAACGCCATGCGGGCCAGCAGCGTCTTGGGCAGGTCGAAACGGGCGGCCTCCATGATGATCCAGGCGGACACCACCGCGGTCAGCGTGTCGCCGGCCACCGGCACCAGGCTGGCGATGCCGTCCAGCCCGACCGGGATGCGGGTGCCGGGGATGCGCCAGCGGGTGTCCATCAGGCGGGCCAGCCGGCGCAGCCGCTCCAGCCGGCGGAAATCGATGGGGACCGATCCGCCGCCGCCGCCCGGCTGGGGTTCGGTCGAAACGGTGCGCTGGCGTGTGCGGATGGCGTCGATCATCGCATTTCCCCCCATAGGCGGCCACGCGCCGGACGCGTGGAACCCCGCATGGTATGAACCCGTCACCGCACCCCCGGGTTCCGCCACCCCACCGGCAAAGTTCGTCCCCTCAACCATTCCGCACCGGCCTTCCGAACCGGGCGCGTTGCCGCAACCGCTAGCGCGCCGCCACCGCCGCCCGGGTCCGCCGCGCGCCGGCCGCGTACAGCAGCGCGTAGCCCACCAGCGCCGAGGCCAGCGACCCGCTCAGCACGCCCAGCCGCACCGCCACCGCGTGGCCCGGGTCGGCGAAGGCCAGCGTCCCGATGAACAGGCTCATGGTGAAGCCGATGCCGGTCAGCACGGCGACGCCGTAGATCTGGCCCCAGCCGGCGCGGGCCGGCCGTTCGACCACGCCGATGTGCACGGCGATCCAGACCGCCAGGAACACCCCGGCCTGCTTGCCGACGAACAGGCCCAGCGCGATGCCCAGCGGCACCGGCTCCAGCAGGCTGGCCGGCGTCAGACCGGCCAGCGGCACGCCGGCGTTGGCCAGCGCGAAGACCGGCATGATCAGGAAGGCGACCCAGGGGTGCAGCGCGTGCTCCAGGCAATGGAGCGGCGCGTCCTCCGACGGTGTGCCGTCGGCGTCGGTGACGCGCAGCGGAATGGCGAAGGCCAGCACGACGCCGGCCAGCGTCGCGTGGATGCCCGACTTCAGCACGCACACCCACAGCACCAGCCCCAGCAGCAGATAGGGCGTCAGCGACCGCACCCCCGCCCGGTTCATCAGCCAGAGCCCGACCGCCGCTGCCGCCGCCAGCCCCAGCGCCATCGGCACCATGCCGTGGCTGTAGAAGATGGCGATGATCACGATGGCGCCGAGGTCGTCCATGATGGCGAGCGCCAGCAGGAAGACCCGCAGGCTGCTGGGCACCCGGTCGCCCAGCAGCGCCAGCACGCCGAGCGCGAAGGCGATGTCGGTCGCCGCCGGGATCGCCCAGCCCTGCAGCGCGCCGGGCTCCGCCTGGGCGAACAGGCAATAGACCAGGGCCGGGGCCGCCATGCCGCCCAGCGCCGCGATGCCCGGCAGCATCGCCTTGGCCGGGCTGGACAATTCGCCCTCCAGCACCTCGCGCTTGATCTCCAGCCCGACCAGCAGGAAGAAGATCGCCATCAGCCCGTCGTTGATCCACAGGATCAGCGGCTTGTCCAAACCGACGCCGCCCGCCGTCACCGCGACCTTCATCGCCAGGATCGTGTCGTAGAGCGGGGCCGCCGGCGAGTTCGCCCACAGCAGGGCGAGCACCGCCGCGACCATCAGGACGACGCCGCTGGCGCTTTCGGTTTTCAGGAAGGTGGCGAGGCGTGTCAGTTTCATCGCGTCTCGTCTTTCAGCGTGGTGGATCGGGCAAAGGGCTAAGCGGGACAGATAGGGCCGTTACGCTTCCGTTCAAAGACATCAGCCCACCATGGGGCGGCGAATTGACGCGGTTCCCAGGTTAAATGGTTGCCGTTGCAACGGTTTTTCCGGCCGAGACTGCCGGATCCCTTACCCCGGTCCGGTTCTTATGTCTTTTGACGGGTGGCGAGCCGGGCAACCACTGGTCACAATGGCTCCACACCAACAAAGCCGCGGGCCGGTTCCATCCCGGCGGCTTGGAGGCAAGGCCGGACCAAACGGCCGCCTTTTCCGGAGGAAACGCCCATGGACACCCTGTATTGCGCCTGCTGCGGGCGCCCGTTCCTGCGCGCCTCGTCACGCGGGCCGGCACCGCTCTACTGCTCACGCGATTGCCGGTTGCAGATCGCGGTGCGCCGCCGCGCCTGGACGGCGCTCGAGAACGCGTCGGCGCGGCATGCCGAACCACCGGCGGAGCCCACCGTCATCCACTGGTCGCGGGCGGCCGGCGGGCGGCGGGCGCTGGGGCAGCGAGCTTAGGCGCGGCCGGGTCCGACGCTTGCCCACAGGAAGGTGCTCCTAACCCTCTTGCAGCGCGGCGGCACCGGCATCATGTGGTCGCGGTCACGCTGGACGCTCCCCGCGCCCCGGCGGGCGGACCTGTGACTGCCGGAGCCTCGCCCCTTCATGCTCGACCTGCTTGCCGACCCGAATGCCTGGGCCAGCCTTCTGACGTTGACCGCGTTGGAAATCGTGCTGGGCATCGACAACATCATCTTCATTTCGATCATGGCGTCGAAGCTGCCGGTCGAGCAGCAGCACAACGCCCGCCGCGTCGGCCTGGCGCTGGCGCTGTTGACCCGGCTGGCGCTGCTGGCCTCCATCGCCTGGGTGGCGCAGCTGACCCAGCCGCTGTTCACCGTCCTGGGCTGGGCGGTGTCGGGGCGCGACCTGATCCTGATCCTGGGCGGCCTGTTCCTGCTGGCCAAGGGCACGCTGGAGATCCACCACACCGTGGAGGGCCACGAGGAGGAAGGGTCGGCGCCGAAGCGCGCCACCTTCACCTCGATCGTCATCCAGATCATGTTCCTGGACATCGTCTTCTCGCTCGACAGCGTCATCACCGCCGTCGGCATGTCCGACCATCTGCCGGTGATGATCGCCGCCGTCGTCATCGCCATGGCGGTGATGCTGTTCGCCTCCGGCCCGGTCGGCGACTTCGTCAACCGTCACGTCACGGTGAAGATGCTGGCGCTGTCCTTCCTGCTGCTGGTCGGCGTGGCGCTGATCGCCGACGGCCTGGGCTTCCACATCCCCAAGGGCTACCTGTACTTCGCCATCGCCTTCTCCACCCTGGTCGAGGCGCTGAACCTGATGGCCGCCGGCCGGCGGAAAAGGGCGGCGGCAGCGGCGAAGCACTGACGGGACAGGTTGGGGGCCGTCGCCGGCCCCCTCCCCCACACGCTCACGCCCCGGCGCGCTCGGTCATCAGATGCTCGTAGGCGACCTTGAACAGGTCGCGGATCGACACGATGCCGACCGCGCGGTTGCCCTGGGTGATCGGCAGGTGGCGGTAATGCTTGTCGTGCATCAGCTTCAGCGCGTCGACCGCGTCGGCGTCGGGCGGCAGGCTGTCGGGGTTGCGGGTCATCACCGTCGCCACTTCGACCGACGACGGGTCGAGATCCTTCGACAGCACCTTGTTGTTCAGGTCGCGCTCGGTGACGATGCCGATCAGCGCGCCGTGGCTCACCACCAGCACGGCGCCGATGTTCTTGTCGGCCATCATCTTCGACACGGTGGCGACGGAGGTGTCCTCCGGCACCAGGATCAGTTCCTGCGACTTGACGACGTCCGGAACCAGCTTGCGTTTCATGATTGCCCCGATTGACTGTTGGCGATTGGTTGTTGGTCGCGCGACTGTAACCAATGCCAACGATCAGGGAGAACAGCAGTCTTGCGCCGGCCGGGGCGCCGATTGTCGCAGGCCCCGCCCAGCCCTTTCGACCGCTGTTTCATACGAATACTTACGAAGCATTCCCCGGGGCGTTGCGGGAGCCGAGGACCGGCCGCCCCGTTGCTGCCCGCCCGGCGATCAGCATTCCCGCGACCAGCAGCAGCGCGGCCAGCACCACCGCGGCGGCCGCGCCGAGCAGGGCGGAATCGAAGCTGCCGGTGCGCGCCACCACCAGCCCGGCGGGCAGCGGCCCGATGATCTGGCCCAGCCCATAGGCGGCGGTCAGCGCGCCGACCACCCGGGCCGAGGCGCCGCCCGACAGCTGCCGCCCCAGCGCGAAGGACTGCGAGACGATGCCGACGAAGGTGCCGCCGAACAGCAACGCCGAGACGACGGAGATCGTCGGCGAGCCGGTCATCGGCAGCAGGATGGCGGCGGCCTGGGTCAAGTGCGCCAGGATCAGCGCCCACCAGCTGTTGGTCCGCCGGGCGACCGCCGCCCAGAGCACGCCGGCCCCGATCGCCCCCAGTCCCGCCACCATCCAGGCGGCCTCGCCCACCGCGGCGGTGCCGGGGTTGGTCTTCAGGATCGACACCAGGAAGGTGGCCGACACGATGTAGCCGCCGCCTTCCAGGAAATAGGCGATGGTCAGCAAAAGCAGCGGCGCCGACAGCCCGCCGGCCCGGGCCGCCGTGCCGGTGCCCGCGGCGGCGGCCGGCTGGTGCCGCGGCGGCGGGTCGGTCACCCACAGCCCCGGCAGCAGGCCCAGCACCGCGCAGATCGCCCCCAGCGCCAGCCAGTCGCCGGCCCAGCTCAGCCGGTCGCCGACCAGCGCCACGAACAGCCCCGACGCCGCGATGCCGGCGCCGACGCCGGTGTAGAGCCAACCGGCGAAGCGCTCCCCGCCGCGCCGCGTCAGGGTGTCCAGCACCATGGCGATGCCCAGGATGAAGATGCCGGCGCTCGACAGGCCGGAGACGAAGCGCAGGACCAGCCAGGGCGCCATCGCCTGCCCGGCGTCGCCGAAATCCAGCCCCATCGCCGCGGTGGTGCCGGCGCTGAGCAGCAGGGACAGCCGGAACACCAGGGTGCGGACCCGCCCGTGCGGCACCAGCCCGGAGCCGAGCGCGCCGACGAAATAGCCGAGATAGTTCAGCGAGGCGAGCAGCCCCGCCCCATCGGTCTTCAGCCCGGTGGCCGCCTGCATCGCCGGCAGGATCGGGGTGAAGGCGAACCGCGCCACCCCCATGGCGATGGCGAGCGCGATCACGCCGCCGATCAGCACCCGCACCATCGTCCGCTCCCCTCGCTTCGCTGTCGGCTCGTTGGAATGGTTCGGCCGACGGATTGATCGACCGCCATCATGACCGCGGCGCCGCCGTCATTTCCAATGAATTGTTCTGATGATACGCTCCACTGCGAGTGATGGGTGCCATGCGCCGGTGGTGGCGCGTCAGGGAAAGAGGGACACGCGATGGATCTGGCCGGTTTGCGGGTGGTCAAGGCGGTGGCCGACACCGGCAGCGTCAGCCGGGCGGCCGACGCGCTGCACTGCGTCCAGTCCAACGTCACCGCGCGGATCAAGCGGCTGGAGGAGGATCTGGGCGTCGACCTGTTCCTGCGGCTGAGCCGCGGGATGGAGCCGACGCCGGCCGGCCGCGTGCTGGCCGGCTACGCCGACCGGGTGCTGCGGCTGGTCGCCCAGGCCCGCGACGCGGTGGCGGAGGCGGCGGGGCGCGGCGGCCGGCTGTCGGTCGGCAGCATGGAATCGACCGCGGCGGTGCGGCTGCCGCCGATCCTCGCCCGCTTCCACCGCGACCATCCCGACGTCGAGCTGACCATCACCCCCGGCGCGACCGAGACGCTGCTGACCGAGGTGCTGGCCGGGCGGCTCGACGGCGCCTTCGTCGGCGGCGAGGTGGCCCACCCGGACCTGACCGCCCAGCGCGTCTTCGAGGAGGAGCTGGTGCTGGCCGAGCCGCGCGCCGGCCTGACCACCGCCGGCGCGCGCCACACCCTGATCGGCTTCGGCCGGGCCTGCGCCTACCGCGGCCGGGCCGAGATGGCGATGCGCGAGGCCGGGCGCGTGCCCTTCCGCATCATGGAGTTCGGGGCGCTCGACGCCATCCTGGGCTGCGTCGGCGCCGGCATGGGCGTCACCGTCATGCCGCGGTCGGTGGTGGAGCGCGAGCCGTGGCGCGACCTGCTGGCGGCCCGCCCGCTGCCGGCGGCGCTGGGCCGCATGCCGACCCAGTTCGTCCGCCGCGCCGACGCCATCGAGACGGCCAGCCTGCGCGCCTTCCTGGCGGCGGTCTCGGACGGACCGGCGGTTCCGGCCGACGCGGACGTCGCGGCGTAGGCGACGACGCGGCCCGGCGGGCTCCGGCTGCGACACGCCCCTGCGACAGGGGCGCCCACATCACGCGCAGGGTTGAACGGCTTGTCGGCGGCGTGCTAGTGCAGGCGCGGTTGGCCATCCGGCCCGGTGCGACGCGCGTGCCCGTTGGGGATTCGGCTCCGATCGGCAATGCCGGACAGGGGCCGAACGGGGGCGCGCGGCACGTCGCCGCCAGCCGGAACAGCGGAGAATGGATCATGCCCTACGTCGTCACCGACGATTGCATCAAGTGCAAGTACACCGACTGCGTCGAAGTCTGCCCCGTGGATTGCTTCTACGAGGGTGAGAACATGCTGGTCATCCACCCGGACGAGTGCATCGACTGCGGCGTGTGCGAGCCGGAATGCCCGGCCGAAGCGATCGTGCCCGACACCGACGACCGCGCCACCAAGTGGCTGGAGCTGAACCGCGACTATTCGGGCCAGTGGCCGAACATCACCCGCAAGAAGGACGCCCTGCCCGACGCCGACGCGTTCAAGGGCCAGAACGGCAAGTTCGAGAAGTTCTTCTCGCCCAAGCCGGGCGGCGAAGGCTGATCCAGCCGGCACGGTCCGACCGGTTCCCGCCCCTGTCGGGGACCGCGCGGCCGGACCGTTTCGATTGTTTGGACCAACCAATTTTGCCGGGCCGGCCGATGTTGCCATGCAAAATCGACGGGTCGGCCATCGCCGGGCGGCGGAAGATTCCGCCCGGCGCGATGCGCGTTCCCTTTGTAACTCGGGCGTAACATCGCTATACTGCGTGCCCGGAGCCGGCCTTCGCGCCATTGCCGGTGATCCCATCGTTCAAGGACTCGTGATTGTTGTGATCGTCGTGGATGGAACCCATCCCCACGGCGCCATAACCGTCTGAGGGTCTTTTCTCGTCCCTTCCACCGGGCCGGCAAAATGGCGTGATCGCGAGAAGTGAGAGCCAATCCACATGTCGAACAAGCTTGACTTCGAAGCCGGTGACTTCGTCGTTTATCCGGCTCATGGCGTCGGTCGGGTCGAAGGGATCGAGACCCACAGCATCGCCGGACTCGAGGTTCAACTCTACGCGATCACGTTCGAAAAAGAGCGCATGACGCTCAAGGTTCCCGTCACCAAGGCCCGCAACGCCGGCCTGCGCCGCCTGTCGTCCAAGGACCGCATCAAGGTCGCGCTGGAGACTCTGCAGGGCCGTTCGCGCGTCCGCCGCACGATGTGGAGCCGCCGCGCCCAGGAGTATGAGGCCAAGATCAACTCCGGCGACCCGGTGTCGATCGCCGAGGTAGTGCGCGACCTGTACCGCGGCGCCGACCAGTCCGACCAGTCCTACAGCGAGCGCCAGATCTACCAGGCCGCCCTGGAGCGTCTGGCCCGCGAACTGGCCGCCGTCGAGAAGATCGACGAGACCAAGGCGACGGAGCGTCTGGAGTCGGTGCTGTCCAAGGCCGCCTGACCGGGCCGCCTGAACACCACCCCCGGTCCATCCGGGGGGATACGTCCGGGACTCGAACGGGCGCGCGGCTGCTACGCTAAGCCGCGCGCCCGTATCGTTTTTTCACCTTTGTTCCGGCGACGCGACACGCCTACACTCCCGGCCTCCTTAGGGCCGCCTTCGGGCCGCCACCATCCTGGTGGAGACTGACCCGATATCCGCGGACCGTTTTGCAAGGGGGTTGAGTTTGGGCCTGTCGCCGCACCTTGATCCGTCGCAGAAACACGCCGGGACCACCGCCGACGGTGGCGACAGCCGCTTCGCCGCGCTGGGCCGTCCGCGCCGCGTCTGGGCGATCGGGGCGATCCACGCCCAGCCCGACCGGCTGGACGTCATCCACGACGCCGTCGGTCAGCGTTTCCGCCCCGGCGACCGGCTGGTCTATCTCGGCAACATGATCGGCCACGGCGAGCGGGTGGTGGAGACGATCGACCGGTTGCTCGCCTTCCGCATCGCCCTGCTGGCGATGCCGGGCATGCTGGCCTCCGACATCGTCTACCTGCGCGGCCAGCAGGAGGAGATGTGGCAAAAGCTGCTGCAGCTCCATTTCGCCCCCGACCCGCGCACCGTGCTGGACTGGATGCTGCGCCAGGGCGTCGCCCCGACGCTGGCCGCCTATGGCGGCGTCGCCGACATCGGCATGGCCGCGGCGCGCGGCGGGGCGGTGATGCTGGGCCGCTGGACGCGCGAGCTGCGGCAGGCGGTGGCGAACCGGCCGGGGCACGAGGCGCTGTTCAACGCCCTGCGCCGCGCCGCCTACACCGGCAGCCACGAAGCGGGCGTCCCCGGCGCCTCGACGCGGGGCGGCGGCAGCCTGCTGCTGGTCAGCGCCGGCATCGATCCCACCCGCAGGCTGACCGAACAGGGCGACGCCTTCTGGTGGGGCACCACCGCCTTCGCCCGCCTGGAGGAGCCCTATGGCGGCTTCCGCCGGCTGGTGCGCGGCCATGATCCCGCCTGGTCGCCGTCCGATCCCGGCCGCGTCGCCCAGGGCGTGGCGGTCGGACCGGTGACGGTGACGCTGGACGGCGGCTGCGGCCGTGGTGGGCACCTCGTCTGCGCCTGCTTCGACTCTTTCGGCGAGATGCTGGATCTTTTCCAGGTCTGACCCATTCTTAACCTCGACCGCCGTTCCGAACCGCCCCGATCCAGGTCGATCCCGCGCCTTCCCCGCGGGTCATTCCGGCTGCGGAACGGATGTTTCGCACAATTCGTCCGCCCTCGGTGATCCGACGCCCTCAGACTTGCGTATGATTCCGCAACAGGGCGCGCAGATGCTTGTTGTCATCCCGTCGGCATCGATCGGGGGTGGACGGCACACCGGCGAAGCCCCACTGGGCGAAGACCCATAGGACGGGCCCCAGGGACTGGGACATGCGACGGAACACGGTGCCGCCCAGACGGGAAGGAAGGGACGGATGGCATACATCGACGATCCGGAGACTCAGCGTGCGAATCTGAGCTTCATCAAGGCGTCCATGCGCGAGCCGCTGCTGTCGCGCGATCATGAATTCGATTTGGCCCGAAAATGGCGGGAGGGCGCCGACGAGCGCGCCCTGCACGAGCTGGTCCGGGCCTACACCCGGCTCGTCGTGGCCACCGCCTCGCGTTTCCGCAACTACGGCCTGCCGATGGGCGATCTGGTCCAGGAAGGCAATGTCGGGCTGATGCAGGCGGCCAGCCGCTTCGAACCGGCCCGCGAGGTGCGCTTCTCCACCTACGCCGCCTGGTGGATCCGTTCGGCCATGCAGGACTACATCCTGCGCAACTGGTCGATCGTGCGCACCGGCACCACCGCCGCGCAGAAGTCGCTGTTCTTCAACCTGCGCCGCCTGCGCGCCAAGATCGACAGCGCCACCCAGAACGGCAGCGGCGCGCCGCTGACCAAGGAAGGCCGCGAGTGGATCGCCGGCGAACTCCAGGTCGACGTCGGCGAGGTCGAGGCGATGGAGATGCGGATGTCCGGCTCCGACCAGTCGCTGAACACGCCGGTGGCCGACGGCTCCGACGACGACTGGCAGGATTTCCTGGCCGACCAGCGCCCCTCGCCCGAGGAGGTGGTGATCGGCATGCGCGACGCCAACACCCGCTCGCAATGGCTGGCGGAGGCGTTGGGCGAACTCAGCCCGCGCGAACGCACCATCATCCGCGAACGCCGCCTGCGCGAGGAAGGCGCCACGCTGGAGGAGCTCGGCCGCGAACTGGGCGTCAGCAAGGAACGCGTGCGCCAGTTGGAACACCGCGCCCTGCTGAAGCTGCGCCAGTCGATGCTGAAGCGGGTCGAGGATTCCGACGACCTGCTGGCGGAGGCGTGACGTTCCTGCGTCGGTTGCCCCCTCCCCATCCCTCCCCCGCTAGCGCGGGAGAGGGGGCAAGAGCTTTGGGAAAGGGCGGCGGAGTTCCCTCTCCCGCGTTAGCGGGGGAGGGTTAGGGAGGGGGCACCGCACGAGCGCCCCCCATCACCTCAGTGCCGGAAGTGCCGCATTCCGGTCAGCACCATCGCCAGACCCTTCTCGTCCGCGGCGGCGATGACGTCGGCGTCGCGGATCGAGCCGCCGGGCTGGATCACCGCGGTGACGCCGGCTTCCGCCGCCGCCAGCAGGCCGTCGGCGAAGGGGAAGAAGGCGTCGGAGGCGACGACCGACCCCTTGGTCAGCGGCTCGGCCAGACCGGCGGCCTTGGCGGCCTCGGCCGACTTGATCGCGGCGATGCGGGCCGAGTCGACGCGGCTCATCTGGCCGGCGCCGACGCCCACCGTGGCGCCGTTCTTGGCGTAGACGATGGCGTTCGACTTCACATGCTTGGCGACGCGGAAGGCGAACAGCAGGTCGGCCAGTTCCTGTTCGGTCGGCGCGCGCTTGGTCACCACCTTCAGCTCGGCCGGATTGATGCGGCCGTTGTCGCGGTTCTGCAGCAGGAAGCCGCCGGACAGCAGCTTCATCGTCATGCCCGGCTCGGCCGGGTTCGGCACGTCCTTGGTCAGCAGGACGCGCAGGTTCTTCTTGGTCGCCAGCAGCGCGCGGGCCGCGTCGTCGGCGTCCGGCGCGATCACCACCTCGGCGAACAGCTTGGAGATCTCCTCGGCCGTCTCCGGGTCCAGCCGGCGGTTGACGGCGATGATGCCGCCGAAGGCGCTGACCGGATCGCACAGCAGCGCCGAGCGGTAGGCCTCCAGCAGGCTGGCCCCTTGCGCCACGCCGCAGGGGTTGGCGTGCTTGATGATGGCGACGGCCGGCTGCTCGAACTCGGCGACCAGCTCGAAGGCGGCGTCGGTGTCGTTCAGGTTGTTGTAGGACAGCTCCTTGCCCTGGAGCTGCACGGCGGTCGCCACGCCCGGACGCTTCTCGCCGGTGACGTAGAAGGCGGCCTGCTGGTGCGGGTTCTCGCCATAGCGCAGGGTCTGCGCCAGCGCGCCCGACACGGTGACGCGCGGCGGGAAGGTCTCGCCCAACTGGCCGGCCAGCCAGGTGGAGATCGCGGCGTCGTAGGCGGCGGTGCGGGCGTAGGCGCGCTGCGCCAGCTTGCGGCGCAGCGCCAGCGTGACGCAGCCGTCGTTGCTCGCCAGCTCGTCCATCACCGCCTCGTAGTCGGACGGCTCGGTGACGATGGCGACGAAGTCGTGGTTCTTGGCGGCGGCGCGGATCATCGCCGGCCCGCCGATGTCGATGTTCTCGACGCAGTCGTCATAGGCCGCCCCGCCGGCCACCGTCGCCTCGAACGGGTAGAGGTTCACCACCACCAGGTCGATCGGCGGGATGTCGTGGGTGGCCATCGCCTCGGCGTGGATGTCGCGGCGGGCCAGGATGCCGCCATGGACGCGCGGGTGCAGCGTCTTGACGCGGCCGTCCATGATCTCCGGGAAGCCGGTGTGGTCGGAGACCTCCTTGACCGGCACGCCGGCCTCGGCCAGACGCTGGGCCGAGCCGCCGGTCGACAGGATCTCGACGCCGCGGGCGGCCAGCGTCTGGCCCAGCGCCACCAGACCGGTCTTGTCGGACACGGAAATCAGCGCGCGGGTGATGCGGACCTTGTCGGGGGCGGGGGCGTGGTTGGCTTTGGGCGGGCTCATGGGGGCATCCTGATCGCTGGCATGGTCGGGGCCGCAAGCGGTCAGGGAAAAACGCCGGACAAGCACGGAAGCGGAAAAGCACGGACGGCCACGGGCATGCTGGTCAACCGTGCTTATCCCCGCCCGCCCGGACAACATCGCCCCGGACAGTCATGGATAAGCACGGCGAGACGAGTCCCGTGGTCGTCCGTGCCTGAAAAGCCCGTGTTCATCCGTGTTTCCACACCCCGTTCCCAGGGGAAAGGGCCCGGCCACCGCGGATGGGCGGGATTTACGCCGCCTTGCGTTCGCGGCGCAAGGCCCATTTCACCGTGATGCCCTCGGGGCCGCATTGCCCCTGCATCATGATCTGGCGGGTGCGGCGCGGCTCGCCGTCGCCGTTGGAGCTGCTGCCGAGATAGACGCTCTCCGCCACCTCCAGCAGGGCGCCGGTCACCCGCATGCGCCACGCGTTGCCGCTGGGCAGCCGCAGCAGCACCTGATCATTGCCCTGGACCGGCACCACCTCGACCTGCGGGTGCAGGTGGAAGCGGATGGCGTAGGGCTGGGGCTGCGGGCTGGCGCCGATCACCGGTTCCAGCGTGTCCTCGCCGCGCAGGTCCTCGCCGTTGTCGGCCAGATAGACCCGGCGGCGGTGCAGCAGGCCGAAGCCCTTGCTGTAGCCGTTGTGGGTGGCGACCACCAGCATGGCGCCGTCGGATTCCTGCCGCTCGCAGCCGACATGCGTCGGCCGGCGGCCCAGTCCGCCCGCCTCCAGCACCTCCGACGAGTTGGTGTCAGCGACAATCATGGTGGAATGGGCGGCGGTGCCGGCCAGCGCCGCGCGCCACGGGCCGCGCTGGGACGGGTGGCTGCCGCAATTGACGATCAGCCGCTCCTTGTTGACGGACACCTCCATCGACAGGGTGCCGGCGTGGGCGGTGCGGTCCAGCCCCGGCGGCGGCGGCGCCCCGGTGTCGAGCAGCACCAGCGTGCGCCCGGCGATCAGCCGTTCGAATCCGGTGTGCGGCGCGCTCTTCAGCGGCCGGCCGCGGGCGTCGGCCTGGGCCAGCACGGTGTCGATCAGCGCCGGCTCCTCCTCCCGCCCGCCGTTGAACAGGGCGAGCCCGCCGTCGACGTGGCGGAAGAAGCGCAGCGCCGGCGTCATGCGGTCGATGGCGTGCTGGAGCGACTCCGGCACCTCCTCCCGCGCGACGCGCAGCACGGCGCGCATGTCGATCAGGTCGCGCAGCACCCGCAGCTGGATCGACGGGTTGCGTTCGACATGGCCGCCGTCGGGCAGGATCTGGCGGGGCAGCTCGCGGTCGAGCAGGCGCAGCGCCTCGCGCCCGGCCTTCTCGTGGCCCGGCAGGCAGAAGCCGCCATAGACCAGCCCCTTGATGGCGCCGATCAGCCGCTCGCCATCGAGTTTTCCGGGCAGGACGCGCAGCAGGTGGCGCAGTTGCCGGGCCAGGCTCTCGAACACCCGGGCGCGGAACTCGTCGTCGGCCGAGGCGCAGTAGAAGTCATGCAGGCCGATCCAGTTTGACAGCCGGACGCCCAGGACGTCGGGCGCCCAGCTCTGCGCGTGCCAGCCGCTGTTCTGGTCGAGCCACGACCACACCAGCACCCGCGCCCGCCGCCGCGCCATGTCGCCGCCGACCGCGCGCAGGTCGCGCATCCACTCGAAGCCATGGGCGGCGCGCAGCCAGCCGGGGGTGGCGAGCGACGGGCGCCAGTGCGGCGCCCCGTTGGGATCGACGGCGATGGCCTGCCCGGCGAAGCGCATCTGCCCGGCGAGCATCGCGCTGCCGTTGTCGGCGTCGCCCGGCCAGGGATCGGGCGGGATCACCGCCAGCGCCCCCGGTGCCTTGCCGCCCAGCATCAGGGCGTAAAGCGGGTTGCCATAGGCAAGGCGTGCCATGCCGCTGCGAAACCGTCCGTTCCCGTCGCCCATCGCGCCGACTCCTTCAGGACCGCGGACGGCGTTGGCGGCCGGCGGAGGGTGATGATGCGGTGCGGTACGGCGCGGACGAAAGCATGAGCGTGTCGTATCAATTCGCCGCCCGCACCGCAAGACGGCCCTGGGTCCTAATCGGAGGTCCTAGTCCGGACGGCGGCGCAGCCGGGCGATGAAGAAGCCGTCGATGCCGCCGAGATCGGCCAGCATGCCCGGCAGCGAGCGGACCTCGCCGGCCTCGTTGATCGGCTCTGACAGGCCGCCCAGCTCGTCGGGCGTGATCGCCCAGCGTTCCACCCGGCCGTCCCGCTGCAGCAGGCGGGCGATCTGCGCCTCGCCCTCGTCCGGCTGGATCGAGCAGGTGCAGTAGATCAGCGTGCCGCCGGGCCGGACCAGATCGACGGCGCGGGCCAGCAGCCGGGACTGGGCGCGGGCCAGCTTGGCGATGTCCTCCGAGGTCTTGACCCGCAGGATGTCGGGATGGCGGCGGATCGCCCCGGTCGCCGAACAGGGCGCGTCGAGCAGCACGGCGTCGGCCGGCTCCTCCGGCTCCCAGGTGGCGGCGTCGGTGGCCAGCAGCTCGGCGTCCAGCCGCAGGCGCTTCAGGTTCTCCGTCACCCGCTCCAGCCGCTTGGCCGAGCGGTCGATGGCGGTAACCCGGGCGCCCTGCGCCGCCAGCTGCGCCGTCTTGCCGCCGGGGGCGGCGCACAGGTCGAACACCCGCTTGCCCGCAAGATCGCCGAACAGCTTGGCCGGCAGCGAGGCGGCGAGGTCCTGCACCCACCATTCGCCCTCCTCGAAGCCGGGAAGCTCGACCACCGACCCGCCGGCCGCGCGGCGCAGCGAACCGGTCGGCAGCAGGGTGGCCTCCAGCCGCTCGGCCCAGCCGGCGGGGTCGGACTTCACCGTGATGTCCAGCGGCGCCTCGTGCAGGTGCGCCTCGACGATGCCGCGGGTGCGGGCGGTGCCATAGGCGGAGCGCCAGGTCAGCCACAGCCAGTCCGGCGTGTTCAGCCGCCCGGCGTCCTGCCGCGCCGCCATCGCCGGCCCTTCGCGGCCGACCCGCCGCAGCACGGCGTTGATCAGCCCCTTGTAGGGGGCGGCGTTGCGCGCCGCCGCCAGCTCCACCGCGGTGTCGACCGCGGCGTGGGCGGGGGTGTTGAGGAAGATCAGCTGCGCCGTTCCCAGCCGCAGCATGTCGTGGATGGCGGCCTTGGGCAGCCCCGGCTTGGCGAGGCAGCCCTGGATCAGCTCGTCGATCTGGCCCAGCCGGCGCAGCACGGTGGCGACCAGCAGGCGGACGAAGCCGCGGTCGCGCGGCTGCAACGCCGCCAGTTCGGGATGCGCGTCGAACGCATCGTCAAAGGGAACGGACTTGCGCAGCACGTCGCGCAGCAGGTCGAGCGCAACGCCGCGGGCGGCGAGAGTGGTGTCGGTCATGATAGGGATCTAACGCGCCGGACGCCGGGTGTCGATACGCTAAGCCACGCGGTCCGCTGCGGTCCGGTCGATGTCGGTTCGGCGCGCGCATGCACGGGGGCGTGCATAAGGCTGGAAAAGCGAAGGGCCGGTGCGTTGCCGCCCGGCCCTTGGTCTTCGCATTGTACCGGAGAACTGGAGCGGGCGAAGGGATTCGAACCCTCGACCCCAACCTTGGCAAGGTTGTGCTCTACCCCTGAGCTACGCCCGCGCTCCGTATCCACCGGGCTTTCTGCACCGTCGCTTTCGCGGCGGCCGTTCCAACCGGCGGCGTGCGGCGGACTATACTCATCGCCGAACGCAATGCAAGCGCCTTGTTTCACTTTTTTTGACCGGCTGGACGATTCTCCGCGAGCCCGGTAAAACGGTGGTATGGACACCGCATCGCCCTCCCTTTCCGGAGCGCACCCGTCCGACGCGGACCGGGACGCGCCCCTGCCGACCTCGCCGGAGCAACTGCTGGCGCGGCTCGACGCGCTCGGCATCGCGACCACCACGCACCGCCATCCGCCGCTGCACACGGTGGAGGAAAGCAAGGCGCTGCGCGGCTCCCTGCCCGGCGGCCATTGCAAGAACCTGTTCCTGAAGGACAAGAAGGACCAGCACTGGCTGGTGGTGGCGCTGGAGGATGCGCGCGTCGACCTGAACCGGCTGGACAAGCGCATCGGCTCGGCCCGGCTGTCCTTCGCCTCGGCGGACCGGTTGTGGCGGCATCTCGGCATCCGGCCGGGGTCGGTCACCCCCTTCGCCCTGGTGAACGACACCGCGCAGACCGTGCGCGTCGTCCTGCAGCAGGCGATGATGGAGTGCGCGTTGCTGAACTACCACCCGCTGCTGAACGACCGCACCACGGCGATCCGTCCCGACGACCTGCTGCGCTTCATCCGCGCCTGCGGGCACGAGCCGGCGATCGTCGCCTTCGGAACAGCCGATTCCACCGCGGATGAGGCCTGAATCCGGGCGCCGGCGTCCTGTGGGCCGCCACGGAACGCTTGCTTGAGCCGCCCTGCACGCTCATCTATGTCGGCATCCATGTCGGCAACCGCCAGATCGGCAACTCCATGGCCCAGCATGATGTCCCAATCGGGGTGTCCGGCCGGGCCAGAAATCGGGGTGTCCGGCCGGGCCAGACGTCACGAACGGGACCGAACCACACCATGTTCTCCAAGCCCCCCGCCAACGCGCCCATGCCCGCAGCCGCACCCGCCGCCGGTGCCGGTGACGTCGTCAAGGACACCACCGACCGCGCCTTCATGGCCGACGTGATCGAGGCGTCGCGCGACGTCCCGATCATCGTCGATTTCTGGGCGCCCTGGTGCGGCCCCTGCAAGCAGTTGGGTCCGATCATCGAAAAGGTGGTGCGCGCCGCCAAGGGCGCCGTCCGCCTGGTGAAGATCGACACCGACGCCAACCCGATGATCGCCTCGCAGCTGCGGGTGCAGTCGATCCCGGCGGTCTACGCCTTCTTCCAGGGTCGCCCGGTCGACGGCTTCATGGGGGCCGTGCCCGAATCGCAGGTGAAGGCCTTCGTCGACAAGCTGGTGGCCCTGGCCAAGCAGGCCGGCGTCAGCGCCCCCGGCGGCGACGTGCTGGAGGAGGCCTTCGCCCATGCCAAGGAACTGATGGACGGCGGCGACCTTCAGGGCGCGCTCGACCTCTACGGCCAGATCCTGCAGGCGGAGCCGGAAAGCGCCCAGGCCTTCGCCGGCATTGTCCGCTGCCTGATCGCCGGCGGCGACCTCGCCCACGCCAAGGAGATGCTGGCCCAGGCCCCCGAGGCCATCGCCAAGGACAAGGAGCTGGCCAACGTCCGCGCCGCGCTGGAGGTGGCGGAGCAGGCGGCCAACGCCGGCCCGATCCCCGAGTTGATGGAGAAGGTCGCCCACGACGCCAACGACCACGCGTCGCGTTTCGACCTCGCCATGGCGCTCTACGCCGCCGGCAAGCGCGAAGCCGCGGTGGACGAGCTGCTGCAGATCGTCAAGCGCGACCGCAGCTGGAACGACGACGCCGCCCGCAAGCAGCTGGTGAAGTTCTTCGAGGCGTTCGGCCAGACCGACCCGCTGACGGTGCAGACCCGGCGCAAACTGTCGACGATCATGTTCAGCTGACGCTTTTCCGGTGACGGGACGGCTGTTCGTCGGGCGAAGGGGTTCTATCTGTTTGGCATGACCAGGAATCCCTTCGACCCGTCTTTCGGCCAGCTTCCTACGATGATGCCGATCTTCCCGCTGGCCGGCGTCCTGTTGTTGCCGCGTGCGCGGCTGCCGCTGAACGTCTTCGAACCGCGCTACCTCGCCATGATCGAGGATGCGCTGGGTGCCGGCCGGATGATCGGCATGATCCAGCCGACCGACCCGGATTGCCGCAAGCGCGACCCGGCGGTCTACCCCAACGGCTGCGCCGGCCGGATCACCAGCTTCGCCGAAACCGACGACGGCCGTTTCCTGATCACGCTGACCGGCGTGGCGCGATTCGCCGTGGCGCGCGAGGCCGAGGGGGTGCGCGGCTATCGCCGCGTCGTCCCCGACTGGAAGCGCTTCGAGGCCGACCTGGAGCCGGAGCCCTGCGGCGGGGTCGACCGGCCGCGGCTGCTGTCGGCGTTGAAGAGCTATTTCCGCATCCAGGGCCTGTCGGTCGACTGGAAATCCATCGAATCGACGCTGGACGAGCGGCTGGTCAACTCGCTGGCGATGATCTGCCCGTTCAGCCCCGGCGAAAAGCAGGCCCTGCTGGAAGCCGCGACCTTGGCGGAGCGCGGGAAGCTCTTGATCGGCTTGGTCGAGATGGCCATTCTCGACAGCCACGAGGGGGACGGCCCGCCGCCGCGGCACTGACCCCAGTCGCTCACCCCTGCCCCTATGAATGCGAGACACGACATGGCGACGCCCGAGGACAAGAGCAGCGAATCGAAGACCAGCGCCCGCGTCGACCCCAAGCTGCTGGAGATCCTGGTCTGCCCGCTGACCAAGGGACCGCTGCGCTACGACGCCGAGCGCGGCGAGCTGGTCAGCGAGCGCGCCGGCCTGGCCTACCCGATCCGCGACGGCATCCCGATCATGCTGATCGACGAGGCGCGCAGCCTGGACAAGGCGGGGTCGTCGCGATGAGTCCGGACGATTCCCAGGGCGAGGGCTTCGGCACCGTCCACTGGCCGACCGAGATCCGCCTGAAGAAGGAGGAGAAGCGGCTGGAGGTCGCGTTCGACGACGGCAGCCGCTTCTCCTACCCGGCGGAGTTCCTGCGCGTCGTCAGCCCGTCCGCCGAGGTGCAGGGCCACAACCCCAGCCAGAAGCAGACGGTGTCGGGCCGCCGCCATGTCGGCATCATGGGGGTGGAGGCGGTCGGCAACTACGCCATCCGCATCCTGTTCGACGATCTGCACGACAGCGGCATCTACACCTGGAAATACCTCCACGAGATCGGCACCGACCAGGACCGCCTGTGGGCCGAGTATCTGGAGGAGCTGCAGGCCAAGGGCCTGAGCCGCGAGCCGCCGCGGCGGTGAGTCCATCCCAATTCGCCCTCTCCCGCCCCGGGAGAGGGCGTTCACGTCACTTCCAGATCGGCGTTCCGCTGCCGGGCAGCCCGTACAGGTCCCATTTCCGGCTGACCGTCTCGACGATCTCGTCGGACATGCGGATCTTCTGGCCCCATTCGCGCTTGGTTTCCGGCGGCCACTTGTTGGTGGCGTCCAGGCCGACCTTGCCGCCCAAACCCGATTCGGGGCTGGCGAAGTCGAGATAGTCGATCGGCGTGCCCTCGATCACCGTGATGTCGCGGGCCGGATCCATGCGGGTCGACATCGCCCACATCACGTCCTTCCAGTTCCGCGCGTCGATGTCGTCGTCCACGACGATCACCCATTTCGTGTACATGAACTGGCGCAGGAACGACCAGACACCCATCATCACGCGCTTGGCGTGGCCGGGATAGGCCTTCTTCATGCTGACCACCGCGATGCGGTAGGAGCAGCCTTCCGGCGGCAGCCAGAAATCGACGATTTCCGGGAACTGCTGGATCAGCAGCGGGATGAACACCTCGTTCAGCGCCTCGCCCAGCACCGACGGCTCGTCGGGCGGGCGGCCGGTGAAGGTCGACAGGTAGATCGGCTTGCGCCGCATCGTCATCGCGGTGACGGTGAAGACCGGGAACGGCTCGACCGAGTTGTAATAGCCGGTGTGGTCACCGTAGGGACCCTCGTCGGCGTACTCGTCCAGGCTGACATGGCCTTCCAGCACGATCTCGGCCTGGGCCGGCACCTTCAGCGGCACCGTCTTGCACTCCACCAGCTCGACCTTCTTGCCGCGCAGCAGGCCGGCGAACTGGTATTCCGACAGGGTGTCGGGCACCGGCGTCACCGCCGCCAGGATGGTGCCGGGATCGGCCCCCAGCACGACGGCGCAGGGCAGCGGCTCGCGCTTCCCACTCGCCGCCCAGCGGTGATGGTGCTGGGCGCCGCCGCGGTGCTTCAGCCAGCGCATGATGGTCTTGTTCTTTCCCAGCACCTGCATGCGGTAGATGCCGAGGTTGAAGTCGTCCTCGCGCTTGCCCGTAGGGCCCTTGGTCACCACCAGCGGCCAGGTGATCAGCGGCGCCGGCTCCCCCGGCCAGCAGCTCTGCACCGGCAGGCGGCCGAGGTCGATGTCGTCGCCGGTCAGCACCACCTCCTGGCACGGCGCCGAGCCGACGGTCTTCGGCTTCATCGACAGCACGGTCTTGGCGAGCGGGATCAGTTCCAGCGCCTCGCGGAAGCCGCCGGGCGGTTCCGGCTGCTTGAGGAAGGCCAGCGTCTCGCCGACGGCACGCAACTGGTGCGGCTCGCGGTCCATGCCCCAGGCGACGCGCTCCACCGTGCCGAACAGGTTGACCAGCACCGGCATCTCCGATCGGGTGCCGTCGGCCTTCACGACATTCTCGAACAGCACCGCCGGGCCGCCTTCGGCCAGCAGGCGGGTCTGAATCTCGGTCATTTCCAGCACGGTCGACACCGGCTCCTTGACCACCACCAGCCGCCCCGCCGTCTCCAGCCGGTCGATGAAGTCGCGCAACGAGGTGTAGGGCATCGCCGGGTGTTCCGTGTGTGTGGTTCGAAGCGGACGATAACCTTCAACCCGGCGGCCGGTCCGTCAAGTGCGGTGCGGCTGGTCTCAAAAGAAAAACCCCTCCCCCACCGTCGGCGGACCAAGAGTCCGTCCGATCGTGGAAGAGGGGTTTCGCAAGGCCGGTGCCGGTGTACGAGTCCCGGCCCCGGGATCAGTACATGTGCTGGCCGCCGTTGACCGACAGGGTCGAGCCGGTCATGAAGCCGTTCTCGTCGTCCACGAGGTACAGCACCGCCTTGGCGATCTCCGAGGCGCGGCCGAGACGGCCGACCGGGATGCGGGCGACGATCTTCTCCAGCACGTTGGCCGGCACCGCGCGCACCATGTCGGTGTCGATGTAGCCGGGGGCGATGGCGTTGACCGTGATGCCCTTGGCCGCGCTTTCCTGCGCCAGGGCCTTGGTGAAGCCGTGGATGCCGGACTTGGCGGCGGCGTAGTTGACCTGGCCGTATTGGCCGGCCTGACCGTTCACCGAGCCGATGTTGACGATGCGGCCGAAGCCGCGCTCGCGCATGCCCTCGATGACGTTGCGGCACATGTTGAAGCAGGAGGACAGGTTGGTGTGGATCACCTTTTCCCACTGCTCGTAGGTCATGCGGTGCATGACGCCGTCACGGGTGATGCCGGCGTTGTTGATGAGCACGTCGACCGGACCCAGCTCGGCTTCGATCTTGGCGATGCCATCCTTGCAGGCGTCGAAGTCCGACACGTCGAACTTGTAGGCCGGGATTCCGGTGCGGGCGGTGAATTCCTTCGCCGCATCGTCGTTGCCGGCATAATTGGCGGCAACCTTGTAACCGGCGTTCTTCAACGCGACGGCCACGGCTTCGCCGATGCCGCGGGTGCCGCCGGTGACGACTGCAACACGAGCCATTGTTTTTCTCCCCAGAATTTGATGGTGATTTGGTTGGTTTGTTTGTTGTTCTTGGATGCGTCCGCACCCCCGCAGGCCCGGAGGTACGCCGCGTCAAAAGGAAGCGGGCCGCTTCCCGAATGGCTTCCCGAACGGAAAGCGGCCCGTTGGGGTCAGTCGCGCTGGACGCAGAGGGCAATGCCCATGCCGCCGCCGATGCACAGGGTGGCGAGGCCCTTCTTGGCGTCACGCTTCTGCATTTCGAACAGCAGCGTGGTCAGGACGCGGGCGCCCGAGGCGCCGACCGGGTGGCCGAGCGCGATGGCGCCGCCGTTGACGTTCACCTTGGCCAAGTCCCAGCCCAGGTCCTTGTTGACGGCCAGCGCCTGGGCGGCGAACGCCTCGTTCGCTTCGATCAGGTCGAGGTCGTCGACGGTCCAGCCGGCCTTTTCCAGCGCCTTGCGCGACGCCGGGATCGGGCCGGTGCCCATGATCGACGGATCGACGCCGGCGGTCGCCCACGACACGATGCGGGCCAGCGGGGTGACGCCGCGCTTGGCCGCGTTCTCCGCCGTCATCAGCACCAGCGCCGCGGCGCCGTCGTTGATGCCCGAGGCGTTGCCGGCGGTCACCGTGCCGTCCTTGGAGAAGGCCGGGCGCAGCTTGGCCAGCGACTCCGCCGTGGTGCCGTGCTTCGGATACTCGTCGTCCGACACGACGACGTCGCCCTTGCGGCCCTTGATGGTGACCGGGACGATCTCGTCCTTGAAGCGGCCGGACTTCTGCGCGGCCTCGGCCTTCTGCTGGCTGGCGGCGGCGAAGGCGTCCTGCTCGGCGCGGGTCAGCTGCCACTTCTGGGCGACGTTCTCCGCGGTGGTGCCCATGTGATAGCCATGGAAGGCGTCGGTCAGGCCGTCGCGCAGCATGGTGTCGAGCAGTTCCGCCGTGCCCATCTTGGTGCCGTTGCGCAGGTGCATGACGTGCGGCGCCATGCTCATGCTCTCCTGGCCGCCGACGACCAGAACGTCGGCGTCGCCGCTCTTGATCGCCTGGTAGCCGAGCGCCACGGTGCGCAGGCCGGAACCGCAGAGCTGGTTGACGCCGATGGCGGTCGCTTCCACCGGGATGCCGGCGTTGACGGCGGCCTGGCGGGCCGGGTTCTGGCCCTGGCCGGCGGTCAGGATCTGGCCAAAGATGACCTCGTCCACTTCCGCCGCATCGGTCTTGGCACGGGCCAGCGCTTCGCGGATCGCGACCTCGCCCAGCACGTGGGCGGGAACGGCGCTGAGAGCACCGTTGAAGCTGCCGATGGGCGTACGGGCGGCACCGGCGATAACAACTTCGGTCATGGAACGCTCCTCGAATTTGGATAGTTTTATTATAGCGCTGGTGGGACGCTCGGATTGTTTCTAACCTTAAGACGCGCAGCCGGCCGGACGCAAGATGGCCGAAGGTCGCTGCACTAACCTGTCGCAGCAAGCCAATCGGCCAGAGGTTGCCACACTCCGGTTTCCGCACCGGCGCTGACCACCATCCCAATGTGGCCGAGCGGCGGGCGCAGCGTCCGCGCGGCAGGGATCGCGGCGGCCAGCGCCAACGCCGAGGCGGGCGGGACGATGCGGTCGCGCTCGGGGATCAGCGCCAGGGTGGGCACGCGGATGGCGGCCGGATCGACCGGCAGCCCGGCGACCAGCCAGTTGCCCGTCATCGTGTCGTTGCGCCCGTACCAGCCGGCCAGCGCGTCGCGCGCCACCCCGGCGACCAGCGGCACGCCGTCGTTCAGCCAATCCTCCAGCGCGACAAAGGCCTCGGCGGCGCGGCTGGACGAGTCCATCCGGGCGAACTGGCTGAATTTCTTGAGCGCCAGCAACGGGTCGAGCTGGGCGAACAGCGCCTGGAGCGCGTCGGTCGGCAACTCGCCCCAGCGTTCCAGCATCGGACCGCAGGGCTGGATGAAGGTGGCGACGCGGCGGGCGGTCGCGGCGTCCTCGGCGTGGAAATCCCAGGGTGTGGCCATCAGCCCCAGCCCGGCGACGTCCCGCGGCCGGCGCTGCGCCAGCGCCGCCGCCAGCAGCCCGCCCATGCAATAGCCGACCACCGGCACCGGCCGGCCATGGCCCACCACCACCGCCTCCAGCGCGCGTTCCAGCCGCCCGGCGATGTAGTCGGTCAGGGTGAAACGGCGCTCCAGCGGCCCCGGCATGCCCCAGTCGAGCAGCAGCGGACGGAAACCCCGCGCCGCCAGCCAGCGCATCAGGCTCTTGTCGCGCGACAGGTCGAGGATGTAGTGCCGGTTGACCAGCGACGGCACGAACAGCACGGGCCGCCCGCCGGCCGGCCCCTCCCCGTCACCACCACGCTGGCCATAATCGAGCAGGCACGACCCGCCTTCCGCCCAGACCGTCGGCGGATCGGGCAGGTCGCGGAGGTAGGGATGGCGGCGGTAGCGCTCGATCCCGGTCAGGACGGCGTCGATGCGCCGGCGGATTTCGCGGTCAACCGCGCGGTGCAGGTGGTCGGCGCCGTCGGGTTGCCGCTCCGCCTGCGACATTTCGTCCCGCAGGCTCGCCGCCCGCGTCCGCAGGGCCGGTTTCCAGGGAAGCGAGCCGTTCCTCAAGAGCGGCAATCCGGCCGAGGAGCTGAGCAAGCTGCTCAGCGCCGCCGTCAGGTGCAGGCCCAGCGGGCGCGGGCCGCGGCGCATCGGCGTGCCGTCCGCCCGCCTCTTGTCCGCCAGACGCTCGGTCATCGGAAGGCTGTCCGTGTTGGGGAGGGACGTGGTTGGGG
>NZ_LGRA01000008.1:315714-427781 GCF_003116095.1 Azospirillum sp. TSO35-2
GGTGCCGTCGACGGTGAAGTAATCGACCCGCAACTCGACCGCGTGGTCCGACGGCGCCGCGACCTCCAGCACCAGGGCGTCGCCGGCGTCCAACGCCAAGCCGTCCTCCCCCGTCGACTCGACGGTCAGGGCCAGCGGCGCCGCAACGCCACGGTTGGCGTCGAGCGCCGGCGCGACGATGCTCAGCGGGGCGCAGAACCCCGCGTCGGCGATGGCAAGGTCGAGGCCGTAGGTCCAGCCCGCGGGGTTGGCCTCGACGGCGTTCCGCACCGCTTCGCCCGACCGCACCCCCGCCACGGTGCCGGTGACCAGCAGGCGGCCGTTGCTGTCCTCCACCGTCACCAGCGCGCAGGGCAGCGACCGCAGCGCCTCGGCCACCACGGCGACGGGCGGCCGATGGGATGGTCGAGGGGGTGGCGGCAGAAGCGGCTCGACCTCCGGCGGTGTGGCGGCGGCCGCCTCCAGAACCGGTGGCGGCGGTGGAACGGGCGCGGCCCGACCGGGAACGAGCGGGGGCCGCGGGAGAACGGCCACGACCGCAACGACCGCCGCCACTGCGATCCCGCCGAGCCACAGCGGCCAGCGCGGCGTACGACCCGATGTCGTCCGGACGTTCGATGGAGGCGTCCGCGCTTCGAGCGCGACGATGGCGCGGCGCAGGGCGTCGGCGTCGGGGAAGGCCGTGCCACCACCGTCGCGCAGCCGCTCCAGCAGCGCCGCCACCGCCGGGCGGTCGGCCTGTCCGGTCAGCAGCCGCTCCGCCAGTCGGCCGCCGGCCGACACGTCGTCCAGCCGGGTGGCCTGCGGCGCCGTCAGCGCGGTCCGTCCGAACCCGGTGACCACGGCCTCTCCCCCGGACCGGTGGATGACCGCCGCCGACAGCGCGCCATGGACCAGCCCGGCGCGGTGGGCGGCGGTCAGCGCGTCGAGCACGCGGTCGAGCGTCGCCACGCTCTCCTCCAGGCTGGGCGGCGGCCGCCCCTCCAGCCGGGCGGCGAGGGACGGTCCCTCCACGGATTCGGTGGCGACGAACGCGGTGCCGGCGTGCTCGCCCGACGCCAGGACGGCGGGAATCGCCGGATGGGACAGGTGCGCGGCGGCGGCCGCCTCGCGCCGGAACCGTTCCAGGGTGTCGCTGCCCTCGGGGCTGCCATGGAAGCGGGCCAACGGGACAGTCCACAGGGCCACCGCGCGGCCGTTCGCCGGATCGACCGCCCGGTGGAGCAGGGCGTCGCCGTCGCGCTCCACCAGGTCGAGCAACCGATATCGGCCGAGCCGCCGCTCCCGTTCCGCCATCACCCGGCCGGTCCCCATCCTTGCTGCGTTCGAAAGGCGAGGCGCTGGTATAGCCGCTGACCGGCGGGGCGGCCAAGCCCCCCCGGCCGGCGATTCGGCACCACCCAGCACGATCATGCCCGTCGGGGCATGTCCTTTCGGCCGGCCAGTGGGGTGGGGCACAGCCTGTGACGACGAACGGGCAGTAACCTTTCGTTAGCCCTGTCGGCGGAAGCTCGACTCCGCCAACCCCCGGCGCGGAGCATGCCGCCTTGACCCAATCCTTCTTCCGGATGCCGTCCCCCACCGACTCCCACGCCGGGCCGAACGCGTCCTGGCTGAACGGCGCGACCATCTACCAGATCTATCCGTTGAGCTTCCGCGACCGCGGCGGCGACGGCTGGGGCGACCTCGACGGCGTGCTCGAGGGGTTGGACCATGTCGCGTCGCTGGGGGTGGACGGGGTGTGGATCAGCCCCTTCTACCCGTCGCCCTGGAAGGATTTCGGCTATGACGTCGCCGACCACCGGGCGGTCGACCCGCGCATGGGCAACCTCGCCGTCTTCGACCGGCTGGTGGAGCGCGCCCACGCGCTGGGGCTGAAGGTGCTGGTGGACCTCGTCTGCGGTCACAGCTCCGACGCCCACCCCTGGTTCCGGGAAAGCCGGCGGTCGCGCGACAACGAGCGGGCCGACTGGTATGTCTGGGCCGACCCCAAGCCGGACGGCACCGCGCCCAACAACTGGCTGTCGGTGTTCGGCGGCGCGGCCTGGAACTGGGAACCGCGGCGGCGCCAGTATTACCTGCATCATTTCCTGGCCAGCCAGCCGGCGCTGAACCTGCACGCGCCGGCGGTGATGGACGCGCTGTGCGAAACGGCGGCCTTCTGGATGGAGCGCGGGGTCGACGGCTTCCGCATCGACGCGGTGGACTTCTTCGCCCATGATCCGCAACTGCGCTCCAACCCCGCCGTGGTCTGGCGCGAGGCGGAGCCGCCGCTGAAGCCCTTCGCCCTGCAGCAGCACGTCTACGACATGATGCACCCGGCGGTCGGCAGCATCCTGGCCCGGCTGCGCGAGACGGTGGAGCGCTACCCCGGCCGCGTGCTGCTGGGCGAGTTGTCGAGCCAGCCCGGCGCCGGCCAGCGCATCGCCGCTTACTGCACGCCGCAGGGGCTGCACGCCGCCTACACCCTGTCGCTGGCCAAGCAACCGTTCAGCGCCAAGGGCTTTGCCCAGGCGCTGACCGCGGCGCCGCGGCCGGAGTCGATTTGCTGGAGCCTGTCGAACCACGACGTCGAGCGCGCCGCCAGCCGCTGGTTGCCGGAGGGCGCCGACCCCGCGGCCTTCAACGCGCTGCTGGCGGTGCTGGTCGCCACCTTGCCCGGCACCGTCTGCCTCTACCAGGGGGAGGAGCTGGGCCTGCCCAACGCGGCGCTGGAGCAGCACCAGCTGCGCGATCCCTTCGGCATCACCTACTGGCCCGAATTCCCCGGCCGCGACGGCAGCCGCACGCCGATGCCCTGGCGCGCCGACGAACCGAACGCCGGCTTCAGCGCCGGCGAACCCTGGCTGCCGGTGCCGGCCGAGCACGCCGCGCTGGCGGTCGACCGTCAGGAGCGGACCGTTGGCAGCCCGCTGTCGGTGTGGCGCGCGGCGCTGGCCCTGCGCCACGGCAGCGAGGTGCTGCGCACCGGCGGCGTCGCGGCGGTCGAGGAGCATGGCGACCTGCTGTCCTTCGAACGGACGCTGGGGGACGAGCGGCTGCTCGCCATCTTCAACCTCGCCGACCGGCCGGCGGAATACGCCCTGCGCGGCCGTGGGGAGCCGCTGCCGCTGGCGGTGCCGCGCGCACCGGGCGCCGCGGTTCCGGAGGTGACGGCGGACGGCCGCACACTGGTGATGCCGCCGCTGTCGGTCTTCCTCGGCAGCCTGCGGCCGAATCCCTGACGGGCCGAATCGCGCAGGGAACGCCCTGGTTGACGCTGCCCGAAAGGCAGACATGCGCAATTGTGCGATGCGGCCCACCTCGTGCGCTGCTTTGTTACGCTGAGAGCCAAGTCGCTGAAATTCCCTGATTCATTGCGGGTTGGGGAGATCGTCGGCGACGCGCACCATCCAGCGGAGTAGCGGGAGTGAAAAGAAGAGCGTTCCTCACCACGGCCGGCGTCGGCGCCGCATCGACCGTTGCCGCCTCGACCATCGCGGCCCCGGCGATCGCCCAGACCCAGCCGGCCATCCAGTGGCGCCTGGCCTCCAGCTTCCCCAAGAGCACCGACATCCTGGTCGGCACCTCCGAGCTGATCGCCAAGCGCGTCGCCGAGGCCACCGACGGCAAGTTCCAGATCCGTGTGCACGCCGCCGGTGAGATCGTCCCCGGTCTCCAGGTGCTGGACGCGGTGCAGAACGGCACCGTCCAGTGCGGCCACACCTGCGGCTATTACTACGTCGGCAAGGACCCGACCTTCGCCTTCGACACCGCCATCCCGTTCGGCCCCAACGCCCGCCAGCAGAATTCCTGGTACCAGTATGGCGGCGGCCAGGAGGTGATGCGGGCCTTCTTCGCCAAGCACAACATCGTCCAGTTCCCGGCCGGCAACACCGGTGCCCAGATGGGCGGCTGGTACCGCAAGGAAATCAAGTCGCTGGCCGACTTCAACGGCCTGAAGATCCGCATCGCCGGCATCACCGGCCAGATCATGGCCAAGCTGGGCGCCGCCCCGACCCAGATCGCCGGCAGCGACATCTACCCGGCGCTGGAAAAGGGCACGATCGATGCGGTCGAGTTCGTCGGTCCGTACGACGACGAGAAGCTCGGCTTCTTCCAGGTCGCGAAATACTACTACTATCCGGGCTGGTGGGAAGGCGGGCCGCAGGTCTCGCTCTACATCAACGCCAAGGAGTGGGAGGCGCTGCCGAAATCCTACCAGGCGATCCTGACCGCCGCCTGCGCCGAGGCCAACAGCGCGATGACCGCGCGTTACGATGCCGAGAACGCCAAGGCGCTGAAGCGTCTGGTGTCCAAGGGCACGCTGTTGCGCCCCTATCCGCGCGACCTGATGGAGTCCGCGCACAAGATCGCCTTCGAGCTGTACGACGACATCGCCAAGACCAACCCGGACTTCAAGGCCGTCTACGACAGCTGGAAGCCCTTCCTGGACGAGGTGCAGCTGTGGTTCCGCGTGGCGGAACTGCCGTACGACAGCTTCGTCCAGTCGGTCGCCCGCGCGAAGTGACGGCGCCCGATGTGATGGTGTGACGGAAGGGGGCGGTCGCGTTGGCCGCCCCCTTTCAGTTCGGCTCTCAGGCCAGATAGTTCAGCAGCGACAGCTTCTTGGTCTGGCCGGCCACGGTGTAGGAGGCTTGCAGGGTGTTCATCGAACTGCTGAGCCGCGCCGCCACCTCGGTCTGGTCGATGCCTTCGATCTTGGCGACACGGTCCGTCACGGTGGCGATGGTGTCGGTGTGGGCCGTCTTGGTGTCCTCCAGCGTCGCGCCGTCCGACGCCACTTTGGCGTGGACCGAGCGGACCTGGTCGTTCGCCTGGGTCAGCAGCTCGCGCGCCTTGGTGCTGTATTCGTCCCACTTGCCGGGGTTGGACGCCGCGGTGCGGACCATGCGCATCGCCTGCACCAGCGTCTGGAACGCCTTGTCGTCGGAACTGACGCCGTAGGTGAGATTCCGGTTGTCGTCGATGGTGACCTGCGACTTGCGGTACGCCTCGGAATTCGTGCCCTTGGTCAGATACTCGCTGTCGTAGAAGGGCAACTCCGGCGGGTCCTTGTAGGGGACGTCGGTCAGGTCGTCGGCCTCCGGCGGCAGGGTGGCGACCGACACGGTGTTTTCCAGCGACCCGTTCGTCACCTTCGCCGAGGTGGTGAACAGCGACGTCTTGTTCGGATGGTTGGGGTCGGCGTTGGCGGTGCTGGTCAGCGCGATGCCGCGGCCGCTGCCCAGCGCGTCGATGGTGACCGGCGGCTTCGGGTTCATGTTGCCGAACTGCTGGCGCAGCTTGTCGGCGACCTGGGCGACGGTGGTCACGCCGCCGGAGAAGTCGGTGTCGGTCACCGTGTAGCGCGTGGTGTAGGCCTGGTAGGGCGGCAGGTCCCTCGGCTCGTTCGGGTACTTGGTGTAGTAGTTCTGGTTGAACGGGTCGTCGGGATCGCCGACCGCCACCGTGAACTCGAAGGTGTCGCCGATGTCGACGGTGTTGCCGTTCAGGGTGAAGCGGTCGATCTGCGGCTGGCTGGTGGTCGGCGCCTGGGTGGTCGTCGGCGTGCTGATGCTGTTCTCCACCGTGGCGGCGTTGGTCACGCGCGCCGACACATCGAATTTCTGGCCGGGGTCGTTGCCGACCAGCGTGATGATGCCGTTGGCGGTCGACACCGTCATCGGCAGCGTCGGCGAGGCGGCGTTGATCTGGCTGGTGAGCGCGCCGGCGACGAAGGTCAGCGTCTTGGGATCGGTCGACAGCACCTGTTTCCCGAAGGTCTTGCCATTGACCGTCACCTCGAAATAATCGTCGGCGTTGACCACGGCGCCGTTCAGCGTGACCTTGCTGGTCTGCTTCGTCGCCATCAGGTCGGTCACCGGCTCGGTCCCGTAGCGCGACCCGGAGAACAGATAGCGGTCGCCGAAACGCTGGTTCAGCAGCGCCTGGATGTCGCGCATGGCCCCTTCGGCGCGATCCTTGACCTGGTCGGCCTGCGGGAAGGACACCGAGAAGGTGCTGCTGGCCGACGCCTTCAGCGTGTCGAAGCTGAGATTCAGCATGGCGCCCTCGCCGGGGCCGCCCGCGATGTTGAAGTTGTAGCCCTTGCCGTCGTTCGGCGGGGTGGTGCCCAGGTTGATCGCGCGGGTCGTCTTGCCGCCCAGCCCGTCGGTCACCGTCACGTCGAAGGTGCCGTTCGACCCCGTCTGCGAGGGAACGGCGGTGACCGTGTAGCGGGCGCCGATGGTCAGCTTCGACTTGGTGGCGTCGATCGTCGTCTTCATCCCGTCGGCGTTGGCGTTCGACACCGAGGTGACGCTGGCCGGACCGGGGTTGAACGGCATGGTGCTGCTGGATGTCCACTCCGATATGGTCTTTTCCAGCGAGGTCAGCACCTTGTCGGTGGCGGCCACGCGGGGCGCCGCGGTGTCGATGTTCTGGACGTAGTTGTTGCGCTTGGCCATCTCCGCCCGCAGGTCGAGGAGCTTCTGCACATCCGGCCCGTAGGCGTTGAGATCGACTGACTTCTTGCCGGTCGTCAACTGCTCCGACAATTGGTTGATGCTGTTCTGGCCGCCCGACAGATTCCGGACCAGGCTCAGATACTGTGAGTAGCTGCTGACCCCCGTTATCGAGCTCATCGGACCACCGCCTCCAGCGCGTCAAACATTGAATTGGCCACTTGCATGACCCGTGCCGAAGCCTGGTAGGAGGTCTGGAGCTGTTGGAGCTGGGCGATTTCCTCGTCGATGTTGACGCCGGTCTGCGACTGGTAGCGCTCGGTCAGGAGCTGCATCGACTCCTTGTTGGCGTCGCGCTTGGTGTTGGCCGTCTGGGCCGCCGACATCCAGGTCCCGGTGATGGCGCTGCCCATCGCGCTGTAGGTGGTGTCGGTCATGCTCAGGCCGTCGGCGGTGAAGCTGCGGCCGGCGCTGTTGAGTGCCGTGACCATGCCGTCGATGGCGGTCTGCTTCACTTTCGCGCTGTTGTCCAACAGCTTGGAGTTCACGGCGATGCTGAAGCGGTCGGTGCCGGTGAAGAACTGGCTGCCCAGTTCACCGTCCGCGACCGGGCTTGCCTCGCTGTAGGCATCGGCGAAGCTGGTCGGCTCGCCCGGCTTGGTGCCGCCGGTGAAGGCGTTGGCGAACTCATCGAGCTGCGAGCGCAGCTTGCGGATGATCTCCGAGGTCGGGTTGCCGCTGACGGCGGTCGGCGGCTCGGCGGTCGAGCCGTCCTTGCGCATCTCCAACAGCGCGCCGAGCTTGCCGGTGGTCATGTGGTTGTTGATCGAGGTGACTTGATTGCCGACCTCTAGGTTGATGTTGCCGCCGTCATAGGAAAGTTTTGCCGGCTGGGCGTCGAGCAGGGCTAGGCCCGACGGGGTGAAGATCGCCACGCGTCCGTCCGGACGCTGCACGGTGCGGATGCCCATGTAGCTGCTGAGTTCGCGGATCAGCCCGTCGCGCTTGTCGGCGACCGCGTTCGCGGACGACCCCTGGGCCTTCAGCGACACCATGTCGTTGTTGATCTGGCCGATGTCCTTCAGCAGGCCGTTGACCTTGGAGAGGGACGTGTTCATGTCCGACTTCATGTCGCGGTCCATCTGCTCCACGCCTTCGGAGACACGGCGGATCTCGCGCGAGAAATTGTCGGCGGCCTGGACCAGCTGGTACTGGGCGGTCTCGTTCTCCGGCGAGGTGGCGAGCGTCTTCATCGCCGCCTGGAACTTGTCGGCGTAGTCGTTGATCTGCGGGTTGCCGTTGGACGTGCGCATCAGGTCGCCCAACTGCTGCATGTAGGTCGCCGTGACCTGCGAGCCGCCGTCGCGCGAGTTCAGGTCCTGGACCTGGGCCAGCAACGCGCTGTCGATCTCCCGCCGGTAGGTCGTGCTGATGACCTGGCCGCTGGCGTCCACCGACTGCTGGGCGGTGTGGCGGGTGCGGTTGGGGTCGTTGGCCTGGGCAATATTGTCCGAAACCAGCTTCACACTGGCCTGGACGGTGCGCAGACCGGCGGTCGCGCTGTTCAAGGCGGCGAAGAGGGAGGACATGGCGGGAGACCTTTCGCGGATCGGGGGCGACGGGACGGCGGTGTGGGGACGGCCGTCCCGTCAGGCGCTCAAGACGGCGCCGCGCTCAGCGCTTCAGCCCGAGGACTTCCTGGAGCATTTCGTCCGACGTGGTGACGATCTTCGCGTTCGCGGAATAGCTCCGCTGGGTGACGATCATCTTGGTGAACTCGTCGGCGATGTCGACGTTCGAGCTTTCCACGCTGTTGGCGACCACCGCACCGGCGCCGTTCGTCTCGGGATCGTTGAAGTTCGGCATGCCGGCATCCTCGCTTCCCAAGAAGACGCCGCCGGACTCGCGCGACAGCGCGTTGGGGTTGTTGAAGGTGATGATCGGAACCTTGGCGATCACCCTGGACCGGCCATTGTCGTAATTGACCAGCACGTTGCCGTTGTCGCCGAAGACGACGTCCTTGAATTGCCCGCGTGGCGCGCCGCCCAACTGCACCAGCTGGGTGACGTTTATCTCCTCGCCGGCATATTGGGTCAGGCCGCCCGGCTTCTGGTACTTGCCGAGGTTCAGCGTGATCTGCTGCGGGCCGAAGCCGTAGTCGACGGTGAAGGTGATGTTGGCGTCGGCTCCGGCGGACTGGGTCGCGGCGCTGACCGCGGTACCGGAGCCGACCAGCGCGGTGGAGATGTTGGTCAGCGTGCCGACGGTTTCCGGCGTCTTGCCGAAGGTCAGCCCGATGTGGGCCGGCGTCTGGCCGGCGACCGCGCTCTGCTCCAGCGTGAACTGTTGGGCAGCGGCGTCGGATACGGTTCCGGTCGCGCCGGGAATGCCGGTGGTCAGGACGTTGCCGGCCACGCTGGCGGTGCCGCCCGCGGCGTTGATCCGGGTGGCGAAGTAGCCCAGCACCTTGGCGGGCGTGTTGTAGGTGTTGTAGTTGGCGTTGTCGAGCGTCAGGGTGTAGGTGTTGCCGGCACCGTCGTTGACGCTGTAGGTGTCGCCGACGTCGACCGTGCTGCCGGTGAGCGTGATGGCACCCGCCGCCGTGGCGGTCATCGTGTTGGTGTTGGTCGGGGTGGCCGCCGTCTTGGCGGTGACGGTGATCACGCCGCCTTGCGCCGTCGCGGTGACGGGCAGCGACGTGTTGGCGTTGATCTTGTTCGTCAGCGCCGCGGTGATGTCCTCCATCGTCATCTCGTCGCCGGTGGTGCTGTAGGTCACCGACGTGCCGTTGATGCTCAGCGTGTACTGGGTGCCGATGTCGCCGGGCGTTCCGGTCAGGGTGACCGTCCGCGTCTGGCGGACGCCCGACACGTTGGAGATCGAGGGCAGCGAGCTCATCGTGTTCACGGCCGGGGCCGAATTGGTCGGGGTGATCGACGAGGTGATGCTCGTGTTGACGGCGTTCGCCTGGATCGACAGGATGTTGCCCGCCGACGACGCCGTGACCGTCGCGCCCAGCGCCTGGTTGATCTTTCCGGCCAGCTGGGCGACGACGTCGCCGGTCGTCGGGTAGCTCTGGTAGGTCGCCGCCGTCACCGTGTAGGTGACGACCGTGCCGTTGACGGTGACGGCGAAGCTGTCACCGATTTCGACCTGCGACTGCGGGAACTGGTACTTGTCGATCTCGCCCGAGGTCGCCGTGGCGGCGGTGGACGGCTGCGCCACCACCGTGTTGCTGGTGATGGTGCCGGACGTCACCTCGGTGTTCAGCTTGAACGCCGTGCCGGCATTCCGCGCGGTCACCCGGATTTCCTGGCCCGACGAGGTCGCCATCACCGTTGCGGCCGGCGAGGCCGAGTTGATCTGGTTGGCCAGCGCGCCGGCCAGCCCCGAATAGGTGCGGATCGACCCGATGTTGGCAGCCGTGATCTTCAGGCTGTAGGACGTGCCGTCGACCTTGACCGTGTAGACGTCGCCGATGCGCAGGTTGTCCTGGCCGTTGGTGTTGTTGCCGGCGATGGTGACGACGTTGACCTGGGCGACCGCGGTCTGGCCGGGAATGTTCTGCCCGAAGGTGACCGTCGCCGGATAGCCGTTGAAGGTGCCGTCAACCGGCTTGGTGTTGGACCCCGGCGCGACCGGCGTCAGCCGCCAATCGCTGCCGGCCTGCTGGCGCCACTGGAAGTTGATCGCGTGCGCGTTGCCCTGCGCATCGAAGATCTGGATGCTGCTGTCGGGGATCTTCTGGCCGGGCGTCGGCGTCGCCGGCAGGTTGGCCGACAGGTCGATCTCCTTGGTCGGCGTCGGCTTGTCGATCAGGGAACTCACCTGGATCGGCTGGACCTGGTCTTTCTGCAGCACGCCGGTCACCGGATCGGTGACCCAGCCGTTCAGGGCATAGCCGGCGCTGTTGACCAGATAGCGGCTCTTGTCCAGCTCGAAGTCGCCCGCCCGGGTGTAGTAGGCGGCCGACGAGTTGACCGTGCCGGTCTGCGTCTGCACCAGCGAGCTGCTGCCCTGCGTGGCGATCTTCGACACGCTGAAGAAGCCCTGGCCCTGAATGGCAATGTTCGTCGGGCTCTGGACCTGGGTCAGGCTGCCCTGGATATTGTTCATGAAGACGGGTTGCGCGGTGACCCCGCCCGGCTCGTGCAGCCGCTGGCTGGATTGCAGGACCATCGTTTCGAACGCGGAATCGACGCGCTTGTAGCCGATCGTCGAACTGTTCGCGATGTTGTCCGAGATGTGGCCAAGCGCTTTCGACTGGGCATTCAGGCCGAGAACGGCGGTTGTCATCGCACCGAAGATGCTCATGGCCGGTGGTCTCCGAAAGAAAGGGCAAACGTCTTCTGTGCCCCATCTAGCAAGCGGGATGCCAACTGCCGGCCCTGTGATAATAGACTGAAATAAAAGAATTTTTCCTGCAACGGCCACGGCCGCGCCCGAATTTGCCGGGAGGTGGGAAAGTTTGGCCTAGTGCGGTCGGGTGCGGAGGGGAAGAAAGCTCCCGCCCCGGTTGCCCGCCGGCGACCGTCCGGAGCCGCTCAGCGCCGTCCGGCGCGGGCGGCCTGGGCCTTCAGCACGGCGGCGACGGTGCCGAGCGTCGTCGACCAGTCGCCGGGGCGCGGCTGGCGGAACAGCCGCAGCGACGGGTACCAGGGGCTGTCGGCGCGGTCGAGCAGCCAGCGCCAGTCCGGCGCGTAGGGCAGCAGCAGCCAGGCCGGCACCCCCATCGCCCCGGCCAGATGGACCACGGCGGTGTCGACCGTCACCAGCAGGTCGAGGTTGGCGAGGATGGCGGCGGTGTCGGCGAAGTCGCGCACCCGCTCCACCGCGTCCTCGATGCCGGTGTCGGACAGGCGGGGCAGGTCGGCGCGGGGGTCGCCGGTCTGCAGGCTGATGAAGCGCACCCCCGGCACCGCCAGCAGCGGCCGCAGCGCCTCGACCGGCAGCGAGCGGTTGCGGTCGTTGCGGTGGCGCGGGTTGCCGGCCCACACCAGCCCGACCCGCAGGCCCGGACGGTCGTCGCCACCGGCGGCCAGCCGGTCGCGCCAGCGGGCGACGTCACCCGGATCCGGCGCCAGATAGGGAATGGCGGCGGGTATGCTGGTGAGGTCGGTGCCGAAGGCGCGCGGCAGGCTCATCAGTGGGCAGTGCAGATCGTGCGGCGGCGCGTCCGGTCCGCGCACCAGCACCTGGACCGTGGGGCTGGCCAAGGCGCCGAACAGGCGGAACAGCAGGCGGTGGGTCTCGATGATCACCCGGCCGCCGCTCCGCGCCGCCGCCTGCGCCACCAGCGGGGCGTAGCGGACGAACTGCATGGCGTCGCCATAGCCCTGGTCCATGTGCAGCAGGATGGTGGCGCCGTCCAGCGGCTGACCGGCCCAGGGCGGCGTGGCGAAACGGTGCCAGCGGTGCTCGAACCCCTCCCAGCCGGCGCGCAGGTCGCCGCGCACCAGCCGTCCGACCGCGCGGGCGAGATGGGCGCCGTCATGCGCCGGATGGCGGGCCAGCACCGCGTCGAAGCAGGCCTCGGCCTCGGCGAAGCGGCGCAGGTCGCGCAGGACGGTGCCGAGATTGATCAGCGTTTCGGCGTGGCCCGGGCGCAGCCGTGCCGTCCGCTCCAGCCACGCCCGCGCCACCGGGTACCGCGCGAGCCCATGCAGCGTGGCGCCCAGCGCCTCCAGCGCGTCGGCGTCGGCGGGGTTGAGCGCCAGGGCGCGCCGCAGCACCGGTTCGGCCGGCTCCAGCCGCTCGGCGATGCGCAGCGCGGCCCCCAGGTGGCCCCAGGGCGCCGCCGCCGTGGGACGGACGCGGACCGCACGGGTGATCAGCGGGATGGCCGCCGCCGCGTCGCCGCCCTGGGCCTTCGCCACCCCCAGCAGGTGCAGGGCGTCGGGCTGCGCCGGCTCATCCGCCAGGATGCGGCGGTAGGCATCGGCGGCTTCGGCGGCGCGGCCGGCCATGTGGTGGTTGACGGCGGCGTCGAGAGCGTCCAGGAGTGTGACCATGGCCTCTTCTCTACACCGGTTCGTCCGGTCGGGGCGAGGCCCGATGCAACGCTGCGGCCTCGCGGGCGTGAACGCGGCGAGACGCTGCACAGAACAGGGCAGGGCATGGACGACCGGCTTCCGACGCATCTCTGGGTCTCGGCCCACATCCGCGCCGCCGACGCCCAGGGCGTGGCGATGACCGTGGTCCGCAAGGGCGATCCCAGCCGGGGCACGGTCATCCTGAAGCTGAACCGGCTCGACCGCAGCTTCACCGTCCTGGTGCAGACCCGCGAGCCCGACGGCGACCGGCTGTTCTGGGCGCGGGGCACTGGCGCCGACCCGGTGCCGGAGGCGGACGCCGACGCCTACATCGCCCGCCAGACCCGCTACGATCCCGACGTCTGGGTGATCGAAGTCGAGGACCGCCAGGGCCGCCACTGGTTCGAGGGGCCGGTGCGTTAAGGACCGGTCACCGACAGCGTCACGGCGCTGACCTCCGCTGCGGTCGGTGGGCGCGGCGGGCCGTCGAACCGGTTGATCCGCAGGCGCAAGGCCAGCGTTCCGTCGTGAAAGGCTTCGGCCGGCACCGGAAGGGTGTGGGTCCCGGCCCCCTGGCCGCGGCGGGGGCCGAAGGGGGTGATGGTGCCGATGGCGAGGCCGTCGGCGGTCGTCACCTCCACCTCCTGGCCACGGGTGATCGGGCCGACCGTCACCGCGACGAAGGCCGTCTCGCCCGGCCGCAACGCGTGCGGCAGGGCGAGCGTCACCATGCCGTCCGCCGCACCCGCGGGCCGGGCCAGAAGCACCAGCACCGCGAACAGAACGAACCGGACGGCGGCCTTACAGGCTTTGGACCGTGACCCCCTTGACGGCCGGCGCGGGGGCGGACTTGTCATAGGTGGGCGCAAGGCGGATCTCCAGCGTTGCGGGGGCCTGCTTGCTCGTCGCGTTCAGCGCCGCCGTGGCGTGGAGTTGCTGCGGCAGCGGCACGGCGAAGGTGGCGTCGTGCGCCATGCCGTGCATCGCCGGCCCGAAGAAGCCGACCGTCCCGGCGTAGTAGGGGCTGTCCGCCTCCACCTGCGTCACGCCCGCCGGCGCGTTCACCAGCACGTCGAAGGTGCGCCCCGCCGTCGCCCCGGCGGGACGCGGCACCGTGACCGTCGCCACCACCGGGCCGGTCGGCGCCGCGGTCAGCGTCACCGATCCGACGCCGCCCTTCACCGTGCCCTTGACCGGCGTCTTCGGCGTCGTCTTCGCCGCGGCGAGCTGCATCGTCTCCTCGGCGCCGAAGCCCGGCGCGTAATCATACTCGAACCGGTTGGTGCTCAGATAGTCCCCGGCCTTGCCGTCGATGACATAGGTGCCGTCGGCGCGGACGAAGAACAGGAACGGCTCCCGCACCAGCTCGGCCCGCTCGGTCTTGTCGGTCGGCAGGATCGGCAGCCCCATCCGCTGCTGCTTGCGCGTCCACACGTCCCACAGCCGGTCCATGTTGGCGTGGTGCAGGAAGAACACCGGATCGACCGGCGACAGGAAGTTGGTCATGTTGCCGTAGGGACCCGGATCCCAGGGGCCGACACCGCCGATGAAGTTGTGCACGAGGTTGTGCGGCTGGCCTTCCAGCACCGAGAATTTGGTGTCGTTGCCGGGCATGACGTTGTGCGACGCCGTCTTGGAGCTGGTGAAGCTGCCGGCGACGTCCGGGCTGTAGAACTTGTTCGGGCTCAGGCCGGCCATGACCGTCGCCGGCGAGCAGGCCTTCGCCGTCTTGGGGTCGAGATTGGGGTTGTCACGGCTGAGATAGCGCGACCGGTCCGTCGCGGCGAAGGCCTGGTTGCCCTTGTTGATCGTGCCGGTGCTGGGGTCGTAGCCGGTGACGTCGTTCCAGAGCAGGTCGAAGGTGGTGTAGCCGCGAAGGTCGAGCTGCTTGCGCTGCGCCTTGTTCAGCGCGTTCCAGTAGGACAGCATCGCCGGCTTCGCGTAGGCGGTGAAGGTGTCCAGATCCTTGGTGAAGGGCAGGAACGCCTTGTCGACCGGGGTCAGCGGGCCGTCGAACATCTCGTTCGGGATCCGCGGCGTCTCCGTCCAATCCCAATAGGGGAAGGCGAAATTCGGGTTGTCGCTGTAGCGCCGCACCGTCTCCTCGAAGAACCCGACATAGCCGCGGTGCCAGACGTAGAACCACCAGTTGCCGTGCGGACAGTCCATGAAATGGACGAAGGCGTTGCGGAACCAGTTGTGCGGGTGGTCCGGCGGCAGCTTCAGCATCTTTTCGATGGCGACGGCGTAGCTTTTCAGCATCGCCTTGCCCTGGTCGCTGGTGGCGCTGTAGCGCGTGTATTTCGCCTTGGCCACCAAACCCGCCTGGGCCGGAGCGAAGGGCAGCATGGACGCACCCGCAACCGCGGCGGTCGACACCATGAATTCGCGTCGGTTGAACGACATATAAGACCACCCCCCCAAAACGAGAATATGATGGGGAGTGTTGTTCGATATACGAGCGGGCGCACGCGATTTCGGAGCCGCCGCGCCTCGGTTATCGGCGGAGCCATCGCGGACATGCAACGGGATGCCCGGCTCGCCGCAACCGAACGCCATGGCATGCGCCAAGCCGACGGCGGCGTCAGGCCGCCGTGATGACTCGGGGGAATCGGAGGGTAAAGCGCGTGCCCTTGGCCGGGGTGCTGTCTACCGCGATGGTGCCGTGCAGCCGGCCGGTCACCAGGTTGTAGACGATGTGCAGCCCCAGCCCGCTGCCGCCGCTGCCGCGGCGGGTGGTGAAGAAGGGATCGAAGATCTTGGGCAGCACCTCGGCGGCGATGCCGTTGCCGTCGTCGGCGACCGACAGCTCGACCAGCCCGGCGCCGGGACCGGCCCCGTCATCCGGGGCCAGCCGGGCGGCGATGGTGATCCGCCCCGGCATCTCCGGGTCCAGCGCATGGATCAGGGCGTTCATGATCAGGTTGGTCAGGATCTGCGACAGGGCGCCCGGATAGCCGTCCAGTTCCAGGTCGGCCGGGCAGTCGACGGCGATGGTCAGGGCGGCGCGCGACTTGTAGGTGGGGTGCAGGCTGCGCAGCAACTCCTCGATGTAGTCGCGCAGCAGAAAGGCGCGGCGCTCGTCACTCGACTGGTCGACGGCGACCATCTTGAAGCTCTGCACCAGATTGGCGGCGCGGGTGCTGTTGGACAGGATAAGGTTGGCCATCTCCATCCCGTCGCTGAGGAAGCGCTGGAAATCCGACTTCTTCAGCGCGGCCGTGGCGTGGCGGTCCGACAGCTCGGCGATCAGGGTCTGGAGTTGCGAGGCGCCGGTGATGGTGATGCCGATCGGCGTGTTCACCTCGTGCGCCACCCCGGCGACCAGTTGGCCCAGCGAGGCCATCTTTTCGGCCTGGATCAGGCTGGTCTGGGTCGCCTTCAAGGCGCACAGCGCGCGCTCCGCGGCGTCGCGCGACTGGCGCAGCGCGTTCTCCGCCTCGACTTCGCGGGTGACGTCGACCACCACCGCCTGGATCGCCGGCCCGTCCATCCAGTCGACCCGCCGCCCGCTCAACTCCACCCACAGTCCGGCGCCGTCGGGCCGCCGCGCCCGGATGCGCCGCCGCTGGGTCGGCAGCCCGCCGGCCAGAAGCTGGTCGTAATTGTCGATCAGCGGCTGCCGCTCCTCCACCGGCACCAGCGCCAGCAGCGAGGGCAGGGCCATCACGTCGGCGATGCTCAGGCCCAGCATGGTGGCGAAGGCGTCGTTGGCGTAGACCGCGTGGAACTCGCGGTGGATGATGATGCCCTGGATCGAGCCCTCGACCAGATTGCGGAACCGCCGTTCGTTGTCGGCGAGCGCCCGCTGCCGCCGGTCGATCTCGTCGATGAAATAGCGGATCGAGGCGCCGATGTCGGTGATCTCGTCGTCGCCGTCGACCGGGATGCCCGCGGTCGCATCAGCCGGGGCCGTCGCCGGGCCGGCCGGAGCGGTCGAGGCGCCGCCCGACGAGCGGGCCAGCACGGCCCGGTTCAGCGCGACCAGCCGCGACGACAGGAAGCGGCGGAAGATGAAATAGACGCAGACCGCCAGGATGACCGAGGCCCCGGCCAGCATCATCACCGCGCGCGTGCGCTCGGCGATCAGGTCGGCCAGCGCGTCGGTCCGTTCGGCCGACTGGTCGCGGATCGAATCATACAGCGCGCGGGTCGACCGTTCGACCGTCTCCACCAGCACGCGGGACTGCGCGGTCAACGCCTGGGCGCGGTTGCGCGCCTGCAGCCGCTCGACGGCGCTGTCGAACAGGCCGCCCGGCGCGACCAGCAGCGAGGACAGCTCCTCCTGCATGGTTGCCATCAGCGGGCCGGTCGGGTCGGGCGTGTTGGTGGCGATGCGCGCCAGATCGGTCAGCGTGCGCTCCGCGGCGCGCGCTTCGCCCTTCAGCCGGCTGAGATGGTCGAGCTGCATGGCGCCGGCCACCCGGGCCATCAGCGCGCCGACGCGGACCGCCCAGGCGCCGGTGGCGTCGGGCGTGCTGTCCATCGACAGCGCCAGCCGGCCCAGGCCGCGCGCCGCTTCGGTCTGGCGGTCGCCATACTCGATCTGGCGGGTGACCTCGGCGTTGAGATCGGCGACGGTCGCGGCGAGGATCAGCAGGGTGGAGCGGGTCTGTTCCAGCAGCCGGACATTGCCGTCGCGCTCCGCGTCGGCGACCCCGCCCTCCTTGAACAGGCCGCGCATGCGCGCGACCAGGAGCTGCATCGAGTCCAGCTCCGTCACCAGCCCGTCGTAGATCGAGCGGCGCTGCGGCGTCGAGGTCGCGGCGGCGAGCTGCGGCAACTGCGCCACCAGCTTCTGCAGGGATCCGTGCAGATCCGCGCTGGTGATGACCTCCGGCAGGGTGTTGGTCGACAGGGCCGTCACCTCCGCCCGGAACAGGCGGAAGGACGACATCGACAGCCCACCGATCAGCACCACCAGCAGCGCCATCACCGACAGCCCGATGGTGATCCGCACGGCGATGCCGAAGCGCCGGCGCCGGTTGGGCGGCGGCGTCGGCACCGGGGCGGTGCCGAACCCGGCGAGCGCATCGGAGGCGGCGGCGGCGATCGGGGCGATCAGGGAAGCCATGCCATCCATCACCGTATCACCGTCATCCGGCCGTCCAGCCGGGGCGCGAATTCGCCGTTGCGGGCGATCTGCCCGATCAGTTGGGTCGAGATGAAGTCGGTGTCGCGGTCCTCCACCAGCCGGGGGACGCCGGCCAGCACGCCGTAGCCGTCGCCGCCGCCGGCCAGGAAGCTGCTGGTCGCCAGCCGGTAATGGGTGGCGCGGCCGACCGGGCCGGCTCCGACGGTCAGGCTGCGCAGCCGCTGGCCGGGCGGGCGGGTCAGGTCGATTTCGGCGCGGGCGTTGGACAGGTGCGGGAAACGCCCCTGCAACTGCTCCACCGCCGAGACGCCGCTCTCCACCGCGTCCCACAGCTGCTGCCCGGTGACGTCCAGCACGACGCCGACGTCGTGGTAGGGCAGTTCGGTGTAGATGTCGCGCCGGGTCAGCAGCGTGCCGGCCGGGTATTGCCGGTCGCCGCGGATGCCGCCGCCGTTGAACAACCCGACATCGGCGTCCAGCGCCGCGCGCAGGGTGTCGACCACGGCGTTGGCGAAGGCGTTCTCGCCGGTGCGCAGCGATTCCTTGCGGGTGTCGAGCGCGTCGGCGACGCGGCCGACCTCCATGCTCAGCATCGTGTCGAGCCGCGCCGCGTAGGCCCTGGCCTGGATGTCGACGGCGGCGTCCGGGGCGACCGTCGCGGTGTCGATCACGCGGGCCGCCGGCGTCCAGGTGAGGCGCGGCTTGCCGTCGGCGCCCACCGTCCGCTCCGCCGTCAGGTCGAGCGCCAGCACCCCGGCGGCCTGCGGGCCGACGGTGCCGGACAGGAAACGGCCGTCATACTCGATGGCGAAGGGGCGGTTGCGGTCCTGGTACAGCACGATGTCGGCCGGCTTGGCGGCGAGGACGGCCCGGTGGGTGTCGCCGGCATAGCCGGTCATCGCCACCACCAGATCGACGCCGTCGGCGCGCAAGGCCTTGGCCTTGGCGGACAGCGCCGTCACCGGGTCGTGGAACTCCGTGCGCTGGGCGCGTGTGGTCTCGCGCGTCAGGACCGGGGTGGCGGCCAGCACGCCGATGCGCAGCGGCCCGGCCCGCAGCACCACCGAATCCTCCAGCCCGTCGGGGGTGCGTCCGGTGGCGCGATCGACCGCGTTGGTGGTGACGATGGGGAAGCCAGCCTCGAAGGCGCGGGCGCTCAGCCGATCGTCGCCGTGGTGGAACTCGCGGTTCAGCGCGGCCATCGCGTCGACCGACAGGCCGTTCAGCAGGTCGATGATGTGCGCGCCCTGGTCGTAGAAGGCCAGCACCGAGGGGGCCAGCGTCTGGCCGCCGTGCAGCACCAGCACATGCTCGTGCGCCGCCCGCTCCTGCCGGATCACGCCGGCCAGCCGGGCCATGCCGCCGCGCATCCGTCCATCGGGTCCGGCGCTCTCGCCCAGGTCGGTGGTGCCCTGGGCGTAGAGGATCGTCAGGTGCACCGGCCCGGTCGCCGCAACCGCCGAAGCCGGCGCATTCTCCTGCGCGACGGCGCGCAAGGGGATGGCGGTGGCGGCGACGCCCAGGGCGACGCCAAGCAGAAGCGGGACGAACGCGTGCCGTGACATGGAGTCACGGCGGCCAAAAGGCCTGACAGTGTCGCCGTTACCAATCCGAATGTTGTTCATGCCCCGGCGTCACCTTTGCCCCGTGCCGGGATTATGCTCATTTTGGTGCCACTGTTGAAGCAAAGCCGCGTTACGGGATTGTCATATGAACGTAACGCGACGCGGGAGAGCGCGCTTCAACGGTTCGTACAGGTGGAGAGCCCTCAGGATTCCGATCAACCGCAGGCGCAACGGCGCCGGCACTGCGGCAAAACGCGGCGCCAGCCCCGCCCGGCGGGTCTTGGCCAGCGTCGTCCGCCGGGCGTAGGCGACGCGGTGGACGGTCACCCGCCGGCTCTCGGTGTCGAAACAGGCGAAGCTCGCCCGGCTGTCGGCACCGCGCGGTTCCCCCACCGTGCCGGGGTTCAGCAGGTAATGCGCGTCCGGCCGCAGGGTCGCGCCCGGCTTGCCAGGGCCATCCTCCAGCGGAACCGGGCGGACGGTGCCGTCGCGCCACTCCCACAGCCCGGCCCGGTGGGTGTGGCCGAAGGCGCAGATCCGCGCGCCGGACGGGTGGGCTGCCAGCGCCCGCAGGCTGAGCGCCCGCTTGGCGTCGTCGTCCAGCCGGACCAGCTCGCAGCCGTCCTCCGGGTGCAGCGCGCCATGCACCGCCACCAGCGCACCGTCCACCACCGTCTTCAGTGGCAGGCCGGACAGGAAGGCGCGGGTGTCCTCGTCCAGCCGGTGGCGGGTCCAGGCCACGGCGCGCGCGGCGGGGCCGCTGAACCCCTCCGTCCCGATGGCGCCGATGACGGCGCGGTCGTGATTGCCGGCAATGCAGACGGCGTCGGCCTCGCGCAGCAACGCGACGCAGGCGGCGGCGTCGGTGTTGTAGCCGACGATGTCGCCCAGGCAGACGACGCGGTCGGCCCCGAGCGCCGCGATGGCGTCGAGCGTCGCCCGCAGCGCCTCCCGGCTGGCGTGGATGTCGGAGATCAGGGCGATCCTCACGCCGCCGCTCCCGTCACGACTTGGCCAGGCCGGCCGGACGCACGCGCCGGGGGGCGCGGGCCAGCAGGCGGTCGAGCTTCGGCCGCAAAAACGGCATCGGGTCGTCGAGCGCCAGCGCCTTCGCCTCGCACCGCGCGACCCAGGCGAGCCAGCGCGCCACCGGCACGCCGCCGTCGCGTGCCGCCAGCCGGTCCTTGCTGATGTGGCACCAGCAGGCGCCGGCCCGCGCGGTGGCCGGGGCCGGACGGGGACGGCCGGTCAGGTCGGCCTGCACCATCGCCGGCAGGTTCACCCCGGCGACGGCGCCCAGATGGTGCCACAGGTTGAAGCGCGGGTTGATCTCCAGCAGATGCAGGCGGCCGTCGGGGTCGCGCTTGAAATCGAACTTGGCGACGCCGCGCAGGCCGATCCGCGCCGCGATCGACCGCCCCAGCGCCGCGACGTCTGCGCCCTCGCCCTGGATGTCGGTGATGGTCAGGGCGGTGCTGTGGCCGTAATCGACGGGGTAGGTCCGGAGCTTGCGGCCGGTGAACTCGCCGGCGACCGCGCCGGTGGCGTCGACGTAGAGATGGTGGCTTTCGATCCGGGTTTCCGGCCCCGGGATCAGTTCCTGCGCCAGCAGGTCGATGCCGACCGGGATCAACCGCGGCCACAGCGCGTGCAGTTCCGCCGGCGTGTCGATCCGGATCGCCTTGCCCAGCCCCTCGATCGCGTCCCACGGCGGGCGGCGGGTCAGCGGCTTGACGATCAGCGGATAGCGCAGGTCGAGGATGGGCGCGTCGCTGCCCGGCGCCGGGTGCAGCCGCCGGGTGCGCGGCACCGGCAAATCCAGCCGCTCGGCCAGCGCCTGGAACCGCGCCTTGTCGACCAGAGTCTCGACCAGACCGGCGTCGGCCAGCGCGAAGCGGAAGACGCGGGCCAGCCGGTCGCGGTGACGCGACACCATCAGCAACTGCGAGTCCTCTTCGAAATAGAGCACCGGCTTGTCCGGCTGGGCGGCGCCGAACCGCAGCAGCCGGTCGACCAACGCCTCGTCGCAGCCGCCGTCCCAGGCGAGCAGCCGGTCGGTGAAGCGGGAGTGGGCGGCCGCCGCACCCGCCGGTGCCACCACGGTGCTGCGGATCCCGGCAAGGCCGAGCGGCCGCACCAGATCCATGTCGCCCAGCACGCAGGCGGTGGAGGAGGGCGTCGCCGGGGCAGGGTTGTGCATGATTGTCATGGTGCGAGGCTCCCCCCTCAGGTTCCCTTGGCCGGCGCGGTCCAGCCGCGCAGCGACCGTTTGGCGGCGTCGACCAGCAATCCGCGGGTCCGCCGCCACTGCGCCTCCAGCCGGCGGCTGAGCCGGTCGGGGCCGAGCGTCAGCCAGTTCATCGGCTGTTCGGCGTTGGACAGCAGCGGCTTGTGCCCGGCCGGCGTCGACATGAAGTCGTAGCCGTCCTCGCCCCGGGCCAGCGCGTCCTCGATGGCCAGGACATGGCTCAGCAGGCCGGGCTTCAGCCGGTTGTCCGGCTCGAAGGCGAAGCCGCCCTGGTAGTTCATGACCTGGTTGCGGTGGACGAAGTTGTAGAGATAGCCGATCGGCCGGCCCCCGGCGCTGATTCGGCACAGCCGCACCGCGCCACGCGGCAGGCCGGTGGTGATCAGGCGCTCATGGAAGGGGCGGAAGGCCGGGTTGGCGAAGGCGCCGGACTGGCCGCGCGCCTGCCAGCCGGCCTGGTGCAGCACCTCCAGCGCCGCGAAATCCTCCAGCGCCTCTTCGACCGAGCCGGCGACGCGGTAGTCCAACCCGCCGCGCGCCTCGTACAGCCGCTCGGTGCGGTTGACGGCGGCGCGGGTGTTGCGCCCCAGCCCGCCGCGGAAATCGCCGCCGCCGGCCCGGACCAGGGCGAAATCCACCCATTGCGTCGAATCGGCGGTCCGGACCTGCAACGTATGGCCGGTCTGTGCCGCCACCCGCCGCGCGGCGCGTTCGGCGGCGGCGCTCAGCCCACCCAGCACCAGCTCGTCGGCGCCGGACAACCGCTCTCCCAGCCATAGAAGCGCGGCGGCGGTCACCTCGTCGTCGAAGCGGCGGTCGGCGAGGATACCGTTGTACTCCATGAACAGGCGGTCATAGGCGCGGTCGCCGGTCTCGTGCAGCATCCAGCGGCGGCCGCGTAGCAGGCCGAAGCGCCGGTGCCGGCGCGGACACAGCAGCGCCAGCCCGACCAGCTCGCCGGCCCGGCGGGCGACCAGCAGTTGTGGTTCCACCCCCGCCGGCATCAGCGCCAGCCATGGTCCGATCCACAACCAGGACAGGAAGAAGGAGGAGTCGGAACGCGCCTCCAAATCGGTCCACAGCCTTCTCAGCGCCTCGGCCGGCGGCAGGGGGTGCAGCGCGATGTCGATGTCGGGATGGGCGGCGGTGCCGTCGGCGTCCGTGGGGGGCCTGATGCTCATCGGCGCGGCGTCTCCGGATGAAACTCTCACCAGAAACAACACGCTGGTCCTACGAACGGTCCCGTCTACGCCGGAGAGCCCCGAAAGACTGCGCGACGCAAAAGGACGACAAAGACTTTCACGGCCTATGCCGTTCCGCCGAGCCGGCCCCACTCCAGGGGCGGGCCGGCGGGCCGGCTTGCCGGTGTCAGCGCTTGACGGTGTCCGCCGACTGGCCGAACAGGATCTTCTTGCTCTCGTCGTTCACCGTGGGGGTGCGGTTGGGGTTTATCTCCTGGCCCTTTTCATAGGCGCGGACAACCGCCGGTCGGTCCTTGATGGCGTTGAACCAGCGCTTCAGATTGGGGAAATCGTCCAGGTTCTGCTGCTGACGCTCATGCGGGACGATCCAGGGGTAACTCGCCATGTCGGCGATCGACAGGTCGGCACCCCCCAGGAACGCGTTGGAGGCAAGCCGCTTGTCCATCACGCCGTAGAGCCGCCCGGTCTCCTTGACATAGCGCTCCATGGCGTAGGGGATGCGCTCCGGCGCGTACTGGACGAAATGGTGGTTCTGCCCGGCCATCGGGCCAAGCCCGCCGACCTGCCAGAACAGCCATTCCAGCACCGTCTTGCGCCCGCGCGCATCGCCGGGCAGGAACTTGCCGGTCTTTTCGGCGAGATAGACCAGGATGGCGCCCGATTCGAAGACGCTGATCGGCTCGCCGCCGTCGGCCGGGGCGTTGTCGATGATCGCCGGCATGCGGTTGTTGGGCGAGAAGGCGAGGAATTCCGGCTTGAACTGGTCGCCGGTGGAGATGTTCACCGGCTTGAACGTGTAGTCCAGCCCGGCTTCTTCCAGAAAGATCGTGATCTTGTGGCCGTTCGGCGTCGGCCAGAAATAAAGGTCGATCATCCCAAACCCTCCAGTGATTTATGGGCCAATGGTTTGCGAAAAGGTTAACCGCTTCGCCCCCGCTGGCAAGCCCGCTTCGGTGCAGGGCAGGGGTTCGGCGTACGGCCAAGGCATAATTCCGCTCTACGGAATGCAATTTCATTTTGTTGACAGGGTCGCGGCGGGCTGTCAGTGTGCCCAACGAACATTGAGGCGGCGCTCCCTCGCGAACCTTCATTCTCCCGGGACCGGGCGTCCCGGACGGAGACAACGCATGGCCTTGGACAAGGACGTTCTGGAACAACTGCTGGACACGCTGGCTCGCTTCGTCCGCGAAAAGCTGGTCCCGCTGGAACACAAGGTGGCGGAAGACGACGCCATCCCGCCCGAGGTGATCGGCGCGATGCGTGAGATGGGCCTGTTCGGCCTGTCGATCCCGGAGGAATACGGCGGGCTCGGCCTGTCGATGGCGGACGAGGTGCAGGTGGCCTTCCAGCTCGGCCAGACCTCGCCGGCCTTCCGCTCGCTGATCGGCACCAACAACGGCATCGGCTCCCAGGGCATCGTCATCGACGGGACGGAGGAGCAGAAGCAGAACTACCTGCCGCGTCTGGCCTCCGGCGCGATCGTCGGCGCCTTCGCCCTGACCGAGCCGGAATCGGGGTCGGACGCCGGTTCGCTGCGCACCACGGCACGGCGCGACGGCGACCATTTCATCCTGAACGGCACCAAGCGCTACATCACCAACGCGCCGCAGGCCGGCCTGTTCACCGTCTTCGCCCGCACCGACCTGGAGAGCCGCGACGCCCGCGGCGTGTCGGCCTTCCTGGTGGAGGCGGGGACGCCCGGCCTGTCGCTCGGCCCGATCGACAAGAAGATGGGCCAGAAGGGCGCCCACACCTGCGACGTCATCTTTGAGGATTGCCGGGTACCGGCCAGCGCCATCCTCGGCGGCAAGGAAGGGCAGGGCTTCAAGACGGCGATGAAGGTGCTGGACCGCGGCCGGCTGCACATCGGCGCGGTCTGCGTCGGACTGGCGGAGCGGCTGATCCGCGACAGCCTCGCCTACGCCATGGAGCGCAAGCAGTTCGGCCAGCCGCTCGCCGAGTTCCAGCTGATCCAGGCGATGCTGGCCGACAGCCGGGCCGAGGCCTACGCCGCCCGTTGCATGGTGCTGGAGACGGCGCGCCGCCGCGACGCCGGCCAGAACGTCAACACCGACGCCGCCTGTTGCAAGCTGTTCGCGACCGAGATGGTCGGCCGCGTCGCCGACCGGGCGGTGCAGATCCATGGCGGTGCCGGCTACATCGCCGACTATGGGATCGAGCGCTTCTACCGCGACGTCCGGCTGTTCCGCATCTATGAGGGCACCACCCAGATCCAGCAGCTCGTCATCGCGCGCAACATGATCCGGGAGGCCGCTTGACCGTGGCGGGCGTGGCACCGGACTTCGCTGAGATGGTGGCGGCGCTGCCGCCGCGCATCAGCCACGCGGCGCTCGCCTGGGCGGAGCGGACGCCGGACGCCCCGGCCCTGTTCGACGGGCGGGAGCGGTGGAGCTACCGTCGGCTCGCCGCTGCGGTGGGCCGCGCCGCCGGGCACCTCGACCGGCTGGGGGTGCGCGGCGGCGACCGGGTGATGATCGTCTGCGAGAATGGGCTTGCCGCGGTCACGCTGATCCTGGCGGCGAGCGAGCGCGACGCATGGCCGGTGATCGTCAACGCCCGGCTGTCCGACCGCGAGATCGACACCATCCGCGACCACTGCCAGCCGCGCCGCCTGTTCTACACCGACGCGGTGTCGACCGACGCCGCCGCCCACGCCGCCCGGCACGGCGCGGAACCGCTGGGCGATCCCGAACTGCCGGCGATGGCCGTCGGCCCGCTGCTGGCGGCGGAACCGGAGCCGGTCCACACCGGCAACGAGCGGCAGGTCGGCGCGCTGATCTACACCTCCGGCACCACCGGCAAGCCCAAGGGCGTGATGCTGTCGCACCGCGGGCTGCTGTTCGTCGCCTCGGTGTCGGGCTGGATGCGCGGGCTTTCCAACAACGACCGCACCTATGGCGTGCTGCCGGTCAGCCATGTCTTCGGGCTGGCCTCGACCTGCCTCGGCACGCTCTACGCCGGCGGCTGCCTGCACACGGTGCCGCGCTTCGCGCCGTCCGCGGTCTGGGACGCGCTGGAAACCGACGGCGTGACGGTGTTCCAGGGCGTGCCGGCAATGTACGCCAAGCTGGTGGAGCACGCCACCGTCACCGGCCGGGCGCCGGTGGCGCCGGCCCTGCGCTACTTGTCGTCGGGTGGCTCGGTGCTCGACCTCGACCTCAAGCGGGCGGTGGAGCGGGTGTTCGGACTGCCGCTGCACAACGGCTACGGCCTGACCGAATGCTCGCCGACGGTGACGCAGACCCGGCTGGACGCGCCGCGCGCCGACGTGTCGATCGGTCCGGCCCTGCCGTTGGTGGAACTGCGTTTCGTCGACCACGCCACCGGCCGCGACGTGGCCGACGGCGAGGCGGGGGAACTGTGGGTCCGCGCGCCCAACGTGATGCTGGGCTATTACCGCGAACCGGCGCTGACCGCGCAGGTCATCACCGACGACGGCTGGCTGAAGACCGGCGACGTCGCCCGGCTGGAGCCGGACGGCTGCGTCGCGGTGGTCGGCCGCATCCGCGAGATCGTCATCCGCTCCGGCTTCAACGTCTATCCGGAGGAGGTGGAGGGGGTGCTGACCAGCCACCCGGCGGTGACGCTGGCCGCGGTGGTCGGCCACGCTGTCGCCGGCAACGAGGAGGTCGTGGCCTTCGTCCAGTTCGTCCCCGGCCGCGGCGCGACAGAAGAGGAGTTGAAGGGCTGGGCCGCCGAACGGCTCGCCCCCTACAAGCGCCCGGCCCGCATCATCGCCATGGACGCGCTGCCGGCCAGCCCGACCGGCAAGCTGCTGAAAAGCGGCCTGCGCGCGCTGGCGGCACAGGTGATGGACGCCTGACATCAACGAACAAAAGACCCGAGGGAGGAAACAGGACCATGACGCGCCAGACCAGGACGCAGAAACTCGCCCATCTCGTGACCGTGTCGGCCCTGGCGCTGTCGGTCGCGCTCGGTGTCGGCGCGGCCCAGGCCAAGGAGTTCCTGCTCGGCTCCGAACTGCCGCTCACCGGCAGCCTCGCCCGGGTCGGCCAGGGCATGCAGGAGGGGATTGCCGTCGCCATCGAGATGGCGAACAAGGCCCACGCCGGCAAGCACAGCTTCAAGGTCGAGACCATCGACGACGAGACCTCGCCGGCCAAGGCGGTCGCGGCGGTGGAGAAGCTGGTCGGCGACGGGGTGGTCGCCATCACCGGCGGCTACGGCTCCAACATCATCGGCCCGGCGTCGGAAGCGGCGCAGAAGGCCGGGCTGGTCTACATCACCTCGGGCGGCGTGGCGCCGGAACTGACCCAGCGCGGCTACCCGACCTTCTTCCGCATCAACAACACCGACGGCTACGCGCTGGCGATGATCGGCCTGCTGCAGGAGATCGGCGCCAAGAAGGTGTCGATCGTCTACCTGAACAAGGACGCCACCAGCAGCCTCGCCAAACAGGTCGGCCAAGCGCTGACCGCCAAGGGCGTCACCGTCGGCACGCACGAGTTCGACGGCTCGACCAGCGACTTCAAGCCGCTGATCAACAAGGTGAAGCTGCAGGACCGGCCCGACGCCATCGCCATGGTCGGCTATGAGAACGACTATGTCGGCATCCTGCGCGCCGCCAAGGTGCTGAAGCCGACGGTCAAGGCAATGGTCGGCGTCTGGTCGCTCGCCACCGCGCAGATGGCCAAGGAATTCCCCGACCTGATGGAGAATGTCTACGGCACCTCGATGCTGCCCTATCCGGTGGAGTTCACCCAGCCCGAGGCGGTCGAGTTCGCGGCGACCTACAAGACGCTGTTCAACAAGGACCCCGACTATCTGGGCCAGTTCGGCTATGTCCAGACCCGCCTGCTGATCGACGCCGTGCTGCGCGCCGACGAGGCCGGGACGCTGGCCAAGGGCGGCCTGCCCGAGGAGCTGCGCAAGACCGACGCCAAGACGCTGATCGGCCGCGTCACCTTCGACAAGAGCGGCGACAACCCGAACTTCACCCACCGCATGGGCCAGCACCAGGGCGGCAAGGTGGTGCTGGTCTGGCCGAAGGACGACGCCAACGGAAAGATGAACTTCCCGGCGGTGCCGTGGTGAGTGGAGGCTCCCTCTCCCGGGACGGGAGAGGGCCTGACGCCCAACCCGCCCACCCCCAACAGGGCGCAATCCATGCTTGAACTGACGCTCCAGGCACTGTTCTCCGGCCTGCTCGCCGGCGGCTATTACGCGACCGTGGCGGTCGGGCTGGCGCTGGTGTTCGGCACCATGCGGGTCATCAACCTCGCCCATGGCGAACTGGTGCTGCTGGCCGCCTACGTCGCCTACGCCGCGGAAACCAACTACGGCATCAATCCGGTGATGGCGATCCCGGTGGCGCTGGTGATCGTCGGGGCGGCCTCGGCGCTGGTCTACGCGCTGCTCAGCCGCATCCACCAGGACCGCGAGATCAACTCGCTGATCCTCACCTTCGGGCTGGGGATCATCCTGACCAACGCCATCCTGTCGATCTGGGCGGCCGACATCCATTCGACCTCCAACGCCTGGTTCCAGGATTCCGTCGTGGTCGCCGACACGCTGTTCGCGATGAACGCGGAGGTCGCGTCCTTCGTCGGCGGGCTGGTGCTGATGGCCGGGGTGTGGTGGTGGCTGAACCATTCCTGGCAAGGGCGGGCGGTGCGGGCGCTGTCGTCGAACCGGGCGGCGGCGACGCTGATGGGAGTCAACCCGCGGAAGATCGAGATCCTGTCCTTCCTGATTGCGGCATTGCTGGCAACCTTCGCCGGCTTCGCCATCTACACCGGCAAGACCGTCTTCCCGGCGCTGGGCCATGTGCTGACGGTCAAGGCCTTCATCATCACCGTGCTGGCCGGCATGGGGTCGATCCCCGGCGTGCTGATCGGTGCCGTCATGATCGGCGTCATCGAATCGCTGACGGTGACCTATCTGTCGGCCTCGTTGCAGGAGTTGGCGGGAATGATCCTGTTCCTGGTCGTGCTGTTCGTCTCGCCCTCGGGCCTGTTCGGCGGCGGAAGGGCGTTGGCGCGATGACCACGAAACACGTGAACCGGCTTCTTCTGATCGTGGCGCTGGCTGTCGCCTATGTCGGCGTGCCGCTGCTGTTCGGCGGCAACGCCTATGTGCTGGGGCTGATCGTGGCGGCGCTGACCATCGCCGGGGTGGCGGTGGCCTGGGCGCTGCTGGGCAATCTGGGCGGCATGGTCAGCTTTGGGCACGCCGCCTTCTTCGGCGTCGGCTCCTACACCTCGGCGGTCCTGGCGATGAAGCTGGGGGTGCCGGTGTTCGCCGCCATGCTGCTGGGCGGAGTCGGAGCGGCGGTGTCGTCCATCGCCATGCTGCCGGCGCTGCGGCTGCGCGGCCCCTACTTCGCGCTTGCCATCCTGGCCTACGCCCACATCTTCCAGATCCTGGCGACGGAGATGACGCCGGTCACCGGCGGCGCCGGCGGGCTGCTGTCGATCCCGCGCTTTCCCGCCGTCTTCGGCGTCGATTTCGGCGAGAAAACCGGCGGCTACCTGATCATCCTGACCATCATCGTGCTGTCGGGGCTGGCCTACGACGCGGTGCGGCGCAGCAGCTGGGGCCTCGCGCTCAAGGCGATGCACGACACCGAGGTGGCGACCCGCGTCGTCGGCGTGCCCAGCACCCACCTGAAGGCGGCGATGCTGGCGCTGTCGGCCTTCATCACCGGGGTGGTCGGCGCCTTCAACGCCCATTTCATCAGCTTCCTGGAACCCGACTACGCCTTTTCCAGCGGTTGGACGGTGCTGCCGATCGCCGCGGCGATCTTCGGCGGCTACCGCACGGTGTGGGGGCCGGTGGTGGGGGCGCTGGCGATCTATCTGCTCGACCAGCTGCTGTTCAAGCCGATCATGCCGCACGGCCACCAGATGGTGCTGGGCGTCCTGCTCTGCGCGATGATCCTGTTCAGCCCCGGCGGCCTGATGCCCGCCTTGCGCCGCCGCGCCGCCAAGGAGGCCCGCCATGCTCACGCTTGAAGGGGTGCAGGTCAATTTCGGCGGGGTGCAGGCGTTGAAGAGCGCCAGCTTTTCGGTCGGCGAGGGTGAGAGCATCGGGCTGGTCGGCCCGAACGGCGCCGGCAAGACCACGCTGTTCAACGTAATCTCCGGCGTGGTGCGCCCGACCGGCGGGCGGCTGGACTTCCGTGGCGCCTCGCTCTTGAGGCTGCCGGAATGGAAGCGGGCGCGGCTCGGCATCGGCCGCAGTTTCCAGATCCCGCGCCCGCTCGGCCACTGCACGGTGCGGGAGAACCTGATCGTCGCCCAGCGCTTCGGCGCCGGGAAGAAGGACCCGAAGCGGATCGATGAGATCCTCGACCTCCTGAACCTGCGCGAGAAGGCCGACCGCGACGCCACCACCGAACTGGCGCTGACCGAGCACAAGGCGCTGGAGGTCGGCAAGGCGCTGGCGACCGAACCCAGCCTGCTGCTGCTGGACGAGGTGCTGGCCGGGCTGGAGACCAACAGCAAGCGCGCCTTCATGGAACGGCTGGCGGTGGTGCGCGAGCGCTACCGCCTCGCCATGGTCATCATCGAGCATGACATCCCGACCATCGCGGCGCTGTGCCCGCGCGTGCTGGTGCTGAACTTCGGCCAGATCATCGCCGACGGCACCCCCGACGCGGTGTTCCGCGACCCGGAGGTGATCCGCAGCTACACCGGCGAAACCACGCTGTGAAGGGGCCCTTCCGATGAGCAACGCCTTGGACATCCTGACCCTGCGGGCCGGCTATGGCGCCATCAACGTGTTGTGGGATGTCTCACTGTCGGTGGAGACCGGCAAGACGACGGTGATCGTCGGCCCGAACGGCGCCGGCAAGACCACGCTGCTGCGCGCCATCATGGGGCTGGTGCCGGTGACGGCCGGCGACATCCGCGTCGACGGGCAGAGCCGCAAGGGCATGAAGACCTGGGACAGCGTCGCCGACGGGGTGGTGATGATCCCGGAAGGCCGGATGATCTTCGCCGACATGACGGTGGAGGACAATTTGATGATGGGCGCCTTCCCGCGCGGCTGCCGGCCCGACTGGAAGCGCAACAAGGCGATGGTCCTCGACCTGTTCCCCCGGCTGGCGGAGCGGCGCGGCCAGATCGCCGGCACCCTGTCGGGCGGCGAGGCGCAGATGCTCGCCATCGGCCGCGGCCTGATGGAACAGCCGCGCGTCTGCCTGATCGACGAGCCGTCGCTGGGCCTCGCCCCCGTCGTCGTCGACGAGATCTTCCGCATCCTGGCGCGGCTGCGGGCGGAAGGCCTGACCATCCTGCTGGTGGAGCAGAACACCGGCCGCGCCCTGAAGATCGCCGACCATGTCTATCTGATGCAGTCGGGCAAGGTGGTGCTGTCGGAACGCGGCGACCGGGTGGACCTGGAGCGGCTGCACGCGCTTTACTTCGCCCACGACAGCGTAGCGTGATGGGAACGGGTATGGATGATCTGTTGAACGGCGAACCGCCATCGGGCTTCCAGCAGCTTCTGGGTTATGCCCTGAGTCGCTGGCAGGAGGGGGAGGCGGAGCTGACGATGACCATCGACGACCGCCACCTGAACCGGGCCGGGGTGGTCCATGGCGGGGTGCTGGCGACTCTTTTGGACACGGTTTCCGGATTCTCGGCAACATACTGTCCGGTGCCCGGCCGGGTGCGGCGGGTGGTGACGCTGTCGCTGTCGACCAGCTTCCTGGGGCAGGCACGGACCGGTACGCTGGTCGCCACCGGCCGGCTGCGCGGCGGCGGGCGCAAGATCATCGGGGCGGCGGCGGAGATCCGCCACCGCGACACCGGCGCCCTGATCGCCACGTCGGAAGGCATGTTCAAATACCGGCCGGGCAGCGAAAACCGGGAGGGAACCGAGCCATGACAGGGCAATTGACCGTCGCGCAGCAGGGTCGCGTGATGGTGCTGACGATGGACGACGCGGCCACCAAGAACGCGCTGGGGCCGGAGATGATGGCCGCCGCGCGCGACGCGCTGGTCCGCGCCGCCGAGGATCCGGGGGTCGGCGCCATCGTGCTGACCGGGGCCAACGGAAGCTTCTGCTCCGGCGGCAACCTGGGCCGGCTGCTCGGCAACGCCAAGGCCGATCCGGACGTCACCCGCGCCAGCCTGGAGCGCTTCCACGGCTGGACCCGCGCCATGCGCGCCTGCCCCAAGCCGGTGATCGCCGCGGTCGAAGGGGCCGCCGCCGGGGCGGGGTTCTCCATCGCGCTCGGCTGCGACCTGATCGTCGCGGCGGAGGACGCGGTGTTCACGCTGGCCTATGTGAAGGTCGGGCTGAACCCGGACGGCGGCGCGTCGGCCTTCCTGGCGCGGGCGGCGACGCCCCAGCTTGCCGCCGAGATCATGTTCGAAGGCGGCAAGATCGGCGCGGCGCGGCTGGCCCAGCTCGCCATCGTCAACCGCGTGGTGGCGCCCGGCACGACGCTGGCGGAGGCGATGGCCTGGGCGCAGCGGCTGGCCGAGGGACCGACGCTGGCGATCGGCCGGGCCAAGCGGCTGATCGAGGCCGGCTTCGGCCCGCCCGACGACCAGCTCGACCGCGAGGCCGCCTTCTTCGTCGAGGCGCTGCACGGCGCCGAAGCGGCGGAGGGCATCACCGCCTTCTTCGAGAAGCGGGCGCCAAGCTACCCACGGGGCTGACCGCGCGGCTGTTCCGGCTCAGGCCAGCAGCGACAGGGTCGGGTCGGGCGGGGTGGGGGCGGCGTTTTCCAGCAGGCGGGCGACGTCTTCGGGCGCCCCCGCCACCCGCAGCGGCTCAGACCCGCCGCTGAGATGCACCTCGGTTTCACCATTCGCGGTGCCGCGCAGGTAGACCACACCCAGCGGGTTCACCAGAACGGATGCCCCGGAGGTGTCGGTCAGTTCAACGAATGCCATGGTCGCTTTCCTCTCTCGCGTACGGGTAAAACGGTTTCCCTTGGTGTATGTTTCCACACCGGATGTTCAGTAAGAGGGCATGTTCGGAAGGGGGTACCCCTTCGACCTCTTGAACGCGCCGGAACTGCAACAAACATGGGCGGTTCAGTGGATCGAAGCCAAAGAGCTTCGGAATCCGGATAGGGCGGGCTATAAGCCCGCACCGTGAATCAAGGGAGCGTACCGTCTTGAAGTTGCTCGTCGTCGAGGACGATCCGTTGATCGGCCCGGCCGTCAAGGCCGTGCTGGAGAATGCGGGCTACACCGTGGTCGGGCCGTTGCGCGACGCCGCCAAGGCTGCGCGCGTCGGCGCCCGCGAATGCCCCGACCTCGCTCTGGTCGACGTCAATCTCGCCGGTGGGGAGAACGGGCTGACGCTGGCGCGGCGCCTGTGGGAGGAGAATCATGTGCCGTCGCTGCTGATGACCGGCTTCGACCACCACGCCGAGGACGCGCGCGGCTTCGCCATGGGCCTGCTGCGCAAGCCGGTGATGCCGGACGCGCTGGTGCAGGCCATCGGCACCGCCAGCGAGATCCTGAGCGGCCTGCGCCCGTCGGCCAAGCCGGCCGCGCTGGAGCTGTTCTCCGGCTCCGCCGTGCTCGCCGCGATCCAGCCGCGGGTCCGGTCGGCGTAAGCCACGCCAAGCCATCCCGTCGCCGGGACAACGACCGCAAAAGCCCGCCCGACCGGCGGGCTTCGTCGTTTCCAGACTTCATCAACGCCTTCATCAACATGGATGGCGACATTGCTGAGCCATCCGGCGATGACCCAACGACGGGCCGCAACCAATCACCACCCTTCCTGTTGGTGACCTGGAAAGAACGACGAGGGCCCTGGTCCTCTGAAGTTCCCAGGATCACGCTGCCCCGGATTCCATGACGGAGGGGCAGCACAGCGAAAGGAATCGTCATGAAGAGTCTGATGATTGGTGCCGCCACCGCCGTCGCCCTGCTCGCCGCCCCGGCTTTCGCCGCCAGCAGCAACTCGGTGTCCGGCAGCCCGGCGGCGACCAGCGCCGGTTCGACCACGAATGCTAACCAAACCAACCCGCCCTGCAGCGCCACCAACAGCCTGGGCTGCGGCGGCACCGAAAGCAGCACCAGCAAGAGCGGCACCAGTGGTTCGTCGACCGGTTCTGGGTCGATGACCGGCTCGGGCTCCTCCAGCGCGACCACCGGCAGCGGCGGCAACAGCCTGGGCAACAGCGGCTCGATGGGCACCGGATCGGACGGCCCGGTCGGCACGCAGCAGCCGAACGCCAACGCTCGCGGCCCGCTTGGCGCGGCCGGTCCACTGGGCGCCGGCAGCAGCAGCGGCGCCGCCGCACGCTGATCGGCTGAAAAGCCACCAAAAGGGAAGGGCGCGCGATCCCTCGCGCGCCCTTTCTCCGTCTGCCATTCGTGTCCCGGCGCGTCAGCCTTCGCGCGCCAGCAGCGCCACCGGCAGGGTGGCGAACAGGGTGTCCGCCGACACGGTGTCGCCGCCCTCGATCGCCCGCCCGGTCAGCCGATCGCGCCAGCGGGCGCCGCGGGGCAGCGGGATGGCGGTGTTGCCCCAGTCGGGAGCCTCGCCGAGCTGCCCGACCAGCCGCGGCACCGCCACCACCACGGTGTCGTCCCCCTCCCGGCGGGCGAAGGCGACGACATGGTCGGCGCGGTCGCCAGTCGCCTCCAGCGGCAGATACTCGCTGACCGCGAAGACGGTGGGCTTCTCCGCCCGCAGCGCCAGCGCCTGCCGGGTCACCGCCAGCTTGATCGCGCCATCGGTCCAGCGGTCGAGCAGGCCGGCGGCGCCGCCACGCTCCAGCGCCCCCTCGACCTCGTCCAGCAGGGCGCGGCGCGCCTCATAATCCACCGGCAGCCGGTTGTCGGGGTCGACGAGGCTGAGGTTCCACAGCTCGCAGCCCTGATAGACGTCGGGCACGCCGGGGCTGGTCAGCTTCAACAGGGTCTGCGCCAGCCCATTGACCATGCCGATCCGCGCCACCGTCGCCTGGAACGGCAGGAAGGCTTCCAGGAAGGCGTTGCGGCGGGTGACGTCCAGCGCGTCGTGGATGAAGCCGACCACCGCGCTCTCATAGGCGTCGTTCGGGGCGGCCCAGGTCGAATGGACCTTGGCCTCGCGCATCGACTTGGTCATGGCGCCGACGATGCGCTCGGCGAAGGCGGTCATCACCGCGGGTTCGAGCTGCTCGGGCGAGGCGCCGGTCAGCTCCGCCGGCCAAGCGCCGAGCAGCAGTTGGAAGAACAGGTACTCGTCGTTGCGGTCGGGCGGGGCGGTACCCTCGACATCGCCGCGCCGGGCGCGCAGCAGGCGGCTCCAGGCCTGGATTTGCCGCTCCCACTCCTCCGGCATTTCCGACAGGGCGTAGAGGCGGGCGCGGGTGTCCTCGCCGCGCTTGGTGTCGTGGGTGGTGCTGGCCAGCATGTTGCCCGGCCAATTGCGGGCGCGGTCCTGGTTGGCGCGGTGGAAGGCGGCGACGCTGACCCCGAAATGGTCGGGATGGCCGCCGACCTCGTTCAGCGCGACCAGCCGGTTGTAGCGGTAGAAGGCGGTGTCTTCCAGCCCCTTGGCCATCACCGGCCCGCTGTATTGCTGGAACCGCATGGCGAAGCGGCTGACTTGCCGATGGCTGTAGCCGCTGCGCGGGGCCGCCACCAGATCGCTGGTCAGCAGCCGTTGCAGGAAGTCGTACACCGACCCGTCCGGCCCCTGCTCGACCTTGCGCGCCTGGGAGATCGCCCAGTCGATGTCGCGGCGGTCGAGGTCGGACGGCGTGCCGCCATCGACATAAGTGCGGTAGACCGGGAAGCGGGCGATCGTCTCCTTCAACGCCTGATGCAGGATGTTGGCGGTGAAATCGGCGGTCGCCGGGTTGGAGCGGGCGATGCGGGCCGCCTTGCGCGCCAGCACATGCAGCTCGCTCGCCATCTCGCTTTCCATGATGCGGATCTTGGAGCGCCGCACCACCTCCTCGAACGGTTCGTCGCGGCCGATGAAGCCGGCGTAGAGGCGGGTGAACGCCTCCTCCCCCTTGGGATCGACGAACAGGCCGCCCATCAGGTTGGCGAACTCGTAACCGGTGGTGCCGTCGATCGGCCAGTCCTCGCGCAGCCGCTCGTGGCGGGCGAGGATCTTCTCCACCACCAGATAGAAGGGCTTGGACGACGCGCGGACCAGCCGCTCGCAATAGCCCTTGGGGTCGATCAGCCCGTCGATGTGGTCGATGCGGATGCCGTCGAGCGTCCCGTCATCCACCAGCGACAGCACCAGCCGGTGGGCGACGTCGAACAGCTCCGGCTCGTCCATGCGCAGGCCGGCCAGCTCGTTGATGTTGAAGAAGCGGCGGTAGTTGATGTCGTCGGCCGCCACCTTGAAATAGGCGACGCGCCAGTTCTGCTGGGCGATCAGCGTGTGCAGGCGGCCCCAGCTCTCCGTCTCGCCGGCGTAGCCGCGGAAGACGGCAAGGCGCTGGTTGATCGCGTCGGCCACATCGGGCCGGGCGGCGACCAGGGCCGCCAGCTCCGCCTTCTGGATGGCCGCCCGCCGGATCTGGTGGGGCCGCGCGTAGGCGAGGTGGGTGAAGGCGTCGCCGATCCGTTCCAGGTCGGGGTGGTCGATGCCGAGGATGGTGCCGTAATCCTGCGGCCGCACCGGCAGCTTGTGGGTGTCGTAGGCCCAGACGGCGAAGCTGCCGGCCGCCGCGTCGAAGCGCAGCTCCAGCCCGCCCGACGCCAGCACCGCGCCATACTGGTCGCCCAGGACGGGCACCAGCAGCTTGCCCTGGAGGTAGCGGTAGTCCGAGTCCCATTCGATGTCGAAATACCCGGCATACGGGCTTTCCGGTCCCCATTCCAGCACATCCAGCCACCATTCGTTGTCGGCGCCGCCGACCCCCATGTGGTTGGGGACGAAGTCGAGGATCTGGCCCAGACCGTTGCGCTTCAGCGCGTCGACCATGGCGCCGAAGGCGGCCTCGTCGCCCAGTTCCGGGTTCAGGGCGTTGTGGTCGACGATGTCGTAACCGTGGGTGCTGCCCGGCCGCGCCTTCATGTAGGGCGAGGCGTAGAGATGGCTGACGCCGAGCCGGGCGAGATAGTCGGCGATGGCGGCGGTCCGGTCGAAGCCGAAATCGCCGTTCAGTTGGACCCGGTACGTCGCGCGAGGGATAGGCTTGCCGGCGGCGGGGGCCATGGGCGTGTGCTCCTGAAATCGGGAGGTCGGGAGAGGGATCAGCGGTTGGTGGGAGATGGGGCGGGGCGGGCCGCGGCGAGGATGGCGGCGACGGCCGCCGGTTCCGGCGCGTCGGCCAGTTCCTCCAGCGTCATCGACAGCTTGCGCCGCCAGTTCGGGTATTGGTCGGTGGTGCCGGGCAGGTTGACCTGATCGCGTTCGCGGGTGAGGTCGTCGAGCTGCGCCACCGCCAGCGCCGCGTTGGTGCGGGCGAGGAAGGCGTGCACCGCGTGGTCCAGCGTGTCGTCGTAGGGGCTTTCGGAACCAAAGCCGGCGGGCAGCGCGATGTCGGCGGCCCGCAACGCGTCGACCAGCGCCTTGCGGTCGGCGGCACGGCGGTTGCGCTGCTTGTCGGCCTCGTCGGCGGCGGGGTAGAGGCCGCGGTCGGCCTTCAGCGCGATGTCGTCGCCCTCCCACCAGCCGCGCAGCGTGGCGAGGTCGTGGCTGCCGACGGTGGCGAGCGCCAGGGCCGGGTAGTCGTCCGGCCCCTTGAAGCCGCCATCCTGCGTCCATTCGAAGAAGACGACGCGGTAGCTCAGCACCCTGGCCTCGGTCATCCGCTCGCGGAAGCCCTCGGGCACGGTGCCCAGATCCTCGCCAACCACGAGGCAGCGCTGACGCTGGCTCTCCAGCGCCAGGATGCCCAGCATGTCCTCCATCGGGTAGGCGACATAGGCGCCCTCGCCCGGCGGATGGCCGTCCGGGATCCAGTAGACATGCTGCAACGCCATCGCGTGGTCGATGCGCAGGGCGCCGGCGTGGCGCATGTTGGCGCGCAGCAGGTCGATGAAGGGCTGGTAGGCGTCCTGGCGCAGCGCCAGCGGGTGGAACGGCGGCAGGCCCCAGTCCTGGCCGGCCGGGTTGAACAGGTCCGGCGGCGCCCCGACATGGGCGCTGTCCACCACCACCTGCGGCGCCATCCAGGTCTCCGCTCCGCCGGCGTCCGCCCCGACCGCGAGGTCGCGGTAGAAGCCGATGGCCATGCCCAGCCCGGTCGCCCGGTCCGCGGCGGCGCGCAGTTGGTCGTCGGCCAGCCATTGCAGCCAGGCGAAGAAGACGACGCGCTCGGCATGCTCCTTGGCGAAGGCGGCGACGGCTGGGCCGGCGACGTCGTGGTACTCGGCCGGCCACTGGTGCCAGTCGGGCCGGCCCTCCGCCGCGAAGCGCTCGCGCAACGCCTGGAAGCTGGCGAAACGCTCCAGCCCGGTCCCGCTCTCCGTCCGGAAGCGGTCGAAGGCGGCGCGGCGGTCCGCTTTGGCCGCGGTCTGGAACCGGGCGAACAGCCGCTCCAGGATCGGCAGCTTCAACGCGCTGACCGCCCGGTAGTCGACGTTCGGCGCCGCCCGCGCCGCGTCCAGCGCCGCCCTGAACTCCGGTGACGCCACCCGCTTGCGGCTCTCCTCGTCGTCGAGGAACTCCGGCAGCGCGGTCACGTCGATGTAGAGCGGGTTCAGGAACAGCCGGCTGGCCGGGGAATAGGGGCTGGCGTGATCGGGGTTGTCGAGGAACAGGGCGTGCAGCGGGTTCAACCCGACCACCGCCGCGCCACGCGCCGCGGCGATGTCGGCCAAGCTGGTCAGGTCGCCGAAATCGCCGATGCCCCAGTCGCGGTCGCTGCGCAGGGTGTAGAGCTGCGCCGATAGCCCCCACAGCCGTTCGCCGACCAGGATCGGCGTCGGCAGGTGACAGCGGGCGGGCGCGAGGATCAGCCGCGTCTCCGCCACCGCCCCGTCCGCCTCGACCCGCAGGTGATGGTAGCCGGCTTGGCGCAGGTCGCCCAGCGGCAGCCGCCGCTCGGCATAGACCTCGTCACCGACATGGATGCAGCGGCAGCGCGGCAGGCTGCCGAAGCCGATCACCGCGCTCTGCGTCTCGCCGCTCTCCAGCGTCAGGGTGTAGCGCAGCGTGCGGGTGCCCTGGGGCAGGATGACCGGCACGGTCGGTGCCTCGCCGGCGCGGCGCACCACCACCGGCGGCACGATCCGCGAGCGCTCCGCCCGGTCGAGCCGGTCGAGATGCGCCGCCGCGGCCGCCTCGTCGGTCGCCTCCACCCCCATGGCGGAGAGCAGGGCGCGGATGGTGCCCTCGCCGGCGGTCACGGTCTCGCCGGCGGCGTTGTCGAAGGAACGCTCGATGCCCATGCGGTCGGCCAGCCGATCGAGCGCCGAGGGCTCCTCCAGCCACAGCACCACCGACCAGGGGGCCAGCGTCCCGTCGCTCAGCCCCTTCCCCTCGCTCCACAGCACCCGCCCCGACGCCTCGCCGAAGCCGGACGCCGGGGCGTCGGCCAGATTGGCGTAGGCGTGCAGCCGGCTGCCGTCGCCGAGCCGCCAGCACACCTTGACCCCGGTCTTGCCGACCACCGCGTGGGTGGCGGCCCCGCCGGGGGCGCCGTCGAGCCGCGGCACGATCTCCGCCCGGCGCAGGGCCAGGGCGCGGCGGTACCAGTCGAGCCAGCCGGCATGCTCCGGCTGGTCGCGCGCGTCCCAATCGAGCGTGGCGGACGCCGCGGTCTCCGGCGCAGTCGGATCGGGGATGCGGGCGCGGGCCTCGGGATTCTGGAATTCGGGGAACTTGGCGAACTCCTCCGCCCGCCCCTTGCGCACCGCCTCTGCCAGCTCCTCGCCGAAGTCGCAGAAGAAGGGGAACGGCTTGGCCGACGCCCACTCCTCGCCCATGAACAGCATGGGGATGCCCGGTCCCAGCAGATAGAGGATGGTCGCCGCCCGCACCGCGCCGGGCTTGGCGATCTGGGCAATGCGCTCGCCCATCGCACGGTTGCCGATCTGGTCGTGGTTCTGCAGGAAGGTGACGAAGGCGGTGGGCGGCAGATGGGCCGACGGCTCACCTCGCCGTTCGCCGTCGCGGTAGGCGGACGGGTCGCCCTGGAACGCCAGCCCCTCGGCCAGCGCCCGGCCCAGCTTTTCCGGATCATGGGCGTAGTCGACGTAGTAGCCACCGTCCTCCCCGGTCGCCGCGGCGTGCAGGCAGTGGTGCAGGTCGTCGTTCCACTGCGCGGTGTGCCAGCGCGGGTCGCCCTCGCGGTGGCGGGCGAGGAAGCGGGCCTGGTTGGCGTCGTTCTCCAGCACCAGATGGACGTGCCGCTGGTTCTGGAAATGGCTGTGCACCCGCTCCGCCAGTTCTTCCAGCACATGGTGGGCGCTGTCGTCGATGATGGCATGGACGGCGTCGAACCGCAGCCCGTCGAGGTGGTATTCCTCCAGCCAATACAGCGCGTTGTGGATGAAGAAGTCGCGCACCGGGCCGCTGGCCTCGCCGTCGACGTTGATCGCCGCGCCCCAGGGGGTCTTGTGGCGGTCGGTGAAGAAGCGGTCGGCGAAGGCGTGGAGGTAGTTCCCCTCCGGCCCGAAATGGTTGTAGACCACGTCGAGGAAGACCATCAGGCCGCGGGCGTGCGCCTCCTGCACCAGGGTCTTCAGATCCTCCGGCCGGCCATAGGCGCTGTCGGGGGCGTAGGGCAGCACGCCGTCATAGCCCCAGTTGCGCGTGCCGGGGAAGTCGGCCACCGGCATCAGCTCGATCGCGGTGACGCCCAGCGCCACCAGATCGTCCAGCCGGTCGATGGCGGCCAGGAAGGTGCCCTCGTCGGTGAAGGTGCCGATGTGCAGTTCGTACAGCACCGTCTCGTGCCAGGGCCGGCCGGTCCAGGCGACGTCGGTCCAGGCGTGGACGGCGGGATCGATCACCTCCGACGCACCATGGACGTCGTCCGGCTGGAAGCGGGAGGCCGGATCCGGCACCGCCAGCCCGTCCGGCAGCACGAAGTGGTAGCGGCTGCCGGCCTGCGCCCGCGCGGTGGTCAGGTGGAACCAGCCGTCGCCCCGGCCATTGTCGCGACTTTCCATCGCCAGCGGCTGCCCGCCATCCTCCAGCCGGAGCAGCACCGACGACGCCGTCGGCGCCCACAGCGAGAAGCGGACCGTGCCGTCGGGCTGGACCTCCGCCCCGAAGGGCATGGAATGGCAGCGCCGGCGCTCGTCCACCGGCGGGATGCGGTCGCGGTCGCGCGTGGCGATCTCCGGCCCGGCGTCGGCGCGGACGATGCCGGTGACACCGGCCAGCGGGATCGCGACCCAGCCCGGCCGGTTGGCCAGCTCGTAGCCGACCTCGTAGAGCGCCTTTTCCAGCAGGAACAGCTTCAGCAGCCCGGCGGCGGCCCGGGGGTCGCGGGGGAAGCCGGGGCAGTCGCCGATGGCGCCGCGGTAGCCGTCGAGGAAGGCGGCCGACGCCGCGCCTTCCCACCAGGACAGCCACGCGTTGCGGGCGTCGGCCGCCGATGCGTCGGGGACGGCGGGGACGGCGTCGCGCGCCATCGCGGTGGCGTAGGCGATGGAGCGCAGCATGCCGGCGACGTCGCGCAGGATGCAGTGCTTGGCCCGCCGTTCGGCCAGCGGGCGCATCGGCTCGCCTTCGAAATCGACGATCTGCACGTCACCGCGCGACACCAGCACCTGACCCAGATGATAGTCGCCGTGCAGCCGCATGGCGCTGATGGCGACATCGGCCGGGACCAGCGCGTCGATCTGCGCCATCACCGCCGCCTCGCTGTCGGCCAGCGCCCTGGCCTGCGCGACGATGGCCGGGTCAAGCGTGGCGGCGGCGTCGCGCAGCCGCGCCAGCACCTGGGCGGCCAGTTTGCGCACGCCCTGGCCCCAGGCGCGCAGCCGGTCCGCCGTCACCGGCTCCGGCGCGAAGGCGTCGCCGCCATCTGGGGTGGCGAGCGCGCGGTGCAGCTCCGCCGTCCGCTGGCCGAGCAGGCGCAGGAAGCCGATGCTGTCGGCATCGGCGGCGCCGTCGCCGTCCTCGAAACGGGCGACGCGGTCGTTCAGGTAGCCGGTGACGTGGCTCCAGGCGTCCTTCGCCTCCGGCACCAGCGCCTGCATCACGCACAGCGTGGTGGAGCCGGAGCTGTTGGCCCGCTCGACCCAGCCCAGCAGGGCGGGGGTGTTGGCAAAGCCGGCGACCTCGGTCAGGAAGCGGCTGACCTCCAGCTCCGGATGCACGCCGGGCTCCAGCTTGCGCAGTCCCTTGAGAATCGCGGCGTCGCCGATGCGGATGGAGGTGTTGGACTGCTCGGCGGTCATCCGATGCAGCGGCGCCCGGCTGTCCAGCCGCCCAGCCAGGGCGTCGCAGGCGCGGGTGCGGCCGGCGGTGAGCCCCGGCGGCAGGGTGGCGGACTTGTCCAGGATGGCGCCGAGCAGCGCCCGCACCACGCCATCGTCGGCATAGCCGTCGCGCAGCCGGCCGGCGATCGGCAGATCCTCGGTCCCGGCGATCACCGCGCCGTCGTCGCCGGTGCCGCGGTCGAGGATGATCGGAAGCTGGTAGAGCTGCGGTTCCCGTCCCGGCGGTTCGACCCGCAGCAGACAGAGCTGCGCCTGCGTCCCGCTTTGGGGCGCGCCGGACGACGGGATGGGCAGCGGCAACGCGTCGACGATGCGGACGACGGGCCGACCCGCATCCTTGGCGGCGTACCAGCGCCGGGTCAGCAGATGGGCCGGCAGAAGATCGTCTTGCAGACGCGACAGGATCTCGCCGTCCAGTGGGGTCGGCAGAGCGTTGAGGTGCGGCGCAGTCGGCACTGAGGGTTCTCCCCGGGTTGAGCGCTGGGTGGCACGTCGCTCAACAGCGCGGAGGGAGGAATCGCTCGCACCCGCGAAGCCGCATCTACGAACGACCGCGCCTGTCTTCCTTAAGGCTAGTCAGACCGTCCGCGGATGGTGCGGCAGATGGGCGAGGCGGCCGATCCGCTCGGCGACCTGCAAAGCCTCGACGACGTCGTCCAGCCGGCCGTCGCGCATCAGGTTGTGCGCGTGCGTGTTCAGCGCGGCGACGACGGCGCGTTCGTCGGAGACGCCACGCGCCGGCTGGCCGGCCGGGTCCAGCACCGTGGCACCCAGCGCCGCCATGGCTTCGGCGGTCAGGTTCACGGCCTCCGACAGGGCCTCTTCATCGTCGTCCGCGGCGGTCAGGATCGGTTCCAGGAGTTCCGCAAGGAGACGGGGGGTCATGGTGGTAATCCTCGGTGACATTCTCAGGCCGCCCCCTTCGAGGTCGATGGTGTGTGTTTGGTTGGTACAACAGGCGGAACGAAGGAAAGGTCCGTGCTGCCCGAAGGGTCACACCGGGATCCCTCCCCAACTCGTTCGAGCGGTCCAAGGGGTGCCCGTGCGGAAGGGAAGGCACATGGGAAGCACGCGCGGCGTCGGCAAGCGGGCGCGCGTGTCAACTGCCCCGAAGGGGAATGGCGGCCGGGTTTCCTCTCCCGGGGCGGGAGAACGCTCTCACTCCAGGAAGTCTTCGCGGCTCAGGCCGTAGCGCTTCAGCTTGTCGTAGAAGGTCTTGCGCGGAACGTTCAGCGCCTCGATCGTCGCCTTGACGCTGCCGCGGTGGCGGGCGAGTTCGGACTGGATCAGACCCTTCTCGAACAGGTCGACCTGCTCGGCCAGCGACAAGGCGGAGGGGGCCGCGGCCGGCGTCGGTGCAGCGCCGGCATCCTCCAGCCCCAGGACGAAGCGGTCGGCGGCGTTGCGCAGTTCGCGCACGTTGCCGGGCCAGTCCTGGCTCATCAGGCGCTGCATCTGCTCGCGGGTCGGGACCCGTGGTTCGCGGTTGTAGCGGCCGGCGGCCTGAAGAATGAAATGCTGGAACAGCAGGGGCACGTCGTCGCGCCGCTCGCGCAGCGGCGGGATGGTCAGGACAATGACGTTCAGCCGGTAATAGAGGTCGGCGCGGAAGGTCCCGGCGTCGGCCGCCCGCCGCAGATCGACCTTGGTCGCGGCGACAACCCGGAGGTCGACCGGCACCTGCTCGTTCGATCCCAGCGGCTCCACCACCCGCTCCTGGATCACCCGCAGCAGCTTGACCTGCAGCGACAGCGGCATGCTCTCGATCTCGTCGAGGAACAGGGTGCCGCCGCTGGCGTGCTCGATCCGGCCGACCCGGCGCTTCGCGGCGCCGGTGAAGGCCCCGGCCTCGTGGCCGAACAGCTCGCTTTCGAAGATGCTTTCGGGCATCGCGCCGCAGTTCAGGGCGACGAACGGGTTCTTGCGCCGGCGGCTGGCCGCGTGCAGGGCACGGGCGACCATCTCCTTGCCGGTGCCCGTCTCGCCGAAGACGAGGACGTCGGCGTCGGTGTCGGCAACCGCGGCGATGGTGGCGCGCAGCCGCTCGACCCCGGGGGTGCGGCCGACGATGCTGTGCGCCGGGTCGGTGCCGCCGGCCAACTCCGCCCGCAGCCGCCGGTTCTCCAGCACCAGCCGGCGCCGGTCCACCGCGCGCCGGGCGATCTCGGTCAGCCGGTCCGACGGGAAGGGCTTTTCCAGGAAGTCATAGGCGCCGTTGCGCATCGCCTCCACCGCCATCGGCACGTCGCCGTGCCCGGTGATGAGGATGACCGGCAGGTCGGGGTCGATCTCCCGCACCCGCGCCAGCAGCGCCAGCCCGTCCATCTGCGGCATGCGCACGTCGGTGACCAGGCAGCCCGGCCAGTCGCGGCCGAGATGGCGCAGCGCCCGTTCCGCGCCGTCGCAGGCCGTCACCTCGAACCCGGCCAGCTCCAGCGCCTGCTGCCCGGCCAGCCGCACCGCCCGCTCGTCGTCAACAAATAGGACGCTGCCAATGTTCTGGGGGCCCTCGTTGTGGGGACCGGCGCTTCCGGGAGAGTTGGCGTGCGTCATGCGGTCTGCTCCGTCGTCTTGAGCCGCAGGGTGAAGACGGCGCCGTTGCCGGGCGTGCCGTTGCGGTTGGCGGCGGTCAGGCTGCCGCCGAAATCCTCGACGATGCCGTGGCTGATCGACAGCCCCAGCCCCAGCCCCTCGCCGGCTTCCTTGGTGGTGAAGAAGGGGACGAACAGGCGGGGCAGGTCGGCCTCGGCGATGCCGGCGCCGCTGTCGGCGATGCTCAGCAGCGCCTCGCCCTCCGCCGCGACCAGGGCGATGCGCAGGCGGCGCACCGGGCAGCCGCGCATGGCGTCGGCGGCGTTGCCGATCAGGTTGACCAGCACCTGCTGCAGCCGCACATCCTCCCCCACCACCCAGACCGGCCGGTCGGGCAGGTCGGTTTCCACCGTGACGTCCTCGCGCCGCAGCTTGGATTCCAGCAGCGCCAGCGCTTGCCCCACCGCCGCGTGGATCGATACCGGCCCCAGCGTGCCCGAGGCGCGGCGGGCGAAGCCCTTCAACTGACGGGTGATCGCGGCCATGCGGTCGGTCAGCTCGGCGATCTCGCCCAGGTTGGCGCGCACGGCGTCGGGCCGCCCACGCTCCAGCAGCACCACCGCGTTGTCGGCGAAGCTGCGCATGGCGGCGAGCGGCTGGTTGATCTCGTGGGCGATGCCGGCCGACATCTGGCCCAGCGCCGCCAGCTTGGCCGCCTGGGTCAGCTCGTTCTCCGCCGCGCGCAGGTCGGCGGTGGCGGCGGCGACGCGGCGCTCCAGCTCGGCCCGCGATTCCTCCTGCAGGGCCAGCCGTTCGACCAGTGCCATCCGGCGCAGCGCCACCGCGTAGGCGGCGAGCGCCCCCAGCGCCACCAGGGCGGCGGCCAGCAGCCCGGCGACCTGGGCGCGGGCGGTCACCGGATCGAGGCTGGTCAGGCTGTGCAGGGTCCAGTCGCCGTCGGGCATGGCGACGGAGGCCAGCAGATAGCGCCGGGTGCCGCCCCCCTTCTCCTCCAGCGCAATGCGGTCGGAGGCACCGCCGAAGGCCCAGGGCAGCACGTCCAGCCCCTCGCTGGTCCCCTCCGGCGGCACCGGCAGGCTGATCGGCAGGCGGCGGGGCAGGGCGTGGTAGCGCCAGGACGGCACGTTGGTGATGAAGACCACCCCGTCGCGGTCGGTGACCAGCAGCTTCTCCTGCCCCGGCGCCCACGCACGCTCCAGTCGATCGAAGCCGATCTTCAGGACAACCGCCCCGAGTGTGCGGTTTTCCGCCACCACCCGATGCGCCGTGTAATAGCCCGGCACCAGCGAGGTGGTTCCGAGCGCGAAATGGTGCCCTTCGCCCTGGTCGATCGCCATGCGGAAGTAGGGCCGGTAGGAGAAATTCTCGCCGACGAAGCTGGCGGCGCTGTCCCAGTTGCTGGCCGCCACCGTCAGCCCGCTGGGAGCCATCACGTAGAGCGCCAGCGCGCCCAGCGCGCCGGCGATGTCCTCCAGCTTGCGGTTCAGGTGGTCGATGTTGGCCGGCGTCGGGTTGGCCAGCAGCGCCTTCACCTCGGCATCCTGGGCCAGCGCCAGGGGCACGGCGGCGTGCCGCTCCAGTTCCGCCCGCAGATTGGCGTTGTAGAGCGCCAGTTGCGCCTGGGCGCTGTCCCGGAGGTCGGCTTCCGCCAGCGTGGCGGCCCAGCCGGCGGCCAGGGCCGCCACCACCGGCACCCCAAGCAGCAGCGCCGCCAGCAGCAGGCGGCGCGGCCATTCCGGCGCGCGCGGCAGCAGGCGGGCCGGGAGCAGAGGGGAGGGTGGGGTCGAATCTGTCGCCGGGGTCATGGGAAGTCTGCGCAATGCCGTTTTTCGTCGCGCTGCGTCGCAACAAAACTGCTGCCGCGCGGCCCGTGTGTGGATTTTCGCACATCCGGAGCGGGGGTGTCGTGCGGATTCTCGCCCTCACCCTTTCGGCAAATGCTTGATGTTGCAGGATTCAGCAATTGGCCCAGCGCTTGCTTTCATAGGCAACAGTTGGCGGCCGCCCGCCCAGCCGGTGCAAACGCCGGTCGAAAGAACGGGCGCCGCAAAAAAGGAACGCCGTTCCCAAGGAACGCCACGAGGAGACGAGCATGAGCGCAGACACCATTGCCGCCCGGCCCGGTGCGGTGAAGAAGCCCTTCTACACCAACCTGACCTTCCAGGTGCTGACCGCCATCAGCATCGGCATCCTGCTCGGCCACTTCTACCCGGCGCTGGCCGTGCAGATGAAGCCGCTGGGCGATCTGTTCATCAAGATGGTCAAGATGGTGATCGGCCCGATCGTCTTCCTGACGGTCGTCACCGGCATCTCGTCGATCGGCAACCTGAAGAAGGTCGGCAAGGTCGGCGGCAAGGCCCTGCTGTACTTCGAGGTGGTGACCACCTTCGCCCTCGGCGTCGGCCTGATCGTCGTCAACCTCGTGCGGCCCGGCGGCGGCATGAACATCCAGCCCGGCCAGTTGAAGGCCGACGCGGTGCAGAAATACGCCACCACCGCCCACGAGCACGGCTTCATCGACTTCGTCGTCGGCATCGTGCCGGACAACGTCGTCGGCGCCTTCGTCCAGGGCGACATGCTGCAGATCCTGTTCTTCGCCGTGGTGTTCGGCGTCGCGCTGTCCGCCATGGGCCAGAAGGGCAAGCTGGTCGAGGACATCTTCGACAAGGTCGGCCACGCGCTGTTCGGCGTCATCGGCATCCTGATGCGCGTCGCCCCGGTCGGTGCCTTCGGCGCCATGTCCTTCACCATCGGCAAGTACGGCATCTCCTCGCTGACCGCGCTGGGCCAGTTGATGGCGTCGGTCTACATCACGATGGGGATCTTCATATTCCTCGTGCTGGGCACCATCGCCCGCATCTACGGCTTCAGCATCTGGAACTTCATCCGCTACATCCGCCAGGAACTGCTGATCGTGCTCGGCACCTCCTCGTCGGAGTCCGTGCTGCCGCGGATGATGGAGAAGATGCAGAAGTTCGGCTGCTCCAAGCACGTCGTTGGTCTGGTCATCCCGACCGGCTACTCCTTCAACCTCGACGGCACCTCGATCTACCTGTCGATGGCGGCGATCTTCATCGCCCAGGCCTTCAACGTCGACCTGACGATCTGGCAGCAGCTCTACATCCTCATCATCCTGATGCTGACCTCCAAGGGCGCGGCTGCGGTCACCGGCGGCGGCTTCGTCACCCTCGCCGCCACCCTGTCGGCCACCGGCGTGCTGCCGATCGAGGGGCTGGCCCTGCTGCTGGGCGTCGATCGCTTCATGTCCGAGGCCCGCGCGCTCACCAACCTGATCGGCAACGGCGTCGCCACCGTGGTGATCGCCAAGATGGAAGGCGAGTTCGACGAGAGCAAGGCGGTCGCCGAATACCAGCACCACTTCAAGGAGCCGGCGCTCGCCCGCATCTGACGACCCGCAAAGGATGCGGAGCAGCCACGCGGCCTCGGTTTTGGAAATTCCAAAGATGATCCATTCGGGGCCTGTGGGGATGCTGTAAGGTAATGGGGACGGTTCGATTGGGTTCGAATCGTCCCCTTTCCCTTTGGTGGTGACAGTCCGGATGGGCTATAACCACTATCCAGGTGAAGTGATCATAAAGAATTAACTGGAATCTTGTTAACCGGAGGAAGAGACCCGATGTCCGGCGATTTCGAAGCGATGGCGCTTGAGTATCACCGCAACCCGCGGCCCGGTAAGCTGGCCGTCGTCGCGACCAAGCCCATGGCCAACCAGCGCGATCTCGCGCTCGCCTACTCGCCGGGCGTGGCCTACGCCTGCACCGCCATCGCCGAGGACACGTCCAAGGCCGCCGAACTGACCGCGCGCGCGAACCTCGTCGCGGTGGTCACCAACGGCACCGCCGTGCTGGGGCTGGGCCACATCGGCCCCTATGCCGCCAAGCCGGTGATGGAGGGCAAGGCCGTCCTCTTCAAGAAATTCGCCGGCATCGACTGCTTCGACATCGAGCTGAACGAACTGGACGTCGACGCGCTGGTCGACACCATCGTCCGGCTGGAGCCGACCTTCGGCGCCATCAACCTGGAAGACATCGCCGCCCCGGCCTGCTTCGAGATCGAGCGCCGCTGCCGCGAGCGGATGAAGATCCCGGTGTTCCATGACGACCAGCACGGCACCGCCATCGTCGTGGGCGCCGCCGTGCTGAACGGCCTGGCGCTGGTCGGCAAGGACATCTCCAAGGTCAAGGTGGTGTCCACCGGTGGCGGGGCCGCCGGCATCGCCTGCCTCGACCTGATGCTGTCGCTTGGCGTCAAACGCGAGAATGTCTGGCTGGTCGACCGCATCGGCGTGGTCCACAAGGGCCGCAACGAGGAGATGAACGAGTACAAGGACGCCTACGCCCACCACACCGAGGCGCGGGTGCTGTCCGACGTCATCGACGGCGCCGACATCTTCCTCGGCCTGTCCGGCGCCAAGGTGCTGAAGCCGGAACTGCTGTCCCGCATGGCCGACAAGCCGCTGATCCTGGCGCTCGCCAACCCGGAACCGGAGATCATGCCCGATCTGGCCCGGCAGGCGCGACCCGACGCCATCATCGCCACCGGCCGGTCGGACTTCCCGAACCAGGTCAACAACGTGCTGTGCTTCCCCTTCATCTTCCGCGGCGCGCTCGACGTCGGCGCCACGACGGTGAACGAGGCGATGAAGATCGCGGCGACCCACGCCATGGCCAACCTTGCCCGCGCCGAACCGTCGGACGTGGTGGCGGCGGCCTATGTCGGTGAATCGCTGCGCTTCGGTCCCGACTACATCCTGCCCAAGCCGTTCGACCCGCGCCTGATCGTCGAGGTGTCGTCGGCCGTCGCCAAGGCGGCGATGGAATCCGGCGTCGCCACCCGGCCGATCGCCGATTTCCGCGCCTACCGCGACCAGCTGAACCAGTACGTCATCCGCTCCGGCCTGTTCATGAAGCCGGTCATCACCAAGGCCAAGACCGCGCCCAAGCGCGTCGTCTACGCCGAGGGCGAGGATCCGCGCGTCATCCGCTGCGCCCAGGTGGTGGTGGACGACGGCATCGCGCAGCCGGTGCTGCTCGGCCGCCAGGAGGTGATCGAGCGGATCATCGCCGAGATGGGCCTGCGGCTGAAGATCGGCCGCGACGTCGAGGTGATCGAGATCATCCGCGACCCGCGCTACCACAATTACTCCGAACATTACCGCAAGGCGATGGGCCGGCGCGGCGTGTCGCCCAACCACGCCGCGAACGTCGTGCGCACCCAACCGACTGTCTTCGGCGCGCTGATGGTTCGCCGCGGCGAGGCCGACGCGCTGGTCTGCGGCACCTCGGGCCGCTTCAACGAGCATTGGGGCCACATCCTGGGGCTGATCGGCCTGCGCGAAGGGGTGAAGGTCGCGGCGACGATGAACGCGCTGATCTCGCAGAAGGGTGTCCACTTCATCACCGACACCTACGTCAACCCCGACCCCACCGCCGAACAGGTGGCGGAGATCGCCAAGCTGGCATCGGAGGAGGTCAAGCGCTTCGGCATCGAGCCGAAGGTGGCCTTGCTCTCGCACTCCAACTTCGGCAGCGCCGACACCCCGTCGGCCCGCAAGATGCGCGCCGCCTATTGCTTGGCGTCGGAGGAGATGCCCGACCTGGAGATCGACGGCGAAATGCACGCCGACGCCGCCCTGGCCGAGGCGATCCGCAAGGAGGTGCTGCCCGACAGCCGCCTGAAGGGGGAGGCGAACCTGCTGGTCATGCCGACGCTCGACGCCGCCAACATCGCCTTCAACATGATGAAGATCCTGGGCGAGGCGCAGAATGTCGGTCCGATCCTGCTGGGCGTCGAACGGCCGGTCCACATCGTCACCCCGTCGGTGACCACCCGCGGTCTGGTCAACATGACCGCCGTGGCGGTGGTCGATGCCCAGTTGGCCGAGCCGGTGAACGCCGCGCCGCGCCCGCCGGTGCCGGCGGCCTGACGAGACGGCAACGGGAAGGGGGCCCCGGCCCCCTTCCGTCGCGCCTGAAACGTGCTATCCCTACCGGCATCAGGTCGGCATCATCGGGGACCGCACGGGCATGAACCGCAACCAGCGCAGAGCGGGCGGCGCGACCGGCAAGGCCGGGACCGCCACCGGCGACGCCGCCGCCCTGCTGGGCCGGGCGGTGCCGCTGCACCAAGCGGGCCGGCTGGCCGACGCCGAGGCGCTCTACCGCGAAGCCCTGGCCGTCCAGCCGCGCCAGCCCGACGCGCTGCATCTGCTGGGCATGATCGCCTGCCAGACCGGCCGTTACGCCGAGGCCGCCGACCTGATCGGGCAGGCGGTGGCAGCGAACCGCAACGTCCCCGATTACCACGCCAACCTCGCCTTCGCGCTCCAGGCGCTGGGCCGCTCCGCCGAGGCGGAACGCGCGGCCCGCAACGCGCTGCGCCTGCGCAGCCCCTTTCCCGAAGCCGCCAACACGCTGGGCAATGCCCTGAACGCCCAGGGCAAGGCGGAACCGGCGGCCGACGCCTACCGCGCCGCCCTGCGCGCCCGCCCCGACTACGCCGAGGCGGAGGGCAACCTTGGCACCGTCCTGCGCAGCCTCGGCCGGGCGGCGGAGGCGGAACCGCTGCTGCGCCATGCCCTGGCAAGCCAACCCGGCCTGATCGAGGCGCGCGCCGCGCTCGGCCTTGCCCTGCTCGACCTCGGCCACAGCGACGAGGGCGAGGCGACGTTGCGGGCCGTGCTGGTCCAGCGCCCCGACCATGCCGGGGCCGCGCTCGCCCTGGCCGGTGCCCGGCAACGCCGCGGCGCCGATGCCATCCCTGCCTATCGCCGCTTCCTGACGCTGGAGCCGGCCGACGCGGAGGCCTGGAACGGCTTCGGCCTCGCCTTGCAGGCGGCCGACCGGATCGCCCCGGCGGCCGACGCCTTCGCCCACGCCGTCCGGCTGGCGCCGACGATGGCGGAGGCGCTGACCAACCTCGGCACCATCCGCCGCCTGCAGGGCCGGCCGGCCGAGTCCGCCGCGGTGCAGCGCCGGGCGCTCGACCTCCGCCCCGACTACGCCGCCGCCCACACCAACCTGGGTCTGGCCCTGCAGGATCTGGGCGACGACGCGGCGGCCGAACAGAGCTTCACCCGCGCCCTGGAGTTCGATCCGGCGCAGGCGCTCGCCCGCTTCAACCGCGCCATCCTGCGCCTGCGGCAGGGCCGGCTGACCGAGGGTTGGGGCGATTACGCCGCCCGCTTCGAGTCCGGCCGGTTGCGGCCCAAGCGTCCCTTCACCATCCCCGAATGGCAGGGCGACGACCTCGGCGGCCGGCGCCTGCTGCTGTGGGCCGAGCAGGGGCTGGGCGATGAGCTGATGTTCGGCGCCCTGCTGCCCCAGGCCATCGCCCGCTTCGGTCCGCTCATCGTCGAGTGCGAGCCACGGCTGGTGTCGCTGATGCAGCGCTCTTTCCCCGGCATCACCGTGCGCGCGCCGAGCCGGCGGCCGGACGACGCCGACTGCCATCTGCCCTTCGGCTCATTGCCGCGCCTGCTGTGGCCGCGCATCGCCGACGCCACGGCGCCCGCCGGCTGGCTGCAGCCCGACCCGGCGCGGCGGGCCGACTGGCGCGCGCGGCTGGACGCGCTTGGTCCCGGGCTGGCGGTCGGCATCGCCTGGACCAGCCAGCGCATCACCACCGAGCGGCGGGCGTCCTACACCGAGCTTGATGAGTGGGCGCCGCTGTTGCGCAGTCCCGGGCTGCACGCGGTCAGCCTGCAATATGACGGGCGGGAGGAGGAGATCGCGGCGGTCGAGCAGCGCTTCGGCCTGCGCATCCATCGCTGGAACGATCTCGACCAAAAGGCTGATCTGGAAGGAACCGCTGCCCTGATGGCGAACCTGGATCTGGCGGTGACAGTGGCGTCGTCGGCCGGTGAGATGGCCGCCGCGCTGGGGGTGCCGGTGTGGCGGCTGGGCCGGCCGGACTGGACCCAGCTCGGCACCGCCGTCCGCCCCTGGTTTCCGACCATGCGCTGCGTTCATCCACAGGACGGCGGAGCGGTCGGCGATGCCATTTCCGTTGCCTTTCAGCATCTTGTTGATCTTCGTGAAGGTGAAATGTGAACGGTACCGCTTTGTTCGCCGATGCGCTGCGTCACCATCAGGCCGGCGATCTCGACTCAGCGGAACCGCTGTACCGTCAGCTGTTGCAGGCCGAACCGAGGCACGCCGACGCCCTCCACCTGCTGGGCGTCCTCATCCATCAGCGCGGCAATCACTCGCAAGCGCTTGATCTGATTGAGAAGGCGGTGGAGACCTCGCCCCAGGTGGCGGATTATCACGCCAACCTTGGCATCGTGCTGCAACGGCTCGGTCGGTTGGAGGCGGCGGCCGCCGCACAGCGCTGCGCGCTCGACCGCGACCCGCAGCATGTCGGCGCCCACTTCAACCTCGGTCTGGTGCTGGCCGGACTGGGCCGGCTCAGCGACGCTGCTCACCATTATGGCGAGGCCGCACGCCTGTCGCCCGGGTTGGCCGACGCGCATCTCAACCTAGGCGCCGCGTTGCAGGGGCTCGGCCGCGCCGAAGAGGCGCTGGCGGCGCACGCCAAGGCGGCGGCGCTTCTGCCGGGCGACCCGCGGCCCTGGACCAACCTTGCGGTCAGCCTGCGCCATCTCGGTCGGCTGGACGAGGCCGCCGAGGCGCTGCGGACGGCCCTGGAACTGGGGGGGGCCGACACCGGCCAAGCGACCGACCTCGCCAGCCTGTCGGCACTGGCCGCCGCCCTGCACGCCGCCGGGCGGATCACCCAGGCCGCGGAACGCTACGCCGACGCCCTGCGCCTCGATCCTGGCGATGCATTCTGTCTCAATGGCTTGGGACTGTGCTTTAAGGCAATGGGTCAGCTTGAGGACGCCGCCACCTGCTTCGACGCGGTCATCGCCCAGCAACCCGACCATGCCGAGGCGCTGGACAATCTCGGCACCATTCGCAACGCCCAGGGCCGCTTCGCCGAGGCCGAAGCGCTGCACCGCGAGGCCGTCCGCCATCGCCCCGACTTCGCCGGTGCCTGGAACAACCTCGGCAACGCCCGTCACGCCGCCGGACGGACCGACGCCGCGTGGCCGGCGTGGCGGCTGGCGCTGGCGCTCAATCCGGCGCTGGCGGAAGCGCACAGCAACCTCGGCAACGCCCTGCGCAACATCGAACGCTTTCCGGACGCCGAGCGCGCGCAGAACCGCTCCATCCGGCTGGCGCCGCTGGAGGCGATGCCGCGCAACAACCTGGGTCAACTGCGCCAGGGCCGGCACGATCACGTCGGCGCGGCGGCCTGCTACCGCAGCGCGCTGGCGCTCGACCCCGGCTATGGCGAGGCCTGGAGCAACCTTGGGCTGGCGCGCCAGCGGCTGGGGGATGCGGCGGGGGCGGAGTGCTGCTACGACCGCGCGCTGCTCCTGCGGCCCGACCTGTCGCTGTCCCATTTCAACAAGGGCCTGCTGCGGCTGGAGGCCGGCGACCTCGATGGCGGCTGGCCGGGCTATGCCTGGCGGTTCGGTTCGGGTCAGGTCGGGCAGGGCCGGCAGCCGCGCGCCCAGGCGTGGCGGGGCGAGGATCCGACCGGGCGGCGGCTGATGATCTGGGGCGAACAGGGGGTGGGCGACACCATCCTGTTCGCCTCCCTCTGCCAGGAGCTGGCGGGCCGCGCCCATTCCACCATCGTCGAGGTCGACCACCGGCTGGTGCCGCTGTTCGCCCGCTCGCTGCCCGGCCTGCGCGTGCGGGCCCAGGCGGTGGACGGGCAGGGCCGCGAGACGATGGCGATCGCCGACTATGACCGCCATGTCCCGATGGGCTCGCTGCCCCGCGTGCTGCGCCGCCGGCTCGCCGACTTCCCGCCGCGCCCGGCGTGGCTGGTGCCGGATCCGGCGCGGGTCGAGGACTGGCGCGCCCGGCTGGCGGCGCTGGGGCCGGGCCTGCGCGTCGGCATCGGCTGGCGCAGCCAGATGATGACGGCGGAGCGCAGCGTCGCCTACCTGCCGCTCGACGACTGGGGCCCGCTGTTCGCGCTGCCCGGCGTCCAGTGGGTGGTGCTGCAATACGGCGACTGCGAGGCGGAGATCCGGGAGGCGGAGCAGCGCTTCGGCGTCTCCCTGCACCGCTGGGACGATCTGGACCGCAAGGACGACTTCGACGGCGTCGCGGCGCTGATCGCCACGCTGGATCTGGTCGTCTCGCCCGCCATGTCGGTCGGCGAGCTGGCGGGCGCGCTGGGTGCGCCGGTCTGGCGCTTCGGCACCCGCGACTGGACGCAACTCGGCGCCGCGGTGCGGCCCTGGTACCCGGCGATGCGCCTGTTCCAGCCGCGCCCGGGCGAAGCGCTGTCCACAGCGCTGGACCAGATGGCTATGGCGCTGAAGGCGCTCCGCCCCCGTTCTGAGGCCCTCTCCCCCCCGGGGAGAGGGTTGGGTGAGGGGGCGCCGCAGCGGAGCGTTCCCCAGGAGTCAGCGGTGATGCCCCCGTCGCCGCCCGCTCCACGTCCTGCGTCCCCCTCACCCAGCCCTCTCCCCGCTTTCAGCGGACCGGAGGTCCGCCTGTCGCGTCAGCGCAAACTCGGTTTGCGCGAGAGCGGGGGGGAGAGGGTATCCGCTCGGAGGGAGAGGGTATCCGCGGCAGGAAAGACGGCGGCCCTCAAGACGGACACCGCCGCATGGCTGGCCGAGGGGCTGCGGCATCATCAAGCGGGCCGGCTGACGGAGGCCGAAGCCTGTTACCGCGGCGCCCTCGCCGCTGACGGCGGGCATGCCGACGCGCTTCACCTGCTGGGCGTCGCCGCCCACCAGCAGGGGCGCGACGCCGAGGCGGAACGCCTGATCCGCGACGCCATCAGCCGGCGCGGCGGCGTCCCGGAGTATCACGGCAACCTCGGCTCGGTGCTGCAGGCGCTGGGCCGCACCGCCGAAGCGGTCGGTGCCTATGAGACGGCGCTGGCGTTGCGCGCCGCCTACCCCGACGCGCTCAACAATCTGGGCAGCGCCCTGCAGGCGCTCGGCCGCCTGCCGGAGGCGGAAGCGCGCTACCGCGCGGCGCTGGCGCAGCGGCCGGGCTATCCGCAGGCGCTCGCCAACCTCGGCACCGTCCTGCGCGCCATGGGCCGGCGGGCCGAGGCGCTGGACTGCCTGAACGCGGCGGTGGCTGGCGACGGCACCGCCATCGACGCCCGCGTCGCCCTCGGCGCAACCCTGAACGACCTCGGCCGGGCCGCGGAAGCGGAAGCCCAGTACCGCGCCGCCCTGGCGCTCGACGACCGCGATGCCGAGGCGGCCGGCGGGCTCGGCGCCGCGCTGTACCAGCAGGGGCGGATGGCGGAGGCGGCGGACGCCCTGGAACGGGCGGTGGCGCTGGGCGGCGGGCGGGCGGCGACGCACGACCTGCTGGCGCTGGCCCGCCGCGCCACTGGCGACCTCGACGCGGCCGGCCGCCATCACCGCGCCGCCGTCGCGACGGAGCCCGGGCGCGCCACCAGCTGGACCAACGGCGGCGTGACGCTGGTCCGGCTCGGCCGGCCGGGCGCGGCGGCCGAGTGGCATCGGCGGGCGGTCGCGCTGAGCCCGGCCTTCGTTGAGGCGCTGAACAACCTGGGCGTCGCCACGCAGGCGACCGGCCCGGCCGACGCGGCGGTGACGCTGCACCGCCGCGCGCTGCGGCTGCGCCCGGACACGGCGGAAAGCTGGGGCAACCTGGGGGCGGCGCTGCTGGCCGGCCAGCGCTTCCCGGAAGCTGAAGCCGCCTGCGCCCGTGCGCTGGCGTTGACACCGGCGCTGGCCGGGGCGCTGACCACCGGCGGGGCGGCGTTGAAGGGGCAGGGGCGCTTCGCCGAGGCGGTGGCCCGCAGCCGGCGGGCGCTGCGCGTCGCCGCCGCGGCGCCGAAGGGCTGGTCGAACCTGGGCACCGCGCTGGCCGGCCTGTCGCAGTGGGACGCGGCGCTGCACGCCCACCGGCGCGCCCTGGCGCTCGCCCCCGGCCTGTCGGACGCGCAGCTCAACCTTGGACACGCGCTGCAGGTTCTGGGCGACCGGAGGGCAGCGCGGCGCTGCGCGGAACGGGCGTTGCGCCTGTCGCCCGGCCGGGCCGACGCCCGCATGAACCGGGCGCTGCTGCGGCTGGCCGACGGCGATCTGGCGGGCGGCTGGCGCGACTACGCCCACCGCTTCGCCAGCGCCGACGCGACCCGCCGCCGCTTCGCCATCCCGGAATGGCAGGGCGAGGATCCGGCCGGCCAGCGCTTGCTGGTGTGGGGGGAGCAGGGGCTGGGCGACGAAATCCTGTTCGGCAGCGCCCTGCCCGACCTGATCGCCAAGGCCGGGCGGGTGGTGGTCGAGTGCGACCGCCGTCTGGTCGGGCTGTTCGCCCGCGCCCTGCCCGGAGCGGTGGTGCGGGCGCCGACCGACGATCCGCGCGACGCCGACCGGCACGCACCGATGGGCGCCGTCGCCGCATGGCTGCGCCCGGTCTTGAGCGGCTTTTCCGGTGCCGCCCCCTTCCTGGCGGCCGACGCCGGGCGGACCGCAAGCTGGCGCGGCCGGCTCGCCGCGCTCGGCCCCGGCCTGCGGGTCGGAGTCTGCTGGCGCAGCAGCCGGATCACGGCCGAACGCGCCGGCGCCTACAGCCGGATCGACCAGTGGGGCCCGGTCTTCGCGGTGCCGGGGGTGAGTTTCGTCAACCTGCAATACGACGACTGCACCGCCGAGCGGGAAGAGGCGTTGCAGCGCTTCGGCACCGTGCTGCACCAGTGGCCCGACCTCGACCTGCGCAACGATCTGGAGGGGGTGGCGGCGCTGATCGCCGGCCTCGACCTTGTCATCACGGCGCCGACGGCGGTGGGGGAACTGGCGGCGGCGCTGGGGACGCCGGTCTGGCGGATGAGCGGGGCGGATGACTGGTCGGCGCTCGGCACCGCGGTGCGGCCCTGGTTCCCGGCGATGGCGCTGGTCGGCGACCCGCGGGGCCACGACGTGGCGCTGGCCCACGTGGCGCAGCGCCTGCGGCGTCTGGCGTAAAAGCGGTGGACCACCGCCGATGGCCACCGTAGCGTAGAGGGGAAGCCGGCGGCCGGGCGCCGAAATCGAGGGAGGGGACCATGTCGGACAGCCTGTCCAGCGTGAACCGCATGGTGTCGGACCTCAACGCGTCGCTGACCAAGGCCATCGCCGGCGCCAAGGCCAAACAGGCGGCGGCCCCGGCCGCCTCCGGCGGTCCGACGGGCGAGGTGACCGACTACCAGAAGACGGTGCGCAAGGCGGGGTCGGACAGCCGGATGTTCGCGACCGACATCGGCGTGCTGTCCAAGGGCGTGTCGCGCCTGAACGTGGTCAGCACGCTGGCGGCCAACGACACCGTCGATTTCTACAAGTTCCGCGTCACCACCAGGGGCGAGGCGACAATCGGGCAGATCGGCGACCAGGGCGTCCGCGTCCAGTTGATGAGCAAGACCGGCGCGGTCGTGGCCGACAGCGAGAAGACCGCCGGCACCGCCTATCAATCCTTCCGCGACCTCCAGCGTGGGCGGCTGACCATCGACCGCGGCGACTACACGCTGCGGGTCAGCCGCGACAAGGACCAATCGGGCAAGGACCAGCCGGGCAAGGATCCGAAGAATTACGCCGTCCAGGTCAGCATGGGCGGCTATTCGAAGGATTACGACACCATCGCCAAGGAACCCCGTAAGGGTGACAGCCCATTCCAGATGACGGACCAGCAGCAGGTGATGCTGGCCGGCCTGAACGCCGCCATCGGTGGCCTGAACGCCATCCGCAGCGGTCAGACCGGCACGCAAAAGCTCGCGGCCAGCCTGGATCTGCGCGCCTGAACCGGGACCGTCCATGCAATTCCGCATTGCGCTTCGCGGGCGTCCCCATTATCGACTATCCGCGCCGGCCGCCGTCACGGCGGATGACCCGGCGCCGGCGCCATCGTAAGCTGGCCACCCGGCGCAAGCCGGTGGCCTCCGCCGTCGGTGTGCGCGACCCGCGGTGTTCGTTGATCCCCTCGTCTGGGGCTTGTCAGGAAAGGACGGTCGGTGCGGTCTGAGGACGCTCTCGCCAACATAGACGTCGCGGTGCTGGCCGGTGGGCTGGGCACGCGCATCCGGGGCGTTCTGGGCGACACGCCGAAGGTCCTGGCCCCGATCGCCGGGCGGGCCTTCCTTGGCCATCTTCTCGATTATCTGTCGACCTACGGGTCGCGCCGGGTCGTGCTGTGCCTGGGCCATCTGGCCGACCGGGTGACGGCGTGGCTGGCGCGCGGGGACACCGCCGGCACCATCGACGTCGTCTGCCAGATCGAGCCGCGCCCGCTCGGCACCGCCGGCGCGCTGGGCTATGTCCGGAAGGAACTGCGGTCGCCCACCGTCCTGGTGGTGAACGGCGACACCTTCCTGGACGCCGACCTGCGCGCCTTCATCGCCTCGCACCGGCTGTCGGGGGCGGAGGCGTCGGTGCTGTGCGTGACGGTCGACGACGCCTCGCGCTTCGGCCGGGTGGAGATCGGGCCGGACAGCCGCATCCGTCGCTTCGTGGAAAAAGCGCCGGGGAGCGGCACCATCAACGCCGGGGTCTATCTGTTCTCCGCCGCCTTCCTCGACCGTTTCATCGCGGCCGGGGCGGTGTCGCTGGAACGCGACGTGCTGGAGAAGATGCCGCCGGGCAGCCTGCACGCCCACATCGCCAAGGCGCGCTTCCTCGACATCGGCACGCCGGAAAGCCTCGCGACCGCCGCCAGCGTGATCGCCGGCCGCGAATCCTGATCTCCCGGCCCTGATTTTTGCCCGCCGGCTGCCACTGGACTCGGCCGGAATGCCGGGTCAAGATGCGTCCGACTCGTCTTGCAACCGCGGTTGTCCTTCGCCGCGGCCGCCTTTCCGGACCCCTTGCCATGGCCGTCATCCTCATCCGCGCCGACGCTTCCGCCGCCATCGGCACCGGCCATGTCATGCGCTGCCTCGCCGTTGCCGAGGCGCTGCGCGACCAGGGGCACGAGGCGCTGTTCGCCGCCGTCGAATCCACCCCCGCCATCGATCGCCGGCTGTCCGCCGACGGCTTCCGCCACGTTGCCATCGCCGGCCCGGTGGGAGAGGCGGCGGATCTGGCCGCCACCCGCTCGCTGCTGCGGCGGGAGCATGGACGCGCGGTGATGCTGGACGGCTACCGCTTCGGCGAGGCCTACCGCGCCGGGCTGCAGGCGGCGGGCGCACGGGTGCTGGCCTGGGACGATCTGGGCGACGGCATGCCGCTGCACGCCGACCTCGTCGTCAACGCGGCCCCGCAGGCGGCGGCGCTGCCCTACGCCGCCATGGCGCCGGGTGCGGTCCTGCTGCTCGGTCCGGGTTACGCCCCGCTCCGGCGCGAGGTCCGGCTGGCGGCGCGGGACGCGCGCCGGCCGGTCGCCGAACGCCGGGTCCTGCTGGTGACCTTCGGCGGATCCGACCCGCTGGGGCTGACCGGCCCGGTGCTGGCGGCGCTGGCCGCCGCCCGGCCGGCGGACTGCCGGCTGGTCGCCGTGGTCGGCGGCAGCAACCCGCGGGCGGACGAGGTGGTGGCGCTGTCCCGCCGGCTTGGCGCCGATCATCGCCTGGACATGTCGGTCGAGGTCGATTGCCCGCGGATGGGCGCGCTGATGGCCGAGAGCGGACTGGCGGTGTCGGCCGGCGGCGGCACCATGGGGGAACTGGCGGCGCTGGCGGTGCCGACGCTGCTGGTGGTCACCGCCGACAATCAGGCGATGGCGAGCGGCGACGCGGCCGAGATGGGCTGGAGCACCGCGGTGGACGCCCGCGGCACCGACGCGGAGCAGGCTGCGGCCGCCATCGCCGCGGCGGCGCTGGCGCTGTGGAACGATGGGCCGCGCCGGCAGCGGATGCAGGACGCTGCGGCTGCGCTGCCGCTGGACGGCGAGGGGGCGGTGCGCATCGCCCAGGCCCTGACCGCCCGGCCGGCGGCCGGATCGCAGGGCACCGGCCGCGCCGCCACGCGACCGGCGGCGCTGGCCTGAGCTGAGGCCCTTCGGGCGGCGCGTCAGCTCACCACACGCCAGGACCCGTCATTCTGCTGGCAAGCGGTGCCGAAGCCCTGCTGGGTACGGCCCTGGACCACGATGGTGGTCTGGTACTCGCGGCAGACCTCGCCGGACGGGCCGGTGCCCTCGCGCACCGGGGTGTAGCTGCCGTAATTGCCGGACTGCGGGTTGTTCCAGCGGATGGTGCTGCCGGTCGGGGCGCTGTAGGCGCTGACCGCCGCCTGCTGGGCGTAATTCTGGTCGGCGCGGTCGAGCGAGGCGCCCGCCGCGTTGCCCAGCGCCGCACCCAGCAGCGTGCCGACGCCGACCGCCACCAGCTTGCCGCTGCCGCCGCCGAAGCGCGACCCGGCCAGTCCGCCGACCACGCCGCCCAGCACCGTGCCGGCCGTCTGCTTGTTGGCGCTCACGCCGCCATAGGAGTCGCCGTAGCCCGGCTGGGCGCAACCGGCGAGCGGGGCCGCAAGCAGGCTGGCGGACAGCGCGGCGGCGAGAATGGGGCTGGCTTTCATCGTGGCTCTCGTCCTGTGGGGATCGTTTTGCGAAACGTTGTTCGTGACCCCATCAACATGGCAGACCCGCGCCTTATTCCGCGCGCGTGACGCGGTGCCTCGCTTGCCCCTATGATCGGCGTAATGATTCCGCAAAGGAATCGACGACAAGCCCTTGGGAGGGAACGACATGCTGCCGAACGCGGACAGCTATGAGGAGGTGCGTCGCCGTTTCGCCTGGCGCGTGCCCGACCGTTACAACATCGGCGTCGACGTCTGCGACCGCTGGGCGGAGGTGGAGCCGGACCGGCTCGCCCTGATCCACAAGCGCCGCGACGGTGGGGTCGAGGAATACCGCTTCGCCGACATCCGCGCCTTGTCCAACCGGTTCGCCAACGCGCTGGCCACCCATGGCGTCGCCCGCGGCGACCGCGTCGGCATCCTGCTGCCGCAGTCGCCGGAAACCGCCATCAGCCACGTCGCCGTTTACAAGCTGGGCGGGGTCGCGGTGCCGCTGTTCTCGCTGTTCGGGGTGGAGGCGCTGGAATATCGGCTGTCGAACTGCGGCGCCCGCGCCGTGATCACCGACGCCGCCGGTGCCGCCAAGATCGCCCAGATCCGCGACCAGGACCCCAGCCGTTTGCCGGAGCTGCGCGCCGTCATCCGCATCGATGGCCCAGGAACCGGCTGCCTGGACTGGCACGCGCTGTGCGATGCGGCGTCCGACCACTTCATCCCGGCCGACACCGCCGCCGACGACCCGGCGATCATCATCTACACCTCCGGCACCACCGGCCAGCCCAAGGGGGCGCTGCACGCCCACCGGGTGCTGCTGGGCCATCTGCCGGGGGTGGAGATGTCGCACGACCTGTTCCCGCAGCCGGGCGACCGCATCTGGACGCCGGCGGACTGGGCCTGGATCGGCGGGTTGCTCGACGTGCTGCTGCCGGCGTGGCACCACGGGGTGACCGTGGTTTCCCACCGGTTCGAGAAGTTCGACGCCGAGGCGGCCTTCGCCCTGCTGGCGGAATTCCAGGTGCGCAACGCCTTCCTGCCGCCGACGGCCCTGAAGATGATGCGGGCGGTGCCGAACCCGCGGGCGCGGCACGGCTTTTCGATGCGCTCGGTCGCCAGCGGCGGCGAGACGCTGGGAGCCGGACTGCTCGACTGGGGGCGGCAGACCTTCGGCGTGACGATCAACGAGTTCTACGGCCAGACCGAGTGCAACATGATCGTGTCGTCGGCGGCGACGCTGATGGCGGCCAAGCCCGGCATCATGGGCCGTCCGGCGCCCGGCCACGAGGTGGCCGTGATCGACGGGCAGGGCAACCGGGTGCCGCCCGGCACGCTCGGCCTGATCGCGGTGCAGCGGCCGGACCCGGTGATGTTCCTCGGCTATTGGAACAACCCGGAGGCGACGGCCGCCAAGTTCATCGGCGACTGGCTGGTCACCGGCGACCAGGGGGAGATGGACGAGGACGGCTACATCCGCTTCGTCGGGCGCGACGACGACGTCATCACCTCGGCCGGCTACCGCATCGGCCCCGGCGAGATCGAGGACTGCCTGATCGGCCATCCCGCGGTCCGCATGGCCGCCGTGGTCGGGGTGCCCGACCCGTTGCGGACGGAGATCGTCAAGGCCTTCGTCGTCCTGCAGGAGGGGGTGGCGCCCGACGACGCGCTGGTCGCCTCGATCCAGGACCATGTGAAGACGCGGCTCGCCGCCCATGAATACCCCCGCGCCATCGAGTTCCTGGAGGCGCTTCCCATGACCACCACCGGCAAGATCATTCGCCGCGAGTTGAGGAATCGCCTTTAACGCCATGATGGAAATCATTTTGTTGGCCGCAGCCTTCCTGGCCGGGGCAATGAACGCCGTTGCCGGCGGGGGGAGTTTCCTCACCCTGCCGGCCCTCATCTACGCCGGTGTGCCGCCGGTCGCCGCCAACGCCACCGGCACCGTCGCCCTGCTGCCGGGCTACGCCAGCGGCGTCTACGGCTACCGCCAGGACCTGACGCCGGTCGGCAGCGTCGGCCTGCCGACGTTGTCGCTGGTCAGCCTGGCCGGCGGGCTGGCCGGGGCGGGTCTGCTGCTGATCACGCCGGACACGGTGTTCCGCGGCATCGTGCCCTGGCTGCTGCTGGCCGCCACCGCCCTGTTCGCCTTCGGCGGCGCGCTGGCCCAGCGGCTGCGCAGTCTGGGGCTGCACGGCAACGGCGCCCTGCTGGGCACCCTGTTCGTGGTGTCGGTCTATGGCGGCTATTTCAACGGGGGCTTGGGCATCCTGCTGCTGGCGCAGCTTAGCCTGTTCGGGATGACCGACCTCAACGCCATGAACGGGCTGAAGAACCTGTTCTCGGCGGTGCTGACCGCCATCGCCGTGGTGGCCTACGCGGTGGGCGGGGCGGTGGAATGGCCGAAGGCGCTGCTGATGACCGTCGCCGCGGTGGCGGGTGGCTACATCGGTGCGCGGGTGGGCCGGCGCATCCCGAAGGCGGCCTTGCGCGCCGGCATCATCACCGTCGGGCTGGTCATGAGCGCGGTGTTTTTCCTGAAATGATCGCGCTATAGAGGGCGCTCCCCGCGACTGGAACCCTGCCCATGCTGACCGTCTCCAACCTCGACCTGTTCTACGGCGACGCCCAGGCGCTCGACGGCGTCACGCTGGAGGTGGCGGCCGGGGCGACCACCGCCATCGTCGGCGCCAACGGGGCGGGCAAGACCTCGCTGATCCGCAGCATCGCCGGAATCCTGAAGCCGGCGCGCGGCAGCATCCGCTTCAAGGACCGCGAGATCGCCGGGCTGCCCAGCCATGTCGTCTGCGACCTCGGCATCGGACAGGTGGCGGAAGGACGACAGATCTTCCCGACGCTCAGCGTGCGGGAGAATCTGGAAATGGGGGCGGTGATCCCGCGTGCCCGCGGCACGGCGAAGCAGAGCTACGACCGGGTGCTGGACCTGTTCCCCCGCCTGCGCGAACGGCTCGACCAGGCTGCCGGCACCCTGTCGGGCGGCGAGCAGCAGATGCTGGCGATCGGCCGCTGCCTGATGGGCCGGCCGGAGCTGATCATGTTTGACGAACCGTCGCTCGGCCTGTCGCCCGCCCTGGTGCAGGAGCTGTTCCGCATCATCCGGGCGCTGGCCGCCGACGGCATGACCATCATCCTGGTCGAACAGAACGTCGCCGCCTCGCTGCACATCGCCCAGCGCGCCTACGTGCTGGAAAACGGCCGGGTGGTGCTGTCGGGGACGGGCGAGGCGCTGCTGGCCGATCCGGCGGTGAAGCAGGCCTATCTGGGCCTGTGAGGGGGGCGCAAACGCTCCCTCAGAACATCCCCTGCGCCTCCAGCGCGTAGTCCAGCAGCCGCTCGACCGACCGCGCGCGGTCGCCCGTCTCGGCGAAGCGGGCCTTGGCCGCCGCCGACGCCTCGCTGTGCGTCGCGGCATCCTCGGCCAGGGCGGCGGCGCGGGCGATGAAGGCAGTCTCGTCGGCGACGGTGAAGCCCGGACCGCCGACGCTGGCGACGTCGCCCTGGGCGTAGGTCACCACCGGCAACCCCTCGGCCAGTGCAAAGGCGCCGCTGCCGCCACCACCCTGGCGCGGCGGGTTCAGATAGGCGGTGGCGACGCCGTACAGGCCACGGATGCCGTCGACGTGGCCGAGCGCGTGCATCCGGGCGGCGTTGCGCGCGGTGGCGATCCGGCCGGGAAGCTCCTGCACCGCACCGGCGAAGGCGACCCGCGCGTCGGGCACACGATCGAGCAGACGATCCAGCGTCGCCAGGAACTCCGCCCCGACCTCCTGATCCAGGCGGTTGCCGACCACGACGTAGACCGGGCCGTTGCCCTCCAGGCCGAAATCGGCGCGGCTGCGCGACGGACCGCCGTCCGGCAGGGTCCAGCCGAAGGAGAAGGGACGGAAGCGCGCACGCGCCTCCTCCGGCCAGCCGGCGGCGGTGTCCTCCGGCCCATAACCCAGGATCAGCGTCGCCAGCGACGGCGGCAGGCCGCTGGACGTCGGCAGGAACACCACCGGCCGGGTGCGGGCGAACAGGTCGGCCACCGTGTTGGACCCGCCGAAGGCGACGATCACGTCGGGGTCGAAGCGCTCCACCGCGTCGACGATGGCGTGCAGCTTCTCCTCGTCGAAGCGGGGCTGGGGGAAGGAGATCATGCGCACCTGGGCGCCGAGCGCGGTGATGACCTGCTCGCCGTCATACTCCTCGGTCACGTTGTAGCTGTATTCGGGAACGAAGCCGTTCTCGCCGGATACCGCCATGGCGTTGGGGTTGACGACCAGCACCTCGCAGCCCCGGTCGTCCTGCAGGCGGCGGGCGTAGTCAAAGGCGTCGACGGTCGGCTGATGCCCCTCGCCCAGCATCTGGTTGGTGATCAGCACCACCCGCTTGATCGCACTCCGCGGCTGAACGCGGTGCAGCCGCGGGTTGATGTCGTAGCGCCGCGCCGTCTCATCCACCAGCATCGCGTAGAAGCGGCGGAAATCGCCGTTGGTGAAGCTGCCGACGTCGCCCAGCCGCGCCTCGCCGTGGAACAGCCGCATGGCGATGCCCCAATAGGCGTAATGCAGCGACGGGACGGAGAAGCGCAAGGGATCGTCCAGCGCCGCGGTGACGAGGGTCCGGTAATAGGCGATGTCGCCGGTCAGCAGGAACAGCAGCGACTGGCGCCGCATCACGTCGCCCATGCTGTAGTGGGTGTCCAGTTCCTGAGCGGCGGCGCGGCGGGTGTCGTCGTCGTAGCGGCGGATCAGGTTGGCGAGCGCGCCGACGTGCCCCCAGCCCTCGCCCTGGTTGGACAGCAGGGTCAGCGCGCGGGCGAAGCTCAACGCCGCTTCGCGGTGGCGGCCGCTGGCGTGCAGGGCATGGCCGAGGTTGGCGTGGAACACCGCGGAGTCGCCGTCGCCGGCCACCGCCTGTCCGATTCGGTCCACCGCCTCGTCCGGCTGGCCGGACTGGAGCGCCAGGACTCCCAGCAGATGCAGAGCATCCGGATGGCCGGGCGACACGTCCAGCACGTCGCGGTACAGGCGTTCCGCCTCCTCGGTGCGGCCGGCACGGTGGTGTTCGGTCGCGACAGCCAACGTCTGCTCGATCTTGTCCATGCTACAGGTCCTTGCTGCCGGGTCACGCGGACCCCGATGTCCGGCGATGATCGTCGAACGCTGTTTACCCTGTTTTAGGAGACACGCGATCAACTTTCCACATGCGTGGATTTTCGACCTTCCGGCGAGCCTCCGGTTTCCTTCGGGCCATGACCTCCCGGTGCATACCCTTCCCGAAAGGCGCCATGGTGGCGGCCGTGGTGGCCGGCGCGACCTGGATCGTGCTGGCCGCGCTGCCCGTCGGGCCGGGCGCCATGGGGCCGGCCGCCGCCCAGGAGGCGACGCCGGCGGAGACGGCGCCGGCCGGAGCCCGCATCGTCATCAGCCTCGCCGACCGCCGACTTTACCTGACCGGACCGGACGGTGGAACCCGCAGCTTTCCGGTTGCCATCGGCCGGCCGGGCGTGCCGATTCCGACCGGCGACAGCAGCGTCGTCCGCAAGCGCCGCAACCCGACCTGGCGGCCGACCGCGCACCAGCGGCGCGACAAGCCGTCGCTGCCCCCGGCGGTGCCGCCGGGCCCGCACAACCCGCTGGGTCGCTTCGCGCTCGACCTCGGCTGGCCGGCCATCGCGATCCACGGCACCAACGAACCGGACTCGATTGGCCGGCAGGCGAGCGGCGGCTGCTTCCGCATGCTGCCGACCGACATCGAAACGGTCTTCGCGGCGACCGCGGTCGGCACGCCGGTGCAGGTGGTGCGGGCGTCGCTGGCGGCCCCCGCCGCGGTGCGCCCGCCGGTCCCGGCGGTGACCGCCGCCGCCCCGCCGCCTGTCGCCGTCAGGCCGGCCGCGCCGTCCGCCGCGGCCCCGGCTCCCATCGCCCCGGCGGCAGCGCCGTCGCCCCCGCCGGAGCCGATCCCCGACCCGCGCTGTGGTTCGGTGACGGCGCCGCTGCGCCGGATGATCTGCGACACCCCCGCGCTGGCGCTGCTCGACGGCCGCGCCAGGGGTGTGCAGGAACGTTTCCTGGCCGGCCTTGCCGACCCGCCGGCCCGCGCCGCCGCAGCCTACGCCCTGATCCAGGACGAACGACGATTCCACGAGCGGGTGTCGGCGCTCTGCTGGATCCGCAGCGGGACCGAGGCGGACCCCGCCGTCGCCGCGGCGGCGCAGTCCTGTCTGTCGCACGCGCTCGACCAGAGGCTGACCGATATCGCCGAGCGGATCGCCGGCCTGAACGGCCGCGCCCATCTGGCAAGCCGGCCGTGACCTTCACCGCTTGATCGGTGGCTTAATCATCGCCCACGGGTCGTTCTTTCTTGCTTGGCCTCCGCAGGGCTGGTAACCCGCAGAACCTCACCGTCCGGGCAGTCCGCAGCCATGCCGATCGACTATTACCTCAACATCGCCGCCTCCGGCCTGCTGACCGGCCTCGTCTACGGGCTGGCGGCGCTGGGGCTGTCGGTCATCTTCGGCGTCGTGCGCGTGGTCAACTTCGCCCATGGCGAAATGATGGTCGCCGGCATGTACGGCGCCGTGCTGCTGGGCGGCTACGCCGGGCTGGACCCGCTGCTGGCGGCGCCGCTGGTGGCGGCGGTGCTGTTCGGCTGCGGCTGGCTGCTGCAACGCGGGCTGGTCAACCGCTTCGTCGAACGGCCGGAGCACATGCAGTTCATCCTGCTGCTGGGCATCGCCACCATCCTGGTCAACGGCATGCTGATGCTGTTCGGGCCGGACGCCCGCAACGTGGCGGTGCCCTACAGCTTCGACACGGTGGAGGTCGGGCCGCTGCTGCTCGACGCCGTGCGGCTGCGCGCCGGGGCGGCGGCCATCATCGTCGCGGCGGCGCTGTTCGCCTTCTTCCGCTTCAGCCGCACCGGCACGGCGATCCGCGCCTGCGCCGACAACCCGCTGGGCGCCCGGGTGGTCGGGCTGAACATCGACGGGCTGTACGCCCTGACCTTCGGCATCGGCGCGGGGGTGGTCGGCATCGCCGGCGCGCTGATGACGCTGCTGGTCGACGCCCGGCCGCAGCTGGCGCCGGAATACACGCTGCTGAGCTTCATCATCGTCATCGTCGGCGGGCTGGGCAGCCTGCCCGGCGCGCTGCTGGGCGGCGTGCTGATCGGCGTGTCAGAGGCGCTGGCCGGCTTCCTGCTGATGCCGTCCCTGAAATCCCTGTTCAGCTACGGGGTGCTGATCGTGGTGCTGCTGCTGCGCCCGCAAGGGCTGTTGGGGAAACGGTCATGAGCGGCGGCTTCAAGGACAATGGCATGAGGTGGGGCCTGGGATTGACCGGGCGCGGGGCCGCCCTGCTGGTCGTCGCCGCGGTGGCGCTGGCGGTGGCGCCCTTCGTCGCCGACCGCTACCTGCTGTCGGTGCTGACCACCGTGCTGTGGTTTGCCTATGTCGGGCAGGCCTGGAACGTGATGATGGGCTTTTCCGGCCTTCTGTCGCTGGGCCACGCGCTGTATGTCGGGCTGGGCGCCTACGTCAGCGCCGCGCTGTTCGTGCATTACGGCATCGGCCCCTGGGCCGGACTGGTCCCGGCGGTGCTGGTGGCGGTGGCGGCCGGCTGCATCATCGGCTTCCTGGGCTTCCGCTTCGGGGTGAAGGGGGTGCATTTCGCCCTGCTGACCATCGCCTTCGCCGAGGTGGCGCGCGTCGGCTTCGACCACATCACCTGGCTGGGCGGGTCCGGCGGCTTCTTCCTGCCGGTGGAGGCGGGGGCGAGCGATCCGCTGAACCTGCGCGGCTCGCCGACGCTGTTCTACTACGTCGTGCTGGCGCTGGTCCTGGGCGCGCTGGCGCTGTCGAGGGTGCTGCTGCACAGCCGGCTGGGCTACCAGTGGCTGGCGGTGCGCGAGGAGCCGGACGCGGCCGAGGCGTCGGGCGTCGACCTGTTTCACGCCCGCATGACCGCGGTGGCGGTGTCGTCGGCGCTGACCGCGCTGGGCGGCGTGTTCCAGGCCTTCTACTTCAACAACCTGTTTCCGGAACAGGCCTTCTCCATGGGCCGCTCCATCGAGATCATCCTGCCGGCGATCGTCGGCGGCATCGGCACGCTGGTCGGCCCGATCCTTGGCGCCTTCATCCTGACCCCGCTGGGCGAGGCGCTGACCTTCGTCATCGAAACCGGTGGGCTGGATCTGCCGGGGTTGAAGCAACTGTTCTACGGCCTGGCGCTGGTGGTGATCGTGGTGTTCCGGCCGGAGGGGGTGTGGCCCTGGCTGGCGCGGCGCCTGGGCTTGGTCCGCCAGCCGGGGGAGGGCGCCTGAGATGACCGATTTGCTCAAGGTCGAGGGCCTGTCCAAACGCTTCCGCGGTCTGAAGGCGGTGTCGGACGTCAGCTTCACCGTGCCCCAGGGGCGCATCCTGGCGCTGATCGGCCCGAACGGCGCCGGCAAGACCACAACCTTCAACCTGATCGCCGGCGTCTTCGCGCCCGACACGGGATCGGTGACGCTGAGGGGCCGCAACCTGACCGGGCTGAAGCCCAACCAGGTCTGCGCCGCCGGCATCGGCCGCACCTTCCAGATCGTCAAGCCCTTCGGCCAGCTGACGGTGGAGGAGAATGTCGTCGTCGGCGCTTTGGCCCGCGAACGGTCGGTGGAGGCGGCGCGCGTCCAGGCCCGCGTGGTCCTGGAACGGCTGGAACTGGCCGATCAGGCCAACCGGCCGGCGCGCAGCCTGACGCTGCCCGACCGCAAGCGGCTGGAGGTCGCCCGGGCGCTGGCCACGCGGCCGACCCTGCTGCTGCTGGACGAGGTGCTCGCCGGCCTGCGCCCGACCGAAGTCGACCGCATGGTGGAGGTGCTGCACGACCTGAACCGGCGCGAGGGCCTGACCATCCTGATGATCGAACACGTCATGCGCGCGGTGATGGCGCTGTCCGACCGCGTGGTGGTGCTGGATCACGGCGAGAAGATCGCCGACGGCACCCCGGCGGAGGTCGTCGCCGACCCCCGCGTGGTCGAATCCTACCTGGGTGCCGAGGAGCCGGGCTGAGGCAAGCCCCTCAGTTGCTGAGGTTCGCCGGGTCCTCCCGGAAGCTGACCGAGGCGATCTCCGCCGTCAGCGGGTGGCCGGGGTAGGTGAAGCGGTGCAGCCACTCGGTGTCGCCGGCCGCGCTCCAGAACCGCAGCATCAGGCGGCCGGGCATGCGCGGCAGTTCCTCCGGCTTGCCCGACACGCGGTGCACCGGCTTGCCGTCGACCGTCCAGACGATGCCGTCCGGCTTCCAGTCGAAGCCGTAGCTGTGGAACCCCTTCGAGGCGTCGAAACCGAGGTCGACCACCGCGCCGCGCTGCGCGACGCTGTTGGCGACGTAGCTGATCTCCAGCTTGGTCGGGTCCTTGCCGGCGATGCCCATGGTGATCTCGTCCCACGGATCGTTGAAGGGCGGGCCGGTGTAGTGGGAGACCGCCGTCATCACCCCCTCCGCCTTCACCGCCTTCAGCGACACCGCGTAGCTGCCGTAGCCGTAGAAGCGGTGGGTCGAGTATTCGCCGCAGGAATAGCGGTCGCGCCCGCTCGGCTGGTCGGTGACCGACAGGGCGAGGTGGCCGTCCTGGAAGGCGGCGTTCCAGCGGTTCCAACTGCAGCTGATGTAGCCGCTGCCGCGCCAGCCATCGGACCGCACCCAGCGGGAGCCCTCGAACGAGGACAGCGTCTCGCGGAAGCTGGAGCCGTAATGGCTGCCCCATGAATCCGCCAGCACCGGCCCGGCGACGGCCAGTGCCGCCCCCACGCCCGCCGCGATCAGCGCCGCACTCCGTGTCCGTCTGGGCATCCGCATGGCCGTTTCTCCCGCTGTGGTCCCGGGCCGGCGCGCAATTTCGGTCGGCCCCCACCCCGATATCGCGAGAAACACGGCGCGCGGCAACGGCGCGACCGGGGGCTGCCGGGCCGTGTCGGGCGTACCCCCGTGGCGCGTCCGTGCTGCGGATGGGCTCAGACGTCGGTGACGCCGCTCTTCGGGATGCGGATCTCGCGGTGGACGGACATGCTGAGCAGCAGACCGACGCCGATCATCAGCGTCATCATCGCCGACCCACCGTAGGACACCAGCGGCAGCGGAATGCCGACCACCGGGATCAGGCCCATCACCATCGCCACGTTGACGAAGACGTACAAGAAGAACTGCGCGGTCATGCCGACGGCCACCAGACGGCCGAACTGGCTGCGGCTGCTCAGCGCGATCACCAACCCGTAGATCAGCAGCAGCAGGTAGAGCGCCAGCAGGGTCAGGGCGCCGACCATGCCGAACTCCTCCGCCAGGACGACGAAGATGAAGTCGGTGTGCTTTTCCGGCAGGAACATCAACTGGCTCTGCGAACCCGACATGAAACCCTTGCCGAACAGCCCGCCCGATCCCAGCGCGATCTTGGACTGCAGGATGTTGTAGCCGGCGCCGAGCGGGTCGGTCTCCGGCTCCAGGAAGGTGTAGACGCGCTGCTTCTGGTAGTCGTGCAGGAACTCCCACGCCACCGGGATGGCGCTGAGGCCGCCGCCGATCACCAGCAGGAACTTCCAGATCCGCACGCCGGCGGCGAAGAAGATGGCGCCGCTGCCCATGATCAGCAGCAGCGAGGTGCCGAGGTTCGGCTGCATCAGCACGAAGGCCACGGGGGTGAAGACCAGCAGCAGCGGCGGGATCAGCAGCAGCGGCCGGCCGATCTGGTCCAGCGTCACACCATGGAAGTAGCGGGCGAGCGCCAGCGTCAGCGCCGGCTTCATCAGTTCCGACGGCTGGAGCTGGAAGAAGCCCAGATCGATCCAGCGCTGGGCGCCCATGCCGATGCGTCCCATCAGCTCCACCGCGATCAGCAGGCACAGCACGACGAAGAAGATGACGTAGGCCGACTTCATCAGGTGTCGCACGTCGATCAGCGCGATTCCCAGCATCAGCACGAAGCCGGGGACGGCGCGCACCAACTGCGGCTGGGCCCACGGCTTCCAGTGGCCGCCGGCGGCGGAAAACAGCAGGCCGACCCCCACTGCGGTGATCGTGCAGACCAGCAGGACCAGTCCCCAGTTGATGAGCCTGAACTTCGTGCCAAGCGTCAACTTGGACCGCTGCGGCTCCAGACTGCCGGAGCCGAGATTGGAAAGAACCACGACCATACGCCGATGTTGCCGGAAAGGGACGTTGCCGGGCCGGCCCCGGCAAACCGGCCGGAGGGACCGCGGCGGATAATGCGGCAAGCCGCCCCGCGGGTAAAGCCGGGCGTGCGGCGGTCGCTTTTTCTCACCGGCTCACCGCTGCGCCGTCGGCTTCATGCCGGCACCGCGGCCGGCCGCCACAGGGTGGTTGCGGCAAAGCACACCCGGTTGCGGCCGCTGTTCTTCGCGTCGTACAGCGCGGCGTCCGCCTGGGCGATCAGGTCGGAGAACTGATGGTCTCCGGCCGACAGGGCGACCCCGCCGACACTGCAGGTCACGACGATGCCACGTTCGGCCCCCAGCGGTCCGAGTTCGCGTTCAATGGCGGCGCGCAGCCGCTCGGCCAGCAGCGCTCCGGCCTCCGCCCCGGTTTCCGGCAGCAGCAAGGCGAACTCCTCGCCGCCCATCCGGCCGATGGAATCCTCGTGCCGGATCTGGCCGGCGCAGCAATCCGCCACCGCCTGGATCACCCGGTCGCCGAAGGGATGGCCGGCGCGGTCGTTGATCGACTTGAAGCGGTCGATGTCGAGGATCAGGACCGTCAGGGCCCGGCCATAGCGCCGGGCGCGGCGGAACTCGATCTCACCCAGTTCGAACAGGCGGCGGCGGTTCAGCACGCCGGTCAGCCCGTCGGTGTGAGCGAGCTTCGTCAATTCGCGGTTGAACTCGTCGCTGGCCATCAGGACATAGTTGATGGCGCCGATGACGGTGCCGAGGAAGGACAGCACCAGCGTGATGCGCTCGACCCGGTCGTCGACCATCTGGTCGGCCGGCAACGCGTCGTGGAGCAGGGCGGCCACCATGCGGACCAGATAGGCCCCGGCCAACGCCAGCGACATGATGCCGGTGACGTAGTGCGGAATGCCGCGATCGCGGTAGCGGACCAGCACCTCGAAGGCGATGACGGCGAGGGCACCGGCCGCGACCAGGCTGGACAGGATGCGCACCGGCGTCAGGTTGTTGCCGCCGGCCAGCAGGGCCACCAGGCAAGATAACGCCACCGCGGCCCCGCCGAAGGCCGGCCAGTAGGGCCAGACCGGCCGCTGTTGCAGATGGCGGACGCTGGTGTAGTTCAGGATCAGGCCGGCGATGCCCAAGCCGTTGGCCAGCGGCACGAACAGCTCCGGCATACGGCCGGCGCGCAGCCCGGCGACCAGGAAGGCGGCGGCCAGCAGGAATTTTCCGTAGGAGTAGTCGCGCAGCGACCGGCGGATGTGCGGGGGATAGCGGCCGGACGCCACGAAGACCGACAGTCCGACCACAAAGCCGATGATCGTGATGACCTGCGCGATAAAGGTCGTGTCAAGATTCATCGCGCCGGTCCGCCACGCTCTCGATTACGCCAGTATTCCCTGAACGCTATACGAAGCCTTGGCCGGTGACAAGGCGCGCGGCGGTCAGGGGGAACCGCAACTCCCCAATGTTGTCAAAGCATTGTTATCGGAACTTACCGCCGCTCGGCGGGGGCGTAGCCCTTCACGAACAGGTCGACGGCGGCGTTGACGAAGCGTTCGAGGTCGGCGTCGCTCGGCCGCTCGCTCAGGCACAGCAGCAGCTTCATGTGCATGTTGGCCTTCAGCAGGCCGAACAGCTGGTGCGTCGCGAGGTCGGCGTCGGTGATGGCAAGTTCGCCCTTGCGCGCCGCCTGGTCCAGGAATCGGCGGGCGCAGGCGAAGGTTTCCGCCGGACCGCTGTCGTAGAAGGCCTGCGCCAACTCCGGGAAGCGCAGCACCTCGCCCAGCACCATGCGGTAGACCGACAGCGCCTTGGGCGAGGTCACGAACCGCACGAAGGTCAGGCCGATCAGCCGCAGCCCTTCGGCCGCCGGCAGGCGGGCCGCGTCGTCCCACACCTCGGCCAGGACGGAACTGGCGCACTCGCAGGCGACCATGGCCCGGAACAGCTCTTCCTTGCTGCCGAAATGCGCGTACAGCGTCGCCTTGGACACGTTCGCCTTCTTGGCGACGGCGTCCATGCTGACGGCGCCATAGCCGTGCTCCAGAAACAGCGCGCCAGCCGCTTCCATGATCTGGGCCGGCTTGGAACCTGCTTCGGGAGTGGGGGCCACCAGTGTGGTCATACGCGCCTCGCCTGCTTCCATGCCCTTGGCCCGTACCGCGTTCCGCATCGCTCGACAAGCCCTTCTTGAAAACTAAACCGTTCAGTTCGGTCTTGACAAGAGATAGGCGAACGGTCATTTTGCCGCAAGACTAAACTGAACGGTTCAGTCTCTTTCCGGCACCGAGGCCTCGCGACGAGGCCGGCCGATGGAAGCGATATGGGCCGCACCGGGTATGGGGACCAGAGACAATGGCGAATGGCGTTCGGAAGATCGTGCTGTCGGGCGTGGCGTTGGCCGTACTGGCAGGCGCCGCCGTTGCCGGCGAACATTGGTGGACCGAGGGGCGCTTCCTGGAGTCGACCGACAACGCGTATGTGCAGAGCGACATCACCGTCGTCAGCGCGAAGATCTCCGCCTATGTCCGCGACGTGAAGGTCGCGGAAAACCAGCTGGTGCGCGCCGGCGACGTGCTGGCGGTGCTGGACGAGCAGGATTTCCGCGCCAAGGTCGCCGAGGAAGAGGCGGCGGTGACCGCGCAGAAGGCGGCGCTGGGCACGCTTGACACCAAGCTGGCGCTGCAGCGCGCCGTCATCGACCAGGCCGCCGCCACGCTGGCGAGCGCCGAGGCCGAGCAGCGCCGCGCCCAGCAGGAGTACGACCGCAGCCGCTCGCTGGCCAACGACAGCTGGACCAGCCGGCAGAAGCTGGAAACCGCCGACGCCGATCTGCGCAAGGCGGTGGCCCAGGTCGCCAAGTCGCGCGCCGCGCTCGCCGCGGAGAACGAGCAGGTCAACGTCCTGCGCGCCACCCGGACCGAGACGGAGGCCCATCTGGCCCAGGCGCAGGCCAGCCTGCAGACCGCCCGCAACGACCTTGACAACACGCTGGTCCGCGCCCCCGTCGACGGGGTGATCGGCAACCGCGGCGTCCAGGTCGGGCAGTACGCCCGCCCCGGCGTGCAGTTGCTGTCGCTGGTGCCGCTGCCCGACGTCTATGTCGTCGCGAACTTCAAGGAAACCCAGCTGTCGCACATGCGGCCGGGCCAGCGCGTGTCCGTCTCGGTCGACGCCTTCCCCGACCGCAAGCTGGACGGCACGGTGGAGAGCTTCGCCCCGGCCTCCGGGTCGAAATTCTCGCTGCTGCCGCCGGAGAACGCGACCGGCAACTTCACCAAGATCGTGCAGCGGGTTCCGGTGCGCATCGCCCTGCCGCGCGACAACGCGCTGGCCGGCCTGCTGCGCCCCGGCCTGTCGGTGGTGGCGGAGGTCGACACCCGCGGCGCCGACGCCCGGCCGCATGTGGCGAGCGGCGGCGTGTTCGGCGCCCTGACCGACAAGCAGGCGGTGGCCGCCAAGTAAGGCGGCCACCCTGGACAAGGCAGCGTTAAGGAAGGCAGCGGTTCCATGGCGACGGACCCGGGCATGCGCCCGCTCAGCGCACGCGACCTCATCGGCTTCTTTTCGATGGTGGTCGGCATGTTCATGGCGATCCTGGACATCCAGATCGTCTCCAGCTCGCTGTCGGAAATCCAGGCCGGCCTAGCCGCCAGCGCCGACGAGATCTCGTGGGTGCAGACCTCCTACCTGATCGCGGAGGTCGTGATGATCCCGCTGTCGGGCATCCTGTCGCGCATCCTGTCGACCCGCGTGCTGTTCACCATCGCCGCCGCCGGCTTCACCCTGACCAGCGTCGCCTGCGCCTTTTCCGGCGGCATCGAGACGATGATCGTCTGGCGGGCGCTCCAGGGCTTCATCGGCGGCGCCATGATCCCGACGGTCTTCGCCACCAGCTTCATGATCTTCCCGCCGGAAAAGCGGGCCGGCGTGTCGGTGATGATGGGGCTGGTCGCGACGATGGCGCCGACCATCGGCCCGACGCTGGGCGGCTATCTGACACAGAGCCTGTCCTGGCACTGGCTGTTCCTGGCCAACGTCATCCCCGGCATCCTGGTCACCTCGCTGGTGTGGTTCCTGGTCGATGTCGACCGCCCGAATCCGGAGCTGCGCCGGGGCTTCGACTTCGTCGGCCTGCTGCTGATGGCGACCTTCCTGGGCAGCCTGGAGTATGTGGTGGAGGAGGGGCCGCGCAACGACTGGTTCGAGGACCAGACGGTCGCCTCGCTGGCCGTGGTGGCGGCGATCGGCGGCGTCGGCTTCTTCTGGCGGGTGCTGTCCTACCGCAACCCGATCGTGGAACTGCGCGCCTTCGCCGACCGCAACTTCGCCATCGGCTCGCTCTACAGCTTCATCATCGGCATCGGGCTTTACGGGTCGGTCTATCTGCAACCGCTGTTCCTGGCGCGGGTGCGCGGCTTCAACAGCCTGCAGATCGGCACGATCATGTTCGTGACCGGCGCCTTCCAGTTCATGTCGGCGCCGATCGCCGGCGCCCTGTCGAAGCGGATGGACCTGCGGGCGATGCTGGCGCTGGGGCTGGTGCTGTTCGGCACCGGCGTCTGGCTGAACAGCCACTTCACCGCCGACACCGGCTTCTGGGAGCTGTTCCTGCCGCAGGCGGTGCGCGGCCTGTCGCTGATGCTGTGCTTCATCCCGATCAACAGCATCGCGCTGGGCACCCTGCCGCCGGACAAGCTGAAGAACGGGTCGGGCCTGTACAACCTGATGCGCAACCTGGGCGGTGCCATCGGCTTGGCGGCGATCAACACGGTGCTGACCAACCGCGACGCGCTGCACATGAACCGGCTGGGCGACAACGTCAACCTCGCCCGGCCGGAGGTGCAGCAGATGGTCGACAACCTGAGCCAGCGCTTCGACGGGCTGGTGGCCGACCCGACGGCGGCGGCGATGTCCCGGCTGGTCGGGCTGGTCCAGCGCGAGGCGCTGATCCTGACCTTCAACGACGCCATGCTGCTGATGTCGGCGGTGTTCTTCGGCGCGCTGCTGTTCATGCCGCTGGTGCGGCGGCCGGGCGGCATGGTGAAGGCGGACCATTGATCGGAAAGGGCGGCGGGGGACTGCGGCACGATACGGCACCCCCGCGAGCGGCGTAGGAGGCCGCCCGTGGGTTGTGCTATGATCGTCGCCGTCGACCATCCGTCTCAGCCCAAGCCCACAGCCGCATCCCGATGAGCAAGCGTCAATACACCAGAGCCGAGGTCAAGGAACTGCTGGGCGCCCTGGAGCGCCAGTGCCGCGAAGCCTCCAAACTCGCGCAGTTGGCGGAGCACGAGGCGAGCAAGCACAGCTTTGGCGCCTACCGCGATTTCCGCGACAAGGTCGGCGAATTCCAGGCGCTGGTCATCCTGATCGAACAGCGCATGCGCAATCTGGTCGACGCCCGGTCCGATGACCTGCGCGACCAGTTCGAAAAGCTGGACACCGTCATGCTGGCGCTGCTGGTCCGCGCCAGCATGCGATTCTTCTTCGTCCTGTCGGCCAATCCGATCCTGCCGATGGGCGCCCGTGAGATTTTCGTGGCGGAACTGCGCAGCCTGCACGACGCCGCGGAGAAGCTGCAGCGTCCCAACTACGTCGGCCGGCTTGGTCCGGAGTTGGAGCGCGACCTGGAAACCGCCTCGCTGATCCTGGAAGAGATCATCGACAAGGCGCCCAGCCTGCTGAACTTCCGCGGCGGCGGGTCGGAATAGGGCCGGTCCGCCCCCGCCCTGACCGTCTGGGCGGGGAGGGGGCCGTGATTTTGACCTACTTCGCCAGGAACTGTGTGATCGTATCGCCGGCCTTGGCGATGTTGGCGATGCCGTCCAGATGCCCCAGGGTCGAGGTGATCGACTCGGTGTAGTCGACCTTGTTGCCCTGCTTCTCCAGCCGGTCCTTCAGCGGCCGCATGTTGCGGTCGGGCGGGAAGACCAGGTCGTCGGCCGACGGGATCAGCAGCACCGGCGCCTTGATCTTCGCCAGACCGTCGTCCAGCGACGGGCCGTTGCCGGTGACGAAGGTCTGGTTGGCCTTGATCAGATAGAGGAAGTGGTTGGCATCGCTGACCGCGGCGCGGCCGGCGGCGGCCTTGTCCAGCCAGGCTTCGATGGCGTACTGGTTGCCCATCGCGGCGCGCGGGTCCTTGCCCTCTTCCGCCCATTTGCGGCCGAAGGCGGCGTCGGCCCATTTCCAGTGGCGGGCGTGCAGGGTGACCAGCTTCAGCGCCTCGGTCAGGCCGGCCTTGGGCTCCGCCTTGCCGTAATAGTCGCCGTTGTTCCAGTTGGGGTCGAGCTTGATCGGCGCCCCCCACAGGTTCAGCCAGCCGATCAGGAACGGGTCGGCCTCCGGCCCGCCGATGACGGCGATGACGCGCTTGACCATGTCGGGGTAGTCGGCCCCCCATTCGAACGCCTGGAGCGAGCCCATCGAGCCGCCCATCACCGCCTGCAGCGTCTTGACGCCCAGGCTGTCGAGCAACGCCTTCTGGACGTTGACGAAGTCCTGGATGGTGACGATGGGGAAGCTCATGCCATAGGGCTTGCCGGTGTCCGGGTTGACGCTGGCCGGCCCGGTGGTGACGACGTTGGGGTCCTTCGGCGACAGGTTCACCAGCGTGTCGGAGCTGATGATGAAGTACTTGTCGGTGTCCAGCGGCTTGCCCGGCCCGATGATGCTGTCCCAATAGCCGGGGGTCGCATCCTCGGCCTTGTATTTCCCGGCGGCGTGGCTGTTGCCGCTGAAGAAATGGGTGACGAGGATGACGTTGTCCTTGGCATCGTTCAGCTTGCCGTAGCTTTCCCAGCCGACGCGCAGGTTCTTGATCGTCCCGCCACCGGTCGTGGTGTAGGACGGCATCTCGAAAACCTTCTTTTCGACGATGCCGTCCAGCGCCAGCGCCGGCAGCGCGCCGAGCAGGCAGGCGGCCATGGCGAGTCCGCCGAGGCGGCCGGACCATTTGGAACCGCGGACAACTCCTCGCATGGGGCAACCCCTCCCAGATTGTTCTATGGGCGGGCAGTCTACCGATGCGGTTGTGTCTGTCCAGCGGCCTTCGGTGACGAATCCCTTACGGCGGGCGGCGCCTAGGACAGGCGGACCGCCGTGCCGTTGGCCGACACCATCAGCATGCCGTTCTCCTTGCCCAACACTTCGTAATCCATGTCGACTCCGACGACGGCATCGGCGCCCAGCGCGCGGGCGGCGTCCTCCAGGTCGGCCAGCGCCGCCTCGCGCGCCTCGCGCAGCGCCGCCTGATAGCCGCCGGCCCGCCCGCCGACGATGTCGCGGACCGACGAGAACAGGTCGCGGAACACGTTCACCCCCATGATCGCCTCGCCGGCGACGAGGCCGAGATACTGGACGATGCGGCGGCCTTCGACCGAATCGGTGCTGGTGACGATCATGACCGGGTATCCCTTTCTGGCTTCTCCTGACGCACAGATGGTCCTTCCACCGCCCTGTCCAAGGCGGCACTGCGAAATCGCATGGGCGTTGAGTCGAACGCGCCTTCCCGGCGACCGGCCGCTGCGTGTAGGACTGGCGGACCGGCGGGGGGCCGGGCTGGGGGAAGCATGGACGACACGCGGCGCGCCATCCTGCGCTGGATGACCGGTGTGATGGAGGCGAAGGGCTGGAGCGCCGGGGCCTGGGCCCGGTTGGCCGGCGTCACCGCCACCAACCTGACCCGCTTCCTGCGCGATCCGGTGATGGGCAGCCTGCCCAGCGCCGACACCCTGGCCCGGCTGGCCCGCATCGCCGGGTCGGAGCCGCGCTTCCTCGACGATCACGCCTACGCTCCCGTCTCGCGCGTGCCGGTGCTGACGCTGGAGCAGGCGCACATCTTCCTCGACCTCGGCCGCAAGGCGGGGGAGGCGTTCCTGGCCGGGGCGCTGAAGGACGGGGCGTCGTCGGTCGCGATGGACGGCAAGACCTCCAGCCGCGCCTTCGCCCTGCGCATCGTGTCGAAGAGCCTCGATGCCGCCGGGGTGCTGCCGCGCGACTGCGTGGTGCTGGAACCGCTGGACGTGCTGGCGCCGCAGACCGGCGACGTCGTGGTGACGGTGGGCGACGGGACGGTTTGCGGTTATCGCTTCTTCCCGCCGCACCTGATGCCGGTGTCGACCGACCCCGACTGCCGCCCGACCGCGATCGACCGCGCCCACGTCGCCGGAGTCGCCGTTCACGTCGTGCGGGCGCTGCGCCTGTAAAGAGGCGGTGGACGCAGAGTCAAGGCACCCATTTCAAGCGGTCAACGGGTGCAATAACGGACGTCGCTACTCCGTTCGTTTTCCGTTGTGATTGCGCTGCTTAGAACCCACCAAATATAGCGTCTTTTCAGGTCTTTGACCGTGATTATGGCTAAGCTGTAGGTTCCCGTTTTGTTCTTGAAAGCTGCGTGTTCGCATCCCATATTCAGGGTCCGGCGAGGCGTGCCCAAAAGCATGCTGCAAAGACGCAGCAGCGGTCACGCTTCGGGGCTCCGAACAGGGGCTGGAAAGAGCCGGGACATTGGGGATGTCGGGGCAGGCATGGCGATCACTCAGGCACAGCGGGAATGGCGGGCGGGACGGATCGGGTCGTCGGACGCGACGCGCGTGATGGCCGGCGACTGGCTGGCGCTGTGGCGCGAGAAGACCGGCCGCTCCGAACCGGAGGATCTGGATCTGGTCGCCGCCGTGCAGATCGGCATCGCGACCGAGCATCTGCACCCGCGCTTCGTCACCCACGCCACCGGACTGCCCTGCGTCGAGGCGCCGGACACCTACCGCCACGCCGAGCATGACTGGATGGTCGCCCATCCCGACTTCCTGACGCGCAGCGAGGCGGACGGCGCCTTCGACACCATCGTGGAGGCGAAGTTCAACAGCGGCTTCCAGAGCGATGCCGACCTTGCCCGCCGCTACCACTGGCAGCTCCAGCACCAGTTGGCGGTGGTCGGGCTGGACCGCGCGCTGCTGTCAATCCTGCGGCCGACCGGCCACGCGCTGGTGACGGTGGAACGCCGGCCCGACGAGGTCGAACGGCTGGTGGAAACGCTGGAGGCCTTCTGGTGGCACGTCGTCAACGACATCGAGCCGAGCGACCCGCTGCCGATCGACGGCCCGTCCTATGAAAGCGGCCGGGTCTTCGACATGGGGCGGCACAACCGCTTCCGCACGCTGGCCGACCAACTGGTGGCCCGCCGCGCCACCGCGCTGGAGGTGAAGGAAGGCGAGGCGGCGCTGAAGGCGCTGATGCCGGACGACGCCCGCGTCGCTTTCGTGGAAACCGATGGGCAGCCCGGCGGCGGGCTGTACCTGACGCGCGACCGCGACGGCCGGCTCAGCCTGCGCTACGGCGCACCACCGCGCCGGGCGCTGGCCGACGCGCAAGCCTGGGCACCCTCCGCTGACCCGAGCCCGGCGGATGCCGGACCGACCGAGCTGAGCTTGGACATGGTCCTGTCCGCCGGCTGGGGTGAGGGGAGAGCCGAAACGACTGTGAAAACGCTGGAAGGAAAAGGACCCACGTCATGGGACGCATGAGCAAGACCGACAACGTCGTCGCCGACACCGAAACCGCCGAATCGACCGTCGCCCCGGCGGCGGCGAAGGCCGGCACCAGCCGTGGCTCCACCCCTCACGCCGCCAAGCCGGATGGGGAGGCCACGCCGTCCAACCCGGCCGAACCGCAGCGCATCGACACGATGTTCCTGTGGAACCGTCTGAAGCGCACCGACCCGAAGGCGACCAAGCCCTTCACCCGGTCCGGCGGCTTCCGCGGCACGCAGATCGACCCGACCTGGCGCTTCCAGATGATGACGGAGGTGTTCGGTCCGATCGGCAAGGGCTGGGGCTACGAGCAGATCGACTGGACCATCGCGGAGCGGATGATCTTCATCTGCGCCCGCGTCTGGTACATCGACCCGGAAACCAGGGAGAAGTGCTTCACCGGCCCGCAGTGGGGCGGGACCGAGATGGTCCGCCGCCGCAACGGGATGGAATCGCCGGACGACGAGTGCTTCAAGATGTCGATGACCGACGCGGTCGGCAAATGCCTGCTGCAACTGGGTCTGGCCGCCGACGTCTACATGGGGCAGTTCGACGACAGCAAGTACCGCGAGGAATCGGAGGCCTTCTACGCCGCCAAATCCAACCCGGACCTGCAGCCGGCCGCCGTCGAAGCCTTCGAGGCGGAAGTGAAGCGCCGTCTTAACAGCTGTCTGGATCTCGATGATCTGGAAGAGGTTTGGCGCTCCGGCGTCGGCACCCGCCTGCGGGAGATCGGCAGCATCGACCGTGCCGCCCAGCACCGCATCACCGGCCTGTTCGCCCAGAAGAAGGCCGAGATCCTGAAGCGTGAGGAGGAGGACGGGCGGGAAGCCGCCTGACGCTGCCCATGGCCCAGACGTCGCAACCCACGGCACCCCAGCCGGCCTCCCAGTCGCCCAGCGGCCTGTTCCGCATGAGCGCCTGGGAAGGCGAGTTCGAGCGCGCCAACGCCCAGTTGCCGCGCTGGTACTGGAACCGCGACCAGCGCCGCCGCCACTACGCCCGCTGGGTGGAGGCGGAGGCGGAAACGCTGGCGCAGCGGCTGTCGGGCCTGCTACGGCCCGGCACCCCGGCGGAATCCGCAGGGGCGGCCCGCGTTCTGATCGAGTCGCTGGCGCGTGACATCGACTGGGCTCGCCGGTTGGAAGACTCGGATCCCGAAGACGACAGACGAGACGGTGCGCGGGACGGCGCACAGGGCGGCGGAAGGGGCAGCCCCTTCGCCCGAGCCGCCTGATGAGAAGAAGGATTTCATCTCATGACGATAGAAGAGGTCCAGGCGCGCCTCAGCGCCGCTCAAGCCCGGCTCGGGCGTGAGGGCCGCTTCGCCCTCACCCTCAGCCTGAACGGGCGCGAGGAGTGCTACATCACCCATTGGTTCCGGCCGGACCCGCACGCCTTCGAGGATTGCCGGGCGGTCGGCTCCGGGACCGTCAGCGAATGCCTCGCGGCGCTCGACCGCTACGTCGCGGTGAACGCGCCGGCATCCGGCGCGGACAGCCGGGCTCGCAACGAGGCTCCGGTGCTGATGGCCGCCGAATGACATCCCCGTAACGGCCAGGCCATCGGCCCTTACCCCCTCGTCCCCCCCGCGGACGAGGGGATTTTTTTATGCCGGCGGCCGGCGCCGGCTGCATTACCATCCGCGCCGTTCAACCCACGAAAGGGACGGCCGCCCCATGGACCCGCTTGTCGCCCTCCTGAGCATCCTCGGCGCCCTGGCGGTCGGCGCCGCCAGTCCGGGACCGAGCTTCGTCCTGGTCGCCCGCACCTCCATCGCGGTGTCCCGGCGCGCCGGTCTGGCCGCGGCCTTGGGCATGGGCATCGGCGGCGTGTTCTTCGCCACGCTGGCGCTGCTCGGGCTGCACACGCTGCTGTCGCAGGTCGGCTGGCTCTACGCCGCGCTGAAGCTGGCGGGGGGTGCCTACCTGCTCTACCTCGCCGTTCGCATCTGGCGCGGCGCCTCCACGCCGTTGGCGATGGGCGAGGGCGGGCGGACCGCTCCGGCCGGCATCGCCCGGCCATTCCTGTTCGGCCTGCTGACGCAACTCAGCAACCCCAAGACCGCCATCGTCTATGGCAGCATCTTCGCCGCGCTGATGCCCGCCACCCCGCCGGTCTGGCTGTTCGCCACTCTGCCGCCTGCGATTTTCCTGATCGAGGCAGGCTGGTACACCATCGTCGCCGTGGCCTTTTCCGCCGGCCGGCCGCGCGCCGCCTATCTGCGCTCCAAGCACTGGATCGACCGCATCGCCGCGGCGGCGATTGGCGCACTCGGCGTCCGCCTGCTGGCGGACGCCGTGCCCCATCCCTGACCCCTTCCGTTCAGCTCTTCTTGCCCGCCTGCGCCCGGGCGAACGCCTCGGCAAAGGCGCTGTTGACCGGTTCCGGCGCCTTCGCCGGCTTCGGGGCGGCCTTCTGCGCCGGCGGCGCGGAACGGCGGTCGCCATCACGCCGTTCGCCCTGCGGCGGACGCGCCGGACCCCGGTCGTCACGGCGGTCGTCGCGGCGCTCCTCCCGGCGGGCCGGACGCGGGGCCTCTTCCCCCATCCGCATGGTCAGCGCGATGCGCTTGCGGGGGATGTCGACCTCGAGCACCTTCACCTTCACCACGTCGCCGGCCTTGACCACTGTGTGAGGATCCTTCACGAAGCTGTTGGCCAGCTGCGAAATATGGACCAGCCCGTCCTGGTGGACGCCGATGTCGACGAAGGCGCCGAAGGCGGTGACGTTGGTCACCACGCCCTCCAGCATCATGCCGGGCTGAAGGTCTTTCAGTTGCTCCACGCCTTCCTTGAAGGTGGCGGTCTTGAACTCCGGCCGGGGGTCGCGGCCGGGCTTTTCCAGCTCCTTGATGATGTCCTCGACGGTCGGCACGCCGAACCGCTCGTCGGTGAAGTCCTCGGCGCTGAGCGCGCGCAGGAAACGGGCGTCGCCGATGACGCTGCCGAGGTCGCGGCCGGTCGTCTTCACGATGCGCTGCACCACCGGATAGGCTTCCGGATGAACGGCGGAGCCGTCGAGCGGGTTCTCGCCGTCGCTGATGCGCAGGAAGCCAGCGGCTTGCTCGAAGGTCTTCGGCCCCAGCCGCGCCACGTCGAGCAACTGCTTGCGCGAGCGGAAGGCGCCGTTGCGGTCGCGGTGCTCGACGATGTTGCGGGCGATCGTCTCGTTCAGGCCCGACACGCGGGTCAGCAGCGGGATCGAGGCGGTGTTGAGGTCGACGCCGACGGCGTTCACGCAATCCTCCACCACCGCGTCCAGCGAGCGGGCCAGCTTGCCGCCGGCCAGATCATGCTGGTATTGGCCGACGCCGATCGACTTCGGCTCGATCTTCACCAGCTCGGCCAGCGGGTCCTGCAGGCGACGGGCGATCGACACCGCGCCGCGCAGGCTGACGTCCAGGCCGGGGAATTCCAGCGCCGCGGTTTCCGACGCCGAATAGACCGAGGCGCCGGCCTCGCTGACCACCAGCTTGGTCAGCGACAGCTCGGGATGGCGCTTCATCAGGTCGGCGGCCAGCTTGTCGGTTTCGCGCGACGCGGTGCCGTTGCCGATCGAGATCAGCTCCGCCTTGTGGCGATGCGCCAGCGCGGCCAGCACGGCGATGGAGCCGTCCCAGTCGTTGCGCGGCGGGTGCGGGTAGATGGTCGTCGTTTCCACCAGCTTGCCGGTGCTGTCGACCACCGCCACCTTCACGCCGGTGCGGATGCCGGGGTCCAGCCCGATGGTGGTGCGCTGGCCGGCCGGGGCGGCCAGCAGCAGGTCGTGCAGGTTGCGGGCGAAAACGCGGATCGCCTCGTCCTCAGCCCGCTCGCGCAGGGCGCCCATCAGGTCGGTTTCGATGTGCGGACCGATCTTCAGCTTCCAGGTCCAGCGCACGACGTCGGACAGCCACTTGTCGGCCGGCCGGCCCTGGTCGCGGATGCCGGTGTGGGCGGCGATGCTGCCCTCCGCCGGGTGCGGCTGCCCCTCATCGACCGGCAGGTCGAGCCGGATGTCCAGCACGCCCTGCGCCCGGCCGCGGAACAGCGCCAGCGCCCGGTGCGACGGCAGCTTGGCCCAGCTTTCCGAGAAGTCGAAATAGTCGGAGAACTTGGCGCCCTCCGCCTTCTTCTCCTCGATCACCTTGGAGGTGACGACGCCCTTGTCGGCCATGGCGGTGCGCAGGCGCCCGACCAGCTCGGCGTCCTCGCCGAAGCGTTCGACCAGGATGTGGCGGGCGCCGTCCAGCGCCGCCTTGACGTCGGCGACCCCCTTGTCGGCGTCGACGAAGGTGGCGGCCGCCGCGTCGGGCTGCGTCGTCGGGTTCGACAGCAGCGCATCGGCCAGCGGCTCCAGCCCGGCCTCGCGGGCGATCTGGGCCTTGGTGCGACGCTTCTGCTTGTAGGGGAGGTAGAGGTCTTCAAGCCGGGTCTTGGTGTCGGCCTGCCTGATCTGGCGCTCCAGCTCGGGCGTCAGCTTGCCCTGCTCCTGGATGGTCGACAGGATGGTGGCACGCCGGTCCTCCAGCTCGCGCAGGTAACCCAGCCGCTCTTCGAGGGTGCGGAGCTGGGTGTCGTCCAGGCCGCCGGTCGCCTCCTTGCGGTAGCGCGCGATGAAGGGGACGGTCGATCCCTCGTCGAGCATGGCGATGGTGGAGGCGACCTGGGACTCGCGGACCGACAATTCGTCGGCGATGCGCTGGCTGATGGACAGCATAAGGCAGGGACCCGGCTGGCTGATGACGAACGATGAGGGCGTCTCTCATAGCGCGTCGGGGCAGGGCGGCGCCACCCCGGCATTGGGCAGAGGGCAGGGCGGCCTCCGCTGAGTCGTGGTTTTTCGCAAAAAGGTGGTAGGGGTCGATTTCCTTGCTCTGTTCACCGGGCGTTAACCATGTGGACCCTATACCTCTGCTTGCAACTTGGTTGCGTTTCCTCCCGAACCAAACTGATGGCGGCCTGCGACACAGTCGCACGGCCGCCTTTTCTTTGGGCACAGTTGGCCGGTTTCAGCCGGGCTGGGGGGACAAAAGCGAAACGCTGACATTGTTTTTCTCCTTGCCAAAGCCCCGGGCAACTTCCTTACAATGTATCCGGTTTAATCCATTCGGCGTAGAACCTTGGCAGTTCCACTCGCGTCCGTCCTGCTGCTGTTTTGCGCAGCGCTCATGGCTGTCGCCGCGCGCGGACGTGGCTGGGTCGCCACCGCCGTCTATGGCGGGACGGCCGTCGCCTGCGGGCTGACCGTGCTGTGGGCGATCACCACGCTGGCGACGGGTGCCGCCGAGCCGGCGGCGCTGGTGCTGCCGGTCGGTCTGCCCTGGATGGGCGCGCATCTGCGCACCGACGCGCTGTCGGCCTTCTTCCTGCTGGTGGTGAATGGCGGCGGCGTGACCGCCAGCCTGTTCGGCTGGGGGTACGAGCGGGCGCACACCCACCAGCATACCGATCCCCATCACGCCCCGTCGGGACCGGTTCTGCCCTTCTTCCCGCTGTTCCTGGCCGGCATGAGCCTTGTGCTGCTGGCCGCCGACGCCTTCACCTTCCTGGTGTCGTGGGAGTTCATGTCGCTGACCTCCTGGCTGCTGGTGCTGTCGACCCACCGCGAGTCGGAAACGCCGGCGGCGGCGAAGCTCTACCTGATCATGGCCAGCGTCGGCACGGTCTGCCTGATGCTGGCCTTCGGCCTGCTCGCCGGCGGACCGGGCGACATGCGCTTCGACGCCATCCGCCAGCACGCGCCGGGCGACGGCATGGCGGCCCTGGTGCTGCTGCTGGTGCTGCTGGGCGCCGGGTCGAAGGCCGGGCTGGTGCCGTTGCATGTCTGGCTGCCGCTCGCCCATCCGGCGGCGCCCAGCCATGTCTCCGCCCTGATGTCGGGGGTGATGACCAAGGTGGCGGTCTACGCCATCGTCCGCGTCGCCTTCGATCTGCTGGGGCCGCCCGCGTGGTGGTGGGGTGGGGCGCTGATGGCGGCCGGCACGATCACCGCGGTGATGGGGGTGATGTACGCCCTGATGCAGGACGACCTGAAGCGGCTGCTCGCCTGCTCCACCATCGAGAACATCGGTGTCATCCTGATCGCGCTGGCGCTGGCGCTGGTGTTCAAGGCCAGCAGCACGCCGGTCATCGCCGCCCTGGCGATGAGCGCGGCGCTGCTGCACATCGCCAACCACTCCCTGTTCAAGAGCCTGCTGTTCTTCGTCGCCGGCGCGGTGCTGACCGCCACCGGCACGCGCGACCTGAACCGGCTGGGCGGGCTGATCCACCGGCTGCCGACGACCGCGGTCCTGGCGCTGATCGGCGCCGCGGCGATCTCGGCGTTGCCGCCGCTGAACGGCTTCGTCGGCGAATGGATGCTGTTCCAGGCGATCCTGAACGCGCCGGCCCTGCCGGAATGGTCGTCGAAGATCGGCATCGCCGTGGTTGGGGCCGCGGTCGCCCTGGCGGCGGCACTGGCGGCCGCCTGCTTCGTGCGCTTCTACGGCATCGCCTTCCTCGGCCGCCCGCGGTCGCCGGAGGCGGCGCAGGCGCGGGAGGTCGGTACGGCGATGCGCGCGGCCATGCTGATACCGGCGGCGCTGTGCGTCGCCATCGGCGTGCTGCCGACGCCGCTGATCCGCCTGTTCGGCCCGGCGGTCCGCGCGATGGTGGAGGCTGGGCCGTTCGACGACCGCGCCTACCAGCCCTGGTTCTGGCTGGCGCCGACCTCGGCCGTCGGCAACTCCTACAACGGCATGGTCCTGCTGGTGGTCATCGCCGTCCTGTCGGCCGTGCTTGTGCTGGTCATCCACCGTTGGGCCTCCAACCGGGTGCGCTGGTCCACCGCCTGGGGCTGTGGCCACGAGGAGCCGGATCCGGGTGCCCTGTCGCAATACAGCGCCAGCAGCTTCAACCAGCCGATCCGCCGCGCCTTCGGCGGCACCCTGTTGAACGCCCATGACCGGGTGTCGATGCCGGAACCGGGCGACACCCGCCCGGCGCGGCTGACGGTGAACTGGCGCGACCCGGCCTGGACCTTCCTGTTCACGCCGGTCGGCACCGCGCTCGACTGGCTGACGGAGCGGGTCAACGTGCTGCAGTTCCTCACCATCCGCCGCTACCTGACGCTGATGTTCGCGGCGCTGGTCGTCGTGCTGATCCTGGTCGCGGTGGTGCGGTCATGATCACCGCCATCCTCTACCAGATCGTCCAGATGCTGCTGGTGCTGGCGCTGGCACCGGCGCTGACCGGCTGGGTTCGGCTGGTGAAGGCGCGGCTGCTCGGCCGGCGCGGACCATCGCTGCTGCAGCCCTACCGCGACCTGCTGCGCCTGCTGCGCAAGGAGGTGGTGTTGGCGCACAACGCCTCCTGGCTGTTCCGGGCGACGCCCTACGCCATGTTCACCGCCATCTGGCTGGCCGCCGGGCTGGTGCCGGTCTTCACCACCCAACTGGCGCTGGCCCCGGCCGCCGACCTGATCGCGCTGATCGCGCTGCTGGGCACCGCGCGCTTCTTCCTGGCGCTGGCGGGGATGGACATCGGCACCGGCTTCGGCGGCATCGGGTCGTCGCGCGAGATGATGATCGCCGCACTGGCCGAGCCGGCGATGCTGATGATGGTCTTTTCGGTGGCGGTGCTGGTCCACAGCACGTCGCTGGCCGACATCGCCGCCTTCATGACTTCGGGAATGGTCGGCCTGCGCGTTTCGCTGGCGCTGGCGCTGATCGCGCTGGTGATGGTGGCGATCGCCGAGAACGCCCGCATCCCGATCGACAACCCGGCGACGCATCTGGAACTGACCATGGTGCACGAAGCGATGGTCCTGGAATATTCCGGCCGCCACCTGGCGCTGGTGGAGGCGGCGGCGATGCTGAAGCTGCTGCTCTACGTCGCGCTGATCGCCTGCATCTTCGTGCCCTGGGGGCTGGCGACCGGGCAGGGCGGCAGCCTGCTGGCCGGCCTGCTCAGCTTCCTGGCCAAGCTGGCGGTGGCCGGCGCCGGGCTGGCGCTGTTCGAGACGTCGGTCGCCAAGATGCGGGTGTTCCGGGTGGGCGAGTTCCTGGGCGGGGCGCTGCTGCTCAGCCTGTTGGGCGCGATCTTCCTCTACGTCTCGCGGGGGGTGTGACGCATGATCGACATCGCCTATGACGCCTCCCATCTGCTGGGCACGCTGGTGCTGATGACCAGCTTCGCGCTGCTCTACCAGCGCCGGCTGTTCGCCCTGCTGCACGTCTTCACCGTGCAGGCGCTGGCGCTGGCCGCGGCGGCGGCGTGGCAGGCCTACGCCCACGACGACCCCCACCTCTACATCACCGCCGTGCTGACCCTGGCGTTGAAGGCGATCGCCATCCCGGTGGCGCTGCACCGCATCGTCCAGCGCATGAACATCCAGCGCACGGTCGAACCGGCGCTCGGCATCGGGCTGACCATGCTGGCCGGCGTGTCGCTGGTCACGCTGTCGATCCTGCTGGTGCTGCCGGTGACGGAAGGCGCGACGGCGCTGACGCGCGAGGATCTGGCGCTGTCGCTGTCGGTGGTGCTGCTCGGCCTGCTGATGATGATCTCGCGCCGCAACGCCGTCAGCCAGGTCGTTGGATTCATGTCGATCGAGAACGGGCTGATCCTGGCCGCGGTCGGCGTCGCCGGCATGCCGCTGGTGGTGGAGATGTCGATCGCCTTTTCGGTCATGGTCGCCTTCATCATCTTCGGCATCTTCCTGTTCCAGATCCGCGAGCGGTTCGAGACGCTGGACATGCGCCGGATCGAGAGCTTCCGCGGGGAGAGCGGCGAGTGACCCCCTTTCTGCACGTCGTCCTGTTGACCCCGCTGCTGTCGGCCGCCGCCCTGGCGCTGGTGCCGGACTGGCGGCTGGCGGCACGGCTGAACATCGGCGCCAGCGGGCTGACGCTGCTGGCGGCGCTGGCGCTGTTCGCCGCGCCGGCGGGCGCTACGGTCTATCTGGTGCTGGACGCCTTCAACATCGCGCTGATCGTGCTGACCGCCTTCGTCGGGCTGACCACCGCGGTCTTCTCCGCCGGCTACATCGGGCACGAGGTGGACAGCGGCACGCTGACGCCACGCAAGCTGCGCTTCTATCACGCGATGTACCAAGCCTTCCTGTTCACCATGCTGCTGGCGCTGTCCGCCAACAATCTGGGCGTGCTGTGGGTGGCGGTGGAGGGGGCGACGCTGACCACCGTGCTGATGGTCAGCCTGTACCGCACCGCCGCCGCGATCGAGGCGGCGTGGAAATACTTCATCCTGTGCGGCGTCGGCATCGCGCTGGCGCTGTTCGGCACCATCCTGATCTACATGGCGGCCCAGCCGGTGATGGGGCCGGGGCTGCCGGCGATGACCTGGACCGCGCTTCAGGAGGCGGCGGCGCGCATCGACCCGAACCTGCTGAACCTCGCCTTCGTCTTCCTGCTGATCGGCTACGGCACCAAGGTCGGGCTGGCGCCGCTGCACGCCTGGTTGCCGGACGCCCACGCCGAGGGGCCGACACCGATCTCCGCCGTGCTGTCGGGGCTGCTGCTGAACGTGGCGCTCTACGCGGTGCTGCGCTTCAAGATGCTGCTGGCGGCGAACGGGGCGGCACTGGCGCCGGGGCCGCTGATGGTGACGATGGGGCTGGCGTCGCTGCTGCTGGCCGGGCCGATGCTGTACCGGCGGCGCGATGTAAAGCGCTTCTTCGCCTACAGCTCGATCGAGCACATGGGCATCATCACCATCGCCTTCGGGCTGGGCGGGCCACTGGCCAACTTCGCCGGACTGCTGCACATGGCGATGCACAGCCTGACCAAGTCGGCGATCTTCTTCGCCGTCGGCCACGCGGTGCAGGTGACCGGCACGCAGAAGCTGGCCGGCATCCGCGGCCTGACGGTCAGCCATCCGGCGCTGGGCTGGGGCCTGCTGGCCGGGGTGGTCGCCATCGCCGGCCTGCCGCCCTTCGGCGTGTTCATGAGCGAGTTCCTGCTGGTGACCAGCGGCGTCGCGGCGCAGCCGGCGCTGGCGCTGGCGCTCGCCGCCGGCATCCTGATCGCCTTCGGCGCGCTGGTGTTGCGGGCACAACAGCTCTGCTTTGGGGCGCCGCTGGCGGAGACGGCGCCGCTGCACGGCACGCTGGCGCCGCTCTACGCCCATCTGGCGCTGGTGCTGACCGCGGGGGTGTGGCTGCCGGGACCTCTGGTCGGCTGGTTCCGGACGGTCGCGGCCCTGCTGGGCTAGGGCCGAGGGGAGGAGAGGGCGCATGTACGGCGAGGAACCCCTGTTCGGCCTGCTGGGCCGCATCGGCCGTCCGGTCGATGGGCACCGGCCCTGGCCGCGCTTCGTCACCGACCGGGTCGGCTGGCGGCTGCTGATCGAGCATCTCGGCGGCAACGGCTGGTCGCTGCTCGGCCTGTGGGGCGAGGCGGCGGCGGTGCACACCGCCCTGCGCGAGGATCTGTCGGGCGATGTCGCGGTGGTCAGCCTGCCCTGCCCGGACCGTCGCTTCCCCAGCCTGTCGGGGGTGCGTCCCGCGGCGATCCGGCTGGAGCGCATGGCGCAGGACCTGTTCGGGCTGGTGGCCGAGCGCGCGGTGGCCGGGCAGTCGATCGACGACCGTCCCTGGCTCGACCACGGCAAATGGGGGACGCGCCACCCGCTGGCCGCGGAGCCGGTTATCACCACGGCGCCTGGACCGCAGGAGCAGCCACCCTACCGTTTCCTGCCGGCCGAGGGGCCGGGGCTGCACCAGATCCCGGTCGGCCCGGTCCATGCCGGCATCATCGAACCCGGCCATTTCCGTTTCACCGCCAACGGCGAGACGGTGGTGCGGCTGGAGGAGCGGCTGGGCTACGTCCACAAGGGCGTGGAAGGGCTGATGCGCGGCAAGACCCCGGCGGACGCGGCGCGAATCGTCGCCCGGCTGTCCGGCGACAGCACCGTCGCCCACGCCATCGCCTTCGCCCGCGCGGTGGAGGCGGCGCTGGGCATCGAGCCGCCGCCGCGCGCGGTCTGGCTGCGCGCCCTGATGGCGGAGCTGGAGCGGGTCGCCAACCATCTGGGCGACATCGGCGCCATCTGCAACGACGCCGCCTTCGCCTTCATGCTGGCCGAGATGGGCCAACTGCGCGAGGTGGTGCTGCGCGCCGCCGACGCGTGCTTCGGCCACCGGCTGATGATGGACCGGGTGGTGCCCGGCGGCGTCACCCCCGACATCGCCGAGAGCGGGCGCGGGCGCCTGACCGACCTGACGGCCGAGTTGCGCCGCCGCTTCGCGCCCCTGGTGGCGATCTACGACGGCAAGGCGTCGCTGAACGACCGCACGGTGTCGACCGGGATCGTCTCGACCGGTCTGGTCCAGCGTTTCGGCGCCGGGGGGTATGTCGGCCGGGCCTCGGGACGCGGGCTGGACGCCCGGCGGTCGCCCGGCTACGCTCCCTACACCGACCTCGACTTCGAGGTGCCGGTGCTGACGGAGGGCGACGTCAACGCCCGCGTCTGGATCCGCATCCGCGAGGTGGAGCAGTCCCTGTCGCTGATCGACCAGATCCTGCGCCGCATGCCCGGGGTGCCGCGCGGTCCGGACGGCATCGTGCCGCCGCCGGTCCTGCCCAGGCTTCCCGAGCGGGGCGGGGAGGGCATGGCGCTGGTGGAATCCTTCCGCGGCGAGATCATGACCTGGGTCCGGCTGGCCGGCGACGGCACCATCGACCGCTGCCACCCGCGCGACCCGTCCTGGTTCCAGTGGCCGCTCTTGGAGGCGGCGATCGAGGGGAACATCGTCGCCGACTTCCCCCTGTGCAACAAATCGTTCAACGGGTCCTATTCCGGCCAGGATCTGTGAGGGGCAGCCGATGCTGAAGCACATCCTGCGTTCGCTGACCGGCGGCCCGGTGACCGAAGCCGCCCCGGTGCCGGGCGCCGACACGCTGGCCGATCTGGGCGCCCGCGTCGCCGCGCGGTCCCGCGCCCGGCTGGGCCGCAGCCTGTCGATCCGGCAGGTCGACGCCGGGTCCTGCAACGGCTGCGAGCTGGAAATCCACGCGCTGAACAACCCGCTCTACGATCTGGAACGGTTCGGCATCCGCTTCGTCGCCTCGCCACGCCACGCCGACGTCCTGCTGGTCACCGGCCCGGTGACGAAGAACATGGCCGACGCGCTGTGCCGCACCTGGGACGCGACGCCGGACCCGAAATGGGTGGTGGCCTGCGGTGCCTGCGCCATCGACGGCGGGGTGTTCGCCGGATCCTACGCCTGTGTCGGGCCGGTGGAGGCGGTGCTGCCGGTCGATCTGCGCATCCCCGGCTGCCCGCCGCGCCCGGTCGAACTGCTGTCCGGGCTGCTCGCCCTGCTGGAAACCACGGCGGCGGAACGGCCACGGTGAACAAAAAAGGGCCGGGGCGGACACGCCACCCCGGCCTGGATCCCCGAAAGTCCTGCCGCCGGTCGGAAACCGAAAGGATCAGGGAAGGCGGCTCTCAGCCAGACGCAGGCGGCCTTCCGGGGAAAGACGGGACAGGGTGTCGACGACGCGGGCGTCCAGGTCGGTCCGCAGCTTCTCGTCGGCCGAATGGATGCCGTCGAACAGCGCCCGCACCCGGTTCGGGTCGAAGGGGTTCGCCATCAACTCGGTGCGCAGGCGCGGGATGAACTCCTCGCGGCTGACCTGCATGCGGACGAACATCGGCCGGGCGTCGTCCATCGCCTTGCGCACGATGGCGGCGTCATCCGGCGACAGACGGCTGGAGATGCGGTCGATGAAATGCTCCAGCGCGTGTTCGGGGCCCGGCGGGGGAGGGGGAGGGCCGAAGGCGTGGGCGACGACGAAACCGCCGGCCAGCATGTTCAGCGCAAGGGAACCGATCAGAAGGAACCAGGGCCACCGGCGCCGGATCGACGGCGTCATCGCGCGTCTCCCAGATAGCTGACGATCATCACGCCGGACAGGCTGGGCGTGGTCGTTTTTTGAAAGGATACCAAGCCCTGGCTGTAGCTCAGAAACCCGACCACCGCCATCGTCGCCAGGAACCCGGCGAGCGGCGCGGCACGGAAGGGCGGCCGGGACAGGAACCATGGCACGAAGTCGGGAACGACCCGTTCGGCCAGGCAGGCGGCGATGCGGTCGTAGACCTGCGCCTCGCGGCGGGACGACACGACGGGGGCCGAGGCGGCATCAAGGAGCGCATCCGTGACGGCAACGTCGGCCAGCGTGTCGCGCGCCTCGGTGCAGCCGTCCAGCAAGGCCAAGGCCTCGGGCAGGGCGGAGCGCGGCCAGCGGTCCATGTTCGCGCCGTAAGCCGCGGCGTAGCGTTTGAACTCTTTGAGCGTCATGACCGTACACCGTCCTTCTGACGGATCAGGGGTTGAAGCCGGGCCCTTACCACGCGGCGCGCCCGGACGAGCAAACTTTCCATAGCCGAAACGGACACCTGAAGTATTTCCGAAGCTTCAGCGCACGTCATCTCCTCATGATAGCAGAGGCTGAGCGCCGCCCGCTGCCGTTCGGGCAGGGCGGCGATGGCGGCGTCCACCGCCGCCCCGATCCGGTGGCCGTCGATCACCGTCTCGGCGCTCCAGGCCGGATCGGCGATCTCGTCGGCCGCATCGAGGGGAGCGAAACTGCGCCGCCGCTTGTAGTCGATGGCTCGGTTCACCACGATGCGGTACAGCCACGTCGTGAATCGGGTGCCGTCGCCACGCCAGCGGTCGGCGTTGGCCCAGATCTGCAGGAAGGCGTCCTGCGCGACCTCTTCGGCGTCGGCGGCGTTGCCGACAACCCGTTGGGCCAAGGCGATGCTGCGGCGCAGATGTCGGCGCGTGAGTGTTCCAAACGCCTTACGGTCACCGGCCGCGGCGTCCGCCATCAACGCCTCGTCGGTTACCGTGTCCTCGGTAGGCTCCACGCCGTATTCCGCCCGCTCCCGGTTGCTGTCATTGGATTATACGACTTTGGGCAAGGAGTCCTGCGCCTGCCGCCGTAATTTTTTGTCGTCCATTCTCCGGGCTCAGGCGCCTCCAAGTTTTCCATAAGAATGCTTATGCGTTTTCTCTGCGCCATCGGCCGGACAGTCTCCGCCATGCCCCGGCTGCGGGTTGCGGATGCTCCCCATACCCCTCACGCGGGAATCCGGGGAACCAAACCTGGGCGTCGCCGGTTTCATCCAAGCATGGGCGCGGCGGCATCGGATGCCGGATGCGTCCACCGAACACCAGGCCGCCCGACGGGGCCGTCAGACGAAGGAACAGTCTCCATGCTCAAGATTTTCGGCTGGGCGATTCTGATCATCTTCATCATCGGGCTTCTGGTCGTCACCGGAATCCTGAAGCTGGTCTTCTGACGTTTGCCCCTACCCTGCCATCAGATCCAGTGCCCGGCGCAGATGGTCGCGGCAGTCGGCGACCATGCGCCGGATCAGGTCGGCGCAGGTCGGAATGTCGTCGATCAGGCCGACCACCATGCCGGCCGACACCACGCCGGCCTGGACGTCGCCCGATTGCAGGGCCGCCCGTCCGCGCTGGCCGGCGACCAGAGGCCGCACCTCCTCGAACGCGGCACCGCCGGGGCGGCGTTCCATCGCCACCACCTCGTCCGACACGGCGTTCTTGAAGACGCGCGCGGTGTTGCGCAGGCTGCGGAAGATCAGGTTGGTGTCGCGTTCGCTGGCCGCCACCAGCGCCTGCTTGATGGCGTCATGCACCGGCGCCTCGCGCGTGCAGAGGAAACGGGTGCCCATGTTCACGCCCTGGGCGCCCAGCGCCAGCGCCGCCGCCATGCCGCGCCCATCGCCGATGCCACCCGACGCGATCACCGGGATGCGCAGCGCACGCACCGCCGCAGGGATCAGCACCAGCCCCGGAATGTCGTCTTCCCCCGGGTGCCCGGCGCATTCGAACCCGTCGATGCTGATGATGTCCACCCCGGCCCGCTCGGCGCTCAGCGCGTGGCGGACGCTGGTGCATTTGTGCAGGATGCGGACGCCGCTGGCCTTCATCCGCTCGACGAAGGCCTTCGGGCTGTTTCCCGCCGTCTCGACGATGGTCACGCCGCTGTCGATGATCGCGTCCAGATAGCGCTCGTAGGGCGGTGGGGTGATCGCCGGCAGCATGGTCAGGTTCACGCCGAACGGCTTGTCGGTCATCGTCCGGCAGCGCGCGATCTCCCGCGCCAGATCCTCCGGCGTCGGCTGGGTCAGCGCGGTCAGGATGCCGAGCCCACCGGCGTTCGACACCGCCGACGCCAGTTCGGCCAGCCCGACCCATTGCATGCCGCCCTGGACGATTGGATAGTCGATGCCCAGCAGGCGCGTCACAGCGGTGTTCATGGCCGTCGTCATGGGTGGTCCCTCCCTGCCCTGCCCGTCTTGCGGGGGTTTTGCGTTTTCCGTTCCGTTATAGCCTGGAGATCCATGGGGATCGGTATATGATCTTCGATCTATGAGCAAAGCGGAAGCGAAAGAAAAATCTGGCGAAGGGCTGGAAAACTTCACCTATGATAATGACAGTATAGGGTCTGATGAATAACGTGCAGCCCCGATGACCGCAACGTCAGGGAAAGGGTTCTACATCGCGCATGGCGCGGAATACCGTCGACGATCGTCGGACGCGTTTCCGGGAACCCTTGTGGATTGGGCCCATTCAGAATCCGGGCCCGGCGGACTTGGGGCCCAGCGGGCTTGGGAACCGAGACGAGCATAAGGACGATCGTGACGCCAGAATCCGGATCGCAGCCATGGCCGCAGACCATGGCCGGCAGCTTTGACCTCGACGCCTGCGCCCGGGAACCGATCCACATCCCGGGCAGCATCCAGCCGCATGGCCACCTGCTGGCGATGGAATCGGCGACGCTGCGGCTCGTCCGTGCCAGCGCCCACGCCGGCGCGGTGCTGAACCGGCCGCTGGAGGCCGCCTTTGGCCAACCGATCGACGAGGTGATCGACGCCGACGGGCTGGCTGCGCTGATCCAGGGACTGCGCAGCGCGCCGGCCGAGCCGGTTCAGCTCGATCTGCTGCGCCTGCGTCGCGGCGGCGACCATCAGGCGATCGCCCACCGCTCCGGCGATCTGGTGATCCTGGAGTTGGAGGATCATCTGACCGCCGCCGGGGTCGGCACGCTGGAGGCGCTCTACCCGCACCTGCGCGAAGGCATCCGACGGATGCAGGCGGCGACGTCCTTCGACGGACTGCTGGAGCTGACGGCGGCCGAGGTGCGGGCGCTGACCGGTTTCGACCGTGTGCTGATCTACCGTTTCGACGAGCAGTGGAACGGCACCGTCATCGCCGAGGACGGCAACGGTCGCCTGCCCTCTTACCGCGGCCTGCGCTTCCCGGCCTCCGACATTCCCCAGCAGGCGCGGCGGCTCTACGCGCTGAACCGCCTGCGGCTGATCGCCGACGCCCGTTACCGCCCGGTGCCGATCCTCGCACCCGGCGGGGCGCCCGGCACGGCCGACGGGCCGCTGGACCTCACCTTCTCGGTGTTGCGCAGCGTGTCGCCGGTGCATCTGGAATACATGCGCAACATGGGCACCCCCGCCTCGATGTCGATCTCGGTGATGGACGGCGACCGGCTGTGGGGCCTGATCTCGTGCCATCACGCTGAACCGCGGCAAGTGTCCTTCGCGGTGCGCACCGCCTGCGACCTGCTGGGGCAGGTGCTGTCCAGCCAGATGATCGCGCTGGAACGGGCGGAGGACGCCGACCACCGCATCCGCTCGAAAAGCATCCAGGCCCGCCTGCTGGCCCACATGGCGGCGGCGGAGCGCTTCGTCGACGGGCTGGCCGCCGATCCCGACGACCTGCTGGCGCTGGTCAACGCCGAGGGGGCGGCCATCCTGTTCGACGGCGATTGCCGCCTGATCGGCCGCACCCCGCCACAGGCGGTGGTGGAGGCCATCGCCGGTGAACTGGCAGGCCGGGACGTCAAGGACCTGTTCGCCAGCCACGCCCTGCCGGAGGATTTGCCGGCGGTGGCCGACGATGGGGCGGGCAATCCGGACGTCACGGCCTGCGGCCTGCTGGCGATCTCGATCTCGCAGTTGCACCCCAGCTACCTGATGTGGTTCCGGCCGGAGGTCCTCCGCTCGATCGAATGGGCCGGCGACCCGAACAAGCCGCTCGATCCCACCGGCCGACTGTCGCCCCGCAGCTCGTTCGAGGCGTGGAAGGAGACGGTGCGCGGCCAGTCCCTGCCCTGGCGCCATGGCGAGGCCGAGGCGGCCGCCGACTTCCGCAACGCCATCGTCAGCATCGTGCTGCGCAAGGCCGAGGAGATGGCCGCGCTGAACGAGGAACTGCGCCGCAGCAACGGCGAGCTGGCCGCCTTCTCCTATTCGGTGTCGCACGACCTGCGCGCCCCCTTCCGCCACGTCACCAGCTACGCCGAGCTGCTGCGGTCGCGCGCCGCCGACAAGCTGAACGAGCGCGAACGCCACTATCTCGACAGCATCATCGAGGCGGCGAGTTCGGCCGGCACGCTGGTCGACGGGCTGCTGCATTTCTCGCAGCTCGGCCGGACGACGCTGGCGCGGGTCGAGGTCGATGTCGGCTCTCTGGTGGCGGACGTCCGCCATTTGCTGGAGCCGGACCTGGCGCCGGAGCTGGGCAACCGCGTGGTGCGCTGGACGGTCCACCCACTGCCGACCGTCACCGGCGACCCGACCATGCTGCGGCTGGTGGTGCAGAACCTGCTGTCCAACGCCATCAAATACTCGCGCGACCGCGCCGAGCCGGAGATCGAGGTCGGCTGCGACACCACGCCCGAGGCGTATGAGTTCTACGTGCGCGACAATGGCCGTGGATTCGACATGGCCTATGCCGGTAAGCTGTTCGGCGTCTTCCAGCGGCTGCACCGGGAAGAAGAGTTCGAGGGCATCGGCATCGGCCTCGCCAACGTCCGCCGCATCGTCGAGCGCCATGGCGGACGGGTCTGGGCCGAAGGCCGGCTCGACCACGGTGCGACCTTCCATTTCTCCCTGCCGCGGCCGACCGCCGCCGAATCGAGGTAGGCCGATGGCCGAGCTGAAGCCGATCCTGCTGGTCGAGGATAACCCGAAAGACCTGGAACTGACGCTGGAGGCCTTCGCCGAGGCGCAGCTCGCCAACGACATCGTCGTCGCCCGCGACGGGGCGGAGGCGCTGTCCTACCTGTTCCCGGACGGGCCGGAGCCGGTGGCGGTTCCGTCGGTGGTCAAATACCCGGCGGTCATCATCCTGGACATCAAGCTGCCGAAGGTCGACGGAATCGAGGTGCTGCAACGGATCAAGGCCAACGAGAACACCCGCGCCATCCCGGTCGTCATGCTGACCTCCTCCAAGGAGGAGCAGGATCTGGTGCGCAGCTATCGTCTGGGGGTGAACGCCTTCGTGGTGAAGCCGGTCGGCTTCAAGGAGTTCTTCGACGCGATCCGCGACATCGGCAGCTTCTGGGCCATCCTGAACGAGCCGCCGCCGGGTTGCCACCCGCGGCGGCCCCGTGGCGGCTGACGGACGGACGCCGATGGGCCAGATCCTCATGCCGCCGGCCGGACCGAAGCGCGTGGACGACGCGCGTCCCGAGCTGTCCTTGCCGATTCCCTGCCGCGTCCTGCTGCTGGAGGACAACGGCATGGACGCCGATCTGGTGCGCGAGCACCTGCTGCTGATCGACGACCATGATTTCGACGTCCACCGGGTCGATACCCGACAGGCCTTCGTCGACGCGATCACGGACGGCGGCCCCTACGACCTAATCCTGTCCGACTTCGACCTGCCCGACTTCGACGGCATGTCGGCGCTGGCGGTGGCGCGCGAGCGGCTGCCGCGGGTGCCCTTCATCTTCGTGTCCGGCATGCTGGGCGAGGAGAACGCCATCGAGGCGTTGAAGAAGGGCGCCACCGATTACGTGGTCAAGCTGCGGATGGAGCGGCTGCAGGTCGTGGTCCGCCGCGCCCTGGTCGAGGCGCGCGACCGCAACGAGCTGACCGACAAGCGCCAGGCGCTGGCCGAGAGCGAGGCGCGGCTGCGCTTCGCGCTGGAGGCCGGGCGGCTCGGCTCGTGGGAGTTGACGTTGGCGACCAACCGGCTGCGGGTGTCGGCGATCTGCGCCGCCAACCTGGGCTTGAGCGACCCGTCCGAGCTTCCGACCTACGACGCGCTGCTGATGCGCGTCCATCCCGACGACCGCGAACACCAGCAGGCGGCGGTGCGCCTTGCCGTCGCCAATGGCTCCCCGCTCGACATCGAATACCGCACGATCTGGCCCGACGGCAGCCTCCACTGGGTGCAGGTCCGCGGTCGTGCCGTCTATGACAAGAACGGCATTGCCACCGGGCTTGCCGGCGTCTCCCTGAACGTCACCGAACGCAAGAAGGCGGAGGATCGCCAGCTTCTGCTGCTGGAGGAGCTGAACCACCGGGTCAAGAACACGTTGGCGATGGTGCAGTCGATCGCCAAGCAGACGTTGCGCGCCGCCCCGACGCCGGAGGCCTTCCCCGACGCCTTCCAGTCGCGGCTGCGGGCGCTGGCCCAGGCGCACGATCTGCTGACCCGCCGGCAGTGGCAGGGCGCCTCGCTCAGCGAGATCGCCGCCCTGACGCTGGAACCGCACGTCGACGCCGGCCGCGTCCGTGTCGGTGGGCCGCCGGTGACGCTGGCGACCGGCGTCGCGGTGTCGCTGCATCTCGCCTTCCACGAGTTGGCGACCAACGCCGCCAAATACGGCGCGCTGTCGGTCGAACACGGCCGCGTCGACCTTGAATGGGAGGTCGCCTCCGCTGCCACGGGCGATCGTGGGGCGCTGGCCCTGCGCTGGCGGGAGAGCGGCGGACCGCCGGTGGTGCCGCCGATCCGGCGCGGCTTCGGATCGCGGCTGATCGAACGCGGCCTCGTCCACGAGTTGGAGGGCGAGGTGGCGCTTGCCTTCGAGCCGGCCGGTGTGCAATGCCGACTGGTGATCCCCCTGTCCTCGCGAGTGAGCCCCCAGTGACCAACGCGCCCCTGACCGACCTCACCGTCCTGATCGTCGAGGACGAACCGCTGATCGCGATGAGCCTGGAAGACGTGCTGGTCGACCAGGGCGTGACCTGCCTCGGCCCAGCCGGATCGGTCGCGGCGGCCTTCGTCATGATCGACGCCGGCGGCTTCGACATCGCGCTGCTGGACGTCAACCTGCGCGGCGAGCGGGTCGACGCCGTGGCCGACCGGCTCGCCGCCGCCGGCATTCCCTTCGTCTTCACCACCGGCCATGGGGCGGAGGGGTTGCCAGACACCCACCGGGATCGCCCGGTGATCGCCAAGCCGTTCCGCGACCAGGACATCATCGACGCCCTGGCCCGCCACCGCCCGCGTTGAGCGCGGCACCCTTCTTCACGCCCTCCCCCTCGCCCGTTCCGCACGGCGCAGCGCGGGCCGGCATCCCCGCCTCCTGGTTCATCCCGACCGGGGGCATCAGTTCGGGCCTCCCCAGCGCCCTGTCGGTGCTGGCGATCATCGCCGCGGTGACCGGCGCCGAGCTGGGCGCCGTGGCCGCCAAGCAACGGCACCGCGACCGGAACGAAAAGGCCGCCGGCGGGACACCCCACCGGCGGCCTCTTGCCATCACTGCGTCTGGTGCTGGCCGGCGCCGTGCATCGTGCCGTGCGCGTTGCCGCCCATGGGACCGCCCATCCCGGACATGTGCTCCGCCGGCTTGGTTTCGCTGGCCCCTTCCACCGCCACCTCGACCTCGACGCTGCCGGCCTTTTCGAAGCGCAGGGTCAGGGGGAAGTGCGCGCCCTTGACCAGCGGCTGCTTCAGCCCGAGCAGCATCACGTGCAGGCCGCCCGGCGCCAGCTTGACCGGCGCACCGGGGCCGACCGCGATCCCGTCGACCGGCCGCATCCTCATCACGCCGTTGTCGTTGATGTGGGTGTGCAGTTCAGCCTTCTCGGCCACCGGGGTGGAGGCGGCGACAAGACGGTCTTCCGTCGTCCCCGTGTTGGTCAGCGACAGAAAAGCCCCGCCGTTGGGGGCGGACGGCGCGGTTGCGCGGGCCCAGGGATGGTCGATCTCGATCGGGCCGGCCTTGTAGGCGTGCGCCCAGGCGGCACCGGCGCCGAGCAGGGTGAAAGCGGTGGCGATGCCGAGGATGCGGCGATTCATGGGTGTTCTCCGGGAACGGATTGCGGATGCGCCAGCCGGCCGCCCCAGACTTTCGGGTAGGCGGGCCGCGGCGCGGGCTTCGAATGAGGGAAACAGGCAAGGCGCCGCCCAATCCGGACGGACGCGGCCCGAAAAATCAGCCGAGCGCCGGTGGCGCGCGGGCCTGAAGGGTCGACAGGAACCAGCCGGCGGCGATCCGCTCGCCGGGCAATGGCCGGGAATCGCGCGCCTCGGCAAGCGTCGGCCCGATCGACGTCGGCGGGGGCGGCAGGGCCAGCCCGGACATCAACGGACACAGCGGGCAGTGGCCGGTCCCGTAGGGCGACGGCTTCGAAGGCGTGCCGGACGGAGCGGCGGCATCGCCCGCCCCATCGTCCTGCGCGTCGAGGATGACGGATTTCAGCCCATCGACCGAGCAGATCAGGACGGTCGAGTCGTCACCGGCGCGGGCGGTGCCGACGATCGAGGGCATCCAGCCCCAGGCGATGACCTGCAGCAACAGCGCGGCCACCCCGGCCATCAGGCCGAGCCGCCGCACCCGCCGCATTGTCACCCGGCTGAACACCATACCGGCCCGCTGCCCCTCATGACGGTGCCGGACGCGGAGCCCGGCGTGCGGCCACGATAGCGCGGCGCATCGGCCGCGACGAGCGGCAAATGAACCCACACCCTTCAAAGGGTCGTCGGGGCCGGCGCTTCAGGCCAGCAGGCGGAAGGCCGGCTCGGGCCGTGCCAGCAAAGCGCCACGCAGCGCCTCGATCGCCGCGTCGTCGCGGTCGGCACGGGGAATGGCGACCGGCACCTCCGCCACCACGCGGCCGGGCGACGGCGCCAGCAGCAACAGGCGGTCGGCCAGCGCCAGCGCCTCGCGCAGATTGTGGGTGACCAGCAGCACCGTCGCCGGCCGACGGTCGAGCAGCCCGACCAGCAGGGCGCGCAGCTTCAGCGCCGTCGGCTCGTCCAGCGAGACGAAGGGTTCGTCCATCAGCAGCAGGTCGGGCTCCACCACGAAGGCGCGCGCCAGCGCCACCCGCCGCGCCATGCCCAGTGAGAGTTGGGTCGGAAAACGATCGGCAAGCGCCGTGAGGTCCAGCGCCGCCAGCATGGCGTCGACCGCCGGCCCCTTGCGTTGCGGCCTGGGCAGGGCGAGCGCCAGATTCTGGCGCACCGTGCGCCAGGGCAGCAGCCGGGGTTCCTGGAACACGTAGCCCAGCCGGGCGGCCCCCCCATCCGGCCGCGGCCCGACCGTAACCGACCCGTCGAAGTCGTGGTCGAGCCCGGCGACGATGCCGAGCGCCGTCGTCTTGCCGCAACCGCTGGGACCGACCAGCGCCACGACCTCCCCCGCCGCCGCGGCGATGGTCAGGCCGCGCAGGGCCTCCACCGCGCCGAAGCGCTTGGAGCGAATCTCAAGCGTCAGCGGGCAACCGCCGCCAGCGCAGGCAGTGCCGTTCGACCGGCTGGAGGATGCCGTATTCCAAAAGCTGGACCACGGCCACGAACGCGACGGTGTAAGCCAGGATTCCTGCGACATCGAACATCTGAAAAAGGAGGTTGATCTGGAATCCGACACCGTCGCTGCGGCCGAGCAGTTCGACCACCAGCACGATCTTCCAGATCAGCGCCAGGCCGGACCGCGCGGCGGCGGCAATGGTGGGGGTGAGTTGCGGCAGCAGCACATGGCGCAGCCGTTCGGCCGGCGTCAGCCGGTAGACGCGGGCCATCTCGACCAGCCCCTCGTCGATCGACCGGGCGCCGGCGCGGACGAGGACGACGGTGTTGGGGATCTTGTTGACGGCGACGGCGCCGATGGCCGCCGCCTCGGTCAGGCCGAACCAGACATAGGCCAGCACGATCACCACCAGCGCCGGGAGGTTCAGGAAGAACACCAGCCAGGGGCCGAACAGCCGGTCGAGCGTCGCCGACCGCCCCATCGGCACGCCGAGCCCGACCCCGATCGACATCGCCAGGGCGAAGGCGGCGAGCACGCGCAGCAGCGTGATGCCCATGTGATGGAACAGGGCGCCGCGCTCCGCCTCGCGGACCAGCGCGTCGGCCACCGCCAGCGGCCCGGGGAGCAGCCGTCCGCCGACCATCCACGCCGCCCCCTGCCACAGCGCCAGCAGCAGCAGGACCGACAGGATCGGCAGCAGGACGCGGCGCATCGGCTATGCCCCGCCGGTCCAGAAGGTGCCGGGGGCGATGGTCGGTGCGTCCCCGACCAGTTCGCGCCCGCCCAGTTTGGCGAGCAGCGTGTAGAGCTTTGCCGCCCCATCGCGCTCCGCCGGGCCCCAGCGGCGGGGGATGCCCTCGCGGTAGCGGTCGCGCAGGGTGCGGAAGGTGGCGTCGTCCTCCGCCTGCATCAGCGGGGCGAGGCGCTGCCACGCGGCGTCGGATTCGGCCAGCAGCGTCTTGGCCCGGGCGGTCGCCGCCTGGAAGCCGGCGAGCGCCGCCGGGTTGGCCCTGGCCCACTCCTCGCGGAAGACATAGCCGATCGACGGCACGTCCGCCGGCTGGCCCAACGCCGTCAGCATGTCGGAGACGGTCATCAGCACGCGCATGCCCTGCGCCTCCAGCCGCGCGGCGAAGGGCCAGTAGGTCAGCACGGCGTCCATCTCACCGTCGGCCAGCTTGCGGTTCAGCAGCGGCGGTGCGGCAAAGAAGGGCTGCGCGTCGCCCCGATCGAGCGCCAGCCCGTGCCGGTCGCCGGCCAGCGCCTTCAACAGCAGCCAGCTCTTGTCGAGCGGACTGCCGGCAACGCCGATCCGCTTGCCCTTCAGGTCGCCGATGCCGGTGATCGGCGATCCGGCCGGCACCACCAGCGCGCCGACTGCGGTCGAATAGGGGATGAAGGAGAGCGCCTGCCCGGTCGACCGCATCCGCGACACCCACAGCCAGTCCGACACGATGACGTCGACGCCGCCGGCCTGCAACGCCACCTGGGTGGCCGGGTTGCCCGCCAGTTCGACCAGCTGCAGGTCGATGCCGGCGGCCTCGTCGAAGCGGTTGGCGCGGACGGTGTCGAGTTCCCAGCTGACCGTGCCGAACTTCAGCACACCGGCGCGAACAACGGGGAGTGCGGCGGCGGGAAGTGCGGCGGCGCGGACCGGATCGGCCATGGCCGCGGCGAGCAGCGCACCGGCGGCCAGCAGCGTCGTCCGTCTTGTGCAGCCTGTCGCCATACCCTCCCCTCCACGGTCTGTCGACGTCAGGTTATCCGCAGAGAGGATGGTTCGTATATTCAACGATGGGATGAGAGGAAAGATTATGGTGGGGAGGCGTCGGCTTGCGCCACCCCCCTGCCCCACCACGGGCCGCCCGACGCTCAGTCGTCGTAGGTGCCGGCCCCGACGATGAAGTTGCCGTCGCGGGTGACGTAGCTGTGCTTGTGTTCGACCTTGTTGGACTGGCGGTTCAGCCAGACATAGTCGATGACGGCGGTCGGCTTGTCCTTGGTCTCGGTGATCATCGCCTGGACAATCGGCTTGCCTTCCGCGTCCTTCAGGTTGGCGGCGTCGGAGCCGGCAAGGCGCGGGTTGGCGCCGGAGGCGACGTAGCGGCCGTTGGCGTCGAAGACGAACACATACAGCTCGCCGCGGCGGAAGCTGCCCTTGGGGTCCTGGAACGCCTTGGCGGCTTCCTCCGGCCCCTTGGCCTTCAGGTAGGCGACAGCGTCGGCGACCAGCGCCTTGGCCTGGTCGGGGGTGGCGTGGTCGGCGGCGAAGGCGGCGGGGGCGAAGGCGGGGACCGACAGCAGGGCGGCGGACAGGGCGGTCAGGACAACGGCTTTGCGAATCATGGCGAGCACCTTGTTCGAAGGAGAGAGGACGGGATGCCGATGACGCGCGGCGTCACTCCTCATGCACGGTTTCCAGCCACGAGCGGATCGACCACAGCGCTTCCTGGCCCAGGGCCTCGCCGAACCGCGGCATGTAGGTCACGCCGTTGCGGATCGAACCATTGGTGACGCGCTCCTTGAACCACTCGTCGCCGGCATCGCCTTTTTCCAGGTAACGCAGGTCCGGGGCAATGCCGCCGGATACCGCACCCAGCCCGTGGCAACGGGCGCAGTTCTGATTGAAGGCCGAGGCGCCGATCTCGATGGCGCGCGGGTTGCCGCGGTAGGGGTTGCTGTCGCGCCACGTGTCGCCCAGCTTCTCCAGCCCGGCGGTGTCGACTGGCTGCGGCACGACGTCGCCATGGGCCAGGACGCCGCCGGTCGCCATCAGCACCAGCAGCCCGGCCAGCAGCCCGGCCGGGGCGGCGGCGCGACGGGCCGGGCGACGGTGGGCGGTGGGCTGCGCGGTCGGGGAGCGGTGCGTCATCGGGGCTGTCCTCATCCTGCATCGTTCTTGGCGGCGTTCTTTGCGGCCGTGGCCGGCGGGGCGATGATGCCCGACCGGATCAATGGGTGGGCCGGATTGCGGGTGAGGATAGCAATCGTTCGCGGTCGTAATAATTCGACCATCGTACAAGACGGGACGGCGGTCCGGCGCCAAGCCTGGCCGGGCCACCGACGTCTCGGTCGATGGTCGGATGACGGTTGCGGCAACGCCGTCAAGGCTTGGGCAGCGGCGGCTTGGTCAATGAAGGCTTGGGCAGCGGCGGCAGCCGCCCGGCGTTGATCGCCCCCTTGACGCGGGCGAGGTGCCGCACCGCCGGATCGCCCAGCCGCAGCGCCACCCCGGTCGACAGCACGTCGATCAGCGTCAGATGGACCAGCCGCGACGCCATCGGCGTGTACATCTCGGTGTCCTCCACCGGCTGGCTGGCGATGGTGACGCTGGCCATCGCGGCGAGCGGCGAATGCGGCGCGGTGATCGCCACCACCGCGGTGCCCTGCGCCCGGGCCGCGGCGGCCAGTTCGTTGATCGTCCCGCTGCGCCCGGTGTTGGACAGCGCCAGCAGCACGTCGCCCACCCCCAGATTGACCAGCAGCATGCGCGCCAGCACCGGGTCGGCGCAGGGTTGCGCGTCGGCGCCGAAGCGCAGCAGCTTGTGCGCCGCGTCCTGGGCCAGCGCGCTCGACCCGCCGGTGCCGACGCACAGCACCCGCGGCGCCGCCGCCAGCAGGGCGATGGCCCGGTCCAGCGCCGCCTCGTCCAGCGTGGCGGAGGCGGCGGTCAGGGCGGCGGCGCTCGATGAAAAAATTTTTCGCGCCAGCGTGCCGACGCTGTCGTCCGCCGCCACATCCTGGCTGACATAGGGGGTGCCGCCGCGCACCTGATCGCGCAGTTGGTCCCGCGCCTGGCATTCGGCCAGCCGCAGCTTGAAATCGGGGAAGCCGGCGCAGCCGACGCTGCGGCAGAAGCGGACCACCGTCGCCTCGCTGACCGCCGCCGCCTGGGCGAGCGAGGTGACGTTCAGGTTCAGCACCCGCCGTGGATCGGCCAGCACCAGATCGGCGATCTGCGCCTCCGACCGCTTCAGCTCGCTCCGCAGCCGCCGGATGTCATCGAGAATGTCGACCGAAGGGGTGTTGACCGCAGGTGTCATCGCGTAAACTTGCTTCCCAGGCCGGGATTTGGATCAGGCATGAGGCGCGCCGATGGCCCGCCCGCCGCACATTATGAAGAAAATTGCCCTGGCTGGCGAGAAGTCTCGCTTTCCGGCCCAATATATGAAAAAAATTTTCTTCACAGTCCGCTGCCCCTGGCGTATGGTCCGTTCTGGAAATCATCGCCTCCCACAAACGGTCGAGATGCGATCATGAGCAAGCCCGCCACCCTGAATTCCGTCGTCGCCCGCGTGACCGAGCGCATCGCGGAGCGCAGCCGCGACCGCCGCGCCGCCTATCTGGCGCGGCTGGAGGACGCCGGTGGAAAGCCGCGGCGCCAGCGTCTCGGCTGCGCCAACCTGGCCCACGCCTTCGCCGCCTGCGGGGCGAACGACAAGGCGGCGCTGCGCGGTGAAACCCAGCCGTCGATCGGCATCGTCACCGCCTACAACGACATGCTGTCGGCGCATCAGCCCTACGAACGCTACCCGGCGCTGATCCGCGAATCGGTGCGCGCGGTCGGCGGCGTCGCCCAGGTGGCCGGCGGCGTGCCGGCGATGTGCGACGGCGTGACCCAGGGTTACGAGGGGATGGAGCTGTCGCTGTTCAGCCGCGACGTCATCGCGCTGGCCACCGGCGTGGCTCTGTCGCACGCGACCTTCGACGGCGTGCTGTGCCTGGGCATCTGCGACAAGATCGTCCCCGGCCTGATGATCGGCGCGCTGTCCTTCGGCCACCTGCCGACGATCTTCGTGCCCGGCGGCCCGATGCCGACCGGCCTGTCCAACGCCGACAAGGCCAAGGCCCGCCAGCTCTACGCCCAGGGCAAGGTCGGGCGCGAGGAGCTGCTGGACGCCGAGTCCAAGTCCTATCACGCCCCCGGCACCTGCACCTTCTACGGCACCGCCAACACCAACCAGATGCTGATGGAGATCATGGGCCTGCACCTGCCGGGCGCCAGCTTCGTCAACCCCAACACCCCCCTGCGCGAGGCGTTGACCGACGCCGCCGCCAAGCGCGTGGTGGCGATGACCGCCCCCGGCGGCGGCACGCCGATCGGCCGCATCGTCGACGAGCGCGCGCTGGTCAACGGCATCGTCGGCCTGCTCGCCACCGGCGGTTCGACCAACCACACCCTGCACATCCCGGCCATCGCCGCCGCCGCCGGCATCGCGCTGAGCTGGGAGGACTTCTCCGAGCTGTCGACGGTGGTGCCGCTGCTGGCCCGCGTCTACCCGAACGGCAGCGCCGACGTGAACCGCTTCCAGCAGGCCGGCGGCATGCCCTTCATCATCGGGCAACTGCTCGACGCCGGGCTGGTGCACGCCGACATCGCCACCGTCTGGGGCGAGGGCGGGCTGGAGCCCTACCGCTCGATGCCGGACCTGGACGCCGGCGGCGCCCTGACCTGGGTCCGCTCGCCGTCCGACAAGAGCGGCGACCCGACCGTGGTCGCCACCACCGCGGCGCCCTTCGCGGCCGAAGGCGGCCTGCGCGTGCTGTCCGGCAACCTCGGCCGCGGCGTCATCAAGGTCTCGGCGGTCAAGCCGGAGCACCGCGTGGTCGAGGCGCCGGCCCGCGTCTTCGACAACCAGGAGGCGGTGCAGGCCGCCTTCCGCGCCGGTGAACTCGACCGCGACGTCATCGTCGTCGTCCGCTACCAGGGGCCCGGCGCCAACGGCATGCCGGAGCTGCACAAGCTCACCCCGCCGCTCGGCGTGTTGCAGGACAAGGGCTTCAAGGTCGCGCTGGTGACCGACGGCCGCATGTCCGGCGCCTCCGGCAAGGTGCCCGCCGCGATCCACGTCACGCCGGAGGTCAAGTACGGCGGCCCGCTCGGCCGGGTGCGCGACGGCGACATGCTGCGGCTGGACGCCGAAACCGGGGCGCTCGACGCCCTGGTCGACGCCGCCGAGTGGGAGAGCCGCGGCGCCCCGCCGCCGCCCAGCGAGGATTCCGCCCACGGCTGCGGCCGCGAGATGTTCTCCCTGTTCCGCGACAACGTCAGCGGGGCCGAAAGCGGCGCGTCCGTCATCCGCTACCCGGGCGCCTGACGCCCATCCGACCGCGATCCAACCGCCGGGGCGGCGTCACAGCGCCGCCGCTCCGGTTGTGACCAAGCCCATCCCTGTGGCACCATGACGCACGGGCCGCATCCGCTCCGTGCCAGCGACGTTGAGAGGACCGATGACGCACCCCCGCTCCGCCGTGGCAGCAGCCCTGCCTCCGTTCGACTACACGGTGTTCGGCGGCACCGGTGACCTCGCCCTGCGCAAACTGCTGCCGGCGCTGTACCTGCGCGACAAGGCGGGGCAGGTGGCCGAGGGCAGCCGCATCATCGGCGTCTCGCGCAGCCCGCTCGACCCGTCCGACTACCGCGCCAAGGCGGCCGACGCGATCCTGCAGCACGTCCCCGCCGACGAGCGCGACCCGGCGGTGACCGCCCGGTTCCTGGAGCGTCTCGACTACGTCCCGGTCAACGCCACGACCGACGACGGCTGGTCCGACTTCGCCGAACGGCTGAACCACTGCCCGGTCACGCGCGACGAGGCGGTGCGGATCTTCTATCTCGCCACCTCGCCCAGCCTGTTCGGCCCGATCTGCGACCAGCTGCGCGCCTTCGGTCTGGTGACGCCGGACGCCCGCGTCGTGCTGGAAAAGCCGATCGGCCGCGACCTGGCGTCCGCGCAGGACATCAACGAACGGGTCGGCGCCGTCTTCGCCGAGCCGCAGATCTACCGCATCGACCATTACCTCGGTAAGGAGACGGTGCAGAACCTGCTGGCGCTGCGCTTCGGCAACTCGCTGTTCGAGCCGTTGTGGAACGCCAACCACATCGACCATGTGCAGATCACCGTCGCCGAGACGGTCGGCGTCGAAGGGCGCGGCGATTACTACGACCATTCCGGCGCGTTGCGCGACATGGTGCAGAACCACCTGCTGCAGCTCGTCTGCCTCGTCGGCATGGAGTGCCCGATCTCGCTGGCGCAGGAATCGGTGCGCGACGAAAAGCTGAAGGTCCTGCGCTCGCTGAAGGCGATCGGCGCCGACGAGGTCGGCGGCTGCACGGTGCGCGGCCAGTACCGCGCCGGTGCGGTGGCCGGTGGCGCGGTTCCCGGCTATCTCGACGAACCCGGCATTCCGCCCGGCAGCGGCACCGAAACCTTCGTCGCGCTGAAGCTGGAGATCGACAACTGGCGCTGGGCCGGCGTGCCCTTCTACCTGCGCAGCGGCAAGCGCCTGCCGGCCAAGATGTCGGAGATCGTCATCCAGTTCCGGCCGATCCGCCACTCGATCTTCCCGCAGGGCGCCGGCGAGCTGCAGGCCAACCGCCTGATCGTGCGGCTCCAGCCGGACGAGAGCATCCGCCTGCACCTGATGACGAAGGAGCCGGGACCGGGCGGCATGCGCCTGCGGCCGGCGGCGCTGAACCTCAGCTTCGCCGAAACCTTCGGTGGCCGCTTCCCCGACGCCTACGAGCGGCTGCTGATGGACGTGGTGCGCGGCAACTCCACCCTGTTCATGCGCCGTGACGAGGTCGAGACGGCGTGGCAGTGGGCCGAGCCGATCCTCGACGGCTGGAAGGCCCGCCACGAGCAGCCGAAGCCCTACATCGCCGGCACCTGGGGCCCGTCGCAGTCCATCGCCCTGATCGAACGCGACGGCCGCACCTGGCACGACGACGAAATCCCGGCAGCGGCCTTCTGATCGGGGCCCTCCTGCGAAAAAAGTTCACACGGGGTGAAAAAAGGTCTTGCGCGGTTTGGGGGAGGCCGCCTATAAAGCGCCTCCCGACGCGAACGACGCCGGCGCCGCCGAACCGGC
>NZ_LGRA01000008.1:427791-507559 GCF_003116095.1 Azospirillum sp. TSO35-2
GGCGCGACTCCGCCCTCCGTCTCCACGGGGAGAGCGGTTGGGGGATGGGACGGGGAGCGCCGGGCTGTCACCGGACCACGAGCCTCCGGGTTGGGCCGCCGGACCGCCGGGGCGGCGGAGGCGGAGCGGACATCATGAACCTCATCGAAGCGCCTCCCTGGTTAACGGCGGCCTAATTCGACGGCGCGGTTCCCGTGACATCCGGCGCGGCCGGGTGCGGGTCAGCGTCGTTTGGCACCGGGCGTGGCCCCCAGCATGCTGCGTTGTGCCAGCATCGGCCGCGGCATCTGCCGCCCGCCCAGCACATGGACCGGGGCGGCCTGCTCCATCCGGTGCTTGTCGAACTGGTCGAAGATGCGCATCAGCGCGTCGGCCGTGCCCTCGCCGTAATGGACGTCGATGTGGGCGCGGTCGAACTCGGTGCGCAGGCCGGCGCGCAGGCGGCCGAACAGGGCGTCGAACAGCGCTTCGAAATGCTGGTCGGCGAAGACGAAGCGCTGGTCGCGCAGCCGGTCGGTCATCCGCCGCATGAAGGTCTGGCGCTGCTGGTGGAACTGGCGGAAGCGCAGCATCACCCGGACGAAGGTGGTGTCGGCCAGCACCGCCAGCGTGTCCTCGTCGGCGAGCCGCCGCCAGACCTCGGCGTCCTGGTCGGTGCCCAGCCGGTTGTAGATCGACAGGGCGCTGGCGTTCAGCGCCTCCCATTCCTTTTCATAGAACAGGCCGGTCAGGCTGGCTTGCAGGCTGGGGACGATCACCTGGGGAAAGGTCGCCCCGGTGACCGGGTCCATGCGCTCCGGCACCTTGGTCCGCAGGGCCGACACCAGCAGCCGCGTCGCGAAGTCGCGCCGCCGCCCATCGGCGTGGAACAGCCGGCGCGGCTCCTCTGCCGGCCGGCCTTCGCAGCCGTGGCAGGCCGCCGCGCCGCAGGATTTGGTGCAGGACTGGCAGATGGCGGCGAACAGCGGCAGCACCGATGGCCAGTGCGCCATCATCAGCCCCATGGCGCGGGTGAACTCGTCGCGCGACAAGGCGCCCTTGGCGGTGAATTGCGGCTCCAGCGCCTCCTGGAACGTGCTGACCAGCGCCTGCGCGGTCCGGTGATGGCGTTCGAACGGCGGCGGATCGGTCGACATCCCGCGCACTCCCTTCCGATGCGTCCCGGTTGGCCGGCCGGGTGGCCGGAGCCGTTATTGGAAGAATTTATCGCGTATTTTATGCAATGCGGCTGTGATGGCCGTCACAGGCGGGCGGGTGGCCGGCGGCCTGCGGGCAAAAAAAAGACCGCAGCCCGGAAGGGCGCGGCCTTTAGTCTAGGGAGGAAACGCACTGCAAAATGCAGTAACGGGGCGGAGTGTACGGCCACGGTCGTGTTAGCGGTATCACGCTTTTCGAATTGGTGCGGTGCGGCGTCCGCATAGCGCAGTATGGAATACCGCTTGGATTGCCCAGCGGATGGGCGAAGAGGCAGCTTTTTGCCCATTTTCCGATCAAACACCCAAATGAGCGTCCGACCAATCATCGAAAGCGAAATTGATGGCATTTGCGGTGTTTTCGCAAACGAAAAGGGACGCCCGCAGGCGTCCCCATCCGCAACCGTGGGGGTGGAGCGTCAGGCGGCCAGCTTCTCGCGGATCAGCGCCTTGGTTTCCTCGATCCCGTAGAGCTGGATGAAGGAGCCCATGCGCGGGCCGGTGGTCTGGCCCAGCAGCACCTCGTACAGCGCCTGGAACCACGCCCGCAGCTCGGTGAAGCCGTGTTCCTTGCCGACGGCGAACACCTCGTTCTGGATAACGTCGGCGGGGGCGTCGGCCGGCAGGGTGTCGAGCTTGGTCCGCAGAGCCTCCAGCGCCGCCCGCTCGGCGTCGGTCGGCGCGCGGAACCGCTTGGTCGGCTTCACCTGGTCCTGGTAGTAGCGCACGGCGTAGCCGACCAGGCTGTCGAGGAACGGGCTGTTCTCCGGCGTGGCGTCGGGCGCGTAGCGGTGGATGAAGCCCCACATGGCGTCCTTGGTCTCGGCGTTCGCCGCCCCCGCCAGATTGAGCAGCAGGTTGAACGACACGTCGGAGCGCACCGCCGGCGGCTTGCCGTTGTGGATGTGCCAGGCCGGGTTTTCCAGTTTCTTGGCCGGCTCCTCGCCATGGACCTTGTCGACGAAGGTCAGGTATTCGTCGACGGCGCGCGGGATGACGTCGAAATACAGCCGCTTGGCCGACTTCGGCTTCTGGAACATGTAGAGCGCCAGGCTTTCCTGCGGCGCGTAGGCCAGCCACTCCTCCATCGTCAGGCCGTTGCCCTTCGACTTGGAGATCTTCTGGCCCTTGTCGTCGAGGAAGAGTTCGTAGTTGAACCCCTCCGGCGGGGTGCCGCCGAGGATTTTGCAGATCTTGCCGGCGAGGTCGGCCGACGGGATCAGGTCCTTGCCGTACATCTCGTAATCGACGCCCAGCCCGAACCAGCGCATGCCCCAGTCGGGCTTCCACTGCAGCTTCACATGGCCGCCGGTGATCGGCAGCTCGACCTTCTTGCCGTCCTCGTCCTCGAAGACGATGGTGCCGGCGTCGGCGTTGCGCTCCAGCATCGGCACCTGCAGGACACGGCCGCTGGAGGGCGACACCGGCAGGAACGGGCTGTAGGTCGCCTGACGCTCCGCGCCGAGGGTCGGCAGCATCACCGCCATCACCTCGTCGTAGTGGCGCAGGATGCCGAGCAGCGCCTCGTCGAAGCGGCCGGACTTGTACCAGTCGGTGGAGGACTGGAACTCGTACTCGAAGCCGAAGCTGTCGAGGAAGGCGCGCAGCCGGGCGTTGTTGTGGGCGCCGAAGCTGTCATGGGTGCCGAACGGGTCGGGCACCTGGGTCAGCGGCTTGCCGAGCGCGGCCGCCACCATCTCCTTGTTGGGGATGTTGTCGGGGACCTTGCGCAGGCCGTCCATGTCGTCCGAGAAGCAGAACAGCCGGGTCGGAATGTCGCTCATGGTCTGGAAGGCGTGGCGCACCATGCTGGTGCGCGCCACCTCGCCGAAGGTGCCGAGATGGGGCAGGCCCGACGGGCCGTACCCGGTCTCGAACAGGACATAGCCTTTGGCGGGCGGCGCTTTCGCGAAGCGCGCGACCAGTTTGCGCGCCTCCTCGAACGGCCATGCCTTCGCCTGCAACGCCAGTTCCCGTTCGCCGGTCATCGTCGGACCCTTTCGACACCAGATAGAATTCTATTGGAATGAGGGCAAAGACCCTAGGGCCCGCCGGGCGTCGCGTCAACCGTGGGTCTTTGTCGTGGCCAGGGCGATCGCATTCGGCGCCGAAGCCCTCTCCTGCCTCTTGCGCAAACGCGGTTTGCGCCGACGGCGTCAGGCGGATCGGCGATCCGCCGAGAGCCCCGGGAGAGGGAACCAAGCGAAGCCCCTGTGGCCGTCGATCCTGTTGTGGTGCTTGCGGCGTCCTGCCGCCCGGTTCATCCTGCGCCGCCCGTGGGATCGGCTCGCGGGAGCTGTCGGGGCCCTATATCGATGAGCTGGCTGTACCTGATCGTCGCGATCCTGTTCGAGATCGTCGGCACCTCGGCGATGAAGCTGTCGGACGGGATGACGCGGCTCGGGCCGGCGGCGGTCGTCGTGCTGTGCTACGGCGTTGCCTTCGTCCTGCTGGCCCAGGCGCTGCGCACCATCGAGGTCGGCATCGCCTACGCCATCTGGTCGGCCGCCGGCACCGCGGCCATCGCCGCCATCGGCGTGGTGATCTTCGGCGAATCGCTCAGCGTGATGAAGGTGGCCGGCATCGCCCTGATCGTCGCCGGGGTGGTCAGCCTGCACGTCGCCAACGGCGCGGCGTGAGGGCTACACCCGCGCCTTGAACGGGCTGACCTGCCGCGCCGCCTGTTCCACCGCCGCGGCCGGGCCGGGGCGGCCGAGGAAATAGCCCTGGGCGACGTCGCAGCGCAGGTGGCGCAGCGCCTCCAGCGTCTCGGCGTCCTCCACGCCCTCGGCGACGGCGGTCAGGTTCAGGCTGTGCGCCATCTGGATGACGGCGGCGGTGATCTTGGCGCTGTCGTGGTTGCGGGTGAGATCGGCGACGAAGCTGCGGTCGATCTTCAGCTTGTCCACCGCCAGACGGCCGATGTAGGACAGGTTCGAATAGCCGGTGCCGAAATCGTCGATCGACACCTGCACGCCCATCGCCTTGATCCGGCGCAGATTGTCCAGCACCACGTCAGTGTTCTGGATCAGCATCGATTCGGTCAGCTCCAGCTCCAGCAGCAGCGGGTCCAGCCCGCTGTCGGTCAGCGCCTGCGTCACCGTGCGGGCGAGGTCGTTGCGCTGGAGCTGCAGGGCCGACAGGTTCACGGCGACCGACAGCGACAGGCCGGCCGACCGCCACCGCGCCGCCTGCCGGCAGGCCTCCCCCAGCACCCAGGCGCCGATCGGCACGATCAGGCCGCTGTCCTCGGCGATCGGGATGAAGGCGCCGGGCGGGATCAGCCCCTGTTCGGGGTGGTTCCAGCGCAGCAGCGCTTCCGCCCCGGTCACGGCGCCGCTCTCCAGGCTGACCTGCGGCTGGTACACCACCAGGAACTCGCCGCGCTCCAGCGCCCGGCGCAGGCCGCTGCGGGTCGACAGGTGGGCCACCGCCTCGGCGTTCATCGCCTCGGCGTAGAAGCGGTGGGTGTCGCGGCCGGCCGCCTTGGCGTGGTGCAGGGCGGTGTCGGCGTTCTTCAGCAGGGTGGCGAAGTCGGTGCCGTCGGTGGGGGCCAGCGCCACGCCGGAGGACAGGGTCACCGTCAGCTCCTGCCCGCCGATCGGGAAGGGCGCCGCCATCGCCTCGTGCAGCAGGGCCACCGTCTCCACCACCGCGTCGACGTCGGCCAGGCCCGACAGCAGCAGGATGAACTCGTCGCCGCCGCCGCGGCTGACGGTGTCGGTGTCGCGCACCACCGCCTTCAGCCGCTCCGCCACCGCGCGCAGCAGCGCGTCGCCGACGGCGTGGCCCAGCGAATCGTTCACCGTCTTGAAGCGGTCCAGCCCGCAGGCGATCAGCGCCACCAGCCGGCCGTTGCGCTCCGACCGGGCCAGCGCCTGTTCGGTGCGGTCCTGCACCAGCAGCCGGTTGGGCAGCAGGGTCAGCGTGTCGTGGCGGGACAGGAACTCCATCCGCTCCTGCGCCGCCTTGCGCTCGGTGATGTCGCGCACCACCACCAGAATCCGGCGGTCGTTGCCGCCCAGCGTGGCGCGCCGCATGCTGACCTCGGCCCAGAACAGGGTGCCGTCGTCCACCCGGCGGGCCTGCCACTCGAAGAGCTGCGGTTCGCCCGACGCCGCCTTGCGGATCCAGGCGGCGGCGTCGTCCCGGGTGTAGGGCGGAACGTTGGCGCTGATCATGGCGACGTCGATCTCGGCCGGCGGGGTGTCGCCGATGCCGTACATCTCGGCCATCCGGCGGTTGACCTCGATGATGGCGCCGCTGTCCAGGTCGTGGATGAAGATGGCGTCGTTGACGTTGTCGAAGATGGTGCGGACCCGCTCCTCGCTGGCGGTCAGCGCGTCGACGGCGGCGCGCAGGCTGCGGGTCTTGGCGTCGACCTGCCGGCGCAGCAGGACGACCCAGACCAGGATGCCGCCGCCCACAACCAGCAGCCCGGCCAGCAGCTTTTCCAGCAGCGCCAGCAGGTCGGGATTGACCATGCCGGGGATGCGGCGGCCGAGCCAGCGCTCCTCGATCGTCTTGCGTTCGGCCGGCGTGATCCGGGCGAAGCCGTCGGCGATCAGCCGGTAAAGGGCGTCGTTCCCCTTGGGCACCGCCCAGTGCAGCTCGCCGGTGTAGAGCGGGTCGGTGTAGCGGAACCGCCCCTGAACCCCGCGCCGGGTCATGTAGTAATGGGCGGACGGCTCGTCCATGCAGAAGACCAGCGTCTCGCGCTGGGCGGCGGCGTCGGTCATCGCCTCGAAACCGGGAAAGCGCTGGAAGGCGGTGATGCCGCGGTCGGTCAGCCATTCGACGCAGGCGTCGCCGTCCTTGACCCCGACGGTGAAGGCGCGCAGCGATTCGACGCCGACGATGCCGCTGAGGTCGGCGTTGAACCAGATCGGCACGTCGATCCGCGCGTAGGGTTCGGAGAAGTCATAGACCCGGTCGCGCGCGCCGTTGCGGAAGATCGTCTCGATGACGTCGGCGGCGCCGGTCTCCACCGCCCTGCGGGCAAGCCCCCAGTCGGTTGCCATCAGCTGGACCGGGATGCCGGTCTTCTCCGACCACAGCGCCCACAGGTCCTTCACCATGCCGACATGGACGCCGTTGTCGTCGCGGAAGCTGTAGGGCGGGTAGTTGTCGTCCATCGCCACGCGGACATCCGGCGGCGTGGCGCCGGGTCGCGTGGCCGCCGCGACGTCGTCGGCCAGGACCAGCAGCAGGACCGCGGCCAGCAGGGCAGACCACATCCCGGCCCACATCCCGCACCGCCGGCCGCCCGTCGGCCTGCCGACGGCCCGGGGCCCGCGGCGGCGGCGCGGCGGCGGGTGTGTCGTCAAGGCCCGGCGCGGACGGTTGGCGGACATGGGCGGGGCCTCTGCCGGGAGCGTGGGGTCTTTGCGCGGTCGGCTTTGCGCGGTCGGGGCGGTTGTCGCCGATCCTCCGAACAGCCTACCTCGTTCGTCACGCCGCGGCAACGAGCGGTTCTTGTCGGGACGCGAAGAATACCCGTGGAAGTGGAGCCGACGCGCGATAGACGAGGTCGCGCGTTCGCAGTCCTCGCGTTCGGGTGGGGAGGAACCGTCGAGACGGTCGACAGTTGATGGCAACTCCGCTACTCAACAGTGCAGCGGCGTTCAGCGCGATCATCCCGACAAGAGGAGCGTGCCGATGGACAGGACACAAGCGGCGGTGTTCGGCCTGCGCGTCGGGCACGCCACGGTCGAGGATGTCTGGAAAGCCGCCTGCGAGGACATCGTCGAGCGGATCGGCGTGTCCCGCGCCAGCGTCTGGGCCTTCGCCGACGAACGGGAACGGCTGGTCTGCCTGCACCTGTTCGACGCCGGCACGCGGCAGCACAGCCGCGGGATCGTGCTGGACCGCGCCGACTATCCCGATTATTTCCGCGCCCTCACCAACAACGCCCGCGTCGTCGCGCCGGACGCGCGCAACCACCCGGCCACGCGCTGTTTTGCCGCGACCTATTTCCAGGACGGCGACGTGCGCAGCCTGCTGGATTTCATCGTCCTGCACGAAACCGTGCCGGTCGGCGTGCTGTGCTGCGAACAGTCCGGGGCGATGCGGGAGTGGACGCCGGCCGATTCCGCCTGCCTGCAGTCGGTGGCCATGCTGGTCGGCACCGTGTTCCTGCCCCGGCCCGGCGGCTGACGGCGGGGACGGGCGGTCAGGACGGCCGGTCGGGCGGCGTGCCCGCGGCGGTGTGACCTGCGGTTTGGGCGCGCAGGGCGTCGCGGATCTCCTCCAGCAACTGCTCCTGCCGGGGCGGGGTCTTGGGCGTTTCCCTGTGCAGGATGTGCAGGCGGTTGACCTGCCGCACGATCAGGAACAGCGCGCCCGACACGATCAGGAAATTGATGCAGGCGTTGATGAAGCGGCCGTAGTTGATGGTCGCCGCCCCGGCCTTCTCGGCGTCCTGGAGCGAGGCGTAATGGCCGCCCGACAGGCTGAAGAAATAGTTCGAGAAATCGATGCCGCCCATGACCCAGCCGATCGGCGGCATCAGGATGTCCTTGACCAGGGAGTTCACGATCCCGGTAAAGGCGGCACCGATGATGATGCCGACCGCGAGTTCCACGACATTGCCGCGGCTGATGAACTTCTTGAACTCGTCGAGCATGGTGTTCCGTTTCCCTCTGTCCTGGGGGAGGAAACGGCGAACGGCGGGGGAGGTTTCACAGCGGGGTCGCGGGGCGTCGTGGTGGGGCGGGTGGAGGCCCCGGCCTCCACCCTCGACGCACCCTCGACGTGTCGTGTCCGCCTTACGCGATCCGCCCGTGGCAGTGCTTGAACTTCTTGCCCGACCCGCAGGGGCAGGGGGCGTTGCGCGGGGTGTTTTCCATCACGTCGGCGGGCAGCGGCTGGTCTTCCGGCGTGCCGGCCACCGCCGACGAGGCGCGGACCATGCCGTCGGGCAGGGCCTCGCCGGCCATCGCCCCTCCGGCCATCGCCAGCGCCGGGTCCATGCGGCCTTCGTGCATTTCCTGCATCTGGCGGGCGAACAGCTCCTCCGCCGTCGGGGCCATGCGGACCTCGACATGCATCAGGATGGTGGTGACCTGCTCGCGCAGCGCCATCAGCATCGTGTCGAACAGCTCGAACGCCTCGCGCTTGTACTCGTTCAGCGGATCCTTCTGGGCGTAGGCGCGCAAGCTGATGCCCTGGCGCAGATGGTCGAGCTGGAGCAGGTGGTCCTTCCATTCCTGGTCCAGGACCTGGAGCAGGATGCTCTTTTCGACGTGCCGCATCGTCTCGGCGCCGTAGGCCTCTTCCTTCTCCGCGTATTTGCGGTCGGCGGCCTCGCGCACGCGCTCCTCGATCTCCGGCTCGGCGATGCCCTCTTCCTTGGCCCAGTCGTGGACCGGCAGGTCCATGCCCAGGATGCGGCTGACCTGCTCGTGCAGGCCGTCGATGTCCCACTGCTCGGAGTAGCTGTTGGCCGGGATGGCGCCGGCCACCATGTTGGCGACGAGTTGCTGGCGCATCTCGCGGATTTCCTCCGCGATGTCCTCGCTCTCCATCACCTCGCGGCGCTGTTCATAGACGACCTTGCGCTGGTCGTTCATGACGTTGTCGAACTTCAGCAGGTTCTTGCGGATTTCGAAGTGGTGGGCTTCGACCTTCTGCTGGGCCTTTTCCAGCGCCTTGTTGATCCAGGGATGGATGATCGCCTCGCCCTCCTTCAGGCCGAGGCGCTGGAGCATGCTGTCCATCCGCTCCGACCCGAAGATGCGCATCAGGTCGTCTTCCAGCGACAGGAAGAACTTCGAGGTGCCGGGGTCGCCCTGGCGGCCCGACCGGCCGCGCAGCTGGTTGTCGATGCGGCGGCTCTCGTGCCGCTCGGTGCCGATGACGTAGAGGCCGCCGGCCTCCTTGACCTTTTCGCGTGCCTCGGCGATCTCGGCCTCGATCTGCTTGATGCGGGCGTCACGCTCCGGGCCCTCCGGAACGTCGGCCAGCTCGACCTCGATCCGCATCTGCAGATTGCCGCCGAGCTGGATGTCGGTGCCGCGGCCGGCCATGTTGGTGGCGACCGTCACCGCGCCGGCGCGGCCGGCCTGGGCCACGATGTAGGCTTCCTGCTCGTGGTGGCGGGCGTTCAGCACGTTGTGCGGGATGCCGCGCTTGTTGAGCAGCTCCGACAGCAGTTCCGACTTCTCGATCGAGGTGGTGCCGACCAGGACCGGCTGGCCGCGCTTGCGCGCGTCCTCGATCAGGTCGGTCATCGCGTGGTACTTCTCGGTCGCGGTGCGGTAGACCTCGTCGTCGTGGTCGATGCGCTTGACCGGGACGTTGGTCGGCATGTCGACGACCTCAAGCCCGTAGATCTCGCCGAACTCCGCCGCCTCGGTCAGCGCCGTGCCGGTCATGCCGGCCAGCTTCGGGTAGATGCGGAAGTAGTTCTGGAAGGTGATGGAGGCCAGCGTCTGGTTCTCGCGCTGGATCGTCACCTTCTCCTTGGCTTCCAGCGCCTGGTGCAGCCCTTCGGAGAAGCGGCGCCCGTCCATCATGCGGCCGGTGAACTCGTCGATGATGATGACCTTGTCATCCTTGACGATGTAGTCCTTGTCGCGCTGGAACAGCATGTGGGCGCGCAACGCCTGCTGGGCGTGGTGGACCAGCGCCACGTTCTGGATGTCGTACAGCCCGCCGGTCTTCAGCAGCCCGGCCTCGGCCAGCAGCTGCTCCATGTGCTCCTGCCCGAGTTCGGAGAAGCTGACGGAGCGGTGCTTCTCGTCCTTCTCGTAGTCTTCCGGCTTCAGCATCGGGATCAGCCGGTCGACCTGGACATACATCTCCGACGAATCGGTGGACGGGCCGGAAATGATCAGCGGCGTGCGCGCCTCGTCGATCAGGATCGAGTCGACCTCGTCGACGATGGCGAAGTTGAAGGGCCGCTGGACCAGCTCCTCCAGCCGGAACTTCATGTTGTCGCGCAGATAGTCGAAGCCGAACTCGTTGTTCGTGCCGTAGGTGATGTCGGCGGCGTAGGCGGCGCGGCGCTCGTCGTCGTCCAGGCCATGGACGATGCAGCCGGTGGTCAGGCCGAGGAAACCGTAGACCCGCGCCATCCAGCCGCTGTCGCGCGAGGCGAGGTAGTCGTTCACGGTGACGACGTGGACGCCCTTGCCTTCCAGCGCGTTCAGGTAGACGGCCAGGGTGGCGACCAGCGTCTTGCCTTCACCGGTGCGCATCTCGGCGATCTTGCCGTGGTGCAGCACCATGCCGCCCATCAGCTGCACGTCGAAATGGCGCTGGCCCAGCACGCGCTTGGCCGCCTCGCGCACGGTGGCGAAGGCGTCGGGCAGGATGTCGTCCAGCGACTCGCCCTTGGCAAGCCGCTCGCGCAGCCAGTCGGTGCGGCCCTTCAGCGCCTCGTCCGACAAGGCGGCGACCGACGGTTCCAGGGCGTTGATCTCCTGGACGGTCTTGTGCAGCGCCTTGACCGCGCGCGTGTTGGCGGTGCCGAAAATCTTGCGGGCGAGAGCGCCGAACATGAAAACCTCGGGAGTAAAGCGGAATACGGGCCAGTCTATCGACGGGTCTGACATAGGACTATGGCAAGGCCCTGTCAACGAGACCGGTCCCATTGGCCCCATCCCGGCCGCCGCCGGACGGCGCCGGGGACGGGCCGGCATGGACCGACCATGAAATCGCGTTCAGGAAAGGGGCAAGCGGGTGGCGGCGCCGGCGGGGGGCTGGTATTGCCGGACGGGTGGGCACAGTTCTTGTGACGGAACGATGGGACCCTTGCCCCGCGCGGGCGACCCATGCTTAATCCCCTGCGGAATCGGGCGCGGAGCGGCGGATGGCTCCGATGCCGCAGGCCATGCGAGACAGACAACACCCTACCTTGTTGCGAAGCATCCGCCGGAAGGAAAAAGACACGCCATGGTTCAACGAGTGTTCCGCACCGCGCTTCTGTCGGTTGCCGCCTGCGGCATCGCGCTGGCCGCGCAGGCCCAGACCCCGCCGACCCCCGCGGCCCCCGCGCCGGCTCCGGCCGCTTCCGCCCCGGCCGCTGCGGCCGACCCGGTGGTCGCGCGCGTCAACGGCGAGGAGCTGCACCGGTCGGACGTCACCCGCATGGTGTCCCAGCTGCCGCCGCAGGTGCAGCAGATGCCGCTGGAGATGATCTACCCGGCGGTGATCGACCAGCTGGTCAGCGGCAAGCTGGTGGCGTCGGCGGGCTACAAGGCCGGTCTCGCCGATTCCAGCGAGGTGAAGGACGAGATCAAGCGCGCCGAGGAGCGTGCCGTCCAGCGCGCCTACGTCCAGAAGGAGGTCAAGGCCCGCATCACCCCCGAGGCGCTGCAGAAGGCCTATCAGGAGTACCTGAAGGAGAACCCGGCGCAGGAGGAGGTCAAGGCCGCCCACATCCTGGTCGAGAAGGAAGACGAGGCCAAGGCCATCATCGCCCAGCTGAAGAAGGGCGCCGACTTCGCCAAGCTGGCGAAGGAGAAGTCCAAGGACGCGGCCGCGGCCCAGCAGGGCGGCGACCTCGGCTACTTCACCAAGGACGCGATGGTCGAGCCCTTCGCCAACGCCGCCTTCGCCATGAAGCCGGGCGAGGTCAGCAAGGACCCGGTGAAGACGCAGTTCGGCTATCACATCATCAAGGTCGAGGACAAGCGCACCCAGCCGCAGCCGACCCTGGACGAGGTGAAGCCGCAGCTGGAGCAGACGCTGTCCAAGGACATCGTCACCGCCCTGGTCGAAGAGCTGCGCAACAGCGCGAAGGTCGAGACCTTCCAGCTCGACGGCTCGCCGATGCCGAAGGAAGAGCCCGCCGCGGCTCCGGCGGCTCCGGCTCCGGCCGCTCCGACTCCGGCTCCGGCGGAACCGGCGAAGAAGTAAGGTCGCCAGCCAGGCCCCTCCTGCCCCCTCCCCAACCCTCCCCCTCTTCGAGGGAGAGGGTGCCTTATGGGAAAGCGGCGGCAGTTCCCTCTCCCGCGATCGGACCGGCCTTCGGCCGGCCGAGGGCGGGGGAGGGCTAGGGAGGGGCATCGCTCTGACGTTTCGAATACTTTCTCCACCCCCACAACCACCAGTCCCCCACCACGGGAAACCCCTCCATGGCCACGACCCTCTCGCCCTTGGCTCCCGCCAGCTTCCCGACGTTGCCGCCGATCGCCGGCGTGCGCATCGCCACGGCGAACAGCGGCATCCGATACAAGGGCCGCGATGATCTGCTGCTGGCCGTGCTGGATCCCGGCACCGCGGTGGCGGGCGTGCTGACCCGGTCGCTGACCTGCTCGGCCCCGGTGATCTGGTGCCGCGACAGCCTGCCCAAGGGCCAGGCCCGCGCGGTGGTGGTGAACGCCGGCAACGCCAACGCCTTCACCGGCAAGGCGGGCGACGCCACGGTGCAGGCCACCGTCCAGGCCGCCGCCGATCTGGCGGGCTGCGCCCCGGACGAGGTCTACATCGCCTCCACCGGCGTCATCGGCATCCCGCTGGCCGCCGACGCCATCGGCAAGTGCCTGGCGCCGATGGCCCCGACCCTCAAAGCCGATTCGGCCGCGTGGGAGAAGGCGGCGCGCGCCATCATGACCACCGACACCTTCCCCAAGGGTGCAGTGCGCACCGCCACCATCGGCGGCACCACGGTGACCATCGCCGGCTTCGCCAAGGGCTCGGGCATGATCGCGCCGGACATGGCGACGATGCTGGGCTTCGTCTTCACCGACGCCGCCATCGCCGCCACCGCGCTGCAGGACATGCTGTCGGAGTTCACCGAGCGCACCTTCAACGCCATCACCGTCGACGGCGACACCTCGACCAGCGACACGCTGCTGCTGTTCGCCACGGCCAAGGCCGGCAACGCCCCGGTGTCGAGCGCCGATGCCGCCGAGCTGGCGGAGTTCCGCGCCGCGCTGGAGGATCTGCTGCTCGACCTGGCGCTGCAGGTGGTGCGCGACGGCGAGGGGGCGACCAAGTTCGTCGCCGTCACCGTGCGCGGCGCCGACAGCGACGCCGCCGCCAAGCGGATCGGCATGACCGTGGCGAACTCGCCGCTGGTCAAGACCGCCGTCGCCGGCGAGGACGCCAACTGGGGCCGCATCGTCGCCGCCATCGGCCGCGCCGGCGAGCGCGCCGACCGCGACCTGATCAAGATCACCGTCGGCGGCACCCTGATCTGCGCCGAAGGGATGGAGGTCCCGGGTTACGACGAGACGCCGGTCGCCGCCCACATGAAGGGCAAAGAGATCGACATCGACATCGACCTGGGGCTGGGCAAGGGCACCGCCAAGGTGTGGACCTGCGACCTGACCCACGGTTACATCGACATCAACGGCAGCTACCGGAGCTGACCGGCCGTGAGCGCCTGTTTCGATCCCAACTCCACCCCGGCGCCCGGCTCCCTGCCGGTGCTGCTGGTCGTCGCCGTCGCGCTGGTCGATGCCGACGGGCGCGTGCTGCTGGCGCAGCGCCCGCCCGGCAAGTCGTTGGCCGGCCTGTGGGAATTCCCCGGCGGCAAGGTCCACGCCGACGAGACGCCGGAAGCCGCCCTGGTGCGCGAGCTGAAGGAGGAGTTGGGCATCGACACGGCGGCAAGCTGCCTCGCCCCCTTCACCTTCGCCTCGCACAGCTACGAGAGCTTCCATCTGCTGATGCCGCTCTATGTCTGCCGGGTGTGGGAGGGCGACGTGATGCCGCAGGAAGGGCAAAAGCTCGCCTGGGTCTATCCGAACCGGATGGGCGACTACCCGATGCCGCCCGCCGACGTGCCGCTGGTGGCGATGCTGCGCGACCTGCTGTAGGGGCCGAAACCGCGCGTTGAAAATCGGTGCGCGCGGCTGTATGTTTTTCGGAGGTGGCCGGCGGGTGCTGCTACACCCGCTGGTACGCTCCCGGTGTCTAGCGACGGATCAGGCGGATCTCGATCCGCCTATCTTTGTTTCTGGGGGCCACTGGAGCACCAGGAAGAAGGGCATCTTCTTCATGCCGCCTTCCTCCTTCCGAAACGGCGGATGGCCAATCCATCCGCCGTTTTCAGTTTGCACGTGGGCGATGAGCGGATGCCACTGTTACACACCAATGTGTGGTGGTGCCGGCGATGGTCCGACCTTTGTTCCCGGCCGTGACCCTTTGCGGCTTTGCCCATCGGGCGATCTGTGCCACATGATGGGGCGTTGAAACGAGAAGCCGCATTCCGGCACCACAGTTGTGAATCGCACCAGCGTGGATTCGTTGTTTTCCTACAGCAACCAAAGCTCGGCCGACGCGTCCGACGACGCCTTCGGTGAACGGCCGGCCACGGCGCTCGACGCGCTGCGGACGGTCTTCGGCTACGACTCCTTCCGCGGCCAGCAGGCCGACATCATCGACCATGTCGTGCGCGGCGGCGACGCGCTGGTGCTGATGCCGACCGGCGGCGGCAAGTCGCTGTGCTACCAGATCCCGGCGCTGGTCCGCGATGGCGTCACCGTGGTCGTCTCGCCGCTGATCGCGCTGATGCGCGACCAGGTGATGGCGTTGCAGGAGCTGGGCGTCCGCGCCGCCTTCCTCAACTCCTCCCTCGGCCCGGCCGAGGCGCGGGAGGTCGAGCGGGCGATGGTGCAGGGCGAGATCGACCTCGTCTATGTCGCGCCCGAACGGCTGGTGACGCCGCGCTTCCTCGATCTGCTCGACCGCACCAAGCTGGCGCTGTTCGCGCTGGACGAGGCGCATTGCGTGTCGCAGTGGGGGCATGATTTCCGGCCGGAGTATCTCCAGCTTTCGATCCTGCACGAACGCCACCCGATGGTCCCGCGCATCGCGCTGACCGCGACGGCCGACGTGCAGACCCGCGCCGAGATCAAGGAGAAGCTGGGCCTGACCGAGGCCCGCGTCTTCCTGTCGAGCTTCGACCGGCCCAACATCACCTACCGCGTCGTGCCGAAGAAGAGCGAGCGCCAGCAGATGCTGGCCTTCCTGCGCGAGCACCACCCGGAAGACGCCGGCATCATCTATTGCATGTCGCGCAACAAGGTGGAGGAGGTCGCCGCCTGGCTGAACCAACAGGGCCGCGAGGCGCTGCCCTACCACGCCGGGCTGCCGGCCGAGGTGCGCGAGGCCAACCAGGACCGCTTCATCAAGAGCGAGGGACTGGTGATGGTGGCGACCGTCGCCTTCGGCATGGGCATCGACAAGCCGAACGTCCGCTTCGTCTGCCACCTCGACCCGCCCAAGAGCCTGGAAGCCTATTACCAGGAGACCGGCCGCGCCGGCCGCGACGGCTTGGCCGCGAACGCCTGGATGGCCTACGGCATGGCCGACGTGGTGATGCTGCGCCAGATGCTGGAGCAGTCGGAGGCCGGCGACAGCCACCGCCGGGTCGAGCGCGGCAAGCTGGAGGCGCTGCTCGGCTTCTGCGAGACGTCGGACTGCCGCCGCCAGGTGCTGCTGAACTATTTCAACGAGACGCTGCCCGAGCCCTGCGGCAACTGCGACACCTGCCTGGAGCCGATCGAGACCTGGGACGGCACCATCGCCGCGCAGAAGGCGCTGTCGGCGGTCTACCGCACCGGCCAGCGCTATGGCGCCGGGCACCTGATCGACGTGCTGACCGGCAACGCGACCGAGAAGGTGATCCAGCAGCAGCACGACCGGCTGAAGACCTTCGGCGTCGGCACCGACCTGACCAAGGTCGAGTGGCAGTCGGTCTACCGCCAGCTGGTGGCGACCGGCCTGCTGACCGTCGACCTCGAAGGCTATGGCGGTTTCCGCCTGACCGACGCCGGCGTCGCCGTGATCAAGGGCCAGCGGGTGGTCAAGCTGCGCAAGGACCCGGTGCTGGAACGCCGCCGCGGCGTCCACGACGCGCTCCGCCGCCAGTCGGCCCGCGGCGGCGCCGCGGCGGGGGAGGGTGTGTCGCGTGCCGGCGCCCGCGGCGCCCTGTCGGCGGCCGACGACGCGCTGTGGCACGCGCTGAAGGACTGCCGCACCGGACTGGCGAAGGCTCAGGGCGTGCCGCCCTACGTGATCTTCCACGACAGCACGCTGCTGGAAATGGTGGCCCAGCGCCCCCGCGACCACGCCGCCTTCGCCCACCTGCCGGGGGTAGGCGGCCGCAAGCTGGAACGCTACGCCGACGCCTTCCTGGAGGTGATCCGCCAGCACGGATAAGCGTGGCGGAGGCTCTGCCGGCCGGTCGATTTTTCTGAAATTGACCGCTTGCATCCGGCGAAACACCTCGCTATGTTCCGCGCCACAACGACGCCGCAGTAGCTCAGGGGTAGAGCAACTGATTCGTAATCAGTAGGTCCGGGGTTCAAATCCCTGTTGCGGCACCAGTTTCTACAAGGGCTCGGCAAGCAATTGCCGGGCCCTTGTTCGTTTCGGGGCATGGTTTTGCAGAACCGGATGGCCGGCCGGTTGCTGAACTCCGGACACAATTCGGGCGCCGCATCCCAGGACACGGCGCCCCCCTTCGCTCCACTGCTTCCGATATCAGTCGACTGTGTAAGGCGGCCTCGTGAACCCCGCCGGCGACAGGGTGAAGATCTCCGCCCCGTCCGCGGTCACGCCGATGGAGTGCTCGAACTGGGCGGACAGCGACTTGTCCTTGGTCACGGCGGTCCAGCCGTCGCCCAGGATCTTCACGTCGGGGCGGCCGGTGTTGATCATCGGCTCGATGGTGAAGATCATGCCCTCCTTCAGCACCAGCCCGTCGCCCGGCTTGCCGTAATGCAGGACCGACGGCGGCTCGTGGAAGACGCGGCCGACGCCGTGGCCGCAGAAATCGCGGACGATCGAGAAGCGGTGGGATTCGGCGAAGCTCTGGATGGCGTGGCCGATGTCGCCCAGCGTGGCCCCCGGCTTCACCGCCGCGATGCCGATCATCAGCGCGTCATAGGTGACGTCGACCAGCTTGCGCGCCTTCACGCCGACGTCGCCGCACAGATACATGCGGCTGCTGTCGCCGTACCAGCCGTCGACGATCGGCGTCACGTCGATGTTCAGGATGTCGCCGTCGACCAACCGCTTGTCGCCGGGGATGCCGTGGCAGACGACGTGGTTGACCGAGATGCAGTTGGCCCGCGGAAAGCCGCGGTAGCCCAGCGGGGCGGGGACGCCGCCATGGTCGCGGATGAACTGTTCCAGCAGGCGGTCAAGCTCGCCCGTGCTGACGCCCGGCTGCACATAGGGGGCGATGAAGTCCAGCGTCAGCGCGGCCAGACGGCCGGCCTTGCGCATGCCTTCGAATCCCTCCGGGCCATGCAGACGGACGCGGTTGGATTCGACGTGATCCTGTTCCAAGATGGGTGCCCCTATGCCAAAAACTCAAAACAAGCCGCGACGCTACAGCCGGATCGGCAGCGGCCGGTCCAATTCAATCGATTCGGGCGTGATCGCGCAAGACCAACACAACGCCTCGACCCCGGAATCCAGCGCGCGGCGCAGCCCGGCGTCATAGGCCGGATCGAGATCGGCCGCCGTGCGGAAATGGGTGCAGTCGGTGCGCTGGACAAGATAGAGCATCACCGCACGGCAGCCTTGCGCCACCATCGCGGTCATCTCCTCCAGATGCTTGGCGCCCCGCGCGGTGACGCAATCGGGGAATTCCGCGGCGTCGCCATGCGGGCCGTCGGGGCGGCGCAGATGGACGTTCTTGACCTCGACATAGGCGGGAGGGCGGCCGGCCTTTCCCGGATCGTCCTCCAGCAGCACGTCGATCCGGCTGTTGCGGCCGTACTTCACCTCGCGCCGCAGCCGGTCGTAGCCGGCCAGCTCCGGGATGGTGCCGGCGGCGATGGCGGCGGCGACCAGGGCGTTGGGATGGCCGGTGTTGACGCCGACCAGCCCCTCGCCCCAGGGTGCCGCCGCCTCCACCAGTTCCAGCGTGTGGGCCAGCTTGCGCTTCGGGTTGTCGGAGCGTGACAGCCAGACGGCGGAGCCCGGCGCGTCCAGCCCGATCATGCTGCCGGAATTCGGGATATGCACCGTCACCTCCACCCCGTCCAGCAGGACGTCGGCGAGGAACCGCTTGTAGCGGCGGATCAGGCGGCCTTGAAGAAGGGGGGTGGGAAAGCGCATCTTGGCCGCGACGCTACCCTTGGCCTTCCCGCTCGACAAGAGCGTTCCGACGGAGATCCGCACCGCCATGACGTCCGAAGCCGCCACCAATCCGACCGGGACCAACCCGACCGCCGCCGTGCTGGTGATCGGCAACGAGATCCTGTCGGGCCGCACCAAGGACGCCAACCTGGGCCACATCGCCGAAAAGCTGACGGACATCGGCGTGCGGCTGCGCGAGGCGCGCGTGGTGCCCGACCTGGAGGAGGAGGTCGTCGCCGCGGTCAACGCGCTGCGCGCCCGCTACACCTACGTCTTCACCACCGGTGGCATCGGCCCGACCCACGACGACATCACCGCGGCCTGCATCGCCAAGGCCTTCGGCGTCGCGCTGGAGCGCAACCCGGAGGCGGTCGCCCGGCTGGAGCGTCACTACGCCGCCGGCCAGTTGAACGAGGCGCGGCTGCGCATGGCCAACATCCCGGCCGGCGGCATCCTGATCGACAACCCGATCAGCCAGGCGCCGGGATTCCAGATCGGCAACGTCTTCGTGATGGCCGGGGTGCCCAACATCATGCGGGCGATGCTGGACGGCGTCCTGCCGCGTCTGGCCGGCGGCCCGCCGCTGCACGCCCGCACCGTCGCCTGCGAGCTGGCCGAGGGGGCGATCGCCGCCGAGTTGTCCGCCTTGCAGGACCGTCATCCCGACCTGGAGATCGGCAGCTACCCTTACTTCCGCAGCGGCAGCTTCGGCGTCAGCCTGGTCCTGCGCGGCACCGGTGAGGACGAGGTCATCGCCGCGACCGATGAGCTGGCGGGAATCATCCGCCGCCTGGGCGGGATGCCGACCGTCACCGTCGGTACCAAAGGATAAACCATCCAGGTAAGCCCAAGGGATCAGTTGTCCTGTTCCCTTGCGGCTCTACATTAGACTTTTGGCATCTGGGCAGATCCTCTGGGCCGGTCCCGTTGAAAGCGTACCGTTATGAAACCCTTTGAAAAAGCGGCGTTGCTGTTCCTGCTGCGGCATTTGCTGGCCGGCATCGCCGGGGCGGTGGTGTTGGCCTCCGGCCTGTTGTGGTTCGACGTCGCCCGTCTGGCGACGCTGATCGGCAACAGCGACTACGGCCTGACCGCCACGGTGATGCTGTACGCCGGCCTGATGCTGACCTTCGGCAGCGTGTCGATGGGCATCGGCATCATGACGATGAACGAGGACACGCGCCCCTGACGGCCGGCCAGTGCCGGAGTTGGCCCCAGTGCCGGAGTCGGGCAAAATCAGGTTTGAGTCAAAAGCGGGTGCCGAACGGCCCGAAACTGTCGTAAATCCACACCAGGGCGACGACCAGCGCCAGCCACAGCACCGCGTTGCGCAGCGCGACGCCACGATTGCGGCGAAGCGCGGCGGGGACCACCATAACCGCCACCATCAGCAGCGCCACCACCCCAAGCCAATCGACCGAGTTCAAAATGGCCCCTCCAATCCCAGGGTTGCGTTCCCATCGATATGGGAATGCCACCGGGATTGCTAAGGGGCCTTGACCCGCAGCCCGCCGATTGTCTAAGTCATGACCACGGAACGGTGCGTTGCATATAGGAGTATGCAATCCTTGCGGGCACTCCGCCGCCGGTTCTGATGGCAGGGGCTCAGCTGTCACGATACGGTCGCCAAGACCGGGTTATGATGGCGCGGCCGGGACGCGGGCGTGGCGAAACTGGTAGACGCAAGGGACTTAAAATCCCTCACCTCAGGTATGCGGGTTCGAGTCCCGCCGCCCGCACCATATTGAAAATACTGGAGAAATCCCCGTGCAGCCAACGGGCGGGGTTCCGAGGCGAAACGCTCAGCAATCACATAGCAATCACGAGGATTGGTTTCGGCGGCGTTGGTGCGTCCGTGAGGACACTGCTGCGCGATTGGCAGTCTCCGATGCCGCTCACTATTTCAGATAAGAGCGGATAGGACGGCCATCCGACAAGCCCGGTACCGCACCGGGTTTCCGCTCCTATCGACCATGCGGCACGCCATGCGGAGGCGTCGTGCGAACCCCATTCACCACCTTTCCCGACGAGCCCACCTTCGAGGAGATCGCGGCCGAATGGCCGTTGGGAGGCAAGGCCACAGACGCCGACACCATCCTGGAACGGCTCATCCAATTCATGTGGCGCGGCGACTTCGAAGAGAGGCGGCCAACCCTGTTTCTGGCGGGAGCGCCCGACGGCTGCGATATGAACGCCAATGGCATCGTCACACGGCGCCGGCCGGAGATCGCTTGCGACCGACCCATAGACCTGGACGAGCAGGATGAAGCCGAGCTTGTGGCGAGCAGGGTTTGCCACCTCTACACCAGGGCGGTCACGTTGGCCTGCCTGAAGGCGTGCGGCTTCAGAATAGAGGGCATGACCGGCAGCCCGGACGCAATGTTCATGGCGCTCGCCAAACTCCCTTTGCGCGATTACGACACCGACCGCGGGTGCTTCAGCGTCACCCCGCGCCGTCTGCGGATTCGTTTGGCCGATCTGGCGGAATGGTTCGACACGTCCGGGCTGGACTGGCCGCGCCCGGCATGGCTGCCGCCGCAGAAGCTGTTCCCCGATCCTACGTTCGTTGACAGTGCGGATCCCCAGCCCGATTTCTCCGCCAGGAAGGCTAACACCATAACCGAGATAGCCCGCGACCTGGACAGCCAGCGCCGGGCGGCATTCCTTGCCGACGCCACCAACGCCATTCGGGCTGGCCGGCTTGCGGTGATGGCTCGCGCTTGCCGCAACGACCCGCGCGGCCGGGGCGCGTTAATGCCGGTGCCTCCCGAAACCGTGGAGATGATGGCGCGGGATCTGAAAGGCGATGACAAAAAGGATTTCATCCTTGGTTTTCTGACAACCAGGGAGGCGCTGGAGGCGTGGTATCAGCCGCGGGCGCAGGCGCAGGCGCCGACGCTGGACGAGCTATGGCCCGCACCGGACGCGCCGAAGGAGACCGCCCCCGAGAACGCGCCAGCCGCCGTACCAGATGCGGCGTCAGGGGAAGCCCGGCCCGCCGGTCTGGCCGCCCTGGAGGTGCTGGCGACGGACGCGGCGCTGGAGGAGGTGTCTGCGTCCGAAGGAGCCCCTGCGCCAGATGCCGGATCGGCGGCACCGCAGCGCGACGGCGACGAGCAATTTGCACCGCCAAAGCCGCGACGCCGCGGCCGGGCTCGCTCGCGGTCGCCGGTATCTGCCGCCGCCTTCTCTCTGTTCAGCAAGCACCCTCGCCCGGACGATATGCTGCGCGGAGATGCGAAGAAATATTTCGGCATGATTGCGCGCATGCTGGAGGCGGCAGGGCATGCGCAGGTCACGGACGCCTATGTCGGCAGGCTCTATTCTCGCTTCCTGGATCATGAAGCAATAGGCCCCCACATCGCGGACACTTCCGATTCTTATAAATGTCCGGAAGTGTCTGAATAGTCGCTGTATAAGTGTCCGATTGTGTCTCAATGCTGCTGTGGCAAACGGCAAAAATAGAAGCCAACATTAGAACGTGAGCAGCCGTTGCTGTCCTCGTCTTAATGGTGGATCATGATTAAGGCTTATGACTGCGCAAGAGATGAACACGGGATCGTAGGCGGTCTGTCGCGGCCTGTAATCCTTTCGCTTCCAGATGATCATTATCTGTCGCGCCGCGAGGCATCTGCTTATCTGGCCGCACGTGGGTTGTCCGTCAGCGCGTCAACGCTGGCATTCTGGCAGAGCCGTAGGTCGGACGCGCCACCGGTGCGGTATTTCGGTCGGCTCCCGAAATATCAGGTCGGAGAGCTTCGCGCATGGATTGCCAGCCAGCTTTCCAAGCCACGCGCTTCTTTTGGAAAGGAGGCGGCCTAACATGTCTCTGCTACAGAACAATCATGCCTCCATGCCGCCCTGCGGTGAGGCATTGCGGTATTCGGCAGAAGATTACCGATCGCCCATCCTTCACGTTGCTGACGAAAAATGGCTGAGCCGCAGGGAAGCGGCTGATTTGCTCACGGCGCTGGGGCTGAAGACCTCTCCCGCAACGTTGGCGACTTGGTTCACTCGCCGCTCCGACGGGCCGCCGGTCCAGCACTTTGGACGCTTCGCCAAGTATCAGGCTGGCCCTCTCCGGGAGTGGGCGATGTCTCATCTCTCGAAGCCGCGGCGCTCTTCGTCCGAGTCGAGGGAGGCCGCATGATGAAAAACCGCCCCGCGTTGGCAGTACGCGGAGCGGTTGGAACCGGAAACATGGGCGAGCTGACGGCCCATCTTAATCTGGAACCATCCTCATCCGCAACATTCCCGAGTTCAAGACTGATCCGGTATTACGGCCTTTCTGCTTCTGCGGCACGCACGCTGGCAGAACTGGCCGGCTGGGTGGCGCCGCTATGAGCGCCCCCGTCGTCCGCCTCCCCGTTCGCCGCCGGCTGCATATCGCCCGGCCGCTGACGACCCATGAGACCGTTGCCGGGATTGTGAGCGACCTGGAGGCCTTGCCCCAGCAACCCGACCCGGCCGACGTTCGCGCCATCGCTGACCGGCTGAACACGCTGGCCGACCGGCTGGAGGGAGCCACGGCATGAGCTTCCTCATCCCGATCCGCATCGCCCCTGTCGAGGGAGTCGCGATCGACGCCAGTGGTCCCTCCGAGCGCGTCCGCATCGTCATGCAGGCTTGCGCCGGGGAACCCCTGGAACATCAAAAGCGGCTCGTCACCAGCCTCTATGAGGGCGGCGTCCTGTACGCCGACGAGGCCATCAGCCTCATCGCGCGCCTTGGTCTCAAGGAGGCGTGACGTGGTTGAGGAAATCGACCTGCGCCACATCCCGTATATGCCCTTGGTCATTGACCGACTGCGCCGGTCGAAGGCGTGGCTTCAGTGCAAGCGGCGCCCGGAACTGGCATTCCACATGATGAACCTCTGGATGCACTCCTGGCACGAGGTGCCGGCCGGGAGCATCGAAGCCGACGACGATGTGTTGGCCGATGCCGCCATGTGTTCGCCGGAGCGGTGGGACGAGATCAAGGGTGCCGTGCTCCGCGGATGGGAGCAAGGGGAGGACGGTCGCCTCTACCATCACGTCGTTGTGGAACTTGCCGACGAAGCTGTCGGGAAGATGCGCAGCAGCAGGGCACGCACCAAGAAGGCGCGCGAAGCCCTGGAAGCGAAACGTCGATCCGAACAGTCAAATGAGGGTGACGATGATCGTGGCGGCTCTGTCGCTGTGTCTGTGACAGACGCTGTGACTGAGGCTGTAGCAGGCGGCGAAGGGAAGGGAAGGGAAGGGAAGACTTCCGGTATGGAAGAACCTAACGGTTCTCCCATACCGGGCGCTGACGCGCCGTCGCTGCTGGACGGATTGGGAGCCGGCGACATTCAGCGCCAGCCCAAGGGCGCAACCTCGAACCCCATGCCGGCCGCCAGCACCTCCGACACGTCGGAGAAGCGCCTGTTCGACCGCGGCAAGGAAGTCCTGGGTTCGAGCGCCGGCGGGATGATCGCCAAACTCCGGAAGAAGCTCGACCACGACGACGAGCACGCGCTGCGGACGATCAACCTCGCGGCCGAGAAGCAGAACCCGCGGGAATGGATCGGCCGCCTGCTGGCCGGGGATGCCAGCGCCGAAACCGACGACTACGCGGCGGAGGTCCGCCGTCGCAATCAAGAATGGGGTGTCCTATGAGCGACATCGTCGCGATCAAGCGCGCGCTGGAAAGCCGCGCCCGGGAGGTCGCCGAGCGCCTGCTGCCCAATGGCCGCCTGGAAGGCCGGGAGTGGTGCGCAGGGTCGGTGCAGGGGGAGCCGGGGCATTCGCTCAAGGTCTGCGTCTCCGGCGCCAAGGCCGGTGTCTGGTCCGACTTCGCGGCCGGCGGGGATGACGGCGGAGACCTGATCGACCTGTGGACCGCGGTAAAGGGGCAACAGTTGCCCGAGGCGTTGGCCGAAATCCGGGCTTGGCTGGGCCTGGAGGCCCCTCAGTTCGAACGGCAGGGGAAGACCTACCGCAAGCCGCAGAAGCCATCCTGCGCGAAGCCTGCAGGCGCTGTGAGGGATTACCTGATCGGCCAGCGCCTTCTGACCGAGAGTGCCATTGCCGCGTACCAGATCGGCGAGCAGGGCCGGACCATCGTGTTTCCGTCGCTGGTCGACGGCGACCTGCGCTTCGTCAAGTACCGCAGCATCGACGACAAGAAGGCGATGCGGGTGGAAGCCGACTGCGAGCCGGTGCTGTTCGGCTGGCAGGCGATCGACCGCAACGCCCGTGAGGTGGTGATCGTCGAGGGTGAGATCGACGCCCCCAGCATGTGGGACTATGGCCATCCCGCCCTGTCCGTCCCGTTCGGCGGTGGCAAGGGCGCGAAGCAGCGCTGGATCGAGGCCGAATACGAACGCCTCCTTCGGTTCGAGACGATCTATCTCGCGTTGGACATGGACGAGGAGGGCGACGCCGCCGTCGCCGAGATCGTCGCCCGCCTGGGGCGTCACCGGTGCCGCCGGGTCCGCCTGCCGCTGAAGGACGCCAACGCCTGCCGTCAGGCTGGGATTCCGAAGGCGGTCATCGACCGCTGCTTCGCCGATGCGGCGACCATGGACCCGCCCGAGCTGATGCGTGCGGGGCAGTTCGCCGACGACGTCGTCCAGTTGTTCTGGCCGGCAGGTGGTGAGGAAGCCGGATACCGGCTGCCGTTCGCCAGGATCGCCAACCGCCTGCTGTTCCGCCCGGCTGAGCTGTCGATCTGGACCGGCCCGAGCGGACACGGCAAGTCGCAGGTTCTGTCGCACGCTGCCGTCTCGTGGGGCACCCAAGGGGCCAAGGTCTGCTTGGCCTCGCTGGAGATGATGCCGAAGCAGTGCCTGCGCCGCATGGTCAAGCAGGCCGGCAACGTCGACCGGCCGTCGGAGCCGGAGATCCGCCGCATCGTCGGTTGGATGGACGAGTGGCTGTGGTGCTTCGCGCTCGTCGGAAAGACCAGCGTGGCCAAGCTGCTGGAGGTGTTCGAATATGCCCGCTGCCGGTATGGCTGTGACGTGTTCGTGATCGACAGCCTGATGCGCCTGGGCATCGGTTCCGAGGACTACCAGGGCCAGGAACAGGCCGTCTTCCAACTGGTGAACTGGACGGTCGAGAAGGGGGTCCACACCCACCTCGTCGCCCACTCCCGCAAGGCGGACACCAAGACCGGCGGCGGGGCTCCCGAGACGGAGGACATCAAGGGCGCGTCGGAGATCGGTTCGAACGCCTTCAACATCCTCGGCATCTGGCGCGACCGGAAGACGGAAGACCGCATCAAGGCCCTGGCCGAGAAGGTGGGCGCGGGTGACCGCTCCGCCGGAACCGAACTGCTGGACCTGCAGCAGACGCCCGGCGTCGTCCTGAACGTCGCCAAGCAGCGCAGCGGCGATTGGGAGGGCAAGTGCGGTCTGTGGTTCAACCAGGCGACCTACCAGTACCGGAGCCGGGACGATGCGCTCGGCGGGTTCTGCCACCTGCCGCCCCACGGCACTGACGATCGGAGGGCGGCATGACCGACGCCAGCGCCCCCAATGGCCACGCCCTGTTCCTGATCGCGCTGCTGACCGGCCAGCCGACGCCGGCCGCGTTCCGGGCCGAGTGCCAGCGCATCGTCGTGGCCTACGTCGAGGCAGGCATGGAAGCCGGCTGGTCCCGCGAAGTCGCCGAAGAGTTCGCAGAGGCCGAGATCGAGCGGGTGGCAGAGACGCTGTCTGCCCTCCGGTCCCGGTTCATCCCCACCGCGGGGCGCTGCTGATCATGGCTGCAAACCGCAAGAATCCCACTGCTGACCCGCTGCAAAAGCAGCAGGGCACGGTGCGTGGCCGCCCCTTCGAAAAGGGCAAATCGGGAAACCCGGCTGGCAAGCGGTCTGGCACCAAAGCCCGCGCCACCCTGGCCGCGGAGCAGCTTCTGGACGGTGAGGCCGAGGCCATCACCCGGAAGGCCATCGACCTTGCCCTGGCTGGCGACACCACCGCCCTGCGGCTGGTCATGGACCGCATCGTCGCCCCGCGCAAGGACCGGCCGGTTCGCTTCGCCCTTCCGCCGATGAAGACCGCCGACGATGCCGCCAGCGCCATGGCCGCCGTCGCTGCTGCAGTCGCCGCCGGCGACCTCACCCCCACCGAAGCGACCGCCCTCGCCAACGTCGTCGAAACCTTCCGTCGCACCCTCGAAACAACAGACCTGGCGCGCCGGGTCGCTGAACTGGAGTCCCGTTCGTCATGACCAACGCACTTCACCACCGCATCGCCAAGCTGGAGCGCGCGATCAAGGCGCCCACCGGCGGAACCGCCCCCGATCTGTCCGGCCTTACCGCCGAGGAGATGTTCCGGCTGGATGCCATCGCCGAGCGCTGCCAGCAGCGGCAGCCGCTGACCGACGGGGATCTGGCCTTCGCCGACGCGATGGAGGCGAAGGTGGTCTTCATCGACGGTCCCGTCCTGTCGGCTGACCAGCAGCGCGCCGCCACGCGCGCCTTCTACCGCGCCGATCGGTGAGAGGGGCACCATGGCACCCCTTCGCCATCGCATCGAGCGCCTGGAGCGGCGGCGGCCCAGCAGCGCCAGCGCCACAGCGGAGCCTGCCCGTGGCCTGGTCCGCCACATGGCGATCGAGGACCGGGCCGCGCTGCGCGCCATCCTCCAGCGCTTTGCCCCCGGCCGCACCACCCTGACCACCACCGAGCGGACAGCGATCGACACCATCGAGCGCCGCGCCCGCGAACGAATGGAGAGCGCCCATGCGTGAGATGCAGCGCCGCGTCGCCAAACTGGAAGCTGCCCATCAGCCGGCGACGGGTCCGGCCGGGCCGGCCGTCCTGATCTACCGACCGGGCGAAACCACTGAGGCCGCCGCCGCGCGGCTTGGCATCGCCCTGTCCCGCACAACCACGCTGGTCTGCATTCCCGACAACGGCCGATGAAAGGGCGGTGAGATGAACGCCGAAGATTTCCTGAACGGGGCCGATTCCCCGACCATCGACGACCACATTGCCGAGTCCGCCCAGCGGTTCGGCGTCCCGCCCGATCTGGTCGGCGCGACCATGAGGGCTGAGAGCGCCGCCGACCCGCTGTCCCTGTTGCCGAATGACGCCGTGCTGATCGGCGGGACCGGCGCGGACACGGTCACGAACCCCTTCGCCGGGGCGTCGGCGGAGGATTTCCTCGGCCCTCCTGATGCTTTGGCCTTGCTGCCGCCGGACGCTGTGATCCTGTCAGCGGAGGAGTTCCTGGGTGAAGTCGGCAGGCCAGCGCCGAAGCCAACCGAGAACCCTTCCTTCGCGTCCGTGCGCCGCGGCTTCTCCCGCTTCAAGCAGGGCGCGGCCGGCATCGCTGCCGACGTCGGGCTTCTGACGCCCGAGACGGCGGGGAAGACCATCGCCGAGGAGCAGCGCTACCAGCAGCAGATCGCCGCGCCGAAGGAGACTCAGGACGCCATGCGCCGCATGAGCGAGGCCGGCTCGGTGGCGGACTTCCTGTCTGCGCTCTACGAGCAGCCGGGCGCGCTGCTGACGATCATGGGTGAGTCCCTGGGGCAGGGCGGTCCCGGCATGGCGGTCGGCGCGCTGGGCGCGTTCGGCGGCCCGGTCGGGTTCGGTGCCGCGCAGGGCGTTGCATCGGGCGCCACCGAATACGCCTCGTCCGTCCTGCAATCGCTGGGTGATGCGGGGGTGGATCTCTCGGATCCGATAAGCGTCCAGGCCGGGCTGAGCGATCCGGAGCGCATGGCCGCCGCGCGTGAGTTTGCCCTGAAGCGTGGCGTCCCGGTCGGGCTGTTCGACGGCCTGTCTGCCGGGCTGGCCGGCAAGATCACGCGGCTGGCCGGCGGTCCGCAGTCGGTGCGCGGCGCGTTCGGGCGCGGGTTGAGTGAGATGGGCCTTCAGGCTGGGGCTGGGGCTGCCGGTGAGGCCGGCGCCCAGTTGGCGAGCGAGGGGCGCATCAGCAAGCCCGGCGACGTCGCGCTGGAGGGCGTGGCCGAAATCCCCGGTGGGCTGGTCGAAACCGGCATTGGCGCCAGGGTACGCGGGCGCGAGCGCTTCGAGGCTGCCCCGCAGGCCGTTGAGGAAGCGCCTCCTGCCCGGATTGAGGAGAAGGCGCCGGCCCGTGTCGAGGAGGCGGCGCGACCGGCACCGAAGCCTAAGGCGCCGCCCAAGACCAAGCCTAAATCCTCATCACCCCGTCAGAAGGGCGAAAATGATTTTGCAGACAGCGACTCGCCTAAAGTGCTTAAGGCGCAGGCAGGGGTGAAGTACTGGGGGGACGTAATGGATACCCTGCATTTGCTGCTGAACCCCATCACCGACGGAGACGCCTCGACCAATACGCCAGCACCCCGACGGCTTTCGAGGGCGGAACGTGTTGAATTCGAGCGACGCTGGAGGTTTGCGCGCGAAGCTTACCTGTTGGCACGCGACCGTCTCGATAAAGCGATGGCAGCAACTGGTAAGTCGTCCCAGGACAGGGCGGCGAACACCTATGGCCCTCGTGCTGAAGCCAGTCCAGAGCCGGGCGTTTCTCAGAAGCGCACCAACTATCAGACGCAATCGGCAGGCGCTCAGCTTCAGCCCGGCGACCGCGTTCTTGTCGTCAACAAGAAGACCGGTCAATCCTACGAAGCGACGCTGACCGGCGAGCGCGGGCCGCGGACCCTGGTGACGCGCGACGATGGCAAGAAGCTCCAGCCGCTGACGCGAGCGCACCGGATCGAGAGGGCGGCAGCCTGACCCGTGGTCGGTCGGCGCCAAATTCGTCACCGGTGAGGAATTTGGCTCACTCGTGCAGTGGATAGGCTCCGCTCATCCAAGCAACGGGTTTCGATTGCCGAGGGAAATCGCAGTGTCCGCCCCCCAATTCATCCGGCGTCGGGGCGGTGGTGTTTCGGTCACCGAACGAATTGACAGTGGCCACACCCGCTCTGCCGTCAGCGCCTCCAGTGCGTCGGTTTCGGTCGCCGAGCAAATCCACAGTGGCCACACCTTCTAGCCCATCGGCACGGCCGGCGCAGGGGTTTCGGTCACCGAGCGAATCCACAGTGGCCACACCTCATCCAGGAACAAGGAGTTGATCTGGAACGATCATCCCCTTCGGCTGCACCTGACTTTCGCTCGGCTGCCCGGCCCGCGAGGGGCTAACGCTGGGCTTTGGCGTTGCCGACCGCCTTCGCGGTTCGCTTGGCGCCTTACGACGACCCGAAACGGTCGCCGACGACAGGGTCGCCAGCGCTCGGCGCAGAATGTTGCGCGCCGCGTTGGCGTCCGCGTTGTCCTCGTGTCCGCACCGGACGCAGCGGAACTCGGCCTGGGATCGGCGGTTCTCTGCATCCACATGCCCGCAGGCAGGGCAGGTGCGGCTGGTGTCTCGGGGATCGACGGCCACCACCATGCCGCCGCGCGCCGTGACCTTGTAGGTTAGCAGCAGGCGGAATTGGCCGGGCGAGACGTCGAGAAGGGATCGGTTCAGCCCGGCCTTGGCCTTCACGTTGCAGCCGGGCTGTTCGACCGTGCCGGCCGCCGACGCCGTCATGTTCCGGACCCGCAGGTCTTCGATCGCCACCAAACCGTACCGGCTGGCGAGGTCTGTCGTCACCTGATGCAGTTGGGCCTTCCGGCGGGCGGAGATGCGCCGGGCAATGACGGCCAGCTTCTCGCGGCGCTTTGCCCGCCGTCGCGATCCGCGCCTGCAGCGGGACAGTTCCCGTTGCAGACGGCGGCGACGTTTCTCCAGATGCGGCGGTGTTCGATCCACCGCCAGCGCCTCCCCCTCGCTGGTCATCAGCGGCACCGCCACACCGACGTCAATCCCGACAGCTCCGCCAGGGGCTGGTCGAGGCGTCAGCACGATCTCGGCAGCGACGCAGATGAACCAGCGATCTCCCTCCCTAACGACCGTTGCCGTCTTGGCTTCGCCGCGGATGTGGGCGTGCTTCACCCACTCGATGCGCCCGATCTTCGGCAGCTTCACCGAGTCGCGACCGAACACGACCAGCATGTAGAACGGATGCGTCTCGGATTTCCGATGCTGGAACACCCGGAACTGGAAGCTCTCGTTCTGGTGCTTTCGCCGCGGGGACGGGTAGCGGGCGCGGCCGGCGAAGAAGTTCTGGAATGCCTTGTCGAGGTCGCGCAGCCCCGCCATCAGGATGTCGGCCGGGCAATCGGCCAGACAGTCGAATTCGGCTCGGGCATGCTTCAGGTCCAGGCTCTGCCGATTGGCATTGAAGCGGCAGTCCCGCCGGTGCCAATCGGTTCCCGCTGGCCGGCCGTACCACTGCCGTTGCTGGAGGGCCGCGTTGTAGACGGCCCGCACAGCCCCGCACCAGGACCGCATGCGCGCATCCTGTTCCGCCGTCGGGTAGAGGCGGAACTTGAAGGTGCGCATGACGGTCCGGTTCGGCGAAGCCTCGGCCATGGCTCGTACACTCCAACGAGCGTGGCGTCCGCCTGCGCATTCCTGCGCGGCGCGGGCAACCTCAAGCGGACAGGGTCGCGCTGGAGATGCGAGGTGTCGACCGGCGGGGACGGGGTAACGCTGCTTTCATGCCAGCGTCGGCGCGGCCTTCATTCGATGGGGGGAGGTGCGGGGCGCTTCCTCCTTGGCAGAGCGTTGCCGAGACGCACGATCATGTCGGTGTCACTGTGCCATGCAGCCCTCGACGGCATACGCGCACTGCTCGCCAGCCGTCAGCAGACCACCAGTGCGGCCCAAGTAGTTTATCCGGCTCACCCGCCCGTCGCTCATCACCACGTTGACGGTGCAGTTCCTGGCGCGGGATTTCGTGAAGGCAAAGTTCGAACCGCCGGTCGTCACCGAGTCATACGTTCCTGGCGCCGACACATAGGTCCAGACCTCTGTCCTGCCTTCAGTGGCACGAGACGTCGGCGCTCCCATGCACGACAGGATATTTTCGCGGCTCATGCCGACGAGTTGCGTCTTTGCCGCCTCTGCGGTTTGCGCGCGTTGAACGGAGCAGCCTGAGACAGCCATCACCGCACCGATACCGACAATCAACAGCCCCTTGCGCATTTGCTTCTCCGTGTCGGCGCGCGAGCATCCATTGCACTTCGCAACTCGATCATGCGAACGCACACGTTCAAAGTCGATACCCGGGATCATTGTAGCGCTGCGACAATCTGGCGAAACGAGACAGGGACGCCTGCCACCCGGCATGGTGTCGTGGCGGGCGCGGCTATCGGTGGGCGAGGGCCGGTCGTTCATGCCCGGCCGGGCTTCCGCTTGGTCCGGCCGCTGGCGGCCTCGCCCTCCTTGCGCTGGACGAACAGCCGCCCGGCCTGCATCGCCGCGACCCGGTTGATGTAGCGGCCGCAGTCGAACCGCTGGCCGTCGGACATCAAGGTGAGGGTGAGCTTCTACGGGCCGGCCTGGACAACGATGATCGAGGAGGGGGCGGGTTCTATCCGAAGACCTCCGTATTGGCATTCGGCGGACAAACGCACCCCTCCGCCGTGAACCGTACACCTGCGACTTCGAATGCCTGCTGAAGGGCGGCAATGGTTCGGGACTGCATGCCAGCGCCGCCTTCGAACCGCGTGACTGTAGCAGGCGCGACATCGGCTTTCGCGGCGAGATCCCGGACTCCCCAGCCAACTGCGGCCCGGGCCATCCTGCATTGGACAGGAGTCAAAGCGCACCTCGTTCTATAATTTTAGCACACTGCGCTCTTTTCGGCTTGATGCGCTGCGCTGAACTGAGTACATTGTACTCACAACTCAGCACAACTCAAGCTTCCCGAGGCTCCCATGATCTGCCGAGCCAAGCTGTTCCGCCTCGCATGGTCCACCGCCCGCAGCATGTCGCTGTGCAACAAGACCAGCCCGCGCCGGGAGTTCGCCTATGCCCTGAAGCTCGCCTGGAAGGAAATGAAGAAGCGCGCCGGCATCGAGGCGATGTACGCCCGCCAGACGCCGGAGAAGATGGCCGCCGACCGTGCCGCGCTGCTGGAGACCCAGGCCCGCGCCCAACCGCTTTGGGATGCCCAGGACGCCGCCGCCCGCGCCAAGGCCAACAACGGGCTGAGCCCGCAGCTCAACGCCGCCGCGGCCCGCGCAGAGCGCCGCTTCGGCTGCAAGATGTACGGTGGCGGTTATGGCTCCGTGAAGTACACCGCCTGCCATTGATCGGCCGCCGGCGGAGAGCTGCGCCTTGAGTCGCAAAATTGCACACCGGCACCCCGTTCTTACGCCGCCACGTCCCGCTTAACCTCGCCTGATCCAGGGCGACCAGTTCCCGCCATCCACCCCATCACCGCGCACCGTGCCGTCCGGCGCGAACGCCCCCGCCTTGCCTGGAGGATCCCGCATGAGCCGCCTCGCCCTGTTCGCCACCGCCGCAGCGGTTGCCGCCACCATCGCCGCCGGCGCCGCCTCCTTCGCCAGCCAGCAGCCGGGGCCTGCCCCGGTGCTGCGCATCGCAACCGAGGGCGCCTTCGCGCCGTGGAACGCCACCGCCGCCGACGGCAAGCTGATCGGCTTCGAGATCGACCTCGCCAACGACCTGTGTCGCCGGATGCAGGTCCGGTGCAACGTCATCGCCCAGGATTGGACCGGCATCCTGCCCGGCCTGCAACAGGGCCAGTACGACGCCGTCATGGCCGGTGTGACCGTCACCGCCGAGCGGGCCGAGGCTGTGGACTTTAGCCGCGCCTATGCCGCCGACCCCGCCGTCTTCGCGGTGCGGCCGGGCTCGACGCTGGCCGACTCCATGCCCGACCTGGACCGCGCCGACCTTTCGACGGAAGCCGGCCGGAACATCGCCAGCAGCGCCGCCCGCGCCCTGGACGGGAAGGTGATCGCCGTGCAGGCCTCGACCATCCACGCCCACATGATCGAGACGCTGTTCCCCCGCGTCCGGCTGCGCTTCTACGAGACGGTGGACGCCGCGGCCCTGGACCTTGCCGCCGGCCGCGTCGACGCGATGCTGACCGCCCGGACGTCGGTGGAGGCCCTGCGTGCCGCTGGCGGGCACCTGATCCCGGCCGGCCCTGCCTTCAGTGGCGGCCCGTTGGGCGGAGGCGTGGCTGTTGCCGTAAGGAAGGGCGACCAGTTGTCCGCCCGCTTCACCCAGGCCATCGCCAATGCCGCCGAGGACGGCACCACCGCGCGCCTGTCCGGCCGCTGGTTCGGTGCCGACCTGTCGACCCGCTGACCGCCAAAACGACGAACGCCCGGCCGCGGGAACGGTCGGGCGCCCACCGAAGGCACTGCAGACGCGGTGCCATCCGTTGACCCCCATGGAACCGAAATAAACCATGACGATCAAACCCGAACATACCCCGGCCGAAGCCGAACGCAACACCGCTCCCTTCCGCGCCTCGCTGCTGGCGACGACCACGATTCCCGCGTTGGGGATGACCTTCCGGGAAGCCGCCGACCAGACGCGTGCGCTGCTGGAGACGTTCGCCGCCATCCCGGAGGAGGATAAGGCCGCCCAGGAAGCCCGCGGGAAGGCATGGGAACAACTGCACGATGCCATCTTGGCCACCCCCGCCCAGACCTTCGGCGATCTCTTCGCCAAGGTGGAGCGGATGGGATGCGGCGACATCGGCATGGAGTTCTTTGACCTGGAGCAGGCGGAGAAGGAGGGGCTCGCACGCGACGTGCAAAGCCTCCTCCCCCAGATCATCGCCGCCGCCAGCGCCGACGCCGAGATCTTCGCCGCCTTCGAGCGGTGGAAGCGGTCCGTCACGGAGTTGGTCCGGCGCCCGGCCGACATCGACGACGACACCTTTGCCGGACTGTGCAAGGAGGTGGACGCGGTCGCCCTCAAGGTCATCGCGCCCGCGCCCGTGACCATGGAGGGGCTGGCGGCCCAGATTTACACCATGCTCCACCTGGAGCACTCAGGCACGATGGAGGACCCGACGGACATCGCGTTCTGCCCGCCCTTCGACTCCGACAATCCGCACACCCTGGCAATCCACACCATCGTCAACCGGGTGAAGCTGCTGGGCAAGGCCCGCGTCGTCGGGCCGGCGCCCAGCACAGAACTGCGGAAGGCGTGGGACGAGCTGGTCGCTCTCGACGCCGAGGTGACGACGCTCCCCGGGGAGGCGCTGGACAATGGCGAGTATGACGCCATCGCCGAGCGCTCGCGCGACGCCGCCCGCCGGGTTCTGGCCGCGCCGGCGCACACCGTCGGGGATCTGGAGATCCTGGCCAAGCTCGCCCTGCGCTCCCTGATCTTCCACTTCGGCGTCGATGAGGCCCAGGTGCGGGCGTGGCTCACCGATGGCGACCTGCCGGGCGACGACGAGCGGGACTCCCTTGCCGCCCTGTGGCGTGTGGCGAAGGGGCTGCGGAACCTGACCAAGGCCGCCCCCCACATCCACCTTGCGGGGGCCAACGACCAGCGCCAGGACGTCGACGTCTTCGCCGACACGATCGCCGCCTTCGAGGCCGAGGCGCCCGCCACGCTGGCCCTGCCGCAGGAGCCGACCGGCCGCATGGTCGACGCCGGCGCCAGCGCCGCCGGCATCACCCCGGCGCAGTTCCAGGCAGCCTACGCCGCCGCGGTGGAGGCCCTGAAGCTGGAGCGCGCCGCATGACCATCGTTGCTTTCCCCACCCAGGAGCGGGGCGCCCAGCGCCCCGCCGTCCGGCCGGAGACCACCATCGCCCGGCTGACGCTGAGCGAGGCGACGGACTGGCAACGCGCCATCATCGCGGAATGCCGGCGACAGCGCGTGCTGACGCCCTCCCTGCCCACCTTCCTGAAACGGGCAGGGCTCATAGACCGCTGTACCTTCCTGTCCAGCACCGGGCCGGCCGACCCGCTGTGCTTCCGGCATCTGGGGGTTCCGACCCTGTCGGTTCTGGGGCGCGCCTGGGGCCGGGCCGTCATCAACCAGCCCGACGAAGCGGATCCCCATGTCGAGTTCGCCCACAGCATCGGCGCCCAATATGCCGAGAGCATCGGCGCCGGTGAGGCGGTCTTCAACCGGGTGACCGTCTCGGGCGTCGGCCGGCCCTTCGTCTACACCCACGCCCTTTATGGATGGGAGGACCGAGGCCGCCGCGCCGTGCTGTCCGCCGTCGACGTCCAGACGCTGCATTGACCAGACCGGGCGAAGGGTCCTCGTTTCCAGGGTATCCTTCCTGGCCGCGTCCTGCAGGTCGAGCAGCACCGCCGGCCGGTTCCAGCGCATGAAGTGGAGCGGCAGCCGCCCGACGCCCGCCTGCTGGTAGAGCACCGCGGGCAGGGGCTCCAGCAGCGCCCGGCCGGCGCAGCGGCGCGCCCATACCGGCACCGTCTCCGGATCGACCAGCCCGACCACCCACCGCGGCGACCAGCGGTCCAGCGCCACCAGACGCGCCACGGCGCCCAGCAGGTGGAACAACCCGCGTCCGCGCCAGTCCGGCCGGTTCCAGCCGGCGACGATCCAGGCCACCGCCCCGCGCGTCTCATGCGCCGCCGGCGAGGCGCAAAACCCGAACTCTTCCGACGGAGCAGCACCAGGATCATGGAACGCCGTCAGGGCCCCGACCCGGGCACCGAAGCTGACCGCCGAGCAGTCGAGCAGCACCACGCCGTGGGTGGCGACGAACTCGCCCTGGGCATCGACCGCGGCCACCCAGAAGGACGGCGCCGCCGCCGGCCGGGGGAGGAGCGGGAACCAGTCGCCGCGGTGCCGGGCGTTCAGCCGCTCCAGCGCCTCCCAGTCCTCGACCAGCACCAGCGTGATGCCGATCGCCAGCCCGGCCGCGCACAGGACATCGCGCGCAGCGCACAGCACCGGCCCGTGCGGACTTCCTTGCAGGGGCATCGTCTCCACCAACCACCGTTCGGCCATGCCTGTCCCTCGCTCCCGAAGCGTTCGAATGCGAGGGATCTCCACCACAGCCGTTGCCGCTCCGTCCCACGGTCCCATGATGGGAGGCGGTTCCCATGACCGCCAGCGCCGCATGGCGCCGGTGGCGCGCGGTGCGGATCGAGTTGGCGGAGCTGCTGGCCGAGCAGGAGCGACAACACCGCAAACAGGTCGCCCCGGTGGTGCTGGTCGGACGACGGCGTTACAGCGAGGCCGCCCAGTTGCACGCGATTCCGGCACCGGGCTGGACCGCGATCAGCGACGAGGCCGCCCGGCGGTTCCGGATGATGGTCGCCACCAAGGCCGCGCGTCTCAGCAGCGCCAGGTCGGCACCGGGAGCGCCCAGCGCCTCGGCGTGGCGTGTCCGCCGGCTGGAGTTGGAGGCGCGGCGCCTCGCCGCCGAGATCCAGACCCGGCCCGTCGCTGGCACCGCCGACATCCTGGTGCGACTCGACGTCATCGCCGCCATGTGGGGGCCGGACGGTACGATCACCGAGCCTGGGGCGCCTCTTGTCGAGGTGCTGGCGCTGCTGGACGAGATCGCCCGAGGCGCACCATCATTCCAGCCAACGTGGGGGCGCTGCCGGCAGGTTATCCTCGTATCCACCCAGTTTGGCGAGGAGATTGGCAACTAAGCTCAGCCTCAGCAAGAAGGTTGGGTTCGCAATGACATGCTACCCTCCCATTCCAACCGCCAGTCCAGCAAAGCGGGCCAAGTGGTAACCCATTGTGGTAGAAATACCACTTAATCCCTATTGTTGTTAAGCTTTTACCTATCATATTGACAGCCAATTCGCCTATCAATATGGTAGTCGCCGCATCGGATGGCCGTTGGGCGAGGGATCATGGCAGGCGAGGTCAGCAAGAAGAATGTGCTCGAGTTTCGCCTCACGCCGAAGAAAGCAGAACAGCAGATCAAGCAGCTTGCCGGGGCCTCTGAAAACGTGATCCTAGGGTATCACACCGGGGAGCGACAGGATGAACGAGATATCTTCGATGAAGATGTGTTTAGGATACTCCGCACGGGTGTTGTTATGGAGCAACCAACGAAAACGGCGCGCGGAGAGTGGAAGTGTAAGATGGTAAAACGGCTGCGTGGCAATAGAGATGCGGGCGCCGTGACCATTATTATGCTGAACGGTAAACTGTTTGTGAAGACTGTAGAGTGGGAGGATCTGAAATGACCGAGCAACACTTCTGCCTTGTTGGCGAAGAGGTCAAAGAACCTTACCATTATACCGGCTGCGGTCTTGATGGAATTTATTTGGTCAATGGATATGATGTCCTTGAGACCGAATATGGGCAAGGAGTTAGTATCAAGAATGTTGATGGACTTCTTGATGCTATTGCCGATTACCTTGTCCAGTCAAAAAAGGATCTGGCCGGCAAAGAGATACGGTTCCTGCGGACGAGAATGGATATCACTCAATCCGAACTTGGCCGCTTGCTTGGTATGAGCACTCAACAAGTAGCCCGGTGGGAAAAAGATAAGAGTGAGATTCCAGGCCCTGCTGACCGTCTTCTGAGGCTCTTGTATGCTGAGCATTCTGGTAAAGGCATCAATATCCGCGCCGTCCTTCAAATTCTTGATGAGTTTGACTCATCAAGAGCTAACCGCGCGATGTTTGAGCCTGATGAGTCAGGAGAGCATTGGCGACGTGCAGCAGCATAATGAGATCGCGCATGCGGTTTCATGATCATTGCTGAATGGTCTGCTAATGATAGCCATGCTGCCATGGTAACGGTGAAGGCGGCTAAGTGGTCTCCACAGGTTACAACGTCAGGGTATCCTCCGCCGTAGTGTGCGCGGCGGAGGTGTTGTTGATCTGCGGCTGAAGCACTTGTGTTTCTGCGGCTATTTCTTGCGAGCTGGTAGAGGCGCCACGTTGCTGTTCTCACCGCTATTGTTCTTCCTGGAGTTCATGGCCGCCGTGATGCGGTTTTCCACCTTGTCCGACAGGGTCCGCAGCGGATCCGCGTCCCGGTTGACGTAACGGCCGGTCATCGCCAGCGTCTTGTGCCCCAGCTTGTCGCGCACCAGGAAGGCGTTGGCCCCGGTCTGGCCGGCGTAGGTTCCGACCGTATGGCGGAGGTCATGGAGGCGCACGTCGTCCAGCTTTGCCTTCTCCCGGATACGGCGCCAAGCGTTCTCCATCGTGTTTCTCGACAACGGCTCTTTCGGGTCCCGGCCGAACAGCACCCACTCTCCGCCGGCCCGCGGTAGCTCGTTCAGGAAGGCGATGGTCTGGGCGCCGATGGGATGGACTCGGGCGCCAGCCTTCCCCTTCTCCTCCGGGATGATGAGCGCGCCGGCGGTGAGGTCGACTTCGTCCCAGCGCAGGCCCACCACTTCGCCCAGGCGACAGCCCGTCAGTAGCAGCAACCGGATGCCGTTGATGACGCCCGGCAACTCCGTCGGCTCACGCTCCGACAGAACGGCGCCCAAGGTGGCGAGTTCGCCTTCGGATAGGAAGCGCTCCCGCTTCGCCTCCTTGTACCGCTCAATCTTCCGGCAGGGGTTCGATTCGTCCGGGCGAAAGCCCCAGACCTCGGCGAGGTGGAACATCTTCGACATCACGGCCAGCGTCTGATTGGCCTGCCGGGGAGTCGCCCGCATGTCGTGGTGCAGCTTCGAGATGTCGGCGCGGGTGACCGCCGAGACGGCAAGGTCCCCCAGGGCGGGTTTTACATGCTTGTCGACCAGCCGGCGGAATCCCTTTGCCGTGCTGGTCCGGTTCTTCACGTCGACATGCTCTTCGAGGTAGCGCTTGCACAGGTCGCGCACCGTGTAGGCTTGGGCGCGTTGCGCCTTCTCCTCCGCCGCCGGGTCGATGCCGTTCGACACCTTCGCCAGCAGCTTCTCGGCCCTGTCGCGCGCGGTGTCCGGGGTGAACGGTCCGTGCTTCCCGACGGTGTATCGCTTGGTCGTCGAGCCGCGCCCGCCGAGGCGGTACTGGATGAGATACACCTTGCTACCGGACGGCGTGACCTTCAGGCCGAAGCCCTTCAGCCCGGTGTCCCAGACGAAGAGATCCCGCTCACCCGGACCCAAGCTGTCGACGAGCCGCTTCGTGATCTTGGCCTGCATGTCGTCCGCCGCCTCTGCGCATCAGCAATCACCCAGCAATCACCGGGGATCAAGCGGAGGCATCCTAGCGCAAACACGACCAAACGAGGAAGGCAGGATAACGGCGGAATTTCAGCATGTTCGCAACGCATAGCAAACTTGCTCAATTCGCTGCAAAGTCAGAGGCGTGAGACTTAAAATCCCTCACCCTCAGGTATGCGGGTTCGAGTCCCGCCGCCCGCACCATCCGATCCTTCCGGCGCTTACCCGGTTTTGCCGTCCTTCGCCCGGGCATCCTTGAACTGGTCGAAGGCTTCGACCGCCTGGGCGGCGTACATCACCGACGGGCCGGCGCCCATATAGACCGCCATTCCCATCGTCTCCATCACCTCGTCGCGGGTGGCGCCCTGCTTCATCGCCGCTTCGGCGTGGAAGGCGACGCAGCCGTCGCAGCGGATCGCCACGGCGATGGCCAGCGCGATCAGCTCCTTGGTCTTGGTGTCGAGCGCGTTCGCCTTCAACGCCGCCTGCGCCATTCCGGAGAAGGCTTTCATGACGTCGGGCGCGCCGCCGCGCAGTTCGCGGATGGCGCCGGACAGCTCGCCGGCCATCTGCGGCCAGTTCTTGTGCATGGTTGTCTCCATCAATGACGAAAGGCGGTCAGCGGAACGCCACACCGGGAGCCGCACCGACCCGCTTCAGCACGATGGCCAGCGGGCAGAAACCGGTGAAGGCCGATTGCAGAAGGTTGGCGCCGACGAAGGCGGTCAGCCACAGCCAGGACGGGCTGTGCAACTGCGACAGCGCGAGGCTGGCGAGGATCACCGTGCCGGCGAAGGCCAGGACGATGCGGTCGATGCTCATGGCGGGTCTCCTGAAGAGGGATCGTCGGAAGAGGGGGCGGCGGTGACGGGGCCGCCGCAGGCTGTCCCGGCGTCGTGGGCGGGGACGGTGCGGCAGAACAGCTCGGCCAGCACGGCGATGACCGTCGCCACCTCCCGGCTGGCGAGCGAGTAGAGGATCGTCTGCGACCGCCGCCGGGTGTGGACCAGCCCGTCGGCCCGCAGCTTCGCCAGATGCTGCGACAGCGCCGACTGGCTGAGCCCGACCACCCCGGCCAGTTGGCCGACGCTGCGCTCCCCCTGACCCAGTTCGCACAGGATCAGCAGGCGCGCCTCGCTCGACAGCGCCTTCATCAGCTTCGCGGCGGGCCGCAGCCCCGGGGTGAGGTCTGAAACATTCATTGACACTAAATTAGAAAATACTGAAATATAGGTCAAGGGCCTTCCGCCCGCCCCTTCCGCCCACTGTCCCATTCTCTCCTGCCCTCCGGCCCGCCATGCTGACCCGACCGACCGCACCCGCCACCCTTCTCCTGCTGCTGGCCCTGATCGCTGCTCCCGCCGTGGCCCAGCCGGCGGCCGAGGGGCCGGTTCCACCCGCCGCCCCGTTCCAGGTCGAACGGCGGCCGGTGGAAGACCTCAAGGCCGTCTTCGCCACCGTGGAAAGCGTGCGCCAGACCAAGGCGCGCACCCGCATCGCCGGCACCCTGACCGGGCTGCGGGTGGTGGAGGGCGACCGCGTCGCCGACGGGCAGGTGATCGCCTCCGTCGTCGATCCCAAGCTGGCCTTGCAGGCGGCGGCGCTGGACGCCCGGCTCGAGTCGCTGCGGGCACAGACCCGGCAGGCGGAGACCGAGCTGGCCCGCGCCCGCCAACTGCGCGCCAGCGGCACCGGCACCCAGCAGAAGCTGGACGACACCCAGACCGCGCTGGACGTGCTGCGCGCCCAAACCGCCGCCATGACCGCCGACCGCGCGGTGGTGGAGCAGCAGAGGCGCGAGGGCGAGGTGCTGGCCCCGGCCGCCGGCCGCATCCTCCAGGTGACGGCCATCGCCGGCGCGGTGACGATGGCGGGCGAGCCGGTGGCGACCATCGCGACCGACCGCCATGTCCTGCGGCTGCGGCTGCCCGAACGCCACGCCCGCTTCATCAAGGCCGGCGACCCGGTGCTGGTGGGCGAGCGCGGGCTGGCTCCGGCCACCGCGGCCGATACCGACGGGGCCGACCGGCTGGCCCGCGGGACCATCCGGCTGGTCTATCCGGAGCTGGAGGCCGGCCAGGTGGTCGCCGACGCCGAGATGCCGGCGGACGGCGCGACGGACGGCGCCGGGACCGGCGGCTACTTCGTCGGCGAGCGGGTGCGGGTGCTGGTCGCCACCGGCACGCGCGAGGCGCTGGTGGTGCCGCCGGTCTACCTCACCGTCCGTTCCGGCGCCGAGATGGCGGTCCTGGCCGACGGGCGCGAGGTGGTGGTGCGCAGCGGCCGGCCGGTGCCGGCGCTGGGCGACCGCCCGGCGGGGGTGGAGGTGCTGTCCGGCCTGCGCCCCGGCGACCGGCTGGTGAAGCCGCTGGGCACGACGGAGACCGCGCGATGAACCTCGGCCTGTCCGGTGCGCTGACGCGGACCTTCATCCGCTCGCCGCTGACGCCCCTGCTGCTGCTCGCCTCGCTGGTGGTCGGCGCCGTCGCCCTGCTGTCGCTCCCGCGTGAGGAGGAGCCGCAGATCAGCGTGCCGATGGTCGACATCCACATCCGCGCCGATGGCCTGAAGGCCGACGACGCGGTGGAGCTGGTGACCAAGCCGCTGGAGGAGATCGTCAAGGGCATCGACGCGGTCGAGCATGTCTACAGCCAGACCCAGGACGACGGCGCGGTGGTGACCGCGCGCTTTCGCGTCGGCACCTCGTCCGACGACGCCATCCTGCGCGTGCACGAGAAGATCCGCGCCAATTTCGACCGCATGCCGCTGGGCATCCCCGAACCGCTGATCGTCGGGCGCGGCATCAACGACGTGGCGATCCTGACGCTGACCCTGGCGCCCAAGCCGGAGGCCGCCGGGCGCTGGGACGACAACGCGCTGTGGGCCATCGCCGACCAGTTGCAGTCCGAACTGGTGAAGACCGACGACGTCGGCCTGACCTATCTCGTCGGCGGGCGGCCCGACCAGATCCGCGTCGAACCCGATCCGGAACGGCTGGCGCTGTTCGGCGTCACGCTGAACCAGCTGGTGGAGAAGGTGCGCAACGCCAACCGCTCCTTCCTGGTCGGCAGCCTGCGGGCCGACGGCGGCAGCCGCAGCGCGGTCGCCGGCCAGACCCTGCAGGGGGTGCCCGACATCGGCCTGCTGGTGCTGACCACCCAGGACGGCCGGCCGGTCTACGTCAAGGACGTCGCCGCGGTGGCGGTCGGCGCCAAGCCGCTCGACCAGCGGGTCTGGCAGATGGTGCCGGCAACATCCTCCACCGACGGCAGGGGCGGGCTGGTCCGCGTGCCGGCGGTGACGCTGGCCATCGCCAAGCGGGCCGGGGCCAACGCCGTCGTCGTCGCCGAGAAGGTCCTGCAACGGCTGCACGCGGCGCAAGCCACCACCCTGCCGAAGGATCTGACCGTCACCGTCACCCGCGACTACGGCGCCACCGCGTCGGAGAAGGCGGACGAGCTGCTGTTCCATCTGGCGCTGGCCACCCTGACCATCGTCGCGCTGATCGTCGCCGCCATCGGCTGGCGCGAGGGCGTGGTGGTGGCGGTGGTGATCCCGACGACGATCCTGCTGACCATGGCCGCCTCCTGGCTGATGGGCTACACCATCAACCGGGTCAGCCTGTTCGCGCTGATCTTCTCCATCGGCATCCTGGTCGACGACGCCATCGTCGTGGTCGAGAACATCGACCGCCACTGGTCGATGCGCGACGGGCGCAACACGGTGCAGGCCGCCATCGAGGCGGTGGCGGAGGTCGGCAACCCGACCATCGTCGCCACCCTGACCGTCATCGCCGCCCTGCTGCCGATGATGTTCGTGTCCGGCCTGATGGGCCCCTACATGAGCCCGATCCCGGCCAACGCCTCGGCGGCGATGGTGTTCAGCTTCTTCGTCGCCATGGTGCTGACGCCCTGGCTGATGCTGACGCTGAACCGCGGCCGCAAGGAGGGCGAGGGGGCGGCGCACGATCATTCGGGTGGCCGGCTGGGCGCGCTCTACCGCCGGGTCGCGGCGCCGCTGATCGCCAGCAAGGCGCGGGCCTGGACCTTCCTGCTGGTGGTCGGCGTCGCCACCCTGGCCTCGATGGCGCTGTTCTACACCAAGAGCGTGCCGGTCAAGCTGCTGCCCTTCGACAACAAGTCGGAGCTGCAGATCGTCGTCGACCTGCCCGACGGCGCCGCGGTGGAGGACACCGAGCGCCTGCTGTTCGCCGCCGCCGACGCCCTGCGCGGCCTGCCGGAGCTGGTCGGCCTGCAGGCCTACGCCGGCATCGCCTCGCCCTTCAACTTCAACGGCCTGGTCCGGCACTCCTACCTGCGCGACCGGCCCTGGCAGGGCGACCTGCAGCTGGCGCTGACGCCGAAGGCCGAGCGCCAGCGCCCCAGCCACGCCGTGGCGCTGGACGTGCGGCAGCGGCTGGCCGGGCTGGAGCGTCCCCCCGGCAGCACGGTGAAGGTGGTGGAGGTGCCGCCCGGCCCGCCGGTGCTGGCCACCCTGCTGGCCGAGGTCTACGGCCCCGACGCCGAAAGCCGCCGCGCCACCGCGCGGGTGGTGGAGCAGGCCTTCCGCTCCGTCGATTTCGTGGTCGACAGCGACACCAGCTTCCACGCGCCGGCCGAACGCATCCGCTTCGCGCTGAACCACGCCAACCTGGAGTATTTCGGGGTGGAGGAGCAGGCGGTCTACGACACCGTCCAGGCGCTGATCGGCGGCGTGCCGGTCGGCTATTCGCACCGCGGCGCCGGGCGCAACCCGGCGGAGATCGCCGTCACCCTGCCGACGTCGGACCGTTTCCTGTCGGAACGGCTGCTGGCGACGCCGGTGCCGGCCCGCCGCGGCGCGCCGGAACTGGGCGACCTCGTCACCCTGTCGCGCGAGCCGGCGTCCTTCCCGCTGTTCCGCCGCGACGGCCGTTTCGCCGAGATGGTGCAGGCCGAGCTGGCCGGCCGCTTCGAGGCGCCGATCTACGGCATGATCGCCGTCGCCGACCGGCTGGCCCAGACCGCCCCCGGCCTGCCGATCGGCCTGCACGGCCAGCCCGACGACGAAAGCCGGCCATCGGTGCTGTGGGACGGCGAGTGGGAGATCACCTACGTCACCTTCCGCGACATGGGTGCGGCCTTCGGCGTGGCGATCCTCGGCATCTATCTGCTGGTGGTGGCGCAGTTCGGCAGCTTCAAGCTGCCGCTGGTGGTGCTGGTGCCGGTGCCGCTGACGCTGATCGGCATCCTGATCGGCCACTGGATGCTGGGGGCGGCCTTCACCGCCACCTCGATGATCGGCTTCATCGCGCTGGCCGGCATCATCGTCCGCAACTCCATCCTGCTGATCGACTTCATCCGCCACCTGCGCGACCGCGACCTGCCGATGCGCGACGTGGTGCTGGAGGCCGGCGCCATCCGTTTCAAGCCGATCCTGCTGACCGCGCTGGCCGCGATGATCGGCGCCGGCTTCATCCTGACCGACCCGATCTTCCAGGGGCTGGCGATCTCGCTGCTGTTCGGGCTGCTCAGCTCCACCCTGCTGACCGTGCTGGTCATCCCCGCCATCTACGTCGTGCTGCGCAGCAAGCCGGCGGCCTGACCCTCACCTCGTCCTTCGACCCCAACCGGGAGGCACCCACCCCATGTCCCTGTCCTCGCTGTTCCGCCGCCTGATCCCCTCGGCCCCCTCCGGCCATCATGGTTCCGGCAACAACGGCGGCGCCGACCGCATCCGGATCGTCGACGCGGCGACCGCCATCGGCTGGCTGGCCAAGGGCGACGCCATCGTCGTCGACGTGCGCGAAGCGCATGAGCACCGCGCCGGCCACATCCCCGGCGCCATCCTGAACCCGCTGTCGTCCTTCGACCCGTCGCGGGTGCCGGTCGATCCGGGCAAGCATCTGGTCTTCCATTGCCAGGGCGGCATGCGCTGCGGCCCGGCGGCCGAACGGATGATGGCCTCCGGCTTCACCGGCACCGTCAACCGCCTGCGCGGCGGCTTCGCCGCCTGGGTCGGCGCCGGCGGCGCGGTGGAGCGCTGACGGCGGGCGTCGGGAGGAAAAACGCTGCGGGCGGATGCGACGGGACGTCGTCTGCCCGCACACATGCTCGCACACAAGACGCCGCCGCGACGGACCGGCGCACCGGTGCAGGCCCGTCGGCCGAAAGGCCTGCCGGTACCGACTTTCCAAGCACACTCCCCCATGCTATTGGTTGTGCTTTCGCGTGAGCGTTCGCGTTCAGGTCACGCCGTGATGGCTTTCCGTCCCGGTCCGGCCCGAGTCGTGCGCGAGGCTGCTCACGAAGCAAACCGGGGAAGAAGACATGACCAGCCTTGTCGCGAACGTTGCCGTCGATCTCTCCGGATACGGGAACGCCGCTGGATTGAATTTCGACAACTATTACCTTCTCACGGCGAGCGTTTCCCAGATTTCGTTCCGGTACACCCTCAATAACGCCCCTGTAATGGATGTATCGGTCCGGGGAACCCTGAATATATCGACCTATGACGTATCGGGACGTATTTCCTCGATCACGGCAAGCGCGCCGGGGGGTGGAACGCTTCTTTCGATCGACGGGATGAACATCAGTTTTTCAAGCGCTTACAGCCTTGCAAGCGCTCTGGATATCCCGTCGGCTCTGTCCGGCCCCGATCAGATCCAGGGATCGTCCTACGCCGACACCCTGTATGGATATTCGGGCAACGACGCCATCAATGGCGGCGGCGGTGACGACCTGATCAGCGGTGGTTACGGGACTGACACCATCGACGGTGGCGATGGAACGGACACCGTCATAAGCAGCCAAGCCTATTCATCGAACAAACTCGTCCAATATGGCGGGCGTGTCGCCATATTGGACCGCAGCTACGGCTCCGACATCCTGTCGAACGTCGAATACATCCGCTTTTCCGACAGGACCATCCCCGCCGCCACCGCGGCCAGCTTCGATGCTCTGAGCTATCTGGCCGCCAACCGCGACCTGGCCGCCGCGTTTGGTGCGAACGGCACTGCCGCGTTCAACCACTATGTGCAAAACGGCTACAACGAAGGCCGGTCGACGACCTTCGATGCCGCCAGCTATCTGGCGGCGAACGCCGACCTTTCCGCCGCGTTCAGGGCCGACACCACCGCGGCAACCCAGCACTACATCACGTACGGCCGCCTGGAGGGGCGCAGTACGTCGTTCAACGCCATGAGTTACATCGCGGCGAATCCCGACCTGATCCGGGCCTTCGGCACCAACACCACCGCCGCCGCGCTCCATTACGCCACGACCGGACGCTTTGAGAACCGATCGACGACGTTCAACGCGGCGGCCTATCTGGCGCGCAACACCGACGTCCAGAGAGCGTTGGGCAGCAGCGAATCGGCGGCCGCCGCGCATTACGTGAATTTCGGCTATCGCGAAGGCCGCTCATTGGCGCCCATCACCACGACCACCACCCGGGCGGCTTCGATGCTCGGGACCGACGACGCGCGTGCCTCGCTGGCCGCAGCGTGGTGATCGGAAGGCGGTGATCGGGAAGGCGCGGTGCCGGCTGGACTGCGTTCAAGCCGGCGTCATCGACGCCAACCGTTCCAACGGCATGTTCAAGATGGTGCGGGCGGTCGGAATCGAACCGACACTCCTTTCGGAACCGGATTTTGAGTCCGGCGCGTCTACCAGTTTCACCACGCCCGCAACGCCGCCTCTTCTAGCGCAACCGTCCGGAAACGAAAAGCGCAAATCGGCGACGCCCGGCCGCCGCCGCTTATTCCGCGTCGGCGGTGCGGCCCCTGCCATGCCGTTGCAAGGATCGGAAGGGCGATGCGGACATCTGGCCGAACGGCGCGCGCCGCGCTACTCTGCCGGGCATGACGACCATGCCCCCCCTCTCTCCCCGCCCGCTCTCCGCCACCGTGTCCCACATCCTCGGGGATCCGCGCCTGGCGTCCCTGTTGCTGGCGCTGGCCAGCGCCGGGGTGCTGGCGTCGGCGCTGTTCTTCCAGTTCGTGCTGGATTACCAGCCTTGTGTCCTCTGCATCATGCAGCGCTGGCCCTATGTCGCGGTGCTGGTGTTCTCGCTGGTGACCTGGCTGTTCCGCCGCTGGAAGGGGCTGGGCGACGCGCTGCTGGTGGCGAGCGGGCTGGCCCTGCTGGCCGGGGCCGGCATCGCCGCCTACCATGTCGGGGTGGAGCAGCACTGGTGGGCCGGCACCTCGACCTGCGGCGGCTCGGCGCCGGCCAACTCGCTGGAGGCGCTGCGCGCCCAGGTGATGGCCGCTCCGGTCACCCGCTGCGACGAGGTCGCCTGGTCGCTGTTCGGCATCTCCATGGCCGGCTACAATGTGGTGATCTCCCTGGCGCTGGCGGTCTTCGCCTTCGTCTCGGCGCGCACCGCCTACACCCGCACCCCGGTGTCGAGGACCGCACTGTGAGCGAAACCACCTCTCCGACCGCCATCCCGGCCCGCGGCTTTCTCCCCGGCGATCTGCCGCGGCGCGAGCGGCTGGCGCGGATCGTCCGCGTCGACCACGCCGGCGAGTACGGCGCCAAGCGCATCTACGAGGGCCAGATCGCCGTCATGGGCAAGGGCCGGCACGGCAAGACCCTGCGCCACATGGCGGAGCAGGAGCTGGAGCATCTGGAGTATTTCGAGAAGCAGTTGAACCGTCGCCGCGTCCGCCCGACGCTGCTGCAACCGCTGTGGCACCTCACCGGCTTCCTGCTCGGCGCCGGCACCGCGCTGCTGGGGGAGCGGGCGGCGATGGCCTGCACCGTCGCGGTGGAAGAGGTGATCGAGGGCCATTACGAGGCGCAGTTGAAGCATCTCGGCCCCGACGAGTCGGAGCTGTCCGACAGCATCCGCAAGTTCCAGGCGGAAGAGGTCGGCCACCGCGACATCGGCCTGCTGCACGAGGCGGAGAAGGCCCCCGGCTACCCGGTGCTGTCGGCGGCGATCAAGGCCGGCACCCGGGCGGTGATCTGGGTGGCCGAACGGGTGTAGCGGGTCAGCGGGGAGGGGCGCGCAACGCCGCGCCCCGTTCCGGCCGCATCCCTTACATCGGGTCCAGTTCCGAGTCCCAATAAAGAAAATCCCGCCAACTCTCGTGAAGGAAGTTTGGCGGGAAGGCGCGTCCATTCTCTTGCAGCTCGTAGGCGGTGGGCTGGAAGGGTGGACTGAGGGGGATCATGCCGCAGACCTGGGGCAGGCGGTTGCCCTTCGCCAGATTGCAGGCCGAGCAGGAGGTGATGACGTTCTCCCACGTCGTCCGCCCGCCGCGCGAGCGCGGGATGACGTGATCGAAGGTCAGCTCGTGGGTGGGGAAGGGGCGGCCGCAATACTGGCAGGTGAAGCGGTCGCGCAGGAAGACGTTGAAGCGGGTGAAGGCCGGGCGCCGGGTCGCCGGGATGAACTCTTTCAGCGAGATGACGCTGGGCAGTTGGACTTCGAAGCTGGGAGATCGGACGATTCGGTCGTAGTGCGAGACGATGTTGACCCGTTCCAGAAAGACCGCCTTGACCGCTTCCTGCCAGGACCACAGGGACAAGGGGAAGTAACTGAGCGGGCGGAAATCCGCGTTCAGCACCAGAGCCGGACAGTGATCGGGTGGTGGAGCCAATGGCCACTCCCTCGTCTGGATCCCGGCACGCGACACTGTGGCGACGGTGCGCGGAATCGTGTCTGCTCCGCCCCGGCGGCCGGAACACCGGCCCGGGACAACCAGATACATAGTGGATCGGCGGCGGAGACTCAACATCTTGACCCGGTGGGGCCCAATTTCTTCACCGTTGTGTAACCTTTTTCGTGCTGTGGGGATTGGCGCGGGAATGGCCGCGGCGGCTGTGACAATCGCACCGGGCCGGCGAGATTCCCGCGGACGGCCGCCGGTCCGCTTACCCATCGTTAACCATGACGGCGGCATCGTGGGCCTCGTTGATCCGAGATGATCCCGCCGGCTGCCCCGGCCGGACGCGACCGAGGGAGCCTGACCATGAGTGCCGAGACGACCGCCGCCCCCGCCCGCCGAAGCGCCGTCATCATCGACCTCGCCCAGAAGCGCCGCGAGCGCGACGAGCGCGAGCGTCAGGTCCGCATCGACGCCTTCGACCGCGAGCTGCGCCGGCGTCTGGCCCTGTATCTGGAAGGCGAGGACATCCCGGTCGAGCCGATCCGCGACAACCCCTACATCTGAGCGCCCGACACCGAGGCGCCGCATCCGGGTGCCCATTCCGGCACCCGATCCGCTATAAGGCGGGTATGAGCGACCTCGTCACCCGCTTCGCCCCCAGCCCGACCGGGCATCTGCATCTCGGCCACGCCCATTCCGCGCTGTTCGGCTGGACGACGGCCCGCGCCGGCGGCGGGCGTTTCCTGCTGCGGATCGAGGACATCGATCCCGTCCGCTGCCGTCCGGAGCATGAGCGCGACCTGATCGAGGATCTGGCGTGGCTCGGGCTCGACTGGGATGGTCCGGTCCGCCGCCAGTCCGAGCATTTCGACGATTACCGCGCCGCCCTGGCGCGGCTCGAGTCGCTCGGCGTGCTCTACCCCTGCTTCTGCACCCGCAAGGACATCGCCGCCGAGATCGCCCGCGCCGGCGCCGCCCCGCATGGCCCCGATGGTCCGCTCTACCCCGGCACCTGCCGCCACCGCGGCGCCGACGAGCGCGCCGCGCGGATCGCGGCCGGCGAGGCCTGGGCGCTGCGACTCGACGTCGCCGCGGCGCGGGCGCTGACCGGGCCGCTGCGCTGGCACGACCGGGCCAAGGGCTGGCAGGAGGCGACTCCGGAACTGCTGGGCGACGTGGTGCTGGCGCGCAAGGACACGCCGACCAGCTATCACCTCAGCGTCACCGTCGACGACCATCTCCAGGGCGTGACGCTGGTGACGCGGGGCGAGGATCTGTTCTTCGCCACCCATCTGCACCGGCTGCTGCAGGCGCTGCTGGGCTACGATCCGCCCGACCACCACCACCACGGGCTGCTGCGCAACGCCGCCGGCGAACGGCTGGCCAAGCGCGACCGCGCCCAGTCGCTGCGCTCGCTCCGCGCCGAGGGCCGCAGCCCCGCCGAGGTGCGGGCGCTGGCGGGATTTCCGGACTGACGGCTTACCGGCGCGATCCTTACCGCCGCAGTTCTTACCGCCGGAGCCCGCAGGCGATCTCCAGATAGTCCGGTTCGTTCTCCGGCGTCAGCCAGCCGTGGCGGATCAGGAAGTCGGTCACCACCAGATTGACGTTGAACTTCCAGTCGCCGGTGGTCCGCACCGAATGGGCGACCTCGGCGATCGGCCACAGCCCGAACTCCTCGACCTCGCCGTCGGTGTTGACCGGGGTGAGGTCGGCGGGAAGCTCCAGGTCGTAGACGAACAGGCGGTCGCGCTTCAGCCCGGCCTCGGTTTCCATCGTGTAGCTGATGGCGCCGACCGGCCGGGCCTGACGGATGATGGCGGGGTCGAGCCCGGCCTCCTCCGCCGCCTCCTTCTCCAAATTCTCGGCCAGGGTCAGGCCGATCGGCTGGCCGCCGGCGATCAGATTGTCGAACTGGCCGGGCGCGATCTCGCGGTCTCGGGCGCGGCGGCCGATCCACAGCGACAACCCGCCATCGTCGCCGCGGACATAGCCGTTGACGTGCAGCCCGTAGGATTCGATGCCGAAGGCGGCGACCGCGGCGCGGTCCAGCCGGGCCAGCGGCTCCGCCCCCCAGCGTGGCGCCACCGGGTAATACTCCCCGCGCAGCGCCGTGACCGCGCCGCGCTCCACCAGATAGCCGGCGGCGTGGTCGAGCAGGGTGGAGCGCGCCTCGAAGTCGCGGATCTCCGGCGCGATGGTCACCCGCTCGGGCGTCACGACGAAGCCGGGATCGACGCCGGGCAGCGCCTCGGCCAGGGCGTGGCGCACCCAGCCCACGGAATGGCCGTCCAGCTCGAACGGGCGGAAGCCGGACAGGTCGTGCGCGTTGCACGCGCGGATGTGATCGAGGAAGCTCATGCTCCCCATCTAAGCGGCGTCGCCGGGCCGGCGCAACCGCTCATCCAGGGCACTCCACCCTGACGCTTCGGACATCTTGCGCAGTTCTGGTTGCCATCGTACACCGGTTGAGCAACGAAATGACCGCCGGTGCCGGAGCGCCGGAGCGTCTTGAACCGAAAGGGCCGGGGCTTGGTGACGGACAGGGCGGCACAGGGAACGGACACGCCCTTCGGCGGCCTGTCCGTGCTGGTGATCGAGGACGAGTCCTTCACCCGGATGGTGCTGGCGAAGATGCTGGGCACGCTGGGGGCCAAGGTGGTCCATCAGGCGGCGGACGGCGAGGCCGGGCTGGCCGCCGTCGCCACCCACGCGCCCGACCTCGTGCTGTGCGACGTCGAGATGCAGCCGATGGACGGCTTCGGCTTCGTCCGCGCGCTGCGCGCCAGCGCCGACGGCCGCCAGCGCGCGTTGCCGGTCGTCTTCATGACCAACCGCGCCGACCCGGAGCGGGTGAGCGAGGCGCGCGCCAGCGGCGCCGACGCGGTGCTGGCCAAGCCGGCGACGCCGGCCGCCCTGCGCGACGCGCTGACCGGGTGGTTCCCGGCGGGCGGACCGCGGCACCCCTCGTAAAACTGCCTGTTGCGGCGGCATTCGGGCGCCAGCGTCGACTCTGCCTAAATTTTTCCCACTCTGTGGCAAGCCTGCCGAACCTCGGCCAAGTGATTGAATCGCCTTGGCTATCGCCGGGGAGTGCCGGCGTATGCCGCAATGATGCCGGACCTTCACCCAATTTCCGCCTTGTTGATGGGGTCGAATGGGTCGCAACATGACCTCTAAGAGGTGTTGGGGCCGTGTCACCAAACAGGCATGGTCAGCCGCAACATCGGCTGCGAGATTTTGTTAAGGTTTGGAGTTCAGCATCGACGGTAAACCATAGCGCCGTGCTTCGTCGAGGCGGCGCGCTTGTCTCTGGAGGGCGATGGCGTGATCAAGGGCGCCCAGTCGAACCGCACCGGGCAATATTCCCTGACTGGACGGGCAACGCTGACTGCCGCCGGTCCCACGCCGTCCACCCATTTCATGGCCAGTTTTCTGGCGAACCCTCTGGCGAACCTTGCGCCGCATTTGCGGGTCGCGCCGGTGCGCCCGTCGCATCCTGGCGCCGTGTTGCGCTCCGCGCGTCGGGCTTGGCCCGGTGGCCTAGGTCCCGACCTAGGTCCTATGGCCGATGCCGGGACCGGAGCGGGCTTTCCGGCTATGGAGCCTGAGTGCCTGGAAAGCTCTAGGTGCAGCATTACATTCAAAAATGACTCGTTCGGGGGACGGAGCGTCGCAAGGCGGACGGCTCCCGGCTTTTTCAGGACCGTTCCTTACACCACACCGCTGGCTTCTACCGCTGAGCGGGGGCAGTGCGGGACCGCGTGTTCCGCCCCGCCCCTTGGAGTGCCCCATGGATCGCGGCATGCGCCGCGGCCTGCCGCCGGATCCACCGGCCGCGGCCCGGCGCATCGGACCAGATAAGACGGAGCGACGAATGTTCCCGGCCGACGAACTGTTCACGCGCTACACGCAGAATTACGAGACCCGCCGCGAGACCGAGATGTCCCTGATGGACTATCTCCAGCTGTGCCGCGACGATCCCATGTCCTACGCCTCGGCCGCCGAACGCATCCTGGCCGCCATCGGCGAACCGGAGGTGGTGGACACCGCCCGCGACCCGCGGTTGGGCCGCATCTTCATGAACCGGACGATCAAGGTCTACCCCGCCTTCTCCGAGTTCTACGGCATGGAGGAGACGATCGAGCGGATCGTCGGCTTCTTCCGCCACGCGGCGCAGGGGCTGGAGGAGCGCAAGCAGATCCTCTACCTGCTGGGCCCGGTCGGCGGCGGCAAGTCGTCGCTGGCGGAGCGGCTGAAATCGCTGGTGGAGAAATGCCCGATCTACGTGCTGAAGGCCGGCAAGGAGATCAGCCCGATCTTCGAAAGCCCGCTCGGCCTGTTCAACCCGGATGAGATCGGCGACGAGCTGGAGGACCGCTTCGGCATCCCCAAGCGCCGCCTGACCGGGCTGATGAGCCCGTGGGCGGTCAAGCGGCTCGACGAGTTCGGCGGCGACATCAACCGCTTCAAGGTGGTGAAGCTGCACCCCAGCAAGCTGCGCCAGATCGGCGTGACCAAGACCGAGCCGGGCGACGAGAACAACCAGGACATCTCGTCGCTGGTCGGCAAGGTCGACATCCGCAAGCTGGAGATCTACAGCCAGAACGATCCCGACGCCTACAGCTTCTCCGGCGGCCTGAACCGCGCGACCCAGGGCATGCTCGAATTCGTCGAGATGTTCAAGGCGCCGATCAAGATGCTGCATCCCCTGCTGACCGCGACGCAGGAGAGCAACTATGTCGGCTCGGAGAACATCGGCGCCATCCCCTTCCAGGGCGTGATCCTGGCCCACTCCAACGAGGCGGAGTGGCAGACCTTCAAGAACAACAAGAACAACGAAGCCTTCATTGACCGCATCTGCGTGATCAAGGTCCCCTACTGCCTGCGGGTGGCGGAGGAGCAGAAGATCTACGAGAAGCTGGTCAACGGCTCCGACCTGGCGACGGCGCCCTGCGCCCCGGCGACGCTGGAGATGCTGGCCCGCTTCTCGGTGCTGTCGCGCCTGCGCGAGCATCCCAACAGCAGCTTCTACAGCAAGATGCGGGTCTATGACGGCGAGAGCGTCAAGGAGACCGATCCCAAGGCCAAGTCGATGCAGGAGTACAAGGACCAGGCCGGCGTCGACGAGGGCATGGGCGGCATTTCCACCCGCTTCGCCTTCAAGGTGCTCGCCTCGACCTTCAACTACGATTCGACGGAGATCTCGGCCGATCCGGTCCACCTGATGTATGTGCTGGAACAGGCGATCAAGCGCGAGCAGTTCCCGGAGGAGACGGAGAAGAAGTACGTCGAGTTCATCAAGGCCGAACTCGCCCCGCGCTACGCCGAGTTCATCGGCAACGAGATCCAGAAGGCCTATCTGGAATCCTACTCCGACTACGGCCAGAACCTGTTCGACCGCTACGTCGACTACGCCGACGCCTGGATCGAAGACCAGGACTTCAAGGATCCCGACACCGGCCAGCTGATGAACCGCGAGCTGCTGAACCAGGAGCTGACCAAGATCGAGAAACCGGCGGGCATCGCCAACCCGAAGGACTTCCGCAACGAGGTGGTGAAGTTCGCGCTCAGGGCACGGGCGGCCAACTCCGGCCGCAACCCGTCCTGGACCTCTTACGAGAAGATCCGCGAGGTGATCGAGAAGCGGATGTTCAGCCAGGTCGAGGACCTGCTGCCGGTCATCAGCTTCGGCTCGAAGAAGGACGGCGACACCGAGAAGAAGCACACCGAGTTCGTCTCGCGCATGATGACCCGCGGCTACACCGAGCGGCAGGTCCGCCGGCTGGTCGAGTGGTACATGCGGGTCAAGCAGGCGGGCTGAGGCGCAAGATTGTCGCGGGGTGGGGCGTTGCAACGCCCCGCGGCAACCCCACTGTCATGGTAGGGCGCCCACGTCGCGGGGCGCCTTCCGGGGTGGGACGGCCGGGGTGCCGATCGGTCGCGTGACGAAACGGGTGGGAGGGCCAGCCTCTTGATGAACATCATCGACCGTCGCCTGAACCCGCAGGGCAAGAGCCTGGCCAACCGCCAGCGCTTCCTGCGCCGTGCCAAGGAACAGGTGGTCAAGGCGGTCCGCGACGCCTCGGGAAAACGGGGCATCCAGGATATCGAGAACGGCGAGAAGGTGACGATCGCCGCCGGCGGCGTGCGCGAGCCGTCCTTCCACCGCGCCTCCCAGGGCGGGGTGCGCGACTATGTCGTGCCGGGCAACAAGGAGTATGTGGAAGGCGACACCATCCAGCGCCCGGACGGCGGCGGCGGTGGCCGCGGCAGCGAGGGCAGCGCCGATGGCGAGGGCGAGGACGAGTTCCGCTTCGTCCTGTCGCGCGACGAGTTCCTCGACATCTTCCTGGAGGATCTGGAGCTTCCCGACCTGGTGAAGCAGAAGGTCAAGCAGTCGGAATCGCACAGCCTGACGCGGGCCGGCTATTCGGTGTCGGGGTCGCCCGCCAACCTCAACCTGGTCCGCACCATGCGGAACAGCCTGTCGCGCCGCATCGCGCTGAAGCGGCCCAAGCGCGACGAGATCCTCGAGCTGGAAGCGATGCTGCGCGAGGCCGAGGAGGCCGGCGAGGACGCCGAGCAGATCCAGGCGCTGCGCGAACAGCTCGAACACATCGTCCTGCGCTCGCGCCGGATCCCCTTCATCGATCCGATCGACGTCCGCTACAACCGGTTCGAATCGGTGCCGAAGCCGATCGCCCAGGCGGTGATGTTCTGCCTGATGGACGTGTCCGGCTCGATGACCGAGCACATGAAGGATCTGGCCAAGCGCTTCTTCATGCTGCTGTACCTGTTCCTGCGGCGGCGGTACCGCGCGGTCGACATCGTCTTCATCCGCCACACCCACGAGGCCAAGGAGGTCGACGAGGAAACCTTCTTCTACTCCACCGAGACCGGCGGCACCGTGGTGTCCACCGCGCTGGAGGAGATGCAGAAGGTGGTGCAGGAGCGCTACCCGGACAACGAATGGAACATCTACGCCGCCCAGGCGTCGGACGGCGACAACATGTCGTCGGACAACGCCAAGTCGGCGACCCTGCTGCGCGACGTCATCCTGCCGATGTGCCAGTATTTCGCCTACATCGAGGTGGCGGCGGAACACAACATGGGCCTGTCGGCGCTGGGGCGCGAGACCGAGCTGTGGCGCACCTACAAGCAGGTGCAGAGCCCGGAACGCCCGCTGGCGATGCGCCGCGTCCGCTCGCGCCGGGAGATCTTCCCGGTCTTCCGCGAACTCTTCGCCCGCGAGAAGGCGGGGGCGTGAGGGGCAAGGGAATAAACACCGCCCCAGCGGGGCGGTAGGGGGAGATCGAGAATGACCGCTGTGATCACCAGACCCGACGCGCTGCTGTATGACGGCGTCGAGTGGGATTACGACAAGATCAAGCGCGTCTACGACGCCGTCGAGCACATCGCGCTGAAGGAGATGGGCCTCGACGTCTATCCCAACCAGATCGAGGTCATCACGGCCGAGCAGATGCTCGACGCCTATTCGTCGATCGGCATGCCGCTGATGTACAAGCACTGGTCCTTCGGCAAGCATTTCGCCCGCGACGAGATGATGTACCGCAAGGGCTACCGCGGCCTGGCCTACGAGATCGTCATCAACTCCAGTCCCTGCATCAGCTACATCATGGAAGAGAACACCATGACGATGCAGACGCTGGTGATCGCCCACGCCGCCTTCGGCCACAACCATTTCTTCAAGAACAACCAGCTGTTCCAGCAATGGACCGACGCCCAGGGCATCCTGGACTATCTGGAGTTCGCCAAGACCTACATCGCCCATTGCGAGGAGCGCTACGGCTACGCCGCGGTGGAGCGGGTGCTCGACGCCGCCCACGCGCTGATGAGCCAGGGCGTCCACAAATACCCCAAGAAGCGCTCCGACCTGCGAACCGAGCAGCGGCGCGAGCGCGAGCGGCAGGAATACCAGGACCAGACCTTCAACGATTTGTGGCGCACCGTGCCGAAGCCGGCCGCCGGCCAGCGGCCCGCCAAGTCGGTGTCGGAGCGCAAGAAGCTGCTCGGCCTGCCGGAAGAGAACATCCTCTATTTCCTGGAGAAGAAGGCGCCGCGGCTGGAGCATTGGCAGCGTGAGCTGCTGCGCATCGTCCGCCACATCTCCCAGTATTTCTACCCGCAGAAGCAAACCAAGGTGATGAACGAGGGCTGCGCCACCTACACCCATTACCAGATCATGAGTCGCCTGCACGAGACCGGCCAGATCAGCGAAGGCGCCTTCCTGGAGTTCCTGCACTCCCACACCTCGGTGGTGTTCCAGCCGGAGTTCGACGACAAGCGTTTCTCCGGCCTGAACCCCTATGCGATCGGCTTCGCGATGATGCAGGACATCGCCCGCATCGCCGAAAAGCCGACCGACGAGGACCGCCAGTGGTTCCCCGACCTCGCCGGCCGCGGCGACGGCATGGCGGCGGTGCGCGAGGCCTGGGCCAACTTCCGCGACGAGAGCTTCATCCTGCAGTATCTCAGCCCGCACCTGATGCGGAAGCTGAAGCTGTTCAGCGTGCGCGACGACGCGGAAGACCCCTATCTGCTGGTCGATCACATCCACAACGAGCGCGGCTACCGCGACATCCGCAAGAAGCTGGCCCGCCAGTACGACCTGGGCTACCTGGAGCCGGACATCCAGATCGTCGACGTCGATCTGGCCGGCGACCGCAAGCTGATCCTGCAGCACCGCGTCACCAACGGCGTGCTGCTGGACGAAAGCGACGCCAAGGCGGTGCTGCGCCACATCGCCAACCTGTGGGGCTACGAGGTGCAGCTGATCGAGGTGTCGGCGATCTCCGAAGCGATCCTGAAGGAACACGCCGTCACCGCACCCAGCGGGATCGGCGTGGGCTGAGGCGGGCAACCCTGTCCCGCTTTCGGCGGACCGGAGGTCCGCCGGGGCGTCAGCGTTCCGGTTCCGGCTTGATGCCGGCGTCCTTCATGGCGTGCATCAGGTCCAGGATCACCGTGCTGATGTCGGGGAAGGACAGCGCCACGCCGTGGCGGTCGGGATCGACGCGGACGACGTGGGCGATCTGCCGGCCGCCGACGCCCGGCACCTCCGGGCAGTGCAGCTCCAGCCGCAGCTTGCCGCCCATGGCGTGCGAGAACTCCTCCGGCGGCAGGTCGACCAGCAGGCCGCGGGTCGACCAGTTGATGGTGGTGCAGCGCCGCCCCTCGGCGTCCACCTGCAGCACCGGGTCCATGTAGCGGATCGAACGCCGCCGTTCGATGCCGTTGGGCGGCTTGGCGCCGACGTCGTGCTGCTCCAGCTTGCGGCGGGACGCTTCCTTGGTGCGGTCGTCGACGCCGTCCTTGCTGGTCATCAGCGCCGCCTGCACCCGCCGCTCGACGCCGTGGCGGAACTCGTCGTCGGCGCCGAAGCGCAGGGCCTTGGCGAAATGGTCCTTGGCCTGGGTCAGCAGCGCGTTGCGGCCCTTCTCGTCGCCGTGGTGGCCGCAGCGTTCGGCCTGGACCAGCAGCGAATCGACGCTGCGCTGGTAGGCGCCGCGCTGGATGGCGCGGGTGATCTCACGGAACTCGGCGGCGCGCACGCTGGGAAACTCGCGGGTCTTCAGCAGCCCGGCCATCCCCTCGGCCAGCGAATCGACGCGGGTGGGATCGCCGCTCTCCGCCTCGTGGCGCAGGCGCCGCACCGCCTCCTCCGCCTTGCGAAGCAGAGAGTCTTCAAGCTTGCGGCGTTGGTCGGCGTCCATCACGGGCATGTTGCTGCCTTCCATGGGGGGCAACACCGTAAGGATACCTCACGATTGGCGATGGCAACAGCATCGGTTGCCGCAACGCGCCCGTCGAGGCATGGTTAACGCCCCCCTTGCGGTTGGTCGCAATGGGAGCGGACCCGACTCGCCGCGAGCCGGCATCACCCTTTCTTATCGTCCGAGACACATGGGAAGGGCGGCCGCAACGCTGTGGCCGGGGGCGAGGGCGCGATGAGCGATGCGACGAACACGGGTGCCGGACAGGATCGGGCGGGGATGGAGATGCTGGCCACCGCCCTGGCGAGCCTGCTGAACGAGGACACCGCCAGCCCGGCGCCGGCGCGGTCGGCGCTGGTCGCCGTCGCCCTGGGCGGGCGGAGCGATGGGGAGCCGGCGCGCATACGCTCCTTCGCCCTGCGCCGGGCCGACCGGGCGGCGGAGGTGGCGTTGCCGGCGGTCGACCGCCGCGGCCTGATCTACAGCCTGACCAAGACCATGCTGGCCGCCGCGGTGCTGCGCTTTGCCGCCCGTGGCGTCGTCGATCTCGACGGGGCGGCGGAGCGCTGGTTGCCCGAACTGGCCGGGCGGGCGGAGCCGGTCAGCGTCGCGCACATCCTGGCCCACCGCGCCGGCCTGCCCGATTACGGCGGCCGGGCCGATTACCGCACCGCCGTCGCCGCCGGGGACGAGCCGTGGAGCGGCGACGAGTATCTGGAGCGCTGCGGGGTGGCGGGGCCGCCGGTCGGCGCCTTCGCCTATTCCAACATCGGCTACCTGCTGGTCGGCCGGCTGCTGGAGCGCGCCGGCAACGCCCCGCTGGCCGACGTGATGACGCGCGAGGTGTTCGGGCCGCTGGGGCTGGCGTCGGCGACGATGCCGCGGACCCGCGCCGACCTTGGCGGGCTGTTCTTCGGGCCGAGCCCGACCTTCGGCGACGCGCCGGTGGCCGAGCGCTACCACCCCGGCTGGGTGTCGCACGGCGTGGTGGCGATGGCCGCGGCGGACGCCGCCCGGCTGCTGCACGGGCTGACCGAGGATTACCTGCCGGGCGCGCTGCTGCGCCGGATGCACGACGGCCTGCCGGTCGGCGGCCCGATGGGCGGGCGCCCGTGGGTCGAACCGTCCTATGGGCTGGGGACGATGGTGGAGCTGGACCCGGCGGCCGGGCCCTATTGGGGACACACCGGCGGCGGGCCGGGGGTGACGCCGGTCGCCTACCACGCGCCCGGCCCCAACCCGGTGTCGGTCGCCGTCCTGCTCGACGGCGAGGACGGGGCGCTGGCCGAATGGATGGCGGTCGAGGCGATCCATCGCCTGCGCGGCGGCCGCTGAGGCGCGGCGGCGGCGCCTCCCACCGCCCACCCTCCGCCGCTTGCCCCACCGCTTGTCCACCATCCGGGCGTGCCCATCTTCCATCATAAGGGGGACAATCCGGCTGCCCGGGCGGTAGGATTGCCGCAAGGGACCGGCCGGAACGGCGTCCCGGCAAGAACCGGTTGGGGAGGACGAGGCGTATGGGAGAAGCGGCCCGCACAATGCCCGATTACCCGTGGCTGGCGTCGTACCCGCCCACCGTGGATTGGGCGATGCCGATCCCGGCCCTGCCGCTGACCGTCCTGCTGGACGACGCGGTGGAGCGCCACGGCGACAAGCCCTGCCTGAACTTCCTGGGCAAGCGCACCAGCTACCGCGAGCTTGGCCGGCTGGTCGATCAGGCGGCCTGCGGCTTCCAGGCGATCGGGGTGGGGAAGGGCACGCGGGTCGGGCTGTTCCTGCCCAACACCCCCTATTACGTCATCGCCTTCTACGGCATCCTGAAGGCCGGCGGCACGGTGGTGAACTTCAACCCGCTCTACGCCGAGCGCGAGCTGATCCACCAGATCGGCGACAGCGACATCGACCTGATGGTCACGCTGGACCTGAAGATCCTCTACGACAAGATGGCGCGCATGCTGGCCGAGACCCGGCTGAAGCGCCTGCTGATCGGCCGGATGGCCGACATCCTGCCCTTTCCGAAGAACTGGCTGTTCCCCATCGCCAAGCGGGCGGAGGTCGCGGCGATCCCGCGCGACGACCGCCACCTGTTCTTCGCCGACCTGCTCGCCAACGACGGCCGGCCGGCGCCGGTGTCGATCGACCCGCGCGCCGACGTGGCGGTGCTGCAATACACCGGCGGCACCACCGGCGTGCCCAAGGGCGCCATGCTGACCCACGCCAACCTCTACGCCAACACCATGCAGTGCGCCGCCTGGTACGAGGCGAAGGAGCGGCGCCCCACCGAAAGCGGAGAGGACGGGCAGGAGAAGCTGCTGGGCGTGCTGCCGCTGTTCCACGTCTTCGCCATGACCGCGGTGATGAATTTCGGCCTGCGCATGGGGGCGGAGATCGTGCTGCTGCCGCGCTTCGAGCTGGAACAGGTGATGCGGACCCTGGCGAAGGAGCGGATCACCCTGTTCCCCGCCGTGCCGACCATCTACACCGCGATCAACCACCACCGGTCGCTGAAGGACTACGACCTGTCCAGCATCCGCTTCTGCATGTCCGGCGGGGCGCCGCTGCCGCTGGAGGTGAAGGAGGCGTTCGAGCGCACGACCGGCTGCACGCTGGTCGAGGGCTACGGCCTGTCGGAATGCTCGCCGGTCGCCACGGTGAACCCGGCGGTGCTGCACCCGACCAAGAAGGGCTCCATCGGCCTGCCGCTGCCCGGCACGGTGGTGGAGATCGTCAGCCTGGACGAGCCGCGCCGCGTCCTGCCCCCCGGCGAGAAGGGCGAGGTCTGCATCCGCGGCCCGCAGGTGATGGCGGGCTATTGGCGCCGGCCGGCCGAAACGGCCCAGACGCTGGTCGACGGCCGCCTGCACACCGGCGACGTCGGCATCATGGACGCCGACGGCTACACCACCATCGTCGACCGCATCAAGGACATGATCCTGTGCAGCGGCTTCAACGTCTACCCGCGCAACGTCGAGGAGGCGATCTACCTCCATCCCGCCGTCGCCGAATGCGTGGTGGCCGGCATCCCCGACGAGTATCGCGGCCAGACGGTGAAGGCCTATGTCCGGCTGGACGAGGGCCGCAACCTGACCGCCGACGAGCTGGTCGCCTTCCTGAAGGACAAGCTGTCGCCGATCGAGATGCCCAAGGTCGTGGAGTTCCGGCGGGAACTGCCCAAGACGATGATCGGCAAACTGTCGCGCAAGGCCCTGCTCGACGAGGAGGGCCGCAAGCGCAGCGCCGGAGGTCCGGCGTGACCGCCGGTCCGCCATCCGGCTCCGCCCCCGACCGCAAGGCCGTCCGCGCCCGCATCATCGGCCGGGTGCAGGGGGTGTGGTACCGCGGCTGGACGGTGGAGACCGCGACCGGGCTCGGCCTCAGCGGCTGGGTGCGCAACCGGTCCGACGGCACGGTGGAGGCGCTGTTCGCCGGCCCCGCCGACGCCGTTGACCGCATGCTGGCGGCCTGTCGCCGCGGCCCCGGCGCCGCCGTGGTGCGCGACGTGGTGACCGAACCCGCCCAGGATGTCGGCGCGACCGGGTTCGAGCAGCGGCCGACGCTGTAAGCCGCTCCATTAGCACTCCGCTAACCATGACGGCGTCAGGATGGGGCGGACGCGGATTGGGGATGGCAGCGGCATGAGCGACGTCGCGGGCATGAAAGCCATGCTGGCCGGCGTCTTCGCCAAGGCGGCGGAGGCGAAGGGCAAGGCTGTCCGCAAGCCGCCGCCGCCCGATCCCCGCCGCCCCGCCGCGCCGTCGCGCACCGGGGCGGAGCCGGCCGTGCTGCTCGACGTCGGCCAACGTGACGGGGCGGTGGAGGCGGTTGGCGATCCTTTGGCCGGAGCGCCGCCGCCGGGCCTGGACGGGCGCCTCGACGCCGCGATGCCGGTGATGGCGCGTGACCTCGGCCGGCTGCTGACGGCGTTCGGGGCGGACGACGGCGCGACCGACGCGGTCTTGCGGGCCTTCGCAGGCCGCTTCGGCACGGAGGACCGGCGGACCGCCGCCGCGATGCTGGACGGCGCGCTGACGGGCGCCGTGGTGGCGGTGCAGGGCGTTGACCTGTCACTTGCGCCGGGCGTGCCGCCGCAGGTCCATTTCGACCGCGCTACCCTGTCGATGGAACACCCACCCGGCGAAGCTCCGGCCCTGGGCCTCGCCGCCATGCTCGGCGCGCTGCGGTCCGCCCGTCGCCCGTCGCCGGAGCCGGGACTGACCATCCGCGCCGACGAAATCGACGCCGACGCGCTCGACCACCTGACGACGGCGCTGAGCCGCGCCATGACCGCACCGCCGCCGCAATTGCAGGGCTGGCTGGAGGGGCAGGCCATCCTGTCGCCTGACGGGGCGGTGGTGGACGGCGAACCGCTGGCGCTGTCGCTCGACCTCAAGGCCGCGCTGCCGCCGTCCGCCGCGGCGCCGGCCAACGCCGCCAGCGACAAGGCGGTCGGCGCGCCGATCAGGGAGCCAGGATTCGATGTCCGAATTTGAGCCGCGCCGCGCCGCGACCGTGTCTTTCCGCTGCGGTGCCGTCGCGCTGCTGGTCCTGCTCGCCGCCGCCCCGGCGCTGGCGGCCAGCGCGCTGGACCGCACGCAGTCGGACCACATGGCGCCACCGCCGCCGGATGGGAACCTTCCCATCGCGCCGCCCATCGTGCAGTACGCGCTGCCGCCGCAATGGATGACGATCCGCTCCAAGGAGGACTGGCGCAAGGCCGGCAAGTTCGAGAAGGAGCTGAGCAAGGACTGCGCCGCGCTGCGCTTCAACGAGATATCGCCGCTGCGATTCCGCGCCTATTTCAAGGGCGAGGTGATGGGGGTCGCCTTCGGGCACGGGCTGAACCTGCGCGATCCCGGCAAGAAGGCCGACCGCAAGAAGATCTACCTGTTCCACAACGGCGATTCGACCGGTTGCACCGTGCAGTCGATGGACAACCAGGACCCCCGCGTGAACCCCGCCGCCGGTCAGGCGACCACCCCGACCGGCAGCGGCTTCAAGAAATACTAGGCGCCGTCGCCGTCCCCCGTTCCTTCCTCCCCGCGCATCGGCCCGCCGAACACCTCCGGCCAAGCGGCGATCAGCGCGGAGTCGACGTCCTCCATCGTCACCAGCTGGCCGAGCGCCACGATGGAGGTCACGCCATGCTCGGCGATGCCGCAGGGGACGATGCCGCCGAAGTGCGACAGGTCGGGCTCCACGTTCAGCGCGATGCCGTGGAAGCTGACCCAGCGCCGCACGCGCACGCCGATGGCGGCGATCTTGTCCTCCTGGCCGCGCAGGCCGCCGTAGGGCTGCTTGTCGACCCAGATGCCGACGCGGCCCTCCCGCCGCTCGCCCTTGATGTTGAAGGCGGCGAGCGTCCGGATGATCCATTCCTCCAGGTCGCGGACGAAGGCGCGGATGTCGGCGCCGCGCGCCTTCAGGTCCAGCATCACATAGGCCACGCGCTGGCCCGGCCCATGGTAGGTGTACTGGCCGCCGCGGCCGCTGCGGTACACCGGGAAGCGGTCGGCCTCCAGCAGGTCCTCGTCGCGTGCGCTGGTGCCGGCGGTGTAGAGCGGCGGATGCTCCAGCAGCCAGACCAGCTCGGGCGCGGTGCCGGCGCGGATCGCCTCGACGCGGGCCTCCATCGCGGCGATGGCCTCGGGGTAGGGCACCGGCTCGTCGGAGATGCGCCACTCGATCGGGCGGCCGGCGACGGGGGTGTCGGTCGGGGGCGGACTGGCGGGCTGGCTGGTCACGGAGGTCATTCGGTCGGGTCTCGGTCGGGTGTCGTGGAGGGCTCGGTGGGAGGGTGATCGGCCGGTCGGATGGCCGTTTGTCGATTTTCTTCGCGAACGATGATTGTAGCGCTTGATCGCCCGCCGGGAAGCTGATATCTACCCGCTCCACCCGATGAGGCGCGCAAGTGCCGGTCGGGGCTACCAGCCTCGTGCGGTCGTGGCGGAATTGGTAGACGCGCAGCGTTGAGGTCGCTGTGGGGCAACCCGTGGAAGTTCGAGTCTTCTCGACCGCACCACTCCCATGCAGATGGGAACTTACGAAAGGCCCGCAGGTCTCTGACCGAGCGGGCTTTTTCGTGTCTGCCGTTCGGCTTCCCCCGATCTCCTCCACAGGTCCTTGGCCGGCGTGATGGTGGCGGCTGTAAATGTTTGCCGAACGTCTTGTATGGAGTCGGCTCGCCGCAAGATAAAATATCAGAACTGATAATAATAAAGCAAACCAGAGCCATTGTGCCGTGAGAACGTGAAAGGTTTGTCATTGGCGCCCTGGGAAAGTGAACAGTTTGACATCGGTGCAAACCATCCTTCTCTTGAGGTGCCCCAAAAGCCGTAATACCATGGCGCCGACAAATATGGTCGGCGCTGTGCTGGGCCATTTGGCGGCATCAATGGCAAGAGGACATCATGGCGACTGTGGTGATGATGAAGCACCCGCAAACTGGTCTTACCAAGAAGGGTCTGGTCGGCTTCAGCTGGACCACGTTGTTCTTTGGCGGTTTCCCGGCTCTGTTCCGCGGTGATTGGGGCATGGGGCTTCTGCTGATGGTCCTGTCCATCTTCACCGGCAACCTGTCCGGGCTGATCGCCGCGTTTCTCTACAACAAGCATTACACGTCGAAGCTGATCGAGAAGGGCTACCAGTTCGCCGACACCGACGCGCTGAACTCCATCGCGCGTGCCAAGCTCGGCATCGACACGTCCGGCGCGGTCCCCAACCCGACCTGAACCGGGACACCGGGCGTCGACATACGGGCAGGGCGGCGCGCATCGGGCGCCGTCCTGCCCTTTTTGATTCCAGCTTTCGCTTCCGGGGAGGCCACCGGCGACCCCGGTCGCTCAGCGGAACTCGATGTAGGTGTCGAGCGCGGCGCGGCGCAGGGCCTTGACGATGTGCGGGGCGGCGCCGGTGGCGATGACGCGCCCGCCTGATTCGCGGCTGCGGTTGGCCAGGATGAACAGCATCCCGATGGCCGCCGAATCGATGAAGGTCACGAAGCGCAGATCCAGCGGCACCACCGGCCGGTGGCCGAAGTCCCAGTTGCCCAGCATCTCGTGGAACCTTGCGCCGTCTTCGTAGGTGCAGCGGCCGGACAGCAGGATGCCGTCGCAGTCGCCGACGGTGGTGAAGGCATAGTCCATCGCCGCTTTCGGTCCTTTGTCCCCGGTTGCCGACGCGCGCCCATGGGACCATGAAGCGTCGGCGCAGCGCAAGAATCGGATTCCGCGGCCATACCAAGGGCGACCATACCAAGGAATGACCGGGGCCGGCGGTCCGGACTGGACAAACGGGAGCGGCCCCTCTATGTCGGGGGCGCCCCCCCGTCGCCGCCGGTTCGGACCGGCGGTCCGGCGGGACGCGTCCACAACCCGTCAACCCCGCCAACTCCGGTGCCGCCGGCCGACCGTCCGATTCCGCGGACCCGTGCCGCCGCCTCGGCGTTGCCATCGTCGAAGGGAGGGTGCCGCCATGCACACCGATCCCAACACGCCGGACCTGCGGCCCGACGGCGCGCTCCCGCCCGATCCGTCTTCGAAAGGCCCCCTCCATGGCGGGCCCGAGGCGGCGGAGGACGAACGTCCCTACGGCGTCGAGCCCGAGTTCGTGGAAGAGATCGTCGCCCTGCTGCGCGCCCGCGAACGCGACGCCGTGCTGGCGCGGCTGGCGGGGCTGCACGCCGCCGACATCGCCGACCTGATCGAGCAGGCCGATCCGAACGAACGCGCCGACCTGATCGACCTGCTGCCGGCGGCGCTGGACGGCGAGGTGCTGTCCTACCTGAACCCCGACCTGCGCGAAGCGCTGATCGAGCGGTTCGAGCCGCAGGAACTGGCCGCCGCCGTCGCCGACCTCGACACCGACGACGCCGTCGACCTGATCGAGGATCTGGATGCGGAGACGCGCGCCCAGATCCTGGCCAACCTGCCCGCCGAAGAACGGGCGCTGGTCCAGGAGAACCTGACCTACGACGAGGACAGCGCCGGCCGCATGATGCAGCGCGACCTCGTCGCGGTGCCGGAATTCTGGACGGTCGGCAAGACCATCGACTATGTCCGCGCGGCGACGGACGAGCTGCCGGAGGATTTCTACGACATCTTCATCGTCGACCCGATGCACCGGGTGGTCGGTGCGGTGCCGCTGTCGCGCCTGCTGCGCCAGCGCCGCGCCGTGCGCATCGCCGACCTGGTGACCGACGAGGTCGACGCCATCCCGGCCACCATGGACCGCGAGGAGGTCGCCAACCTGTTCCGGCAATACGCCCTGGTCTCGGCCCCGGTCGTCGACGCCGCCGGCCGGCTGATCGGCGTCATCACCGTCGACGACGTCGTCCGCATCATCGACGAGGAGGCCGAGGACGACCTGCGCAAGCTCAGCGGCTCCGGCGACACCGGCGTCTTCAGCGGCATCGCCGACATCGCCCGCGGCCGCGTCGGCTGGCTGACCGTCAACCTCGCCACCGCCTTCATCGCCTCGGGCGTCATCTCGCTGTTCGAGGGCACCATCGAGCAGATCGTGGCGCTGGCGGTGTTGATGCCGATCGTCGCGTCGATGGGCGGCAACGCCGGCACCCAGACGCTGACCGTCGTCGTCCGCGCGCTGGCGACGCACGAACTGTCGTCGGCCAACGCCCTGCGCGTGGTCGGCAAGGAGCTGCTGGTCGGGATGATCAACGGCGGCATCTTCGCCGTCATGGTCGGGCTGATCGCGCTGATCTGGTACGGGCCGATGATCGGCGTCGTCATCGGGCTGGCGATGATCATCAACCTGATCGTCGCCGGCCTCAGCGGGGCGTTGATCCCGCTGGGGCTGGAGAGGATCGGCGTCGACCCGGCGGTCGCCAGCGCGGTGTTCCTGACCACGGTCACCGACGTCGTCGGCTTCCTGGCCTTCCTCGGGCTGGCGTCGCTGTTCCTGCTGTAATCGGTCTTGCCGCAACGGGGGCTGCCCGCCGGTCAGCCGGCGCGGTCGAGCTGTTTCAGGCAGCCGATGTAGCGGTTGATGTCCTCCATCCGCCGGGCGTGGTCGTTGAGGTCGGTCAGGCGGCCTTCGATCGCCTGCTGCGCCCCGTCGACCTCCGCGATCACCGACCGGATGTCGGCCTGCAGTTGCAGCGCCGCCTGGGCGGCCTCGTCCATCCGGACGCTGGTGTCGTCCAGCTTGCCGCCGACCGTGCGGACCGACGTCACCACCTGGTCGATCGCCCGCCGCGTGTCGGCCAGCGTCTGCTTGGTGTCGTTGGCGAGCTTGCGGACCTCGGCGGCGACCACGGCGAAGCCGCGGCCGGCCTCGCCCGCCCGTGCCGCCTCGATGGTGGCGTTCAGCGCCAGCAGGTTGGTCTGGCTGGCGATGCCGTCGATCACCGACAGCACCTTCTCGATGCTGGTCACCACGGTGGAGAGCTGGCCGAACTCCCGCTCCATCTCCTCCTTCCGCTGGGCGTGACCGTCGAACAGGCCGGCGTGGCGGTTCAGCGTGGTCTGGATCTCGGCCATCGACCCGCCGATGCGCGCGGCGTAGCCGGCGGTTTCCTGGACGCCGCTGTTCAGGCTGACCAGAGCGTCGAGATAGCTGTGCATCCTCTCGATGATGCGGTTGCGGATGCGGCTGAGCAGTTGCAGCCGGTTGTAGCGGGTGGCGATGAAATAGCTCTGGAACTTCGCGTAATGCACCGGGAAGCGGTCGACGAGGTCGTCGGCGAAGGCGGCGCCTTCCGGCACCTCGAAGAACATCAGCGCCGACAGGGTCTGGTTGATGTTGATGCCCAGCAGCTCGCCGAAGGTCGAGAAGCCGGCGGCGGCGATGCCGTCGAAGGCGCGGACGCGGGACAGCGCGTCGCCGTTGTTCAGCCGGCGCAGGATGCAGTCGTTCAGGATGGCGCCGGCCGGCCGCGGCTTGCCGCGCAGATAGGCGGTCAGGTCCTCCTCGGTCTGGCGGACGAAGTCGGTGGCCTCGACCAGCCGCAGCTCGTCGCCGGCGTTGACGTCGCAGTAGAAGGTGACCTCGCCCTTGTCGAAGTCGAAGCCGGCGATCGACCGCACGAACAGCTCGCCGTCCATCTCGATCGCGAAGGTGTGCTTGGCCAGCCGGGCCGGCACCTCCTGCGGCTTGCAGCGCAGGGCGGCGGCCAGCGCGTCGATGAAGCCGATCACCTCGAAGCTGTCGGGGTCGATCACGCTGCGCACGATGCGGCGCATCGGGTCGGCGTCCACCACGGCGAAGCGCGTCGGCGTCGGGCGGAAGTTCTGCGACTTGAACACGCCGTAGCGCATGCCCGGCGCCACCTTCAGGAAGATGGTCAGCGCGGTGTTCTCCACCACGCGCTGGCCGTCGAACATCCGGGTGTGCTGGAAGTCGAGCGTGCCGCCGGCCGAGCCGCCGATGAACAGGCAGGGGAAACGGCCGGAGCGGTACACCGCCTCCATCAGCGAGCTTTCGCTGGCCGACAGCCCGTCGACGAAGGTCAGCGCCACCGTGTCGCGGCTGTCGATGCCGAACGGCGGCTGGATGCGGTCCAGCTCGCGGCGGATCGACTCGACCCGGCCGGCCGTGTCGGGCGACGGCCGGCCGGCGCGGACATCCTCGCAATGGAGCGGAACGGCGTGGACGCTGACCGCGGCGACCAGGCGCGGGCTGAAGGCCTGCAGCACCACGCTGTCCCAGCGGTTGCCGGCGCTGCGGTAGAGCGGCTGCCCTTCGGCGGCGCACAGCTCGCCGGCGGTCGACACCAGCACCACCGGGGTCGCCGCCGGCAGCGCTGCGCGGACGGCGCGGGCGGTGGCGGCGAAATCGACATGCGGCGAGACGAAGCCGACGACCAGGGCCGGCGCGCCGCCTCCGCCGCTGTCGGCGAAGGACAGGCCTTCCAGCGCCGCGGCGTCGATCCGCGCGGCCGGCAGGCACAGGGTGCGGATCGGCGGCCCGTCCCGTCCGGCGGCCGGGGAGGGCGCCGCCGGGGATGCCGCCACCGCGGGCAGGCTGTGGGAGCGATCGGATCCGTGGTCCGGGGTTGAGCGGAAAAGGTTCAACATGCCGGCGCATCCTCTGTCGTTTATCGTTGATCACGCAACTTTGGATGCCGTTCCTCGATCATTGTCGGCATCGCGACGGACACTTTGCTGCTATTCGTACGCCTATTCCGTAACGATCGGCATCCGGGGTGCCCCCAATGCGGGTGTGGCAAGCGGTCGCACTTGACTGACCAGAGGTTGCGACCCCCGGCAGATTCCGCTTGTAAGGCCAGCAAAACATCGGCATAAGGCGAGGCATAGGCCTGGGGTGCCGCGCGGTGGTCGCGCGGCTGAGAACACACCCATCGAACCTGTCTGGGTAATGCCAGCGAAGGGAGCCGCCGCATGATCCATGCGTCCGAACCACGTCCGTTTTCCGTTTCCGAACCGGGACTCCGTCCGTCCGCTTGCCGCCCGTCCGTGGCCGTCATCGGCGCCGGCTGCATCGGCCTTGCCATCGCCTGGCGGCTGGCCGCCGCCGGCTGCCGCGTCGACGTCTTCGACCGCGGCGAGGCCGGGCGCGGCGCCACCCACGCCGCCGGCGGCATGCTGGCCGCCTGCGTCGAGACCGAACCGGGGGAGGAGGGGTTGCTGCCGCTGACCCGCGCCTCGCAGGCGCTGTGGCCGGACTTCGCCCGCGATCTGGAGGCGGCGAGCGGCCTGCCCGTCGATCTGCGCGGCGAAGGCACCATGGTCATCGCGCTCAACGCCGACGACGCCGCCAAGGTCCGCTTCCTGCACGGGTTCCAGCGCGACCTCGGCCTGCCGGTCGAGTGGCTGGGCGGGGCCGAGGTGCGGCGGCGCGAACCCTATCTCCAGCCCGGCGTCGCCGGGGCGCTGTTCTGCGCCGGCGACCATCAGGTCGACAACCGCAAGGTCGCCACCGCCCTGCGCCGCGCCGCCGCGGCCGCGGGCGCCCGCCTGCACGAACATTGCGGCGATGTGGCGCTGGCGTTGGAGCGGGACCGCGCCGCCGGGGTCCGGCTGGGGGAGGCGCTGCACCGGGCCGACCGGGTGGTGCTGGCCGCCGGCGCCTGGTCCGCCGGGGTGCCCGGCCTGCCGGCGACCGCCCGGCCGCCGGTGCGGCCGGTGAAGGGGCAGATGGTCTGCCTGCGCATGGACGCCCGGCTGCCGCTGCTGCGCCATGTGGTGTGGACGCCCGGCACCTACCTGATCCCGCGGCTCGACGGCCGCCTGCTGATCGGCGCCACGACGGAGGAGCGCGGCTTCGACGACCGCCTGACCGCCGGCGGCCAGTTCGCGTTGCTGGAGGGGGCGTGGCGCGCCCTGCCGGGCATCGCCGAACTGCCGATCGAGGAGTCCTGGGCCGGCTTCCGTCCCGGCAGCCGCGACGACGCGCCGATCCTGGGCGAAACGGCGGTTCCGGGCCTGATCCACGCCACCGGCCACCACCGCAACGGCATCCTGCTGACCCCGGTGACCGCCGACGGCATCGCCCGGCTGGTGCTGACCGGGGAGACCGACCCGCTGTTGCGCCCGTTCGTCGCCGATCGCTTCACCAGGATGGGAGCCGCCGCATGAGCGCCGTCCTCCGCGTCAACGGCCGTGACGAACCGCTGGTGGTGGACACCGTCGCCGCCCTGCTGGCGGCCCACGGCGTAGACGACGGCGCCCGCGGCGTCGCCGTCGCCCTGAACGGCGCCGTCCTGCCCCGCCGCCGCTGGGCCGACACCGCGCTGCAGCCCGGCGACAGCCTGGAAATCGTCCGCCCGATCCAGGGCGGCTGATCTCCCGATCACCACGAGCTCGACCCCTCTCCCCCGTGGGCTACAGCGTTCACGCATCTCCAGGCATTGGCGCGCCAAGGGAACAAGGACTGTCCGTCATCCCCGCGAAGGCGGGGATCCAGTGTTCCCAACGGGTTCTCTTCCGGAAAAGCCTGGATTCCCGCCTTCGCGGGAATGACGGCCGGGAAAGTCCCTCACATCCAGTGCGTTCCTCGATCCCGAGATGCGTGGATCCCTTGGCACCCGGGGGAGGGCCTGTTTCACCGCCGGAGCCCGATCCCCATGACCCTTCCCACCACCAACTCCCCCACCGATCCGCTCGTCATCGCCGGGCGCAGCCTTGGTTCCCGGCTGTTCCTGGGCACCGCCGGCTATCCCAACCAGCAGGTCATGCTCGACGCGCTGGCGGCCAGCGGCAGCGAGCTGGTCACCGTGGCGATCCGCCGCATCAGCCTGGACGGCTATTCCGAAAGCCTCGTCGACGTGCTGGCCCGCGCCACCGCCGGACGGCCGGGTGGTGCGGTCGGGCTGCTGCCCAACACCGCCGGCTGCCTGACCGCGAAGGAGGCGGTGCTGACCGCCCGGCTGTCGCGCGAGGCGCTGGACACGCCCTGGATCAAGCTGGAGGTCATCGGCGACCGCGACCTGCTCTACCCCGACGTCGAGGAGCTGCTGCGCGCGACCGAGGAGCTGGTGAACGACGGCTTCGTCGTGCTGCCCTACTGCAACGACGATCCCGTCACCTGCCGCAAGCTGGCCGACCTGGGCGCCGCGGCGGTGATGCCGCTGGGCGCCTTCATCGGGTCCGGCATGGGCATCCGCAACCCGCACGCCATCGAGACGATCTGCGCCCGCAGCCCGGTGCCTGTGGTGCTGGACGCCGGCATCGGCACCGCGTCCGACGCGGCGCGCGCGATGGAGCTGGGCTGCGCCGCGGTGCTGCTGAACACCGCGGTGTCGAAGGCGCGCGACCCGGTGCGGATGGCGGCGGCGATGCGCGATGCGGTGTCGGCCGGGCGCGGCGCCCATCTGGCCGGCCGCATGCCGATGCGCGCCTTCGCCGAACCGTCCAGCCCGCAGATGGGCCTGATCGGCGGCTGAGCGAAGAAGCGGGCACCGGGCCGGACCTCGTTCGGCCGCTTGATCGGAAGCCGCGACTGACGCAGGCTGTGGCGCAACGCATCCCTGCCGGAGACCGATCCCGTGCCCGCCACCTTCGAACCCCGCGACCCCGACTGGAAGGCGCGCTGCCTCGCCTCGTTCGAACAGCAGCCGATCTGCAAGACGCTCGGCATCGAGGTGGCGGCGGTCGAGCCCGGCTTCTGCGAAATGCGGCTGCCGTTCCGCGCCGACCTGACGCAGCAGCACGGCTTCTTCCACGCCGGCATGGTATCGACCCTCGCCGACAACGCCGGGGGCTACGCCGCCTACTCGCTGATGCCGGCGGGGGCCGAGGTGCTGGCGGTCGAGTTCAAGATCAACCTGCTGGCTCCGGCCAAGGGTGACGTGATGATCGCCCGCGCCCGCGTGGTGAAGCCGGGCCGCACCCTGGTCATCACCCAGGTCGAGGTGTCGATGCTGGACGGCGGCGTCGAAAAGGACTGTGCGCTGATGCAGCAGACCACCATCTGCCTGATGCCGAAATGATCCCCAGCATTCCTGGAAAGGGTTTCTCCATGTTGTCCCTACGCGCTGGTGCCGCCTCTGCTTTTGCCGCCCTGCTGCTGGCCGGCGGCCTCGCCGGTCTGTCCACCCCGGCGGAGGCGAAGGATCCGCCCTCCTGCGCCGCCATCTCCTTCCGGCCGCTGGTCCCCGGCGGCCCCGACGGCGAGCAGGACGCCGGCCTCTACAAGTCGCGCTTCGGCAAGATCGAGGTGAAGGCCGATGTCAAGGGCGGTCAGGCGACCAACTATTACATGGTGCTGAACGGCAAGAAGGTGGACGGCCCGGCGGCCCCGCCGAAACTGTCGGAAAGCTGCCTGAAGTCCAAGCACGTCAAGGTGCCGGTGATCAAGCAGTCGTCCGGCGCCTGCACCGGCAGCCGGTTCCGCGTCGTCGTCGACCGCTCCGGCGGCAAGCCGGTCGCCGCCTTCTTCGGCCTTCAGGGCGACGACTGGGCCTATTGCAGCGCGACGACGCTGTAAGGCGCCGGCGTCAAGAACGGGGGAGGAGCGGCGCTCCTCCCCAACCGCCGTTGGGAGCGCTGCCGGTCAGATCGCCAGCGCCTTGATCCGCTCGCGCAGCGCCTGACGCGCCGCCTCGGCCTCCGCCCGCGCGGTGGCGGCGTCGCGGGCCAGCGCGTCCAGGCGGTTTTCCGCGTCCGCCATCTTGGCCATGGTGCGCTTGTGCAGGTCGCTGCCGGCAGGCAGGGCGGTCAGGTTGGCGCGCAGCCGCTCCTGGTCGGCGACCCGCTCGTTGCGCTCGCGCTCCAGCTCGGCGATGCGGCGCTCCTTGGCGGCGACGGCGGCGCGGGAGGCGGCCAGCGCGGTCAGCGCCTCGCGCACCGGCGGCGGCAGCTCGGTGGCGGCGGCCTGAACGGCGAGCTGGTCGGCGCTCAGGTCGGTCAGCGTGATCCGTTCCTGGCGCGGCCGCTCCAGCGTGGCGGTCAGCGTCACCGTCTTGCCCGCCGGCACCGACAGCGGCAGCCGGTAGGCGGTGGCCGTGGCGTCGCGCCCAGCGTCATGCCGGGTGTCGCGCTTGCCCTCCGGCCCGCCGGCCGCCGGTTCGGCCAGCTCCCAGCCGGCACGGCGCGGGTGCTCGATCACGACGTTGCGGTCGCCGTCCGGGGCGCCGGCCACCGTGTAGGTGGTGCTCTGGCGGTCGGTGACCGACAGGGTCAGCACCCCGTCGGCGATGGCGGCGCGGGCGAGGGTGCGGCTCGGCGTCTCCACCCGGTCGATGGTGACCGCCTGGTCGACGGCGAAGGACAGCATCCGGCTGTCCCCCGCCGGCAGGGTCGCCATCCGGGCATCGCCGACATAGGCGCCGGCGCCGCCGGAGCGGTCGTAGAAGGTCAGCAGCCCCGGCGGCAGCGCCGTGCCGCTGTCGTTCTTCAGACGCAACGCGGCCAGCGGGTGGCGCGGCTGGGTGGCGGGCTGGTACAGCGCGACCCGCTCGACCGGCAGGGCGCGCGCGGCGATCGGCATCATCAGCGTGCCGCCGTCGGGAACGCTGACCGGCTGCGGGTAGTGGAACAGCACCTGGGCGCCCTCGGCCGTCCCGGCCTCGGCGCTCTGCAGCGCGGCGACCGCCGGCGTGCCGGAGGCGGCGGGGGCCGCGTAGGGGGCGGGCGCCATCTTGCCCATCGGCTCGGCCATCGGGGCGGGAGCCGTCGCCATGGGAGCGGGGGGCGGCGGCATGGCGGCGGCGCGCGACGACTCGGCCCGCAACGCCGGGCGCGCGCTGTCCAGCGTCACCGTGCCTTCGTCGGCGGTGGGCAGCACGCGGCCCAGCACCTCGACCGGCACCTCCGGCCGCTCGACGAAATAGGGGGTGTAGAGCGCCTGGCGCAGGGTCACCGGGTTGCCCGACACCACCGTCAGGTCGACGCCGCGCCAATCCTCGCCGCTGAGGTTCTCCAGCACCGCCCAGCCCTGCAACGCGCCCGTCCGTGCGCCGGCATCGCCGCCACCATTGCCGCCGCCGGGGCCGCCGGAGCCGTCCGCCGACAGGCTGAGCCGGTAGGTCGCCTTCCACAGCGGCATCGCCGCGACATAGCCGACGCGGACCCGGCGCTCTCCGGCGCTCTGGCCGTTCGGGGCGCTGCTGTGCACCGTCAGCCGCCGCCGCTCGCGCCGGGCGTTGTCGGCGACGGCCACCAGCGCCTTGCCGATCTGGTCCTGCACCGCCGGGTCGGTGAAGCGCAGCGCGTCGGCGTCCTCCAGCACCAGTTGCCGCAGCCCCTCGGCGGTCATCAGCGTCACCCGGTGCCGGGTGGTGGTGGCGTCGCCGCCGCCCGGCAGCCGCACCGTCTCCTCGGTCACCGACACCAGCCGGCCGGTCAGTTGGCGGTCGCCGCCGGTCGTCACCTCCGCCCCCCTCATCGCGCTCAGCAGCGCGGCGGGGGAGGCGAGGTCGCCGGCCGAAAAGGGCAGTTCGCGGAAGGCGGTGTCGAGCGGTTCCGCCCCCGGCAGGCCGATGGTGCCGACGCCACCGCGGTCGTCATAGACCACGATGCTCTTCAGCACGTCGTCGACCTGGTCGCGCCGCACCTCCAGCGTCAGGTCGGCGTCGCCGGCCACCGTCGCCTCATACTCGAAATAGCCGACGCCGCCGGTGGACAGCAGGACCCGTGTCAGCGCCAGCCGGTTCGCCGCCGGGGCCGTCGGCGCATCGGCCGCCCAGGCGGCCGGCGCCGCCAGCAGCAGCGCCGTGGAGGCGAGAAGGATGGCACGGGTCATGATGGTCCTCTCCGTTTTGGAATCCCGACCGCCGGGATAGCCGCGAAATCGGGCGGGAATGCGGAGACTGAACCGTGGGGGCGGAAAACGCGCGGGGCCGGCGGGTTCCGGCCGCTCGGATCAGGGCGTCGCCGTCAGCCAGCGTTCCATCATCGTGCGCCACAGTGGGGCGGCGACGACGATGCCGGCCGCCCCGGCGTTGTGCCCCGGAGCGGCGTGATGGGTGGGGTGATGGTGAGCGCAGCGCTCCTGCACCGGACGGCGGTTGCCGTCGGCGGGCGTGCGCCGCGCCGTCCTGGTGCGGTGCGGCGTTCCGTGGGGATGGGCCGCGGCGGGTGGCGCCAGGGCGTTGGGTCCGGTCATGATCGCAGCGGTGTTCGGTGTCAGCCGTTGCGCCCGACCGAGCGCGCCGAATCGAGATGGCGCCTCGCCTCGCCCAACAGCAGGCGATGCTGCGCCAGCGTGTCGCGGACCGAGCCGTATTGCCCATAGACCCGCACCTCGTTCAGCAGCCGGTCGGCACGGTCGAGCAGGGCCAGGCGTTCCAGGCAGCGATCGATGGTCGACATGGCGGTGAACTCCCTTTCAAAACGGTCCGTCAAATCGGCTTTGCAAACCGGCGGCGCGCATCCGGCGCGGTGTCCGCCCCTCTCCAATGGTCGGCATTTAAGCCGCACCGTGTTTCCGGTTAATGTCCAGGAAAGGGTGATTTGATGTCGCCGCCGCCGGGTGTCGTTTCAGCCGGCTCATGCGGACGGCGGCGGAGGGGCCGCTGTTACGGGGTTGTAACGCATTGCGTGCCGCTCGCGCGTGGGATAAGAAGAGCGGGGGAGGTAACAGGCATGCACATTCTTGCGGTCGATGACGACGAGCCGATTCGGGAGCTGTTGGCGTCCTATCTGGCGGGCGAAGGCTACCGGGTCACCACGGCGCACGACACCGCATCGGCCAAGCAGGCCCTGGATGGGGAGCCCGTCGACCTCGTCGTCTGCGATCTGCGCCTGCCCGATGGCGACGGCCTGGGGCTGGTCCGCCAGATCCGCACCGAATCGCAGATCCCCGTCATCATCCTGTCGTCGAAGGACCAGGACGTCGACCGGATCGTCGGGCTGGAGCTGGGTGCCGACGATTACCTGACCAAGCCGTTCAACCCGCGGGAACTGCTGGCCCGCATCAAGGCGGTGCTGCGCCGCGTCTCCGGCGAGGGACGGCCGCCGCGCGGCGCCGACGAGCTGCGCGCGGTGGTCCAGTTCGCCAACTGGGAACTCGACCTCACCGCCCAGCGCCTGCGCGGGCAGGAGGGGCGCGAGGTGGAGCTGACCAAGGCGGAGTTCGGCCTGCTCGCCGCCTTCGTCAAGCGGCCGCAGCGCGTGCTGACCCGCGACCAGCTGCTCGACCTCACCCGCGTCGACGGGGCGGAGGTGTTCGACCGCTCCATCGACGTGCTGATCCTGCGCCTGCGCCGCAAGATCGAGGCGAACCCGAAGGAGCCGCGCATCATCAAGACCGAGCGCGGCGCCGGCTACGTCTTCGACGCCAAGGTCCGCACCGTCTGAGCCGTACACCGTTCGAGGGGGCGCCTCGCCGGAAGGCCCGGCCGCCCGCCCTGGACGCCGGGCCATCCGCGGGTTAGCCTTTCCGCTGAACAGTTTGCGCCCGGAACCAATCGGGCGTGCCAGCCGGGAGGGAACGCGCGTGCCGGAGCCCATCGACTTCTATTTCGACTTCGCCTCGCCCTACGGCTATTTCGCCAGCCTGCGCATCGACGAGTTGGCGGCGAAGCACGGCCGCGGCGTCACCTGGCGCCCGATCCTGCTCGGCGCCATCTTCAAGGTGACCGGCATGAAGCCGAACCTGCAGCAGCCTTTGCGCGGCGAATATCTGACGCTTGATGCCGGCCGCATCGCCCGGTTGACCGGCGCCCCCTTCACCTTCCCCGATTCGTCGCCGGTCAGTGGCGTCGCCGCCTCGCGCGCCTTCTACTGGCTGACCGACGAGCATCCCGAACAGGCGAAGCTGCTGGCCCGCGCGCTCTACCACGCCCATTTCGGCGAAGGACGCGACATCGGCGTGGCCGACACGGTGGCGGAGATCGCGGCGGCGACGCTGGGCAGCCTCGGCATCGACCGCGCCGCGGTGGCGGCGGCGCTGCAGGACCCGGCGGTCAAGGACCGGCTGCGCAGCGAAACCGAGGAGGCGGTCGATCGCGGCGTCTTCGGCTCCCCCTTCGTCATCGTCGATGGCGAGCCCTTCTGGGGCTGGGACCGGCTCGACATGGTCGACCGCTGGCTCGCCACCGGGGGGTGGTGAAAGGCCGGCCGCCGGCGGGGGTACGGGAGGGGAGCGAGAATCGTTCGACCGGGAACCGAAATCACTGACGGTCGGGGTAGGCAAACCGCTATAAATCCGGACTATCACCTTCGTTCGCGCACCGTCGCCGGTGCCTGATTCCGTTCCGGTTTGACGCCCCATGGACCAGATCGTTCCCGACCGCCGCCCCCGGCCCCCCGGCCAACCCGCCGCGACTCCGCATGGCGGGCGCAGCGCGTCGCGCCGTTCCTGGCTGGGCGGGGCGCTGCTGACCGCGCTGCTGCTCGGCCTGATCGCGCTGTCGATCCGCTCGGTGTCGGGAGACCTGACCTTCGTCCTGCTCGGCTCGGTCGGGCTGGTGGTCGGCGCCTTCCACTACCTGTTTCCGGGCAGCCAGTTCTTCACCCTGGCGCTGACCAACTTCATCGGCGTCTACGCCTGCATCTTCGTCTTTTTCCTGGAAAGCAATTTCCACAACATCAAGCCACTGACCCAGGCCATCGCCTTCGTGCTGCCGCTGGGCGCGTTCCTGGGCGGGGCGTGGTGGCGGGCGGACGACATCCGGCGCATCGTCATGTCGCGGCGGCTGCGCGAAGGCGCGCATTTCGACCGCATCTTCCTGTGGATGGCCCCGGTCTGGGGCATCGGCGCCCTGACCTTCCTGGTGCCGGGGCAGGACATGGACCCGCAGATCGTCAGCGCCATCTTCCTGCTGGCGATGTCGGCGATCGCCGGGGTGGTGGCGCTGGTCGCCCGCGACATCGCGATCTTCCTGCTCGACGCCGGGCTGCTGTTCGAAGGTTTCTTCCAGCAATCGGCGCGGCTGGTGCTGCCGGCCTTCGCCTTCCTGACCTTCTATTCGCTCTCCATCATCCTGTTCGGCGCCATCTACACCATCATGGACCGCTTCATGGCCGAACCGAACTTCGTCATCGAAGGGGTGCGGCGCGACCTGACCTTCGCCGAGGGCATCTATTTCTCCATCGTGACCTTCGCCACCGTCGGGTATGGCGACATCCACCCGGTGTCCGGCCCGGTCCGCCTGGTCTGCGGCATCGAGATCGTCATGGGCGTGCTGCTGCTGCTGTTCGGCTTCAGCGCCATCATCGGCCATGCCCGGCCGACCGGCCACTCCGACCGCAACGATCCGCTCTGAACGGCAACGGGGTCGGGGCCGGGTTGGGGCTTGGGTGAGTTGCCGCCATGCCGGGGGACATTCCGGCATGGCGCGCTATGTTAGGGGCGGTTCAGTCCTTCAACACGGCGATCATGGCCCTGCATCTCATCAAACTCGCGGTCGGCGTCCGCGATCTCGACCATCTGGCGGAGCTTCAGGACCGCCGCGCCGTCACCACCGACGGCCAGACCCGCGTCCCCGTCTACACCCGGCGCCTGCCCAAGCGCGGCGACGAGCTGCTGGCCGGCGGGTCGATCTATTGGGTGGTCAAGGGCAGCGTCCTGGTGCGCCAGCCCATCCTTGCCATCGACACCGGCACCGACGCCGAGGGCGAGAGCTTCTGCACCCTCCATCTCGCCGCCGACCGGGTGCCGACCGTACCGACGCCGCACCGGCCGTTCCAGGGTTGGCGCTACCTGACGACCGAGGCGGCCCCGCAGGATCTGTCCGCCGCGGGTGGGGCGGGGGAGGCGTTGCCGGCCGACATGGCGGCCGAACTGCGCGCGCTCGGCCTGTTGTGAGCCTGCGCCTGGATTGTCCGTCCGCTCCACCAACATAAAAATGCGAAAGGCAATGAAAAAAGCGCTTGCCTGATTTGGGGGAGGGCGCCTATAACCCGGTCCACCGACGGCGGGGCGCTGAACGAA
>NZ_LGRA01000008.1:507569-547835 GCF_003116095.1 Azospirillum sp. TSO35-2
GCCCGCGGCACCGCCGTAACCGTCCTGGCGGTGGTGGTGGCGCGCCTGCTGGTCACCGGCCTGAACCGGGCGTTGCGCCGCGGCCTGCGCATGAACCGCGACCTCGCCGGCAGCCTGCCGCAGCTCCACACCCGCGCCTATCACTACCTCCCGATGGTCCAGCGGGTCGGCAAGCTGATCATCTGGCTGGTGGCGCTGGGCGTGGCGCTGAACGGCTGGGGCGTCGACACGCTGGGCATGGTCGAGTCCTCGCTGGGCCAGCGCATCGTCGGCAGCGTCCTGTCGATCGGCCTGCTCTTCGCCGGTGCCGTCGTCGCCTGGGAGGTGGTCAGCGCGATGATCGAGCATTTCCTGACCACCACCGACCGCAACGGCGCCAAGATCGAACGCAGCGCCCGCATGCGCACGCTGCTGCCGCTGCTGCGCAACGCCTTCCTGATCCTGCTGGTGACGATGGTGTCGCTGATCACCCTGTCGGAACTGGGTGTCAACATCGCCCCGCTGCTGGCCGGTGCCGGTGTCGTCGGTCTGGCCATCGGTTTCGGGTCGCAGACGCTGGTCAAGGACATCATCACCGGCCTGTTCATCCTGTTCGAGGACACCGTGTCGGTCGGCGACGTCGTCGATGTCGGCGGCGGCCATTCCGGCACGGTGGAGGCGATCTCCATCCGCTCCATCCGGCTGCGCGACGGTGCCGGCGCGGTGCATTCCATCCCCTTCAGCGCCGTGACCACCGTCAAGAACATGAGCAAGGACTTCTCGGTCACCCTGTTCAACGTGGTGGTGTCCAACCGCGAGGATCCCGACCGCGTCATCGCCGTGCTGAAGGAGGTCGGCGCCGAGGTGCAGGCCCAGCCGCAGTTCGCCGCCGACATCCTCACCCCGCTGGAGGTGCTGGGCGTCGACAAGCTGTCCGACACCGGCGTCAACATCCTGGCCCAGTTCAAGACCCGGCCGACCCGCCAGTGGGGTGTCACGCGCGAGTTCAACCGGCGCATGAAGAAGCGGTTCGACGAGCTGGGCATCAGCATGCCGACCCAGTCCATGCAATTGGTCGTCGGGCAGAACCAGCACGACCGGGCGATGGCCGAGGCGCTGAGCCAGGGGTCGTAACCGCTTCGCGGCAGGGCACCGCCGAACGCGCCGGAAACGTTCGGCGTTGCCCTGCGTTTACACTCGGTCCGATCCTGGACCGGAGTTGGAAACAGAATGCTCAGCGATGTCTTTTCCCGTTTCGCCCGCTGGACCGAACGTCAGTCCGGGCGGCCGGGTGCCTTCGTCCTCGCTTTCGCCGTGGTGCTGGTCTGGGGTCTCACCGGTCCGCTGTTCCATTTTTCCGACACGTGGCAGCTGGTCATCAACACCGGCACCACGATCGTCACCTTCCTGATGGTGTTCATCATCCAGAACGCCCAGAATCGCGACACCCAGGCGATCCACCTGAAGCTGGACGAGCTGATCCGCGCCAGCAAGGCCGCCCGCAACGGCATGATCGACCTGGAGGAGATGCCGGAAGCCGAACTGGCGCGGTTGAAAAGCAGCTTCGAGCGGCTGGCGAAGACCGCCGACTGCCTGGACCACCGCATCGACGAGAAGGTCGAACGCGCCGTCGAACGCGAAGTCGATGAGGAGCTGGAGGAACGCGGGGTGCCGGACGCCGAACGGCGCTGACGCGGCTGGCTGGAGCGGCTCCCCCGCCGGTGCCGGCGGGCAGGGCGGGCGCCGCCACGCCCGCAACGCGTCGTCCAGCGCGCGGACGAAGGCGGAGCGTTCCTGCGGCGACAGGAAGGAACCGACGCCGACCGACTGGCCGTGCGAACTCAGCGTGACCTGACCGGCCGGGCCGCGACGATCGTGGTCGGCCCGCTCGTTGTGGCTGATCCGCAGCCAATAGGGATGAAAGGACCAGCGGCGCTCCGGCGCCTTCCAGTGGACGCGCTGGACCGTCAGCGCCTCCTCCGTCAGCCGCACCCGCTCATACTGGCGGGCCGAGCGGTAGCTGACCCGGAAGGCCAGCCACAGCGCCAGCACATCCAGCCCGCAGAAGGGCACCACCGGCCAGGCCCCGTTGGCGACGAAGATGCCGGCAACCATCAGATTCATCAGGATAACGACGCCCATCAGCACCCGGAACCCGCCGCGCCCCAGGCTGCGGTGGGGGTGGAGGACGGCGTCGAAGAAGACGCGCACGGCGCTGGCGCCGCCGGTGGGCGGGGCGCCGTCGGGATCGCCGCTGCGGCTGCCGCCGGGGACGGCGGAGGCGTTGTCGGGGGGATCGATGGGCATACCGACCATTCTAACCGACCGAAGCCCGCCTGAAAACGACTCAAAGGCGATGGTGGCGGTCGCCGGGTGCCTTGCCGCCGTCAGGCCGCTTTCGACACCATCGGCACCACGCCGCCGTGCAGCACCCAGGCCATGGCGCTGTCGAGGCCGGTGATGCCGTCATCCACCCGGCCGTCGGGCTGCACGAAGATCCGCACCTGGTCGTCGGTGCCGGCGGCGATCATCGCCTCGGCCATGACCGACGCCAGCGGCCAGTCGGTCATCACCACGGCGCTGCGTTGGTGGCCGCAGCGGCGGGCCAGCCGCATCAGCGCCACGATAATGTCCGGGCGGAAGCCGTCGGCCTCGAAATTGTCGAACTCAATCAGGCTGCTCCACGCCTCGCCCCGGTTCGCGAGGTTGGCGCACTGCACCTCGATCTGCCGCGCCACGGCGTCGCGCTGCGCGATGGTCATGGCGCCTTGCACCCTTATGCGCAAGCCCCAGCCGGTGATCTCCACCTGATAAGACGATGTCATCTTCACTCACCCTGCACGACGCGCTCCGGGATCCGTAACGCGCCCATTTTCACCTTGAAGGCGCTTGTCCGGAGTCTTTTGATGGTGGGGAGCATACTCCGGTACCGCTAAATCGTGAAGCGTGAATTCAGTGACGATTTGTGATGTGTTTGTACGAATTCTTGTATTTCATTGCATTCTGCAATGGGCGGTCCGCATTTTGCGACGCACGGTCGGTCGTTTGCTGCCTCTGGCGTGGCCGGGGCCGTTGCGGCTATGGTGGCGGCCATGAAGCCCGCCGCCGTCCAGGAATTCTTCCGCCGCCTGTCCGCCGCCAACCCGGAACCCCGGAGCGAGCTGGAGTACGTCAATCCTTACACGCTGCTGGTCGCGGTGGTGCTGTCGGCCCAGGCGACCGACGTCGGCGTCAACAAGGCGACCGGCCCGCTGTTCCAGGTCGTCACCACGCCGCAGCAGATGGTGGCGCTGGGCGAGGAGCGGCTGCGCCAGTACATCAAGACGATCGGCCTGTTCAACACCAAGGCCAAGAACGTCATCCGCCTGTCGGAATTGCTGATCGAACGCCACGGCGGCGAGGTGCCGCGCGACCGGGACGCGCTGGAGCAGTTGCCCGGCGTCGGCCGCAAGACCGCCAACGTCGTCCTGAACGTCGCCTTCGGGGAAGAGACGATCGCCGTCGACACCCACATCTTCCGGGTCGGCAACCGCACCGGCCTCGCCCCCGGCAAGACGCCGGATGCGGTGGAGGCGAAGCTGCTGAAGGCGGTGCCGAAGGCCTACCGCCGGCACGCCCACCATTGGCTGATCCTGCACGGCCGCTATGTCTGCAAGGCGCGCAAGCCCGACTGCCCGGTTTGCCCGGTCGCCGACCTCTGCGACTACAAGGACAAGCCGCTGTAAGGAGCGGATCGGTGGCCCGGACAGCGGAACGCCCGGCGCGGCGGAGGGCCGCGGCCGGGCGTTTCGCTGTTTTCGTCTTAAGAACTTGGTATCGGCCGCGACGGCGGCCGCGCGGGCTCGTGCCCGCGAAGCCAAGGCCCATGGACATGGGCCGCCCGGCGTCTGAGGATAAGTTCCGACCACAGGTCGGAACTTAATGAAAACGCTGTTTAGACGGCTTCGGCCGGGGCGGGCACCGGCTCGACCGCCGCCACCGTGGCCTGGACCGGCTTGGCGGCGGAGTAGAGCTGGATGTCGCCGATCAGCTGGCCGCCGGCTTCGACCGCCAGCTCGCCGAAGCGGATCGACCCGGTGATCTTGCCGGTGGTGCGCACGGTCAGCCGGCCGCGCACGGCGATGTCGCCTTCGAAGCGGCCGCCGATGTCGGCCTCGTCGATCTCGACCGAGCCCTTGAACAGGCCGCCGTCGGAGATCTCGATCGACCGGCCTTCGCGCAGCTTGGCCTCGACCGTGCCTTCGACCACCAGCACGTCGCAGGAGCCGATCTCACCCGACAGCACGATGTCGCGGCCGACGGTCAGGCGGCGCTGTTCCGGCATGACGGGCGCCATCGGGGCTGCCTGCATCGGAACGGGCGCCGGGGCCGGCTGGGCGGCCTGGGCGGGGGTGGCGATCGGCATCGACGGCTGGCGCGGGGCCGCGCCGGGCATGTCGACGACGCGGCGCGGCACGTCGGTCTTGAAGCCGGCACCCGGCGCGGACGGTGCGTTCGGGGGCTTGGGAATGCTGGTCATGTCGGGTCCCTTCGAGGCGGAAGGCGTATCGGGATAGGCCGGGTGGGCGTGCGCGCCCGGAACGGGGTGCTGCGCTTCGGACAGAGCGTGCGCCATGCTGGGCGCGGAGGCTCCGGCCACGACCGGGGAGGGCATCGCCGGGTCGGCCATCGGGGCGGGGTTGTTCAGCGAGGCGAGCGGCGACAGCGAACCGCCCGCTTCGCCGGCACCATAGGGCCGGCCGGCCGGCTGCGCTGGGGCGGGGCTGTCGGCCTTGGGCGGGGCGGGCGGAGTCTTTCGTCCGAACAGCATGAACGTTCCCCCAATCTGGAACAAAAAAGTGGCGGAAGGGCCGAAAGCGGGAAGGCCCGTGCCGAAGGGCGGCGGGAGGGGCGCTTGCCGGGGTGGCGGGCGCGGCCGTGCCGCCTAGCGGCGTATCACGGTCGTCCGGCCCGCCGCAAGGGGAGCCGACATGGACTGTAGGACATGAACCATGAAGGCGCTGGCGACGACCGGGACCAGCAAATTGACGAAGGGGATCGATGAAAGGAAGGCAATGGCGACCCCGGCCAAAAAAGGTTTCAGCGGCCGGGCCCGTCGCAGCGCCCGCACCTGCGCGCGGTCGAGCCGGCGGTGGGCCACCATCTCGAAATACTCGCGCCCCAGCAGATAGCCGTTGATGGTGTAGAAGACGATCAGGTTCAACCCGGGCGCCGCGAAGTAGAGCGGCAGGGCCAGCAGGTTGACCGCGATCACCAGCAACAGGAAGCGCAGCGCGGTCGCCAGCTCGATCAGCCAGCCGCTGTGGCGTGGGGCCGGCAGGCCGGGATAGTGCCGCGCCTCCACCCGCTCCACCACCTCGTCCAGGAAGAAGCTCGACACCGTGCCGACGGTGGCGGGGAACAGCAGCCACGCCACCAGCAGAACCCCGACCCCGCCCAGCAGGTCGATGATCCCGTCCACCCAGGCGTAGCCGGTCAGCGGCGTCGCCGACAGCGCCCACGCCGTCCCGCCGGCCAGCAGGGCGTAGGCCAGCGCGGAAGCGAACACCCCGATCCACACCACCCGGCGAACGCGTGGGTCGGACAGCTGGGCGAAGGCGAGGGTGAGGGCGCGGAGCATCGGCGGTCCGGTTGCGGTGGCGTGGAGGACGGGCGACCGCATATCTACGGCGCCTCGCCGGCCGCTTCCACCCCCGGCCGGCGGATTTCGTCCGGTCGCGCACCCGTTTGGCCCTGCGGCGGTGCGGTGCTTGTGAACCGGCCGGGCGCCGCTATACTCGCGCCGCAGCATTTCGGCACAGCCGATCCTTACCCCAATCCCTGCCCCAATCCTTACAAGGAGAGCCCATGGCCACGTCCGCCTACGACGTCACCGGCATCGGCAACGCCATCGTGGACGTGATCGCCCACGCCGACGACGCCTTCCTCGCCGCCAACGCCATCGAGAAGGGTGCGATGACCCTGATCGACGCCGCCCGCGCCGAGGAGCTGTACGGCCGCATGGGGCCGGGCGTGGAGATCTCCGGCGGGTCGGCCGGCAACACCATGGCGGGCATCGCCATGCTGGGCGGCGCCGGCGCCTATCTCGGCAAGGTCGCCAAGGACCAGTTGGGCGACGTGTTCCGCCACGACATCCGGGCGGCCGGCGTCAGCTTCGACTCCAGCCCCCTGCTCGGCGGGGCGCCGACGGCGCGCTCCCTGATCCTGGTGACGCCGGACGCCCAGCGCTCGATGAACACCTATCTCGGCGCCTGCGTCGAGCTGGGGCCGGAGGACATCGACGAGGCGGTGATCGCCGGGTCGCAGGTCACCTACCTGGAAGGCTATCTCTGGGATCCGCCCCGCGCCAAGGAAGCCTTCCGCAAGGCGGCGGCCATCGCCCACGCCGCCGGCCGCAAGGTGTCGCTGTCGCTGTCCGACAGCTTCTGCGTCCACCGCCACCATGCCGAGTTCGTCGATCTGGTGGAGAACCACGTCGACATCCTGTTCGCCAACGAGCATGAGATCGGCGCCCTCTATGGCACCGATCGCTTCGAGGACGCGCTGGCGGCGGTGGTGCGCCTGGGCAAGACGGCGGCGCTGACCCGCAGCGAGAAGGGCGCGGTCATCGTTGCCGACGGCGCGGTGGTCGAGGTGGCGGCCGAACCGGTGGAGCGGGTGGTCGACACCACCGGGGCGGGTGACCTCTACGCCGCCGGTTTCCTGTTCGGCCACACCCGCGGGCTGGCCCCGGCGGTCTGCGGCCGTCTCGGCGCCATCGCCGCGGCGGAGATCATCAGCCACGTCGGCGCCCGGCCGGAGGTGGACCTGCGCGAACTGATCGCGGCAAAGGGCGTGCTGTAATCCCATTCCGCGCGTCAAACTGCGACAGGCCGCCGGACAGCGTCGCATTTTGCGGCGTCGTCCGACGGCGGTCAGTTCAGGTGGCGGTCAGTTCAGGTGGCCATCCACCACCGGCCGCTCCGGCGCGGCGACGGTCTTGGCCAGCAGCGCCATCGCCGTCGCGCTGTCCGGCGCCGCCACCGCCCAGCGCGACGGCCGGCCGGACTGCGGGATCGTCAGCAGCCACAGCCGGTCCCGTTCCCCGAACCGTTCGTTCAGGACCCGGTATTCCGGCGGGCCGCTCAGCCGCAGTTCGTCCAGCCGGGCCTGGAGTTCCTCGATCTGCGCCAAGCGGACGGCGATGCCGTCCTCGGTCTGCCGCAGTGTAACCTCTTCATTCTGCTGGTCGCGGCGCACGGATTCGATCTCGTTCACCAAATCCCGGTGGCTGCGGGACATCTGCGCGCGTCGGCGCCGGACCGCCGCCACATGGCGCACCGACCGCAGCACCGACGTCGTGATCCACACCAGACAGGCCAGCACCAGCACCGATTCCAACAGCAGGATGATCGGGCTGCCGCCGCCGATCGCCGGCATCATGGATGCCTCGCCTTCGGCCTCCCGGCCGCTGTTCGTCCCCGCGTTCGATCCTGCATCGGTGCCTCCGGCATGCTCCTTGCTGTCGAGCATCGGGTGGGCACGCAGCAACCGGCGTGCCATGGGATGGACGGAGGGCGGTGCGGGTGATCGACGGGGTGCGGGCCATAGTGGACTCGGTGGTTCCGCTGGCCGCGGCGGTGGGGGTGCTGGGCCACCTGTGCTGGATCGGCATCCGGCGCGGCGGGATGGGCGCCGCCGGGCTGAACCGGCTGCGCGGCGCGCTGGTGCCGCTGAGGGAGCGGCTGGAGAGCGAGAGCGAAGCCCTGCGCGACCTCCGCTGCCGGTCGGAGCAGGCGCAGGAACGGCTGACCGCCGCCGAGCAGCGGATCCAGCAGATGGAGCGCCAGATCGCGGCGTTGGAAAAGGCGCCGCCCGTCTTCATCCACACGCGGGGGGATCCCGGAACCAATCGGCGGCCCTTCCGGGCGGAGGTCAGTTTCGACGCGACGGCGGCGCGCGCCGCCGGCCGGCCGGTCAGCCCGGTGTGGCGCTACGGCAACCGCCTGGTGATCCACACCATCGACATGACCGCAGCCCGGCGCGAGGCGGACCATCTTTTTCCGGAGAAGGGCGGCTACAAGACCTATTTCCACGCCTCGGCACTCCACTGAGACGCGGTTTCGGACGGTTGCGGCCTTTCGCCGGAGCGTGGGCTCGGGTAAGCTTCCGGTCCCGCCGCAGCCGACGACACACCCTCCCATGCAAGTCTACCTGCCGATTGCCGAGATGTCGGTCAACGCGCTGCTGGTGCTCGGCATGGGCTGGCTGGTGGGATTCCTATCGGGGATGTTCGGGGTCGGCGGCGGCTTTCTGATGACGCCGCTGCTGATCTTCATCGGCGTTCCCCCGGCCATCGCGGTGGGCACCCAGGCCAACCAGCTGGTCGCCGCCAGCGTGTCGGGCGTTCTGGCCCACTGGCGGCGCGGCAACGTCGACGTCAAGCTGGGCGTCGTCATGCTGGGCGGCGGCGTGGTCGGCACCGCGGTCGGCGTCTGGATCTTCGGCATTCTGCAGCGGCTGGGCCAGATCGACATCGCGATCACCCTGTCCTACGTCTTCTTCCTGGGCACCATCGGCGGCATGATGCTGGTGGAGAGCAGCCGCGCCATCCTGCGCCGCCGCGCCCCCACCGCCAAGCGCGGCAAGCTGCACCGCCACATCTGGCTGCACGGGCTGCCGTTCAAGATGCGGTTCCAGCGCTCCAAGCTCTACATCTCGGCGCTGCTGCCGGCGGGGATCGGCGCGGTCGGCGGCATGCTGGTGGCGATCATGGGCATCGGCGGCGGCTTCCTGCTGGTGCCGGCGATGATCTACCTGCTGAACATGCCGGCCGGGCTGGTCGCCGGCACCTCGCTGTTCCAGATCATCTTCACCACCGCGGCGGCCACCCTGCTGCAGGCGGCGACCAACCAGACGGTGGACGCCATGCTGGCGCTGCTGCTGCTGATCGGCGGCGTGATCGGCGCCCAGTTCGGCACCCGCGCCGGCACCCGGCTGCGCGGCGAGACCGCGCGGATGGCCCTGTCGCTGATCGTGGTGGCGGTGGCGCTGAAGCTGGCCTGGGATCTGTTCTCCCGCCCCGACGACCTGTTCACCCTGACCATGGGGTTCAGCTGATGCGCGGGCCTGTGAAACGGCGGCTGGTCCAGGCCGCGGCGGCGCTGGCCGGGCTGGTGCTGGGCGGTACGCTGGCGGCGACGGTATGGGCGCAGCAGCTCGTCGCCGACCTGTCGAGCCACCTGATCGCCATCTCCACCGGCTTCACCGGGACGGAGGTCGTGCTGTTCGGCACCACCGACGCGGCGGGGGACGTCGCCATCGTCGTCACCGGCCCGCGCGGGTCCGCCGTGGTCCGCCGCAAGCAGCGGGTGGCCGGCATGTGGATGAACACCGACAGCGCCCGTTACGACCAGGTGCCGAGCTTCTACACGGTGGCGACCAGCCGGCCGCTCGACCAGCTCGTCGGCCGGCCGGTGCTGGAGCGGCACCAGCTCGGGCTGCCCTACCTGCAGTTCACCCCCGACGCGACGCTGCCGCCGGACGACCAGACCGCCTTTCGCGCCGCGCTGCTGCGCAACAAGCAGCGCCAGGGGCTCTACGCCATCTCGATGGGGCAGGTGTCCTTCCTGGGCGAACGGCTGTTCCGAACCAACATCTATTTTCCGGCCAATGTCCCGACGGGGCTTTACAACGTCGAGGCCTTGCTGATTCGTGACGGTGACGTGGTCAGCGCCCAGACCACGCCGCTGGTGGTGTCCAAGATCGGGTTCAGCGCCGAGGTCTCCGACTTCGCCCGCAACCGCCCGATCACCTACGGGGTGGCCGCCGTCGCCGGCGCCATCGCGGCCGGCTGGGCGGCCGGCGCCGCATTCCGCCGGGTATAGCCGAGAGGTGTGGAGATGACCGACACGACGCAGTCCCAACCCGCCGCCCAGCCGGCTAAGCCGGTGCGCATCTTCCTGGTGGTGGTCGACGACAGCCCCGAGCTGAAGGTGGCCCTGCGCTACGCCTGCCTGCGCGCCCGCAAGTCGGGCGGCAAGGTCGCGCTGCTCGAAGTGCTGGAAAAGGGCGAGATGCAGCATTGGCTGGCGGTGGAGAACCTGATCCGCGAGGAGCAGCGCAGCGAGGCCGAACAGCGGCTCCAGAAGCTGGCGCGCGAGGTCAACCAGCTGACCGGCACCCTGCCGGCGCTCTACGTCCGCGAGGGCAACCGCAACGACGAGGTCCTGGCCCTGATCGCCGAGGAGCCGAGCATCTCGATCCTGGTGCTGGCCGCCGGCACCGATCCGGAGGGGCCGGGCCCGCTGATCTCCTACTACACCGGCCGCGGCCTGGGCCGGCTGCACATCCCGCTGACCATCGTGCCGGGCGGCCTGAGCAACGAGGAACTGGACGCCATCACGTGATACCGGCACGCCAATGACTTGGCGTTGCCGTATTGCGTTCAAACGCCACGCAGGCTTTACCGCGCCCATGTGGGCGCGCCGCCGCCCCAGATCTCTATAGGGGGCGGCGGCCGGCGAACGCTTGAAAAAGCCGGTTCAAGCGTTCGCCGGTATGAGGGGCAAGCCCCCTTCGGAATACCCACACGGATCGGGACCTTGATCCGACCGGCGATTCCGCCCAGATTTCCATCTGCCCAATACCGGGGCCCCAATACCGGGTGGCGCCGCCTGTCCCGTTCCGGCGCCGATGGAGGATCAGACCATGTTCATTCAGACCGAGCAGACGCCCAACCCGGCGACTCTCAAGTTCCTGCCGGGGCGTGACGTGCTCGGACGCGGCACCGCCGACTTCACCAGCCGGGAGCAGGCCACCCGTTCGCCGCTCGCCCAGCGCCTGTTCGAGATCGAGGGGATCGTCGGCGTGTTCCTCGGCGCCGACTTCATCACCATCACCAAGACCGACGCCCGCGACTGGTTCCTGCTGAAGCCGTCGATCCTCGGCGTCATCATGGAGCACTTCACCGCCGACCGCCCGGTCCTGCTCGAGGAGGGTGGCGACGGCCACGCCGCCGCGGCCAGCGCCGACGACGAGGAGATCGTCGAGCAGATCAAGGAGCTGCTGGACACCCGCGTCCGCCCGTCGGTGGCACAGGACGGCGGCGACATCACCTTCCAGGGCTTCGAGAAGGGCGTGGTCTATCTGGCGATGAAGGGGGCCTGCTCCGGCTGCCCCAGCTCCACCGCGACGCTGAAGCACGGCATCGAGAACATGCTGCGCCACTACATCCCCGAAGTGGTCGAGGTCCGCGCGGTCCAGTGAGGCAAACGCCGGCCCGTCTCCCGGTCCACCCCCCGGCCCGCCCTTGATGCGGCGGGCCGGCCTCCCCATGCTCGGCGGATGATCATCTCCGCCAGCTACAAGACCGACATCCCCGCCTTCTACGGGCGCTGGTTCCTGAACCGGCTCGCCGCCGGCCATTGCCGGATGGTCAACCCCTATGGCGGCCAGACCTACCGCATCGACCTGACGCGGCCGGCGGTCGACGGCTTCCTGTTCTGGACCAAGAATCTGGGGCCGTTCCTCGACGCGCTCGACGTTGTCTCGGCGCAGGGCTTCCCCTTCGTCGTGCAATACAGCGTCACCGGCCTGCCCACCGCGCTGGAGCGCTCGGTTCCGGCCTGGGACACCGCGGTCGGCCATCTGGCGCGGGTGCGCGACCGCTGGGGCCCGCGCGCCGCGGTGTGGCGCTACGACCCGATCGTCGTCACCGAGGCGACGCCGCCCGACTGGCACCGCGCCACCTTCGCCCGGCTGGCGAGGGCGCTCCGCGGCGTGACCGACGAGGTGGTGGTGTCCTTCCTGCAACCCTACCGCAAGACCGCCCGCAACCTCGCCGCCGCCGGCATCGGCTGGCGCGACCCGGATGCCGGGGAAAAGCGTGCGCTGCTGGCCGACCTCGCCGCCATCGCGGCAGGGGAGGGGATGGCGCTGACGCTCTGCACCCAGCCGGAGCTGGTGGACACGCCCGGCACGGCACCGGCGCGCTGCGTCGACGCGGTCCGGCTGTCCGACGTCGCCGGCCGGACCATCGCCGCGCGGGACAAGGGCAACCGCCCCGGTTGCCTGTGCGCCGAAAGCCGCGACATCGGCGACTACGACAGCTGCCCGCACGGCTGCGTCTATTGCTACGCCGTCGCCGACCGCGGCACGGCGCAACGGCGGTTCACCGCGCACGACCCGGAGGGGGAGTTCCTGGTGGTGCGGCGGTCAGCCACCGCCTGAGAGTGACGGCCCCGCCGGTTCCGGCGGGGCCGCTTCCCTCATGCGACGGAACGCAGGCGATGGTCGCCGGCCAGGTCGGCGATGCTGACGATGGGCAGATCATGCTCCAGGGCGAAGGCAACCAGCTCCGGCAGGCGGGCCATGGTGCCGTCGGGGTTCATCACCTCGCACAGGACACCGGCGGGCCGGCGGCCGGCCCGGGTCATCAGGTCGATGGTGGCCTCGGTATGGCCGCGGCGGGCGGCGAGGCCACCGGGATTGGCACGGATCGGGAAGACATGGCCCGGCCGCGCCAGATCCTCCGGCCGGCAATCGTCGGCTATGGCGGTGCGGATGGTGGTGACGCGGTCGGCGGCCGACACCCCCGTGGTGACCCCGGTCCGGGCCTCGATCGACACCGTGAAGGCGGTGCCGAAGCGGGCGCTGTTGGCCGACACCATCGGCGGGAGATCGAGCCTTTCCAGCCGTTCTTCCGGCAGGATCAGGCAGACGATGCCGCTGCAGGTCCGGATCAGGAAGGCCATCTGGTCGACGGTGATGGCATCGGCCGGGTGGATGATGTCGCCTTCGTTCTCGCGGTCATCGTCGTCGACGACGATGACCGCGCCGCCCTTGCGGATGCGCTCCACGGCAAGGGCGATCCGCTCTTCCGCCGTACCGAAACGGGACAGAAGGCTGTCATGGGTCTGGGTCTGATTCATGGTTCTCACTCCAAAGGTTGGGCGAGCCTGAATCAGGGCGCAAAAGAGATCGTCCACTATCGGGAAGCAACGCATCCACGATGACGGCGCAAGCCATCGCCGGCACCCCGGCCCTGGCTCTACGCCCGGCATGGGTGGCTGCGTGGCCAGCTCATTCTCTTCCATCCGGACTGTTACCGTCGGCCCCGGCCTTGCACCGGGTCTGCTGTCCCCGTGGCGGGTGCCACGGGCGCTCGCGGGCTCCCCTTCCGTTGAAGGGATACCGCCGGTCGGGAGTTTCACCCTGCCCTGAGAACAAGCGTATGTCGCCGCCCGTTTGCGGACGGCAACCTCAGCTTCATGGGCGGGGTGGTGCCTGTCAAGGGTGTGGGTGACGGGCGCGCACAGGCTTTACGGGCAGACGCTTTACGGGCAGACCTTCCGCACCGTCTCGACCAGCTTTTCCGGATTGAACGGCTTGACCAGCCAGCCGGTGGCGCCGGCTTCGCGGCCGGCGGTCTTCTTGGCCGGGTCGGCCTCGGTGGTCAGCAGCAGGATCGGGGTGCTGCGGTTGACGGCCGTGCCGCGGATGGCGCGGGTCAGGGCCAGCCCGTCAAGGCCCGGCATGTTCAGGTCGGTGATGATGCAGTCGAACTTGCGCTGGCTGGCGAGCGCCAGCCCGGCGGTGCCGTCCGACGCCTCCGCCACGTCATAGCCGGCGGCTTTCAGCGTGAAGCCGACCATGTCGCGGATGGTCTTGGAATCGTCGACGGTCAGAACGCTTTTGGGCATGGCAGGCGGCTCCGGTTGCTCGGCCGAGAAGATCGGACGAAAGGCCTAGGCAATTTCCCGGCAAGCGTCAATCGGTAGCGTCCTTCCTGCGGCGGAACGCGCAAGACTGCGGCCCGGCGGCATCGCCGCCGGACCGGGGCCCTTGTGAAAGTGTGGTCGTTACGCGGTCGTATCGACGTGCTGGCCGCCAACGTCGTTCGCACCGCCCTTGGCGACGCCGACCATCGCCTCGCGCAGCAGGCGGCCGTGGATGGTGTAGCCGGGCTGCAGCACCTGGACGACGGTGCCGGCGCTCTTGCCGGTGTTCTCGATCTCGAACATCACCTGGTGGAAGTTCGGGTCGAACGGCTCGCCGGTCGGGTCGATCTTCTTGATGCCGGCACGGTCGAAGGCGGCGAAGAGCTGGCGTTCGGTCGCCTCGACGCCGACGGCCAGGCTCTTCAGCATCTCGTCCTGCTCGCGGCCCTCGGCGGGGACGGCGTCCAGGGCGCGGCGCAGGTTGTCGGCGACGGTGACCAGTTCCTTGGCGAAGCTGGAGACGGCGAACTTGCCGGCGTCCTCGCGGTCGCGCTGGGCGCGGCGGCGGGTGTTCTCCGTCTCCGCCATGGCGCGCAGAAGCTGGTCCTTCAGGTTGGCGACCTCGGCCTCCAGCTTGGCGACGCGGTCCTCGCCGGGGGCGGCGCCCGTGTTGGCAGTGGTCTCGGCGGTGGCCTCAGTCGGCTCCACCGTGGCGTCGGCGGGCTTGTTCTGCTCTTCGCTCATGGTCTTCTCAATTCTTGGTTCGGTCGATCGAGGCGGGTGACATAACGGGCGGGTGACATAACAGGCGGATCAGCCGATCAGCCGGCCGACCACCTTGGCGGTGTAATCCACCATGGGAATGATGCGGGCGTAGTTGATCCGGGTCGGCCCGATGACGCCGATGGCGCCGATCACCTGTTCCCGGCTGTTCTGGAACGGCGAGATGATCATCGTGCAGCCGGAATGGCTGAACAGGACGTTCTCCGCCCCGATGAAGATCTGCACGCCGTCGCCGCGCCCGGTGGCATCCAGCATGCGCAGCATGGTTTCCTTGGTCTCCAGCGCTTCGAACAGCGAGCGCACGCGCTCCAGGTCCGACAGGGCGGTGACGTCCTCCAGCAGCTTGGACTGGCCGCGGACGATCAGCTGGCCGGCGTTCGAACCGCTGCTGCCGGCCCAGGTGGCCAGCCCGGCGGCGACGACCCGGCGCGACAATTCGTCCAGCTGGGTCTTCTGCTCCTGGATCTCCTGCAGCACCTCCTGCCGCGCCTCGTCCAGCGTGCGGCCGGCGAGCCGGGCGCTGAGGAAGTTCGACACCGTCTGCAGGGTGGAGGTCGGCAGGCCGATCGGCACCTCGATCACCCGGTTCTCGACCAAGCCATCCTCGTTGACCAGCACGACCAGCGCCCGGCCGGGGCTGAGCGACACGAACTCGATGTGTTTCAGCGGGCGGTCGGTCTTGGGCGCCATCACCAGCCCGGCGCAGTGCGACAGGCCGGCCAGCATCCCCGACGCCTCGCTCAGCACGTCGGAGAAGGCGCGGCCGGACGCCGAGCATTTCGCCTCGATCGAGGAGCGCTCGTCCTCGGTCAGCGAGCCGATCTCCAGCAGGCCGTCGACGAACATGCGCAGGCCGGCGTCGGTCGGGATGCGGCCGGCGGAGGTGTGCGGGGCGTAGAGCAGCCCCAACTCCTCCAGGTCGGCCATCACGTTGCGGATCGTCGCGGGCGACAGGGCCATGCCAAGCCGCCGCGAGATGGTGCGCGAGCCGACCGGTTCGCCGGACGCCACATAGGCGTCGACGATCAGCCGGAAGATTTCGCGCGATCGCTGATTCAGCTCGTTGATCATGGGCCGGTTGGGTTGGACGGGAAACACGGATGGTCGCGTGAGGTCTCGCGGGTCCGAATTTAGGCAGGTCCAACCGCCGAATCAACGTGCGGGGCGAAGAAGCCCCGCGTCAATGCGCCTTTGCGCCGTCCTTACGCCTCGTCCAGGAAGCTGCGGTACTGGGCGGCGATGGCGCCGACCGCCGCGTCGTACAGGCGCTGGCCGTGTTCCGGCCGGGCGAGGCCGGGAGCGGAGCCGATGCGGCCGTCCGGGTAGCGGCGGCGGAAGTCGCGGGCGTCGTGGAAGCCGCCGGCCGGCGCCTGCTCCGGCTCCATCGCCACGGTCTTGATCGCCTCCGGGTAGATATACTGGGTCACCGCCACCTCGCTGGGGGTGGCGTGCGAGCCTTCCTTGCCCTGGTACAGCTCGCGCGACAGCCGGCCGACCTCGGCGTTCTCCCACCAGCTGACCAGGGTGCAGCGCAGGTCCGGCGCCTCGCGGCCGTAGCGCGCCCGGTTCTCGGCGTGGATCTCGTAGAAGGCGGCGCGCAGCGTGGCGATGTTCCCGCCATGGCCGTTGACGAAGAAGAAGCGCTCGAACCCGTGTTCGGCCAGCGAGCCGACATAGTCGCGCAGCACCGCGATCAGGGTCGACGGCTTCAGCGTCATCGAACCGGGGAATTCCATGTGGTGGACGGCCATGCCGACCGGAATCGTCGGACCGACCAGCGCGCCGGTGGCGTCGCCGACGCCGCGCGCGATGACCTCGGCGCAGATGGCGTCGGTGCCGACCAGCCCGTTCGGCCCGTGCTGCTCGGTCGAGCCGATCGGCATGACGATGCCCTTGGAGGTCTTCAGATAGGCCTCGACCTCGGCCCAGGTGCTCAGGTGAAGCTGCACGGTGACGGATCCTTGCCAGATGCGGGATGGGATGTCGGGGATGAGACGTGGCCCTCATGTTAGGACGCGCGCCGCCGGCGACAACCGCTCCCTGCGCCGGGCCGGCATGACCGGATGCGGGGCCGGGGCGGACCGCACTCATCCCAGGCTGGCGCAACGGTGCGGTGGTGACTACAATCGCGTGCAATTGGCTGGATCGGGGTGCGGTGGTGGTTGCGCGAGTCAACACGGTGGCGTTCCAGGGCATCGAGGTGCTGGGAATCGATGTCCAGGTCCAGATGTCCGGCGGCATCGTCGCCTTCACCGTCGTCGGGCTGCCCGACAAAGCGGTGGGGGAGAGCCGGGAGCGGGTGCGCGCCTCGCTGCACGCGCTGGGGCTGGCGCTGCCGGCCAAGCGCATCACCGTCAACCTCGCCCCCGCCGACGTGCTGAAGGAAGGGTCGCATTTCGACCTGCCGATCGCGCTCGGCCTGTTGACGGTGATGGGGGTGCTGCCGGACGCGGAGATCGCCCGCTACGTGGCGCTCGGCGAGCTGGCGCTCGACGGGGCGCTGACCCCGGTGGCGGGGGTGCTGCCGGCGGCGATCGACGCGCTGGCCAATGACCGCGGCCTGATCTGCCCGGCGGCCTGCGGCGGCGAGGCGGCCTGGGCCGGCCCCGATCTCGACGTGCTGGCGCCGGCCAACCTGCTGGCGCTGATCAACCATTTCAAGGGCACCCAGGTGCTGACCCGGCCCGAGCCGCGGATGCAGCAACAGGACGCGCCGCCGCCCGACCTGCGCGACGTCAAGGGCAACGAGACCGCCAAGCGCGCGCTGGAGGTGGCGGCCGCCGGATCGCACAACCTGCTGATGATCGGGCCGCCCGGATCGGGCAAGTCGATGATGGCCGCCCGCCTGCCCGGCCTGCTGCCGCCGCTCGACCCGGCGGAGGCGCTGGAGGTGTCGATGATCCACAGCGTCGGCGGCCTGCTGGAGGAGGGACGGCTGCTGCGCCAGCGCCCCTACCGGGCGCCGCACCAGTCGGCCAGCCTGCCGGCGCTGGTCGGCGGCGGCACGCGGGCCCGGCCGGGCGAGATCTCGCTGGCGCACCAGGGCGTCCTCTTCCTCGATGAACTGCCGGAGTTTCCCCGCCCGCTGCTGGAGGCGCTGCGCCAGCCGCTGGAAACCGGCAAGGCGGTGGTCAGCCGCGCCAACCACCACGTCACCTACCCGGCGCGGGTGCAACTGGTCGCGGCGATGAACCCCTGCCGTTGCGGCCACCTCGACGACGCCTCGCTTGCCTGTGCCCGCGCGCCGAAATGCGCGGCGGATTACCAGTCGAAGATCAGCGGCCCGCTGTTCGACCGCATCGACCTGCACATCGACGTGCCGGCGGTCAGCCCGGCCGACCTCAGCCTGCCGCCCCCGGCGGAGGGCAGCGCCGAGGTCGCCGCCCGCGTCGCGGTGGCCCGCGCCATCCAGAGCGAGCGCTACGCCGGTTTCGGCCCCTATCCGGCGGGCCGGGCGGTGCGGACCAACGCCGAGGCGGACGGCGAGCTGCTGGAGGCGGTCGCCTCCCCCGACGCCGCCGGCCGTGCCCTGCTGACCGAGGCGGCGGAGCGGCTGAAGCTGTCGGCCCGCGGCTATCACCGGGTGATGCGGGTCGGCCGGACGCTGGCCGACCTGGACGGCGCCGATAGGGTGCGGCGGCGCCACATCGCCGAGGCGCTGAGCTACCGGCGGATCGCGCCGGGACGTTAGAGAAGCGCGAGGTTCCTTACCTACGGCCCCCCTTTACGGCCCCTCGAACACCGGCGGCTTTCCCGCCGCCGGGCAGACGGTCGCCGGCACCGACTCGGCCTCGACGAAGGTGACGGCGGCGGCCATGGCGCAGTCTTCGCTGGAGGTCACGATGTGGCTGGCGGCGCGGAAGACCAGATGGCGGCTTTTCGGCAGGGTGGTGGCGGCGCGGTCGCCCCACTCCGGCGGGGTGACCGGGTCGTAGGCGCCGGACAGCAGCAGCACCGGCACCGCGCTGGCCACCGGCAGCCGTTCGGCCGGCTCCTGGTGGCCGGCGGGCCAGTGGCGGCAGACGCGCGGACCGGGATCGTCGGCGGCGACCAAGCCATAGGGGGCGTAGCGGCGGGTGCCGTCGGCGCGCTTGAGCGGGTCGGCGGTGTTCACCGACTCGCGGCATTCGACGGAAAAGGCCAGCCCATCCGCGGTTTCCGGGTCGCCCAGCCAGTTGGTCGGCGCCCATTCGGCCAGAGCGGTGTATTGGCCGTGGATGGCGCGGTCGATCAGCGCCGGCACCGCCGGGACCGCCTCGCTGACCGCCATCGCCTCCAGCCCGGCGGCGATGACCGAGGCGCCGGTGAGGCGCAGCGCCCGCCGCGTCTCGTGGTCGCCGACCACCAGATCGACCGGGTTGCGCTCCAGCCGCTCCACCAGATCGAGGAAGCGCTTTTCCAGATCCGGGTAGGCGGAGCGGCAGCCGCGGTTGGCGGCGCAATCGTCGAACAGCCGGCGGTAGGCGCGTTGTGCCAGCCACGCCGCGTCGTCCTGCGCGTTGACGTCGGGCGGGTAGACGCTGTCGAACACGGCGGTGCGGACCCGGCCGCCCTGGCGCCGCAGGATCTCCAGCCCGACCCGCGTGCCGTAGGACACCGCGAACAGGTTGAAGCGCTGGGCGCCGAGCGCGCTGGCGACGTCCAGCGCGTCCTCGGCGGCGACGGGGGTGGAGAACTGGGTGCCGTCCAGGCCGGCCGCCGCCAGCCGCGCGGCGCAGGCGTCGATCGCCGTGCGTTCCGCCGCCGCCCGCTGTTCGCGCGTGATCGGCCGCGTCCGGCGGGCGACGCCGACGGCGTCCAGCTCCGGACAGTCGGTGTCGGGTTCGGCCCGGCCGACGCCGCGCGGGTCGAACAGGATCAGGTTGCGGGTGCGGCGGAAGGGAGCCGACAGCTCCCACCACACCTCCATCCGCTCTTCGGTCGCTTCGCCGCTGCCGAAGGGGGAGGCGCCGGGGCCACCTTCCAGGAACAGCACCGGGTCGGCGGCGGGCTGGCGCGCCGTGCTCAGCAGGACGGCGACCGGCAGGCGCAGGCTGCGGCTTCCGGTGCGGTCGCGCCGCTCCGGCACCGCGACGGTGCCGCACAGCGCCGCCTCCCCCTCCGGCACAGTGAACCAGCAGGGGCCGGGGGTGAAACGCGCTTCCGCCAGGGCCGGGGCGGGGGCCGCGGCGGCCCACAGGCCGGCGATCAGGGTGGCCGCGGCCAGTGCCGCCCGGAGCGGGACGGCGGCGGGCGACCGGATGGACGGCGCGGAGGTGGGGCGGACGGGCACGGGCGGAAGGCTCGGGCAAATGGACGGAGGTACCGCGGACGGTCCTGTTTGACCGACCGGCCCCCCGCTTGTCCAGAGATGCCCGCCGTCGGCCGACCGCCGGGCGAAACGGACCGAAAGCGGTGCGGATTTGCAACAGCCGTGGAAGGAAGGCCACGCCCATCCCCGATTGGCGGTCAACCCCGATTGACAGGTTGACGCAACACATCCGCATGCGGAACTATTGCGATCTTGAAGGCCCGGCCGTTCCGGGCCTCGTTCCAGGGAAAGGAGCAGACCATGCCGACCTTATGGACGGCGATGCGGAGCCGCTGGCTTGATTCCGGCGGTGGCGTCGGACCCGACCGCCTGTGCGACCATCTGCGGCGCGACATCGGGCTGATCGACGGGGGCGACCCCGCGCACGCGCGTCATCTGGCGCCCCCTCTCATCCGCGATCGGAACCTTTCGGACGCGCGGACATTTTTGACCTTGCAACCGTATCGCTGAGCAGCGATACCGGATCCGCCGGTGTTTCGCGCCGGCGCAACTCAACCTCTGGAGACCTTCGATGAAAGCCATCGTAGCCACTGCCTGGACCCGCCGATCGGGCGACCCGGCCAAGCACGCCACCCATCCGGCCAGCAACCCGGCCCAATCGATGCTTACGCCCGCATCCTGCGAACGCGAATTTCGGATACTGAGAGGATCCCATGTGTGTCTTTCTGGGCTTTTGCGGTCATCGCCTCTTCGTTGAACACGCCCGTTGGGCATCACCGGCCGGGTCGTTCGACCTGCGGCGGGAAAACGGGGAAGTCATCCTATGGCTTGGACGCCTGAACATCATCTACACACCGGCCCGTTGGGGACCACCGTCACGCGCGGCGTGATGCATGACGCTGCGGGGAGCCGCTGAATGCCGGCCCGCGTTCGTCATGACGAGGTTCTCACCGTCGTCCAGGTGCTTGAGGCGTTCCGCAAGCTCGACCCCGACCTGCCGATCCAGTATGCGCTGAGTTTCATGACCATCGCGCAGAGCGAAGGCATCTCCATCGGCGAGTTGGCGGAACGCCTGGGCATCGCCCAATCCTCCGCGTCGCGCAACGTCGCGGCGCTCAGCCGCTGGCACAGCTTCGGCAAGGCCGGCCTCGACCTGGTGCAGGCGCAGGAAGACCCGCGCGAGCGCCGCCGCAAGATCGTCACCCTGACCGACAAGGGCCGTGCGTTCCTGGACGCGCTCCGCGCCATCGTGAACCCGCCCGACCATCGCCGCGCCGCCAAGACGGCCTGATACCGCCGCGGCCGGACAGAGATCCCGATACAGGTAAGGATACCGGCGAGCCGCCGCGTCAGGCGATCGTCCTTCAGGCGACCCCGTCCAGCGCCGTGCGCAGCATCCCGACCAGCGTGCGCACCGCCAGTTCCTGCCGTTCCAGCGCCAGACCGCCACGGCCGCGCAACGCCTTGGCCCGTTCGGTCGAGGGCGGCATGTGGAAGAATCCGTACGGCACGTCCAGCCCGGCGCTCTCGATGATGTGGCGCGCCAGGTAGAACAGATGGTTGCCGAGGAAGCCGCCGGAAAAATCGCCGAAGCTCACCGGCAGCCCGGCCATCGCCAGTTCCCGCATCACCCATGGCACCGGCAGGGTGCAGCCATAGGCGGTCGGCCCGTCGGGCAGGATGACCACATTCTCCCGCACCGTGCCGGCGTCATCGGCCAGCGGGCTTTCGTCACGGTTCCAGGCCAGCCGTTCCAACTGGACGGAGTCGCTCGACTCCAGATAGGCGAAGCTGAGGGCCGCCAGCGGCTGGTGGACCGCCAGCAACTCGGCGAAGGCCTCGCCGCAGGCACCGTAGAGCGGGGGAAGGGTGGCGGTGACCACCCCCGGCTCGCCCGCCAGCCGCTCCATCAGCAGGGCGGTCGGGTCGGCCGTCCAGGGATGGTCCGGCTCGCCGTCGGCGGGCGTCCCGAACGGCGCGAAGCCGGTGAGCAGGATGGGGGCGGTCACCTCCGCATCATCCTTACGGCCGCAGCAGGCCGATGATGTCCTTGACGTCGTTCAGGTTCTTCTCGGCGATGGCGGCGGCGCGCTCGCCACCCTTCTTCAGCAGGCGATCGATTTCCGCCTTGTCGGCCAGCAAGTCCTTCATGCGGGTGGTGATCGGCGCCAGCTTGTCCACCGAGAGGTCGACCAGCGACTTCTTGAAGTCGGAGAACTGGGAACCGGCGAACTGCGCCAGCACCTGCTCGCGCGACTGGCTGGCCAGCGCGCCGTAGATGGTGACGAGGTTGTCGGCCTCCGGCCGGGCTTCCAACTCGGTCACCGTCTCCGGCAGGGGCTCCGGGTCGGTCTTGGCCTTGCGGATCTTCTGGGCGATGGTGTCGGCGTCGTCGGTCATGTTGATGCGCGAGTATTCGGACTCGTCCGACTTCGACATCTTCTTCTTGCCGTCGCGCAGGCTCATCACCCGCGTCGCCTCGCCCAGGATCTGCGGCTCGGGCAGCGGGAAATACTCGGTCTCATAGCGGCGGTTGAAGGCGCCGGCGATGTCGCGCGCCAGCTCCAGATGCTGCTTCTGGTCCTCGCCCACCGGGACATGGGTCGCCTTGTACAGCAGGATGTCGGCGGCCATCAGCGTCGGGTAGGCGTAGAGGCCGAGGTTGGCCATGTCCTTCTGCTTGCCGGCCTTTTCCTTGAACTGCGTCATCCGGTTCAGCCAGCCCAGCGGCGTGTGGCAGGACAGGATCCAGCCCAGCTCGGCATGGCCGGACACCACCGACTGGTTGAACAGGATGTTCTTGTCCGGGTCGATGCCGGCGGCGATGTAGGCCGCGGTGACCTCGCGGATGTTGTTGCGCAGGACCTCGGGGTCCTGGTCGATGGTCAGCGCGTGCAAGTCGACGACGCAGAAGATGCACTCGTAGCTGTTCTGCAAATCCACCCAATTGCGCAGCGCCCCCAGATAGTTGCCGAGGTGAAGCTGCCGGGTCGGCTGCATGCCGGAGAAAATGCGGTTCACGGGTGGTCTCGCTCGAAAACTCTGGGAGGCGGCAGTTATCGCCCCCCAAAGCCCACCGGTCAAGGCGCGGCGCGCTCATGGCGGGTCCACGCGCGCATCGTCGCGGGCAGGCGCCGCCGGTTGTATTGAATGCGCTTGTGCGCTACCGCCGCGTTCGTGTGGTTGGGAGGGGGCGGACCCGCCGCCCCCGCCACACGAGAAGGAGAAGAAGGATGAAGCAGATCCTTACCCTTCTGGTCCTGGCCCTGGAGATCATCAAGCGTCTGCTTGAGTTCTTCCAGGGTTAAGGCTGGACCAGGGAGCGGCAGGGTAGCAGCCCGCCGCTCCCACGGTTCAAGATAAGGCCGGTGCGTTTTGCTCGCAAGGGTATGCGAGCGTCATTTTCCCGAGAAAATTGCACAAGGCCCCATCACGATCCCGCGTGACGGCGCATCCTTACTTACCCGCGCGACGCTTTTCGATGGCGTCCCACAGCAGGGATTCCAACTGCACGCCGTCCAGGCGGTTGATCTCCTGGATGCCGGTGGGGGAGGTGACGTTGATCTCGGTCATGTAGTCGCCGATGACGTCGATGCCGACGAAGATCAGCCCCTTTTCGCGCAGCACCGGGCCGATGGCGGCGCACATCGCGCGCTCGCGGTCGGTCAGCTCGGTCTTCCGGGCGCTGCCGCCGGCGTGGAAGTTGGCGCGGGCCTCGCCCTCCAGCGGCATGCGGCTGACCGCGCCGGCCGGCTCGCCGTCGATCAGGATGATGCGCTTGTCGCCCTGGCGGATCTCCGGCAGGTAGCGTTGGACGATCACCGGCTCGCGGTAGAGCTGGGTGAACATCTCCAGCAGGGAGCCGAGATTCTCGTCGTCCGGCTTCAGGTGGAAGACACCGGCGCCGCCGTTGCCGAACAGCGGCTTGACGATGATGTCCTTGTGCTCCGCCCGGAACTCCAGAATGGCCTGCTTGTCGCTGGTGATCAGCGTCGGCGGCATCAGGTCGGGGAACTTGGTGATGAACAGCTTTTCCGGCGCGTTGCGCACCTCGGCCGGATCGTTGACCACCAGCACCTTGGGCTGCACATGCTCCAGCAGGTGGGTGGAGGTGATGTAGGCCATGTCGAAGGGCGGGTCCTGCCGCAGCAGGATGACGTCCATCGTCGACAGGTCGGTCGGCACCGCTTCGCCCAGCGTGTAGTGGGCGCCGCGCTGGCGCACCACGGTCATCGCGCGGACGCGGGCGGTCAGGCGGTTGCCGGTCAGGACCAGGTCGCGCGGGTGGTAATGGTACAGGCGATGGCCGCGCTTCTGCGCCTCCAGCGCCATCATGAAGCTGGAATCGGTGTCGATGTTGATCGACTCGATGGGGTCCATCTGGAACGCGACGGCGAGGCTCATGGCGGATCTCCGGCCCTCAGGGACATTCAGTTCAGGCGGTTCTTCAACTGCTGGATCAGCGAGGCGGTCTGGTGCCGGTGGTGCTCGTCGCCGGTCAGCGCCATGAAGGTCTCCAGCGCGGTGATGGCGTCCTTCAGGTTGCCGGTGTGGGCCTCCAGCAGGCCGGTCTCGCGCCACAGCGCCGGCTCGTGCGGGGCGAACAGGCGCATCGCCTCCAGCACCTCCAGCGCCTTCGGCACCTCGTGCGCCGACAGGTGGCGCAGCTTGATGTTGTTCTGCAGGCGCAGCAGCACGTCGCGGTTCGACACCGGCTGGTAATGGCCGGGCTCCAGCTCGGCGGCGCTGCCGGCGGTGGCCTTCAGCAGGTCGCGCAGGTCGACGACGCTGCGGACCTGCCCCTCGTTGAAGGGGTCGATGATGGCGCGGGCACCGTCCTTCTCGATGCGGACCAGGAAATGGCCGGGGAAGTTCAGCCCGACCATCGGCCAGCCCTGCGAGCGGGCGGCGTGCATGTAGAGGATGCCCAGCGCCACCGGCAGGCCGCGCCGGCGGTCGATCACCCGCAGCAGGTTGGCGTTCTGCAGGTCGTCGTAGGTGTCGTGGTCGCCGGCATAGCCGTGGCGCTCGCCGATCACCGCGTGCAGGTGGGCGATCCGCGTCTCCAGGCTGTCGTCGGCGGGCGCCTGCGCCGCGACGCGGGCGGTCAGGTCGTCGACCAGCGCCCGGATGTGGGCGCGGTAGCTATCCAGCTCGGCGTTCGGCAGCTCCAGCGCGCCGAGGGCCAGCGCGGCTTCCGCCAGATCGATCTCGTCGTCGGGCTGGTCGCCGATCCGGCGCAGGATCTCGCGGGCTTCCGCGCGGTTGGTCAAGGCCTTGGTCCCCCTCAGATCCGCCACGCGTCGACCAGATGACGGGGCCAGGCCCAAGGGGTAACCAGCATCACGTCGAAGCGCAAGACATAGCCGGCGTAGCGCGGGTTCGCCCCCAGGAAGGCATGGGCGGCGCGGGCCAGCCGGCCGCGCTGGCGGGCGTTCAGCGCCTCGTTGGCGGTGTCCCAGTCGCCGCGCGCCTTCACCTCGACGATGGCGATGGTCCGGCCGCGCTTGGCGACGATGTCGATCTCGCCCATCGGCGTGCGCAGGCGGCTGGCCAGGATGCGGTAGCCGCGCAGCCGCAGCGACAGGCGGCACAGCGCCTCCGCACGGCGGCCCAGGCTTTCGGCGCGCAGGCGCCGTGCATCCAGGTCGGTCATCCGGCGTTGCCCTCGCGCGCGCCGTCGCGGGACAGTTCCAGCGCGCGGGCGTAGACGGTGCGCTTGTGCTGGCCGGTGCGGGCGGCAACGTCGGCGGCGGCGTCGCGCACCGACAGCCGGGTCAGCGCCTCGCGCAGCAGGGCGTCGACGTCGGCCTCGCCGGGGGTCGCCTCCTCGCCCGGCGGGCCGATGACGATCACCACCTCGCCGCGCGGCGGGCCGGCCTCGGCGTAATGGGCGGCCAACTCCGGCAGGGTGCCGCGCCGCACCTCCTCGTACAGCTTGGTCAGCTCGCGCGCCACCGCGGCCTCGCGTGGGCCCAGGATGTCGGCGAGGTCGGCCAGCGAGTCCGGCAGGCGCTGCGGCGATTCGAAGAAGACCAGGGTGGCCGGCACGCCCTTCAGCTCGCCGGCGGTGGCGCGGCGCGCGCTGCTCTTGTTCGGCAGGAAGCCGGCGAACAGGAAGCGGTCGGTCGGCAGGCCGGACAGCACCAGGGCGACCAGCGGGGCGGAGGCGCCGGGCAGGGTGGTCACCGCCACCCCCTCCGCCACGCACTCCCGCACCAGCTTGTAACCGGGGTCGGAGACCAGCGGCGTGCCGGCGTCGGTGACCAGCGCGATGGCCTCGCCCTTTTTCATGCGGTCGATCAGGATCGGACGCATCTTCGCCGCGTTGTGTTCATGGTACGAGACGAAGGGGGTGTGGATGCCGTGGATGCCCATCAGCTTGGCGGTGACGCGCGTGTCCTCGCAGGCGATGGCGTCGGCCCGCTTCAGCGTGTCGAGCGCGCGCAGCGTGATGTCGGCGGCGTTCCCGATCGGGGTCGCCACGACGTACAGGCCGGCCGGCGGTTTTGCCGGCGCGAGTTTACTTGGGGCGGCGACGGGGCTACCTTGAGCGCCACTTTGGGCCGCGCCTTCGGTTTCGGCGGCCGTTTCAGCAGATGTGGAGACGATTGGTGGCACGCTTGGCAACGGCTTTCTCACAGAATCTGAAACGTCCTGGCCTGAAACGCCACGGCGCGGCCGCCCTGCTGGTGGCCGGCCTGCTGTCGGCCTGTTCGACTGTAAGCGCCCCGCCACGGGTGGCACAAGCGCCGCAGGCGGCTCCCGCCCCGGTGGCGCCCATGCCGGACATGCAGGGCCCGGTGAAGGTCGCCGTCCTGGTGCCGCTCAGCGGGCAGAGCGCCGCCATTGGCCAGTCGATGCTCGACGCCGCCCAGATGGCGCTGTTCGACATGGCCGGCGACCGGCTGGAGCTGCTGCCGCGCGACACCAAGGGCACGCCGAACGGCGCCGCCGACGCGGCGCGGCAGGCGCTGGCCGACGGTGCCAAGCTGATCATCGGCCCGCTGTTCGCCGCGGACGTCGCCGCGGTGCGGCCGATCGCCCAGAACGCCGGCGTCGACGTTCTGGCCTTCACCAACGACAGCGCCCAGGCCGGCAACGGCACCTATGTGATGGGCTTCGTGCCCGCCGATCAGGTCAACCGCGTCGCCGGCTTCGCCCGCTCGCAAGGCGTGACCCGCTTCACCGTGCTGGCGCCGCGCTCCCCCTACGGCGACGCCGTGGTCAACGCGATGCAGGCGGCCGGCCCGCGGCTGGGCACCGCGGTGACCCAGGTCGAGCGCTACGACGCCAACGTCACCGACCTGTCGCAGCCGGCCCGCCAGGTGGCGCAGGAGGCGCCGCTGCCCCAGGCGGTCATGCTGGCGGAAGGCGGGCCGCGCGCCCAGGGCATCGCGTCGGCGCTGGCGGCCAACGGCGTGCCGTCGCAGCAGGTGAAGCTGCTGGGCACCGGCCTGTGGGACGACTCGTCGCAGGGTCAGGGGCAGGCGCTCGGTCGCGAACCGGCGCTGGTCGGCGCCTGGTACGCCGCCCCGGCGCCGCAGAACCGCGCCCGCTTCGAGTCGCAGTTCGAGCAGGTCTACGGCCGCAAGCCGCCGCGCATCGCGACGCTGGCCTACGACGCGACCTCGATCGCCGCGGTGCTGACGCGCTCCGGCGGCCCGGTGCCGTTCGACCGCATGGCGATGACCAACCCGAACGGCTTCGAGGGTCTGGACGGCCTGTTCCGCCTGCGCGGCGACGGTCAGGTGGAGCGTGGGCTGGCGGTGATGGAAGTCACGCCGACCGGCGCCCGCGTCGTCGACCCGGCCCCGCCGACCTTCGAGATGCTGGGGCAGTGAGGTGATGGTCCCTCTCCCGGGGCGGGAGAGGGCCTATAAAACGCTATCCTTACTTACGCCCGTGCCCGCAGGTAGGGGGTCAGGCGCCATTCGGCGAACTTGATCAGGCGGGTCGCGATGAAGTTCAGCGCCAGATAGATGATGCCGGCGACGATGAACAGCTCGAACACCGCGAAGGTCTGGGCAATCATCCGCCGGGCGATGCCGGTGACCTCCATCAGGGTGATGGTGCTGGCGAGCGAGGTCGCCTTGACCATCAGGATCACCTCGTTGCCATAGGCCGGCAGCATCTGGCGGATCGCCACCGGCAGCACGATGCGGCGGAAGGCCAGCGCCCGCGACATGCCGCAGGCGCGTGCCGCCTCGACCTGCCCCTGCGGCACCGACAGGATGGCGCCGCGCAGCACCTCGCTGGTGTAGGCGCCGGTGTTCAGCGTCAGCGCCAGGATGGCGCACCAGTAGGGCTCGCGCAGGAAGGGCCAGAGGATGCTGTCGCGGATGAACTCGAACTGGCCCAGCCCGTAATAGACCAGGAAGATCTGCACCAGCAGCGGCGTGCCGCGGAAGACGAAGACGTAGGCCGCGGCCAGCCCCTCCACCAGCCGGTTGCCCGACAGGCGCAGCAACGCCACGGCGAAGGCCACCAGCGCGCCCAGCGACAGCGACCCGACGATCAGCTGCAGCGTCAGGGACAGCCCGCCGAGCATGCGGGGCAGGCTGTCCCACATCAGTTGCCAGTTCATCGCCTCAGGCCCTCCGGACGCCGCGGTTGGCGGATTGTTCGGCGCGGGCGAACAGCGCCGTGGAAACGGTGGTCAGCAGCAGGTACAGCACGGCCGCCGCGCTGTAGAACAGGAAGGGCTCGCGCGTCGCGCCGGCCGCCAGATGGGTCACCCGCATCAGCTCGGCCAGCGCGGTGACCGACACCAGCGCGGTGTCCTTCAGCGTCAGCTGCCAGACGTTGCCCAGGCCGGGCAGGGCGAAGCGCAGGGTCTGCGGCACCAGCACCCGGCGCAGGATCAGCCAGCGGCCCATGCCGCAGGCCCGCGCCGCCTCGATCTGGCCAAAGGGGACCGACTGCACGGCGCCGCGGATCACCTCGGTCGAATAGGCGCCGGAGATCAGCCCGACCGCCAGCACGCCGATGGTGAAGGCGTTCAGGTCGACCCGGCCGTCGTAACCGAAGGCCTGGGCGATGGAGGTCGCCACGCCGCTGCCGCCGAAGAACAGCAGGTAGATGACCAGCAGTTCGGGAATGCCGCGCACGATGGTGGTGTAGACGTCGGCCAGCACGTTCAGCGCCACGCCGTGGCTCAGCTTGGCCGAGGCGCCGAGCGAGCCGACGACGATGCCGAAGGCGAAGGCCGACACGGCGACCGCGATGGTCATCGCGGTGCCCAACAGAAGCTGTCCGCCCCAGCCGTTGGGGCCGAAGGAAAGGAGTTCCAGCATTGGCACGCCCGGGAAAAGGCCCGGCCGGGCACGGCGCGAGCGGCCGGCCGGACGGGTCAGCGTTGACCGGCGCCCGGCGGCCCTGGAAGGCCCCGGGCGCCGCTCCGGTTGGAGGACGGGCGAGAGCGCCGCTTACTTGGTCGGAGAGATGTCGTAGCCGAAATGCTGCGTGCTGAGCTTCTTGACGGTGCCGTCCTTCAGCGCCTCGGCGATGGCCTTGTCGAACATCGCCTTCAGGTCGGCGCTGTCCTTGCGCAGGCCGACGCCCATGCCCTCGCCGATCACGCCGCCGATGAAGTTCGGGCCGACGATGACCATCTTGCCGGGCTCGGTCTTGACCACCGCCTCGACGACCGAACGGTCGCCCAGCATGGCGTCGACGCGGCCCGAGGTCAGGTCGATGCCGGCGTTGTCGATCTTGTCGTAGGTGCGCATCGTCACCTTCGGCAGATGCTTGTCCATGAAGTCGGCCTGGATGGTCGACACCTGGACGCCGACCGACTTGCCCTTCAGCGCGTCGGCCAGCTTGTCCAGCGTCGGCTTGGCCTTGCCCTGGTCGTTCAGGTCGACGCGGTCGGCGCCGAGCGCCAGCGCCTTGGCCAGCGGCGAGCTGGTCAGCACGGCGAAGACCGACGGTTCGGTGCCGTAGGGGACCGAGAAGTCGATGACCTTCTTACGCTCGTCGGTGATGGTCATCGCCGACATGATGGCGTCGTACTTGCCCTGCTGCAGGGCGGGGATGATGCCGTCCCAGTCCTGGGCGACGAACTCGCAGGTGACCTTCATGCGCCGGCACAGGTCGTTGCCGAGGTCGACCTCGAAGCCGGTCAGCTTGCCCGAGGTGTCGGTGGCGTTCCACGGAGGATAGGCGCCCTCGCTGGCGATGCGGACCGTCTTCCATTCCTTGGCTCCAGCGGCGCCGACGGCGGCCACGGCCAGCACGGCGCCGAGCGCCAGAGCCGAAACGATCTTCTTCAAGGACAACACTCCTCTGTTCTGTTCGCCCTTATCGGATGGGCTGGTTCAGGCGGGTCCGGTCACACGCTCTCGAAACGTCCCCTCACGCCGCACCGGACAGGTGGCGGGAGAGGAACTGCCGCACCCGGTCCGAATCGGGATCGGTCAGCACCTTGTCGGGTGCCCCCTCTTCCTCGATCCGGCCCTGGTGCAGGAAAACCACCTTGGACGCCACCTCGCGGGCGAAGCCCATCTCGTGCGTCACCAGGATCATCGTGTTGCCCTCGTCGGCAAGCTGGCGGATGACGCGCAGCACCTCGCCGACCAGTTCGGGGTCGAGCGCGGAGGTCGGCTCGTCGAACAGCATCACCTTGGGCTGCATCGCCAGCGCGCGCGCGATGGCGGCGCGCTGCTGCTGGCCGCCCGACAATTGGACCGGGTAGGAGTCGGCCTTGGCCAGGATGCCGACCTTGTCCAGGAGCCCGCGGGCGCGGTCGATCGCCTCCGCCTTCGGCACGCCCAGCACATGGACCGGCGCCTCGATGACGTTCTGGAGGATCGTCATGTGGGTCCACAGGTTGAAGCTCTGGAACACCATGCCGAGCCGGGTGCGCAGGCGTTCCACCTGCCGCTGGTCGGCCGGGACGGTGACGCGGCCGCGGCGCGCCTTCTTCAGCGCGATCGCCTCGCCGCCGATCACCACGCGGCCTTCGTCCGGGATCTCCAGCATGTTGATGCAGCGCAGCAGCGTGCTCTTGCCCGATCCGGACGAGCCGATCAGCGTGATCACGTCGCCCTCGCGCGCCGTCAGGGACACGCCCTTCAGCACCTCCAGCTCGCCGAACCGCTTGTGCAGATCCTCCACGACGACGGCGGCGGGGGCGGTGTCGCTGACGGGCGGGTGACGGTGCATGCGGAGAAACCGGCTGGGTTGTGGTGTGACCAATACGGAACAGGCTAGACCGGGGCGTGTGGGTTCCGCAACGCGGATTTCACACCGGCCGCCCGTTGCCTGTCCGTTCGGGCGGTTGTGTCGGAAAAAGCGTCGTCACCACAACAAAAGTACCAGGATCTGCGGTCCCAGGATGCGCAGGCACATCGCCAGCGGATAGACGGTGGCGTAGGCCAGCGCCGGCGCCTCCGACGCGACCAGCGCGTTGGCGTAGGCCAGCCCCGGCGGGTTGGTCTGGGCGCCGGCCAGCACGCCGCAGATGGTCAGGAAATTCAGCTTCATCATGCCGCGCGCGACCAGCCCGGTCAGCAGCAGCGGCACCAGCGTGACCACCACCCCCCACAGCATCCAGGGCCAGCCGGCGCCGCTGGCCAGCGTATCGACGAAGCGGTCGCCCGACGCGATGCCCAGCACCGCCAGGAACAGCACGATGCCGATCTCGCGCAGGGCGAGGTTGGCGGCCGGCGGCATGAACCACACCAGCGGCCCGACATGGCCGATCCGGCCCAGGATCAGCGCCACGATCAGCGGCCCGCCGGCCAGACCCAGGCGCAGCGGCGCCGGCATCCCCGGCAGGAAGATCGGGATGGCGCCCAGCGCCGCCCCCAGGGCGATGCCCAGGAACAACGGGATCATCTCGACCTGCTGCAGCCGGCGCGACGAGTTGCCGAAGATTTGGGCGACGGCGGCCAGACTGTCCGGCTTGCCGATCACGGTCAGGATGTCGCCGAACTGCAGCTTCAGCGCCGCGTTGGGCACCAGCTCCACGCCCGACCGGTTGACGCGGCTGACCACCACGTCGTGCGCCTCCTGGAGGTTCAGCGCGGCGATCGACTTGCCCAGCACGCGGTTGCTGGTGACGACGATGCGCTCCCACTTCAGGTCGGTGCCCTTGGTGGTCAGCGGGCGCTCGAACTCGTGGCCCAGCAGGGCGCGCATCTCCTCCAGCCGGGGCCGCGGGCCGACGAGGTGCAGCACGTCGCCGGTCGCGAGGCAGGTGTCGCCGTGCGGCACGCACAGGGTGCCGTCGCGCAGCAGGCGGGAGGCGACGACGCCGGCGTCGCACATCAGGCCGCCCTGCAGGGTGATGGCACCCAGCGCCCGGCCGGCCAGCGCCGGGTTGCGCACGGCGACGTCCATCGTCTCCAGCGTCGACACCTCGGCCCGGCGGCTGGCCTCGAACCGCTCGGCCTCCTCCTCGGGGTCGATGCGGAACAGGATGCGGACGGCGGCCATCGCCAGCAGGTTGCCGGCGATGCCGAAGGGATAGGTGACGGCGAAGGCGAGGCCGGGCAGCGCCATCACCGCGGCGTCGGCCCCGACCTCCTTCAGCACCTGCTGGGTGGCGGCCAGCGCCGGGGCGTTGGTGACGGCACCGGCGAACACCCCCAGCGACGACCCCAGCGACACCACCCCCGACGACACCAGCAGCGCCGTCAGCAGGATGCTCGACACCACCATCAGCAACGCCAGCGCGTTCAGCGCCAGCCCGCTCCGCCGCAGCGCCGCGAAGAAGCCGGGACCGACCTGGATGCCGATGGTGTAGACGAACAGGATCAGGCCGAAGTCGCGGATGAAGTCCATCATTTCAGGGTTGAAGGCGACGCCCGCCTGCTTGGCGATGTGGCCGCCGGCGATGCCGGAGAACAGCACGCCGCCGATGCCGAGCCCGACGCCGCGGATCTTCACATGGCCGAGGGCCACCCCGGCCGCCGAGACCAGACCGAGCATGAGGACGACGCGCGCGATCGGCGGCATGGCCTGAAGGATGTCTGCGAAGGCCGACATGACGATTCACTTCCTGAAACGGTGGGCTGTGGAGCTGTCTGCCGACGCCTTCGCACCCGGGACGAGGCGCCGGCGCGCCCGGGGAAGGCGCGTGCTCCCCCCGCGGATCGGGGGAGAGCGTCGGCACAATGTCTCCGGCCGGCCGGTTGCGCGTTGATTCAGAACAAAGGTCGCCCGGATTGCCCGCTGCCCGGATTGCCATGGCCGTCATCGGGCCTTTCGCCATGCGTCCCCGTCGCGCACCGTTATCGCCGGCCATCATCGAGGGCGCGCGGCCCATCCAAATTTTGCCATTTTCTTCCCATAAACAGGTTCTCAAGCAACCGGCACCATCAGTCGCGCACCGGCGTACCCCCTAACGCCACCGCCGCGACGGACAAGGGCCGTTCGACCGAGCATCAACCGGCCGGACCCGGCCGGGCATGCGGCCATCGCGAGAACCCCCTCGCGGTGGCCGTTTCTTTTTCCGGGTTTCCCGACGCTCTCGTGCTATAGCAGCGCCTCCCACCACCGGAATCACGACCCGCCGCCATGCCCGTTTTCGCCGGATCCGAGCTGACCTGCCTGCGCGGCGACCGGCTGGTGTTCACCGGGCTGGACTTCCGCATCGCCCCCGGCGGAGCGCTGGTGCTGCTCGGTCCCAACGGCAGCGGCAAATCCAGCCTGCTGCGGGTGATGGCCGGACTGCTGAAGCCGATCCGCGGCACGCTCAGCTGGGACGGGGTTTCCGTGGCCGACGAGCCCGACGCCCACCGGGCCAAGGTGCAGTATGTCGGCCATCTCGACGCGGTGAAGCCGGTGCTGACCGCGGCGGAGAACCTCGCCTTCTGGGCGGCGCTGGCGGGGTCCGGCGATCCCGCCGCCGCCGCGCTGCGGGCGCTCGACCGGCTGGGGGTGCCGCACATCGCCGGGGTGCCCGGGCGCTACCTGTCGGCCGGGCAGAAGCGCCGGCTGAACCTGGCGCGGCTGTTGGCCGCACCGGCGCCGCTGTGGCTGCTGGACGAGCCGACCGTGGCGCTCGACCGCGCCGCCATCGCCCTGTTCGAGGGGCTGATCGCCGAACACCGGGCGGAGGGCGGCATGGTGGCGCTGTCCACCCACACCGACATCGCCACCCCCGGCGGGACGGAGCTGCATCTGGACGACTTCACGCCCTACGCCGCCGACGACCATGACGAGTACGGCGAAGGCGATGGGGATGAGAGCCGGGAGCACCACGACCGCCATCACGACGAGGGGGCCGCGCCATGAGCCGTTTCCTGCGCCTGGTCGGGCGCGACCTGCGGCTGGCGCTGCGCCAGGGGTCGGACGCCACCATCGCCGTGATGTTCTTCGTGCTGTGCGTGGTGCTGTTCCCCTTCGGCGTCGGGCCGGAACCGAACATCCTCGCCCGCATCGCCGCCGGCGTGATCTGGGTCGCGGCGCTGCTGGCCTCGCTGCTGTCGCTGGAGCGGCTGTTCCAGACCGACTACGAGGACGGCTCGCTGGAACTGCTGTCGCTGTCGTCGTTGCCGCTGGAGGCGGCGGTGGTCGCCAAGACGCTGGCGCATTGGCTGGTGACCGGCGTGCCGCTGATCGTCGCCGCGCCGCTGCTGGCCGTCCTGCTGAACATGGACGCCGAGGGGTTCGGCGTGCTGGTGCTGACGCTGACGCTGGGAACGCCGATCCTCAGCCTGATCGGCTCGATCGGCGCGGCGCTGACGCTGGGCGCGCGGCGGGGTGGGGTGCTGCTGTCGCTGCTGATCCTGCCGCTCTACATTCCCGTGCTGATCTTCGGTGCCGGCGCCATCGACGCCGCGATCAACGGCCTGACCCCGCGCCCGCACCTGCTGCTGCTGGCCGGCATCCTGGCCGCCGCCCTGCCGCTGGCCCCGTGGGCCGGGGCGGCGGCGTTGCGCCAGGCGGTCGAATAGGCCGGCGTTACGACTTCGGCAGAAGCTGTTCGATCGCGGCGCGCACCTTGTCCGACTCGGGATCGGTCATGGTGGAGAACCAGGACACCAGCCGGCCGTCCGGCCCGATCAGGTATTTGTGGAAGTTCCAGCGCGGCTTGGCCAGGAAGCCCAGCTCGTCGGCCGCCCAGCGGTAGAAGGGGTGGGCGTTGTCGCCCGACACCACCGTCTTGTCGGCCAGCGGGAAGTCGATCTTGTAGTTGACCTCACAGAAATCCTTGATCGTGGCGGCGCTCCCCGGCTCCTGCCCGCCGAAATCGTCGGACGGCACGCCGACCACCACCAGCCCGCGGTCGCGGTAGGTCTGCCACAGCGCCTCCAGGCCCTTGTATTGCGGGGTGAATCCGCACTGCGAGGCGGTGTTGACGACCAGGACCGTCTTGCCGGCGAACTGCGACAGCGGCAGCGGCTTGCCGTCGATGCCCTGGAAGGTGAAGTCGTACGCGCTGGCGGCCATGGCGGAGAGTGATCCCATCACGGTGAGGACGGCCACGAGCGCGGTCCCGAGGGCGGCCCTGAGGATGGCCCCGAAGACGGTGGTGCGAAGACGGCTTGGAACGATCATCGGACGGCTCCGGTCGCGGCTGGGTGTCGATGCGTACGATACGAACAACCGCCGGCTCCGGATCATCGCTCCGCCACCGCGTCGGGCCTACCCCCATCGGATGGGTGGCCGCGGCGGCATCGGCTCAACATGTTCAGGGCACGGACACGGTGCGGTCCCCATCGCAGCCGTCATCGTCTCACACCCGTCGACGAGTGCCCAAAAAATGTCTCACCCGGCCCAGCCACAGCCTGAGCATAAGATTTTCTCCGATCGAAATGGGTATGGCGGCCATCGGCCGGCGTGCCGCGTCGATGCCAGCCTTATGCAGGAGAACAGGTCGATGAACGCCGGATCCACCATGCGGCACCCCCACAGCCCGGCGGCGGGCCTGCGCGGGATCGCCGGTTCCGCCGCAAAGGCGCTGGCCGCCGCCGCCGCGGTCCTCGTGCTGGGCGCCGCCGTCTCGTCGCCGTCCTTTGCCGATCCGGGCAACGGCCGCGGCCACGGCTGGGGTCACTATAAGCATCACCACGACGATGACGACGGCCCGGTCGTCGTCTATGGCGCGCCGCCGCCGGTGGTGGTCGTGCGCCCGCCGCCCCCGGCCGTGGTCTACGCCCCGCCGCCGCGCGTCGTCTATGCCCCGCCGCCCGCGGTCATCTACGCCCCGGCGCCACAGCCCGGCGTCAGCCTCCAGATGAACATTCCGCTTCGTTAACGATCAGCGTCCATCGGAGCATCGGCACCAACCGGGCGGCTCCCGCCCGTTGTGATCAAATCGCGCCATTTTCGCTCCGCCCGCCACGGGCGGTCCGGCGGATGCCGTCCCTGCCGGCGGTCCGGCGCGTCTCTCCCTTCCGGAAACCCTGACGGACCAGTCCCTTCGTGACAGGAACCGCCGTCCCCGTTAGGATCGCGCGGCTGTCGCGAAGGCGGTAGGCCGTTCGGGGCGTTCACGGAAACTCAACCGATATCCGGCCATCTGGTCGGCCGGGGCGGGTGCGCCGAGCCATCGGGAACAGCCCGAGGGTCGGGCCAGGAATCGGGTTTGAGGAGGGAGAGACCAGATGTTCGTCATCATCGGCTTCGGCATCGTGGTCTTCAGCGTGTTCGGCGGCTACATCCTCGGCGGTGGCCATCTGGGCGTGCTGTGGATGCCATTCGAGTTCATGATCATTCTGGGCTCCGGCGCCGGCGCGTTCTTCATTGCCAATCCAAAATCAGTAGTGACACACACCGGCAAGGAATTAGGACACCTCTTCAAGGGGCCAAAATACAAGAAAGAGGATTTCCTGGAGATCCTCACCATGATGTACCAGGTCTTCAAGATCGCGAAGACCAAGGGTCTTCTGGCGCTCGAACAGCATATCGAGAAGCCGGAAGACTCACCGCTGTTCCAGCAATTCCCGAAATTCTACGGCGACCATCACGCCATCGCGTTTCTCTGCACCTATCTTCGCCTGATGTCGCTCGGCGCCGACAACCCGCACGAGCTGGTCGATTTGATGGACGAGGACATCGAGACGATGCACCACGAACACCAGCGCGTGTCCGACGCCATCCAGGCGGTGGCCGACGCGGTGCCGGCGCTGGGCATCGTGGCGGCGGTGCTGGGCGTGATCCACACCATGGGCTCGATCACCGAACCGCCGGAGGTGCTGGGCAAGCTGATCGGCGGCGCGCTGGTCGGGACCTTCACCGGCATTCTGGTCGCCTACGGCTTCCTGGCGCCGATCGCCAGCGGCCTCAAGAACATCTACCACGCCGAAGGCAAGTATTATCAGGCGATGAAGACCGGCCTGATCGCCCATCTGTCCGGCTACGCACCGGCCATTTCGGTGGAATACGCCCGCAACGTGCTGGAACCGGAATACCGCCCAAGCTTCGCCCAGGTGGAAGAGGCGACCGGCGCCCTGCCGCCGGCCTGAGCGCGGACGCCCCTCCCGCATGCCCGTCATTCCCCCCGATACTGCCCCCGACACCCTGGTCGACATCGCCTGGAACGAGGGCTCGGTCGGCGACTGGGACGCGCTGTTCGCCCGCGTCCCGCGCTCCACCCTGCTGCAGAGCTTCGCCTATGGCCGTGCCATGGGCCGCACCTATGGCCATGTTCCCCGGCTGGGGGTGATCCGCCGCGGTGGCGAGCCGATCGGTCTGGTCCAGACGCTCGACCGCCGCATGCTCAAGCTGTTCCACGACCGGCAATGCCACCGCGGCCCGCTTTGGCTCGACGGCGTCGTTCCCGACATCGACACGCTGGAGGCGGTGTTCCGCCGGCTGCGCCGGGCCTGCCCGCGCTCGCTGCTCGGCCGCGCCAGCCTGCTGCCGGAGCTGCCGGCCTCGCCGGAGAACGAGGCGATGCTCACGCGCTGCGGCTTTCAGCGCAGCGGCCCCGGCTATCAGACGGTGTGGTTCGACCTGAGCCGGGATGAGGAGGCGATGCGCGCCGGCCTTGCCCGCGACTGGCGCAAGCGGCTGCGCGGCGCCGAGAAGGCCGGCCTGACGCTCGACGTCGACGGACAGGCCAACAATCTGCCCTGGCTGATGAAGCAGGAGCATGACCAAGCGGTGACCAAGGGCTTCCGTCCGATGACCGGCACGCTCGCCGTCCGCCTGCGCAACGCGCTGGTGAAGGGCGGCGGCCGCAACGATGGGGCGGTGATGGTCACCGCGCTCGACGGCCGGACGCCGGTCGCCTGCTGCCTGTTCCTGCGCCATGGCGCCGCGGCGACCAGCCAAGTCGGTTGGGCCAGCGATGCCGGCCGGCAGAGCCACGCCATGCGGCTGGTGCTGTGGCGCGGCATGCAGGAGCTGAAGCAGCGCGGTGTCCGGATGCTCGACCTCGGCGGCATCAACCCCGACGCCGCCCCCGGCGTGACCGAGTTCAAGCTGGGCACCGGCGGCGAGGTGGTCGAAACCGTCGGCCAATACCGCTGACCGCTGTCGCGTCACCCGCCGGGCAAGCCTGTTGTTACCGGCCACCGTTTGGCTCATGCTGGACCTGATAAGGTCCGGCCATCCTTACCGGCCCATCGACCCCGACCCTCTTGGCTTTGACTTACCCGGGACGTCCACCATGTCCGACCTCGAACCGATGAAGCCCGGCGAAGCCGACGTCGCCATCGAACGCGCGATGCAGAGCAAGCCGAAGGCGATGATCATCCGCGAAAAGCTGCAGGCGATGCTGGACGACGAACGCACCGCCAAGCAGTTCGTCGGCGCCATCCGCAACATGATGCACCAGGGATAAGCGCCGGCATAAGCGGTCGACGGGGTGCTACGCACCCCGGTCGGTTCAGCGGCCGGTTCAGCAGCTGGTGGCTTTGTTGCAGCTCTTCTCGTCCGCCGGGCCCGGTGTGCGGGCCAGTTGCAGCCCGCTGCGCGACTCCTCGAACAGCTTGTCCAGCGTCCGCCGGGTTTGCTGGAACGCCTGCAACTCGCGCCCCTCCAGCTTGTCGCCGGTCGGCAGGTCGATCGACCGCGGGTTCACCTGATGCCCGGCCTTCAGCACCTCATAATGCAGGTGCGGGCCGGTGGCGCGTCCGGTGGCGCCGACATAGCCGATGACATCGCCCTGCTCGACCCGCCCGCCGCGCCGGATCGCCTTGGCGAAGCGGCTCATATGGGCATAGGCGGTGGAGATCTCGGTGTTGTGGCGGATGCGGACGTAGTTGCCGTACGAGCTGGAGCGCTCGGCCATCTCGATGGTGCCGCGGCCGGCGGCGTAGATCGGCGTGCCGGCCGGCGCCCCGAAATCGACGCCCTGGTGCATCTTGCTGAAGCCCAGGATCGGGTGGTGGCGCATGCCGAAGCCCGAGGTGATGCGGGCGCCGTCCACCGGGGTGCGCAGCAGGGCGCGGCGGATGCTTTCGCCGTCACGGTTGTAATAGTCGATCCGGCCGTCGCGGGTCTTGTGGCGGTAGATCGGCATGTCCTCGCCCTCCAGCGTCAGCGACGCGTAGAGCAGGTCGCCGTCCCCGGCCTCGGTCCCGTCGGCGGTGACCAGCTTTTCGTACAGCACCTCGAAGCGGTCGCCCGGCTGCAGGTCGCGCTGGAAATCGACGTCATACGAGAAGTCCTGGATGAAGGCCATCATCACGGCGATCGGCACCCCGGCCTGTGCCCCGGCCTCGAACAGGCTTGACCGGATGACGCCCTGCGCCGCGACCGGCTTGCGGGTCACCGGCTTCTCGATCTGGCTGGAGGTGAAGCCGGCGTCGCCCTTGCGCGCGATCGACACCGAACGCAGCGGATCGGGCGCGAACTCCAGCCCGACGAAGCGGGCACCGCCGCGGCGCGGTTCGAACAGCACCGTCACCCGCTGGCCGACCTGGAGCCGGCGCGGGTTGTAGACGTCGCGCAGGGCCTGGACGGCGTCGTGGGCGTCGTTGGTCGGAACCTTCGCCTCGGCCAACAGATCCATCAAGGTGTCGCCGCGACCGATCGACAGCGTGCGGCGGTCGACCGGGCCGGCCGGCGTACCGTTGGCCGGCCCCTCCTCACCCTGATCCGAGGCGTCCTCCGCGCCACCGTTCGGCTTGATGCCCGGCTTGTGGGCGTGAGGGCCGCGGCCATTGGGCGCCTGCGCGTCGGCGGCGTGCGCCGGAACCATCGTCGGGATCAGCGCCCCGGCTGTCATGATGGCAAGCAAGGCGAGCGTGGGAAGGCGGGAAAGCCTCGAACGCACCGTCATCCTCCTCCTGTAACCCCGCAAGTCTCGCCCGTCGGGCCGCCGGACACGGTCCTCACCAGAGGTGTTAAGACCATCGATCGGACGATGCTGGACCAGTCCGGCGCTGTCAACCGACAGACGATCGCGGGTGTGCACCCTATGGGAACACTATGGAATGGCGCGCTCGGACGGTCGCCGGCCACGCCTCGGTTGGTCGGTCGACCCTTACACTGAATCCGGCCCCGGCTTGGGGGAAAAACGAACCGTCAGGAATTTTTCATCGAAGCTTAAAAAAGCGCTTGCCTGATTTGGGGGATGGCGCCTATAACCCGGTCCACCGACGGCGGGGCGCTGAACGAAGCGCGACGGCGGCGGAGAAAAAGGAAGCG
>NZ_LGRA01000008.1:547845-549349 GCF_003116095.1 Azospirillum sp. TSO35-2
TGCCTGGGACCATTCCGGCATGGTCCGCGCGCTGGAGATGCTCGCCAACTTCGAGATCGGCCAGAAGGCCTGATTCTGATACCGGCATGCCAATGAATTGGCCTGCCGTATCGCGTTCAAACGCCACGCAGGCTTTACCGCGCTCATGGGAGCGCGCCGTCGCGGTCGCGACGGCCGGCGAGCGCTTGAAAGGTCCGTTCAACCGCTCGCCGGTATAAACAGGGAGACCCCCATGCCCATCGCTCCGGCCACCGTCCCCCGGGACCTGCTGCGGCGGATGTTCGACGCCGCCGTCGCCGCCGCCCAGCCGGCGCTGTGCGTGCCGGCCAACCTGCCCGAGCCACCCAAGGGGCGGCTGGTGGTGATCGGCGCCGGCAAGGCGTCGGCGGCGATGGCGCGGGCGGTCGAGGATCACTGGCCGGGCGCCCTGTCCGGCCTCGTGGTCACCCGCTACGGCTACGCCGTCCCCTGTGAGCGCATCGAGATCGTCGAGGCCGCCCACCCGGTGCCCGACGCCGCCGGGCTGGCGGCCGCCGAGCGCATCCGGGCGCTGGTCTCGGGGCTCGGAGCCGACGATCTGGTGCTGTGCCTGATCTCCGGCGGCGGCTCGGCGCTGCTGGCCCTGCCGCTCGACGGCGTGACGCTGGAGGACAAGCAGGCGGTCAACCGCGCCCTGCTCGCCTCCGGCGCCACCATCGCCGAGATGAACTGCGTGCGCCGCCACCTCTCCGCGGTGAAGGGCGGCCGGCTCGCCGCCGCCTGTCATCCGGCGCGGGTGCTGACCCTGCTGCTGTCCGACGTGCCGGGCGACAACCCGATGGACATCGCCTCGGGCCCCACCGTGGCCGATCCCACCAGCTGCGCCGACGCCTTGGCGATCCTCCGGCGCACCGGCATCGCCGTGCCGCCGGCGGTGCGCGAGCTGCTGGAGAGCGGCCGCGGCGAGAGCGTCAAGCCCGGCGACCCGCGGCTGGCGGCGTGCGAAACCCGGCTGATCGCCACGCCGCAGATGGCGCTGGAGGCCGCCGCCGCCGTCGCCCGCAGCGCCGGCTACGCCGCCCACATCCTCAGCGACCGCATCGAGGGCGAGGCGCGCGACGTCGGCAAGGTGCTGGCCGGCCTCGCCCTGCAGGTGGCCGAACGCGCCCAGCCGGTCACCGCCCCCTGCATCCTGCTGTCGGGCGGCGAGACCACGGTGACGGTGCGCGGTGCGGGCCGCGGCGGCCGCAACGTCGAGTTCCTGCTGGCGCTCGCCATCGCGCTCGACGGCCATCCGGCCATCCACGCCATCGCCGGCGACACCGACGGGGTCGACGGGGTGGAGGAGATCGCCGGCGCCGTGATCGGCCCCGACACGCTGGCGCGGGCGTGGAGCCAAGGCCTGAAGCCGCGCGACAGCCTAACGGCGAACGACGGCCACGGCTTCTTCGAAGCGCTGGGCGACAGCGTGGTCACCGGCCCGACCCTGACCAATGTCAACGACTTCCGCGCGATCCTGATCGAC
>NZ_LGRA01000008.1:551557-580127 GCF_003116095.1 Azospirillum sp. TSO35-2
TCGCAGGTTCAAATCCTGCCCCCGCAACCAAATCAAAGCCCATGAAAGCACTCAGCTTTCATGGGCTTTTTCATGTCCGGATCAGCCCTCTCCAGGCCGCTTCTGGAATCAAATCGGAATCATTTGGGCGGAAATTCCCGCGCGCTTTGGCGTAACGCTCTGGCGTAGAAAGCCGGGCGCTGGTCGGGGAAATCCGCTTCGGAGAGGGGAGGGCGGCGGGTTCGGATCAGCGACTCGCCAGCCAATCGCGCAGCTTCGACCAGCGCCGTCCCTCGTCCGAGGTGCACACCGCGAGCGCCAGCGCCCGCTTCTGGCCGACCAGACCCTCCATGCCCCGGTTTCGTGAAGGCGAATTTCGAGACGCCGCTGCGCGCCGCAGCAGCGGGCGACTTGGCGCTGGTCCAGGGCACCGACGCCCGCACCGGCGAGACCCGCTTCATTCTGTGCGCCGTCAGTCGGGACGGCGGTCAGGCGGTGCTAACCCCCTTCGGGCACCTCGCCGACGCTGACCCCTATGAGCTTTACCACCCGCCGTTCGATCCCAACGGCGGGTAGAGGGCGAGGAGGGCGGGGGGCGGGGTGAGCCGGAGCGGATCGAGAGAGCGTCCGCCGGCCGCTGGTCCCCCCGCTCTCCCAGACCCTCCGCCATGACCCTGACCGCCGATCTCCGAACCGACACCGACGTCCCTGTCCTCTGGCTCCGGTGTGTGGGTTGCGCCTGACCGGCGGTCATGATGATGCCGGCAGCGACGTAATCCTCCAGGGTGAAGACCGCGACCGTCGGTTTGCGGATGGCGAAGGCCGGCGCCGCCACCACGGGCGGCGGCAGCCCTTCAAACCATTCTCCAGTCTCGGGGAACTCGGCGGAGACGCAGGGGGCGCCGGCATGGTGGGCGGCGACCAAGCGGACGATGCGTTCACCATGGGTCGGCGTCGGGGTGGCACCGGTGTCCTCCAGCCCGCCCGACAGCCGATCGACCCACAGCTGGTCATCGGGGTTGAGCATCACCTCGACGATGGCTGGTTCTTCCAGGTAGGCAGCGATGGCCGATCCCAGCGCGGTGCGCAGCATGCGGGCGCTACGGACGAAGGCTTCGGAATGGGCGGCGGCTGGTGCCATGATCATTCCCGGTCTGGGGCGATCCTCACCTCTCGGGATCGACATTGGGGATAATTAGGAGAAGCAGAAATTACTTGGACGCAACAAGGTAATGGGCGTAGTAGGGTTTTGGCGCGTAAATACAGGAAATCGGCAGAGCTTGTGAATTCAGCAGCGGGTTAATACATACCTGCTTTGGGCCGATTCCAGTCCGACTGGTTCGGCGCGATACCTGGGAAAGACCGGACGGTCTGCTTAGTCGTCCTACGGGAGCGTTATAGAATTCGGACCGGCTGGTGTGGAGCGGAGCGATTGGGATAGCCGATGTTCGTTCGGTCGCGGATCAATCCGCGGCGAGCTTCCCGATGGGATGGAGGGGGACGGGCAGATCTCGGACTCAGGATATGGAAAGAATAAAACCAGACATTGTGAATTTGGCATGCGACACGGCTGACCAGTAGCGGAAATCATCGCCTCAACCTAAGATGATTTTTTGATATACTTCTCGTTTTGCATGCAGTGTGCGGCGCCTCTCGGAGGCATGACAGAAACTGATAATCCCCGTCTGCGGAGGTGCGGCCAACGTAGGTAAAAATCGCGAACAAAAATCATCACGAGGAAGTGGCTATGACTCAACTACATGCGGAAGTCATCGCAGCACAGCGGCAGTACACGCTTCGTGCGCGCGACCAGAACCTCGGTCTAATAGCCCCCGAGGCCTTCGTCCGCGGCATCCGCCACATGGGTTACCGATCGAACGTCGAGGCGATCGCCGAACTAGTCGACAACTCGATTCAGGCATACGCCGAGACTGTCGACATCGTCTTCGGCTACGATGCCGACGGATCGGCGCGGAAACCCACGCACCTAGCGGTCATCGACAACGGCCACGGCATGGATCCCGATATGATCCGCTTCGCGATGATGTGGGGCGGAACCCACCGCGAGAACGACCGCGGCGGATTGGGGCGGTTCGGCTACGGCCTACCTTGCGCGACGGTGAGCATGGGCCGCTGCTTCACAATATATTCCAAGACAAGCGGTGGCCACCTGCACGCGGTGACCTTTGAACTCGATACCGTCATTGACGGGAATGCTGGAGCCGAACGGGAGGCCGCTATTCCCACCCCCGAGTTGGCGGAACTCCCCCACTTCCTGCACGACGCTATGAGGCGATCCTATCCAGGCGGCTGGCAATCCGGCACTGTGATCGTCATTGAGAAACTAGACCGGCTCGACTGGTCGACCGCCGCCGGTCTCCGCCGCAACTTGGTCCGGCAGTTTGGCGTCGCCTACCACAAACTACTTTGGGCGACGCGCGTCCAAGTCGACGGAGAGCAGGTGCGTCCGATTGATCCGCTCTTCCTTAATCCCGATGCCGATCTCCACAACCTGGACGAGGACCGTGCCATCGCTCTCGATCCGGTGACCGTCAGGATCGAGGGCGACGAACGCCGTGTGGGCGATGTCGTGCTTCGCTACGCGTGGTTGCCGCCCAGCTTCGCCGCGATCGACAAGACGCGTGACGCGATCGGCATCAACGCGAACGACCGCTTCCCGATCATGAAGCAGTATCACGGCATCATCTTCAGCCGGAACGGACGGTTGGTCGACGTTCAGTCGCGAACGCCCTGGACGATATTCATTAACAACGACCGCTACATCCGAATAGAGATTGAGTTCTCCGCGGTACTCGACGAGGCGTTCGGCGTCACCACCTCGAAGCAGCAAGTGTCGGTCTCGCCCGAGATGTGGGACCGTCTAAGGGGCGCCGGCCTTCATAAGGCGATCGAGCACCTCAGGGCGAAGGTCAAGTCGGCGAAGGCGGGACGACCTGCCCGCGAACCCCGCACCGTGAGCGTTTCGGCACCGAGCGCGCTGCCGGCGCGCGTTACACGCGGGCTTGCGGTGCCGCGTGACGTTGCGGTGAGCGACGCGCTCCGCATGCTGCTCGACGAGATCGAAAGTCGTGCGTCCAATGCTAAGCTGGCGGTCCGGACGGAGTACCGGGAGTTGCTGAGGGGATGGTCCGAGCGGATGGCGGCAACACCGCGGGATCGCGGTAAGTCTTACCGCGAACAAACGAATACCGACTAGCGCGGAGCAAAGGGATTTGGCATTGCTGACGCAGGGCCACGATTAGGGAGAGCGCCGATGAACAAAAATGACGACAAGCTCCGAGACGCGCGCCCATTCGAGCCATTCCTGAACCCTAGTGAACGCGAGGAACTGCACGGTCTCCTCGATTTCAGCGGTCCGACGCCACCGCGGTTTGCCGACAGTCTGCGAAGCCTCGCTCGCAGCTATATCGACGACGGGGACAGCACCAGGCTGAGGGCCGTCTGCTTGCTGGTCGCGGACCTCTTCGAGCAGGGCTGGCAGGTCTCGCTCCGCAAGGGCGCGCTGCTTTGCGAGCCGCCGAGCATCGACCGCCATGACGATCAGACGGTCGAAGACGTGAAGTTACGCATTCGGGCGGCGCTGCAGGCGTCGCGCCGCCGACAGCTTGAAGAGCCCTCTGTTGCGAGCTTCATCCAACGGATGGAGCGTCGGACACTACGCCCGCAAGGGCGGACATCGGTGCTCGACCTAATAGACAGCGGCGACCAACTTGCCGACGCGTTGGAGCGGGTCAATCTCCTGCCTGAACAGGACCGGGAGGCGGCACTCGCCTGCGTGATCGATCCCGTGGTCGAGATCTGCCATTCGGGATCCCGGTGCACCGACACTGGACTGCCGCTGAACGACATCTGGCGCTACTTCCGGCACACCTGGGCGCACGAGTATCGCCCGATACCTGGCCGCCAGCTACTCGTGCTCGTCCGCAACGCCGCTCGACCAAACCGCCCTGTGATCGGCATCGCGATGCTGGCGAGCCCGGTGATGCGTCTGAGCGCCCGCGACAACTGGATCGGCTGGCTGCGCGGCGCGATGGAGGCCAACCTCAATTCCGGCACTTGGGACGCGCCGGCCCTCGCGCAGGCGATGGCCGAGAGGCTAGACGCTTCGATCGCCGACGTCCGCTGGGACGACCTCGTCACCGCCGGTGAGATCGCGTCGCCGGTCGAGAACACTGTCCTGCGGCTCGAACAGAAGGCATCCGGCGCGGCGTTCGCTCGCGAACTTGAACTGCGCGCCCACTACGAGGCCAGCATGGAGCAGGACGGCCGCGTCCCGCCGTTCCGCGGTGCCGTGAAAGCGGCCGATGCTGAGACGAACTGGCGGGCGGCATCGGAGGATCTTCTCTTCGTGCGCAAGCGCGCCGAACTCCTCTCCCAACTCCTCTCGGCCAAGCAGATATTCCGTGCCGCCGGCCTCCTCGATAGACCCAAGGAGGCGCTGTCGCAACTCCTCTCGGCGAAGAGCGGGCAGCGCGCGATTGACGTCGTGCTTGCCGAGTTCCGCAAAGCCGGCCTGTCGAGCCGCGTCGTCGACGTGAGCATCTGCGGCGCCATTGCCCCTTACAACGAACTGCTTGGCGGCAAGCTCGTTGCGCTGCTCCTCGCATCGAGAGAGGTACGCGACCACTATGCCGAGCGATATGGCAGACAAGTGAGCGTCATCGCGTCCCAGATGGCGGGCCGCGCCGTCTTGAAGCCTGCGGACCTTCGGGTACTGACCACCACTAGCCTCTACGGCGTCGGATCGAGCCAATACAACAGGCTGGCCCTCCGCGCAGCCGAGCATCCGGGTCTCGACCATGACCTACGATGGGACTCGATCGGCAAGAGCAGGACAGGTGGGTTTGGCACCCTGCATCTCGGCGCCGACACCGCCCACGCCCTGAGGCAGATGGCGCAGAGTGTGCACGCGTCGCGCCGGATCAACAACCGCTTCGGCGAGGGCACCAGCCCGCGTCTGCGCCAAATCAGGGAGGGCCTCGACGCCCTCGGCATCGACAGCGATGCAATTCTCCACCACAACACGCCCCGCCTGTTCTACGCATGCGAACTCGGCTCGGGCTCGCGAGACTCGCTCATGGGCATGGAGAGCGACGAATTCCACGCGTCACCGGTCTCGACCATCGCTGCAGCGTGGCGCCGCCGGTGGCTAGACGGCCGCGCCAAGCGCCCCGAAACGATCGGCGCACTACGTACGCTTGGCCCCGCCACCATCCAGCGCAGCCTGCACGCAACCGAGGCCGACCTCTTGTCAGAATTGATCGACTAGGTTCCCACATGCGGAAGCTCGACCCATTCGACGAAGTCGGGATGCTGGTCGGCAACGCGCCGAAGTACACTGCGCAGTGGGCCTGGCGCCGTCCCTAGTCCGATCACCAACGTGTCGATCGCGCGGGTCAGCGGTATCATAACCCAGCGCGCGGCGTGGCGCGCGGCCGCCTCCTCGCGCGTCTCGATCAACGGATCGTGGTCGCGCCCCTCGGCTTCCCACTGGCGCGCCTTGTAATCCCATAACTGATCGAGGTCATAGTTGACCACCGACCACCCTTCCAAGCCTCGGCAAGAGTCGTACTGCACGAATCGCAGTTCTTCGCGATCGGTCGGATAGGCCTCGCGGACATCGCGCGCCGTCCCGTCCCAGACCTTGCCGCCCATGGCGGCATAGGCCTCGGCCGCCGCGCTCCCAGGGCCGTGGGCCGTCCTCACGACCGATCCCGGTGGCACGCACGCGAGCATGTCGACAGGGAAGTTGCCGAGCTTGCGGGCCTCCTTGACTAAGCCGGCGATGCGATCGGGTTGGATGGTGAGATCGCCGTCGTAGATGATGATCCTGCCGCCGCCGGCGTCCACGTTGGGCTCCAGGTCCCAGTCATCTAGGCCGAGCTGCATGGCGACGTCGGCCACGAACGACGCGACATTCGCCTTCATGCGCAAGCACTTCCTCATGCGTCGAGTCCTGGAATTTCCCTTCGGCAGACCGGACGTCCAATCAGCCACGGAATGCCGGACGTACTGGTCGATGCCATCGGACACGATGAGGCACATTGGTCCGTAGACTGCGTTCAGGATGGCGATCTCGTCACCGGGCCAGTCCTGCCCCTCGTCGACGAACACCAGATCCCAGTCGAACTCGGTAGCATCAGCGCGCATAATCTCGCCTAGATCCTCGGCGGTGACGGTCCCGCTGCGCAGATAGTTCAGCAGGGTTTCCTTATGCGCGTCATAGTCTTCGAGGAAGCCCTCATAGCCATCGATCACGCCGAGCTTGAGCATCAGCCGGCCGATGAAGCCGTGCACGGTCTCGATTGCCACCCCGCCCTTTTCCACGTCGCGCGGGACCCCGAGCAGCGACATCGTGCGCCGCATGTCCGCCACTAGCGCTTTATTGAATGTAAGGACGAGCGAGCGCCGGCCCCACTGATCAAAGGCCCGATAGGCCATCTGCAATAGAATCACAGTCTTCCCGACGCCGCCTCTACCCTTCAGCAGCACTTGTCGCTGGCCGAGATCCGCGAGCCAAGCCTCAGGCAGCGCCGACTTCGCGATGAGGTCCATGCGGCGGCGGTCCAGCGGCGTGGGCTCGAGGGTTGCAAAGAGAGGTGAGTTCGGAGCTAGCAAACGAGTAAACGCCTCTTCGTTCCCATACGACAGCGTCACTCTCTTGTTGGGCTCACGCGGACCGGCCACCTGGCCGAGCACGTTCAGCAGCCGCTCGAAGCTGGTGTCACCCGCGATGCAGACGTTGGGGCGCGGTGGCAGATCGCGCTCCTTTAGGCCGGTGAACAAGACGAGGTTCTGAACGTGGACATGGTCTAGCCCGAAGCGGTCGAGCCACTTCTTGAACTCGAACATCTGTGTCCGGTTCTTCTCGGTGACGCACTCCCATGACTCGGCACCGTTGCGTACATACCTGACGAAGGCGGCCGTGTTCTCGAAGCGCACGCCCGACGCGTCATGGGACTTGACCTCGAAAACCAGCGCGAAGTTTCGCACGCGCGCCGACTTCGGCGTGAAAGCATCGCCGTCGCGCGAGTAGAACTTCCACTCTGGATCAAAGTCGCGCGCGGCCTCGAACGACGCGATCACGACTAGATCGAGGTCCTCGAGTTTCTGCCCATGCATCTTCAGACCGACGAAGATCCGTACCACGTCGGTTCGGCTGCGCGCGAGGTCGGGCCAGAGGTCCAGCATGCGCCGCTCAAGGCGCTTAGCGGCAGCGTACTCATCGCCCTCTGTGACCCCAGTGATCTCAATCACGCGCCGCCCCTGTGGGCCGTCATCGCATCCGTAACCCTCATGCCAAAACCCGTTCCTCGACCGTGCGAGTCGCTGTCGGCAGGTTGCCCCGCACGAGCAGTTCGTTGATCAGAACGACCTCGCCGTCCCATTTTTCTCGCATCTCCACGATGCGAGGGTCGGAAGGGTGCTCTTCGGTGAGCGGTCCGGCGAGCGCGATAACCCTCTGGATGCCGTCAGACCGAGTGGCGAGGATCGGGACCGTCACGTCGCCCATGCTCGGCACGTTCACGACCGCATCCCGCTGGTAAGTGACGCCGCTGTCGGCATTGCGCTCGAGGTCGAGCATAAGGACCTTAATGGATGCATCGATGCGCTCGGGGTTGAACGGTTGCATGTGGTCGGTGAGGAGAAATTCGACCAGTTCCGCGCCGACATGCCGATCGAGTTGGCCGTGCTCAAATTTGTTCTTGAAGCTCCGCAAGCATCGGTAACATGAGGAATCGCAGTCCTCATGGCAGGTCTTCATGATGGTCAGCGCGCGCTGGAAGAGTTCCAGCCCGCGGTCCGCGAGTTGCCGCGAGAACCCTGCGCCGCCGGGAAGCGTATCATAGAGGAAGATCTCCGCCTCCAGTCCGACCTTCCCCGCCTGAGTCAGCGCAGGTCGGTACTCGGCCATCAGTTCACCAGGCTCGACCTCGAGCATCGCGCACGCCGCCTTGGCGAGTGCCTCGCTGACCGTTCTCAGCGCCACGTCCGTTGGGAAGTAGCCGGGCTTGAGCTTCAGCGGGGCCTCCACCCGGATAGAGAACAGCGCGATGTCCGTGATGAAGTCCGTCCCCAGCACGACGTGTCGCGACGTGCGCGACCCGGGGCAGGTCGGCTCCTTATGGGGAAATGGCTTCAAATGGGAATTGAAGATTGACGCCGAACCCTCCGCTGAGGATTCGATGAGGCCACACAGTGTGCAGTAGTTGTAACCTTCCTGCTTCGGACCTGTGTTCGACACGAGGAGGTGTTGACGGTTTGGCATGGACCGGATTCGGTCGTTTGCCCAGATCCACTTATCGTCGTCCGCCGGCGTCGGCATTACCAGCTTCGCCCGCGTGGCGTAACTGGTCTCCGGCATGTCATCCGGGGACGTCACCTCCTCCATCTCCAACGGATGCGCGAAGCCCGGCGGACGGAGCCAGTAACGCGTGGGGCCGAAGGTCTCTAGAGACCCACAGGCATAACAGTCCGATACGTGGTTGTGGCCGAGCCCTTGGTCGATCTTCACCGTCTCGGCAAAACCGCACTCACTGCATTCGCGGTAGAGCCGACGGTTTTGCCAGGCGTCGAAGCGGTCCTCGGACATTGGCGAGTAGATGGCGCCCGACGTGTAACATTTGCCCGAGATCCAGACCTGCTTGCCCGGCGCGTACTGCGACAGGGCGACCGGCAATCCCTGCGACGGCGCGAACTTCATGATGGGTCGGTATGGCGTCGACCGCTCCTTGTCGAAGACACTGAAGGTCGCAACATCGGTCGGGAAAGCGTAGCGCGGCAGCACGCCCTTGTAGAGCAGACGGTCAAGGAGCTTGCCCGTCAGCGCCTTCACCGGCGGGGCCTCCTCGCCCACCTCATCCGGGATCTCGACGCCTTCCTCGTCGGCGTCGTCATCTTCCTTCTCGAACCGTTCACCGCCTAAGGAATCGTTTGCGATCGCCTTATCAACCTCGGCCGAACAGTCATCGACCATCTCATCTAACAGCGCCTCGCGGACCTCTCCGACCAACTCCTCGGGGATCCAAGACGCCACGCGCTCGCGAAGTTCGGTCTCGCTCTCGTTGAGCCAAGCTTTAAAGTCCGCGGCGTTCAGCGTCGCACCCGCCGTCTTGAAGTCCTCGACCGAACCAAGGACCGAGAAGAGGTCAGGATTGGCGCTGGAGTCGAAGACGGGGATCCGCACCTGATGATATGTCTGCAGGAGGTAGGCGCGGATGTGGCGCTTCACGATGTCCGGATTGTCGAGCGTCAGCTTAGGGTCGATGACCTTCCCCGAGATCATCTCCTTGGGTTTGCTGAAGTAGTGCTCATCATGGCTGTCGGCACTACCGAACGCGACGACGGTAGCAACCGCGTTGCCACGGCGGCCGGCGCGGCCGGCGCGCTGTTGGTAGTTGGCCCGGCCGGGCGGCATGTTACGCAGCGCGACGCCCGACAGGGCGCCGATGTCGATCCCGACCTCCATCGTCGTCGTGCTCGACAACACGTCGATAGCTGTGTTCTGACCGCCAGACGGACCCCAGTCGAGTTCGACGTCCTGGAACAGAAGTTCATTCTCCTCGGCCTTCGAGAAGACGTCATCGCTCTGCGGCGCGTTCAACTGAGCGGTATGCTCCGCCGCGATGAGGGCCATTGGAGCCTCGCGCGGCGTGCTCAGGGCCCTTAACACCGGGTTCCGGTAGTAGCCCTTGCGGGCGACGAACACGCTGTCATCTAGCGGATTCAGTTCCACCACCGCATCGCTCCCGCAATCGAGGCAGTGCGGTATGGTGCGGACCGGCCGATGAACCGACTTGCAGTTGGTGCACCTGCGCCAATCGCCGTCCAATTCGAGCGAGAGGTTCTGGCCCATAAGGCGGCGTGCCCCCCCGCCCTGGTCTTGGGTGAAGATATCGAGCAGTGGCTTTGTCCAGTTCTTGAACACCTTCCGGGCGGCCGGGTCCTTGAGCACGATGTCCATCGCCTTGAACGTGCCCTTGCGCGAGCCGACGCTGGTCCCCCGTCCGCGCGGCCGCTTGTACCATGTGCTCGGCATCGAGTTCAGCCAGAAGCCGACCGATCGCCAGCAGCGGAGCCAAGCACGGGCCAACGCGACCTTGTCCTCGTCATTCTCCGCAATGCCTGGGATGTCCGGCAGCGCGTGCAGTGCCTTGGTCTTATTGGCGCGCTCGCGGATCGAAGCAAGCGCGAGTGCCTCGAGGCCGAGATATCGGTCCTGGACGGTCTTCACGATGTCGTCGAGCAGCGCCGCCGGCGGTACTTCCGTCTTCGTCTCCATCCAGAGCATCGCGAGCCTGGAGTCGTCAGTCTCGGCCTTCTCTGCGACCGCCTTCTCAACCGCCTCCTCGGCAGTGAAGAAGTTCTCCCCGGACTTCAGTTCAGGACGCAGGCGGACACCCAGCACCTTCGACCCCAGCAGCACCGACAGATATAGGTCGTCAAGGCTCAGCAGTGGCTGGATCATCGCCGGCTGCGACAGGCGGCTGTAACCCCAGATGATGAGAGACCGCAGCGCGTCGCGGACGGAATACATCTGCAGGTTCGGCGCTAGACGTGCAGCTACTTGGCGAGAGTCCGAGAAGACGAGAACTTTGCGACCACGGAGCGGGGCGAACACCGAGGGCGGCTGCTTGCCCGGCGGCTGCACCGCCAACTGCCGCGCTACGAGCGCTTGGAACGGCTGGTCGCCCTTCGTCTGGTGGTCTTGGACCGTTGTCCTGCCGCTGGCGGTCTCGCCGCACACGGCGCATGGCACGAACTGCCCGCGACGATCCGCGCTGTCGTCCGCCTTGCCGCTCTCGTCGTCATCGTCGTTGTCGACAGCGGGCGTAATTCTGTCCTTGCGGATGTACACCGTGCGCGTCCGCTGGCCTGCGGACAGTCGCCCAGTGTCGAGGTCATACTCGGCGAGTTCGGCCAGATCGGTCTGCTTGGGCGTTTCGAGTAGCAAATCGAGGTCGAGCAGCGGGAGGGTCTCGATAGCTGGCATACGCAGCCGTCGACCCGGCTCGGACCAAAGGGCGTCTGGTGAATCGAGATCATCGGAGTAAGCCCTGGCGTATGCCGATCCGCAGCTACGGCAGGTGAAAAGCTCGAGAATCCTCGATCCGCAACCGCACACCTCGTGCGGCTGGCTATACATCATGCCGCAGATGCCGTTGCGATCCTCCTCGGCCAACTCAGCGCAGTCCGGGTCCATGCATACCCATAGCCCAGGAAGGCCACGATAGAAGTTGTGCACACGGCAGGGCAACGGACCGGAGGCGTCGGGCTGCTCGCGCGCGACGCTCCCAACGGCAAGCAGCGCCGTCACGGAACTGTCCGCGATGTCCGGGGTGTCCGGAAAAAGCGTGGAACCGAGTTCGGCGAGGGGCTTTGCGGCGCCCATCGTCTCGTTCACGAGGAGGCCGAGCGGGGGAAAGGTCTTGAGCGCCTCGAATAGGTCACGCTCGACTCCGGCACTCGGCGCCACGCCGCGGTGCGCGAGAAAACCTGCGACAGACGCCGCGCGATCGGCCTCATCCGCCGAGTAGAAAAGTTCGAGATCGAGACCTGCCAGCACCTCTGCATCGGCCTTGGTGCCGGGCGCGGCATGGGACCGCATATCGAGGGCACCCGTGACGGCCACGAAGCTGTCGGCCGGCACGCCGGAGAGTTGGGCGCCGAACTCAGTCGCGTAGACCTTGTCCTCGAAGCTCGCGGTAGCACAGATCACCTGGAATCTGTCAGTTGGTATCTCAAGCCGATCGCGAAGGCGGCGTAGCAAAAGTCCAACCTCGGCGCCGGCTGCGCCCCTGTACAGGTGGGCTTCGTCGAGGACGACTGCGAACTTTTCGTCCGGATTGGCCGCCAGCCAATCCCGGGTGGCATCGAAGATCGGCCGCTCGATCGGGCGCATCATCATGTACTCGAGCATCGAGTAGTTCGTGACCATAAGGTCCGGACAAGTCGCCTGCACTTCGTGTCGCGTGATGAGCTCTGAATCCTCGTCCAGTGTGACGGCCCGGAGGAACTCGCCGGTCTTAGGGTCGACCCAGCGCGACCCCTTCGCCCCATACCAATTGTCGAGATCGGGCTTCGCCGGCCACTTACCGCGCTCCCGCAACTGCTCGCGCAGGCGGGCGGCCGCCTTCTGCTGATCGGATGCGGGTCCCGATGCTTGGCGCTCGATCTCGACGTAAAAGTCCTCGAACGAGGCGAGCTTGCGGCCGTCCTTCTTCCCCGACCGGACACCGGCGTAGGGCGTCCGGCTGGTGTAGCGGGCGAAGCGTGGCGGACGGCCCGCCCACTTTGTGAACTGCTCGACCAGATCCGGGTCGCCAAATATGGCGCGCAGACGGCCCAACTGGTCATTCACGAGCGCATTCATCGGATATAGCAGGAGCGCACGCATGGCCGGCCGCTCGAACGAGGCCGGGCGCTCGGCAGCCTCGCGAGCGAACTTGCCGAGGATCGGTAGCAGGAATGATTCCGTCTTGCCGGAGCCGGTTCCGGTCATGATCACGAGGTTGCGCCCCTCGACGAGGGCGTGGCTGACGGCGTCGGCCTGATGGCGATACGGGGGATCGAAAAGAAGCCGCGCACGATTCTTCCTGGCGCCCGATAGCATCTCGTAGATGGTACGCGCCGAGGGCGGCAGCCCGCTCATATCCCGGAACCTCGCGCCAACCTGATAGCGCGGCGTCGTCTCAAGGAACGGCTCCTGGTGGGTGACACCAGTCCGGTCAAGCAGCGTGCGCCGCTGGACGATGAGCGCTGCGTCACCGATGTGGTAGGTGGCCTCGATGTATTCCTTCAGCGAGGAATGGAGACGATCAATGGTCTCCTGAATTGTTCTCGCCATCTTAGTAACGCTTCCTCATTTGACCACCCGAGACAGGTAGAGGAGATCATTCAGGAACGCTTCCACCGCCGCCACCTCGCTGGTGGGGACGAGGAAACTCATGAGACAGCTAGCAGGCTCGACCTCTCGGCCGATCACCGCGAGACGTCGCCGCGCCCAGGATGGGATTGGCGAGAAGAATTCGAACCGCGAGCCAACGTCCGTGAGGGTAAGCCGATACTCCTGGGGGCGTCCGGCGAGAGCATCGATCGCCATTTGGATGCGCCAAGCCGCGTCACAACCCCGCCACCGTTCACTATGCAGAGGGAGATCCAGCAGTTTCTGCGCAGCCCCGTCATGCAGTTCGGCATACCCCCACAGGTCGGCACCAAACATCTGCGGGCGCCGGACGACGAAGAGCCCCGTGAGCGAGCCGGAAGGCGTCCAGCGCCGCCCGTAGCTGCGGGTGTTGCGGCTCCCGTCGAGCACAAGAAGGTCAGGCACCTCGCCCGAACGGGAGCATGCGGCCAGCTTCGCGCCATAACCCGCCAATAGCCCGGCAGCGTCCACGCGCCGTGGAGTCCGGAGCCACCCGGCATCCGACAGTTCACGCAGTCCGAGTTCGCGGAGCACCGCACCCAGGTCCTCGCCTTCGTGGGGTTCGATCGACCGTATGGCCCGATCGACCGCGACGCGGGAGCGCATCTCGGTCGGAAGCGGCGTCTGCTCGTCGGCCGACAGCCCGAGGACGAAGACGATTCCGCTCTCCCGCACGACGAAGGCTGGCGGTGCCGCCACAAGCCACGTGTTCCTGACCTTCTCCCCCTCCAATGCGACGTCGCCGAGTTCCAGTAGGTCGCCGATCGCGACCAACGCCTCGATCACCGCCTCTATCCGCTCGGCGAAGGCATCCGGATCGTCCACCAGACCGCGATGACTGTCGACCATGGCGCGCAGCAGCGTGCGCGGCGATCCTGGGCAGAGAAATCCGGCCAGCCGCCGGAGTGCGGCAGCGATGTATGGCTCGTCCAGGTCGGCCGGGGCGGAAGGCAGTCCGAGCGATGTCCGGGCCACGCCCGCCACGACGTCAGCAGCAACGATCTCGATCATACCGCCCCCACCGCGGCGCCCGGCAGGTTGAACGCCGCCGCCCCGCTCCCGAGTAGCTGGATGAGGCGCGCTCCGGCATTCAATTCCCGGCAATCCCATAGATACTCGATAATTGCTAAAACCTCCGAGTCCGACAGTTTCAATCTGCCGTCGATCACCTCTCCTAGGTCGATCGCGGGCTTAGTCGGCGCTCCAGGGACGATCTTATAGCGACCGGCGAGCGAGTCAAACTCGCGCTCCCGTACGTCGACAGCCATCTGCGCATACTTGTGCGCGTCCCGTGCGAGGATGACGCCGAACGTCCTCTTGTCGTTGAAACAGCGTAGCAATCCCTCGACCGCCGTCTCGACGGGCAGCTTGCCGATCCGCAGGCTGGCCTCCGCCCGCGCCCAGCCGGAACCGAGGAGAATGTAGTAGAGCCGCTCCTTGAGGTGGGCGACGATGCTGTCCCGACGCTGGGCGGCCAGCGGTCCCGTCAGACGCGCCGCAGACCAAAGGCCAATCGACTTCACCAGGGCGAGCGCCTCTTCAGGTTCTTCTCGGACCTCATCGAATGCCGGCTCGACCAGCAGCCCGCCCAGACCACCGGACAGCTTTCGGGAACTCACGACCAGCGCTTCGTTTTTGTCGCCATAGGTCGCGACGAACAGCCCGCCAGGCGACGGCGGCTCGGTGCCAGCGGCGACGGCCTCAGGGGTAAGTGTCGTGGCTTCAATCGGTCTCCCGAAAGGGAAGAACATTACCTCAAGCGGTGTCTCGGAATCGTGGTCGTCGACGAGCCTGAGTTGCATCGAGCGATTCGTCTCGTGCCACACCCAGCGCACCGGGGCGACATCGCGTTGGAGTGGGATATGCACGACACCCAGTTCCTCGCCATCGACGACGATGCGTCCCGAGCTTGCACTCAGATAGTTCCAGGGCTGCTTCTCCATCTTCGCAAATGCTGAGAAGGCGTTGCGCCAGGAATCGGTCCCTAGAGGCAAGGTCAGTTGAGCGACCTGCTCGAGACCGAGCCGATGGCCAGCACCATCCAGTAATTCCACGCAAACCACGACCTGGCGCCCAGTGGGCCCCATCACCTGCAACTGCGTGAGGCCCTCCCAGAAGTCGTCGAGCGTCGGCGAGGGCGGATCGCACGAGACGATCAGCCCAGTATGACCGATGGCGCCGCTCGCCCAAGGATTGGGAGGGCGCACGGTCAGCGAGATCATCCCCTCGACGGGGCGAGAGACTGCCTCGGCCGCAGTGCGTGCGACGCTGACACTAAGGACGTGATTCCCGGCGGGAAGCGGCCGGAGTCTAACGAAGGTTGGTTCGCCTGGCGGCTTCGCGGAGATCTTCACGCTGGCCCCGGCGCCAAGCCTCAGTTCGTACTGCGCGACGGGGTGGTCGTGTTCGATGGCAAAGCAGGGGCTCTCGTTCACGAGCCACTCGGTGGCGCCCTCGCCGTCCCAGGCCCGCGCTGCGAGGCCGACCGGCCAGACCCGGATCGTCTCGGCGATCGACAGGTCGGCCTTTCTGAACTCGTCGATCTGCGGCTCCGAAAGCTTGGCCGGCACCTCAAACCGCACCGCGGTGACGCCGCGGCAATGGATGGTGGTGGCGGTCGCCATCGAGAGAACCGGCGGATTGCCGCGCGTAACGAGGACATAGGAGTAGCTCGGCCTGATCAACCGGGCGAGCACTTCCCTGGCTTGGCCATCGGGTCCGATGCGAAAGAGCCACGTCGGGCCGGCACGAATACAGCCCTCGCTCGCCAGGAGGTGGTCCAGGGCGGCATTCGCTTTCTGGAACGATAGCACTGGCTTTCCCGTGGCGGGCCACGCCTCGAGCACACGGCGCTGCGCGCCTGTGAGAAGCCATCCCGGCGGACGCCATCCAGGTGATCCGGCGACTTCGCATCGCGTCGCGCGCAAGAATCCGCCGAGTTCAGGGGTGAGGTCCGCGACCTCCCTGAAGCACGGAATCTCCACGATCGGAGTCCACGCTTCCGTCTCGGTGCGCCGCAGGAGGAGCGTAGGACGGATCGCAGGTTTATGCTCCGACGGACGCGCTTCACGCTGCACATCGGCGCCATCGCCGGCCCGCCGGGTTGCCCCCGTCATCCTTGCGGACTCAACTGCCTTCCTCGTGTCGTGCAGCCACTGGCGCGCGCTCCTCGCCCGCTCGAGGTCCCTGACGATGCGGTCGAGCGTAGAAAGCAGGATGGCCGTGGACCCGTCCTGGGTCCGATGGCCCAACAGCGCTAGGACGATGCTGCCGACAAGCTGCTCCTGCTCGAGAAAGTTCTCGTAACGGGAACTGCCGCCATACGTCATTCGCGCGACGTAGCGGCCTATGTCCCCCACCGGTTTGTCGAGATGGGCAACGAGATTGTAGCGCAGGTTGTAGAGGGTGTGTGCGACTTGCGCCTGCAAATCCTTTGGCAGCAACGCGTGGGTGATCGGCCACGCGATGATCGAGAAATTGTTTGCCCAGGGTCCAACTGGACGCAGGCCGCCATACTTGTCGTGGAATCTGCTGAACCACGACCGGATGCTTGATCGCCAGCCGTGATCCCAGTGTGGCATCCGCTGCGCAAACGTACGCCAGTACTCGTCGCCATCGTAGTCATAACCCTGCTCGGTCGCGAACACGACCCAAGCGAGCCAGTGCGTGGACAAGCGGTAAGAGGCAGATGCGGCCAGCTTGGCTTTGAGGAGTTTCGTTAACGCTGAAAGTTCATCCACGCAGAGGCCATGCTCAAGCACGAATACTGGCAACCCCCGCTCGCGCCGCGCGGCGGACAACTGCTCGAAGTGACTCTCGAGCCGCTTCTGTAGAGCGTCAAGGTCGGCGCTCATCCGATCCCCGTCGCGATTTTGCGGTGCGGGTTCGCACACCGGCGAACAGTAGCCACCCGAATTCCTCCGAAATCGAAAGGCCTCCCAAGCCGATCTCGACAACGACCAATAGGTCCAGCAGCTTACCCGGCGGGACGCTTAGCGCTACCTATACCAGAGGTTTATACAAATTTCTCGGTAAAAGAGAATAGAGGGACAGGCATAGATGGCTCTGCTTGTAACATCTGCCGCTGCGGGACCTATCCACGGATCCGGGCCGCAATTCGTACCAAAGCCGGAAACTTCTGATACGGCCGGCATTTGAAGGCTTCCAATGAGGCTGTGCCAAACCACCTGATTTGGCTTGGGCAGCAAGGTTCACCTGGTTCATCACCTTGAAGCCGATGAGTTGCATCAGCTGCCCTCTCCATGACGGACTTGCTGGCCGGACCGCATCGGGAATCGGAAGTTTCCGTGCGTCCGGCTTTAACGGGTTCTGCTGATGTATGGTTTGCCGGAAGCACCCGGCCACCCTCATCCGTTTGCTCCGCGTCCCACGCTGCACCGTGTGACGGGCGGGGTCTTTCACTCCGCAGGACAGGTTGGCAGTTTTGGCTTCGTCTGGGTTCCTCCTTTCTTTTCAAATAGCTACGGACTTGGTGCACGTAGAGGGAGAGGGCGGAGGCGGTGTTCGCGACGGGCTTGAGGGCTGGAGGACAGGCTTCCGACCGGCCCGTCGCGGAGACCCGCCATGCCCGACACCGCGCACACCGCCCGCGCCGGTTCCGACCGGACCAGCCTCTACGCCGAGATCACCGCCCGCATCATCGCCGAACTGGAAGCCGGCCGGCTGCCCTGGGTGCAGCCCTGGGGAACCCCGGCCGCCGCCGCCCCGCTCGGCCTGCCGCGCAACGCCGCCACCGGCCGCGCCTACACCGGCGTGAACGTGCTCATCCTGTGGGGCGCCGTCGTCGCCCGCGGCTTCTCCGGCCAGGGCTGGCTCACCTTCCGTCAGTCCCTGGCTCTGGGCGGCCACGTCCGCAAGGGCGAACGTGGCACCACCGTCGTCTACGCCGACCGCTTCATCCCCGACGACGAGCGTCGGCGCGCACGGGACACCGAGGACGAGCCCCAGGCGATCCCCTTCCTGAAGCGCTTCACCGTCTTCAACTGCGACCAATGCGAGGGCCTGCCCGAGGGCATCGCCGTGGCGCCGCCGCCGATCCCGGAGGGGCTGATCCTGCCGCGGGCCGAGGCGCTGATCCGCGCCAGCGGCATCGAGTTCCGCATCGGCGGCACCCGGGCCTTCTACAGCCCCCAGCACGACTACGTGCAGATCCCGCCTCCACAAGCCTTCTTCGAGCCCGTGAACTGGCACAGAACCGCCCTCCACGAGTTGAGTCACAGCAGTGGTCACCAGGAAAGGTTGAACCGCGACTTGTCCGGATCCTTCGGTTCCCGCAAGTACGCTTTCGAGGAGCTCATTGCCGAAATTTCAGCCGCCTATCTCTGCGCGGCGCTCGGCATTGTCCCCACCGTCCGCCACGCCGATTACCTCGGTGCGTGGTTGGACGTGTTGCGCGGGGACGATCATGCCATCGTCCGCGCCGCCAGCCAAGCCAGCAAGGCGGCCGACTACCTCCTCGGCTTCCTTCCCGAAACCGTCCCCACGGCCGGTGACGGGCGGGAGTCCGCGTGATGGGCGCGCTCTCCTCATGGTGCCCGCCGCCCGAGCCGGCGGTGGAGGCAATCCGGCTGCGCGTCCTCAGCTTCGGCGCCGGCGTCCAGTCCACCACCCTGGCCCTGATGGCCGCCCACGGCGCCGTCGGTCCGATGCCCGACTGTGCCGTCTTCGCCGACACCGGCTGGGAGCCGCAGGCGGTCTACCGCCACCTCGCCTGGCTGATGGCGCCGGGCGTGCTGCCCTTTCCGGTCCACGTCGTCTCGGCCGGCGACCTCCGGGCCGACCTCCTGGCCGGGGCGCGGGGGCAACGACGAGCCTCGATCCCCGCCTACACCCGCACCGTCATCCCGCCCGGGACCGTGGTCCCGCTCGTCGGCGAGGACGGGCAGGGCGGGACGGTCGTCGTCGGCACGCGCGTCCTGCCGGCCGGCCGCGTCACCATCGGCATGATCCGCCGACAGTGCACCGGCGACTTCAAGGTGGTGCCGATCCGGCGCAAGGTGCGCGAACTGGCCGGGATCGCCGGCCGGCGCTCGCCCACGGTTCCGGTGGTGGAGGCGTGGTTGGGGATTTCGCTCGATGAGGCGACGCGCATGAAGCCGTCGACCGAGGGCTGGCAGGTCAACCGTTGGCCGCTGGTCGAGCGGCGAATGACCCGGCGCGACTGCCTGCTCTGGCTGGCCCGGCACGGCTATCCGGAGCCGCCCCGCAGCGCCTGCATCGGCTGCCCCTTCCACGCTGACGCCCAGTGGCGGCGGCTGCGCGACGGCGATCCCGACGCCTGGGCTGACGCGGTCGCGGTGGACCGTGCCATCCGGACGGGGTTCCGGGGGATCCGCGGCGAGGTCTATCTCCACCGCTCGACGAGGCGGACTTGGCGACCGCCGCTGACCGCGGCCAGCTCGATCTCTGGCCCAACGAATGCGAGGGCCTGTGCGGCGTGTAGCTCCCGGTCCCGGAGGGAACGAGGACCGCCCGAAGCCGGCCCTTGCCGGAGGATGTACGATGACTCCTGTGAAACAGCCGGCCGCGCCCCGTTTCGTGGTCGAGGTCGTGTTCTCGAACGCCGGTGCGGTGTACGGGATCGAGACCTACCCGGTCGAAGCGGCCGGCCGCGCCGAGGCGTGCGGGATCGCCCTGCGGCGATCGGAAGACAGCCCCTACGACGACGCCCGCATCCCCGATCGCCGGCGCACGGCGCGGGTGAGGCGGTCCGTCATGACGGCGCGGTGACGGACCGGGCGTTCAGGCGAGTGGCCGCCCGGACGCTTCCGGGGAGCGATGCCACGAGTCGATGGTCCGCACCACCCGCAGGGCCTCGGTGTTGTCGTCGATGCACACGTGGCGCCGCAGTTCCGCCACCGCCGGCCATTCGCCCCGCTCATCGAAGGCCCGGCGCACCGCCGCGGCCATCGCCTCGTCCACCACGAACACCGGAGGATCTCCCAAACGCTTCTGGTTGCCCCGGCCGGGATGATGCGCGTGGCGGTCCTCCCCGGCAAGCGACCGTTCGGGCAGAACGCCGAATGCAGGCCGGTTGCGGAGTCGCGCCCGGCTTAAAGGGAAAGGGTGGTGGGGATCGGGCGACGGATGAGGAGGTTGGGAGAAAGGCTCCCGGCCGTCCGTCGCGGAGAACCCGACCATGGCCACGCCCAAGATCGTCCTCAACACCTCGCGCGACATCCCCTTCAACAAGCTGGTGCTGTCCCAGGCCAACGTCCGCAAGGTCAAGGCCGGCGTCTCCATCGAGGAACTCGCCGAGGACATCGCCCGGCGCACCCTGCTGCACAGCCTCGCCGTCCGCCCGGTGCTCGACGCCGAGGGCGCCGAGACCGGCGTCTTCGAGGTGCCGGTCGGCGGCCGCCGCTTCCGGGCGCTGGAGCTGCTGGTCAAGCAGAAGCGCATGACCAGGACCCAGCCGGTGCCCTGCGTCGTGCGCACCGCCGGCCTCGCCGAGGAGGACTCTCTGGCCGAAAACATCCAGCGCGCCCCGCTGCACCCGCTCGATCAGTTCCGCGCCTTCCAGACCCTGTGCGAGGCGGGGCTGGGCGAGGAGGAGATCGCCGCCCGCTTCTTCGTCGCCCCCGGCGTGGTGAAGCAGCGTCTCAAGCTGGCCGCCGTTGCGCCGGCGCTGCTCGACGCCTACGCCGAGGACCGCATGACGCTGGAGCAGTTGATGGCCTTCACCGTCAGCGGCGACCACGCCCGCCAGGAGCAGGTGTGGGAGGCGCTGTCGCGCGCCTACAGCCGCGAGCCCTACCAGATCCGTCGGTTGCTGACCGAAGGCGCGGTGCGGGCGTCGGACAAGCGGGCGCTGTTCGTCGGGGTGGAGGCCTACGAGGCGGCCGGCGGGGCGGTGATGCGCGACCTGTTCCAGCACGACGACGGCGGCTGGCTGCAGGACCCGGCGCTGCTCGACCGGCTGGTGGCGGAGAAGCTGGAGGCCGAGGCCGCCACCGTCCGTTCCGAGGGCTGGAAGTGGGTGGAGGTGGCGCTGGCCTTCCCCTATGGGCACAGCCGGGGCTTGCGCCGTCTGGCCGGCGAGCCGGTGCCGCTGAGCGAGGCGGAGCAGGCCACCTACGACGCGTTGCACGCCGAGTACGAGGGGCTGGAGGCGAGCGAGCCGGCGGAAGCGGAGGAACTGGATCGGGTGGCGCGGCGTCTCGCCGAGATCGACCTGGAACTGCGAGGGCTGGAGGAGCGGCCGCTGGTCTACGAGACGGCCGAGGTGGCGCGGGCCGGGGTGTTCGTCAGCGTCGATGTCGAGGGCGAGCTCCAGGTCGATCGCGGCTATGTGCGGCCGGAGGACGAGGCGCCGGTCGAGCCGGTGGTTCCGGCCGGCGGCGAGGAGACGTCCGTCGCTCCGGCTGGTGGCGGGGGCGGGGCGGTGGCCGCCCAGCCGGCTGCCATCGCCGGCGGTGCCAGCGTGTCGGCCCCGGTGCCGGTCACGGGGTCGGCTACCGCGGAGGAGGACGAGGGGCTGCGGCCGTTGCCGGAGCGGCTGCTGATCGAGCTGAGCGTGCACCGCACGCTGGCGCTGCGCGACGCGCTGGCCAATGACCCCGACACCGCCTTCCTGGCGGCGCTGCACGCGCTGTGCCTGCGCACCTTCACCCAGCGCCCCGGCGCGTCGTGCCTGGAGCTGGAGCTGAAGAGCGCCGGCTTCGGGGTGCAGCCCCCCGACCTCGCCGCCAGCGCCGCGGCCCGGGCGATTGATGCCCGCCAGCGCGCCTGGAGCAGCCAACTGCCGAGTGAACCGGTCGCCCTGTGGGAGACGCTGGTGGGGTTCGACGGCGACAGCCGGGCGGCCCTGTTCGCCCACTGTGTCTCCTTCGGCGTCAACGCGGTGCACGAGCCGTGGAACCGGGCGCCGCAGCGCGCCGCCCACGCCGACCTGCTGGCCGGGGCGGTCGGCCTCGACATGGCGGCGGCCGGCTGGATCGCGACGGTGGACAGCTACCTCGGCCGGGTGCCGAAGGCGCGCATCCTGCAGGCGGTGCGCGAGGCCCGCGGTCCGGAGGCGGCGCAGTTGATCGACCACCTGCGCAAGCCGGACATGGCCAAGGAGGCCGAGCGGCTGCTGGCCGACAGCGGCTGGCTGCCGGAGCCGCTGCGCCGGCCGCTGGAGCTGGCGGCCGGCGGTGGTGTCGGCGCGGTGGGCGATGCGGAGAGGGACGGCGCCTCCCTGCCGGCCTTCCTGACCGGTGACGGGGAGATCCCGGACGCCGGGGACGACGCGGACCGCACCGAGGCGGTGGCCGCGTGACGCGCACGCCGCAGAGCGGCTCCGGCCGCTCCGCCTCCGTCCCCGTTGCTGGAGGTTCGTCATGACCGAGCCCTTCGTCACCCTGGTCGTGCGTCTGCCGGCCGCCGCTCTCGTCGGCGGCGCCCCGGTCCTCGTGATCACCGCCGAGGCTGTCGTCATCGTGATGCCGGCCGGCCAGGGAGCTGTTCTCTTCGACCCGGACGTTTCGCGGGAGCATGTCCTGCTCCGCCTGACCGAGCAGGAGGTCCGGCAGGAGATCCGCACCGTGATCGAGGCCGACGGCACGCTGACCCGGCTGAGCCCGGAGATGGTCGGCGCCGCCGACATCCACGCCGCCTGCCGGGCCATGGCTTCGAACACCGACCTCGGCGAGGAGCGTGGCACCGCGCGGTTCCGGGCGGCGCTGGCCGCCATCCGCACAGCGGAACGCCGCCTCGGTGGTGCCCCCTGATCCGTGCCCTCCGGACGGTCCGCCGTCTTGTCCACTGTCGAGCCCGGCCGCCGCGCCGGGCTCCTGTCTTCTGGGAGAACCGCCATGCCGATCCCCGACTTCGTGAAGGCGAATTTCGCGACGCTGCTGCGCGCCGCGGCGGCGGGCGATCTGGCGCTGGTGCAGGGCACCGACGCCCGCACCGGCGAGACCCGCTTCATTCTGTGCGCTGTCGGTCGGGACGGTGGACAGGTGGTGCTCACCCCCTTCGGGCACCTCGCCGACGCTGACCCCTATGAGCTTTACGCCCCGCCGTTCGATCCCGGCGGCGGGTAGAGGGCGAGGCCGGTCAGGGCCGGGGTGAGCCGGAGCGGATCGAGAGAGCGTCCGCCGGCCGCTGGTCTCCCCGCTCTCCCGGATCCTCCACCATGACCCTGACCGCCGATCTCCGAACCGATGCCGCCGTCCCTTGTCCTCCGCCCCCGGTGGACACCGCGGCGGCCCTGCTCGCCGCCGCGGAGCGGCTGCTGCCCGGCCTCGAACGCGGCCGGGCCGTCGATGCCGGTACGCTGCGCACCGCGATGACTGCGGCGTTCGGCGGCTCCGACGCCGAGGGCGCCTGGAGCTGGAAGCTGGCCTACGATGCCGGCGAGGCGGCGCAGGTGCTGTTCCTGCGCCGCTTCGGCGCGACCATGCAGGCCCGCGCCGCCAGCCCGGCGGCGTTCCTGGCCATGCTGGAACGGCTGGCGGCGCTGCTGCCCAGCCAGACCCGCCGCTCCGAGGAAAGCCAGGCCCGGCAGCAGTTCTCCACCCCGCTGCCGCTGGCCGGCGTGGTGGCCACTGCCGCCGCGCTCACCCTGGCCGACCGGGTGCTGGAGCCCTCCGCCGGCACCGGCCTGCTCGCCGTCTTCGCCGAGCAGGCGGGGGCGGGTCTCGTCCTCAACGAGTTGGCGGAAGCCCGCGCCGGCCTGCTGGAGGGCCTGTTCCCCGGCGTGCCGGTGACCCGCTTCGACGCGGCCAACATTCACGACCATCTCGATCCCGCCGTCCGGCCGACGGTGGTGCTGATGAACCCGCCCTTCTCGGCGCTGGCGGCGGTGGACGGCCGGGTGACCGACGCCGCCCTCCGCCACCTCGCTTCGGCCCTGGCCCGGCTGGCCGAGGGCGGGCGCCTCGTCGCCGTCACCGGCGCCGGGCTGGCGCCCGGGCAGCCGGCGTGGCGCGATGCCTTCATCCGCCTGCAGGAGCGGGGCCGCGTCGTCTTCTCCGCCGCCATCGACGGCCGGGTCTACGCCCGCCACGGCACCACGGTGGACACCCGGCTGACCGTCATCGATCGCGTGCCGGCGGAGGACCCGGCGGTCTTCCCGACGTCACCGGGCATGGCCCCCGACGCCGTCACGTTGCTGGACTGGGTCCAGCGCGGCGTGCCGCCGCGCGCTTCCGTTTCCGTTTCGGCAGCGGCTCCGTTGCCGATGATGACCCGCCCCATGGTGGCGCAACCGGCCCGCCGGGCGGCGGCCGCGCCCGTGGTCCCGGCGCCGGTTTCCGACCCGGCGGTCGTTGAGCTGGTCTACGAGCCGCGCAACTGGACCCCGGGGGTGGGGGCCCGTCTCACCGCCGCGCTCTACGAGCCCTACACGCTCCAGTCCATCATCATCCCCGGCGCCCAGCCGCACCCGACGCCGCTGGTCCAGTCCGCCGCCATGGCCGCGGTCGCCCCGCCCAAGCCCCGCTACCGCCCGCACCTGCCCGCCGCCCTGGTCACCGGCGGCATCCTCTCCGACGCTCAGCTGGAAAGCGTCATCCTGGCCGGTGAGGCGCACGCCGGTCATCTCGCCGGCAGATGGACGGTGGACGAGACCTTCGACGTCGTCTCGGCGGCGCCGGACAATGCCGAGCACGCGGTGCGCTTCCGCCGCGGCTGGTTCCTCGGCGACGGCGCCGGCGCCGGCAAGGGCCGGCAGGTCGCCGGCATCCTTCTCGACAATTGGCTCAAGGGCCGCCAGCGGGCGCTGTGGATCTCCAAGTCCGACACCCTGATCGAGGATGCCCGGCGCGACTGGTCGGCGCTGGGCCAGGAGCCTCTGCTGGTCACGCCGCTGTCGCGCTTCCGCCCCGGCGTACCGATCACCCTGGAGCGCGGCATCGTCTTCACCACCTACGCCACCCTGCGCGGCGAGGGCGCCGTGCCGCGCGTCCAGCAGATCGTCGACTGGCTCGGCCGGGAGTTCGACGGGGTGATCGTCTTCGACGAGTCGCACGCCCTGCGCAACGCCGGCGGCACCGCCGGCTTCGGCCGTGAGGGCGGTCCCGTCACCCCCTCCCAGCAGGGCCGCGCCGGCCTGCGCCTGCAGCACGCCCTGCCGGATGGTCGCATCCTTTACGTCTCGGCCACCGGCGCCACCACCGTGCACAACCTCGCCTACGCCCAGCGCCTCGGCCTGTGGGGCGGGGCGGACTTCCCCTTCGCCACCCGCGCCGAGTTCGTCCAGGCCATCGAGGCCGGCGGTGTGGCCGCCATGGAGGTGCTGGCCCGCGACCTCAAGGCCCTCGGCCTCTACGCCGCCCGCTCGCTCTCCTTCGAGGGGGTTCGTTACGAGATGGTCGAGCACCGGCTGACGCCGGGGCAGGTCGCCATCTACGACGCCTACGCCGCTGCTTTTCAGGTCATCCATGCCAACCTGACCGCGGCGCTGGAAGCCGCCAACGTCACCGGGGCCGGCGGCACTCTGAACCGCGCCGCCAAGGCCGCCGCCCGCTCCGCCTTCGAGGGTGCCAAGCAACGGTTTTTCAACCATCTGATCTCGGCGATGAAGACGCCGACCGTGCTCAAGTCCATCGAACGTGATCTTGCCGCAGGCCACGCCGTGGTGGTACAGATCGTCTCCACCGGTGAAGCATTGATGGAACGCCGTCTGTCCGACATCCCCACCGAAGAGTGGAGTGATTTGTCGATCGACGTCACGCCGCGCGAGCTCGTCCTCGAGTACCTCGCCCACTCCTTCCCGACCCAGCTGCACGAACCCTTCACCGACGCCGACGGCAATCTGTCCTCCCGGCCGGTGTGGTGGGACGGCCAGCCGGTGCTGTGCCGCGAGGCGGTGGACCGGCGCGACCGCATGATCGAGCGGCTGGCGGCGCTGGAACCCGTGCCGGGGGCGCTCGACCAGATCGTCCAGCGCTTCGGCGCCGACATGGTCGCCGAGGTCACCGGCCGCTCGCGGCGCATCGTGCGGAAGACCGATCCCGGCGGGGACGGGCGGCTGACGGTGGAGAGCCGCCCCGGTTCGGCCAACCTTGCCGAGACCCGGGCCTTCCTCGACGACGAGAAGCGCATCCTCGTCTTCTCCGACGCCGGCGGCACCGGCCGCAGCTACCACGCCGATCTCGGCGCCAAGAACCGGCGCTTGCGGGTGCACTATCTGCTGGAGGCGGGGTGGAAGGCCGACGCCGCCATCCAGGGGCTGGGCCGCTCCAACCGCACCAACCAGGCCCAGCCGCCGCTGTTCCGCCCGGTCGCCACCGACGTGCGGGCGGAGAAGCGCTTCCTCTCCACCATCGCCCGGCGGCTCGACACCCTGGGCGCCATCACCCGCGGCCAGCGCCAGACCGGCGGGCAGGGGCTGTTCCGTACCGACGACAACCTGGAATCCGTCTACGCCCGCGCCGCCCTGCGCCAGCTCTATGGTCTGCTGCACGCCGGGAAGGTGGAGGGCTGCACACTGGGCGAGTTCGAGGCGGCGACCGGGCTGGCGCTGAGCGACCGCGACGGGACCTTGCGCGAGGACCTGCCGCCGACCACCACCTTCCTCAACCGGCTGCTGGCTCTGACCATCGGCTTGCAGAACACGCTGTTCACCGTGTTTGAGCAACTGCTCGCCGCGAAGATCGAAGGCGCCATCGCGTCGGGCAGCTACGACCGTGGCGTCGAGACGCTGGTGGCCGACAGCTTCACCGTCACGGCGCGGCGAACGCTTTACACTCACCCGGCGACCGGAGCGGAGACGCGGCTGTTCACGCTTGCACGGCGCGACCGCAACCAGCCGCTGGGCCTGGAGGAGGCGCTGGAGAAAGGGGCGGGGCCGCAGGCGCGGCTGCTGGTGAATGCCCGCTCGGGTCGGGCGGCGGTGGCGGTGCCCGCCGCCGGGCTGATGCTGGACGACGGCACGGTGGAGCGCCGGGTGCGGCTGCTGCGCCCACTGGAACGCCTGACGGTGACGCTGGCCGAGTTGGGCCAGAGCCACTGGCGCCCGGCCGAGCCGGAGGCCTTCGCCGCCGTCTGGGAGACGGAGGCCGCGGCGGTGCCGGAGTTCGCCACCAGCACCCTGCATCTGGTGACCGGGCTGCTGCTGCCGGTGTGGCAGCGTCTGCCGGACACGAACCTGCGGGTGGTGCGGTTGCAGACCGACGACGGCGAACGGATCATCGGCCGGGTGGTGGCGCCGGACGCCCTGGCCGAGGTCGAGCGCAATTTCGGTGCCGACGCCGACGCCGTGCCGGTGCCGTCAGCGGAGCAGGCGTGGACCTCGGTGTTGGAGGGGCGGGCGGTGCTGCATCTGGCCGACGGGCTGCGGCTGCGCCGGGTCACGGTGATGGGCACCCACCGGATCGAGCTGTCCGGCTTCACCGAGGGGATGGTGGAGCGGCTGAAGGCGCTGGGGCTGATGTCCGAGATCATCGCCTGGACGCTGCGGCTGTTCGTGCCGGTGGGCGAGCGCGGGCCGGCGGTGTTCGCCACCCTGCTGGCCCGCCACCCGCTGCTCCGTGTTGTCGACCGGACGGGGCCGTGAGGGGCCGGCGCCATGTCCGTTGCGTCGGAGATGGCGCAGCGCCTCGCGCGGGAGGCCGAGGCGGTGTGCCGCCACTACCTGCCGCACGGGCGGCGGGAGGGGCGTTACTGGCGGGTCGGTGACGTCCACGGCATGCCGGGGGAGAGCCTCTACATCCGGCTGCATGGTGCTGCCACCGGCAAGTGGGCCGACGCTGCCACCGGCGAGCACGGCGACCTGCTCGACCTTATCGGGCTCAACCGCGGTCTCGGCCGGCTGGCCGACGTGCTCGACGAAGTGCGCGTCTTCCTTGGTTCGCCGCGGGCGCCGCCGGAGCCGCGGTGGGAGCCTTCAGTCCCCATCGGATCGCCGGAAGCCGCCCGCCGCCTGTTCGCCCGTTCCCGGCCGCTCGCCGGCACGCTGGCCGAGACGTATCTGCGCAACCGCGGTATTCCGGATGTCCGGAAACACGGCTCCCTGCGGTTTCAGCCGCACTGCTGGTATCGCGACGCCGATGACCGGCTCGCCGAAGGGCCGGCGCTGATCGCCGCGGTCACCGCTCTGGACGGCCGCCTCACCGGCGTGCAGCGCACCTGGCTCGACCCGTCCGGCGGCGGCAAGGCGGCGATGCCGTCGCCGCGCCGGGCGCTGGGCCACCTGCTCGGCAACGGCGTCCGCTTCGGCGTGGCCCGCGACGTCCTGGCGGCGGGGGAGGGCGTCGAGACCGTGCTGGCGCTGCGCACCGTCCTGCCGGCCCTGCCCATGGTCGCCGCGCTCTCGGCCGGGCACCTCGCCGCCCTGCACCTGCCGCCGACGCTGCGCCGCCTCTACGTCGCCCGCGACAACGACGCCGCCGGACGCCGGGCAGCCAAGCGCCTGGGGAGCCGCGCCGAGGCCCTCGGCATTGAGGCGCTGGTCCTGGCACCGGTGTTGGGCGACCTCAACGACGACCTGCTGGCGTTCGGGCATGCGGCGCTGCGGGCGCACCTGCGGGCCCAGTTCGCCCCGGAGGATGTGGCGCGCTTCTGGGCCGGTCGTGTGCGGTCATGGCGAGCCTGAGCCTCGGCGGCCGGGCACCGGTCGGAACGGGCGGACGCCGGTCCGGCCGGCGGGAGGCCGCAGCCACGGCCTTCCAGCGGGCGATCGGGCGGCGGCCGGGG
>NZ_LGRA01000008.1:580137-592227 GCF_003116095.1 Azospirillum sp. TSO35-2
CTCCGACCTCGGCATCCTCGCCAGAACCTCCGAACAGCTCGCCGCCAAGTTCAAGCCAGCCGTCTGACACCGCCGCCGCCCGCAACCCGGGCGGCCCTTCCGGGGGCCCGTCTCATGTCCGACACTCCACTCTACATCAAGGTGCATGGCGACGACAACGTCGCCATCATCGTCAACGCGCCGGGACTGGCGGAAGGAACTGAGTTCCCCTGCGGTCTGATCCTGCGCGAGTTCGTCCCGCAAGGGCACAAGGTGGCGCTCGCCGATCTGACGGAGGGCGAACCGATCCGCCGCTACGGCGAGGTGATCGGCCTTGCCGCGCGCGCCATCGCCAGGGGCAGCTGGATCGAGGAGTCGCTCGTGACGCTGCCCAACGCTCCGGCGCTGGCCAGCCTGCCGCTCGCCACCAACGTCCCGCCGGCGCAGCCGCCGCTGGACGGCTACACCTTCGAAGGCTTCCGCAACCCGGACGGTTCGGTCGGCACCAAGAACCTGCTGGGCATCAGCATGAGCGTGCAGTGCGTGGCCGGCGTTCTGGATGTCGCGGTCGAGCGCATCAAGAAGGAACTGCTGCCCCGCTACCCGAACGTCGACGACGTCGTCGCCATCGGGCATGCCTACGGCTGCGGCGTGGCGATCAACGCCCCCGAAGCGGTGGTGCCGATCCGCACCCTGCAGAACCTCGCCCGCAACCCCAACCTGGGCGGACAGGTGATGGTGGTCGGCCTGGGCTGCGAGAAGCTCCAGCCGGAACGCCTGCTGCCGGCCGGCACCGCCGGCGAGACCAGCATCATGACGCTCCAGGACGAGCGCCATGTCGGCTTCGGCGCCATGGTCGCCACCATCATGGAGATGGCCGAGAAGCGTCTGGAGGAACTGAACAACCGCAAGCGCGTGACCTGCCCGGCCTCCGACCTCGTGGTCGGCATGCAGTGCGGCGGCAGCGACGCCTTCTCCGGGGTTACCGCCAACCCGGCGGTCGGCTTTGCCTCGGATCTGCTGGTGCGCGCCGGCGCCACCGTGATGTTTTCCGAGGTCACCGAGGTCCGCGACGCCATCCACCTGCTGACGCCGCGCGCCATCGACGAGGAGGTCGGGCGGGCCCTGGTGCGCGAGATGGACTGGTACGACCGCTACCTGTCGGCCGGCCGGACCGACCGCAGCGCCAACCCCTCGCCGGGCAACAAGAAGGGCGGGCTGGCGAATGTGGTGGAAAAGGCGCTGGGCTCCATCGCCAAGTCCGGAAGCAGCCCGATCGTCGGCGTTCTTTCCCCCGGCGAACGGGCGGAGCGCAAGGGGCTGATCTACGCCGCAACCCCCGCCAGCGACTTCGTCTGCGGCACGCTGCAGCTCGCCTCCGGCTGCACCATGGAGGTGTTCACCACCGGCCGCGGGACGCCCTATGGCCTCGCCATGGTGCCGGTCATCAAGGTTGCGACCCGGACCGCGCTGGCCGAGCGCTGGCACGACCTGATCGACGTGGATGCCGGACGCATCGCCACCGGGCACGCCAGCATCGAGGACATCGGCTGGGAGATCTTCCGCCTGATCCTCGATGTGGCCAGCGGCCGGAAAACGACCTGGGCCGACCATTGGGGCCTGCGCAACGCGCTGACGCTGTTCAACCCGGCGCCGGTGACCTGATCGGAGCACTCCCGGGGTCCACTCCCAGAACGCACTCCAGGACGACCTGTCGCAACGAAAGAGGGCAGCATGTCGAAGGTCACGTGTCTGCGGACGATCCGCATCGGTGAACGACCCAACCTGATCTGGGTCGAAATCGAAACCGACGAAGGGCTCGTCGGCCTCGGCGAGTCCTTCCGCGGTGCGCAGGCGGTCGAAGCGGTGTTGCACGAGCAGGTCGCCCCCTGGCTGATCGGGCAGGATTCCCGCCGCATCGAGGCCATCTCACGCCACCTCCTGAACCCCTATCTCGGCTTTCACAGCGCCAGCGCCGAGGTGCGTGCGGCCAGCGCCGTCGACATCGCCCTGTGGGATCTCGCCGGCCAGCGCCACGGCATTCCGGTGCACGAGGCGCTGGGGGGCGCGTCGCGCAGCCAAATCCGGGCTTACAACACCTGCGCGGGCTACGCCTTCAACACCAACGGCAATGGTCGCCGCGACGTCACGGGGGCTGAGGAGCCGCGCGGCCCGTATGACGATCAGGTTGCCTTCATGCGGGACGCCGGCGCGCTGGCCGAAAGCCTGTTGTCCGAGGGCTTCACCGCCATGAAGATCTGGCCCTTCGACGTCTACGCCCCGGCATCCGGCGGACAGGTGATCACGCTGCCGGAGTTGAAGGCCGGGCTGGAGCCTTTTCGTAAGATCCGCGACGCGGTCGGCGACAAGATCGAGGTGATGTGCGAGTTGCACAGCCTTTTCGGCCCCCACTCCGCCGCACGCATCTGCCGCGCGCTGGAAGACTACGATGTTTTCTGGGCCGAGGATCCCATTGCCAAGATGGACGACGCCGCGGCGCTGGCCGACCTGCGCCGGCAGACCCGGACACCGATCTGCGGCAGCGAGACGCTGGCCGGCGTGGTGCCTTTCCGGGACCTGCTGGCCGCCGGTGCGGTGGACGTCGTCATGGTCGACATGGCGTGGTGTGGCGGCCTGACGGAGGGACGGAAGATCGCAGCGATCGCCGAAGCCTACGCCAAGCCGCTGGCCCCGCATGACTGCACCGGGCCGGTCACACTGATGGCCGGCCTGCATCTCGCCCTGCACGCACCCACGGCCATCTTCCAGGAGGTGGTGCGAGCAACGCTGGCGACGTGGTATCGCGACCTCGTCACCGAACTGCCGTTGCTCGTCAAGGGCATGGCGCAGGCGCCATCGGGCCCTGGCCTTGGGACCAGGCTGCTGCCCACGGTGAAGACACGCGACGACGCCGTCTTGCGGGAAAGCCCCGCGGCGGCTTGAACGACTCTTGCAAAACCGGCGTTGTGCCGCCCGTGCCCCCGCGGCCCGCGGCACCGCCCGTGATCGATGATTTCCTCCGCGTTGATCCGCGCGCATTCCGGCATCGCCCAGGGCGCGCCTGTCTGCCGACCAGAAAAATCTGCAAGGAGTTCATCTTGAAAGCTTATCTCAAAACCGGTGGTGTCGCCTGTCTTGCGGCCTGCCTGCTGGCGACGACGCCGGCACTGGCAAAGACCTTCGTCTATGTCTCCGACGCCGAAGATGGCGTTATCGACGGCTACAGCATGAACATGGCGAACGGCGTTCTGACTCCGCTCGGCAAGACCAAGGCCGGCACCCTCGTCATGCCTATGACGGTGAGCCCGAACAAGCGGTTCCTTTACGCCGTCGTTCGCTCGCAGCCTCTCCGGGTGGTGACCTACGCCATTGATCCGGCAAGCGGTGCGCTGACGGAAAAGGCGACGGCGCCGCTGCCCGACAGCATGGCCTACGTGTCGACCGACGCCACGGGCCGGTTCCTGTTCACCGCATCCTACGGCGGCGACAAGATCGCGGTGAGCCCGATCGAGGCGAACGGGCTGGCGACGTCCGAAGCAAGCCAGGTCATTCCAACCGGCAAGAACGCCCACTCCATCCGTGCCGACCGCTCCAACCACTTCGTCTATGCCACCAACCTCGGCAGCAGCCAAATCCTGGAATACACCTTCGACGCCGGATCGGGAACGCTGACGCCGAACGATCCCCCGATGATCAAGGTGAAGCCGGACAACGGGCCGCGCCATATCGCGATATCTCCGGACAACAGGTACTTGTATACAATCGGGGAGCTGAGCGGCAACATCACCCAGTTTGCGATCGACCCGAAAAAGGGCGTTCTGACGGAGTTGGATTATGTCGGCACGATTCCGGCGGACTCCGGCCTGATGCCTGGCGCTGCGCGCGAGGCGATGGCCGCCACCGCGACGTCGGGGGCCAACACCGCGATTGCCGGGGATGATGGCCGCCCGAAGGTCTGGGCGGCGGACATCCAGATGACGCCCAATGGCAAGTTCGTCTACGCCACGGAGCGGACAAAGAGCCACATCGCGCTGCTCTCCGTCGCATCGAAAACGGGAAAGCTGACCTATGTGACCAATTTCCCCACCGAAGCGCAGCCGCGGGGGATCAGGATCGATCCGGAAGGAAAGTATCTGGTGGCGGCGGGCCAGAAATCGGACCATATCGCCTCCTACAAGATCGACCCGAAAACCGGAAAACTGAGCCTGATCGGTCGCTTCCCGGTCGGCCATGACGCGAACTGGGTCGAGATCGTCACCCTGCCGTGACGTGAGGCTCCGGTGCACGGTTCGGCGGACGCACCATAAGCTTGGAGACCGTGACGCCGCCGGTGCATACTGACGCCGCCGGTTGGTCTGCCGGGGCACCCTGCCCCGGCAAACCTGCCGGAGAATGGTGACCAACCCCTTAGCTCATACACCATGTGCCGGGGCAGGATCCGCATGGACATCTATCGGCACCACATACTGCCCTGGCTGACCGATTGGGTCATGGGACAGGCGATGCTCGGAACGTTCCGCTCCAAGATCGCCGGGGACGCGCGCGGGCGTGTTCTCGAAATCGGAATTGGATCCGGACGCAATCTGCCGTTCTACGGCGCGGCCGCCGACGAGGTCGTCGGCGTCGATCCCTCTGCCGAACTCCTCGCCATCGCCCGGCGTGCCGCAGCCGAGGCGCCCCGTCCCGTGACCTTCGTGGAGCAGACCGCCGAACGCCTGCCGTTCGACGATGGCAGCTTCGACACGGTGGTCGTGACCTGGTCCCTGTGCAGCATACCCGACCCGTCCGCAGCCCTGCGGGAGGCGCACCGGGTTCTGAAACCGGCCGGGGAGTTGCGCTTCGTCGAGCATGGCCTTGCCCCGGCTCCGGGCGTTCAGCGATGGCAGCATCGCCTGACGCCGCTGTGGTCGCGCTGTTCAGGTGGCTGCCACCTGAACCGCAAGATGGACGACCTGATCAGCGCCGCCGGCTTCCACATCACGGACCTGACGACGAGCCAACTGCCGGGCCCAAAGGTCATGACCTTCATGTATGAAGGCACCGCTGTGCCTTCCACGGGCGCGGACCGGCGGAAGGCACCGGAGCCGCCGCGCGGTTGAGCGGCAACGCCTTGCCGCATGCTCGACGCCATCGCCTGCCAGATCGTCATCATGCCCTGGCTGTTTGGTATCCCGCTCACCGGGCGATGGCCTGGATCGACGTTGACCGATCGGATGGTTTGCCCCGGCTCGGTCGGGCTGGCCCTGTGGGCGGTGCGCCGGCGTCCTGTCGCATCGGTTGCCCAGGGTCCACCAGGCGCTCATTGAAGCGCCGGATGGACCCTGGGCTTTTGGTTTTCCATGTGATTCACGCTTCAAGCGATTCCGCTTGAACCGATCACGCTCCAGGCGCCGGCGACCGGAGAAAGAGCGTCGCTGGCGTGTTGCACGGCGGCGCCTTGCGATGGCCGCTCCACCCAGGCGATCCGCAGGATGTTGGTGTTGCCCGGCACGCCGAACGGCACGCCGGCGGTGATCACGACACGCTGGCCTTCCTGGGCAAGCCCGCTGGCATGAGCGTAGCGGACCGCCTTTTGGACCATCTCGGAAAAACTCCCGATATCGCGCGTGTGGACGCTGTGGACGCCATAGGCGAGCTGCAGGCGGCGTGCCGTGGCGATGTTCGAGGTCAGGCAGAGGACCGGCACCTTGGGCCTTTCACGGCTGGCCCGCAACGTCGTCGACCCGGACGTCGTGTACGTCACGATCGCGGCGGCGCGCACCGTCTTCGCGACTTGGCTGGCCGCCGCGGTGATGGCGTCGGCCGAGGTTTCCCGCGGGTTCGGGTGCTGGGAGTCCATGATCGTGCGATAGAGCGGGTCGGATTCGACGCGATGCGCGATGCGATCCATGATCAACACGGCCTCGACGGGATAGTCTCCGGAGGCCGTTTCGGCCGAAAGCATCACGGCGTCGGCGCCATCATAGACGGCCGTCGCCACGTCGGACGCCTCGGCCCGCGTCGGCGCCGGCGCCGTCACCATCGATTCCAGCATCTGCGTCGCGACGATCACCGGCTTCCCGGCGGAGCGGGCTTCCCGCAGGATCCGCTTTTGGATCGCGGGAACATCCTCCGGCGGCAGTTCCACGCCAAGATCGCCGCGGGCGACCATGACGCCGTCGGACATCTCGACGATGAGTTCCAGGTGTTCGATGGCCTGGGGCTTTTCCATCTTCGACAGCAACGCCGCACGGCCATCGATGAGCCGCCGCGCTTCCGACACATCCTCCGGCCGCTGCACGAAGCTCAACGCGACCCAGTCGACGCCCTGGTCGAGCGCGAAGGCCAAGTCCGCCCGGTCCTTCGGTGTCAGGGGCGACAGCGGCAGCACGACCCCCGGCACGTTCACGCCCTTGCGATCCGACAGCTTGGTGCCGGTGACGACCACCGTGTCGGCAAAATCCGGACCGCAAGCCGTGACGCCGAGACGGACCCGGCCGTCGTCGAGCAGAAGGTCTGCGCCGGGCTGCAGCGCCGCGAAGATCTCCGGATGCGGCATGCCGACGCGCGTTTCATCCCCCGGTTCGGGCGACAGGTCGAGCCGGAGCTTCTGTCCCTGACGAAGGGAAATCGCGCCATCACGGAAGGTGGCCAGGCGCAGCTTGGGACCCTGGAGGTCGGCCATGACGGCAATGGGCCAGCCGAATTCCTGCTCGAGCGCACGAATGATCCGCAGTCGTTCGCCGTGGTCCGCGTGGCTTCCATGGCTGAAGTTGAGACGGAAGACATCCACCCCGGCCATGAACAGCTCGCGGATGCGCTCCGGCGTCGAACTGGACGGTCCGAGGGTCGCAACGACTTTGGTTTTGCGCCGGCGTGGGGGAAGGCCTGGGGCGCAGGTGCGAAGAAGGGCCATGGACTCGTTACTCCTGGAAATATGGCGCGGCGCGGACGCTGCGGCCTCGCCTTGACTGCGGAGCAGTGGCGCCGCCTGGAGCGGGAGCTGGCGCAGTGGGCGGGCGAATTGCGACTGCGCTCGCGGCCACCGGCGGATGGTTGCGGACCACCGCTCCGGGCCGCTTATGATAGCGCTGTCAGTCGACACCGTAGCGCTTGGCCGGTTTCCTGAGAAGGGTTTTTCTTCACCGTCTCCTGCGACAAGTCGCCCATCTTTGCACCGGTCCTGCCGAATGGACGCGAGGCGGACCGTCCGGAACTTGGCAAAGGGCGCTCCAGAGCCCTATCTTGTCTTGGCGTTTTGAACTGGCCTATCGAAGGTACCCTCGTGTCCGATTCCCCGCCTGCCCACACAAAACGGAAGTCCGGCAAGAAGGCGTCCTTACCAGATCAGAAAAAAGCCGTGCCCCGTACGTCGAGCCGATCGTCCGGCAGCGTCACGCTTGAAGAGGTGGCGCGGATGGCGGGGGTGGCCCCGATTACCGTTTCACGCGCCATCAATCGTCCTGAGCTTGTCACCAAGGACACGTTGGAGCATGTCCGCGAGGTGATTGCCCGCAGCGGCTATGTGCCGAACCTGCTGGCTGGAGGTCTCGCGTCCAAGCGCAGCCGGCTGGTCGCGGCCATTGTGCCGACGATCGGCAACTCGATCTTCGCCGAAGCGGTCGAATGCCTCACCGACCGGTTGGGTGAAGCCGGCTACAAGGTGCTGCTGGGCCTGTCCGGCTATCCGGCATCGCGTGAGGACGAACTGCTGGCCACGGTTCTGAGCCGCCGGCCCGACGCGGTGTTCCTGACCGGCATCACCCATTCGCCCGAAAGCCGCCAGCGGTTGCTGGCCGCGAAGATTCCGGTGGTGGAAACCTGGGATCTCACCCCGACCCCCATCGACATGCTCGTCGGCTTTTCGCATGAGAAGGTTGGACGGGCCGTGGCCAATTATCTCATCGACAAGGGTTACCGCCACCTCGGCCTGGTCTGGGCAAGCGATGAACGCGCCGCCATTCGCCGCCGGGGGTTCGAGGATGCGGCGGCCGAGCGCGGCGTCACCGACATCAAGGTCGCCATCCTGCCGGCGCCCGGCAATCTGAAGCTTGGGCGCGAAGGTCTGGCAAAGCTGCTGGACGAGGCGGGCGATCTCGACGCGGTCTTCTGCAGTTCGGACGCCCTGGCCCAGGGGGTTCTGACGGAAGCCCAGGCTCGCGGTCTGGCGGTGCCGGGCGATCTGGCGATCATGGGCTTCGGCGATCTGGAATTCGCCCCCTACACCTACCCTTCCCTGTCCACCGTACGGATTGACCGACGCGCGATCGGCCTGCTCTCGGCGGAGGCCATGCTCGCCCGCTTCGGCGACAGGCCGTTCGAGAAGATCGTCGACATCGGCTTCGAAATCGTCGAACGGGCGAGCACCTGATTTCCGACCCTTTCCCCTGCACGAACCCGGGTGACGGTGGCTGGAGAGCCGGCCCGCCGCCCCGCGGTGGGCGAGCCGATCCTCAGCGGAAGGGAAAGGTCAAGCCGAACAGCGGGACGGTCTTGACCCACGCCGCACCGGCAAGCGACACGGCCGCCATGAACATCAAAACAAAACGATGGAATTGGGCCAGTCAACTCTTCGTCTCGCCGCTCCGGACCACGATGGGACGGGCACACCCCGCCTCCCGGCCCCGCTACTGACAGCGCTGTCACAAAACGCAACATGGCCCATTGCATGGCCGCGTCCGCAGGGCTGCACGACAGCGCAGCGCTGTTATTCACGTCTCCCCGCCCGCCCCTTGATGGTTTCAGCGCGATCACTGCTCCGTGACTTGCCGACGCCGTTATAGGAGCGGGCGTTGCGCGAACGGGGAGCGGACTTCCCCAGACGGACAGGGCGCGCCGCCCAAACGATGCGGCGCCCTGTCGCACGATCGACAAAGCCGGCTTTCTTTTCAGCGGCTTAGACGGCGTCCGTCCGCACCCGATGACAGCGTTGTCAAACAACCGTCGCAGCAGCTCAAAGAATCCTCTTGGCTCTCCGGTATGGCAGCGCTATCAATCGATCACTGATAGCGCTGCGAAATCAGGAGCCGCCGGACGACGGCCCTCGCAAAAGCGCCACACCGTGACCTTCCGCAAGGCACAGGCCAGAGCCCCTAAGAAGTAAGAAACGGGCTGGAGCCGGGCGGTACCATAGGGAGCAATGTCCATGTCCGCTGAAGCCTCCACACCGATCGAATCAGCGGTCGACGGAGCGGCCACACAGGCAACGTCGACGCATGTGCGTTACCTGATCGTGCTGATGCTGTTCATCCTGACCGCCGTGAACTATGCCGACCGCGCGACGCTGTCGATCGCCGGCCCGGCCGCCTCCAAGCAGCTCGGCCTCGACGCCGTGGCGATGGGCTACGTCTTTTCCGCGTTCGGCTGGGCCTATGTGCTGGCGCAGCTGCCCGGCGGCTGGCTGCTCGACCGCTTCGGCTCCAAGACCATCTACTTCTTCAGCCTGATGACTTGGTCGGTCTTCACCATGCTGCAGGGCTTCGTCGGCTTTCTCGGCGCCGGCACCGCCATTCTTGCGCTGTTCGCCCTGCGCTTCATGGTCGGACTGACCGAGGCGCCCTCCTTCCCGGCCAATTCGCGCATCGTCTCCGCGTGGTTTCCCACCGCGGAGCGGGGCACCGCCTCGGCCGTCTTCAATTCGGCCCAGTACTTCGCCACCGTCATCTTCGCCCCGCTGATGGCCTGGATCACCGCGACCTACGGCTGGCCGTACGTCTTCTACGTCATGGGCGTGCTCGGCATCGTGCTGGGCCTGGTCTGGATGAAGGTGCTGTACAGCCCGAAGGAACACCCGCTCATCAACAAGGCCGAGCTTGAGCATATCGAGCAGGGCGGCGGTCTGGTCGACATGGACAACGCCAAAAAGGCCAAGGCGAATGGCGGTCCCAAGCTCGGCTATCTGAAGCAGCTTCTGTCCAACCGCATGCTGCTGGGCATCTACATCGGCCAGTACGCCATCACCACGCTGACCTACTTCTTCCTGACCTGGTTCCCGGTCTATCTCGTCCAGGGCCGTGGCATGACCATCCTCAAGGCCGGCCTGATCGCTTCGGTTCCCGCCATCGCCGGCTTCATCGGCGGCGTGCTGGGCGGCGTCATCTCCGACTGGCTGATCAAGAAAGGCTATTCGCTCTCCGTTGCCCGCAAGACGCCGATCGTGCTCGGCATGCTGATGTCGATGAGCATGATCGCCTGCAACTATGTCGACGCGGAGTGGCTGGTCGTCACCATCATGGCACTCGCCTTCTTCGGCAAGGGCGTCGGTGCGCTGGGCTGGGCCGTCGTCGCCGACACCTCGCCCAAGGAGATCGGCGGCCTGTCGGGCGCCCTGTTCAACACCTTCGGCAACACCGCCGGCATCACCACCCCGATCGTCATCGGTTACCTCGTCGCCGGCACCGGTTCGTTCGACAGCGCGCTGATCTTCGTCGCCGCCAACGCCGCGGTCGCCATCCTCAGCTACCTGCTCATCGTCGGCGAGATCAAGCGCGTGGAACTCAGGAAACTCTGATCCACCCACGCCGAACACCCGCCTGCCCCCCTCGTCACACACCTCGTGTCACACACCTCGTCACACAACAGCCCAAGCGGAGCGCGGCTTTCAGCGCCGCACCCCTGGAGACCCACCATGGCTACTCAATCGTCGTCACCCAAGGTTACCGAAATGCTGGTCGTGCCGGTCGCCGGCCATGACTCGATGCTGCTGAACCTGTCGGGAGCCCATGCCCCGTTCTTCACCCGCAACGTGCTCATCCTGAAGGACAGCGCCGGCCACACCGGCGTCGGTGAGGTCCCGGGCGGCGAGAAGATCCGCCAGACCCTGGAAGACGCCCGCGCCCTGGTGATCGGTCAGCCGATCGGTGCCTTCAACAACATTCTGAACGTGGCGCGCCGGGCGTTCGCCGACCGCGATTCCGGCGGCCGCGGCCTGCAGACCTTCGACCTGCGCATCGCCATTCACGCCGTGACGGCGCTGGAGGCGGCGCTGCTCGATCTGCTCGGCCAATTCCTGGAGGTCCCGGTTGCCGCACTGCTCGGCGAGGGCCAGCAACGCGACGCGGTCGAGATGCTGGGCTATCTGTTCTATGTCGGCGACCGGACCAAGACCGACCTGCCCTACCGCAGCGAACCCGATGCCAGGAACGACTGGTTCCGCCTGCGCCACGAAGTGGCCCTGACCCCGGAGGCCGTGGTCCGGCTGGCCGAGGCGGCCCACGACCGCTACGGCTTCAACGACTTCAAGCTGAAGGGCGGCGTCCTGGCCGGCGAGGAGGAGATCGAGGCGGTGACGGCGCTGGCCAAGCGCTTCCCCCAAGCGCGCATCACGCTCGATCCCAACGGCGCCTGGTCGCTGGAGGAGGCGATCCGGCTGTGCAAGGGCAAGGGCGACGTGCTCGCCTATGCCGAGGACCCCTGCGGCGCGGAAAAGGGCTATTCGGGCCGCGAGGTGATGGCGGAGTTCCGCCGCGCCACCGGCCTGCCGACGGCGACCAACATGATCGCCACCGACTGGCGCCAGATGGGTCATGCCATCCAGCTTCAGTCGGTCGACATCCCGCTGGCCGACCCGCATTTCTGGACCATGCAGGGCTCCGTCCGCGTTGCCCAGATGTGCCATGAATGGGGCCTGACCTGGGGCTCGCACTCCAACAACCACTTCGACATCTCGCTGGCGATGTTCACCCACGTCGCCGCGGCGGCGCCGGGCAAGATCACCGCGATCGACACCCACTGGATCTGGCAGGATGGCCAGCGCCTGACCAAGGAGCCGTTCCAGATCAAGGGCGGTCTGGTCGCCGTGCCGCAGAAGCCGGGCCTGGGCGTCGAGATGGACATGGACCAGTTGGCCAAGGCGCATGAGCTCTACAAGCAGCATGGCCTGGGCGCCCGCGACGACGCCATCGCCATGCAGTACCTGATCGCCGGCTGGACCTTCGACAACAAGCGCCCCTGTTTGGTGCGCTGAGCGCGGCGGCGAAGGGAGGGGGCGGGCGGCATGGTCTCCGGGCCGCCGCCCCGCCCCTCGCCTGCAATAACACGACGTCACGAAAAGGAATTGAGATGAGCAAGCTTGGCTTTATCGGACTGGGGATCATGGGCACGCCGATGGCGGGGCATCTGCAGGCGGCCGGC
>NZ_LGRA01000008.1:592237-613851 GCF_003116095.1 Azospirillum sp. TSO35-2
CCCCGGCTGGACGGCGCCGACCAGCAGCCCTGGCGCGGCGACGGAGCCGACTGGGTGGTCTTCCTGCCCGGCCACGGCAAGGGCAACGGCGAAACCGCCGACGTCGCGGTGATCCTGCCGGAGTTGGTGCGCGCCCTGCACCCGCGGCTGAAGCCGGCGGTGGCCGGGGTGGCAGCGGAACGCGCGCTGCTCGCCCGCACCGGCATGATGAGCCTGCCGGCCCTGGTCTTCCTGCGCGGCGACACGCTGCTCGGCAGCATCCCCCGGGTGCGCGACTGGAGCGACTATCTCCAGCGGATCGCCGAGATCCTGGCTTCGGATGGCACGTCGGATGGCAAGGGGAGCCCGTCATGAGTTCGCTGTTCGGCATGACCCGCCCGCCGGTCGGTTTCGGCCCCGGCAGCCAGGACGACCTCGCGGAAGAGGGTCTCGAGTATCTGCCGATGCCCTCGGGCATGCGCACCTACGAGCCGCATCTGCCCGACATCGCCGATCCGGCCCGCGCCGCCGCCGCCCTCGCGGTCCTGGAGCAGGTGCACGACGCGTTGACCCGCTGGCGCGACGGCGAGGAGATCCGCGTCGCCGTCGACCGGCTCGACGCCCCGACCCTGGCCTTGCTCGACGAGGCGCTGGGCGAGGGCGAGGTGGCGGTCCGGATCGACGGCGCCGCCAACCGGCCGGACGCCCAGCGGCTGGAGATCCAGGAGGCGACACTGGCCGGCGTCTGGCGCGTCCGCGCCTTCGACGGCCAGGACGCGGCGCGCGAGGCCCTGCTGGTCGGCGCCTTCCCACGGGTGGCGCTGAACCGCGCCTTCGCCCCGATTGCCGCGACGACGGCCGAACCGCCGCCGGCTGGGCTGATGAACGGCCTGCCGATCCTGACCGAGCTGCTGGACCGCAGCGCCGGCTGGCGGCGTGGCGATGCCGCCCATGCGGTGAATTTCAGCCTGCTGCCCCACACGCCGGAGGATCTGGCCTTCGTCGAACGGCGGCTGGGCCAGGGCGCCACCACCATCCTGTCGCGCGGCTACGGCAATTGCCGGGTGACGGCGACGGCAACGCCGAACGTCTGGTGGGTGCGCTATTACAACTCGGTCGACACGCTGATCCTCGACACGGTGGAGGTGACCGACGTGCCGGCGGTGGTTTGCGCCGCGCCGGAGGACATCGCCGACAGCGCCGAGCGGCTGGCCGAAATCATCGACGCGCTGAGGACCCCGTGATGAGCGCCGCGGCAAGCGCCGCCCTGCCCGCCCGATTCGAAGGCTCCTACCTCGGCGACGCCTCGCGCATCGGCGACGGCACGCGGATGGAATGCAAGATCTGCTGGCACGTCTACGACCCGGCGGAGGGCTGCGAGGTCTGGCAGGTGCCGGCCGGCACGCCCTTCACCGCCCTGCCCGGCGACTGGCGCTGCCCGGTCTGCGACGGCGCCCGCGACCAGTTCATGGCGCTCGACGGCGGCGCGGCGGAAGACGGAACGGCGCGGCCGCACCCGGCGGCGCTGCCCACCGCGGACGCTGCCGCCCCCACCCTGCCGACCGAGGCGATCCAGCGGCTGGAGGCGGCGTTCCGCGAGGTGCACACCGCCCAGATGCGCGGCATGCCGATCGTCAACGACGCGCTGGCGGTCAAGGCGGTCGGGTTCCGGGCGCACCAGGGGCGCTGGCTCGGCGCGCTGGTGACGCCGTGGTTCCTGAACCTCGTCCTGCTGCCGGGCGAGGCCGACGACTGGGCCGGGCTGGTGCCGGGGGAGAAGGAGCTGGTCGAGTTCCCCTCCGGCTTCTACGAATACGTCCACGCCAACCGCAAGGGCGTCGGCCCCTACAAGGCCTGCTCGCTGTTCTCCCCGATGTTCGAGTTCGGCTCGATGCTGCAGGCGACGGACACCGCCGCGGCGGCGCTGGTCGCGCTGTTCGACCCGTCGATCCGCGAGGACGGCGCCCAGACCGCCGAGATCCGCCGCCGCCGCGAGGCCGAGCCGGCCCCGCCGCCGGACGCGGCGACGGTGCCGGATGCCGCGCCGCCGGAGGCGGCCGAACCGTCACTGCCCACGCGCCGGACCCTGCTGCTGGGACCCGGCCGCGATGCATGAGATGGCGATCTGCGAAAGCCTGCTCCAGGCGATGGAGGAGGCCGGGCGGGCCAACGGCTTCACCCGCGTCCGCAAGGTCCGGCTGGAAATCGGCCGCTTCGCCGGGGTCGAGATCGAGGCGCTGCGCTTCGGCTTCGACGTGGTGACGCGCGGCTCGCTGGCCGACGGCGCGGAACTGGCCGTGCTGGAGGTGCCGGGCCGCGGCTGGTGCTTCGACTGCAACGACACGGTGCCGCTGGAAGACCGGCTGTCGTCCTGCCCACGCTGCGGCGGCGACTGGCTCCAGCCCAGCGGCGGCACCGAGATGACGATCAAGGACCTGGAAGTCGAATGACGGAACCCGCCCGCCCCGGCATCCTGGTCGTCGACGACGAGCCGCGCTCCGTCGAGGTGATCGCCCGCGTGCTGGACGAGGAGTTCGAGGTCTTCACCGCGCTGTCGGCGGCCGACGCCCTGCGCCTGCTGGAAAGCGAGTGGATCCAGGCCGTCTTCTCCGACCAGCGGATGCCGGAGGTCAGCGGCGTGGCGTTCCTGACCCAGGTGCGGGAGCGCTGGCCGGAGGTGGTGCGCATCGTCATCACCGGCTACATCGACCCCGAGGACATCATCGGCGCCATCAACACCGCCGGCATCCACCAGTTCATCACCAAGCCCTGGCACCCCGACCACCTGCTGCTGACCGCGCGCAACGCCGCCCGGCTCTACCAGCTTCAGCGCGAGCATGACCGGCTGTCGAACGAGCTGAAGCTGCTGCCGCCGGTCGCCGAAAGCCGGGTGGTGTCGCGGCGCGAGCGGGTGCGCCAGTCCTACCGCTTCGACAGCCTGATCCGCGCGCCCGGCAGCCCGGTGGACGAGATCTGCCGCAAGGCGGAGCGGGTGGCCGGCTTCAACGTGCCGGTGCTGGTGCTGGGCGAGACGGGCACCGGCAAGGAGCTGCTGGCCCGCGCCATCCATTACGGCAGCCCGCGGTCCGACCAGCCCTTCTACGGTGAGAATTGCGGCGCCATCCCGGACGAGCTGCTGGAAAGCGAGCTGTTCGGCCACAAGAAGGGCGCCTTCACCGGCGCCCACACCAACCGCGTCGGCCTGCTGGAGCAGGCGGACGGCGGCACCATCTTCCTGGACGAGATCGGCGACATCAGCCCGGCCTTCCAGGTCCGGCTGCTGCGCTTCCTGCAGGAGGGCGAGATCCGGCCGGTCGGCTCCAACGAGACGCGGCGGGTCGACGTCCGCGTCGTCGCTGCCACCCACCGCGACCTCACCGCCGAGGTGCAGGCCGGGCGCTTCCGCGAAGACCTCTATTACCGGCTCAGCACCATGACGCTGGTCATGCCGCCGCTGCGCGACCGGCCCACCGACATCCCGGTGCTGGCCCGCCACATCCTGGAACGGCTGTCGGCCGCCCACGGCAAGCCGGTGTCGGGCTTCGCCCCCGACACCATGGCCTGCCTGGAAGCCTATGGCTGGCCCGGCAACGTGCGCGAGCTGCAGAACGAGATCATGCGCATGCTGGTGCTGTGCGAGGGCGACACGCTGGGGGCGGAGCTGCTGTCCGACCCGGTGCTGCGCGGCGCGGCGCTGAACGCGCGCCCGGCCGCGCCCGGTGGCGACGGCAGCGGCGACGGGACGCTGCACGCGCTGGAAGCGCTGGCGCAGGGCGGACCGCTGAAGTCACGGATCGAGCGGGTCGAGGCCGGCATCCTGCTGGAAACGCTGGTCCGCTGCCGCTGGAACAAGAGCAGGGCCGCCGACGAGCTGGGCCTGTCCCGCATGGGCCTGCGCGCCAAGCTGGAACGCTACGGCATCGAACGCGGCCCGACGCAGCGGCATTGAGGCCATCGAGAGTCGCCCTCTCCCGCCCCGGGAGAGGGATCACTCAAAGGTTCCGTTCCCTCCGGCGGAAAGTCGTCATTCCCGCGAAGGCGGGAATCCAGGTCGCCAATCGAGCCTGCTTTGGAGGAGCTGGATCCCCGCCTTCGCGGGGATGACGGAAAATCCGAAACCGTGGGCAGAAGTCTTCGATTGCCCTCCCCCAAACCACAAGAACCCCGAAGGAGCCGTTCGTCATGTCCAAATCCACCCGCCTTGCCGTCATCGCCGCCGCCGTGGCGCTCGCCGCCACCCCGGCCCTCGCCCATCCCGGCCATCTGGCCGGTGCCGGTTTCCTCGACGGTGCGGCGCACCCGCTGGGCGGCCTCGACCATCTGATCGCCATGGTCACGGTCGGCGTCTATGGCGCCGTCATCGGCGGGCGGGCGGTGCTGGCGGTGCCCGGTGCCTTCCTGGCGGCGATGCTGGGCGGCGGGCTGCTGGCGCTGCTCGGCGTGTCGCTGCCGCTGGTCGAGCCGACGATCTACGCCTCCACCGTCGTGCTGGCGCTGCTGTGCGTCATGCCGATGTCGCGCAACGCGGTGATCGGCGTGCTGTTCGCCGGCGGCTTCGGGCTGTTCCACGGCTTCGCCCATGGCGCCGAGATGCCGGCCGACGCCGCGGCGCTGGGCTATGCGCTGGGCTTCCTGGCCAGCACCGCCGGGCTGCACGCCGCCGGTGTCGCGCTGGGTCTGGCGATCCATCGCCTGATCGGCCAGCCGGACGACGCCCGCCGCTCGGCGTAACCGCACCGGCAACCCGCTTTCCACCCGTTAAAGCCGTTTCGGCCGGTTGCTTGCCAGTGGCAGCCGGCCTTCCACCGCCCAGCCCATTGGTTTGCCAACTGTCCGTATTACGGCACGATTGTTGCCTATGACCGACGGAGAAGCGCGCCGGACCCTCGCACACCGGCGCCCCCGCGGGAGAAAACAAACCGATGGCTACGCTGGAAACCTTTTACGAGGTGATGCGACGGCAGGGCATCACGCGCCGTTCGTTCCTGAAATACTGCTCGCTGACCGCCGCCGCGCTCGGCCTGGGGCCGGAGCTGGTGCCGCAGATCGTCCACGCCATGGAGACGAAGCCGCGCACCCCGGTCCTGTGGCTGCACGGGCTGGAATGCACCTGCTGTTCGGAATCCTTCATCCGCTCGGCGCACCCGCTGGTCAAGGACGTGGTGCTGTCGATGATCTCGCTGGACTACGACGACACGCTGATGGCGTCGGCCGGCCACCACGCCGAGGCGATCCTCGACGAGGTGATGGAGAAGTACAAGGGCAACTACATCCTGGCGGTGGAGGGCAACCCGCCGCTGAACGAGGACGGGATGTTCTGCATCGTCGGCGGCAAGCCCTTCGTCGACCAGCTGCGCAAGGTCGCCAAGGATGCCAAGGCGATCATCTCCTGGGGCTCCTGCGCGTCGTTCGGCTGCGTCCAGGCGGCGCGTCCGAACCCGACCCGCGCCACCCCGGTGCATGAGGTCATCACCGACAAGCCGATCATCAAGGTTCCCGGCTGCCCGCCGATCGCCGAGGTGATGACCGGCGTCATCACCTACATGCTGACCTTCGACCGCATCCCGGAGCTGGACCGCCAGGGCCGCCCGAAGATGTTCTACAGCCAGCGCATCCACGACAAATGCTACCGCCGGCCGCATTTCGACGCCGGCCAGTTCGTCGAGGCGTTCGACGACGAGGGCGCGCGCAAGGGCCATTGCCTCTACAAGGTCGGCTGCAAGGGTCCGACCACCTACAACGCCTGCTCCACCGTCCGCTGGAACGAGGGCACCAGCTTCCCCATCCAGTCCGGCCACGGCTGCATCGGCTGTTCGGAAGACGGCTTCTGGGACAAGGGGTCCTGGTACGCCCGCCAGTCCGACATCCTCCAGTTCGGGATCGAGGCCAACGCCGACCAGGTCGGCACCACCGCCGCCATCGGCGTCGGCAGCATCATCGCCGCCCACGCGGCCGTCAGCGCCCTGAAGCGCGCGCAGCACAAGGGAGACGTCTGACCATGGGCATCGTCCAGACCCCGAACGGCTTTTCGCTCGACAACGGCGGCAAGCGCATCGTCGTCGATCCGGTGACCCGCATCGAAGGTCACATGCGCTGCGAGGTGAACGTCGACGCCAACAACGTCATCCGCAACGCGGTCTCCACCGGCACGATGTGGCGCGGGTTGGAAGTCATCCTGAAGGGCCGCGACCCGCGCGACGCCTGGGCCTTCGTCGAGCGCATCTGCGGCGTCTGCACCGGCTGCCACGCCCTGACCTCGGTCCGCGCGGTGGAGGATGCACTTCAGATCCGCATCCCGAAGAACGCCCACCTGATCCGCGAGATCATGGCGAAGACGTTGCAGGTCCACGACCACATCGTCCATTTCTATCACCTGCACGCGCTGGACTGGGTCAACCCGGTCAACGCGCTGAAGGCCGACCCGCAGGCGACCTCCGCCCTGCAACAGGCGGTGTCGCCGGCCCACGCCAAGTCCAGCCCCGGCTATTTCCGCGACGTGCAGACCCGCATCCGGAAATTCGTTGAATCGGGCCAGCTCGGCATCTTCAAGAACGGCTATTGGGACAACCCGGCCTACAAGCTGTCGCCGGAAGCCGACCTGATGGCGGTGACCCATTACCTGGAGGCGCTGGACCTCCAGAAGGACATCGTCAAGATCCACACCATCCTGGGCGGCAAGAACCCGCACCCGAACTACATGGTCGGCGGTGTTCCCTGCGCCATCAACCTGGACGGCACCGGGTCGTCGGGCGCGCCGCTGAACATGGAGCGGCTGAATTTCATCCGCGCCCGCATGTTGGAGGCCGCGGCCTTCGTCGACAACGTCTATCTGCCGGACGTGCTGGCGATCGCCAGCTTCTACAAGGACTGGCTGCACGGCGGCGGGTTGGCGGCGACCAACGTGATGGACTACGGCGATTACGAGAAGGTGCCGTACGACCATTCGACCTGCCAACTGCCGGGCGGCGTCATCCTGAACGGCAACTGGAACGAGGTCCACCCGATCGACCCGCGCGACCCGGCGCAGGTGCAGGAGTTCGTCGCCCACAGCTGGTACCACTACGAGGACGAGAGCAAGGGCCTGCACCCGTGGGACGGCGTGACGGAGGCCAAGTTCGAACTCGGCCCCAACGCCAAGGGCAGCCGCACCGACATCAAGGAACTGGACGAGGCCGCCAAGTATTCCTGGATCAAGGCGCCGCGCTGGCGCGGTCACGCGGTGGAGGTCGGCCCGCTGCCGCGCTACATCCTGGCCTACGCCCAGGGCGTCGGCTACGTGAAGGACCAGATCACCGAATCGCTGGGTGCTTTCAACAAGCTGGCCGGGACCAACCTGACGGCGCAGCAGGCGCTGCCGACCACCATCGGCCGCACGCTGGCCCGCGCGCTGGAATGCCAGTATTGCTGCACCATGATGCTGGACGACTGGAGCGCCCTGATCGCCAACATCAAGGCCGGCGACACCGCCACCGCGAACGTCGAGAAGTGGGATCCGAAGACCTGGCCGAAGGAAGCCAAGGGCGTCGGCACCGTCGCCGCCCCGCGCGGCGGCCTGGGCCACTGGATCAAGATCAAGGACGGCAAGATCGACAACTACCAGTGCGTCGTGCCGACGACCTGGAACGGCAGCCCGCGCGATCCCAAGGGCAACATCGGCGCCTTCGAGGCCTCGCTGCTGAACACCCCGATGGAGCGCCCGGACGAGCCGGTGGAGATCCTGCGCACCCTGCACAGCTTCGACCCGTGCCTGGCCTGCTCCACCCACGTCATGGCGCCCGACGGCGCCGAACTGGCCCGCGTCACCGTACGCTGACCGGCAAACCGCGGAGGGTTATGTCATGGCTCCTCTCGACGATGCGAAGCCGGTCGCGACACCGGACGAGGAAGGGACGGCCGCTCCGGCGGCCGGCCGCTTCCTGAAGGCGATCTACGTGTACGAGGTCCCGGTGCGGGTCTGGCACTGGATCAACGCGCTGGCCATCACCGTGCTGTCGGTCACCGGCTATCTGATCGCCAACCCGCTGCCCTCGATGCCCGGGGAGGCCAGCGCCCATTTCCTGATGGGCTACATCCGCTTCGTGCATTTCGCGGCGGCCTACATCTTCGCCGTCGGCTTCATCGGCCGGCTTTATTGGGCCTTCGCCGGCAACCACCACGCCCGCCAACTGTTCCGCTTCCCCTTCTGGGACCTGCACTGGTGGGGCGAGCTGATCCTGGAGGCGCGCTGGTACCTGTTCCTGGCCCGCAAGCCGAAGCTGTATGTCGGCCACAACCCGCTGGCCCAGTTCGCCATGTTCTGGGTCATCGCGGTCGGCAGCGTCTTCATGATCGTCACCGGCTTCGCCCTCTACAGCGAGGGCGCCGGCCAGGGCAGTTGGCAGGACCGGCTGTTCGGCTGGGTCATCCCGCTGTTCGGCCAGAGCATGGACGTCCACACCTGGCACCATATGGGAATGTGGGCGATCCTGCTGTTCGTGATGGTCCACGTCTACGCCGCGGTGCGCGAGGACATCATGTCCCGCCAGTCGATCATCTCCACCATGATCAGCGGCGTCCGCACCTTCAAGGACGCCGAAGTCCCGGCGGACGAGGAGCACGAAGCGCCGGCGAAGCGGGTGAAGCACGCGGGGTGAGCGTCTGATGCTGTGAAGGTCTCTGCCCCCTCCCCGACCCTCCCCCGCTACGCGGGAGAGGGAGCCGGTGCTTGTGCAGGAGAGTGGCGGCAGTCCCCTCTCCCGCGCAGCGGGGGAGGGTTAGGGAGGGGGAAAAACGCCAGCGAGTGCCACGCCACACCCCTTGGAAACCTTGATCAGTTCCTCATGCGTTCCCATATCTGGGAGGTTCCGAAACAACCGGGAATCCCAGAGCGACGCCGTCCCACCGGGGGCGGCCCGGAGGACGTCATGCCCTACTTTCCGACCATCGACCTGACCCCGCAGGTCAGCATGCTGCTGGCCCGCGGCGCGTTGCGGCTCAACCCCGGCCAATGGGTGCGGGGCGAGAAGGGCCGCGGCCGTTTCCTGCGCACCGACCCGCGCACCGGCACCACCTATGTCAGCTGGCTGCGGCCGGGCGACGATTGGGAAACCGCGTCGCAGCGCTTCCACCGCGCCTGCCGCAAGGGTTATGTCGGCAAGTACCGCGGCCTCTACGACCGCGACAAGGCCCGCCGCGCCGGCTACGGCGTGCAAGTGTCCAGGGCGAACGAGGCCGCCCACGCCTGACCGAGGCTGAGCCCGCCGTCGTTGGCGGGCGCCAGCCGGGGCAGCAGCGCCGCGACGCCGGCGGCCTGGAAGCCGGCGACCAGCCCTTCCGCCAGCACCGCGTTCATCAGGCAGCCGCCGGACAGCACCACCCGGCGCAGGCCGCGCGCCTGAAGCTGCGGCAGGGTCCAGGCGACCAGGGCGGCCGTCAGGGTGCCGTGGAACAGCTCCGCCCCCTCCACCGCGTCGGCCACCGTCAGCAGCCGTTCCAGCAGCGGCGTCAAATCCAGTTCGTCCCCGTCGATCCGCCACGCCCCGTCCGCCACTCGCGGGCGACGCACCAGTGACTCCAGGGCCATCGGCGCCTCGCCCTCGAAGCCGGCGACCGCGCGGACGCCGAGCAGCCCGCAGGCGGCGTCGAACCAGCGGCCGCAGGAGCTGGTGAGCGGCGCGTTGATGCCGCGCTCGATCATCCGCCGCACGCCCTCGGCCGGGCCGTGGCCGGCGAAGCGCGGGACGACCTCGTCCGCCCGGCCCATGCGGACCAGCGCCGCGGTGGCCATCCGCCAGGGCTGGCGCGCCGCGACATCGCCGCCGGGCTGGGCCAGCGGGGCGAAGCGACCGATGCGCTCGGCCGTCGAACCATCGACCAGCAGCATCTCGCCACCCCAGGAGCCGCCGTCGTCTCCCAGCCCGAAGCCGTCGAGCGCCAGCCCGAGCGCCGGCCCTTCGACCCGGTGTTCGGCCATCACCGCGGCGACGTGGGCGTGGTGGTGCTGGACCGCGATGGCCGGCAGCCCGCTGCGCTCGGCGAAGCGGGTGGAGTGGAAATCGGGGTGGCGGTCGTGGGCCACCGCCACCGGCTGGACCCCCAGCACATGCAGGAGGTGGGCGACGGTTTCCTCCAGGAACTCCAGCGTCGCGGCGTTGTCGAGATCGCCGATGTGCTGCGACAGGAAGGCTTCGTCGCCGCGGGTGACGCAGACGGTGTTTTTCAGATGCCCGCCGACCGCCAGGATCGGTGGCACCGGCCGGGCCAGCCGGATCGGTTCCGGCACATAGCCGCGGCCACGGCGCAGGAAGGCCGGCGCGCCGGCCAGCTTGCGGACGACGCTGTCGTCGGCGCGGATGACGATGTCGCGGTCATGATCGACGATCAGGTCGGCGATGCCGGCCAGCCGCTCCGCCGCCTCGGCATTGCCGATGGCGAGCGGCTCGCCGCCGGGATTGGCGGAGGTCATGACCAGGGTCAGGTCCTGCGGCTCGGCCAGCCAGCCGGTGCCGTCCGGCCGTCCGGCCGCCTCGTGGAACAGCAGGTGATGCAGCGGCGTGTAGGGCAGCATGACGCCCAGCCACGCCAGACCGGGGGCGATGTCGGGCGCGAGCCCGCGGGCGAAGTCTTGTGCCAGCGCCGGGCCGTCGTCGCGGCGGCGCAGCAGCACGATGGGCCTGGCGATCCCCTCCAGCAGGCGGCGTTCGTCGGCGTCGAGATCGACGTGGCGGGCGGCGGAGGCGGCGTTGGCGACCATCAGGGCAAAGGGCTTGCCGTTGCGCTGCTTGACCCGGCGCAGCCGCTCCACCGCGTCGGCCCGCGTGGCGTCGCAGGCGAGGTGGAAGCCGCCCAGCCCCTTGATGGCGACGATCATGCCGGCGCGCAGGGCGGCCAGGATGGCTTCGGGCGGGTGCGACAGGCGGGGGCCGCAGACCGGACAGGCGGTCGGCTGGGCGTGGAAGCGGCGGTCGGCCGGGTCGGCGTATTCGGCGGCGCAGGCCGGGCAGAGCGGAAACCCCGCCATCGCCGTCTGCGGCCGGTCGTAGGGCAGCCGGCGCGTGATGGTGTAGCGCGGGCCGCAATGGGTGCAGTTCAGGAAGGCGTAGCGGTAACGGCGGTCGGCCGGATCGAACAGCTCGGCGAGGCAGGCCGGGCAGACGGTGGCGTCGGGGCCGATGCCGGTGGCGATGGCGCCGCCGGTTTCGCTGTGGCGGATGACGAAGGCGTTCTCGCCGTGGATCGGGGCGAGAGCTTCTGCGTCGACGGCGTCGATGCGGGCGAGCGGTGGCGCCTCGTCCACCAGCGCGGCGCGGAAGGCGTCGGCGTCGGCGCCCTGCACCTCCAGAAGCACGCCGCGGGCGTCGTTCAGCACCCAGCCGGTCAGGCCGAAGCGCCGCGCAAGCGCGTGGACATGCGGGCGGAACCCCACCCCCTGCACCCGTCCGCGCACGCGGATCCTCAGCCGGTCTTCCTTGTCGGACATGAACGCCATGCGATTGACCTGCGGCTGCGCCGAACCTCCCATCCTAAGCAGGCGGGCGCCGGGGGGAGAAGGGATAATGCAACGATCCTGAACGGCGCCGGTTGAGGGAGGGACCTGCGGAACCGCAACGGAGACGCCGTCATGAGCGCAAGCAAGCACGAGAAGACCGACAAGCCGACCGACGCCGACCTGAAGAACAACCCGCAGATCGGCGGGTCCAAGGGCGCCCGCGCCGCCGGCATGACGCCGGACGACCTGGACCTCGCCCAGGGCGAGACCACCTTCGAGGGCGACATCGAGAACCAGACCAACGACAAGGGCGGGGTCGACAAGCCCTTCCGCGACGCCCCGCCGCTGCGGCCGCGTCAGGCCTGACGAACCACATCCCACAAGAAGCGGGGGCGGCGTCCGACTGGGCGCCGCCCCTGTTTGTTGCGCGCTTTCTTGTTTGCGCCGCCCGCGGACGCGCGGGCTTGCCGGGCCTGCGACAATCTGTTACGTCTGCCTTATGCTGCACCGCGTCACGCCGCCTTGACGGCTTCCACACCGCATTGACCTGAAGCCCGTCGGCCCCATTCCGGGCCGCCCACCGCTTCGCAGCCGTTCCACGCCCTCATCATTGTCGACAGGTCGGCACGCCCTCCGGCTTTCGGTCGGGGTGGAGCTTTGCCCGCCGTCACGCCCCGAGATTCCGAGACCCATGGCCATCGATCTGCACCGACTCCGTCAGGAATGGTTCGGCAACCCGCGCGGCGACCTGCTCGCCGGGCTCGTCGTCGCCCTCGCCCTCATCCCCGAGGCCATCGCCTTTTCCATCATCGCCGGGGTCGATCCGAAGATCGGGCTCTACGCCTCCTTCGCCATCGCGATGACCGTCGCTGTGGTCGGCGGCCGTCCCGGCATGATCTCCGCCGCAACCGCCGCCACCGCGGTGCTGATGGTCACGCTGGTGAAGGAGCATGGGCTCCAGTATCTGCTGGCCGCCACCGTGCTGGCCGGCGCGCTGCAGGTCGGCGCCGGCTTCCTGCGGCTGGGGGCGCTGATGCGCTTCGTGTCGAAATCGGTGATGACCGGCTTCGTCAACGCGCTCGCCATCCTGATCTTCCTGGCGCAGGTGCCGGAGCTGATCGGCGTGCCCAAGCTGACCTACGCGCTGGTCGCCGCCGGGCTGGGCATCATCTATCTGCTGCCGCGCCTGACCCGGGCGGTGCCCTCGGCGCTGGTCAGCATCCTGGTGCTGACGGCGGTGTCGATCGCGCTGGGTCTGGACGTGCGGACGGTCGGCGACATGGGCGAGCTGCCGTCCACCCTGCCGGTCTTCCTGCTGCCCGACATCCCGCCGACGCTGGACACGCTGCGCATCATCCTGCCCTACTCGGCCGGCATCGCCGTGGTCGGGCTGCTGGAATCGCTGATGACCGCGGCGATCGTCGACGACATGACCGACACCGGCAGCGACAAGAACCGCGAATGCGTCGGCCAGGGCGTGGCCAACATGGTGTCGGGCTTCCTGGGCGGCATGGCCGGCTGCGCGATGATCGGCCAGTCGGTCATCAACGTGAAGTCGGGCGGCCGCGGCCGGTTGTCGACCTTCTGCGCCGGGTTGTTCCTGCTGTTCCTGATCGTTGTGCTGGGCGACTGGGTGAAGCGCATTCCGATGGCCGCGCTGGTCGCGGTGATGATCATGGTGTCGGTCGGCACCTTCCGCTGGGACTCGCTGAAGACGCTGGTGACGCATCCCCGCAGCTCCAGCGCGGTCATGCTGGCGACCGTGATCGGCGTCGTCGCCACCCACAACCTCGCGGTCGGCGTGCTGATCGGCGTGCTGCTGTCCGGCATCTTCTTCGCCGGAAAGGTTGCCCGGATGTTCCGCGTCAGCTCCACCCTGTCCGACGACGGCAAGGCCCGCATCTACACGGTCGAGGGCCAGCTGTTCTTCGCGTCGGCCGACGACTTCACCGCGGCCTTCGATTTCAGCGAGGCGCTGGATCGCGTCACCATCGACGTCGGCAGCGCCCACATCTGGGATATCTCCAGCGTCGCGGCGCTCGACACCGTCGTGCTGAAGTTCCGGCGCGCCGGGATCGAGGTCGGCCTGATCGGCATGAACGCCGCCAGCGAAACCATCGTCGACCGGCTGGCCATCCACGACAAGCCGGGCAAGGAGGAGGCGCTGGCGCACTGACGGGCGGGCCGACGGGCGCGGGCCGTTCCGAAAGGGCGATTGGCCGAAAGGTCATGACCTTTAGAGGACGCGGCCCGGGCGCGACGGACAGGGCGGCGCCTTGTTGGCAGGGGGGAGCGGAAGCCGAACCAACGGCACCCTTACCGACAACGGAGATTTCCCATATGCCGACCCCCAAGGACACTCTGATCGACTGGCTGCGCGATGCCCACTCCATGGAAAACCAGGCGGTGGAGATGCTGAACCGGCAGGTCGAGCGCATCAAGCACTACCCCGAGCTGCTGGCCAAGGCCCAGGAGCATGTCCAAGTGTCGAACCGCCAAGCCGAACGGCTGGAACAGTGCCTGAAGCAGCTCGGCACCAGCGCGTCGTCGATCAAGACCGGCATCGGCATGCTGATCGGCAACGCCCAGTCGCTGTCCGGCGTGCTCGCCAGCGACGAGATCGTCAAGGCGTCGGTCTTCAACTACGCCTTCGAACATTTCGAGATCGCCAACTACCGCGCCCTGATCTCCGCCGCCCAACTGGCCGGGGAGCCGGAGATCGCCCGCACCCTCCAGCAGAGCCTGGATGAGGAAATCGAGATGGCGACCTGGCTGGAACAGCACCTGCCGGACGTCACCAAGACCTTCCTGGCCCGCCAGAACGCCGGCGCCACCGCCGACGCCAAGCGCTGAGCCAACTCGCCTGAAGGCCGGACGCCGACCGGCAGCAACATGCGGAGAACAGGATGACACCGGACCCGCAACTGCTGTCGGTCGCCACCGCGTTACCGCCCCATCGCTTCGAACAGGACGAGACGCTCGCCGTGGCGCGGGCGGTGTTCGCGCACCGCCTGCGCGACTTCGAACGGCTGGCGCCGGTCTTCGCCAACACCGGCATCCGGACCCGCCACGCCGTCTGCCCGATCGACTGGTACCTGCAGCCCCACGGCTGGGGCGAGCGCGCCGCCGTGTTCGAACGGACCGCGCTCGCCCTGCTGGAGGAGGCCGCCGGAAAGGCGCTGTCGGCCGCCGGCCTCCGCCCGCAGGAGGTCGACGCCATCGTCTGCGCCACCACCACCGGCATCGCCACCCCCAGTCTGGAAGCGCTGCTGCTCGACCGCATGGGGTTCCGGCCCGACACGGTGCGGCTGCCGATCTTCGGTCTGGGCTGCGCCGGCGGCGCGCTTGGGCTGGCACGGGCCGCCATGATGGCGCGCGCCATGCCGGGGCGGACCGTGCTGTTCCTGTTGGTGGAGCTTTGCACCCTGTCGCACCGGCCGGAGGAAGCCACCCCCACCAACGTCGTGGCGAGCGCGCTGTTCGCCGACGGCGCCGCCGCCGCGCTGCTGCGCGCACCCACCGGTGTGGACGCTCCTGCCGGTCCACGCGTCGTCGACAGCGCCGAGCACACCTGGCCCGGCACCCGCCGCATCATGGGCTGGCGGATCGAGGCCGAGGGGTTCGGCGTCGTCTTCAGCCAGGACATTCCGAAACTGATCCGCGAGCGTCTGGCCCCCGTCGTCGACCACTTCCTGACCGGGCGCGGCATGACGCGGGCCGATCTGGCCGGGGTGGTCTGCCACACCGGCGGCGCCAAGGTGCTGGAGGCGATCACCGAGGTGATGGACCCGGCGACCGCGGGGATGGAGGAGGCCTGGGCGGTGCTGCACGACTGCGGCAACATGTCGGCGGCCAGCGTCCTGTTCGTGCTGGACCGGCGGCTGCGCGGCGGGGCGACCGGCCCGCATCTGATGATGGCGCTGGGCCCCGGCTTCACCGCCGCGCTGACCTTGCTGGATCTCTGAGCATGGACTTTTCGGGCCCGGGTTGGCCGCAGGTCATCCTGCTTGCCGTCGCGGCGCAGCGGCTGCTGGAACTGGTGCTGGCCCGCCGCAACACCACCCGCCTGCTGGCCGAGGGCGCGCGCGAGGTCGGGGCGGCCCATTACCCGCTGTTCGTCGCGCTGCATGGCGGCTGGCTGGCGTTGCTGTTCGCGGCGACACCGGCCGACGCCCCGGTGAACGGTGGACTGTTGGCGCTGTTCGTGCTGCTCCAGGCTGGACGGCTGTGGGTGATCGCGACGCTCGGCCGCTTCTGGACGACGCGCATCATCACGCTGGACGGCGCGCCGCTGGTCCGGCGCGGGCCGTTCCGCTGGGTCCGGCACCCCAACTATCTGGTGGTGGCGGGCGAATTGGCGGTGCTGCCGCTGGTCTTCGGCCAACCCTGGATCGCGCTGGCCGCCACCCTGCTGAACATCCCCCTGACGTTGCACCGCATCCGGGTGGAGGATGGTGCGCTGCGACCGCGCGGCGGAACCGGCGGCAATGGAACCGGTGGCAATGACGGACGTTGGACAGAGCACCCAACCCGCCCGGCCCGTCAATGAGAAGGCAGCCCGCCCCATGCAACCCTCCCCCGCCTCCCCTCCCGTCGTCGTCATCACCGGGGCCTCGGCCGGCGTCGGCCGCGCCACCGCCCTCGCCTTCGCCGCCCACCGCCACGCCTCGATCGGCCTGATCGCCCGCTCCGGCGATGCGCTGGAGGAGGTGAGGCGTGAGGTCGAGCGGCTGGGCGGAAAGGCCTTGGCCCTGCCGCTCGACGTCAGCGACGCCGAGGCGGTGGATGCCGCCGCCGGACGGGTGGAGGAGGCGTTCGGCCCGATCGACGTCTGGATCAACGCCGCGATGGTCACCGTCTTCGGCCCGGTATCGTCGATCACGCCCGCCGAATTGAAGCGGGTGACCGAGGTGACCTATCTCGGTTCCGCCTATGGCATCCAGGCGGCGTTGCGCCGCATGCGCGGGCGCGACCGCGGCGCCATCGTCCAGGTCGGATCGGCGCTCGCCTACCGCTCCATCCCGCTGCAATCCGCCTATTGTGCGGCGAAGCACGCGATCCAGGGCTTCATCGACAGCCTGCGGTCGGAACTGCTGCACGACGGCAGCGGTGTGACGCTGACCGCGGTGCATCTGCCGGCGGTCAACACGCCGCAATTCGACTGGGCACGCAGCCACATGCCGCGCCGCGCCCAGCCGATGGGCAAGATCTTTCAACCCGAGGACATCGCCCGCGCCATCCTGCACGCCGCCGAGCAGCCGCGCCGCGAATATTGGCTGGGCGGATCGGCGATGCAGGCGATCCTGGGCAATTTCCTGGTGCCGGGCTTCGCCGACCGCTATCTCGCCCGCAACGCCGTCGATGGGCAGGAAACCGACGAGCGGGAAACGCCCGGCCGGCCCGACAACCTGTACCATCCGGTGGAGGGGCTGCACCGCACGCGCGGTCGCTTCGGCTTGCCGCACCACAGCCTGCGCCTGACCGCCAGCGGCCGCGTGGCGCGCAGCGCCGCTGTCGCCGCCGGACTGATCCTGGCCGGCGGCCTGGGCTACGCGATCAGCCGGCTGCAGCCGCGCTCATCGACGCCCTGATCCAGGGTGCGGGCTCCGCAAAATATCACACTGCGGCGCTGGGCCATGCGCCTTGCGCGGTCAGTGGAGCCGCCTATATACTGCCTCGTACGCCAACAACTGAAAGGAGGTGATCTCGTGTCTCATTGTCCGTCTCACTCGTCGTCGAGCGCCATGGCCGGGATCTCTTTCTTCGTGGAAGAGGTTTCCGTCCGCTGAGGACATCCTCCGTGGTCTCGACGAGTCACGGATAGACAATGGAAGGGCTGCCGGGAACGGCGGCCCTTCTTTGTTTTGCACCATTTAAATGCAAAAGAGCCCCCCTCCCTTGCGGGAGAGGGGCTTTGCTACGACCGGCTTGCGCTCAGTGCTGCATCTCGCCGACCTGCTTCTTGCGGGAGTCGCCGGACTTGTCGAGGATGATGCTGTCGTCCGGCTTGCCTTCGACCTCCAGGATGCCGATCAGGCCCTTGGTGGCGCGGCTCAGCGCGTGGTCGACCAGGGCGTATTTGCCGGGGTAGTCGACCTTGAACTCCACCATGGTGGCGCCGCCGGGGGCGACGGTGACGGTCTGCACGCCCTTCGTCGGCTCGGCTTCGAGGCCGCCCAGGTTGTAGACCCGGTCGAAGATCTCGCCGATGACGTGGAAGGACGAGGTCAGGTTGGGACCGCCGACACCGAAATACAGGCGCACCGTCTCGCCGACCTTGGCCTTCAGCGGCTTGTCCTTCGTCAGGGCGCCGACGGTGCCGTTGAACACCATGTAGGTCGGCCGCTCGTTGACCAGACCGTCATAGTCGTCCTCGGCGTTCTGCAGGTTCTTCGCCTTGGTCGCGTAGATTTCCTGCTGCATCACGTAGAATTCATGGTCGACCGCGGGGAGGCCGGCCTCCGGCTCCACCACGATCAGGCCGTACATGCCCTTGGAAATGTGATGGGCCACCATCGGCGTCGCGCAGTGATAGACGTAGACGCCCGGGGTCAGCGCCTTGAAGGAGAAGGACTTGGTCTCGCCCGGCTCCACCTGGGTGATCTGGCCGCCGCCGAGGAAGCCGGTCGCCGCGTGGAAGTCGACGGAATGGTTCATCGTCGAGTCCTTGGCGTTGGAAATCGACACGTCCACGGTGTCGCCGACGCGGACGCGGACCATCGGGCCAGGCACGGTGTTGTTGAAGGTCCAATAGGTGTAGCTGGTGCCATCGTCCAGCCGGGCCTCGACCTCCGTCGTGGTCAGCGAGACCTTCTGGGTCTTCGGCGCGCGCTTGCCGGCCTTTTCCGGGGCCGGGACGGCAGCGGGGTCCTGCACGACGCTGACCGTCGGCTGCTTGACCTTCGGGTCGGCGTACAGCGTGTCCGCCGACGCCGCCCCAATTCCCGACACGAACATCAAAGCGGCGGCGCTGACGGACAGGAGGATCGACTTGGTCTTCATGGCACTCTCTCGGACGTGTGTTTCTTGTGAGGGAATACTGTTCTCTCGTCCGGTGATTGCGCTTGACCGCCGTCAAGTGAAGCCCAGTGGCGCAATTATGTCGCAGGCTTCTTCAGTTAACCTCAAGCTTCAACTGGTCTTTATTTCCCCTATGCTTTGTCAGGACTTTGGCCGGAAGGCGACGCAGACCGCCGGATCGGTGTCGATCCGCCCGGCACCGATCAGGTCGAGGCAATAGGGTATGGCGGGGAACACCGCCATCAGGCAGTCGTGGATGGCGGAGGGTTTGCCCGGCAGGTTGACGATCAGGCTGCTGCCGCGGATGCCCGCGGTCTGGCGCGACAGGATGGCGGTCGGCACCACGGTCAGGCTGACCGTGCGCATCAGCTCGCCGAATCCCGGCATCATCTTGTCGCAGACCCGCTCGGTCGCTTCCGGCGTCACGTCACGCGGGGCCGGGCCGGTGCCGCCGGTGGTGACCACCAGGGCGCAGCCGGCGTCGCACAGCTCGGCCAGCGTGGCGGCGATCAGGTCCAACTCGTCGGGGATGACCCGTGCCTCCGCCTGCCAGGGCGAGGCGATGAGCCGGGTCAGCTCCTCCCGGATCGCCGGGCCGCCCTTGTCCTCGTAGATGCCGCGGCTGGCGCGGTCCGACACGGTGACGATACCGATCTTGACGGGGTCGGTCTTGACAGGCGTGGTGCCGTTCATGAGCGCTGGATCCTTGCAGGTTGGCCGCATCAGGCGGCGCAGGCGACCTGCCGGTACAGCGCCGGCAGCGCCTTGGTCAAATGGGACACTTGCGGGAAAATGGCATAGGCGCCCCGCCCGAACAGATAGGGTATGTAGTCGCGGGCCTGCGCGTCCACCGTGATGGCGAACACCGCCAGCCCGTCGCGCCGTGCCTCGCGGATCGCCTGCCGGGTGTCCTCGATGCCGTAGCGGCCTTCGTAATGGTCGACGTCGTTCGGCTTGCCGTCGGTCAGCAGCACCAGCAGCCGGTGGCGGTTCGGCCGTTCGGCCAGCTCCGCGGCGGCGTGGCGGATGGCGGCGCCCATGCGGGTGTAGTAGCCGGGCTTCAGCGCGCCGATGCGGCGGGTGACGGTTGCGCTCAACGGCTCGTCGAAGCCCTTCAGCGTCTGCACCCGGACCCAGGTCCGCCGTTTGGAGGTGAAGGCGTAGAGCGCATGGTCGTCGCCGCAGGCGGTCAGCCCATGGGTCAGGGCGAGCAGCGCCTCCTTCTCGACGTCCAGCACGCGCCGGCCTTCGATCCAGCCGTCGGTCGACAGCGAGCCGTCGACCAGCACCGCCACCGCCAGATCGCGCGCGGCGCTGCGCACCTGCTGGTGGACGCGGTCGCTGCCGGCGCCGCCCGCCTGGAAATCGGCGCGGCTGCGCACCAGCGCCGCAAGGTCCAGCTCGTCGCCGTCCGCCTGCCCGGAAAACACCATGCGGCGCGGGCGCAGCGCCTCGAACTGGCGGCGGACCTGACGGATGCGGCGCGACGCCGCCGCGTCGGGCTGCCAGGCCTCGCCGTCGGCCGGGGCGGTTTCGGCGATCACCCGGCAATGGGCGGGCAGAAGGGCTTGGCGACGGTGGTCCCATTCCGGATAGGTCAGGGTCGCGGTCAGCGGCGTCGCGTCGACGGCCGACGGCGTCAGGTCGAGGTCGAGCTTCAGCGCGGTCGATGCCTTGCGCTGGTGCGCGCCGACCGCGATCTCGTCCAGATCGTCGGCGGCCTTGCGGGCGTTGTCCGCGTCGTCATCGTCGACCGCGCGCGGGATGTTCAGCATCTCGGCAAGGCTGAGCATCTTCTCGAAGCGGTTCAGGATCAGCGGGTCGTTGCGCTGGATCTGGTCGGTAGCGCGCCGGGTCGCCTTGCGGCGGCGCTGGTCGCCCTCGGCGGCCTTGCCACCCTCGCCGGGGCTGTCGGCGGCGGTGGTCGCCGCGTGGTCGGCCGGCATCGTCGCCACGCCCCACAGCGGCACCGGCAGCAGCCGGGCGTAGTCGTAGGGGGCGGTGAAGCCGCTCAGCGGGACGGCCGGATTGAGGACGCGCGCCGCCTCCCCTTCCGCCACACCGGCGCCGAGCAGGGCCAGCGCGGCGCGCTCCACCGCGGCCTCGACCGGCGGCAGGCGGCGGGCCGGGCGGATGGCGGCGACGGCGCGGGTCAGCTCCCCGTGCATGCGGGCAAGGCCGGGCCAGAGCGCCAGCACCCGCGCCGTGGTCTCGGCGGCGGCGCGCAGCGCCAGCACATCGGCCTGCAGCGGGTCGGCCGGGGTGGTCAGCGGCTCGGCGTGGGCGAAGTAGGCGGCGAGCCACTCGAACAGCCGCTCGTTCAGCGCGGGATCGGGGAACAGGTCGACCGCCGCCGGAAGCTGGAGCACGTCGCCGTCCAACGCCGCCCGCTCCACCCGCTCCGTTCCCAGGCCGATGCGGTCGAGCAGCGGCAGCCGGTGGCCGGATTCCGTGGCGGTGCCGGCGGTCAGCCGCACGCCGCGGTCGCCCCCCAGCGCGCGGAAGAAGACCGACAGCCGGGGGCGCATCGCCTCCAGCGTCACCGCGGCGTCGGGATGGTGCGGATAGCTCGACCGCCCGCCGATCAGGCGGTGCCACAGGCGGCCGACGGTCTCTTCCGGCTCGAAGAACTCCAGCATGACGACGATCCTTCAGACCGGTTTAACCCAACGTCACCTCGGCGACGCGCAGCAGACCGGCGCGGACGTCGACATCGTCGGTCAGCGGCTCGATCAGCGCGGCGCGGATCGCCCGTTCCGGCTTCATGCCCGAGCGGATCAGCGTGGCGCAGTAGATCAGCAGGCGGGTCGACACGCCCTCCTCCAGATCCTGCCCCTTCAGCGCGCGCAGCGCGTTGGCAAGCCGGACCAGCGGGGCGACGCGGCTTTCCGGCAGGCCGCTTTCCTGGGCAACGATCGGGATTTCCTGGTCGGGCGGGGGAAAGTCGAACTCGACGGCCAGGAAACGCTGGCGGGTGCTGGGCTTCAGCGCCTTCAGCACATTCTGGTAGCCGGGGTTGTAGGACACGACCAGCATGAATTCCGGCGGCGCCTCCAGCGTCTCGCCGGTGCGGTCGAGCGGCAGGATGCGGCGGTCGTCGGTCAGCGGGTGCAGCACGACGGTGACGTCCTTGCGCGCCTCCACCACC